>NZ_CM143720.1:0-1155000 GCF_055193175.1 Limnothrix sp. CMB-01
CATGGAACTACAACCCAAACCCACCGCCGCCCTCTGCTTGCCAGAATCTGAGATTTCTAGGCACTGTTGCAAGGGCGAATGTTGGCGATGTGTGTCCGCCACGTTCATCAAGCCCCCAGCGTATGTTGGCGCTTCAGCCGATTCCCGGAATCGCCTCAATCCCCAATAGCACCCGATCGCCCTTACCGATTCGCAGATTTCGGGTTCCGAGAGCTTTCCCTGCCCATCCGGGCGATCGTCGCCTGTGTGAAATGCCAAATTATTGACGACTTTCGCCGGTTCATTTGACGCGATCGCCAGGCCCTCACCATTTGGTCTGAGGATTTCCTCGCTCAGCTGAATCACCACCAAAGGACATTTCTTCCTAGCCACCGTCCGTGCTTTTCGACTGCTTCACCCCCCACCCGCTGGAGCACCGATTTTGAAGAGCCTCGCAGCGCGATCGGAAAATCCGTGGTGATGCCCGTCCCTTCACAGCGGAAAATCCTGAGCCGGTGCTGCCAGAAGCGGTTTTCAAACAGGCGATCGCGACGACTACGCGATCGACAGCCGCCCGAACATTCAGAACTCGAAGCCCTCCAATCCACCCTTGCTGATTTAGCCAACACACTGCCCAGCGCCACACAATTACGACAACCGCATCCAAGCCTTTGGGGTGGCGCGTGCCAGGGCGATCGTCCGTCTCAGTCCCTGGATGAGCAAAATTTCTAAAGTCGGCGCATCCAGCGAAGGCAATGAATTTCGAGCGGCTGGTGCGCCAAGCCATGATTTTCTTTGGGATTTTCTAACCGCAATCAAAACCCCAAAGCTCACCTTGATCCCGATAGTGTTGGCGGCGCAGGCGGTCTAAGATTTTGTTTGTGAATCGCCCTATTTAATCATCGGTGAATGTAAATCCAGCAGCCGCGATACGCTACCCGATGGGGTGTGTTTCGCAGCTTATGAAACTTGGTAACAAATATCTCAATCCTGAAGACTATGAACAAGCCATAAAATTAGTGACTTCTGTTGGTGAACCCAACCACCATGCTCAAAAAACAGCCCAAGGCAACCGTATAGAATTTGATTAAACCCACCACCCTAGAACGCTTGGTTAAGCTCAATGTTTCCTATCCTGGTTCGTTGAATTTATGGGAGCTAGAAAAATTGCCTAAAAAATCCGCCCTATGCTCAAGAAGCCGATGACCAAATCAATAACTTATATAGATGAAAAAATCGAACAATTGCGAATTCGTGCATTTTTGATTGATTGCCTGAAACGACTAACAAGTAACAGATCAAAATAGAGGAGCCAGCACAGTCAAGCTTCACGCGGTCTATATCACTTCCCAGCCACCAAAATTACTGGAAATGGAAAATCTGCACAGCGTGGCAATCGAACTGGCTTCCCCACTCACCGGTTATCTAAGCCGCGAAAAGGGTCGTGAGTGGCAGGACGATCGCTTCTTTGGTTGCGCGACCTGGCGATCGAAAAAATCTAGGCGATTCCTTTTCAGTCCTCATTCTCGGGCTACTTCAGTGCAGGTTTCCCGATCTTTCTGTAAATTGGGCTTGCCTTCCGTTCTCGCCCAACGGAAAATCGCGTTTTCAATATAAGGCAAATCGAACGTAAAACAACTACCACATTCACTTCACTGGTCAACCCCACACGACCACCGTGAAGTTCGACAATTCGCTTCACTAAGAGCCAAACCCAAACCCGTTCCCTCATATTTACGATTGAGGGCACTATCAATTTGCACGAACGGCTGAAAAAGACGCTTGATATCTTCTGGCGCAATCCCAAATACCCGTATCAGTGATCGAAATTCGCACAAAATATTTTTGTAATTCTCCATTTTTGTCTGCCTCGTCCTCGCCCTCTTCCTTTGGCAAGTCACTTCTAGGGTGATGTGTCCCCCTTCTGGCGTAATTTTAAAGGCATTATTGAGCAAATTCAACAAAAACTTGGCGGATACGACGTTCATCGATATATAGATCTGGCAAATTAGGCGATAGATTGGTTTCCAGTCGAATATTCTTTTGTTCGGCTTGGGGCTGAATGAATGCCACACTTGATGCGCAAAGCGCCCCGATCGCGACGGTCGTGCAATTCAGCTCCAAAAATTCCGACTCGATTTTGGCAATATCCAAAATATCGTTAATTAAAGCCAGAAGATGCGCGCCACTTTTTCAATATTTTCTAAGGCTTTGTGCTGTTGCTTATTAACTCCACCAAAGATACCCTCTTGCAAAATTTCCGCCACTCCCAAAATTGTATTTAACGGAGTGCGGAGTTGGTGGCTCATGGTTCCAAGAAATTATCTGTTCAGTGGATTTTGACTGCGCGAGTTGATTGTTGGCTGTTTGCAACTTTCGCAGTAGGGTTTGCTGCTGATTAACCATATTGAAAAAGACATCAGACAAGTGGCTAATTTCATCGCCTGAATTGTTGATGTCCCTATAATCCCAATAGTGCAATCGCAAACATCTAAAATGGGTTGCAAACAGCAATTTAAAAATCGAATAAATAACCAAACAACCAAAAGCAAAAAGACGGCTGCAATGATTGTGGCGCTAATGGCTCCTAGCAGAGCAGGCTTGGCAACCGTCATCATAGGGAATCACTTCCAGCATCACCCATTGGGTTCTGGGAACTGTTTGATAAACCCAATAGATTGAATCAGATTCAAAATGTGATTTTTCAATGCCTTGGTTAATTTGGTAACGAATTTGTTCCCAAACCGGTTTTAGGGATGGAATGGATGAAACATTAGCCATTTGGGCAGCCTGACAAGGAATCAAGAGAATAACTCAAGAGTTGCCCATTTTTTGTGATTAGGGCATGGTAGCCATTGCTATTGAATTGAAGGATCATCTTGACTCAAATTAAGAATCACTAGCATCAATATCTTTATTAAGATCATCAATATTAATATCTCCGTTCATCACGGCAATTAATTGACCTTTTTGATTACGAATCGTCCCTGAAAAGGTCATGAGCAGGAATGGGATAATTATCATTCATATAAGGCTCTGACCAAAGATCGCGATGGGCCTTAGCCACGTCTTTAAAATATTGCATCTTGGGATATTAATCTACTACCATCAATCAACCAGCATAAATTTAGGATTTTGAGCCAGGCTAACCCCGCGATGGGAATAGATTCTTCAATATGGGCCCAAACCACTCACAATCGACCAAGCCCTTGGGGAACTGCATCACCCCAAATCCAGTGATCAGCTTAGGACGAGCTGACATAAATGAAAGTACTAATTTCTCGTAGGGCCTCAGGCGATCGCACACCACTATCGTGCAAGAAGATAGTTAGGAAACCAAACTCTTTAAAAAGGTTTCACCACTGAGCAGCTCCGCATCAAGATGTCGAACCTTGTTATCCGTTTCCGACGTTAGTTGCAAAATCCGAACAGACTTCAGCTCACTATAAAATAAATACCCTAAGCTGCCAGACCAATAGAAGCGGCAGAATCACCGCCACAAACAAGCGAGTGCCGATCGAACGAAGTCCAAATTTCATTGATTTAGCCGGAACGGTTAGACCGTTTTGGGTTGAATGGCTTGTCATTGCTTAGCCCAGTAGCCTCAGTGGTGAACTGTGCAAAGTATAAAGAAGCACCTCTTTAACTAAAGAAAACCTAGTCTGAAACACTTGTTAAGGCACATGGCAAAATCACGAGGTATAAAAACATAATTGAGTCCTAAATTTATGGATGCTAAATTTTTAAATTAGACTGAGAAAGATACAACAAATCTAACAGCAGTTAACATTTTTGCCCACAATCAATTAACTGTTGAATGACCTGATCAACAGCTCATCTGCGGCCGCTCTTGGCCGGCCAACCAATACCCATAGCCCTCGTCTGCTGACTTCGGACAGCAGGCTAACTGTGGGGTGTTTCGCGTAATGCTTTTCCGGCCGTTTCCGCTCAGCCCTCGCCCTCAGACTCTTTAGGAGCCAGCTCCCCGATCGCCCGGCCAAATAGGCTTCAACAAAAACCTGCGCCGCTTCTGGGTTCAAATGCTCCAGCGCATCCCGATCGCCGGAATCGATTCCGCCGTCGGGTGGCGTGTTCCGCAAACCAATGGCTAATGGTGGCGCGATTGATGCCCATGCTCACCGCCAGTCGATTCTGGGCGATGTTGTACTGCTGCAATGTTTTGCGTAGTGCTTTCCCGGCTTCCATTCAGCTTCCATCTTCAATCTGCTTGGGTGACAGTTCCCGATCGCCCGGCCTAAATACGCCTCAACAAAGGCCCGCGCCGCTTCCGGGTTCAACTGCTCTAGGGCATCCACAATGGTTGGGATGGCTTCCGCCGTCGGGTCGCGCGTTCCGCCACCCAATGGCTCATCGTGCCGCGCGCAATTCCCATCGTTACGGCTAAACGATTTTGCGTGAGGTTGTGTTGCTGTAGCGTTTCGCGTAGTGCTTTCCAGCTTCCATGCCGCTCATGGTGTCAAACTCGGGAAATCGCGTAAAGGTTGCGAGTTGACAACTTAATCGACTACAGTAAGTTTGTTGTCAATTCAGCAGCGCTCAATCGATATGACTACCCCAACCAACGGCGATCGACCCATTCTGGAACGCCTGAACCATCTGGACGATCGCTGCAACCGGATCATCCTCGTGGGTCAAAGCGAGTCGGTCAATCACCTTGTCAAGAGCCTGCACCTCTGCGGCATCGGCGAAACCATCCTGTGGAGTCCCGCCGTCCCCACGGGCCAACCCAATCAAGTGGTGCGAATCCTGTCGCGATCACGTGTGTAGCTATTCGTCGCGCAGCAGGTCTACCGCAACGGAATAGAGTTCCTGTGCCTGATCAATTAGCGCTTGAGCATCAGTGAGGGAAAGGTCAGAACTGGTGTCATAATCAGCGCGAGTTCTTTGAGCCTGCGCATCGATTAGAAACCGGTGAAATTTCACAGGAACAATCCCTGTCCGGGCCAAGTGCTGTCCAAAAGCACCGATGACTGCTGCGTGACTCGAAAAGGCCAACCCTTCGCGATCTAGCAAGGCTTCTGCGATATAAAAGGCAGCGTAATAAGCCCGAGAAACTGCAAAATCGTAGAAGCCCTGCGTTAATAGGCTATCGGCTGCTTGCAAGCTGCGTTGTGACTTTACCAAAAGAGCGGCTTGCTCTGGGGTCATAGTGTAATTCCCTCGCGCCGGATATTTCGCAGCAGAGGAGAATTCTCAAATTCAAAGCGCGAATCGCCCCATAAAGAGTAGCGATATCAAAATGTTGTAATGTAAGCAAAGTTGACCAATAAATTCACTGGTTTGGCTAATTTCTCGGCTGGGTGAAACCGGATCGCGTAAAACCACCAATAAATCCAGGTCTGAATCAGCGGTTGCCTCTCCCCGTGCCCATGAGCCGAATAGCATTAGTCGATCAAGGCGATGGGGTAGTTTTACTGAAAGTATGCCCGCAGTTGATGGGTGATGGGAATCAGAGCTGCTGGTAAATGGGGACTTGCATGGGATGACTGGGGCGATGCACAATTTGCCCTGATTCTAGCTGTGCGAGAAATGACAACCCATATCGTACAGAATTAATACGCGACATTAATACGTGACCCTAAAGCTCTAGTTCTAGAAGGTATGTACTAGTAATAGTTTCATAGAGATTGCTAAAGCCAACGCCAGTTCCCAAATCGCGAAATTTGGCAAACAGTTGTTTCAGGTTTATTTCTCTAGCAACCTTATTCTCAATTGCCACTGTTGTTATCGCTTTCCAGCACTGAGATAATACTTAGTTCTTTGTTTATCATTGAAATTGATAACTCCTTCTAAAAAGCTTTCCATTTCATGGAATGCAATTTGACGAGATTGAGCATAGATATTCCTACGGTTAATCACGCAAGCAACAAGTATATTCATGAATGCTTGGTAATTTGGCTTTTCCAGACGAGACCAGAGGGTATCGGCTACTGATTCTTGATTTTTATCCTTTTCTTGAGACTTCCTGGATTTCAATTCACTAATCTTTGAATAATCACTAAGAAACTTAGAGTTCATATCAAAAATCAGTCCAAATATTTTTGTCCGGTGTCATCATTACTCAGAAATTCTTCAAGAAGGTCTGTCCTGAGTGCTGTATAGTCTCCTGCAATTGTATTGTTTAGCACTCGACTAAATAAACCAATAAACGTGAATCTTGTTGAATCATAATCCACTGTTACTTTCGTCATGGTTTTAATAATCGAATATGGCGTGTCTTTTTGATTTTCCAAAGAAGCCTGCTCAGCAAAGATACCAAGGTTTACACTGGCGCGCTGTACAATTTGCGGACGGAAATACCTTGCCAGCTCCAAATCAATCTGGACGACTTCATTCTGAAAATTAGCCGATTTTGCTATATCCCAAGAATTGTTTGTTTCAACAACTTTAACTAATACAAAAGGAGGCTTATCGTACAAAGAGATATTATCTTTCTCCAAAGATTCATCATCAATCAATCCCTTGACGAAACACATAGTTGTTTGACAACCATTAATAATGCTTGCCTCGGACAAATTAAGTATTGTTGTGTCACCAGCAATAATTTTAGATGATCTAAAGGTAATTCCATTGTTGCGAGCCAGCATCACTTCTGGTTCCTGTTTGACCGTTTTGAGAATAACTTGATTTACGCTATCACCTCCAGATTTTGAAACCTTGCTTCCTTCGCCAAGAAAGAGCCTGATATTTTCAAAGAAAATTGCTTCACCAAATTCATGGTACAGGCGCTTCAATTCATATCCAGAAACAACGCCGATGTAAGCATTTTCAACTTGAAGTATTTGCCCATAAAAACGTAGTTCTATATCAGGCAGTTTTCCGGAAAGCTTGGAAAAGTTTGCCTTTAGGATAGATAGGATATCTGTTCCATCAATGAATAGTATTTTATTTCGCTCTTCTAAGCTTCTGTGGAAGGCGCATGATGACAAGTTGGCTCTTGAGTATTTTGCCAAAAGACCATTTTCAGAACTGCGTAAATCACTCATCGTCAAAACAATAAAGGTGATGCCGTAACCATCACCAAGAGATGAGTTATGTTTTAGAAGACTGAGCTGTTGTGGAGGCTGTTGATGATCAGTCTCTTGGATAAATCCCTCGAATTTTGAAATAACTGAATCAATTTCTTCAATGGTTCTAATTCTGAACTTAGATTGTCCTATAAGGACTAGCTGTCCTTCTTCCCCAAAACCTTTCAAGTCAATTCCTTTGTCATGACTTCCCTTGGTGGTTTCAATTCGAGACAGGTCAGGAATTACTTCCAAAGAAGATTGATTTGGATTTTGCATTTGAATAATTAATGCCTTGCAAAAATCTTCAAAGGCTTGTCCTTTTTCCTTGTCGGTAAACTGCTGAGAAAAGAATTCTGCTAGTTTCTCTCGCGATTCCAAAAAGTTAGGAAGTGTTGCCATTTTATTATCCCAGATATTGCTTAGTAGTGTTTTACCTTGACGATGGACAAGCTTCACATCTTACGATTGTTCCTGTGTTGATTTCAGTCTTAAGGTAGTATTAAGAGCTGCGAATAACTGAGTAAAGGTTAAATAGAACCCTGATGCCTACAATAATTTTAGATGTCTACAACAATTTTACCACTACCACATCATCCCTGATGGTGCCTGTGATCACTACTCTGGTAGAGCCGTACCATTACTTCACTAGCTGTGCGCTGCTATAGTGCTTGCGAGCTACAAGATAAACTGAACTTTAGTTACTGAAGGAGTAAGGGAAGTGGGGGCGGGCACGCCGATCGCCTCGGTTGTACAATTAGGGCGCTTTCTGAATCGCGCCACCAAAGCCGTGTCAACCCCCGAAACCGTTCTCGAATCCGCACCCTTCCCGATCGCTGAAATCACCGCCGAAGGCATCAAGCCCGATGAATACGTCGATATTGTGAATCGACTGGGCCGCCACCCCAACAAAGCCGAACTGGGGATGTTTGGTGTGATGTGGTCGGAACACTGCTGCTACAAGAATTCTCGCCCCCTGCTCAGCCAATTTCCCACCAGCGGCCCGCGCATCCTCGTGGGCCCCGGCGAAAACGCTGGCGTGGTGGATCTGGGCGATGGGCTGCACCTGGCCTTCAAGATCGAATCCCACAACCACCCGTCCGCCGTGGAACCCTTCCAGGGGGCGGCGACCGGCGTGGGCGGCATCCTGCGGGACATCTTCACCATGGGGGCCCGCCCGATCGCCATTTTGAATGCCCTGCGGTTTGGCTCCCTGGATGATGCCCGCAACCGCCGCCTGTTTGAAGGGGTGGTGGCTGGCATTTCCCACTACGGCAACTGCGTGGGCGTGCCCACCGTTGGCGGTGAGGTCTATTTTGACCCCGCTTACAGTGGCAACCCGCTGGTGAATGCCATGGCCCTGGGGCTGATGGAAACACCGGAAATCGTCAAGGCGGGAGCCTATGGCATTGGCAACCCGGTGCTGTACATGGGAATCCACAACGGGCCGCGACGGCATGGGCGGGGCAGGCTGCCAGCGCGGAGTTGACCGATGAGTCGATGGACGATCGCCCGGCCGTACAGGTGGGTAATCCGTTCCTCGAAAAGTCCCTGATCGAAGCCTGTTGGAAGCCTTCAAAACCGGCGCAGTGGCAGCGACCAGGACATGGGCGCGGCGGGCATCACCTGCTCCACGGCGGAAATGGCGGCCAAGGGCGGCGTAGGCATTGATTTAGATCTCGACAAGATTCCCGTGCGCGAGTCGGGGATGGTTCCCTACGAATATTTGCTGTCGGAGTCCCAGGAGCGGATGTTGTTTGTGGCGCACAAGGGCCGCGAACAGGAGCTGATCGACATCTTCCATCGCTGGGGTCTGCAAGCGGTGGTGGCTGGGGAAGTGATCGAGGAGTCGATCGTCCGGATTCGGTTCCAGGGGGGAATCGCGGCGGAAATTCCGGCGACGGCCCTGGCGGACAACACCCCGATCTATCGCCGGGAACTGATGGCGGAAGCGCCGGCCTACGCCGAACGGCCTGGGCTTGGTCGCCGGACTCGTTCCCGCTTGTTCGGTGACAGGGTTGGGCGATCGCCCCTGGAGCGCGGTGCTGCAAAGCCTGCTGGAAACCCCCTCGATCGCCTCAAAATCCTGGGTCTATCGCCAATACGATCACCAGGTGCAAAACAACACGGTGATCGTGCCCGGTGGAGCCGATGCGGCGGTGGTGCGGGCTGCGGCCCAACTGGTGACCGACGCGACCACTCCCTTCAACAAGGGCGTGGCGGCCACGGTGGATTGCAATGCTCGCCATGTGTACCTCGACCCCTACCAAGGGGCCTTGGGTGTGGTGGCGGAGGCGGCCCGCAACCTGTCTTGCGTGGGGGCGGAACCGCTGGCCGTGACCGATAACCTCAACTTCGGCAGCCCCGAAAAGCCCGTGGGCTATTGGCAGTTGGCCAATGCTTGTCGCGGCCTGGCCGATGCCTGCCGGGAGTTGGGTACGCCGGTCACGGGCGGCAACGTGTCGCTCTATAACGAAACCTTGGATTCCGAGGGCAATCCCCAGGCGATCTATCCCACGCCCGTGGTGGGCATGGTGGGGGCGATCGAGAACATTCACCAAATCGCCGGCCAGGGCTTCCAAGGGGCGGGCGATGGCATCTATCTGCTGGGCGCGCAAGCTCCTGTCACCCTGGGCGCGTCGGATTATCTGGCGGCGATCCATGGCACGATCGCCGGTCGGCCGCCCGTGGTGGAGTTCGATCGGGAGCGGGCCGTGCAAGCCGCTTGTCGCAACGGCATTCGCCAGGGCTGGATTGAATCGGCCCACGACTGCGCGGAAGGCGGCCTGGCTGTCACCCTGGCCGAGTCCTGCATTAGCGGCAACCTGGGCGCAACAGTCGCGATCGAGCCCAGAGCCGATCGCTGGGAATGCGGCCTGTTCGGCGAAGGCGGCGCGCGGATCGTGGTGTCCGTGGCGGGCGATGGGGCGGCTGATTTTGAAGCCTGGTTGACCGAGCAGCTCGGCTCCGATTGGGCCAAGCTGGGAACCGTCGGGGCGATCGGCTGGTGATCGACGCACCGGACGGCGCAACGGCGATCAATCCGGCCCTGGCAACCATGACCGAAGGCTGGAGCAAGGCGATCGCCCGCCGGATGGAGCGGTTGGTTTAAGGGAGATTGCCCCGTCATCGTCATCTCGCGCCAATCGATCGCCCACCAAGGATCACTGCTGATCGTTATCGATTAATCGTTTAATCGTTCATTGAATAGTCAGGTTGATAATAGATAACAATCGACTTGATAATCAACGACAATCAATCAGCAGTGCAATCAGGCGATGAACCGCTGATCAGCCACAGGGGCGAGCTTGGTGCTTGCCCAGCAAGCCGATCGGGAGCCAGCCAGGATCATGGAGACGCGATCGGGATGCCATGGAAATTGCCCCGATGATGATTGCCCTTGAATTCGCCATCGCCACAGCCGATCGATTCCGCAACTTCTGTTACTGTTAAGGCGGGATCGTTAAGAGCTTGTTAACTTCCTGAGTGGCCGATTTTTTGGCTTCCAATCGCTGCACCAGGAATCACCTGGCTCAGGAAACATTGCGCTAACCAGCCGCGCCAGCCTCACTCGATCGCGATTCTGACCGTCTTTTGCTAATTCACCCGCTCTTGCTGCTAGGAGTCATTGTCGCCCAATGTTTCCCTCCGAGTCTGAAGACCTGTTCAATCTGATGGGCAATCGGCCCGACAAACCCGAAGAAGCCTGTGGCGTTTTGGGGTTTACACGCCGGGCGAAAACATCGCCACCCTTGCTTATTTTCACTCTTTGCACTCCAGCTCCGGGGGCAAGAATCGGCGGGGATTGCCACCTTTGATGGCTCAACGGTGCATGTCCACAAGGACATGGGCCTCGTTTCGCAAGTCTTCAACGAAAAAATTCTGCAAGAGCTACCGGGAAATTTGGCCGTGGGCCACACCCGCTACTCCACCACCGGATCCAGCCGTCGTGTCAATGCACAACCGGCCGTGGTGAAAACGCGCTTGGGGTCTTTGGCCCTGGCCCACAATGGCAACTTGGTCAACACGGCGGAACTGCGAGATTCCTTGGCCGCCCGCAACTGTGAATTTGCCACCACCACGGACTCCGAAGGCGATCGCGATCGCCATTGGCCAAGAGGTGGACAGCGGTTTGGGTTGGATGGAAGGGGCCATTGGGCTTCCAGCAATGCCAAGGGGCCTTCAGTTTGGTCATTGGGACTCCCGACGGCATGATCGGCACTCGCGACACCAACGGCGTGCGACCGCTGGTGATTGGCACGCTGCCCGGTGCGCCCGAGCGCTATGTGCTGGCTTCGGAAACCTGTGCCCTAGACATCATCGGCGCGGACTATCTGCGGGATGTGGAACCGGGGGAAATGGTTTGGATCACGAACGATGGTCTCGCCTCCTTCTTTTGGGCCACGCAGCCGGAGCCGAAGCTGTGCGTTTTTGAGATGATCTATTTCGCTCGCCCAGACAGCAAGTTCCACAACGACAGCCTCTATAGCTATCGGATGCGGTTGGGACGGCGTTTGGCGATCGAAACCCCGATCGATGCGGACATTGTGATTGCTGTGCCCGATTCCGGTGTTCCTGCCGCGATCGGCTATTCCCAGGTTTCGGGCATCACCTACGCCGAAGGGTTGATCAAAAACCGCTACGTGGGCCGCACCTTCATTCAACCGACCCAAACCATGCGGGAATCGGGAATTCGGATGAAGCTGAACCCGTTGCGGGATGTGCTCGCGGGCAAACGGGTGATTATTGTGGATAATTGAATCGTCCGGGGAACCGCCAGCCGCAAGATCGTAAAAGCCTTGCGGGATGCGGGAGCCACGGAAGTTCACATGCGCATTTCTTCGCCGCCGGTCACCCATCCTTGCTTCTATGGCATCGACACGGATAACCAATCGCAACTGATTGCGGCCACCAAGTCAGTGCAGGAAATTGCCAATCAAATTGGTGTGGATACGCTGGCTTACCTGAGCGAAGAAGGGATGCTGGAAGCGACCCAAGATGCCACGCAGAATTTCTGTACGGCTTGTTTCAATGGTCGCTACCCAATTCCAGTGCCAGCCCTGTTGAAGCGATCGAAGCTGATGCTGGAAAAGCTGGAACCGGCTACGGTGGGTTCTTAATTCCAAGGGCCTGTTATCAGTGACCCATGCATTAACCAGGAATTAACTAATGGGGCGATCGAACTTCTCGATCGCCCCATTTTTGATGGTTTTGATAGTTGGGATGGTTTTGAATTGAATTGTGTTGAGTTGTTTTGAATTGGATTATTTCTAGGGGGTTTGGGGTTCCTGCTCGCCGGGTGAATTTTCCAAGGGCGGCAACTCCAGGGGAAGTAACTGCTGGGCCGGTGTGCGTATGTCGGTGGGTTGCTCAAAAAACAGCTCGATCGAGCGGTGAATTTTGGTTAGCACCGCCTCCGCCGTCGGATTTTCGCGGGGGTTATAGCTCCCCACCAGCAACAAACTCAAACGCGGGGTGACGGGAATCAGGGTGAGCCAGGTGCGATCGAACTCTGGGCCCGCTTCTGGTTTTGTGTCCTTTGCGTCTTTGGCCTCTGAACTCACCGGATTTGGCATCGCCTGATCCGAGATTACTTGATCTGCAATCACCCGATCTGAAATCACTGAATCTAAAACCATTCGCACAGCAAATAGCCCGGCCAAGCTCAGAGTCGATCGCTCGGTTAAGGTCAAGCCTGCCGCTTCTGCCCGAGTTGTTAAATCCGTTTCCGCCGCTTCCATCGATTAATCTAGCAGTACCAAATCCAACCGAATCAGCGATGGGGCAGGGGTTTGGGTTGCCATCCTCGAGACGGGGCGATGGGCTCACTATAGAACACCGAGTGATAATCCCGATGGAGCGGCATATTCCAATCGATCGGCAGTTCGATCGCCCAAAATCCTTGGGGATGGCGCACTTTGCGATATTGATAACGCCAGTCCAAGGGCGTTTGGGGCGCTTGCACAGCCGGCCCCGGCTCGGCCCCGGCTGGGGTCAGGATTCCACCCCACAGCCATCCCAGGCAGCCCACCAGCCCGATCGCTCGCCAACACCAACCACTCCGCACACCTTTCACCATTCCCAAATCCCGACTACCGCCGAATCATCGCCCAAACGCCGCCCATTTGCCCCGATCGCGCGATCGATCACTTCCCTAAAACTCCCTTTGTCCCACCACGCCTCAGGAATGCAACGCAGTCGATACCCGATTAGCCATCATTCCGCTAGGCCGGCCAGCGGTCGGTTATCTCGCCAGAGCCACCCCCGCTCCACAGGATAAGCTGGACAGTAAGCAAGCCAAGGCTTGCACGCTTTTGGATTTTGAGCCACTCCTGTTGCATTCAATTTGTATTCAATTTGCATTCAAACCGGATTGATTTGATCTCGAATCAGTACCGAATCAAGACTGAATCAAGACCGAATCAGTACCGCGTCAACATCGCGTCAACAGCGTTCCAGAACCATGAGTTTAGGTGATCAGTGGAATCGACTGACGGGCAAAAGCCGCTTCGTCGTCACCCGCATTTTTGTGCATCTAGCTGGGTCAGAAGTGGCCCCCTTGCTGGGCAAGCTCAACCAAATTGCTCGGGAGGCGATCGAAGCGGAAGGGGACTTGGACGTTTTGGGCCAGGGCCTGTCAGACCTTTGCGAAAGCCTGCTGCAATATCGAACCTATTGGCAGTCCGCCAGCAATGAGGGGGATGTGTTTTGGGATGAAGGAGAAGCGGGCGATCGGTTCAATGACCTATTCACCGACTCGGCGGACCGCTATCTCAGTCAACCTGACCTGGATTTGCCCAGCCAACTGGATGACGACCTGCTGACCCTCCGGCCACGAGCAACCTGTTGGTGATGTTGACGGTGGGCTATGAAGGCGAAGTCCCAGCCTCGAAACCAACCTGGCCGATTCTGAAGCCTTAGCAACGGGTCTCAAGGGCCTGGCAAACCTCCACTACAATCAAAAATTGCGGGCTGTGCAGGTACACTTTGCCCCTGCCCGTCTGGGAGATGAGCTAACGAATGATCAGCTCCTGCAAAATTTCCCGGAACTGATTCCGCTGTAGAAACTCCCGCTTAGGGGGTCTTTTGGAGGAATGCCGTCCCATCGGAATCACAATCCGAGAAATCAGGGTCGGTCTTTTTTAATCAATGCTCGCTTGCTGTTTTGGCTTGCTGTTTTGGGGCTGCGGCTCTTGGTTCGGCCGCCACCGCGCGATCGATTCGTTGCTGGCGGATTGCAGACTTCACCATTGCCGGCTTCACCACAGAACTCAGCTTCTTGGCCGCCCAATGGCCTCAAGCGTGATTTTGTTGTTTTGAGATAGCCCTATGCTCCGAAAATTATTGGCTTTGGTACTGGCGATCGCGATCGCCTGGGTCACGATCACCGGCTCACCAACGGTGGTGCGAGCGGAAGCCTTGCCCAGCGCCATTGTGGCCGCCGCGCCTAGTGCTGCCAAATCCCTGCCCACGGGCGACTATCCGGTTCAGCAGGCCGCCTATGACGACGGCACGGGGGAATATGCCCTGATGCTGTTAAACACGCCCGCTGGTGCTTCGCCGGTTTTTCGTACCTCCGAGTTGCAGATGGCCCGGCTGGATGACGAGGCGATCGCCCAAGGGAAAAAGCCCTACCTGGCCATGAAAGACGGTCGGCCCGTGCTGTACCTCAACGAAGACTTCAAAATCGAATATCTCCATAGCGAAACCGCTGTCCAAACCAATCCCCAAACGGGTGAGCAACAAACGGTGATTGTTCGCCGTGAGTCTAGTTTCTGGTCTCCCTTTGCTGGGGCGATCGCGGGTCAAGTGGTGGCGAATGCTTTGTTTGCACCCCATTACGTGCTGCCCCGGCCTGTTTGCCGGTCGCCCCTTGGTGGGCTACGGCGGCTATGGTCGCAGCTACGGTGATGCCATCAGCAGCTATCAAAACCGCTACAACGCTGCCCGTGGCCGAGCGCAACCGCCAGCAGTTCCGCGCCACCGGCAATGTGGCTCGCAACGCCACGGGGCTGAACCGCCCGGCCGCCAACAACCGAGCCAAGGCCACTGGCTCCGGCTTTGGGAGCAGCACCTTCCGCAGCACCCCTAACCGTCGCGTGGCTGCTCCCCGGCCCCGCAGCAGCTTTGGCAGCAGCTTTGGGCGATCGCCCGTGCGGATGCGATCGAGCTTTGGCAGCTTCCGCCGTCGGTAAGTAATTACTCCCAGTTGATTACTGATCTCAGTTGATTAGCGTCCCATTACCACCACCCGATGAACGGTGGTTTGCGGAACAATTTCCGAACAATTGCCAGCGTTACTCACCGTTTGGCATAGCGCGATCGATTCCTGAAACAGGGGAGTCGATCGCTTTTTGATCCCTGACTTTTTCAAACTGGCTAACTGCGTTGCTAACCGCTTGGCTAACTGCATTGCTAACCCCTGGCAAAATGGCTAGCAAAATGAGCAGCGATGCTGGGTTGCACGATGCAACAGCACCTCGTAGTGGCGATCGCGGATGTTATAAGCCCAAATCGTTCCAAGTGTGGATTCATCATCTGGGCATCAAACAACAGAAAATCGCGACGGCGCAGATGCTCAGCCAGCTTGACCATTGCCACCTTTGAGCCATCGGGAATTTGATAAAACATCGATTCGCCAATGAACGCCCCACCAATCACAATCCCCAAAACGCCACCGGCCAGGTGGTCGCCCTGCCAGGTTTCAAAACTGTGGGCATAGCCAGCGCAATGGAGCGCCCAATAAATTTCCTTTAGCTCTTCCGAGATCCAAGTGGTGTCCCGATAGGCACAGCCTTCCACCACATCCCGAAATGCTGAATCAATCGCCACCGTAAACCGATTTTGATTCAGTACTCGCCGCAGGGACTTGGGATATCGGAAGCGATCGTCCAGCGGAATCAGTGTCCGTTCCCGGCTGCAATACCAGCCCAAATCGTTACCCGTTTCATCGGCCATTAAAAAATAGCCGCGCGAATAGCCAGCAATCAGCGCCGGAATATCGTATTGGGACATGCAGGAGTCGGTGGTGTTGCCCATCGGCCCTTGAAATAGCACAGTGGAGCCGATTCTAGCGCGATCGCCCGATCCCCATGCAACCAATCCTCTGAATCTCTGCAACTGATCAGCCAGCCCCATGCAAATTAGAAATACTTGTTTGGGCGATTTCGCTGCGATCGCTCGCTTCATCTCGCAATTGATGGCTTATTTCTATGTTTCGCTCCAACCAAGCGGTAACGTAATTTTAAAAGTCGTCCCCACATTAAGCTTGCTGTCTACTTTGATTGTTCCATGCTGCAAGTCTACAAAGCGCTTGACAATATTCAAACCCAAACCAGTTCCAGGAATATTACTGACATTCTTACCTCGACGAAAAGGTTCAAATAAGTGGGGTAAATCTTCGCGGGGAATGCCGATGCCTTGATCGCAAATTTGGAACGTCACCTGGCCACTGCGCTTTGACAGTCGCAAACAAATTGGGCTTTGATGGTGATGGGAATATCGAATTGAATTAGAGAGAATGTTGGTCAGAATCGATCGCAATAGTTTTTCGTCTAAATTGGCCATCACATGACGATGCCGACTCAACATCGATAGTGACTGTTGAGCAGATGTCGCCTGCATTTCTGCTACCAAGCCATGGCAAAACTGCACTAGCTCGATCGGCTGAGGTTGAACCATTAGCTTATGGGCCTCAGTTTTACCGATCACTAGAATGTCATCAATCATTTGAGTCATTCGCTCTACATCATTCTTGACTCCCTGAAGATAATTATGGCGCTGCTCATGGGAAAGCTGTGCATCGTAACGGTCAAGCGATGATGCTGACAGCAAAATATTATTGAGCGGATTACGAAATTCATGACAAACCATCGAAACAAAGCGAGATTTGAGATCGCTTAGCTCCTGTAGTTCTTGATTGGCACGATGAAGTTGAGCCGTGCGATCGCGCACTTTCAACTCAAGCTCTTCATTGGTTCGCTGCAACAAAGTCTCTGCCCATTTGCGTTGGGTAATATCTTGGAAGGTAACCACCGTTCCAATCACATTTCCCTGCTGATCTTGCATGGGCGTGCTGATATATTCAACGGGAAAACTCGATCCATCCTTGCGCCAAAAAACTTCCGTGTTGGCACGATGAATTCGTCCGTCTTGAAAAGCTTGATAGATTGGGCAGTCATGGATGGGATAGGGTTGGCCATCGGGTTTGGAATGATGCAAAACCGAATGCATAGACTGACCAATTAAGTCCTGAATTTCCCAACCAATCATGCTGGCCGCCGCTGGATTCACAAAGGTTACTCGACCTGCTGATCCAGCCCATAGACCCCCTCGCCCACCGCATTCAGGATTAACTCATGCTGGCGACGCAGGGTTTCTAGGTCAGTTTCCGGCGATGCTCGTAAGGCGGAGATATGCGCCTCAGCCGGTGTCGTGGTCGGCTTTGAAACAGGCTGTGACCAATAATATTGCCGCATGATGTCCAGAATTCCTGACAAATTTTGCGACTGATGAGGATGTGTATCCTCTTACACTACACGGTTTGGAGAATACGCCCGAAACTTGGCCGGCATGGTACACCACCCAGGTCATTACTGTAAATCAGGCAGTTCATGACGAAAGTTTTGGTGATTGAAGACGAAGCGCAAACCCGCAGCATCTTCATGGGATGTCTGACGTTTGAGGGGTTTTGTGCGATCGAGGCTGAGAACGGTTCGATCGGGATCAAGTTAGCCCAAATGCATCTGCCAGATTTGATTATCTGCGACGTTATGATGCCTGATCTTGATGGTTACAGCGTTCTATCAGCCATTCGTCGCCATCCGGCCACCGCTGCAATTCCATTTATTTTCCTCACTGCCAAAGCAACCATGGCAGATTTGCGCCAGGGGATGGAATTGGGCGCAGATGATTATTTAACCAAGCCCTGTAGCGTTGAACAATTGTTGGCGGCGATCACTACTCGCCTAGAACGAAAAGCCCAATTGGCAGCGAGTTTTCATGCATCCCCAGCAGAAAGCAAAATAAACAGTCAATCCGAAAACGGAATTTTTCCTGACTGTTCTCGTTTATCACAAGTATTTGCATTCATTGAAGCTAATTATCACCGCCCAATGGGTTAAATGATGTGGCCAAGGCGGTCGGCTATTCACCTGCCTATTTAACGAATTTGACCCAAGAGCTAACGGGCTACAGCATCAAGCGTTGGATTACGGAACGCCGTATGTCCCAGGCACGAATGTTACTTTGTGAAACCGATCAACCCGTGCGCCAAATTGCAGCGGGAGTGGGCTATGCAGACGTGGCTTACTTCACTCGCCAATTTCGGCAGCTCTATGGCGATCCGCCCCAGTCCTGGCGAAACTCTGTGCGACTACGATTCGCATAGGAATGGTATTGAATACAACAAAATAGATCAATTATTTGTGTATAGAACTATCTCTGCATAAAGCGCAGATGTGATTCCAGAATTTCAGAAAAATTGACGCTTTTTGCTTAATTTTTCCGAAATTAGGGACTTCTAGCGCATTATTTTCCAAATGAGAATTTTCTAAACTTCCCACAAAGTTCTAGGTTGTTCTTTGAAGAGCGAAAAAAAATCCTACTCTTGCCAAAAAAATTCTAATGCGATCGCCCATTGTTCCTTGGTATTGTGCAAAGCAACAGACCCGAATGTTGTCCTGCGCAATACCAATTGGAGCAGCTCATGTCATCAGTGGATATTCGCTCTCAGGCTCAAGTCGAACTCAGTCGTTGTCCCTGCGGAGGAACTCATTTTCCTCAGGATCACTGGCAAGCGGCCGAAGGAATGCCCCACGATCCAGCAGAACTCGTTAATGATCTCATTCGGATGGGTTTGTACAAGCCTGAAACCCTAGAGCTGGCCAGGACACTGACTGAAGTGGAGATGAAAGAAGCGCTGCTGCTGCGACAAATGGGCGGCAACCCAGAGCGAGAACGCTTTTGTCAGGCGCTGATTAAGGAAGCAGGCGGGCTTGATCAGGTATTTGCAGCCGCATTCGGTGTTCACTCCACGGAATTTTTTAGCAACACCATTCACAACAGTGAATTTAGCCGACGAGAATTCCTAAAACGGGTGGTGGTGGCTGGAGCATTGATCGCCGCTGCTGGCTGCGACCACAACAGGGTCAAGCCCCTACAACAGATCAGTCCCCTGCGGCGGATGCGCCAACGAATTTGGAGAAAAAGGATTTAACGATCGGGTTCATTCCTATCACCTGCGCCACCCCGATCGTGATGTCGGAGCCGCTGGGTTTCTACAGCAAATATGGCTTGAATGTGCAAGTGAAAAAGATGCCCAACTGGGCCGCTGTTCGGGACTGCGATCGCGGGTGAACTCGATGCTTACCACATGCTTTCTCCCATGCCGATCGCGATCACCCTCGGCTTAGGTTCAGCAGCATTTCCTATCAAGCTGGCCAGCATTGAAAACATCAATGGTCAGGCAATTACCGTTGCTGCCAAGCATAAAGGCAAGGTGAAGGAAGCCAAAGACTTCAAGGGCTTCAAAATTGGCGTGCCCTTCCCATTTTCGATGCACAATATGCTGATTCGCTATTACCTAGCGGCTGGGGGACTGAATCCAGATAAGGATGTGCAAATTTCACCCGTGCCACCGCCGGACAGTGTTGCCAAAATGGCAGCAGGTGAAATTGATGCCATGTTGATGCCTGATCCCTTCAATCAACGGGCTGTTTTTGAACAGGTTGGGTTCATTCACATGTTGACGAAAGATCTGTGGGATGGACACCCCTGCTGTGCTTTTGCCGCTAGTCAATCGTGGATTGATGCAAATCCCAACACCTTCCGGGCCGTAAACAAGTCGATTATTGATGCGGCTGCCTATGCAAATACGCCAGCTAATCGTCCTGAAATTGCCAGGGCTTTGATTGAGCGTAAGTATCTCAATCAACCCTTGCCTGTGGTGGAAGCTGTGCTAACGGGCAAATTTGAAGATGGGCTGGGCAATACGCAGGATGTGCCCGATCGCATCGGGTTTGATCCCTATCCTTGGAAGAGTTTTTCCAAGTGGATTGCAGCACAATTAGTCCGCTGGGATCTGATGCCCAAAGACAAGGCAGATTACGACAAGATCGCAAGATATCTTCTTGACGGATTTGGCAGCGGAACTGCAAAAAGAACTGGGTCAAACGCCGCCCAGCACTGTCGAGCGGTCTGAAAAGCTGAAGTATGACACCTTCGATCCCAAAGACCCTGCTGCTTACGTTGATGAGCAAATCAAGCGGTTTAAAGTCTAGCGAGGTTTACCATCGTGACCAATGAAGTACTCCGCTCTGCTCCATCAAAGGTTAAGCCATTTCGGCTGAATACCGACCAACAAGCCTTCTTGTTGTTTGTGGGAATTCTGCTAGTGTTTTTGGGTCTGTGGGAGTTGGGCGCAAATTCCAAACTCTTCTTGCCCATCATGCCCTCTGCTAGCCAAACGATCGCCGATCTTTGGTTTTGGATCTCGAACCCATTTTTTGATAATGGGCCCAATGATCAGGGCATTGGTCTTTTGTTATTGACCAGTTTGCGCCGAGTTTTGAGTGGGTTTTTGATTGGCACGGCGATCGCCATTCCCCTGGGAATTTTGATTGGTCTATCGCCCGTGGTTTCCAAAGCCGTTGACCCCTTCATTCAAATTCTGCGTCCTGTTTCTCCGCTCGCCTGGCTGCCATTGGGTTTGGCACTCATGCGAGATTCGGAAAGAACAGCCCTGTTTGTCATCGCAATCACCAGCATCTGGCCGACCCTAATTAACACCAAGTTCGAGGTCAGTAATGTAGATCCAGCCTATCTGAACGTGACCACACCTTAGGCGCTTCCCGCTGGCGAATCGTTACCAAAGTGATTTTGCCGGCTGCTGCCCCCAACATTGTGTCCGGGCTACGAATTAGCCTAGGAATTGCTTGGTTGGTGATTGTGGCGGCGGAGATTCTGTTGAGTGGTGGAATTGGCTATTTCGTTTGGAATGAATGGAATAACTTGAAGATCACCAGCATCATTACTGCCATCTTGATTGTTGGGCTGGTAGGGCTGCTGATGGACTACCTATTTGGTGTATTACAACATCGAGTTTCCTTTGGTCAAAGGTCTTAATCCATGCAAGTTCCTGCATCTAAAATGGCGCTCCCCTCCCTTGAAACGCCTGTAGCGCATCTGACACTGCACGGTATTTCCAAAGTATTCCCGGGACGCACGGGCACAATGGACAAATTGCTGCGGCGCACCTCAAAATCTTTTGTGGCGATCGCGGATATTGATCTGGAAGTGGAGCCTAACACCTTCGTTTCGATCATTGGGCCATCGGGTTGTGGAAAGTCCACGTTGCTGAACATTATTGCGGGATTATCTCAGCCCACCACGGGACAAGTCAGCATCAATGGTCAGCCGGTTTCTGCACCTGGGCCCGATCGCGGCGTTGTGTTTCAAAACTATGCCCTGATGCCCTGGATGACGGTTGCAAAACATCGATTTTGCGGTGGAAACAGTCTACCCAACCATGGGAATTGCCCAACGGAAATGAATCGTCCAAGACTACATCGGTTTGGTGGGGCTACGGGGAGCTGAGGCTAAACACCCCCATGAACTTTCAGGGGGAATGAAGCAACGGGTAGGCATTGCTAGGGCGCTGGCAATCAATCCACAAATTTTGTTGATGGATGAACCCTTTGGCGCTTTGGATGCGCTCACACGCGGTTTTCTCCAAGACGAAATTGAGCGAATTTGGGAGCAAGAACGGAAGACCGTGATCTTGATTACTCACAGCATTGAAGAAGCGCTGCTGTTGTCTGACAAGATTGTGATGATGACACGGGGCCCGGCTGCGGGCATTGCTCAGGTGCTGGATGTGCCATTTCCTCGGCCGCGCCGTCGGGAAGAACTGGATCAATATCCGGGCTATCACGAACTGAAAGCGGCCATGGAACAGCATTTGTCCTACGAAACACGGGCTGTGGAAGAGTCTCGGGTGCGGAAATAACCACCATTGACCACAGACAGAATCAACCCCGTCAAAATCAGCAACGCAACCCAAACATTGAAAGGAAAAAATATGTCTACCACTGAAATTCCCGCAATCACCGCAACCCTATTGGCAGCTAAAAAGGCAAAGGGGGTGACATTCACGGAGCTGGACAGGCGATGGGTCGGGATGAAGTGTGGATTGCAGCGGTGATCTCGCCAAGCTTCTGCCTCTGCTGATGAAGCTAGCAAGCTGCTCAACGCTCTGGGACTCAGCGAAGATTTAGTGCCAGAACTGACAGAATCTTCGGTCAAAGGGCTGGGGCCCATGGTTCCTACCAATCCGCTGATTTATCGGGTCTACGAAATCATGCAGGTCTATGGAATGCTGATGAAAGCTGTGCTTCTTGAGAAGTTTGGTGATAGGATCATGAGCGCGATCGAATTCACCTTGGACATTGAAAAAGAAGAAAATCCCAAGGGCGATCCCGTGAAAATCACCATGAATGGAAAATTCCTGCCCTACAAAAAATGGTAACCAGGAGCATCAACCATGAAACAGCGCCATGCTGCTGCTAGGTCAACAGCTAAAACTGACTGGCTAGCCTACATCACCAAAATCTTAGCTTTCATCGGACTTTGGCAAGTCATTTCTAACAGTGCCCAGTTGTTGACTCATTGGTTTTGATAGGTGCAAACTTTGGTGTGGAAGCGATGCGATGCATTACTTCCACACTAAGATCAGCAATGAAATCGATATTCTTAAACAGGGCGATCGGCTTGTAGTTTCTTCAACGCTCTTCCTGATCCCCGGTTCCGTACTATCTTGGCCAGCCCGTAACCAGCTACATCAACAAAATGCTTTATCGCATCCCTTTTTTGTTCATATTAAACCCATAAACGTAAAGGTCAGCAAAGCGATATCGCTCATCCTTAGGTCGCCATTCCGCCAGCCCGATCGACTTCAAAAGCCAACGATTTTCTCGCATGGTAGGGTTCCCGTCTGGTGTTCCGGCCCTCGTAGATCACTGAGCTTTTGGTAAATAGCGTTTCTTCAAAACATAAACTATGGCTTGGCAATACTCCTTAAAGTATCCATCCGAGTCACGGCTACTATATCGTTCTATTTGCTTTTGGATAAATGCTTTGGTAACAGTTTTTGTTTTAAAAGCTTTCTGAATCATTTTCTCTATTTCCTTGAGGGTGTCACGTCTCCCGTTGACCAAAACAGGTGAATTCAGATTCAGTGTCTGAATATCTTCCTCTACATCAAGGTTATTTTGACCGTCTACTCTTCCACTGGGACGGTATCTGATAGCGGATTCACACCTCTGATCGCGTCAATGAGACAATTTAATTCTTGATTAGATTTAGCATTTTCATGATCGCAGTGATAGGAGATATTTTTTCCATCCGCTGACCTCCCCTGGCAAACAGCTAATAAGTTTTTGTAATCAAGAGCCAGAGCAGGGTATAGGGACTGTGGTAAATAATGTTCGATATGTGGTGGTGCGCTCGAATTTTTCTGAATTCTACGCATACAGTAGCAACAGATTGCTCCCTGCTCTTTTACCAAGTCTTCTAAGAGTCTAGCTTTAGGCACATCACTGGCTTCATAGCCTTCTTTTGCAGACATGCCAGAAGCTTGAACCTTTGCACAGTATTCCTGCCAGTAAGTAGGCTCTTTTTTGGCTTTTGAGATATATTTCATAAATCTTTGCGATCAGCTGGTTAGCTCAGGGTAAGAAGGATTTTCCTCAAGAAAATCAATCATGGTTTTAAGATGAATGATATCTGGATCATTGTTACCCAAAACCTCGTTGAGTGCTTTCAGCTTTAGCTTGGCTTCTTCTAGATTTTCATCATCAACGAGGCAAAAGCATTCATCAATTTTTTCCTGAATTTTAGGCATCCGATCAGAGACATCCATTAATTCTCGAAGAATTGAATTGGTATCTCTACCGTGGGTATAGCCAGGATTGTAGATCACTGAGCCACCATCTAGGACAAAGATTGATTCGCTAGGTACTGAACTAATGACCTGAGGTGAATGAGTTGTCACAATAAACTGACAGTTGGGAAAAGTTGATGTCAACGCAGGTAAAACCATACGTTGCCAGGTGGGATGTAAATGTGCATCAATTTCGTCAATTAAAATAATTCCTTTTCCCTGCAAAGCCTCTTCAGGCGTACTAAAGAAAGGATTGAAAACAGCCATGCGACGAGCAATATCAAGCACCAGCACCAACAGCATTTTCTCTCCATCAGAGAGTTGCTGAACCTTTAATCTGGCTGACTCTTTTTGAACTGTTAGTAAGGTTCTAGGGTTCCAAAGATTTTTCTGTAATCGTAAAGCCTGAACTTCTCGAAAAAAACTACCACCAATCTGCTTAGAAAATGTTTCTAGTGCAGACCTGACAACTTGTAAGTTGGGTCGTCGATATTCAATATTGAATGTTAATCGTTCAGCATTTTCAATATCTTCTTCACTCTTGAACCATTCAGAAAGAGAAGTAATATCTTGAGATGAAATGCTAAATGAGTTGGGATAGTCGCCATAAGGAGACTGCAAGCTATAGATTGGGGGTCGAGTTCGTCGATTATGCGACGAATAAACTTCTGTTCTTCTAGCTGGATAGTATGCTATTACCGGCAAGAATCGGATATCAATTGCTTTTGAGGAATTAAATTGTTCAGAATTGATACCAACTGACTTAAAGTAATCGGATAACTCTTGAGCATGAATTGACAAAAGAAAATCGGTATTGGCTTGTTTATCTACATCCGCCAAGCCAAAAAGTGATAACTGTTGGATGTATTGTGCATATCCAATCGACCATGAAATTGTTTTATAGTCATCTCCCAGTCGGCTGCTATAAGGAGGTGGTCAGAGTCAACCTGAATATCATCAGGATGAATATCAAATTGGTGCAAGTCACGAAGAGACCACTCAACATTTTCGTCTTGTAGCGAGTAAAGACTATAAACAAAACCTTGCAGCGCTACAGATAGAGCATCAAGGATGGAAGATTTGCCAGCACCATTTATTCCGACAAAAACACTTAGATTGCGATTTTCTTTTGGAAAGTCGATGTTGAGGTTTTGAAAGCCTCGATAATTTTCTAGCGCTAGACGTTTTATATACATTTCAAACCATATCCTTCCACAAACAAAAGCATGGAGACAGAAGACCTATCTCCATGCTAGCAATCAGCGCTGGGTATGCCAGCCGAAGACGTTATTCAATGCCTTCGATTCGGTCTTCCACTTCTTGGTAGAGATCCCGCAGGCGATCGAGGTTTTCGTCGCTCGTATCCCAGTAGCCACGGCCGTTGGCTTCCAGCAACGTGCCCAGCATTCGGCGGAAAGAGTGAGGGTTGAGATCCATCAGCCGCTTGCACATTTCGGGGTCGGCGATAAAGGTGTCGTTTGTGTCTTCGTAGACCCAGTTGTCCACCGCGTCCGCCGTGGCGCTCCAGCCCAGGGTGTTGTTCAGGCGCTTGGCCAGCTCGCGTACCCCTTCGTAGCCGTGGGACAGCATCCCTTCGTACCACTTGGGATTCAACATCTTGGTGCGGGCATCCAGGCGGACGGTTTCCGACAGGGTGCGCACCTGGGCGTTGGCGGTGCTGGTGTCGGCCATGTAGGCGGCGGGCTTTTTGCCGTCACCGCGCAGGCTGGCCACCACCTTGGTCGGGTCGGAGTCGTAGTAGTGCGACACGTCGGTCATGGAAATTTCCGACGAATCCAGGTTTTGGAAGGTCACATCGACGGTCTTTAGGGCGCGTTCCAGCAACTCGCGGGACTGCTCCATTTCGCCGGGGTTGTCGGCGGAGAAGGCGAAGGACTTGCGCGATAGGTACATGTCTTGCAGGTCTTTTTCCTGTTCCCAGGTGCCGTTTTCTACTGCCAGACCGACGTTGGTGGAGTAGGAGCCGGAGGAGTTGGTGAACACGCGGGTGGCGGCTTGGCGCAGGTTGATGCCGAGTTCTTGTGCTTGGGCCATGGCGTGCTTGCGAACGAAGTTCATTTCCAACGGCTCATCGGCTTCGGCGGCCATCTTGACAGCGCGATGGGCAGGGCCATTTGGTTCACAAACAGATCCCGGAACACGCCGGAGCAGGTGATCACCGTATCAATCCGGGGGCGACCCAGTTCCTCAAGGGAAACGAGTTCCAGCTTGTTGACGCGACCCAGGGCATCGGGCACGGGCTTCACGCCCACCAGCCAGAGGATCTGCGCCAGGGATTCGCCGTAGGTCTTGATGTTGTCAGTGCCCCAGAGGACGCAGGCGATCGTTTCGGGGTATGCGCCACCGTTTTCTTGGCGTTGGCGATCGAGTAGCCGATCGACCACCACCTTGGCCGACTGTACCGCCGCTGTGGTCGGAATCGACTGGGGATCGAGGGCGTGCATATTCTTGCCCGTGGGCAGCACTTCCGGGTTGCGCACCGGGTCGCCGCCGGGGCCGGGCAGGATGTATTCCCCTTCGAGGGCCCGCAGCAGGGAGGCCATTTCGTTGTCGGCCACGATTTGCTGGAGGCAGAATTCCAGGTACTCGAACAGGGGCTTCAGGGAGTCGCGATCGACGTTGTTAAACCCAGCCTCGCTCAGGGCTTCAACCCAGGGCTGCTTTTGCGTGCCGAAGCCGAAGAAGTTGAACTTGGCTAGCTTCGAGAGGCGACCATCGGTGTCGATTTGGGCATCAACCATGGCCTTCACCGCCGTGCGGGTGGCCAGGGTGATTTGTTGCAACAGTTCCACATCGGCCAGCACGCCCTTATCGCTGTTGCGATAGATCTCTTCGATGTCGCGATAGATGCTGTTGGCGATGATCCGGGGCAGGGCGATGATCCCGTCTTCGGGGCGATCGAGGGCGGCAATGTTCACCAGGGTGGCCACCGCTTCTTCGGCCGTGGGGGGCTTACCGATCACGTGCAAACCGCAGGGCAGCAGGCGCGATTCGATTTCCATCAGCTTGCGGTAGACGGAACCCACCACCGTGTCCCGTTGCTCGGAACTCAGATCTTTCCCAGCCGTTTCCGGCAGTTCCACATCCTTGTCCAGGTTGACGGCGCGGGCTTGCTCGATAATCGCATCGACGATCGAGGGGCCGCGGCCCGTGTCCTTCAGGGTTTGGTAGGAGCCAATCAGATCGCTCAGTTCCTTCAGACCCTTGTAGAGACCCGCGTTTTCGGCGGGCGGAGTCAGGTAGGAAATCGTTTCCGCATAGCCCCGGCGCTTAGCGATCGTCGCTTCGCTGGGGTTGTTGGCGGCGTAGTAGTAGAGGTTGGGGATCGAGCCGATCAGGCTGTCGGGATAGCAGTCGTTGGACATGCCGATTTGCTTACCGGGCATGAACTCCAGCGAACCGTGCGTTCCAAAGTGCAGCACCGCATCTGCGCCCCAGACCTTTTCCAGGTAGGTGTAGTAGGCGGCGAATCCGTGGTGGGGGCTAGCCGATCGCGAGAACAGCAGCAACATCGGGTCGCCTTCGTAGCCGAAGGTGGGCTGCACACCAATGAACACGTTGCCGAAATGCTTCCCGAACACCAGCAGGTTTTGGCCGTCGCTGTTCAGGTTGCCTGGCGGTTTGCCCCAGTTCTCTTCCAGCTTCTTGGAATAGGGGGTGAGCTTTTCGTATTCCGCCACGCTCATTCGGTAGGCCACGTTCAGCTCGGGGCTGGCGTATTGGGCCTGGGCATCCTTCAGGACGGCTTCCATCAGCTCCTTGGGCGACTCGGGCACGTCTTGCACGTCGTAGCCTTCGCGCTTCAGCCCTTGCAGCACTTCGTGGATCGAGCCAAACACGTCCAGATAGGCCGCCGTGCCCACGTTGCCCTTGTCCGGTGGGAAGCTGAAGACGGTGATCGCCACTTTCTTGTGCAGCTTCGGTTTGCGGCGCAGGTTGGCCCACTTGAGGGCACGCTCGGCGATCGCCTGGATGCGGTCTTGCAGGGCGATCGCCTTGCCGGTGTTGCCGTCGCGACCGGAGACAATAATCGGCTCGATCGCCCCATCCAACTCAGGAATCGCGATTTGCAGCGCCACTTGGATCGGGTGCAAGCCCAGCTCGCTTTCTTCCCACTCTTCGGTGGTTTGGAACACCAACGGCAGCGCCACCATGTAGGGACGGTTCAGCCGCTTCAAGGATTCGATCGCCTTCGGGTGATCCTGCCGGGCCGGGCCACCCACCAGGGCAAACCCCGTCAACGACACCACCGCATCGACGATCGTGGTCGGTTCGCCGCCGTTCTTGCTCGGCAAATAGAAATACTCATCCACCGGCTTCGAGAAGTCCAAGCCCCCCGCAAACACCGGGATCACCTTCGCGCCCTGGGCTTCAAACTCTTGCACCATGCCCACATAGTGCGCATCATCACCTGTCACCAAGTGCGTCCGCTGCAACACCAACCCCACACAGGGCGCATCGGGATCACGCACCGCATCGGGCACGACTGACGAGCTGCGATACCAAGCCAAATACTCGTTCGTATCCTCAAACATCTTGGGAGCTAGCGGGTGCCAAATTCCCATGTCGGGATAGGTGACCGGCTCGGCATAATCCAAATCAATCTTTTCGCGTGACTGATCGCGACCCGATTTGTCCGTTTTAAAGACATACTTATCGGCCAGCATTAGCAGGAAGTTTTCCAGGTTCTCCGGCGAACCACCCAGCCAATATTGGAAGCTGAGCATGAAACTGCGGGCATCCTGCGCCTTTTCCACGGGCAGGAATTTCAGCACGTTCGGCAGCGTCCGCAGCAGCTTCAGCATCGCGTCTTCAAAGCCGCTGCCGTTTTGCTGTTTGCGCTTCTTCATGAACTCGCCGATCACGCTCTTGGACTGACCCAATTGCGCCATCGAGAAGGTGCCCAGCTTGTTCAGCCGCATCACGGGGGGCATGGAGGGGAAAACCACGGCCGCATCGAGGCGATCTCGGTGGGGCTGCACGGCGGCCACCACCTTTTCGGCCAGGTCTTCAATAAAGATCAATGAAGCAATGAAGATGTTGGCTCTGGCCACATCATCACAAAAGGCTTCGTAATTTTCGGGGCTACGCAGCTCTTCAATCAAATAGCCGCTGATTTCTACGGCCACATTCGGATTGTTGGCATTAATCGACTTGACTGCTGCCGTCAAGGCGCTCTGGTACTGCGCTTCCAGAACGACGTAGACCACCTTGACTAAAGACCGCCCCCGAAGATCTTCGGGTTGGACGTGGCGCACGGCGGGCTTGACGTAGGTGAACATCCGGTACTCTCTCCTGCGGCTGGGTTGGATGAGGATGGAAACTCGAAAACGCTTGCTCTCTAGGCACTTTTACCAGATCGCCGATTGGCGCTGATCTGCAATTCTAGGATCTGACACAATTCGATAAAAATAATCCTGCTAATTATTTCAGTTTGTTGCAAATTGGAAACTGTGAGCGATCGCCTGATTCGGCAGATTTGTCTTGAGTCATTGATGGGCTGGATCTTTAATTGGGAGGGGTTTTTACAGGTTTCGGAATCGACAGAAACGAGAATCTTTTGCAATTAGGATTCAGCTAAAAATATGGACAAAACCAAAATCATTCTGCCACTAACTGGCACAAGCTTCTCTGAAATGGGGTCGATTTGATCGGGCTGGCTTGGGTCAATCCTTAAGAATTAGCGATCGCCATGGGTCACAAAACGAGCTATCCCAAGCACTTTGGGTGATCGCCTGGGGCCTTTGGCATCCTGCTTGGGAAGATTGGGAACTGAGCACGGCGCGAAGGACCAATTAAACTGGCAAAAATTGAGCAAAAGCCAGCGATTTTGGTGATCAATCGATCTTGTGATCTTGATTAATCCATGTTGATCTATTTTGGTTAATTTAAATTCGTTAAATTAGCCTATTAGCCTTTGATCTTTAATTTTCTGATCAAATAAGCTTTGGGTTTGCCAATTTCTAATCAGCTAAAGCTGGTAACTAAATTACTTTATTGATCAACTGCGATGGTTTTTTCAGAAAATATTCAAATGGAGGAAAAGAGTCGATAGTGAGTTTAATTGGAGATTATTCAAAGGTTATCGAAATTGCTTGAATCATTTGAATTTATTTCAATATCAAACCAAAATCACTAATTTGGTGGTTATAGTCAAACTGCCAATCATGAAAAATTGATCAATACGAAATGAAAGGTCGATCAAGCATTGATCGGTGAAATTGATTGATGATGGTTGGCCAATCAATCAATCGCTCCTGATTGATCATTGATTCTGGATTATTCTTCGCCTTTGGCAGCGTTGCTCAGAGGGCCAACGGCTGGCAGATTCAACGACCAGTGATATTCGATCGGGAGCTGTTTGTTTTGGCAACTGGCTTCCAACTGTTTTTGAACGGCGAGTGCCCGGCGCAGGGTGGCCACCAATTCTTGGAGCTGTCGGTGTTCCTCCGTGCCTCGTTTGAGAGTGCCACTGGTTTCTCGTTCCAGCAACTGAAGAAGTAGTTCGTAGTGAATGTGTGAAGGCAGCGGAATTGGAGCTTGGGACGGCCGATCCATAGGACATTCACGAAGTGATTCTGAAAAGATTCTAAAGTCAAATTCAAGGTTAGTGGGATTTGGTTACCGTTTTAGTTGCAGCTTTTGCTCCAGTGATTTTGTGGGAATCAATTCTGTGGCAATAGATAATATTGAACCATTTTACTGCTATTGTCGGGGTCTTCATCGGGAAAATTTTGATTTAGGTCTTTTAACTGTCCATAGGGAAGAGAACGAGGAAGGGAATATAGATTCAGAATTTATCGAGTAGCGATCGAGAAAAGATCAAGCTAAATTTCAAGTAAGATTTTCCAAAAATTTTTGATGACTTGATGGCTGGCAGAAGCAGATTTATAGATGCGGATTTTTATAGACGGAGAGTATTGGGGGGCTAAAACGAGGGATTCCTTGCAATTCACCGATTTGGGGCTGAGGGAGGCTGGTTAGCGTGCAGGCGTTCTTGGAGTGGGTTTTATCGGAAATTATGCATCTGGGGCCCTGGAGCGGTGTCGCTTTCATGGTTGTGTATGTGGTTGCCACGGTGGCGCTGGTTCCCGGATCGCTGTTGACCTTGGGGGCCGGGGTGCTGTTTGGGGTGGGTTGGGGATCAGTGATTGTTTTCTGGGCGGCCACGCTGGGGTCGTTGGCGGCGTTCCTGGTGGGACGCTATGGCATTCGGGATTGGGTGGAACAGCGCTGGATTGCTGGAAATCGACAATTTCAGGCGATCGATCGCGCCATTGCAGAAGATGGCCTCAAGATTGTGTTGCTGATGCGCTTGTCGCCGCTGTTTCCCTTTAATGCCTTGAACTATATGTTGGGGCTAACGCAGGTTTCGATCCGAGACTACCTGTTGGCTTCGATCGGGATGTTGCCGGGAACGGTTGCCTATGTCTATATCGGGGCTTCTTTTCGGGACTTGGCCAGCCTGTTTGCGGGGTATGGAGAACGAGCCAAAAGCCCGATCGAGTGGTTGCTCTTTATTTTGGGTTTGATCGCCACCCTAGTTGTAACCGGGATCGTGACGAAGGCGGCCCGCTCGGCGCTCGATCGAATTGCCGCTTCTACCCCTCCCGATTTACCGTAATTGGCAGCTCCCGCTGAAAAAAGCGATAGGCTGGAGAAATCAACACCCATTCAAGCTCAACTTAGCCTGAACTCAACCGACTGGCGACTTTTAGCCTGCGGCCCCATTTCCAAACCCACCCTTGATCCAGCAACGGCTGATCCAGCGACGGCATTTCTGCGGTATTGGTATCGACAGAGGCAACCACTGCCAGCTCCATCACCCCCCACTGCCCTTGATGAGCGTTTGCATGTAGTTTGATTGCAACTGGCTTGCAGCTTGATTTTGATTGACGTTGATTGTAAAGAGTTTGCGCCTTTTTGGCTGGAATGCGGGTGGATGGTCACGGTGCACCACCTGAATCCATAACTTATTGATCTTATGGTTCATCGCTTATGTCGGTTTCGCCCGATCCTTTCCCTGCCTCACGCGCGCCCTTGCAACTGCTTCTGTTTGTGGATCACCGCTCCAGTTCCTGGGAGCAAGCAAGCCTAATTCAGGGTCGATTACAGTCCTTAAAAGCCCGTTACCCCTTTGCTTTCGACATTGTGGACGTGGCCGAGCAGCCCTACGTGGCTGAACATTTCCGGCTGATTGCCACGCCTGCGCTGGTGAAGGTGCATCCCCACCCTCGCCAAACCCTGACGGGAATGGACTTGGCCCAGCAACTGGATGCTTGGTGGGAGCGGTGGCAAGAGGCAATTCACGACAGCTTGGACTTGCCGGAGAACAACCAGCCGATGGACATGATGCCGACGGATGGTTCGCCCTCGTCGTTGGCAACGGCGGCGGAGGTGATTCGTCTGTCAGATGAAGTCTTTCGGTTAGGGCGGGAAAAGGCGGAGTTAAGGGAACTGTTGCGGTTTAAGGATCGGGCGATCGAGATTGTGGCCCACGATTTGCGAAACCCTTTAGCGGCGGCTTCGATGGCGATCGAGACCCTGGAGGCCAGCTATCGACCCAACACCATTCAGGCGGCCCAGATGACCGACAGCCTGCGGGAGCGACTGTTGATGCAGGCGCGATCGCAAATTCGGGCGATCGATCGCTTGATTGCCAACCTGTTGGAAGTGTCCCAAGGGGAGGGGCAAGAGGCCGACATTCAACCCCAATCCGTGGATCTCAAGGCCCTTTGTCACGCGGTGATTGACACCTTCAGCAGCCGAATTAGCCTGAAGCACCAAACCCTAGAAACGGATATTCCCCAAGATTTGCCGGTGGTTTATGCCAACCCGATCGAATTCGGCAAGTGATTTCCAACCTGCTGGACAATGCCGTGAAATACACGCCGGATGGGGGCACAATCCATGTGGCCGCCCTCCACCGCACCACCCAGAATGTGCAGGTCAGCATTTGCGACAGCGGCCCCGGCATTCCCGACAGCCAACGTAGCTCCATCTTTAAGGAGCGATTCCGACTGCAACGAGATCAACGCTCAGAAGGATATGGCATTGGGCTAGCTGCCTGCCAGCGGGCGATTCGGCCCACTATGGACAAATTTGGGTTGATGAGCGGCCGGGCGGCGGGAGTTGTTTTCATTTCACCCTCCCGGTTTACCAAAAGCTGGGGTACAAGCCGTCTGCTTTATAGGGCAACCATTAACTGATCAAGAAGATGTCTGAGCAATAACTTGGGGCACTGGCAAAGCACCAGTGTATTGGCAAAGCACCAGGATTGGTGGAGGCAAGGGGCTTAGAGCTAATTCATAAAGAGAAGCTAAAGCCGACTTGGCAGCTCTAAATTCGGTTTTAGGCTAGACCTACCCGAAGTATCACCCAGCTCATGAGTCGTCTCCCGGTCATTGCCAATCCTACCCGCAAAGCCTATCCCAGTGATTTGAGCGATGATGAGTGGGTGCTCCTCCAGCCGCTGCTGCCCGCTCCTAAAGGCTTTGGACATCCGATAGAAGTTGATTTCCGAGAAATCCTCAATGGCATCTTTTACGTCCAGCGCACTGGCTGCCAGTGGGAAATGCTGCCTCACGATTTACCCCCTTACAGCACGGTCTACCATTACTTCCAGAAATGGCAACGGAAAGGAATTTGGCAGCAAATGCATGACCAGATGCGAGAGCAACTGCGGAGCAAATTAGGTCGTTCAGAGCAATCTAGTGTCAGTATCGGTGACTCTCAGTCGGTGAAAACGACGGAAAAAAGGGGGTGGTCTACGGCTTCGATGGTGGCAAAAAGGTTAAGGGACGTAAACGCCACATTATCGTTGACTCGCAAGGGTTCCTAATGGGGGTGTTGGTGACTGAAGCGAATGCTTCTGAGCGACTGGGAGCGATTGTGGTGTTAGAGGAAGTGAAGGAGAAGCTATCTCGGCTAGAAGTTGTTTGGGTCGATCAGGGGTATTCCGGGAAAAAGTTTGCGGATGCTGTGAAGCGTGTGTGTGGTGAGAGTGTGCGCGTGGAGGTGATCAGCCGAATCGGTAGAGGGTTTGAGAGGTTGCCCAAGCGATGGATTGTCGAGCGGACGTTTGGCTGGCTGAACCGATTTCGGCGATTGAGCAAGGACTATGAGTTGTATTCGGAGACGAGCGAAGGGATGATCTACGGCTGCTTAATGCATTTGATGGTGAAACGATTAGCGGGGATGGCTGATTAATATTGTCTTTATAAATCAGCTCTTAAGCCCCTTGTCTTTGGTTCCTTAGAATCGCTCAAAACGACTGATGAATTGGTTCCTATTCGTCTGGCTCGATCGTGCTGGTTAGCCCTTTGTTTTTGAGGGTTTCGCAATAAAATTCCGCATGTTCCTGGGCACAGGTAATGACCAAAGCCAAGCCGTTAAAATGGGCTTCCATCATGATGTTAACGGCTTGGGGTTGGGTAAGGCTGCTAACGGTTTGTAACAGCGTTTCCACCACATATTCCATGGAATTAAAGTCATCGTTATGCAGCAGCACTTTGTAGCGAGGTGCTGGTTTACGGATGGTGGCGGCTGACTTCTTTTCTATGATTTCAACGGACATGGCGTAGTTCCTCGGTAAACGGCATAAGTAACCATTGGGGCGATCGAGCCGTTGGCCTAATTGCTTAAACCCGATTAGCAAGAGGAGCGATCGCTCACTGCAATTCACTCTTTATTATTATCAACTTTTCTCGACAGTCAACTTGCGATCGCGGTTCTGAAAATGCCTAGGTCTGGGGGTTGGTTAAAGCGTTTACGCCTGTGACCCATTTAGGGTTTATGCGGGCGATCGGGCTGCTGATCACAGAAATAATGGCGACCGTAATCGATCAGCGTGGTGACAGTCAGCCCCAGGCAAAGGGACAGGCCAAAAACCGGCCAGCGGTTGAAAAAAATGGCATAGCGCACCGCGGCCCAGGTGAAATAGGTGCGCCAGAGGTCAAATTCTTCGCGCATTGCCCAGAGACTAGCTAGGCCGATCGTGCCCCAACAGAGGACGAGCAGCAACCAGCGCGATCGACTGGGCAAGCGAGAGGAAGAAGGAGCAGGCACGCTTGGGCAAGGGGCGAGGAAGAAAAGACAAACGGCCGATCAAGAAGTCTTTGGGGTCGAGCAAGAAACTGGCATTAGGGCACTCAGCAACAGCAAAGTTGCAGAAACCCAGCAAACCCGTTCAGTAGCTCTGTTCAGCCAACCAATTTAGCCAACCAATTCAGCCAACCGATTCAGCAAAGAAGGGAATGGCTAAATAGAGTCTTGGAGCTTGGTTTCGGTTTCCGTGGCAGGTTTGGGGGGCACATAGCCCGGGCGCGATCGCCACCAGGCTAGCAGGGTACTGGCGATGAAAATACTGGAGTAAGCCCCAGAGATGAACCCAATGATCAGGGCTAGCGAAAAGTCCCGCAGGGTGGAACCCCCAAACAGGAAGATCGCCACAACCGAAAGCAAGGTGCTGGCGGTGGTGTTGAGCGATCGGGTCAGGGTTTGATTCACCGCATCGTTCACCACTGTGTCGATCGGGGCGGTGGGATTTTGGGCAATGTTCTCCCGCACCCGATCGTAAATCACCACAGTGTCATTCACGGAAAAGCCAATGATCGTCAGCAGGGCCACGATAAACAGCGTGTCAATTTCCGTGCCGCCAAACCAGCCCATGGCCGCAAATGCCCCGACCGTAATCAGCACATCGTGGATTAGGGCCACCACCGCAAAAATGGCGTAGTCCCACTGAAAGCGGAAACGCAGATAGATCACAATGCCCAGCAGGGAAAGCAACACAGCCATCACCCCGGAGTTCAGCACCTGCTGCCCCAGCACGGGCCCCACCGTGTCAATCAGCGTTCCTTGGGCATCAAACTTGCCCAATTTGGCTTCCAGGGCGGTCACCAAGGCCGTGCGCTTCTCGGCCGCTAAATCCTGTGATCGGATGGCGATGATATGTCGGTCTTGGGCCTTGGAGTCCACATCCAACAACTGGACAGCCGCGCCGCCCAAGTCCTGTTCGTTCAGCACGGCCCGCACATCGGCCAGCTCCACAGGTTTTTGGCATTGGGGTTGGGCCCCGGTGGCTGGGCAGTCCAGTTGCAGTTGCAGGCGAGTTCCCCCCACAAAGTCCAGTCCCAACTTCAGGGGCGTGCCAAAGGTGACCATGCAACCAATCACGGCGATCGCCCCGGCAACGGTCAAAGCCAGGGACAGCGACCACCACAACCGACTTTTTTCAATAATCTTCAGGTTCATCGCGCTTGCTGATTCAGGAGGGCAGGTGGAATGGGGCGAAGGGGGCGCTAGTTGCCCGAGCCAGCCGTTTTCAGATTGGCGGCCTTTAGACCAGGGCAATACCACTCAGGACGGCGCAGGGAAGGAATACTGAGGGCCACAAACAACAGAGTGCGACTACAGGTGAGGGCGGTGAACATGCTCAACAACACCCCGATCGCCAGGGTGAGGGCAAACCCTTTGACCAAACCTGTGCCCAGCCAAAACAGCACCACACAGGCAATCAGGGTGGTGACGTTACCATCCAAAATGCTGGAAAACGCCCGATAGAAACCGGATTCGACCGATCGATAAAGACTCTTGCCCGCTTGCAATTCCTCGCGGGTGCGCTCAAAGATCAGCACGTTGGCATCCACCGCCATCCCGATGCTGAGAATGAAACCCGCAATCCCTGGTAACGAGAGGGTGACAGGCACTAACGCGAATACTGCAAAGTTCAACAGGGCATAGATGATCAGGGCCAGGTCAGCCACCACGCCGGGCAGGCGATAGTAGATGGCCATAAAGATCAGCACCAACACCAAGCCACCCACACCAGCCCAAATGCTGCTTTCTACGCTGTCGCGACCCAAAGTTGCGCCTACGGTGCGGGTTTCCACCAACTTCACGGGCAGGGGCAAGGCTCCACCCTTCAGTTGAATCACCAACTCTTGGGAGGAGTCGGCGGTGAAGTTACCGCGAATTTCGGTGCTGCCGCCGGTAATTCCCAATTGGGCATATTCCGGCCCCACCACGGGTGCGGTTAACAAGTCCCGATCGAGAAAAATACCCAGGCCGCGACCCGTGCCCGCCAGTTTTTTGGTCAGTTCCGCATAGCGATCGGCGGCATCGGCCGAAAAGCGAATAATCACGACCCAAGAGTTACCCAAACCACCATCCGGGGCGGCTCCCGCTTCCCGGAGATCTTGGCCCGTGAGCACCGCTTTTTCAAACAGTTGGCTAATGGCTTCCTGGCTCCGTTCGATCGCCCGCTGATTTTCGTCGATCGCGGCCTTGTCCCCTGCCTGAATCAGCGCGGCCCGTTTCGCCTTCAGCTCGTCGTAAACTTGCCGTTCCGCTTGGTATTGGGCCTCGGTTCCCGGTTTTTGCTCCCGAAACTCCAGCCGCGCCGTGTTGCCCAAAACTCGCTCCGCCTGTTCCGGGTCGCTGACCCCCGGCAGTTGCACCACCAGCTTGTCGTTGCCGGACGTTTGCACCAGGGCTTCGGAAACCCCCAGCTCATTAATCCGGTTATCAATAACTTTGCGGACGGCCGAGAGATCTTCGGGCGTGACCTGGGGAATTTCCGGCGTGGTCATGACCTGGAGTGTCAGTTGGGAGCCACCGCGTAGGTCAAGCCCCAACTGCACGGGCAGGTTAACAATCACGGCGATCGCCGCGATCGTCAGCACCACAATGAAACCAAGGGTAAATTTCTGGCGTTGCATAGGCCTCAGGATTGCGCGTCGCCGATCGGCTGAACCAACGACCCCCGAAACGGGCCGGATGTCGCAACGAACATACTACACCGCAACCCCGACCGCCGAAGCGAGTGATCGCGGCTGTAACCCTTGAACTGTTTATGAACCTTCGGCGCTGGATTGGTACTGAACTGAATTAGTACTGAGTTGGCGCTGCATTGATTCTGAACGGCGTTACCATCAACCCGTGATCCCAACGGTTGATTAACCCCAGCAGCTCAGGCAACGACCCGCAGGGTTCATCAACAGGGGTTCATCAACACACTGAGCGCCAGGAAATAGAAACCAGAAAATCAGGCAAAATAACCCACAGACAAACGCCGATCGCCCCCGATGGTTGCAAAATCTTGCATAACTGGAGCGATCGCCCGGGGTTGAGCAACGCAGGAGAATGCATGGCTGAGTTATCCACCTGCCTGGACTGTGGCGGAGCAGTGCCCTTGGGGGCGGCGGCCTGTCCCCATTGCGGGGCGATCGACTATTTGGGATTGCCCTGTGCGGTTTGTCAGCAGCCGATCGCCCCCTCGGCGGTGGTTTATTTACCCCAGTTACAGCGCTTCTTTCATGAAGACTGCTTGGCTCAGGTGCAATTAGCCCCGCGACCCTGTGGCAGTTGTGGAGCCTTGGCCCTGGATGCGTCCTTGGAACATTGCCCCAACTGTGGTGCGCCTCTGGATCACCAGGCCTGTAAATTTTGTGGCCATGCCTTTGCACCAGATCTGACCGGCTGTGAGGATTGGATCCACAAAGTTGAACGAGATGGCCTGCTCATTTACGAAGATATTGCCCGCCGAGGCGAAGCCCATCGGATTTGTGCGGAAGCAAGGGGCGGGTTTGCCCGCCAAGATTTGTATCAGGATTTGTTTGAAGCATTGAAAGTGGGAGATTGGCGATCGGCCGATCGAGAAACCGATCGGCTAGTGCGTTACTTTGCCGCCCAATGCTCCTTTCTGGAATTACCCACGGCGGAACTGCAACAGATTGATGAGCTGTGGGTGACCTACAGTCGCGGGCAATTTGGCTGGAGTATTCAAGCGGCCCTGTGGACAGAATTGGGTGGACAGCCGGGAGAGTGGGATCCAGAGGTTTATGAGCAGTTGGCGGACTATGTGGGCTGGCAAGTGACCCTGTTTGATCCCGATGCGGTGTGCCAGGATGACAGGAAACGGCTAGCCCTATGGTGACAACGGTTTCGGGGCACTGCGCCCGATCGGGTGGTGGAACTGATTCCTTACGATTCCCTCATTTTTGACCTGTCGGCTCCGGTGGGTCATTTGCCCTACCCCGGTGCGGAGACGGGGCGCAACTTTGCAGCGGGGCGATCGCGCCAAGACTCTTGGGATGTACCCTATTTGGCGCTTCACTGGCCTCCGGCCGATTGGTCGGCCGTCGAGGAGGATCGATTCATGAATGATGACCAGGAGCATGGGTTGAGATTGCCAGCGGATGATGTTCCCGATGATGATCTCCCTGAGGAGTTCGATGATTTGCCGGATGCCGCCGCTGAGATTGCCCGCGATCGGGATGTGAACCCATGAGCAGCTCCCCGAAGCGATCGAGCCGATTTGGGAATTTAGGCGGTTTTTGGCCCGGCGGATCTGGGCCGGGCCGATCAGGTTGGGTGATTGGGTTCGTTTTGGTGGTGGCGGTGCTGTTGCGGTTTTCGGCCCTCGATCGCGCGGTTTACTGGTACGACGAAACCATCACCTCCGTCCGCATTGCTGGTTATACCAAGGAGCAAGTGGAGGACTTTTTCCAGCCCCAGGGGCGGCCTGTTTTCCCCGCTGATTTAGTTCCCTTGCAGCGATCGGGCGATCATCCTTGGCTGGCGACGCTCCACAGCCTGGCCACCGAAACCCCCGACCAAGTGCCGCTCTATTACCTGTTGCTGCGGGGCTGGACGCACTTGGCAGGGGACTCGGTAGCGGCGATTCGGGCCTTTTCTGCCCTGGTGAGCCTGCTGGTGTTTCCGGCTTTGGTTCTGTTTGGGCAGGCTTGGTTAGCCGATTGGCCCAGGGCCCGATCGGTGATTGGTTTGGCGATCGGTCTGGTGGCCGTTTCCCCGATCCAAGTGGTCTATGCCCGCGAAGCCCGGGGCTACAGTTTGGCGGTGGTGTTGTTTTTGTTGGCCAGTTGGGCCCTGTTGCGTGCTCTGCGGCTCGATCGCTTGGGCAAACCCACCCGATCAGCCTGGATGACCTACGGAGTCTTGGTGGCCTGCAATTTCTATGGCCATTTGCCCTTGGCCCTCGGGATTGCTGCCCAAGGAGCCTACGTGGCCCTGCGGGGATGGCTGGAGCGATCGCACCGGGGTTGGAATGCCTTGCGCCATAACCTTTTGGCCTGGGGTGGTTCCCTGCTGGGGGCGTTGGTGCTGTTTAGTCCCTGGCTGGTTTGTTGGTTGACCTATCGAAAACCCATGGGTTGGATCGATCGGGAGCTGACTTGGGGAACCTTGGTACAGCGTTGGGGCCTGAATTTCAGCGCGATCGCCCTGGATTGGCAAGCCTGTTTCGATCGGCCCCTGTTTGACATCACCCAGGAAACCGACCCGATCGCCCTGTCCTGGCATTGGCTCCCGATCGGGTTGTTGCTGGCGATGGTTGCGATCAGCATTCGGCGGTTGCTGCGGGTCACGCCGCCGGATATTTGGCTGTTTCCCCTACTGACTGGCGCGATCGCCCTGCCCTTTGCCCTGTTGGATGCGGTGGATGGCGGCCAGCGATCGACCATTGCCCGCTACTTCCTTCCGGCCTACTTGGCCCTCACCTGGGTGCTGGCCTTTGGTCTCAGCGAAGCTTGGGCTAACCAACGGCGGCGGCCTTGGGCTGCGGGGGCGATCGCCCTGTTGTGGGTGGTGGGGCTGTGGTCCAGTAGCCAAGGCGTGATGGCTCCCACCTGGTGGAACAAATACAGCAGTTACGACGATCCGGCGATCGCCCAGCGGGTGAGCGAGCTGCAGCCACCCGTGGTGATCAGCGGCAATGCTCTGCGGTTGCTTACCCTGGCCCGTCGCCTGCCATCCCAAGCCCAACTGATTTACCTAGAAGAACCCGATCTGCCCCTTCCTGAAACCATTCAGCGGGCGATCGCCTATCGGCCCAAGACAGAATGGCTCGATCGGCTCAAAACCAATCCCCGCTACCAAATCCAGGCAATTGAACCCTTTAACAACACTTGGATCATTCAAGCGCTCGATCAATCACCCCCCAAAGCGCCCTAGCACTGATCGATCGGCCGATCGTCAACATTGGAACCTGACCCATTCTGAAACTTGGGCAATGAGCAACCGAAGAACTTCATTTTTTCGATCAGACCATGATCCTCAATTCTCTAGATTCTTCAGCAATCGCCGGTATTACGGTTCATGTGCAAATCATGAATAAACCCAACAAAGGCTACCGCTGATCTCGGAAGTTTCCTAGGCTAGAAATTGGAATTTAGGAGGCGATCGAGCATGAGTTCTGAATTTAAAACCAGTCTCAGCCACGCTCTCGGTCTGGGGCAATCGGCTTGGAAAATGACCGTTGAGATCGCCCTCTTGTTGTGGGTTGGGGCCACCTTGGCGATCGACCTGGCGGCCATGCCGGCCCTCTACATGGGCGGCATGATGGAGCGGCCCGACTTTGCGCCCGTGGGTTGGTTACTGCTCAATGGGTTTAACCACGTGGGGCTGTTGGTGGCCGGGGTAGTGATGGCCGGTGCGCTGGCCTTGGGATATCGCCACGAAGTGAGCCGCCTCAGCGAGCGGTGGGTGGTGGCGATCGCGGCGGTGCTGATGGCCATCATGTTGATGCAAACCTATTGGCTCGCGCCGACCATGGCGGGGCTAGGGGCTTCCCTGTCTTGGGCTAGCACTGCTCCCTCGGTTCCGGCGGCCATGACCCTTTGGCATGGGGGCTACTTTGGGCTGGAAACCCTGAAGCTGCTGTTGAGCGGCAGCCTGTTGGGGTTATGTGTGCGTGGGGCGGTGGTGCGCCAATCCTAATGGCTTGTTGTGTGCCAGTTTGAGGTTAATTCCCTGGCGTGATCGGGGCGCTGGGGGTGGGTACGCCAATCAGTCCAAATTTTTGGAAGGCAATCACCACCCCTACGGAGATGACCGCCCCGATCGCCAGACCCGCCAAAAGCAAGATCAAGAAAGTGCGCTGCATCAATTTTTTGGTGCGCGCATCCACGCTTTGGGGAGCCACTAGCCCGGTGCCGTAGCGATCGCCCCCGGGTTCTCCGGTGGGAGATCCAGGCAGTGAACCGGGCAGCGACGACCCAGAACCCCCCAAGGGATTGGGATTGGATGAGTTAGGAAACATTGATCGAACCGCGCTTAAACGCTGGCAAAAAGGGCTGACCAAGGCTGCACGGGGGCATCATCCCGCGCCACGATTTCCACAATTTTGTTGCGGGCCGCCGGTTCCCACAAGGCTTCGACACAAACCTTGGCCACCTGCGATCGGGGAATCGATCCCTCAAAGAGCGTATCGGCAGTGCTCATCACCACAGGAGTGTCCCGATCTTCGTTTTTCAGACCGCCGGGCCGCACGATCGTGTAGGTCAGTCCGCTGTTTTGCAAGTAGCGCTCACCTTGTTGTTTCCAAAACAAAATCAACCAAAACAAATTCAGCGGGTGGAGCAGCTTGGACACACAAAGGGAAGAGACCAGCACCAACTGCTCAATGCCCGCCGCCTTGGCTGCATCGGTTAAGTTCTTGGTTCCCAGATAATCCACCTGCAAGGGCCCCGTTGGATCCAAGCTGGGCCTGGCTCCGGCAGCGCTCAAAACCACTGTGCAACCGGCTAAGGCAGAGTCGATCGAGCGGCGATCGAGTAAATTGCCCTGCACCACTTCCACCGAATCCGGCAAAATCGCGCGAGCGGTGGCCAAATCGCGCACCACGGCCCGCACAGGCACTTGGCGATCGACCAAGGCTTGCACAATTCGCCGGCCCGTTTCGCCGGTTGCACCAAACACCACGGCTTTCATCGCTGTTTCCGTCTCCCTTGTCCAGTTGGTTATGGTCTCTGATCGCCCGTCAGCGGGTGATTAACCCTCGAATCGGCCCTAAAGCGGTCGCGAATAGCCCAAAGCATCCTTCACCCGAAGCAGGGTGGCATTGGCCACGGCGGCCGCCTTTTCGCGACCATCCCGCAACACAGATTCCAGATAGCCCCGATCGCCCATCACTTCGTTATATTTTTGCTGAATTGGCTCCAGCGCCGCGATCGTCGTTTCCGTCAGCAGGGGCTTGAACTGTCCCCAACCCATGTCGGCACATTCCGCCGCCACTTCCTCGCGGGATTTGCCGGACAAAATTTGATAGAGACCCAACAGGTTGTGGCATTCGGGGCGATCGGGGTTATTAAACTCCAAACCGCGCTGGGGGTCAGTTTTGCAGCGCTTAATTTTCTTGGCGATCGTGTCGGGGCTGTCCAACAGCTCAATCCGGCTCATCTCCGTCGGATCCGACTTCGACATCTTCTTCGTCCCGTCCGTCAGGCTCATCACGCGGGCCCCTTCCTTGCGGATGGCGGGTTCAGGCACTTTCAAAATCGGCCGCTCCTCGCTGCCGTATTGATGATTCACCCGAATCGCCACATCGCGGGTTAACTCCAAGTGCTGCTTCTGGTCTTCGCCCACCGGCACCAAATCCGCGTCATAAAGCAAAATATCCGCCGCCATCAACACCGGATAGTCCAGCAGACCCACACTGACATTTTCGCCTTGCTTCAGGGCTTTTTCCTTAAACTGAATCATCCGCTCCAGCCAATTCAGGGGCGTGACGCAATTCAGCAACCAAGCCAATTCGCTGTGGGCGCTCACGTGGGATTGGATAAAGATTGTGGAGCAACTGAGGTCAATTCCACAGGCCAAGTAGAGGGCGGCAATCTTGAAGCTGTCCGCGGCCAACACCGCCGGATTGTGGGGAACGGTGATGGCGTGCAAATCCACCACACAGAAAAAATTGTCGTACTGGTGCTGATCGACGACCCAATTACGGATTGCGCCCAAGTAGTTGCCGAGGTGGATGCTGCCGGTGGGTTGTACGCCGGAGAGAACTCGTTTTTTGCTGGTTTGGCTCATGGGTTGCAAAGGGGGCCGATCGGGTGGAGCAGTTTTCTAGGTTGTCTGGGCGGCGACGAGGGAAACGATCGATGGCTCTTGTTCGTCTAGCAATTCCAACGGGGGAACTGCTGGCGTTTCTTGCCACCGCTTAGGAATCCTAGCGCGGCAGTTCGCCGGATTCAATCTGGATGACGATCGGGTTGGATAGCGATCTGGGTGCAGGCTGGGGCAATAACTTGGCTACAATCCGAGAAATTTTGCCTGAACTGTTGAGCTTGATTAGTGAAGAGGGCGATCGCGATGGGGCGGGTTATGGTCTGGGGATGGCGTTTGAGCGGCGGGGCGATCGGAGTCTTGTTGGGCGTGGGGTTAGGAACAATGGGGGCGATCGCCCAACCGGCAGCCCCCAGTGGCTCTTCGGGCAGCAGCCCCAAGCCCTCTTTTTTTGAAGAGTCTCGGCGGCCGGCCCGCACCGGCTTTTCCGAAACCTTTGTGATTGATGCCCTGGATGGGATGGCGGATCCTCTGGGTGGGCGCGGCGCAACCGGTAGCGGCACACCCAGCACCGTGAGCGAGGGAGCCAATCGCCCCCGCAGCAACACCCCTAGCGCCACACCGAACAATCCCAGCTCTCCACTGCCACCCGGGCTACCCCCTGGGTTCGATCGCACCACCGTGATTATCATTCGGCCAACCGTCAATAATCAGCGCTAGGGCGACAACCGCGCCTTACCCAACCGATTGGTTTCATACCAGTCGGCCAAGGCCGGCATCCAATCTTTGAAATGCACCATCAACAAGTCGCACAGCTTTTGAATTTCCAACTGTGCGTCAGCTTTGGCCCGCAAATCGAGAATGTGCATGAGCGATCGGGCATTGCAACTCATCACGAAATGCTGGCGCACATCGAAGGGAATCAACCCGCGAGCGTGCTCTTCGGACAGGCCTTCCTCAATCCGTTGTTTATAGCGCTTGCAAGCTTCTAAGCACCAATCCAAATCCGCTTGCCGTTGCTCAGGCGAATAAAAATACTTTTTCCCTTGGCGATCGGCGTAGTAACCAACCGGCCGCAGGTAGAAAATTTCCTCGAGCGATCGAGTGCCATTCAAAACATCCAAAATTCGCATTCCCGAATATCGGAAGGAATTGTGAACCACGAGTCCGTTAGCTACAAAGTTATGCCAATCTCCACTTACCTCCAAGTCATAGGTCATCTGGACTCCCAAGTATTCCACCGCAATCACCCGCACAGGATGAGCTTTCAACTTCCGACTGGGTGGCTGGGGAGTTATTCGAGGCGTTAGCCAGGCTTGGTTTTGGTAAGTGGGTATTTCCGCAGAAACAGCAATCCCGTTGCACATGACAAAGCGATCTCGCTCAATCCGTAGAACCTCACCTTGTTCGTCCACGACTAGCCCAACAGCTTCTGCCATTGTTTTCCAGCCCTGATCTGTGAACAAACGATGGTTCGTGGTGCAGTCCAATGTCTTCCCATTTTCGAGTGTCACTCGATAAACGGGTTGCAGACCACTGCACATCACGTCTTGAATATGACCCGTTTCAAAAAAGCCGGTTTCTTCATTGAGCACCCGCAATCGCATTTTTTGCAGGCGTTTTCGACAACTTCGTCGATAGGTTCCTGGTGGTTCACCATGGCGACCTCGCATTTGGCGCTCTCGGATCGACCGTTCGCCATTTGTCCAGAGGTCATGAAGTTCAGCGATCGTTCTTTTGTGTTTTTGACTAGTTTCACCTTCACAGTTAACAAAGGTAATTTCTGTGCTGCCTGCTAGACATTGAACATCGAAGGAGATTCCTACTCGATGAGTCCGCAATTGTTGCATGGTTGAATGGGGGAAAAAGCCCACATTAAACACAATTTGCGGATGCTCGATCGGCCCAAAATGTCCCCGATTTCCCTGTAAGAGGTGCTTGATAATTAATTCACCCGCTCGGGCCTCGTCGGGGAATTGATCGCGCTCATCAACCACAAAGTTTTCCGAATAATCCTGGTGCATGGCTGCCCACACCAACTGCTGAGGATTGGGCATGGCGGAAAGCACTTCAACACGAAACAGATCCATGACGTTCGAGGGAAAGCGACAATGAGGGGCAGGAAAAGGGAGATGGATAAACGGCAAACTGGGTGCGAATTAGACTCGAGCAATCACGATCGACTCGGGTTGGTCTTGATATTTCCCCCGGCGGGTTTCATAGCTGACTTCGCAAGGATCCCCTTCCATAAAGAGCAATTGCACAATGCCTTCATTGGCATAGATCCGGCAATCGGCGCTCGATGCGTTGGAAATTTCCAGGGTCAAATGGCCGCGCCAGCCCGCCTCCGCTGGGGTCAAGTTGGCAATCAAGCCGACACGGGCGTAGGTGCTTTTGCCGATGCAAAGGACGGTGATGGTGTCGGGAATTTGCAAATGCTCTAGGGCGACTCCGAGGCCGTAGGAGTGGGCCGGCAGGATGAAAAATTCACCGTTCTCATCGCGGTGTAGCTCGGCGGGATCCAGGTTGGCGGGGTTGAAGTTTTTGGGATCAACGACTGTGCCAGGAATGTGGCGAAAAATTTTGAATTCCTTGGGCGACAGGCGGATGTCATAGCCAAAACTGCTGCACCCATAGGAGATGACGGGATGCTGTTCGATGCGCCGTACAAGTTTTGGCTCGAAGGGGGAAATCATCCCTTGGCGGGCCATCTCGGTAATCCAGGCATCGTTCTTGAGCATGATCGTCAGCGAGTGAGGTAGGGCAGCAAGCCACCTTAGCATAAAGCAGCCTTGGGCTTGCTACCCCTGGCTGTGATGGCTTTCGGGGACGGCGCAATCTAGGGCGCAATCCCGATCGAGCAGACCAGCCCAAACCAGCCAGAGTTAACGATCAAGAACGACGACTGCGACGCACTTCGGTGATTTGGTCAGCCGCATCCAACAGCGATTGGGGTACGTCGGGCCCAGTCAAAATCACGTCCAGGTGTTGCGGGCAGCGATCGAGCAAATCCAGCACTTCCTTGCAGTCGATCGCCCCCAGCCGAATGGCCAAGCTTAATTCATCCAACACGATTAGCTCGTATTGTCCCGACTGCACCCGATCGACCACCTGTTGCCAAAGATCACGAATGGCGGCGATTTCTTCGGGTGTGGGCTGGGTTTCATCCAAATTGCGCGAGAGGTCACAACGCAGCCAATCCAGTCGTTGCACCAAGGAGATCGGATGGTCGCTGCCCTGACGAATACCGCCCTTGAGGAATTGGGCCACTAACACCGACTGTCCCTGGCCGGCCACGCGCAGGGCCTGGGCCATTACATCTGTCAGAAACGTTCGCCGGGGCGCGGTAAACACCTGCACCAAACCATGAGCGAGGGAGTTGGACGATCGCGATAGGGTGGAAACCTCAAGTTGCGAGACCATAGCTGATGGGACACCCACAATATCTAGCGTGAAACAGAAAACCTTTTTCAGTCAAACACTAGATATGCGACCCGTCAATGTTGAAGCAAATCAAAATTTTTGCTGTTCAGCAGGCTACGAATTGCAGTGGCGAGCAGCCTAGCCGATCGCGATGTCGTCCAAAATCAGCTTGTCTGCTTGGCTGCCGAAGGTGACCGATCGGGCAATGCCACTGAAGTTCACCACGAAGGGATCGCGGGTCAGGGCATAGGCTCCCACGGGTAAGTTGCTGTCGGCGGTTAGGGGCAGATCGATGATGGCCAAAATGTTTCCGGTGCCGTTGGGCCCATCGTAGAGGGTCACTTCATGGCGGCCATCCCCATCGGGATCCCGGCGCGGATCAAGGGCAAAGGGGGCCGCATAACGGAAACTAAGTCGATCGCGAAACCCGTTGGCCACGGTCATCACAATCGATCGCCCTTCTCCGTAGGTCATCACTTGGGCGGCAGCTCCGGCATTCAGCAGCGGATCGGTGAAGTTGCCGCTGCCACCCGCGTTGTAATCCAAAATTCCTAGGGCATTGCTGGAAAATTGAACGCCCGTAATCGGATCCGTGCCGATCGGCTGGAGATCGCGCACTTGCCCAAAGTTGACCTGGGCTGTGAATCGATCGTTATCGGCAATCTCCAACACGGCCGTATTTTGCCGCCCCAGCAAGGCCCCGCCCGTCGGGTTGACCAGGGCCAGATTCACCACTTCGGTGGTTTCCAACAGGGCATCATCCCCGATCGAGAATTGAATGGTTTTGGGTGTGGTGTCCCCGTCGGCAAAGCTCACCAGAGTGCTGGCGGGAATACCAAAATCAGCACCGGGAACCGCCGTGCCGCTGGTGGTGGAAATGAGGGCGGTGACGGGGCCGCTGCTGCCGTTGCTGCGGGTGACCGTCACCGAGGCGATTGCCTGGCCTTCCACCACGCTAAAAACTGGCTGGCTGAAGGATAAAGTTCCGGCGGGGCCGTCGTTGTCGATGATTTCCAAGCGGGCGGCGGGGCGTTCTCCGGTGCTGGCTCCGTTGGTCAGGTTCACCAGCCGCAAAATGGCGCTGCGGGTTCCATCCTCCACGAAGTTGTCAATCAGCGGAACCCGGACAAATTGGGTGGTGCTGTCTCCGTCGGCAAACCGCACCACGGTGGGTTCCGGTGCGCCCAGGTCGCGGAAGACGATCGCGCTGTCATTGACAATATCGATCGTGGCGGTAATTTCGCCGTTGGTGCCCCCCGTGCGCGTGATGGCGATCAGGGCGGAACCATCGCTTTCTTCGACGCTGTAGACGGAGCCGCTGAAATCCAATCGTCCCGGTGAAGCCGCTGAAGGCTGGTCATTGTCCTCAATCAAGAGGGTCGCCTGCGTGCGATCGCCCAGTTTGCTGCCCCCGGTTGGATCCGCCAAGGTGAGGCGCAGGGTTTCCGTTCCCTCCACCAGCAGGTCATCCACCAACGGCAACACCACCGAGACTGATCGCTCATCGGCCCCAAACTCCGCCACGACTGGCCCATCCAAGCGCAAATCTTGGCCCAAGATCGCCGTGCCATTGCTCACACCCACCGTGACCGTTTTGGTGGTGATTGGCGATTTCAGAAAGGGAAAACTGCGCTCAATGCGAATACTGGTGAACGGTGTGCCATCTTCCCGAATCTGAAAAGTGCTGTCGCTAAATTGCAGCACCTCCGCTTCCACAAATCGATCGCGCCCCAAGTCTGCCAACCGCACATTGGCCACCCGGGCCAGCAGATTGGTCGTGCCCTTCAGAAAAATCAGCACTTCGCCGGGGCTGTCGGTGGTGCTGGTGGCGATGGTGTCATTGGCGCGATCGCTAACCCGCACAATCTCCAAATCCTCGAACCGCAGCCCCGGAGCCAGCCCAATTCGATCGCTCGTTGGATCAAAATCCTCAATCCGTTGCAGGGCCGTTGCTGTGCCGGTTCCGGCCTCAATCACAAAAATATCGCTGCCCGCCCCTCCTCGCAGGCGATTGTCCCCCTCGTTGCCGCCCAGAATGTCGGCTCCAGCACCGCCGATCAGGGTGTCGTTGCCCAGGCCGCCGTAGAGGATGTCATCGCCACTGGTTCCGGTTAGGGAGTCATTGCCCCCCTGCCCCAAAACCGCCTGGGCTTCCGTCAAATTCAGCCGATCATCCCCATCGGTCAGCACTAGCAACGCCATACCCAAACCTCTTTCAACGTTCCCTATAAATCGCTTGACGACCAATCCCCGATCGCGTTCCCCAAGGGCAACCTGAGCCAAATCAACGGTTCCCGTACCGTTTGACGTTTGGCCCACAGGCAACCTGAGCCGGGCCAACGGTTCCCGTGCCGTTTTGCGCTAGGATCGAACACTTGCAATGCCCCTTGCACGGCCCACGTCCGAAGGAGAAATCAAATGGCTCGGTTGTACTACGACAACGACGCAAACCTAGACCTGCTGAACGGCAAAACCGTCGCGATCGTCGGCTATGGCTCCCAAGGCCATGCCCACGCCCTTAACCTCAAAGATAGCGGCGTAAACGTCATTGTCGGCCTTTACGAAGGCAGCAAATCCACCGCCAAAGCGCGGGAAGCCGGTCTAGAAGTCGTGTCCGTGGCCGAAGCCGCCAAGCGTGCCGACTTCATCATGATTCTGCTGCCCGATGAAGTGCAAAAGACCGTTTACAGCAACGAAATTCTGCCGAACCTGAGCGCGGGCAAATTGTTGGCCTTCGCCCACGGCTTCAACATTCACTTTGGCCAAGTGGTTCCCCCCGCCGATGTGGACGTGGTGATGGTGGCTCCTAAGGGCCCCGGCCACCTGGTGCGCCGCACCTATGAGCAAGGCCAAGGCGTGCCTGCTCTGTTTGCGGTTTATCAAGACGCAACCGGCAAGGCCCGTGACCTGGCCATGGCCTACGCCAAGGGCATCGGCGGCACGCGCGGCGGCATCTTGGAAACCACCTTCCGCGAAGAAACGGAAACCGACCTGTTTGGTGAGCAAGCGGTGCTTTGCGGTGGCTTGAGCGCCTTGATCAAGGCAGGTTTTGAAACCCTGGTGGAAGCGGGTTATCAGCCCGAGTTGGCTTACTTCGAGTGCTTGCACGAAGTGAAGCTGATTGTGGACTTGGTGGTGGAAGGCGGTTTGGCCAAGATGCGCGACAGCATCTCCAACACGGCGGAATACGGTGATTACGTGACGGGCCCCCGCATCATCACTGACGAAACCAAGGATGAAATGCGTCGGGTGCTGAAGGATATCCAAGATGGAACCTTCGCCCGCAATTTCGTGTTGGAAAATCAGTCCGGTAAGGCTGGCTTCACGGCCATGCGTCGTCGGGAAGCAGAACACCCGATCGAGGAAGTCGGTAAGGATCTGCGGGCCATGTTTAGCTGGATGCAGAAATAGGATTCCCAGGAATTTCCTAGGGTGTCTTTAGCAAATTAATCATGACTAATCCAGGCTTATGAGTCTGGATGCGGCTTGAAAAGATAGCTTTCAAGGGAGTCGATCGGCTCCCTTTTTTGATCTGTATTTTTTTTGGGCTGTATTTTTGCGGATCTGGTAACTGAATCGGGGGCGATCGACCATCTTCTTGAGATAGCGATCGCCCCCGATCGAAGTCTATTCAGTTAACCAATGAATTGACCGAGCGGCGAAACCGGGCATTTTCCAACCCGGTTCCACTGCCCTATTCCGCCAGCGTCGGAGCCTGAGCCACCTTCTGGGCGATCGACCGTTGGAACAGACCCTGGGCAAAGAACTCAGGATTGGCCTTCGCGATCGTGTAAGACTCCCGCACCTGCGAGTTCACGGCCACCGTCTTCACGTCATAGACCTTCGTGGCCAGTTGCGGATACACCCCGATCGCCACGATCGGAATCAGGAACGCCATCGAAATGGCCACCTCACGCTTCCGGGCATCCCGGAACACGGCCTGATCCGGCAACACGCAATCGGTACCGAAACAAACTGCGCCTTCCACATCCTGGTTTTGCAGGCCTGCATTGCCCACCTCGCAAGCCAGATCCGCACTCGTGCCGTAAAACACCTGACGCAGCATCGACAGCAGATAAATCGGCGTGAGAATCACGCCCACCGCAGCCAAGAACACCGTCACCGTGCAGAACGTGGAGCTATAGATATCGCTGCTGGTGAACCCAACGAACACCGCCAGCTCACTGGCAAAACCACTCATCCCCGGCAGCGCCAAGGAAGCCAGCGCCCCCGCCGTGAACAGCGCAAACACCTTCGGCATCAGTTGACCCATGCCGCGCATTTGATCCATCGCCAGGGTGTGGGTGCGGTCATAGGTCACACCCGCCAAGAAGAACAGCAGTGCTGCAATCAGACCATGGGACAGCATTTGCAGCATTGCGCCGCTGACCCCCAAGTCGGTGAACGAAGCGATGCCCAGCAGCACGAAGCCCATGTGCGACACGGACGAATAGGCCAAGCGGCGCTTCATATTCGTTTGGGCAAAGGAAGCGAAAGCACCATAAATGATGTTCACCACCCCCAGAATGGCCAGTACCGGTGCGAAGTAGATGTGGGCATCGGACAGCAATTCCAGATTCAGGCGAATCAACCCATAGCCGCCCATTTTCAACAGCACACCCGCCAGAATCATGGACACGGGTGCAGAAGCTTCCCCGTGGGCATCCGGCAACCAAGTGTGCATGGGGAAAATGGCTAGCTTGACCCCGAATGCAATCAACAAACCCGCATAGAGCAACAGTTCCAAGCCCAAGGAATAGTTCTTGAGGGCCAAGTCTGCGATGTCAAAGGTGACGGGGCCGTCGCCGGACAGGGCCAAGGCCAAACCAGCAACCAAGATAAAGATCGAAGCGGCAGCGGTGTAAATCAGAAACTTGGTGGCGGCGTAGCGGCGCTTTTGACCGCCCCAAATGGAAACCAGTAGATACACCGGAACCAGTTCCAATTCCCACTGAATGAAGAGCAGCAGCAGGTCTTGGGCCACAAACACCCCGATTTGGGCTGCATAGAGCACCAACATCAGGAAATAGAACAACCGGGGCTTGCGATCGACCTGCCAGGAGGCCCACATGGCCAACGTGGTGACGAATCCAGCCAACAGGACAAGGGGCATCGAGATGCCGTCAACGGAGACGGCCCAGCTAAAGCCGATTTGCGGCAGCCAGGGATATTTTTCAACCAGTTGGAAGCTGGAGTTGCTGGAGTCGTAGTGCGTCCAGAACGTATAGACCATCAATAGAAAGTCCAATACGCCGACGCTGAGTGCGAACCAGCGGACGGTTTTGCCGTTGCGATCGGGGAGGAGGGGAATCAGGAAGGCCGCGATCAGCGGAAACAGAATGATCGCGGTCAGCCAGGGAAAATGATCCGCCATGATGGTGGTGAGCAAGAATACTTACTGCCTTATGGATGTTGCTATTCTACTGACTTCGTAAAGCGTTATTCATAAATCTTTTTTGCTGTAAGTAAAGAATTAAAAATGGGAATTTTGGGCAATTTTTGCCAGAAATCCTGCTATTGAGCCATTTGGGTGTTCAAGATTGCTGACGAGATCATGATCAGGAATGTCAGTGATTGGTCATTAATTGATAAAGAAATCTAAACTTTCAGTTCAGCAGACCTGAAGACTGGCGCGATCGCGTTACATTTAGCAATTTTTTGATCACCGGCCGCTGTCTTCAGGGGGGTGATTCTGTTCGCGGCGATCGAGGCCCAAAGCACGATCGCCACCAGCCATCAAAAGCCATTAAAAACAAGCCATAAAAAAGGGGGACGATCGCCCCCCATCATGCTCATGCCAGTGATTTCAGTAATGTCACTGCTTGCGGCTGAATGCCGATCGCCTAGCGCTTGTTCCAGAACCAACGGAGGAACAGCTTTTCGCCCTCAATCCAAACCACAATCAGGGCGCTGAAGCCAAGACAAACCAGCAGCTCCGTGAAGTCCAACGCCGAAGTGCCAAAGAAAGATTGCAGCGGCGGCAGGTAAACCAACGCCAGTTGCAACAGCGTGGTGAGCGTCACCGACCAGAGCACATAGGGATTGGAGAACATATTCATTTCCACAATCAGCTTCGTGTCCGATCGCACGGCCAAAGCGTGGCCCATCTGGGCAATGCAAAGGCTCGTGAAGACCATGGTTTTCCAGCTTTCGGGGTGGTCAGTGCCTTGGGCATAGTTATAAGACCAAACCATGAGAACGATGGTGACCACCGCAAACACAATCCCGATCCGCACCATGTAGGCCCCCAATCCACGCGCGAAGATGCCTTCGTGGGGGGCATGGGGTGGCCGCTGCATCACGTCCGGGGAAGCGGGTTCCATTGCCAAAGCCAAGGCCGGCAACCCATCGGTGACCAAGTTCATCCACAGAATTTGCAGGGGCGTGAGGGGCACCAAATCGCCACCCACCTGGGAAATGGGGATGATCAGAGGAGCGCTGGCGATCGTCAGCACTTCACCGATGTTGGAGCCGAGGATGTATTTCACGAAGCGGCGAATGTTGTCATAAACAACGCGGCCTTCTTCGGTGGCGGCAACGATCGTGGCGAAGTTGTCATCCAGTAGCACCATGTCACTGGCTTCTTTGCTGGCATCGGTACCGGTGATGCCCATGGCGATGCCGATGTTGGCCTGCTTGAGGGCGGGCGCGTCGTTCACGCCGTCGCCGGTCATGGCGGCGATTTTGCCTTGGTGTTGCAGGGCTTTCACAATCCGCAGCTTGTGTTCTGGGGAAACGCGGGCATAGACGGAAACGCGGCCCACGGCTTCTTCCAGTTCCCCTTGGGTCATCCTTTCCAGTTCCGTGCCGGTCAAGACCCGATCGCCCTCGGCGGAAATGCCCAACTCCTGGGCGATCGCTTTGGCGGTCAGTTGGTGGTCACCGGTAATCATCATTGGGCGAATGCCAGCCATGCGACAGCGGGCCACGGCTTCATTCACTTCCGGGCGCGGCGCGTCCATCATGCCCACCAATCCGAGCCAAATTAGGTTCTGTTCGGGGTCGGTGGCGGAGCCGTTCGGTTCCGATGAATGATTGTTGGCTTCGGGGGGCAGTTGATCCAAGGGTTTGTAGGCTAAGCCCAAGACCCGTAGTCCTTTGCTGGCCAGTTGGTTATTGCGCTCCAAAATGTCGGCTCGATCGGCTGGGGTCAGGGGGCGAGCCTCGGCACCACTTTGGACGCGATCGCACCGTTCCAGCACCAATTCTGGCGATCCCTTGCTGGCCATCAAAACCTTGGCGGGGCCGGTGATGGCTGTCAACGACAGGGGCCCGGCCTGATCGGTGCGCACAAACACGCTCATCCGTTTGCGATCGGACGAAAACGGAATTTCAGCGGCGCGGGGATAGCGCTTCGTCCACTCTTCCTGGTTCAGGTTGCCTTTGCCGGCCAGGGCCAACAGCCCTCCTTCGGTGGGGTCACCAATGATCATCCAAGGCGACTTGCCCCGATCGGTTACGGTTTTGTCGCACTGCAAAATGGCATCGTTACAGAGCACGCAGGCCGACAGCAGCAAGTATACGTCCGGCGCTTCCTGGGCCAAAGTTTCGGCGGCGATCGGCTCACCCACTGGGCCCGTCGCATCCACCGGTTGCAGAGAGCCGAAGGGTTCGTACCCTTGGCCCGTGACCCGCACGGAGCGATCGCACAGTTCCAGGGCCTGCACAATCATCTTGTTTTGGGTCAGCGTCCCGGTTTTGTCGGAACAAATGGTGGTGACTGAGCCAAGGGTTTCCACGGCCGGTAGCTTGCGAATCAGGGCATGGCGGCGCACCATCCGCTGCGTTCCCAAGGCCAGCGTCACGGTAATTACGGCGGGCAATCCTTCCGGAACCACAGCCACCGCCATACTGAGGGACACTTCCAACAGCTTGCGGAAGTTTTCCCAACCCAGGGCAAAGGTTCCACCCACCACCACCAGCACCACCAACACCATGGAGCCGGTGACCAGGGCCTTGCCCAACTGCTCCATCCGCTGTTGCAGGGGGGTTTCTTCCGCTTCCACGGACTGGATCATGGTGGCAATTTTGCCCAGTTCCGTCCGCATTCCGGTTTCCGTGACCAGCACCTTGCCGCGGCCCTGAATCACTTCTGTGCCCTGAAACACCAGGTTGAGGCGATCGCCCAGGGATGTTTCCGGATCCAGGGTCAAATTCACCTGCTTATCCACCGCATGGGCTTCCCCGGTCAAGGCGGCTTCTTGAATTTGCAGATTGGCCAGTTCCAAAATTCGGCCATCGGCGGCCACCTGGTTTCCGGCTTCAATCAACATCACATCGCCGGGAACCAGTTCCTTGGCATCTACTTCCAAGATTTGCTGATCTCGCTGCACCCGAACTCGGGGGGATGACAATTTTTTGAGGGCGGATAGGGCTTTTTCGGCCCGACTCTCCTGCAAATAGCCCAACGTGCCGTTCAAAATCACGATCACAAAGATGGCCAAGGCATCCTTGGGAAAGGGAAATTTGCCCTGTTGGAAGCCTTCCGCCAAGCTGAGGTTGGCCTGTTGGGTGCTTTGCCAACCTTCAAACAAATCCAGGCCGGCGGACACGAAGGCAACCCCGATCAGCATCAGCAACATGATGTCGCCAAACTGACCCAACAGAATTTCCCAAACGCTGCGGCCACCGCCGTCATCAAGTTCGTTGGGCCCGTATTGGGCCAGCCGATCGCGCACTTCGGCGGAACTGAGGCCGGTTTCGGGTCGGGCTTGCAACTGCTCGATCGCGGCTTGTGGATCCAGGGAATGCCAGGCCACGGGCTTGGCTGCCGCCGCGTTGGGGGTGGCCGTGCGGGCAGGAGAGTCAATAGTCATAGATCTGGAGGGGGTGGGTGACCAAACCCGATCGCTCTAGTGGGATGGTGGGCGATCGCGGGGTTTGGGATCAGAAAATTTGCAAATGGGCTTTGGTCGCGTTGGTCGCTAAAAATTGCGATCCCCTAAGGCGAGATGAGTCAGCGGGATCGGCTGGCACTATTATATAGTGCTATCAGGATCGCAATCGATCTTGATTGAAGTCCGTCACTGGTTTGGCTGAGGTTGTGAAAATGGTCATCCTTTCGCCCGTGGCGGCTGCGAATGCATTTCCCGATCGCCCCCCGCTGAATCCCTTTATTCCGCCCTATTTGGTGGGCCGCGTGAGCGATCGGGAGCAGTTGTGTCAAATTCTGCAAGCGGATGGCGACGTGCTGTTGGCCGGAGTGCCGGGCATTGGTCGGCGCACCCTTTTGACCTATGCGGCCGCCAGTTTGGGGGCCCAAGTCATGGAAATTGATTGCTTGCGGGCCGTGAGTCCGGAGCGATTGGTGGACTGCTTGGCCACGGGTATTTTGCAAGCCTGCCGCCAAGAGCGGGAGCGCCAAACCCTGCAACGCTGGGCCGAAACCATGGGGGCCACCATCCGCTGGGGTCATCGGCCGGAACTGCGGTTGCCGCCCACGGCCGATCAGTGGGCGAGTTTTCAATCTTTGCTGGCCTTGCCCCAACAGTTAGCCGATGGGCTGAACTATCGGGTGGTGATGGTTTTGGCAAACTTACCCCACCTTAGGTCATGGGATCGTGACGGGCGCTGGGAGCAATATTTGCGGGCCGAAATTCAGCGACAAACCCGAGTGAGCTATGCCCTGATTGCGACAACAGCCGATGAGTGGGTCACCGATCACAATTTGGCGATTTTGTTGCTGCCTCCCCTGTCGGCGGCGGAATTGGAACCCTGGCTGCGGGAACGGAGCGATCGGCTGGGGTTGCATTGGACTCCGGAGGCGATTCGACGGTTTGCCCTGAATGCGGGGGGCCATTTTGGCGAGTCGATCGCCCTGGCGCGGCGAATTTGGCTTGATGTGTTGGCGGGGCAACGGGGCCGATCGACGGCGACCCCGGTGGCGATTACGGCGGAGCAAGTCGATCGCGCGGCGATCGGGTTAGTGGAGGACTTGTCGGCCACGTTTGAATCCTTGCTGTTGTTGCTGCCCGATTCCCAAGTGCGGCTGCTGGAAAGTTTGGCGTTGGATCCGACCGATCGCCCCCATGCGCGGGAATATGTCCAAAAACACCGCCTTTCGCGGGGGGGCGGCCTGCAAGGGGCCCTGGCCAGCTTGCAACAAAAGGGCTTGGTTTACGGGCCCGATTTGGGATATCGGGTGGCTTTGCCGCTCATGGCCCTTTGGTTGCGCCATCGATTGGGCTAAATCACGGCCCATGGTTCCGCAAAGCATTGGTGGAAATCATTAGGATCAATACAGTTCACAGGATCAATCAGTCCACTGCATCGAGTCTTTTCCTAAATCGTTTCCCATTGTTTCCTAAATCGTTGATTCACCCCACGCAAACCAATGGCAACTTGGGCATTTGATCGATTCGTCAGCACCCTGCGCTATTTTGGGGTGTTTCCCGTGATTGGTGATTTTGGTTGGGTACAAAAACTGATGGGGACACAGGCCAAGGTGGATTGGATGGAACCGTCTTTAGCCCAGACTGCGCGCCCGATCGCCCTGGTGTGGGGGGCCTGTGGGGATGTGGGCCGGCGGGTGGTGCGCTTGCTCCTGCAACGGAACTATCAGGTTTGGGCCTTGGGAGTCGATCGGGCCCGGCTCCCGGCCGATCCCCAACTCCATTGGCTGACCCTTGAGCAATGGGCTGAAGCGCCGATCGAACAGGCGGCGGCAATTTTGATTTTTGGAGCGGCGGCCCCCGAAGCCTGGGTCGATCGCGCGGCTCAAGCGACCCGATCGCCCCAACGATCGCCGCAAATGGTTTGTGATTTTCGGCAACCCAGCCCCGAACTGGCCCAAGTTTGGGGGGCGATCGACGATGTGGTGATGGGCGGAGTCAGCAGCAGCGATCTGCGTCTGTTTAATGGGTATGGCCTATTTGCGGGCAATGTTTCCACCGACAATTCCGGGGGGTTCGCCTCCATTCGCACCCGCAATTTTCAGGAACCGATTAATCTGTCGGCCTTTGAGGGGTTGGAATTGCGCATTAAGGGCGATGGCCAACGCTACAAGCTGATTTTGCGTGCGGAATCTCGCTGGGACGGCATTGGCTACTGCGCCTCTTTTGATACGGTCTACAACATTTGGCAAACGGTGCGCATTCCTTTCCGAACCTTGCGGCCGGTGTTTCGGGCCCGTACCTTGACCGATGCGCCCGGGTTTGATGCCGGAGCCTTGCGGGCCGTGCAGTTGATGTTGAGCAAGTTTGAATATGACGGGGATTTGAACCCCAAATTCAAGGCCGGTGGGTTTTCCCTGGCGATCGAAACCATCACCGCCTATGGCCAAGCAACGCCCTCGCGCTGGATCCTCTGCGGTGCTGCGCCGGAGTTTGTGGACTATTGGCAAGGGAGCGGCCTGAACGGCCAGGTCTTGGCAACGCCTGAGTCGATCGACCCGGCCCAAGCGGAGCAGCTCGCCCAAACTTGTCTTCAGGCTGTTGATTAACCCCTAAAATAGCCAACGTCCTCGTAGGCACTCCCGATCGACTACGATCGGGCCATGCTCACTTTTCCTAGCGCCATCCATGCAGCCCACCGACCCCAATCAATTCACCGAAAAAGCCTGGGAAGCGATCGTTAATTCCCAAGAAGTGGCCCGCCGGATGCGCCAGCAGAACCTGGAGGTGGAGCATGTGATCTTGGCTCTGCTGGAAATTAACGACACGGCGGCGGTGGTGTTGGAGCGGGCCCAACTGGATCCGGCCCAGGTGGCGCGGCAGTTGGAAAATTTTGGCCAGCGGCAACCCCGGGGCGGCGCGGGTGACCAGCTCTATCTGGGGCGGGGGTTAGATGCCCTGCTCGATCGGGCTGATGTGGCTCGGGAATCCTGGGGCGATCGGGAAATTGGCATTGATCACCTGCTGTTGGCCTTTGCCGATGACGATCGGGTGGGACGCAAAATTCTGCGATCGCTACGGGTCGATCCCCAGGATGTGGAGGCGGCCATTCGGGAAATTCGCAGCGCCATCAAGGCCCAGGAGCGATCGGCCGAAGCCACTGGCCCCGCCCGCGACAGCGTGAGCAAAGAAGAAGATCCCCTGGAAGCCCTGGAGCGCTTTGGACGCGACCTGACCGAACAAGCCCGGGCCGGCAAATTAGATCCGGTGATTGGACGCGATGAGGAAATTCGCCGCGTGATTCAGGTGCTCTCACGCCGCAGCAAAAACAACCCGGTGTTGATTGGGGAGCCGGGCGTGGGCAAAACCGCCGTGGTGGAAGGCTTGGCCCAACGGATTGTGAATGGGGATGTGCCGGAATCCCTCAAAAATCGGCGGTTAATTGTGCTGGACATGGGCAGCCTGATCGCCGGAGCCAAATTTCGGGGGGAATTTGAAGAACGACTGCGATCGGTCTTGCGGGCCGTGACCCACTCGGGTGGCTCCGTGGTGCTGTTCATCGATGAGCTGCACACCATCATCGGCACGGGATCGGGCCAAAGCAGCGCCATGGACGCGGGCAGCCTGCTGAAACCTATGTTGGCGCGGGGGGAATTGCGGTGCATTGGAGCCACCACCCTCGATGAATATCGCACCCATGTGGAAAAGGATCCGGCCCTGGAGCGGCGATTCCAACAGGTTTTGGTGGAAGAACCGACGATCGACGTGACGGTTTCGATCCTGCGTGGCCTGAAGGAGCGCTACGAAGTTCACCATGGGGTGAAGATTTCCGATGCGGCTTTGGTGGCGGCCACCCAACTGTCTAATCGCTATATTCCCGATCGATTCTTGCCCGATAAGGCGATCGATGTGGTGGACGAAGCGGCCGCCAAATTAAAAATGGAAATCACCTCCAAGCCGGTGGAGCTGGAGACGATCGAACGGCGGCTGCGGCAATTGGAAATGGAGCGGTTATCCTTGCAGGGCGAAACAGCCTCGCGCGATCGACTGCTGCGCATTGAAGCTGAAATTAGCACCCTTCAGAGTCAACAAACGGAGCTGGATCAACAGTGGCGGGGCGAGAAAGAATTGCTCGATGAAATTGGCAATTTGAAAGAGCAAGAAAGCACCCTGCAAAAACAAGTTGAACAAGCGGAACGGGACTATGATCTCAATTTGGCAGCCCAGCTTAAGTATGGCGACCTAGAGCGTATTCAAGAGGAACGAGCCGCCAAAGAATCCCAATTGTTGGCCATCCAAACGCAAATGGCCGTGCCCATGTTGCGAGAGCAGGTCACGGAAGCGGATATTGCGGAAGTGGTGGCGAAATGGACCGGCATTCCGGTTAATCGGTTGATGGAATCGGAGCGCCAAAAACTGCTGCAACTGGAGCGCTATTTACACGATCGCGTGATTGGCCAACAGGAGGCGATCACCGCCGTGGCCGCCGCCATTCGCCGGGCCCGCGCTGGCATGAAAGACCCGGGCCGCCCGATCGGTTCCTTCCTGTTTTTGGGGCCCACGGGAGTCGGCAAAACAGAATTGGCCCGCGCCTTGGCGGAGCTGCTATTTGATAGCGAAGATGCCATGATTCGGATTGATATGTCCGAATATATGGAGAAGCAAAATGTGTTGCGGTTGGTAGGTGCGCCGCCGGGATATGTGGGCTATGAAGCGGGTGGCCAGCTCACCGATGCGGTGCGGCGGCATCCCTATTCCGTGATTTTGTTTGATGAAGTGGAAAAGGCGCACCCAGATATTTTTAATATCTTGCTGCAAGTGCTGGATGATGGGCGCTTAACGGATGGTCAAGGGCGTGTGGCGGATTTCCGGAACACCATTTTGATCATGACCAGTAATCTGGGCAGCGAGCATATTCTGAAATCTAGCCTGGAAGAGGAAGGCTATGACGAAATGCGTGATCGGGTGTTGAAGGCTTTGCGATCGCACTTCCGCCCCGAGTTTTTGAATCGGGTGGATGAAACGATTATTTTTGAAGCCCTCTCGAAGGGGAATTTGCGCCAAATCGTGTCCATTCAAATGAAGCGAATTGAGCGATTGTTGGCCGATCAAAAAATTGCGATCGCCCTGTCTGAATCAGCTAAAACCTACATTGCCGATGTGGGTTACGACCCGGTGTATGGGGCCCGTCCCCTGAAGCGAGCCATCCAAAAGGAATTGGAAAACCCGATCGCCGATCAAATTCTGGCCGGCGCATTCACCGAAGGCGACACGATCGAGGTGGAAGCGATCGAGGTGAATGGTCAAACCAACTTGGTGTTTCGACGGGCCAGCGATCGGCCCACGGCGCATCCCGACGAAGCGACGGATTCGGAGCCAAACCCACCGCAGCCGCCAACTCTCCCCGAGGTGCTCAATCCCCCGGCGATCGACCCGCTCGATCAAGAACCGCTCGATCAAGATGAAGCGGGCGATCGGGATAACTTTGCCGTTACGGTAGCCGATCGGGACTTGGATGCCCTGGTGGATGTGGAAAAGGACGCGACCACCAACCCCCCGATCATTCCCACGGTGGTTGATTTGCCCGCCCTCGACTCCCTCGACCCAGAACAGCCGCCCCTGATTCCCACGAGCAAGATGTCTGAACCTGTTTTTTCCACCCGGTTCTATGACGAAGATGATGAGGTTTAGGGGTTGATGCAGCGGCTAAGTTGCTCCCGGTTGCGCCAAGCGCCCGCAGTTCTCGCACCCTAATTTTTCCTAATCTCTCCCAATTTCTTGTCATTTCTCGCCGATTTGGCCAACTGTTGCGATCGCACCAGGAGTTCTCAGCGTGCCCCAAGTCACTCTCTCAGCCCTAATCACCGGCTTGCGGACAGGAACCGCCCTCGCCAGTTTCCCTACGGATACGGTTCCGGCCCTGGCGGCTCGGCCCGATCGGGCCCCGGCGGTCTATGCCACCAAGCAGCGCGATTTCCAAAAGCCTCTGATTTTGATGGGGGCCCAGCCAGCGGATTTGTGGCCCTATGTGGACGATCGGGCCGGCGATCTGGGCCAATGGCAGGCGATCGCCCAAGACTATTGGCCAGGAGCCTTAACGATCGTGTTGCCTGCCCAGAGCGATCGCCTGCCGCCCATGAACGACATCTTGGGCCCCACACGCTCGATCGGGCTGCGAGTTCCCGCCTGTGAAGTGGCCAAGGCGATTTTGGCCCAAACGGGGCCGCTACTCACCACCAGTGTGAATCGATCGGGGCAGCCTCCTCTGCGGACGATCGCGGACATTAACCGAGAATTTCCCGAACTGTTGACCCTCAGCCCCGATGAAGTGGCCGCCATGGGCGATTCGGAAGTGGGTTCTGGCGAACCATCCACTGTGGTGCGCTGGGGGCCGACGGGCTGGGAAGTCTTGCGCCAAGGGGCCATCCAATTTCTTGGCTAAGATTATTTCTTGGCTAAGATGCTGGATCGCATTAACTATCCATTGGGGCGAAACGATTCATGGGGGCGATCGATGAGCCATGCATTCGATGCGCAATTGATTACAGGTTAATTGGGACGCTCGATCGGCAAGCTAATCAAAAATTCTGTCCCCTGACCAACCGTTGATTTCGCCTCCAAACTGCCCCCATGGATATCCACCACAATTTGGCGGGCGATCGCCAATCCTAGCCCCGTTCCGCGACCCACTGCCTTAGTCGTAAACGCCTGGTCAAAAATCTTGCCGATAATTTCCTCAGGAATTCCCACCCCGTTATCAGCGATCGTGACTTGAACAGTTGCTTGGTCGGAAGTGACGCGAATGGAAATTGCCTGAGCAGCGGCGGTTAATGCTGCAAAACTATGCCCTTGACTGGCCTCATCCAACGCATCGATCGCATTGGCTAACAAATTCATAAACACCTGGTTCAGTTGCCCCGGAAAGCAATAAATTTCGGGCACTGGATCGTAATTGGTGGCCACATGAATCGCTGGTCGGTGATCATTGCCCTTCAGACGATGGCGCAAGATTAAAACCGTGCTGTCAATGCCTTCACGCACATCAAACAATTGCTTGCTTTCCGTATCCGCTCGGGAGAAGGTTCTCAAACTCTTGCTGATGGCACGGATTCGATCGCCACTTTCCTTCATGGCCCGAATCAGTTGCATGGCATCATCGCGCACATAGTCCAAATCCACTGCTTCCAATTCTGCTTGAATTTGGGCGCTGGGATTCGGTAACTCTTGAGCATAGAGATCTAGCAAGCTCAGAAGATCTTCAATATAGATTTGGGTTGCGTCAATGTTGCCAATAATGCAGCCGATCGGGTTATTAATTTCGTGGGCTACCCCTGCCACTAAACTTCCCAAAGCCGACATTTTTTCACTTTGAACTAGCTTTAATTGTGCTTGCTGTAAGTCCGTAAAAGACTGTTGTACCTGCTGATAGAGCTTGGCATTGTTGAGAGAAATGGCTGCTTGCGTGCAAAGGAAGTTGAGAATAATCACTCGATCGTTGGTGAAAACTCCAGCGGTTAGCCGATTTTCCAAATACAAGCAACCCAATAATTGCCCCTGATTCAAGATAGGCAAACAGAGGACGCTCTTCGGTTGATGTTGATTTAAATAACTTCCGATTACTGGTAAATCCGTAACCAAATCATCAATAACAATCAGTTCTTGGGTATTTTTTACATACCGAATGAGCTTGGCCGGCACTTGACTGTGATCGGTTAAAGGATCATTTCCCAGTTGGGTCGATTTCAGTGTGGCCGTAGCACGCACTTGCCAGCTTCCACGATCATCAGCCAACACCAAAACGCAGCGTTCTGCTCCGGAATTTTGCAAAATAATTTGCGTGAGTTGACCCAACAATTCTTCTAATTGAATAGTGCTAGAAAGGGCCTGTGACGCTCGCAAAATGCTAGCAAAGTCCAAGGTTTGATTAAGCCGAGCGCTGCTGGCACTTTTGCGCGTGCTGCTGTGGATGGTCGGGTTAACCGAAGTAAGGGTCATCAACGTGTTGAGAAAGTCAACTGAGGTGGAACTCGCCTGAAGAATTGGTCGCAACAATTTGGGATAGCGAATTTCCAGATCTCGAATTTTGGCTTTGGCTCCCCAGCGGGCATAGCAATAGTAGGCTTCCTGGAGATAAACGGCGGCAATTTTCTCCTTACCCCAACTCATATAAAACTTCGCAGCCAGTTCATTGGCCAGGGCCTCTTCCTGGAGATAGCCCATGCCTTTGGCGTTGGCGATCGCCCAATCATAGGACTCGATCGCCTCAGGATATTGATTGGTGAGGCGATCGGTTTCCGCCTTCACCAAGAAGTAAAGGTGCAAGAAGTTTTCGGGACAATTATCGGCCCAAATTTTGAGCTGATCACGATAGCGAATAATGGTTGTCCAATCCCTGGCTTTTTGTTCTTCAGGGGTTTGCTCATATCGAGCCGCTAAGAGCAGTGCATAAACAAAACAGTGATGAACATAGGGCAATAGTCCTTGAGGAGCCACATTAATAATTTCTGATTCCGCCTGCTGACCGTAATAATAGGCCTCTTCCAGTTGATCAAAAATCAAAAGAACTTGGGTGCGCAGGATATTGAAAATGCAAATAACTTGCCAGTTTTTGTGAATCCGGCATTGCTCTAAGTAGGCTAGCTCTGACTGAATTTTGCCCCAGCCGATCGATAAATCCGTTGGGTCATATTCCGGGTCTAGGAGATTGGCAACCACCGACAGACCCCCTAACATCAGATCGATCGCCCACTGATTTTTATGCTTGCGACTGAAGTTTAAATATTCTGTAATTTCATCAAATAGTTGATCTAGGGGCAGGCTTTGATAAAACCGGCAATACATGTTGTGACCAAAAGCATAGGCCGCGTATTGCAAATTACTCGATTCCAGCCCCACTCGATAGGAAGATAAATAATCTTCCGTGGCGATTTTGAGGGGATCTGACCAATGGCGTAAGGAACTGCCAATCATCAGATAAGCCACACTTTCAGCGGACTTATTATTAAAAGCCTGAATTAGCTGAAGGGTAATATCCAGTAATTGATCAGTGCCTTGATAGTTATTTAAAGCATAGCCCCGCAGTCCACCAAAAGCCGGGTAGATGTAGCCAATTTCCGGTGTATTGCCATATTGCAAACAAAGATTCACTGCCTTGGCACAAATGACCGACCACAGCCGTTGATGGGAACGATAGGTGGGTGGCCCCATGCTAATTAACAGCTTGATCGCCATTTTTTGCTCCGGCTCAGTCATGATCGGTAACTGAGTCAGCACCTCAAAGGAATTATGATTGGCCAATGTTTTTGCTTGGCCTAATTCCTGGGCTAGGGCCGCTTCCAAGTGATCAACAGGCAGATCAATATCCAGGAGGGCTAAGCCTTGGCGGCCCGCTTGAATCGCTTCGGGATATTTGGCTTGCAAGGTATATTGCAAGATCGACATGTTGTAAACATCGGCTTTTTCTAAGGAAGTTTTCGCCTTGCCCAAGGCTCTTTGAATCCAGATTTCTGCTGCTTCCAGGTTGCCATTCAAATATTCAATTTCTGCCCGTTCTTTATCGAGCCTAAAACTGAGGTCATAGTCCTTTTGGACGATCGCCTCCGGTAACAACTCGATCGCCGTGCGAATATAGGTCAATGCGGCGGCATAGGCGGTGGCGGCTTTGGCCTTGCAACCAGCTAAGAAATTTAATTGGGCTAATTCTCGCTGTTGGTTGGGTGCTGCAATGAGCGCTTGACCCACGTTGAGGTGGTTAACAATTTCAAAGATCCGCTCTTCCCGATCGCGCTCTGAAAGTTGCTCCAACAGTAACTGACCCACACAAAGATGGGTTGCCTGTTTTTGGTCGTCATCAATCAAGGCATAGGCCGCCTGTTGAACACGATCGTGCAAAAAGCGATAAACAGCCCGATCGCTCACTGTGGTTTCTGTTTCTGTCGCTTCTGGTGTTTCTTGACCTAAATAGAATTTATAAACCTCGCTTTGGGGCAAAATTAATCCCTCTTGCAGCGCTTTCCAGAGGGCTGCGGCGGTCTCCGTTTCTGACTGTTCAGAAACAATAGCCAAGGTGCTCAAATCAAACTGGTTGCCAATACAAGCGGCTAGCTTCAAAACTCCTTGGGTAACCGCAGGCAACTTCTGAAGCTGCAAGGCCATAAATTCCACCACATTGTCCGTTAAAGACAGGGTGCTGATGGGTGCTAAATCGCATTCCCAAACGCCTTGCTCTCGGTCAAACAAAATATAGCCATCTTCTTTGAGAGCCTTCAAAAATTGGGCCGTAAAGAAAGGATTACCTTGAGTACGAAGATAAATTAGCTCCGTCAGCAAGCGCGATCGATCCAAGCCGCAATGCAAAGTTTCCGCCACCAACTGGTTAGTATCGCGAAACCCTAGGGGAGCAAGGGTGATTGTTTGCAGCGTGACCTCTGCTTTTTTCAGTTCCTCAATGGTCAGCATTAACGGATGGGCAGACGAGACTTCATTGTCTCGATAGGTTCCCAATAGCAAAAGATAGGGATGACCATCCATCAAAATCTTAATCAGTTGCAAAGAGGCCGAATCAGCCCACTGCAAATCATCCAAAAATAAAACCAGGGGATGGGTCGCTTGGGTAAAGATTTGGAGGAAATTCTGAAAGAGCAAATTAAATCGATTTTGAGCCGCCGCGCCGGATAACTCCGGAGCCGGTGGTTGCGAACCAATAATCCGCTCTAGCTCAGGAATCACGTCAATCAGTACCTGCCCGTTGGTTCCCAGGGCCGTCAAAATTTTAGTGCGCCATTGGGCAAGTTGTTGGTCAGATTCTGAGAGAAGCTGCCCCATCAAATCTCGAAACGCTTGAACAAAGGCCGAAAAAGGAATATTGCGATTAAATTGATCAAACTTTCCCTTAATGAAGTAGCCCCGTTGCCGCACGATCGGCTTATGGACTTCACTAACCACGGCAGTTTTGCCAATGCCGGAAAATCCCGCCACTAACATTAATTCCGAGGCTCCCTGGGCCACGCGATCGAACGCATCTAAAAGGGCTTGAACTTCTGTGTGGCGACCGTAAAGTTTTTCAGGAATCAGGAATCGATCGTTTAAGTCCCGATCGCCCAAAGAAAAAACCGCCACCCGTCCTTGAAGGGCATATTGGTTGAGACAATGCTCCAGGTCATGCTTCAACCCCAAGGCACTTTGGTAGCGATCCTCCGCATTTTTGGCCATCAACTTGTTGACAATTGCCGCCACCATGCCAGGAACCTGAGGGTTCAACACATCCACCGCTGGCGGAATTTGCGTCATGTGGCAATGAATTAGCTCCAGCGGATCTTGACCCTTAAACGGTAATTCCCCCGTCAACATTTGATAGAGCGTGACTCCTAGGGCGTAAAAATCAGCTCGATAATCGATCGCCCGGTTCATGCGCCCCGTTTGTTCTGGAGCCAAATAGGCGAGGGTTCCCTCCAGACTTTTAGGACTTTGGAGGGATTGCGTTTCCTTCGGCAACAGAGAAGCAATTCCAAAGTCAATTAATTTGACTTGCTTGGAAGTGGGGTCAATGAGAATATTAGTTGGTTTAATATCTTTATGAATAACTCGATATTGATGCAATTCATGGAGAATTTCAACCAAACGAACTGCAATTCCTAGAATTTCAACAAGAGTGACTGTATTATCTTGAAGATATTGAGCAAGGGAAATTGCTCCAAAATCTTCCATCACCAACCCGTATCCATTGCCGTAGGGAATGAGGCTAAGGGGGTGAACAATACCATCAATGGGTAAGTTTTTGGTGACCGTATATTGATTGCGAAACTGGACTAATTCTGCAAAACTTGGATATTCCTGAGACAAAACTTTAATGATGACCGATCGCTGGGTTGCCTTTTCCACTGCGCGATAGACCAGTGTTCTTGTGCCTTCATACATCAGCTCAAGAATCTGGTATGCCGGAAGATGGGCGATCGCTGGGTTGGTGGAACCGGGCGCACTCGTCATGGGTTCAGACTCAGGGGAAGTAGTGTTACGGGAATTTCATCAGAAGCCCGAAACTTGAGTTTAGGTCACTGTCCTAGTTACTGCTTTAGTATAAAGAAAAATTTTGATTTGCCATCCCTCACTCCTAACCAAACTGGCTTTTAAAATGAGCGTTGACTAAACCAATTCTCATTTAGCTTGATCAGGGTTTTTGCCATTTTGAGAGACCGAGACTGTAAACAAAAACCTTCATTGTCTCGTTTCAGATTTTGATCAAGAAAGTGAGATGACTGTCATTATTGAACGAAATGATTCTGAATGAATTTCAGATGCTTTCTCAGATAATTGTAATATTTCTTCAATATTTTCTAAAGATTTTGCCCTGGCGAGATCAACAGATTCACTATTAATCGAGACAGGCTTGTAACTTTTTTTACATTGCAAATTTAAGTTTTGAATCAATTTTTAGGGATTATGAGTTTCCGCCTCAGCAACCTGGCTAAAAAAGCTACATTGCACCTGCGGAGATAGTATGAATTGGCTTGGCAAATGCAAGCTGCAACTGAGCGATCGACAATAGCTCACTAGTTAGCAAAATTCAGTGACTTACTGAAAGACTTACTGAAACGATTTCGCGGCAGTTTGCACAAGGCACGCTGGATTTTTGATCCGATGACTGGATCTCATGGATCAATCTAATAAGTTAAGTTAATTAGTCAACTTGATTGGGCGATCGAGCGGCAATGGCCATGAACCCATGACCACCCCCGCAGGGTCTGAGGCTCGAAGGCACTCAAAACCAGAGGAAGCGATCGGGGAGTGGGTTCCTGGCCCATGGCAACGTTACTTCCAACCAGCGCGATCGAGCAGTTTGAGCGCCACCTCGTTGTTGCGGCCAAAGGTGGTGGCGCTCACGGTGGATTCCTTGAAAGTGCCCAGCTTGGCCAGATCTGGATCCAGCGCCACACCCTTCAGCACGGGATATTCGTGGTTGCCCTTGGCAAAGAGTTCCTGGGCTTCGGGACTCAGCAAATATTCCATGAACTGAATCGCCCCTTCGGGGTTACGAGCATTTTTCACCAGGCCCACGCCGCTGATGTTGATGTGGGTTCCCCGATCGCCCTGGTTTGGGAAACAGACTCCAATTCGTTGGAAGGCGGTGCGCTCTTCCGGTTTGGTGGACTTGGCCAAACGCACCAAATAGTAAGTGTTGGAAATGGCGATCGAACCAATGCCCGCTGCACAGGACATGATTTGCGCCGTGTCATTGCCTTCCGGTGGCCGCGCAAAATTCGCCACCATGCTGCGGGCCCATTGTTCCGTCTTGGCCTCGCCATGGACAGCAATCATTTCCCCCACCCAGGACAGGTTGTAGATGTTGCTGGAGGTGCGCACCAGAATTTGGCTGCGCCACCGGGCATCGGCCAGCGCTTCATAGGTGTTGAGTTCCGAGGGTTGCACCTTTTCCTTGTTGTACATAATCACGCGGGCCCGCTTCGACAGGGCAAACCACTGGCCTTCCGGGTGGCGCAAATTTTCTGGGACCGCGCTGTAAAGGTTGGGGGCCTGGGTGGGGGTCACCGGCTGAAACAACCCTTCTGCCGAAGCCCGCCATAATCGCCCCGCGTCCACTGTTAGCAACAAATCTGCTGTGCTGTTGCTGCCCTCTGCTTGGATCCGCTCAATGAGCTTGTCGGCATCATCGGAGATGTATTCGATTTTGATGCCGGTTTTGCGTTCAAATCCTTCATAAACAGCCTTGTCGCTGTCGTAGTGACGGCCGGAATAGAGCCGCAACACTGTTTGGCTGGATCCATTGCTGGAACTGCCGTTGGCGTTGTTGGAAGTGGATGAAGATGGGGTGCAACCCTGGGCGATCGCAACGGCGGCGGTGGCCATTGAGCTGGTCGCCAAAAAGGCGCGGCGGGTCAAACGTCTCATGGAAGCTGGCAATGTCGGGTTGATGAAAATCCGGTTCGGGGTGGTTGTCAGTCTGGGCAGGGAGATCGGCTGTTGTCGTGACCCAATTCCAGGGTCTACCCCGAGGGCGCTGAGCGCCTGGGATGGTGGGTCGATCGAGGATTGCTGATGACTGCTGGCGATCGCACCTCGGCCGGATAATCGGCGTTTTAATTGAAGTATGAGCCTAGCATTATTGCAATTAATTCTCAGTCTAGCTTAACAAAAGATTGTCTGAAGCTAGGACTGGGTAATGGATGATCATGGAATTATGAAATCAATCACTAGACCTTTTGTATCAATCAAGACCCTCACTCTAAATCCCTCTTCCAAGTTCGGAGAGGGACTTGATCGCCAGTCCCGAGATCTCTGTAACGCAATGGTTCTGGCTCCCCTTCGCCCTCCCTGGGAGAAGGGGTTGGGGGATGAGGGCTGCTAGCCGATTCGTGTAAGAAGTCTACTGAGCAGGCTGCGGAGCCGTTCTCATTTCTATTCATAACTTTTTTCAAAAAGCGATTAATGATGATCAACCATGGGCGATCGCGCCGGTTTTGGCTTAGGGGTTTGGGTGCTCTGGCCCTAGCTACGCAAATCGACGGCCGATCGCTGGCTAGGGCGGCAGATTCTCCCTTGTCGCCATTGCCAACGGCTAACCCGTTGCGGCCTCTGCTGCGGCCGCGATCGCTCCGACCCGGCGACACGATCGCGATTGTGGCTCCGGCGGGGCGCGTTGCGGCAGCCGACCTACAGCAGGGCTGGCAGTGGTTGACTCAGCAAGGATTTCGGCTGGTTCCGGGGCGACATTTATTCGATCGAGATGGTTACTTGGCCGGGCGCGATCGGGATCGGGCGGCGGATTTAAACCGGGCCTTTGCCGATCCGCAAGTGGCGGCAATTATTTGTGCGCGCGGTGGGTGGGGCTGTGCGCGGATTTTGCCCCTGCTGGATTGGGAGTTGGCGCGATCGCACCCCAAAATTCTCCTGGGCTTCAGCGACATCAGCGCCCTGTTGTTGGCCTATTACGAGCGATCGGGCTTGGTCACGTTCCATGGCCCCGTGATCGCTTCTCGCTGGAATGCGTTTTCCACGGCCGCTTGGCAACAGGTTTTGATGGCAGGGACAGCGGCCACCCTCCAAAATCCGCCCCAGCAAACCCACCGAGTGATTCACCCCGGCCAAGCCCAGGGCCCCTTGGTGGTGGCGAATCTGTCGGTGTTGGCGGCCATGGTGGGATCCACCTATCTTCCCCAGTGGGCGGGCAAAATTTTGGTGGTGGAAGAGGTGGGCGAGCCGGTCTATCGGGTCGATCGCCTGTTGTCGCAACTGAAGCTGGCGGGTTTGCTGGATCAGTTGGTGGGGTTCGTGTTTGCCCAATGCACGCGCTGCGAGAGTCCGGGCGATCGGGAGCCGGCCCTTTCCCTTAACCGCGTGCTGGATGATTGGATTCGCCCCTTGGGAATTCCCAGTTGGCAGGGGTTGGCCCTGGGCCATGTGCCCGATAAGCTCACCCTCCCGATCGGGATTCCGGTCGCGATCGATGCCGAACGGGCCACGCTGCAATTACTGGAAGCCCCTGTGGAACTGCGGGAACCTCTCGATCGCCGTTAGCCCAAATTCCCCTAAGCCAAGGAAACCTTGCAGAGCAGTTCCATGCCGTTTTCGCTTGAAGTAGCCGTTAATTGCCCATCCATCGACTCGATCGCCAACTGAGCCACCCACAGGCCCATCATCGGTGATAGCTGACTGTGGGCCGCCATCGCCCGCAGATCGGCCACACTGTGGGCAACGGACATTCCCGGATCCATCAAGTCGATCGGGTCGCTCCAGGTTTCCAGCGCACAGGTGGTTTGGATTTGAATCTGAACCGTCTGCTCAATCACGGAGGTGCGCAGGGTAATTGGCCCCTTGTCGCCAATCTGGGCAAGCTGTGTGATCAAACCATCCACCACCAATGCCAAGGCCTGGCGCATTCGTTTGGAATCCACCCACACATCCACCTCGGGCGGTTCCTCAAAATCCAAGCCAATGTTGCGGTTTGCCGCCTGTAAATAGGTCAACCCTTCCACGTCATCCAAAATGAGGGACAGGGCAACAACCTGAAAATCTGGCTCAATGGCTCCGCTATTAAATTTGGACACTTCAATCAGGCGATCGAGCAAATTCACCATCCGTTGAGCCGCTTGGTTGGCATCGGCCACGCACTGGCGTTCCTCCTCCAAGTCATCACACAGATCGTTCAAAATCATTTGGTGCAGCCCGATCGCGCTGCTCATGGGCGATCGCAACTCATGGGCTGTCCGGGCCAAAAATCCCGCCTGAAACGCACCCCACTGTTTCGCCAAATGATAGGCAGCAGCTAAGGCTGAAGTGTCCGCATTTGGCGGGCTGGTGTTTTGGACTTGATCGATGTTGGATGGCTCGACGTTGGATGGATCAGCATCCTGGGCATCGGCATCGGCATCGGCACTGGCATCGGCACTGGCAGCATCTTTTTCGGCATCCAGTGAGTTGGCTGCAACCTCAGCCATTTCCGAATGGAGCCCAGGATAGGTTCCCGCCGCGATCGGCTGCATGGGCGCGACTGGCAAGATTTGCGATGCGGTTGCTTCAGGTGTTTTGGGTGATGATGCCGGACTGGTTGAGCGTCGCAGCGCCCCATAAAACCCAATGCCGATCCCTACGATCAAACTCGTCCAGTCTGGCCAACTCATGACTGCGCTTTCATTCCGCTAGTTGAACTAGGGCCGATGCAAATGCTCAAATCCAGTGTTTCGGCCTAGGGTTGCAAGTTGGTGTTCCAAATTCCAGGGTTCACCAAAGATTCACCGGCAGTTCACTAGAGATGCAAATCTAGACCGGCCCTCGCTGGGGCTTTGTGGAGGGGCCACATGGGCGATCGCCCCATCCGCCTGCCTTGGTTTTGGAGACTCCGCCACAGCGTTGATGCCTAGCATTGCACAGGGATCTTGCAGATTCATAGGATTTTCGCCCATAACTCACTGCCAGTCCCCAGGGGCGATCGAGCCTTCAATCGAACTTTAAAGGGAATTGAAATGCTCCATGAACGACTCCTGGTCGGGATAGATTTCAAATACCCGATCCATACTTGTCAGGTCAAACAGCATCTTCACTTGGTCATTGATTGAGCAAAGATAAAGCTTGGCTCCGGCCGATCGAGCCGTTTTCAAGGCTAAAACCAGGGCCCCCAGTCCCGAACTATCCATGAAAGACACATCTTGAAAGTCAACCAGGATATGTTGCATTCCTGATTGAACCTGATCGCTCACTTCTTGACGGAAGGGGCCAGCTTGTTTGCCGTCCAAAATACCGAAAGGCTGCACGATGCTTAGGCGATCCATTGCTGCTATTTAGGAATTGACACGCTAGGGACTTCAAACGATCGATCTGGGCCAGGGGAGCAAACACCGGCTCGATCGAACCAGAACCTGCACCCGCTGCCAGAATTCTCAGAACAACCTGACTAAGACAGACTAACTGACCCGGGCAGATTGATCCGTATGAACTGGTCGGTATGAACTAATCAGCACAGGCTAATTAGCACAGACTAATCCAAACAGATTGATCGAGGTGACTGATCAGGGCGGCTGATTGATCACGGTTGATCACTAACCCATCATGCCTAGCCCATTTCAGGCTTCCACGCAACTCTGCACACCATGCCACTCTGCACAACTTCCATGCAACTGAAAATAATTCAACGAAACTGAGGGCCGCGAAAGGTGATTGCAGCCCACGCAAGTCCACCGCGATCGCGCCCACAGGACTTCAGCGGGAACTGCCTGCCCAACATCCCAACATCCCAACATACCGATTGCGGTACTTTTTCCTGATACTGGTCATTGAACCTTTCAAACGAATCCACCAGCAGCTTTCAACCCCCATCATGCTTTCTTCGTTGCCCGACGCTCAGCAATCCGATGTTCCATGCTCCACGCGCCCAGAGGATGTGGTGACAGCTTCGCGGCCCTTGGGGCGGCCGGAGTTGTTGGCTCCGGCGGGCAATTGGGACTGTGCGAAGGCGGCGGTGGAAAACGGGGCCGATGCGATTTATTTCGGCCTCGATCGCTTCAATGCGCGAATGCGGGCCGAAAACTTCACGGAAGCGGATTTGCCGGAGCTGATGGCCTGGCTGCATCGGCGCGGGGTGAAGGGCTATGTGACGATCAACACGCTGATTTTCACCGATGAGCTGGCGGAGGCGGAGCGCTACCTGAAGTCGGTGATTGCGGCGGGGGTGGATGCGGCGATCGTGCAGGATGTGGGGTTGGTGCGGTTGATTCGGCATCTGTCGCCGGATTTTCCGATCCATGCTTCAACGCAAATGACGATCACCAGTGCGGCGGGGGTGGCGTTTGCGCGGAATTTGGGTTGCCAGTTGGTGGTGTTGGCGCGGGAATGTTCGATTCGGGAAATTGAGAAAATTCAAACCCAGTTGGGCGATCGGGGCTTGTCTTTGCCGCTGGAGGTGTTTGTGCATGGGGCCCTTTGTGTGGCCTATTCGGGCCAATGCTTGACCAGTGAGGCGCTGGGTGGGCGATCGGCTAATCGGGGGGAATGCGCCCAGGCTTGTCGGATGCCCTATGAGTTGGTGGCCGATGGACAGGTGGTGGATTTGGGCGATCGGGACTATCTGCTCAGTCCCCAGGATTTGTCTGGGTTGCCGGTGCTGTCGGAGTTGGTGGCGGCGGGGGTCAGTTGCCTGAAAATTGAAGGCCGGTTGAAAGCGCCGGAATATGTGGCCAGCACCACAAGAATCTATCGCCAAGCGCTCGATCGGGCGGTGGCCGCCGTGGCCAACCCGGTAGACAAGGTGCTCCAGCCCCTTGCTCCATCGAGATCGCAGACACAAGCACCGCGATCGGCTGAGTCGGCCGATCGCTACGAATTGGAAATGTCCTTTTCTCGTGGTCTATTCACGGGCTGGTTTGAGGGCATTAATAACCAAGCGCTGGTGCATGGGGAATATGCCAAAAAGCGCGGGGCCTATTTGGGCGAAGTGGTGCGGGTGGAGGGCGATTGGTTGTGGGTGCGATCGACTGGTTTGCACCTCAGCCCTGGCGATGGCATTGGCCTGGACGGGCCCGGCGGCGAACAGGGCGGCCGCATCTGTGAGGTGCGGGAACCGGGACGATCGGGCGAGCTGTGGGGGTTGCGGGTCGATCGCTTCAGTAGGTTGGATTTGCGACGGGTGCGATCGGGCGATCGGCTGTGGAAAACTTCCGATCCGGAACTGGAAAAGCGGGTGCGCCAAACCTACGCGGGCGAGCAACCCAAATTTCAGCGCCCGATCGCCATTGAATTCCATGGGGTGCTGGGTCAGCCCGCCACCGCGATCGCCCGGGACGAGTTGGGCCACATTGCCCAAGTGGTGTCCACCATGCCCCTGGCGGCGGCAGAGCGCCAACCCCTCACGGCCGAGCGGCTGCAAGACCAGTTTGGTCGGCTGGGCAATACGGCTTTTCGGCTCGATCGCTTTGAGCAACAACTCAGTGGCGAGGTGATTTTGCCCGCCAGCGAGCTAAACCGGATGCGGCGAGACTTGGTGGCTCAACTGGAACAGCAGCGGGCCCAACCGCCCCGTTGGACATTGCACGCCACGGCGCGATCGCGAGACCTTTGGCCCGCCATGGGCGATCGACCGGCTCCAAAGCCAGCCCAACTGTCGGTTTTGGTGCGCAACCGGGCCCAACTGGCCAGCGCCATGGCCGCCGGAATCGATCGGCTCTATTGCGAATTAGAAGATCCGCGTCAATATCGATCGCTGGTGGAATGGTTTCGCACCCAAAAACAATCGGATCAACAAACCCTTTGGGTTGCGCCCCCTCGGATTTACAAAACCGGTGAAACCTGGATTTTGCAGCAAGTTCGCAACAGCAATGCGGATGGCTATTTAGTGCGAAATTATGACCATCTCAACTTCTTTGCCCAGGATCGCTGCATGGGAGATTTTTCGCTGAATGTGGCCAACCCAATCGCCGCTAGCTATTTTCAGCAAGAATTTCAACTGGCCGGCCTCACAGCCTCCTACGATTTAAATGCCGATCAATTGGTCGATTTGCTGAAAGCCTGTCCTCCCGACTGGTTGGAAATTACGATTCATCAGCATATGCCCATGTTCCATATGGAGCATTGCGTTTTTTGTGCTTTTTTGTCCACCGGAACCGATCACACAAACTGCGGTCGTCCCTGCGAAAAACAAACGGTTACCCTGCGCGATCGAGCTGGGGTGGAGCATCGGTTACAGGCGGATGCGGGCTGTCGAAACACGGTGTTTAATGGGGTGGCACAGACGGGTGCAGAGGTGGTGCAACGGTTAATCGCATCCGGGGCCCGGCGATTCCGGTTGGAGTTTCTAAATGAATCGCCCGATCGGGTCAGTCACTCGATCGCCCGCTATCAACAACTCCTGCGGGGCGAAATTTCCGGCACTGAACTTTGGCAAGATTTGCAACTGTCCAGCCAACTAGGAGTCACGCGCGGCACGATCGGGAAACGAGAGCGATCGCAATCTGGCCGCTAGTATTTTGCGCCAATCAGCCAAAGATCTTCATCCTTCAACCCCTTTTTCCTCATTTCCCCACTTTTCTTTAGTCACTGGTATGACCCATCTCAAGCAAGCTCGTTGGATTAATTTTTGGCAATCGATCGCCCTTGCGGCTGCCGGTCTTTGCATTGCCATGGCGATCGCTCATTTGCAACCAGCCAATGCCACAGAGCCGATCACCCCTCAAAACACCGTGAATTTGATCAGCGAGAATCCTGGCGATCGGCTTGCGCAAACCACGCCGGCCTTGCCTGAACAGCCCATGACAAAACGGCAACTGATCGCCGCTGTTTTGCAAGAATTGGGAGTTGCTGAACGCTACGATCAATATTTGGGAAATGCTGTAGACTTAGCCGTTTCGCCCAACCAGTCCCTGAAATTTATTAACTGGTTGAATGATGTGCTCAAGGAGCGGGCCGGCTGGAAAACCGTCGCCCTCACTTACAGCCGTCGTCTCGATAGCCAGTTTTCTGAAACCGAGCTTCAGGAGCTGCTGAGCCTAGCGCAAAATCCCACGCTGCGCAAACTGTTTCGATCGGAACTCGAAAATTATGGCAACACTGCCCGCGATCGGCGAATGTTCCTGTTCCGAGTTTGGGAAGACTACAACAATGGCAACATTCCCGTTCCTGAAGGCATGTTTTAGAGGGAATTGATTGGTTAGGAATTACTAATTGCTCAGAGTTTGATCAATCAGCCCGTAGGGTGGGCACTGCCCACCAAACCACTGCTTCATGGCATCCGTGATATGGCGTGCCAATTATTTTTAGGTAAAGGCTGTATCGATCAGGAACCAATTGGTCAAAGTCTCATTTGATCAAAGTTTCATTAGACCTCTTGCACGAATCAGCTCGTTGCCCTCATCCCCCAACCCCTTCTCCCAAGGTGGGCGAAGGGGAGCCAGAACTGCTGGGTTACGGCGATCTCGTGGCGGGTGATCAAGTCCCTCTCCCGACTTGGGAGAGGGATTTAGGGTGAGGGTCTTGATTAATGCAAGAGGTCTATTGATCAACGCCTTAACGAGAACTGGAGCGCTGGGGGCGTAGCGTTTCCAGCAGCGCCCGCCAAGCAAACTTCGGCAAAGCCAGCATTCGCCGCCAACGCCAAGGTTCTTGATAGAGCCGATAGAGCCATTCCAGATTGTTTTCGCAAAACCAGGCGGGCGCGCGCTCCTTTGTGCCCGACCAAATATCAAAACTGCCCCCAACACCAATCCAAATGGCATTGGGACAAAGGTGGCGGTGTTCCGCAATCCAATATTCCTGGCGAGGAACACCCAGCGCCACCAAAATCAGACCCGGTTGAGCTTCTCGCATGGCCTGCACCATGGTTGATCGCTCGTCTTCGCTCAAAAAGCCGTGATAAATTCCTGAAAATTGAATGCCGGGGGCCCGTTTTTCCCAGGCTTGGGCCGCCGCCTGAGCAACACCCGGTTGACCGCCATAGCACCAAACGGTTCCGTAGGCATTGGGCGATCGACCAAAGGCCGTCAGTACCGATTCTGCTAACTCAATGCCCGGAACTCGGCGCACTTGGCGATAGCCCCGCAGCTTCAGGTATAGGGCCACGCCGGCCCCATCGGGAATGCACAAATCGGCTTGGCGAATCGTTTCCCCCAACCGGGCGTTTCGTTCCCCCTCGATCGCCATTTCCGCATTGAGGGTCACCACCTGCGCGCCTCCCTCCTGTCGCCGATCCAACAACCACTGGGTGTAGTCATCCAGCAGATGAACCGGCAACTGAAGCACCGTAGCCTTCAACGGGCGCGGGGCGATCGGGGAAGCATCCATGGAAGCGTGCATGGCAAATTTGCAAAATGATGGGTCGGGCAGTCGGGATTTAGTCTACAACCGATGCTTTTCCGTTGATTCATCCCGCCAGGGCGATTAATCCCAAACTGTCACTAATTCACTTGCAACTCACGGGCCTGGTTCGATCGGCCCATTCGATCGGCTCAAGGGCAGCTCGCTGCTTTGCCATGCAGATTGTTGGGCGCTGGTAAAACAAATTCCATGACCGACCCTCAAACACCAGTCGGCCATGGCAACCACAGAGACCTGAAAGGGCGCTTAGGGGACTGCCTAAGGCGCAACCTTTTCCTTGAACAACTTACCGGCAGAAAAGGCGGGAACACAGGTGGCCGGAATTTCCATCTTTTGGCCGGTTTTGGGGTTGCGGCCTTCGCGGGACTTCCGCTCACGGCGCTCAAACGAGCCAAACCCCACCAGAGTCACCTTTTCGCCTGACGAAACCGCTTCCACGATCGAGTCGAGCGCTGCGGTCAGCACTTGATCGGCCTGCTTTTTGGTGACATTCGCCTTTTCGGCCACCTTATCAATCAGCTCGCCTTTATTCATAATTCGAAATCTCCTGAATGCAAAGGGGAGCCAACCCAGTTTCCGGGTCGGCAATCAGTAGAATGAGTGGCTGAAACCCCTACCGAATAGCGGTTTCAATCGCATATTCTATCCATAAACTCTCGGGATGTGACCATAGGAACTGACAATTTGTAGCTATCTGAAGTTTTTTTTCAGTTTCTAACAGCTTGTCATCGAGCAAAAACCGGCTTCGATCTCGGGTCAATGCTGAGATCAATCTCCTCAATTTCTGCCCTGTTGCAATGGTTCTGAGTCCGAGGGGCACGGGCTGAAATGAAGACGGCGCGGCAAAATCCTGGAAATTCAGTCTGAGCCATTCAACCCAATCAGCACCACTGATTCAGGTTCGCCAACTGCGATGAGCGACCTTAATTGAGCTGAAATCGAACTGCATAGGATGTAGATCGGGTCTGTGCTGGTTTTTGGGGCCCGTCCAAGGATCGATCGGCCGATCCATTGGGCTGACGGGCTGGACTGATCGGCCGATCGATCAGCTTGAACGATCAATGACGATCAATTCGGACGTTTGAAACATCTTCTAAGATAGGGTGTCGGCACAAGAACCGGGAGGAAGCCGTTATGGAAGCTGGGCGTGGGCTGGTTGGGCTGGGCTGGGCATTGGGACTGACGGTGCTGGCCAGTCCTGCGAGCTATGGGGCCAATCCAGAGCATGTCCAAACGCTGTTGCTCACGCGGCAATGTGTGCAATGCGATTTGACGGGGGCCAGCCTGGTTTATGCCAACTTGAGCGGCGCAAACCTGATGGGGTCTGACCTGCGGGGCGCAAATCTGAGCCGTGCCAACCTCAGCCAGGCCAACTTGAGCGGCGCAAATTTGCAGAGTGCCACCCTGTTTGGAGCCACGCTGACCAATGCCCAGTTGACCAATGCCAATTTGGTGAGCACGGATTTGCGGGAGGCGGTTTTCTTTGGGGCCGATCTCAGCGGGGCCACCATGACCCAAGCCCTGGTGATTGGGGCTGTGGGGTTGCCGATCGAGGTGGCCACGCCGCGCGATCGTTTCAACTGGGGCGTGTATGAGGCTGATCGACGCAACTTCGCCGGGGCCATTAATCACTACAATCAGGCGATCGCCCAGGATCCGCAATTTGCCGAGGCTTACCTAAACCGAGCCGTGGCGCGATCGCACTTGGCGGACTATGGCGGAGCGATCGGGGATGGGCGAGTGGCGGCCCAGCTCTTTGCCCAGGCCAACAATCCCGAGCAGCAGGCATTGGCGGAAAAGTTTTCCGATGAATTGGAGCGCTATGTCAAAAAGGGCGGCCGTGAGCAGTCGGAAGGCAACGGAGTGGGAATTTCGGTGCTGAACTTTGTGCGCGGTGTTGGTTCTTTTCTAATTCCGTTATTATTTTGATTTCTGGGCTTTGCCTGTTTCGGGTTTTGCTGGCCTTAATTCTCAACTCTGCCCTTTAGCGACGATCGCCACGATGGAATTTTCCCAAGCTCGACAGGCTTTTTTGCAAGAGGTTCGACGACCGATCGAGCAAATTGACCTAGCCCGAGCAGCCCTCTATCTTGCCCAGGAAGACTATCCGGGGCTGGTGGTGGAATCCTATTTAAACCGATTAGATCAGATGGCGGCGGCGGTGGGCGATCGACTGGCGGGCGATCGGGTTCCCATGCGGGTGATTCGGGCGATTAATCAATACCTCTTCACGGAATTAGAATTTAGCGGCAATCAATCGGATTATTACGATCCTCGAAATAGCTTTTTGAATGAAGTATTGGATCGCCGTTTGGGCATTCCCATCACCCTTTCATTAGTCTATTTAGAAATTGCTAAGCGGCTGAATTTCCCCATGGTTGGCATTGGAATGCCAGGCCACTTTATCATTCGCCCCGACTTTGAAGAGGCGGGGATTTTTGTCGATGCCTTTGCCCAGGGAGAGATTCTGTTTCCACAAGATTGCGCCGATCGCCTCAGTAGCATCTATGGGCAACCGGTCGCCCTCAAGCCGCAATTTTTGGAACCGGTGGATCCGCATCGTTTCCTGGTGAGAATGCTGACCAACCTCAAGGCAATCTACATCAGTCGGCAGGATCCGATCCGTGCAGCCCGAGTAATTGAGCAAATTCTGCTGATTTTTCCCGATGCGATTCAGGAGCGGCGCGATCGGGGACTGTTGTATTACCAATTGGAGCGATTTACCGAGGCCCGGGCTGATTTGCAAGCCTATTTGGAAGCAAAACCACAAGCGTTCGATCGGGCCCCGATCGCTGCCTTATTGGATCGTCTTTCGGACTTTTAATTCAATTTTGCCTTTAATTGGCTTCAATTGGTTTCGATAATTGGTTTTAATTAGTTTTCAAAGGTATCTCTAGAATTGCATTTTTTAACTTCATCGCTCAATTGCATCTGGAACCAATCGCATTTTGAATGCTTTAACTTCCTGAACGCCTTAACTACGCTTTAACGAAATAGCCTCTCTAAAATCACCATGACCGCCGTTGCCCCTCGCCCAATCCATCTCGCCATCATTGGCGATGTTCATGACCAGTGGACGGTTGACGATGCCCATGCCCTTGAAGGGCTAGGCGTTGATGCGGCGTTGTTTGTGGGTGATTTTGGCAACGAAGCGGTGGAAATTACCCGGGCGATCGCGGCGTTGCCTTTGCCCAAAGCGGTGATTCTGGGCAACCATGATTCCTGGTATAGCGCCACTCCTTGGGGCCGCAAAAAATGTCCCTACGATCGCAGCCGCGAAGATCGGGTGCAAGAGCAACTGGATCTGTTGGGGGCGGCCCATGTGGGCTACGGTTGCCTGGATTGGCCGGAGTTGGGGTTGAGTGTGATTGGGGGGCGACCCTTTAGCTGGGGCGGCCCGAACTGGAGCTATGGGGAGTTTTACCGCGATCGCTTTGCCGTGACGGGCATGATGGATTCGGCCGATCGAATTGCCCAAGCGGCGGCCCGCGCCACTCAACCCACCCTCATTTTTCTGGGACATAACGGCCCCTATGGGCTGGGGGATCAACCGGAGTCGATTTGCGGGCGCGATTGGCAACCGCTCGGTGGCGATTTTGGCGATCCTGACCTGCGCCAAGCGATCCGCATTGCCCAACAGCGCCATCAACAGGTGGCTTTGGTCACCTTTGGCCACATGCACCACCACTTGCGCCACCGCAAAGATCGCTTGCGGCAGGCCACGGCCAGCGATGCCCAAGGAACGGTGTATGTGAATGCGGCGGTGGTTCCCCGAATTCGAGAACACGATCGGGGACGGCTCCACCATTTTGTGTGGGTGGAATTGCTGGGCGGGCAGGTGACCCGGGCCGCTTCCGTTTGGGTCGATCGCACCGGGGCGATCGATGCTGCTGAGGCTTGGCTGGGGCAGCCCCCCGCACTTCAGCATTCATCAACACCGCTCATTCCGGTTCCTTAAGGTTGATTGATCAAGGTTGGCTGATCAAGGCTGATCAATGTTGACTGATCAATGTTGATTGATCGCCCTTGATGGCTACTGACCCGCTTCGGTTAATTCCAAGGTGCGACCCGACCAATCCTTAACCAAGAAATTGAGCGGTAACTCTTGGCGAATTTTGTGCCGAATTCCCCGCACCTGAATTCGCAACAGAATTTGTTCTAGACAATCGCGATCGAAACAAACGTGGCGTTGGTGGTTGCGATCGCCCAAACTGGCTCCAGCAATTACATGGAGCTGCACATTTTTCTTGAGTTGATACCACAAACCATCGGGCACAGGAGCCGGATTGGCAACGCGCGCAAAGGTGCTGGGGGCCATATAAAGCGGGTCGATCGTGGTGGCCCCAAGGGTTTGTTCGTAGTTGTAGTAATACTGCAAGGGCACATCAGCCACCGCCAATTCCAAATCTCCCTCATAGAACTGTCGGGCAATTTCCAAATCCGACACCATGATGGTGTGAACTTTGGGCGCGCTGGACAGAAACATCCACATGGCTCCCCCATAGGCCATCAACAGCAGCACCATGATGCCTTGGGTAGAGAAAATCGTATCCAACGACAGGCCAAAAATGGCAAACATCAGGGGATGGAGGGTCATGGAGTTAGGAATGGGAATGGGTGAATTGCCTAATCAATTAACAAAGACAAGGGGCGTATAACGAAGACAAGGGGCTTAAGCCCCTTGCCCCAAAATGACCAGAAGGCAATGACTTCAAGGTGCTTTTTAGGCTTCATCTAAGAAGCAATTAAGAAGCAATCGCGACTTCCAACAGTTGTTGCAGCTCGCCGCTGTTGAACAGTTCAACGGCAATATCAGCACCGCCGATAAAGTTGCCATCGATGTAAAGTTGCGGGATAGTCTGCCAGTTGGAAAACTCCTTGATGCCTTCCCGAATGTCTGGCTCATCCAGAACATTCAAAGACTCGAAGGGCACACCCACCGCATTCAAAATTTGCACCACAGTGTTCGAAAAGCCGCACATGGGCATCAATTTTGTGCCCTTCATAAACAGCATCACTTTGTTGTTTTGCACCAAGCTTTCGATGCGTTGTTTCGTTTCAGGGGTCATGGTGGCTATCCGCGATCGTAATAGTGGACGTGGTTAGAACAAAGTTAGAACAAAACAAGGAACTGTGGCTCCTTGCCTTGGTGATTGGGGTGAAACAGCTAAGGATTCATCCTGGCCAATTTTGGCTAATTTTTGCCTTTTTTTGACGCTTTCTGCATCTTCACTTGGCCAGTTTCCAGAAACTTTGGGTTTCTAGAGGTTCCTCATTCTCAGGAACTGCTGATGTTTTGCCCCGGCTGAGGCCCCTAAACGGTGGCTTGTTGTGCGGCCCAGCTTTCGGGGGTAAAGGTCTTGAGGGCGAGGGCATGAAGCGCTCCGCTGCGGAGATCTTCATTCAGCGCGCCATAGACCAGTTGGTGTTGCTGGACACGGCTTTTGCCCGCGAAGGCCGCAGAGACAACGATCGCCTCGTAGTGGTCGCCGTCACCCGCAAGCTGAATTTCTGCGTCGGGCAGGTTGGCCTTGATGGCAGTTGTGATGCGATCGGGCGTGACCATGGTTGCTGTTCAAAGGGATAAAGATTGAATCCGTTTTTCGTTAGAAAATTACGGGATCTGATAACCCCGCCCCAAAAGGACGGCATTCTTGATTGTAGTCGGCCACTGGACAAGCGGTGCTGGAACTGGGCGATCGGGCTGGAGATTCCCCCTACACAAACCCTACATAAAGCCCAGACCCATGGGTTCTTGCAGGCCTTTGAGGGGAGAATCGATCGCCCCCGGTGGGAGGTTCTTGGCCTGAATCAGAACTCCAAAGTTGCCGAGACCCGTGGGATCGATGAGGCGGTGCAACACATCTCGACGGTGCAGAATTTGCTGAAAATCGATCGCTTGGGCGATCGCCCCACCCTGACTGAGGGCCATCAGTCGATCGCCCAAGCCAAGGGCCATTAAAAACAAACTTTGGCGTGTGAATCCTAGGGTTTGCAGGCCCTGTTGCTCGCCCCAATGTTGCAGGGCGCTGAAGTCCACGTGGGCCGTCAAGTCCTGCTGGCCCGGCAACCAGTAGGGATCGTTGTGGTGGGCGTGGCGGGTGTAGCACTGTAGCGTGCCGCCCGATCGACTGGGGTGGTAAAACCGCTGCGCATCGTAGCCATAGTCAATGGTGAGCAGGTAGCCCGATCGCAGTCGATCGGCCAAGGTTGCCAACCAGTCCAATGCGGCCAAGTTCACCTCTGTGCAATAGCCCTCGGGATAAGCACCCTGAGCAAAGTCAATGTTGAGGGTCTGGAAATAGGTGGCTAGCCGCTCCGTAGACAGGGGCCCCACGCGATCGCTCAGGTGTCCTTCGGAGGCGGTGACGTAACATTCTTGGAGCTGCCCCCCTTGCCAAATCACCCGATGAACGGGGAACGCATCCACCAATTCATTGGACAAAAAACAGCCGGTGATCGAGTTGGGGGCGATCGCCTCCCAGGTAACCCAAACGACCCGATCGCCCGCCGCTGGACAGGCCGCCAAGCGCGATCGCTGCACAGCCCTGAGGGCCGGCGAAATTTCCACAATCCGATAGGCGGTGGCTGCCCAACAGTCTGGATGGGTCGTTTGCAAATGGGTGAGCAAATCCGCCGCCATCACCCCTTGGCCGGCTCCCATTTCCACCAGGTCAAAGGCAGACGGGCAACCCAGCCTTGCCCAACATTCGGCCACCTGATCGGCCAACAGTTCCGCAAAATCGGGGCAGAGGTGGGGCGAGGTGACAAAATCGCCCTGGGGGCCAATGCCAACCCGATCGCCCGATCCCGCGTAGTAGCCCACCTGGGGGTCATACAGCACCAGGGCCATGTAGTCGGCAAAGGTGATTTTTCCCCCGGTGGCAGCCAGGCGATCGTGCAAGGCCTGGGCCATGGCCGGGGCGATCGGAGGCGGATCTCCGGCCGCGGTTCCGGCTGGGCCTGGGGCCCCGTGGTGCGACCAACCTAGCAAATGGTTCGCTCCAAAGCGTTCAAACTGGGGATTCGCAGCACATCCCCATCCCGTTCAATCAAGCTCTTTTTTTCCAACTTGGTCAGCACCCGGGTCACGGTTTCGCGGGCCAGGCCACTGAGGCTGCTCAGTTCGCGATGGGGCAAGTTGGGGATCTCCACGCCCCGATCGCTGCTGCGACCCTGACCCTCCGCCAAAAACATCAAAATATCGGCCACCCGCGATACGCTGTCGGATTCCCGCAATCGCAACCGCCGGTTCACCTGGCGCAACCGCCGCCCCATCAGTTGGGCCAACTTGATGCCTGCCTGGGGTTCCGTTTCCACAAGGGTGATGAAGTCTTGGGCGGGAATGCTGCCAATGGTGGTGGGGGCCAAGGTAATGGCATCGGTCGATCGGGGCACTTCATCGAGGGCCGCCATTTCGCCAAAAATTTCACCGCGACCCAGAATATTCAGGGTTACTTCCTTGCCTTCCAGGTTGTAGGTGCGGATTTTGACCCAGCCTTCCAAGATGAAGTACACCGAACCGCCCCAGTCATTTTCCAGCAGAATGACTTGGTTCGATGGGTGGGTGCGGGTGACAACGTGGGCAGTGGCTAACTCAACGGCATCACGCGGCAGCGCCCGGAAAAACGGAGCCGATTCGATGAGCCGCTCAATGTCCGCATGGGTGTCACGGGAGGTGGGACGGTCTTCCATGGGGTGATCGCGAGAGTCATTCACAGAATACTCGATTGTGCCGAGTTTGGTGGCGACTGAATGCTACGGAATGCTACCGGTTTCTGGGTGGAATCCCAATTCCAGTGATTTGTTTGTATTAATTGTTACTTGGGTTGTGGCAGGGGTTGCGGAGGGCTGGCCGCAGCCAAGGTCTGAATCAAGATTTCAGCCAAGATCTAGCTATCAGGGTGAGTATTATTTACTACGCCCTAATTCACGACCTAATTCACGACTCCCTAGCCAAGGCAACATCTAGCCTCAAAGCGATGATTACCCTTTCTTCAGATGAAATGCGTTAGGCCAAAACGCGGTTTTCAAACTCCACAATTTCTTCAATTCCCCGATCGCGCGCAATGAATTCCTGCACCAATTGGCGATAGTCCCGCAGGGTCAGCTCCACCCATTCTCGACTGGGGCTATCAGCAATTAAATGCACCAGGGGTTCACTGGCATCGGGCAGCACCAGAATCCAACTGTCCCGCGCGCGATCGTGGACTTTGATCCCATCAATCATTTCCAAGGTGCTGGGCGAGTGGGATTCAACCAAGTGGCGCATCAAGGCTCCCTTCACCGTCCAGGGACAGCGCACCGTGAAGTATTTGTGATAGATGCGGGGCAAACTGTCGGCTCGCAAATCCGCTAAGGTGCGCTCTTGAATTGCCAATAATTCGATGAGTTTGGCAACACAGAACATGGCATCAAAACCCGGGTGCAATTCTGGAAAAATGAAACCCATATCCCCACTGCCGCCCAGCACAACGTTGGGATAAGCACGACAGGTTTCCATCAGGGCGGTGGGATTACATTTGGTGCGAATGACGCGGCCATCGTGGCGGCGGGCAATTTGTTCGATCACGCCCGAAGCCCGCACGGGAACCGCCACGGACGATCGGGGATGGGCCGCCAAAACGGCCTCCACCATCAATGCCGTCAGCGCCTCCCCACGAATCAGGCCACCGGCCTCATCGGCCAAAATTAACTGTTCCCCATTGGCCAAAATTTGGGCCCCAAAGGTGGCGGAAATCGCTTCCACCACGCGGCCGAGTTGCACCAACAGGGCTTCTCGGCCATCGGCATCGGCCACCATTTGGGTCAAGCTGGCATTTAGCACCACCGCTTCGCAACCAAACTTACTCAGCAGTTGGGGCAAAATAGCACCGGATACGGAATAGGCATAGTCCACCACCACCTTGGCGTTGCTGTAGCGAATGGCCTCTAGGTTGAGGTGTTTTTCAAAGCAACTGCGGTAGATTTCAAGGGTTTGGCTGGGGTAAAAAACATCGCCAATTTCGTCAATTTGCACCCGGCGCAAATCTTCTTTGAAATAGGCTCCTTCGATTTTTTTCTCTTTGCCTTTGGAGAGGTTAATGCCCTTGTCGTCAAAAAATTCAATGGCGGCGCGATCGGGGCGATCGGGATCAATGCGCACATGCACACCGCCCACCACTCCCAAGGTGGGCACAACACTGCGAGCCACGGGAATCGGTGTGGCCTCCAGGTTTTGGACATTGACTCCCACGGACATCAGGCCGGAAATGAACGATCGCGTCACCATCCGCGAGATGCTGCGTTGGTCGCGCGAAACGGTCACCTGTGCGCCCGGTTGCAAGGTGGAACCATAGGCGGCTCCCAGTTTGACGGCAAATTCTGGCGTGATGTCAATGTTGGCTAAGCCAGCTACGCCGCGCTGACCAAACAGGTTGCGGTGGGCGGTTTGGCCCCAAATTAAATCCAAATTGAGGATGGCTCCCGACTCGATGTGCTTGCTGGGCCAAACACGCACCAGGCTGTTGATTTGGGACTCTTCGCCCACCATGGACAGGGAGCCGATCGCCACGCCTTCAAACACCCGGGCCCGGCGATCGATTCGCACCCCTCGGGCGATCGTGCAGGCGTAGAGGTGGGCTTCTTCGCCAATAATTGCCCCGTTCCAAATGATGGGGCGCTTGAGATCCGCTTCGGTGCCGATCGTGACGTTATCGCCAATGACCGTGCCGGACTCGATCGTGGCACGGGGGCCAATTCGGCAGTTGTGACCAATCAAAACGGGGGGCACAATTTTGGCGCGATCGTCGATCGCGGTATTTTCGCCCACCCACAAACCCGGCGAAATCATTTGATAGGCGAAATCCAGTTTGACCTTGCCGTGGAGGGCTGCATAGTGGGCTTCGCGATAGGTGTCCAAATGCCCCACATCGCACCAATAGCCCTCGGCGATATAGCCATAAATGGGTTCTCCTTCGGCCAGCAGCAGGGGAAATAAATCTGTGGAAAAGTCCGCTTCTTGATTACGTTCTAGATGGCGCAAAACTTCCGGCTCTAGAATATAAATTCCCGTGTTGATTGTGTCTGAAAAAATTTCGCTGGCCGATGGTTTTTCCAAAAAACGAACGATTCGCTGATCCGAGTCCACAATCACGGCCCCAAACTCAATGGGGTTGGGAACCCTTGTCAACACTAGGGTTGCTTTCGATTGCTTTTGGCGATGGAAGTCAATCGCGGCTTGTAAATTAAAATCCGTGATGCTGTCGCCGCTAATGACCAGAAACGTGCCGCTCAGCCACTCTTCCACGTTCTTCACTGAACCGGCCGTGCCGAGGGGTTGATCTTCCTCAACGGCATAGCTTAAACGCACACCAAAATCTGACCCATCTTGAAAATAGTCCCGAAAAATATCGGGTAAATAATGCAGGGTGGCGATAATTTCAAAAATGCCGTGGCGCTTGAGCAGGTTAATAATATGCTCGGCGATCGGGCGGTTCAAAATGGGAACCATTGGCTTGGGTAAGTCACAGGTCAATGGGCGCAGGCGCGTTCCAGAACCACCAGCCATTAACACTGCGCGCATAGCCACCTCCCGATCGGTGATTGCAAAATCCAGATCAATCGCGATTTATGCCGAAATAGGGGCCCGCAGCAAGAAGTTTTGGGCTTAATTGCACGAAGTGCGGCTACTGCCCGATCGGCTGAGACTTAAACCGGTTCAGTTTCATTATGGCCCGGTTCTTCGATCCCTGAGCCGCTCGATCGTGCTTCGCAATGGTGGGGTTAATCCTCGATCCAGATCGCTCTCGATCCAGATCACCCTTAACCCACTGAACCCCGATTTTCCCATTGCCCAACTGCCCATGGCCCGAGCAGCCACCATCAGCGGCCACAATCAACAGCACCCACCAGTTTCCTAAAAAGAATTCTTGAACCAGCCTCTTCGCCAAAAATACAGCACCAATCCACAGGCAGTGACAATCATCACCAACCAACAGACAAGATAGCCATAGCGCCAATTCAATTCTGGCATATTCCAAGGCGAAGTTTCAGTATTGAAATTCATGCCATAGATCCCCGCCAAAAAGGTGAGGGGAATAAAAATTGCCGAAACAATTGTTAACACCTTCATGATTTCATTCATGCGGTTGCTGACAGCGGACATGTATAAATTCATCAGGTTCACAGTCAATTCTTGATAGAGCGTGACCACATCCAAAATATCCGTGGCATGTTCATAACACTCTTGCAAATAAGCCCGCACGTCTGGGCTGATTAGGGGATGTTGTTCGCGCATCAACAGGGCGATCGCGTGGGTTTGGGGAGCCATCCACCGCCGTAGGGTTAACAAATCGCGCTCAATCATATAAATTTCGCGCATTAATTTGCGATCGGGTTCAAACAAAATGGCGCATTCCAATCGTTCAATTTCCTGGGCGTAATAATCCATGGCGGGATAGCACCCATCCACGATCGCATCCAAAAGGGCACATAGTAAATAATCCGATCCCATCCGCCGAATAATGCCGCGATCGGTTCGGAGGCGTTCTCGCACGGGTTCTAGGGCATCGTGCTCCGATTCTTCTTGCACGGTTACAACATAATTGCTGCCTAACAAAAGGCTGACTTGTTCTGTGAAATAACCGCCACCTTTGCCCCTGGGCGACAACATATGCACCAACACCAAGATGCGATCGTCCTCAAATTCCACCTTGGGCCGTTGGGGCACATTGGCAATATCTTCCAAGGTGAGGGCATGGAGGCGAAACACTTGCCCCAACTGGCGCAACACCTCCTCGGAACCCAGCCCTTGCACATCCAACCAAGTGACCGATCCGGAATCGAGCAGGGGTTCACAGTCAGTGGGGGCAGCCAAAAGTTGCCGCTCCCAGTGGGTGCGACTGTAATCAATGGCGATTAGCTCTGACGGGGCGGCATCGGGGTCAATCCGCAACGTTCCCGGGGTACTGCCGGGTTCTTCGGCAAAAAAGTCTTCGGATCCGTCCTGGGTCCAGGGAAAAACGGCGGGCGGCACGATTTGCGCAGGAATGCCAAACAGCTTGGAGCGCCGCTGGCCACGCCAGAGTTTGAGGCGACGAGGAATGGCTTGGAAAGGCATGGGGGATTTTGAGCAGGTTTGCACCCCCATGTTGCCAAAATCACCCCAATTGCCAAGGGGGGATTAATGGTAATCTTGGGGCAATCTTGGGGCGATCTTGGGTTGAAATCCTGAAGACAAGAGGCTAAATTTTCTTGCCTGCGATGGTTTGGACGAAATCATTAGCGATCGCCCTAAACAAGCGCCCTCGATCACCGTCCTCGATCGTCTGATGGGATCTCAAGTGGGCAGGGGAGCCGGTTGGCTGATCATGTCGGAGTTCAGGGGTTTGAGCCGGCCGCTGGCGACCAGGGCTTGGTAAAGCATGACGACAACTTCCGCCCGGGTTGCGGTGCGATCGGGATCGAGCCGCTGGGGATCGGGATAGTTCACCAACAACCGGCGACGCAGGGCGGTGGCCACCTTGGGTTGGGCCCAAGCGGGAATGGCCGCGCGATCGCTCAAGCTATTGAGCACCGCCACGGCTTCATCGGCCCACCGTAACCCGCTCACCAAGGCCACAGCCACTTGCAGCCGCTTGAGGGGGCCATCGGGCTGAAATTGATCGGCTCCCATGCCCGAAAGAAACTCGGCCGCATAGGCCTGCTCAATGGCGCGATCGGCCCAGTGACCTCGGGGCACATCCCGAAACGCCTTGGCAGGTCGCCGGGCTAGGGGTTTGATGGCGGCAGTTACCAGCACGGCAAATTGGGCCCGCGTCATGGGGTCATTGGGGCGAAAAGTGCCGTCTTTGTAGCCGCTGATCCAACCCTCGATCGCGAAGGCTTCCACAAAATGCCGGGCCCAATGTCCCTCCAAATCGGCAAACAGAGGCAAGGTGCTGGGGTCGATCGGCTGCACAATATGCTCGGAATTCAGCGGCGGAACGGTTCCCCGCGCCGCTAGGGCCTGGTGAATCAGGGTCGCCAACTCTCCCCGAGTGAGGGGATCTTGGGCCCGAATCTGGCGTTTTTGGGGATAGTTCACCACCATGCGCCGCTCGGTGGCCGTGGCGATCGCCCCCGTTGCATAGGAGGGAATGGTGGCCCGGTCTTGGTACAGCCCCAGCAGTTTCAGATCGCCCGCCGGTAACCCCAAACCATTCACCAGAGCGGTCATGGCATCGCCGCGCCGAATTTCCGCATTGGGCAAGAAGCGATCGCCCTGATAGCCCGTTAAGAATCCCATTCGCCAGGCCTTTTGCACCGCCCCATGGGCCCAATGGTTGCTGGGCACATCCACAAACGATCGCTCCGCCCTCCGCAGGGGTAAATCAAACGCCCGACCCAAGACCGCCGAAAACTCCGCCCGGCTGATGGTGTTGTTGGGGCGGAAGGAGCCGTCTTCATAGCCCCCCATGACTTTGCGATCGCGCAGGATCTGAATGAAGTCTTTCGCCCAGTGCTCGGACACATCATCGATCGGATCCGGCGGCGGGATCGGCAACGGATCCGGAAACATGTCCTTTTCAAAGTCCGCAAACTTTTGGGAGAGGGCCTGCCCAATTCCGTAGATGGTTGGCAACTGACCCCGCGTTTTCAGAATTTGATTCACTTCCACGTTGGTCACATCGGCCAAGTTGCGCCCCCCTTGAATGGCGATCGCCGCCGCAATCCCCAAACCTTGACCCACGCCCGCATTCAACTCCACAATCCGCCCGGCCGCCGGAGCAATGCCGAAATAACCAGAAGCCGGACTCACCACCGCCACATTGGGCACGGATTTAGAAATGGCGTGGCGAATGCCGTAGTTAAACACCGGCACTGGCTCCGCCAAAAATTGCAAACTCTTGTGATTTTTAGCCAGCGCTTTTTTGCCCAGGCCAGGAATGCCGCCCCGCACATCGAATTTGTAGCAGAACGTGCCCAGGGCCTCACGGGTGGGCAAACCGCCCGCCAGCATTTGGGCCCCAGAAAACGGGTGAATGGGATCGACCATGCTGCCGGCATAGCGAATGTACAGCTCATGGGCCGGGGTCACGGCGATTTGTTGCCCAAAGCTCTTGAGCCACCGACTCACATGCTCCACTTCCTGCTGCATCCGGGCGGTGGGCAGTCCGGCATTTTGGGCCAAGGCTTCCGCTTCGTTGGCGGTCACAAAACAAAGCAGTGCGTTCCAAGACATGCGCCCGCCCGGCAGCACGGCAATGTTCGGTGAGTCGAGAATGAATTTGGTTTGCTCCAAATTCCAGGCGGTTCCGCGATAGGCGTGATAGAGCACCGAGAGGACATGGCAGCGCACATCGATGTAGTCGGGGCCAACCACCATGGTCATCGGTCGGCCGGCGCTATCTTGCATTCGGGAGATGAACCACTGCACGCGCTTGGGATCACCGCCGGCCGCGATCGAGAGATATTTTTGAGCTTCGGTATCCTTGGGATTACAGAATCGTTGGATCCAACCCGCCTCGGCCCGGCGCAGGAAGTCTACGGTGAGGCCCTGGGTCTCGAAAACCAGCGAAACGGGCAGGGCTGAATCGGGTAGCCCCAACGTGCCAAAGCCTCGGACGGTCAGGCCCTGGGCCCTTTGCAGGAGGCCCGCATTCACGGTGGAATCGATGAATTGCTTGGCTTGGAAGGTGTCGCCATCGTCGGTGGTGATGGACAGGAGCCGATCGCCCGTTTTTTGAACGCGGCTGATTTTCGCCTGGTCAACAATATCCACGCCCGCTTCCAACAGCATTTCCCGCAGGGCCCGATCGCCCTTGCGCCAATCGAGACCCACTTCCACCACGCCCGATCGCTGCAAGAACTCCTGATATAGGCTGGCGGGATCGCCATAAAGACCCATGCCGTATTGTTCCCGAAGCTTAGGGGAGAGGTGGGTGCGGTCTAGGTAACACAGTTGTCCTCGGATTAGGTGGCCGCCCACGCCATAGCTGGTGTCGCCGGCCGTGAGCAGCAGGGTTTTGAGTGGTTGGCCGCCCGATCGGGCCCGATATTCCCGGGCCGCCGCCACCAGGGCCAGAACCCCTGGCACTTCATCACCGTAACCAATCAGGTCATAGTCCCGAGTCATGGCAGGATTCACCGACGTTGCTTTGCTGGATTGCTGGACTGGATTGCTGGACTGGATTGCTGGACTGGATTGCTGTTCCGCAGGGTGCTGCGGCGTGGTGGGGGAATCTGGGATGCTTGGTTGAGGGTGGGTTGCGGCCGATCGCCCTTGCTGATCACGCCTCAGATCACGTTGGGCGATCACGTTGGGCGATCGCGCACAACTCCCCATCCAGCCCCGATCGGCTCCTGATCGCTCCCCGATTCCCCCCCGATCGGCCTAAGCCGAAAGAACGTAGGGAGAATTAATGGCCGTTAACGATCCATCCCGATCGCGCAGGGCCTGGTACAACATGGCCGCCACCTCCGCCCGCGTTGCAAACCGCTCGGGAGCAAAGGTGTTGGCACTGGGGTAACTGACCAAGGCCTTGCGCTTCAAAACAGCCGCTACCTTGGGCCGGGCCCACTTGGCCACCGCTTCTCGATCGCTCAAGGCCGCCAAATCCGCCTCCGTGCCGTCTGGCCAATCCAAGCCACTGGCCAGGGCCACGGCAATTTGCACCTTTTGCAACGTGGCATCGGGGCTGAAGGTGGTTTCCGACGTGCCAGACATAAAGCCCGCCCGGTAGGCCTGCTGGATCGCCGCATTGCCCCAGAAGTTGGAATTCACGTCCGTAAAAGTTTTGCCCGGTCGCTCGGCCGGTGGATTAAAGACCTTGGCGATCGCGCTGGCAAACTGGGCGCGGGTCATGGTGGCATCGGGACGGAAGGATCCATCGGGGAAGCCCCCGATTAGTCCCCGATTCGCCAAGGCCTCGATGAACGGCTCTGCCCAGTGGTTGCGCGTGTCCGTAAAGGCCGGCAGCTTGGTATCGGGCTGTACGATGTAGGGCGATGTGAGGGCCGACGCTTGGTTCAGCAACACCCGTGCTTGATAAATCAAAGCGGCCACTTCAGCGCGGGTAATGTCTTCTAGGGGACGCAGGGCGTTCAGTTGGGGATAATTCACCACCAAGCGATTGGCTGTGGCCGTCGCGATCGGGTTGGTGGCGTAGCTGGGGATTTGCGCGCGATCGGCAAAATTCCCCAACAGATTCAGCGATCCACCCGACAGACCCAAACCATTGGTAATGGACAACAGGGCTTGGGTGCGGGTCAAGTTCTGGCCCGGGCGGAAGCTGTTGTCGGGGAAACCGGAAATGAAGCCCATTTGGCTGGCCTTAGCAATCGCCCCGATCGCCCAAAAACCCGCTGGCACATCACTAAAACCAATGGGAGGTTTGACCAGCGGGCGATCGAACGCCTTCACCACCAGCGCCGCATATTCCGCCCGCGTCAACTTGTTATTGGGCCGGAAAGAGCCATCCTCAAACCCCTTCACCACCCCCTGGCTGATCAAAGCCCGAATGAAGGCCTCTGCCCAATGGCCCTTCAGATCGTCGATCGGGGTGGGCACAGGAACCGGCGTAGGTACGGGAACCGGTGTGGGAGTTGGGGTCGGTGAGGGGCCCGGCGACGGAATCGGCACAGGTGTAGGCGAAGGCGACACCGAACCGGACGAGGACACGGATCCCAACACCGTGCCAATTTGGTTGCCAACGGCCACGATCGTGTTCGTGGTGGCGTTTTGGATGTCGTACTTACCGTTCGCCCGAAACACATTATTGCCCGGCTGGCCAGTGCTGCCCAAGTCCGGCAGGGCCTGATTAATGACCGTCAGACCGTCATCTCGGTTGTTCTCGATCGTGTTGTTGCGCAAAATGGGGCGGGCCGTTTGGGAAGCCACCACGCCGCTACGGTTCCCCGTAATCACATTGCCGCTGATCGTGGGGCTGGCGTTGCCCCCCACCGCAATCCCAAATCCCGTATTTCGGAAGGTGTTGCCGCGAATTGTGCCGCTAGAGTTCCGGTCGATCGACAAGCCATTACCGGAGTTGGTTTCAAACAAGTTCCCTTCCACCAGGGGCACACTGGAACCGCTGACGAACACCCCTTCCCGGTTGGAGTTCACAAAAGTATTGTTGGCGATCGTGGGGCGAGCCGACTCTACCCAAGCCGCCGTTCCCCGAGTTTCCGGATTAGTCGCCGTCACCCCCCGCAGGTGGGCATCATCCGTCAATAGAAAAAGGACATTTTGACCCGCAAAAGTGGGGCTAACATAGCGGCCACTGCCCCGCACCAAAATGCCGCTGCCCTTCGTGCCTTCGTTGCCCACCACGGTCACCCCCGAAGGAACCGTCAGCGGGAATTCTTCGCCGCTGGTGCTGCTGTAAGTTCCCGCAGCCAGTTGCACCCGATCGCCCGCTTGGGTTTTGCGCAGGGCCGCCGCAATGGTCTTCAGCGGCGCACCCTGGGATCCATCAGCGCTGTCATTACCGCTGGTCGGGTTCACATAAAACGTCTGTGGCATGGTTGATATCGATGCTGTATTAACAACGGATGAAGGTGCTGCGGCCCCGGGCGAGGCGATCGCCCTTAAACGCCCTTAAACGCAGGTGGCGCAAGTTTGGGCCCAATTTGGCCATGGTAACGTTGCGATCGCCCGGACGGGCAGGGGGGAGCCGGCCTCCAAATTGTTGGCCACCCGGTCTCGATCGGCCCCACAGCAGGGGCCCAAAAAAACCGGCGCGATCGCACCGGCCGCCTACACAGGATCCATCAGGCTTTGGGTCAGCAACCTGCGCCTAGAAATTCTGCAAAATGCGCTGGAAAATATCCATTCCCGAAACCGCCTGCCAGCCAAACAGTCCCACAATTGCCACATTCAAACCAATGTGGGCATAGCGGGCCCAATCTTGCCCCTTTTGCATCAACGGTGAAAGGGCCGCCGACACCGCAATCAGCCCCGTCATCCCCAAGCCCGCCAACAGGTGCGGCCCCACAAACAGCTTGTTGTTATTGATATAGGTCGCTGCCATCCCCCCGATCGTCCCCAACACCATCAGCGCCAAAATCAACGAACCGATTTGGTAGTGGCGATTGGCAAACTTCCCTTTAATCAACTCCTTGCGCACCTCCGCTTCCGCTGTCCGAGTCCGACGGGCCTGGACTCCCAAATACAGTGCATAAACCGTCAGACCCAGCAACACCCACATCAAAATCGGGTGAAACAAATTCAAATAGGGCTTAATGTCTTCGGGAATCAGATTCACGGTGTTTCTCCTAGTCGTCGCAGTTGCGGGCAATGTTACTAAACTTAACGCAGGGTGAGGAGAAATTTTCGTCGGTTTCGTTCCCCGGTTTGATTTCCCCACCCTGAGCTTGGACCAAAGTCGCTAGGAGGCGGCCCATGGCCTTGGCGACCCGCAACTTTCCCTTAAATTGAGTCGATTCACCCCATTCAGGACAACTCATGGATACCCTGACCGCTATTCAGCAACGTCGCGCCGTCAAGCATTACGACCCCAATCATCAAATGTCTGAATCGGAAATTCAGACCCTAATGGAACATGTGTTGCTGTCGCCCACATCGTTCAATATTCAAAATTGGCGATTTGTGATTGTGGACGATCCTGAATTGCGCCAACAAATTCGGGCCGCCTCTTGGAATCAAGCCCAAGTGACCGATGCGTCCCTGTTGGTGTTGTTGTGTGGAAATTTGAACGCTTGGCAACAGCAACCGGAACGCTATTGGCAAAATGCCCCCGAAGCGGTTCGCCAACAACTGGTGCCGATGATTATTCAGTTCTATGAGGGAAGCGAGGCCCTGCAACGGGATGAAGCCATGCGTTCCTGTGGGATTGCGGCCCAAACCTTGATGTTGGCTGCCAAAGCCATGGGCTACGATACCTGTCCGATGATTGGTTTTGATCCCCAGGCGGTTGCTGACATTATTCAGCTACCGGCCGACCATCTAATTGGCATGATGATTACGGTAGGCAAGGCCGTGCAACCGGCGCGGGAACGGGGTGGCCAATTGCCCCTTTCAGAGGTGGTGATTCGCAACCAATTTCCCAGCGCTTAACTTTACCTAGTAGCGCGACAGGCTTAAGACATTGGGTCAAAGTTGCGGAGCCAGTCGTGGTAACAAGGGGCTTAAGCCCCTTGCTGCTTAACGATCAGGCGGCGGTAACAGCCATATCATTTAACCCAGCGAGTTAAGGCAGCCACGCTACTAGTGCTTAACGTTGAGGAGTTGATCCTTAGTTGATCCTTAAATGAAGGGTCAGCAGTCTTGGGAGCAAGGGGCTTGAAGCCCCTTGTCTTCAATGAGTTGTGATGAGAATGAGTTGTGATGAGTTGGATTAGTTGGTATATTCCCATTCCAAATCGGGCATTTGATCAAAGGCCTTGCGCAAAGAAGCAGCCCATTCTTGACCTACTTTGGCTAGGTAAGGATCGCCCGCCGGTAGCCGCAGCCGATGGCGAATTTCAAAGGAGTCTTTGCGATACATCACCATGTTGATCGGGGGGCCAACGGAAATATTGGACTTCATGGTGGAGTCTAGGGACAGCAACGCACACTTTGCTGCTGAGTTGAGAGGTGTGTTGAAGCTGACGGTGCGATCGAGGATGGGCTTTCCATACTTAGTTTCCCCAATTTGCAGAAATGGGGTTTCCACCGTGGCATGGATAAAATTGCCTTGGTTATAAATCAAAAATAGCTGGGGGTTTTCATCACGAATTTGCCCCCCCAAGAGCAAGTTCCCCGAAAAATCCACATTGTCTTTGCGGAGCCACTCGGCATGTTCTTGGTGAATTTTTCGAAGGGTTTGACCCACATAATGGGCCAGGTCATACATGCTAGCGAGGGAGTGGAGCGTGATGCTGGCTTGATTTTTTAAATCCTGTTCAAGATGGCTAATAACAGATTGGGTGAGAGATAAATTCCCGGAGGTGCAAACAACAACGACTCGATCGCCCGGTAAGGAAAAGTCAAATAACTTTTTATAAGTGGAAACATTATCAACACCGGCATTGGTGCGCGAATCGGCGGCCATCACCAATCCTTCCTGGGTAACAATGCCAAGGCAATAGGTCATAACGGCTTAGGACTCATTGTTCGACTGCCTGAATCTACCAGATTTTGGGAAAAGTGAGGGGTTCCTCAGTTCCCGATCGCCCTAATCATCGGCCCAAAAAGCCAACCAAAAAGCCAAGACCAAGCAAAAAAAATCGGGAGCCAAGGCCCCCGACGGTGATCCAGTTTGATGATGAGCAATCAATTGCAATCGATCGGGATCAGCGGTGTGATCCGTGGTCTGGTCGGTGGTCTGATCCTTGTTGCAATCAGGGGCAATTGTTGCCTAGAGAATTTCGAGAACTGGACGAATCGCTGAACAAATCCCTAGGGGGTTGATTCGCTGGTGCTCGATTCCTGCTGCCCAAAGGCCACCCGCAAGAACGGCGGAGCCAGGAAGGTGGTCAAGATCACCATGATGATGATCGACACTTCCAGGGGCTTGCTCAGCACACCGCTGGCGGAACCGATGCCCGCAAACACCAGACCCACTTCGCCCCGGGGAATCATACCCACCCCGATCGCCAAGCGGTTAATGCCCGGTTGCCCAAACACGGCCCAGCCGGTCACCAACTTGCCCACGATTGCCACGGCCACCAAGAACACGGCAATCAGCAGGCCGGCCCGGTTTTCGGGAACTGCCGGATTCAGCACACTCAAATCGGCGCGGGCCCCAACCGTCACAAAGAAAATGGGCACCAGCAAATCCGCGATCGGCTTCACCAACTCATCCAGCTCATTGCGGGCATCGCTTTCATCCAACACCAACCCGGCCGCAAAGGCCCCCAAGATGGCTTCCAAATGAATTGCGTTGCCTAAAAATGCCATGAAGAAGGCAAAAATAAAGGCCGGAATCACAATGTTGCCGCGTGTTTTCAGCGCTTCGACGGTCTTCACAAAAAACTTGTTGAATACACCGCCCAGCAAAATGGAGCCAAACAGAAACACCGTGGAGCTAACAATCAAATAGATCACGTTGCCGGTGTCAATTTCGCCGGTCTTGGCCAGGCTGGCCACCACGGCCAACACCACAATCCCCAGCACATCATCAATCACCGCCGCGCCGACGATGATTTGTCCTTCCTTGGACTTGAGTTGGTTCAACTCCGACAGGACTTTGGAGGTAATCCCGATGCTGGTGGCGGTCAGGGCCGCGCCCGCAAAGATGGCAGGAATGGCGGGCACACCAAAAATGGTCATCAGCCCCGCAGTGCCCGCAACAAAGGGAACCGCGACTCCCACACAGGCCACAACGGTGGCCTGAATGCCCACTTCTTTGAGCTGCCGCAGGTCGGACTCCAAGCCGATTTCAAACAGCAACACAATCACGCCCAGTTCCGCCAGCACGGAAATGACTTCGCTTTGGGAGCTAAAGATATCCGTGACGGCTTCGGGCGTGAGGGTGTTAATCAGGCTGAGGGCCTGCATCACGATCGAGTCATTGGCCGTCAAGCCCCCTTCTGGGAACACGATCAGGTGCAGTGCCGACACCCCAACGATCACCCCGGCAACTAATTCGCCCAAAACGGGGGGAAAGTCTAGCCGCTTGGCCAGTTCTGAGCCAAGTTTGCTGGACAAATAAATGATCACCAGAGATAAAAGCACGCCAGCCAAAACGATCGGGGCGTTTTCGGCTTCGGCGGTGGCCAGCAGGGGCGCAAACAGGGGAACAAAATTACTTGGAGCGATGCCATCCATCCGTGTGATGAAAGCCGCCAGGGTTTCCTGTAAGAACATGGATTTGGTTGCGAAGTTTAAGAACAATCACTCCAACTGGGAGCTAAGGGTGGGAAGGGAGTGGGCCTGCCCACGGATCGCTTTTTTAATCTACGACAAAGGAATCACTCGTGATCGTTGAAAAATTAGCTTGGGGTGAATATTTTTTCTGCAAGATTTTTAACGATCGATTGCCCCGGTTGATGAGAGCAAAGTAAGCATGATTTGGCTCCTAATGGCTATTCGTTTCTTAATTAGTGATTTTTATAGATTTGCTAAAGCAGCATTGATAGTTGGGAATAGCAATGCGCGATCGCAATTCTTGAGCTGATTGGGAAGCTGACTTAGAAAATTTAGGCCCCGATCGGCCCCTGGAGGAGTAATTGAGTGCGCCGTGAGGAGGTTGATATTTTTTTGAATTTTTCCCATGAATAAGTCATGGATAAGTTTTGATAATCAATAGTTTTACTACGGAAATTTATATACAAAAATCCTGAGTAATACTGGTTATCTACCGTTTTTTCTGGGGATTCCAATCAAATTTTAGATGGTGTTGATGAGCTGGTTGATAGGTTGGTTTATGGGTTGGTTTATGGGTGAATTGCTCGTAGTCCTTCGCTTTTGGGGAATTCGTCGTGGCCCAGACGGGCTTCAGCGATCGGCCTGAGCCAGGCGATCGAGCAGGGCGGCCAACAGGCTCGACACGGGAACGGCTCCTAGGCCATAGCAGGCGCGTTTTGTCCAAACAATGGTGGGCAAATGGCCGATGGGTGCATTGTCGCGGAAGGAAAGTTCGTCAGCGTAGCACCAGGATTCGCCTTTGCGCCAACCAACCCGATCGCAAAATTGCCCATAGTCGCCTTGGGCCGCTTGCCAGGCGGCCTGTTGGGCTGTCCAACCAAACCGACCACCGCTCCAATAGGACCAAAGCTGGTTGATGGTGGCTAAGTCCGTGAGCGGCAGGTGCTGGAGATCGTCGGGGGTGAGGGAATCCCGGGTTGATTTGCCCAAGGCCGCTAGCAAATAGTCTCGGGTGGCGGTGTCGGCGGCTTGCCATTGTCCATTGCCGAGCAGGTCGTTGAGGGGCAGGTAATCGAACCCGACCTCTGAGGCTAGGGGGGCGGGTTCGGGGTCGATCGAGACGGCGGGCAAGGTGTTGAGCTGTTGCTCGATTGCCCCTAACCGATCGCCCAAGGCTTGCAAGTGCTGTTCTAGGGTTGTCTGTCGATCGAGTGACAGATCTAAGGATTGGGCGTGGCGATCGTGCCACTGCCACAGGTAATGCTGAAGCTGATCCAAGGAGGGCGATGAATCGGGTTTGGGCGATCGCCAAGCAGCACGCCCCCACCAGCCGATCGCTCCGCCCAGCCCCAGGCCGATCAGTAGGGCGATCGGATCCATCCGGTCAGCCCTAGGAGGGGTTTTTGGCCTGTCGCCAAACTTGCCAGCCCATGTAGCTCAAGACGGCGGTGGCCGCGAGGGCATAGCCAAGACCGCTGGGCATTCCGGAAAAAGCCAGAGCTAGGGTTCCCACCCACAGGGTCAGGGCATAAATAAACAAAACGGCCGCCCGATGGGACAGGCCGGCATCCAAAAGGCGGTGGTGTAAGTGTCGCTTGTCGGCAATCCAAGGCAGCTTACCGTTGCGCAGGCGATCGAGAATGACCGCCGACATATCCAGCAACGGAACCGCCAGAATCAGGTAAGGCAGCAACACAGAAGTTACGGCGGTCACCTTCACCAGGCCGATCGCCCCTACCCCCGCCAGCACAAAGCCCATAAAATAGGCTCCCCCGTCTCCCATAAAGATTTGGGCAGGGTTGAAGTTGTAGCGCAAAAATCCGAGGGCCGCACCCGCCAAGGCCGCGGCAATCAGGCCCACGGCCGGCTGGTTCATAAACAGAGCCACAAACATCATGACGGTGGCGGAAATGCCGGAAACGCCGGCCGCCAAACCATCCAGACCGTCAATCCAGTTGATGGCGTTCACCATGCCCACTAACCAGAGGACGGTGATGGGCAAGCTCAGCCAGCCCAATTGCACCAGGCCCAAGCCGGGAATTGTGAGGAAATCGATGCTAACGCCCACATGCCAACAGACGGTGGCGACGGCGGTTTGGATGGCCAGGCGCGTGAAGGGAGAAAGGCCATAGAGGTCATCCGCAAGCCCGATCGCAAAAAAGGCGATCCCGCCCCCTAAAACACCAATAATTTCATTGATTTTGTGGGAACTGGCGGTTTCAAAGCCGCCCAGCCACCACACCAGACCAAGGGCTGCGATCGCGCCGCAAAAGATCGAAATTCCCCCCAGTCGAACCATGGGGCGATCGTGCATTTTACGCTCGTTGGGGAGATCAAAGCGCCCAGTTTTGAGGCCCGCAGCCCGGACGATCGGCGTTGTCCACATCACAATGGCCGCCGCCGCCAGAAACGCAATGAAATGAAACAAATACGGGAACATGGGGCTACCAACGTTTCAGAATGCAACGAGAACCCGCGTCAGGCAGAGTCTACTACATTTGGCCGAACACTGACCGAACCCGGGAAAAGCCAGCATCCAGCCAGAGACCGGTGCTCAGGGGCCCCGCTGTTAACCCTGTAAGGCTCGCAGCACTGGGTACAACACATCAGCGGGAACTTGATCAACCATTTCAACGGCTCCAATCCGAGTGGGCAAGATGAAGCGAACTTTGCCGTCTTTGACTTTTTTATCTAACAGCAAGGAGTCAGCGATCGCTCCCGGATCTAGGCTGGCCGGCACGCGATCGGGCAGGGCCGTTTTTTGAATCACCGCCAGTTGTCGGGCACAGTTGCCCCCATCCCACAGGCCCATTTTGGCCGCCAACTCGGCCGCCGCCACCATCCCGATCGCCACGGCTTCCCCGTGGTTCACCAAGCGGTAGTTGGTCAAGGACTCGATCGCATGGCCGATCGTGTGGCCGTAGTTGAGGATGGCCCGCAGGCCCCCTTCTTTTTCGTCTTGGGCCACCACATCGGCCTTGGCTTGGCAGGATCGCTGCAAAATTTCGCCCAACAGGGGTTGAATGGCGGCAAATCGATCGAGGCGTGGGGCCGCTTCCAGCCGATCGAACAGGTCTGGATCCCAGATAATGCCGTATTTAATCACCTCCGCCATGCCCGCCCGCAATTCCCGCACCGGCAGGGTGGCCAACACCTCGGGATCAATCAACACCAGCCTCGGTTGGTGAAACGCCCCAATCAGGTTTTTGCCTCGGGGATGGTTAATGCCGGTTTTGCCCCCGATCGCGGCATCCACCATGGCCAACAGCGAGGTGGGCACTTGAACAAAAGCGATGCCCCGTAACCAAGTGGCGGCCGCAAACCCGGTCATGTCGCCAATCACTCCGCCGCCCAGCGCCAACATGACGCTTGATCGCTCCAAACGGAAATCGAGCGCCGCATCGTAAATTTTTTGGAGAGAGCTGGGGGTTTTGTAGCGCTCGCCAGCGGGCAAAATGCAGCTTTGGACTTGGTAACCCGCGGCCCGCAGAGACGCGATCACCCGATCGCCATAGCGCTTGGAGATTTGCGGGTTTGAGACCAGCAAAACCTTGGGATTGGTTTGGGTCGATCGCTCGCGCATCCAATCGCCCACATGATCGAGCAAGCCCGCCCCGATCGCGATGTCGTAGGCATTTTGGGGTAAATTTACGCGAATCGTAGCGGCCATAACCCAAAGCGCAATTGCGCCAGCAACAGTGAACGAACGGCAAAAAACCAGAGCGGGCCGTATTTTAGCGCGGGATGGTTCAATGGTTAGGGACTAACCCATTTTTCAGAATCCATTGGGAGGCTTGGCCCATGTCTGGCGCAATTACTTATTTCATCTTCTTTGGCGGCATGTTGGGCGTGGCAGCGGGCATGATGTTCACCCTGCGGGCCATCAAGCTGATCTAGGTTTGATCTAGGTCAAGCTGATTTGGGTTCATTCAGGTTCATTCAATTGATGACAGCCCTGATTCTTCCACAGCAAGATTGTGGGCTGACAAGATGATGGGGGCAAGGGGCTTAAGCCCCTTGTCTGTTTTTTGGGTTGACCTTTGGGGCTTTTTTGGGTTGATCCTTTAAGGATGATGATCGGTTTGAACTTGTGCCTATTCAAAAGGCATCTCTTCTGGTCTTTATCGATGGGTATCGATTGGGGCAGTTTGATTGGTTCCGTCTTAATGGTGCAGTTTGATTGGTGCAGTCCTATTGGTTCAGTCCTAGCAGTCTTAAGGGTGCAGTTCTAGAGAGCTGGGGCCGAAGCGGCGACGGAGCTGCTCAAGTTTGATCTCGATCGAACCGCTTTTCCAATGATTGCCCCATTCATCACCAAACAAACCACCGCCAACGACAGCAACACATAGGTCGGAGCCATCACCACGCCCACCGCAAACCAGGTTGCCACATGCAACACCATCAAGGTGGCGTAAACACTGCCAACCAAACCAATTACCAATCGATCGCGCAGAGGGCGATCGATCACCATCATCACCAATGCTTGAATCGTCGCCAACAAATTGGCCGGAACCAAAAAGGCACAAATTTGGACACAATAGCCCCGCGAAAATTCACTGGCAGGGCTGGTTTGTAAGGCAGAAAACCCAAACTGCCAACTTGCTTGGATCGATTGGGACAGGGCGTGATGATCGTGACCCAGAAGGGTGTGGAGCCAGTCAAGCATGGTGATGTTGTAAATCGGGAATTAGAGTTGGGATTAGAGTGGGAATTGAACTTAACTTAAATTGAACGTGAAGTTGAAGCTGAAAGGGAAATTGAAAGGCAATTCAAAAGGAAATCAGACCCAAAATCTATCAAAAACAGACCCGCCAGAACAGGTCTGTAAACCGATCTAAACATCCCACTTCAGCACTGTCGCATCAATTCCCTGCTCACGCTTACGCTTTGCGTCGCGCTCAAACCAAGCAATCACCTGATCATGGGTTAACGCTTCGATCGCCACGCCCTCGTCCTCGGCAATGTAGCGCAGTAGTTTCAAAGACGAGAGGGTCAACCGCGTTAAAAACTTTTCGGGCTGAGACAACAGAGCCGCATCGACCTTTGCAGACTCTTCGGGGGTCAAAAACTCCAAACCCTGAGGATTCATAGGATTGTTCAGCGGCATAGGCATCGAGGCGGATGGTTTCCATCGCGATCGCTCGGCTCAGTTCACCCAGATTGGGGAGACAGCACCCGAGAGGCAATGGGCGGGCTGGAATGGGTGGGATTAACAGGCGGAGTTGAACAGGCGTGCTGCAATCGGCAACCCCCCGCTAGTTAACCTTAGCCCGATTTCTGACCCGATCGCTTGCACCTTGATCGCACCTCTCTTTACCGCACCCTTCCTTATCGCGCCCCTCTGGTTGTGGGGCCGGGTGGGGCAAGCCTAGTTGGCGCGGGTTGCGGGGGTGGGGGTGGTTTCCGACTCTTGGATGGAGTAGCCACAACGGTGCTCGCCGCCCACAATCCAGTGGGTGCGCTCCACCTTGCAACCCTGGAGGGCGATCGCGAACATTTCCAACTCATGGGCACAAACACCGGGATAGGACTCGGCCACGGTGGAAATGGCGCAGTTGTGTTCCACCAGCAAGTAGCGTGGGTGGCCGTCGGCTTCCGGCTCGATCGCTTCCCACTCGGCCATGTAGCCCTCGGCGCGGCGCAAGTCCACCAACCGAGCCACCCGATCGCGCAAATTTCCCGCGCCCAGATGTCGGCGGTAGTCCAAGGCCTTGCGCACCCACTGTTGCCGCAGCAGGGACTGCACCTGGTCATTCCCGATCGTTTCGGTCAGGGTGTGGAGCAAATCCACGGCAAATTCATCGTAGTTGTCGGGAAATTGCGATCGCCCCGCCGGACTCAACCGATAAAGGTGCTGGGGACGACCCGTGCCGCCCCTGGCTGCCTCGTGCAAAATCAGCCCCTCGCTTTCGAGATCCTTCAGGTGGCGACGGGTGGCCTGTGGACTGATGCCCAGCGCCTCCGCCAGCCGTTGGGCCGTGGCTTCTCCCTGCTGGAGGAGGTATTTCAAAATGTCATGCTTCGTGGACGCTTGCTGAAGAGCACTCATTCGCTCAGACCGTGGATCGTGGATTGGGCAGCATTCGGCAGCGGCAGCCAGTCGATCGACCATGAATCGGCCCGTTCAAAACAACCGGTTAAGAAAACAGCCTATTGTTATATTCTGGCCTCGATCGCTCAGGCTTTGACAACTTTTGCGTTGCTAAAGTACGCTAAAGACGATTACGCAACAATCAAGTTGTTTTAGCAATCAAGGTCATTATACAAACCCCACCGTTAATTTCTAGAGACCCGCCGACATGGACAATGCAACGACCCACGCCAGCGAAAAGAGCCTTGATGCAGTTCGGAAGTTCGCTGAAAGCTACGCCAAACGTACCGGCACTTACTTTTGCGCTGATCCGGGCGTGACCGCTGTCGTGATCGAAGGTCTCGCCCGCCACAAGGACGAACTCGGCTCGCCCCTTTGCCCCTGTCGGCACTACGAAGACAAGGAAGCCGAAGTGGCCGCTGCCTATTGGAACTGTCCTTGTGTGCCCATGCGCGAGCGCTATGAATGTCACTGCATGTTGTTTCTAACCCCTGACAATGATTTCCGGGGCGAGCAGCAGGAAATCGGCCTCGACGAAATCCTAAACATGCGCTAGCGCTGCCAACTCCCGCGATTTTCCGCGCGGTGAGTGGTTACAATCCGTTCGATCGCCCCGGTAGCCAAAGGTGCGATCGTCCATTCCGCCGATGGCCCCCGCCCCCTCCGAGAAGAACGCCAGTCCCCACGAGCCATGAGCGCATCCGTCAGCACCCTCGTTAACCAACCCTATAAGTACGGCTTCGTCACCGACATCGAGTCAGATACCCTGCCTCGGGGTCTGAGTGAAGAGACAATCTACGCCATTTCGGCCAAGAAAAACGAGCCAGAGTTCATGCTGGAATTTCGGCTGCGGGCCTACCGCCAGTGGCTGAAGATGACGGAGCCGACCTGGCCCGATGTGAACTATCCCTCGATCAACTATCAAGACATCATTTACTACTCCGCTCCGAAGCAAACGCAAAAGAAGCAGAGCCTAGATGAAGTTGATCCGACCCTGCTCGAAACCTTCGAGAAGTTGGGAATTCCCCTTTCGGAGCAAAAGCGGCTGGCTAATGTGGCGGTGGATGCCATCTTTGACAGCGTTTCCGTGGCCACCACTTTCCGCGAAAAGCTCGCAGAACATGGGGTAATTTTCTGCCCCATTTCTGAGGCCCTCAAGGAGCATCCGGAGCTGGTTAAAAAATATTTGGGCAGCGTTGTCCCGATCGCGGATAACTACTTTGCGGCCCTCAACTCCGCTGTGTTTAGCGATGGCTCCTTTGTCTACATTCCCAAGGGTGTTGAATGCCCCATGGAATTGTCTACCTACTTCCGCATCAACAACGGGGATTCCGGTCAGTTTGAGCGGACGTTGATTGTGGCTGAAGAAGGTAGCTCCGTCAGCTATTTGGAAGGTTGCACGGCTCCTATGTATGACAGCAACCAACTCCATGCGGCGGTGGTGGAATTGGTGGCCCTGGACAATGCCAGCATCAAATATTCCACGGTGCAAAACTGGTATGCCGGGGATGCGAACGGGAAGGGCGGAATTTATAACTTCGTGACCAAGCGCGGCCTCTGCAAAGGCAGGAATTCCAAGATTTCTTGGACACAGGTGGAAACGGGATCAGCCATTACTTGGAAATATCCCAGTTGTGTGCTGGTGGGTGATAACTCGATCGGGGAGTTTTATTCCGTTGCCCTCACCAATAACTGTCAACAGGCCGACACCGGTACGAAGATGGTGCATATCGGCAAAAATACCCGCAGCACGATCGTCTCGAAGGGCATTTCGGCGGGCAAGTCCAAAAACAGCTACCGCGGCCTGGTGAAAGTGGGGCCCAATGCCGATGGGGCGCGCAACTATTCCCAATGTGATTCGATGTTGATTGGCAGCAATGCCCAAGCCAACACCTATCCCTACATCCAGGTGCAGAACGAGTTGGCCAGGGTAGAGCATGAAGCCACCACGTCCAAGATTGGCGAAGACCAATTGTTCTATTTGGCGCAACGGGGCATTTCCGCTGAAGATGCCGTTTCAATGATGATTTCGGGCTTCTGTAAGGATGTGTTTAACCAGTTGCCCATGGAATTTGCGGTGGAAGCCGACAAACTCCTTAGCCTGAAGTTGGAAGGCTCGGTGGGCTAACGGCACTGGGTCGATCGGGATTTGGAAACAAGGGGCTTAAGGTGTGTCGTCAAATCGCCTGAAACCCTGATGACCTCGTTCTCCCAACCGAGCAGTCGTAGGGGCAGGGTCTCCCCACCCAGTTCCCGTGATCCTTGGGTGTTCCCAGGGGTGGACAAGGTTAGAGCGATCGCCCGGGTTAGGGTTGGGAGACCCAACCCCTACGGCGAGGGAAATGACGACAGGCTCTAAGTCCCTTGTTTGTTGAACCTGTTTGTTGAGCTTATTTGTTGAATTGGAAGCCTGTTTTTGAGGGTTGAAGGGCCACGATGATTGTTGATAATGCACCGACCGTCCTTTCGGTCAAAAACCTCACCGCCAATGTGAATGACACGCCAATTTTGAAGGGCTTGAACCTGGAAATTAAGGCCGGCGAAATTCACGCGATTATGGGTCGCAATGGCTCTGGAAAAAGTACATTTTCCAAAATTTTGGCAGGACATCCGGCCTACGAGGTGACCGGTGGCGAGGTGGTCTTTGAAGGACAAAACCTCTTGGAATTGGAAGCGGAAGAACGGGCCCGATCGGGGGTGTTCTTGGCCTTCCAATACCCGGTAGAAATTCCCGGGGTTTCCAACCTGGATTTTCTGCGCGCGTCCTACAATGCCCGTCGCAAACACCAGGGATTGGAGGAAGTGGATCCCTTTGATTTTGAGGATGTGGTGCGCGATCGCCTGCAAGTGGTGCAGATGGATGCGTCCTTCCTCGATCGCAGCGTGAATCAAGGCTTCTCGGGTGGTGAGAAAAAGCGCAACGAAATCCTGCAAATGGCGCTGCTCGAACCCACCTTGGCCGTGCTGGATGAAACGGATTCCGGCTTGGATATTGATGCCCTGCGGATTGTGGCCGAGGGGGTGAATCAACTGGCAAACGAAAAGAATGCGATGCTGGTGATCACCCACTACCAACGGTTGCTGGATTACATCGTGCCGGATTATGTCCATGTCATGTACGACGGCAAAATCGTGATGACGGGCGATAAGGAATTGGCGCTGGAATTGGAAGCCAAAGGCTACGACTGGGTGGACGAGTTGCAGCCGGTGGGGGTGTAACGATGGGCGTGGATTTGAGTGGTTTAACGGACTTGAACAAGGCAGATTTGGACGCACTGACGGCGAACTCAACGCCGGGCGATCGAGCACCGAGCAAGGCAGCCCAGCGATCGACCTATTACGCAGGCTTGCTGGCCACGGTGACGGCGGCCACTCCGGCAACCGATTGGGAATTGGTGCAGCGGCTGCGATCGCAGGCCCAGGCCGTGGCGCAGGAAATGGCGTTGCCTTCGACGCGAGATGAGGATTGGCGGTTTACGGATCTATCGCCCATGTTGGCGATCGCGTTGCGGGCCCCGGAGCTGACCACCCTTCAACCGGAGGCGATCGCGGCATTCGCCATTCCCGAAGCATCGGTGCGGGTGGTGGTGGTGAACGGTCGGTTTGCGCCGGAACTGTCGAATTTGGTCGGGTTGCCCGATGGTGTCACGATCGGCTCGCTGGCGGCCGTGACCGATCGGGAGCGCCTGGCGAGCCACCTGGGCCAACAAGGCAGCCAGGATGCCTTCTCGGTGCTGAATACGGCCGGTCTGAACGATGGTGTGGTGATTGAGCTGGAACGCCGCGTGCAGGTGGCCAAACCCATTCACCTGCTACATGTGGCCACGGCGGATCAACCGGCAATCAGTCAGCCCCGTTGCTTGGTGTTGGCCAAGGCCGGCGACAGCCATTGCACCCTGATTGAAGACTATGTGGCGATCGGGCAAGGCGGCTACTGCACCAACAGCGTGATGGAAGTGGTGCTGGGAAATTGCGCCACCCTGCACCATGTGCGGCTGCAACGGGAAGGCGAACAGGCGATCCACATCGGTAAAACCGCCATTTCCCAAGACTGGAACAGTCACTATACCCTAACCACCATCAGCCAGGGTGCGTCGATCGCCCGTCACTCGATCGACATTGCCCAAACGGGCCCCGGTACTGAAACCATCCTGAACGGGTTGTCGGTGGCCACCGGTGAGCAGTTAACGGACACCCATAGCTCCCTGGTGTTGAGCCATCCCCACGGAACCGCCGATCAGTTGCACAAGTGCATTGCGGACGATCGGGGCCACACGGTCTTCAATGGACGGGTTTTTGTGGATCACGATGCGCAACAAACCAACGCCGCCCAGCTCAACCGCAATTTGTTGCTGTCGCCCAAGGCGCGGGTGGACACCAAGCCGCAACTGGAAATCATTGCGGATGATGTGAAGTGTTCTCACGGTTCCACAGTCAGCCAACTGGAGGAAACGGAGCTGTTTTACTGTCGTAGTCGTGGCTTGGATTTGGCCACGGCTCGATCGCTCCTGTTGGATGGGTTTGCGGGGGAAATTTTGGATCGCCTCCCGATCGCCTCATTGCGATCGACCTTGGCTCGCCAAATTGCCCAACGGATTAATCCAGGCAGCGCAAGCTAGAGCCTCATTAATCGCCATTCACCAATCGCCATTCACCAGTCGCCACTGATATCGGTTGATCGCGAGCCAATCACCCTTGCTCCCGGTTGGTCATCAGGTCTACTTCATCCTCTTGTTCTGTTCCCTGTGCCATGACCCTCACCTTGCCCCGCTCGATCGCCCAACAGGTGCGCCCCGATTTCCCGATCCTGGATCAGCGGGTGCATGATCAGCCGCTGGTGTATTTGGACAATGCGGCGACTTCCCAAAAGCCCCGACAGGTGATTGATGCCTTGCGGCACTATTACGAGTGGGACAACGCCAATGTGCATCGCGGGGTTCACACCCTGAGTATGCGGGCCACGGATGCCTATGAAGCGGCGCGGGAAAAGGTGGCTAAGTTTGTGAATGCCCGATCGTTTCAGGAAATTGTGTTCACACGCAATGCCAGCGAAGCGATCAACGTGGTGGCCTACAGTTGGGGCATGAGCCAACTGCAAGCGGGCGATGAAATTATCCTGTCCGTGGCAGAGCACCACAGCAACTTAGTGCCCTGGCAATTGGTGGCCCAACGCACGGGGGCAGTGCTGAAATTCGTGGGCTTGGATGCCACGGAATCTTTGGATGTGGAGCAGTTGCGATCGCTGATTTCCGATCGCACCAAACTGGTCTCCCTGGTGCATGTGTCCAACACCTTGGGCTGTGTCTTGCCCGTGGCCGAGGTGGTGGCCGCCGCTCGATCGGTGGGAGCCAAAGTCTTGCTGGATGCTTGCCAAAGTGCGCCCCACTTGGCCTTGGATGTGCAAGCGCTGGATTGTGATTGGCTGGTGGCTTCTGGCCACAAAATGTGCGCCCCAACGGGTATTGGCTTCCTTTACGGCAAGCTGGAATTGTTGCGATCGATGCCGCCCTTTTTGGGAGGTGGGGAAATGATTGCCGAGGTGGATTTGGAGCGATCGACCTATGCGGACTTGCCCCACAAACTGGAAGCAGGCACACCGGCCATTGGCGAAGCGATCGCCCTGGGCGCGGCGATCGATTACCTAAGCGCGATCGGGATGGATGCCATTCATCACTACGAAGCGGAATTAACCCGCCACCTGTTCGATCGCCTCAGGGCCATTCCCGAAGTGCGCATCTATGGCCCCCGTCCCCAGGCGGATGGGTCCGGCCGGGCGGCTCTGGCGGCCTTCACCGTGGATGGGATTCACGCCCACGATCTCTCCTCATTTTTGGATCAAGAGGGAATCGCCATTCGATCGGGTCACCACTGCACCCAACCCCTGCACAAGTCCCTGAACATTGCTTCCACCGCCCGCGCCAGCCTGTATTTTTACAACACGATCGAAGAAATTGATCGGTTTGCCCAAGCTCTACGCACCACGATCAACTTCTTCCAGTCCGTCGCCTAAGAGGATGTCTGAAAAACCAAAATTGCTACTCTGTACGCCCCAGTGATCGACTTAGACAAGGGGCTTAAGCCCCTTGTCTCCACAACTATTGGTGCTTGCCCGCGCGGTAGTCCTAAGAATGTAAGGATAAGGCAGATCAATCAGCTCAACCGCCCTATGTCACCAACTGCACTGAATCGTTTTCAAAGAAGTTGGAGAACCATGGCGCTAAATTAGCGGAATGCCCACCGTCGCCGTCGGACTGGTGGTGATCGTATCGCTATTGCTATTGACCCGATTCGCAGAAGCTTGGGCAATTCCTTCCCTGGGATCAATGGCCAGATCATGATCAGCATCCGCCTCATGGGGAACGGTGCGGCGTGCCAACTGTGTCAGCCGATCGAGCGGTAACGTAATGGTAAATTCCGCCCCCCCTTGGTGATGGTTCTTGGCTTCCAAGGAACCGCCATGGGTTTCCACAACAATTTGGTAGCTAATCGATAGGCCCAATCCTGTGCCTTGACCCACCGGCTTGGTGGTGAAAAAGGGATCAAAAATTTTGTTGGCGGCGGATTCATCCAAACCGGGGCCATTGTCTCGAATCGAAATCACAATCGCTTCATCGAGGCAACCGGTTGTGATCCACAATTGCGGCTGTTCATCATTGGGCAACAAATCCATCGCGTCGATCGCATTGCTCAAAATTTGCAGAAACACCTGATTGAGCTGGCCCGCATAGCAAGTGACGGCGGGCAATTCTCCAAGCGATCGATGCAAGGTAATGCAAGAGCGAGTTGGCATGGGCCCCAGTCGATTTTGCAAGATCGTCAGGGTACTTTCAAGACTGGCATTGAGGTCAACAATTTTGACTTCGGCCTCATCCAAGCGCGCAAATTCTCGCAAGTTGCGAATCAGATCCCGAATGCGAACTGCTCCATATTCCATGGATTGCAGCAATTTTGGATAGTCTTGGAGAATAAAATCATATTCAATTTCTTCCCATTTTTCGCGTATTCGCTCTGGCAGTTTAGCCAGGGCTTGTTCCATGGGTTCATCGGACTGATAGCCCAATTCTTGAATACAAATTTGATGTAGTTCAACAATATCTTCAAAATAGGAACGAGCATGGGCAAGGTTGCCAAAAATAAAGCTCACGGGATTATTAATTTCGTGGGCTAATCCGGCCACCAATTGACCCACACTGGACATTTTCTCGGTTTTGATTAGTTGCAATTGGGTATGGCGCAGATCATCCAAGGCCCGTTGCAGCTCGATCGTCCGTTCCAAAACTCGCTGTTCCAATTCTTCATTGGCCTTGCCCAAGGCCACAAAAGATTCCCCCAGCCGGTGGGCCATGTCCTTGAAAGCCCGCGCCAAAATACCTAGCTCATGGCGATCGTGGGTGGCCGCGAGCTGGTCAATGTGGCTGTGTTGATGGAGTTGCAGAAAGGAAGCCCGATCGAGCTTAATCACCTCATAGGTCAGCAATTGCAAGGGATGGATCGCCCGGTGGGCCAAGCGCCAACTGAGCCAGCCGGCCGCCGCTCCCGCCGCGATCGCCCCAAGGGTCATCTGTAAAATCAGGTCACGCAGCGGCGCATAGGCATCGGCCAAGGGCAACTCCGTCACCACTCGCCAGCCGCTGGAGTTGCTGGAGGGGATGGGCGCAACGGTTCCAATCACCTGCGCCTGTTTTAAGCCTTGATATTGGGTCACCTCCCCCGCGATCGCCTGATCCAAATGTTCCGCTAGGTGTTGCCCCTCTAGCTCTAAATTAATGGGAGCGAAGGTGGTGGGATCAGCATCGCTGACCGTTAGCACCACATTGCGCCGATCGAGCAAATAGGTATAGCCCGCCTCCTCACTCCAGGCCTCGCTGAGCACGGAATCCAGGAAATCTAAATTCACCCGGGCCAGCAGTACCCCCGAAATTTGCTCCGAGCGATCGCGAATGGGCACGCTCATCATGATCCAGCGCACCCGCCGATCGTGGAGTTGCTCTGATTCCACCCAACCCACATAGTCTTCGGCCCAGCGGTAGGCCCGCGAGAAGGCCACAGTGTGGTTTTGGTTTTGGGGACGAAAGAGGGGATCTGTGGCCACAAAGGTGACGGGCTGTCCCGATCGATCCAAAATCGCCACCATCTCATAGGCCGAATCGTGGCGGATCAACGCCTCCAGGAGAGATCGCTGCACCGGCACGGGCAACTCCGACAACCCCGTCACCCGCGACAAATAGCCCAATTTACGCTGGAAATCCTCGAGATAAGTGCTAATGCGCTCAGCCACCGCCCGCGATTGGGCCGCCTGCAACTGATGCAGCGTTTTCAGTTGCACCTGAGTGCTGTTGTAGGCCAACAGGGCCCCAGTGGCCAACGTTCCCAGGGAGACCATCAAAGTCAGCCCCAAACGGATTTGCAGCGCCAGGGACATGGGCCACCAGCGGCGATAGTTCACCAATTGCTGAAACCGTTGTTTGAGCCTCATTCGTGGCTAATCCATAACGCCTCGCCGGCAGCAGAGGGTTGACGATTGTTCAGCACTTTCCCCTGCACCTTAACCGTCGGCATCATTTGGCGAGCAACTGTTGCTGTTAAACCCATAGCCCAACCATACATCAGCCAGCACATCAGCCAGCACATGGATTAATCGGTTAATCGACCCATCAATCAACCGGCCAATTGACTCATAGCCCAATTGATGAATTCACCCATTCATCAGCCGACTCATCAGCTTGTCCATTGGCTGATCAGCTTGCACCTCAATCAAGGGATCAACCAAGAGATCAATAAGTTGATCGATAAGTTGATCGATGAACCCGTCCATTGGTCGGTTGATTCGGTCTATCAAGCTGTACATCTATTTTCTTGCTGTTCAGCTTGTTCCTTGCGATACCTCAACTCCTTGGCTATTCAGCTTGCAGTCTAGGAGGAATTTTCCGAGCGGATTGATCCCCACTGAACTAAATTCAACCAAAACCCCAAATTCAATCATGGCCAATACCAAAGCCAGTACCTAAATCAATACCTGTTTTAAGTGCGCTGGTAATTGCCACGAGAGCTTGAGAGTACTTGATCTAATCCCAAAACCCTGATGGCTTAACGCTCCTCTAAAACCTCCAAGCGGCCGCTACGAATTTGGTCATGGAGATCCGCAATTTCCTTTTGACTCTCAGGGTTCAGGTTACCAGTGGTGGGAATAAATTCCAGCACCCGTTCTGATAGCCCAAAGAGGTATTGGCGACCTTCCCAACGTCCCCGTTGGGCCAGTCTGGCCCCATGCAAAATTAGCTCTGGCACGTGGATGAGGCCACTGGCCAAAATTAAGTTGGGGGCCAATTTGCGAGAATCGGGGCCCAACACCACCATGGGCAATTGGCGATCGACCGCTACGTTAACAATGGCAGGATTATTCGTCCAACAGTTCATGGCCAAGCCATCAATTCCCGCGCCGATCAGCTTTTGGGTGAGGGCGATCGCCTTGGGTTCATCATCAAAACTCCCCACCCATTCGATCGAAAGCTTGCGATCGGGGGCAAAGCGGCGCAGGGCATTTTGAAAGGCTAAGTTGAATTGCTTAATGGGCGGGGTGGGCAGGCTGGTGACGAGGCCAATATGTTGCAATTTGGGCTGCAAGGCCAAGGTTGCCCCCAATAGATAGCCCAATTCAGCATTGCGATAGCCCAAGGCTCCGAAATTCCGGTTGTTGCCACTGTCACTAGCCACTATGGCAAAACGGGTACGGGGGTAGCGCACCGCCGCCTTGACCATATCGTCGCGGAAGGTTCCGCTGTGGCCAATGATGAAGCCGAAACCTTCTTTGGCGTAGCGATCGAGCGCTTGCGGCAAGCTGGCAGGTAACCCCTTATTGATGTCATCGGTGTAGGCAATTTCTGCGTTTAATTCCCGCTCAATGCGCCCGAGGCCGGTCATCCCTTCTCGGCACCAATCGTCACTGTCTGCGCCCCGAGGCAACAGCATCGCCACCTTGAACAACGCAGCTCGGCGGCTGCGTTGGGGCGTGCTGGGCGCGAAGGTGCAATTGTTGAGGACGATCGCGCTACCGGCAGCGCTTAGGCCATACAGCAAATCCCGTCGTTTCATAGCAGTCGTTCAGTGGAGAGGGAAGAAGAGGGAAGGGTCAGAAGCGGTGTCTGGGGTAGGCAGGTGGCTAAGCCAACCAAACCAGGCGGCTTGCTTGGGGCCCGCCGTCTGCGATCGAGAGGCGGCCTAGCTCCAACGATGCAACCAGGCCAGTAACTGGCGGGTGCGATCGGACAGTTGGGTTTTGCGATAGGCATCCGCCGCTTTTTTGATGCATTCAGCCTGGGTGGGGTAGGGATGCACCACTTTGGCGAGCCGGCCCAGCCCCCAACCGGCGGCCATGGCCAAGGTAATTTCGCCAATGGTTTCGCCCGCGTGGGGAGCAATGAGCGTGGCCCCCAAAATTTGGTCTCGATCGGGGGCTAGCCACACTTGCAAGCACCCTTCGGCCACCCGATCAGTCTGGGCCCGATCGACTTGGCTTAAGGGTACTTCAATCAACCGAGGGGCCCGCCCCGGGATAATTGAGCTAATTCCCTCTCCGGGATCAATCCAGCCCACGCTGGCCACTTCCGGATCGGTGTAGGTGACCCGGGGAATGGTGACCTTGCTCCAGCGGCCCTTGCCCAGGCCAAAGGGCGTAAACAGCGCATTTTGCAAAACAAGACGGGCCGCCGCATCGGCCGCATGGGTGAATCGATCGCCCTGGCATACGTCGCCCGCCGCAAAGATGCGAGGATTGCTGGTTTGCAGAAAATCATTGACGGCGATGCCTTGGGGGCCAAGGGCCACTTGGGCCACTTGGGCCACTTCCAGGTTCAGGGTTTCAACATTGGGCGATCGGCCGGTGGCCACCAGAATTTCATCCACAACAATCGCAGGATGTTGGGCCATCTGAATTTCACAACCCAAGGGCGATCGATCCACTTGGGTCACCGTTTGCCCCGTCAACACCGTGATCCCCTCCCGTTCCAGGGCCCGTTGCACAATGGCAGCAGCAGCAGCACTTTCGCGCGGCAACAGGCGCGATCGCCGTTGAATCAGGGTCACGTGGGTTCCCAGTCGAGCAAAGGCCTGGGCCAGTTCACAGCCGATCGGGCCGCCGCCCAAAATGGCCAGGCGATCGGGCCGCTGCACCCAGTTAAAAAGAGTCTCGTTGGTGACAAAGCCGGCCGCGGCCAAACCCGGAATTGGCGGCACGTGTGGGCGGGTTCCGGTGGCAATCACGGCTTTTTTGAACCGCAGCGTTTGGGACTCCACCGCGATCGCCCGAGGATCTTGAAAGCGCCCTTCGCCCAAAAACACATCGACCCCCAGCCCCTGAAACCGCTGGGCTGAGTCATGCACCGCCAAGCGCGATCGCACGGCCCGCAGTTGGGCCATGGCCGCCGCAAAGGTTTCCGGTTCCACGGGCGATCGGGCCGCTTTGGCCGCCGCAATCAAGCTCTTGGAAGGAACACAGCCCACATTCAAGCAGTCCCCACCCAACCAGCGGCGCTCAATGAGGGCCACCTTTAGCCCCAAGCCCAAGCCCGCTGCGCCGGCCGCCGCCACCAAACCCGCCGGCCCGCCGCCCACCACCACCAAGTCATAGCAATCCGCCGGTTGCGGATTCACCCAATCTTCCGGGGCGATCGCCGCTAGCCACTGTTGATTGAACGAATCCTGAGGAAGGGCGATCGATTGCATAATTCAGAGGTCGTGAAATGGGGGTGTGAAATGGGACGAGATGGAAATCTTGGGCAGGAAAAAGCACCGTCAGACCGTACCTAAATAATGACCAAAGAATAATGGTCAAAGAACTGATTCACCAATTCATCAACTAACGGCAAACACCTCAACATGGTTCTGAGCGAGGAACAACCAACGATCGATTTTTGGGAAACGGCCTACCAAACGGGCAAAACCGGTTGGGACTTGGGACAGCCATCACCCGTTTTGGTGGCCTGGGCCGATCGCCCCGATGTGACACCGGGAGGACGCATGGCCGTGGTGGGTTGCGGCCGGGGCCACGACGCGGTGTTTTTGGCCGATCGGGGCTTTCAGGTCGTGGGGTTTGATTTGGCCCCTTCTGCCATTGCCGAAGCTGACCGGGCAGCCCGCGATCGGGGTGTGGCGGCGGAATTTGTGCAGGCGGATATTTTCAATTTGGCGGCCAATTGGGCTGGGCAATTTGATTGGGTCATTGAGCACACCTGCTTTTGTGCGATCGATCCCAGTCTGCGGCCGGCCTATGTGCAGGCCGTGCGATCGCTCCTGAAGGATCAAGGCTCCTTGGTGGCGGTGTTTTTCACCCACGATCGCCCCGGTGGCCCGCCCTTTGGCACTAGCATTGCCGAAATTCAGCAACTCTTTGAGCCACAGTTCGTGATCCAAGAACTGCAACAATCGGCTCACTCCATCGATCGACGACGCAATGAGGAATATTTGGGTTGGTTGCGGCCGCGGCTGGCCCCGTGATCCCCGGTCATGTCTGGGGAGAGTTGGCCCTTGGTATGATGGTGAAATGCTCGGCCAATTCGTCGATCCGTTTTGGTAGCCTCACCCCATGTCCGACCCCAATCTTGATCGCATCGCCGACCAACTCGAAAGCCCCAATTCGCGCGATCGGCTCCTGGGCCTCACGGCTCTGCGGGATGTGTCGCCGGTTGATGCCGTACCACTGATTAAAAAAGTTCTCAACGACGACCATTTGCAAGTGCGCACCATGGCCGTTTTTGCCCTAGGACTGAAGCCCACAGAAGAATGTTTTGACCTGCTGATGGGCCTGTTGGCGGACAAAGACTACAGCATCCGCGCCAATGCAGCCGGAGCGTTGGGCTATTTGCACGACACCCGCGCCGTTGAACCCCTGATCCGCCTGTTCTATGAGGATACGGATTGGTTGGTGCGCTTCAGTGCGGCCGTTTCGTTAGGGAACTTGGGCGATCCACGCGCCCGCAAAACCCTGATTGATGCGCTGGATAGTGCGGAGGTGATTGTGCAGCAGGCGGCGATCGCGGCGCTGGGCGAGGTGGGAGCCGTGGAAGCCGTTGAGCGGATGTTGACCTTTGTGCAGTCGGATGATTGGCTGGTGCGGCAACGCTTGGCGGAATCGCTGGGTAAGTTGCCCAGTGAGAAGAGCCGATCGGCCCTGAAATATCTTGCTAAAGATAGCCATCCCCAGGTGGCCGAAGCGGCACACTATGGATTGCAACAGCTTGATCAGCTCGACCAACCGTCGAATCCTGTGGCCGATCAGCCCCTGGATTCATAACCTGGATTCATAACCTAGATTCATGGGGAGTTTGAGTTGCTTGGCCTGGCTCAGATCCAAACTGTGACCCGGCCAGGCGATCGCAACAAATTTTCGGCTTCCCAGGGCCAAATCCATTTCAGCCCTGACCTTTTTTGAGTATTTTTTTACGGCAAAACCCTAATCAACCATCAATTCTTTGTTTCATCATGAGCACGATCGCTGAGTTTTTAGAAAAATGTGTGGGTAAGTGGTTTTCCCAACGGACGGGCCACAATTTGACCGATCGCAAATCTGTTTTGGGCAAAGGGGATCTTTGGATGGAGACCCTAACGGCCGACGCACCGGAGGCGATCGCCCTTTGTCAGAAATATGGGGCCGATCCGCAGGTGATCGCAGCGGGGCTGAAAATGCGTTGGGAAGCGATCACGGCTTCTCCGAATAAGGAATTGGGATCCTCGGTGCTGTTGGCTTTGGCTCCGGATCCGTCGGGAGCGGGGCCGCTGTTGGCCACGCCGGGCAGCAACGGCCAACCCCAACCCGGTCGCTACAGTTTTGGCAGCGATGGGGCCCTGTGGATTACCCTGCCGGTGGAGGGTGGCTGGATTGAGGAGCGAATTTGGTTTGCTAGCGATAATCTCCGGTTTCGATCGAGTACCACGACCCGATCGGGCGGCCCCACCTTTGCCTCCTTCTGCTCCGAAATTCGGATGGGCGTAACGCCACCCAAGGCCTAGGAGGGCTGGCGATTTCCCGACAATCCAGAGGCAATCGGGGGGTGGGCCGCCGGGTTTGCGGCTGCGCCATTCATGGGGCCGTTGGTTGCCAATCGATCGAGCAACCAATAGGTGGTCATTGTGCCCTTGCCCTTGATGGCAATTTCGCCCCGCCGCTCAAATTGGAAGCGATCGCGCAGGGTTTGGTAAACCGCTTCGGTCACCTGGATTTGGCCCGGCATTCCATGGGACTCCATTCGGCTGGCCGTGTTCACCGTGTCGCCCCACAGGTCGTAAATAAACTTGCGGATGCCAATCACACCGCCCACCACCGGCCCCGTATGGATCCCGATCCGGATCGAAAAGGGGTGCTGGGTGGAGTCGGCGGCGGGCTGGTAGGCCACGATCGCCCGTTGCATGGCCAGCGCCATTTCCGCCACCGCCGTCACACAGTCCGGGTGCGGATCCGGAACACCCCCCACGACCATGTAGGCATCCCCGATCGTCTTGATTTTTTCGAGGCCATAGGTATCGGCCAGCGCGTCAAAGGTGGAAAAAATGTGATTGAGCTGTTGCACCAACTCGCCCGGGGTGATGTGGGCTGCGAGTCCAGTGAAATCCACCAAATCCGCAAACAGCACCGTTGCCTGTTCAAACCGTTCTGCGATCGGGTGTTCGCCCCGTTTCAATCGTTCCGCGATCGCGGGGGGCAAAATATTCAGCAGCAGGCTTTCCGATTCCCGCTCTGCCCGTCGCCGCTCCAAAATTTCCTGGTGAATCCGGTTATACATATGCCGGAAGGCCGTAATCACCTCCCCCAACTCATCGGGGCGATCGACCTGGCAGGCATACAACATCTCCCCAGAGGTATCCTCACGACTGATTAAGTCCGCCGCTCGCCGCAGGTCATCGCGCATTTGCAAAATCGGCACGATCGCCACCCGCGACAACACCACCATCGTCACCCCCGTTGCAAACACCGAAATCAGCACCACCAATCCCAGAATGCGGAAAATAAAAGCCCGCAATTCCGCATAAACCGGGTTCATGTCGTGGCGAACCACCAGGGTGTAGTTGCGTCTGGCATCGGGCGGCCAAGCCAAATCGAGCCGTTGTTGATCGCGGCTCAGTTGTTCACGGCGACCCGCGGCCACCGCCGTGATGGTCAACTCAGGCTTTTCGCCCACCGTGGCCACCAAACGCCCCGATTGGTCATAGAATGCCAGCCCCTTCCACAGGGAAATCGGGTCATCTGTCTGATTGGCCAACCGCTGGGCCAACCGCACGGGATCCTGAAACTCCGGTGCAGCCTGCGACCAACGCGCCAGGGTCACCACCTTAGCGGTGGAAATCCGTTGCATGTAGTCAATTAGCTCACGTTCCCTTCGCCAATAGGAGGGAATGAGAATCACCGCCTCAATGGTCACAATACTAAACAACACCCCCAAGGCCACCGTTCGCGACAAACGAGCCTGAAAAGGTTGCAGCAAACGTTTCATGGGGATGAACGGGGCGAAATTAGAATGGCAGTCCCATAGCTTGCTTGGGTGGGGCTGTCCTCAGTGTAGTCGGCGGAACCAGCACAGTGCATGGGGGAATCGGGGCAGGCAATCGATCGCCCTCGGTCACCGCCGGATCGCCCCCAAGGGCAGGGCAACCCTGACAGCCCTTACGGCTCGATCGCGCCCAAAACCGGACAAGCGACCCGATCGGGTTTTGAGTGGCGCTGACCATCACACCGCGATCAAGAACAGTTCTGTCTCTTTGCAATTCATCCCCCCAAAGCCCGATTCGGAAAGCGGTCTGTTGACCCATCCCCCGGTTTTTGAAAACCCGTAGCATTGCTTGAAATCTGTGACCAAGCTCACTTACTAATCATCCGGTTTAAGGGTGATCAACCCCGCAAAGATTAACGATGTCGGCCCAAACTCGATCGCCCTCGCAGAAAATGTTTAAACAGTCAAAATTGATACTCTGCTTACCCCGTTGATCGACGAAGACAAGGGACTTAAGCCCCTTGCCCCCATGACCACTAGCGCTTTGCCAGTACCCCAAGTTATTTCTCAGATATCTTCTCAGTTCTGAATTCCCAAAGCTTCATTCCCAAGCGTTAATCTCTAAGGCTGCATTTTCAAAATCTGATCTCCAGCGCTTTATTTTTAAAACTGGTTTTGAACACAATTTGTGCATAACAAGATTGATTTTCCATCACTGATCGATCATCCTTGCCCAAGTTAATGATCCCAGCAACACAGTCAAATGCGGCCAATCATAAAAATAAATAAGAAGATGAATCCAGAGAATTGGCCCCGATCGCAAGGTATAACCATGATTCACCACTTGTTTCTACGTCTGCCCCGCTAGCTATGACTGACTTCCTCCAGCCTGATCCTGAAGTTCAGCATCTACGACAACAGCTTGCACAATCCCAAACTGCCTTGGCCGAAGCCCAAGCGCAGCTAAAAGCCCTGCAAGCCAAACTGGAGGAGTCCAAGCCTCGTCAGCCCAGCCCAGTCCCAAAATCCCCATCAATATTTTTGAATAATCCCTTGAAGTGGCAGCAGATTATGGATCTCCTGCCCGTTTGTATTGCCTATTGCGATCAGGATTTATATTATCGCTACGTTAACCAAAGTTATGAGGATTGGTTTGGTCTCTGTCCTCAAGAGATTTGTGGAAAGCGAGTCGCTGAGGTAATCGGTCAACAAGCTTATCAATTAGTTAAACCCCACATCGATCGGGTCTTAAAAGGGGAAATTGTGACCTATGAAAGTGTTGTTCCCTACGCCCAAGGAGGCCAGCGCTATATTCGAGCCACCCTGATTCCCGACCAAGCGATCGATCAAAGCGTTCATGGTTATTACGCCATGATTGTTGACTTCACAGAGCACTTCCAACTAGAACATGCCCTCCAGGAAAGTCAGCAAAAATATCGAACGCTCTTTGAAATTTTGCCCGTTGGGGTTTCCATCGCTAACGCCAGCGGTCAGATTTTGGAAGCCAATCCAGAATCCAAACGAATTTTAGGCGTTTCCAAAGAAGAACATACTCAGCGCACCTGCGATTCCCCGGTGTGGGAAATTTTGCGATCGGACGGCAGCCCCATGCCCGCCGAAGAATATCCCTCAATTCGGGCCTTACGTGAAGGTTGTCCGATTCAAAATATCGAGCAAGGCATTGTGCGGCCCGATGGCACTTTGCGCTGGATTATGACCAGTGCAGCCCCCATTCCACTAGACCCCTATGGTGTCGCCATTGCTTACATTGACATCACCGATCGCAAAGCCACAGAAGAAGCCCTACGCCGCAGCAACGCCCACTATCAATCCTTAGCCAATGTATTACCGCAATCCCTTTTTCGTGAAGACTGTCAGGGGCGTTGCACCTTTGCCAATCAGGCATTTTTAAACTTGCTGAATTTGTCAGATTCAGAAATTTTTGGCAAAACGGTTTATGACCTCTATCCCAATGATTTAGCAGCTCGCTACAACCAAGAAACGCGCTGGGTTTTGGAAACTGGTCATATTTTAGATGTCATTGAACCCCATCCAACACTGAGCGGCTCTCAAGAGGGTTCTGAATTAAGTCTTGTGCAGGTGGTGAAGACTCCTGTTCGTGATAGCGATGGCCAGATTATTGGCATTCAAGGCATCTTTTGGGACGTGACAGAACGAGTCCATTTAGAACGAGCACTGCGTGAATCGGAAATTAAACTCAATGCCGTTTTAAGCAACACGGCTGCGGCCATTATGAGCGCCTATGTTTTTTCCGATGACAGCCATCGCTATGATTACTGCTCGGCTGGATGTGAAGATTTATTTGGCTATCATCCTTCGGAGTTTTTAGCCAATCATCAATTGTGGTTATCGATTGTTCATCCTGAAGATCTTCAAAAGATTGTTTTGCCCAATTTTGAAAGTATTTTGGCAGAAGAAACATTTCAGTTCAGTTACCGATTTCGTCATCGAAGTGGAGAATGGCGCTGGGCGATGGTAACCGGCACATCGCAATGGGATTCTGAAATCAATGGTTGGCGCGTCACGAAATTTCACATCAACATTACCAATCAAAAACGCTTGGCTGATGATCTGAAAATCATTAACGATTTATATAATCTCGCCATTCAGAGTATTGGTGAAGGCGTTTGGGATTGGAATATTTTGGATGATTCCATTTTGGTATCGGAACGCTATTTAGAGCTGTTGGGCGAAGAGCGACGAGGAATTCAATCACCACAACTCTTTGCTGAAGCTGCTTTTTCCCAAAAAATCCATCCTGAGGATCAAGAGCGGTGGGAAAAAGCTTTAATGGCCCATCTTCAGAGCTATGAACGCTATGACATTGAAGTACGATTTCAACATGCCCAAGGTCATTACATTTGGGCGCGAATTCGTGGGCAAGCGGTTTGGAATGGGCAAGGGGAACCAGTCCGGATGGTAGGGACGATCGAGGATATCAGCGATCGTAAATTTGCAGAGGCGGCCCTCAATCAACGGGAGCAGGAATTTCGCAATTTGGCAGAAAATTCACCGGATTGCATTATGCGGTGCGATCGGGAAGGGCGCTTTCTCTATGTCAACCGCACGGTTTTGCAACTTTGCAGAATTGCTGAACAGGATTTTATTGGTAAAACCAGCAGAGAGTTAGGATTTCCAGAAGACCTAGTTCAGATGTGGCATGAGGGGATGGCAACGGTTTTGGAAACCGGTCAGAAGGCTTTTTTAGAATATGAAATGCTGTTGCCGGACGGTGGCCATATTTTTCAGTCTTGGGTGGTTCCGGAGGTGATGCAAACGCCAATTTTTGATCGAGAGCACCCCAGCGCATTGATGACCACACCCCGTTGGACGAGTTTGGAACATCTGCAAAACTTCATGGCCAGTTCGGCACTGAACACAGCCCCACTGGGCAATTCTGCAACAGCGGAATCCCAGTCATCGAATGTGATGGTTGGTTCAACGGCAGTCGAATCGTTACTAGTTGTGGCGCGGGATATTACCCATCTCAAGCGAGCGCAAATTGCCCTTCGCCAACAGGCCGATCGGGAACGAACCTTGCGTTCCATTACCCAACATATTCAAAGCAGTCTTGATTTGAGCGAAATTTTGGATATTGCGGTGACGGAAGTGCATCGAACCCTGCAAGCCGATCGCACCTTTATCCTGCGTTTCCATGGGGATTATTCAGGATCAATTATTCAAGAGGTGGTGAAAACAGACTATCCTTCCGTGCGCGATCGACAGTGGCCCAAAACCAACGCCCTCTGGTCACGGTCTAGGGCAGAATCTGCGCCTCGGACACAAATTATTCAAGAAATTCCGATCGATCGCCCTCAAATACACTTGGCACGGTTGATGGAAGCCACGGGAGCACAATCTCAAGTGATGGCTGCCATTGTGGGCACTTTGCCCCATGGTGAATCGCATGTTTGGGGACTTTTGATTGTGCAGGCCTGTGCTAATGCCCGTTCTTGGCAAGGAGATGAAGCCGAATTGTTGCAACAGGTGGCGGATCAGTTGGCGATCGCCATTCAACATTCTGAACTATTGGAACAGTTTCGATCGCAAGCGGAGCAACTCCAACAGGCTAACCATTTTTTGGAAGAAATTAACATTAAGCTCAATGATTTGAGTAACCGCGATGGACTCACGCAAATTGCCAACCGCCGCTGTTTTGATGTGGTTTTGCAACAGGAATGGCAACGGTGTCAGCGAATTCAAGAACCGCTATCGCTGATTTTATTTGATGTGGATTTCTTCAAAAAATATAACGATTTACATGGACACCCAGCCGGTGATCAGTGCCTAATTAGCATTGCGCGATCGATTGATGGATTACTTCAGCGCAACACAGACTTGGTGGCTCGGTATGGCGGTGAGGAATTTGTGGTGGTGTTGCCCCACACCGATTCTGGTGGTGCAACCCAAATTGCAGAATTGATTCGCAAAACCGTTTTGAATCTGCAAATTTTCCACTCAGAACACCAAGGAATTACCCATCATGTAACTGTGAGTTTGGGAATTGCCAGCCAAGTGCCTCAGCTCGATCGCCCCTGCCAAGATTTGGTGCAAGCGGCCGATCGGGCCCTTTACCAAGCCAAGTCCCTTGGTCGTAATACTTGGGTGTTGGCTAGCGATGACTTGCCTAATCAATATCCCAGCTCCGATCAGGATTGAAACGAAAAATTAACGGCAGAAAAACAGCACAGACAAGGGGCTTAAGCCCCTTGTCCTCCATGGCTTTGCAGCAAAAGAATCAGAAGTTTAGTACTTGAGAAATTGCTGCCATTGACCGATCGCTTTAGCTATCTTATTGGTTGAGAACGGGCAGGAAATTTCCCAGAACTCCCAGCACCAACGATTGGAAAATGCTAATAAAAACTGCCCCCAGCAAGGCACTCCAAATGCCATTTTTGAGGCGGAAACCTTCCACCAACCAAGCAGCTAGACCAAACAGCAAGGTGCTAACAATTAAAGAAAACAAGCCCAGCGTGAGCAACTTGGGTAAGAAGGTGAGCCAGCCGGGAACGGCCCGCGCCAACCCCTGAAAAATGCCCAAAATAATACCGGCGATCAAGGCCTTCCAAGGGCTATCGACTTCCACGCCAAACGGCAAATAGGTTAGCAGAATCAGGCCGACGGCAATGACGACGGCCACGATCAGAAAAGAAACCACAATTCCTCATCCTTGGGGACACACCCCGGTTGATCCACCCACGATTCGATCGGGCAGTCGCGGCGGGAGTCCGATCGGCGGTGGATGGGCTGAAGCGGCGAGAGCTGGCCTCTTCGGAAATGGCTCCTTGGGAAAGCCAGCCCGCGCGCTTTTCAATTCTGAGCGATCGCTCTCGGATTTGAGTAGAGCTGGCGGGGCAAATTCTTTAGGCGGAGACGGCAACCTCGCCAAATAGATCGTAGGGTTCGGCTGCGGTGATCGTGACCGGGACGATCGCCCCCAGGCGAGCCGGCCCAGTGACATAGACCAAACCATCCACATCGGGAGAATACCGAGCCGATCGACCCAAGAATTGTCCCGTTTTCGGGTTCACCTGCTCAATCAGCACATCCACCGTTTGGCCCACGTAGGCCTGATTTCGCTTCAGGGAAATGGGCTGTTGCAGGGCCATCAGTCGATCGCGCCGACCATCCATCACTTCCTGCGGGAGTTGGTTGGGCAAATTAAACGCGGCAGTTCCCTCCTCGGGCGAGAAGGTGAACACCCCCACATGGTCAAATTCGTGGCGCTGCACAAAGTCGCACAAATGCTCAAAGTGCTCCTCCGTTTCGCCGGGGAAGCCCACGATGAACGTGGTGCGCATGACGGCATTGGGCAATTGCTCGCGAATTTGAGCCAAGAGCCGATCGTTCACATTGGCCTGCCAAGGGCGATTCATCGATCGCAGCACTTCCGGGTGGGAATGCTGGAGCGGCAAATCAATATAGGGCAAGATATTCGGCGTTTCCCGAATGGCCGCAATCACCGATTCTGTCAGCCCCGTGGGATAGGCATAGTGGATTCGCACCCAAGGAATGTCCACCTCACCGAGGGCCCGCAACAGCTCTGCCAGCTTGGGCTTGCCATAGCGGTCTAGGCCGTAGTTGGTGGTGATTTGGGAAATCAAGATTAGCTCTTGCACCCCTTCATCGGCCAGCTTGTGGGCTTCGGCCACAATCGACTCGATCGAGCGCGATCGCTGGTCGCCCCGCAAGTGGGGAATGATGCAGAACGCACAGCGGTAGTCACACCCCTCCGCCACCCGCAGGTAGGCCGTGCCTTCGGCCGTGGTGCGGTAGCGAGGGACGGTCTCATCGGCAATGTAGGTTGGTTCTTCCGAAATTTCCTGAACGCGCTCGCCCGCTTCCGTTCGCTGCACCACATCCACAATTTTGTGATAGTCGCCCGTGCCCACCACGGCCACGGCTTCCGGAATTTCATCCAAAAGGGTGTCCCGGAAGTGTTGAGCCATGCAGCCCGTGATCACAATTCGTTTGCCCGCTTCCGCCAGGGAAACCAAGGTGCGCACCGATTCTTCCCGCGCCTCTTGAATGAAGCTACAGGTGTTGACGATCGCGTAGTCTGCCGCATCGTCGTTGGCACTCACGTCATAGCCTGCCTGGGCTAGCAGGCCCATCATATGCTCGGTGTCAATGCGATTTTTTTCGCAACCGAGGTGAGTAACGGCGATCGTGGGTTTTCCAGCCATAGCTTGCAGTTGCAGTGCCGTTGAAGCGAGGGGTTAAGGGGTGTTAGCAGAGTCGAATCCACAATTATTCACCATATCAGCCCAAATTGCGCGTCCAATCGATCCCAGGGATTTTGATCAGATTTCTGGCGGGTGGGGAATGGTATGACTGGGGTGATGCGCGGGGTGATGTATGGGGTGATACATGGGAGACGGATACGGAAATGCCTGGGGCTTGAGGGGGCTTGGGCTGGCGAAATTGGAGTTGAGCAACGGGGCCGATCGCCCGGAGCCACCAATCCGCCATCGCCCCTTGTGCGGAATTCTCCTTCTGGCTGATCTGCACGGAATTTTCCCGATCGGCACTGTACCTTAGAGGAAGAGATAGGCAGTCTCTGTATCGACGATCGCCTCAATTTGTCCCAACTATACGGACAAGACTGGTGCAACTCCCGGTAGCCTGCCATTGCCAGCTCAAGGCTGCTTTGTTTGGGATCACCAACCCGCTGCTCCATTCCTGGCAGCATACGGGGCAACCGTAAGGGTTAAGTAGCCGATCGTGGAGTTGATCGCTAATGGGTCTCTAACTGATCGCTCACCGATCGTTCCCGATCGTGCTCGATCGCCCGTGATCGGTTTTGAGCGCAAACGCAAGGTGGCGTTAACCGCGTTTCGAGGGTGCATCAGCCGGCGATTCATGAGGAATTTTTGAAAATCGCATGAAAATCGCATGAAACTTGACAGCTCCGCTATTGCCCACAAAGCTATGCAACATTTACCCGAAAGCATTAGCGACGCAATTAACACCAGCGAACTCGGCGCGTTGATTGCTGAACACCGCAACACCCTGTTGTGCGAATTGTTACGCCCCATGCTGGATACCCTCGATCGCGAAGGCATCCAATTTTCTGCCGTGTTGCGTGCCCTGGCCACCGTGGCCAACGAACGCAGCAGCCAGCTTGAGGCCCTGAATGGATCGAACCCTTGGGAGCGCTGCAATAAGCTCTTGCACCAAGCCCGTGCCAGCGCTGAAGAGGCCGAACGCGCACTGCGCCCCAAAAGCCGCACCAGCCCCCGATCGATCGCAACTCCCGCCGCGATCGAACTGCGGGAAACCCGGCCCTCCTTGGACGAGCTGCCCGAAGAAGAAGCCTGGGCCCGAGAGCTACTGAGTGAATCCTGAAGACAAGGGGCTGAAGCCCCTTGCCCGCAATTTACCCTTTACCCGCCATTGGCCACTGATGCCACCGGTTGGGCGTTGATCCCATTTGGTGTTGATCCCATTTGGTGTTAGTGCCATTAGGTATTGATCCCACTGGGTGTTAACTCCATCAGGTATTGATCCCATCAGGCATTAATCCCGTCAGCGGAACCCTTAGCCTAAACAACCGGCTGAAAGGTTAGTTAGACAGTCGGCCGCAAGGTCGGCCTAGTCGGCTTAAAAGTCCGTATTCACGAACTTACCGGCCAGCTCGGTGGGCGTTTTGCCCAACACCAGACCCAAGGTTTTGAACACCCCATTGTCGTTGAACGTAATCGCCGTGCTGGGTGTGGAGCCGCCGCCGGAATCCGTCAAAGTGATCGCCAGCAGTTGCAATTGACTTTCCTGCAAGCCGCCGGTTAGGCCGATGCGATCGTTTCCAGTGCCAAAATCCACGATGAAATCTGCGGCGATCGCCCCGCTGGCATCGGCCACTGCCGCCGTGTCCCGCCGCAACACCAACAGATCATCGCCAGCCCCGCCGGCCAGGGTATCTTGGCCCAGATCGCCCACCAGGGTGTCATTGCCCTCTTCGCCATTCAGGAAATCGTTGTCCTGACCACCCCGCAGGATGTCGTTACCCACGCCACCCAAAATCAGGTCATTGCCCTTGTTGCCGCTGAGTACGTCATCCCCGGTGGAATTGAGGCCATCACCCACCAACAGATCGTCACCCTGACCACCATAGAAGGTGTCATTGCCCCCCAAACCATAGAGGCTGTCGTTGCCCAGGTTGCCGTAGATGATGTCCGCTTGGGCACTGCCGGTGATTTGGTCATCGCCCCCCAAACCCCGTACGCCTGCCGGGGTGGTGCGGAGCACTTCCGCCGACAGCGAGCTAGTGGAGAAAAAGTTATTGGTATCGTCGAGATCGTAAAACGGGGGGTTAGGGCCAATAGCCATGATTACAAACTCCTAATCGATGAATAGTTCCGGAACTGGTTAGCCTAGGGACTGTTTAGCCGTTGAGCCTTGGATTAGACCGCTGTGGGGGCTAGTTCGTTCATGGTGTGCAACCAGTTCCTCCAGAAACTTGAGCACGATTTGTGCTCCCGCTGAACTCAGCCTTGAATTCCGGCCTTGAATTTCAGATTTCAACCCGTAAAGTCCAGTCTTGAATAATGACTGGCATTGGCGGGCAAATCAGCACGATCGCCCTGAGAAGTTTCCCCCCCAGAGATCGTGCCATTAGTGGCGGTCTTGTCGGATCCGGGTTAGGGCTGGGGACGCTGACGGCGGCGTTGTCGTTCCCGATCGCGCGATCGCGGCCCTGGTTGAACGGGGGTTCCGGTTGGGGGCATTTAAATTGAGTGGCCAATTGAGTGGCTGATATTGAGCGGCTTACGGATTGGTTACTCCCTCCAAAGCCGCATCGGTTTCGTCGTAGAGGGCTTGTAGTTGGCCGACCACAGCCTCATCGGCGGCCCAAAACCCACGGCCATTGGCTTCCAGCAAACGACCAACAATGTTGCGGAAGGCTTCCGGATTGGCGCGGCGCAGGCGATCGGCCATGGCTCGATCGAGGGCGTAGGTTTCGGCGGCTCCGTCATAGACCCAGCGATCGGCAAAATCCGTGGTGCCGCTCCAACCCAACAGGGCCGTCATCCGTTGGGAAATTTCAAAGGCCCCGCCAGAACCCTGGGCGGCCATGGCTTCGGCCCACTTGGGATTCAGCAATTTGGTGCGATATTCCAACCGCAAGAGGCTGTTTAAGTCGCGGGGTTGGGTGTTTTTGCCGAAACTTTCCACAAAACTTGCGGTGACGGGGCGCTGTTGCTGTTGTTCGGCGGCACGCTTCAAGGCTCCGGTGTTGGCGTAGTACTCCTGGATATCCGTCAAGCCATATTCCACGGAGTCGATTTCCTGGACAATGCGCCCAGTGGTGGCCAAGAGCCGATCGAGCACTTCTGGGCGGGCTTGCCCCCGATCGCGCCGACCGTAGCTAAAGGCATTGCGCGATCGCCAGGTTTGGGCTAGCTCATCACCAGACTCCCAATTTCCATCATTGACGCGATCGTTCACAAGGGAGCCAAAATCCCCCGCCGGGTTTGAGAAGAGCCGAGCACTGGGATTTTCAACCCCTTGGGCCTGAAGCTCCAGGGCATGTTTACGAATGAAGTTTTGTTCGATCGGTTCATCGGCCGCCGCTGCCCGCACAAACAGATCATCCAAAAGTTCCAAAATATTGGCGAAACTGTCTCGAAAAATGCCCGATAAATTAGCCAACACATCAATTCGAGGACGACCCAATTGAGCCAGAGGAATTAACTCATAGCGAACAATTCGGCCCGTGCCTTCCTTAATTGGTTCCGCGCCCACTAATTCCAACAAAATGCCCAAGGATTCACCCTTGGTTTTAATGGCATCCAAACCCCAAAGCATCACGGCAATGGTTTCGGGATAGCTGTCCGGTTCCTGGCCATGTTCCTGTTGGTGTTGGGCAATCAATTGCTGGGCGATCGCCTTGCCCCGTTCGTAGGCTCCTGGGGAGGGCATTCGGTAAGGATCAAGGGCGTGAATATTGCGGCCCGTGGGCAATGCGCCGGGCCCGTCCCGCAACAGGTCTCCCCCCGGTGCGGGCGGAATATATTCCCCATTCAAGCCCCGCAATAAATTCGTTAACTCATCGGTATTTTGGTTGAGCAAATCCCGCAAACGAATGGCTTCTTGAATCCGTTCTGAGACCTTGGGATCCAACTCAAACGATCGATTGGGATATTCCTGCTGGAACCAGTATCGATAGGCATTCAGGGGGCGATCGAGGTCGGATCCTTGGGCGATCGCTTCCAAGACCGATCGGGGTAAATTCGCCTCAAAATAGGCTTCCAAATAGGACAATAGTTGCTCGGCATTGGGTGCAGCTCCCAACACATGCAACCCACTAGAAAAAAGGCGTTGTTCTAGTTCTCGCAGGTATTGATAAACCCTTGCAAAGTAGCGATCGAGCAAATCGGGGCCAAACAGCTTCAGGGTTTCCGCACTCAACTCCACCCCCAATTGTTGTGCTTCCGGCAGCGGACAATCCCGATCGAGTCCCGTGTCAATTAACCGTTGGGCGATCGCATCCCGCAGGGCCGTATTCGCCTGCGGATCCTCGCGATATTCCGCAATTAAATCACGCAGATTCACCAATTCCTTATACAAACCTGCTCGCCCATAGAGAGGCACATTGTGGGAAATTAACACCCCATAGCCCCGGCGTTTTGCCAAGATCGACTCCGAAGGATTATTCGCCGCATAGATGTACAAATGGGGCAGATTTCCCAACAAAATATCTGACCAAGAATAGCCCGTATTGCCCAAGGGAGATCCCGGCAACCATTCCACCGTTCCATGCATTCCAAAATGGACGATCGCGTGGGGTTGCCAAACCCGCTGCAACCATTGATAGAACGCAGCGTATTGGGGATGGGGGGTCAAGTCTCGCTCAAACATCAAGCGCATGGGATCGCCTTGCAAACCCAAAGGCGGCTGCACCCCAATCCAAACGTTTCCAAAGTAAACGCCCCCAATGTGCAACTCATCCCCAAAGGTTTTAATACCCGATTCCGTGAGACCACCCCACTGTTTTTGAATCCGAGAACTGCCGAGATATCCTAACCATTGATCAAGGATTTGAGCCGGAACCCAGCCATCATTCAAGGGAGCCTGGTGTGGGTGCGATCGGGAAGGATGGCCCAAAGACCAACGATCATCGGCAGCTTTCACCTGTTGAATAATCGCCTCACCATCGGTGGGCAATTCACCCACATCATAGCCTTGAGCTTGCAAAGACTCCAGCAGTTTCAAGAGCGATCGGGGAACATTCAACAGGGCCGCTGTTCCCGTTGCGCCATACCCCGGTGGAAAGCCATATAAAATGATCGCTAACTTGCGATCACGTGGTGGAGCTTTGCGGAGTTGAATCCAGTTTTTGACGCGACTGGTTAACCGTTGAACACGCTCCGGAATCAGGTAAATATCATCTCCAACCAAGCCACCCAAGGGCACAGTATCAATTGCCCCGTCTAACTCCGGCAGGGCATACAGCACCACACTTTGGAGACCACCAATTCCCTGTCTTGTCCAGGATTTTAGGTCTTGAATGAGCAAAGGAGCGGCGACTAAATAGGGCACATTTTTAGCCGCTAAAATCCGCTGAGCCACCGCCACCTGTCGCCCAGCTTCCATGGAGCCAGCGGGGCCGCCCACCAGCGGAAACCCAATTGTGGAAACAATTGCATCCACCAACACCGCATCAGCCGCCAGGGATTTTAATTCCCGATCGCCCTGGGCCCGTTGTTGCTGTTCATGGCTGGTGGTCAGCCAATCTCGGACAATCACATGGGCTTCCACGCCATTAATAAAAATGGGCAGGGGTAGCAAACCAGCCGCTTCAAAATGGCGAATCAGTTGAGGAATATAAGCCTGTTGCGTCACCACATGTTTTCGGTAGAGCAAAATGGCTACTACCGGGCGATCGTGAGCAATTTTGGAGGCTTCCATTGTCGATTGCCCCGAATGATCAAGATGATCAGGATGATTAATTGGAGGCTCCGACAACTGGGGCGATCGTTGTTGACGATACCAGTTCAAATAATCTTGAGGATTCAAAAAATAGCCCGCATATTCAGGGTGCAATAACCCCATATTGGGCGTTTCAATGGGTGGGGCAATTTCCCCGATCGAGAGATCCAAATATTTTTCAGCCAAAATCCAGAGCATGGCGGCCACATTTTCCAAGCCACCAGCATTCCAATAGCCATAGATAATTAGCCAATTGCGCAGATCTTGTACCTTTTGAATCGGCACAAATTTCAGCAGCTTGGGCCCGGTTTTTAAAAAGCTGAGATAACCAGCCAGTCGATCTTCTTCTCGGCCGCTGGAAAATTTACTGAGAATAAACTTCACAGGCTTTGGCATTCCCGAAGGCTTGTCACCAATTTTGAACGCCCCAATCTGAGTGAGGGAAATTAATTCCAAAGCCGACTCAAAGACCAAACGAATAGGGATATGTTGCACTCGATCGCGCAACCAAAGCACCTGCTCATAGTCAAAAATTAGGCTGGCAAAAAATACATCGGCTTCTGCTAAAGCTGCGGCCACCCGATCGGGTTGTTCCGTAATGTCACGATCGGTAAAAGTGGTCACTTGCAATTGAGGACAACGCTCGATCGCCCGGTGGGCAGCTTTTCGGTACAAATCGGCGTTAAAAGTCTCGAACCCAGCAATGAGAACAATGCGCTTCATGGTGATGGAGGGTAGTGCGAGCGGAATTTAACGCAGGAGATTGGCAATCGATCAGTAATCGATCGGCAATCAATCAGTAATTGATCGGCAATCGATCAAAAACCAACCAAAAGTTCATCGAAAACCAACCAGACATTGATCGGAACCCGATCGAAGCTTGATCAAAACTGAACCGGCCCTTGACCGGAACTTGACCAGAACTTGACCAGAACTGAGGTCGATCGCCCCTTGGGAGCCAGGCGGAGCCACTTGTTAAGCTAGCATCACCTGACTTTTCGCTGGGCTGTTTCCCTGGGGCCCTGTCGTTCAATCGAAACGCAATTGCCATCGCCCAAAGACTCCGATCCCTGGCCGGCAGCGGTGACCAATTGCGCCCCAGCCTATCTATTTTGACGAAATTTTTACGAAACCTGGACTGGAGAAACCCATGATCCCCAACTTTTTCCCCACATCCCAAAGTCCTGAGAGTGATGCTGCCGGTGCTGCTTGGCAAAAGGTGGCGATCGCCGTGGTTCATGGCATTGGAGCCGGTGATCCTGACTACAACAGCGGCAAAGCTGACCAACCGGAATTTATTCGCAGCTTGCAAAATAATCTAATCGATCGCTTCAGTAAACTAGGCATTTCTGACAAGGAATATCATCAGCGGTTCGTGATGGCTCCAGTGTATTGGGCAACGGTTTTGGAAGGAAACCAACAGGACTTGTGGGCCCGATTCCAGCGCCAAAGTGCCATGAATTGGGATCGAATCCGAGAGTTTATGGTGTCCTTTGTTTCCGATGCCATTGCCTATCAGGTTAGTCCGCGCGGTCGCCATTCCTATCACGCCATTCATCGATTTTGTGCCCAAACTTTGCACACCCTGGCCCAAAAAGCTGGCCCCAAAGCCCCCCTCTGCGTGATTGGCCATAGCCTTGGTTCGATCGTTTCCTATAACTATCTTCTGGATTTGCAAGCGGAATTTGGGAACAACACCGAAGCAGAATCGCTCTTTCGAGAATCGGTGTTGCGTCAAGTGGGCAATAGCCCCTTGGAACGGGGTGAAACCCTCAGTTTGTACTACACCTTGGGCAGTCCCTTGGCCCTTTGGACACTGCGCGATCGCGATGGGGGCTTGCCGATTCAGTTTCCGGCCCCCCGCCTGACAGAACATTATCCTCAACTGAACTCAGCCACCGAATGGGTGAATGTTTACGATTCTGATGATGTGATTGCTTATCCATTACGACCCATTAATTCAGCTTTTCAACGGGCAGTGAAGGAAGATTTGAACGTGAACGCGGGAGAAGTTTGGGAAAGCTGGAATCCGCTTTCTCACAATGGCTATTGGAAAGATCCAGAAACGGGCGATCGCATCGCCCGATCGCTCCTGAACCTATCTCGATTGATCAATGGCCGCTGATCAATGGCCGCTGATTAGGTTTCTGATTAGGTTTCTGATGAAGTTTCTGGTTAGGGCTGAGTAACAGGAATTTCGAGAATGAACTTAGCGCCGTGACCCATCTGAGATTCACAATCGAGCCGACCACCGTGGCGATCGACCACGATTGAACGGGCGATCGCCAGCCCTAATCCTGTGCCAATACCCGTGGGTTTCGTGGTGAAAAATGCTTCAAACAACTTCTGCTGCACCTCCGGTTCAATCCCTGGCCCATTATCAGAAACGATAATTTGCACCCATTTTTGATTCAGGGATCGGGTTTGAATTTTAATTTCCGGTTCCAAACCGCTCATGTGCTCCCAGTCCAAGTCATCCAAGGCATCGATCGCGTTAGCAATCAAGTTCATGAAAACCTGGCTCATTTCCCCGATCGAACATTCAACGAGGGGTAATTCCCCATAATCTCGAATGATTTTAAATTCCGATCGGCTGCCCTTGGACTTTAATCGATGGCGCAAAATGATGAGGGTATTTTCCAACCCTTCATGCAAGTCCGCTGGGGCGAGCTGTTGATTGCCCATTCGCGAAAAATTGCGCAAACTTGCGACCAAATCGCGGATTCGATCGGTTCCCAAACGCATGGATTCCAAAATCTTTGGAAAATCCTCCATCATAAAAGGCAAGTCCAAATCCTGGGTTTGGGTTGCCAAATCCGCTGGCGGCTCTGGATAGAATATTTGATAGAGCTGCAAGACATTCATCAAGTCTTCTGCATAATTACAAGCATGAACCAGATTGCCATGAATAAAATTCACAGGATTGTTAATTTCATGGGCCACTCCCGATAGCAATTGTCCCAGACTGGATAGTTTTTCTGCCCGCACCAAACTAAGGTGGGTGTCTTGCAAATCCGCCAAGGCTTTTTCCAGGGCCGCTGTGCGCTCAGCCACCCGAATTTCCAATTCTTGATTGCGATCGGCTAAGGCTTTGGTGAGGGATTGCAAACGCAAATGTAAGCGCACCCGCGCGAGGACTTCATCTTGCTGAAAGGGCTTGGTGATATAGTCCACAGCCCCTAAATTGAGACCACGCACCTTATCATCCACTTCCGAGAGGGCGGTCATGAAAATGATGGGAATGGCGGATGTTTGGCTATTGGCCTTCAAGCGGCGACAGGTTTCAAACCCGTCAATTCCTGGCATCATCACATCCAGCAAAATCAAATCTGGGGTTGCAAAATTGACCCGATCGAGCGCCACTTCTCCAGATTGGGCGATCCAAACTTCAAACCCCGCATCATCTAATAAATCAGACAGCAAACTAAGGTTAGCTGGCATATCGTCCACAATCAGAATCGTGGGACGATTTTCAGCGGCATCGAGGGACATGGCTCAAGGATGGAAGGTTTTGCAGTAAAAAGGGTGCTGGGAGAATTGAAGGATCGCCATTTAAGAATCGCCATTTAAGGATCACCAATCACTTGACCAATTGCTTGGCCAATGAAATGACTGGGCCCATGAAGCGCTGGATCGAAAGTGCTGAAAATCAGGTTAAGGCATCAACAATCATGAACTAATCATTAAGAACAAGCAAGACTTTTCCTGGGAAGATTCTGAATGGCTGGTCTTGCCGGTTTTTGTGATGAATTATGATCCCGGGGATCATAAATGCTTGATGATTTGAACGGTTATTGCGCTCAACTTCATGATCCTCAGAAAGTTTCAGAAAGTTATTGAAGACCTTTGATGGTCTCTATTCTCTCGAAAAAAGCTATTTTCAGCAATTTTTCAGCCAATTAATTGACCGGAGATCCCGATCACCCGTTTCTGTTTGGTCTAACGCTTCCTTCCCCGTTAATTCGCGCTCGATCGCCCCGGCGCTTGACTTAAAAGTTCCAAAATCCCCTGATCGTTAAACGCCTGGGCCAGGCTCTTGAGCTGTTGGGCAAAGGGAGCAAGGGTTGGATCCTGCTCTGCCAGGGCTTTGGCTTGGCGCTTCAGGGCGTTGAAGTTGCCTTTGCGGGCCAGGGTTTCGAGCTGCTCCAACAACTCGGGGTCGATCGGGTAGTCAATCGGGTAAATGAGTGCATCCGGGGGCAGGTCGGGTTCCGCCGCCGACTGCGCCAAGGGTGACGGGGCGATTGCACTGGCTTCATAAACCCAAACCAATTGCAAGTGTTTTTGCAGCAGGTGCAATAGCTCGTGGGTTTGCACCGGTTTGGGCAGAAAGTCGCTGCCACCCGCGTCCAAGCTTTGTTGTCGATCGCTCTCAAAAACACTGGCAGAGGACACAATAATCGGCAATTGCTGCAACTCAGGATGGCGACGAATCAGATCAATCAGGGTGTAGCCATCCAAGTTGGGCATTAACAAATCCGTAATCACCACCTGTGGGCGATGGTGCTCCAAAAACTGCCAAGCCATAGCCCCATCTTCTGCTTCCTGAATCACAAACCCGATCGGCTCCAGCATCTCCCGCAGCACGGCCCGGTTTTCCCACTTGTCATCCACCACCAGCACTTGGGGCGCATCCCCTTGAATGCCAACAATTTGCCCCTGTTGTGTCATGCGGGAATGGCGGCTCCACTCGGCCGCCACCGGCAAGGACACTTCAAACCGAAAGCTGCTGCCGACTTGGGGTTGGCTCGCGACGGTAATTTGGCCGCCCATCAGCTCCACAATTTGTTGGGAGATCGCCAGCCCCAGACCCGTGCCCTCCGTTTGGCGCTTGGTCTCGCCCACCTGCTCAAAGGGCAGAAAAATGCTGCTGAGTTGATCTGCTTCTAGGCCAACGCCCGTGTCTTGTACTTCAAATTGCACCCGATCGCCCCCCATGGCCAACACACGCAGGGTGACCGTGCCGCTGTCCGTGAACTTGATCGCATTGCCCAGCAAGTTGAGCAACACTTGGCGGAGACGCTTTTCATCGGTGCGGATGCCTTCCGGTAAGTCATCGGCGATTTCTTCCGCGAATTGCAACCCCTTCAGTTCCGCTCGCAGACGGCACATTTCCGTTACGCCACGCAGAAAGGCCCGAAAGTGAAATTCCGTGGGGTGCAGTTCCATTTTGCGGGCTTCGATTTTGGCCAAATCCAGCACATCGTTGATCAGGGTCAGCAGATGAGTGCCACATTGGTGAATCACGCCAATTTTGGCCAGTTGCTCTTCGTGCAAATTGCTCGATCGCTGCAACACCTGGGCATAACCCAAAATGCCGTTCAAGGGGGTGCGCAACTCGTGGCTCATGTTGGCCAAAAATTCACTCTTGGCCAAATTGGCCACTTCCGCCGCTTCCTTGGCTTCCGCCAGGGCTAGTTCCGCCTGTTTGCGGGCGGTGATATCAAACAACACGCCGCTAAACACAACCGTGCCGTCATCGGTGCGCCGGGGGGTGGAAGCGCCTTGCCACCAACGGAGGGAACCATCGGGACGAATCAACCGAGCCTCATAGGCCCATTCCGTGGGGTTGTCCACCACGCGGCTCACAGATTCGATGTAGCCGTCCCGATCGTCCGGGTGGATGGCACTAATAAACCGGCCCAGGTCGGCCATGAATTCTTCGGCGCTGAATCCCGTTAGCTCGCTGACGCGATCGCTCATGTAGTCGATCGTCCATTGGCCCTCGTGATTGCTGAACTGAAAAATGGCTCCCGGAATATTTTGGGCAATGCTGCGCAGACGGGCTTCGCTGGTTTGCAGGGAGGCTGTGCGCTCGGCCACCCGTTCTTCCAGGGCTTGGTTGCTGGCGGCCAATTCCTGAAAGGACTGTCGTAACTGCTGGGTCATGGTGTTGAAGGCCCGAGCCAGTTGATCCGTTTCGGCGGTTCCTTCCGTCATCACCACCTGATCGAGCTGATTGGCGGCCACGGCATCGGTGGCCGCACAGAGTTTCACCAAGGGCCGCGACACCTGCCGCCCAATCCACCAACCCAGCCCGATCGCCACAGCCAAGGCCAGCAACATGATGGTGAGGATGTCTCGACGCGCGGCCATCACCGGCTCCGCAAAGTCGGCTTCCGGAATCGCCGTCACCAACAACCAGTCCAAACCGTTGCGATCGCGCAGGGGCGACACTTGCACCAGCAACCGGGTTTGCTGGGTGGGGCCAATGAATTTGGTTGTGAGTTGGGTGGTTGGGGTGTTGGGCGGAATGGCGGCCCAAGTGCCAAAGCGCTGTTCAATGGTGGTAACGGCCGCTTGCAAAATTGAATTTTTGAGGTCTTTGGCCCGAATTCGTTTTCCTTCCGGGGAGATTGGGTCGTTGGTGGAGGTGGCAATCACCTGGCCCGATCGCTCCACAATGGCCGCCACCCCGCTGTGGCCAATATTTTGGGCCCGCAAAAAAGTGCTGATTCCTTCCAAGGCCAGGTCAGAGGCAAACACCCCCACCAGTTGTCCGGTGCGATCGTACAGGGGTTGCACCGCTGAAATGCCCAATTCCCCCGTTCCCGAAAAGGCAAACACCGAAGTCCATTGGGGTCTGCGGGCGGCAAGGGCCGTTTTGAACCAGGGGCGATTGCGCACATCATAGAGCTGGCTGTCTTTGAGGACGCGCCGCCCTTGGCGATCGACCTCGATGGTTCGCCGCAAGCCCGATCCCAATCGATCGCTCCGTTTAATTAGGGTGCTGCTGGGCAATTCCCGAACTTCCAAGGAGCCACCAACCGCTGTTCCAAATTCCGTGGTGGTGACCAGGGGAAACAGTTGCAACTTTCCGTGGAAATAGGTTTCCAGCGCTGAAAAATCTGTCAACTTCACCTGATCAGCCGCAAAAGCCTGCACATGGAGCTGATTGAGGCGCAACGGCTCGCTCAGGTATTGATGCACGTAGGTTTGAATTTGCCGATCGACCTCGGAGCCAAGACGATTCATCAGCGCATCCACGGCCCGTTGTCCTTGAACGAGCACCACTTGCCCCGTTAGCCCCACGGCCACCAACGCTTGCAAGGTCGTGACCAGGACAATTAATTTGCTCAGGGGCCAACGGGGCGATCGGGCAAATTCAGGTGCAGAGCCAGATTCAGTCACAGTGAAGATACCGAGTCAGGGGGCAGCGGGCCAGCGGCGGGCCCATCCCCATCATCGCCGTCCCCTCCCCCCAACTGCCACCAACCGGCCCGATCGCCACAGCCCGATCGCCCAGCTCCTGATCAGGGCCCTACAGCGGAATCGTGACCGATCGAAACTGGTAACCCGCTGTTTTGAGTTTTTGATTGGAAACCCGCGCATTGTAAGGACGCTGGGCCGATTCCGCCGGATTCCAAGTCACCCCCGGCCACCCTCGGCGGCGAAAGGCCCGATCGAGCAATTCCGCTTGGGTCAAGGGTTCGTCATGCACCAGGTTATATAGCCCCGACAACCGCGCCGCTCGGGCAAAGGCGATCGCCCCCACAATGTCATCCAAATGGATCCAATTACTCCAATCTTGGCCACTGCCGGGCCGCCCTTGGCCACTGGCCGATCGAAAAATATCCGCCACCTCGCGACCGGGCCCACAAATGCCCCCCAGCCGAAACACACAAACAGCCAAACCGTCCCGCGCCGCCCCCAACAACACCTGCTCGGTTTCCAGCAAGATTTGGCCATTGTCCGTGGTGGGCTGGGGCGGCGTGGTTTCATCCACCCAAGCCCCACCCCGATCGCCATAAACCCCATAGCTGCTGGTGTAGATCACCTGGCGCAGTTGGGGCAATTCAGGCAACAGTTGCGCCAGGGTTTGGGCGCTGTGCAAATAGGTTTCCCGATAAATGCCCGATCGCCGGGGCCCCAAACAAACCAACAGCGTGGTTTGCCCAGCCAGGGCCGACCGCAACCCCGCTTCATCGTCCCCCCGCAAGCAAAGGGCCCGATCGCAACAATCCGCCAGCTCCGCCAAGCGATCGGGTGTGGTGGTCGTGCCGGTGACGGTCAATCCTTGCGATCGCCAATATTGCGCCATTGGCCGGCCCACATAGCCACAGCCCAAGATCATCACCGACTCCGACCCTGAGCGATTGATTGCAGCGTCCATCATGGAAAACATGGGAGATCAACAAAAAAATCCACAACAGGAAATCCACAACGGGAAATGAATCCCAAGCTCGAAACAGCAATCACCTAAAAAGTAACCACCCAAAAAGCCATTACTTACAAAGCAATTACCCAAAAAGTAATCACCCAAAAAGCAGCGAGCCTTTAACCGCGTCGTTCCTGAAGCTTGCGATAAACCGCTTTTAAATCCACCTGATGATGGGCGATCGCCACCAGGGTGTGATAAAACAAATCCGCCACTTCTGAGGCGATCGACTCCGGATCATCATCCTTACAAGCCATCACCACTTCGGCCGCTTCTTCACCAATTTTTTTGAGGATTTTGTTATCCCCACCGGCCAACAATTTGCAGGTATAGGACTCAGGATTCGGGTTGGCCTTGCGCGATTCAATCACCTGAAAAACCTGCGACAACGTATCAGCAGGCGGCGGAACCACTTGCCCATCCACTTGATGGAAACAACTGCGGGCCCCCGTGTGGCAAGCCACATCCCCAATCTGTTCAATGGTCATTAAAAGGGCATCGCTATCGCAGTCATAGCGAATGCTTTTGAGCTTTTGAATATGTCCGGAAGTTGCGCCCTTGTGCCACAGTTCTTGGCGCGATCGGCTCCAGTACCAAGCCTCGCCAGTTTCCAGGGTTTTTTGCAAGGATTCCGCATTCATCCAAGCCATCATCAACACTGTGCCATCCAGGTAGTCTTGGGCGATCGCCGCGACTAATCCTTGTTCGTTGTAGGCGATGCGATCAACTGGAACGGCACGGCGCAAAGCTTCAAGATCGGTGGCCATAGAATCGCTGCTGTGAGGGGGTGAGGATTGGGCAAACCATTGGCCCTCGGGCGCAATGTTGCAGCGCCAACCGGCCGCCAAATGGCAGGACAAATCATAGCAACTTTCCATCGCTTCCCCGCTGCGGGGCCGATCGAGTTCCGCCCGATCGCCCAACCCAAGGGCCCATCAAGCGCCTCGATTAACCCAACCGGATGATCTGCCCGCCCTTGCGCCGTCCGTTAGGGCTGAATCGGCAGTCGATCGCCCGGTTGCGCCGGAGCCGGTGACTGGTTGGGTAACAAATACGGCTGATTCAAACCATTGCCGCCCAAGCCGGGGTTATTCGGGCTGCTGGGATTGGAATTATTGGGACTGGAATTGCTGGGATTGGAATTATTAAAGCCAGGGCTATTGAAACCCGGATTCCCAAAATCGCCCCCCTGACTCGGATCGTTGGGCACGAGGGGCTGATTGCCGAACGGGTCGAAGTTGTCAGCCGGTCGCTGGGCTGGGTTTTGGCCGCTGGGCAAGGTGGCCAGAGCCACCCGATCGCCCCCAACCGATCGCAGCAAGTCCAACACCGCCACCACATCGCTATAGAAAGCCGACTGGGAGGCATAGAGGACGATTGTCCCGTCGGGTTGGGCTTGCTTAAAGGCTTGCAGTTGGGTCAGCAGCGCCTCTTTGGTCACCGGGGCTTGCTGAAAATACAACTGACCGGCGGGGCTGAGGGCCACCATCGCCAACTTGCGCATCTGGGGCTGGCCTGTGCTGGCTTGGGGCAGGTCTACCCCAATGCCCTGTTGGCGCGTCAGCCCGATCGCCGCCAGGATAAAAAAGGTCAGAATGCAGAAAATCACATCGATCAGCGGCACGATCTCAATGCGAATTTCTTGATCGGACGAGTCGAGGTTGATTTTCATAAATTCATTCAGAAATTGGTTCAGAAATTCATTCGATTATGCGAATTAATGGCACGATCGGCACTGCAAATCTGGGCATCGAAATTGATACAGCCTTGACCTAGCGCAATGGATCCATGAGGTCGCAGATGCCATGAAGTTATGGGTTGGTGGGCATTGCCCACCCTACAGGCTACTACTTCGCAACCATCTTTAAAACTGATAGCGATCCTGCTCAATCCAAAGGCTGTGGGCCACGGCCTGCCCATCAGCACCCACGCGAATTTCCACCACAAACGGCAAGGGGCGATTGGTGCGGGGACGTGCCCAATTCATGCGGTTCACACCATTGATTTGGTCATTGATTTGATCCCGCTTGGATTCGTCCATGTAATAGGTTTCCAGGTTGTAGCGGGGCATGGCGGCCATAATTTCACCCCGCAGGGCCACTTGGTTGACGGGCAGTTGGCCCGGGCGATCGGGACGAATGGCCACCGGTTGCCAGGGCTTGGGTCGATCGGGCGGTTGATTGGGGTCTTCGGTGGCGGTGTTGGTCGGTTGTTGCAAAATCAGGTAAAACTCCCGCCGTTCATAGGGTAGTTGCGGTTTTTGTTTTTGATCTCGATCGGTGGCGATGGTTTCCCAGCCGGGCAGCTTTTCCAAAACGCTCACCTGGCTAATGTCATAGCTGAGGGTTTGGGAATAGCCCCGCATCCAGTCGTAGGGATCCACCGGGCGGGTTTGCAACACCACAGATCGCCCCCAGTAGTAGGTCATGGCCGATTGAGCTGGAACCCCGATCGCCAGGCCCAACTGCAACAACATCGGGATCCAAAATCGCCAGCCGGCTGCCTTCGGAGGGGGACTGTCTGGGGCGATCGGGGAAATCAGGTCTTGGGTCATGGTTCAGGCTTCCAAAATAAATGACAGGGAATTGATGAAGGGCAGGGAATTCACGGGAACGGGGTTGTGATGAGCGCTGATTTGGCAGGGCGATCGGGGTGCATCACTAGCGATCGCAAGTCCCGATCGCTCACGATCGCGCCGTGGGGGAAGAATTCGACCCATTCAGCGTTTGCACCGATCGCTCAAACCACAAGCCCGCCGCAATTACCCCAACACCACAGAGCACAAACACCAGCGCCTTCAGCAGCAAATCTGTGTTGTACTCCAGCATCCGCGTCCAAATATCCAGCACCAACAGCAACAGACCGCTCCAAAAGGCCAAGCGCCGCCCGTCCGATAGCCCCTCGCGCACCAGACCCACCCCCAACAGGAACAGGCATACATTAGCCAGGAAGGTTCCCAAATTGGGCAGAGCCGCCACGTTGTAGTGCCAACCCAAGGTCAACCCCAACGACAACACCAGGGCCCAAAGCACCGCGTCGGTGAGCCATTGATCGGCCCCCATGGCCGTGCCGCGACCCCGCCGCGCCCACATCAGCACCGCTGCCACGGCCGCCACGGCCACATCCACCGCCAGCCAGGGGACGAATTGCGCTGGGTCATAGATATTGCCATCGGTGGAGGAACCGCTTTGGCGACCGGAACCTTCCCAGAAAAACCAGAAGCTGGTGAAGTAAAACGTGCCCATCAGCCACAGGATGGTCAAATTTTGGGTGATGTTTTGAAAATTCAGTGGCCTTGGGTCGATCGCCCCACCGGGCACGAGCCAATGGCGCAAAGTCCGGGGCAGCGGCAACCGCAGCCACCAACGTTGCACGGCCGGCCAAAGTCGATCGCGATATCCCCAACCCAAAGCGAAGGGCAGCGCCAAAGACAACACACTGGCAACCCAAGGGTGCATCAAGCTCCACCAAAAGTTGGTTTGCAAGGTTCCCAACGTGAACAACCAAGCCAAGCCAAACAAAAAGCGCGATCGCGTCACATGGGCCAGGGGCAAAAAAGCCAGGGCACTCACCAAGGGCATATGCTCCGCCAACGCTCGCTGCCAACTGGGTTCCGGCTCCCACCAGTCATAGAGACCCGACCAGTAGCCCACGATCGTCAAAATCAACGCCAGCAACCCCAAAGGCATCAACCGCAGCCCGATCGCCATGGTCAACACACCGCCGCCCCAAATGAAGTAGAGGCTCGATAAGGGGCCGCCCTGGTGAAACATCTGAGCCGTCAAGGCCAAATTCGCCCCCAACAGCAGCCCACCCAACAACAGCAGGGCTTGGCCCAAGCGGCGTTGCCCAGCCAACCGAGGAGCGGGCGATCGCCACAAATAAAACCCCAAAGCTTGAACGCCCAACAGGGCACTCAACAACACCCCCACCCGAAACGCCCGGGGCCATTGCTGCCAGTTGGCGGCCACAAAGGTGATCACCCCCAACCCCAACAGCACTCCTCCCAAACACAACAGGATGGTCACGAAGCGGTTACGGGCCCCCTGATCGAGGGTTCGGAACTGATAGCGATCGGCTAGGCGATCGAACTGTTCCGGTTGCAGCAAGCCATCGGTCACCCACTGGCGGGCCTCCTGGCGCAACTGATAACGAAAGCGCTCGGTAATCACGCGGTCAATCCTCCCCTAATTGCGGGCCAACGCGATCGACAGTCTCCCGGCCTGTCCGGGGGGCATGATTCAACAACCATGACCGAGGACAGTGGGACAATTCTTAGCAACAAACGGTTGATGAAACTTAGGGTTCAAGGGCTGGCAATCCCCGATGGGTCAATGTTCCCAGCCCGATCGCCCCGATGGCATCCAATCTGGCATTTCTCGAGTCGATCGATCCATCCCCTGTGCCACCTGCCCTACGGGCCGACCTCAGTTCTTGTCCCAAATCCGTGCCCAAACTCGTTGAGGGGCGATCGGGAAGCTACACCGACCAGGTTTGGAAAACACGAAGGATTTTCAAAGTCAACTGATTGTAAATATTTTTTACGAAATGTTATTGTTATTAACAACAACGCAGCGCCCAACCGGCCCCCACCGCGCTGTTCTCCCCCATCTCTACCCCCCCCTCAAGGACTGTTATGAAGACCGATCTAGACTTCTCGAATCGTTACCTGTTGGATTCCGTCGTCTTCCGCCCCGACTTCAACTCAACGGGCGAAACCATCAACCTCAATCAAGCTTGGTCTCTGTTTTTCACAGCGGGTCGCGAAGATAAGGCCCTGGGTTTCAATGCCGAAACCGGACGCTTTTTCACCAACATTCTCTTCGCCTTGGCGGCCGCAGGGGCCCTGTGGGGTCTACTCTTCAGCAGCACCCTGTAAATAATGGCTGCGGAGCTTTTCCCGCCTCGAATCCCCAGCAGCGAACCTGCAATGAGAATCGTTAAAACTGACAAGAGCCGGGCCACACGGTGGCCCGGCTCTAAATCTATTGAGAGCGTCCTGTTGGGAGCGTCCTGTATCTCAGGAGTTCCCCCCTAGGGTTCCAGGGCGATCGCCGGAGCCACCAACGGTTTTGCGCCCGGCATCAGCCCGATCGACTGTGACTCCCGACTCACCAAGGTTGGCACCGCGTCTCGCAGCCGTGCCGTTAGTTGCACCGTTGTTGAGTCATAGATCTGGGTCAACAGCTTGGGATAGAAGCCAATGCCAATGATCGGAATCAGCAGACAGGCGATGATGAACACCTCGCGCGGTTCCGCATCGATCAGCACCTCGTGGGACACCAATTCCTGATTTTCCGGGCCGTAGAAGATTTCCCGCAGCATCGACAGCAGATAAACCGGCGTGAGAATCACCCCCACCGCTGCCAGGAAGACCACAATCACCTTAAAGGGCAACGAATAGGCATCACTGTTGGCAAAACCCAGGAACACCGTTAGTTCTGCCACAAAGCCGCTCATCCCCGGCAAGGCCAGCGATGCCAGCGAGCAAGCCGTGAACATCGAGAAAATCTTGGGCATCTTTTGGCCCACGCCGCCCATTTCATCCAGCATTAGGGTGTGGGTGCGATCGTACGTGGCCCCCACCAGGAAGAACAGGCTCGCCCCAATCAACCCGTGGGACACCATTTGCATCATCGCGCCGCTGATGCCCAAGTCCGTGAAGGAACCCAAGCCAATCAGCACAAAGCCCATGTGGGAAATCGAGGAATAGGCAATTTTGCGTTTCAGGTTCCGCTGGGCAAAGGAGGTGAGTGCCGCATAGACAATGTTCACCACCCCCAAAATCACCAACACGGGCGCAAAGGTGGCGTGCGCTTCCGGCAACATTCCGGCATTCATCCGCACCAGGGCATAGCCACCCATTTTCAGCAGGATGCCCGCCAGCAGCATGTGGACTGGAGCCGTGGCCTCCCCGTGGGCATCGGGCAACCAGGTATGCAGCGGGAAAATGGGTAGTTTGACGGCGTAGGCAATCAAAAATCCGCCGTAGAGCAACAGTTGCAGCGTGTGGCCGTAGGGTTTGAGGGCCAGCTCCCGCATATCAAAGGTGACCGTATCGCCGTAGAAGGCCATGGCCAGGGCGGCAACCAAGATAAACAGCGAGCCACCAGCGGTGTAGAGGATGAATTTGGTGGCGGCGTAGAGGCGTTTTTTGCCACCCCAAATCGACAGCAGCAGGTACACCGGAATCAATTCCAGTTCCCAGACCAGGAAGAACAAAAGCAAGTCCTGAACGGCAAAGACGGCGATTTGACCGCCATACATGGCCAGCAGCAGGAAGTAGAACAGTTTGGGCTTGAGGGTGACGGGCCAGGAGGCCAAGATGGCCAAGGTGGTGATGAAGCCCGTCAGCAGGATCAGGGGCATGGAGAGGCCGTCTGCGCCCACTGACCATTTCAGGCCGAGTTCGGGAACCCAGGTGTAGCTTTCCACCAGTTGCAGTTCGGGGTTGCCGAAGTCGTACTGGGTACAAAAGGCATACACCAACAGGATGAAGTCAATGAGTCCTACTCCCAACGAAAACCAGCGTACGGTTTTGCCGTCTTTGTCGGGCAACAGGGGCACGATCAGGGCGGCGACGATGGGGAGGAGAATGGAGGTCGTCAGCCAGGGAAAGTTCATAGGAAGTCTTGCGTCGCTAGGTGCGATCGCGACTTGGCAAAGCGTTAGTGGGTGCGTTACTCAAAGCGTTGAGTGGTGATGGTTTTAGCCATCTCTGCTGACAGTGTAAGCAATGGGATCGATCCCGTGGCGATCGCTTAATACTTTGGTTACAAAGCACTTTGAACTCTTTAAAGTTCCGTTGCAGTTTGTGGCTATTTCCTAATTTTTTGCTATGCAGCTTTTGGCAGGAATTCCCCTTGCGGGCGCGATCGCTTTTGGAATTTATTAATTCTTAAGAATTGATCAAGGTTAACGTTTGTTGATTAACGCCTGCTACTTAACCCTTGGATGCTTTCTTCCCCTGGGTTTTGAGTCTTCAGTTTGGAGTCTTGGACTTTGATTGTGGAGACTCTGGGAAAAATTGGGGGAATTTGGGATCTCGGGAAGCACCTAACTCTTAAGCTTCTGCGGTCGATCGCCCCAAGGCCCTAGCGATCGGGGCGGGCAGGGGGCCGGCAGTTGGGATTGGGCAGCAGAGCATCCCAAGTTTCGGCGGTCACTTCACCACTGGGATCCAGTTTTTGGGTTTCCTGAAAAAGACGAACAGCGTTGGCTAAGGCGGTGTCGTAGGTTCCGTCTGCGGGGCCTTGATAGAACCCCAGGAGCGCCAAAATGCCCTGAAGTCGGCGCACATCGCTGCCACTGTCACCGGGGCCCAAGTTGGGCAGGGGTTCCCGACGCGGCGGGCAGTTGGCCCAAGCGGGCCCCATGCCCAGGCTGAGACTGATGCCTAGGCCGATCGCCCCCAGGCTCAGGAGCATTCCCAGCCGGGTGAAGGCAATTGCTTTTCGGGCCGATGCAGGATTTGGAGCCATGGCCAGCCTGGGACAATTGAAATGTTCGAGAATGGAAAGGAGGCGGTTCCAAGCCATAGGGCTAATTAACAGTTAGGCAATGGTTCAAGAACGAATTCTCGGCCGCACAGCGGAGCATCGGGAATCAAGGGTCAAGCTTGGACGGTTTTTTGCCATCCATCTTGAATTGGAGATCCCTTAGATTAGAGATTCGCTCGTCGCGCGATCGCGCTGGATTTGGCAAATCATGAGTTTTGGCGATTGGCCCGTCAGTTTACACGGTCGATTTGAGGGGGCCCTTGTGGGAGGTTTGGTGGCACTTCACCAGCTCGATCGAACCTGGGAGCGCGATCGACGCAATTTGGACGCGGCTTTGCAAGGGGCCCTCCAATTGTCAGAGATCGTTGGCGCACAGGCGGGCCCGGATCCGGGGCTGTTGGCCTTGGCCTCACTGGAGCCGCTGATGGCGGGGCCGGGCGATCAGTTGGGCTTGGCCCTGTTGCCTTTGCTGTTGCGCTGGTTCGATCGCCCTTTGGTGTTGCGCCAACTGTGGACTCAGGCGATGGATCAGCCTTTGCCCGAAGCGGTAATTTTGGGGGCGGAGGTGTTGGCTTGGGTGTTGGTGCATCCCAATGCTGCCACGCTGGAATTCTCCCAGGGTGATCGAGAGGAAACCGAGTTCGATCCTGCGCCCCATGCGACCCATTCCACTGCTCTCTCCAATGCCCTCTCCAATACCCTGTGGCCGTCGGTGGTCAACATTCTCAGCGATTGGCAAACGTTGGATCGATTGGCCCTGGATTGGCCCCAACGGCTGCGGGCGGCCACGCCGGAAACCTTGCCTATTTTGGTGGCACTCCATAGCCTGCGATCGAGCGGTGGCCGCTGGGCCAGCAGTTTGGCCCGCTGCCAACAGCAGTCGGCCAGTGCAGTTGTGTGGTCGGGGGTGTTGGTGGGTGCGGTGGGGGGCTGCGCGGCCATTCCGGCCGATGTGGGGGCAATTGTGCCCGATCGGCTGCTGACCCGGGCCATTCAGGGATCGCAGATGTTGATCGATCGCTGGTCGGGTCGCTTGCCCCAATATCCCCTAACCGACTCGATCGCGGAGGGCGATCGCCTGATTACCCATTTCAGGGTGGGACGCTGAGTTGAACGCTGAGCAATTGCACCCCGCAAAATCCGCAACTGGGGACGATTCAGCCAAAATTACCGATAAAATGCCCTACGCTTCAATCAACTGAGATACTGCCAAGATGCCACCCCAATCCCGCCATGGGGCGATCGGGTGGTGGCTGGCCCCATCTTGCCATGGGGCCGGTGTTAACCCATTGCGCAATCTTTGCGAGAGCGCTACGACTGTTGAAATTGTCCAGCAACCGGTTGGCCAGAGTGATGAATGAATCCCATGGGATCATGGCCAATTCAGCCAACCGGTTGAAGTACCGACAGAGTCCCTGCAAGATGAACATGGAGACGAGACCCTTTTGGGATGACCTCCGATGGTTCTTCAGAATGGCATTTTTCAGCCCATTCTTTGGGTCAAATCAATTGGGTGGAACTGATTATGGTGACTTGGATTGCAATGGCTACTGGCGCAATCGGCGCAGGGTGTTAGGGGCAAAATGAGAGCCTCCCAGATGTTGACCCCCGCCAATCCGATGGGGCGTGATGGGCAACAGCCTGCCCCATCCCACACCGACTCCGAAGCCAGTGCGCAGGAACCGCCACCTCGCCAGGGTTCCCTACGCCAGGGTTCCCTAGAAGATGCGGAGGATCCGGTGGAGCCAGTGGGCGGCCGATCGCCCGAGCCATTTCGCGACCCATCCCCCGGCCGATCGCCCTTGGGGCCCAATTCTTGCAGCATTTCCCCGCCTGGTTCAGTACCGCCATTGCCGCCATTGCCCCCCAGCCCATCGACCCGGCACGGATTTGGGCAGCTTTGGCCCGAGCGACTTTGCTGGCTGAACCGTCGGCTGAGTTCACTGGTTCAACGAGTGACGATCAACGGAGGAGTTGGGGTGATTCGCGGCGCTTGCCATAGTCTCTGTTGCCAAACCATGGGCCAACCCTATGTGCGGCGGGCCCGATCGATCCGTCAGCGGGTGCAAACCATCCTGCTAGGGATTTTGGGGGCGGTTATTCTGACGGCCACCATGAGCCAGCCTTGGTTAAATCAACCGCGCTACGGCATTGGTTCGATCGCCCCCCAGGATATCGTTGCCCCCTACGATGCCCAAGTGGTGGATCAAGTCACCACGCGCAGCCGTCGAGAGGCAGCCCGCAACGGCATTGTGCCCGCCCTGAAAATGGACTCCGATGCCACCCAACAGTTGGCGGCCGAGTTGCAACGTCGGCTGGAACGGAGTGATGAACTGCGTCAGGTAGCTGGTCAGTTTCCCTATTGGCCGTCGGCAAACCTGTCCACTGACCTGCAACAAATTGCGCGATCGCTCAATGAAGCGGACTGGCAACAAGTGCTCCAGGCCCTGGGGCAAGCGTCCCCCCACCCCACTCCCCGACCCACGGGGCGATCGGATGGGTTTGACCCCTTCAAGCCCTCCCTGGCCTCCGGCAAAGTTCTGCCTATTTCAGCAGAACACCCCCTGGTGGTTGCCCTCAAAACCTACCGCATTCAGGCCGGTGAAACGGCGCTGCGGCAAGTGATCAGTGCCATTGAAAAGGCCCGCGAGCGCTATGCCATGGCCCAAGCCGTGATGCAAGACTTTGGGCAACAGGACTACACGGTGGATCTGTTCACCCTGACCGATGCCCAATGGCAGGCCACCCGCGCTAAAACCTTGGTGGCCCTCGAAAACCTGTTGGTGCAGGGCCTCGCGCCCGGTTTACCGCCGGAACTTGTTGAACGGGCGGTGCAACTCCATGTGGCGTTGGTGGTTCCCCTGGAAGGTCGGGCCCTGGCTCAACAGCTTTTGCTGGGCACGATCGATCGCCCCACCCTCACGGAAGATCCAGACCGCACCCGCCGCTTGGCTGAACAGGCGGCGGAAGATGTGCCCCTTTCGATCGTGTCGCGGCGCATGGGCGAAACCATTGTTCGTCAGGGTGAACGCATTGATGCGGGCCAATTTGCCCTGCTCGATCGCTATGGTCTCAGCTCTCGGAATGTGAACTGGGGGGCAATTCTGCGGCTGTTCCTGTTGGTCTCGGGGGCGATCGTGGCCTTTTGGCAAATTGAGCGCCGGGTTTATCACCGACTGCGCCAGCGAGACTGCTTCCTGTTGCTGCTGCTGGCCACCAGCACCCCCCTGTTGATCAGCATGGGAGCCACCTGGCCTTGGGCCAGCCCCACCATGCTGGCCAATTTGTCTGCCATTGGCCTGCTCAGTGGCAGTTTTTACGGCTCCCTGGTGGGCATGTCTTTGGTGGGGCTGTTGGCGCTGCTGTTGCCCCCCGGTTTGGAGGTGAGTTGGGTTGATGCCTTGATCGTGGCGGCGGGGGGCTTGGTGGCTGCGGCCTGGGCCGGCCGGGCCCGATCGCGCGAAGACTTGGCCCTGTTGGGCGGGGGCGTGGCGATCGCCCAAGGAGGGCTATACCTGGTCATGAACCTAATCAACAGTGCCGCTGCCGAATTTGTTTGGCTGACGGTTCTTGGTTCAGCGGCCCTATGCGGGTTTGCGGGGCTGATTTGGGTGATCATCGCCATTGGCCTCAGTCCCTACCTGGAACATCTGTTTGATTTGGTCACCCCCATTCGCCTGGCGGAGTTGGCGAATCCCAACCGCCCCTTGCTGAAGCAACTGGCGGCGGAAGCGCCGGGCACGTTTCAGCACACCTTGTTTGTGGCGAGTTTGGCGGAGGCGGCGGCTCGATCGCTCGGCTGCAATGTGGAACTGGTGCGAGCCGGCACGCTCTATCACGACATCGGCAAGCTCCATAACCCCCGCGCCTTCATCGAAAACCAAATGGGCGGTCCCAATCTGCACGATCAGCTGGCGGATCCTTGGCTGAGTACGGAAATTGTCCGCAAGCATGTGAGCGAAGGCTTGGTGATGGCGCGGCGGGCCCGGTTGCCCAAGGCCATCCAAGCTTTTATTCCAGAACACCAAGGCACGATGCTGATTGCCTATTTCTATTACCAAGCCAAGCAACAACAGGAACAGCGAGAGCAGCGGGCCAAGACAGCCCATTTCGGGTTAGAGCAAACTCCTGTGGAGCGATCGAGCCGATTCGATCGCGTAGATCGCTTAGACCAAGCCGATCGAGCAGGTCAAGCAAATCCAGCCCACCAACCCGATCGCGCCACAACCACCCTCGAAACAACCCAACAGGACAAGGCCCCCCAAGGGCGATCGCCCTACCAAGCTTGCAATTTAGATCAACGTCCGGTGCTGGAAAGCCATTTTCGGTATCCGGGCCCCATTCCCCAATCGCGGGAAACAGGAATTGTCATGCTGGCGGACTCCTGCGAAGCGGCCCTGCGATCGCTGGAAAATGCCACCTATGAGGAAGCCTTGGCGCTGGTGAATCGAATGTTGCGGGCCCGCTGGCAAGACAATCAGCTCGTTTGCTCGGGCCTGAGTCGGGAAGACCTGCGGGTGATTGCGGAAGTGTTCGTTACGGTTTGGCAGCAGTTTAACCACAAACGAATTGCCTATCCCAAGGCCGCTTTAAACGTGCCCGATCGGCCAGCGGCAGAACCGGCGGCCAACTCCTGCGCCAAATAGTGCAACTTCAAAATGCAGAAATGCAGAAATGCAGAATTGATTCAACCACCGAACGATCGGGGTTGGCTCGCCTGTTTGCAAAAATGTCAGTAAACCACAGCAAATTAACCACGGTTGATTAACCCCAAGGCGATCTCAACATTCGGACTTCGAGCGCGATCGGTTCCCCTGCGGTGGCTGCTGGTGATGCCCGTGGCGATCCAGTTGGTGGGGGCGATTGGGCTAACCAGTTGGCTCGCCTGGCGACATGCCAACCACCTGCTAACCGCCAACAGCACCCGCCTGCGCCAGGAAACCAGCCTGCGGATTGGGCAATTTTTGCAGGGCAGTTTGCAAGCCCCAGTCCAGGTGGTGCAACTGATGGCCCAGGATTCGGAAACGGGGCGGGTGAATTTTTTGAATCCGAGCGATCGGGAACAGCGCCTGATTGAATATTTCCAAATCTTCAAGGGCACGGTGGACAACGTGGCCTATGGCGGCCAGGATGGGGAGTTTGCCGCCGTGCAGTTCACCGACGATCGCAGCGCTCGCCAATTGCAGGTGGCCGGGCGAGCCACGAACGGCAAAATGCTGGGGTTTGATTTAGACCAAAACCGCAAGCTGACCTCCGTGGCCCAAGTGTTTGACCCGCGCCGCCGGAGTTGGTACAGCAACACCTTCAAAGCCGAGCGTTTGGTTTGGAATTCGGTTTTTCAGCTCCACAGCAACCCGCAAATTTTGGCGCTGCCGGTGAGCCAGCCCGTGCGCGATCGCAATGGGCGAGTCATTGGGGTGGTCACGTCGCGGCTGTATCTGTCGGCGGTGAGCCGGTTTCTGAAAAACCTGCCGATCGGGCGATCGGGCTTGGCTTTTGTGATGGAAACCGATGGGCAGCTCATCGCCACCTCCATCGACACGCCGTTGGTTTGGCCCAACCAACCCCAACCCAGCCGCATCAAGGCCAATCAATCCCTGCATCCGGTGATTCGAGCCACGGCCCAACATCTAGCAGCCGATCGGATCATCACCGCCCCAACGAATTCCGCAGACCCGCCAGCCGGAGTTCCATCCCCCGCCGCTGCCAATCCCCAATCCTTTACCCTGACCGTGAACCATCGCGCCTATTTGGGCCAGGCCACTCGGTTCCAAAACGCGATCGGTCTGCAATGGTGGGTGGTGATTGTGGTGCCGGAAAGTGATTTTTACGCCCCGATCGCCGCTCAGTTACAAACAACCGTGGTGGCTTGTTTGGTGATGTTGCTGGTGGTAGCGGCGGTGGGGGGATGGCTGACCCAATGGCTAACTCGGCCGCTTCAGCACCTGGTCTTGGCAGCGGAGGGTTTGGCCAAGGGGAACTGGCTCGATCGCGCACCCCGATCGCCCATTGCCGAAATCGATCGCCTGGCGAGCACCTTCAACGCCATGACGGAGCAGCTCGCCCAATCTTTTCAAACCCTGGCCCACCAAGCCGCCCACGATCCGCTTACGGATTTGCCCAATCGCCACACCCTGCTGCAAGCCATTGACCATCGCCTAGAGCAAATGGAGCAGCAAATAGAACAGCAAATGGCGCAAAATATGGCCCAAAGCATGATCCACCCCATGGGCCCACCGGGGGAACCGCCCTTGGCAACCGGCCTCAACCCTCAGCCCTGGCCAGGGTTAATTGATGCCGGGCCCGGTCACTATAGCGCCATCCTGCATTTGGACTTGGATGATTTCAAGCTGGTGAACGATTCCTTGGGCCATTGGGTGGGCGATCAGTTGCTGACCCTATTGGCCCAGCGGCTGCAAGCCCATTTGCAACCTAATGAGGTGCTGGCTCGGTTTGGGGGCGATGAATTTACGCTGTTTTTGGAAGGATTGGCCAGCTATGACCAAGGGATCGATCGCGCCATTCAACTGCAAACCCTCATTGCCCAACCCTTTGACCTGGGGAGTTTGGAAATTTTTGCGCGCGTCAGCATCGGCATCACCTGGGTGAATCCTCAGTTGGATGCGGAAACCCTGCTGCGTCAGGCAGAAATTGCCCTTTATGCGGCTAAACAGCGGGGCAAAGGCACTTGCGTCGTCTTCCGGCGGGAAATGCATGCCCAGGTGCTCAGTCGGTTCCAGATGGCTTCGGATTTGCAGTGGGCGCTGCCTCGGCGAGAACTGGTGCTGCACTACCAACCGGTGGTGGCGTTGGAGACCCAAGCGATCCAGGGATTTGAGGCCCTGATGCGCTGGCACCATCCCCAACGTGGGTCGATCGCCCCCACGGAGTTCATCCCGATCGCGGAAGAAACCGGCATCATTGTGGAGTTGGGGCTGTGGGCCCTGCGGGAAGCCTGCCAGCAACTACAGCATTGGCGATCGGCCTATCCCTGGTGTCAAGAGTTGCCCATTTCCGTCAACTGCTCCATTCGTCAACTGACGGGGGCGGACTTTGTGGGGCAAGTGGAGGCCATTTTGCAAGAAACGGGGCTGCCCCCCAATCTTCTGGCTTTGGAAATTACGGAAAGCCTGTTGATGCACCTCTCCCCGGAGTTGCGGGCCACGCTCGATCGTCTGGCGATCCTGGGGGTGCGCTGGGTAATTGATGACTTTGGCACGGGCTACTCGTCCCTCAGCTATTTGCACCAATTGCCACTGTCGGGGCTGAAAATTGATCAGTCATTTATCCATAACCTCGATCGCCAAGAACGACCTCGGGCGATCGTGGCTGCCATTTTGAACCTGGCCGAGCAGTTAGAGTTAACCGTTACCGCCGAAGGAGCCGAAACCATCTCCAGCATCAGCACCTTGCAGGGGTTGGGCTGTCGGCAAGTGCAAGGGTTCTTTTTCTGTCCAGCCAGCACCCCCCGCACCTTGGAAGCTTGGATGACGAATTGGCAAAGGCGTGTGCGACCGCCCCGGCCGCGGTTAACCATTGTTCGATCGCCCCAGGAGCGATCGGCTCCGGCCACCAACCGCGCCCTGATCGACACCATCGATCGCACCCTAAACTACGCCGCCGAACGCCTTGATCCCCAGGAATTGGATCCCCAAAACCCCTGAGCAGGGGCCGGAGCGATTCAAGCCTAGGTGGTCACCCCTCCGGCATTCAGACCCACAATCCTGATCTGATCGGGACTGGCACCGCGCACTAGCCCCAGAGCCAGGCCAGTGCTGCTATCCGTAATCAGCGTGGCCGCGATCGCCTCCACCCGAAAATCCGCCGTCCGAATCATCGATCCTGGCGGAAACGGCCCCTCAGGCGCATGGTCGCGCGAATCGCCAATCACCAAGTAGCGCTGGCTGAGGCGCACATTGGCCGGCAACACACCATCCGCCAACTGGATGCGATCGCCCTCGGCCGCGTTGTAGTCCAGGATGATATCCACCACCAGCTCATCCACGTTGAAAATTGGGTCGGTGGCACGGGGTTGCTCACTGCCGATCACGCTGTTAGCTGGGGCATCGCCCGGCCGGAGGATGAAGGTATCCGCGCCGCGACCTCCCCAGAGCCGATCGCGCCCCAAGTCTCCCGCGAGAGTATCGTTGCCGGCCTCACCGGTCAGGATATCGGCCCCCTGACCACCCAGCAGCAGATCATCCCCTTCACCGCCATAGAGATAGTCGGCTTGTAAATTGCCAAATAGGGTGTCGTTGCCGGCCCCGCCGCTGAGGTAATCCATCCCTCGCCCACCGATCAGGCGATCGGCCCCGCCGTTGCCTTCCAGGTAGTCGCCGCCCCCGTTGCCATAGATGATGTCTGCGGCCTCGCTGCCCTGCACCAAATCATCACCATTCAGGGCCCGCACACCCCCTGGATAGGCCGTCAGCAGGGACGGAATCCGCACCCGATCGCCCTGTTGCCCATTGGCACTCAGATCAAAAAAACGCGGTCGGGTTCCATCATCGGGCGACAGCGGATCGCGAATCAAGCGAGTATCCGGTAATCCATCGGCAGCAAACAGGCTAAAGAAACTGCCGAATTCGTAATCATTGTCGGCCATGGTCAATGGGGACAAATTCAATGGGGACAAATTACAGGCGCAACAAATCCGCACCGCTACCGGGTCGAGGCTGCACCGGAGTGGGACGCGGGGTATTGGTGGGGCCGGGGGTAGCGGTGGGCAGCTCACCCCGATTGCCGTTGGGGTCAAACAAAATCACCAGGGTGTTCACCAACCGATCGCGCTGGGCCCGGTTCAAGCGTCGAACGGCCGCCTGGTCCCCATCCAAGGGATTTTCCGTGAGGCGTTCATTGCCGGGATAGCTGGTTTCGGGAATGTATTGATGCAGGCCCAAATAGTCCGCGAGGGTCAGTTTCCAATCCAATCGCGAAAAGGGCGATCGCCCCACTTGGTAAACGTGGTAGCGAATCATGCGGGCTAATAAACTGCTGCCGCGATCGACCTCTCGGGACTCACGGTTGATGTAGTGATCTTCCCGGGGAATATCCGGCAGCACTTGATAAACCTGCCGCCAAACATCATTGGTGGAAGGAGGCAGTTGGGCGATCGCGGGGCCCCGAAGCATCAGGGCGATCGCCAAACCCAAGGCCACCCAAACGCCCCACAGACCAGGCCAACGCCCTGATCGCCGCCCGTTTCCGCTCAACAGAGTCATAAACTGCCGTGCTCGCTTCATGGATTCTGAATCTTGGTTGATCCGGGCGGTCGAGATGACCGCGCTCCGGACGGGCGGGCCGAACCCTCAATTAACGCTCAAAAATAACGTTCCGAACAGAACCAACGTTCAGAAGCGCCATTAGGAGACTGACGAAACTGAGAAACAAACTAAGAAACAAAACGAACTAAGAAACAATGATGTCCGGCTGGGTCAGCTCATCGGACATTTCAATGATGGCGCGAATCACCGGCTTCATGGCAGATTCTTCGCCCGTGTCAAATTCTTCGTAGCGGCGACGCTTCGCCCGGTTGGCCACCTGCACCGTGATTTTGTAGCGATTGGACGATTCGGAAATCAGCGAGGCAGCACGATACATCAAATCCGACGTGTCAAAGGGCTTGTCGAGTTTAGACATGGTTGGCTAGTGAATGGGGCAAATTCAACGAGACGAGGTTGCTGGGGGTTGCGGAAGAAGCAGGGCCGTTGGCAACGGGCCCAACAGGAGCCGCTCAACCGTGGTTGCAAGCAAGCTCCACAAAATCACGGAGCGGTCGATCGCCTGTACCCAGCCTGTTTAGATTACCAGTTCCCGGGAGGGCGATCGGGGATGGGCCCAGGTGGGCCAGTGAGCCGGCCCAAGTCCGATTCAGTCCCGTGCCAGTCCGGCTTTAGTCCGTTGCGTCATGGCTCCACGCGCACGGGCATCCCCTCCGTGACCCGATCGAATAAATCCACAATGTCTTCGTTGCGCATCCGCACACAACCGTGGGAAACCGCTTGACCAATCAGCTCCGGATTAGGTGTGCCATGGAAGCCGATCGAGTTGTCACCATTGGTCCAAAACCCAATCCAACGAACCCCCAAGGGATTATCTTTTCCCGCCGGGACGATCGTGCCGTTGAAGGGATGCTGCCAAACGGGATCCACTGTTTTTTGAATGACCTGAAAATGGCCCGTGGGCGTTTCCCAACCATCCCGCCCGATCGCCACGGGATAGCTGCGCACCATCACCGTACCGCGATAGAGATAAACCCGCCGTTCCCCAAGCCGTAACACCAGGGCACTGGAAACGACTGGGACATGGGCTTGGTATTGACCCAAACCGGGCAACGGCGGTTGGGCTGTTTGTACGATCGGGGGCCACAGGCCTGGCCGCTTCAGGGGCGACTCATTGGCGGCTGGGTTAACAGCCTGGACGGGGCGGGGTTGCGGATTGGGGGACGGTTGGGGCCCCTCTGCCCAGGCCGGGCTCCCGGACAGGAAGCCCAGACCCAGGATCGCCAGAAGGGTCAAGGGGGGAGAAGAGGCCCCAAAATGCGGCGGTTGCTGGAACTGCATAGGTTGGGTGTGGATTCAAGGCAGAGGGGCCTAGGGTTCAACCACAACGGTGGTTCCCATTTGCACTTTTTCAAATAGTTCTACAACATGCTCGTTGCGCATCCGCACACAGCCATTGGAGGCGGCCCGCCCGATCGAGTTAACCGTGGGCGTGCCATGAAACCCAATGATGCCGTTGGAGCGCTCCATAAACCCAATCCAGCGTAACCCCAGGGCGCTGTTGGGGCCGGGGTTGGTGACCTGGCCTGTCCAGGGATTGCGCCAGATGGGATTTTTCACCATTTGGAACACGCGATAGGTGCCGGTGGGGGTGGGGGTGGAAGGTTTCCCGATCGCCACCGGGTAGCTGACTTCTACCCGATCGCCCCGATAGACATAAACCCGCCGTTCCCGCAGTCGCAACACCAGTTTCACGGGCAGTTCCGCTGGCGCTGCTGTGGGGCTGGGGGACAAATTGGGGGCTGGGGCTGGGGGTTGAGCCGGAGTTGAGCCGGGAGTTGCGTTCGGGTTGGCTGAGTCGGTGGGGATGTTGGCGGGAACCACCGTTGGAGCAGGTGAGGCGGCTTCCGGGGCCCGCCCGATCGAGTCGTTCAGCCCATGGCCCTCAGCAGCGATGGTTGACGGAACAGGATTGGCCAAAACCGGCAGCGGCCCAGCGCTTGCCCAGGAGGCGGCCATCGCCAGGCCCAAGGCCAATCCTCGACGGGTGCGTCGTTGCACCAATTGCCAAGCCCAAGGCAGAGTAGATCGAGTGTGCATCATGCGTTCCTAACACCAAATTTGACCCAATCCGGAAGGGGGTAGGCAGGCTTGCGGTGGATGAACCGAGGCTTGCAAAATCGCTCGCCATTTTAGCGCGGCCTCGGGAGCGGCCTGATCCCGATCGAATCTTGTTGCACCTGCGCTCTCCAATCCTGAAGTGATCGGAAGCGATTTATGTCAATGCTGAATTTTTCCCCCTATGGTCATTAACCGAACAATTTGAGCCACATCGGGATGGCCAGCAAAACCAGCACGGTGGTGAGGGCGATGCTGGTGGCAATCATGGAGCGATCGAGGTCGTATTCTTCTGCCAAAATCAGGCAAGCAAAGGCCGTGGGCATTCCGGACATCAACACCAGCCCCAAGCGTAATTGCGGATCAATCCCAACCACGATCGCCCCCAGTCCCAACAGGGCCGGCACGGCGATGGTTTTGAGCAGGGCCGGCACGGCCGCCACCCGCAAACAGTCCCACCCTTTCAGTTGACTGAGCCGAATACCCATCAACACAAACGCCGTGGGAATCACCAGCCCCACGGAGCCATGGGACAGGGTTTCGATCCAGGAGGGCAGGGCGATCGGTTGGCTGGCCACCCCAAACCCAAATCCCCAAAGAGAGGGCACGGCGGCCATGGTTTTGACTTGGCCCCAAAGGCTGCGATCGCCCCCGGTGTTGCCAAAGGTGCTGGCCACCCACACCCCGAGGCCATAGGTTCCCATCACGTTTTGGGACACTGCGTAAAACGCTGGAAATCCCGCTGAGCTGGCATCCAAAAACAAAGGGGCGATCGCCAAGCCCACAAAACCCGTGTTCCCCAGCATGGCGGAGAGGATATAGCTCCCTCGGGCGGCGGGTTCTGTCCACCAAGGGGCTGCTTCCAGAGCCTTGGCCGGATCGATCGCATCGATCGCGAGGTCTGCCCCACAATCTGCCCCGAGATTTGTCTCCAAATTCGTCACCATCGGGGCCAGGGCGGGCGAGGTGCTGAGGGCGATCGCCGTTGCGAATTTCCCAGAGCCATGCCGCCCCCAAAGGCCCCCCGTCGGGCGATCGGGCGGCATGTCAACACGCAGATCGCGCCTCATCAGGTAATGCAGCGAAGCCAGGCTCAGCAAGGCTCCCAACACCACCGCGAGAGCCGCGCCGGCCGGAGCCAGACCCATTTGGCCTGAAAAGTTGGTGTGGCGGGCGAGGGAAAAGACTTCGAGGGGCACACCGACCCAATAGAGCGATCGCCCGACCAGTCGTGGCCAAGAACGGGGTAACCAGGGCCCCAACAAAAGTCCCAACCCTGTCCAAATCAACAGTGGTGTGTAGGCATGTAGCAGTACTTCGGCCATACGGGACTGCGCGATCGCCGTAGGCCAGCCCGGTGCAGGGACGGTGATTTGGGTTTAGGGCCCAAGGCCGATCGACCCGCTCAGCAAGCTGGCGTTTAACCATGGGTTAACCCAATCATCGGATCACTTTAACATCACGTAGATACCAGCGCCCGTCCTTGCGTTGAGCTTCGTAGCGCACTCGCAGCACTTCGTTGTAGGAACCGGCGCGATCGGGCTTGCCATTTTTGAACAGTTTGGCCACTTCCCGCACCTCAGCGGTAATTTGACCGCGATCGGGCTGGTCTGGCGTGGCTTTCACATCCTCCAGCTTCACCTGATGTTCGTATTCCCAGTGCAGTTTTTGGTTGAGGGCATCGCGCGATCGGGCCCGCCAGGTGCGCAACATCGGATCTGCCAAAATTTCCGTGAGGCGTTCTCCCTGGTGCTCGCGGCCCATGGCGGCAGCTTTGGCGCTCAGCCAGGTTTGCACCAGTTGTTGGGCGGTTTCCGGGTTGAGGCCAGGGGCCGTGAGGGCAGTTTCCGGGTTGGGAACTGCGGGCGGCGGCGGAATTTCAATCACGGGCCGATCGAGCTGGACGATCGGTTGTTCTCCCTCCAGGTTGGGCCCCCCTTGGAAGGTTTCGCCCAAAGCTTGGAACACGCGCCAAATGAGGAACGAACCAAGACCAATCACCATAATCCCGACCCCGATCGCGATCGGGAGTCGATCGCCGCCTCCACCCCGAGTCCGGGCGGGGCGATCGGGGCGCTGACGGCTGCGACTGGGGCGATCGGCCCCACCAGGGGGTAACGGAGGCGCGGCTCCCACGGTCGATCGCCCGCTGCTGCCCATGTTGCTGGTTCCTGTGCTGGCTCCCGTGGCCCGGCTGAGGGGAATCACGTTGTTGGGCGGCGGCACGGAACCCGGAGCCGCAAAGTCCGAAAAGGCCCGGGCAACCGCGCCGGAGTCCTGGGCCGTTGGATCATGTTGGGTGGCTTGGGTTCCCAACTGTTGCGGCAAGGGCAGCGGTCGAATGGTGCTGGCAGTGGGTTCGATCGGGTTGGCAGCCGATGGCACAGGGGTAGGGCGTTGCCAGGGAAACTGGGGCATGTCGATCGACCGGCGATCGCCCAATTCGGCCAGGGCTGCCAAGGTGCGGTTCGATCCCCGGTTTGCTGTCATCGGTGTGGCCGCTTTCACGGAAGCGCGATCGGGAACCACCGTCCATTCATTCTCCGGTGGTTCCCCCTCCGGAAGGGCTTCCAGATAGCTTTGCACCGAAGCATCCGCGAAATATTCCTTGAGGGAAACACCCCCTTGCACCAAATCTCGGAAATGGGGAAACACCTCATGGCGTAACCAATGTTCCGTATAGGCACAGAGGCCCGGCAACAAATCCGGCGCACCGGCCGACTGCTGACGAATCAGGGCGATCGCTTCCTGTTCTTGGCTTTGGCTCAAGTAGCGCGTGGCTTCTTCGGGCCGTCCCAATAGCAATGCACAAACCGCCTGCTCCAAGAACACGTCCTGACGATTGCCCAACCGGCGCAACAGCAAGCTCGCTTGCCGCACAAAGGCCGGCTGTCGTTGCCCAAATCCCCGGGCGATCGCCGCATAGGCCGTCAGGAAGGTGGCCACCGCTGAGGGGCGCTTGGCCTCCGCTTCAAACAGGGCGAGCTGTTCTTCCGTGGTCAAATACACCCGCAGTTGTTGCACAAAACGCAGAAAGTCCTCAACGCCCAAGCCCGATCGGTCATCCCCTTGACCATCAATGCCTTCGCGTTCTTTCAACATGCTGCGCAACAACTGCAAGCCCTGGCGATGTTGCACGCTGTTCTCGTCCGGATGGGCCAACAGCTCCAAAATGCGATAGGGCCGCAGTTTGTACAAATCCGCCTGAATTTCGCCCCGCAAGCTGGCAAACAGCCCATGGTGCAACAGCAACTCTTGGGCAATCTTGAGGGAGGTGGCGGCCGGTTCCGCCTGGCCTTGGTGCCACTGTTCGCGGCCCAGTTCTAGGTAGGCCAGCACCACGGTCAGCAGAATGTCTGCTAAGGCCAATTGCGGTTCGCCAAATCGGCCCGCCTCGATCGTGCCCGGATTGCTCAGGTGGGGATAGCCCAGCTCCAGCACCAATTCATATTCCCCCAGCTCCTGAAGCAGCAGCAGTGCCCCTACAAACTGGCGCTCATCAAGATCCAGCATGGGGGTTTCGGCGCGATCGGCCGGCGGCTTCGCCCGGCGACGGCCTTGAGCATCCAGCAGCGGCGGAGCCGAACCACCCCCACCGGCCAAAAAGGTTTCATCATAAGCCTGCCGACTGGCGGCCTGACTCAGTTGGCGATAGGCCTCATCGATCAACTGCTGCCGCAGGGTAATGGCGGCCTGGGAATATTCCGGGCGCGGCAGTTGGTCACTCCGCTGGCGATAGGCCTGTTGCAGTTGCGGGGTGGTGGCCTGGATCGGCAAGCCCAAGATTCGGTAATAGTCTAGGGGGATCAGCACAACTGCCACCCTCGCGGTCTAACAACAACAATCAATCGATACCACATTATTTTGCGAACTGACGGCTTTTTGGGGTCTGGACGGAACGGACAAAGGGAGGTTGAACGGTTCTGGTTTGATGGTTTCAGCACAATTGCCTTCAACGCCGGCCCAATCTCGATCGAGCCTCGCAAGATGATCACGATCATTCCCGAGGATTCAGAACAGCTAGGCGTTATTTGGGCTATTCAAGATTTGGGCTAGTCAAGTGACTGGTCAATCGACGATCGATCAGACGATTCAGGCGAGCCATCGGTTATCAATCAGGCGATCGACCTTGGACAACAAAACCCTGCATTTCGCTTTTCAATAGTCTAGACAGCGTAAGTCTAGACAGCGTAGCCGTTGATGCCCGTTTCGGGGATATTCTGTTAATTCAAGGCTTCCGGATTCGCTATGGGCAAACGGCACTCGTATGCTAGCCTTTGCGACAAGTATGGGAGATGTAATGGGACCCGTGGACTCGCCACCGTTAAATCTTGCACCGGAGGCCCTCGATAGTTGGGTGATGCGGGTTTTGAACTGGCCAGGCCTGCAAGTGCAAGTGCGCCTAGCGGGAACCCATTTGCACGTGCTTTGCGAAGGGTTGACCTGTCCCGATGCGGCAATTTTGGAAGCCCGGTTTCGCCAAGGCTTGACCCGATCGCCCCTGCATCAGTTGTCTTGGGAAACCTTGCCCCGGCTGGTGTTGCTCTATGGTCGGCAACTGGGCCAAACCAAGCCGGCCTGGACGCGCTACGTGGTGCTGGAGCCTTCCATGATGGCCACCGCTCCCACCGCAGCCCCAATGCCGACGGTTGCCGATGTGATGCAGGCGGCGGATGCTTCGGAGGAATTTGCGGCCCTGCCGTTGCCAGCGACCTCAGCACCCGACGCGCCGCCCATCCAGGCCGCTTGGGCCGGTTTGGCCCAGCGGGCCGCCCAGCAGGTGGGTGAAACCCTGAAGCGATCGGGCATTCAAGCCAAGGTGACGGTCAAAATCACCCCCAGCCCCCGGGTGATTCAGGGAGAGCCGAACGGGGCTACGGGCCATCGCCTTTGGGCCATTTGCCAAGTGGCGGAACCGGTGGATTGGGTTGCCCAGGGGCCGGCCATGGCCCTGGCCTTGCGGGAACTGAACCTAGACGGCTTCCGGGATGGCTATGTGTTGGGCCAGGCCGTTGCGGAACCGGAACCGAATTGGATTTTGCGGGTGAACCTGACGGCTCCTCGCCAAATGTTGTTTGATTGGGCCCGCTGGGGGGATGTGCAGGCCCTCTCGCACTTGCTCGATCGCACCTTGGGCAGTCGTTTGGCCCAATCCGTGTCGGCGGTGTTGGAAGAGTCCACGCTCCATGTGTTCGCGAAACTTCAGGAATCGGCCCTGGCCACGCCCTTGGAGGTGATTAGCACCGTTTCCACCCTGGTGCGGGCGATCGCCCCGCAGGGCATCCATTCCTTGGTGCTCTATGGCTGTCCCGATCGCCCGGAGGCCACGCCCCAGTGGGTGGAATGGATGGATTTGCCAGCGGCCAGCCGATCGGACTTGGCCGAGTCCACCCTCACCCTGGCCCAAAGCGATGATCATGCAGCCCAGGTGTTCTTGCTGGAGCGGCTGATTAATCCGCATTTGGATCAATGGATGGCTTCCGGCGGGCTGCGGGTGCAGCTCTGTCGGCGGGGTGATTTGCTGCATGTGATGTTGGATGGGCCCCGTTGCCCCGAGCAGGCCGCCGTAACGACCGCCGTGGCCAAGCTGATCCATGATCTGCAAGTGCCGGGCCTATCTGGGGTGCGGATCTATGGCCGGGCCGCCGGCAGCAAACAGCCCCAATGGCAATTTGCCGAAGATTTCACCGCTCGCTCTGGCCGTCTCAGCTCCCATGATGCGGTTCCGGATTTTGTGGGCGCGGAGGCAGCTGTGGCCCGAGCGGCCGAAGCCTCCGCCACCGAATCCCATTCCCCCCAAGGCTCCGATCGGGCCCGTTCCCCAGCGGATTCCCCAGCGTTCGATCCAGAGCTGGATCAGCCCATTGAGCGGGGATCGTTGCAACCCCTGTCGTTGCCTGGTGCGGGGCGATCAGGCTGGTCTTGGTCTCAGTTTCGGGAACGGGCTTGGTTGGAAGCGCGATCGACCCTCACGGCCACGGGCATTTGGACCACGGACGCGGAACCGGCCGAATCAGCCACCACCCATCCCAGCACCCGCACTCGGGTTTGGTATTCCGATCGCCCGGAACCGGCCCCATGGCTCCCCCTCCTCAGTGCCGGGGCGATCGGGTGCAGCCTCGTTGTGGGATTGGATTGGATCGCAGCCCGGCCCGAATGGGCCCTGTCTTCGGCCGCCCAAGCCCGCCGTTCCGCCTCGGCCCTGCTGAACCTCTCCAGCGGCCCGGCCGAAGCGGCGGAGGTGCTCCCGGAACCGCCCCAGTTTCCCAGTTTCAATAGCCCCCAGTTCGATCGGCAACTTCTGCTCTATCAGCAGTTTGTGCTGCGGGAAGGCGTGCCCGATGTCTTGGTGGTGGGCAGTTCCCGGGCCCTGCGTGGCATCGACCCCGCCCGTCTGCGCGATCAGTTGGCTCGCCATGGCCATCCCAAGCTCAAAATCTTCAACTTTGGGATCAATGGGGCCACGGCCAAGGTGGTGCAGGCGATCGTGCAGGGAATTTTGCCGCCGGAGCAATTGCCCAAGCTCATTCTCTGGGCCGATGGCACTCGCGCCTTTAACAGCGGGCGGGCCGATGCCACCTACCAAGCCATGGCCGCCTCACCCGCTTACCGGGCCCTTCAGCAGGGGAAATTTCCGCGCCCTGTCAGCCCGCTGGTCAGTGCTCCGAGCGGAGCCACACCCCTACCACCGGAACCGCCCGATCGCCCCGGTAGCCTCACCAGCACCCGCGAAGCTCCGGCCCTGCTGCGTCAATCTTGGTTAGGCTCCACCGTCGAAACCATCCCCACCCCCGAAGATGTGGAAGCTTGGTTGCAGGAGCGCACCACGGGACTATCCCAGGTGCATAGCCGCCGTGATAGTCTCAAGGCCACCCTGCGCGATCGGTGGCAAGGGTGGGATCTATTTGCGTTATTGGGTGCTCGCGAGACCCTCCGTCGGGGTCTCAGTCCTGCCCTGCCCGATTTGGTGCAGGGGGCCCGGGCCCACTTGGGGAAAGTGGCAGCCACGGCCGGTGCAGGGCGTGATGGGGTAGTGGATTTACACGGCTTCTTACCCCTGTCTGTCAAGTTTGATCCTGCTACGTACTATCAAACTTACCCACGGGTTCCGGGGGATTTTGATAGCGATTACCGTAGTTTTTCCTTGGGGGGCGAGCAGTTTGATGCGCTGGCGGGAATTCTGCAATATGCCCAACAGCGAGGAGTAAAGGTAGCTTTTGTGAATGTGCCCTTGACGGATGATTATTTAGATCCACCCCGATCGGCCTATGAGCAAAAGTTTCACCAATTCATGAACTCACAGCCGTTGTTGTACCTCAATCTTTCGCGGCTTTGGGTGAATAAGTATGATCGATTTTCGGATCCAAGCCACCTTAATCGCTACGGGGCCCAGGCCCTAACAGATGCGATCGCCCAGCAGAAAACCATCCCTTGGCCAAGCCCCTAGAGGGTGAAACCTCAGGGACTAGAGAGAACTCTCCGGGGTACGATCGCAAATGTTTGTATAACCAATCAATCTCTCCCATGGGAAAAGACCGGTTGGGTGGATGCCCCCAAGCACGATCAAAGCTCCGTTCCGGTTGCGCTAGGGTTGGATCCCTTGCGCTTGATTGGCTGAATTCACCGAATTAGCTAAATTAACTAAATTGCTTTGACTGAATTGCTTTGACTGACGGAAAACCAGCGGTGGGGCAATTGCAACCCATCGGTGGCGAATTATTCCTCCTCGGTCTAACAATAAAGTGGGTTGCAAAGGGGCGTTGGGTGGGGAGCTGGCCCTTTGCGGTTAGGCTGAATTCTTGATTTGATTGGTTCCGTTTTGTGTTTGCGCCTCTGCTCCTTTGGGTTGCGCCATCGTCATGACTTTTGCTGGCACTGGCAGTTTTTTGGCATCGTTAACGCGACCCGATCGGGTGGGCTTGCTCACCCAACGGGTTCAGGATCTTCCGGTTGCGGAATTTGTTTGCCTCCTGGACTTCATCACAGCGGAGTTTCAGCAGTTTTTGCGCGCCTTTGATTTGGTCAATAATGCGGCGCTCGAAAGCATCTTGGAGCAAATTCTCGATGCCTTGACCCTCAAAATTGGGCTGATTTTGCAGGCGGAACGCACCACCATTTTTCTGCTGGATCCCGATCGCGCGGAACTCTGGGCCCGGCCCAATGGCGATCAAGTGCCTGAGTCCGATGAAATTCGGATTCCGCTGAACGTGGGCATTACGGGCCGATCGGCTGCCACGGGTGAAGTGGTGAACATGGCCAATGTGCAGCAGGCGGCGGGGTTTGAGCTGGCCTTTGATGGCCTGGGCGATCGCCCCACGGAGGCCTTGCTCTGTATGCCCATTCGCAGCACCGATGGGGCCGTGGTGGCCGTGGTGCAACTGCTGAACAAAACCACTGCGCCGGCCTTTGACCGCGAAGATGAGGCCCGCTTTCGGGAATTTGCAGAATCGATCGGGATCATTCTGGAAAGTTGCCAGTCTTTTTATCAGGCGGCTCGCAACCAACGCGGGGTGGCGGCGCTGCTGAAGGTCACCACCCTGTTTGCCCAAACGGGCCTGGAGTTGGATCGGGTTTTGCAGGCGGTGATGGCGGAAGCCCGCGACTTTATGCAGGCGGAATATGGCACGCTGTACCGGCTCGATCGGGACACGGGCCGGCTGCGCACCACCTTTGAAGACGGGCGATCGTTGGAGGTGTCGAGCGATCGGGGTTTGGTGGGCCATGTGGTGCGCAAGGGACAGCCCCTGAACCTGAGCCATGCCCCCTCCCATGAAGATTTTGATGCCCTGCTCGATCGCCCCCATGGCCTGAACACTCGCAATGCCCTCTGCTTGCCGATCTTCGACCCCTCGGGGCAACTGATTGGCGTGAGTCAACTGCTCAACCGCAAACAGGGCAACTTCACCGCTTCCGATGAAGCCTTCATGCGGGCCTTCAACACCCAGGCCGGCATTGCCCTGGAAAACGCCCGTCTCTTTGACAGCGTACTCACGGAACAGCAGTACCAAAAAGACATCCTGCGCAGCCTATCCAATGGCGTAATTTCCACCGACCTGCAAGGGCGAGTGGTGACAATCAACGAAGCCGCCTTGGAACTGCTGGGTTGTCCGGTGCGGCGGGATGGGATGGCGGGCCGCCGCAGCATCCAAACCATTTGGGAACAGCAACTCCTGAAACGGCCCGTGTGGGAAATTATCCCGATCGAGTCCTTGGAAACACGCTTGAAAGACAGCCTCAGCACTGGCGCACGCCATCGGGTTCCTGAGCAGGCCCTGCGGGTCGGGCGCTACTTCAGCCCCCAAGAGGGAACCGTCTGGGTTGTGCCCCAGGGCAACAATCAAGTGCGGCTGTGGAACGATCCGGCCCGCCCGCTGGAGTATCTGAATCCCGATGATATGCAACTGTTCGATCGCAACGTCAACCTAGCCGTGAATCCCCTGACGGATTTGGATGGCAAAGTGCGGGGCGGTTTGGTGGTGTTAGAAGACATCAGCCGCGAACAACGACTCAAAGCCACCATGTCTCGCTACATGACCCCTGAAGTGGCCGAACGGGCCGTGGAACTGGGGGCAGACATGCTGACTGGTGAGCGCAAGGATGTGACGATCCTGTTTTGCGATATTCGGGGCTACACCAGCTTGGCCGAGGCCCTGGATGCCACGGAGGTGGTGGCCCTGCTGAATCAATATTTTGAAACCATGGTGGAGGCCATTTTTGATCGCAAGGGAACGCTCGATAAGTTCATTGGCGATGCGCTGATGGCGGTCTTTGGTGCGCCGTTGCCCCTCGAAGAGGATCACGCCTGGCTAGCGGTACTGACAGCTTTGGATATGCGCGATCGCCTGAAAGTGTTTAACCGAGCCTTGGTGGCTACCGATCGACCGCCCCTTCGGGTTGGCATCGGCATCAGCTCCGGCGAAGTGATTGTGGGCAACATCGGTTCCCGGCGGCGCATGGACTACACCGCGATCGGGGATGCCGTAAACGTCAGCTCCCGCCTGGAAGGGCTAACCAAAGAATATGGCTGTGACATCATCCTCAGCGAAGCCACCTACGAGCGCTGTGCCGATCGGCTCTGGGTGCGAGAACTCGATCGGGTACGGGTGAAAGGCCGCACCAAACCAATTCGCATCTTTGAACTGATTGGCGATCGCGCCCGTCCCCTCTCCTTTGAAGATGAAACCTTCCTGGAGCAGTACGAACTGGGCAAAGAAGCCTTTAACCGCTTCCATTTCCACAAAGCCATGGTGCATTTTGCCGCCGCCCAACAACTGCGGCCCCATGATCATTCCGTGAAACTCCATATAGAACGGGCAACCCAGTATCTGGATTGCCCGCCCCCGGAATATTGGGATGGGGTGTTTAATACCCCCAACATGTAGTCCACAAGATCGCCACGGTGGCATCAGGGTTTTGGGCGATTGAACGACCAGCCCTCAACGCCTCGCCCCCAACGATCTCGTTACACCGATAGCACTCTCGGGTTAACCCACCCCAAGAACCGGTCGTGAGTAACCCGAATAACCGTCGTGCGACCAGTGCTACTAAGCGCAGCGTTCCTACTAAATGCGGTTGTCCAACAGTTTCTTCGTGGCTTCCACAATTTGGGCCGGCTGCACGATCGTCAGATTCTCCAGCATCCCGTTATAGGGCGTGGGAATATCCTGCGAAGACAACCGTACCGGCGGCGCATCCAAATCATCAAAGCATTGTTCAATGATTTGGGCCGTCAATTCTGCCGCAATGCCGCCCGTCTTCATGCATTCCTCCACAATCAGCACCCGATGGGTCTTGCGCACCGAAGCGGCGATCGTGGCCATATCCAACGGCTTCAAGGAAATCAGGTCAATCACTTCCGGATCGATCCCTTCCTTCTCCAGGGTTTTCACCGCCTGCATCACGTGGTGGCGCATCCGGGAGTAGGTGACGATCGTGATGTCTTCGCCCGATCGCACCATTTCCGCCTTGTCCAGCGGCAACAGATATTCTTCGTCCGGCAGATCTTCCTTCAGGTTGTAGAGCAGCACATGCTCAAAGAACAGCACCGGGTTGTTGTCACGAATTGCCGACTTCAACAGACCCTTAGCGTTGTAGGGCGTGGAGCAAGCCACAATCTTCAACCCCGGAACCGCCTGGAAATAGGCCTCTAGGCGCTGGGAATGTTCTGCCCCCAACTGGCGACCCACCCCGCCGGGCCCCCGGATCACCATCGGAATCGTGAAATTACCGCCGGAGGTGTAGCGCAGCATCCCAGCGTTGTTGGAAATTTGGTTAAAGGCCAGCAACAAGAAGCCCATGTTCATGCCTTCCACGATCGGGCGAAGACCCGTCATGGCCGCACCCACAGCCATCCCCGTAAAGCTGTTTTCCGCGATCGGGGTATCCAGCAACCGCAGATCGCCGTATTTCTTATACAAATCCTTGGTGACCTTGTAGGAGCCGCCATAGTGACCCACATCTTCTCCCATCACCAACACCCGAGGGTCACGGGCCATTTCTTCGTCGGTTGCTTCACGAAGGGCGTTGAAGAAAATCGTTTCTGCCATCGGTTTGTTGTGGAATTCGTTGTGGAAGTTGAATCAAGGTTGGCTCAGCGGGGTTTATTGTACCGCCAAGGTTGCGCCCGATCGCGCCTAACTCCGGCCGTGGGGCCCCAAATCCCGTCACGGTTTGTTCAAAAATCAACCTTAACGATCGCCCCCAACCCACAGAAACCAAGCCACAATACGAGGCAACGCGCACTGCAAACCGCGCCACCGTAGATCGCGAAATCGCGCCACCGCAAACCGCGCCCCAAACCCCGCGCTCGCTAGGGTTTTGATTTTTAGGGTTTTGACTTTTTAAGGACGGATTCACTATGGGCCTACTCGACAGCGTGTTTCGGAAAGCAACTCCCGACGGGACGATCACCCTGTCTTCGCCCGAGGCGTTTGCGGCGATTTTGGTGATTGCCATGGCCGCCGACGGTTACGCCACCGATGAAGAAGTGCGCACCCTTCGCGACAGTCTCTATCGAATGCAACTGTTCAAGCGCTTTGACGAAGAGCACATGGCCAAAATGATCGACAAACTCTTGGGCATCATGCAATCCCGAGGGCCCGATGCACTGTTTCAAGGGGCCCAAGTGGCCTTGCCCGAAGACCTGCGCGAAACCGCCTACGCCGTAGCCGCCGACATGACCCTCACCGACGGAACCTTGGACGCTTCCGAGCAAGAATTTCTCACGGAATTGGCCAGCGCCCTCGCCATTTCCCCCCAAACTGCTGAGTTGTTGATCACCGCCATGACCATCAAAAATCGCGGCTAAGCAAAGATCGCGGCCAAGGCTGAGGCCGGCAGGTCAGCAGCCCAAGAATCGCGATCGGGGATAGGCCACCCTAGAAGCGCAGCAGTTTTTGAGGGCGAATCCGAGGGCTAATCAACGGAGCAATTGACCACCGCCCCAGAAAGATTCCCCCAAAAGCTCGTTTGGGGAGCACCGTTTGCTAGGCTGGCTTTGCACCGAAATGCAATCTCCAACGTTCCTCAATGGGCGCGACTTTAGAACAAATTGCCAGCTACCTCGATCACCGGGGTTGGACCTACGACATTGACCACGAGCGATCGTGGATTGTCACCGCCGTTCAGGCCGACAACCTCGATGACTTTCAATTGGTGGTGCAGCTCGAAGAAGAAGGGCGTTTTTTCAAGCTGTTTGCGCCCCAGGTCATCAGCGGCATTCAAAACCACCCCCACAAAGCCGCCATTTTGCAAACCATGCTGAGCATTTCCTGGGAAACCAAAATGCTCCAGTGGGAATATGACCCCTCCGATGGAGAAATTCGAGCCATCATTGAATTTCCCCTGGAAGATGCTCCCCTCACGGAAAAACAATTTAACCGCTGTTTGGTGGGGCTGATTCAAATTGTTGATGATTTCGCCATGCCGCGCCTGATGGCCGTTATGGAAACAGGGCTGGACCCAAACGATGAGGAGGCTGGGGAGCGGCTGTTATTGGCCCTCCAGGAAGAGGCCCCCGGCCTGCTGGGCATGTTGGAACGGGCCATGGAGGCTCGCAAACGGCGCGGCTTGTTCCCTTGAAGAACCAACGGCGCGATCGATCCAGCGAGGGATCGGCACAGGAGCGGGAGGAGGAGTGATGATCAACACGGCAAGGGGCGATCGGGTGGACATGGCTCCCGTCACGATCGCCATCATTGGTGCGGGCGTTTGGGGAGCGGCCTTGGCCCGGCTGGCGCGGCAAAATCCCCAGGCGATCGTGCGGCTGTGGTCGCGGCGAAGTCCCGAGAGTCTGGCGGAGGCGATCGGGGGAGCCAACTTTGTCCTGTCGGCGGTGTCGATGAAGGGGGTAAGCGACTCGATCGCCCGGTTAGCGGCCACGGAGATGCCCCCCTCCACGGTGTTGATCACCGCCACCAAGGGGCTGGATGCCCAAAGCCACCAAACACCTTCCCAAATGTGGCATTCGGCTTTTCCCCAGAACCCGATCGTGGTGTTGTCGGGGCCCAATCTCTCCCAGGAAATTGAACATGGGTTGCCGGCCGCAACGGTGGTGGCCAGCTATGACCAAGGGGCGGCCGAAGCAGCCCAGCGGCTTTTTGCCTCTAATGTGTTGCGGGTTTATGCCAACCTCGACCCGATCGGGACGGAATTGGGCGGAACCCTCAAGAACGTAATGGCGATCGCGGCGGGCGTTTGCGACGGTTTGCAATTGGGAACCAACGCCAAGGCGGCCCTCCTGACCCGGGCCCTACCAGAAATGATTCGGATTGGCACGCATTTGGGGGCCCAAGCGGAAACATTCTTTGGGCTGGCGGGCTTGGGCGACTTGCTGGCCACCTGCAACAGTGCGCTCTCGCGTAATTACCAGGTGGGCTATGGGCTGGCCCAAGGGAAACCCCTCGATCGCGTCCTGGCGGAAATTCACAGCACCGTGGAGGGAATCAACACCGTGGAGGTGTTGGTGGCCATTGCCCGCGAGCAACAAATTCCCGTCCCGATCGCCCGTCAAGTCCATCGCCTGCTGCATGGCCAAATCACGCCCCAGCAGGCCGTGCGCGCCTTGATCGATCGCGACCTCAAGCAAGAATTTGAAGACGAGCTACTCTGAGCCAGCGGCCCGTGAATCTCTAACTCAGCCCCAGTTCAGCCCCAACTCATTCCAAGTCCCACAAGCCAACCGATCGCCCCGCCAAGCACTCGCCAAATTGCCCGTAAAATAAGGATTGGCTCATGGCTTCCAGGGACGGCGTTTCCCAACTCAACGCCCCTTGCCCAGGCGATCGCCTTTCCCTCGCCGGTTGAAATCACCGTTGAAATTCCCATGCAAGACTTTTTGAATAACGTTTTACGCTATCCCCGCTTTCTAATTAGCTTCAGCCTGGGCGTGGTGCTCACGCTGCTCTCGCCCTTTACGGGATTAATGAAAGATCGGCGATCGGCCATTGCCGTGGGCTGCTTATTTGCCTCTGCCTTGGGATTTGTGTTCTTCACGCTGCGGGCCATGTTGGGCTTGGCGGAAGTTCAATAAAATTCAACGGCAAAATTCAGCGGCAAAATTTAACGGCCAGCGTTTTCGCGGCATTTCGACTGCATTTTTGGAGAATTGAGCAATGGCTACAAACCGGCGAGTCGCGCGGGTGGCGGAAATGATTCGGCGCGAAGTCAGCCAGATGCTGATGAATGATATCAAGGACGATCGGGTGGGGCTGGGGATGGTCAGCGTCACCGATGTGGATGTGTCCGGCGATTTGCAACATGCCAAGATTTTTGTCAGTGTCTATGGCACGACGGAAGCTCGCGAAGCCGCCATGGCCGGTTTGCGATCGGCTACTGGCTATGTGCGCAGTGAGTTGGGGCAGCGGGTGCGGCTGCGACGAACCCCGGAAGTGATTTTTATCGAAGATAGTTCGATCGAGCGGGGCAGCCGCGTTCTCAGTCTTTTGGAACAGCTTGAACAACACCGCAAAGAACATCCCCTAGACTTGGAGACGGATCACCAAAATGGGGCCGATGCAGCCTTAGTTGATGATGAACTAGATGACGACCTAGATGATGAATTCGATGATGAACTGGACGACGAATTTGAAGACGAGTTCGACGATGAAGAGTTGGATGTTAAAAATTAACTAAATGCAGAAAATGCAGAATTGATGTTGATCATCGATACTCGTCAGTAACCGATCGCCTTGCTAGCCAAACCACAGTTTATTGGTTTAAACGGCCTCGGCACGCAGGGCGATCGGCAACTCAATGCAGAATTCAGCCCCCACTCCCTTGGCTGACTCAACAGTTAATTGACCGTGGTGATGATTCACGATGATTTGATAGCTACTGGCCAAATTTAAGCCCACCCCTTGCCCGATCGGTTTTGTGGTGAAGAAGGGGTCAAACAATTGGCGCTGAACTTCTGGGGAAATTCCCACCCCGTTGTCCCGAATTCGCACCTGAATGGTGGTGGGGCTGGTGCGTTCGGTACAAATCCAAATCGTTGGATCTTCTTGAAGTTGCTGTTTTTGCACCGCAGAACTCAACGCCTCGATCGCATTATTCAGAATATTCAAAAAAACCTGATTCACCTGGCCCGCATGGCACTTCACAGGCGGCAAATCTCCATAGGTTTTAATCACGCGAATTTTTAAATCGGCTAAGGGTTGATTCAGCAACAGCAAAGTGCTATCCAGCCCATCATGCAAGTTCACCGACTTAATTTCGGCTTCTCCTAATCGCGAAAAAATGCGCAAAGCCAGAATAATTGACTGAATGCGATCGACCCCATTTTGCATCGCATCCACCAGTGATTTAAAGTCACGGGCAATGAACTCTAAATCAATTTCTTTCAGAATCCTTTGCACCGACTCCGGCGGATTAGGACAAGCCGCTTGATACTGGTCCAGCAACTCAAACAGCGTGGCCAAATACTCCCTTGCAGGCGACAAATTACCCGCAATAAAACTCAGGGGATTATTAATTTCATGGGCCATTCCCGCAGCCAACTGACCAATGCTGGCCATTTTTTCCTGCTGCAGTAGTCGCAAATGGGTTTGGCGCAATTCTTCCAAAACCCTTTGCAGGGTTAAGTTTTGGGCAAGAAGACTCTCCTGGGCCCGCTTCAGAGCAAGCTGATTTTCAATGCGGGCAATGACTTCTTCTAACTGAAAAGGCTTGGTGATGTAGTCAGCGCCGCCCATTTGAAAGGCTTGCACTTTATCCTGGGCACTATCCAGGGCGCTCAAGAAAATAATTGGAATCTTTTTAAGCTGATCATTTTCCTTGAGGACTCGACAAACTTCATAGCCATTCATACCCGGCATGTTGATATCCAACAGAATCAGGCTAGGCGGATCGGCATGGATTGATTGCAAAGCCATCGGACCATTGAGGGCCTTGCGAACCAAGTAACCCTGTTCTACTAAGAGGGACGATAGGAACTGGATGTTGGCGATCGTGTCGTCAACAATCAGAATGTCCTCTTTTGTGTCCGATTGGGTAGACATCGCGGGTGCAACCGTGGCATTCATCGGCAAAACTCAGGAAATAAATATCAACCCTGACGAGACCAGGATTTAATGGGATAGTCGCTCAAAAAATTCTCCATTTCGGCAACCGTGAGGGGTTTAGCCACCCAATAGCCTTGAATGAAGTCACATTTAAATTCTTGTAATTTTTGGAGTTGAGCGATCGTTTCAACGCCTTCCGCCACAATCTGTTTTTGCATGGTTTGGGCAATGTGGATAATGGCGGCCACGAGTTCGCCCCGTTCGTGGGACTCATCCAGGGGCGTGATGAAGGAGCGATCGATCTTGAGAATATCCACGGGCAGTTTCTGTAAATAACTCAGGGATGAGTAGCCCGTTCCAAAATCATCGACACAAATTTGAATTTGTCGATCGCGCAAATTATTCAAAACAGCAATGTTTTGAGGGGTATGACCCATAAATACCCCTTCGGTAATTTCTAGCTTGAGACAGGAGAGATCTGCGGCCAAATTTTGAACAATTTGATTGAATTTTTCCAAAAAATCCTGTTGGTTAATTTGGCGAACCGAAAGATTCACGCTCACAAATAAAGGTCGATCGCGGGGTCGATCGCGATTCCACTGTTGGATCTGTTTCAGCGCTTCGGTTAACACAAATTCCCCAATCGCCACAATTAATCCTGTCTCTTCTGCGACGGGAATAAACATCGAAGGGGGCACATAACCATGAACGGGATGGGGCCAGCGCACTAGGGCTTCGCAACCGGCCAACTCCCCCGTGGCCACGCAAACAATGGGTTGATAGGCCACTTGCAGCGCCTGGTTTTGGAGGGCATGGCGCAGCTCGGTTTCCATCTCCAGGGTCTGGAGGGCGTAGCGATGCATGGCTTTGTTGAACTGTTGGTATTGACCCCGGCCCATGGTTTTGGCTTGGTACATGGCCGCATCGGCATCCCGCAGCAAGTGTTCCGGATGGCTGTAGTTGTCGGAGTCTACGGCAATGCCAATGCTGGCGTTGGTGAAAATTTCATGGCCCTGGAGCTTAAACGATCGCTGCAAGGCTTCCATGACCCGATCGGCATAGGTTTGGGCCAAGGCGAGGGGATCGGGCCCCTGTAGCAGTAGGGTGAATTCATCGCCTCCGAATCGCGCCATGAGGTGGGGCGGCTCCAGTAAGCCCTGAAGCCGTTGAGCCAGGCTAATTAGCAGTTGATCGCCCACAAAGTGCCCCAAGGAATCGTTCACCACTTTGAAGCGATCGCAGTCAACAAACAACACTGCTACCCGATCGGCTTGGGCTTGGCGAGCGGCTTGAAACCGTTCCGCCAACTCCCGCGTAAAAGCAGTCCGGTTGGGCAACCCCGTAAGGTCATCCCGCAGCACCAGATCCATCAGTTGTTCTTGTAGCCGTTGGCGCTCTTGAATTTCCGTATGCAGGGCCGCATTCGCCTGCTCCAGGGCCCAAGTGCGCTCCCGCACACGCCGTTCCAAGTCCAAGTTCAGCTCGGCCATTCGCTGCTGAGCCGATCGCGCCTGTAAGTGGGTACGTACCCGGGCCAGCACTTCCTGGCCATGGAAGGGTTTGGTGATGTAGTCTGAGCCACCCGTTTCAAAGGCCCGCACTTTGTCGAAGGCATCACTGAGGCCACTGAGAAAAATGACGGGAATGTCGGCCGTGCTGGGATCCGCCTTCAGGGCCTGGCAAACGCTGTAGCCGTCCATGTCCGGCATCATGATATCGAGCAGGATCAAATCTGGCGGGTCGGCGGCCACGGCCCGCAAGGCCATGGAACCGTTGATCGCCTTGCGGATTTGATAGTGCTCACTGGCTAAGAGGGCTGCCAAGAGCTTCAGGTTTTCGGGGGTATCATCCACAATCAAGATATCGGCCGGCTGGAGATCCACCTGTTGAAAACTAGCTGGCTCGATATGGGTGTCAGCGTTAATGTCAGCATTAATGCCAGCCATTGCAGAGGTCGCAGCCCGATCGGGAGCGATCACCGCAGCGGCCGCGGGTCGATCGAGCGGTTGGTCGGCGTGGGGCCAGCCGCTCGATCGATCCAGGCCAGGCTCCTGGAATTCACTCACGCCCCTGGGCAAGTGCCCCGCAAGCGGTGTGTGAGTGGCGGCAGGCGAGTCCGGTGGTGGCTGGTCAGATGGGGGATGTGACATGGCGGGCAACAACTCAAGCGGCATGTTGAGACAAACGGACTGATCTAGGGGGCGGATTGCGCTTCATCCAGTAATTCCAACACCCGATCGAACCGCAAACCGTCAATCCATTGGCTGAAGACTTGCCGCAAGGCGTTGGCACTGTCCGGCAGCGCCTCCAAAAGCTGTAAGGCTTGGCTATCACTGCCTCGGGTGACGGCCGCTCGGAATTGTTGTTGCCAAGGATCGGGCAAGCTTGCCAGTTGGGTCAGCAAGGTATGGGGATCCGCATCGATCGGGGCGGTGTTGGGTTCCGGTTCCGCAGGCGCTTGGTAGAGGTATTGCACTCCTAATTTTTGACCCAGCAACTCCAGCAGATCGGTGAAGTTAAAAGGCTTACAAATCAAATCATCACAGCCGGCCGCCAAAATTGCCGCTCGATCTTGGTCAAAAGCACTGGCCGTTAAGGCAATGATCAGAGTTTGGTGGCCGCCAGGCTGGGATTTGATCAGGCGGCTAGCCGCGTAACCATCCAAACCAGGCATTTTCATATCCATAAAGATGGCCTGGGGGTGGTGCTGTTGCCACAGTTCGACAGCCATTTGACCATTGATGGCGGTGATGGTCTGAAAGCCCACTTGATTCAGCAAGTCCGTGAGCAGGGCGCGGCTGTCCGCATGGTCATCGGCCACCAAAATCACATAGGCCGGTTGCCCCGGAGCCAGCCGCAGGATGGGTTGCTGGGAAGCGGAGTCGATCGTGCCGCTGATTTCTGCCCGCTGGGCTTGGATCGTGACCGTGAAGGTGGCTCCCGTTTGCGGTTGACTATAAACTGAGATGTCGCCGCCCAACAAGCGGGCAAATTCCCGAGAAATGGACAGGCCCAACCCGGTTCCCTGACCCGATCGCTGGCCAACGGCTGTTTGCTCAAAGGGCCGAAACAATTGGGCAATTTCTTCGGCAGATAGGCCCGGCCCCGTGTCGCTGATGTTGAACTCCAGGCCAATGGCGGCGGGGTCGGTCTCGCGGGTGGGCGGGGTCTCGGCGATCAGTGGCGATCGCTCCCCGATCGGGGTGGTTGACAGTTCCCGCGCCGTCAAAATCACCCGCCCCCGATCGGTAAATTTCAACGCATTACCCAACAGATTCAGCAAAATTTGCCGCAATCGGTTCTGATCTGTGATCACAAATTGCGGCAGGGTGGCCGATCGCTCAAAAAGCAACACCAGCCCCTTGCTTTCCGCCTTCACGGTCAACAGGTCTTGCAAGGTGTCTAGCAACCGGTGCAGATCAAACCGTTCCAGTTGCAGCGTCATTTGGGCCGCTTCGATTTTGGACATATCCAAAATGCTATTGATCAGGCCCAGGAGATGCTCGCCGCTGCGGTTCACAATATTGGTCTGCTGGCGGTGGGTCAGGGAAAGGGACGGATCACGCGCCATCAGTTGGGTAAAGCCCAAAATCGCATTCAAGGGGGTGCGGAGTTCGTGGCTCATTTGGGCTAAAAAGTGACTTTTGGCCCGGTTGGCTCGATCGGCCTCTTCCTTGGCGGCCAACAGTTCGGTCGTTTGCTGTTGGGTTTTGGCGAGCAGTTCGGCCTGTTGCACGGCCACGCCAAATTGCTCAGCAATCCGCACCACGCTGGCCACTTCCACCTCCGTCCAACTGCGCGGCTGGCCATTTTGGTAGCAAGCCAACAGGCCCCACAACTGTTCCCGGCAGAAAATCGGCACGATGATATAGGCCCTGGCCTCCAAGGCCTCTAACAATCGGAGATAGCAATCATCGAAACCGTAGGCATAAATATCACTGACACAGCGACAACTGCGGGTGGTTTGGTAGCTGCCCCCTTGGGTGTCCTGGAGGTAGGTGTCTTGAATCAACAGGTTTTGGCTATCGATCGTTTTGATAATGCATTCCGGGCGATCGACCGCAATTCGCTCAATGGTGGTGTTGTTATAAACCGGTGTCCAACCGGGAACCACGGCCTCCGAAACCACTCGCCCGCTCCAGTTCGGCTCAAAGCGGTAGACCAAAACGCGATCGCACTCAATAATTTGCTGAAGCTCGCTGGTGGTGGTGTCCAGGATGGTTTGCAGCTCCAGGGTGCGCCGCATTCGCTGAATCACGCGGGCGATGGTGGTTTCGCGGCGGGCAGTTTTTTGGAGGGCTAACTCAGCCAGCCGGCGATCGGTAATGTCCGTCAGGGAACAAACCACCCGCTCCACCTGCTGATCTTCATTCAGAATTGGATCCGCATTTACCAACAACCAGCGCCGCTGTTCACCTTCGTTCAAGCTCAAGATGGTGTTGGCCAAGCGCCATTGGGGATTGGTGGTGCGATCGGTTGTCCAAGATTGCCCCGCCGATCGATTGGTGGCCCCACCGCTGCCAGTTTCTCCCCCATCCCAACCCAAGCTGGCGCTGAAGCTGGAACTGAAGCCGGTGAAATTGGCTTTCAGCAGGTTGCCCACGCCTCGGTTCACCATCGGGCGATCGGGCACGGTGGCATCCGGCTCCCCCAACGCCAAAATCTGCTGAAGTGGCATCAGATCTTGGCCAAGGGTGAAGTCATTCGGATTGAGGGTGGGCAACCCCGCATGGAAAATTTGCCCCTGAAGGGCCTCTACAGAAGTGCCCAACAACTTGGCCGCCATGGGATTGCAAGACAAAATGCGCCCACCCGCGTCCACCAGCAACACCCCCGTTGGCAGGCGATCGATCAGCAGTCGAAACCGCATCTCACTTTCGCTGAGGGTTTGCTCCCGCACTCGCTGTCGATCGAGCATCCGCTCAAACGTTGAAATGGCCAGAGCAATCACCAAAATGACGATCGCCCCCAAGGCCACATCCACCGCCAACCCCGCTGAAGTGATGCTGGGTAAGTTGGAAGGCTGACTGAGACCCCCACTCCCGATCGGGAAATCCGGGGTCTGTTCCGAAAACCCAAAAACCGAGTGATTCACCATCCAAAACTGCGTGCTGGTCATGGCGGTGTAGTGCATCCCCCCAATTCCGCAACCCATAATGATGGCGCTGCTGAGGGACTGCCAGGTAAAGGGAACGCCACTGCCAGCCGCTTCCACGCCCGATCGCCCCAACCGCAGCGACAGCCAAGCCGCCCCATAGGCAGACACCAGGGCAATCACCACAGAAGCACCAACCCCCAGCCAGGAATAGTGAACCTCGCCAGGCAACTGCATCGCTGCCATGCCGGTATAGTGCATCGCCACGATCGCCAGCCCCATGCATAGCCCCCCCACCAACAGTGAAAAACGCACTGTGCTGCGGCTCATGACATACAGGCCAATCCCCGAGGCGATCAGGGCCCAAAACAAGGACAGCAACGTGGTGTTGAGGTCGTAGTGAACGGCCATGGGCAACTGAAAGGCCAACATGCCCACAAAGTGCATGGACCAAATGCCCACCCCCATGGCCAGGCTGCCACTGACCAACCACAGCGTCTGTTGGCGCACGGTTTGGGCCAGGCGCAACCGGCCCGCCACATCGAGGGCCGTGTAGGATGCGACGATCGCGATCGCCAGCGAAGCACTAACCAACGACCAGTCATACATCCCAAAAACGGGACTCAGCAGAGGCTCCATGGGCAATTGTTTAGCAATTCAGGGCTATGGTGGCGGGCAGCAATTAGCTCGGGCAATTAGCTCGGGCAATTAGAGCTTGTTTTGTATAGTTTTCCCAGCCTCACGGGGAATTTCGGCCCTGAGGAAACAACTGCGTTGCTGATCAGTGGCGATCGGTCATGATGATGAGTCCCAATGATCAATACCGAATGATCAATACCGACAAGCACTATCGATCGATATCGATACCGAACCGAATATCGATCACTGAAACTGAATCCTGTCAACAGCCTGTCAACGTGCCTCTTTCAATGTGCCTCAAGGAGCCAATTTGTGCATCTTGCACCTATGGATTTTCCTGCGGATCTGGTGGAGCTGATTGATCAAGTTATTGATCGAATTATTGATCGAAGCTGACCCAGAGTCGGTAATTGGTAAAGCCGCCCATCGTGCCCACGGAAATGTCATAGCGAGCGTCTTCCAGGGCCCGGAAGCGCGTTTTGCTGACCTGGCGGGCCAGGACGCGGCCGTCATCGTTGGTTAAGTCGAACCTGGCGCGGCCATTGTAAGAATCAAGCCGGATTTCAACCGACCCGGCCGGTAAATCCACCTGCCAGATATCTTGCTCGCCACTGGTCACCTCTCCTTGGGCCGTACCGTAGCGGCTGAGGGGGTCGATCGACAGGGCGTAGGTGTTGGAGCGATTGGCCAGGGTGGGGCCCGCCTGAAAAGGACGAGTCACCACCTCGCGCTCCCAAGGATTGCTCTCGTCGCGGTTGGTAGCTTGGGCCCGCTGCTCGATCGGGGACAGTTCCACCGACAGTTCATAGGTTTCCGGGCCACGTAAACTGCTGACCACCACTTGGTATTGCCCTTCGCTGGGAATTTCAATGAATGCTTCGCCCGTATTGGTGGCCAACCGAGACCCATCGGGCCCCAACACATCAAAGCGAGCATTGCTATTGCGGGAGGAAATCAGCACCTGCATTCGCCCGGGCCGCCCATTCACCAACCACACATCACTGCGATCGCTCGTGACCGTGCCGGTGACCAGGCCGGCCGTCCCGGCTGCATTCAAAGACAGCACTTGCGGGCCACTGGCCGTTGGGGGCGAGGGCCGAAAATCAGAGCTGGAAAAGTCCACACAGCCCACGTTCGATCGCGCACCACTGGGAACGATCGCCCCGCAAAGGTTCGCCCCATCGAGGCGTGCTCCGGTTAAATCCGTGCCCCACAGGTAAGCGCCCCGCAGATCCGCGCCGCTCAGGTCGGCTCCCCGCAAGTTAGCCCGAATGATCAGCGTTTCGCGCAGGTTGGCCCCTCGCAGGTTGGCCCCTCGCAGATCCAACCCATTCAAATCATTGCCCTGAAGGTTGCAACTGGGGCATTGGTTGCTTTGCACCAAGTTGCGCCGGTTGAAGGTGGTTTGGTTAAAGTCGCTGGCCTGGGCGGGAGTGGCAAATCCCATGGCCAGGGCGACGATCGAGCCAGCTAACCCCCAGCGGCCAACGGCGGAAACGGCAGCAATGGCCAGGGAACGATTGCGGAAGTGGGATTCGATCGCGGACATGGCAGGGAAATATGGTTGAAATGCTGGCTGAAATTTGGGTGGAAATTCGTTCTTGGCGAGGTCGTTTGGCGGCAAGCTGCTCTTGCGTCCATTCGTTTTTAGCATTCGTTGGCGAAGACGGCGAGCGATCGGGTGGCAGCTAACGGGTTCAGGAGCGCAGAACTTTCCCCAGCCCTTGATCGGTTCTCGATCAGTTTTTGATCGGCTCCTCGATCGCTCCTTCGATCAAGATTGCTCTTTTGATCAACTGATCAGCCCAGTGTCAGCCCAGTGACCGATCGCCCTGCTCAGTTTGACCGCTGGAAGACTCGGCCGGCAACCAAATCAGCCAACGATCAAGCACCCGCACCACAGCCCCCTGAGGCAGGGAACGGGTTTGGCTGCCCTGGGGGGCGTTCACCAAAGCCAACACCGCCGCCACTTGGGCATAGGTGGGCGATCGGGCGGTTTGTTGGGTTAACCAGCGACGCAACACCCGCCGCTGAAGGGCGATCGGCTCCCGTTGCAGTTGAGCGCGATCGAGCCGATCGCCCCCATTGCCCCGACCGGGCCCAGCGCGATCGTGCCCATGGGTCTCCAGCCATTGGGCAGTGAGCTGTTCCAACCATTGGGCCTCATCAGCCAACAGTTCCGCCGTTTGGGCCAAGTGGCGTTCCACCTGGGGGTTAAACGCTGCTCGCAACAGGGGCAACACCTGCGATCGCAACCGGTTCCGAAAATAACGCTGATCCTGATTCGTGCTGTCTTCCCAGCGGGGTAACTGCCAAGTTTGGCAAAATTCCGCCGTTTCTGCCCTGGTCCAATCCAGCAGCGGGCGCACCAATTGCAGCGACCCGAGCGATCGTTGCCAATCCAAAGACCCCAACCCATCGCCCCCACTGCCGCGAATTAGGTGATGCAACAAGGTTTCTGCCCGATCGCTGGCCGTGTGTCCCGTCACGATCGTGCTGCAACGATGCTGTTGGGCCAAGCTGCTCAAGGCATCGTACCGCCAGGCGCGGGCGGCCGCCTCGTTGGCTTGGGGTGCGTCCCAAATGGCCAGGACGGCAGGCAACCCCCAATCGTTGGCTAATTGAATCACGAAGTCCCCATTGGCGGCCGCATCGGAGCGCCAACCGTGGTTGCAGTGCCCCACCACCAATTCCCAGTGCCAAAGGCGGCGTAAATCCACCAACAACCGCAACAGGCCGATCGAATCTTGGCCGCCAGAAACCGCCACCAGCACCCTGGTTCCGATCGGGAGTAAGCCGCGCGATCGTAGGGACTGATGAAAGCGGGCATGTTGATCACTCCAGGGTTCTGCCACCCTTACCGTTCCCCCTACACCTCAAGGAGTGGAATCGCCTAGAACTATCACCGAGCACCCTAGGACTATTGCCTAGAACTTGGGCAACTCAACGGCGGCCAGCGAATCGCGCCGCTTGCGAGGTTTGGCCAAGGTGGGCGCGGGCCATTGGGGCAACGGTTCCGAGGTCGCCACCGGAGTCGATCGCGCCGGCCAATCCATCAACTCCGCTTCTAAGGACAGCACTTCTGCCAAAGGTGTTGCTAAATCTTCCCCATCAATGGGTTCAAGATCAATGGGTTCAATCGAATCCGGTTGCCGAGATCGATCGCTCCGATCCGATCGATCAGGCTCCGACAGCGGATCGAAGTCCGGCGAATGGGAGTCAATGGGATACAAGTCAATCAAAGGGCGGGCCGGGCGATCGAGCTGGGCCGATTCGGCTTCGATCATCCCTAAATTCGCCAGCGATCGGGGCGAGCTGCTGTGGTGCGATTCGGTCAAGGGTAGTTGGATCGATCGCCTCGGAGCGGGGGCCGGCGTGGAGGAAAGAGGGCTGGGCAAATCCGCTTCCTCTGTTTCCGCCAAGGCCATCAACCGGGCCAACACATCGCTTTGTTCCGTAGGACTGAGGGGGCGGGGCCAATCACTCAACCACAGGGCATCGGCTAGATCATCGAGGCCATCGCGATCCAGGCCAGCAAGGTCATCGGTTGTAACCGCGTCCGGCAGGGATTCCCACTCGGAGGCCGCCCCATCGAACTCGATCGGGGGCAAAGCCTTGGGCGTAATGTCTTGTGCCTGATTAGTTAGTGCGTGATCGGCTGTTGCTTGATCGATCGCTGCCAATTGCGCTCGCTGCCGAATTTGATAGGACAAATTGGGAGCGGTTTGCTCTAGGTCCCAATTCAGCAAGGCCAAAATTTCTTCAGTCCGAATGGCATCGATCGGGTCGGCCGGCTGTTCCGCAGGTGGCTCCGGTGTTTGGGGCGGGGTTACCGCTACTGCCCAATCTTGATCAGCCCAGTCCTGATCAGTCCAGTCCTGATCAACCCATTGATCCTCTTGATTATCAGTCAAGTCACCTTGATCATCAGTCAAAGCATCACTGCCCAAGGAAGACGGCTCAGATTGCGCCAGGGCCAACGGATGCGCCAGTGATCGGGGTTCCGTTTCGTTCAGGGGCGGCAACACCGATCGCCCATATTCCTGCTCCAGGCATTGTTCCAAGGCGGTTCGCAGTTGCAGGGTTTGCCGTTGTTGGCGCTTGAGTCGTTCCTGCAAGTCCTGTTGCCGCCCTTGCAGTTGCATCAGCTCATCGGCTTGCTTCAAGCACTGCTCTTGCAGCAATGCACAGGCCCGTTCCAGTTGGGCAATGCGTCCCCGATCGCAGGCTTCCTGCTGCACCCATTCCGCCCGCTCCTGATCCTGTTGGGCCAACTGGGTTTGGGCCGCTGCCAAGGCTTCGGCCAAGCGCGTCGCTTCCTGTTTGGTGCTCTCAAAATCTCGCGATCGCGCGTCGTAGAGGGCCTGTTGGGTTTGGGCCCGCATTTGTTGCAAATCAAGCGTGGCCCGGCATTCCGCCACCGCCGTTTCCAGCCGGGTCACCTGTTGTCGCAATTGTTCGTTTTCTTGGTTCAGGGACTCCGCCACCGCCACCAACTGGGCCACATCCGTGGGCCCGGCGGGCAAACCGCCTGAGGATCGATCGCCCCGCAGTCGAGAGTCACCCAATCGGGAACCATTCAAAGCGGCATCATTGGGCCGAGACCCCCTCAACCGAGAGCCACCGTGGTTGGGTTCCTCGCGCTGGAATGGTAACTCCGCAGGCGATCGGGCTGGCCGATTGCCTGACCAATAGGGCTGCAAAACGTCCGTGCCCGATCGCGCCGGCCCCGTTGCTGCTGGGTTGGTGCTGGTCGGATGGGTGATTGGGGAGTTGCTCACCTCCGAACCCGGGTTCGCCCCCGCTTCCATGCGATCGCCCCGATCGGCCAGGTGATCCAGGGCCACATCCGCTCCGCCATCCGCTCCATCCTCAACCAATGCTTCCAAAGACAGTGCTCCCGGAAAATTAACCGTCGTCCAGTCTTGGTCAGAATCAGGGCAAGGGGGCGTTAAATCCATAGTCGCTGCTCGGGCCGTTTCGCAAGCGTCCCAAAAAAGGGTGGCTTTCTCAGTAACGCATACAATTTTCTGGAGTGCAATTTTTTCTGGAGTGCAATCCCCAAAACGCTAATCTGACGTTTTGATGACGGGATTAATGATGGGTCGCTCCCTAATTTGCCCCCTGATTTTAAGGTTGCCACCCCCACCAGAGCCGCGCCCCAACAATCAACAACAGCACCCCGATCGCCACCCCATCCCGGGCCCGCAGCCGAGGCACAGACAGGGGCAAAGAATGACGATCGGGACTGGTGAACCCGCGTACTTGCATGGCAGTGGCCATCTGTTCCGCCCGCATCAGCAGATTTTCCAGCAAGCGTTCTGCCAAAATCAGCCAAATCTTGATCGTGCCGCGCCAGCCCAGCCGCCGCCAGTTGATGGCACGGGTACGAATCGATCGCACCAGATTTTGCACCTCTTCCAACACCAGCGGAATGAACCGCAGGGAAAGGGTCAACGTCAGGGTCACTTCTGCCACGGGCAGGCCCAAACGTCCCAAAGGAGCCATCAAGCTCTCTAAACCCGCTGCAATTTCCTCGGGAGCCGTGGTCAACAAAAACAGCGTGGTGCTGTAAATCAAAATGAAGACCAAGCTGCCAACCCGCACGCCCAAACCCAGCGATCGCCGGGACACTTTCAACCAGCCCTGTTGTACCAACCAGTATCGATATTGGGTGGGCTGGGGCAAGGCTTCAGGGGCGATCGCCTGGCCCGCTGGGGCTGAACCGCTGGCCGGGTCTTGATTATTTGACGAATTCAAACTTGACCAATTCAAGTCCGCAGGCGATCGGGGTTGATATTTCAGGCCATAGCCATCGGGAGACAGGGCCGTGAGCAAGGTGGCAAAAAAGCCCACCAGCAACAACCAAACCAACTGCTGTCGCCAAACTCGCCAGGGAATTCCGGCCCCCACGGTCAACAGCACCAACAGGGCCACTAACCCCAACCGGGCCACCCCGCTGGCCAAAACGGGCATCAGCAGGAAAGCCAGCAGCCAACCCAGCTTCACCCGAGAATCCAGGCGATGGAGCCAAGTGACCGGTTGTTCAAGATACAGCCCCAAGGGGAGCGATCGCATTAAGTCCATGAACGGCAGCGCCTAAGGGCAGCGCTAGTTGGCAAGCGTATCAAACCGCACGAGAGATTGGCGCTGCTCGATCGGCTGGTACGATGCCCCATGCTCACCCGTGTAGATTTGGGTGGGCCGGAAGATGCGATTGGTGGACAGTTGTTCGCGCCAGTGGGCTAACCACCCGGCCACGCGGGCGATCGCAAAAACCGGCGTGAACAGATCCGTCGGGATGCCCAGGCGACGATAAACCAAGCCCGAGTAGAAGTCCACGTTGGGGTAAATGCCCTTGTGGCCCAGGCGATCGGACACGACGCGCTCCACTTCCAAGGCCAAGTCGTAATATTGGTCGCGGCCCAAGTTGTCAAACAGTTCTTCCGCGAGGCTTTGCAGCACCGTGGCCCTTGGGTCTTTGACCTTATAAACCCGGTGGCCAAAGCCCATGATTTTTTGCTTTTCCGCGATACAGCGATCGATGTAGGGAACCACATTCTCGATCGAGCCGATCGCCTCCAGCATATCGATCACTTCCTCATTGGCCCCGCCGTGGAGCGGCCCCGCCAACGTGCCCACCGCCGAAGCCACCACCGCGTAAGGGTCAGTCATGGTGGAAGCGGTCACCATGGCCGAGAAGGTGGATGCGTTGATCGTGTGCTCCGCATGGAGGATCAAGCAGGTGTCAAACACCCGGGCCGCCAGGGGAGCCGGCTCGCGCTCATTGAGCATGTACAGGAAGTTGGCCGCATAGCCCAAATCATCCCGGGGTTGAATCGGGTCATTGCCCTTGCGGATCGATTGGAAGGCCGCCACCATCGTTGGAATCTTCGCCAGCAACCGAATGGCCGCTTGGCGGATGTAGGCCGGGTTGGGCAGGGCCCGCCGCGAATAAAACAGCCCCAAGGCCGCCGCCGAAGCTTGCAGCGCGTCCATCGGGTGGCCGCTTTCCGGGAAGCATTTCATCATGTCCCGAATCCGGAACTTCACCCGCCGGTGATAGCGAATGTCATGCTCAAATTCTTCCAGTTCTTCCCGGGTGGGCAAACAGCCCCAAATCAACAGAAAGGTGGTTTCCAGGAAGGTGCTATGTTGCGCCAACTCCTCGATCGCCATCCCTCGATATTCCAAGATGCCGTTTTTGCCATCCACATAACTGATGGCCGATTGGGTTGCGGGAACACCTTCGAGACCCGGCCGGAATTCACAGGCAGGGGCAGCCGTTTTGGCTGAATCGCCAGTGCTTTCGTTGACGCGATCGGAAGTCGCTGGTGTAGCCATAGGGCAAGGGCAGAAAACTATAGGAATAATCGGGGAGGGGTCAGCCAAAAAAGCTGGCTGCAACCAAGAGGAGAACCCATGGGGGGCAAAATCAAACCAATAATACCTGCTTTTTTCAGCACGATTGTGTCCCGTGCATCATTGATCGGGTTTCCATCGCCCCAGATTAGTTGGTTGGCCCACTGGCTGAGGGTGGGTTCGTGGCCCACCAGGGCCAGCCGCAGCCGGGAAGAGGGCTTGGCGGGAAAGGCGGCTTGGGCCAGGTGCTGGGTTCGCCACTGATCGTAGCGCTCTAACCAAGGGTCGATCGCCCGATCGGGTGTCAGTTCGGGCCAAGTCTCCACTTGGGCGGCCAAACCCACCCCTTGCAGAATGGCGGCGGTTTCCCGGGCCCGCACGAGGGGGCTGGTGACCAGGGTGTCAAAGCACAGCTTCTGTTCCCGCAGCCGATCGGCCATGGCGCGGGTTTTGGTTTGGCCCACGGGGGTGAGGGGGCGATCGTCATCGTTAACATAAGTGCCGCGTTCGGCGGCGATGCCATGGCGAATTAAATACAGCTCAATGGTAGAAATCACGGAGGACATGGAGGTTTTAGCCAAACCGGTAGCCAAACCAGGTTAGCCAACTCCGGGGTGCTCATCAAATTTCCAAAAGTTTCCAAAAATTTCTAGTGAGTTTCGAATTAGTTGCTAATTTCCACCGTGGCTAGACCGCCGCTTGCCCGATCGAGGGGTGATTGGCTCGCACACAATAGCGATCGCGCCCGGCCTGTTTTGCACAGTAGAGCGCTGAATCGGCCATGGCAATCAGGGTCGCAGGTTTGCAGTCACTGCTAGGCACGAGGCAAGACACGCCAATGCTAACCGTCACAAAGGGGGCCACGATCGATCGCTCATGGGGCAATTGACGACCACGGATCCGGGTGCGGACTTGGTGGGCAATGGCGATCGCCCCTTCCAAAGGGGTTTCCGGCAAGATAATGGCAAACTCCTCTCCCCCATAGCGAGCCACCAGATCCGCCGGCCGGCAAATCATGTCTGCTAACACCCGTGCCACTTGAATCAGGCAGTCATCACCGGAGGGATGGCCATAGCAATCGTTGTAGGCCTTGAAGCAGTCCACATCCAACAGCAACAGGCTCAGGGGACGGCCCGATCGCGCCAAGCGGGCCCACTCCCGCGCCAGGTGCTCGTCAAAACCACGTCGATTGGCCACTTGGGTTAGCCCATCCAGTTGCGCCAAGCGGGTCAGTTCTTGGTTGGCCCGTTGCAGTGCCTGTTCAGCCCGTTGCCGCTCCAAAATTTGAATTTCGAGCTGACGATTCGACTCAATCAGGGCTGCGGTGCGATTGGCCACTTCCGCTTCCAGCGATCGGGAATAGTTGGCCAGAATGGTGGCGGTTTTTTGGCGCTCGGTAATGTCTTGAAAGGTGACCACCGCATAGGTCACCTGCCCCGCTTCATCGGTGATGGGCACAGCCCGCATTTCAAAGGGAATGCGCCTGCTGCCCCGATCGAGTTCAATGGTTTCCGTCACGGCGGCTTGGCCCGTTGCGCCTAACTGCACCGGGATCTGGGCCAGCTCAATCGGTTGATCGGTTCCGGCCCGATACAGGCGATCGGCCAGCGACACCGACAAGGGCGCAGCCGAATTTAAACTTGGGTCCAAACTTGGGTCTAAGTTCGGATCTAAATTCAGCAGTTGTCGCCCCAAGCTGTTCAGGTAGAGCAGGTCACCCCCCGCTTGATAGACCGCCACCCCCACGGGCAACGCATCCAGAAACAGGGCAATTTTGCGCTCATGCTCGGCGGCCGCTCGCTGTTGTTGCAGTTGCAGTTGGCGCACTTGCAAATGGGCCCGGGTGCGGGCAATCAGTTCGCTGGCCGTTACTGGCTTGGTGAGGTGATCGTTGGCTCCCGCCGCCAAGCCGGCCACAATTTCCTGGGGACAGGCTCGCTCGCTTAACAGGACGATCGGCAAGGCCTGGGGTGACCAGGTTTGGCGCAACTGGGCAATCACCTCGTAGCCCGTGAGGTCGGGCATTCGCAAATCCAGCAACAGCAAGTCAGGTACCGGGCCTTGCTGAATTTGGGCCAGGGCCGATCGCCCGCTGAGGGCCACAGACACCCGAAACCCCGGTTCCAGCGCCAACCAATTGGCCAGCCCTTGCAAAATCAGTGGATCATCGTCCACCACCAGGATGTGAGACGGCAGCAAATCGGGATCGGCGGTGGTTGGGGGCTGGGGCTGGGGCGCTGTCCAATGGTCGCTGGGGGCAATCTGGAGGGTGGGAGGTTCCCCTGTCCAGGCGATCGGGATTGTGAAACTGATGCGCTCGCGGATTGTGGGAGCAGCAGTCGTTGCCTGATTTCCCGGGGCATTCTCCGGCTGATTCCCCAAGGGATTCCCCCAGCCATGGCCGCAGACATCGCCCAAAGCCAACGTTCCCCCATGTAATTCCACCAGGCGCTTGGTAATGGTTACACTCAGGCCACCAATGGAATCTAACTGAGCTGGCTCTAGGACTAGGGACGAGGGAGAATCAGCGATCAGGGGCAGCACCGAACCCTCCTGAGCAAGGGCCGACTCTTGCCCCCAAGACCCGATCGCCGGTTCCGGGCCCCGATCGAGCGTTGAAACCCGCACCATATCTTGTTCAGACAAAAACTCAGCCGCAATCAGAATCTGTTGGCCCGCAGCTTGTTGAATGGCATAGTCCAATAGATTCAGCAAAATCTGCTGGAGCCGATCGGGGTCAGCCATCACTGGCGGCAACTGGTCAGGAATTTGCATCACCAGGGTCAGGTGTCGGCGATCGGCCAGGGGCTGCAACATCGTGATCGCCACCTGCACCGCCGATCGCAAATCGATCGCCTGCGGATCCAAACGCACATCCCCGTAGCGCAACCGCGCCACATCCAGCAAATCATTCACCAAGTTTTGCAGGCGCTGATTGCTGGTCAACAACAGTTCCAAATTTGTTTTTTGCAGGGAAGTCAGCGGGCCGCCCGTCCCCCGCAACAGAGACTCCACAATGGCAATCATCCCCGCCAAGGGCGATCGCAGGGCATGGGAAGTACTGGCCAAGAACTCATCCTTGAGCCGATCGATTCGCCGTAGCTCCTGATTTTGGGCCGTCAGTTGAATAAAAGCCCCCTCCACGCAATTGGCCATGAAGTTAAAGGCCCGGGCTAATTCCCCCAAGCGATCGGGGCGATCGTCCCCCGTCACCCGTCGCTGCCACTGGCCACTGGCCAACGCCTGGGCTGCCTCATGCACCTCCATCAACGGCCGCGTCACCCAATGGGCCAACCCCCAACCCGTTAACCCCGCCAGCACCATTGCACCGCCACACAACCCCAAAATCAGCCATCGATTTTGCTCCAGGGGGCTGCTGTAGACCTGATGGGGAGTCACCACCACCAACCACCAGTCCAAACCGCTGGCATCGTTGAACGGCCGCAAGAAAACAGCGTACTGTTCCTCGTTCACCGTGATCGTGGCTTGGCGATCCTGAAGTGGTTGCTGGCCCTGAATCAACCGCATTGTGGCTCGGGCAGCCTCCGCCGTCACGGGGTTTTCGCTGCTGGTGGCCGTCAGGCGCTGGCGACCTCCCCCAGACAAGGGCAGCACCGCCGGTTTTTCCCCCGTGGAGGCAGCAATTAGATGGCCACTCCGTTCCAAGATCAGGAGTTGCCCTGGTTTTCCCGCTTGCATTGTGGCCAGCCGTTGCCCCAGATGCGAAAGCCGCAGCCCCGCCATCAACACGCCCGATGGGCGGCCCCGATCGCCCCACAACGGTTGAGTCACACTTAAATAAGTCGTGATTTTCTGAAAAGGGGGATCAATAATGCTCCAAGTGGGTTCCCCTGTCCCAACCGCCATTCGATACCAAGGCTGCTGTCGAAAATCTGGATTGGGAACGCTTGACAAACAATCAACCTGGGCCTGGCGATCGCCCTGATGGTTCACGAGATAGCGACAAAGTTCCCCGTTATCAGTGGTGCTGCGAATCAGCAGCTTGCCCCGACTGTTACGCTCAACCCCCGTGAACTCCCCGGTGGCCGTTGCGAACCCCACCAAGTCCACATCATCACTGGTAATCACCTGATTCCACAGGTGGCGATCGAGTTGCCCCCCTTGGGGCATGGTGTTGGTTTGTTGAATCTGCTGGCCCAAGATCGGGCGCAAATTATTCGCATTTCGTTGGTTCGCGTCTTGCAGCCCGCGCAAAACCTCCTGCAACAGGTCATCGGCGCGATCGGCCGTATCCCGCTGCATTTGCGTCAACACACCCAAAATGGACGATTTGCCACCAGCATAGGACAAATATCCCACCAAGCTCACGATGACCAAGATTTGCGCCATGAATGGCACAACCAACACGATCGGGAGTGGCAAACGTCGCAACTGCTGAATCATGAAAACTGTTTTCTGATCAAGGTTTTCTGCTCAATTTCTGCTCAGTTGAGGTTGCGGCATCATCTAGGCTTGCCAAGCAGCGACCAAACTCAACCTCGATCCCATTCCAACCCCAGCAACGGTTCACGACAAATAAAACAGCCCCTAGCGATAGCTATCTATTCCCACCTGGCGATTGACCGAATTTTGCTGCACAACGGAACTGACCGCGAGTGATCGATTATCTGAACCCTGTCATTTTAGTGATTTGTGATTAATCTAAACTGACTCAGCAATCAAGGTTTCAGACCCCAATCACTCGATCGCGGGGTTCCTGTGGGCTAATTTCTTTGAGAATAATCCACCCTGATCAAGGTTTTTCATTCATTGTTTGTCTAAATATTTTCAAAAGTGTGAATTATGCTCAGAAATCGCAATTTTTTTGAAATTATTGTGAATTTCGGTTTGTTTTTGGCGATTTCTGCAAAGCAAGTCTTGAGAAAATCAATTTTTCTCAGACAAGAATTTCGCAAGAGTCTTTAGAGTTCCTCAAGATTACGATAGACCAAATTTGAAAAATCGGGGGCCGCCGCCACTCCCTGCGCCGGGAGCAATTGGTTGGCGGCTCACTCTACAAAGTTGAATTGATACAAAAAAATTTACAAAAACAGTCGAAATTGCCCAAATTAGTTCACTCAACTCAAGTTCGGTCAATTCAAGTTCGATCAATTCAAGTTTGATCACCATTCCCCAGACCAGTTCCCTGGGGTCAACGGTTGCTCAAGGCTTCTTCCAGGGCAACGGTGCGCTGATCGGATAAGCGAATCACACAGCGATCGCCCGTTGATTGCAGACTTTGTTCAAAGGCACAGGCGCGATCTCGAAACCGAATCCAGGCCTCCTCAGCCGCAATCAGGCGCGATCGCTGGCTGCCCGACTGGGCTTGCAACAGGGCTTGGTAGGCGCGGTTTAAAGCCGCATCCGCAGCGGGTTGGCTGAGGCGACCAGCGGGAGGAGTTGTGCCTCGGCGATAGGCCTGCAAATCGTTCAGCCGCTCCTGGGTCACGATCTCCTTGCAACTCCATTCGATCAACGGTTGCATGGAGCCACCTTCAAACTCGCCAGACGCAAAAGCACAGTGCCGATCGCGGAAAGTGATCCAAGCTTGCTGGGCACTCACCAGTTGTTGCTGTTGGGGGGCACTGAGCCGGACGATCGCCCGTTGGTAGGTTTGATTTAAGGTGCGATCGACCCGTTCCCAGCTTTCATAGGCGCAGCGGTTCATGGTGGTTTGATCTTGCGGATCCCGGCAATCCTGAGCCTGGGCCGCAGCGGGCAAAACCCCCACCCCAACAACCATTCCCATCCCAGCGATCGCCCCCAAGAGCCATAGCCCCAACCATCCGGGGGCCGATCGTTGGATTCGCTGCTGGATCCAAGTTGGGGAATGATTGTGCGAATTCATCTGCGAACTCATTTGCGAACCAGTTTTTACCGATGATTGCGCCAGTGGGTGGTGCACCATGATTCGATCCCCATATTTGCCGACTTGTTCAATGCTGATGAGATTCGTTGCCCAGTTGATGCCTATTCAATCACTTGGGATTCACTTGGGATTTGAGGGGATTGAATTTTGAGGGAATGGGGTATCGAATCTTCAAATCGAATCCTTCAGTTAAATCCATTAATCGAATCTGTGGCTCAGATCCAGGATCATGGTCTAGCGATCAATACTTAGTAATAAATACTTAGCAATGTCAGATTGCTGATCAACTATTTTGATCAGTTCTGATCAGTCACGATCGCCCGTTGCCGTCCGTCTCATAGTCCTTTACAGCCCCACAGCGCGATCGTCATCCGGATCATTGACCCAAAACTCTTGATTGGCCCTGGCGATCGGCCCTCACAGGGATCCTAAATGTCAGGGATTAGCAATAAGCCACACTTAGACCCTTCATCGGAGTTTCCAAGCATTTGCTTATAGATTTTCCCTTTTGAACCCAGTAATCTTAAAAACAACTAAAGCATTCTTAAACTTGCATAACAGGACTGCGTTGCTGCATTGTCTGTTTCAGACTCTGCGGCCCAAAATTCTGCGCCCGAAACCTGCTATTCGTACCCTGATTCCCATGGAAAACGCCTATGGATCGCTGGATTATCGATAACCTTTGGCTGGTGCCGACCTACGCCCTCTTTGGCGGGCTGTTGGCCCTGCTTTGGTCGCCGGCCTTCATTCGGCGCACCGGCCCGCGACCGGCGGGCTATTTCAACATTCTGTCTACGGGCCTAGCGTTTTTACACAGCGCGATCGCCCTGCCCCTGATTTGGAACCAGCCGGAAGCCACCATTTCTTTTAACTGGCTGGATGCGGCGGGGCTGAATGTGGATCTTGACCTCAAGGCTTCCGTGGTGAACGTGGGCACGATGGCCCTGATTTCCGGGATTACCTTCCTGGCGCAACTGTTCGCCGTCGGCTACATGGAAATGGACTGGGGTTGGGCCCGGTTCTATTCCTTGCTGGGCTTGTTTGAAGGCGGCATGTGCCTGCTGGTGCTGTGCGACTCGGCATTCTTCAGCTACATCGTTCTAGAAATCCTGACCCTGGGCACTTACCTACTGGTGGGGCTGTGGTTCAGCCAGCCGCTGGTGGTGACGGGGGCACGCGATGCGTTCCTGACCAAGCGGGTTGGTGACCTGGTGTTGCTGATGGGCGTGGTGGCCCTGCTGCCGATCGCCGGGACTTGGAACTTTACGGACTTGACCGAGTGGGCCAAGACGGCGGAACTTGACCCGACCGTGGCGACTCTGCTGGGCTTGGCCCTGGTGGCTGGCCCGATCGGGAAATGTGCCCAAATCCCGCTGCACCTGTGGCTGGATGAAGCCATGGAAGGGCCGCTGCCCGCATCGATTTTGCGAAATGCGGTGGTTGTCCCGATCGGGGCTTGGGTGTTGGTGAAATTCCAGCCGGTGATTGCCCTGTCGCCCGTGGCGGTGACGGTGGAATGGTCGGTGGGTTTGGTGACGGCCCTGCTGTGCAGTGCGATCGCGATCGCCCAAATCGACATCAAGCGCGTGCTGTCCTACGCCACCAGTGCCTACATGGGCTTGGTGTTCGTGGCGATCGGCTTTGGCCAATTGGATTTGGCCCTGTTGCTCTGCTTCACCTACTCGGTGGCCATGGTGCTGTTGACCATGAGCGCTGGCTGCGTGATTTCCAACTGTGTCACCCAGGATGTAACCCAACTGGGCGGCCTCTGGCCCAAGCGGCCCGCGGCCGGCCCGGGTTTCTTGGTGGGGATGCTGGGCTTGGTGGCCGTGCCGCCCTTGGGCTGCTTCTGGTCGCTGTCGGCCCTGGGTGGTGCCTTGCTGGAAGCCAATCAGCCGTTGATTTTTGCGGCCCTGCTGCTGATCAACGCCATGACGGGCTTTAGCCTGATGCGGACTTTTGGGCTGGTGTTCTTTGGCTCCGAGTCACCCATGACCGAGCGGGCCCCGGAAGTGCTCTGGCCCATGAGTTTCTCAACGCTGGTGATGGTGGGGGTGGTGTTGCATACGCCGCTGTTACTGATCCAATGGCAGGTGTTGCCGAGTCTGGGCACTACGGAGGCGATCGCCCTGGCCACTTCGTCCCTGGTGGGCTTGGGTTCAGCGGCGGCGCTGTACCTGAATCCGCAGGTGGCTAAGCCGGTACATTCGATTCCGGCTCCGATTCGCGATTTCTTTGCCTATGACCTCTATACGGCGAAGCTCTATCGCAACACGATCGTGCTGGTGGTGGGCGCTGTGTCCGGCGTGCTGTTCTGGATCGATCGGTTCATTGTCGATGGCTTTGTGAATGCGGTGGGGGCGCTGACGGTGGTGGGTGGCCAAGGCTTGCGCTACAACACCACGGGCCAAGTGCAGTTCTATGCCCTGTCGATTCTGTTGGGGGTGGTGCTGTTTGGGGCGCTGGTCGCTTGGCCGATTCTGGCTCCGACGGTTCCCTAGGTTCCGATCATCTTCGATCGCCATGGGGTCAACCTGTTGGGGCGCACGGCGGTGCGCCCCTACCCGGAACCCAGACCAGACAAGGGGCTTAAGCCCCTTGCTCCCCCAGTGATTCAGCGTTAGCGCGTCGTTTGACTACAGCCGTAAATCACAGCAATGTCACAGTAAAAGCCTATGTTGAGCGCATTGATTTTAATTCCGGCGATCGGGGCGGCCCTGGTGGGTCTGTGGCCCGGTCAGCCCAACTCCGCCCTACTGAAAAAGGTGAGCCTGGCCATTGCTAGCGCGATCGCCCTGTGGACGTTGTATTTATTTGCCCAGGTCGATGTGAATGCGATCGGGGCGCAGATGACCGAATATTTGCCCTGGGTGCCGCAACTGGGCTTGAGCTACAGCCTGGGTGTGGATGGGTTGTCCCTGCCGTTGGTGGGCTTGACCGCCCTGCTGGCCTGGATCGCCATTTGTAGCAGCGATCGGGACTTACAGCGACCCCGGCTCTACTACTCGATGATTTTGCTGGCGATCGCCGGGATTAACGGCGCATTCCTCGCCCAAAACCTGCTGCTGTTCGTAATGTTCTACGAACTGGAGCTGATTCCCTTCTATTTATTGATTGCGATTTGGGGCAGCGAACAAAAACGCAGCTACGCCGCCACCAAATTTCTGATTTACACCGCCATTTCCGGGATTCTTGTGCTGGCGGGCTTCCTGGCCCTGACCTGGCTCAGTGGCTCCACCAGCTTTGACATTGGGCAAATCGACATCAAAAAGCTGTCTGACAACGCTCAACTGATTTGCCTGCTGCTGTTGGTCGTTGGCTTCGGCATCAAGATTCCCCTAGTGCCGCTGCACACCTGGCTGCCCGATGCCTACGTGGAATCGTCGCCCGCTACCACGGTGTTGCTGGGTGGTGTGCTGGCTAAGCTGGGCACCTACGGCTTGCTACGCTACGGCTTGGGTCTGTTGCCCGATGCTTGGGGGACGATCGCCCCGGGTCTGGCGCTGGTGGGTGTGGTCAGCGTGATGTATGGCGCATTGACCGCGATCGCCCAAAAGGACATCAAACGGATGGTGGCCTACAGCTCGATCGGGCACATGGGCTACATCATCGTCGCCGCCGCCGCCCTCAACCCCCTGTCCCTGCTGGGTTCTGTGGCCCAAATGGTCAGCCACGGCTTGATCCTGGCGATTCTGTTCTACCTGGTGGGTGTGATTGAAAAGAAAGTCGGCACCCGCGACCTGGACAAGCTGAACGGGTTGATGAGTCCGATTCGCGGCTTGCCCCTGACCAGCGGCCTGTTGGTGCTGGCGGGCATGGCCAGCGCCGGTATCCCCGGCATGGTCGGCTTCGTGGCGGAATACATGGTGTTCCAAGGCAGCTTCACCACCTATCCCGTGATTTCGCTGCTCTGCATCCTGGCTTCCGGGCTGACGGCGGTGTACTTCGTGATTTTGCTGAATCGCACCTGCTTTGGCCGCCTGGACAACGCCACCGCCTACTATCCGGCGGTGCGGTTTGATGAGCACCTGCCGGGTCTGATTTTGACCGGGCTGATCGTCTGGCTGGGGATTCAACCCACCTGGCTGGTGAAGTGGATCGAGCCGACGACGGACGCGATGATCGCCGCGATTCCCACCGTGAACCAACCGGTGGCGATCGCCCCAACCAAACCAGCCCTAAAGGCCCCCGCGATCGATTAAGGACAGATCCGGGTAGGGGCGCACAGCCGTGCGCCCCCCACAGGTTGACCCACCGTTCAGCGATCAATCGGGTGTAATTGCCCCTCTCCAGACTTCTCTGAAACCTTGGAATTTTCTCTACAACATCATGGTTCAGACCCCAATCAAACCGGACACCGCCCCCAAAATTCCCCCATCGCAGCACGAATTTGCGGAAGTCATCCATCGCCTCGAAGCGGGCGGCGCAATGTTGCCCGACACGCCGGAAAACCTGATGCAAATCATCGGGATCTACAAGGCCTATGCGGTGCCGATGGACTTCTATTGGCGGGACTTGCTTTACATCGCTGAAGAAGTTTTCCTGAATCCGTTTCCCTTCTTTAAATATTTCCTACCCCAGAAATATTTAGACCTGCCGAACCACTACGCGGGCGACACCGCCGACCTACGAATTTGGCGCGGCATTGCCACAGCGCACCCGGAATTGCTCGAATTCATGAGCAAGGGTGAAACGGTGAAAATGCCGAAGCTGTTCCATCACCTGTGGCACGATCGGGTGAACATGGAATTCGCAGAAGCCTGTATGCAAGCCATGCTCTGGCATCGCAAAATGTATGCGGGCGTAAACCGGTTTGATGACTTTCTAAACACCGAGGAATATCGCCAAAACTGCGATCGCGCCATCAAAGCCTACTTCAAAGGCAATCCGATCATGTTGGGGATGTATAAACTCTTCCCCGAAGCCTTCATTGAACAATGCCGGATGATGTCCTACTACAGCAACTTGGGGCTGTTCTGGGAAATCATGGCTCCGGTGTTCTTTGAAATGTCGGACATCTACGATGAAGGCGGCTTCAAAGGTGTGCCCGATGCCATGAACTTCCTGATTAATGGCATCTTTGCGATCTCCGGTCGCCCCATCTATCACCGGGTAAATATTCGCGGCGAATGGTTCGATTTGGTTCCTAAAGATAAGGGCTTCATGTGGCTTTATGATGCCGCATTGCCCTACGTGGAAGCGGTGTTTTATCGCACAGCTCCGTTCCGGGGAACCAAGTCCTACAACGCCCAGGCGGGTCAAGTGCCCAGCGAGCAAGCGGACTTCCATTACGGCATTCTGTACGCGGACGTATTCCCCGTCGGAACCGCTGGGATTCCGCCCACACAGTTGATGCAAGATATGTTGCATTTCCTGCCGCAATACCTGTTGGATTACTATCACCAACATTGCCGGGGCGAGGACGATATGTTGATCCAGCTTGGAATTACCTTCCAGCGATCGATGTATTGCGTCACCTCCGCCGTCATCCAAGCGCTGCGGGCGGCGTTGCTCTATCCGCTGGATGACGAAAACCCGGAACACCTGATGGCCAACCGCAAATTCTTCGAGGCGCAAATGGATCGCTTCAAGCGCCCCGAAGCTCGCCTGCGCGATATCCAAAATCGCGACTACCGCTAAGTTTCCTTCCTAAGAGTTGCTTGCTCTACTTGAGCGGCAGGGCGATCGGGTTAGTGTGTCCCACTAGCCCGATTTTTTTGGGTGGTGCTCTATTCCCGAGCAATCAGTGCAATCTGAATTTGCTATACTGTAATTGACAACAGTAATCAATAAAATTGGTTGCGAGTTTGGAGTAAGCATATGTATAAAGCTACCGATATTGCAAGTTATTTTATTCATCTTGCCAACCTTGAAGAGGATGGCAACATTACCAATATGAAACTCCAAAAATTACTCTACTACGCACAGGGGTTTCACCTAGCCTTGTTAGATCGCCCACTTTTCACAGACGAAATCAGGGCTTGGCAATATGGACCAGTGATTCCAGAAATTTACGTCCAGTACAAAGATTTTGGGCGCAATTCACTACCTGAAAATAAGGACTTTAATCCTGAAAAGATTGACAGTGATACTCGTGATTTGATTGATGAAGTTTATAGTGTTTTTGGTAAGTACACAGGAACAGTGCTGGCCAATTTAACGCACCAGGAAAAACCCTGGACAAGCACAGAAAAAGATTGCGCGATCGCCCACGATCTCATGCGCGACTATTTTAAAAGTCAGCTTGTAGCAGGGTAATGGGTAAGAGAAAACGCATCCAGTCACCCACCATCCCATCATCACCAGGACGGGGGAGAATTGCTGAACCCTCTGTTGAAAAGATTCTGAATTATGATCAGGCTCACCCCATCTTCTGCCTGCGCCACTTACAAGCCGGGTTTGATTTGGATGCTTGCGATCGGCGTGAACAAGCGGACTTTGCCAAAGCCTTATGGAAACGCAGTCAAATGACTTGGCGAGACATTTGGGCAGCCGATCGCCATGGTTTAGGGGCCGAAAAAATTGCCCGAGAGAGCATCAGAGCTCCTATTCCCAACCACATCACTGAAGATGTGGATTTCTTCATTGCCCTGCGTTTCTCTGGCAAAGCGCCGATGGTGGGATACCGTATTCGGGACGTGTTTCATGTAATTTGGCTAGATCCCAAATTCGATCTATATGAGCATGGTTAATAGGATCAGAGTTAGCCTAATGTTAGAGCCTGCGTTTGGGGCAATCCTATCGCTTCCAGAAATACACTAGAAATAATTTTGAAGTCATTCATTTATGCTGAGATCATTCATTCTTCGTCAATCGGCGATCGCTCTAGTTGGATTAGCCTTGGTTGCAACTCCCACGTCAGCGCAAACAGTTAATTGGGAACAATTGCGGCGAGCTTGTCCCCAAAATCCTCAAGCTTATGTGGGTTCAGCGGCTCAAGCGGCATCTATGAAAGAAGCGGTTCGACGCTATCTTGGCGCAACTGCTGATAGTTTGGAGCACATGTCTGACCCAACAATTTATCGGGGTTGGGGTGATATATCTTTTTTGTCTGGCGAGATGTCTAGCGCTCGTCAATTTTTGATTAACCCTAACGGTCGTGTCATTGAGTTGTCATTTTCGCTGGACTTTGCTTCCGGCCAACATGACAATTACCGTTCATTGGAGCGAATGCGTAATTTAGGTGTTTCGCCCCAGGTAACAGCTTGTTTGCATGAAGGAGCAAGGCTTTTTCATTTTTAGTGCTGTGGTTGGAGATGAATTGCGATGACTAGACCAAGCATTCTGCGTCCGGGGCAATCCTATAGCTTTCGGCAATATTTTGAGATGGCCTATGAGCCGGACGATATTTTGGCGGAGTTTGGTTATACGTTGCAGCGATCGCGCCTGGTCTTGCCCCACAGCAATGCACCGCTCGATCGCCTGGAAGATCTGAAAACACGTATTCAAGAGAGCTTGCCTTACATTAGCCTCAGCAGTGAAGCGGCTCGGCGGGAATTGTTAATTGCACCATTGTTGTTGGATGTGGTGCATTACACGCGGGCGCAACTGCGAATTGAATATCCCCTAATGGTTAATGAGCAACTGAAAGGCTCTCTTGATTATTATCTTTATGCGGCGCAAAAGCTGCTGGTGATTGAGGCGAAGAATGCTGATTTAGCGCGTGGGTTTACGCAGTTGGCGGTGGAGTTAATTGCGCTGGATCAATGGACGGATAGCGATCAAGATTATTTGTTGGGTGCGGTGTCTACGGGTGATGTTTGGCAATTTGGCCGCTTAGATCGATCACAGAAGCAAGTGGAGCAAAGCCTGATTTTGTATCGTGTGCCTGATGATTTGGAGAGCTTGCTCCGAATTTTGGTCAAGATTTTGGAGCCTTGATATCCTAAGCCTCAGATATAAATTGCATCGTGATCGATCCGGCGTTTCAGATAGGGATTCATGCGCGGGCGATAACGAATTAGGTCGATCGAGCGTTGGAAAATTTGCTCTAAATCTGCTTTGATATCCACCATTGTGAATAGATCCGGCACGGTCAATTCCAAGACGATATCGATATCGCTATCAGGCTTGGCTTCATTGCGGGCCACTGAACCAAAAATACCAAGACGGGTTACACCATATTTTCGATGAAGATCGGGAGCGAGTTGCCGCAGCATAGCAAGGATACGATCGCGATCGGGAGGGCCGTTGGATAAGGTCGATATTGGTTCGGTCATGGTTGACTGATTAACCTTTTATTCAACTCAAGTTTCCGGCTCTGGAGATTGAGAATATCGATATTCTACTCATTCAATAATTGCTGTTGACGATGCCAGGCCACGGAGAGAGCGCGGATTGCGGCCATTTCTTCAGCGGGGATTTTTTCCAGATGTTTCAAAATCAGGCTCATGCGCCCCTGCGATCGCAATTTGCTTTCGTGCCGTGCCAGAAAATCCCAATAGAAAAAGTTAAACGGACAAGCTTTCGGGCCCGTGCGATCGCGCGGACTATAGCGACAGCCTTTGCAATAGTCGCTCATGCGGTTGATGTAGTGAGCCGAGGCGGCGTAGGGCTTGGAAGCTAGCACCCCACCATCAGCAAATAGCCCCATGCCAATCACATTGGTTTGCATCACCCAATCGTAGGCATCGATGAAAACCGCGTGGAACCAGTTCTCAACTTCCTGGGGATTCAGACCGGCAATCAGGGCAAAATTCGACAGCACCATGAGCCGCTGAATGTGGTGAGCATAACCGGTGCGATCGACCTGTTGCAGCACTTGGCGCAGACAGTTCAAATCGGTGTTGCCGTCCCAAAACCACTGGGGCAGAGCATGTTGGTGGTTAAACCAGTTGCGATCGGGGTAGGGCGGTTCCTCGTCAGCCTTCAGCACTTGCAGATAAATGCCGCGCATATATTCCCGCCAGCCCAGCACTTGGCGAATGAAGCCTTCGACGCTGGCGATCGGCAGGCCCCGATCGCGCCAGGCCTTTTCGGCGGCAAAGATTACCTCACGCGGGTGCAGCAACCCGATGTTGAGGTAGGGCGAGAGCAGGGCGTGCCACAGGGTTTCCTGGCCCGTCACCATCGCGTCTTGGTAGGGGCCAAAGGTGCGGAGCCGGTGGGCGATGAAGTGGTCGAGTACGTCGAGGGCCCGCGATCGAGTGGTGGCCCAGCGGAAGGAGTCGATCGATCCGTAGGTGGGCAAATCGAGCGATCGCACCTTTTCGATCACCGTCAGCACAATTTCGTTGGGCGCAAACTCCAGCGGCGCGGGTGGATGTAGCGGCCCCTTGGGGGGTTGGCGGTTGTCCTTGTCGAAATTCCACTGGCCGCCGACGGGCTTGGAACCCTCCATCAAAATTTGGAATCGTTTGCGCCCTTCCCGATAGAAATCTTCCATCAGGAAGCGTTTGCGACTGCCAAACCAGTCCGCTAGCTCTTCTTCGCTCCAGAGGAATTGGTTATTGGGGATTTGCTCCAGTTTGCAGGGCAAATCGAGCTGATTCAGGGTTTGCTGAAAGGGCCGATCGACCGGAGCCATCACCAGCAGCCGATCGATTTGGTGTTTGACGACCCAGGCGCGGAGGGGCGTGGCGAAATCTTCTGCTTCGGCCCAGGTGGCGGGCCAGCCCATATCCTGCAACTCCCGCACAAAGTGGCGCATGGCCGACCAAACCAACACCAACTTTTGGGCATGGTAGGGCCGTTGGCGCACATGGGCCAGGGACTCGATCGCGATTACCGGAACCCTTGCCCGATCGCCCGCACAGGCCACCAACGCCGCCTGCTCGTGCCACAGTTGATCGCCCAAAATCCACACCCCCGTTTTCATGGGGATGCTCAATTGCTGGAGTTCCGCACCCATTACGCCCTACCGATTTCTGACCAAAATAAAGGGTACAAGCCCCGCCCTTCTAGGGCGGCTTGTTCGATCAACCCCACTTATAATGTTAGTTATGAAAGCACGATTTCGCTACCGAATTTATCCCAATCGCCTGCAAAGATTAATGCTGGCGAAGACGTTCGGTTGTGCTCGTGTGGTCTACAACGATGCAATTCGGTTGCGTCAAGACCTCTATCAGCAAGGGGAGAAAGTTAGCGATACTGAAATTCAGAAACGGGTGATTACCCAAGCCAAGCTAACCGTTGAACGTGAATGGCTATCGGAAGTTGCATCTGTGCCGTTAGTTCAATCCTTGCAAGATGCCCATCTGGCTTTTCGTAATTTCTTCAAAAGCTTGAAGGGTGAGCGCAAAGGCCGCAAGATTGGGTTTCCGAAGTTCAAAAAGAAACACTCAACTCAATCTATTCGCTTCACAACTAACGGTTTTTCGGTTAAACCCAACTCGGTTTACCTAGCCAAGCTCGGTTGTGTTCGAGTCAAGTGGTCAAGAGAACTGCCATCGGATCCATCATCGGTGACGATCATCAAGGATGCAGCCGATCGCTACTTTGCATCGTTTGTCTGTGAAGTAGATCCAATCGCCCTGAAGGCTATTAATGATGGAGTGGGGATCGACCTGGGCTTGACCACCTTCGCCACCCTGTCCACGGGTGAAAAGGTACTAAGTCCCAAGCCGTTGGCTAAATCCCTCAAGCGATTGCGCCGTGCTCAAAAATCCCTCAGCCGCAAGGTTAAGGGCAGCAAGCGTCGATATCTAGCCCGACGCAAGGTGGCCCGGATTCACGCCCGCATCAAGGATCAACGAACTGACTTCCTGCACAAGTTATCGACCCGGATCGTTCGCGAGAACCAAGCGATCGTTCTGGAAGATTTGAATGTGTCGGGTATGGTCAAAAACCGCAAGTTGGCGCGGGCGATTTCTGATGCTGGCTGGTACAGCTTCCGACAGATGATCGAGGGCAAGTCGATCCGCTACGGGCGGGATTTCCAGGTGATCAGTCGATGGGAACCGACTAGCCAGCGTTGTTCATCTTGTGGCCAGTTGGGTGGCAAGAAAACCCTTGACGTGCGCGAGTGGGTGTGTATGCAATGCGGGGCAATTCACGATCGCGATGTGAATGCCGCCATCAATATCCAAGTCGCGGGCGGGCAGTCCGAGACTCAAAACGGACGTGGAGGCCAGCGTAAATCCAGTTCGCTGGTAGCAGCCGATGAAGCGTCAACCCGTGGTCTAGTCGAGCAACTTCAGTTGTTTGCCTAGGGCCGGAATCCCCGCTCCTTTAGGACGGGGAGGATGTCAATGATTTCTACTGCTTGTGCGCCTAAGCAAGTGCTCCTAAGCATCGGTGGGCCGATCGCCCCGGTTTCCCTGCACCCAAAGCTGCACCATCAGCGCCAACAACCCCAGGGCCACAAAGCTAAAGACAAAGGTTCCCAGGGTTCCCACCCCGACCACCAAGGTACGCACCGCACCGCCAATGCTGAGGGTGAGGCGGTTGGTGCTGGTGATCGGGTGGGCGGCAAAGGTTTGGGCAATTTTATAGGTCAGTGCGCCGGCTCCCACCGCGATCGCCGCCGAAATCCCGGAACCCCCCAGGCAATCCAGGGGTGAGGGCATTTTCTTGGCGGGAGTTTCGGGGGTGGTTTTGCTGGTTTTGGGGTTGGGTTTGGAGGTCATGGCAAGGCGGCGCTAAACGCTGACTCCCCTTAATTTACAGCCGATCGGGTCGTTCCCACCGCGCAAAGGCAGATCCCGGGGCGATCGGGGAAATTTCCCCTTCAGTCGTATCAGGGCAGAGTGAATTGGGGTGAATTCGAGACGATCGGGGGCCAGACGGCAACCCATTCTCTCCCTGATAGCTGGGTTACTTCCCCTGGCTCGTTACAAGCCAGTTGCAGAACTTCATGAAGAAACCCAGAAACTTCATCAAGTTTTCTATGGGATCAAAAAGAGGCTCCGTCTTCATTTTAAATTTTTCAAAATCAAGTTTCAGCATAATCAAACGCCTTGGGCATTTGATCCCTATTTTTACCTAGCAATTCCCTAAAGATGTTCTTAAGAATTGCTGGAATAAAGTCACCGCAAAATCCTTTCCTCTAATGAAGTGGTTTTGACGATGATTGTTTTTCTTCAAAGAAAGGGAAAAGCTTATCTCTCAAGGCGATGAGCGTTCTTGAGGAAGCCCACGAAATTACAACAAATTCCTTTAGGCAAGTTGTTATAAATGTCATCACTCGATCGCGCGATCGATAAGACAAGTTGAAAATTCCGATCGCAACCGGGGGATCGGCCTAGGATGCAAGCAGTTGCGCGGAAGCGAACGCGTATGAAAGTTGCGGTTGTGAAAGAAGTGGCGCTGGATGAACGGCGCGTGGCCCTGGTTCCCGACGTGGTAGCTCGTTGGGTCAAAAAAGGGCTAGCGATTGCCGTGGAAACCGGCGCGGGAGAACGCGCAGGATTTACGGATTCGGCCTATGAAGCGGCGGGCGCAACAGTGACGAGCGATCGCGCTCAACTGTGGCAAACGTCGGATTTAGTGACGAAGGTTTTGCCCCCCACCGATGAGGAACTGGGTTGGCTGAAATCGGGATCGATGTTGATGGGCTTTTTGGAGCCGCTCGATCGCCCTCAGTCCATCAAAACCCTGGCAGAACGGGGCATCACAGCGATTTCCCTAGAATTCGTGCCCCGCAGCACCCGTGCTCAGGTGGCGGATGCCCTTTCGTCTCAGGCCAACGCAGCCGGCTACAAGGCTGTGCTGTTGGCGGCGGCGGCCCTGCCCAAATATTTCCCCATGTTGACCACAGCGGCGGGAACCATTCCGCCGGCCAAGGTGCTGGTGTTGGGTGTGGGTGTGGCCGGGTTGCAGGCGATTGCCACCGCCCGCCGATTGGGGGCCGTGGTGGAAGCCTTTGACATCCGCCCGGAAACCCGCGACGAGGTGCAAAGCCTCGGGGCCCGGTTTGTGGAAATGATGATCGAGGAAGAAACCAGCGGGCAAAACGGTTATGCCAAAGCGGTTTCCGATAATTTGCAAGCTCGGATTCAAGCCACCGTGGCTGAACGGGCGATCGGGGCTGACGTGGTGATCACCACCGCCAAAATTCCCGGCCGCCGTGCCCCGATCATGGTCACCGCCGACACCGTGGCCCAAATGAAGCCCGGTTCCGTGATTGTGGACTTGGCCGCAGAACAGGGCGGTAACTGTGAATGCAGTCAACCGGGCCATGACCATGTGGTGAATGGGGTGCAAATTTTGGCCCCGATGCACTTGGCCAGCACGGTCACCACCCACACCAGTATGCAATACGCCAAAAACTGTTCGGCCCTGTTGGACTGGTTAATCAAAGATGGGCAACCGGTGTTCAACTTTGCCGATGACATTTTGGATGCGGTTTGCATCACCCACGGCGGTGAAATTCGCAACGATCGGGTGCGAAATTTGGTCGCCACGCTCTCAGAAACCCCTTCGGCTGAATCAATGGTGTTGGCCTCATGAGTGAAACCTTGGTAACGGGTTTGGTGGTGTTTGTTTTGGCCTCCTTTGTGGGGTTTGAAATCATCAACAAAGTGCCTCCCACGCTCCATACCCCTTTGATGTCCGGTGCGAATGCCATTTCTGGAATTGCCGTGGTGGGGGCAATTTTGGCCGGCGGCGCAGCACAACTCAGCGGCCCCACCATTCTGGGCTTGGTGGCCATTGTGCTGGCCATGGTGAATGTGGTTGGTGGCTTTTGGGTGACCGATCGAATGCTGCAAATGTTTAAGAAATAGCCTGACAGCCACTTGAAGCAGCCACTTGAAAAGGACTGAAAAAGGCTTGAACTTGAAAAGGCTTGAAGACAACCTGAGAAGCAACCTCTAAATTCCCTAGCAATGACCCTTTCCTAAACCGATCGCCTGACTCGATTGGCCAACTGTTCCATCGCCCAATGGCTATTTTTCATCTTCAAAATGGGCAAGCGATCGGGAGCAAAGGCCAATCGAAGTCAGCCGATACAAATTCAGGATGTAATTGAGGGTTTGATACAGGGGATCACCAAAGGTTGAATTCCGGGGTTGAATTCCAGGGTTCAATTCAAGACTTAACTCAATGTTCGTTCAACGCTTCATTCAACGCTTGGCTCAATGAAAGGCTGGAATTTTGAAGCATCCTGAGACCAAAGGGCGAGGACATAAGGAATGATCGATGGACTTGTATCGGGTGTTTTGCCCGCTGAATGGTGGACAACGATCGCCCGGCTAAGCAACTTGGCCGCGGCGGCCCTGTTCATTGTGGGGATCAAAATGTTGGGATCGCCCGCCACCGCTCGCCGGGGCAACTGGCTGGCGGCCGTGGGCATGGCCATGGCGATCGGGGTGACCCTGCTCGATCGCTCCGCCGTGAACTATGGCGCACTGTTGGCCACCCTGGTGGCGGGATCGGTGATTGGTCTGATTGCCGCCAAGCGCGTTGCCATGACCGACATGCCCCAGATGGTGGGCTTGTTGAACGGGTTGGGCGGCGCGGCCTCGGCCCTGGTGGCAGCGGCGGAATATTGGCGGATTGTGAACACGGGCGCACCGGTTCCCACCGACACGGCCGTGACCGTCATTGCCGGGCTGCTGATTGGGGGCGTGACCCTCACGGGCAGTTTCATGGCCTTTGCCAAGTTGCAAGGACTGGTGACCGGCGCACCCATCACTTTCCCCCTGCAACAACCGGTGAATTTCGGCTTGCTGCTGGGCTTTGTGGCCAGCGGTGCTTATTTGCTGATTCACCCGGGCGATTTGACGGTTTTGTGGCTGCTGACGGGCATTTCCCTGGTGCAGGGGGTGTTGGTGGTGTTGCCGATCGGGGGTGCTGATACGCCGGTCGTGATTTCGCTGCTGAACTCCCTGTCCGGGCTGGCGGCCAGTGCGGCGGGTTTTGTGTTGGGCAATGAAATGCTGGTAATTGCCGGGGCGCTGGTGGGCGCTTCGGGGCTGATCTTGACCCAAATCATGTGCAAGGCCATGAACCGATCGCTGACCAATGTGCTCTTTGGGGCCTTTGGCAGCGTCAGCACGGCCACGGGCGACGGCGGCAGCAGCGATGCGGGTTCCCACACGGTGCGATCAATCGACCCGGAAGAATGCGCCATGATGTTGGGCTATGCCCGATCGGTGGCGATTGTGCCCGGTTATGGCATGGCGGTGGCCCAAGCCCAGCACGCCGTGCGGGAATTGGCCGATCAGCTCGAACGGTTGGGTGTTGATGTGCGCTATGCCATTCACCCGGTGGCGGGTCGGATGCCGGGCCACATGAACGTGTTGCTGGCGGAAGCCAACGTGCCCTATTCCCAACTGTGCGACCTGGACGACATTAACCCGGACTTTGAACGGGTGGATGTGGCGCTGGTGATTGGGGCCAATGATGTGGTGAACCCGGATGCCCGGGACAATCCCCAAAGCCCGATCTACGGAATGCCGATTCTGGAGGTCGATCGCGCCAAACACACGATCGTGATTAAACGCAGCATGAACCCCGGATTTGCCGGTTTGGATAATGCGCTCTTCTATGAAGACAAAACGATGATGCTGTTTGGCAGTGCAAAAGAAAAAGTGTCTGAGCTGGTGGCCAGCGTTAAGGAACTGAGCTAGGAATTAAACAGACCATCATCCCCGATTGGAATTGAAAAGCAGGTTCGGAGTGCGGGTTGGTTGTGCGGGCCGGTTATGCGGGTTTGTGATGTCAATTGCAACCTGCATTCCAGATGGGCCTTCGCCATCATCCAGGACTTGAATCATTCAAAGCTTGCAACCCAAGGGTGCGGGGATGAGTCTTTTAATTCAATCAGTTAACTCAACCCGTGCATGGGCCAATCAACACATGGGGGCGATCGCCGCTCCCATTATGAGCCGAACTGATTTGGAGAGCTTGAGCGATCAATCACGATCCCGCAACTTTCCCGATCGTTCGGCTTGACCTATGCAAAGGTTGAAATCGACTGAGGGTAGCTTTGCTCAGGCCCGCTAGTGTGTCTTGCGAGATGGGCTGGCGGTGTGGGCTGTGGGCTGCTGATTTCAAACAACCACGACACTATGAAACGTAACTTTCCGACCCAGGCGCTGCAATCGTTGACCATCGTAGGAAGCTTTGTGGCCCTGGGCCTTGCGTCCGGTTTGAGCGCCCAAGCCGCAGAGCCGATCGAGACCGATCGCCAGTCGATCGGGAGCCTGAGCCAGCGCAATGCTTACCCGCCAGAATTTTCGCGCGCCTTTTTGCAAAGCTGCACCCGATCGGCTCAACAGTCGGGTCAGTTTAACCAACAGCAGGCTACGCAATATTGCCAATGCTCCTTGGCGGAATTCCAGTCGCGCTATACCTTGCAGCAAACCATGAATCTCTACCAACGGATGCAGCAATCGAACAGCAATGAGCTGCCGCCGGAAATGATGCAAATTGCGCGTACCTGTGTGCAACGGGTGTTTGGTACTCGCTAACCAAACTGAGCCAGTCAAACTGAGCTAACCGGACTGAATTAATCAGGTTGAATTAATCAGATTGCGTTGATTAGACTGAGCGAATCAAGTTGATCCCGTGAGCAGCAACTCGCTCCTCAACGGTCTCCCTCGTTAGCCGGGGCCCCAATCGTGAACCGATCGAACGGTTGAGCGGGTTGCTCCGGCTTTCTGGGGTCAAAAACATAGCTAGTGACCGTTCCGGCAGCCGTGTCCAAAATACTGAAGGCGGTGATTTCGTTGCTGGCCAAGTAGGGCTGAGGGGTTTGATCCAAGGGATCAATCAAAGGAGCGATCGAGGGCACAATTGGGGGCAATCCATTAGGATCCCCGATCGCCACATAGTCCGATCGCTCAAACCCGCTACCCTCCGGCGGAATGCCCGATCGCCCCCGATCGCCCCAGGCCGCCCCATAGCTATTGCCCACGTTCGACGTTTCCAGGTAATGGGTGCGGCCACGGCGGAACCGATTCCACAGGTGCGAGTGGCCATACAACACCAAATCCACCTCCGCCGATTCCAGCAGGGGGGACAAATATTGGGCAATCACATCTTGATCGCGCGGATAGGCATATTTCACCGCCATCACCTGGCCCAGGTCATCCCGCTCGATCGTCTGGATGGGATCCGTGAAGGGCGGCACGCTGTTATCCCCCAAGGTATGGGGCGGGTGGTGAAACATAACCACGCGATACTTGGCTTGGCGAAATGGCTCGCCGGCCAATTCCGCTTGGAGCCACTGAAATTGCGGACTCCCCGGGGCGATCGATTCAAAAATATGCTGACCCCAACCCCAATCGATCGGACTTTGGGGCTGGCCTTCGTGGAAGCGGCCGCCGAACTTCGCCGTCAAAATGGGCGATCGCCAAGCTTGGGTCACGTTCAACACCACCAACCGCAGATCCCCAAAGCTGACGGCGTAGTAATTGCCCTCGCCCCGATCGTTAGTCGGCAACGTCCAAATTTCCTCATAGGTGCGCGTGTTGAACGATTGATCCGCCAAGGCGGCCGGGCCGATTGCAGCCCCTGGTGTTTCCCCCGACGTTGCCCCTGAAACTTCGCCGGAAGCCGGACCTAAGACCCGATCGCCCGCTCCCCGTTGCGCAGCCCCCTGTTGCGCGGCCCCCTGTCGCACGACCCAGCGAGGCACGGTGTCATAAAATTCCCGGTTGAGATCTTGGGCCCGCCCCACCCGACCCATCACCTCGTGGTTGCCTAGGGCCGCGAACAGGGGAGCCTCCTGCAAAATAGCCCCGCCTTGGTAGGTGTGACCTTGGAGCGATCGATTGGCTCGTCCTTGCAAACAGGGAAAAAACGCCCCACCGCCCCCATCGTCAAACCATTCCGAAGCACGATCGGGCACATTCACCAAGTCCCCCGCAAACAACACCCCATCCACCCGGCCCACCGTGGCCACCACCTGTTGCAAGTTGGCCGCCACCATTGGCTTCAGTTGATGATCCGAAGTCAACAGCAGTTGCAGCGGTTGGCCCGGCAGCGGTTGGGGCGACAGGCGAAACACTCCGCTACTGACGGCGCGATCGCCCCCTTGACTCGTCACCCGATAGGGAACCGACTGGCCCGGCAACAGCCCCGACACGATCGCCTCATGTCGCCAAATGGGCCGCTCCCAAACCTTCACCCCCTCGGGCCGCTGGGCCGCCACCCGCTCCGGCAGTCGCGATTGGCCATCTTCACGGGTACGAGTCAAGCGGCGGGTTTGGGCCAAGGCCTGCCGATCAAGCCGATCGCCCCAATCCACCCAATGGCGATCGCCCGGCAATTCCGTGAACCAAACCACATGCACCGAGTCCGACCCCGGCAACTGCAAAAACGGATCCGTCAAAAGCTCCATAGCATCCCCCTCGGATAACTGGGCCGACCACTGGGAAAGCGGGTGCAGGGCTGCGGATCCCGAAGCGGGCGGCATTTTCAGCGCCAACATTCCCCCGATCGCCAGCAACACCAACAGCAGCCCCCAAACGCCACCGCCCCGCACCATTCTCGGGAGTTGCCGGATCCGTTGCCACCGGCCAAGCCCCCGGGCGCGATCGCTCAACCACCGTCCCCTTGGTCGCCCCATCGCCCTAGGCAAACAAATCTAAGGGTAGGTGGCCATACATCGCATTCAATTCCTCATCCACATGGGACTGACAGGACACCAAAACCCCTCGATTTTCACCCTGGTAGGGTTCCGCATAAAACAACAGAGAGTTAGTGTTGCACTTGATATAAATCGGCTGTTCCGGATTGGCCACCCCCCGCCGTTCCGGCTCCGGCGGCACTTCACGATCCAAACCAGCCCCATAGGCCCGCACAGCCGCCAACCCTTGAGCGATCGAATCCGCACAAACTCCAAAAATCACGCAGTCCGCCTCCTGAACCACCGTCCGCAGAGCCGATCGAATAATCGCCTGCTGACTCTCCGAGAGACTGGGCGCTTCTTCCAAACAGTTAAACACCGCCAAAACCTTTTGGGCTTCCAGCAACGACAGGGGAGCCGTTCCCGCCCCATTGGTTCCTAACGCATCCGATCGACGAGTTGAGTTGTCCATAGCAATCCAGAGTTTCCCTTGTCCACAAACTTCACCGCAAACTTCACCGCAAGCAATCAAGACTGCAAGCAATCCGGGATTCGATCCGCTTAAAGTTGCCCAAAAATGACCCAACCTGCAAACGAAGCCACCCGATCGCTCCCCGATGGTTGCTCCCCCCCCATCTGTCGCAATCCATTCCGGGATCCCAAATCGTAGCGTAGGGCCGGAAACCAGCTAGAGCCAATCTTGATCAAAATTCTGGCCAATTCTCATCCCCATCTCCATCTTGCCCCACCCAGCTAGCAACAACCCCATGGAGAATTGCGCTGAAACCTCCACTGAGAAATAGGGCGTTAGCGTGATTTTTCAATTCTGATTCCGGAAATGTGACGGTTAAAAATCCGGCAACAATCAATGTGTTTTGCTGGCACAAGTAACAAGAGATACATATCGCTTGAAGCAGCAAAGAATCTCTAAAATACGGAAAATTCAAGCTAAAACAACATTTTCCCGCATCAGCAGTCAAAAGCGCTTGATTGCTCAATGAAGCAAATCATACCAAGCACAATCGTTCTCAGTGGCTATCAAGGGTGATGCACAGCGCGATCGGGCAGAGCAATTCGGCAGGGCAATTCGACAGGGCAAAAAAATTTTTTAGAAAAGCTGGAACTTTTTCCCCTTTCAAGGCAACAATATAAGCAAGAGTAGTGGAGAGATGTGTCACCGCTGCGGAGACCTGGCAGATTCGTCTGCCGGATCTCTGCATTTTTTTTGGGAATTTTTTGAGCCGCCACCCGCTCCCACTGTCGTTACGAAGTGACCACATAAGGGTTCCAGCCATGGAAAGTCGTCCGCCCCTGCCGCCGTTTACCCGCGAAACCGCGATCGCCAAGGTGCAAGCCGCCGAAGATGCTTGGAACACCCGCGACCCGGAGCGCGTATCGCTGGCTTACACGGAAGATTCGGTTTGGCGCAATCGATCGGAATTCTTTGCGGGACGGGACAAAATCCGCGAGTTCCTGACCCGCAAGTGGAGTCATGAGCTGGACTATCGCCTCAAGAAGGAACTCTGGAGCTTCACCGATAACCGAATCTCCGTGAAGTTCGAGTATGAATACCACACGGACTCGGGGCAGTGGTATCGCGCCTATGGCAACGAGCAATGGGAATTTGCACCCAACGGCTTGATGCAGCGCCGGGAGGCCAGCATTAACGATGTGCCGATCGCCGAGGCCGATCGCAAGTTCCGCTGGGAACGATCGGGCTGATGTTGCCCTGTCCAAAAATCTTGCAAAACCCACCCATCCCCCAACCTTTTGGCCTGACGGTTGATCGGCTGCGGCGCGCATCTGTTTCCTCGCAGGGCGATCGCGCATAATTGATGTAGCCAATCATCCTTTGTGAGACTCCGATGGTGGACTGGTTAGTAATCTGGGGCGTGACGCAGACGGTGGGGTTTGTCTTTGGCGCAGTGATGGAAGACCTGGCCAAGGACACGCTCAAAGATTACGTCAAGGATTTTTTTAAGGGGCGGTTGCAAGGACTAGTCGATCGCTTTGGGCCCGACTCGCTGGAAATGGCGACGGGCAAAGCGATTAAAGGCTTTTTGGAATTGATACAGCGAGAGCTTGAAGATTGCTGTGATGATGAGCTGGAGCGGGTTCAGGCTTATACCGAATCGCTGAAACGGTTGATTGCTGATCCGGCGGTGGCGGGGGCGTTGGGGAGTGCGTTCGCGGATGAGGGGCAAGTCGATCCGGTGGTTTGGGCCGATCGCTGGTTAGCCCTGAAGCTCAAGCCCTTACCCCCAGAATTTAATTGGCAAAAAATCGCCAAGCGCTATCAGAAATACACCCGCGAGTTGATTGGGGCGGATGAGAAATTGCGGGCGATCGCCCAGTTCGAGCGGGTGGCGGAAACCCGTGATTTGGTTCGCGGCTCGCTGGGGCCGATCGTGGATTTTGACCTGTTGGCCTATGCGCGATCGCTCCAAACCGACCATGAGGTTTTGCCGCTCGACCAGTTGGCCACCGATGGGGGAGCCTATTCGGTGAAGCTGTGGCAAGTGTTTTTGCCGCAACGGGCGCGGGAATGTGGGGAATATTTGCCGCAACTGGACAAAGCGCCCAAGGAATTGCTGCGGCAATATGGCTTGCTGAAGGAAGAACTCGACGAAAACCAGCAGGAGCGATTACGGGATCTCTATCGCAACCAAGCGCCGCAATCCGTGGTGGAATTGGTTAAGAGTCCGGACATGAACTTGTTCGTGATTTTGGGCGATCCGGGGTCAGGAAAATCCACGTTGCTCAAATATTTGGCGTTGGATTGGGCGACCTATGAAAATGAACTATTTAAAACTAATCACACCCAGCCATCGGATCAGTTGCTGTTGCGGCCGTTGCCCTTGTTTGTGGAGTTACGGAAATTATCGCGCCAAGCGTCCTTGGATGTTTTGGACTATTTCCATGCAGGCAATGTCTTGGATCGGTTGAATAAATCCCAGTTGCATGACTGGTTGAGCGCTGGGCGGGTGCTGCTGCTCTTTGATGGATTGGATGAGGTGTTTGAACCGGCGCGGCGAGATGAAGTGATTCGGGAAATTTGCCGATTAGCGCATGACTATCCTGCGGCCAAAATTATTGTGACATCGCGGGTTTATGGCTACCAAAACTATGCGCGATCACTCACGAATCACGGGTTTCGGCATTGGTTGCTCGAAGAATTCGATGATCAGCAAATCAAGGATTTTTGCGATCGCTGGCATCAGGAAACCTTTGGAGACGGCCAACAAGCCGATCGCGATCGCTGTCGAGATCGGATGAGCGCCGCGATCGCCCGAGGTCGAACGATTCGGGAGTTAGCGGGCAATCCGTTGATGCTGACGATGATGTGTATTTTGAATCGCAAATCGCGGCTCCCGGATGAGCGATTGGAGTTCTATCGCCAAGCCACTGATCTGTTGCTGCGGGACTGGGATGTGGAGCACAAAAAGCTGCCCGATCGCTGTCAGGACATTCAGCTCACCCTGAATCAAAAGCAAAAAATTGTGCGGCAGGTGGCGTTCTTTTTGCAGAATACCGATGGCGGCTTGAAGGGTAATTTAATTGCTCAATCGGATTTGCAAGCGATCGTGGCGGATTATTTACGCACCTTGTCGCTGCCCAATCCCGAAGGGTGGGCTGAAGCGTTGATTGATGCTTTGCGGGTGCGAAACTTCACGCTTTGTTCAGCAGGGACGGGCTATTACGCTTTTGTGCATCGCACCTTTTTGGAATATTTCTGCGCGACGGAGATTTGGGAGCGGTTTAATCAACGGGATTCAGGCAGCCAAAATGCGATTTCAACGGATAATTTGATTCACACTATCTTTGGGCAGCACTGGAATGATGATGCCTGGCGAGAAGTGTTGATTTTGTTGGCGAGTCAGTTGCCCATTGGGTTTGCGAAACAGGCGATCGCCTTGTTGGTGCAACTGGATCGTGCAACCAGTGAAAAAGCTGACTTTGCCAATCTCTTCTTGGCAGCGGATTGTTGGGCGGAGTTACCGGAGCGATCGTCAATTGCTGAGTTGGATCGGGATCTGTTGCAACGGCTGCGATCGTTGACTGCATGGGGAGCGCTTCGTGAGGTTGATTCTCAGGAAGATTGGGACTTCAATCAACGCATCAGGAAGGTGCGAGATCGAGCCTTGCGCTGTGTTGCTCAACATTGGCAAGACGACCCCGACACCTTGCCCTGGCTCAAAGACCGCGCGCGATCCGATGAGCACTGGGCTGTGCGGGAAGCAGCGGTGGAAGAGTTGGCTCAGGGCTGGAAAGACCACCCCGACACCTTGCCCTGGCTCAAAGACCGCGCGCGCTCCGATGAGCACTGGGCTGTGCGGAAAGCAGCGGTGCAGGAGTTGGCTCGGGGCTGGAAAGACGACCCCGACACCTTGCCCTTGCTTAAAGACCGCGCGCGATCCGATGAGAACGGGTCTGTGCGGCAAGCAGCGGTGCAGGAGTTGGCTCGGGGCTGGAAAGACGACCCCGACACCTTGCCCTTACTCAAAGACCGCGCGCGATCTGACCAGAACTGGGATGTGCGGCGAGGAGCGGTGCAGGAGTTGGCTCGGGGCTGGAAAGACGACCCCGACACCTTGCCCTGGCTCAAAGACCGCGCGCGATCCGATGAGCACTGGGCTGTGCGGCGATCAGCGGTGCAGGAGTTGGCTCGGGGCTGGAAAGACGACCCCGACACCTTGCCCTGGCTCAAAGACCGCGCGCGATCCGATCAGAACTGACTTGTGCGGCAAGCAGCGGTGCAGGAGTTGGCTCGGGGCTGGAAAGACGACCCCGACACCTTGCCCTTGCTCCAAGACCGCGCAAGATCCGATCAGGACAGTTCTGTGCGGAAAGCAACGGTGCAGGAGTTGGCTCGGGGCTGGAAAGACGACCCCAACACCTTGCCCTGGCTCAAAGACCGCGCGCGATCCGATCAGAGCGGGGCTGTGCGGCAAGCAGCGGTGCAGGAGTTGGCTCGGGGCTGGAAAGACGACCCCGACACCTTGCCCTTGCTCCAAGACCGCGCGCGCTCCGATGAGCACTGGCGTGTGCGGAAAGCAGCCGTGCAGGAGTTAGCTCGGGGCTGGAAAGACGACCCCGACACCTTGCCCTTGCTCCAAGACCGCGCGCGCTCCGATGAGAACGAATATGTGCGGCAAGCAGCGGTGCAGGAGTTGGCTCGGGGCTGGAAAGACCATCCCGACACCTTGCCCTGGCTCAAAGACCGCGCACGCTCCGATCAGAACTGGCTTGTGCGGCAAGCAGCGGTGCAGGAGTTGGCTCGGGGCTGGAGAAATGACCCTGATACATTCAACTTACTGTGCGAAGTTGCCACCCAAGATCCATTTCAGCTTCAGCGAGATTACGAATGGCAATTTAACCCGCGTCGAACAGCCCTTGATGGATTGTTAGAAATTGCGCCTGAGAATCCGTTGGTGATTGACTTGTTACGCGATCGCGCTGCCAATGACCCCGACGATCTCTTACGCCAATGGGCAACCGAACAACTCGCTAAAATCGATCCTCAGTAGGTTGGGTTGAGGCACGAAACCCAACAACAGCAAGTGCTGCATTAATCGCGTTGGGTTTTGCAAGACTCAACCCAACCTACACAACCACAAATTGATTGGGATAAATGATTTAGCAAAAAGATGATCGCCCAAACAATGGACACCCCGCTGAACTACCGCACCATTATTCAAGCCGTTTTGCAAGAACACGCCGACTATCGCAACAGCGCCAATAGCCCCTATCGATCGCGCATCCTTGTGGATGAAACCCGCGACAACTACGCCCTAATTGATAGCGGATGGGAGGGCGATCGCTACTTTCACAGCACCCCTATCCATATCGAAATCATTGATGGTTTGATTTGGATTCAAAACGATGAAACCGAATCCGGTGTAGCCCGAGATTTACTCGATCGCGGCATTGTTCAACAGGCGATCGTGCTCGGGTTCCGACACCCCAAAGTTCGTCCCCACACTGGTTTTGCGATCGCGTCCTAATCTATGAGAAAGCTGTCATGACGAATCATCAATCGATGCAACTACAACTCGAAGCAAAAGCACAGGCCTGGAGAGAAGCAGGACAAGACCCCAACCTGCTGCCCCAAGGCCTTGAGTTGTTTCGGGTTCTCTGCTGGTCAGGAAGCATTGGCGGAACAGAAAGTACCAATAACAATGCGGACTTGGCAGCCTACCTGCAAGCCAGCAGGGATAACGGTGGCGGGGCAGAGGGATGGGATTTAATGCTCAGACAACGAGAACGTTGCTTGGAATGCTCTGAAACCTATCGCCTTGAAAACCTCAGCGTTTGCACCCAATGCAAGTGCTTGACCTGTTATCGCTGCACTCGCCCCTTCGGAGTTCACGATAACGGCAACTCCCGCTGTGAATGCGGCGGAGAACTTGTGGGATAGAAACCCAATAACAGTAATTGCTGCATTGATTGCGTTGGGTTTCGCAAGACTCAACCCAAACGACACAACTAAATTGGGGTTATCCCGTCTTATTTCGATCTAAAAGACTATGCCCACGATTGCCCGTTTTCAAGGCATCATTATCTATATCAACTACAACGATCACCAACCACCCCACTTCCACGCCCGCTATCAAGACCAAGAAGTTTTAATTGAGCTAGACAGCGGTTTAGTCCAAGGGAAAATGAATAAACAAGCTCTGCGGATGGTACTGGAGTGGGCAGATCAGCATGATGCAGAACTTCGAGACAATTGGCAGCGGGCCCGCGATCGCAAACCGCTCTTGTTTATCGAGTCCTAAAAATTTCTCTGGCATTAAGTGTTCTAGCCATGTTGACAGCACCTCAATCTCTAGCAATTACAAAAGTTCGCCACTTGCAAGGCTATGAATTAGAACTGATTTTCAATAATCAAGAAATGGTACGGGTTGACCTAGAAGCTGAACTTTACGGGGAAATTTTTGAACCCCTCAAATCCCTGGCTGCTTTTCAGCAAGTGGCAATCGACCCAGAAACCCACACGATCGCCTGGCCCAATGGTGCAGATTTTGCCCCGGAATTCCTGTACCAAATCGGTCAAAAAACAAGCGCAACGTCACCAACCACCACCAACAGCTATCGCGTTGTCTTCCAAGACAATCGCTATCAAATCTGCCCAGCTTTTGACGATGGCATGGGCAACCTTCAGATCGATACCACTGCGGTGATTCAACCCAAAGCCAATAGCCTGGATGAACTTCAAGCCTTGGCGCGATCGCTTCAAGCAGCTCTTGAACAACCCGTTCTACTGCCCGACGGTTCACCGTTGCCCATCACCCCCGCCACGTCTCATGCGGCTTAATTCGTAATCCTTTGCAGGGTACGCGGGAGACCGATTTTCCCCGCGCCCCTGATCAGGTTTAGCGATTACGCCTTGAAGGTTTCCACGATCCGGCGTGTGGCTTCTTCCACGTTGGCCCGGCTGTTGAACGCCGAAATGCGGAAATAGCCTTCGCCCGCCGCGCCGAAGCCCGAACCCGGCGTGCCCACCACGTTGCAGGTGTGCAGCAACTTATCGAAGAAATCCCAGCTCGACAGGCCGTTCGGCGTTTGCACCCACACGTAGGGCGCGTTGATGCCGCCATAGACCGCCAAACCCGCCTCGGTCAGCTTCTCGCGGATGATTTGGGCGTTTTCCAGATAGAAGCTCACCAGGGCTTTGGTTTGGGCTTGCCCCTCGGGTGAGTAGACCGCCTCGGCCCCGCGCTGGACAATGTAGGACACGCCGTTGAACTTGGTGGATTGGCGACGGTTCCAGAGGCTCCAGAGATCCACACTCGTGCCGTCAGCGGTTTGGCCCTTGAGGGTTTTGGGCACAACGGTCAAGGCGCAACGGGTTCCGGTGAAGCCGGCGTTTTTGGAGAAGGAACGGAACTCGATCGCACAGTCGCGGGCCCCTTCAATTTCAAAAATCGAGTGGGGAATCGCCGGATCGGTGATGAAGGCTTCGTAGGCGGCATCGAAGAAGATGATCGAGCCGTGGCTGCGGGCGTAATCCACCCAGGCTTGCAGGTGTTCGCGGGTGGCGACGGCTCCCGTGGGGTTGTTGGGGAAACAGAGATAGATCAGATCGACTTTTTCGCTGGGGATTTGGGCGGTGAAGTCGTTTTCGGCGGAAATCGGCAGGTAAACCAAGCCGCCATATTCGCCCCGATCGTTCGCGTCGCCCGTGTGACCCGCCATCACGTTGGTGTCCACATAGACGGGATAGACGGGATCGGTGACGGCGATCGTGTTGTCGTGACCGAAGATGTCCAGAATGTTGCCGCAATCACACTTGGAACCGTCGGAGATGAAGATTTCCGAGGCATCAATATCACAACCACGGGCTTGGAAGTCGTGCTGGGCGATCGCCTCGCGCAACCAAGCGTAGCCCTGCTCGGGGCCGTAGCCCTTGAAGCTGCCCCGATCGCCCATATCGTTCACCGCGTTGATCATGGCGGTGCGGCAGGCTTCCGGCAGCGGCTCGGTCACGTCGCCAATGCCCAAGCGGATAATCGGCGCATCGGGATGCTCGGCGGCGAAGGCATTCACCCGGCGGGCGATTTCGGGAAACAGATAACCGGCTTTTAGCTTCAGGTAGTTGTCGTTAATTCTGGCCATGGTTTGCCCCTGGGGGTTGCGAAAATCCCAAGAATTTTGGTGTCTAACCAGCCTACGGCCCTGGCGGGATCTTCTGGCGATCGGGGGCAGAAAATCCCGCCGAAACCCCGCTCCATAAGCAAAGCGCTACAATGCCAAGGGTTTGATCAACAGAACGAACGTGGGCGATCGATGGCGGGACAGGCAGCACAGTGGCGTGAATTAAACGGAGCTTGGGTGCTGATCCCGGCTAATCCGCTAGGGGTGATTCATTTCTTGGGCGGGGCCTTTGTGGGCGCAGCTCCCCAGTTCACCTACCGCTGGTTGCTGGAGCGGCTGGCCAATCGCGGTTACGGAACGATCGCCACGCCCTTTGTCAATTCTGGGTTTGACCATGAGGCGATCGCGGAGGATACGCTGATTCGGTTCGATCGCGCCATCGATTGGCTTTATCGGCATGGTCAACTGCGGCGGCGATCGATCCCGGTCTATGGTCTGGGCCACAGCATGGGCTGCAAGCTGCATCTATTAATCGGCAGCATCTTTGAGGTGGAGCGGGCCGGCAATGCGCTGATGGCCTTTAATAACTATTCGGCGCAACGGGCAATTCCCCTGTTCGATCGCTTCGGCCCCGTTCTGGAGTCGATTAACCGCGCTGTGCCTGGGGCTGTTCCGGCTGATGTGTTTGATAAGCGGCTGAATGCGGAATTCACCCCCTCGCCTACGGAAACGGAGCAATTGATCGCCGCCCAATACGGGATTCGTCGCAATTTGCTCATTCGTTTTGCCACTGATGATCTGGATCAGTCGAGCCGATTGGCTCCCATTTTGCAACGACGCTTTCCCGGCTGGTTAGCCTTGCAGGAGTTACCGGGAAATCACCTCACCCCTTTGGGCCAGGATATTCAGTGGCAAACCGGCGGCGCATTCAGCCCCCTCGACGCGATCGGGCAATGGGCCAAGCAAGAAATTTTTTATCGCGATCTAAATCGCCTCAGCCAAGAATTGCTGCGTTGGCTGAATCCGTTTGAATCGGCCTGAATCGGATTGCATCGGTTTAGGATGAGCAGCCGCTTATCCCCGGTCTTGGCGTGGGGACGGGCTGAGGATGGGCAGCCAGCGATCGAGGATCTCCGGCTCAGGCCGCTAGCCGGTTGAAAGCTGAAATATTGCAAGTTGAAATATTTGAACGCTGAAATGTTGAAAGCTGCAATGTTGCAAGTTGCAATGTAAAGGATGGCGCTTTGCGTTGGGTGGTTCAGCGGCTTTCGGGGGTGCTTTCGCTCATTCTGGTAGGATATGGGTGAAATCCGCTCCTGAGCTTGCAGCTAGCCCATTGGCTAGGGCCAGCGCCAGGGAAGAGCGAAAGGGACAGGGCCCTTGTTTGGAGCAATTGGCGGCCCATCGGGGCCCAAGTAAAGGACTCAAGCAAAAGTACGAGAAGTTAATGAGCGATCGGGAGCGGTTGCTGAAACGTTGGATGGTGACGGCCAAGGTGCGCAGTTGGCGAGCCTTGGCAGATGCCGCACAGGTTTCTATGTATCAGGTGCGATTGTTGCGGCAAGGCAATTTGGATCGCTTGCGCCTCGATGCGATCGGGCGGATTGCCAAGGCCTTAAACGTCACCCCGATCGATCTGTTGGGCATGGCGAACAATGCCGACAACACCAAGCCCGCCTCCGACCAATCCCCGGCCCAGCGGTTGGCTCCTGATGTTCATGCGGCCGAGTTAGTGCAGCTTCAGCAGGAATATCACCGGCTGAAAACTCGCCTGGAAAGCGAACGAGAGCAACTGTTGGCGGAATTCCAACGATCGAGCTTGCAAATTCTGGAACCTTGGCTGCTGAATTGGTATAAGGCCGTTGCCGCCGCCCAGCACAATCCCCACATTCCCGCCACCAATCTCTTGCCCCTGTTGCGGCCGCTGGATCAGTTGCTGGAACATTGGGCCGTTGAACAAATTGCCCCGATCGGGGAAGAAGTGGTCTATGACCCCCAATGGCATCAATTAGCCTGGGGTCATGCTCAACCGGGCGATCGCGTCAAAGTAACCATGCCCGGTTTTCGTCATCAGGGCCGTTTGCTGCATCGGGCCCAGGTCAGCATCGTGCAGTGATCCCATAGTCGATCGTGGGTTGATCACAGACCCATTGGCGGCTGATCTCGGGGCTGTTTTGTCCTGAATGAGTGGGCATTTAGCAATGATCCCAGTACCATTTTTGAGTGACTTCATCGTGACCCCGTGGTGATCCAAAGCACTCCAAATCGTCGCAACTGTCCGCATTACCGACGCTTGATCGCGCTCTTGCGCCCCCCTGGTCACTTATCGGAAGCCCTCGGAGGCTGCTTCCAATCAGCGCGAATCTGCGTTAGAGTTTGACTGTCAGGGTGTCAGTCTTTTGATGTTCGTGCAATGTTTGGTATCTCAGCGGCTAGCAGGTATGCCGATTGTCATAGGCTGGCTAAGAAATGCTGATGAATAATTCACTTAGTGAGCTGGACAACCCGCATACCTGCTAGCCTGAGTTTCCAGAATCGGGTGCTGCCGTGGAGCTGTTATCGCTCCCGCTCAATCAGCGTCAGTTCCATCCCTTGGCCTCCAGTTCATGGAACTCTCATTCATTCGCTGTTAACTCGCTGTTAACAATGCAAACCTTGGGCGATCGCCCCGGGAATTCTCTGTGGTGGTTTACCCGGGCCCAGGGGGCGGTTGTGGGGAAATGAGTGCAGCCGGATGGTCACGACACCAGCAACGACCGGTGCCCCATAGACGACCGGTAACCTCTAAATTATCCAGAGGACTCACTGGGTGGGTTGCGATTAATCTTTAATCCCCATCTGCTCTTGGTACAACGACTGACGTGGCAAATTCTGAGGGCGCTCTCGCGTGGCTGACTCCCTTCAACCTTCCTATGGTTCTGTGTCTCCAGGAAATAACCATCGGTTTGAGTCTTTGCTGGCCAATGCCAGTGACATCATCGTCATCCTTGATCAGCAAGGGACGTTTTGCTACGTTAGCCCTTCGGCCGAGCGGATTTTAGGATATTCCCCCCAGGAGGCAGTTAACCATCACCTCAGCACCTTCGTCCATGAGGATGATGTGCAGGTGGTGTTGCAAACCCTGTTGCGTTCCCTGGCGGAACCGGGGTTGAGTCAGCCCCCCGTTCGCTACCGTGTGCGCCACCGCAATGGGGACTGGAATTTGCTGGAGGCGGTCACGACCAATTTGTTGGATGATCCGTCGGTGCGGGGGGTGGTGGTGAACTGCCACGACATCACGGCCCATGAGCAGGCGGAAAGCTGGCTGCGATATCACGCGCTTTATGACCCATTGACGGCGCTGCCCAATCGGCGGGCCTTGGCGGAGCGGGTGCAGTCATTGCTCGATCGAGAGCAATTGGATTTTGCGCTGTTGTTGCTGGATGTGGATCGCTTCAAGCTGGTGAACAGCAGCCATGGCCACGGCACGGGCGATCGCCTGTTGCAAATGATTGCTCGGCGGCTGGTTTCGGCCTTGCCTCAGCAGGGGATGGTGGCCCGGTTGGGCGGGGATGAGTTTGTGGTGCTGGTGGAGCAGGTACGGCAGTTGGAAACAGCCGAGGCCGTGACCCAGCGGGTTCATGCGGCGCTCAGTGATCCATTCACGATCGATGAGATGGAGATCTTTGCCAGCGCCAGTGTGGGGGTGGTGTTTAGCCGCACGGGGCCGGGCAAACCGGCCTATCGCCACGCGGAGGAACTGCTGCGCGATGCGGATATTGCGATGTATCGGGCAAAGACCCTACGCCAGAGCCAATCGGTGGTGTTTGATCCCAGTATGCGCGATCGGGCGGTGGCGCGCTTGCAACTGGAAAATCAACTTTGGCGGGCGATCGAGCGGGGGGAACTGGAACCCTACTATCAACCGATCATTTGCTTGGCAACCGGGGAAGTGAAGGCCTTTGAGGCGCTGATTCGGTGGCATCACCCGCAACGGGGCCTGATTTCTCCGGCGGAATTTGTGCCGATCGCGGAAGAAAGCGGGGTGATCAGCCAAATTGGGGAATGGGTGCTGGAAATGACCTGTCGCCACCTGCGCTACTGGAATTCGGGCTTGCGGGCCGGGCGACCGATCACCGTGGCGGTGAACCTGTCGGTGCAACAGTTGGCCCAACCCAACCTGGCTCAGCACATGCGATCGATCTGTGTCCGAGAGGAAATTGATCCCAGTTGGATTGGGTTTGAGATTACCGAAAGCATGATGCTCGATCGCGAAGATACGATCGCCGCCACCTTGGCCGAGTTTCGGGAATTGGGCTTTCGACTCAGCATTGATGACTTTGGCACAGGCTATTCGTCCCTGAGTCGTTTGCATCAACTGCCGATCGATACGCTGAAGATCGATCGCGCCTTTGTGGCCCCGATCGAGTCCGATGGGCGCAACGTGGCGATCGCCCGCACCATTTTGGCCCTGGCAGAGAGCCTGAATATGAACGTGGTGGCCGAGGGCATTGAAACTTCCGCCCAAGCCCGTGAGCTACGCGCCTTGGGTTGCCAATATGGCCAAGGCTATTGGTTTTCGCCGCCGGTCAGCGGTTCCGGAGTGGCCAGCTTGCTGAATCATCGGTTCAACCTCGTTGAAGGAATCGCCGCGCCCCCCATTTCCCGCCTTGGCGCGGCCCCAGATTACCCGGACTATGGCGACTACCGGCAAGATTATTCAGAAAACTGCGAAGACTGTGAAGACTACAGAGACGATTTTGCAGAGGATTATTCGGATTATCCGGTGAACTCCCAAGCCCCCTAGGGTTACCCCTTCGGCTAAAGCTCCTAGGCCACTAGGCCACCAACCCCGGAGTTGTCGTTTCCGGCACATGGTTCACCTGGGCCCAACCGCTAAATACCAATTGTTGGCCGCGGGTTTCGATCGTGTTGATGCGCAGGGTCACCCCATCCAGATTGAAGCGATCGAGATCCACCAACTGATCCAAAATTTTGCCTAGCCGCTCACTGGCTGAGGCCGCCAGGGCGATCGCTGCTTCGCCCAGAGCCGCGCGATCGGGCAAACCATCGGGATCAAATTGGCAATTCAAAAACCGCAACCGCCGACGGCGCTCAATGCCCAAGGTCGCTTGCAGGGCGATCGGCACCGGTTGATCGGCCCCAAAACAAGCCTGGGCGCTGAGGGCAATTCGATTGCTGGCCAACAAGCGCACCTGAATCGATTGGAACGAAACGCTTTCAGCCTTGGTCAGCCCGCTCCCGGGCAAGTCCTGCCAATCCTGGAGCGGCAAATTTTCCAAATGTTGAACCACCAAGGGAGCCGTGAAAGCCCGGTTGATATCCTCTTCCAGCAACACCACCTTCGCGATCGCCTGGGTGGGTTGACGCAGCAACAACCGCCCCTGCAACAGGCCCGCAAAGTCGATCGACACCGCATCGGTCTCGAATTCCATGGCCTCTGTGCGGAAGGCATGGCGAATCACCAGCCCCGAGCCGGACATCTGGAAGCGATCGACCTGGCCTTGCAGCAACTTGATCTGAGGTGTACATTCCACCCGCACCTCCACCCGATCGCTCGCGGTGAACAGGTGGCGGATGACCTGAGTAGCCACAACACTCAGCAACTGTTCGCCCCAGTCGGCACTTGGCATACTCGAAAACCTAGTTATCGATCCAAACATCATTTCAGCCAGCGATCAGTCGTTGGGATCTTGCACCGGGGAACTGCCATCAACCACGCATCACCCATGGCATTTTTCAGTTTCCTGCCCGATTCGCAGACCACTTGGGGTTGATTACTTGGATTCAGCGGTCTTTGTTAAGAATCTTTTAAAATTATTATGACAGAACGTGACGAAAAACAACACATTCCTTAAATTGCCCAATCAAAAATACTGGCGCTGACCGTTCTTACAGCTCAAAATTTTGGTCGTGATTTCAATATTTGGTAGTCCAGTTAACAATTGTTTCCTGAAGTTTTGATTATCCCATTGGCCTTAAATTTGAATTTTATTTCAGAAATTTTTGAATCAGCACTCGCTTCAGGCTTGCTTCATTGCTCATTTTTCAAGAGTCAAAATCCTGAGCAAAGTCCTGAGATCGAGTTTTTTCGATTGTAATCACGGAATTTCATATTGGATTTAATATCAGAAAAATCAATCAATGGCATCAACAAAGACAATATTATAAATTCCATGAAATTCCATAAAAGCAATTTGAATGGTTAATTTTGGCACGGTCAAGGGCGAGCCATCTCTTAATAGCCTGGCCTCAGTCTTTGGGCCGATTTGCCTTTTCAACTTTCAGCTTTCAACGGGCAGCCAACGGGCCACCACAGCCTCGCTCACAACTGCTCCAAACGGGGCCATAGGATACGGCACAAATTCAGCCCCATGCAGCACAAGCTCAGCAAATTCCCAACCCGATCGCCCTTGAAGCACAGGAAATTTAGGCAGGAAGCTGCTCAAAGAAAGTGGCAATTTCTTGAAATGCCTGATCGCGATCATAGTCCAGCGTCAGGATATGGTCTGATTTTTCCAGCCAGCAGAGACGCTTGGACGAGGAACCCAGGGATTGAAAAAGATACAGTGCGCCTTGAGGATTCACCACCCGATCGCGCTTCGGTTGCACAATCAGCGTCGGAACCGTAATTTCCCCTAACCGGGGCCGCACTTGTTGAATCAGTGCCAACGCACTCTGCACAGCACCCAGGTGGAAGGAGCGATAGGGCGCTACTCGATCGGCCGCCGCCCGTCCTTCCGGATCCGCAATGGCCAAGGCCGATCGGGGCACTTCCTTCAGCAGCGGATAAACCCAAGGCAACAACTGTTCCGCCGAGGGCAACCAGGCCGCAGGGCGAACAATTGCCATAAACGGACTCAGCAGCACCAACCCCCCGATCGATCGCTGGAGGGCTAGCCGCAACGCCAAGGGACAGCCCGTGGAAAATCCGACCACCACCACCTGAGCATGGGACTGAGCCAGGCGATCGAACGCCGTCTCCGCCGCCTGATACCAATCTTCCCAGCGGGAATTGGGCATTTTCGGGCCCGGTTGGTCATGGCCCGGATAGGCGATCGCCTCCACCGTCCATCCCAAATTCAACAACAACGGTGCTAACGGTCGCATCTCATAGGGCCCACCCCCCAAGCCATGCAAACAAAGCACCGCCCGCGAGCGATCGGGTGTGGCAACCACTTGAAAGGGCTGATTATCTAACGTTGCGAACGAAAAGGGGAAACCCGACTGATTCGACATGGCTGAAGTTTGATCGTTAGCAGCAGTCTTGAACTATTATTCTCGGGGCTGATGAACTTTTGTCCCCAAACGCTTCCAACAATAGTCTGCCTCAAAATTGGGTTGCTTCTCCGCAGCGGCAACTGCCCCCCCACCCAAGCCTTGTCAATCCCCCAAACCCAATCAAAGCTCGAGAAATTTCTAGATTGAGGCCATATCGGATTAAGTTTTGATCAAATATCAAATAAACATTAAATAAATACCAAATCAAGACTTAATCAGTATTCAATTCAACTGCAATTGGATCGATTCTCAGTTAATTTGCAGTCAATTTTTAATTAATCTCTAATCAATATCTAGTCAGCTTTAAAGTAATTTAAAAGTGACTTTGAAGCAATTGTGATTCACGAAATCTTATTACAAAATTAATCAAATCTTGATAGAATATTGTAATAAATTCTATAAACTTTCAGTAAATATCTAAGAAAAGCCCCATGAAAGCTCAATAAAAATTAGACAAAAACAAAAAAGTATCATAATCGCGTTAATATAAAAGATTAATCTGAGACATCAAAATCGGGTAGATCACTTCGGGATTTTTGTTGATCTCAGTGTTTTTTCCTGAAGTAGTCAAGATTTTTTGCTGATCTTACTTAGGATCCCTCTAGCCATGCGTCATCTAAAGTCATGATCCCAACCGATCAACCATGACCCTTGAATTGAAATCGTAACGCTCCGCCACAAAGAAGACAATCCTGATTGGAGACTGAATAAACAGAAGATCTATTTCAGCCTATTAACCATGATCATTAAAAGATTCACAGGGTTTTAGACTAGGCTTTGGAGGATAGGACGACACCCTAAGATACTTTCGCGTTGAAAAGTGGCTTAGGTGTGACCTGTCTGGAACGGGCTGACCCGATCAAATGATCAAATGGTCGCTTTCGGTGCGGGGAAGCGACTTGGGATGGGCTGGAGGCGCTTGGCGGGAACATTTAGAGGAGCGTGGCGTAAATCAACGTAAATCAAGGGGTTAACGAAAGGAATGATCGCGCGGCCGCCTTTTCTTGAATTGGGTTTGTCGACTACGATCGCATCAAAATCGTTACTCTCAAACCACCATTACCCTCACCCAGCCCCTGTGCCACCCTAAGACACCGGTTTCGTTAGCCGGGCCCAAACTCTCTACCTCAACCCCGGAGAGGCGACTGGCTCCCAGCTAGCCATCACAAACCCTAGACAGCCTTTGATCCATCATTGCCATGGCTCAAAACCCATTTGCTATTCTGCGCCCGAAGGCACTGAGCTGAGGTTTCAGCAACCCCCTTTCGTTAGGATCACCATCGAATGCTCATCAAGGTTGGGCGGTGGCTGCTGTCATGATTTCGTCAGGCGATCGCCCGCTAATGCTCAAAACAGAACCAATTTGAGCAGTTTAATCAAACGTTTAACTCAATGAAGACTGGGTAGGATGTGATCGATCGAATGGAGGCGGAAGTCGAGCTACAGCGTCAATACTGGCGATCGAAACTGTTCGCAGAAATCGCCCTCAAAATTCACCAGTCATCACGGGTGGATACGATCCTGCAAACCATGGTCACGGAAGTGCAGCGGATGTTGCAGTGCGATCGGGTCTTGGTTTACCAATTCGATGCACAGCGGCAAGGCTCCTTTGTGGTGGAGGCTACCGGCAATGGCCCCTATTCCCTGTTGGGCAAAACCGTTTCCGACCCCTGCTTCACGACCCACTATCACCAGAAATATCTTGAAGGGCGCACCTCGGCCATTGACGATGTGGAAACCGCTCGGATTTCGGTTTGCCATCGCCAACTGCTGCGCCAGTTCGGTGTGCAGGCCAATTTGGTCGTACCAATTTTGCAGCCGGTGATTGAGCCAGACCGCTCTCAAAACCGATTGTGGGGACTGCTGTTGGCTCACCATTGCCAGGGGCCGCGCCAGTGGCAACCCTTCGAGCAGGACTTGTTGCAACAAATTGCGGTGCAGGCGGGGGTGGCCTTGGGGCAATCCCAATTGGTGTCGGCTTTGCGGGAAAGTGAGGCGCGGTATGCTTTGGCTGTGCGGGGGGCCAATGACGGGCTGTGGGATTGGGATTTTTTGACCAATCGGGTTTATTTTTCGCCCCGCTGGAAGGCGTTGTTGGGCTACCGCGATTCGGAAGTGGGTGACCAACCCCAGGAATGGCTCGATCGGGTTTATGTGGATGATCAAGCCCAATTGCGAGCGGAGCTAGATGCCCACTTGCAGGGCCGCAGTGACCACTTTGAAAGTGAGCATCGCATTCGCCATGCGGATGGTTCCGTGCGCTGGGTGCTCTGTCGGGGGTTGGCGATTCGGGATGGGCGGGGCCACGTGTTGCGGATGGCGGGATCCTTGGCGGATATCCATGAGCGCAAGTTGGTGGAGTCACGGTTGCTGCATGACGCGCTCCATGATGCGCTGACGGGGCTGCCCAATCGGGCCCTGTTTATCGATCGGTTGGGTCAAACCATGGCGATCGCCCGTCGCCAACGCAATCACCATTTTGCGGTGCTGTTTTTAGATCTCGATCGCTTCAAGGTGGTGAACGATAGTTTGGGTCACCTCTGTGGCGATCGGCTCTTGGTGGAACTGGCGAACCGGTTGCGCACCTGTGTGCGGCCCCAGGATACGGTGGCGCGGCTGGGGGGCGATGAATTTGCCATTTTGCTGACGGATTTGGATCAGCCGGAAATTGCCACCCGCGCCGCCGAGCGGGTGCAGTTGGCCCTGAAAGCTCCCTTTGATGTGGATGGCCACGAATTCACCATCACCACCAGCATTGGCATTGCGTTCGGCACGCCGGAATACGCCCGGCCGGGGGATGTGCTGCGGGATGCGGATTTGGCCATGTATCGGGCGAAGGAGTTGGGCCGCAATTGCTACGCGGCGTTCGATCGCTCCTTCCGCGAACGGGTGATTGCGCAACTGCACCTGGAGCGCGATTTGCGCCGGGCCATGGAGCGGCAAGAATTTTTCCTGACTTATCAACCGATCGTGGATTTGGCTACGGGCCGGGTTGCCAGCCTGGAAGCCCTAGTGCGTTGGCATCATCCCGATCGGGGGTTGGTGAGTCCGGCGGAATTTATTCCCATGGCGGAAGAAACCGGCACGATTATTCCCCTGGGCGAATGGATTTTGCGGGAAGCTTGCCAGCAAATGATGGTTTGGTTACAGGCCATTCCCAGCCTGCGATCGGCCCATGGGTGGGCTGGACTAAGTGTGAGTGTGAACCTGTCGGCGCGGCAGTTTACCCAGCCCAATTTGGCCCAGTCCATTGAAGGCATTGTGGCGGAAACGGGACTGCCGCCGCAGCACCTGAAGTTGGAAATTACCGAAAGCGTGGTGATGGCAGATGCCAAAACGGCGGAGGCCTTGTTGCGGAAACTGCGCGATCGGGGCATTCAACTGAGCATTGATGACTTTGGCACGGGCTATTCATCCCTCAGCTATTTGCAACGCTTCCCGATCGATACCATCAAGATCGATCGCTCCTTTGTCACCCGCAGCCCAGACCAGGAAAGCAATTGGGCCATTGTTCGGGCAATTATTGCCCTGGCGGAATCCCTGGGGATGGACACGGTGGCGGAAGGGATTGAGACGATCGAGCAGTTGCGACAGTTGCAATCAATGGACTGTTCCTATGGTCAGGGCTATTGGTTTTCCCGCCCGATCGATGGGGAAGCGACGGGGCAATTGCTGCTGAAAACCTTTGAGTTACCCCGATCGCCCTTGGCCTTGCGGGGCGACGATCGCTAGACCCCAAAATTAGACCCCAAAACTCAACCGGGCCCTGCTCCTCAATGGTGATTCAGGATGGAAATCCGATTCGTTGAGCAGTGGGTTCAAGGTGTACTTTGCCCACCCCCTTGGCCCCTTGACTGACCTGCTGGGCACAATCGCCTAGCTCAAGAGTTCCAGCGTGCCCGCCTCCCCATCCAACCGGGCCAGCGTGCCCACGGGCAAGGCCGCATTCGGAGGTTCATGGCCAAAGGGCAACCCGGAAACGATCGGCAAGCCCAAATCCCCCAGCCGATCGCGCAGCACTTCCGCCATGGAGCAACTGGGCCGGTTGGGCGGCGGATCGCAGGCGGTGAAATGGCCGATCGCAATGCCCCCGATCGCCCGCAACAGACCGCTCAAACGCCACTGGGTCAACAGCCGATCGATCCGGTAGGGATATTCCGTCACGTCCTCAATCGCCAAAATGGCCCCTTCCAAAGCGGGCTGCAAAGGCGTATTGAGCAAATTGGCAATCACCGTCAGGTTCCCCGGAAACAGGCGACCCACCACGGCCCCGCCGCCCCAACCCTGGCCCTGAAGCGGTTCCAGGGGCTGACCCGCCAACAGATTAAACAGGCGATCGACCGTCCAGGCCGGTTCCTGGCCCAAGGTGGTGAGCAGGGGCCCATGCACACCCGCCACCCCTTGCCGGGCCAAACTCCACAGCAGAGCCGTAATGTCTGAAAACCCAATCAACCACAGGGGCGATCGCGCTGGGTTCACCATTAACCCCGCCCCCCGTCCGGCAAACAGCGGCCAATCCCAATCCTCCAGCAGTCGGGCCGAACCATAGCCCCCTCGCGCACAGACGATCGCTCGGCAACCGGGATCCGCCAAGGCCGCCGCCAGTTGCGATCGACGTTGGGCATCAGTGCCCGCCAAAAATCCCGTTTGCGCATCCCAACCGACGGCAAACTGCACCCGAAAGCCCCGGTCTTGCCAAATTTCCACCCCCCGGGCGATCGCCGCCGGATCCAAAACCGGCCCGCTGGGGGCAATCACCCACACCCGATCGCCCGGCTCCAGCGGCATCGGAAATTCTGTGGCCCTCGGGCCGCCAAATGCCTGCATTCTCTTCATTTCTCCCCAAACACTTCAACCCACTGACGGCTAGACCGGCTAGACCGACTGGCGGCGACGACCGCATAACCCTTAGTCTGCGGGGCGATCGCGCTGTTACACCCACCAAGCGATTTCGTCCACACCCATCCTGAGTCGGAAATCCGCATAATCGTTAATAGCAGCCATGGCGACGGACTGGAAGCCATTGCGTTAACATTAGTTAACAACCAGTTAATTTTTGAGCTACGGCAAGTACAGCCCTGGCATAACAAACGCCCTGGCAGAACGCCTTTTAGGAGGATGCACCAGTGAATAAACGGTGGAGAAATGCCGGACTCTATGCCCTGTTGGCGATCGTAATCATCGCCCTGGGTACAGCGTTCTTCGATCGACAGCCCCAAACCCGCGAAACCTGGCGCTACAGCCAATTCGTGCAGGAAGTGCAATCTAAAAAGGTCGATCGCGTGCGGATTAGCGCCGATCGCTCCCGGGCCTTGGCCACCACCGAAGACGGCAGCACCGTGTTGGTGAACCTGCCCAACGATCCGGAAATCATCAACATTCTGACCAGCAACAACGTTGATATTTCCGTGCAACCGCCCAGCGACGAAGGCTTCTGGTTCCGGGCCCTGAGCAGCCTGTTCCTGCCGATTCTGCTGCTGGTGGGTCTGTTCTTCCTGTTGCGGCGGGCCCAAGGTGGCGCGGGCAACCCGGCCATGAACTTTGGCAAATCGCGGGCCCGGGTGCAAATGGAACCCCAAACCCAAATCACCTTCAACGACGTGGCCGGCATTGAGCAAGCCAAGTTGGAGCTGACGGAAGTGGTGGACTTCCTGAAAAATGCCGATCGTTTCACCGCCGTGGGTGCAAAGATTCCCAAGGGCGTGCTGCTGGTGGGCCCTCCGGGGACCGGTAAAACCCTGCTGGCGCGAGCTGTGGCCGGCGAAGCGGGCGTGCCCTTCTTCAGCATCTCCGGTTCGGAATTTGTGGAAATGTTCGTGGGTGTGGGTGCGTCCCGCGTGCGTGACCTGTTTGAGCAGGCCAAGCAAAACGCCCCTTGCATTGTGTTCATCGATGAAATCGACGCGGTAGGTCGTCAGCGGGGCGCGGGTCTCGGCGGCGGCAACGACGAGCGCGAACAAACCCTGAACCAATTGCTGACCGAAATGGACGGCTTTGAGGGCAACACGGGGATTATTGTGATTGCGGCCACCAACCGCCCCGACGTGTTGGACGCGGCGCTGATGCGTCCCGGCCGGTTCGATCGCCAAGTGGTGGTCGATCGCCCCGACTTCAACGGCCGCCTGGAAATTCTGGGTGTCCACGCGCGCGGCAAGTCCCTCTCGAAGGATATGGATCTGGAGCGGATTGCGCGTCGTACCCCCGGCTTTACCGGTGCGGATCTGTCGAACTTGCTGAACGAAGCGGCAATTTTGGCCGCCCGTCGCAACTTGACGGAAATTTCGATGGACGAAATCAACGACGCGATCGACCGGATTTTGGCCGGCCCCGAAAAGAAAGATCGCGTGATGAGCGAAAAGCGCAAGACCCTGGTGGCCTACCACGAAGCCGGCCACGCCCTGGTGGGTGCGCTGATGCCCGACTACGACCCGGTGCAAAAAATCAGCATCATCCCGCGCGGTCAGGCCGGCGGTTTGACCTGGTTTGCGCCTAGCGAAGATCGGATGGATTCGGGCCTTTACTCGCGTTCGTACCTGGAAAACCAAATGGCGGTGGCCCTGGGCGGTCGCCTGGCGGAAGAAATCATCTTTGGTGAAGAGGAAGTGACCACGGGCGCTTCCAACGACTTGCAACAGGTGACCCGTGTGGCACGCCAAATGGTGACCCGCTTTGGCATGAGCGATCGCCTGGGCCCGGTAGCCCTCGGTCGCCAGCAAGGCAATATGTTCCTGGGTCGCGACATTGCCTCCGAGCGCGACTTCTCGGAAGAGACGGCCGCCGCGATCGATGAGGAAGTCCGCAACCTGGTGGATCAAGCCTACCGCCGCGCCAAGCAAGTGCTGCAAGAAAACCGCTCCGTGCTCGATCGCCTGGCTCAAATGCTGGTGGAAAAAGAGACCGTTGATGCCCAGGAATTGCAAGACCTGCTGAACGAAAGCGATGTGAAAATGGCCGCGATCGCCTAGATCGCAACCTGCCCTGAAGCGCTGCAATTCAAGGGGGGTGATCACAGGAAATTGACCTGGAAATCACCCCCAAAGTTCAGAATCAGTGTTAAACTTCATGGCCTGAATTCAGCAAAGCTTTCATCTTCAAGCAAAATCCCCCACAGTCGATCAATTGCGGGGGATTTTTTCTTAGCTGAAAAGGCGATCGAGAAACAAGACCCAAAAACCCGATCAAACCGTTTGATCGAAACCTCAGCGATCACTCAACCACAACGGATGACAATCGATCGCCATTCAAGCTCAATTTGGCCCTTAATCTGGCCCTTAATTTGGCTCAAATTTCAAGGAAGCAGAATTCATGCAATAGCGCAGGCCGGTGGGCGGCGGGCCATCTTCAAACACATGGCCCAAGTGGGCCCCACAGTTGGCGCAATGCACTTCGGTGCGGGTCATCCACAGGGTGCGATCGACCTGAGTTTCAATATTTTCCGGGGCGATCGGCTGCCAAAAACTGGGCCAGCCAGTTCCCGAATCATATTTGGTATCTGAAATAAAAAGGGGCGTTCCACAGCAAACGCAGTTGTAGGTTCCGGGAGCCTTGTTATCCCAATGTTCTCCCGTGAACGCGCGTTCCGTGCCATGCTTGCGCGTCACTTGAAACTGTTCCGGAGTCAGTTGCGATTGCCATTCGGCATCGGTTTTTTGAATCTTAAAAGCCATGATCAAGAACGGAATTGGGGGGTTAAAAACGGCGGCTGTTTTGCGCCAGAAATCCCTTCTATTGTGACAGATTTCTTGGGGCGAGCTGACCCGATCGAAAAAGCCCCATCCCGCGCCAGAGATTTCAGGAAAATTGGGATTTTTGACGCAGCACCTGGTGGCCATTCAACTGCACCGATCGACCGCGCTGATTAATTACGCCTAGAGCGTGGGAGCGCTGCGGAACATCAGCCAGGACAAAAAGAAATTGGCAATCAAAATCGCCAGCAAAGAGGTGACCACGGCGGAGGTGGTGGCTTGGCCCACGCCCTTGGCCCCGCCGCTGGTGGTGAGACCCCAACCACAGCCGATCGCGGCGATTAGCCCCCCGAAGCAAGCGCCTTTGATGGCAGCGCAAAACAGATCCCGCACTTCCAAAAAGGTTTTCACAGAATCAAGAAACTCGTAGCGGGTGATGCCAAAGCCCAGTTCCGAAATGGTCAGTCCCGCCAGCATGGCCGCCAGCAACCCCAATTCCGTGAGCAGGGGCAGCATGGTGCAACAGGCCAAAACCCGAGGCACGACTAAATAGTCGATCGGGTCGGTGCGCAACACATAAAGCGCATCGATTTGCTCCGTCACGCGCATCGTGCCAATTTCCGCCGCAAAGGCCGACCCCACCCGCCCAGCTAAAATCACGGCGGCAAAGACCGGCGACAGTTCCCGCGCCATGGCCACTGCCATCACACCCCCGATCGCGGAGGTGGCTCCATATTTGATGAATTCGCGGGCCACCTGGATCGTAAACACCGCCCCGATCGACACGCCGGCCAGCAGCACAATGCCCAAGGAGTCGGGCCCCACCAGGTGCATTTGTTCGATCGTGTTGCGGCGGTGAATTTTGCCACGGCTGAGGTGAACCAGGGTTTGACCACCAATTAGGGCGGCCGCTTGCACGCGCTGGGCCCACCGTCCTAATCGAGAATCCGCAAGATTGGCCATGGGAACGGGCTGGGGAATGGGCGAACTCTTCCTAGTTTAGGGCGACTGTCTGGCTTGGCCATCGATCGCCCGGCCACGCTGCTCTCAGGGCGATCGGCTGGGGGCATTACCTGCAATCAAGTGGCCAGGGTGGATCGATTTAGGCCTCCCCAGTCCCCCAGAAAGATGCCACACTGGGTTCAGTGAGCAATGTTCAATCCCTCACACAACTCTCAATCATGACGCTTCACCAACTCAAGCGCATTTTGCAGCTCGATGGTTTGTTGCGAGATCCCCAACGACGAAACACCCATGAATCCTTAGCGGCGGCCCTCGATCGTGACAATGCTGTCGATCCGCGCATCATTCGCAAGGACTTAGGCTTTCTTAAAAAAGACTGCGGCGCACCAATTATCTATAACACTCGTCGGGGACATCACTACAGCGACCCCGATTGGCAACTGAATCAAATCCTGATTACGGAAGGCGATCTGTTGGCGCTGGTGGTGACCGATCGATTGCTGGAAACCTATGCGGATTCGCCTTATATCCGGCAGTTGCGATCGGGCTTGCGGCGGCTGAGTGAGCGGCTGGACAGCAAGGTGGCGATCGAGGCGCGTGAACTGCGAAACGATTACTTCCTGTTCCAAAGCAAGGCCGACTTGAACTTGGATTTGGCGGTGGTGAGTCAGCTAGAGCGGGCTTGTCGGGATGGCTACAGCGCAGAGATCACCTACCACACGGCGAATCGGGATGTGGTGAGCGATCGGGTGGTGGATCCCTACGGCATGTTGGTGCAGTACAACGCGCTGCAATTGCTGGCGTTTTGCCACCAGCGCCAGAAGGTGATTACGTTCCGGGTCGATCGGATCAAACAACTGCGGGTGACGGAACAGCGGTTTGAGACACTGCCGGGGTTCAGCCTGAAAGCCTATATGGCGACGGCGTTTCGTTGGGAGGTGGGCGACGCGGCGCGGCGGGTGGTGGTGGAGTTCGATCGGGCAACGGCTCCGTTTGTGCGCGGGCGGCAGTGGCACAGCACGCAGGGGTTGACCGATTTGCCGGGTGGGGGGCTGTTGCTGTCGATGGAGGTCAGCGGGTTGCGGGATGTAGCTCAGTGGGTGTTGAGCTATGGCAAGGGGGCGATCGTCCGGGAGCCGCCGGAACTGGTCAGGGCGATCGCGCGGGAGGTGGAGATCATGCAACGCCAATACGAAACGGAGACCTTTGAACGATGAGCAACATTCTAGAAGTCCAATTTTCCGTCCAAGGGCGGTTATTACCAGCCGATCATGGCTACTCGCTGTACTCGGCAGTTAAGCAACTCTTGCAAAGTGAAGCACTGCCAGAAAGCTTGATTACTTCACTCAGAAAACAGTTTCTCAATTCGGAAAATTGGAAATCTGAAATCGTTGATTATTTACTTTGTCCAGAGTTGCTATTAAGTAGTATTCCTGGGATTCCTGATGGGCACAAGCGCATTCAAATCTATCAGCGATCGCGGCTACGTCTACGTTGTCCTAGTGATCGAGCCAGCTATTGGTATCGACTTTTACAAAATCAAGTTTTAAATCTGCGTAGTCATGATATTCGCTTGATTCAACCACGTTTAATCCTGCCTGAGCCTAGTTCCACGTTACGGGCCAGGCTCGTAACATTCCGATTAGAGGAATGGGACACCCATAGCGCACCAGTGCATTTTTTAGAATCATGCCGCAAAGCATTTGAAAAGCTGGGAATTTCAGGACAAGTTTCCATCGATAGTGATGCGGATGGTGGTTTAGCCTTGCGATCATTACAAGTTAAGGGAAAGCATATTTTGGGTTATGGCGTAATTGTGGAAGATCTGAGTCCTGAAGATTCAATCTTGCTCCAGTCGGTTGGCATTGGTGGACGAAAGCACTTTGGTTGTGGTTGGTTTTATCCCTCCAAGGAGATTCCTGATGTCGCCTAAATCTAGTCAATCAGTTCCTAAGCTTGTCCCCGATTGCTTGCTAGCCAAATCTGTAGACGGGCCGTGGAAAGGTTCTTATAGCTTGGTTGGGCATACGGCAAATGTTGTTCGGGCCGTGATGACATTGGTTGATGTCTTGGGTGATCGACTCATGACTCAATTTGATCTTGGCTGTGATTTGGCTTATGTGCGATCGACGGCCCGCTTGGCTGCCTACATTCACGATTGGGGCAAAGCGAACCACCATTTTCAAGGAGTTGTCCGTCAAAAAATGGTCGGCGCAAGTCCGCAACAGAACCCACTGAACTATCCCCAGCTTCTACGCCATGAAGTGGTTTCCATTCTGCTGGCTTGGGAGTTTCGAGATTGGTTGCAGCAGTCTGACGGCGATTTTTTGGTGGCTCTTGCTGCGGCCGGTGGGCATCACCTAAAACTAGGTGGTGAGCAAGGTAAAGCAACTGATGATGTCGGGAACATTCGCACAGGAACAGGAGATGATCGCTTATTTCTCTACCCACTGCATCGTGACTTCAAAAGTCTCTTGGAATTTGGGATCTCAGAATTAGGACTTCCTAAAAATATTAAACTAGCTCGAACGCCTGAAAGTGAGTGGGTGCTGTCGAACATCAAAACTCGTCGATGCGAACTCTATCAAAAAGCTTTTCAAGACTGGGAGCCAAATATTGTCTTAAATGCGGTGATTAAATCGCTATTGGTGGCGGGTGACTCCATTGGATCAGCAATTTCCAATACTGATTTAAATTTAGAGCATTGGATTGTTGAATCAATCAAAAAAGGATTAACGGAAGTAGATCTTGATCGTGTGATCGATGTTCGTCTAGAAGGTAAAACACTTCGAGATTTCCAGAAATCTATTGGTGAAATTCCCTCGCGGGTTGGCTTGGTACGGGCCGGTTGTGGAACAGGAAAAACCGTTGGGGCGTACAACTGGGCCAAGCGCCACGCGATCGGTCGGAAGCTCTTCTTCTGTTATCCCACCACAGGAACCAGCACCGAGGGATTCATCGACTATGTGCAAGATGAAGTGGAGTCAGTTTTGATGCACTCGCGGGCAGCGATCGACCTAGCGAGTACGGGTGAAGAGCGAGAAGCAGGCGATAACACAGAAAACGAGGCTACCCTGAAACTTCAGTCCTTTGAAGCTTGGGAAAGTCAAGTCATTGTTTGTACGGTTGATACGGTTTTGGGCTTGATGCAATGCAATCGGCGACCGATGTATTGTTTTCCGGCGATCGCCAATGCGGCATTTATTTTCGATGAAGTGCATTGCTACGACAAGGTTTTATTTGGCGCACTTTTGCGATTTTTGGCAACTGTTAAAGCGCCAACATTGTTGATGTCCGCTTCGTTTTTACCCTGGCAACTGCGAGCAATTGAGCGGGTGATCGGGGAGCGACTGATTGAAGGTAAAAATCTGATTGCCGGGCCGCGCGAGTTGGAAGATTTACGCCGTTATAGGTTCCATGAAAGCCAAGAACCTGATTGGGAGCGTGTTGAAAACGAACTGAAGTCGGGTGGCAAAGTTCTCTGGGTTTGTAACCAGGTTAATACGGCGATCGATGTGTATGATCGCGCCCTCGATCGGGGTTTGAATGCCGTGCTCTATCACAGCCGATTTTGCTATCACGATCGAGTCCAGCACCATCGCCGTGTGGTGGCTGCTTTCAAAGAAGATTGCCGTGAACCTGTGCTGGCTATTTGTACCCAGGTGGCGGAAATGTCATTGGATTTGTCGGCGACGTTGTTGGTGTCACAAGTGGCCGAACCCGCAGCTTTAATTCAACGCTTAGGGCGGCTCAACCGTCGCTATTGCGGCCACGCCCTGGATGCGGTGTTTTATGACGATCCGAAAATTCATCCCTACGACCAGGAAACGAAGATGCGGGGCTGGGCTTTGATTCGGGATTGTCCGGGGGAGGTCAGCCAAGGGGATTTAGCCCGATGGTTGGAACAAGAATCGAAGGAAATTGAACCAGAAAAGCAGTTTGTTCTGCTCGATGGCGAGTGGCGAACCTATTCGGCTTCTGTGCGCGAGGCGGATGTGACGGTGACGGCTTTGTTGGAACAGCACCAAGCAACTTGGGGGAATTTGCCCCGCAACAAGCTGGGGGAATACACTGTGCCGCTTCTATCAGGCGAAACAGTGATTCAGTGGGAGCGGTATCGGGGGTATCCGATCGCCCCGGTCAAGGAGTGGGAGTACACAGCGGAGCGAGGAGCCAGAAAACGATGACTGACTTAACCCTATCGTTGCTGAATCCCAATACGCTCCTGCCACATCGGGCGGGGATTGCTGGTTTGGCGTTGGCCCTATCGGCAATCCCGCCCGAGACTGCCCCCCTCAGTTGGACGGTGACAGAAGATGAAGTTCGGCTGTCGTGGGAGGGGAGCGATCGCGAGGCGATCGAGTGGTTAACCCACAAGACCTACTGCATTGAAGACGGCTATCTCAATCCACCCGTTCTGAAGCTCGATCGCCAAAGTCGCTATACCTTTACCCAAGGTGTGACTTCAACCTTGCTGCAACATAACCAGCAGCGCACGCTAGAGAAGCAAGCCAAGCCACTACGGTTTCCAGTTGACCCAGACAATCAAGAAGAAATTGAGCTTTCCTATAAAGATTTGCTCGATTGCTACTACACGGGTGACTTTAAGGATGCATTCACCTCTAAAGGTAAGTTCAAGGATGAAATTCCCATCAAAGGACATCATCTACCGGGCTTGGTGGAGTGCTTTGTTAATGGCCCGTATCTGGAATCTCCGGTTGGTTTTGTCTCACTGCTCTTTCTGCCTCTGAGTTGTGGTTATTACGCCTTACCCGCAGGGCGATCTGCTTTAGTCATCCCTGAAGTTAAAAATCTCAAGAACTGGGTTAGGTTGCGCCGTAAGTCCGCCGGAACCCCCTACATCAAGTTCAAAGCGGGCGGAGCGGGTGAGTCGGGATTGCGGTTTTTGATTCAGCAGAAGACCGTGGATAATGGGCAAATTTTAGGGCTTGAGTACTGCGAAGTTTACCAACTAGGTAAGCAGGCTTGGGACAAAAATCAAAACTATCTCAAGCAAGCTGTTTATCGAGTAAAAACTAATGAGCAAGTATTGGCAATTTATGAAAGTGCCGAGCAATTCTTTCCCGTTCGCTTCCCCACAACGAATAAGGGACAAACTTGGGTTGCCACCTCCCAAGCTTTACCTTGGATTGCTGATAACTTGATTGGCGATCGCCCTTGGTACTCGGGATTTTTCGAGTTTCTCAAGAAAAACAAGCTGTTTGAACGTCAAGGATTAGCCAAAATGACACAATTTCTCTCGGAATCAGAGCGCCTGCTTTTTCAGTCGGTACATGATGCTTTCGGTAAATTTCGAGCAGGACAGTTTAAGGCTCGATCTGACCAAATGGGAGGCAATTTAACCAAAGAACAGGGATGGGATGTTGCTAAACGGAGTGCTGACAAGGCCATTTATCGTTTGCAACGACCAGCTACCCAACAAGAATTTGCTAAGGCTTTGGTTGACTTTTTGGCTCAGTATCGTCCTTCCGCAGCGAAGGGGGAGGGTTTGGAGATTTATGCTTGGTTGCATACCGGAGATAACTGGCGGAAGGCTCGGGATTTAGCGCTATTGGCGATCGCGACCTACAAGAAAAAGACTCTCGAAGGGACAGGCGATCCTGACTTGGGTGTAGACGAGATCGAGCCAGAGGAAGACTCAGAAGGTTTTGAATACACCTTTTCATAACTCTTGTTGCCAATCTTGCTAACAATTTTGATCTGACTTCAGAGGACTCAAATCATGTCTAAGCATTTGTTTGCCAATATCGTCACTCCTACTGCGATCGCTGCTAATAATCGGGGTGAAGGTGATGGCAGCACCTTGGCTACACTCCAAAAGATCACACGCGGCAATGATCAATACACCACGGTCAGCGCTGATGCCATTCGTTGGGGCTATCGCGAATATTTGCAGCATCATTTTGCAGCCGAGGAAGTCAATCGAACGTTTAACCCCGATCTCGACAAGTACGACATCAAGGATGAAAAGCACAGCGCCGAAAAGTTCATTGATGATGATTTATTTGGCTACATGGATGCCAAGAAGGACAAGGATAATAAGAACGCCACTGAGAAGCGGCGTGGCGCATTAGAAGTCAGCCGCGCGATCAGCCTTGATCCCTACTGGGGCGATATTGCTTTTGGTTCCAAGGGGGGCGAAAAAGGCAGCACCTCAATTCACAACACGGAAATGCACAACACGGCTTATCAGTATGCGATCGCCCTGACTCCTGAGCATCTGAAAAAGCCCGATCGCGCTGCTGCTTTTTTGGAAGCATTGGTGGGTGTTCGCCATGTGGGCGGCAACCATTCACGGTTTTTGTATGAGTTTCGACCGGAATCGATTGTTTTTCGGATCACTGAAGATCCCAGCCCTTGGATTATGGGTTGCTTCAAGCGAGTTGGAGAAGATGTGGGCTGTCCAGAATTGGTGCGATTGTTGGAAGCTGGAGACATCAACCCTCAAGAGTTAATCATTGGGGGCAAGATTGCTAAAACACCCTACGGGGAAACACTTAAGAATTTGGGAGCTTCCGTTTTCGATGGCGTGAAAGCTGCTAAGGATGCTGCAAAAGCACAACTAAAAGCAGTGGGGATTATTGCCTAATGAACAACTGGTTTTATTTGGATTGTCCCTGCACTAGCTTTCCGCGTAGCTTTGCCAGGGACTATAAGGAAACCTACCAATATCCGCCACTTTCGACGGTTTATGGATTTCTTTTGTCGCTGGTGGGCGAAGAAGACCTGACGGCACATCTCGGTGTGCAATTAGCGATCGGGCTAATTGGTCAAGCACCGCCGATTTCACGGATTTTGCGAAAACAGCGCCATCATAAGTTCAGCAAGCAACATCTGGGCACTTATCCAACTAGTCAGTTTTCTAAACCCAACTTTCAGGAAATCTTGACTGATTTAAAGTTGGTTTTGCGGGTGGACTCTAGCCATGAAGTGGCTACTGTTGGATTGTTGGATCGTCTTTCAATTGCCCTCACAACACCCGAAAAGATTCGTCGGTTTGGTGGCTTGAGCCTAGGCGAATCTTGGGCAATGATCAATGGAATGCGGCTCTACCGGGAAACGGATGGCCCTGTACGCTGGCTGATTAAAGATCCTAGGGGGTTAATTGGTTTGCCCGTTTGGATCGATCGCACAACCACCCGAGGAATATTTCAGCGCTTTTCACTCACTGAAACTCCTGATTTTGACGATCGCGCCTGGGTGACGATCAGTGGTCAACCCGCCACTAAACCAGCAAAAGGAGGGCGGAAAGTGTGACTGAAAACAGCGCCTACGACACTGATTTCTATGGCTGGACGATCGCCCAGGCCGCCCTCCTGCGCGATCGCAATGCGGCGGCGATCGACTGGGAACGACTGGCGGACGAAATTGAAAGCATGGGACGACAGGAACGCAGGGAACTCGTCAGCCGGTTACGAATTCTGTTGGGGCATTTGTTGAAGTGGCGCTATCAACCCGATCGCCAGAGCCGTTCTTGGATGACCACCATCCGAGTGCAGCGGTTAGAAATTCGCAAGCTGCTGGCCAAAAATCCCAGCTTGAAATCAGCGATTCCCGAAGCATTTGCAGAAGCCTATGAGTTGGGGCGACTGTTGGCGATCGATGAAATGGGTTTGGAAGACTATGAGGAAAACTTAGTGCCGTCAGAGCCACCGTTTGATTGGGAATTTGTGCTGAATTCCGATCAGTTTGATGCGCCGGATTTGATGCATGAATGATCGAATGGGCGCGTTGAGCGATCGGGGGCGATCGGGTAAGATGCTTGTAAGGTTGCATTTCGGCGCTTGTCCCGCAAGGGTTCCAAGCGGCGCGGTGTCCAAACCTCTGATGCCGTAAGGCGTTGAGCACTCGCCAAACTTTTGGACACGCCCAAAGTCAAGCTTGGTGTCCAAACCTCTGATGCCGTAAGGCGTTGAGCACATCGAGCTACCCAGTCCCAAGAATGCCGATCCGAAGTGTCCAAACCTCTGATGCCGTAAGGCGTTGAGCACAAGGAATTGCTCTGGCGTTACGTGCGGAAGGCGTGGGTGTCCAAACCTCTGATGCCGTAAGGCGTTGAGCACGGCCCAATCAGCTCAATACTGCCAATGGCCGCCAGTGTCCAAACCTCTGATGCCGTAAGGCGTTGAGCACGCCAAGTACCCGCCCTAGGCGATCGCCCTCGCATCTAGTGTCCAAACCTCTGATGCCGTAAGGCGTTGAGCACCATTCCTCAAAAGGGTCAATATCCCAGGTCTCAACAATGTGTCCAAACCTCTGATGCCGTAAGGCGTTGAGCACGATGTGGCCGATATGGAGCCGATCGCGGCTGTCGGTGTCCAAACCTCTGATGCCGTAAGGCGTTGAGCACGATTACGTTGGGTTTCCTCAGAAAAGCTTTAGCGGGTGTCCAAACCTCTGATGCCGTAAGGCGTTGAGCACTTGCCTTACTTGACCGAACCAGCCATCTTTCTACGAAGTGTCCAAACCTCTGATGCCGTAAGGCGTTGAGCACAACAGCAGCGCTTGTCCCGCTTGGATTTCAGACGTAAGTGTCCAAACCTCTGATGCCGTAAGGCGTTGAGCACGTAGTTGGCTCCTCTGGTAAAGGTCAGGAGTCGTCAGTGTCCAAACCTCTGATGCCGTAAGGCGTTGAGCACGAGACGTGGACGCGCCCAACCCGTTCAATATCCAAGTGTCCAAACCTCTGATGCCGTAAGGCGTTGAGCACGATGCCGCGATCACCTCCCTGATCGGACTCCTCATTGGTGTCCAAACCTCTGATGCCGTAAGGCGTTGAGCATAGAGATTGGTTTGCAGCGGGCGATCGCCCGTGTGGTGTCCAAACCTCTGATGCCGTAAGGCGTTGAGCACTCCTCGATTTCTCGGTCAACACTTCCAAGAAGTGAAGGCAGGTGTCCAAACCTCTGATGCCGTAAGGCGTTGAGCATATAGGCCAGTTTGAGATGAAAGACCTCATGAGGCCTGAGGGTGTCCAAACCTCTGATGCCGTAAGGCGTTGAGCATGACTTTGCGACCAACGGCGATCGCGGCCTGCAAAAAGTGTCCAAACCTCTGATGCCGTAAGGCGTTGAGCATGGCTGGACGCGCCGGAAAAGGAGTTGACCACCGAAGAGTGTCCAAACCTCTGATGCCGTAAGGCGTTGAGCATCACTTAGCCCGCGCCTTGCGCCAGGACAAAACCCCCTAGTGTCCAAACCTCTGATGCCGTAAGGCGTTGAGCATACCATGTTTTGAGCTGTGCTGTTGCTACTGACTTGTGTGTCCAAACCTCTGATGCCGTAAGGCGTTGAGCATCAATCAGGCGACAACGCTGCACGCTCTGGCTGGGTGTCCAAACCTCTGATGCCGTAAGGCGTTGAGCACACGATCTGGTCGTTGAGTTTGACGGAAAGGATTGATCGGGTGTCCAAACCTCTGATGCCGTAAGGCGTTGAGCACATCGCTGGAAAGTCGCTGTTGTCCATCGTTTGGGGCGTGTGTCCAAACCTCTGATGCCGTAAGGCGTTGAGCACTTTGGAGCTGGTGAGTCAGTGGTGGGGCTACTGGAAGTGTCCAAACCTCTGATGCCGTAAGGCGTTGAGCACGAAACATTGGGATTAGACCATACTCCTTATAACTGTCGGTGTCCAAACCTCTGATGCCGTAAGGCGTTGAGCACGATATCCTCACGGCTAACCGTTCCGTACTCGGGGCCGTGTCCAAACCTCTGATGCCGTAAGGCGTTGAGCACTGGGGTAAGTTTGAGGCAAGTGCATTATTGCAATCAGGTGTCCAAACCTCTGATGCCGTAAGGCGTTGAGCACTTATCTCGTAATCTGACTGAATCGGTAACGGGATTGTTGTGTCCAAACCTCTGATGCCGTAAGGCGTTGAGCACAGGATAGCGAGGGCGATTTCGTCATCACTGCCGCTAGTGTCCAAACCTCTGATGCCGTAAGGCGTTGAGCACGGGATTCCCTCTAGTCAATATAAATGCAGCGAGTCGTGTCCAAACCTCTGATGCCGTAAGGCGTTGAGCACGGGGTCAAACTTGCAGAAAAAGACCTCATGAGGGCGTGTCCAAACCTCTGATGCCGTAAGGCGTTGAGCACTGCTGTGCTGCCGCTGACCTGACCGGCGACTATCGTGTCCAAACCTCTGATGCCGTAAGGCGTTGAGCACAAGTCCAGGCCGCGATCCGGGCCCAACTGTCAGGCGTGTCCAAACCTCTGATGCCGTAAGGCGTTGAGCACTCTACTGTCTACCCCTGTCTACCGGCTGTCTACCCTGTGTGTCCAAACCTCTGATGCCGTAAGGCGTTGAGCACTCCAAGCGATCGAGCCATGGTGGTAGCTGATTGGCGGCGTGTCCAAACCTCTGATGCCGTAAGGCGTTGAGCACACTTAACAGGGTTTATCAAGTTCTGCAAATATTGGTGTCCAAACCTCTGATGCCGTAAGGCGTTGAGCACGATAACAGCCGGTTCAGCCACCTCTAGGGCGGCTTGAGCGGTGTCCAAACCTCTGATGCCGTAAGGCGTTGAGCACAATTGCTGATTAATGGCGGTGACATTGACATGCTGAGGTGTCCAAACCTCTGATGCCGTAAGGCGTTGAGCACAAACATCATTGGAGTAGCGAAGATCAAAGCCTCGCGTGTCCAAACCTCTGATGCCGTAAGGCGTTGAGCACGATTTCTACCTACAAGCCCATGAGGCGAAAAATCGCGGGTGTCCAAACCTCTGATGCCGTAAGGCGTTGAGCACTCGGCCGACATTCGCGATGCATTGCCCCGCCTTTGCCCCAGTGTCCAAACCTCTGATGCCGTAAGGCGTTGAGCACACCGGGGGCGATTGGTCGATCGATCCTGATGGCGGGCTGGGTGTCCAAACCTCTGATGCCGTAAGGCGTTGAGCACCTCAGGGAATATTGGAGCAAATTCAAGAAACCCCAAGTGTCCAAACCTCTGATGCCGTAAGGCGTTGAGCACGCGCAACGGAACCCCTCTCAACGGGCGTTTGTTCAGGGCGTGTCCAAACCTCTGATGCCGTAAGGCGTTGAGCACTTTTGGAGGAATTCACCATCTTCTACGAGATTGAGGGTGTCCAAACCTCTGATGCCGTAAGGCGTTGAGCACAATAGATCCATCAAGCAATCGACAACGACATTCATTGTGTCCAAACCTCTGATGCCGTAAGGCGTTGAGCACTGCTACGCATCTGACTGCATCCAATCACATAATTCGTGTCCAAACCTCTGATGCCGTAAGGCGTTGAGCACTCCAAGCGATCGAGCCATGGTGGTAGCTGATTGGCGGCCAGTGTCCAAACCTCTGATGCCGTAAGGCGTTGAGCACGCGGGATCGAGTGGCATGGTTGCATTGTGCCGGCGGCCAGTGTCCAAACCTCTGATGCCGTAAGGCGTTGAGCACTAGATGAGACAGGCCCGTTCGAGCGCGAATTGCATCAGTGTCCAAACCTCTGATGCCGTAAGGCGTTGAGCACATTTCTCGGTTCTCAAGGCGTGGCTTTCCTGTGCTAAGTATCCAAACCTCTGATGCCGTAAGGCGTTGAGCACAAAGTTCAGGATGCGAAATTCATCGTCTTTTGGGACTGTGTCCAAACCTCTGATGCCGTAAGGCGTTGAGCACGATCGCCCTTTCGTTCGCTCGATACCACCTCGATTGTGTCCAAACCTCTGATGCCGTAAGGCGTTGAGCACGAGTTGGCTCAGGCGCAAGCGGCATGGGCCTCAGGTGTCCAAACCTCTGATTCCGTAAGGCGTTGAGCACTCCTCCTATGGCGCAAGCAGTCAGTTAAGCCAGACGGCAGTGTCCAAACCTCTGATGCCGTAAGGCGTTGAGCACCAACCAGTTCACCCACGGTAGACTCAGGCTCGGCTTGAAGGTGTCCAAACCTCTGATGCCGTAAGGCGTTGAGCACAGCGATCGCACCTGGTGGGATTGCCAGAGCCAATCGGTGTCCAAACCTCTGATGCCGTAAGGCGTTGAGCACGAATCATTCAACCAAGGTGCTTAGTTGATGCCGGTTGTGTGTCCAAACCTCTGATGCCGTAAGGCGTTGAGCACTCCAGCTCGATTGCTTTTGCTCTCGATTCTGCGATTGGTGTCCAAACCTCTGATGCCGTAAGGCGTTGAGCACCTCAATCGTGGGCGATCGCATCCTCCAGGCGTTCAAGTGTCCAAACCTCTGATGCCGTAAGGCGTTGAGCACGGCCTGATGAGTTCACCATTCCTTACCGAAAGTCGTGTCCAAACCTCTGATGCCGTAAGGCGTTGAGCACTCTTATTCCCAAAATGAGTCAGTCGTTTTTAACTTTGTGTCCAAACCTCTGATGCCGTAAGGCGTTGAGCACAAGCTCTCGGGAGCCAACAGGATGCGTTCCCTTAGATGTGTCCAAACCTCTGATGCCGTAAGGCGTTGAGCACATGAGATTCCAGAAAGCGGCGATGGCCATGACTACTGTGTCCAAACCTCTGATGCCGTAAGGCGTTGAGCACACTCCTGATAATGAACGGCTGATTTTAGAGCGATTAGGTGTCCAAACCTCTGATGCCGTAAGGCGTTGAGCACTCAGCAGTTAGAGTGCTAATTGAAAAAGTAGTTAGTGTCCAAACCTCTGATGCCGTAAGGCGTTGAGCACATCGGGCTGCTGGTCTGCAACCCTGACACCGAATTGTGTCCAAACCTCTGATGCCGTAAGGCGTTGAGCACGAAAAAACGAGCAACTGCACCAAAAGCACTAATTCGTGTCCAAACCTCTGATGCCGTAAGGCGTTGAGCACAAAACGACCGTTTGATCTTGCTCGAATGACAGGCGTGTCCAAACCTCTGATGCCGTAAGGCGTTGAGCACATCGACGATCGCAGGGAAAGGCCTCAAACCTCTCCCTGGTCGATCGCCCCACCCACTCTTCAACTCAACGACAACAGCCGCCTCAGCAAGCTCATCACCTCACCGGGATTTTGGGTCGGCTGCATCGGTGACCACTCATACAACTCCGCAAAGCCACGCAGATACAACACTCGAATCGTGTTTTCCACCGCACGCGGCGACCCAATCACCATCACCTTCACCGTTTCGCGCCCATCCAATCGCGCGGGCAGAGGATCGAGCTGAGATCGCCCCTCAGCAATGGATTCCGGGGCGATCGGCGTTTCCACAAAGTCAGTTACAGTCGTCATGGCCGTTCCTCCTGAAATGAATTGGCCGTCGGCACAAGCAAAGCAAGATCAATGAGGCATCAGTCTCTATCCCCCGTTGAATGTGGGATGTACAACAGCTTTGTCAAATCTCACTTACTTGGACTTGTCTTAAGTTTAATAGTCCAATCTGTATACGTCAACCGATCAATTTACTAGTCCAAATGGTAGCCAATTTACGAAACCTATAGGCTTTTGAGAGGATTGAGCCTATGGGGAAAGCCGGACAAGTTTTAAAGCAAGTTTTGACCTCGCACGAGGTCAGTCAGTACGCTCTCGCTGCCAAATTGGATATCGAGCGAACCACCGTATATCGCTGGTGCAATGACGTTCGCGACCCTAGCGGTGACACGATCGTGGCGATCGTCACAGCCTTAAAAAAGCTAAATCCAGAAGCAGCGCGGGATTTCGTGCGGCTATATTTGGGCGAAATCGTGGAATAGCCGATCGCCCATTTTTTTGAGTTTTTAGACCCCAGTGCCTCCAATTTTGGCAAGTTGACGATCGGGCAATCTAAGAAGATCAATAGACAGTATTCAAGCTTCAAAAAAGATTTGCCCTTCAATCCACTGCTATGGAAACCAATGTTTTAGTCGTCGGAGCTGGGCCGGCAGGCGTGGCCAGCTCAATCACCCTCAGTCAGCGGGGAATTGACCATGTGCTGATCGATCGCGCCGTTTTTCCCCGCGACAAAGTGGACGGCAACGCCTTTGGCCAGGATCTGTTAGCCGCGCTCAATCGCCTCAATCGCCCTGATTTGGCAGCAGCTCTCCTCACCAGCCCCGATCTGTTGCCCTGTCCGGCCGGCGCTTGGATTTTCAGCGATCGGGGCGATCGCTACCAACCCCCCTTGCCCCACCCGGCCGACCAAGCCCCGATTTACACTATGGATCGCCAGGCCATGGATGCCCTGCTGTTGGGGTTTGTGGATCGATCGACTGCGGATCTGCGGCTGGGCTGCGAATTGGTGACCCTAGAACCGGCGGGCGATCGGTTGGCGGCAGTGGTGAAAATCGGTGAGCAAACGGAAACCCTGCACACCAAGCTCGTAATTGGAGCCGATGGGGCCCGATCGCGCGTGGCCAGCCTGTTGCTGAACCAAACCGAAGACCCCACCGATCGGGCCCTGACACTCCACCGCTACTACCGCAATGTGGCCGGCTTCGAGCAGCCCCACATCGAAGCACACTACATTCAGCCCCTCTTGCCGGGCTTTTTGTTCATCGCTCCCTTGGCCCATGGGCGGTTCAAAGTCGGCTTGGGCACTAGGGCCGATCGAATTGGCAACGACCCCGCCCGCCTGTCCGGGTTGCTGTCGGAGGTGATTGCCGCCAAACCCTGGTTGCGGGAACGCTTGGCAACCGCAGAACCCATCAGTGAGCCAGAAACCTGGCCCATGACCTTTGGCGGCTCGGCCCAGATCCGCCGATCGGGCGATCGGGTGTTGCTGGCGGGCGACGCGGCCGGCCTGTGCAATCCGCTAACGGGGTTTGGTACGGCCAAGGCGATCGACTCGGGGCGGCTGGCGGCGGCCGTGGCCGCAACGGCCATCCGGGTTGGCCAGTTCGATCGCGCAGCCCTCTCCGCTTACGATCGCGATTTACAACGACTGTTCGATCAGGAGTTTGTCCTGTCCCGTCGGATCAATCGCTGGAACCAGTCACCCTGGTTGATGAACTTCCTGACTGGGCGATCGCTCCCTCGGCGCTTGTTGCAATCGGCAAAAACGCTCCGCCGTTGGGATGCCTTGGTGCAGGTCTGAGCAGAGGCGATCAGTTGCTCTGGGGTCAGTGGCCTTGAGCCGGAATGCGCAGATTAAGCAAACAGCAATCCAGTGTTAATGGTTGCTTAAGCCCAGACCGATAGAGTGGCCAAGCTCCAAGGCGCGATTCGATCGCTTGGGAGCCTCTGCCCACCATTGTTTCCTGTGCTGTATGGCCGCCACAATTTCAACCTTCGATTGGAATAACCGTCCGCTGTTGGGCACAACAGCCACGACCAACCCCCGCAACCCTTCCCAAACCACGCCCGGTCAACAGATTTTTCTGGGCGGGTTTTCCGGGTTAGCCTTCGAGGGAAGAGATGCCAACGGGCGGTTGCAATTCCTGACCCATACCGATCGCGGCCCCAATGGTGAACCCACCAACCTGTTGCGCGATGTGCCCGGCAACGAGCGCCCCTTCGCACTGCCCGATTTTCAGCCGCAGTTAATTCGCTTTTCCTTGGATCCGGCCACTCGCACCTTCACCCTCACCGAGACGATCGGGCTGAAGGCCGCCGACAATCGCCCGATCACCGGCCTGCCCAACTTGCAAGCGGCCGCCTCCGGTGCAGCCTACACGGACGAAGTGCCCGTGGACTTGTTTGGCAACCGACTCACAAACGACCCCGTGGGCATTGACTCGGAAGGGGTGGTGGTGGCCCCCGATGGATCGTTCTGGATGGTGGATGAATATCGCCCCGCCATCTATCAGTTCGATCGCACCGGCAAACTCCTCAACCGCTTCATTCCCCAAGGAACCGCCGCCGCCGCTCAACAACCCGCCGGCACATTCGGCACGGAAATCCTACCCGCCGTCTATGGGTCGCGACGGGCCAATCGAGGGTTTGAAGCCGTGGCCTTGGATGGCAACAAACTCTATGCCTTCATCCAAAGCGCGATCGACAATCCCGACAGCACCGCCGACACCACCTCCCGAGGATCGCGCAACCTGCGGATTGTGCAGTTGGACATCAGCACCCGCGAAGTGACCGCCGAATATCTCTACATCCTCGATGACATCACCCGCAGTGGCGATGGCCGCACCGACAAAATTGGGGATGCCGTGGTGATCGGGGGCGGTCAATTTGCCGTCATTGAACGCGACGACCTGACCGACACCAGCTCCAACAAATTGATCTATCAGATCGACCTGGCTGGCGCGACCAACATCAACTCCCCCGCCAACTTGCGTCAACTGCCCCCCGGCAAAACGATCGAGCAGCTAACCTACGCAGAACTGAAAGCGGCCGGCATTGAACCCGTTGCCAAGCGGTTGCTCGTGAACGCCGCCGAAGCGGGCTATGTGAACGTGGACAAACCCGAAGGCCTGGCGCGGGTTGATGCCAACACCCTCGCGATCGTCAACGACAACGACTTCGGCTTGGCGGCCGACACCCTGCCCGGCAACGGAACCGTGCCCTTTGAAACGGAAGTCACCCCCGTGCGATTAGGCCTGATTCGGTTTGATGAGGCCCTGCCCGTAGCGCGGGAATTTCGCGGCACCAACGCCGCCGATCGACTCGATGCACGGGGTGGCGACAACCTAGTTTTCGGCAACCAGGGCAACGACAGCCTCGCGGGCAACCAGGGCAACGACACCCTCTACGGCAACCAAGGCAACGATTTCCTGCGCGGTGGTCAAGATGTCGATGTCTTGTTTGGTGGCCAGGGCGATGACCAACTGTTTGGCGACCTGGGCAGCGATTCCCTGTCGGGCGACCAAGGCAACGACACCCTGACGGGCGCGGGCCTCGACAGTCTCCGGGGCGCTGGCGAAATCGACACCCTCGTCGGTGGAGCCGGTAGCGATTTGTTTGTGTTGGGCAACAGCAGCGGCGCGTTTTACAGCAACACCAACAACAGCAATCCCGGCTTAGGTGACTACGCCCTGATCACGGACTTCAGCCCCACGGACGATCGCCTGCAACTGGCCAGCGGAGCCACCTACGTTCTCGGTACTACCACCGTAGATGCCACGGCCCTGGGTCTGTTCATCGACAATGACGGCACGGCGGGCCTCAGCGGCGGTGATGAACTGATTGGGGTGTTGCGCGGTCGCTCAACGGCGGAAGCCAGCGCGATCGCCAGTCGGTTCCTACTGGTCTAGAGCGGTTCCTCTCGCTCGGGTCTCTCGTTTTCACAGGGGGCAACGGCCCCTTGTGAAGCCCCCAAAAAAACCAACCATTTCATCGTTTCGGTAAGGGGTTATCCTTCTCAGTCAGGCTAAGAATGGTTCGGTAATCGGCAAGTTTTTCAGTGCGATCGAACCGGGCTGTGCTGGGTGACAGCACTTCGATAATCAGCTTGGGATGGCTAATCAGGCTGGTGGCCTGGCGATCGCGCTGATCGCAAGTGACAACTCCATCGGGATAAAAATAGGGGTCCGCCGCATCGATCGAAATTAGCAACCATGGCGATCACCAGGAGATGGGGATTCGGTTGGGAGCAACAGGCGGCCACTCCCAACCGATCGCCCTAGTTAAATTGCTAGTCGCCCGTAATCGACAGTTCCGCCACCCAAATGCGAGGGCAAGTGCCGCCGGGGAGCACTTCGGTCTTGGGTTCCACACAGATGATCGACTTCAGCAGGTCGTGGATGTCGCCCGCGATCGTGGCGGATTCGATGCTGACCCGATCGCCCCGTTTCACCAGCCAGCCATCAAAGGGCAGCGAGAACGATCCCTCTAGAGCGTTCACCCCCGCGTGCAGCGCGCTCACATCGTCCACCAAGATTACCTGCTCGGCATCGGCCAAGCGTAGGTCTCCCGGTTGGTTCGAGAACACGTGCCAGTAGCCAGGGCTGACCGTCACCTTTGCGCCCATGTTGGCGTGGCCCGTGGGTTGTGCGCCCAGGCGTTTGGCGGTTCCGGCACTGTGCAGGAAGTTGCTGAGTTGCCCATCGGTGATCAGCGGGATGCGGCGGGTGGGGGTGCCTTCGCCGTCAAACCAGCTCGCACCAATGTTGCCGGGGTGGTGCTCGTCGTCCGCCAGCGACAGGATCGACGCGGCCAGGGTTTGCCCCAGCGAATCCGGGGTCGAGAGGCTTTGCTTATCCAAAATGCTCTGGGCGTTGAACAGATTGGAAAAGGCTCCCAGCAAGCTGAGGAAGGCTTCTGGCGAAAAGACCACCGGATATTTGCCCGACAGAATTTTGTCGTAGTTCAGGTGGCTGAGGGTTTTTTCGGTGCTCTCTTGCAGGCAGCCTTCTAGGTCGAGGCGATCGAAGCTGCGGGCCATGCGGAATGCGCCGCCGCTGCGGGGTTTGCGCCCTTCCTGCTCAGTTTTGGCGTAGAGATACATGGAGGCGATCGAACGGGCCTCGTGCCGCAGGGCCCCTTCGCTGTTCAGATAAAACCGTTCCGTGTCGCTTTGGGAGAGGCCGTTGTAGGGCACGGAGGTGATCGCCGGGTGGGCATCCAGCAGCCGTTTTTCGGCATCGGCCAGGGCCGTGATCAGGGTGTTGATCGGGGCGGGCGGGGCCATGTCGCTGGTGTTGCCATTGATCGGCTGGGTGGCTTCGGGGCTGAAGTCCGGCACATTGTCCGTGGCTCCGAAGGCGCTGGCCTCGCTGGCGGTGCGCAGGGCCAGTTCCAGCCCGGCTCGATCGATGTCGGTGGTGGAGGTGATGCCCACGCGCCCGTCTTGGTTCCAAACCCGCACGGTCACGCCCGATCTCTGGGAGGCTTTCACCTGTTCCGGCTCGCCGTCGCGCACTTTGACGCTGGTTTCATCGACGGATGATCCGTACAAATCAAATTGTTTGATGCCCAAATTGGTTGCCAAATCGCGGGCATCCGTTGCCAATTGTTCAATTGAAATTGCCACGACTTAGCGACCTCCCACGGTAATTGCATCCACTTTGATGTGGGGTTGACCCACGGTGACATAGACACTGCCACTGACCGATCCACAGAACCCCGGCGACAGGGCCAAATCATTGGAAGACATGGAAATTTTCTGCATGATTTCTACGGCTTCCCCAATCAAGGTTGCGCCCTTCAGCGGTTTGGTGAGCTGGCCATTTTCAATCAGGTAAGCTTCATCCACGCCGAAGTTAAATTGACCGGTGGGGCCGACACTGCCGCCGCCCATCCGCTTGCAATAAATGCCGCGATCGATTGAGCCAAACAACTGATCGATCGAGAATTCGCCCGGGGCAATGTAGGTGTTCCGCATCCGCGAGGCGGCGGCGAAGGTGTAGCCCTGACGGCGGCCGCTGCCGGTGCGGGGATGGCCGGTTTTCACAAAGCCCGCGCGATCGGAAATGAAGTTTTTCAGAATGCCATTTTCAATCAGCAAGGTGCGCTGCACCGGCATTCCTTCATCGTCCATATCCAAGGTGCCGAAGGCGTTGTCGCTCAAGCCTTCATCCCAAGCAGTCAAATTTTCATGGGCAATTTTTTCGCCTTTCTTGTCCCAAAATGGCGTGGTTTTGCGTTCCACTTGGGTGGTTTCCAGCAGGTGGCCGCAAGCTTCGTGGAAGATCACGCCGCCAAAGGCATTGGCCATGACCACGGGATAGTTGCCCGACTCCACATAGTCGGCGTAGAGCATTTTGCCCGCCGACTCGGCAATGCCACTGGTGAAGGTTTCGTAGTCCCAATCCCGCAGGAATTGGGGATTGCTGGCATCGCCGGCCCGCTGACCAATGGACGATCGATTGGCCCCATCGGCACAGAGCAAGCTCGACCCCACCGATTGGGTCAGGCGAATGTCGTGGGCAAACACGCCATCACTGGCGGCCACCAACACTTCTTGCCAGTCGCGAAAATAGCTCGATCGCCGCGATTGCACATGGCTGCCTTGCTTGGCCAGCGCGTCATTGGCCGCCAACAGCACTTCGCCCATTTCCTTCATGGAGCTGCATTGGCCCAACCAAGCATCCTTGCCTTTGGTGGCCACGTAGTCCCGTAGGGGTTCCAGGTTCACTTCGGGGATGTAGGCATTGGGGCCCGGCAGGCTCAATCCCAGGATGGCCAGGGCTTTTTCCAAGGCCGATCGCAACCCGGCAAAGGTCAGATCATTGGTGCTGACGTAGCAGTCGGCATGGCCGCGAAACACGCGCACCCCCGCGCCGGTGGCCAGTCGGGGGGCAATGCTGGTGATGGCATCGTCTTCGGCCAGGCAGTTGATGTAGTTGCTGCGCTCCAGGAAAAATTCCACAAAATCGGCTCCGGCGGCGCGCCCCCAACCCAACAAGGTCGAAAGGGGCGATCGCCAGCTTTCATCGAAGCGATCGACCGTGGGCAGGTAACGCAACTCGGGCACATCCCGAGACAGCAGCAAAGTTGGAGCCATGTAATGATTCCTCAAACGGTGCGAAGGGCAGCAAACAGAATTAGGGGGTGATCAAGGGGGGGTGGCCCCAGGAAACCGATGAAAATCTTCTGCTGTGGGCTTGGGTTTTAAGAAACGTTAAGCCCCGGTTCTCAGTCTAGCAAAGCGATGTCGTAGCAGTGTTTGGGCTGGGGGTGGTTGCACTCAGGCGATTCCCAGTGACTTTCAAAGGATTCAGCGGCAAAATTCAACAAAACGATTCAACTGGGGTTTTGAGTGATGGCACATCCCGATCGAATGGTTCCCGGTCCTGGCCAAGAATCCGTGTGGGACTATCCCCGGCCGCCGCGCTGGGAAGACTCGGGTAAGCAAATTCGGGTGGAGTTCAATGGTGTGGTGATTGCCGAAACCCACCAAGCGAAACGGGTTTTGGAAACCAGCCACCCGCCGGTTTATTACATTCCCCCAGAGGATTTGCGGCAGGAATATTTTGAGCTAATTGCCCGATCGACCTTTTGCGAGTGGAAAGGGGTCGCCCGGTATTACAGCATTCAAGTGGGCGATCGCCGGGCTGAGGCCGCCGCTTGGTTCTATCCCGCGCCGACTCCCGCCTTTGCCGAGATCCAAAACTACGTGGCGATTTACCCGAGCTATGTGGATGCCTGCTATGTGGATGGCGAGCTGGTACAGGCCCAGCCCGGTGATTTTTATGGCGGCTGGATCACCTCTGAGATTGTTGGCCCCTTCAAGGGATCGCCCGGCACTTGGGGATGGTAAGGATGCCAGAGCGGGCGGGCAGATCATCCCGCTCATCCCGTTCATGGGGCGTGAAATTTGTAACGGTTTTTGAAGTGATTTTTAATACATGCATTGCTCGCCAAGAAATGAGTGACGAATGCTGAATCACACAGCTCAAAGCCCGAAAAGATTGACCGGTAATAATTTTTGCGTCTGAGACTGTGTGGTCGCCCCCAGAATCTGTACGGAGAAAAGCAGCAAGCTTTGCCAGGACTTCTCAAAAAAATTGAGTAATCTCCGTAAATTCTCGGAAAAAAGTTGCTATACTCAAACCCAAGGCAAAACACTAACTCAAACTTCTTGCAAGTTCCTTGGGAAGTTGCTGAATGAGGGTTTAGGGTCAATTGTCTCAACGCCGTTGCCATTCCCCAAAAGGGGTGGGCGTTTTGAGTTGAAGTGTGGGGTCATCGTCAGCAACGCCCTTGTGGAATTGCGGTTTAGCCGGCCAGTTCTTGAATTCAAAATCTTAGGTTCATAAGATCTTGGGTTCATAAGGCTCTGCGCCCTCAACCAGCCTCCGCAAATGAGCCGTTGAGCACGATGGTCGCCAAGGCTCTCCCACTCATCAGGTTCGCTCAGGCGACTTTTGCATCTACACAGTCTCCGCCAAAGTTCGGGTTCATTCCCTTCTTCTGCATCTACCAAGCTGTATCTGCCTGGAGTTGGCCTGCCCGATCGAACCGTGAATGCAGGCCCGACTCCTCCATTAATTGCGATCGATCACTCAGGCGATCGCAAGTTCTGATTCTGCCTCTCAATCGGGGTGCATCGTGCATCTACCGCATCTCACTTTGTCTGCCATCTGAGGAACTGGCCCCGCGATCGACCTCGATCAACCCTCAATTGTTGACCGTCAGGGTGCATAACAGGGCGATCGGGTGCTCCATTCAAGGGGCCTCAGTTCCTACTAGATCATGGCTCAGTCAGCGTTCTGATTGCATTCAAAGCCATTAAGACCCAGGAAATCGGAGTGAAATTTTAGGCACATTCGCCCGCTTTTTCGGGATCCATGGCTTGACCCAGGGAAGCAAATCGCCATCGAGTTTGACTCGGTGGCGTTTTTTTTCGAGTTGCGATCGGTGAAAGGACAGAACTCGCGCTACAGTGACGGGAACTCACGGACTTAGGAAATGTCTAAACGGCTGATCCTAAGCCCGTAATTGCGCAAGTAACCAACTCAAACAAGGGATGTAGATCCCTGGTTTTGTTGTGCCTATGGTTCAAAAATTCATATCTGACACTGTTCAAACCTTCTCTAAAAATTAGACAACTCTGAGACTCAGTAACTCAGCTCAAGAATCAATGTTGACCATCCTAAATTCTTGGTTAATCGCTCTCAAAAAATGCCTTCAATATTTTTCGATTTTGCAAAACTGGGTCAATCAAGCCCACTTCATGGGAATTTCTTCAGCCAACCTCTTGATTTATGGAATGGCTGGTGTACCCGTTGCACTGCTGCTGCATTGGCTAGCCAAATATGTCGTCAATATTCCCTTTTTTGATGGTTGGATGATCGGAGTTTATTTTCATGCTTGGAAGCATGGGAACATAACGCTTGAAAGTTTGTTTGCTCAACACAATGAAAGTCGCAAATTTTTTCCACGCCTAATACTTGTTGGGTTAGCAGAATTAACTCACTGGAACGCTGCTTATGAAGTGGGCCTAACGATCACGCTTCTATTACTCATTCTGTTGGGTATTCATCGCCTGCTCAGATTTTCAATTCCTAACGAACCGAGGCTAGTTGCTGTTGCCACCGCCGTAACTGTCACAATTCTTTGTAGTCCATTGCAGTATGAAAATCTGCTGTGGGGTCTGCAATACATCATGTTTGTGACACCTGCTTGCTTGGTGGGCATGTTGCTGTTGATACGGGGCGATCGACCCCGATGGCAAATTTTCTTGATCATGGTGAGTTTGGCTTGGTTTGCCACCTTCACATTTGCCAATGGCATGACTTTTTGGTTGATTTCCCTAATCCCGATCGGTTTTAGAATTTGGCAACAACCTAATCGCAAGGCATGGGCTTTTCTGTTGGGTTGGCTGGCCTGCTTTTCTGGGACGTTGATTTTTTATTTTCATGGCTATGTGAAACCACCCGATTCGCCAAGTTTGTTGTCGGGCTTAGAAGATCCATTCAAGCTCGTGCAATATTTTTTGGGTTTTCTGGGTGCGCCCTTGAGCTTTTCTGATCAGCAATTGGCTCAGGTCTTGGGAGCCTTTGCGCTGATCGCTTTTGTGGGGGGTGTGGCTGTTTACGCTTGGAGTGCTTGGCAACAATTTCAGAAATCAGGCGATCGCCCAAATCTCCACAGTACTTTGATGGCCATGATCCCTTGGCTGTCTTTGGGCAGCTATAGCCTTCTGAGTGGAACCATTACGTCATTGGGGCGAGTGGGCTTTGGGATTGAGCAGGCGTTTTCTCCGCGCTATATTACGGTTTCTAATTATTTGTGGGTTGCTATTACTGGACTGATTGTCACTAGCCTGGGTCGAAGCAATTTATATGCTCTGAGACCTGCGCAAGGGATTGCTGCTGAAGCCGATTCAACAATCGCTTCCAGAACGAGTTCTAGAGCTGGTTTCAACGGCCTAAAAATCAACCAACTTTGGCGCTGGTTCTCTTGGGGAGCTGCTTTTCTATTGGGGGTGTGGCTAATTTTGGAATCTAACAGCTACCGCGCGGGTTTGGGAGGAATGCAAATCTTGAATCGACAATTACGGTTGGGTAAAGCCTGTATCACTTTATTTCCCGTTGTTTATGATTCATTTGGTTTGCAGCAGATTCACCCGGATCTGCAATTGTTGAGGCAATATTTGCGACCGCTGAATGATTTGGGGGTGATTAATCCTCCCCTGATCGAAACACCCAATTTGGCAGCGTTTGGCTCTCGGGATTTGGCGGGTGCGGCTGAAGGACAGTGGGATAGCTGGACTTGGGAATCGAAGGTGGTGTTAAAGGATCGACAACGCCCCTTGAGTCATCCTGAATCGCCCCATTGGGTGGCGAAGGGGTGGGCGATTTTGCAGCGATCGGGGCGATCGGCTGATGTGGTGATTCTGGCGGCGCGGGATCCCAAAACCCAGGTCGATCGCCCGATCGCCCTCGCTTGGGTAACGGAATCGCGGCCAGATGTGGCCCGCAAGCTTGGGGCTGATTTTCGGGTTTCGGGTTGGCAAGCGGCTTTCACGCCGGAGGAATTGCCAGCGGAGCCAACGGAGTTGAGTGCTTGGGCCTTTGATACCAATCAGGCGCGGGCCTATCGCTTGCCCAATCAGTTTTGGTGGCCGGGTCGGGGAGCCGTCGAGACCCCAGGATCCAAAACCCAAAAGGCTCAAGCTGTTCCCTAGGACTGAGAGGCCACCAAAACCACCCCGGTCATAATCAGTCCAACGCCGACGAGCCGAGCGATCGGGAGGGATTCCCCAAAAGCCACCACCCCAATCAGCACCGTGAACACGTAGATCAGGGAAACGGAAGGGGCGGCAATGCTGAGCTTAACCCGGGTCAACAGCAGGATATAGGCGATCGCCCCGAGGCCGTAGGCCGTCAGCCCTGCCACCAGTTCCCAGGTGGTGACCATGGACAGCAAGTGACTGAGCCAGTTGTCGCCGGTCACTTTGCCCAAGCGCAGGGCCCCCGCTTTTAGCAAAAATTGCCCCACCACGCTGGCCACAATTGACCCCAACAGCAAACCCAATTCCTGAATCGTCACCGATCGCGCTCCTGGCCCCGCAGGGCTGAGATCTTAAACTTGACCCACAAATTCAAATGCTAGGATACGGTGCAATTCCATCGATCGCGATCGGTTAGGAGCCTGCTTTCGCCTGTGTCTTCCAACGTTTCACACAAGCCTTCTCCCCGTCGTCCCCGATCGGGAGTTCGCCCCTTGCCCCGATCAACACCCGCCCCATCTCCCCCGATCGAGCCTCCCAGCCCGGGCCTGTGGCGTTTGGTCGTTGGAGCGGGGCAAATTACCGGCGGCACCCTGTTGACCGTCACCATGCTGGGCAGCGCCGCCGTGGCCGGAGCCTTGGTGGGCTTGGCCGTTAGCTTCCGCAACCTACCGGACGTGCGGATTCTGCAAACCTACACTCCCAGCGAAACCAGCTATATCTACGACATCAAAGGGCGTGTGCTGGCCAGCTTGCACGACGAAGCCAACCGGGTCGTGGTCCCCCTAAATCAAATCTCGCCCCACCTCAAGCGAGCCGTCATCGCGATCGAAGACAGCAGCTTCTATCAGCACCCTGGCATCAACCCCGGCAGCATCATGCGGGCCCTGGTCGCCAACCTGGAGCGAGGACGCACCTCCGAAGGTGGCTCCACCCTGACCATGCAGTTGGTCAAAAACCTGTTTCTGTCACCCCAGCGCCGAATTAGCCGCAAGGTGGCCGAGGCGGTTTTGTCGCTGCGCTTGGAACAAATCCTGAAAAAGGACGAAATTCTAGAGCTATATCTCAATCAAGTCTATTGGGGCCACAATAACTACGGCATTGAAACCGCCTCCCGCAGCTACTTTGGCAAGGCGGCCGCCGATTTGAACCTGGCCGAGAGCGCCATGCTGGCGGGCCTGATCCAAGCTCCCGAAGATTACAGTCCGTTTCTGAACTTCGAGCGAGCGAAGCAACGCCAGGCGATCGTACTGGGGCGAATGCTGGACTTGGGTTGGATCACGCCCGCCGAGGAGTTGGCCGCCCGCAATCAACCGCTGAATTTAGGTAAAAGCACTTCCTTCCAGTCCAGTAAGCTGCCCTACGTGACCGAGGCGGTGACCCAAGAGCTAAAGAAACGCTTCCGGCGCGAAGATCTGTTCAAGGGGGGGATGCGGATCCAAACTACCGTGGACTTTGATTTTCAGACCATGGCTGAGGCCACCGTCAGCGCGGCCCACGCCCGGATGCGATCGCGCGGGTTGCGAGCGGATCAAGTGGCCCTGGTGGCGGTGGATCCGCGCACCCACTTCGTGAAGGCCATGGTGGGCGGCGTGGACTATCGCAAGAGCCAGTTCAACCGGGCCATTCAGGCCATGCGCCAGCCGGGATCTGCCTTCAAACCTTTTGTGTATTACGCGGCCTTTGCCACCGGCCGTTACACGCCCAATTCTGCCGTGAATGACACACCCGTCAGCTACAACGATGGGGGCGTGATGTATCGACCCAAAAACTACGGGGGCGGCTTTTCCGGCTCGGTTTCGATTCGGCGGGCCTTGGAAATTTCGTTGAATATTCCCGTGGTGCGCCTGGGCCAGGAGGTGGGGCTGAACAAGGTGATTGAGACCTGTCGGCTGTTGGGTTTCCAAAGCCCGCTGGAGCCGGTGCTGTCCTTGCCGTTGGGGTCGGAGGACGTGACCCCGTTGGAAATGGCGGGAGCCTATGCCACGTTTGCCAATAATGGCTGGCATTCGGACACCACGTTTATTGTGCAGGTGACCGACAGCAGCGGGAAAGTGCTCTTAGACAACACGCCCCGGCCGCAATTGGTGCTGGATCCTTGGGCGACGGCAACCCTCACGGATACGCTGCGGGGGGTGATTACCAACGGCACGGCTAAGACGGCCAATATTGGCCGGCCAGCGGCGGGCAAAACGGGCACAACGGACTCAGAGCGGGATATTTGGTTTGTGGGCTATGTGCCGCAACTGTCGGTGGCGGTTTGGGCGGGGAATGACAATTACCGCCCGATCGGCTATGGGGCCACGGGGGGCAGCTATGTGGCTCCCATCTGGCGGGAGTTTATGCTGAAGGCGCTGCAAGGCGTGCCGGCGGAAGATTTTCGGAAGCCTTGGGAGTTCCAAAAGCCCTAGGATCTCTAGGACTCAGGATCTCTAGGATTAGGATCTTGAGGGCTAATTAACGATCTTCGATTTAACGATCTTCGATCGGGTCTTCAAAACCCTGATTCTGTCTTGGCGAGAGGACGGGCCCAAGGGTCTTCATCGGCCTCGTTGAGATTTGAGTTTGATTCTGGTTTGAGTTTGATTGAATTCAGATGTCGCTTGATGCTGCATTGAGACAACCTTGTGGTGGGTATTCGATTTTTTTCGATTCTTGAGGAGTAAAGCGATGGTACGGCGTTTTCTGGGGCGATCGGGCATGGGAGCGATCGGGGCGGTGGCCCTTCTGTATGGCGGTGTTTTGGGTTTAAGTCAGTCCGTGACGGCGGAAACGGCCCCGCCTCGGCCACCGGCCGCTGGCCAATGCCAGTGCGCTTGTCCCTGTGCCGCTGGTCAACAGCCCGTCAGCCCGCCAGCCCGTCCCCAAACCCCCACCCCCGCACCGGCCCGCGCCGTGCCCAACAGCCCCAACACGCGCGCCGAAGCAAACCGGCTGCCCTTGCCAGCTCGTTTTCCATTGCCCGCCTCGCGCTTGGCCCTCAAGGGTGGCAAGGTGACTGTGCGGTTAGTGAATTTCACCAATGCCAAGGTGGCCTTTGAGGTGATTGGCGTAACGGGCGATCGCCTGTTGACCGGTCAGCTAGACTCTCCCGATCGCGCCACCAGCGTTTTGGAGATGTTGCCCACCCCGAGCAATTTGGTGTTGTATCGGGCCGATCGCGGTTTTCTGTTGGCTCGCCCCACCGTGACCCCCCAAGGCGATCTGGAGCTGGTGTTAACCGCCACCGACAACATTGATCACGATGTGAACTACGTGAACGTGACCGAACAGGGCGAAGTGTATTTGTACTAAACGGGCAGTGGCCCATGGGTTTGACCATTGGCCTTGACCGGCGGACTAGACGAACCAAATCACTGAGTTGGTTTAGTCCATCGGCTGGGTCAATGGTTGAGTACATGGGCTGAGTCAATGGTTGAGTACATGGGCTTGGCTAACGTTTTTGTTGATGAGTTGATTTTTCTGTTTGATATTTCTTCTGGTTGATTTTTCTGTTTGATATTTCTGTTGATGTTGGTTGCTAGAAGGGGTCGCCAGTCTCTAGCTCGCGGGTGCTGGACTGAGGCAGGCCGATCGATTGCGGACGAATTGCGGATTTTATGAGCAACGAAAATCGTTTGGTAGTGTCAACGGACAGAATCGCCCAACTGCGGGTTGAGTTAGCAGAATATCCCACTGCTTTGGAGGCCCTGGCAGAGATTGAAGATTGCGAAGGCGATCTCGAAGATGCGGCGATCGCCCTGGCCATTCGGGCCGGTCAACAGCCCGATCGCAGTGATGGTTGGTTGGAAGGCTTGGCCAAGCGATGTCGTGCCCGGCTCTGCGTGCAAGAACCGGTTCGCCAATCCCTAGCCCAAGGGGCGATCGCAGCCACCCTGGGCTATTTGGATGATCAGCCCCCCTGTCCGGCCGTGTTGCTGTTGCCCGTGGTTCTGTGGGTCAGCCATCAAGGAGTCGAAACCTTTTGTCGGCCCCTCGATCGACCCAATTTGCCCGAGAGTTAATTGCAAAACATCGAAAAAGCGGTTCTGGGCGTTTCGGCCGCCGCTCGTGGTTGGGGCTTTCGGTGGCGGGCGCGGCTAGTTTCGCCTGAAATCCCCATAATCATTAACAAATCATCCAATCAGCATTCAATCGTCCATAAAATCGTTAGAAAATCATTTAATCGTCTGATCGTCCCTGGTTTTGATCATCCATGATGCTGAAGGGCCGGGGATAATCTCTGAGATGATCTCTCAATGGTCAGAGTGGATCATGGATGATGATGATGGAGAGGGTTGCATCGACCAAGGTCAAGGCAAGCTGCGAATTCAGAATTCTGCGTCGCCAACGCCCCGAACCCCGATCGACCCAACCCGCTCAGTGTTTTCAGGATTTTCAGGCCCTGCATATACCTGCGTTTGCATAAGGAGACGATCGTGGCGACAGACAGCCCCAAGGTGCAATTTGGCCCCCAGCGTTGGTATTCCAGCCTCACCATCAACGGCGAAGAGGTGGGATGGTGCACCAGTGAATTTGCTAACCAGTTGTCTGAGCTGTTCGATCGCGAAAAGAAACTAGAGGCGACTAACACCGTGTTGCGTTTAGCCTTCAAGCGCCTTTGCTCCGATATGGTGGCCAAAATGGGCGGCAACTCCCAACAGGTGGGCCAACTGATGTTGCGGTACTTGGAAACCACCATTCGCCCCACCAGCGGCCCCCGCGCCATTGCCTATCTGCTGCGCGATCGCCAAGCCGCCCTGGGCATGGGGAGCCAGGAGTTTGTGCAATTTTGCGATTCCTATCGTCTTTCGCCTCCCGAGCTGAAGGATATTTACGAAGGGCGGCCGATTAATGACGGGCAGCTCAAAAACATTGCCCGAATTGTGGGGCGATCGGCGCAAGAACTGGCCGAAATCCGCGATGCTGGCGGCAGCAGCGACACCGATCGCCTGGCCAAAGATTTGGGACTCAGCCCCGCCGAACTCATGGAGTGGTTAAATCAATAACCGCAACAAGCAGCCTAGCCGCAGCAAAAAGCGCCGATCGCCAACCACTAATCACTTGCAGGATTTCCACAGGCGATCGTCCCTGAATTTTTACGAATTTTCGCCAAAATTTGGTATTTTCTTTAATCCCATGTCATGGATTGCTCAAAAAGTTTAACCAATCCCGCTCAGGGCTAATGAACCGGATTTTTCTTCGATGACTAGCCCTGATTGGGAATGGGAAACTTAGGCGCAACAGAGGCGCGGAACGGGGGTACGGAATAGGAGCACGGAGCTTGAACGACGATTGCGGCTCGGCCCGATGGGGCCGTAGTCGGGAATAATTGTGGGTTTAATTGAGCAATTTATCAGATATAAGAAAGCCCACCTGCTGATCCTGGAAACCCAGCTTTGGCAAAGGCTTCAGGCATTTTGTGCTGAGGTGAATTAGCGGTCGAGGCACAAGAAATTCACCAGACTAGTAGTGGCTATGATGTTGGATATTAAGATTTTCTTCAGAATTCCCAAGAGATCTGATGAGTTACCCATATCCGTTCTACGGTACTACTAGAGGGCTATGGTCAATGCGTAAAATCAGTGCTAAAACCGAAGCTCCAAAGCTTGCCCACGAAACCGTAGAAGCAGCCCTAAAGTTGCGATTTTAAGCCGCAATCTTGAGTTGCAATCTTGAGTTGAGATTCGGGGTCAAGATTCTGAGTCGCGATTACAAGTTGTAACTTGAAGCTGCAATTTTGGGTTACGACTCTTGATTGCAACCTTTGGAAGCCTGAGTTTGATGACCACTGACTGAGTTTGTGCCAATTAGGTTCCATTAACTTAGTTTTCATCATCAAGCTTGGACAATCAAAGATCAGTCAAGATCACTCTGATCATGATGTTTGTTTATTGTTTCGTAATTTGATGGATTGTTTGGAAACCAACATCACGATCGGGAGCATCCCCTGCTAGGTCATCAATTTTTTGGGGTGGTAGCGGTTCTGACCAACCGTGACCAACTGTGATCAGCCTGTGAACCATGCTGTTAACCGTTGTAATCAGCCGCTTGCGATCAATCATTTGCGATTGATGATTTGCAATTCATGATTTTAATGAATTGCAACAATGAATAACTGAAATAAATGACTGAAATGAATGCTTGAAATGAATCATTGCTATTCAAAAATCACCATTAACCATTCAGTTTTGGTTTGATTGCTTGTTAAGCTTCGCCCTTTAATTTGTGTTTTTGAAGCACTAGGGAGGTTTGTGATGTTGGACTGTTGCGATCGAAGGACAGTGGTTCGCCCCCAACGACTCATGCACCGATCGGAAGGGGAATCAGCAAGATTGGTCATGGGCGAAAGTCGATCCGCTGCGATCCTGGATCGATCGCAACCCCTGATCAAAGGAATGGTGATTTTGGCTTGGGGGCTGTTGGCGGTGGTGGAACCCTGGTCTTGGCTGGGTCGGGGCCAGCGCTTTGCCCTGGCCGGCTCTCCCGAGCAGAGTTGGTTAGTGCGAGCGGCCGCCCAACAGCCAGCGCCCACCCCTCCAGACTCCGGCGGCCCCAGCCGCAGCCAGGGATCGGGCACACGCTAAGGATTTAGACAATTTTCGCCAGGCTTCGCTGATGAATCTTCGTCCTCAGACTGCTGCCAAGCTCGACATAGCTGTTAATATTGGAAATTGCCTTTTGTCTGGCAATGTCTAAAAGTTTGTTGAGTGGGGCGCGATCGGTGCGCGTGACATCGCTCCTACACCGTAATTGCGCAGTGCCCGAGTGCTTACCCAGCGACCCGCCCATCAACAGCCCAACACACGATATCCTCAACCATGGCTAAGCGAGTTCAAGTAGTTCTGAGCAAAGACGTTAGCAAGCTGGGTAAGACCGGCGATTTGGTAGAAGTGGCTCCCGGTTATGCCCGCAACTACCTGCTGCCTCAGGGGGCAGCCGTTAACGTAACCCCTGGAATTTTGAAGCAAGTGGAGCGCCGCCGCGAGGCCGAGCGCCAACGCAAGATTGAAGAAAAACAACGCGCAGAAGCCAACAAAACGGCTCTGTCTACCGTGGGCACGCTGCGGATTGCCAAGTCGGTGGGCGAAGGCGATGCGATCTTTGGAACTGTGACCACCCGCGAAGTGGCTGACAAGGTGAAGGAATACGCCGGGATCGATTTGGATCACCGCGATATGACCTTGCCTGAAATTAACAAGCTGGGCAAGTACACGGTGTCGCTGAAGTTGCATCCGGAAGTGGTGGCAACGGCGACGATCGAAGTGATTGCCGAGTAGGATTGCCGCCGGGATGTCTGGGCACATCAGCTAGGCGATCGCTCATGGTCGATCGCTGGTGGCCCGCTCTCCATCATGCCTGTCCTGAATATCCTATCCATCGCTCAGATCCCCAGCGGGATTCCGAGCAACTCACGCCCATGGGGGTCTGGCTAGTTCCAGCCCCCATTTCTGTGGCATAGTGCCGATCAGAATGCGCATGGCCCTGAATTTCCTATTAGATTCCCTATTTTCTTTATTTTTGCGATCGCGAACCCATCGATCAAACTTGTTTGCAATATGAGTGAGTCGCTTGATTTTTCGACCGTGAGCGATCGACTGCCGCCGCAAAATATTGACGCGGAAGAGTCGATCCTTGGCGGCATTTTGCTAGATCCGGAAGCGATGAACCGCGTTGCTGAAATTCTGACACCGGAGGCGTTTTATTTAAGTGCCCACCGCACCATTTTTGAAGCCATGCGTGAATTGCACGCCCGAGGCAATCCTACGGATTTGCTATCGGTGACCACTTGGTTGAAGGATCGAGACCTCTTAGAAAAAGTAGGCGGCTCGCAAAAAATATCGCAACTGCTCGATCGCACCGTTAGCGCAGTCAATATTGATCGCTATGCCCTTTTGATTGCCGATAAATATGTGCGGCGACAGCTAATTTCCGTGGGCGGTGATATTGCGCAGTTGGCATTTGACAATAGGGAAGAGTTGGCAAAATTGCTCGATCGCGCAGAACAGCGCCTGTTTAATATCACCCAATCCAAAGCCAAAAACGATTTGACTTCTGCGGAGGTGATTCTCTCGGAAGCATTCTTTGAGCTGGAAAGTCGGGCCCTGGAATCTCAGATGCCGGGACTGAGCAGCGGCTTCTATGATCTAGATGCGATGACTCAGGGATTCCAGCGATCGGATTTGATCATTGTGGCGGGTCGGCCCTCAATGGGCAAAACCAGTTTTGTGATGAATGCAGCTCGCAATGTGGCTGCAATTCATAACCTCCCGATCGCCATTTTTAGTCTAGAAATGTCGAAGGAGCAACTGATGTATCGGATGCTCTCCAGCGAAGCGCAAATTGAAAGTAATCGCCTGCGATCGGGACGGATTAGCGAAAACGAATGGGGGCGAATTGGGTCGGCCATTCAAGGTCTTTCTAATCTGAAGCTTTATATTGACGACACAGCGGATATTTCAATTACAGAAATGCGATCAAAAGCTCGTCGCCTGCAAGCGGAACGCGGCGGCGCATTGGGGCTAATTGTGATTGATTACCTGCAATTGATGGAAGGAGGCGGCGATAACCGGGTACAGGAGTTGTCAAAAATTACTCGATCGCTCAAGGCCCTGGCTCGGGAATTAAATGTGCCAATCTTGGCTCTGTCTCAGCTCAGTCGTAGCGTAGAATCACGAACAAATAAGCGACCAATGATGTCGGATCTGCGCGAGTCAGGTTGCTTAACCGGCGATACTTTGGTGCTCATGGCTGATAGCGGCCAGCGAGTACCCATTCGTCAACTCGTTGGACGAAAAAACTTCTCTGTATTGGCTTTAAATCCAATTACTTGGAAACTAGAGTCTAAGCGAGTTAGCCATGCTTTTTCAACAGGAATTAAACCGGTCTTCCGTTTAACAACTCGTCTGGGTCGTCAAATCCGTGCAACGGCTAACCATCAATTTCTAACTTTAGATGGTTGGCTGCGACTCGATTGCTTGCAACAGCGCATGAGAATTGCTCTGCCGCGCCAGCTTGCCCCGAATCAAACTACGACTATCACACAGCCAGAAGTTGCCCTGATGGGTCATCTCATTGGTGATGGTTGTACTCTTCCGCGCCACGCGATTCAGTACACAACAGTGGATTTAGACTTGGCAACCGCTGTTCAAGAACTTGCGGTTCAAGTGTTTGGCGATAATATCCAAGCACGCATTAAACCTGAGCGAAACTGGCAACAGAATCTCAGTCGTGAACGTTTGAATAGAATTGCAGAAGTTCTGGATTCGAGCAGCTTAAAAAATCTGGCTAATAGTGATGTCTATTGGGATGAAGTGGTTTCGATAGAGCCAGATGGAGAAGAAGAGGTTTTTGATTTAACAGTCCCAGAGCATCACAATTTCGTGGCAAATAACATCATTGTTCATAACAGTATTGAGCAAGATGCGGATTTAATCTTAATGCTTTATAGAGAGGAGTACTACAACCCAGATACTCCCGATCGGGGAATTGCAGAAGTGTTGCTGACCAAGCACCGTAACGGCCCAACGGGCACAGTTCGCCTATTGTTTGATTCGCAGTTTACGCAATTTAAAAATATGGCCGGCGGCGGTGGTGGCCGCTTTCAGCCCTAGGTGAAACCTGGCTGAAATCTTAGCGAATATATTGAAAGTCTGATTTTAGATTTTGGCTTTGATATTGGCTTGAGTATCGGCTTGAATAGCGATCGGGCGGTTGAGGAGCAATGGCAATTCAATGACGGTTTATGCCCAAATTTATGCGGTGGTTCAGCAAATTCCCCCAGGCAAGGTGGCAACCTATGGGCAAGTGGCCGAGCTGGCCAACTTGGCGGGCAAGGCGCGGTTAGTAGGCTATGCCCTGGCACGGGTGGCGGGGGATGATCGAGACATTCCTTGGCAACGGGTCGTGAATGCGCGGGGGGAAATTTCCTACTCACCGTTTCGGCAGGGCAATGATTATTTGCAGCGGGCGTTGCTGGAACGGGAGGGGGTGCAGTTTGATGCGGCCGATCGGGTCAATTTGCGGGTCTATCGGTGGCGGCCGGGGGAGCCTGATGGGCACACTAGCCTTTAGATTTGGATTCGGAAGTTGAACGGTTGAGCAACCGTCGAATTCTGCGTCTTGGGTTGGCTAGTTTTGGGTTGAAACTATGGCGGAGTTGGGGGCAGAGGGGGCGCGATCGCAGCTCCAAGCGGGTTTGGCGGCCCTGAAGCAGGGTCAACCAGGGGCGGCGATCGCCCCATTGGAAACGGCCAGCGCCACCTTGACGGGGGCAGAGCAGGCTCGGGCCCAGGCGGCTCTGGTGGGGGCTTATCGAGCTATGGGGCAATGGGCTAAGGCGATCGCCCTTTGTGAATCGCTGCTGAACCATCCCAACCCCCAGGTGCGCCAATGGGCAACCCAAGCGCGATCGCAACTGAAGCCGCCGCCCCCACCGCCGCCCACCCCAAAACCCAAAGCCGCCGAGGATCCGGGATTTGTGCCCCTGGAAGCGGGAAATGCGGGATTTGTGCCCCTAACGGATCCCCAGGTGATCGGGAAGCGAACCCAGGTGGTGCGGGTGGCGTTGAATCCTCATCCCGGATCGCCAGCCTTGGGGTCTCCAGCCTCAGGATCTTCGGCTTTGGGATCCTCGCCGGGATCTGCAACGCCGGGATCTGCAACGCCGGGATCTTCGAGCGCTGACCCGGGAGCGAATCCAGCGATCGCCCCTACAACCGCACCAACATCCCCATTGAAATCGGATCGTCCCCCAAGTGCCGTAGCCGGTTCCCCACCCTGGTCTCCCAATCCCGATCGCCCGCCGGCCGTGATGGCGGTGGTGACAACGGTGGAGACGGCTGCACCGGAAGCGCAACCCCCGGCGGCGACGGATGCCCAAACCCCCGAACCCTACAGCGTTCAATGGCGCAACGGGGGCCGAGCCGATCGCCGCACGGCTTTGACCCCAAGGCCTTGGGGTCAGCGGTTGGTGAGCCAGGTGATCGCGATCGTGCTTTTGGCCTGGATCGTGCAACAGTTTGTCCTGTTGGGAACCGCCACCTATAACAAACTGTTGGATTGGCTGTCGGTTTTGTTGCCTTGGTTGCCCATTTGGGGAGAGGCCACGCCCTACATCACCGATGATCCCTCGGTTTCGGCTTGGATCGCCTTGGGGCTGCTGTTTTTGGGGTCGCCCTGGCTGTTGGATGAGGTGATGCACCGTTGGGGCAGCCAAACGCGCAAGTTCTCAGAACTGTCTGCCCAGCGGCCGGAAACGGCGCGCCTGTTGCAGCGACTGGTGCGATCGCGCAATCGCCCGGTTCCCTATCTCCGGTTGCTAACCACGGATCTGCCGGTGGTGGTGGTCTATGGTTGGTTGCCGGCCCAAGCTCGCCTAGCCATTAGTCAAGGGGCGATCGATGGTCTGAGTGATGGGGAACTGGCAACTTTGGTGGCCGCTCAATATAGCCAAATTGATCGCGGCGACAGTGCGATCGCCAGTTGGGCCACGGTGGTGTTGCTGCTGCCCTATGGTTTGCATCAATGGGCGGCGCAATTGGCGGAAACCTGGCAGCTTTGGCCCGCCAAACTGGGGGCGGTGGGTTTGTCGGCCCTGGCCTATGGGCTGTATCGGGTGGAGCGTTGGGCCCTGTTTGGTTGGAGTCGATCGCGCCAGGCCGAAGCCGATCGGCTCGGGGCCGCCGAAACGGGGGATCCCAATGCCCTGGCGCGGGCCCTGGTTAAGTGCGGTGCGGCAGTGGCGGAACAGGCGATCGCGAACCGGGCCCTATCCCCTTGGTTGGTGGCGATCGAGCTGTTGTTGCCCTTCAGCCCCACCTGCGCCGCCATTGAAGGCAGCTTCCACCCGATCGCGCCCCCCGAACCCCTGTGGGCCTGGGGCCGACGCAATCCCTATCGCACTTGGCTCCAGCTCAATCACACCCATCCGCTCACGGGCCAGCGAATGGCCACCCTGGCGGAATTGGCCGTGCGCTGGCGATTGGAACCGGAATTTGAAGCCAGCGATCGAGCGGCCCAAGACCAACAACAACGCTACTTGCCGCCCTTGCCCCGGGCCCGCCCCCTGAGACCCACCACCCCTCAAACCCTGTGGCTGCAGTCCGGGCCTTGGGTGGGCATGGTGGCCGGCGTGGGGGTGGCGCTGCTGCTGTGGGTGATCGGGGGATTGGGGCGGCTGTTGAACCACCCGATCGGCTGGATGTGGGCCGATCGCTCCCTGCTGTGGGGTCTGGCCTGGATGGGCTGTGGACTGGGGATTTTCCTGCGGCTGAATGCCTTCTTTCCAGAAATTCGCGGCCGCTTACCCCTGATCTTTAATCATGCGGATGGGCCGCCCTTGGCTAGCGCCTTGGCCGAACCCAACGCCCTCCCGATCGATGCGGTGATGGTGAAAGTATCAGGACGACTCCTGGGACGATCGGGCTGGGCCAATGGACTATGGCAAGATCTGTGGCTACAAACCCCCAGCGGCCTCTTGCCCTTGCACCTGGCCAGCCGTTGGGGTTGGCTGGGAACCTTGATCCGTCAAAGTCGCCAAGAACTCCCGATCGGCAGCCCCGTGATGGTCACCGGTTGGCTGCGGCGGGGCGGCATTCCTTGGATTGACGTGGAAAGCCTGAATCTCGTGCAGGGTCGGCTCACCAGCACCACCAGCCTGGTTTCACCCGATGCCCATCCCTTGCGATCGGTGCTCCTGGGGGCGATCGCCGTGGCCATCGGTTTCAGTATTCTGATGCGCTATCGCTGGTTTTAGGGGCGAGTTTTACTGGTGTGGCTGCCCTGACCAAGCCCCTTGCAATCAAAACACCGGTAACTCGATCGGGTATCTGGACTTTTGGATCGACATGGGTTATTCTCAGAGGCGATTTAATCTCCGGTAAACCGACTGATTTACTGGAAATTCAATTCGGGGCGTACAATCACCCCACCCCCGATTTTTTTACCCCACCCTGCGACCCACGCTTAAACAGGGTTAATTGCAAGGAGTTTTGCATCGTGACTGTGCCTTTTCGCTTAAATCGCCCCAGCCGCCGCCGCCTGCTTGCCTGCTTGGGCATGGGTTTGCTCGCGAGTGGGATGATTTCCGCCTGCACTGGCTCCAACAATCCCAACGCCAACGGCTCCCCGGCTGCCGGTAGCTCGCCCGCGACGGGCACACCAGCGGCCAACGCATCGGCTGCTAATAACGAACCGATCGAAATTACCTTGGTGTCCTATGCCGTGACCCGATCGGCCTATGAAAAAATCATTCCGCTCTTTGTCGAAAAGTGGCAAAAAGAACGGGGCCAAACGGTCAAAATTAACCAAAGCTATGGCGGTTCTGGCTCCCAAACCCGTGCCGTAATCGATGGTTTGGAAGCGGATGTGGTGGCCCTGGCGTTGGGTCAGGATGTGGAAAAAATTGAAAAGGCCAAGTTAATTGAACCCGGTTGGCAACAGGAAGCGCCGAACGACGCGATTGTTCACAAGTCCGTGGCCGCACTGGTGACTCGGCCGGGCAACCCCAAGGGCGTGAAAGATTGGCCCGACTTGGCCAAGCCGGGATTGAAGGTGATTACCGCCAACCCCAAAACCTCGGGCGGGGCCCGTTGGAATTTCCTGGTGCTGTGGGGCGCGGTGACCCAAACGGGCGGCACGCCGGAGAAGGCGGAATCTTTTGTGAAGTCGGTGTATGCCAACGTGCCGATTTTGCCTCGGGATGCGCGAGAAGCCACGGACGTGTTTTTGAAGCAAAACCAAGGTGATGTGCTGATTAACTACGAAAACGAACTGCTGTTGGCCCAAGCCAAGGGCCAAAAGGTCGATTACGTGGTTCCGGCGACGAATATTTCGATCGATAGCCCCGTGGCTGTGGTGGATCAGGTGGTGGACAAACGGGGGACTCGGGAGGTGGCGGAAGCCTTCGTGAAGTTCCTTTACACCCCCGAAGCCCAAAAAGCCTTTGCGGAAGCAGGGTTCCGCCCGATCGACCCGGCCATTGAAGCGCAGTTTAGCGATCGCTTTGGCAAGGTCACCAAACTCTTCACGGTTAAGGAACTGGGCGGTTGGGATGCCATCCAAAAGCAGTTCTTTGCTGATGGAGCCATTTTCGACAAGATCCAAACCAAGAAATAGGTTTTGGGGGGCGATCGCCCATGGATCTCAACGGCTCCAGCGCGATCGCCCCGCACCATTCTCACAATCCCGATTTTGGACGGGAGGCAATCCGATGACTGACCCCATCCACACCAATTCTCCGGTCACGAATTCCCCGATCGACTCAGAACCGGGGCATCGATCGCAAGTCCGGGTGCGCATCCGTGTGCCTAGTAACTATCGTCCCGATCCCGTCATTTCCACCATCATTTCCCGGTTTGGGCTGACGGTGAATGTGCTGGCGGCCCTGCTGGGATCCGACCAAGAGAGCGATGGTTGGTTTGACTTAGAACTCAGCGGTTCCAACGCTCAAATTCAAAGCGCCTTGCTATATTTCAACGATTTGGATCTGGAAGTGTGGCGTGATGATGGGGATCCGGACGGAATTTGAGTTCTGAGCTGAACCATACCACCTTGCTTTAATGGCGTTCTGAACCCGCTCGATCGCCCTTCCATTATTCTGTTCGACGAGATCCAAACCAAGTAATCGGTTCTTGGGGGGGCGATCGACAAGGCCCAGTGGCTAGCCCACTGGATCAAAATTTCGTGCTGATCAGCCGATCGAGCTAGAGTCTAGCAATGCCGGTCGTCTGGCTCAGTCTTGACCTTGGGAGTCTTGGATCATTTTTTGCACCGTAGTCACTAGCGCTGGAATGTCATGGTGGCAAGTGTTAAAAATCTGAGCTTCGTCAACATCAAAATAAGTGTGAGCTAGCAAGTTTCTGAGTCCAAAAATCTTTTTCCAGGGAATTTCGGGATATTGAACGAGAAATGTTCCTTCTGTTCTTTTGTCAATGGCTTTAAATGCTTCTCCAACCGCAAGCAGTACCATGCAAATAGCATCTAAATTACTGCGTCCAGCCTTGGTTGCCAAGAAGTCTTCGGGTTTTGAGATACAGTTCTTGCCGCAATCACTGGGTACAATAACAGCACTTAGTAAACCAGTTTCTAAGGCACTGTAAATCCACTAGTCGGGCTGCTAGTCTCGTTAATTGTTCCAACACCTCTATAGTTTCTGTTCTGAATTTCCACAAAAAGATTTTTAACTGCGACCACATCATTTTTATAGGATTAAAGTCTGGTGAATACACTGGCAGATATTCTACCGTTGCTCCTACTGCTTCTATCATTTCTCTTACCTCTGGACGATGATGAGAGTTTAAGTTGTCCATGATAGCCACATCACCTACTTTGAGCTGCGGTACCAAGTTTACTTTGATAAACTCCAGAAAGCCTTCCTTTTTCATTGAGCCTTTCAAACCTTTGATTGTTACAACTTCAGTGAAGACAAGCCTTTCAGCTTCTACCTTCAAAATTTGCTGCCAGTAGTCTACACGCTCTGCTTGCACTTCCGCCGTGATTACTTTCTCGCTCCTGTAAGTTTTTTTGAGGCTGATGTCATGTTGCTTTAAAAATCGATGCATCATGCTTGTGTTAGAACTGACACCCAATTTTTTTGAACTTCTTCGCAGTACTCTCGCAATGTAAAATCAGGATTAGTCTCTACAATTTCCAAAATAGCTTCTTCATGCTGAGATAAGATGCTCACCCGCTTCGTACCACACTTTTTAGGTGCTAAGCTTCCAGTGGAGCGATATAGGTTTAGAAGCCATCTGACTGTCTCTGGGCTAATCGAAAATTGTTTTGCTACTTTCCGAATCGAAGTGTCTCCCTTCTCGTAAGCTTCTACGATTTTTCGGCGCAAGTTCAGCGAATAAAGACTCATGAGTTTTCCTGATGACAACTCCACTACACTGATAACTATATCGTGCTATTTGTTATAGGCAAAGGCTGTATCCTAAAAATAGGCGAATGAGTTGGTTTAAGCTGGATTACTGATAATTTTTTATCTAAATTTAGGAATGAACGGATTGATTGGCATGGGAGAGCCAACCCGATCAATCCTGGTATTGGGACTGGCGGCGGTGATTGATTGGCTGGTGGGTGACCCTTGGAGTTGGGTGCATCCGGTGCAGGTCATCGGGGCATGGATCGATCGCTACCGTCGTTGGGTTTGGTCTTTGGCCACTCCCGATCGGGTTCAGCGCTGGTTAGGGGTGGGGCTGGCATTGTCCACGATCGGGGGCGCAGGGGCCCTGGCTGGGGCGATCGGGTCGCTAGCCTGCAAGCTGAACCCCATTTTGGGCTTAGGGGTCGAGGCGGTGATGGTGGCGGCTTGCTTTGCGGGTCGCAGCTTGCGGGATGCGGCGGAAGATGTGTTGGAACCGTTGGCCCGTGAGGATTTGCCGGAAGCGCGATCGCGCCTCAGTCGCTACGTGGGCCGGGAAACAGAGCATCTCGATCGCCCAGAAATTTTGCGAGCTGTGCTGGAAACCGTGGCGGAAAATGCCGTGGATGGCGTGTTGGGGCCGTTGTTTTGGGCCTTGGTGGGTGCTGGGGCAACGGTAATTTTTGGGTGGGGCCCTGGGGCGATCGCAGCGGTGGCATTGGGTTACAAGGCCGCCAGCACGCTCGATTCGATGGTGGGCTACAAGGACTCACGCCATCGGGATTTGGGTTGGTTCAGCGCTCGCCTGGAAGATCACCTCACTTGGTTGCCCTGTCGATTAACCGTGGGATCGATCGCCCTGATTTCAAGAAAGCCCTTGCAGGTTTGGGGTCGCTGTCGGCGGGATGGGGCGCTGGATCCTAGTCCCAATTCCGGCTGGAGCGAGTGCGCCTATGCGATGGCCTTGGGGGTGCAACTGGGGGGCGAAAATCGCTATCGCGGTCAAGTGAAATACAAGCCCCTGTTGGGAGACCCCCAGCGACCGATCGAACCGGAGACCGTGCGATCGGCTTTGGGGTTGACCCGAGTGGTCTTTTTGGGGTGGTTATGCGGGGCGATCGGGCTATTGGCGCTAGGATTTTTGCCATGACCACTGTTTCCCACCCAATCCATGGGGGCAACCTGGCTTGGGCCGCCGCGATCGCCCATTGTGCGCCCTCTGAAATTCTGGACTTTTCCGCCAGTATCCATCCCGGGGGCTTGCCACCCAGCATTTTGGCCGCCCTCACTGCCGCCTTGCCCTCCCTGGCCGCTTACCCGGATCCAAACTACGGCGAATTGCGCCGGGCCCTCGCTCAGCACCACAACCTCGACCCAGATTGGATTTTGCCAGGCAATGGAGCGGCGGAACTCTTGACTTGGGCCGCTCGGGATTTGAGTCAGTTGGCCGCAACCGTGCTGCCCGTGCCGGCCTTCGCTGACTACGGCCGAGCCTTGCGGGCATTTGGGGCCAAAATTGTGCCGATCGCGCCCGTGGAGCCTTGGGTTTGGGATTGGGGCAACTGGCTAAATCGCGATTGCGCCGCCTATGGTTTGGTGCTGAACAATCCTCACAACCCCACCGGGCAACTGTGGAGCCACGATCTTTTGCGGCCCCTTTGCGATCGTTTTGGGTTGGTGGTGGTGGATGAGGCGTTCATGGATTTCTTGCGCCCGATCAAGCAACCCACCGTCGTGAACTGGGTTCAGGACTATCCAAACCTGATTGTGATTCGATCGCTCACCAAGTTCTACGCCATTCCGGGACTCCGGCTAGGCTACGCGATCGCCCAGCCCGATCGGTTAACACGCTGGCAACAATGGCGAGACCCCTGGTCTGTTAACGGTTTAGCCGTAGCCGCCGCCCTTGCCGCCCTTGCTGATCGCCCCTTTGCCGAAAAAACCTGGACTTGGCTGGAATCGGCCCGATCGGAACTGTTTCTGGGTCTACAAGCCCAACCGGGCCTGATCCCCTATCCCAGCGCCGCCAATTATCTATTGGTCAAAACCGCCCTGCCCAGCAATCAGCTCCAGCAGCAAGTGCTACGGCGCGATCGGATCTTGATCCGAGACTGTTCCAGCTTCCCAGAATTGGGCGATCGCTTCTTTCGAGTTGCGATCAGAACCACCGCCGATCATCAGCGACTGTTGCGATCGCTTCAGCAGGCGATCAGATCGCCCCTGAATAGTTGCGAGAAATGATTTTGTCAAGTCAATCTTTGCGATCAGTAGCCTAGGCTACCAGTTCACAAAGCGCTGCATTCCTCATTAACTGGGAAATTCAGCGCTTTGTGTTTTTTCAATAAATTCAAATTTACAAACAGCAGTATTTAAAGATTTCGTGAATATGCGTGACGTTTTTCTTCATTCAAATTAGTTTGATGGGGTCAGCAACTAACCCTTAATACCCATCAAAACACTATGCGACTCACCATATCTGCGGCCATTATTTCAATTGCAACAGCGATTGCCTCGGCCAATCCAGCGGCTGCTTTAACACTGCTAAATAGCTCTGGCTCTTGGGGCACTCCATCGGGAACACCCTTTTATGGCTTCCAGACGGTGGGCGCTGAAAACCAAGTTCGGTGGGGTATTCCAGCAAGCGAGGCCGGCCCCAGCGGACTGGGATTTACCGGTGTCGGTGCAACGCCCATCACCTTCGGCAGCATTTTTCAGTTAGGAGCTTTGCGGCATTTCAACAACCCAATTTATGATGCAGCTAACTCCGTTGGGTTGTCAGTAACGCTCGATTTTGCAGAAATTGCTGATGAGATCTTTAACTTCACAATGAACATTGACGAGACCACAAACTCGGGCACTTGTTCTTACTTCAGCGTGACCCCTTGTGCGGACAAAATCAGTTGGAATAACGCCTTGGGCGATCGCTCCTTCTCCTACGACGGCAAGGAATACACCCTTGAGCTATCCGGCTTCAAGCTTTCGCCCGATGGCGAGTTGGTGTCCGACTTTATTTCCCAAGAAGGCGGAACTAGCGAAGCCTATCTCTATGGTCGAATTCGTGAAGTGCCCGAAGAGCGCAGCACGCCGGAACCGTCGCTCATGTTTGGCTTAGCAGGATTCGCCGCTTTGGGTTTGCGTCGCCGTTGGGTCAATTCCTAGGGATTTTGTCACTGTCTCAGTACTCTGTAGCTCTGGGAAACCATAGATTCAACATCACATTTTTGGTCTTTTCTTAATTGGGTCTTTGCCCAAAAAACACAGTCCCAAAAAGTAAAGACCACAAAAAAGGGTCTCAAGCGTTTAATCATTGGCTTGAGACCCTTTGGAATTTTTGAATTTTTCTGGAGCTTACGAGTCTGCCATTAACGAAGAGACAAACTCTGAAGTTTTATTCGCCGACAGGAGCAAAACGGTTGCGATCGTTCATCTTCACCGGCGCATCGGGGCGGGGACGATTGGGGTTCGGGCGGCGATCGCCACCCCCACCAGCACCCCGACGACGGGAGCCACCCCCGTAGTTACGGCCACCGCGATCGCCTCGGCCACCGCGATCGCCCCGTTCGGGACGCTCGGTTTCAAAGTTATCGTCACCAAAGACCCCTTCAACTTGCCAAGCGGGCCGTTCCATGTCGTAGAACATTTGCAGCGCCGCCGCCGCCACTGCCCGAGGATCGTACTCCTCACCCAGTTGCGACACAATCGGCAGGAACGAGGCCACCCGATCGCTGGTCAACGCTTCCTTAACCCGGTTCTTGAGGCGATCGATCCGGCGAGCTTCAATCTCGGCACGGGTCGGCAAATTCACCGGCTGCATCGATTGGCGCGTGTGCCGCTCAATCTGCCGAATCCGGTAACGCTCCAGGCTGTAAGACAGGGTAATCGCACGCCCCGTTCGACCTGCGCGGCCCGTCCGGCCAATCCGGTGAACGTAATTTTCCAGGTTATCGGGCAGATCGAAGTTGAACACGTGGGTCACCCGATCCACATCCAAACCCCGAGCAGCAATATCCGTCGCCACAATCAGCTTCAACTGCCCCCGACGGAAGCGCGTGATCAGGCGTTCGCGTTGGGCTTGGTTCAGGTTGCCATGATATTCATCGGCGCTGTAGCCAGCCGCTTGCAGTTGCACGGTCAGTTCCGCAGCTCCCTGCTTGGTGCGCACAAAGATCATCGCCGACTCAGGATCTTCTAGCTCCAGGATCGGCAGCAGGGCCCGAATTTTGTTGCAGCCCCGGGGAACCGTATACAGCACCTGTTCAATTCGGGTGGGAGTCGCTTGGGGCTGCTCCACCGTCACAAACACCGGATCCTTCAGGAAGTTTGCCACCAGACGACGAATCGTCGGACTCATCGTTGCGGAGAAGAAGGCCGTTTGGCGCTCGGCGGGCAGCGAGCTACAGATCTTTTCAATGTCCTGAATGAAGCCCATATTCAGCATTTCATCGGCTTCATCCAACACAAAGTAACGCACCTGGTCGAGGCGCAAAGCACCGCGATCCATCAAGTCCATTACCCGACCGGGCGTGCCGATCGCAATTTGCGCGCCCCGTTGCAGTTGGCTAATTTGCCGCTCGATCGATTGGCCACCGTAGACCGTCACGGTTCGCAAACGAGAACCAGGGCCCACAAACTTCTCGATCGCCTGGGAAACCTGTAACGCCAGCTCACGAGTTGGGGCCAGAATCAATGTTTGAACAGTGCGATTGGCATCATCAATCTGCTCCAGCATGGGCAGCCCAAAGGCCGCCGTCTTGCCAGTTCCAGTTTGAGCCAAGCCAACCACATCTTTTCCTTCGAGCAAGGCGGGAATCGCGCGTGCTTGGATGGGGGTGGGTTCAGTAAAGCCAAGGGTTTCCAGATGAGCAGCACGGGTTTCCGAGAGGCCAAGGCTTTGGAAGGAAAGGGTCATGAGTACGCTTCGTAACGGATGAACAACCAAAACCCAATCTCGCAGTTAGCCCCGAAAACCCGCAGCACGATCTAGATTGCACGGCTGGGAATCTTATTTGAATAGCGGTCGTCTGTGTTGCCGCAGAGTCAATACGTCCTTTCTGATGGGATGACGCGTTGACCCTAACCGCACGATCGCCCCCCGAGCAAGCGGGGCAGATTAGGCAAAATTGGGCGCTTTAAACAGTCAGACGAGTGGTAACTCGTTCTTTACTTAAAATAACTTAAAAAATGGCAATACGATCGCAAATGCCCTAGATTTTTCTGGGATCACGCCATGTCAGGAAACCGCGCGATCGCCTCAATTCCTTAACAGTAAAGCATTTCGCGCGTTTTACCTTGTCTCTAAACTCGGGGCAACTGAGAAGCACTAGGGCCACAAATAACGAAGATACGTCCACATGAACAGCACCATTGGCTACTTCCCTAGATCCATTGGTTGTTTGTTTACAGTGCCTCGGTTAAGTACTTCAGTCTTAATGCTTGCTAACCGACAAGTCGTCTGTTGGGTATCCTTACCCAGCTCAGTACTCAAATTCTTTTCCCCAGCCGCCGGATCGTCCTGAGAGCAGCTCCGTCGATCCAAACCATAGCGCCCTTCTGGATTACCTCGAACTGCCAAAATCACCTTCTGGTTTTGGTTAGCCTCATTCTTCTGTAGCTGCTGCACTGTTCTGGTCGATTTGGTTTCATCCAAAACGCAGGCATAGACACTGCGAACTCCCTCAAAATCACCCTTCAGTGACTCAAGACTGGGCGTAACTTCGTACTGTGCCGGACATTCTCGCTCTGTACCTAAATTTACATCCTGAGTGTCGTCCACAAAATCCACTAACACATCTGGATTCGGATCCCCAAATGTTGGTCTTTGAGCGCCAGGTGGCGTGTTTCCATCTGCTGTTCTAGGCCAGGTTTGTAAGGTCAAGCCACTGCTCACATCCAGAGGGTCATTAAAATCACCCGACTCTTTGCCCTTCTCATTAAACCTTTTCATTGCCCATCTTGTGATTCTGGCACGACCATCCCACTTGTTGTCCTTTTTATTGTTTAGAAAATACACAATCAAAGTGTAAGTTCGTCCCGAAAGTTTATACAGGTCACACTTAGTAGGGTCATCACAGTTTTCAGGAATAGGATCAAGTTTCCAAAAAGCAATCAATGGAAGGCTATTATCGTCTGGTAGTTCTAAGCCTCCATCGCCACCAAATAGACCTGGACAATAATCAGTTTGTCCAGGAGAGGACTGCCCTTCCCATAGGCACTTACCAGTGTAAACATAGATCGCTTCCCGGAGTTCATTACTCATAAACTCCGCAGCAATTCCCATATCACGCATGGTTTCCGACCTTGCCAGTTCTCGGCGGTTGGTTGAAACCAACTCCACCACAATCCCTAACAGTCCTGAAACAATCAACCCTGCAATCAAAGCCGAGATCAGTAACTCAATGAGCGTAAAACCAGCAGTTTCCGTTTCAACCAATCTAGGTTTATTTGCCAATCTACTGCGAGCAACAGATGTCTGGTAGTTACTAGACAGACGGTTGATTATACAAAGACCTTGAATCCAGCTTAGTGCTTTTTGAATTGGAATCATGGACTGACCTCACTTCCAGTTTTTGTTTTACATTCTTCTGTATTTCCATTTAGCAGGTAGCACATTTTTTCATACCCCTCCCTAGTATCTGAAACAGCCAACTGGGTATAAATTACGGCCAACGGCTTAACGCCTTGTTCACCAGTGCTGCTGGTGAGTTGTAGGGAAGCTGCGGCAATATCCAAAGGCTTACTAGACCTCTGAATCGCTGGATAAGACCAAACTCGCACTCCGAGACGGAAAGCCACAGGAACTAAACCAGACTCACCTTCAATAGAGTTTTTATCAGAGGCCGGACTCCGAAATGTCTGCACCGCAAAGTCAGGTAGACCATCGCCATCAACATCTACTGGTCGCAACTCTAGAGCGCCTACAAAAGGCACACCCTTATCATAGATGCTACGAGTAGATTCCATCGTTTTCCTAGCGGCTTCTAGGTCAGGAACACTGGAGGGTGCAGGTGTTTTTTCAAACTCACTGCCTCCATTACTACTTTCTTGGGGTAGAAGAGCTAAGTTATTAGTAAAGTCCCTTCGCTCCATAGTAACTCGCACTTTGTCCACTTCACCCTGGGCTACTTGAATGGCCTGTTCCGCCCGGTTGCTCTGGACTCGCGAGGCTGTTGCCAGAAATAGGGGAGGCGTGATCGCCACCGCCACCACAGACATCATCACCAAGGCCACAATGCATTCCAGCAACGTCAGCCCAGATTCTGAGCCTGAGATTTGGGACTGCCTGCGCCAGCAGCAAACCCAGTAATTGAACGCGGCGTTAGACATGACGGGTAAGCCTCGCAAGTTCATCGGGACAGATTATCAGCAACCATCAGGGGTGGTCTCAATTGAACGTCGTAAAGCACAGATGTAGGGATCACCGGCTTCCGGTTCGTTGTAGAACTCGCTTCGAGCTGCGCCTGGTGTTATGAAGCGGCTGGAAATCGGCCCAGCCGGAGCGTATTGCAATCCCACGTCGTAGCCCCAGAGTCGTCTTGGGGTCTGGTAGTAGGGAATATCATCCTGGCCGCCGACTGGACGCTGATTGATTTCCCAAGCATCGTGCTCATAGGGGCCCGTTGAGGACGTGCGGAAGTTTAGCTGCAAGAAGGCTCCTGAAATGGTTTGAGACTGGCTGGAGCCACTGCCGCCCCAGTTTTCCAACATGGGGAGGAAGTTATGGAAACCGCCATAGCTCTGGTTTTCTCGGCTGGAGCCAATGCCACTGATAAAGATGGCATTCGCCTCGGTTGTGCTTGCACCGGGTAACACACCATTCGCACCACGACCATAGCGCTGTCCCAAGGGAACTGTTTGGTAGTTACCGGTGTAGGGATTGGGTCGTCCAAACTCTGGACGGGCAGCGTCTTCATTGATTCGCTGTAGGGGCTTGCCAGTGTAATCCACTGCCACAGAGCTGGTGAAGTCAAACCGGTTTTCATGCCACCAATCCAGCACCAAATCTCGTTCCTGATCGGACATTTCTAGGGGACGGTTTTGGGCATAGAACGAAGTGGTGGGAGAAGAAAGCGAGCCAACCCGCTGGCAACCATACCAATCTGCAAGTTTGGGCGAGGCATTGAGGAAGGTATCTCGAACACTGCCATCACAGTAGTTGCCAGAGACCAACGTGATCGAGTCTGCTAGCAGTTCCACAGGTCGCCAAGTATCTTTATCGGGACGGGCAAAACTTAGATTGAGATCTTGGTCAGGACTACGACTACCTCGGGAGTAGAAATTGCCATAGTTGTCTCGATTGAGGATCGTTTTGAACTCTTCAGCCAACACCCCACCCACTCGGTGCAAGTTGAAGTCACCCTTCACGAATAGAGGATTATCCGTAATGAAGGAGATTCCAAAAATGTTGGCATTGTCAGCACCACCGCCTTCGCGTTTAATCAAAGCACCATTGATCAATCGGAACCCATGGGGTCGTCGATCGGGATCGGCGTAGTAGTCCACGGGTTTAGGACTAATGCCAGTCACGTCGCTGATTGGCGGATCTTGCCCCAAGGGATTGCTGCGACCGATGCTCATGCGAGCACTTTCGGTATCTATGTTGTAGCTCGACCAGGTGGTAGAGGGCGATCGCTCGATCGCGTCTTCCCGAGTATTGTCCTCCCGGAATGCATAGACGATGCCACCTGCCTCGTTCTTCTTCAGGTTGCCAAAGGTCAACCACAGATCTCCCAAGGCAGATGGAGCGTAGGTTTTTTGCCGCAGCATATCGATATCGATATCCAGCACCCGCTCTACGAGACGCTCTCGCCCGTCCATCAAGGCTGCATCCTTGAAGGCAACCCGGTGATACTCGATCGCCTTGTCTGCTTTGGCCCCATCGTTGTCCACTGCCACAAACAGCATCTGGGAGCAGTTAGGAGCCGAATTGGTACAACTACCCGTTGGCGTGAGATTGTCGTCCACAGGTAGCAGCCAATCAGCCACTTTCCGAGGCTTGATCATGATTGACTCCAGATCCTTATCACTCAGCACCTGGAAATTACCCTGAGCAACCGTCAGATAGGGATCGAAATACAGCTTGTCGTAAGGCGCATAGAACGGATCCGTCGCTCTAGGTTGGGTATGATCCACCTCTACAGACAGGGTAGCAGTGCCCACTTCCAGGGCGGGGAGCACTGTTTTATCTCCATCCGCATCGTGAGCGATGAAGTCTTCAGACAAGGGACGCGGGAACAGATAGTACAGCGCAGGATATTCGGGTTCTACGGGGCAGAGGGTACCTGCCAAGTGCAGAAACCGCTTCTCTTCCGCAACCGTTCCAGGAACTCCGTAGCCGAAGTAGTTATTCCCCGTTGTCTTGCTGAAATCACAACCAAACTCATAGGTTTTGGCTTGCTCATACACCCGGCCGCCAAAAGCATAGCCGACGGTTAATGATCCGGAGGGCGGCGTGGGGGTCAGGTCATTTTGGACGGTGTAGCTGTAGTGATGTTTGGCGGTTTCCGCAGGGATGCTGCCAGCGGTGTTTTTGACTCGGCCGAAGTGGGTGGCAAAGCCAAAGGTACGATCGCGCTGGATTTGCTCTCGGAGTGCAATTAACCTGGCCCATTGTTGCAACTCAGTGGGCTTCAGTGGGTTACTGTCCAAACGGTTGAGGGCCGCTCCGCTGGTGCTCTTATCTGCCAAGGCCGCCACATAGGCTTCCGGAGGAACCAGTGGTGTCACCAAATCAGTGGAAGCCGTGGTCGCCGCAAACGGATTCTCACCAGGTTTCAGGGCCGGATCCGCAGCCGGAATCCGCTTCAGCAGGGGCGGGCTAGCCAGGGGTTGACCGCCCTGGGTTTTGAGGCTAGCCAACTGCACTTCCACAAAATCTGCACCCTCCTGATTACGGCTATTGAAGTCAGAGGGACTGCGCAGCCCGGAGTTTCCTGGATAAACCCGCACAGAGAAGGGCCCCGTGGTGTCTCCGGGGCGAAAAATGTCAACCCGTCCCAACTTGCGGTCATTGGCGCTGTCGGTGCGTGCTCCCGAGAGCCAATCCGCACGGGAGGGGTCTTCCTTTTTATTCCAGGCTGGATCGTTGTCCCCAATTTTGCCGAGGGCTTCCGCCAGCTTATCGAGAACGGTGGTTTGGAAGTCTGGATCGCTGTAGTCGATCGCATCCAAATAGGCAATGTTGTAAGCCAACATTCCAGTACTCAGAGCCGCAGTCTGCTGGGTGGTCGCATCAGCCGGACTGTTGTTGGTGTCATAGAGGGCCCGACGCAAATTACTAAAGTCGCCCCACTTCACCAACTGCGGGAGCGGGTGAGTTTTGCCTGCTTCCTGCTTGGCGGGAAATGCACCATCCTTGTCCCCCGCAAAGGTCGCCAGGTTTTCCAAAGCTTTCCGCAAGGTCGCGTTTAAGTTGACCGGGGTGCTGGTAGGGCCAGTGCTAACGCTGACCAGCTCATTGAGCCGATCCACATCCATTTCCCAACCGTTCGTGCCGCGGCCATGGAAAAAGTCGATCGCAAGTTCCTCTGATTCGTCTCCAAAGCGCTCCCCAAAGGCTGTCCATTCCGGTTTGGTCTTGACACCAGCCGTGACAGGGAGTTTCTCAAAGGTTGCCGACTGTTTCAGGGTGTCGGGAGTCCCCGGGTGAACAGTACTCGTCAGGGCAGCCACCGGCTTTACCCCTTGCCCAACACCCTTGTGAAAAAGCAACGTGCCTTGGACGGCGGCCGGATTATCTTTATAGCTACGACGCTGCAAGGCCTGAAGCGGCGTTGCTGCATCAAATTCATCCGCTTGAGAGGGATAGCCCAGGGGATTTTCTAGGGGATTTTCCAGCTCTAGGCGCTGACCGGTAATGATCCGAGTCCCCTCGTTGATGGCACGGCGTTCCCAATAGCCATCTGCTCCCACTTCTGCCGGTTGCTCCGTATTGGTGTTGCGGGTTAAGCGTTCGTCGCCAGTAATGTTGTCACCCACCTTTTTAGTGCCGGGCATCCTCAGCTCTGAGGAGCGGCCATAGGTTGGTCGAGGGCCGTAACGATTGTCAGCCCGATAAAAGTCGTCTAGATAGGGCTTGGGTAACGATTGTCCACTGAAACGACGTGAATACTCCGCGCCTTCAGTTTTTGTCCAATCTTCTCCAGACCTAGCCTTAACAGTCCTTCGCCGAGCGCTAACATCTTCCGTATAGAGAAGCAATGGATCCAATGCCAAGTCAATCGCCTTGCCGCTAAAGCTCACCGAGTCAGTTTCTGTTGTAAAGTTATTGCTCGCTTGAACAATCACTCCACTAGCTGGCTTGTAATCAATAGATAGCTTTGGATCGCCTGCAAAGTTTGATCGTGGGCCCGAAACTGCGCTTGAGATCAAGTCGCCTTTGAAGTTTTTGCAAATTCCTTCACCGGTATAGCTCTTACAAGATGTCGCAGAACTGTTACCTGATGGGTTTTCTGGAGATACACTAATGCTAGAAGCCTCGGGATCTTGGTAAAGACAAGAGGACGGAGCACTAACCCAAAACAAGCGTGTTGGGTTGTTAGCCCCAGCCAAAAACATAGATCCCTCAGTGTGCATGGCTCCGTTCCAGTTAAAGCGCGCTCCGGAGAATAACTCTAGGTCGTTACGAAACCAGGCTCCCCACTTATTGCCTTTTTCTACAATCCGGTCTTGCTGGAATTCAAGAGTAGCAATAGTGTTTGTTCCACCCCCTGGCCGATCAACATTGGCTCGTGGAATCACAACCGCATCTACCTGAAAATTTTTGCGCAGGGTAGAGGTTTTTTTCTGATCTTGATACCAGCCTGCTTCAATTGGGGGGAGGATTTCAGAACTTATTTTCCCGAGTTGCTCTGCAATATTGCAGGCACTCCCTGGCGTTTCCTCTTGAATGAGAGGACCTGTACGAGTTCTTAAAGCCGCAGCGCGTGCTTGTAATGAAGCACGCTTCATATCAGCATCTGGTTTGCCAGCAGCATCGACAGGTAAGGAATTGAAAATAATCGAATAGGCAATGTCAGCATCCTGCTCTCCATCGCCATCAGTATCTGCAGGAAATTGCCAAGCTGGGTCTGGCTCCCCATCTTTATTGATGTCAAGCTGAATTTCACCAGGAAGTGTGTAAATTTGTTTCGGTTTTTCGTTAAAAACAGGATCAAATGCACTACTACCAGTGAGGTTTTTGTTCAGCAACATACTGAGCAGATACTTTTCAGAGGGAACACCGTTGGTTGGGATTCGTGGATCCTGGAGGAAAAGTTTTTCAAGTTTGGCTTTGGCGCGATCGATTGCGGGGGTGGCGGCGTTGTAGATCACCTTTTGGGCCCGATCGGCTGCGACTTGATCCGTGCGGTTGAGGGTGCGCAACGATAGGGCAGTAATCGTGAGGGCTACCACCACAAGCAACAAGGCCGTGGTTGGCAACACGAAGCCCGCCTGCGATCGCAGCCGTCGCCAATAGGGATTAGAAGCCAGAATTTGGGGTCGATCGCCCGATCGCCCTCGACGATGCAACAGTCGCTGGAACTGCGCGATCGTTCGTCCCAATTGGAACGAAATAGCCAAAACTAGCCGCCGCAGGATCATCATATTGGCTCTACCAACTTGGCCTGAGAGTTCTTGAAAAACTGACCCGAAACACACCCATTACAGCAAAGGGCGGGGCGTTGGAGAGTGACCGTCAATCTCAGAACGGTTTCTCGCTACCCCAACATGACTCACTGTCCCTAGACCGGCGGCGCTCCGAATCGGTTCCATCCCAACCACGCCAGGTGGCTGTGCTTGAACCGCCCAAAAATTATCGGCTTGCAGCCTTGAAGTGTCGCGCTTCAGGGGAGCAACCAAACCGGAGCATCGCCTAGGGCTTGAGGGAAGATCTAAGCACTTAGCCCAAACTTACCCATCCGCGATTCTGGATCGATCGGGAAATCAGAAGTTTTTCTTAATTCTTTACATTTTAGGGCTTGACATATTCCAAGTCGAACGGGCCGGCTACCTCACTGGAGCGATCAGCCCGTCCATCCAACCTGATTGGCTTCCGCCTAGCCATTGCCCCAAGTCAGATCAGCAACCTGTTTAGGCACAGCGGCTGTCAGCACGTCATGGCCACCCTCGGTCACCAATACATCATCCTCAATCCGAATCCCAATGCCGCGCCACTGTTCCGGCACTTCCGGTTGAGCGGGCCAATCATCTTCCTCACCGGGCTGCTTCGGTTCGATGTCCGGGGCAATGTAGAGGCCTGGCTCCACCGTCAGCACCTGGCCCGGCTGGAGATAGCAGGGATCATCGCCGTAGGTGTAGACCCCCACGTCATGCACATCTAAGCCCAACCAATGACTGGTGCGGTGGGGATAGAAGGGGCGATAGAGTTCTTTTTCAATAATTTGTTCTACGCTGCCGACCATCAGCCCTAAGTCTAGTAGCCCTTCAACCAGGACTTTCAGGGCCGCGTCATGGACGTTGCTGTAGGGATCACCAGGTTTGACCGCTGCGATCGCCGCCATCTGGGCCGCCAACACTAGCTCGTAGAGGGTTTGTTGCTCGGGGCTGAAGCGGCCATTCACCGGAAAGGTGCGGGTGATGTCGCTGTTGTAGTAGCCGTAGGCGCAACCGGCATCGATCAGCAACAGATCGCCCTCTTGCAGTTGGCAGTTGTTTTCCACGTAATGCAGGATGCAGGCGTTTTCCCCGGCAGCGACGATCGCCGGGTAAGCCGGCCCCCAACCACCACGCGATCGACAAAGCCGATCGAGTTCCGCTTGCACTTCATATTCCCAAACGCCGGGCCGGGCCATCTCCATAGCCCGCTGGTGGGCCTCGGCGGCGATGTCGACTGCTTGGCGCATAGCCGCCAGTTCCAACGGAGATTTAATGTTTCGCAGTTGGTGCAGGCGGGCGATCGGGTCTTCGAGGGCTACCGGGCCGCGCCCTTTGCGGAAATAGCTCCGGCGCTGCTGTTTCCACAGATCCAGAATCTGCGCATCGAACTGGGGATCATGACCCAGACTGTAAAAGATGCGATCGCCCGTTTGCAGGTATTGCGGCAGCTTGGCGGTTAACTCTTCGATCGGGTAAACCACGTCTGCCCCGATCGCCTCTTTGGCCGCTTCCACCCCCAGCCGCCGACCCGACCAAGTTTCCGCCAGCCGATCCTTGGGACGCACAAATAAGATGAATTGATGTTCCTCGTGGTTAGGAGCTAGCACCGCTACGGCCGCTGGTTCATCAAACCCGGTCACGTAATAAAAATCGCTGTCCTGGCGGTAGTTATATTCCACGTCGTTGTGCATCACCGCATGGGGCGCACTGCGGAAAATGGCCACGCCGGAGCCGATTTTTTCCAGCAACCGGGCTCGGTGCGATCGATATTCCTCTGCCCAACCGGGAGCCATGTAACCCGTGGGCGATCCGCTGCTAACCCTTGCTGTGGCGACCATCGGCGATTGCATCCTTAAAGCGATTCCTAACTCAAGCCAAAACTGATAGGCAGTGGTGGCACGACAAATTTAAAACGTTCAATCAGGCTTGGAGAGCCGTTTTGGCAACGCCAAGGCCTTGGAACCGTCGCCAAATTCCCAAAATCCTGATGTTGCCGTTGAGAAACCGCGAGCAGCAAGGGGCTTAAGCCCCTTGTCTACGATGTGATCGAGGCATGAAAAATCAGCCGCTTCAGCCTGCCCCTAGGCGATAACGACAGCCCCTAGGCCGCTTCACCACCCACAACCACATTGCGAATCCGCAGGCTGGGGCCACCGCAACCAACCGGTAATCCACTTTGGCCGCCCTTGCCGCAACCGCCGGACTCATCCCAATAGAAGTCGTCCCCGATCGCCTCAATATCTGCCAGGGTCTTGAAGGCATTGCCCGACAGGGTGACATCCCGCACCGGCTCGGCCAGTTCGCCGTTGCGCACCATCCAAGCCTCGCCGGCCGTGAAGGTGAACATTTCGCCGTTGGTCATGCCGCCCAACCAGTTGCGTGCATAAACCCCCTCTTCGATCCCGGCGATCAACTCCGCTGCGGGCGTTTCGCCACGCTCGATCCAAGTGTTGGTCATCCGGACGATCGGGGCGTAGTGATAGTTCAAGCAGCGAGCATTCCCCGTGGGTTGTTCCTCCAGTCGGCCTGCCGTTTCCCGGGAATGCAGCCGCCCGGTCAACACGCCGTTGGTGATCAGTTGGGTGGTGCTGGCCGGTGTGCCCTCGTCATCGTAGGCATAGCTGCCCCGATGGCCCGCAGGTGCAGCACCATCAAAAATTTGCAGATTTTCGGGGCCAAAGCGGCGACCCAGGCTCATGGTTTCCAGTAAATCGGGATTTTCGTAGGCCATATCGGCTTCGGACAAATGCCCAAACGCCTCATGCACAAACAACCCCGTCAAGATTGGGTCAATTACCACCGTATAGGTTCCGGCCTTCACCGAAGGGAGCGACAGGGCATCCACTGCCCGCCGGGCCGCCCCGCGCACCTGGTCATCTAATTGGGTCAGGTCTTCATAGCCGTTGCGGGAGCCGGTGGTTTCCCGGCCCGTTTGCACCGTTTCGCCATTGCGGGCCGTGGCCGCAAACCGCATCTCCATATCCACCCAGGATTGCTCCAGCATTGTGCCTTCGGAGGTGGCTAGCAAGGTGCGTTGGGTGCTGTCGCCGTAGCGCACCATCGTGGTGGCAATGCGACCATCAACGGCGCGCAAAATTTCTGCATAGTGGTCGCAGAGGGCCTTTTTGTCCGAGAGGGACACCTGCCGGGGATCAGTGCCGGCCAAGGGCAGGGTGCAGGTGGCCTGAACCGGCGCGACCGAAGCCAGGAGGGTTTCATCATCCCCCACCAGATGGGCCGCCGCGATCGCCTCTTCCAATCGTTCCAGAAGGGTATCCAGTCGGTTAAAGCTGGCAAAGCCCCAACCGCCCTTGTGGCAAGCCCGCACTTGCCCCCCGATCGCCACGCTTTCGCTGAGGGTTTCCAGGCGACCCCCACGCAGCAGAATATCGGTTCCCTGAGATTCTTCGAGGCGGATGGCCAAAAAGTCCACCCGATCGCGGTAGCGGGCGATCGCCTCAGTCAGTCGGTTACGAGCATCGGTCAGCCAGTCAGTCATAACGCGGTTGCGGTTGCGGATTCAGTTCGCTGGAACGCTTGCGAGCACTCACTTTGGGCAGTGGCTTCTATTATGGCTTGGCTGGGGCCTTCCGGGCCGGAACCGGGCCCGATCGCCCAAAGCTTGCCCAAAGGTGGCTTGGTTGCCCGCTGGGGACAAGTCAATTGCCCGCCAATTGCACGCAAGTTGCACTATTGTCGATCCTAGGCTTGGGTTATGTTGCTGGCTTTCAGTTCCCATGGCTCCCCAAGGCTGCCAACTCCTTAAATTCCACCCCAGATTTAAATTCCACCCCCGATCATGAATTCCGTTGAACGTTTGATTGTGATGGCCGAAGACGAACTCACTGAGTTCAGCACCGATGCCCGCAAGGTCGAAAAATTGCGCCGCAAAATTGGTCTGACCCTCTCGGCTGCCGAACAACGCCAAGCCAAGGAGCAATTAAAAGCCGAGTTGGCTGAAGGGGGACAATTGGCGGAGTTTGTGGAAAAACAGCGTCAGTCGATCGCCCTGCCCTTTTGGGGGGTGACGGGTCTTGGGTTGCTGATTGGTGTGTCCATGGAACAGCCGGCCGCCTTTGTGTTTGTGATTGCCGGAACCTTGGCCGCCTGGACGGTGCAAAAGTGGGGATGGCGTTTGCAAGCCAAGCGGTTGATTTTGAACACCCTTGAGGACTTGACCAAAGGCGGTGGGAATGGCGGTAATGGTGATTCCGCCGCCGCCAACTAGCCCCATGACGGCAGTAGAAGCAGGGCGATCGCGCACTCCCGTTCAACAGCGAGTGATCGCAGTTCTGGATGATTTGGAAACGCCCCTGAGCCGTTGGGTGAACGGGGCCATTGCCGTTTCAATTCTGTTGTCGGCTGTGACCTTCGTAATTGAAACCTTCACAATTGATGATCAATTGCGGATGGTTTTGACCGTAGGCAACCGCATGTTAGCCGGGGTGTTTGCGGTGGAATATGCCCTGCGGCTGTGGTGCGCAGAACAGAAGTGGCGCTATGTTTTTAGTCCTTACGCGATCATTGATGCGATCGCGATCGCGCCGCTGCTGATTGGGTTTTGGGATGTGCGGTTTTTGCGGTTGTTGCGGTGGTTTCGGGTGTTGCGCCTAGTGCGCTTTCTCGATCGCCGTTACATTCCCCAGTGGCTGGCGGCAGACGATCGCCTGATTATCACTCGTATTTTGTTTACTCTTTTTTCCATTGTTTTTATTTATTCTGGCTTGATTTATCAGGTTGAACATCCCAAAAATCCTACCGTCATTGAAAACTTTCTAGATGCCTTTTATTTTGCGGTAGTTACCATGACCACCGTGGGCTATGGCGATATTACTCCCGTTTCCAAGGCGGGAAAGTTGGTCACTGTTTTGATGATTTTGTCAGGAATTGCCATTATTCCTTGGCAAATTAGCGACTTGATCAAGAGCTTTGTGAACACCAACGATAAAATTCGGAATGCTTGTGATCGCTGCGGTCTGATTTTTCATGACCCAGATGCCAGTTATTGCCGTCGTTGTGGAGCGGCTTTGCCCAGTTCTGCCGATGATATTGCTGATTTGTAAATCACGATTTCTTGGTATTAATTCAACTGGTTTTGTCCCAATTAGCATTAAGCTAATCAACCCCAAATTTCCAGTTTAGTCTTGCCCCAATTATCATTAGGCCAATCAACCTATGATTTCTAGTTCTGAACCTATCCTGCCACCCGATTTATTAGCTTTGGACTTTGATGGGGTGCTCTGTGATGGATTGCTGGAATATTTTGAAATCGCTCGCAAAACCCATCAGGCACTGTGGCAATTCGCTGACCCGATCGCCCCAGAGCTAGCGGAATCGTTTTATCGGCTCCGGCCCGTAATCGAAACAGGTTGGGAAATGCCCGTTTTAATTCAAGCCTTGGTGGACGGGCACTCGATCGCGGAAATTCAATCCCATTGGCGATCGATTGCAGAGACCATTGTGCAACGCGATCGATTAACAGCGGCCCAACTTTCACAACAGTTAGACAGCAACCGCGATCGATGGATTCGGGAAGATTTGGACGGCTGGTTGGCATTGCATCGCTTTTTTCCAGGGGTGATTGAGCAATTAAAAACCTGGCTCAATCCAGCTAATGCCTACTCTTCTTTGGAGGTTGTGATTATTACCACCAAGGAAGAGCGGTTTGTGCGGCAACTGCTCGATCGGGCAGGGGTTAATCATCAATCCTTAGCAATCTTTGGCAAGGCAACCCGGCAACCGAAAGCCAGCACATTAAAGCAGTGGATTGGACAAAAGTCTAATATTTGGTTTGTGGAAGATATGCTGCCAACCCTGAATAAAGTGATCCAAGAACCGGCCTTGGGTCAAGTGGAATTATTCCTAGCCAATTGGGGCTATAACACCGAGAGTGATCGCGCCCAGGCAACCCAGAGCGATCGGATTCATTGCCTCAGCCTTGAGCAATTTGTCCAACCGTTTTCCCAATGGTTAATCGCAACCAATGCAGCTCGTTAACTCTCAGACAGTTCTGAAGAACCAAACCTGAGCGATCGAACTTGAGCAATCAAACTTGATACGTTACCAACTCAAATCGACCTAACCAGACAAGGGGCTTAAGCCCCTTGTTCCTATGGTTCTTGGTAGCACTACAGTTTGGATTGCAACTCAGGCTGAGTGAACCAAATAGGTCAAGAATTGCGGCCAGTTGGTACACCGGGAATTGTGACATCCAAAGCGGTTACCGGCTGTCCTAATTGATTGAGTGGTGGCTGAATTGACTTCTGATTTCCCACCACCAAGGTCACCAATTGATCAGGTTTTAGATAAGTCTGTGCTGCCCGCTGCACATCCTCAATGGTGGTAGCTTGAACGGCTTTTTGGTAGCGGAAAATAAAATCAGAAGGATAACCGTAGTAATCGTAGCTCATTAATCGGCCGAGGGTTTGAGACGGGTCAGCAAAGTTAAAAATGAAGGAATTGAGGGCTGATTCCTTGGCAAAATTCAACTCTTGATTACTAATTGGTTGGCTACGAACTTTGGCAATTTCTGCCTTTAAGCCTTGAATTAGGGGCACAGTTCCTTCGGAGCGAGTTTGGCCACCGGCTTGGAAAGTACCAGGAAAGTCATAATTCGGACTCCAGTAGCCATAGACCGAGTAAGCAAGGCCCTGGCGCGATCGCAGTTCGTTAAACAGGCGACCCCCAAAGCCATTCAGCACATCATTGAGGACGGCCATGGCGGGGTAATCGGTGTTGCTGACGAGGCCGCCCAGGTGACCCAGAACAACGGAGCTTTGGGTGAGCTGGGGCCGATCAACCACAAACACGCCGCTGGTCTGCACTTGGCTGACGGCGGGTAGCGGATTTTCACGGTTGGGGCCCGGCTGCCAGTCGCCCAGGCGGGCTTCGATCAGGCGGCGCATGGCTGTGCGATCGAAGTCCCCGGAAATGCCCAAGATGATGTTCTGGGGAACGAAATAGCGCCGATAGAACGACTCCACGGCCGGGCGATCAATCCGATCGAGCGTGGCATATTCCACCGTGCGGGCGTAGGGGCTGTTGGCTCCGTAGAGCAATTTGTCAAATTCACGGCTGGCGATGCCGTCGGGGTCGTCGTTGCGCCGGGCAATGTTCCCCCGCAGTTGGGTTTTGGCGAGGGCAATTTTTTCCGGGGCAAAGGCGGGCGATCGCAACACTTCCGTGAACCAGCCGAAGACCGACTCTAGATCCTCGCTGAGGGCGCTGAAGCTGACACTACCGGAAGCAATGCCAATGCCGGACTCGATCGAGGCGGCCCGGTCTTCCAGGAGTTGATCCAATGTGGCGGCATCATGCTGCTGAGTACCCCCCGATCGCAATACATCCCCCACCACGTCGGCCAAGCCGGCCAGGTCTTCCGGTTCCCACCGGGATCCCGTCCGCACAATGGCTCGGCCCCCAACCAGTGGCAGTTCATGATCTTCCACCAAATAGACCGTCAGGCCGTTGGGCAATTGGAAGCGATCGTAATCCGGCAGCTTTACCTCCGGCGGCGGCGGTAATTGCAACTCCGTGTAGTGCAGGGGGGTATCAGCCACGGCCGGCTGTCGCACTCCCAACACCAACAACCCCACTAAAAGGGCAATGGTTAACCAGCGCCAGCGCCGATCGCGCCGAGGCTGGGCTGCGAACTGGTGCGGGGAACGGCGCGCCCCGATCGAACGAAAAACCTTCATGGCTACTCTGTACCCTCAATGAACCTTGCGCCTTGCGTTTTGTTCTCGATTTTGGATCTTGAATTCTGGATCTTGAATTCTGGATCTTGAATTCTGGATCTTGAATTCTGGATCTTGAATTCTGGATCCTGGATGTTGGAATGCTGGCTATTGGGCGACAGCGTTTGGATCGCCGCTTTGTAGATCGCCACTTGTTGAATCGCCGCTGCTGGCTGGGAGCGTTTGAATCGTGACTGAATGGGCAACTTTTGCACCATTCAGCCTCCTCAACCGATCGCCCCAAAGGCTATTTGGGCAATAGCTTCAGCACCGTGCGATTTTCAGGGGTGAAGGTCTTGCGAGCCACCCGTTGCACATCGGCCGGCGAGATCGAGCCAATTCGATCTAGCTCCGCAAACAAATTGCGCCAATTGCCCGTTTTGGCTTGATATTCCGCCAGCAGGGCCGCCATGGTGCTGTTGGAGTCGATCGCCCGCAGTTGGTTGGCCCTGGCTTGGGTTTTCACGCGCTCTAGTTCCGCCTCGCTCACCGGCTCATTTTTCAGGCGATCGAGTTGGCGATGCAGTTCCACCGCAATTTCATCCACAGAATGATCCGGCGCACTCAGGGCATAAAACAGCATCAGTGTCGGGTAGCGATCGCCCGGAAACCCGTATAAACCCGCGATCGAGAGGGCCAATTGCTTTTCCTGCACCACCGACTGATAAAGGCGAGAAGTGCGCCCATCCGACAGCAAACTAGCGATCGCCTCATAGACCACATAATCGGGATCCGTCTTGGCCGGTGCGTGATAGCCCTCCAAGTACCAAGGCTGAGATTCAAGCTGCAAATTGACCGATCGCGTGGCTGTTTGGCGCGGCTCCACCGGAATTGGCAAATTCGGCAGGGGCCGCCGTTGGAATCGACCGAAATAAATTTCCGCCAGCCGCTTCACCTCCGTCGGCACCACATCCCCCACCACCACCGCCGTCAGATTATTGGGCGGGTAATGGGCCTCATAGAAACGGCGCACATCCAACCGGGTCAGGTTGCGGATGTCTTCGTCATAGCCAATCACCGGCCGATGGTAGGGATGAACCTTAAAGGCTGATTCCAAAAACACTTCCACGGCCTTCCCGATCGGGGAGTTATCCGTGCGCATCCGGCGCTCTTCCAGGATCACATCCTGTTCCTTATAAAACTCCCGAAACACCGGATCCAGGAAGCGTTCTGACTCCAGCGACATCCACAACTCCAGCTTATTGGCTGGGAAACTGTAGAAATAGCGCGTGGCATCCGCAGAAGTGGTGGCATTTAACCCCACGCCGCCCGCCTGTTCCACCAACCGCCCAAACTCGTTTTGTTTCACGAAGGGTTGGGCCTGCTGTTCCAAGGCCAGCAACTGTTGGCGCAGTTGTTGGGCTTCGGCGGTTTTGCCCTGGTCGCGCACCGTTTCGTATTGGGCCATCAAGGCATCCATTCGATCGAGAATCGCCTTTTCTGACTCAAAATCCGTTGTGCCAATCCGGCTGGATCCCTTGAAAGCCAAATGCTCCAGAAAGTGGGCCACGCCTGTTTTGCCGTCCGGCTCTTCCGCACCGCCCACATTGGCATAGGTCATGAAGGACACCACCGGAGCCTGGTGGCGCTCCAGCACAATGAATTTCATCCCGTTCTTGAGGGTGAATTCAGTGATTTGCTGTTGCACCCGATCGAGGTAGGGCTTAATCGATGCGGCCTTGGCTGTGGCCGAGTGGCCATTCAGCCCCGCCGTCGTTACGTCTTTGCTGATCACGTTGCTAACCACCGGGCCGCTCATCGGCTCAGACGTGGGGGAAGTAGAAATGACTTTAGAAGCAGCATCGGGGGCAACAGTCGTCATGGATGGCCCAGAGAACCATGGCGATGTGTCCAGGGCCCAGGCCGCCGAAACCACACCGGAACCCAACCACAGGGATCCTGTGAGACCCGCCAAGCCGGCCACCAGCCCGATCGCCCGGACAAGGCCCAAACCCTGATCCCGCAGGACTTGTCCCAGATGATGCACCAATGCCAAGCGATCGCCCGATCGCCCTAACTGCTGCCATTTGCCGTGATTTATGCCTGACAACATGCCTGCCAATCGTGGGTATATGTTGAAGTGAGAATTACAGTGCCGATCGCGTTCAAAGAGCGTTTAAAGGTGGAGAACAGCCGCACCCGCCTCAGGCAAATTTAAAGAAATATTGCCTTGATTGAAACACCAGCCTGGTGACCCAAGCTGGCGAGCAGCTTCCAGCATAGTCGAGCCGCCGGATTTCATGGGTAATTCAAAGCCATCGGCCGAAACTTACGGAATCATGAACTTCGGTAGGCAAAGGATCAGTTTTATAACGTTCCCTTAATTCCAGACCCAGTAGCCCCTGGCCCCGTTGACAATAGCGATCAATTAGCCCCTTGCCATTTTCTCTTGACCTTCTGTTGTTCACCCATCTTTTTTCCTAATGGTCGATCACCCCTTTTTGCACCCCTAATCCCACTGGCTTGCGTCCAAGGAGTCCTAGCCATGCTGCGTATCGCTCACCGCCCATCCCCTTCTGAAACTGAAACCCGCACCCGCATTCTGCAAGCGGCTCAGCAGCTATTTGCCCGCCAGGGTTACGATGCCACCACCACCCGCGACCTGGCCCGGGCGGCTGGCGTGGCCGAAGGAACCCTGTTTCGGCATTTTGATCACAAAAAATCGATTTTGGTGGAAATTGCCACCCAAGGTTGGGTCGAAATCCTAACAGACCTGTTGATGGAACTCAGCGAAATGGCCAGCTATCGAGCCATCTCGCAAGTGATGCGCAAGCGGATGAGCAACCTGAAGCAAAACGCCGACATGATGCGGGTTTGTTTCATGGAAGCTCAATTTCACCCAGAATTGCGCGATCGGATCCAGGTGGAGGTGATTGCCAAAATGATGGATGTGACCGAAGCCTTTTTCCAAACTGCGATCGATCGGGGAATTTATCGCCCCATGAATCCCCGCATCATTGCGCGGGTCTTTTTGGGCATGTTCGCGATCGCCGGCTTCAGCGAGTTGACAATTATGGAGCCGAATATTTCCCCCCGAGAACTTCAGGAAATGGCTGAAGGCATTGCTGATATTTTCCTCAACGGGGTGCTCGACAAAACCAACACTTAGTAGCTCCTCAGCGATTAGCTCAGCAGGGCAAAAGTTAAAGAAACTTTGACTTGGCCCTTTTGACCTGCCGTGCCCCTAGGCTTGGTGCAAGGTGGCAATCACCCACACATCGCATAGCAATAGCAACAGGGCACAACCCAGCAGGGCAATGTACATCCAAGGTTGCGCCAAGGGCCTGACATCACGCATATCAAGGCCCGTTTGTCTTTGCACTTGCTTCACCAAACGGGAAAAGCCCGCAACCCGCATGGGCAGCAAATAGCCTTCGCCCGATCGACTCAGGAAGTAGTAAACCAAGCCGCCTTGACCGGTCGTTTTGGGTTTCAGCGCTTGGATATCGCTCCAGGGCAAAAACCAACCCTTGCGAATCAGCCAGCGAAACCAAACGGGATAGGTGACGCGGATCCCTTCTGTGGTTAGCTCCACCTGTTCAGACAAGGCCCCCCACAACAACACCAGCCCGATCGCCAGGCCAACCCACAGTGTCGAGGGCGAAATGCTTGGGGAAATGCTCGGATCGTTGGCTGCCCCATTCACCTGGGTCAGAAAGGGCAGCGGAAGGGTTAGGGCCCCATAAAGCAAAACCAGGGTGAGCCGAATCAAAATTGAAATTCGGTAGGTTTTGGGGAGGGGGAGTTCTGGGGCGATCGGGGGTTGGGGATCCGCTGCGGACGAGGACGGGGCGATCGAGTTCGGAGGTGGCGAAGACATCCAGCAAACTCCTCAGGCTTCACAATTCTTGATGGTTTTCGCCTCTAGGGTAACGCGCTGGCTCGATCGCCCTCAGTATTTCCGCCCCACTAGCGGTTTGTTCATCAGCGGTTTGTTCATGGGCGCTTTCTTGATGAGTGCTTTCTTCAAGAACGTTTTGCTCAGAACCCATCAGCCACCCAATCGCCCGCCAGGGATCGGCAGCCAAACATGATAAACCCCCGGTCGCGATCGCCACTGGGGGTTTGCTCAACCGATCTTGAACAGGCTCGCGATCGCGACCCCCCAAGACCAAGAACTCAATGATCGAGAGCCGTTGATTAGCTGCCGATCAACGGACTCGAACGGACTTGAACTTACTTGTACAGTTCGGTCGAAAGGCGGAAAGCCAGAATGCCGGGGATGATGGCAATAACTAGGGCGACGTAAACTTGCGTATCCGAAAGCATCGCTCTAAAGACTCCAGATGTTAAAGGGACTGACTTCACTACTTTCAACCACCCGGCTCAATTCAGGAATAGGTTCGTTACAAGGCGTAATAACAGCGTTAGGCTAGTAGGAGTTGCAAAATTTGCCATCAGACCATTGGCCCGAAATGCTCGATCAGTTCCTCGACTTTTACCCCAGCTTTGGCGTTGACACCGCGCTGTTGTTATTGGTGTTGGTGGCGTTGGAGGCCGTGCTCTCGGCAGACAACGCAATCGCCCTCGCTGCGATCGCCCAAGGATTGCAGGATCCCCAACAACGCACCCGAGCCTTAAATTTTGGGCTAGTGGCAGCTTTCATTCTGCGCATTGCCCTGATTTTGCTCGCCACTTGGGTGATCCGCTATTGGCAAATTGAAATGGTGGGGGCCCTCTATCTCCTGTGGCTCAGCTTCAAGTTTTTCACGGGGGAAAATGACGACGACGGCGAGGGCCACAAGGCATTTCGGTTCCAAAATCTTTGGCAAGCCGTTCCCACCATTGCCTTCACCGACCTGGCCTTTTCCCTGGATAGCGTCACCACCGCGATCGCCATTTCTGACCACACCTGGCTGGTGCTGACGGGGGGAACCCTGGGAATCATCACCCTGCGCTTCATGGCAGGGCTGTTTATCCGCTGGTTGGATGAGTATGAAAACCTGGCGGCCGCTGGCTACGTCACCGTTGGGTTTGTCGGTGCGCGTCTGTTTTTGAAGGCGATCGAGGGAGCCTTGGGGGTCGATCTTTGGGTTCCGCCCGATTGGATGACGATTAGTTTCATCGCCATCACCTTCATTTGGGGATTCTCGGTGCGCAAGGAGTCCGTGCAAACGGAAACGGTTGCCGCAGAGTCGATCGCCCCTAACTCCGAAGCCCCAGACCAACCAGCGCCAGAGCCGATCGACCAGCGCTAGGGCTTCTGGCTTAGAAATTCTCAGTAGAGCCAAGCAGGTCTAGACAGATCTAAATAGATCTATTCAGATCCAAATAGAAATCTAAACAGATCCAAAATCATTCCCAAAATCCGAAGGATTCCGAGCTGCTCCGCCGGATCTTTCGGATTTGCTGTTTGGAGGTGGACTCCAATTTGCGTAGGTGAAAAAATAAACCGCCCAGCACAGTATTCCAGGGCGATCGCTCAAGCGTTGAGCAGGCATGGCAGACCCACAGTTGGGTATTGAACGAACCAAAGCCGCGATCGCAGGATGGACTGAACTAGGCGGATAACCAACCTAACGGAGCAAAGAACCTTAGGAGTCGAGACGCTGCCGCGAAAGGGCTTGCAACTGTTGCAACAGGGACTCGATATCCGCTTGCAGGTGCAGGAACTCAATTTGTTGCTTGACATCGAAGGGCAACTGCACTGCCTCTGCCGCCGCCGGTTTACTTACCACAGAAGACGCACTAGCCATAGGTTTATTGAAGAAAAATGAAGATCGTGGTGGTTTGAAGCAAGTATTTTGGCGCAATTCTAACGCGAAGTTTACAATTGTCCACCCCTCGTTACGAATTAACCCCGCCTGAGACAGACCCCGATCGAGACTCTATGACCCACAGTGCGGGCCGATCGCCCCATTTCCCGTGCTTCGGGTGTGGGTTTCCGATCCGGAACCTCACCCCCACCAAGTCCTCGGGGGATCGTTAACCTGTTGCCAGGGGCCGCGGTCATTTTGCACGGGCCGGTTTCTCATTCTGTGGCTCAACTCCACGTCCTCAACCCATTGCTTAATTTGATCAACTAATCGAATAGTCAAGATCAGCTAATCGCTAGACCAATTGCCTAATTGAATTCACCAGACCTCGTTCACGAAACCCCCTTTCCTCCAAATCGACTGATCAACGATCATTTTGTAGGTTGGATTGAGGCACGAAACCCAACAACAGCAAGGGTTATAGTGATCTAAACCAATTGCCTGATTAAGCCGATCGCCCCGTTGAAAGATCGCCACGGAAAATCGCCGAAGCCTCCAGGCATTCAGCGTTTTCAGGAAATTATTCGCAGGAAAAGTACGCTCAGGAAAATGATTTTCAGGAAATCAATCTTCAGAGGCTGAATCACGATGGATCAGCCGTCAAAGTGCTTTGTCGCAAACCGCCTTTTTCTTGAAGTGCTGAAGGCTGGGACGACAAAATCAGCATTATTGATTTTTCTCGATTAATTTTGTCTCGATCGACTACATCTCGATCGGCTCTGGTGACTGGCTTCGGTGGGTTGAATATACCCCTTGATCAGAAAGAGTGCCGACGACTGTCCGTGTTTCGTCTCGGCACTCTTACTGGTTCGCTCCTCACACACCACCAAAATGATAGCCGAGGAATTTGAATCTGTCACCCCATCGCCACCCAAAATCCATCAGAAATTCACGTCCTTGTCATGGAAACCCGTCCCCATCAAGGGTTGGGGCATTTGAGAAATTTTTTCGCGCGTCATGATTTTGGGGCTGAGTCGGCGCAAATCCTGTGGATCGCCCCCCGATCGCGTTGTATCGATCCAAGGAACCAAAGGAACCAACTGAACTAAGGCGGTTTTCTCAAAATATTACCCAAAACATCTACTCATCGATATAAACCGATGAAATAAATCGAGATCAAATGGGCCAAGTCAATGTCAAATCAGCAAACCCAACCGGCCGATCGAGCAGTTCATGCCACCCAGATCAGGGATTGTGGCTTGTTTGACTAAGCCCAGGAAAACTGTGAAAAAATTGGGCAGATATCTACCCGAGTTTTTCCCGAGTTTTGAATATACTGGGCAGCAATGGAACTTTGATACATCCTCCATCCCAAATCAAAACCAGCAGCCCGAAACTAGAACCCATGAGATTTTGGGTGCAATGTAAACGAGCTGTTTCAGGAATGGGGCCTCCGTATTTTCACGGTTATGATACGGGTGATCCCTTGGGCTATCTACGTTCGATCGCTGTCCCTTTTGCACTGGGTTTCCTGTCATGTATTCGCCTCTGACGCAGTCCGAATTTGATCGCCCCTTCCTGACTTGGCAGCGTGTGCTGGATTGGGCCCAGGATCACTACCGCTGCCGCACTTTCGGCAAAGATGAAAAGATTCCCACTCGCCCGGGCCTCTTGTATCTCGTAGAGCGCGGTGCGGTGCGACTGGTTGGCTCGTCGGTTATGACTGCCACGGCTGCCATTCAGGATCAAGATGAAGACGAGGACGGACTCGATCCCGCAATGGATGAGGCTTTTCTGGGGTTTGTGGGGCCTGGGCAGCCCTTTGAAATCATTGCCCAGTCGCCCTTCGCGCTCCAAAGCTACGCCCATGTGGATCGCACCAGTGTGCTGTGGATGTATTGGAACGACTTGGAAAACTGGCCCCACTTCCGCCGCGAAGTGCTGGATGCGTTCCGTCAACAGCACCAACGGAAGCTGCTTTGGTTGAGCACCTTGGGCCAACGCCGCACGATCGATCGCCTGTTGGGTTATCTGACCCTCCTGATTGAGGAGTTTGGTCAAACCTGTGACGATGGCTATTACTTGCCCTGGACACTGACCCATGCCCAGATTGGCAGCGCGATCGGCTCAACGCGAGTGACCGTGACCCGCCTGATGGGGAAACTGCGGAAGCGCGGCCTGATTAGCACCCACGGCGATGGTCTAATTTGCCTACCAGCGGAAGTGATGGGTAAATCCTTGCGAGATGTCAGCCCTAAAGCAACCCTAATTACCGAGTCTCTGCCCCTGGCTGCGGCTGTGTAGGCGAGATGACCTGATCGGGACGATAGCGGGGCTATGGCGAGGCCATGTGGGCATTTTCGCTGTTCTCATCACTGCCCTATTCACTGTCCCATTCACTGCCCCAACTGTTGGTCATTCCCAAGGATCCTCGGTTGAGGGAGCAGCAGCCTACGGCAAACCTACACCGCTGAAGCAAAATAGAGACGGTTCTGGTTGAAAGTGACGGAAACGAAAATCAATGGGCCGGATTCTGAACCATGGATTCAGAGTCCGGTTTCGATCGCTTTCCCGTGAGTTCGCTTTCGGTTTAGAACTTTGGTTCGCATCGTCGCTGGGAGGGGGGAAATGCCAAACCAGGACGATTGCTATTGCTCTTTTTTGGTACTGCTGCACCAGGGCCTATGACGGCGCAATCTTCGGTTCTTGATCTTGCTCGCCAGGGAGATCCCATGGCGATCGCCCGGTTGATGAATCAATCCCTTGAGCCTGCCGGGGTACAAGTCCGCACGGATCTGATCCAGGATTGCCTGACGGTGATGGCGGCGGGCGAGTTGGGGCCGCCGGATCAGGACTTTTTGGTGGATTTTGTGCGGCGGGGAATGCTGGGGCTGGCTGCGCCCGTGGTGCGGCGGGTGGTGGTGCAGGGCTATGCGCCCGGGGCAGCGGCTCCCAGTTGGCAAATGGGCATTGATCTGCAAGAGGCCGGGACGATCGCGCCTCGCCCATTGGTGACCCAGCCTTCGAGTCGATCGCGCCGGGCCGGAGGGGCACGTTCTGGGCAACCCTCGGAGCGATCGGTTGTTCATACCGTGGCCGCCACGGATGCCACCCTATCCACGCCACGGGTCATCGGCTGGGTGAGCATTCTAGCCTTGGCGATCGGGGCCACGGCGGCGGCCCGCTGGGCCATCGCTTGGCTCGGAGAAACCAACATTTACGAAGTGGCCTACGTGGGCCATTTCCTCCGCAGTTTAGAAATTTTGGAACTGCTGAATCTATTGGTGTTTGCCGTGTTGGGCATGGGCGCAGGCATCGCGGCCGGTGTGTTGCCGCCCCCTCGGGGCCAACAACTCACCGCACTCGTGTTGGCCGTGGCCGTGCCCGGTCTGTTTGCCATTGCTCCGGCCGTGCGGCAACAGGCCTGGATTAACCGCGCCGCCGACCATCAGCGGATCACGCCCGAGCAAGCCAAAATTCAAGTTGAGCGCTTTTTGAGCAAGCAGGTGGGACAAAGCGGCCTTTGGGGGTTTTATACCTACTCAGCTCGCTATCCAGAATTGCCCTTGGCTCCGGATGCCATGCGGGAAATTCCCACCATCGATCGACAGGTGAAAGCCACCTTGGCCAATTTGCTGCGCTGGCAAACCAAATCCATTGAGCAACTGTTGGAAGGTTGCACTTGGGGCGTGCGGGGTTTTTATCTCCTGTTGGCCGTGCTCACCACCTTGACCCACTTCCAACAGGGCTTGCGCTACGGGTGGCGTTGGTTTGGCTGGCGCTAGGCCGATCAGCCGATCAATCGTTCGGAAAGAGATTCAGAAATTCAGTTGGTAGAATCAGGGCAAATTTCCTGGGTGGATAGTCTCACTGTCGCCCGCTCGATCGCACCCTTTGGCAACGCACCCTTTGGCAACCTATGACCCTCTCCCCCGTCCTTGACATTCGCAATTTGCAAGTGGAATTTGGTGCCGGTGAGTCGGCCATGCGAGCGGTGGATGGGTTGTCCTTGCAGTTACAGCCCGGTCAAACCTTGGGACTTGTGGGGGAATCTGGCTCGGGAAAATCCGTCACGGCCTTGGCGATCGCGGGGTTGCTGCCCGAATTGGGTCGCGTCAGGGGGGATGGCATTTGGTATCGAGAACCCAATGCCGAGGAGGCGGTGAATTTGCTGAAGCTTTCACCGGAAGCTCTGCGGCGTTACCGAGGGCGACGGATTGGCATGATTTTTCAGGAACCCATGAGCGCCCTGAATCCGGTCTATACCTGTGGGTTTCAGATCATTGAGGCGATTCGATTGCACCGGGGCCTTTCGGAGGCGGCGGCCCGACAACAGGCGATCGCCCTGTTGCAGGAGGTGAAGTTATTGCCGCCGGAGTTGGAACTGCGGGCCCAAATTCGCGATCAGTGGCGCAACGGCAACCCCAGCGATCGGGAATTGCAACAGGCCGTGACCCAACGCCAACAGGCCATGCTCGATCGCTACCCCCACCAAATGTCCGGTGGTCAGCTCCAGCGGGTAACGATCGCGATCGCCCTGGCCGGCGACCCGGCGATTTTGATTGCCGACGAACCCACCACCGCCTTGGATGTGACCGTGCAGGCGCGGATCTTAGAACTGCTGCGGGAGTTGCAACGCCACCGCGCCATGTCCATCCTGTTCATCACCCACGATTTGGGGCTAATTGCCGAACTGGCGGACGACGTGGCGGTCATGTACCAGGGGCAGTTGGTGGAGCAGGGATCCGTGGAGCAAATTTTTACCGCCCCCCAACATCCCTATACCCAAGGGCTGCTGGCTTGCCGGCCGCGCCCAGAATTGCGGCTGCGCTATTTGCCCACGGTGGCGGACTTTTTGAGTGCAGCAGCGCGGGATTCAGCCCCGATCGAACCGGGTTCATCTGCCGGCTCATCTGCCACATCCCTTGCGCCCCAGACCCCGATCGCCCTGGCCATTCCACCGGACGAAACGCGCGATCGACTCACCAAGCTCCAAGCATTGCCGCCCCTGCTGTCCGTGCGGGATTTGCGCGTGGCCTACGCGGTCAAGGGTTGGCTGGGCATGGCCCAACGGCACGCCTTGGCTGTGAATGGTGTGTCCTTTGAGGTGTTTCCTGGGGAGACCTTGGGCCTGGTGGGTGAAAGTGGTTGCGGCAAAAGCACCCTGGCGCGATCGCTCCTGCGGTTGATTGAACCCATGGGCGGTCAAATTCGCTTTGATGACCAAGATATTTTGCAGCTCAAGGGCAAGGCGCTACGGGCCCTGCGGCGCGAAATGCAAATTATTTTCCAAGATCCCTTCAGTTCCCTGAATCCGCGAATGACCATTGGGGCCGCGGTCATGGAACCGATGCTGATCCATGCCCAAGGCAAAACCAACCACCCCCTACCCGCCCGCAAAATGTATCGCGAGCAGGCGGCCTACCTCCTGGAGCGGGTGGGTCTCAAGCCCGACTGGATGAACCGCTATCCCCACGAGTTCTCTGGCGGTCAGCGCCAACGGATTTGCATTGCCCGGGCGCTGGCCTTGAATCCCAAGTTTCTAATCTGTGATGAGTCCGTGTCGGCGTTGGATGTGTCGGTGCAAGCGCAGGTGCTGAATTTGCTGAAGGAATTGCAGAGCGAATTTAGTTTGACTTACATTTTCATTTCCCATGACTTGGGCGTGGTGAAGTTCATGAGCGATCGCATCGCCGTGATGAACCAAGGCCGGTTTGAGGAATTGGGCCCCGCTGATCAGGTCTATGATCACCCTCGGGAAGATTACACGCGCCAACTGATCGCGGCCATTCCCAAGGGCCGGTTCGATCGCGCCATGGCGCAACCCCAACCCGATCGCCAGGCTTCTTGAGCCGATGCCAAACAAGACCAGTCTGAAAAACCAGCAAGGCGGCCAGCGCCTAACAAGCCGCTAAATCGATCGCCAGTTGCCCAGCCGCTCAATTAACCGCTGCACCACTCCCATCAGTTGCGTCAACTCCTGCGATCGGGGGTTGAAATCTTGAGACAGGGAAGCCCGCACCTGCATCTCCGCCAGTTTCTTTTGCAGTTGGCGGGTCAGGTCGATCGCGTCTTGGCTCAGTTTCGAGAGCTGTTGGCGCTGATGAAACTTCAAGGCCGCTCCTCGCAAAACCTGCAACGTGGCCTCCTCGCCCAACCGGCCCGGCGCAATTCGCAACCGCAGGAGCAACAACTCACTGCGATAGATGCGCTCGATCTCGACCTGGCGAGGTTTCCCCACGGGAGGCAACAGGGGCAAATTAGCGAGTAACTTTAGCTCATCGATCACCCCTTGAAAGGTGGAAGGGAGCAACGGATCCAGAGCCGCTTGCATAATCCCATCGCGGCTACAGAGAATTCGAGTGCGATCGATCTCAGGGCGATCAAAATATAGCCGGCCAATCCCTCCTTCAATCGCCCGTTGCAACAACTCCTGCATCAGGGCCCGAGGCGGCAAATCTCCCAATTCCGACAGCGGGCGATCGGCATAGCGAGTGTGCAAGACCAGAGGACTGGGATTTAAGTCGGCCCACTCGATCGGGACGGACACCGTGGGATGAATCCAAGCGGCCTCCACCTCCGAAGCACTCGGAACAGCGGTTTGGGCCGGCGGAGTCGATCGCTCCAACGCCTGCACCAAAGCTTGCTCCAACTCCGCCAACTCCGCCGGTAAATCTACGGGGCCATTGGTCGGTCGCTCAGTTGATAAATCAACGGGCAACAGGGAAGGGGCCGCGCCCTGTCCTGTGCCTAGGTCACTGGCAGTCACCACTGCATGGTTCGTAAGGGTATCCATAGGTAGATCCGGAATATCATCCGGTGTCAGCGAAGGGGAGCCGCAGGCTTCCGCTAACTCCCCCTTCCGGTGCAATTGTTGCCAATCAGGATCTGGGGTACTTTGGGCCGCCGTCACCAGGGTTTCGGTCACATCCACCGCTCCCAAATCCACCGCTCCCAAATCCATTGATCCGGGATCCAATGACCCAGGATCCAGCAGCGAGGGATGTGCCGCCAGGTGATGCAACTGATGTTCCTCGGAACTGCCAGCGCTTAACCAATTCTGGGGACTGGCCCAAGGGTCAAATGGTTCGGAGTTGTCATGGTTTTGAAACCGACCAACCGGTTGGGTTTCCATGTCTTCGCCTGGATCTGGCTCGCCTGGGGGCGACAGAGCACCAAGCTGATTCCAGTGCGCAAAGTCTGCGGGAGCGCTGATGGTTTCTCCCAACTCATCTAGCTCCTCATCGTCCCAATCGTCCATCAAATCATCCACAACAAAACCATGCTCGATCGGTGGCAAGGCCGGTTGCAAATCCGACAGACAATCGCTGACTTCCACCAGGGGACGCAGCTCCGGATCCAACGGCCCGGAATCCGTTCCCGCGCCCAAGGTGCCATGGCCCAACGAGGCCGCTGGCGAATCTGGAGCGGCGTTCGATTGGGAGTTGCCCAAGGAGGGTTGCCAAGATTCAGAATGGCTGGGTTCTACATAACCCTCAGACTTTCGCTGACAGTCGTAGCTCAAAAATGCAGAAAGCAGCTCCTGTTGGGTTTCCAGGGCGATCGGGCGGTAGACCAACTGATCATTCAGGTGAGCGAGCATCCGCTGGACATAGCTCAAGTCCGCGTCGCGATTCACCACGCCCAAAATGATTTGATTGTCTTGCCGGTCTAGGGGCAAGACTTGGTGATAGAGGCAAACTTCAAACGGCAAGATGCGATCGATCAGCGCAAAGACTCGCTCAGGGTCGGGCTGAACGAGGGGATCGATCGGGGATGGTAACGACTCTTGGGCAGACACCGGCGGTGCTAACCTCAGGCAATACAAAACATCGATATTTCACGACAACCATTGACATGGATCAACGGCCTGCCACCGAATGGCGCAGGATGTCGATCGCCTTGGATGAACCCCATGGGGCCGAAAAACCCCATGGCCATTGTACGGCGGCAACTACGGCAGCAACTTCAGAACACATGGCGCGATCGCTCTGCCAGGGGGTTAGGGATACCGTACTTCTGACCGTTTGAATCGTAACGTCTGGATCACAGCGTCTGGATCGCAGCGTCTGAATTTCACTTCTCAGGCCATGGCCGTGATCGTCAGGCGCGAGGGTCTTCAGGCGCGATCGGCCCCCATTCACAAAAGCCCACCGTAAAATCCACTATTCCCCAAGGCAGTGAACAATCCGGGAAATATCCGGTTCAAACGGCGAATTAAGAACACCTTAAGCGGTTTTGGGCCCCATCATATCGCAGCGAACTATCCAACCGAGTAGCCAGTAGCAAAGGATACATCTTCATAGGGGAGGGTTGGCCCTAAAGGCGGACTGTCCCCAAAGGTCTGAGGGGCGATCGACTCCGAACTTGGCCAAAGACTTGGCGGAGCCGCAAGGGCCAAGGGGTGATCGGATTCCCCAGGGTGACCGGCGTTCGTGGCTGCTTGGGCGTTGTCCAGCCGATCGGCGCGATCGACCTGGGCCAATCCATCAACTCCCGTTGTTCCGGCCGTTACCCGGGGCGACAGGGTGCGCAATGGCTCAGTCGGTGCGGGCGATTGCAGATCGATCGCCCACCGGTCTATCAGTTGAGCCATCGCTTGATGCGTAGCCGTTTGCTGACTCACCAGAGCTTGCAACACATCGCAAAGGGCAAACACCTGATATTCCTGCTGCTTAATTTGCTGTCCTTGCTGTTGCAAATGTTGATTCTGTTGGGCCAATAACTGCCCCTGCTGTTCCCAATGTTGCGCCTGTTGTTCAAGATTGCGTTGGCAGAATTGCTCTAGAACCTGTTGCAATTGTTGCACCTGTTGTTGAATTTGCTGAATTTGCTGATTTTGCAGCACAATTTGCTGCTGAGTTTGTCGCTCAATTTGCTGGCTAATCTGCTGTTCGATTTGCTTTCCAGTTTGCTGATTAACTTGCTGATTCACCTGTTGATGAATCTCTTTCGATTGTTGCTGAATTTGCCAACTTTGCAATTCAAGTTGTTGTTCGATTTGGCGCTCGATCTTTTCTTCAATTTGTTGTCCCTGTTGCTGCAAAGTTTTTTGCAAGAACTCACCCTGCTGCTCCAAGCATTGACTCAGCCGATCAAGCTGACTGGAGAGGCATTGAACCGCTTCTGCTGTCCGTAGCGAGATTTGCCCTAGCTCCAAAACCACCGACTGCATCTGATCGCGCCAAGAATCAGTCATACCCATTACCAACTCAGGGAGTAATAATCGCAATGAGCACCCCCCTAGCCCTGAATTTCGATTTGGAAATCCTTGACCTCAAGTCCAAGCAATGAATAACCAAAGGCAGCGACTTTGATTCAATTAGCTAGGAATGAGTTGGATGGTCTGAGTTGTCCGGCTAAGAAATTCCAATCAAGGTTTCAAGGCGTAGATAGAGCATAGATTACAGGCAAAACTATTGAATCCTAATCAACATCAAGCATTCATAGGACATTGATCAAAACCGAAATCGAAAATGATCAGATTCCTAACAATCAAAAATATTGATCAAGATTTAATAATTTTTGAATCGCAACTCAACGAAACTCCTTTGAAACTTGATTGAAACTTAATGGAACTTGCGGGCAAGACCTCCAAATTTCGTCAATCACACCCTGCCAAGTGGCCCGATCGACAAGAGTTCGATCGGGCTGTTTTCGGCAAATTGCGGCCGTTTTCGCGGCAATTTGGATGGATGACGATTGGGCTGAGGAGTTGCTCGACTAAAGTCTTCTTTACGTTTTGCAGCAGACCGGAACAGCAATCGCTAAGGTTGTGGCAATTGATGGCCGCAAGCGCAAGGCCGCGCTGCTGGGGTTGGCGATGACGGTGATTGCGCATCAGGCTCCGTCACTGCCTGCCATGCACCGTGATTGCTGCCGTTGCTTCGTGCCACTGCTCGCCTGGAGGACAAGCCATGCTGGACATGTTGGATCTCAGCTTGAAGCTGGATAAGGCCACCTATGTCGCAGAGCGCGATCGCTTGGCTCTTCAGTTGCGATCGCTCCAAGCGGACTGTCGGGAAGCCCAATTACCGGTGATTATTGCCCTGGAAGGCTGGGCGGCGGCAGGCAAGGGGGCGATCGTCAAGGAATTGCGCGACTCCTTGGATCCACGCGGCTTTCAAGTACATCCAATTTTTCCGCCAGAACCCCATGAGCTGGGATTTCCCTGGTTACGGCGTTTTTGGTTGCGGTTGCCGGAAGCGGGCACGATCGGGCTGTTCTATCACAGTTGGTATAGCCACCTGCTGGAAGATCGCCTGTTTGGCCGGCTGCCGGATCAACAGTTTCCCGAAGCCACCCGGGAAGTGAATGCCTTTGAGCGACAGTTGGCGGATGAAGGCGCGGCGATCGCCAAATTTTTTATTCATCTCGGCCGTGATGAGCTGAAAAAGCGCCTGAAAAAATACCAAGCGGATCCTTTTCAGGCATGGCGGGTGCGACCGGAAGATTGGCAACAGGCCAAGCACTATCGCCAATATCGGGACTTGGCGGAAGCGATGCTGGCGGAAACCAGCACAGGAGCGGCTCCTTGGACTTTGGTGGAAGGCAACAGCCGCCGCTGGGCGGTGATCAAAGTGTTGAGCGAAACCATTGCCACCATTGCCGGAGCACTCGATCGCCAACGCAGCCAGGCTTCTCCCCCGCCCGCCCTGCCGGCCCAAGCGGAGTTGCATCCCGGTGAACCGGACTTGCTGGCACGGGTGAACCTCAGTCAAGCCCTGTCTCGCAGTAAATATGAACGGAAACTGGCGGAACAGCAGGCCCGGCTGCGATCGCTGCAAATGCAAATCCATCGCCAACGGTTACCCGTGTTGGTGTTGTTTGAAGGTTGGGACGCGGCGGGCAAGGGGGGAGCCATCTCGCGGTTAACGGGCATGTTGGATCCCCGCAGCTATGGGGTTCATGCCTTTGCGGCCCCCACGGCGGAGGAACGCGCGCACCACTACCTATGGCGATTTTGGCGCTGGTTACCGGCGGCGGGCACGATCGGGATTTTTGATCGATCGTGGTATGGGCGGGTTTTGGTGGAACGAATTGAAGGATTTGCCACCGAAACGGAATGGCGACGGGCCTATCAGGAAATTAATGAATTTGAAAGCCAACTAATGTCCAGTGGCATGGTGTTGGTGAAAGTTTGGTTGCACATCAGCCCAGAAGAACAACTGCGCCGGTTCCAGGAACGCAAAGACAATCCCTTCAAGCAATACAAACTCACTGACGAGGATTGGCGCAATCGGGAGCGGTGGCCCCTGTATTCGGTGGCAGTGAACCAAATGGTGCAACGAACCCACACGCCCTTGGCCCCTTGGACTTTGATTGCCGCAGAGGATAAGTACTTTGCGCGGGTTGCGGTGGCTACGGCGGTGGCCGACGCGATCGAACGTCGCCTCACTCGCTAGCGATCGCTCCGTGAACGTCGAGATCCCAAAAATCCAAAAGATCCGAAACGTAAAAACACCAGCGATCAAAACATCAATTCCAGACAATCATCCACGGCCCCTCGTCGATCGAGCCGAGGACAGATACAATGCTGAGAACAAGTGTTGCGAAACATTGCATTTTGTAAGCAATTGTACCTAGTCTGTAAAGACCGCCTTTACAGGTGAATGAGCAGTCAGCCCAATTGCTGTCTTGGCGATCGACCCCAAACCTTGCCCCAGAGCCACTTCCTGTGTGGAGCGTCAGGGCGAGGTCTCACTTGCGATCGCCTCATCAATCCCGCAACGGTTCTCGCAACGGCTAAAACCCCACCACTCACCTGACGACGAAACCATGCCGATCGGCCCCCTGAAGAACCTCTTCGGTTCCCAAAAAGACGCTTTCTTCTTGGAAATTGGTGATGCACAAGGTACGGGGGACAGCACCCCGGCCGCCCCGGCTCCCCAAGCCCCCGCTGTGGTTGCGGAACCGGCAGCCCCCGTGGCCGCCGCTCCGGAAGCTCCGGCCCCAGCTCCCAAGAGCACCAAAACCAGCATTAAAGCAGCCAAGGCCGCAGCCCCCGCAGCCCCGGCCAAGCCGCCCGAGCCACCTAAGCCTGCTCCGGCCCCGGTGACCCTGCCGCCGGAAACGGCTTTTGCATCGAAGTTTGTGCCCAGCAACACGCCGCGTCGTCGTCCGGGCCCCAGCCTGAATGGCTTCAAGGATATGGCTCGGGATATGGGTCGCCGCTAAGGCTGATTTGATCGACCTGTTTGGGCGATCGATCTGGTGCAAATCACCAATTCAGCAAGATTTCAGCAAGATTCAGGCTTCAGTACCCATTCAGCAGGGGGCTTCGGCCCCTTCTTTTTTTGTCAGGCCTGGTCGATCGCGTGCTGATGGCGTGCCGATCTTGTACCGGTTTTATATCGGCGACATACGGATTCCAATCAGGGGCCCAAATTAGCCGCGCAGGTTGCGAATTTCCCGCTGCACTCGCCGCAACTCGTTTTTTTCCAAGTGCCGAATCACGGCGCGGGGCATTTGCTCCCGCTGGGCCAACACCTGCAAAAACAGGGCTTCCGATTGCTTCAGCAAATCAAGATTTTGGCTGCTGCGTCCTTGTTCGTAGAGAATTTGCCCTTTTAAATGCCAAAGGTCGGGATTTTGGGGACTCTTGGCCAAGGCGCGATCGACTGAGGCGATCGCCTGGGAAAAGTTTTTGCGACGGCGGTAAATGGCCGCCAACAGGCGATCGACCACATAGTCGGGGCTGCCCCGCTGGAGGGAGTTCACAGCCCCATCCACATTGCCAAAGGGCAAATTATCCGCCAACAACACATCCAGCGATCCCCGAATCAAGTTCAGTTCCGGATCGTTGGGACTGATGGCCGCCGCTGCATCCAAGGCTTCGTTAACCTGGGACAGTTTGGCCAAGGCTTCTGGTGCGCCCTGAAGGGGGCCGCGACCACCTTCGGACACAATAAACGCCCCTTCCAAGAAATGTCCCACGCCGATGTAGAGATTACCGCGCAGGGCATCAGTGGTTTTGAGGGTGTTGGCAGCGGCAAGGGTCTGATTGGCGGCGGTTTGCACCTGATCCCACTGGCCATCGAGATAGGCTAATGCACCGGCTAAGGCATAGCCCAAAGGCTCTTGGGGTTCTTGGGCGATCGCCTCTTGGGCTAAACGGCGAGCGACAGGATAATTGCCATTTTTGAACAGCATGACGAAGGCCGCCTCAGCCCGATCGCCCACGGGGCGAGGATTCTGGGATCGGAACGGATCCGCCCCGGCCGGCCAAGCCCCCCAGCCCCAGAACAGCCCGATCGCTCCAGCCAGCCAGGCCATTGATCTTGACCTTGATCGGGACAGACGGGGCCGAGTCGATCGCTTTCGAGCGCGATCGGCCGACAAAGGAGATCGCCCTTGAGCAACAAAGCGGCCGAGATCCATAACCATCACTCCTGAACGTATCGAAATATCGGATCGAACAATCAAACATGCGTTGAATCATTCATTCGAGCCGTTGAGTAGCCCCCTACAATAGGGCCCGATCCACCTCCGCGCCCCCTTTCTTCCATGCTGCGTTTGGACTCCGTTAGCTATCACCCCGCCGCCGCCGCCAAGGCCATTTTGCACCAAGTGAATCTGGAATTGGTTCCCCAACAACTGACCTTGGTGATTGGCCCCAGCGGTTCCGGTAAAAGCACCCTGTTGGAAATCTTGGCCGGCTTGGCCAGCCAAACCAGCGGACAAGTGCTGTGGCGCGATCGCCCCCTATTTCCCGAGTCCCTGCAACAGTTAGCGGGGTTGGTGTTTCAATTTCCTGAGCGGCATTTTTGCGGCTCCACCGTGCTCGAAGAGTTGCGGCTGGGCCACCCGGAAATTAGTTCAGAGCAAATTCACGAGGCTCTGGCCGCTGTGGGGTTGGAACAGTTAGCCCTGAATATTTCGCCCTACACCCTCAGCGGTGGCCAGCAACGGCGCTTGGCTCTGGCGGTGCAACTGATTCGCCAACCGAGCATTTTGCTGTTGGACGAACCCACCGCCGGGTTGGATTGGTCCATGCGGCAACAGTTGGCCGGTCTGCTGTCGCGATTGAAGGCTCACTGGACTTTGTTGGTGGTCACCCATGATCCCAGTGATCTTTTGGATGTGGCCGATCGCTGTTGGCAGCTTCAGCAAGGGCAACTCACGCCCACCCCTGCGGCGTAGCCTCTGCCGATCGCCCCAAAGCTCAGACCCACTCAGACATCCTCTCCGGTTCTCGATCGAGCCTTTCGCCCGGCATTCAACAGGGCAAAGTGAGCGTGAATGTGCTGCCTTCGCCCACTTGGGATTGCAAATCGATCGTCCCGCCATGGGTTTCCACCACAATTTGATGGGCAATGGCCAACCCTAAGCCGGTTCCTTTGCCCACTTCTTTGGTGGTGAACATATAGTCAAAAATTCGCCGCTGTACCTCAGGGGGCATCCCCGGCCCATCATCCGCAATCGTAATTTGAATTCCCGACTCGATCGCCCTTGTGCTAATCGTAATTTGGTGCGGCGATTGGGCTAGTTCTTGAAAACTTCTGCCTTCGCTCAATTCATCGATCGCGTCGATCGCGTTGGCCAAAATATTCATGAAAACCTGGTTGAGTTGCCCCGGAAAACAGTTAATTTCCGGCAGTTGGTCATAGTGGGTCACCACTTCAATTTTCGGTCGTTGCTCATTGGCTTTGAGCCGATGTCGCAAGATCAAAACCGTACTATCAAGCCCATCACACACATTAAAGAGTTGCTTTTCAGCCCCATCTGTTCGCGAAAATGTTCTCAGACTCTGGCTAATGGCGGCAATTCGATCGCCTGAATCCTTAATGGCTTGCATCACATCCGGCACATCTTGCCGCAAATAGTCCAGGTCGATCGCATCTAATTGCTGTTCAATGGTGATGCCCGGCTCAGGGAAATTCGCCTGATAGAGATCCAAGGTTTCCATCAAGTCGATGACGTAATTCTGCATAACGCTAACATTGCCCACAATGCACCCGATCGGGTTATTAATCTCGTGGGCTACCCCTGCCACCAAGTTTCCCAAAACCGACATTTTTTCAATTTGCACCAGTTGCAATTGTGTCTTTTGCAGTTGCAAGAGTGCCTGTTCCAGTTCTGCAGATTTTTGGCGAATGGCCGCCTCCACGGCCTTTCGATCGCTAATATCCCGAACGATCGCTTGCAAAATTGCCTGATCATCTATTTCCATTCGGCAGAGCTGCACTTCGGCAATAAATTCCGAGCCATCCCAGCGGCAATGTTGCCACTCAAAACGGTCATAGCCCCGGGTGAGTGCCGTCACAATATGATCAGTCGCAGCCTCGCTCGATAAGCGCCCGTTGGGTTGATATTCTGGAGAAATTTGCGAAGGATGCTTACCACAAAATTCTGATTTTGCTGGGCACTTAAAGATAGCCAATGTTGCCGAATTACAATCCACAAAGCACTTTTCACTCAGGAGCATAATTGCATCATTATTAGACTCATACACGGCACGCAGACGAGATTCATTGCGTTGCACGGTTTGGTAAAGCCTTGCATGATCTAGGGCGATCGCGGCCTGGTTCGCCAAGCAATCCAAAACCATGAGCCGATCGTCCGTAAAGAGTCCCTGAGCCGATCGATGTTCCAGATATAAAATGCCCAACAGAGTCTCTTGGTTCAGCAATGGCAAGCAAAGCAAACTTTGAGGGCGATGAATTTTTAAATAATTGCCAATTACAGGCAAATCAGTGCAAAGGTTTTCAATGGCAATTGGTTTTAGGTGCGTTTCTGCGTATTGAATGAGCTTACTGGGCACATCTTGGCTATATGCAAGAGGCAGCGTTGTTAGCTGCACCCCTCGAGAATCTGCCAAGGCTCGCAGTTCCCACTCGCCGTCTTGCAATAGAAGGAGAGCGCATTTTTCTGCTCCTGAATATTCCAGAACATGGCTGGATAACACTTGTAGCAGCTCGTTGATTTCAATGGTGCGAGCGATCGCCTGGGAAACTCGAAAAAGCGTTGACAGATGAATCATGGTTAGGGGCTTGATTCTGTCGGTAGGGGCTTAAACAATCAACGTCCGTAGCCAATTCACTTCAACAGGCAGCAAAAATTTGTCAGTCAATATCCAAAACGAGAAGAGATGCAGATCACAAACTGCACATAGAAACATACTCAATATACAAGAATACACGGACAATGTATAAAAATCGACCTTCTTGCACAAAAAGCGAAGCAATAAAAATCTACAAGAAAATTTTTAAAATATTTATCTCGAATTAAACCTAGGCTAATCATTTTGGCAATCGTTAGAGGATATTTGAAAAGTATCTTTTGACCCGTACCAAACACCAATAGTTGTGGGGGCAAGGGGCTTAAGCCCCTTGTTTCCATCGATCACTGGAGCGTACGGAGTAGCAATTTTGGCTTTTCAGACATTCTCTTAGAATTGCTGTTGTTAATGATTTGAATTCTGGGTTCAAATTATTTTTTGGGCAACGATAACTTGAGCGATCATTCAGCAGCCAGCCAGGGCTGTAATCGAAAGCTACCTTGGGTTTCTTGGTTGTTCATCAGCTAACATGAGAATTCAGGATGATCCGTGGCGATTGATCCGTGAATTGCTGATCTGTGAATGGTTGATCAGTCAATCTTGGACTGATCTGGCCAAGAGGATAAGCGCGATCGAGCAGTTGACAAGGCTGATTAGTGAACGGTCAAGTCATTGTCAGTGTTGATATTTTTGAGTGCCGATTAACGCATCAACTTCGAGTTTTAATGAGGTCTGAGAAGTATAGGGAATTGCGACCGCTTGGGATATTGATCGAGATCACTAGGAATTGTGACCTTATCGATTGGGATTTAACCCCTTGCTGAGGAGCAAACCAACTGAATCCGAAATGTAGGTTGAATGATCGCCCGATCGGGATGAGACCAGCGGGTGATGGGGCTGGGGCGGCCCGATCGCACCAAATCTGCGACAAAATAGGGAAATCCTGACCGTTGTGGCCCTGCCTTTGGATCGGTGGATCCAGTGGATTAACGTGGATTAACCTTGATGACCCTCGCTTTTGACGAACAGACGAATCAGCGTCTGGCTGAAACCATTGACCTGGCCCAACACATTGACCATGCGCTGTTGCACCCGGCGGCGGGGCCGCAGCATGTGGAGCAGTGGTGCGCAGAGGCCGATCGCTTCGGTTTTGCGGGCGTTTGTGTGATGCCCACCCACGTGCGCCAGGCGGTGTCGTTGTTGCACAATCGGCGACCGGTGGTGATTTGCCCGATCGGGTTTCCATCCGGAGCCACCACCACCCAAACCAAATGCACAGAGGCGGAAGAAGCCCTGGAGCAGGGGGCGCGGGAGTTGGAGGTGATGCTGAATTTGGGTTGGCTGAAGGCCGGTGCGGCTGACGCGGTGCATCGGGAAATTGCGGAAATTGTGGAGATGGCCAGCGCCAGCGCGTTGGTGAAGGTAATTTTGGAGTGGTCGCTGCTGGAGCCGGCAGAGCGACAATTGGCGGTGGAAATTGCCATGGATGCGGGGGCGGCATTCCTGAAAACCCACACGGGCTGGAATGGGGGCGTGTCGATCGAGGATGTGCGGTTGCTGAAGGATTGGACCCGGGGCCGGATTGGGATTAAGGCGGCCGGCGGCATCCACACCACGGATCAGGCGATCGCCCTAATTGAAGCCGGGGCCACCCGTTTGGGCACATCACGCGGGGTGGAGTTCTTGCGACGCGATCGCTCGGCCGGTTGGGCTGCTGAAACGGAGGAGCCGCCCACCGCATGAACCATTCCCGCACCTACCAGGCGACGGGCATTAACCTCAAGGGCGTGCCTTTGGGGGAGTCGGATCTGTTGCTCACAATTTTGACCTTGGAATTTGGGTTAATTCGGGCGGTGGCCCCCGGCGCACGCAAGCCAAAATCGAAAATTGGGGGCCGCAGCAATTTGTTTGTGGTGAATGAGCTGTTGGTGGGCCGAGGGCGCAGTCTTGATCGCATTGCCCAGGCCCAATCGATCACGGCCTATGCGGGCCTAACAAGGGATTTGGGGAAGCTGATGACGGCTCAATATTGGGCCGAGTTGGCCTTGGCTCAGGCATTGGATGGCCATCCCCAACCGGATCTGTTCACCACCCTGAATGAGGATCTTCATGCATTGGAGGCGCTGGCTTTACCGATCGATCGGGTGGCGGCCTTGGGTCAGTTGTTACCAATCCTCTGCGCCGGGATTGGTCGCCTGTTGGCGGTGGCGGGGGTGGCTCCGCAGTTGGGCCAATGCAATCTAACGGAACGCCCGATCGCCCCCGATTGGACAGATCCCCATTGGCGGGTGGGATTCAGTGCCGCTGCGGGCGGGGCGATCGACCTGGCAGCCCTGGACAATCCGGAGGCGATGGCCTGGTTGGCGGCGCGGCAACCCACACGAGTGCTGCCCAGTTCGGGAGTCTCGGTCAAGTTTTCGCCCTTACGCTTAACGGCCACCGAGTGGCAAAGCCTAAATGATTTATTTGCAGCGTCACCACCGGGCGATCGGGCAACCTTGGCCGATCCCCTGCGCCATTGGCAGCGGCTGGAGCGTCTGTTACGGCACTATGCCCAATATCATTTTGGACAGGGGATTCGATCGGCCAAATCCCTGGAAACCTACCTGAACACGGCCCTGGCCCCGCCTGCTTTGGTGTAACTCTCCACAAACCACCGGTTTAGGGCCCGTTGCCGACTCGATTCCATCGCTTGCCATCTTTTCCCCGATCGCCCATGTCCCCCACTTCGTCCCAACCCGACACGCCCCCAGCGGAACTGCACAAGAGCCAGCCGGCCCCCCAACCGTTGCCCCTGAAAAAACGGCTCACGGAAGAGGTGGACGAGTTGGCTGAATTGGTGCTGCATGGGGCGGGCCATGACCAGGCAGCGATCGAGGCAGCTCGCCTGGCCAAGGAAAAAGGACTCGAACCCGCCCCCGCCGATCCCGAAGAAACGGGATTCTTGCCGGTGCTGAAAAATCGCAACTTCCTGGCCCTGTGGAGTGGGCAGGTGTTTTCGCAACTGGCGGATAAGGTTTATCTGATCATGGCGATCGCGATCGTGGCTGCCCGGTTCCAAGAACCCGGCCAAACCATCAGCGGCTGGGTTTCCGCCATCACGATCGCCTTCACGATTCCGGCGGTGTTGTTCGGTTCCCTGGCGGGAATTTATGTCGATCGATGGCAAAAACAAACCGTGCTGGTGGTCACCAATGTGGTGCGCGGGCTGTTGGTGTTGGCCTTGCCAGTGGTGTTGGCCCTGACGGCCGACGGCCCGGAGGTGATGGGCATCCCGATCGGCTTTGGGGCCCTGTTGGCCATGACCTTTTGCGTTTCCACCCTCACCCAATACTTTGCCCCCGCCGAGCAAGCCACCATTCCCCTGATCGTGCCGCCGCAACACCTGCTGTCGGCCAACTCCCTCTACACCACCACCATGATGGCCTCCACGATCGTGGGGTTTGCCGTGGGAGAACCGCTGCTGGCTCTGGCCAATCATCTGGTTGCCCGTTGGGGGCTGGGGGAAAACCTGGGCCAAGAACTGTTGATCGGTGGCAGCTACGCGATCGCGGGTGCTCTGCTGCTGTGGATGAAAACCGGCGAAGCTCCCGAAGACAAAACGATCGAGCGTCCCCACGTCCTGGAAGATTTGCGCGACGGGTTTCGCTACCTGCTCGATCGCCCCGTGATCCGCAACGCCCTGATTCAACTCACGATCCTGTTTTCGATCTTCGCGGCCCTGGCGGTTTTGGCCGTGCGGATGGCGGAAGTGATCCCCAACATCAAAGCCTCCCAATTTGGGCTGCTGTTGGCGGCCGGGAGTGCGGGCTTGGGGGTGGGAGCCTTGCTGCTGGGTCAATTTGGCAGCCGCTGGCCCTACACCCGATCGGCCCTCTTCGGTTCCTTTGGCATGGGAGCGGCCCTCGTGGCCCTCGCCAGCACCACCACCCACCTCTGGGGCGCAGTGACCGCGATCGTCTGTTTGGGAGCCGCCGCCGCCTTCGTGGGCATCCCCATGCAAACCACCATCCAGCACGAAACCCCCGAAGAAATGCGCGGCAAAGTCTTTGGCTTACAAAACAACGCCGTGAACGTGGCCCTCAGTTTGCCCCTGGCCCTCTCCAGCGTGGCCGAAGCCTATTGGGGGTTGCCTGCGGTGCTGCTGTTGTTGGCCGTTTTGGCAATCGCAGGCGGCGTGGCAACCTGGTATATTTCCGTTACGAGTTTGCCGCGATCGACCTAAGCATTCTCCCGGTATGCATCTTGTTTTTGAATTTGTGTTGCTGAGTTTGTGTTGCTGAGTTTGTGTTGTTAAATTTCCGTTGCTGAATTTCTGCTGCCGAGTTTGTGTTTTTGAACTTGTGTTACTGAATTCTTGTTGTTGAATTCTTGTTTTTAAATCTCTGCTGTTAAATTTCCGCTGTTGAGTTCCTCTTGATTGGGTGAATTCACCAATTCATTAGCCCAATCATTCTCGCTAATTCAGGTTTTCGGATTCCATGCACGTCGCTTGGTTGGGTAAACGATCTCCATTTTGCGGCAACGTCACCTACAGCCGAGAGATCACGAACGCATTACGCGATCGGGGCCATGAGGTGAGCTTTTTACACTTTGCCCAAGAAGAAGAAACCGAAGACGAAGCGCAGCGGGATGTGAAAGAAGTCCCGCTTCCCTATCTCTATAAATCCCAAATTTATACGTTGCCCACCTTTGGGGCCAGCAAAGTTTTGACGCAATCTCTCAGCCGGTTGCGTCCCCATTTGCTCCATGCATCCTTGACCCTTTCGCCGTTGGATTTTGTGTTGCCAGAAATTTGCGACGAATTACAATTGCCGCTAATTTCCACCTTTCACCCTGCTTTCGATCAAAAACTGCGTAATTTCACCTCCGGCACTCAACAATTAACCTATCAACTCTATGCACCCTTTTTAGCCAGTTATGACTGCACGATCGTCTTCTCCCAAATTCAGCGCGACATGCTGATTAAGTTGGGGGTTGAGGGCGATCGAGTGGCGGTGATTCCCAACGGGGTTGATGTGCTCAAATATGCCCCCGGCCCCTCGCCTGTGAAACGGGAATTGGGATGCGATCGCCTGTTTGTTTATGTGGGCCGTCTGGCGCAAGAGAAAAACGTTGAACCCCTGCTGAAGGCTTGGAAAAAAGCGAAAATGCCCAGCCATTGCAAACTGGCGATCGTCGGCAGCGGCCCCCTCAAAGCCTCCCTCCAAACGTTCTACGGCCCCGAGCATGGGGTGGAATGGATGGGCTATGTGGCTAACGAAAGTCGCCGGATCGACATCTTGCGTGCCGCCGATGTGTTTGTGCTGCCCTCATTAGTTGAAGGGTTGTCCCTCTCGTTACTGGAGGCGATGGCCTGCGGGGTTGCTTGCTTGGCAACGGAGGTGGGGGCCGATGGCGAGGCGATCGAGCAGGGAGCCGGAATTCGCCTCAATCCGCAAAAAGTCTATGGACAATTGCGAACCTTGCTGCCCATGCTGGCAGAACACGAGGAAATCACCGCCTTGCTGGGCCAGCGGGCCCGGGAGCGTGTTTTGGAACGCTACACCCTCGATCGCAACCTCAACCAACTCGAAGCCCTTTATGGGGAAATTTTGAAACGGAAGCGATCGCCTCTGGTGCGTTAGTTAACAAGCAAAGAGCACAAGGCAAAAAGTAAAAAGCAAAGGGTAAAAGGTAAAAAGCAAAAGGCAAGCAGTTGGTAAAAACGAAAAATTAGAAGTTCAATTCAGTTCAATTCAACAGTCCACATACTGGGAACCTTGCCCATGTTCCAGTTACCCCGAAAATCCCTGAGCGATCGCCAATGGGCCCTGCTCACGCCCTATCTATTCCTGCTGCCGGCCTTGGTCGTCTTGACCATCACCACCTTCTACCCGGCCCTGCAAGCCTTTTACCTCAGCTTCACGCGCTATGACTACGACCTGACCGAAGCGCCGCGCTGGGTGGGCGGGGCCAACTTCCTGCGCCTGTGGGGCGATCGGCTGTTTTGGAAAACCCTGGGCCAAACGATCGTTTACCTATTAACCGTCGTCCCCATCCTGACGATCGCCCCCTTGGGTTTGGCGATTTTGGTGAACCAAAAACTAGCGGGGATCCGTTGGTTTCGCGCCGCCTATTATGTGCCCGTGATTGTGTCGAGCGTGGTGGCCGGCATTGCCTGGAATTGGATGTATGCGGAAAATGGCCTGCTGAACCAACTGCTCACCGGACTTGGCCTTGTTTCTCGTCCCATTCCCTGGCTGACCAGTCCCCAATGGGCCCTTTGGAGCGTGATGGCCGTCACGGTCTGGAAAGGCCTCGGCTATTACATGGTGGTTTATTTAGCCGGACTGCAAGCCATTCCCGCCGACCTTTACGAAGCTGCCGCCCTCGATGGCTCCGATGGTTGGCGCAAACATTGGGATATTACGGTTCCGTTGATGCGCCCTTACTGGCTGTTGGTGGCCACCATTTCCGCCATTTCCGCCACCAAGGTCTTTGAAGAAGTGTTCATCATGACCCAAGGCGGCCCCCGCAGCAGCTCCAAAACCGTGGTCTATTACCTCTATGAACAGGCCTTTGAAAACCTAGAAATGAGCTATGCCTGCGCGATCGGGCTAGTGTTATTCCTGCTGGTTTTGGGCTTTTCAACCCTGCGGCTGTTGATTCCGAACCAAGCACCCACCAACCCCTGAGCCAGTCCCCCTCACTCTGGGATTAACCATGATTGCCTGGCTGACCGACCATCCCTTCATTCGCAAATATGGGCGCGGCATGATCGCGCTTATCCTGCTCAGTGTGCTGCTGGGGGGGTTGCAGTTCAGCTATTTCACGCTGGCCGGGGAAACCATCCCGATCGCCGTGGTGGCCAAAGAACGCTTACTGAAGCGGTATCGCACCTCGAAGCAGGAAACCGTTGAAGAAAACGGCAAAACCGTGAAGCGATCGCGCCGGGTGACTGAATACCGATATCGATATCGGGTGACGATCGAGACGGGCGAAAAGCTTTGGGTTGAGGGGCCCAAGCGTGGGGATTGGCTACCGCTCGAAACCCCGTTCGATCGGCTGAAGGTGGGCAATCGCTATCGGGTGTTGGTGGCTCCCAAGTGGCGCTGGTTCAGGCGATCGATCCACCGCATCGAAGCAGAACTACCCACAACCCAGAAACCCACGGGTTCGCCGTCTCCATCCCCCAAGTTGGATAAAAATTTGCGCACCGGCTCTTAGGTTCCTTGTTCTCGCGATCGTGTCAGGGTGGAATCAGGATTTCAAACTATCCGACGATCGGTTCTAGTCCGGTAATTGGTATTGCTCCACAATTTTTTGGGCATAGGCGGGCACATGCTCCGCTAGCTTTTCAGGGTAGTGGCGCTTGACATAGAGATAGTTGCGCGTGAAGTGGGAGTCGATCGAGAAACGAGCATATTCCAGACCCTTGGGCCCCACCCGCTCAATCACCAACCCCATCAACTTAGCCGCCCACATGGGAATCGTGACCCCTTTGTCGTAGGCGGGAATGCTGTTTTGGACGGCGGCCCGACGCTCCCCTTGGGACATCACCGGTTGGGTTTCGATTTGGTCGCGCACCATTTCCAACAGTTCGCGGCCCGTTTCATTGCGCACCACCAGCCACTGCCAGCCAAAGGGCGCACCCATATAGCCCACCACCAAATCCGCGAGGGAGTTGACGTAATCAAAACAGGTCATGCAGGAGGGGGCAAACACGTCCTTTAATTGATCGGTTTTTAGGCCAAAAAAGGGCACTGTTTCCGTGGAACCGTCTTCGTGCTTGAAATGCACTCGGAAATCCTGCATGAACTCGTAATAGACCACGGTGTCGGGCGATCGACTCGTGGTGTCGAGAAATTTTTGCAGGCCGGCCCGGGTCACGTTGTCCACGCAGGGCGTGCCGAGCACATAGAGCTTTTCGAGGCCTAGCTTGTCTTGGACAGCTCGCAGGGCTTGGATTTGGCAGCCCACCCCAATCACCAACAACCGCTTCATGCCCGATCGTTCAATCTGTTCCAAAACGGACAGGTTGGGCGAAAGGGTGGGTTTGTTCACCCGGGCAGCCAAGATTTCTTCGGGGGTGGTGGCAATCACCGGTTGGGGTTGGAAGCGGTCTTCCGGGGTGTTTTGCACACAGACGACCCCTTCCACTTTGCCGCTGGTGAGCATGGCGATCGCGATCGAGCTAACGATGCCGGTCCATTGGGCCCCCTCGATCGGCTCGGTTTTGCGCGCGGCCATCATTTCCTGATGCACGCCGAAGTAGATGTCATCTTCGACTTCCAGATTGCGGCTGCGGCCATGGGCCTGGGTTTCCAGCTCGGCAATCTGTTGATTAATGAAGGCGCAGGCCTCTTTGACGTAATGCACATAGTAGGTGTCGCACAGACCGCATTCACTGCACAAATCCTTGGCGGGGCGACGGCTACCGGGCTTGAGGGCGCGAGCTTTTTTGTGGCCGAGGGGTGCTTGACCGGATTCGGAGGGTGATGAGGCGAGGGTCATGGCAACAGGCGGGCGTTGAGCATTGACGTGCGGTTTTTATTGTTTCATGGGCGATCGCTCCCGGTAACGGAAAATCAACAACCCGCAATGTTCGGCAACGAAGCAGCAAGGGAGTCGTGATCCCATCGCTGATTGATCGCTAGTCCAAACAAAATCCAGGCAAGGGCGATCACGGCGAAATCACGGCGAAATCACGGCAGCATCGGGCATTAGGGCTACGGCTTCCGCTCGGTGTTTTTTCAGGGTGGCGGCAGGCAAGGGCCCATGGAGATGTTCCCAGGGCAGCACTTCCCCTAAATCCCAGTTGCGAAACACATAATGATCCAGCGGGGGCACTCGATCGCGCAGTTCCTTGAAGGCTCGCCGGTAACTGCCCAGGGATACCCGATCAGGGTTGTCCGTGTCGCCCGCCCCATAGGTTCGCACCAGTTCCAACAGGGGGGTTAACCGGCGATCGCCCCGGGAAATCAGCGTCTGAATAATTGACCAGTTATAGCTCTCGGGGCGGAAGTCAATGCCATTGGAACGCAGGCGCTTTTGCAGCAATTTCAATCGCTTTTCCGCATCCCGATTCACCCCAAACCACTGAAAGGGAGTGTGGGCTTTGGGCACAAAGGTACTGCAACCAAGGGTTAATTTCAGGCCCGGGGCAGCTTTTTTGAGCCGCAGCATCATGGCCGCGGTGGCTTCGATGTCGTCGGGGGTTTCTCCGGGAATGCCGGCCATGCCATAAAGCTTGAGGGCGCTGAGGCCGCCCGCTTTGGCGTTCACGGCGGCCTGTTCGATCGCTTCGGTGGCCAACTTTTTGTTGATGATTTGCCGCACCGTTTCCGAACCGCTTTCCACGGCCACGGTGATCGATTTGCAATCGCGGCTGGCCAAAACGCGGGCCAGCTTTTCCGTGACCGTGTTGGTGCGCACCGAAGCCACACTGAGCCGCACTTGTTCGTAGGCGGTTCCGGCCAGGCGATCGAGCAGACTGTCAAATTCAGGATGTTGGGTCACCGAAGCGCCAAGCAGGCCGATTCGGTTGGTGGCTTGCAGTCCCCGATCAATGGCCGGCAGCAAGGAGCCTTCCAAGTCCGCCGTCCGAAAGGGCAGGGTGAGATAGCTGGCCAAGCAAAACCGGCACAGTTCCGGGCAACTGCGCACCGTTTCCACCATGAAGATGTTTTCCCAGGCGGCACGCGGAGTCACCACCGTGGATACTGAAAGGGCGTTGCCACGATAGGTTTGCTTGCTGACGGTGGCGGGAATCCGATCGCTCAGAGGCCGAATGGCGGCGATCGGGCCCGTGGGGTCGTGATACTCCACGGCGTACAGTTGCGGCACATACAGACCCGGCACTTGGGCCAGGGCTTCCAATCGATCGGCCCGGGGGCGATCGCGCTGTTCTAGCAGCTTATTCACCAGGGCATCAATCAAAATTTCCCCATCACCCAACAGCACCACGTCAAAATAGGCCGCGAAGGGTTCGGGATTCGCCGTCAGCACCGGCCCGCCCCCAAACACGATCGGGTGCTCATCGGTGCGATCAACCGCATGGAGCGGCAAGTCCAAATCCTCCAGCAACGCCATCACATTGACGTAATCCAGTTCCCAGGACATGGAAAACCCCACCAGGGCGGGCGATCGGGGCAATGGCTCCCGTGCATCCGTAAACAACCGTGCCACGGCCAACTCCGGCCGCGCCGCCAACATCGCCCAGACCACCTGATAGCCCAAGCTGGTGATGCCAACGGAATAGGTGTTCGGAAAGGCAAACACCGTGGGCAGGGCCTGGGGCAACGGTTCAGCGGGTTCAAACAGCAGGGTTTCGTCAGCAAAAGGAGCCATGCAACAACTGGCAAAGACCAGAGAAAAACCAGAAAACAACCAAAAACTAGCGGTGTTAAAGGACGGCTAGTAGCATGACAGGCTTAATACATTGGGTCAAAGTTGCGGAGTCAGTCGTGGTAACAAGGGGCTTGAGCATCTTGCTGCTTAACGATCAGGTGGCGGTGACAGCCATGTCATTTAACCCAGCGAATTAAGGCAGCCAGGCTACTAGGAATAGCTTAGGATCGCACCGAAGTTTCCGCCGGGGCAAAGCGTTCCTTAAACAGCTTGATGTAAAGGTGCTTGAAGGTGGAACGAATCACCCGAGGCAACCCAAAATCGATCGGCATCAGGAAGCTGGATAAGCGCCAATCTTCGATCGCCAAGTCCGCCGGCCGCTGCAAAGGATAGGTCACCTGTTCCGGGGCCGGACAAACGCCCAAGGCTCCCGCCGCCGCCAAGGTGGGCACGGTTGCCGGATCCACCTGCAAGATATCCGCCAAGGATCGATCGAGCGCAAACACATTAGCCGATGCACCCAACACCCCCAACAGGCGCGGCTCACCGTTGCTGGGGCCGTCGCCCTCATGGCCAATGATTCCATCCACGATCGTCAAGTCGGGGTCGATCGTCCGCGCCGTTTCCACCAACATGCGCCCAAACCGAGCCACGTCTTTTCCCGCGTCCAAATGCCACCAGGCCTTCAGCTTGCCCGGCACGCAGCCAAACAGATTCTTCACCCCCAGCGTAATCGTCAATTGGCAGTGGGATTTCACCTTGGGCAAATTAATCACCACATCTGCATCCATCGCTTCCTTGCTCAAGCGCAGGTGACCAAATTCGCCGCTGAGGCTGTCGTAGCGCTGGCCCCGAAATTCCACGATCGGGATGTTCAAGCGTTGGGCGATCGAAGCCAGGCCGTTGGCCTTGGCCACGCCGGCCGCGCTGCCAAAGGCGGGACTGTCGCCCAAAAAGGGTTGCCCACCGGCCGCCAACACCAACTCCGCCACCACCTGCACCAGCTCGGGGCGGGTCGTGCATTCCTTGGCGGGTCGCGATCCGGTCAGGAGGTTGGGTTTCAACAGCACCCGATCGCCCGGCTGTACAAAGGCCGCCATTCCGCCCAAGGGTTCCAACAGGGCCACAACTTTTTCGCGCAACAGATCCAAATCATAGCTAGTGGCACTGAGCAAGCTAACGGGAACCATCGGCGTTTCTCCTGGTGTTTTGGGGGGCAATGGTCGAAAGGAGGGATCGAAATGATCGAAATTAAGGGTCGAAATGGGGTTAGAAAATAATCGAGGGCGGAGCAATCGCCTGATTTAAATCATAGGTTGGTTGATTTGAATCCTGGGTTGATTGACTGAAATCATGGGGCTTGGGTAAAGATTGCCCCGGAAAACGCCCTAGGATGGCTGACCAAGCTGCCACCACATCCTCCGTTTGATTAGCCAAAGAATAGGTGTTGCGAATATAGGCCGATGCTTGTTTGACCTTGGCGATCGTGGCTTCGGGACGGTTAACCCAATCATCGATCGCCTGTTCAACCGCCTGGACAAATCCTAAAATATCGCCCCGCTCGATCGGGTAAGAAAACTCCGGCTTGAAAAATTCCCGCCCGCCGCGGCCGTGATAACCCACCGTGAGACAGCCCGCCGCCATCGCTTCCGCCGCCGGTAAGCCAAACCCTTCTGGATCACCAAAACTCATAAAAATTGCCGAATTTCGCATCATTTCTGCTAATTTCGCCTGCGGCAAATCCAACACTCGCACCAATTGAAATCCCTGGAGCCGATCGCGATGGCGCAAGATTTGGCAAACTTGCTGAACATCCATGAAATTTTTGCGCGCCAGGAAGCAAATTTGATTGGTCTTTCGCTCAGGAAAATAAAACAGCTCCGGATCAACGCTACACCGAACCCGGTGAACCTTAACTTGCGGGAAGGCCGTTTGAATATAGTTTTTGCTGTCTTCAGAAACAACAATCACGCCTAATAAATTCGGATCAGCATAGGGCAAATATTCTTCTTCAAAATTCACTGAGAATTTATCAAATGTGTAATAGACATTTTGATTAAAAATCACAAAGGGAATATCTTTGGGCAGCTTGGCATATTCCGCCTGTTCATAGACCTCGGGCACAACCACAATGCTGCGATCGGGGTTAATGGTCAAAATTCCCCCGAGGATGCGTGTTTTGTTGGGAAACCACTGACAACGAAATTCCGCTTCTCTGTGCAAAACTGCTGCGGAAAATCCCGACTGATTCAACAAATCCACCTGGCGATAGATCATCTGTACGCCGCCGGTTGGTTTTGTAAATTGTCGGCAGGGAAAATAAATCTCGATCGCCTTTGGATCCACGGTTAATCTACCTAATTTTAGAAACTAGAAGTATGACTCAAGACCTACATTGATCACCGAGGTTGATCACCGGAATCACCAGAATTTGTCAATCAGGGCCGAGGTAACTTAGCCTTAGTAATCATCCAGGATAATCATCTAAACGGCTCGATCGCACCGTTAGCAACTTCGCTCAAAACTGGGCTGCCAACTGCACCACCCAAAGCACAATTAGCACAATTCGGGCGATCGAGCCGTTCAAACCCTAGACCGTTGAATTCGGCATTTGGCTCATGGTTTCCAAATCCAATACTTCCGCCAACTGGGCCTCATCCATCAGCCCTTTTTCCAAAACCAATTGGCGCAGAGATTTACCCGTTTCTAGGGATTCTTTGGCGATCGCAGCGGCATTCAAATAGCCAATGTGCGTATTCAGCGCCGTCACCAGGGCCAAGCTTCCCTCGGCATAGTGCAAACAGCGATCGGGATTGGCTTCAATACCCACCAAACAGCGATCACTCAAAGCGGCGATCGTGTTGCCCAAAATCTCAATACTTTGAATCAGATTGTAGGCAATCAACGGCATCATCACATTCAATTCCAGTTGCCCCGCCTGGGCTGCCAGAGCGATCGCCTGGTCGTAGCCCATCACTTGGAAACAAACCATTGAAGTCATCTCCGCCATCACCGGATTATATTTACCCGGCATGATTGACGATCCTGGCTGCACAGGCGGCAGTTGAATTTCCTTAAATCCGGTTTTGGGCCCCGAATCCATCAAGCGCAAATCATGGGAAATCTTGGCCAAATCCTGAGCCAAATTCCGAATCGAACCGGACACATTCACAAAAGGAGCCATACTTTGCATGGCCGCCATCAAATGGGGAGCCGATCGCAAGGGTTGCCCAATCAATTCTGAGAGTAATTCAGCGACTCGGAAGCGATATTGCGGATGGGTGTTCATCCCGGTTCCCGCAGCGCTGCCGCCCAATCCCAAGACGCGCAAATCTTCCGCTGCTGTGGTAATTCGTCGCTCATGATCGCGCAAAATATAAGCCCAAGCCCGGAAGCTTTCGCCCAATCGCACGGGCACTGCGTCCTGCAAGTGGGTGCGGCCAGATTTAACAATTTCTTGGAAAGCGATCGCCTTGGCTTCCATGGCAGCGATCGCCTTTTTGAGGGCTGGAAACAGGGTACGATCGAGCGCCAACAGCCCCCCAATCCGAATGGCTGTTGGAATCACATCATTGGTTGACTGCCCATAATTCACGTGATCATTAGGACTGACGCGGCTATAGTTGCCCTTGCGATCGCCCAACAGTTCCAAGGCTCGATTGGCCAAAACTTCATTCACATTCATGTGATGGGAAGTGCCGGCCCCCGCTTGGTAAACATCCACCACAAATTGATCGCGCAATTGACCTTGCAAAATTTCATCGGCCGCTTGCACGATCGCTTGGCCTAATTCTTCCGAAATACAGCCCAATTCTGCATTGGCGATCGCGGTGGCTTTTTTGATCAGCAAACAGGCATCAACATAGGTGGGCAAGGGTTTAAGGCCGCTAATGGGGAAATTCTCGATCGCCCGGCAAGTTTGAATCCCGTAATAGACCGTATCGGGGATTTGCCATTCCCCCATCGAATCTTTCTCAATCCGAAAGTTGTCAGCGTTGCTCATGGTTTTGAGTTGTTGATTGTCAGTGTTAATTTTACTGAGATTGATGACTAGAGTGAATGATTGATTGAAATGGATACTTTTCAGCAATTTCTCAGAATTGCTGTTCTCAACTGTTCCTCTTAATCACTCTTCTTGATTATTTGGATTTTTTATTTTGCTCATCATTCATCGCTTTCATTCCACTGGCCAACATCCAAAGCCCACCCAAAACAATTCCACCGGCCAAAGCACCCAACAGCCAATCCAAATTCATGCCACTTTCCATAAAAATCTTCTCAACAAAATTAGTGTTTTTGTTTGTCTACTCGATGCATCAGTTTCTTAACTGGAAGGGCGATCAATTCGGTCATAGAGCCACAGGGAAATCACCATGCCCATAAAGTTGGCAGAAATTCCCGCCAAATTAGCTACCACCACAAACACATCCAAGGGCCGGACAATTTTAGTGGGGTCGGTAATGGCTACCCCGGCCGGCTGGGACACTGCCTTCGAGACCAAAACATAGACCGCCACACCGGAGCCAATCAGGGTTAAAACCACCCCAATCATGCCCGCATAAACGCCCATTCTCAACAATTGAACGGTTTCGGTTTTGCGGGGTTGCGGTTCGTTGGTTTTATGAATTAATCCCTTGGCAATTCGGGTATATCGAAAGGATAAAACCGTGTTGAATGCCGCCACAATCACGCCGCAGGTGGCCCAAAAAATGCCGATGCTGACCCCTTGGGCCGCCCCTTGACCCGCCAGCCCCGGCACGGCAATCAGCAACAACAAAATGGCGGCTAACCCGAGGGCTAATTGCACCCAAAACCCAATCCAACCGCCCAGTTGCAGGGTGGCGGCAATGCGCTGGAGGGATGGCCGCGGCCCCCTTGATGGTGGGGGTGGGGGCGTGGGGTTGGAATCGGGACGGCTCAACATGGCAACAAGGGCAGGGTTGTGAAGATGCGGAGTTTGACAAAACGAGCGACAAGGCGGGCAATGGCACAAAAACGGCAAGGCCCAGCATCGAGGTCACGGGTTGGGCTTGCCCCTAAAGCGTGGCATATTGCCGAGCCTCTCGCGCCGTTGAGGATGGATCACAGAGGGATGAATTTTGCGATCGATTCCCCCCTTTTTTGACATAGATCGGGGACATCTATCGGGCATGAGAACACGAGCGATCGCCCCTGGCGCACACCATCCTAATATTGGGAGGAATCTGCTCAACGCCACAGCAGCCCCCACAGTAACCCACCCGCAGCCATTCAAAATAACAGCCATCCACCGCAACGGGCCATTCCAAAATCAATGAGTTTCAAAGAAATGAGTTTCAAAGAAATGGGTTTAGAAACCGTGAAAGCAATTACTCTTCTGGGTTCCACCGGCTCGATTGGAACCCAAACCCTGGATATTGTGTCCCAATATCCCGATCGATTCCGGGTGGTGGGTCTGGCGGCGGGCAGCAATGTGACCCTATTGGCGGAACAGGTGCGACAGTTTCGGCCCGAAATTGTGGCGTTGCGGGATGGGAGCAAGTTGGCGGAACTGCAAGGGGCGATCGCGGATTTAGATCCCCAACCCCAACTGGTGACCGGAGAAGCGGGCATCGTGGAGGTGGCAGGCTACGGGGATTCGGAGGTGGTGGTCACGGGGATTGTGGGCTGTGCCGGGTTGCTGCCCACGATCGCGGCGATCGAAGCGGGGAAAGATATCGCCTTGGCGAATAAGGAAACCCTGATTGCGGGTGGCCCGGTGGTGTTGCCCCTGGTGCAAAAGCACGGGGTGAAGTTGTTGCCGGCCGATTCTGAGCATTCCGCCATTTTCCAATGCCTGCAAGGTGTGCCTCAGGGGGGCCTCCGTCGCATTTTGCTGACGGCTTCGGGTGGGGCCTTCCGGGATTGGCCGGTGGAGCGGCTGGCGCAAGTGACGGTGGCCGATGCGCTGAAGCATCCCAACTGGTCGATGGGCCGCAAGATCACGGTGGATTCAGCCACCCTGATGAACAAGGGGTTGGAGGTGATTGAGGCCCATTTCCTGTTTGGGATGGACTATGACGGCATTGATATCGTGATTCATCCCCAAAGCATTATTCACTCGCTGATTGAGCTGCAAGATACATCGGTGTTGGCTCAGTTGGGTTGGCCAGATATGCGGCTGCCGTTGCTCTATGCCTTGTCCTACCCGGAGCGGATTTATACGAATTGGGAAACGTTGGATTTGGTGAAGGCGGGCGATTTAACGTTTCGTGCGCCCGATCGCGCGAAATATCCCTGCATGGATTTGGCCTATGCGGCGGGTCGAGCCGGGGGATCCATGCCAGCGGTGTTGAATGCGGCCAATGAGCAGGCGGTGGCCCTGTTCCTGGAGGAAAAGGTGCATTTCCTGGATATTCCGAAGCTGATTGAAAAGGCTTGCGATCGCCACCGGGCGGACAATCGAACCCAGCCGACCTTAGAAGACATCCTGGAGGCCGATCGCTGGGCCCGCCAAACGGTGTTGGATTTGCAAACGGCGGCGATCGCCTAACCCGCTTTTTTCGGTAATGACTTTCGGTAATGACTTGGGGCGTAATTGGGGCGGAACCGGAGGGCGCAAGGCGGTGCGCCCATACCCGGATTGCGATTTGGCGCACGATTGTGCGCCCAGGATGCCGTGCGTCTAGGGGCGATAGAGCCAGAGGGGAACACCGTTCGTGGCCAGTTCAAAGTCCAGGGTGCTGAGGGCCCGATCGACCTGAGGCCCCGTCCAAGGGCCGATCGGCCCCTGGGCCCGGCCATCGGAATTCAGCAACCGGGCTAAGGGGGGTTTGCGCTCCTCGATCGTTTGCACCACCACCTTCTCCGGATCCAGCTTGGTCAAGTCTGCCAACCAGCGGCGGGCATCCTCTTCCGTGCCCAGGCGATCAATTAAGCCCAATTCCTTCGCCTGCTCTCCGGTAAAAATTCGCCCATCGGCAAAGCTGCGCACCGTTTCCGGCGGCAAATTTCGCGATTGGGCCACGGTCTGCACAAACTGGTGATAGCTGCTGTCAATCAGGGATTGCAGGATTTGGCGTTCTTCGTCGCTCATGGGGCGATCGAACGCCAGGATGTCCTTATAGGGCCCGGACTTAATCACCTTGAAGGAAACCCCCACCTTATCCAGCAAGGATTCAATGTTGTTGCCTCGGATAATTACGCCGATGCTGCCGGTGATAGTGCCGGGGTTCGCCACAATCTGGTGCGCCCCCATGCCGATGTAGACCCCACCGGACGCGGAAATATTGCCAAAACTGGCCACGATCTTGGTGGTTTCGCCCAATTCTTTCAGAGCGCTGTAGATTTCCTGAGAATCTCCCACCGTACCGCCGGGGCTATCGATTCGCAGCAGCAAACCGGGATATTTGCGCTCTTTCACCACCTTCAGGGCCTTCAGCACCCGTTGACGAGTGCCCCCGGCGATCGCCCCGGAGATTTCAATGCGCGCGAGTTGTTTACGAGTATTGGGCTTGAAAGGCCACATGGGAATTGCCGTCTCGACACCAAAGGAGTGGATACAATTCTAGGGTTTAGTTAATATTTCTTAAAGTTATTGATCAAGTGATTGATCCCAGCCATGACCGCCCAACCCGTCAATCCCCAATCATCGCTGCAATCCTGGTGGGGGTGGCTGCTGCTGATTTCGCCCTTTTTCTTTTGGGGCACAGCCATGGTGGCCATGAAAGGCACCCTTGACCACACCACACCCTTCTTCTTGGCGGGGTTGCGGCTGGTACCAGCGGGGTTGTTGATTTTGGGGGTGGCGGCCCTGACCGATCGCCTCAAACCGATCAGTTGGGTCGGGTGGGCCTGGGTGGCGGCCTTTGCCCTGGTGGATGGGGCCCTGTTCCAAGGCTTTTTGGCCCAAGGGCTGGCCCGCACGGGAGCTGGGTTAGGCTCGGTGACCATTGACTCACAGCCCCTGGCGGTGGCCCTGATGGCCCGCTGGCTCTATCGGGAGCAGATCGGGCCCCTCGGTTGGTTGGGACTGCTGTTGGGGGTGGTGGGCATTGCCGGTGTGGGGCTGCCCGATGAATGGATTTTGCAGTTGTTGAACGGCACGGCCTGGCAAGCGCTCTGGCAAAACGGGGCGATCGGCTGGGATTCCGGGGCGATCGGGCAGGGGCTAGCGGCCTTGCTGAATAACCTCTGGGGCAGTGGCTTTTGGTGGATGCTGTTGGCGGCCCTGTCCATGGCGATCGGGACGGTGATGGTGCGGCCGATGAGCCAGTATGTGGATCCGGTGGTGGCCACGGGTTGGCACATGGTCTTTGGCGGAATGCCCCTGTTTGGGCTGTCGGCAGCATTTGAGGTGAACCAATGGCAAGGCTTGACCCTGGCCGATTGGGGGTCGATCGGCTATTCCACCCTCTTTGGCAGCGCGGTTTCCTATGGGGTCTTTTTCTTTTTTGCCTCCAAGGGCAACCTAACCAGCCTCAGCGCTTTGACCTTTCTCACGCCGGTGTTTGCCCTCCTGTTTGGCAATTGGTTTTTGGGGGAAGTGCTCAGCACGGTGCAAACGGCGAGTGTTTTGCTGACGCTGGTTAGCATTTACCTGGTGAATCAGCGGGCGGTGATTGCCCAGAAATTGCGATCAATTCATCCCAAGTTGGCTCCCATCCCGATCGAGGTGTCGTCCAAAGAGTCCCCTTGATCGACTCGAATCAACAAGAATCCAAGCATTCAGGAAAATCAACGCCACGAATAGGCAAAGAATAGCGAGCCACCGGAACCGCCGACTGTTCCCTGAAGTCGGTTGCTATGGTGGAAACGGGTTTCAGAGTCGTGCCCATCCCCGCCGTTGAGATCGAAATCTCGCGCCCTGACTTCAAATCATTCCAATCAAAATTTCACACCAGGAAAAACACCATGGCTCGATCGCGCTGGCAAGGACGTGCGCTGGGATTGTTGATGGCGATCGCGCCGATCACCGCTCCCGCCGCCTGGGCAAACACCCCCACCGCCCCAGGGAGCACCGGCTCCGCTCGCTCGGAAATGACGCTGCAAACACAAATTGCCCCACCGCAAATCACCCTGCTAGAAACGGGTCAGGGCGATCGGCAGTCCTTGCGATTGCGCCTTCAGCAGGGCGATCAGCAGCGATCGTTATTGGTGATGAAAAGCCAAATGCAACTGACCCTGGCGGGCCAACAGCCGATGCCGATGCCCGTGCCGGAAATGCGCCTGCTGACGGAAATCACCATCAACCAGGTGGCCACCGATGGCCAAGTGAGCTACACCCTGCGCTATCCCAAGATCGAAATGATTGCGCCGCCGGAAATGTCCTTCGTGCAGCAGGCCATGGACAGCACCGCCCGAGAGCTGGAGCGAATTCAAATTCAGGTGGAGGGGGACGATCGGGGAAAACTGTCGAAGGTGAATGTGCTGGCGGACGGTGAGCTTTCGGCCCCTTTGCAGGCCAGCCTTGGCCAAATGACCGAATCGATTCGCAACAGCAACATCGAATTTCCCGCCGAACCGATCGGGGTGGGAGGGCGCTGGCAAAGTGTCACGGAAATTGAATCCGGGGGGCTGCGAATTCAGCAGCGAGCGGTTTATCAGGTGGTGGAAATCACGCCCGATCGGGTGGTGTTGAACGTGACCGCTGAGCAGACGGCTCCACCCCAAAAACTCACCATTCCCGGCCTGGCCCCGGAGCAAGCCCCTTCCCTACGGTCGTATCAGGCCAATGGTTCGGGTCAAATTCAGATGAACTTCAACCGTGTGGTTCCCACCCAATCGAATCTGTCCCTGAAGGTGCGATCGGAAATGGAAGGGTTACCCGGCGTGGGCACGGCCTTGATGACCGGTAACTTAGAAATGACCCTGGAGCCGCAACCCTAGCGCACTTGCCTATAATTGGGGGCCCTCTCTGGTCGCGATCGGGCGATATGCGGTAATGGAGTTGAAAGTTGCCCTGTCGGCGCGGCGGGTGCTGGGTTGGTTGTTGGTCGCGGTGGTGCTGTTGACCCTAGCGGGAACGGCGGTGCAGGTGGCGAAATATGCCTTTGGCTATCGCGAAGGCTGGACAAGGCTGTTTAACCTCGATCGGGAATACAACCTGCCCTCGTTGTTTTCCACGGGTTTGTTAGGGGGCTGTGCTCTGTTGCTCCGGGCGATCGGCCAGCGAGCGGCCGCCTTGGGCGATCGCTGGGCCCCCTCCTGGCGGCTGTTGGGTGGCATTTTCACCTTTTTGGCCCTGGATGAGTGGTTCAGCATCCATGAAATTTTGATCTTGCCCGATTTGGCGAAATGGGCAGGGTTGCCGGGCTTTTTGAAGCAAATTTGGGTGATTCCGGCGGCGATCGCCGTGGGTTGGGGGGCTTGGCGATTTTGGCCCTTTTGGCGACAGCTCCCCCCCAAGTTACGCGGTCGATCGCTGTTGGCGGGCTGTTTGTATGTTTCGGGGGCGTTGCTGATGGAGATGGTGGGCGGAGCCTATTCCGCCGATCAGGGGCAACAAAACCTGACCTATGCCCTACTGACGGTGGTGGAAGAGGTGGCGGAAATGCTGGGAACCACCCTGTTTTTGTGGGCGTTGTTGGTGCATTTGGGATCCTGGTCGGGGAAATTTTCCTTGCTGCTCGATTTGGGCGATCGAACTCTGGGCGATCGAAACTTGAGCGATCGACGGGATCCCCAGGATCCTCAGCAGCCATGATTGGCAAATGGCGCGGCCCGCAAGGCTCCTCAACCAGGCTCGGGGCGATCGGACAGGTTGCTTTTTGGCGATCGGGTTGGGCCGTCCTGGGATGGACATTGCTGGGGGCCCTGGTGCGGTTTTGGAATTTGGGGGGCAAACCGCCATCCAGCATTGAAGTGGCCTCGATCGGGTTTGGGCTGGGCAACGGGTTTGATCATTTGCCGCTCGATCGGCTGGTCAGCTTGGCGGAACTCTTGGAACCCTTGCGAGTGCAACCCACCGTGGGGCTGGATGAAACGATCGCCCGTTTAGCGGCCCAAAGCACCCATCCGCCCCTCTTTTTTGGGTTGATGCATGGCTGGCTGAGGGCGCTCACCCCGGCAGGTGGGTTGGTGGATTTGGCCACGGCGCGATCGCTCAGTGCCCTGTTGGGTTGTTTGGCAATTCCCGCCGGATTCTGGCTTGCCCAATGGCTGGCAGGTCACCTAGCTCCCCCCCAAGATGGCGCAGCAACCCCAAAGCCCACCGATCGGCCTGTGTCGGCCCTTTGGATGGCCCACGGGGTGGCGGCCCTGTTGGCCCTGTCGCCCTATGGAGTGGCCATGGCCCAAGAAGCCCGGCACTACACCCTAGCGATTCTGTGGGCGATCGGCACTTGGGCCGCCACCTTCGGAGCCGTTCATCGGTTGCAGCAGGGGCGATCGCCCGGTTGGGGCTTGGGAATTGCCTGGGTGCTGGGGAATGGCCTCAGCCTGGCCACTCACTATTTTTGTCTGTTGGGGATTGCGGCCCAGGGGCTGGCGATCGGCTGGTTAGCTTGGAGCCAAGGGCGATCACAGGGGTGGTCAATCCTTCGGGGACGGCCCTGGCGGGTGATGGGGGTGATTGCACTGGCCCAAATCGCCCTGGCGGCCGCTTGGTTGCCGGCCATGGCGGGAGCCTCCGAAAGTGAACTCACCGCTTGGATTCGGGAGGATCTGAGTCCGGCGGAATGGTTCTTGCCACCCCTGCGGTTGCTGGCTTGGTTGGCAACCATGGTGGTGTTGCTGCCGGTGGAACAGCAGCCCCTGCCGGTAATCCTGGGCAGCGCGATCGCCCTGTTGGCCGTTTTGGGATTGCTGCTGCGGATGATTGGGCCCGTTTGGCGATCGGGTTTGGCCCGTCCTGCGCCGCTGTGGTGGGCGATCAGCATTGGAATCGTGGGGCCGTTGGTGCTCATGCTGCTGTCGATTTACAGCGATCGGGGTGACCTCAGCGTTGCTCCCCGATACCAGTTTGTGCATTTCCCGCTGGTGGTTTTGGGGGTGGGGTTGGCCCTGGGTCAGCGATCGGCTGATCGCGCTCCCCTTTCGATCGGGCGGTGGCAGGGGTCGGGGCGATCGGCCATGGTCGCGATTCTGGTCGTCAGTCTGTTGGGGAGCTTGGCGGTGGCCAACAATTGGGGCTTTTTGAAGTCGCGGCAGGTCGACCGCCTGTGGGATCAAATCGAAGGGCGATCGACCGATACCCCCTTGCTCGTCAGTCACATTGAAACCTATGCCGAAATTCGCGGCACGGTGGCGATCGCCTACGAGTGGCAACGGCGACAAGCGACACCAACCCATCAGCGCCCGGCCCAGTCCCCAAATTCGCCCCAATTCGCACCGCAATTTTTAATGCTGCAAGAGGCGAGCGATCGGGCCGATGCCCAGGCTCCCTTAGCCCAAGTGATTCGGCAGCAAGCCCGCCCCTTTGACCTGTGGACAGTTGACCTGTCGCCCGCCTTGGACTTGGAAGCCTATGGGTGCAAGCGAGCGAAGGAACGCCGCCGACCCACAGGCTATCGTTTACGCCACTACCAATGCACCAAAGCGGCTTCTTGATTTACCCTTTAGCCCCAATCATGCCGATCGGGTGAACGGGGGCGATCGACCCGGCCAGCATTTGGCGATCAGGCTGGATGGGGGTTTTTAAGCAGCAACCTAGGCGCGATCGGGCTTGGCGAAGGCACGGAAGTAGAGCGATTTTGCCAACTCTTTGATTGGAAAGAGCAGATAGGTCAAGGGATTGATCGTCACGATGATGTTGCGCACATCCCGTTCCGCCAAGGCCACGATCGCCCGTGCAACCCACCCCGCCGACATAATCCCGATCGGATTGAGATCGCTCTTGAACGGGCCAAGAATCAGCTTCCGCACCACACAGGGCGCATCCAAGCGCCGCAGGGTGATCAAATCCCCGATCGCCCGTTTCGATAGCTCATATAGGGGGCTAAACGCCGGGTTCACTTCCGCTTCGGAGGTGTTGACCCAAACTTCCTTCAGGGCCCGGTGTTCCGACTTGGTGACCGTCTCAAAAAATAGTTCCATCAACCGCCAAGCGGACAGGGTGTTCACCTCCAGTGCTTGGGCCACGGCCGCCGCCGAGCGATCGCCCTGATTCACCCCATGGTTGATGATCAAAATATCCACATTGGCCAGGGTTTCGCGCAGGGCCGCCTCTTCGCCCGATCGCCAAGTGACCACCCGCACATTGCCCTCAAAGGTGGTTCCTTCGCGCGTTGTCAGGGCCACCAACCTCGCCCCTCGGCTTTGCAACACGGCAATCAGGGCCCGACCCATGCTGCCCGATGCCCCGGTAATCGCGATTGTTTTGCCCTTCAGGGACAGGGCTGTGCCCAGCAGCTTATCCACAAACGTCAAAGACCCACAGTAATAGGCATTGCCCGAATCAAAATGGTGTCGCCAATGGTAGGTGCGATTCACCGTCCAGACGGAGGGGTTGCTATCCAGGTCGCCCGCCTTGTGGGTTAGGTCGGTTTCCATCAGGTAGCCGCGCGATCGGGCGATCGCCGTGGCCAAAAAACCCAGGGAATAGATGCAACCCAGCCACATTCCCCACTGACCCGACACCGCCGCCGTCAGTCCCACCACCGAAGCCATGGTGGCCGCTTCGGGCGCATCGTTGGCCAATTGAGCTTTGTAATAGGCATCAAGGCTGCTGATGGTTAGGTCACGGCGATAGACCTTGTGGTGCATGTTGTGGGCCCGTTGGAGCGGCTCCCAATAGTGGCCGGCCACATGATAAAAATCGCGCACGATTTCGGCCAGGACGATCGAGCCGATCGCCCAACTCAGTTGTACGAATCCCTCTGCGTTCATGATTTGGTTCTACTTAGCCCAGCTACAGATGCTCAAAACGGTTCAAAGTTGAATTGCCATGGGATCAGGTTCAACCTGGCGATCGATTGCCCAGAATTGGGAAGGACTCGATCGCCCAGTTCGCGGGGCTAGGACGCAGTTTGTTGAATTGAGTTGAATTGAGCTGCATTGAATTGAACTGAATTGCACCAATCGTCAATCAGCCCAAGCGTCAATCAGCTAAAGACAATGGCTATAGAATAGCGACTTCCCGGAGCGGCTGATGCAGCAAACAACGGAGATGGCACTCAAACAGGTCGGGCGTTTGGACTCCAATGCTGGCGATCGCGGGGGCCGCCGGGAAAGGCAACAGCCGATCGAAATAGACGGGATTTGGATCTTTGTCCGGGCGATCGAACCCGAATTGCATCAAATACAAACCGGGGGGAAGCCGGAGCCAATTCGTTAGCTCAAAGCCCAACCGATAGGCCGCCTGTCGATCGCGATCGGACAGGTGATGGGGCTGAAGGAACTGACCCGTTGAGCCAGATTCCGCTGAGCCAGATTCCGCACCAAGGGCGATCGCTTCACCATACAGAGGTCCCTTGGCGGTCACGATCAGGGGTAGCCACAACTGCCCCTCGCCGTTGGGCCAATCTAATTCCGCCGTCACCCGCGATCGCAAGCTCTCGGCCGCCGCGCAGGTCACCCAGGTGGAGCGGTGAACCCAGTCCGTCGGAAAGCGATCGTCCTCCAGGATTCGTAACGTTAGGGGACAGTCGATCGCCCCCGGGCCGCCGGGCAAAGGAGTTTCATCACCCACCACAACGATCTGCGGGTCAAGCCGTAGGTCAACCGCCACGGACTTCAATCGATCGAGCGCCACCGACAGCCAATCCCCAGCGGCCAGCAAATCCGCCCGATCAATCCAAACTCTTAGACAGGTCATGGAGTTTCGCCAGCAAATTCGGGGAGGTCAAGACTGCCGGGGCGACGACTGCTGACCGCGAGTCGATAGCTGACGCTTTGCAATTCTGCCTGTAGGTTACGGTTTTCCTGTTGCAGTTGGCTCACGCGCTCTTTGATGGCGCTCAGGCGGTCTTCAAACTTGGAGCGATAGACGTTGGGCAATTCCTGAATCGTTTGCTCCAGCATTCGGCTCCGATCGCCCAGTTCTTGCACTGACTGGCGTAATTGGTAGATTTCCGCGTCTCGATCGGCCAATTGATCTTGATAAAAACCCACCTGTTCTTCCACTTCCCGCACCCGATCGCGCAGGGCCTGCAATTCCGCCTGATGGCGCTCTGGCTGGTCGGAGGTGGGCACCAGGCCCGCATTGCCCTTCACCAAGCGGAACAGTTCCTGCGAAAGCTGCTGTACCAAGCGATCGCGCATTTGCAGTTCATCACGCAAGCGGGCAATTTCCGCTGGGGCTGCTTGACCGTTCAATCCGTCGGCTTGCATCACGGCAATGGGATGGGGTTAATAATCGTATGGACAACGCTACCGTATTTTTTAACCCAAGATTGGCTTGAACAGCTAGGGCTAATCAACAGGCGGTCTTGGCTGCACTGGTTTTGATTCGCTGTTTTTGCTGTTTTTGCCGCATCCGCTGACTCCAACGCTGACTTCAAAAAGACCGTGCTACCTCGCGAAACCCTGCTGAAACGTGCAACCCACCGAGAAACGATCGCCCGGGCGATTGACCTGGCAGACCAGAGCCTAAAAACCTGGGAACCGGCCGTGAGCGATTTTCTGTCACCGCCGGAAATTGCCGATATCCAAACCGTCTTCAGTGGCTTGGCGGAAGTGGTATTCATGCCTTGGGGGGGCTATCCCCAAGCGGAACGGCAGCGGGTGGCCTTTGCCCGATCGGAATTGCCGCTGATCACAGACGCGATCGAGGTGGCGGCCTTGGAAATTGCCGGGAATTTTTTGTTTGACCCGGCCACCCATCGGGACTTTTTGGGGGCCCTGTTGGGGACGGGGCTGGTGCGCGACAAGGTGGGCGATTTGTTGGTGCAGGGGGAACGCGGGGCCCAAGCCCTGGTTGCGCCGGAGGTGGTGGAGTTTTTGGAACTGAACCTCACTCAAGTGCGATCAGTACCGGTGAAAACCCGCGCCATTCCCCTCAGTGAACTGAAGGTTCGCGAACCCAAGAAAAAGGAAATGACGACGGTGGAGGCTTCTTTGCGCCTAGACGCGATCGCCTCCGCCGGGTTTGGCATCTCCCGCAGCAAAATGGCGGAAGCAATTTCCGGGGGCGATGTGCGGGTGAACTGGAAAGACATCACCAGCCCCAGCCATTTGCTGAAATCGGGGGATTTGGTGGTTTTGGCGGGCAAGGGCCGCCTCTCGATCGGGGAAATTGCCACCACCAAGAAAGATCGCTATCGGGTGCAGCTCACGCGATTTGTTTAGGGGGGTATCGCGATCGCTGCCGTCCCGATTGCATATTTTTAGGGCATCTTCCAAACATCCGTTAGCGGGCGGGAGCGCGTTTTTTCCATTGGGCGATCGCCTGTTGGGCGCTGGCATAGGCCGCCGTGTTGGGCGGCACTAGGCTGGCCGTTTGGATGGCGGCGGCCAGTTGGTTGGCATTGGCGCGACCTTGGGCAATTTTGAGAATTTCTTGGCTCCAAAGATTGATTTGGTCGCGGGCGGCGGGATATCCCGGTTGGTTCACGGGCACGCTGCGGGCCAGGTCGATCGCCCGGTTATAGCTGGAGGCTTGATTAAGCTGAATTTGGCCGGCGGCTTTTTGCAAAATGGCGCGGTTGTTGGCCTGTTGCTGCTGGAGGGTTTGCCATTGGGCGATCGAGCTACGCGCCTCTTGGTACACTTCACCCCGATCGGGCGCAACAATTTTGGCCGCCGCGATCGCCCCGCCAAAGTCGCCATTGAGGGCCCGCCCCTTGGCCAAATCCAAAATTACCCGGCTCCAGCGGTCGATCGCCTGCTGGGCTTGACCGTAGCCCGGATCTCCCGGTTTGATTTCTCGGGCTCGCAAAATTGCTTTGCCAAATTCCGAAGCCTGATTCGTCCCGATCGGGATCCGTGCCAAGTTCAATTGGTTCACCCCGGCAGGGCTGGCGGCCGGCGGCGCGGGGCTGGGGTTGGGGTTGGGGTTAGGACTGACTGGGGGGCTGGGTTTGGGGCTGGGCAAACCCGACTGAGCAACGGGAGTGGGCTGGGGACTCGCCAGAGGGCTAGCTTCCGGCGGCGGCAACGTCCGGGAGCCGGTGGGGGGCGATGCCCCATTGGCCGGCGCAGGCAGCGGGGTAGCGGGGGGTATATTCGCTCCAAAAGGGGCGGCCGGGCTGGGCGTTGGGGCCGTGATGCTGGCTCCAAACAGGGCCGCATAGTTGCGAGCCACCACGGCCGCCAACAGCACAATTCCTAAAATTCCCAACCAAGTCACCAACTGGCGCGCAAAGGCCAAGTCGCTGGCGCTGAGACCAGCCGTGAGCGAACCCACCAGGGCCAAATCTCGCTGGGACTCGGGAATCGGTTCCGGCGGCAGGGCGTTGGGCGGCGGGGAACTGGGGGAACTGGGGGAATGTGTCGTCTCGATCGGGAGCACGGGCGCGATCGCACTTGGGGGCCGCAAGTTGGCCGACTCCGCCGGGCGATCGCCCACAGCCGATGTGAGGGGATTTGGTTTGGCCAGTCCCGGTTGTGCCTTTTCCGTTGGAACCCAATCATTGGCAAACAGGGCCTCAAAGGCGCTGGGTTCCGTGGCCCAAGCATCAGGCAAATTGGCGGCGGACGCGAATCGATCGAGCGCCTCATCATCCAAAGCCGGACTTTGCACCTGATCTGACCCAAACACGCCCAGTTCTGGCGGTTGGTCGGGTTGTGAATTAGGTTGCAAATTGGGCTGTGAGTTGGGCTGTGAGTTGGGTGGATTGACTGGGTAATCGGGCTGGGGATCAAGCGGTGGATCGCTGGGCGACCCATTTCCCAAGGGGGCGATCGGGGGTTCCACAGCCAAGGCCGGCGCACTGGCCGGAAACACCACAAAGGACTCGATCGGGAGCGGCGGCTCTGGCACCATCCGCCCCACCACCGTTTCATAGAGCCGCTCATGGGGATGGGCAAACACCTGCACCTGGGGCGCAACCTGGCCCTGCTCCTGAGCTAAGGCGCGGGTCGTTTCCCGCAAAAACCGCGAAAGGGCATAGAGATTCATCCCCTGGGATTGGCCCAGGGCCGCCGCCAGGGCCGGAGCCAACAGGCCGCTGCTTTGGCGACCCGCCCCCGGCTCTGCCAACAAAATCGACAACCCCATTTCTTGGGCCAAGAGGGGAATTTCACCGCCCACCGGAGCCAGGTTTTCGGTGGGCGGCCGGCTCAAGTCCAAAACCAGCAGCACTTGCCCACCAGGGCCAACCCGATCGCTCGCCAATTTCAAATATTCACAAACTCGCCGCAGGGGAATCCCCGCCGTTGCCGTCCGATCAAGGCTGGCTTCGATGGGTAGCAAATAATCCCGCTCGCGATGGCTCACCCCATAGCCACTGAAAAAACACCAAAGGGTATCACCGGGGTTCACCAATTCCGTGGCAGCAAAATCCAGCCAATATTCCAGATTTTCGCGATTGGGATAGGTGGGGCGATCGAGCAGGGGCAAGGAGCGATCGCTCAAGATCACGGTTCGATATTGGGTTCCCGCCGAGCCGCTCGTTTGGCTCTGCCAAGCCTGGGCCACGGTGACCACACGGGTCTCCGCTTCGGGCAGCGGCGGCAACAGAGGATATTGACCAATCCCGATCGCGATCGCCCAGTGGGTTTTGCCCTGGGTTGCACTGGAACTCGTCACCATCAAAACCCCTTCGTGCAATGCGTTTGTCTACTGTGCTTGGGTTGGGCTGGTTGTTGTGGCCCTGCTCGATCGTCTTGAATTGTCTTCAATTTTGCCGCCCCGAATTCCGTCGCCCCGGATGTTGAGCACATCTTGAGAGCATCTTGCTCGAGGGCAGAACCCAAGCCAAGCGATCGAACCCATCGAAAAAGTTGCCCAAACCATATCACGGCCGTCCGGCGCTCTGGAAAACGATCGAAATCGCTACGGGATGGCTATCGATTCAGGGGCTGGGATCATCATGAAATTAACGCTTTTCATGTTTATGCGAGATGATGGATTCATTAACTGATTTCAAAACCGATTTCAAGGGTAACGTCTGGGGTGGTCTGTGGCGAAATCTTGGGTGAGCCGATCGATTGAGGCCCTGTCAGATTTAGTTTGGCAGCGATCCTGTGAGCTATGCGATCGCCCGGCCAAGCATCAAGGCCTCTGCCTCGCCTGCGATCGTCGCCTGCTCACCAGTCAACTGCCCCTTGAGCAACGGTGGGGCCGCTTGCCCTCTGCCCTTGTTTCGTCGGCTCCCCTGTTCCTGACTTGGGGGCTTTATGACGGCTCCCTGAAACGGGCGATCGCGGCCCTGAAATACGAAGGTCATCCCAAGCTGGCCGCAACCTTGGGCCAGGGTTTGGGTCGTCTGTGGTTGGAACCAGGAACCGATCGGGCAATGGCAACCCCTTGGCAACAGCTCGATCGAGCGGCCCCTTGGGTGATCCCGATTCCGCTCCATGAAGCTCGACTGCAAAAACGCGGCTTTAATCAGGCGGAATTGTTGGCCAAGCACTTTTGTGATGTAACCGGCCATCGCCTGATCCCCAATGGCCTGCAACGGATTCGGGATACCCAAGCGCAATTTGGCTTAGGCCAGGGCGATCGGGCAGCCAATGTGCAGGGGGCCTTTGCCTTGGGGCCGGGTTTGGGGCAACAACGCCCCCGATCGGTGATTTTGCTGGATGATATCTACACCTCCGGGGCCACGGTTCAAGCGGCCAGCAACAGCCTGCGGGCGGGCGGCTGGACGGTGGCAGCGGTGGTGGTGGTGGCCCGATCGGCCCAGCGTCCCGCTCCCGGAACCCACCCACCGACCCGATCGGCCCCAACGCGCCCGAAACGTAGAGATTCTTAATTGATCGCAACGACCGGAAAACTCGTCCGCTAAAATTCGGTTGCACGGCCGCCGCGCGATCGCCATGGCCGCCGTCCTTTCCCCCTTGCCTACTTCTTCAAAGGAGCCAGATTCATGGCGCTGCCCCTCTCCAAATCCCTGACTGATAAACCCCTTTGGCTGCTGGGTGCGGGGGTTGCCGGGGTGTGGTTGGCGCTGGAGGTGCTGAACCAAGCGCTCCATGGGCTGGGCAGTTGGCTGCCGGCCGGAGCCGTGGCCGTGGGCGCGGGCCTGTGGTTAACGCGACGACGATCGCTCCCGGTGGCCCCGGTGACAGAGCCGAGCACCCTCGATCGAGCTGCTGCGGAACGGGCGATCGCGCGGGCCCAAGGCCTACTGAATTTGGTGGCGGCAGAACTACCCACTTTTGCGGCTCAAGATTGGCAAACCCAACTCGATCGCCTGACCCAAGATTTAGATCGATCGCGCCTGGCCCTGGCGATTTTGGGGGCCCCCGCCGTTGGTAAATCAGCGTTGGTCAACAGCTTGGGCACGGCGGCCCTGGCAATCGACTACCAAGAACTGCCCAGCCTGTTTGTGGGGGGCGAAACCCAAGATCCGATCACGCTGGACTTGGCCCTCCAGGCCGATCGGGCCCTGTTTGTGACAGCGGGCGACATTACCGAAACGGAATACGAAACTTTGGAATGGCTGTTGGCTCACGAGCAGGCCCCAATCGTGGTCTTCAACAAGGCCGATCGCTACCTGCCCGCCGATCGCGACACCGTGTTAACCACGATTCAACATCGGCTCCATGGGCAACTAGCCCCCACCGCCATCATCCCCACCGCCGCCGCGCCAGCCGCGATCAAAGTCCGGAAACATGCGGCCGATGGCACGGTGCGAGAATTCTTGGAGCAGCCGGAGCCGGACTTGGGAGCCTTGGTCACCGGCTTGCAAAACACGCTCATGGCAGAGGGCGATCGCTGGCGGTGGCGCACCACTCTGCGGCGAACTCGGCAAATGACGCAGCAGTGGCAAACCACCCTCAAAGCCGATCGACGCGATCGCGCCATCGGAGCGATCGAGCAAAGTCAATGGATTGCCGCTGCCACGGCCTTTGCCAATCCGTTGCCCGGCCTGGACTTGCTGGCTACGGCGGCGATTAATGGTCAATTGGTGATGGACTTGGGCCAGATCTATCAGCAACGGTTTTCCCTCGATCGGGCCCAGGCGATCGCCCAAACCCTCGGGGAAGTCATGCTCAAGCTCGGGTTGGTGGAACTGGGCAGCCAGGCGATCGCCACCGCCCTCAAAACCAGCGCCCTCACCTACCTGGCCGGCGGCGCAATTCAGGGTCTCAGTGCGGCCTACCTAACCCGAGTGGCGGGTCTGAGCCTGGTGGAACTGTTCCAAGCCCATGTGGAAGCGGAATGGGCCGGCCAACCGGAGGGCGAAAACTGGCTCAGTCCCGATCGCCTGAGCACCATTCTGCGGCGCGTCTTCGAGCAAACCCGCCAAAGCACCATCATCCAAACCCTGATCGACCAAGGGCGCGATCGACTGTTTCCCAATGCTGCAACCAGCGCTGCTCCCAACTAACACCTACGCTGATGGCCTTTGCTTAGAGTCTTTTTGAGCGCACGACCCGGAAACTGAGCAGACCAGAAACCAGCACTCAGAAACCAGCATTCAGAAATCAGCATTCAAAGACACCGGCTGAAACCCGCCCGGCCCACTAGGCCCCCATTTGCTGACCAATTGAGGGACCCAAAAAATGAGGCCCAAAAAATGGGAACGACTGGTTAGCAGTCGTTCCCATTTCGTTATTCAGCTTGATACTCAGCTTGATTGGGCTGGATTCAATTACCGGAATCGAACCCCATTGCTAGTAGCGCGACATCCTTAAAATATTGGGTCAAAGTTGCGGAGCCAGTCGTGATAACAAGGGGCTTAAGCCCCTTGCTGCTTAACGATCAGGTGACGGTAACAGCCATGTCATTTAACCCAGTGAATTAAGGCAGCCATGCTACTAGGGCTAGCTGTGGACAGAAAAACCGGGAAAATTCCCAGAAAATTCCCTCCTCGCCCTGCTACTTATCCGCGTCCTTCTTATCCGAGTGATTGCGAATTTGCTCCGCTTCCGGGCATTCTTCCGCTACGGGCAGATCTAAGACACTGCGCCGAGACACCGAAGCAAGCTTGCGCGTCACCGAACCGATACTTTCGAGGCGCACCATTTCTTCCCAAGCACAGGTTTCGTCGTCCTCTTCGGTTTCGTAGCGCAGGGTCACGAGGTCGCCTTCAATGTCAAGGATTTGTGCGCGCTCGATCCAGCGCTGCTGATCGCGCAGGAATATGCACACTTCCTGTCCGTCACAGCAGAGCTGATAAATCTTGCGGTGTAGCATAGCTTGCCTCTTCTAAGGTGGTGAACTGGCCCCTGCAATTGAGTGGAGTTGCAGTTTCAAAGTTTGATTGGGGGGCAGTGGCTTCACTGGCGCTGCCAAGCAACCATTCAGCGCTAATGACAACCACAGGATCGGGGGAATTTGGCCCAGTCGATCCCCAATCCAACTTCCATGCTGGCCATGATGGCAATTTGCTTGAGTTGTCGGCTGACGATCGAGCAAGCGGGTCAAGATTGCTCGACTGCTTCCCCCATTCTAGGCTACGGGGTTAGCTTTCAGCGCTCCGGGTGGCCAAGCATCCCTACGCCATATCCTAGCGCTTGGCTGTTCGTTAGGACGAGAGACAGGCCAGGATCGTTTCATAGACCGATCGCGCCAGACTGTTGAGATCGTAGCCACCCTCCAACCCCAGCACCATTCGGCGGCTAATGCCCAGGAGCGATCGCGTCAGCCACCCATAATCCTCCGGTTGGAGATGAATTTGCGCCAACGGATCGTCTCGATTGGCATCGTACCCCGCGCTAATGATCAACAAATCGGGATCAAAGTTCCGCAAGAACGGCAACAATTGCGCCTCAACCAAGGCCTGATAGGTGCTGCCGTCGGCTCCCGGGGGCACGGGCAAATTCAACAGTTGATGATCTTGATCGGCAACTCCGGGGCGACCCGTGCCCGGATAGGCCGGTGATTGGTGAATGGAACAGTAGGCAATTTGGGGATGATCCCGCACGATCGCCTCAGTGCCGTTGCCGTGATGCACATCCCAATCCACGATCGCCACTCGCTGTGCCTGGCCCGCCTCCAAGGCCGTCAAGGCCGCGATCGCCGCATTCGCAAACAAGCAAAACCCCATCCCCCGATGGCGCAGGGCATGGTGGCCCGGTGGTCGCGCCGCCACAAACACGGGTTGTCCCGTTGCGATCACCTCGTCCATGCCATCCAACCAAGCCTGCACAGCCAAGCGAGCCACCTCGTAGCTCCGGGCAGAAATGGGCGTGTCAACCTCCAGTTGCCCACCCCCCCGATTGGCTAGCAATCGCACGTGATTGATATAGTCCGGTTCGTGGGCCCGGCGCAGGGACTGGGTGAGCGGGTCGATCGGAGCATCGCTGGCGGGCACTAACTGGGGGCTATGCCAACGGAGCCGATCGGCAAAGGGAGCCGTTTGCAAGGCCGCCACAATTGCCCTCAGGCGATCGGGCCGTTCCGGGTGGCCCCAGCCCGTGTCATGCAGCAAAAACTCATCGCTGTACACGATCGTGACCGTCCCATTGTCGATCGGCCCTGCTGTCACCGGTTGTGCCTCCGCGCCTGCTTCTGTGCGCCCCTCGGCCCGAACCTCAGTATTTGGGGTTTGCTCATTCAGCATTCACCATCTCCCCATAACCCAGTAATTTCACGGCAACCTTTTGGTTTTCCATGCCTATTTTTCTCACAGCCTAGCCAACACAATTGGTCGTGGCTCAAACACCATTCACTCGCTACGTTAACTTGACTTAAAAATACCCAAAACAAGGTCAGACCGATCAGATTTTCAATACCCTATTTCACCATTAACTAATTTCACAGCTCTATTTCTCATATCAAAGTTTCAACATCTCAGCCGCACAGCTCGCTCCAGCAGGTTGATACTCAATATTTGTTTCCTCATGGACTCGATCAGACAATCGTTTTGACATTACCCAGTCAAGGCTACTGAGTTTTCAAGATAATTGATCCATAGGAATTTTCAAAGATCTATCAAAAATCCGATAAATCCAGAGATTTTTAAGAATATTCAACCCAAATCACGAATTAGTGATTGATTTTCGACTGATTGCAAGGTTTTAGGTCGATTATCTTCCTTGATGGGTCAAGTTAAGGCACTCATTTAACTATTTCTTTGGTTGATCTTTGTTTTGATGACAAGTCTAAAGATATCAATGAATTTAAGCATCAATCAAAATAAGTCTTGATTAATCTTAAGATCATATTCAGTTCATTAACCACCTCCCAAAACAACTTTCAATCATGTTTACACCTAAAACAATTTAGCCCTTGTTGATTATGATTGGCCCCAAAACACCAACTCAGGGAATTTATGATTTTGATACTCATCCTCATTTTTCTTCTATATTGATCTCTAGTGTCCTTGTACCTATTCACTACCATCACTGAACCATTAATCAGTTTTTCAGCTAATACTCCATTTTGAATCCCGTTTTTTTGATTTTGGTGCGTTTTACCACCAAGCAGGCCTCAAAAAATACGGAAACTCAAAGCAAGCTCTTGAAGATTGAGGATTTCAATCAACTTAAGGCTTGATTTTGGAGCTTTGTTTAAACTTTGATTGTCAGTAACTCATCTATTAGCGTTAAACTAAGGAGTAGTTAAATTATTTTATGAACTGTTGGATAAACCTTTTTGGTTACCATAGTCACAATTTTTTAGCCACTTTTAATTTTTTAATCACTATTAACAGGATGTTGAACGACTCACATCAGTCCACAACTGATTCCTGATTCAGTCAATCAAAAATCGCCTTTTATTCACTTTTGCCAGTTTTTGCCATTGCAGAAACTTTCAGTGTCTACGGAATTTTTGTGATCCATGTCTCAGTCCTCCCGGTTTGCATTTAAATTGCCCCGCACTTTGGGTTCCATTGAAACTTGGAGTTTTGGTTTCAGCGGTTTGTTGCTTTGGCTGGGAACCGCACCGGCAATGAATGCGGCCTTGGGTCTTGGCTCCCTGTGGGTTTGGATTCCGGGAGCCGTGATTGGCACTTTGCTGAATTTGCAGGTCAGACAGCTTGGGATCCATGACCAAGATCGATCGGGCGGAACGCCAAACTATGCCACTCAGTTACTCCATAAGCTCCCATTTTTAGCCCGCTACAGCGCGATCGGCTATTGGCTGGGTTGGGTATCGGTTCCACCCATGAATGCCATCATTTTGACCGACCTAATTCAGGTCAGCTTGGAACCGCTGGGGGTGGATTGTCCAGTCACCGCTTTTCGCATTTTAGAGCTGATTTATAAAGACAATATTAATCAGCCATCCCCGCTAATCGTTTCACCATCAAATGCATTAAGCAGCCGTAGATCATCCCTTCGCTCGTCTCCGAATACAACTCATAGTCCTTGCTCAATCGCCGAAATCGGTTCAGCCAGCCAAACGTCCGCTCGACAATCCATCGCTTGGGCAACCTCTCAAACCCTCTACCGATTCGGCTGATCACCTCCACGCGCACACTCTCACCACACACACGCTTCACAGCATCCGCAAACTTTTTCCCGGAATACCCCTGATCGACCCAAACAACTTCTAGCCGAGATAGCTTCTCCTTCACTTCCTCTAACACCACAATCGCTCCCAGTCGCTCAGAAGCATTCGCTTCAGTCACCAACACCCCCATTAGGAACCCTTGCGAGTCAACGATAATGTGGCGTTTATGTCCCTTAACCTTTTTGCCACCATCGAAGCCGTAGACCACCCCCTTTTTTCCGTTGTTTTCACCGACTGAGAGTCACCGATACTGACACTAGATTGCTCTGAACGACCTAATTTGCTCCGCAGTTGCTCTCGCATCTGGTCATGCATTTGCTGCCAAATTCCTTTCCGTTGCCATTTCTGGAAGTAATGGTAGACCGTGCTGTAAGGGGGTAAATCGTGAGGCAGCATTTCCCACTGGCAGCCAGTGCGCTGGACGTAAAAGATGCCATTGAGGATTTCTCGGAAATCAACTTCTATCGGATGTCCAAAGCCTTTAGGAGCGGGCAGCAGCGGCTGGAGGAGCACCCACTCATCATCGCTCAAATCACTGGGATAGGCTTTGCGGGTAGGATTGGCAATGACCGGGAGACGACTCATGAGCTGGGTGATACTTCGGGTAGGTCTAGCCTAAAACCGAATTTAGAGCTGCCAAGTCGGCTTTAGCTTCTCTTTATGAATTAGCTCTTATTCACCCTGCTGCCTTATATTGTCACCTTCAGCAACTCCCGAACCGTCGGAATTTTACATGCCTTTTTTGTCATTCCCGCTATTAGCTGCTTATTAGTTTTTTGCCTTCAAGGCTTTAGTTGGTTGAGTTTTTCGCCTCAAAGTCCAGGGCTGTTTGCACCGATTCCTTTCAACCTGGATTTTACAGATTGGGCCAAGTGGTTTTTTGTGGCCATTTATGCGGTCTATGGCTGTGAAACGGCTTCCTCTTTTGTGGCTGACAGTCGCAAACCCCGCCGCACTCTGGATTGCTTGGTGGCCGCTGCGATCGCGCTACCCATTGTTTATGTCCTGGGGTCGTGGTTGTTGGCGCGGTTGGCCATTTCTCCCCGGTTAGGTGACAGCGCCTATTTGCACCTAATGGCGACGGCGGGGCCGTTTTGGGGCAGCCTCACGCCCGGGCTGGTGACGTTTTTGATTGCTTCCGGTTGCCTGCTCAGTTCCGCCACGGCCGTTTCCAACTGCCCCCGGGTGCTTTACCAGTTAGCCCAAGACCGCCATCTCCCGGCCCTGTTTTCGGTGGTTTCGCCGCGCGGAGTTTTGGAGCCGGGCCTGTTATTCACCTTGGGGGTGAGTTTGCTCTGTTTGGCTTGGGGCAATGTGTCGCGGGTGGTGATGGTTACCGGGACGGGTTACCTCAGCGCCATGATGGGCATCCATTTAGGGCTGTGGCTGCAACGGAAACGCCCGGAAGTGCGCTGGCCCCGATGGTCGCTGCTGTTTTTGGTCATGGAGGCGATCGTGTTTGTGGTGGGTGGCTTGGCTTGGGGCTGGCAAGATTGGCTGATTGGCTTGCTGTTGCCCATGGCGGTCGGCGTGGCGGCCCAGGGGGTGGGAAATTGCCCGATCGCCCTCTGTCAGCCGGCCTGGTGGAGTCACCGCTACCGCCCAAGGCCCATCAACATCCAACGCGATTGGGTGGTGTTTCAGGTCACGGTGCTGATTCTGCTGCTTTGTGGCGCGGTCAGCATTGGTTGGTTCGCGCGGGCTGGGTTGGATCGATTTTCCTTCGGCAGCCACGGAGCCGTGTTCAGCATTGTGTTAATTACGGTGGCATTTTTGGGGGTGGCGATCGCCTGTTGGACGAGCCTGTCCCAAATGGCCGCCATGACAGAAGCCCGCGATCGACTGGAACGCACTCTGAGTGAATTACAAAGAACCCAATTGCAACTGGTGCAGTCCGAAAAAATGTCCAGTTTGGGTCAATTAGTGGCAGGGGTTGCCCATGAAATTAATAACCCGGTGAACTTTATCTACGGCAATCTGGAGCATGTACGTACCTACGCTCAGGATTTGTTGAGACTATTGCAGTTATACGCGAAGTACTATCCCGAGCCAGTCGCAGAAATTCAGGAGGAACAAGAGGCGATCGAACTGGATTTTTTAGAGGAAGATTTGACGAAAATTTTGGCTTCCATGAAGGTAGGGAGCGATCGCATTCGCGAGATTGTGTTATCACTGCGCAATTTTTCACGGTTGGATGAGGCGGAATTAAAGGCCGTAGATTTGCACGAAGGCATTGACAGCACAATCACAATCCTTAAGCACCGTTTAAAAGCCAAGGCTAATCGCCCCGCGATCGATATCCTTCGCGAATATGGCAACCTGCCCCCGATCGAGTGCTATCCCGGTCAATTCAATCAAGTGATCATGAACATTCTGAGCAATGCCATTGATGCCCTTGAGGAAGCCACCGCTAGCCGCGATTATCAAGACTTGCAAGTCCAGCGTCAGTGGATTCGGATTCGGACTCGAATTCAAGAAATAGAACTGCCCTCCACCAATCCCACCGGATCTTCGCTGAGTGATAGCAAGTCCAGCACTCGATCTAAGTGGCTAGTGGTAGGCATTGCTGATAATGGCCCCGGTATTCCCCTAGACATCCAACGGCGCATTTTTGACCCCTTTTTCACCACCAAGCCGATCGGGAAAGGAACCGGGATGGGCATGTCCATCAGTTACCAAATTGTTGTGGAAAAACACCAAGGTAAACTGGAATGCTTTTCGCAGGTGGGTGAAGGAACTGAGTTTTTGATTCAAATTCCCCTCAACCTAGGAGCCAAATGTAAATCCTAGTAGCGCGACAGGCTTAATACATTGGGTCAAAGTTGCGGAGCCAGTCGTGGTAACAAGGGGCTTAAGCCCCTTGCTGCTTAATGATCGGGTGACGGTAAAAGCCATGTAAGTTGATCCAGCAAATTAAGGCAGCCGCGCTACTAGGGGTGAATTCCAACCCAAGACCAGATGATTTCAAGGCCACTGAACCCAGCAGGGGTTGAGCTAGGAGATGAATTGGGAGATTAATACTGACGAGCCTGGGGTTCAAACAGGCCTAAGGTCACCGGCATATATTGCAAGTCAATGCCCGAGGGCGACCAATAGGCCAGCGTATGTTTGAGATAGTCCTGATCATTGCGATCGGGGTAGTCCTCACGGCAGTGGGCCCCGCGACTTTCTTGGCGACGTTCAGCAGCGGTCAAAATGGTTTGCCCCACCGTAAAGAGCGATCGCAGCTCCAACGCCTCAATCAGTTCCGTATTCCAACAGGTTCCCCGATCGTCCAGCCTCGTATTTTCGATGCGCTGGGCAATTTCCCGCAGCTTTTCCAGCCCCGTTTGCATCAAGTCCGCTGTCCGAAACACCCCGCAATATTGGGTCATGGTGTCTTGGAAATCTTGGCGCACTTGGGCGATCCGCTCTGGCCCTGAATGCCCCAACAGAGCCTGGAGTTGGGCCCGGGCCTCCGCCAGGTAGCGCGATCCGTCCAAGGATGGCAACTTGCGCCCGCTGTCTAAATATTGGGCGATCGCCCGACCCGTGCGCCGGCCAAACACAATGCATTCCAATAGGGAATTACTGCCCAGGCGATTGGCCCCATGCACCGACACACAGGCCGCCTCGCCCGCCGCAAAACAAGCTTCCACAAACCCGGTGCTACTGCTGCGAACCCGCCCATTCACATCGGTGGGAATACCGCCCATGGAGTAATGAATCGTTGGGCGCACCGGAATTGGTTCCTCCACCGCATTCACCCCCAGCAGGCGATGGGCCTCTTCCCAACAAAAGGGAACGCGGCTCATGATCGTTGCTTCGCCCAAATGTCGCAAGTCCAGATGCACAAAGGGGCCGCCCGCGCTGCCATCGAGATGAATGCCTCGCCCCGCTAGCAGTTCCTTAACGATCGCCCGGGAAGTGATATCCCGAGGAGCCAACTCCATGCGGCTGGGGGCATAGTCCGCCATGAATCGATCGCCCGCCGCATTGCGCAGGTAAGCCCCCTCACCCCGCACCGCCTCCGACACCAACACCCCCACCGGATAAAGCCCCGTGGGGTGAAACTGCACAAACTCCATATCCTCCAGGGGAATGCCGGCCCGAGCAGCCATGGCCAGCCCGTCTCCTGTGGAGGCGTAATCGTTAGAGGTGGTGTTGAAGGCGCGGCCATAGCCCCCCGTGGCCAACATCACAGCCCGGGCCCGGGCCAGCACTGGCTGGGAATCCCGCAGATTAAACATCACCAGGCCCTTGGCCTCGCCCTCTTCCACGATCAGGCGCATCACATACCACTCTTCGTAGAGCGTGACCCCCATTCGCTTCAGATTCATCACCAGCTCATGCAAGATGGCATGGCCCGTTTTGTCGGCCGCGTAGCAAGTGCGCCGGTGGGAATGGCCCCCGAAGGCCCGCTGGGCAACGCGCCCATCTTCCAGGCGCGAGAACAACACCCCCAAACGTTCCAAGTCCACCACCACTTCCGGGGCTTCTTGGGTGAGGATGGCCACCGCGTCTTGATCCGCGAGGTAGTCGGATCCCTTTACCGTATCGAAGGCGTGGGCTTGCCAGGTGTCTTCGGGATCCACGTTGTTCAACACGGCGGCCATTCCCCCTTGGGCGGCCACCGAGTGCGATCGAATCGGGTGGGTTTTGGCCGCCAATCCGATGCTGAGTTTGGGATTTTGGCGGGCAATTTCCAGGGCTGCCCGACAGCCGGCCAGCCCGCCCCCCACGATCAGAACATCGTGAATTAACTCGTTTAGCGGCTCATTCATGGGCAGGCCCCCCAATTGTCCTAAAGAGCCTGGGCCGGTTGGGTGGGTTCGTAGCCGCCACCAGTGGCCAAGTCCGCCGCCGCGTCCACCGCCACAAATTCAATGTGGTTCAGCAGGGTGGTGACAAAGGCGAACAACAGGAAAGGCAAGGATAGCACCAAAATCAACCCAACCATGGACAGGGCATACAGGGGCTTGCTGGCTCCCAACAGGGCGAGCGCGCTGGCCAGGCTCAGGAAAATCACGATCAACCAAGCCATGATTTGGCCGTAGATGTCCCCAAAGGTCAGGGTGCAGCGAAACTGATAGCGTTGTGGGTTCATGGTTCGATTCGATGGCCTGCGGATTGCCAGATTGAACACTATCTCCCCAGCCTAAGGGGGGCTAAATCGGAGCGTCCATAGTTGTCGATGTTTCTCAACAATTTTTCTCGAATTCGTTTCAAATCCTTGCGTTTCTCAAGTTCTCTTGACAAGATTTCGGCAACTCTAGAAACCCTTGAATTTCTCGAAAAGCTGAAAATTCCGAATGTTCTGAAAACTTTGGAAGTTTTTGAGAGTTTCCGAAATGTTTGGGATCTGGCGTTTGGGATCTGGCGTTTGGGATCGGGTGTTAGGACGTTGGTGCTGGGAATGATCTCGATCGACCCGAGGATGGGTGAACAGTGGCCGGCGATCGCTACGCGCTTTCCTAGGATCGTGTTGAAATAATGATGGCCATTCTGTCGTTTTGATCCCGATCGCCCTATGGGCCCAAATCCTACGCCGCCTCCGCCTCAACCCGCCAAAACCATCCTGGGCCGCCTGCGCCAAACGGTGACCCAGCTTTCGCGGGTGCAATTGGCCCGGCTGAAATTGGCGGCTAATGCCAACCCGCCCCGCATCGTGATCTATGAGGCGGGCAGCGCACCCCGAGACTATCCCCTGTTGGGGGACTATTACCTTTTGGGGCGATCGAGCAAGGCCAACGACATCCCCCTCAACAGCCCCGTGGTCAGCACCACCCACGCGGGCTTGCGGCGGGTTCCCAGTTTTTTGGGCAGCACCTTTGCCATTGAAGACCGCGATTCCACCAACGGCACATTCAGCGGCAAGAAACGGATCAATGGGCAAATTTTGCGCCACCGGGAAATGGTCGTGTTGGGGCCGCCGGAGTTGGCGGACTCGGTGCGGCTGCAATATGTGGATCCGCCAACGCCCTTGGTGCAAGTCCTGCGCTATGGCCTGTCGGGGTTAGCCGGGGCGATCGGGCTGGTGAGTTTGGCGGTGATTTGGCAATGGCAGGACATTCAGATTTTGCCCCTGCCCCAGGCCCAGCGCGGCCCGGTGATTGTGGTGGCGGGGGATGGGCAACCGCTCCAGGCGATCGAGCGGCGGGCCCACCAGGAAGCCAAGAACCTGGGAGAATTTTCGCCCTACCTCAAAAAAGCATTGCTGGCTTCGGAGGATGCACGCTACTACTGGCACTTTGGCGTTGACCCGATCGGGATTTTGCGGGCCTTGGTGGTGAACGCGCGGGAAGGGGAATTGCAACAGGGAGCCAGCACCCTTTCCCAGCAACTGGCCCGCACCCTTTACCGGGATTATGTGGGGTCAGACAATTCCGCCGGTCGCAAAATCAAAGAGGCGATTGTGGCCCTGAAGCTGGAAAGTTTCTATGGCAAAGATCGGTTGCTGCTGGCCTACATGAACCAAGTGTTCTTGGGTGGCAACTTGGCCGGCTTTGAGGATGCCGCTCGATTTTATTTTGAAAAATCCGCACGGGATCTAGACCTGGGCGAAGCGGCGATGCTGGTGGGCATTTTGCCGGCCCCCAATCGCTGGAACCCGGCCCGCAATTACAAAACAGCGGTGCAACGGCGAGATCTGGTCTTGCAGCGGATGTTGGATCAGGGCGCTGTCACCCTGGAGGAGTTCAAGCGGGCCCGGCGATCGCGCGTGGAGGTGAGTCCCCGAGCACGGGAAATTTTGCGATCGACCCGTGCGCCCTACTTCTTCAACTACGTTTTTGAGGAATTGGAGCAGCTTTTTGGTTCCGGCGTGGCCCGCGAAGGCAATTTCTTAATTGAAACCCGCTTGAACTTAGCAGCCCAGACCGAAGCTGATCGGGCCCTGCAACAGTTCATTGATGCCCAGGGCGGCCGGGCCGGAGTCAGTCAAGGGGCGATCGTGGCGATCGACCCCACCGATGGGGCCATTCTGGCCATGAGTGGCGGCCGCAGCTTTGAAGACAGCCAATTTAACCGCGCCGCCAACGGCCTGCGCCAGCCCGGCTCCACCTTCAAGCTATTTGCCTATGCGGCCGCCCTGGAAAAAGGCATCAGCCCCAACACCGCCTACAGTTGCGCCCCCGTGAATTGGATGGGGCAACGGTTTCGAGGCTGTCGATCGGGCAGTGGTTCCCTGAACATGGTCAGCGGCGTGGCCCTGTCCGAAAACCCGATCGCCCTGCGGGTGGCCGAAGCGGTGGGGCTGGATGAGGTGATTGGCTTGGCCCAGCGCTTGGGAGTCACCAGCCCCCTGCGCAAAACTCCCGGCCTCGTGCTGGGGGAAAGCGAAGCCACCTTGCTGCAAATGACCGGAGCCTTTGCGGCCGTGGCCAACAATGGCCGTTTTAACCACGCTAAGGCGATCACTCGCGTTCTGGACACCAGCGATTGCACCGACCCGCAAAACCTGCAAACCTGCCGCGTCATGTACGATGCCCAGGCAGATCAGCCCGGTGCTAACCAACCGGTGCTCTCGCCCCAAGTGGCCCAGACCATGACGGATCTGCTGCGGGGGGTTGTGGTGCAAGGAACGGGGCGATCGGCCGCCAATGTGCCCGGAGCCGTGGGCAAAACCGGCACAACGGATGACAGTGCCGACCTTTGGTTTATTGGCTATGTGCCTGGCCGCAACCTAACGGCTGGGGTTTGGTTGGGCAACGACACCCGCAAACCCACCGATGGCAACAGCGGCCAAGCGGCAGCGGTCTGGGGCAATTTCGTCAGCCGTCTGCTGCCATAACTGAATGAACCTCAAGACTTGAGAGGGGATCTGCCAAGGGGTTTGAAGCCTCCACCCATTACTAGCTCGTCGCGGGGGCAAGGGGCTGAAGCCCCTTGTCTGCGCTGATCGATTCTGCGCTGATCGATGCTGATCGATCGCCCATTGGTAATGGATGTCAGTCGAACTGGCTCAACACTCGTCCTATGGCTCTCCGTAGGCATCTTCGCCATGCTCAGGGACATCCAAGCCCTGATCTTCCACCTCTGGAGACACCCGCAAATCCATCACCAAAGACAGGCCCTTCAGAATCAAAAATGTCCCGATCGCAGCCGTGGCATAGGCCGCCAGCACTCCCACCACGCCAGCCGTGAAGGTTTTCGTTCCGCCATACAGCAGCCCGCTGTCAATGGCTGAGTTCACGGACTTTGAGGCAAGCACCCCCGTCAGAATTGCTCCAACCGTGCCACCCACACCATGCACCGGGAAGGTGTCCAAAGCATCATCAAATCCCAGCCGCACCTTCAGGGTGACGGCTCCTAAACAGCACAGGGCCGTAATCACCCCGATCGCCATGGCAGACAGGGGATCAACAAAACCCGCAGCCGGCGTAATACCCACCAAACCTGCCACAAAGCCACTGGCAATCCCGATCGCCGTTGGCTTGCGACCCAACAGCCACTCCACCACCGTCCAAGTCAACCCCGCCGCCGCCGTGGAAACCATGGTGGCCGTGAATGCCGTCGCCGCGAGACCGTTAGCAGCAATGGCGCTGCCGGCATTAAACCCAAACCAACCAAACCACAGCAACCCTGTTCCCAACAGCACAAAAGGCACATTATGGGGCACGATCGCCTTAACTTGCCAATCCTTACGCGGGCCCAGCATCCAAGCCGCCACCAGAGCGGAAACACCGGAGCTGATGTGAACCACCGTTCCCCCAGCGAAGTCCAGGGCCCCCATGTTGCCCAGCCAACCTTTGCCCCAAACCCAGTGCGCCAAAGGGCAATAGATTAACGTTGACCACAACACCACAAACCAGAAATAGGCCTTGAAGCTCAAGCGCTCCGCGATCGAACCAGAGACCAGCGCCACCGTAATGATGGCGAACATCATTTGATAGAGGGCAAACACCTGGTGAGGAATCGTTGCCCCGTAGCCCACCGGATCCGGATCGAGACCCACTCCTTGGAAGCCAAACCATTTCAAGCTGCCAATCAAAGCATTGGCTTCAAAGGCAGGTGTCCCGCCGGGGTTAATCACCGTGGGTGCAAAACTCAGGCTATATCCCCACAATACCCAGGTCACGCCCACCACGGCCATCGCAATCAGGCTCATCATCATGGTGTTGAGCACATTGCGCGATCGCACCAAGCCCCCATAGAAAAACGCTAGCCCCGGAGTCATCAACAGCACCAAGGCCGTGGAAACCAGCATCCAAGCCGTGTCGCCCGTGTCGATTTTGGGTGCTTCGGCGGCTCCTTGGGCCGCGGCCGGGTCGGCAAACCAGCCCACCAACAAGCCAGCCCCGATCGACATCAACACAGGAATTCCAAAGGCCACCAACAACTTCAGCCTTGCCCGTTGCACATGGGGGCGCGGCGGGGGCGAAAGCCGTCCAATCTTGGCTAACCAGGCGTGGGAATGGGGGGATTTGTCTGCGTCCGATCGAGGTGAGTACAAGTCAGCCATAGGTATAGCAAGGTATTCAGAATTGTTCGTTATTGTTCGTTGCCGTCGCCTTATGCACAACAAACCCATAAACGGAGCTGCGGATTCGAGAAAAAATGGCCTCGAATCCGTTTTTTGGATGGGAAGTTATTTAAGGTTCAAACCATATTGCGCGACCAACCCCTAGAAACTGTATAGAAAGTCACTAATTGCTCAATCTCGCAACGATATTTGATGATTTTCACGAAACACCACTAATATTCACGGGTTGCAACCAAAGCCATGGGCAGTGGACTCCAAGGCAGCCAAACAACCGGGTTGGCAACGGGTTTTTGTGGTAGGCGGCAGTAATCGGACTGGAAAAATTGGGCTGATCCCAATCCTAGGAAGCTGTGCCATTTTCCAAACTGTCCTTGAGTATTTGCCTGCGGGGGCTAGCCGCTCGCCGTCCCATGGCCCGTGAATAGAGGAATTCTGGGTGATTTGCCCGATCGCGCGGGGGAGATTGGTTGAGGGCGATCGGGGCGCTTCAGAAAGCGGTTGGTGGGGGTTTGAGCCGGGGAGCAGGGACAGGATAGGTTGAACCCAGAGTCAGTGAATTTGCGGAAGGTGGCTTGCCCGCCGCTGGTGCAATGGCTGACCTCTGTTTTTCAACCGCTGTTGATCGCCCGTGACTGCCATGGCCACCCCCCTGTCTGCCCGTCCTTACCTCTCCGGTTTCGAGGCCCTGTCGGCCCAAGAACGCGCTCAATTGCACCCGGACGCGGTTCCTTTTCAGCTAGCGGCTGCTTTAACCACGGCCAAGGAGACGACCAAGGGACGATCGCGCGGGGTGGTGATTTGTCTCCATGGGTTCACTGCCATGCCCTACGGGGTGGGGCCTGTGGCCCGGGCGATCGCCCAGCAGGGGTTGGATGTGGTTGCGCCTTTGCTGCCGGGCCATGGCTGGCGCGATCGCCCCGTTCAGGAACGGGAAATTGCAAAAATCACGCCCGATCGACTGTTGGCGGCGGCCCGAGACGAAGTGCGCCGGGCCCGGGAGCAATATGACTTTGTGGCCATGTATGGCGATTCCATGGGCGGCGCGATCGCCCTGATTCTGGCGGCGGAAGGTCTGCTCGATGCCTGTGCGGTAACGGCTCCGGCGCTGCAACTGCCCTTCCGAGGAGCCGTCTTGGCGCGATATTTAGGCTGGCTCAATTTTTCAATTCCCAAGCGTCTGAATCGCCGGTTCTATGCCCCCTGCTATGAGTTTGAAAATGCGCGGGCGGGGCGGGTGCTCTGGCGCTTGTCGCGACGGGCCAAGGCGGGACTGGAGCGGATCACCTGTCCGGTGTTTGTGGCCCATTCCCACGCCGATCGCACCATTGCCTACCAGGCGGCGGAGTGGGTGCGCGATCGGGTGGCGGGCCCGGTGGAATTGCAATGGTTTGATCGATCGGGCCATGTGTTGCCCCTGGATGTGGAGGGGCCAGCGGTGGCAACGGCCATTTCTCAATTCTTTCAGCAGCAATTTTCTCAGCAGCAGTTTTTTCGCCCCCTCGAAAGCCCAACCCCCCAATCCCTAATAACCGCCAAGCCCAAACAGCTTGAGTCGAAATCCCGATTGGGCGATCGGCCTTGGTCTGGCGGGCCGGAGACCACCGCCATTGATTTTGCTTTTAGCTAGCTGCAATCAATTCGTGCTTTGGGCAATGGTTTGCCAACCTATTGCATGGATTGCAAATTGATCCGTGGATCCACAAATTTCAGCAACAAATCCGCCAACAAATTTCCCAAAATCAACATCACTGCACCCATCATCAAACTCGCCATCGTTAGGTACAAGTCTTGGACTTGAACCGCCTGCAAAATCAGCCGACCCAAGCCCGGCCAGTTGAAGAAATATTCCGTGATGAACGCACCGCCCAGCAGGCTGGAAAATTCAAAGCCCAAGAGCGTAATCAACGGGTTCACCGCATTGCGCAGCGCATGGACATAGATCACGCGGTCTTCGGGCAATCCCTTGGCCCGGGCAGTGCGGATATAGTCTTGGCGCAACACATCCAGAAGCTGACCGCGCATCAACCGCTGCAAACCGGCAAAACCAGTGATGCTGAGGGCAATGGTGGGCAAGATGGAATGCCAACCAATGTCTAAGAGTTGCTCGATCGGGGACAGTTCACTGAAATTCAGGCTGGTCATGCCCCCCACGGGCAACAGGGGCGAGAGATTTTGGGCCACAAACAGCAACAGCAGGGCCGTGATGAAGCTGGGGAAGCCTTGCCCCAAGTAGCTGATCACCTGCAAGGCGCGATCGACCCAGCGGTTGTGGTGAATGGCGGCCACAATCCCAAGCGGCAGGGCGATCGCCCAGGTGGCCAGCAGCGACAGCACCGCCATGTAGAGAGTGGCGGGAATCCGTTCCGCCAGCAGGGATGTGACCGATCGTTGATAGACAAAACTCGTGCCGAAGTTCCCTTGGGACACCACCTGACCCAACCAGCGCAAATATTGCTCAAGGGCGGGGCGATCCAAACCAAATTGCTTGGTGTAGAGGGCGAGGGTGTCGCGGCTGATTTGCGGATTTTGGGCGATCGTGTCCAAATAGCTGCCGGGAGCCAGATCCACAATCACAAAGCACAGGGCCGAAGCCAACAGCAAGGTTAAGAGGGCTTGCAACGTGCGCTTGAGAATGTAGGTGCTGGTGTCTCCTGTGGCGATCGCCCAAAGCCGCTGAAGCAACTGTGCGAGGTAATCGTCTGGTTGTGAAACCCGCTTTGAAACCGGCATGGCATTTGTGGTGGATTAGCCCCGTGGCGTGGCCCCAATGACGGCTCGACAGGGGCGGGCCCCTGGGGCCCACCCCGATCGCTGTCAATCGATGGTCTGGACAACAGGATACCGAAGAATCAACGATCCGTCCTCCGCTGGGGTCTGGGAGTTCGTGGGCTAATCAACGGCATCTTCCAAAGACCCAACCCCAGCGCAATCAGAGCTTTCGGCAGACCAGCGCAAAACAATTTGCAAATTGCGGCATTGCTGCTAATATTAACTTCGCTTACCTGGAGAGGTGGCAGAGCGGTTGAATGCGCTTGACTCGAAATCAAGTTTGGCGGCAACGTCAACGGGGGTTCGAATCCCCCCCTCTCCGTCGGAGACAGGAAACGATCGCAAATTAAGGCCGAGCGATCGTTTTTTTGTCGTTTTCCAATGCTTCCCAATGCTAAAACTTGACTCTGGGCAAAAGCCAAGGGTTAACCAACGGCCATGTCGAGCGCTAGTGGGCCACCACTTGGTTGTGTTGATGGCGCTTGAGGGCGGCGAGCACCTTGTCAGGAGTGACCGGCTTGCTGACAAAGCTACTTGCACCCGAAAGTTTGGCCCTTGCCCGATCGAACAACCCATCCGCACTCGTCAGCATCACGATCGACGTGTGGCTAAGCTGTTGCACGCGCCGCAACTGAGCACAAAGCTCATGTCCATTAATCACCGGCATCACCACATCCAAAAACACCACATCGGGCTTGGCTTCAATCACCTTGGGCAGCGCCGCCAAGGGTTCAAAACAGCCTAAAAACTGGTGACCATTGCCAATCACTATTTTTTCGATCTTTTCGCAGATTTTGGGATCATCATCCACACAAGCCACCTTTAGGGAAAAACTAGCCTGCGGCGCTTGGTGGCTCATTTCCAAGTCCGGTAACTCAATCACGGCTAACTGTTTGCGTTGCCAAAGGAGCTGAAACACCTTGAGCACGCCCCCCAAGTTGGCATAGTTAGGATCCAGCTTGGCCACAATGTCCCAGAAGGTGCGCTTACCATCCAACAGGGGAGCCAGGGTCATGGTGGTGGAGGTGTCGGCGGCGGTTTCATTGCCCGGGAGATAGATCCAGCCCCGATCGGCCCACAGTGGATTGAAGGGCAATCGTTGCCAATGGCGCTGCAGGTTGTAGGCGCGGGTGAGGGCTTCGCCCATCAAGGCAGAGGAAAGGGGCAGGTTAGGGTGAATGGGATCGATCGGCTGGGCAATCCACTGAAAACGCGCTGAGGGTTGGTCAACCACAAAAAACACCTCGATCGCCGCTTGCATCACGATCGCTTGGGCCCGCTCGATCGCCAACAACTCCTCCACCAGCGCCTGCTCCAGGCAGCGCACCTCCCAAAGGGGATCACTCAAATTCTGCTTTGTGGCTGCCACCAGCCTATTCCATCCCTCACGCGCCTGCGACTCCGTGCGCAGCTTGATTGCCCGCTGCAACCGTCGCAACCGATGGCGATTGCCCGTACACCAGGCCAGCCGCCCACGATAGAGCCAAATTTGCCAACGATGGTGATCCAGCTCCACGTTCAGGTAACCCGTTGCCTGTTGTCGATAGGCCAGCAGTAGAAATGAACGCAATTGCGAGTCATGGAAGTTTTCTGGCATGGCCTTGAGGAAATTTTCTGGCATGGCCCTGAGGGATCAATCTCCAACTTGGTGAATACGGAAACCCCGCTGGCAAGCTTTTTAGTGAGTACTCTTATAAAAACACTGAAGTTATCAAACGAAAATGATCAAATCATGATCATTTCACAACATTCGAGAATTTTCTAGCCTGCTCTAGGGGTAAGTCTGAACAGCCTTGAATTAGCTCCGCGAATTAGCCCCATCTTGGCTGATCCTCTTCTTTCAATTGGCACAATCTGGCTCACGGCGCTGGGCAATCTTACACAACTCATCCATTAATTTCGTTATGACTCAGATCTTGACTTTGGTCATGCTCATAATGAGTTGTCGATCATGGTTGACAACATCTCCAGTGATCGCCGCTACAATAGTCTGTAAATGGCAAAGCAGAAGACTAAGTTAGTCATGAAAGCCATCAACAACACTGTTCCAATCCCAAGTTTCAGTCCTCAACCTCAGCCAGATCATTTCAGCCAGTTCTGGATCATGCTGGCTCATTTAGGCTGAACGATTGCGTTACTCATGGTTTTTATCAACCCAACAACAATGCTCCATTGGGCAACTGGCTTGTGGGTAACCAATGACTAATCAATCTTTGCACTCCCTGATGTCTTGCGCCAAATCCGTTACCCGTTCCCGATCAACCTTGGAGATTGTCTCTCAAAAATTCCAGCCCTTGAGGTCAATTGTCTGGTGGCTGGTTGGCTTCAGGGGAACAAGCACAGCCCAGGAAAATTCCTCGCGGTCACTGAGTATTTTGGAGAATGATCTCATGAGCGATCGGTACGTTGGTACGACTCACCCCATCCTAGAGCAAAATGCTAAACGGCTGTCATTCAAACCGTGATTGTGGCGGTTTGGATTTTTCAATTAATTCAGCCCCAAAGTTGCCAAATTCGCTCAATAACGTCCCTAAATTAACACCACGTCAAATTAACCTGGTGCTGATGTCATGGGCTGCTATGGAGCAGTGGTGGCCTAATTTGCGTGATGATTTGCGTGATTTCACTGAAAAATTTTCCCCTGAAAAATTGTGGGTAACAGAACGATGCAACTGAAACGCTTAGGACATGTGGCGATCTGTGTTCAGGACATTGCCAAGGCCGTGGAATTCTACAAGGACTTGGGAATGGAGGTGGCCTGGCAAGATCGAGATTGGGCCTATCTGAAGGCGGGTGAAGATGGGTTGGCGCTGCTGAGTCCGGAATATGACCAAGCGGGGCCACACTTTGGCTTCATTTTTGACCAACGTGCTGAGATGGAAACGGCTTATGAGGAATTGCAAGCGAAGGGAGTCTATGTGACGCAGGTGCATGAACACCGGGACGGCACGGCTTCATTCTATGGTCGTGATTTGGACGGCAACTGGTTTGAGTATCTCTATGAGCCAGCGCCAGTGCCAGCGGCAGTCTAGTTCGCAGGTTGCGCGATCGTGATGGCGGCGGGGGAGATGGGCGTTGTGCTGAATCTGCCCATCTCTCCCGTGTTTCTAGTTGCGTGACAGGCTTAATACATTGGGTCAAAGTTGCGGAGCCGGTCGTAGTAACAAGGGGCTTAAGCCCCTTGCTGCCTAACGATTTGGTGGCGGTAACAGCCATATAATTTAACCCAGCGAATTAAGGCAGCTACGCTACTAGCTGCGCGATCGGGGCAGGGTTCCTCTAACTTGACAGCTCCAAAATCTGGACAGCGGCAAATTTCAGCTACTGCTTGAAGGAGCCTTTAAACTTAACGCTGACTGACATCTGAAAGCCGGTGAGGGGATTTGAACCCCTGACCGCTCGATTACGAATCGAGTGCTCTACCACTGAGCTACACCGGCTTGCCCCAAAAGGCGCTTAAAGATTATAGCAGCATTGGCCCAAATGGCTACAAATCGCAAGAAGAATTTTTCTGATTTCCCAGGGCGCTGGCAGCAACGGCCGTGGTGAACCGGGCGATCGCGCGGTGCTAGGGGTTGGGTCGTGAGGTTGGATTGACCCGATCGCTCGATGAGACTCCCGATCGCCCGAAATGCGGCATCGGCCCCAATTTATCCGACAATTAAGCACTGCCTTTTCCGTTAACGTTTTGAACTCCCTGTTGCAGCTCAGCGGGGAGGGTTAGGCAATGGGCTGATGGCGATTTTGTTCTGTTAAGTCGGGGGTGATGAGGCGCTCATGGCGGTTTTACATGGTAGCTGGCAACTGGGAGAGCAGGCTTTGTTTCTGTGGGCAGAGGCCTGGAAACCGACGGTTGGGAAGCCGCCGACCCAGTGGCAGGTGCCGGATCACCCCCGATCGCTCTCGGCAAAGGAATTGAAAGCTTGGTTGCCCACGCTGGTGGAAAGCGGTTGCTTGAAGCCGGGGGCGATCGAGCGGTTGAAGGATTGGTCTGCCAAATGGCGGGCGATCGGGCTGCCCACATTGCGCGGCAATGGGACTCCCCTGCTGGCGGGAGCAACGGTGGAGCCAGAACAGTTCGATCGCCTGGAAATTAATCTTTGGTGGGTGGAAGGGCTTTGGGTTCCGGCGGCGTTGGTGCCTGATTTGTTGCAGGGGTTGCCCTTGGCGGCCGATGAAACGCCGATCGCGGGCGATTTGCGCTTTTGGAGCCATGCGGCCCGCTGGGGACTGGATTTGGTGGCTCGGGCCAAGGCAGTGCCCACCCTTGCACCGACGGCGGAGGGAGTTGCCCGATCGCGCTGGCAACCGCTGTTGGAAGGGGCGGTGGATCGATCGCGCCTGGAGCACTTCACGCAACAGATGCCCAGTAGTTGCCGATTTTTCCAAACCCTGGAGCGACCGGTGGAGCAGCGGGCCACGGCCAGCAATGCCCGATCGCTCCGAGGCTCTAGCGGCCCCGTGCGGATCAGCACGTTTCAGCCCATTTCGATGCAACTACCGGCTGTGCCAGCGGCGCTGCTATCGGACTTTTTGGGCGAAATGGTCGATGCTCGACTGCGGGCCACGGCGGCCACGCTACCCTTGCCCGGTGAGCGGCGCGTGGGGGGACGGGGAGCGGCCCGAGGCGGCCTGACCACCGCGATCGGGTTACCGCCCGTGGCCCGCGATTGGTTGAGCGCATTGGGCCAAGCCAATGGCACTTGCCAAAGCGCCCTGACAGAGTTGGTGCCCTTGGCGCGGAGTTTGCAAACCTGGTTAACTCCCCTGGCGATCGATCCGGCCACCATTGCCGGGTTCTGTGCGGCTTTTCGGTTGCACCCGCCCCAACCCTCGGCCGATCGCTGGTATTTGGAATATGGCCTCCAGTCGATCGACCAAGCCGGAGTTTGGATTCCAGCCCAGCAAGTGTGGCGATTCCCGGTGGAGCGGCTGCGATCGGGCGATCGGGTGGTGAATCGGCCCCAGGAAACCCTGTTGCGGGGTTTAGGGTTGGCGGCGCGCCTTTTTCCTGCCCTGGAAGCCACCTTGGATTTACCCATGCCCAGCGGCTGCGAGCTGTCGGCCGTGGAAGCCTATCAATTCGTGCGGCTCTATGCCCAACGATTCCAAGACAACGGCTTAGGAGCCTTGTTACCCGCCAGCCTACGGAATCAAACCAGTTACCGTCTGGGGGTGCGGTTGTTGGCCGGCGATCCCCTCGCCACCGATCGCCCCAACTTGGGTCTGCGCAATTTGCTGAACTTTCGCTGGGAACTGTCCTTGGGCGATCGGGCCCTCAGTGCCCAGGACTTTGAAACCCTGCTGGCGAAGACAGACCTCGACACCATGCCCCTAGTGGAAATTGGGGGCGAGTGGGTGGAACTACGGCCGCACGAAGTACGTGCTGCCCGGGACTTTTTGGCCAAGCGCCAGGGAAACTTAAACCTCACGCTAGATGAGGCCCTACGGATCACGACCGGCGAGAACGCCACGATCGATAAGTTGCCCGTGGTGCAATTTGAATCCTCGGGCGCAGTGGCGGAGTTAATGAACGCCTTGGGCGATCGCGCGGCCATTGAACCTGTGATCACGCCCCCGAAATTCCAAGGTCAACTGCGCCCTTACCAAGAGCGCGGCGTAGCTTGGTTGTCCTTTTTGGAGCGTTGGGGTCTGGGGGCCTGTTTGGCGGACGACATGGGCTTGGGTAAAACCCCCAGCACGATCGCCTTTCTGTTGCATTTGCGCGATCGCGCGGCCCTGGCTGGGCCCGTCCTGCTGGTTTGTCCCACCTCCGTTTTGGGGAACTGGCAACGGGAATTGGCAAAATTTGCCCCCGATTTGCGTGTGTTGCTGCACCATGGCGATCGCCGCTTGAAGGGCAAGGCCCTGGCACGGGCCGCCGAAGACCTGGACGTGGTGCTGATCAGCTATTCCCTGGTGTTTCGGGATGAAATGACCCTCCAGGCCGTGCCTTGGTGTGGCATTGTGCTGGACGAAGCCCAAAACATTAAGAATGCGGAATCCAAGCAATCCCAAGCCGTGAAGCGCTTGGCGGCCGTTGCCGACGACGACAGCAGCGAGGAACCGCGTCCCGTACCCTTCCGCATTGCCCTGACTGGGACTCCCGTAGAAAACCGCCTGGCGGAACTGTGGTCAATCATGGACTTCCTGAATCCAGGCTATTTGGGAACCCAGACCTTCTTTCAGCGCCGGTTTGCCACCCCGATCGAGCGGTTTGGGGATGGCGCTTCCCTGCAAACCCTGCGATCGCTCGTTCAGCCCTTTATTTTGCGTCGCCTCAAAACCGACAAAACCATTATTCAAGATCTGCCCGAAAAGCAAGAATTCAACCTGTTCTGTGGCCTTTCCGCCAGCCAAGCGGAGCGCTACCAAGCCTTGGTGGACGAAGCCCTAGCCGCGATCGAATCCAGCGACGGGATCCAGCGACGGGGGCAAATTTTGGCCCTGTTGGTGAAGCTGAAGCAGGTCTGCGACTACCCCGCCCTGGTGGGAGGCGAAGGGGAACCGGAACCGAGCGATCGGGCCCCGAAGCTGGTTCCCACCGAGTCGCCCAAATTGCAGCGGTTGGGCGAAATGCTCGAAGAAGTGGTGGCCGAGGGCGATCGGGCCTTGATTTTCACCCAATTTGCCCGTTGGGGCCATTGGATGCAAGCCTATCTGCAACAGCATTTGGGACGGGACGTGCTGTTCCTGCATGGTGGCACTCCCCAAAAGCAGCGCGACACCATGGTTGAACGCTTCCAAAACGATCCCCAATCACCGCCCATCTTTATCCTGTCCCTCAAGGCCGGCGGCACGGGCTTGAACCTGACTCGGGCTAACCACGTGTTTCACTTCGATCGCTGGTGGAATCCCGCCGTGGAAAACCAAGCAACCGATCGCGCCTTCCGGATTGGGCAAACCCGCAACGTTCAGGTTCACAAATTCATCTGCACCGGCACGCTGGAAGAGAAAATTCACGACCTGCTCGAAAGCAAAAAAGTCCTCGCGGAGCAGATTGTGGGAACCGGCGAAACCTGGCTCGGAGATTTGGACACCGATGCCCTACGGGATCTGCTGCTGCTCGATCGAGCGGCCATCATCGAAGATCGCTAAATTCCAAAATCCCAGTCAAAACAAGAGCGCCACCCATCCGGGCAGCGCTCCTGTTCAAACTTAGGGCGGGATTTATTTGTATGAATAATTCCCTGCTTGCCCGAGAGCGAAGTCTATTGGTGAAGGGTCTTTAAACAGTACGAGCTGAACCGATACTTTTTTGCTAGCAAACGCTAACAAATACATAAGTCGAGATGGTCTCTCAACCAAGGCGTATCAACCAATGCCCGCAGGAAAGTTCCACGAGCACTATTTAGATCCCGATTCATTGACCGGAGTCCAATGAAGCCAATTCCCCTTGGTTTTCGGGCTGAATAGGCTACATGCGAGTACTAGCATACATCGGCAAATGTTAGCAAACCGGTTACTGCCGATTAACCCCATTGAGCTGATACCTAACGGGGCAAAATCCCCACAGGTTGAATGAACAAGGGCCTTTATTTGGGTGACCCCTTTTTATCTAGAAACCAGTTTTCCATAAAGTGGGGTCACTGGGGAAGTTCCTCAACTTTTCTTTAAAATTCCCTGAACCGCCCTCGGGGCAACCCCTTCAGCCCAGCGAATTTCCCGCAATTCAGGCAACTGGTATCAATTTTGTCTTCATCTAAATTGCAAAAAGCCTGCCCTGAGGGAAGAGCAGGCCCGGTTCATCCAGTTTTGCTAGGCAGGGGTTGAGATGAGTTGGAAGGCTAGCTGAGGGGAACCAATCCCTAGGGCCTGTCGCCATTTCCTAGGATCAGGCGGAAATGATCGATTTTCCATGTCCCAGTCGTTGTAACAAGGGGCTTAAGCCCCTTGTCCCCCACGATTTGCCAACTAAGCCCCTTGTCCCCCACGATCTGCCAACGGTGGAATCAGGGTTTCAGGCGACTCGACGACAAGCTCTAGGCTTCCTCTTCCTCCTCGTCTTCCTCAAAGTCCTCTTCATCGCTGAAGAGAGCCTCGACGATTTCGTTGGCACGCTCGTCAGAAACGCCCAGCGCCGTTTGCAACTCGTTCAAGTAGTCTTCTTCTGATTCGGGGACTTCGCCATCGGCGGCCACGATCAGAATGGCGGTGATTAGGGCAATTTCTGCCAAATCTTCATTTTGGGTGACCACTGTTAAGGCACTGCCCAGGAGGGTCTGCGCATCGGATTCCTCCGAGGCTGCAACCACTTTATCGACTATCTCGACGAGTTCATCATCGGAATAGTCTTCAAACAGTTCAAATTCCGCTGCAACATCGGCCAGCAATTCGGCCTCGATGTCTTCGACGGACTCATCAACGATCATGGTGATTAACCCGATCGCAATGATTGCCTCTTCAGGTGTTAAATCAATCAGATCGGAATCCGCTTTCGCAGGCAGATGACGAGGCATAAAAACGTCCTAGTCTCTCAAAAGTTTGGAAATACTGAGGCGCAATCGAGCGGCTTTGGCCGGCAACCACAGCCCCAAGCTAATTTTTCTGCTTGGGGATGTCAAGCAAATTACGAATCATCCCCGAAGGTAAGCACCGTTGGGGTTTGGTCAGTTGCGATGGGGGGCGATCGCCCTAGGCCGATCGGGCAAGGCCTAAAGATCCGAGAACCCCTTCTTTTTCTTGCCGGGCTTTTTCTTTTTCTTGGCCGCATTGGGATTGTTATAGCCTCGGAAACCCGGTGCAGGCATTTGCCCCATCGGATTACCCAGGCCCATGGGGTTACCGCCACCCATGCCGCCCATGCCACCGCCCATACCGCCAAAGGGATTCATGCCCCCAAAGGGGTTCATGCCGCCCATGCCCGGGAAGCCCATTTGCCCCGACCCCAACTGCTGCATTAGGGTGCGCATCTTTTGGAAGTCGGACACCAGGCTGCTCACGTCCTCTTCCTTGAGGCCGGAACCGCGAGCAATCCGGCGGCGGCGGCTGGGGGTGCTGGCCAACAAATCTGGGTTGCGGCGCTCTTCCAAGGTCATGGATTTAATGGCTGATTCGGCCACCTTGAGGCGGGCCTCCCCTTCCTCCAGGTGTTCGGCTTTGATTTTGCCGCCCAAACCGGGGATCAGCTTCACCATGCCCGCGAGCGATCCCATGCTCTTCATTAAGCGGGTTTGCTTCAGGAAATCGTCAAAGTCGAATTGGGCCGTGAGGATTTTTTCCTGCATCTTGACCGCATCGGACAAGTCCACGGCTTCCTGGGCTTTTTCCACCAGGGTCAGCACGTCGCCCATGCCCAAAATGCGGGAGGCCATCCGATCGGGATAGAACGGTTGCAGGGCTTCGACCTTCTCGCCGGTTCCGATGAATTTGATCGGCTGGCCAGAAATTTGCCGAATCGAGAGGGCGGCTCCACCCCGCGCGTCGCCGTCCATTTTGGTCAGGATCGCACCTGTGACCCCCACCGCATCATTAAAGGCTTTGGTCAGGTTGGCGGCTTCCTGACCGATCATGGCATCCACCACCAACAGGATTTCGTGGGGTTGCACGGTGTCTTTGATTTGCACCAGCTCGCCCATCATCGCCTCGTCGATTTGCAGGCGACCGGCGGTGTCAATCAACACGGTGTCAAAGCCTTCGGCCTTGGCTTTTTCGACCCCTTGGCGGGCAATTTCCACGGGGCTGATCTCGGCTCCCAGATCGAAAACGGGGATGTCGATTTGTTTGCCGAGGGTTTTGAGCTGGTCGATCGCGGCGGGCCGGTACACGTCGGCGGCCACCATCAGGGTCGATCGCTTTTCCTTGCGCAGGTGCAGGGCTAGCTTGGCGGTGGCGGTGGTTTTCCCGGCCCCTTGCAAGCCGGCCATCAGCACGATCGTGGGGGCCGTCTCCGCTTGGGCTAGGGGTTCGTTGCTTTCACCCATCAAGGCGGCTAGTTCGTCGTAAACCACCTTGATGAACTGCTGGCCGGGGTTCACGCCGGAAACCACTTCGGCCCCTTGGGCCCGGGTTTCCACATCGGCAATGAACTGCTTGACCACTTGCAAGTTCACGTCGGCTTCTAGCAGTGCCCGCCGCACGTCCTTGAGCGCGTCTTGGATGTTGGCACTGGAAATTTTGTCCTGGCCACGAAGTTTTTTCCAGGCGGATTCAAAGCGTTCGGCAAGAGCGTCAAACATGGGCAGGGCGCGTTCGGGTGAGTCGGGTCGATCGCGCCGGGTCGGGAAATGGGCAAGACCTGCCCCGATCGGCGCGGAGTTTTTCAGCGAGGGATTTAATGCGTATTGATGATAGCGCGGTGGGCGATCGCTCGCGGCCGGCACGACCGATCGAACGCCTCCTTAGGCCTGGGGCGGCGGCGGACTGGAGGGGTCTGCGGGGCGATCGGTCCGTGCGTCGGGGCCCAAGTCGGGAGTCACCGGATCCGCAACCATCTGATCTACCACCATGGCGGCCGGCGCAGGGCGATTTGTGATGGGTAGACGATCCGTTTCGTGATCTGAGGATTCGTCAGGATCGTGATCGCTGGAATGATAGGGATTAATGGATGGCGGTTGCTGGTTGGCCTGTCGAATGAGCCAATAGCTGGCGGAAAGGGCCACGATGGCCAACCCCAGCCCAATTAGCTCTAGACCGTCAATTTTGGATAGATCCAGAATGATGATTTTTCGGGCGACGGCGGTGAGAGAAGTCGCCACCACCAACTCCACTTGCACCACATGTTTGCGCAAATAGGCGGTGATGTTTTCTAGAATTTCTAGGGCAATGAGGATACTGAGCAGTGAGCCAAAGATCTCTTGCAGAGATGAGTTGAAAAAGCCTAGGGGCGATCGGAATAATTGCCCAGAAAGCAACAGAATTAAATCCACGGTTGCCACGATGATCACCATGATCGTGGCTAGGGACAGGGCCCGAGAGATGATCCCTTCAATGCCATCGGCCAGTTTCAAAAATTCCCGATCGTGATAGCTGGCCCGAATCATCCAACGTACCAATCGATTGAGAGAAAAAGATTTAGCAGAACGGCGCATGGGAAATCTCAAAAAGTCAGGTTGAAAGTTAAGTTGAGCGTCAGGCTCAGTAATCGTCTGGCAATGGCTCAGAAGTTGAGTTAAATGTCAGGCGCAATCATGACCTGGCAATCACCCAAAAATAGATTTGCAAACTGTTTGATCAACCGTTTGCAGTAGAATGCCAAGCGCGATCGCGCTGCGGAGTTGAACCATTGGGCTGCCCATCAGAATCATCATCCCCCGTTCCGAGTCCGGTGAGTGAACCTTGGACGGACGAAACGGACGAAAAGGATCATTCCCTGGATTTATCGCGAAATCCAGCGCGAGACCCATCGCTCGATCCGTCGGCAGACCCTGGAATGGATTTCACGGAACTGGAAGCGGCGGACGAAAGCAACTTGGCGACCTATGCTTGCACAGCCGATCGCTCGGAGCGGCTCGATCGCTTCCTGGCGGCTCAGTGGCCCAATTTGTCTCGATCGCGCTTTCAAAAGCTGATTGAAGCGGGCCAAGTGCAGGTGAATGATGCGCCCTGCACCAACAAGCATGGGGAGGTGAAATCGGGCGATCGCATTGTGGTGACCATTCCGCCCGATCGACCCCTGAGCTTGGAACCCCAGGCGATCCCGCTGGATATTTTGTATGAAGACTCGCAGGTGATTGTGATTAACAAACCGGCGGGCATGGTGGTGCATCCGGCTCCGGGGCATCCGGACGGCACGATGGTGAATGCGCTCTTGGCCCACTGCAAAACCCTGCCGGGAATGGAAATGCCGTCGATTAATGGCGTGCAGCGGCCGGGGGTGGTGCATCGGCTCGATCGGGACACCACGGGCGCAATTATGTTTGCCAAAACCGACTTGGCCAATCAACACCTACAAGCCCAGTTGCGCTACAAGGTGGCCCAACGCACCTATTTGGGGATTGTCTATGGTGCGCCTCGGGACGATCGGGGGGTGGTGGATCTGCCGATCGGGCGGCATCCGGTTGATCGCAAAAAACAGGCGATCGTTCCCGTTGAAAAAGGCGGCCGCAAGGCAATCACCCATTGGTTCATCGAAGAACGCTTGGGCAACTACACCCTAATTCGCTTTGAGCTGCAAACGGGTCGCACCCACCAAATCCGTGTCCACAGTGCCGAACTAGGCCACCCGATCGTGGGGGATCCGGTCTATGGCTCGGGCCGCAGCATTGGGGTGAATTTACCGGGGCAGGCGCTCCATGCTTGGAAACTCCGGTTTCAGCATCCCTTGAACTACGAATGGATCGATACGGAAGCGCCCTTACCGGAACATTTCCAAACGCTGCTGGAGGTGCTGCGTCGTCGATCGGGGCCGGTGTTTTAGAGTTCTGCTGAGGTCATGCTCCATACAACAACAGGGACACGGCTCGATCGCGCCCCTGCTGTTTTGCAAATTTGCCAGTATTGGCAAGCCCTTGAAATACTTGAAAATACTTGCAAATACTGACCAATCGTGATCAATCCAACTGGATTTACCACTTCAAGAGGTTGAATTGCTCCATGTCGATCGTGTCGCGGTTGCGGTAAATCGACAGGACAATCGCCAAACCCACAGCCGCTTCGGCCGCCGCGATCGTAATCACAAACACCGCGAACACCTGACCCTTGATCCCTTGGGGATCGAGATAGTTAGAAAAGGCCATCAGGTTCAAATTCACGGCGTTGAGCATCAGCTCGATCGACATCAACACCCGAATTGCATTTCGGCTGGTGACCAAGCCAAAAATTCCGGTGCAAAATAGCGCCGCCGCTAATAGCAAAAAATATTCCAGTTGCATTGCTCGCTCCTGCTGAAAACTGCCTTGAAGTGCTGGGACAAGGGGCTTAAGCCCCTTGTCTAGTTTGAGTGGGCAACTAGCGATCGACTAGCGATCAGTCGGCAGCCCCTTGCCTGATGGGGATGGGCAACTAGCGATCGGTGGCGGCCAATTCTTTCGGCCGCTCCGGCAACGCCAATTCCGTTTCCGTCGGTTGGCCCGTTGTGGGGTCATCCACCAGCAGATCACGACGCGCCAGGACGATCGCCCCAATCATCGCCATCAGCAGCAACACCGAAGCCACTTCAAAGGGCAACAGATAATCGCTAAAGAAATGCTTGGCCAAGGTGACGATCGAGGATTCCACCGTTTGGAAATCCGTGGCCAACTGCCAAGGACTGGTCAGCACCACCGCCGCCAACAGGGCAAACAACCCCGCACAAACCAGCGCCGTCACCACCTGCCGCAGCAGGGCCCCGGCCGCCGGTACGTAGTCTTCGCGCTTGTTCACGAGCATCACCCCAAACAGGATCAGCACGTTCACCGCGCCCACATAGACCAGAATTTGCGCCGCCGCCACGAAATCCGCATTCAGCAGCAAATACAAACCGGCCATGCTGATGAAGGTTAACCCCAGCAAAAAGGCCGAGTAGACGATGTTGCCAGCCAGCACCACACCCAGGGCCGAACCCAGCATCATCAGGGCCAAAATTGCGAATGACCCCAGTTGTACGCTTTCGCCTAAATTCACCGTTACCTCCGCTCCGTAATTTCCCTACTTCTCAATCGCGATCGCTGGACTTATCCCAGGGTTAAGAGGCAAGGGGCTTAAGCCCCTTGTCTGGGCCTCGCGCCGCTTAAGCGTCGGGCTTGTCCTTTTCCAGGGTGGCCAGAATTTCTTCTGGGCGACTGCCGGCCCGTTGGGATCCGGCGGGCACATCGTGGGGATCAATCACCCCAGAAGGCAAGTAGGCAAACTCCCGCAGCGGCGTAACCATCGGATCGTTCGTCACCTTGTAGGGCAAGCGACCCAGGGCCACGCTGTCGAAGTTCAAATCGTGGCGATCGAAACTCGCCAGTTCATATTCTTCCGTCATCGACAGGCAATTGGTGGGGCAATATTCCACGCAGTTACCGCAGAAAATGCAAACCCCGAAATCAATGCTGTAGCTCTTCAGTTCTTTCTTCTTGGTGGCTTTATTAAATTCGTAGTCCACCACGGGCAGGTTAATTGGGCAAACCCGCACGCAAACTTCGCAGGCAATGCACTTGTCAAATTCGTAGTGAATTCGACCCCGGTAACGCTCCGAAGGCACGAGCTTTTCGTAGGGATATTGCACCGTCACGGGGCGGCGCTGCATGTGGTCGAACGTCACCGACAGGCCTTGGCCGATGTATTTGGCCGCTTGGACTGCCTCGCCAGCATAGTCGCTGACTTTCTTGAGGAAGTTCAGCATGGTGTTTGCCTCTCTGTTAACAAGATTGCGGGTAACAAACGTTGGTTCGCGTTCAGTCAGTCCAACCTTGGGGCGGGCGGCGGGCCCGCCGGATCATTTCGCTGTTGCGCGTTTTGCGGTTGCGCGGTGCTTCCCGATCGCCCCCATCCGAACCCTTCGGGGATCTCGGAACGGTTCGGGTGCAAAGGGCGAAGCAAAGCGGACGGGGCTGGGGTTTTAGGCCCCGTTAGCCGCCGAAGAAGGCCGGGAAGCTGAGTTTCAGGGCCGCCGTCAGCAGCAAGTTAGCCAGAGCGACCGGCAGCAGGAACTTCCAACCCAGGTTCAACAGTTGGTCAATCCGCACCCGGGGAACCGTCCAGCGCAGCAACACTGCCAAGAACACCAGCAGATAGGTCTTGAACAGCACCATCACGATGCCGAGGGCGGCGGCGATGATTTGCACCCAAGCCGTGCTCAGATCCAAGCCGAGGGTTCCAGCCAACCATTCGATCGAGACGGGCGATTCCCAACCCCCCAGGTACAACACTGCCACCAGCAGCGCCGACAGGGTGAGGTTCACGTAAGACCCCAAATAGAACAGGGCAAACCGCATCCCGGCATATTCGGTTTGGTAGCCGGCCACCAGTTCTTCTTCTGCTTCTGGCAAGTCGAAGGGCAACCGTTCGCATTCCGCCAGGGCGGCGATCCAGAAGATTAGGAAGCCCAGCGGTTGCCGCCAGACGTTCCAACCCAGGATGCCGTAGCCCGATTGTTGATCCACGATGTCCACGGTGCTCAGGGAGTTGGACATCATCACGATCGCCAACACGGCCAAGGCCAGGGGAATTTCGTAGCTAATCGATTGGGCAGCGGCCCGCAAGCCCCCCAGCAGGGAGTACTTGTTGTTGGACGAATAGCCCGACATCAACAGCCCGATCGGGGCAATGCTGGAGAGGGCAATCCACAGGAACACCCCCAACCCCAGGTCGGTGATGTTCACGTTTTGGCCAAAGGGCACAATGATGTAAGACAAAAAGACGGGAACCACCACCAGCGCCGGCCCGATCGTGAACAGCCAAGGATCCGCCTTGGCCGGCACGATGTCTTCTTTAAATAGCAATTTCAGACCATCGGCGGCCGGTTGCAACACGCCGAGGGGCCCCGCATATTCGGGACCAATCCGCTGTTGGGCAGCGGCGGAAATTTTCCGTTCAAGCCACACGACGACAAGCACGCCGACGGTGGCAGTAATCAGCATCAGGAGCAGCGGCAGCGGAATCCACACGGCGCGGGCGAAATCGCCAGGCAGTCCGAAGTCGGCGAGCGCTTGCACGAAGCTGCTTTGGAGGTCGATTCCTTGGTTCATAGCTTCAGCGCGATGAGCGGGTCTGGAGGAAAGCCGGGCCGCGCGATCGCGGCAAGCCAGTGGGGGAAATTGAGCCAAAATTTCCAAGAGAAATTGCTCAAAATCACCCGAAATACGCTAGTGATAGAGGCTAGGCATAGATGTTCAGCGGGCTTTCCGTGCCTAGTATATCGTTGTACGAGAACGGGCCCCGTCTTCGATCGGCTGGGGCTGATTGGTTCTGCTGATACGCCCGATTGGCCTAGCATGGGCATCAGCGCGATCGCCCTGTCCATGGCCGCCCGACGCTCGCCACCGGGCCCATGGGGCCAGGTTTGTCTTGTAGGTTTCCAGAATGACTGATTCGTTTCATCGCAACCCCTCCCAACCCTTTCAAGCGGCCAAGGCAGGCCTGGCTCCAGAGGAGGTTGATCGCCTGTTGTTGCAACTGCGGCGCAAGGAAGGATCGTGGGTCGAGTGGGGCCAAGCCTGCCAAAAGCTGCAACAAAGCGGCCTGGGGCCCCAAAAAATCTTTGAAGACACGGGCTTTGAGCCAATCCAACAAAACCAAGTGATTGTCGGATCCCAGGTTTACCAAACCCTGCTGAAACTGGATGCGCCGGAGCCGGTGCAAGAGCACTTTGGGCGCAAGGGCAGCGACATTCTGTATGAAATGCGGGTTTTGTCCGAAGACGATCGCCTTTCGACGGCGGCCTTGGTGGTGGAGCGGGGGTTGGATTTTGATGAGGCCCGCGAGGTGGTGAAAGCCTTCAAGGAATTGACCTACCTGAAACAGCAGCCGGAAGGATTTGCGGAATTGCCGGGGGATGCGCTGGCCTGGCAATGTTGGCGATCGGCCCGGCAGCAAACGGATCTGCAAAGTCGATCGCGCCTGATTGCCAAGGGGTTGCGGTTTGCCCAAACGCCGGAAGCTCGGGCCCAACTGGAAAAGCTGTTGATGGACTTCACGGTGGTGGCTCCCAAGAGTGCCCCCCGAATGCCGGTTTATCGGATTGATTCCGACGAAGAAGAGCCGCGCCTGCTGGCGGTGGCGGGCCAGTTGCCAATGCCCGTGGCGGCCTTGCGAGCTGTGCCCCTGATTGAGTCGGAAGGGCCCTTTGGCATGGTGCGGTTTTCGGGTGAGGGGGCTTGGGTGGCGCTGCCCAATTGGCAGGTGTTGCGCAATGCCGAAGACCCGATCGCCCTGTTGGCCTTGCCGGAACAGTTGCCGGCCGCCCTACCGGACGATCGCCCGGAATCAGTGATGCTGGTGATCGATCGAGCCGATCGCACCTGGCGGGATGATGCCTTTTTTGCGGTGGCTGATGGTGACGAGAACTTAGCCTTTGAATGGTTTGACGCGGAACCCGAGCGATCGCTCCTGGGTAAGCTGATTCTCGTCTTGCGGCCCAAGAAGGGTCTCGATCAGGACTACGCCAAAGAACTCTGGCAAGTGGATGAGTAGCGGTTGCTGCACAAAGACACGCCACAAAAATTCACACAGAAAGTCCGTAGCCAGCCTCAACAGCCATGCTACGGACTCAGTTCGGTGTAAGGAAGCAACGAAAGCGAATGCTAAGTGCAGACCCCCTGAGCACAGAATGCTGATATTCAGTGCATTAACGGTCTCGCCGCGATCGCCTAGAGGCCAAAGACACGACTACGGCCCATTTGGTTGCCGATCGAGCTGAAGGCGTTCCCCGTGGCGTTATTCACCGCAAAGCGACCATTCCCCATAATTCGGTTGTTGCCCGGAGCCGCGCTGGTTCCCAGATCGGGGCGAGCGCGCAAAATCGCCACAATGCCGTCCCGCCCGTTGTTCTCGATCGAGTTATTGCGCAACACCGGCCGCGCTTGGTCAGAAATCACCACGCCATCCTGGTTATTGACGATCGTGTTGTTCACCACCAACGGATTGGCCGTTCCCCCGATCGCCAGGCCAAAGCCCGTTGCTTGGAACCAGCTATCACGAATTTCCCCACCGGCCGCCCGCGTCAGCGCAATGCCATTCCCCTTGTTCTCATGGAACAGGCAGTTTTGAATCGTCGGCGCAGCGTTCCCGGTCACAAAAATGCCATCGCGGTGATTGCCCTTAAACACACTGCGGCGAATCACTGGGTTGGCAGACTCCACCCAAACGCCCGTGCCGCGTGTGTTGCCATTGGTGACGGTGATGCCACTCAGGACGGTGTTGCGTTGCACCCGCACTGCCGCGTTCTGGCGAGCAAAGCTGGGGCTAATGAAGCTACCGCCCCCTTGAATGACCGTGTTTTTGCCCTCGGCGGCTTCGTCCCCCCGCAGAGTCACCCCTTCCGGAACCATCAGCGGAAACGTTTCACCCGTGGCGGCGCTATAGGTTCCCGGGGCCAACTGCACCACATCCCCCGGCTGAGCTTGGCTGAGGGCGTAGGCGATGGTGCGGAAGGGGGCCCGCTGGCTACCGCTGGGGGCCGTGTCCGCGCCCATGGCAGGGTTCACATGCAAGATGCGGGCATTGCTGGGCAGGGTGCTGGCGATCGGCTCGGGGCCGGCGGCTCGCACCGCTTCAGCGGCCATCAGCGGAGTTGCAACACCTTGCACCATCGGCAGAGTCAACAGCAGAGCCAGAATGGTTTGAGCCGAACGGGATTGGTAGATACCTTGGGGGCGCAGCATAGCCATAGGTCGTCTCTGATGGGGGTGTGAAAGGAGCGATTGGATTTGAATCTCGTCTCTTGGGTTCAGATTCCCTGAGCAATTGCCAAATTCCGGAAGCCCTTGGCCAGTGGTGCGATCGCCACAGTTCCCCTATTCCACTCGCCCAATTGGCGCGGCGATCGATCCCCGTGCCAGCGTGATTGGGCAATCCCGTCCCCGCCCGATCGCCCGGCCCCTTCAAAAAATGCCCCAAGCGGTTCCGGATTTTCCCTGGCAATCCAGAAGGATGAGGGTTAATCAACAAATCGCCAAATCCAGAGATCGATAAATCCAGAGATCGATAAATCCAAAACGCCAGAGAGATTAATTGATCGATGGCCAAGGGCAACAGCCTTGGCTTGTTCTTGGATCGTTCTTGGATTCCTCAGGCAATGCTGTTGCGTTTGCGGGCTTCTTTGTAGGAAGTGCCAATGTTGCTGAGGCCGGCCTTCACCATTTCCCGCTCCAGCAACGAGAAAAACCGGCTGCGATCGCTCCCACGCACCACCGCCTGGTTGTGGGCCTCGGCCAGGGCGATCGGGTAACCATAGCCCTTTTGCACTTGACTGAGAATCAGACTCAAGGACTGGTTCAACAAGGCGCGATCGGTCGCCACCCACTCCGGCATTTCGACCCGCGCCACCTCAGTTCCCACATGCAGGTAACAGAAATAGATTCGGTGGCGGCCATAGTCCTCCAGTACACGAGCATTCGATCGCCACAGGGGCCCCCGCTCCCCCGACTCCAGCAACACCGACCAGAGGGCCGCATCCCGCAGCGGTTTGAGCCGGTTGCAAGGGGCCTCATCAGCTCGCCCAGGACAGTGGGTTTTGCAATCGGGCGTGATTTGGTTGCAGGTTTTGAGCCGAAAAAAGTTAGCCGCCTCGCCACTGCGGGGAGCACTTAGATAGCTGACCAGGGGAATGCCCGATAACCGCAACCGTTCCCAGGCGGCCAAAATCGGCGGCAAAATCCGATCGACCGCTGTGCTCGGCATTCGATCGAGAAACCAATAGATCAGCGAGCCATCCACCATGGCCAGCGTGGGCGGTGCGTCCTTGCTGTTGCCAGTGGTGATGCTGTGGGCTAAGTCTGTGCCCAAATCCGCCAGGGCTTCCGCCTCGGCCACGGTGCGCCGATGGCCCATCCAATCTTCGGTGCTGATTCCCCACTGGCGGGAAATGTAGAGGTCTTCGGGTTTGTAAAAAATTTCCGGCAAACTATCCAGCATGGGATAACGCTTTTGGCCGTAGTGCAGGGCCACGCGCCCGGTGTTGATCAAGTAGCAGTAGGCGATTTCGTGGTGGCTGGGGGCAATTTGGGAACCATCGGTGGCGATCAAGCTGTGGGCGATCGGGGCGGAGCCAATGGGTTCGCGCTTGTCCAAGGGTTCGATCGGCTCGGCCGCCACAAATTCCAGGCGATCGCGCCATTGGTGAAGCTGCCCCACCCAATAGTCCTGTTCCGGTTGCACTTGAGCCAGCAATTCTTGGGCGATCGTCAACCGTTGGCGCGCCGCCCGCGACTCCTGGGTGAGCTGTTGGCCCATGCCCTGCATTTGTTTTGAAAGCTTTACCAAATCCAGCACAGCCCGCTCTCAATTTCGTTTGAATGCTATTGATTTGAATGCTATTTCAACAATGGTTGAATCCCGCAAGAATTGCAAATTACAAATCAAGCGACGCACTACAAATGGGGTCATTAAAGATTGGGTCATTAGATATTGAGTCATTCAATTAGGTCATTGTGATGGAAAACCTGTCAGCACTATGGGCAACGATCGCCCGAGCCATTCGGGAACAGGGCGGTGGTTCAGCGGAGTCGCCCACGGCCCGATCGGTCGGTGGCGGTTGCATTAACCAAACCTATCGCCTGAGTTTTGGCGACGCTGCCAACGCCCCCGTTTACTTTGTCAAGCTGAATCAGGCCAGCGGTCTGGAAATGTTCACGGCCGAGGCCGCAGCCCTCCGAGACCTAGCCACCACCCAAGCCATAAAAGTGCCCCAACCCCTCTGCTATGGCCAAGCGGGCGATCGCGCCTATTTGGTTTTGGAGTGGCTGGAGTTGGGCCGTGGCAACCATGAAGCCTGGGCCCAATTGGGGCGAAATTTAGCGCAGTTGCACCGTTGGCAGCCGGCCTCCGGGCAGCGGGCTTTTGGGTGGTGGCGAGGCAACACGATCGGCTCCACCCCCCAACCCAACGATTGGGCCGATGATTGGGTCACCTTTTGGACAGAGCGGCGCATTGGGTTTCAGTTGCAGTTGGCCCAGCGGCGTGGCGGCCATTTCCCCGAGGCCGATCGCCTGTTGGCCGCCATTCCCAGCTTGCTGAAGGGACATCGCCCCCAACCCGCCCTGCTCCATGGGGATTTGTGGTCGGGTAATGCGGCGGTGATGGTGGATGGCACACCCGTGATCTTTGACCCGGCAACCTATTGGGGCGATCGGGAGGCAGATTTAGCCATGACTGAATTATTTGGCGGCTTTCCCAACAGCTTTTATCAAGGTTATGGTGAAGTGAATCCCCTGGAATCAGGTTATGAAATCCGCAAAGATCTTTACAATCTTTACCATATCTTGAATCACTTTAATCTATTTGGCGGTAGCTATGGTAGCCAAGCCAATGGGATGATTCATCGGCTTTTAAAAGATTGTTAATTCTTGAGGGGTTTGAAAAATCTGGGCCATGATAGGGATGCAATCCATCACTATGGATCAGTGGCAATCCTAAAGCGGCATTGCGAATAAATCTAAACCCAGATTACTTCACGCTAGGTAACCCCAATCAAGGCTCAATCACGACTTGATCAAGACTCAATGCATTGAATTGAGCATCCTCCCAACGCTTCATTTTTCGAGCAGAAGGATAATTTCGCTGAGAAATCAATAGCGAGAATCAATCGGTTTAGTCAGGAAAAATTGAATTGGCAGATGGTTTTTGACCAATTTCTGCATCACTCTGAAAAGCCAATTGAGCAAGTTTGGAAGATGGGTATTTGAGAACTCCAAGGGCAGCAACCCCACCACTTCATCGGGCGATTCATATCCCCTCGGTAGGGATTGTTTTTTGGGGCTGAACTTGTTTTTTTGGAATGGCAATCTGTTGTGTGATTAACGCTGGCTGGTTTCATGCATATTCCTGACGGTTTTGTTTCAGTGCCCGTGGCAACGGTCACATCGGCGGCCACAATCGGGGCGATCGCCCTGTCCTTGGTGCGCACCCGATCGACCTATGGCCTCAAACAGGGGCCAATTTTGGGGCTAACCACAGCCTTCGTCTTTGCAGCTCAGATGGTGAACTTCCCCGTCGCTGGCGGCACAAGCGGCCACCTGCTGGGGGGAACGCTAGCAGCCGTGTTGATGGGTAACCCCTGGGCGGGAACCCTCTCGATCGCCACAGTCCTGCTGATTCAGGCGGTGTTGTTTGCCGATGGCGGCATCACGGCCTTGGGAGCCAACATTCTGAATATGGCCGTCTTCGGAGTCTGGACGGGCTGGATTTTGACCCAGGTGATTCAGCGTCTACTCGGGGGATCCCAGCGACGATTGCCGCTTGCGGCCGGAATTGCAGCGGGGTTGAGTGTGGTGGTGGCGGCGATCGCCTGTGCGATCGAGCTGGTGTTATCCGGGACGGCGGCCTTTCAGCTCGCCGTGCCCGCCATGGCCGGAGTCCATATCCTGATTGGCTTGGGCGAAGGGATCATCACCGCTGGTGTCATTGGCTATTTGACCAAGGCTCGCCCCGACCTGCTGCCGGGAGCCAAGCCGCGTTTGGAACAGTGGCAAGGGCCGGTGATCGGCGTGCTGTTGGTGGCGGGGGTGCTGTCTTTATTGGCATCTTCCTGGCCCGATGGCTTGGAAAAGGTGGCGGAAGATTTGGGCTTTATTCGGCTGGCGGAAGAGGTGCGAATTACCGTGCCTACGCCCTTTGCGGACTATGGCATTGAAGGCTTAGGGCCCTTGGGCACGACCATTACGGGGTTGTTAGGCAGTGTGGTTTCCTTTGGTGCAGCCTTCGGGATCGCCAAGTTGGTGCAACCCAAGCGAGCTGAAGAGTCGTGATTGAAATCAGCCTGAATGCCAATCGCCAATCAACATGGGGTTCGGAGCGATCGACTCCGGGCCCGGCCCTGGTGGTGTTGCGGTTGCGGTTGGCTCTGATTTGGGTATTGGGGGCTGCTTGCTTGCGGGTGGGTGCTTGGGCCCCGTTGGCGGTCTATGGCAGTTTGGCGATCGCCTGGGTTTGCTGGTTGCGGGTTCCGGCGCGATCGCTCCTGGGCCTGTTGGGAGCGGAACTGGTGTTTCTGAGCCTGGCGGCCTTGCCCCACGGTTGGGAACGGGCCAGCTTCCTGATGGCGCGATCGCTGGTTTGCCTGTTGCTGATGAATGGGGTGTTGTTGACCCTGCCGCCCCATAGTTTGGCGATCGCCTTGAAAAGTTTGCCGCTGCCGGCCGCTTTGCGAGAAACGGCCCTCTTGGCGGGGCAATACCTGGAAATTGTGATCGACGAGGTGCAACGGATGCAGCGGGCGGCCGCCTGTCGGGGGCTGTCGGGGCCGGGCAGTTGGTTGCGCTATGTCAGCGCCGCCACCATCGGCTCTTTGTATTTGCGCAGTCTCGATCGCGCTGAGCGGGTCTACGCGGCCATGGTGGTTCGGGGCTATGGGGGAGCCTTGCCCCTGTTGCACCCCAGCCCGCCACACCATCGCTGGTGGTTGTGGGGGGCGGCGGTGGGGGCTGCTGGTCTAGCGATCGGCTCCTACGGTTTTGAGTAGGGATTTTGGCGCAGGTTTGCCTCCCTTTGGGACGATGCCAACGGGTGCTGGTTTGGCGCTGTCGCCCTAATCCCTTTAAGGTTGATCAAGCAGGAATAAAGTTCGATCGCATGGCCGCCGCAACAGTTTCATGACCCTTTTTTCTAAATGCGAGCTTGATCGTGCTGAAGTGTCGGCCGCCGTTTTGGTGCAAGATTTGCAATTTGCCTATCCCCAACAGCCGCCGGTTTTGCAGGGCATTTCCTTTGCCTTGGAGCCGGGCGATCGGGTGGCCCTGTTGGGGCCCACCGGTTGTGGCAAAAGCACCCTCTTGGAGCAACTGATTGGCCTGAAGCAACCGAGCCGAGGCGCTGTGTGGATTGGGGAAACCCGGGTGGAGCCGCGCACCTTGCCCACCATTCGCCGCCGCTTGGGCTTTTGTTTCCAAGATGCCAACGACCAATTGTTTATGCCGACCATCTTGGAAGATGTGATGTTTGGGCCGCTGAACTATGGCATCCCGATCGCCCAAGCCAAAAACCAAGCCAGGGAACTCCTAGCCCGTTTTGATCTGTTGGCCTTTGAGGGGCGATCGGCCCATGAACTTTCGGGGGGGCAGCGGCGGTTGGCGGCCTTGGCGGCCGTGCTGGCCCTGGAGCCAGCCATTTTGGTGTTGGATGAGCCAACCACGGGCCTCGATCCTCGGTGGCGACGATCGCTCGCTCAGGTTTTGGAAACCTTACCCATTCAATCGCTGATTGTGGCTTCCCATGATTTGCAATGGATTGGCAAAACCACCCATCGAGCCTTGATTTTGTCCCATGGGCGGATCCGAGAAGATCGACCCACGGCGGAATTATTGGGCGATCGGGCGCTGTTGGAATCCTACGATTTACCGCTGGATTATTAGCAAAATCATTGGCGCAATGGCGAGCAACCAATATCTCGAATTATGCGGATGATTCTGCTGGGTTTCCAAAAAGGTCTGACAGGGCGATCGATTCGTCGGGAAAGGCTAAGCAAGCGGCGCGATCGGCAGCGGTGAGGGTGAATTTGGTTTGATAGCCCTCGGGACTGGGATCACGATAAACCTCGAGTTTTTTGTGCTCCAAATCCACTAGCCAAAACTCGCCAATCCCCGATCGCGCGTAGAGTGGCCCTTTGACCTCGCGATCAGATTTCAGCGTGCTATCCGCCACTTCAATCAGCAGTAATACATCGCTAGTCTGGGGGTGACCAGTTCTATAAAATTTCGGGTCGCGTCGCAGAATAGCCAAGTCCGGCTGAGGCTGTGAATCCGTCAGTTGCAAAGAACATTGGACATTGAGCGTGGCCCGTTTTCGCAATAGATCAAAAAACACCTCAGCTAGTTGACTGACACAGGATTGGTGACGAAATCCAATGGGCGACATTTTGACAATGATTCCTTCAATGAGTTCCGTGCGAGCGTCCGGCGCGAGCGCACCGGCCTCATAAATTCGCTGGTATTCCGTCACCGTGAAACGATAGGGCTGACTAAGGGCGATCGACTGGGGTGGTTCTGGCTGAATGAGTTGAATTGCCGGTTCGATGGGCGTGCAAACTTGGGTCATGGGGTTGATCCTCAGATCGAACACCTTTCCAAACTATCGCAATCGATCAAGCCAGGCCAGTCACCCGATCGCCCCCCGTCAGGGCCGCAACCCGCTACAATCAAAGCCGCTTTATGACAATCCTTTAGCCCCCAACACCATCGTGTCCGTTCGCGTTCGCCTCGCTCCTAGCCCCACCGGAAATCTCCACATCGGCACGGCCCGCACCGCCGTTTTTAACTGGCTTTATGCTCGTCGCACGGGTGGCACCTTTGTGCTGCGGATTGAAGACACCGACACCGAGCGATCGCGCCCCGAATTTGAAGCCAACATCCTCGAAGGCCTGCAATGGCTGGGCATGAACTGGGATGAAGGCCCGTTCTACCAGTCCAAGCGCAATGAGTTTTACAAGCAAGCGATCCAAACCCTGCTCGACAAGGGCTTGGCCTACCGCTGCTACACCACCCCGGAAGAACTGGAGCAACTGCGCGAGGGCCAAAAAGCCCGCAACGAAGCGCCCCGATACGACAACCGCCACCGCAACCTGACCCCCGAGCAGGAAGCCGCCTTCATCGCCGAAGGTCGCCAGCCGGTGATCCGCTTCAAAATTGACGACAAGCGGACGATCGCTTGGAACGATCGAGTGCGCGGCACAGTCACATGGAAAGGCTTTGACCTGGGTGGCGACATGGTGGTCGCCCGCGCGGCCGGCATCGATGATGTGGGCCAACCGCTCTACAATCTGGCCGTGGTGGTTGATGACATTGATATGCAAATCACCCACGTGATCCGGGGTGAAGACCACATCGCCAACACCGCCAAGCAAATTTTGCTCTACGAAGCCCTGGGCGCAACGGTTCCCGAATTTGCCCACACGCCGCTGATCCTGAACCGGGAAGGGCGCAAGCTCTCGAAGCGGGACGGGGCCACGTCGGTGTCGGAATTCCGCAACATGGGCTATCTATCCGAGGCGATCGCCAACTACATGACCCTGCTGGGCTGGGCCCCGCCGGAGGGGATGGACGAGGTGTTTTCGCTGGAGCAAGCGGCCGCCCAATTTGAGATTGATCGCGTGAACAAGGCGGGCGCGAAGTTCGATTGGGACAAGCTGAACTGGCTGAACGCCCAATATCTGCACAAGATGCCGCCAGCCGAGCTGCTCGATCGCCTGATTCCCTACTGGCAAGGTGCGGGCTACAGCTTCGACCCCGTAGCCGATCGCCCCTGGCTGGAGGCTTTGGCGGGTCTGCTGGCCACGGCGATCGTCCGGTTGGATCAAGCGCCTGAGGCGGCCAAGCTGTTCTTTAGCGAAACGGTGGACTACACCGACGAAGCTAAGGCCCAACTGGCCCAGGCCGGCGGCGCGGAGATTTTGGCGGCGCTGGCGGCCGGCTTGACCGACCAGCCCTTGGATCACGACGCGGCCATGGCACTGATTAATCAGGTGGTGAAGTCCACGGGTACGAAAAAGGGCCAGGTGATGCGCACCCTGCGGGCCACCTTGATGGGGGCAATGCAGGGGCCGGAGATGGTTCCCACTTGGCAGATCCTGAACCAACGCGGGTTTGATCGCGCCCGGATTGCGGCGGGCCAGGCGATCGCCCAAGGGTAGATCCCAGCAGGATGGCAAGGGGCTGAAGCCCCTTGTCTTTGGTTGCCTGTCCACAGATGGGATGGCCCCGCAAGCCCTAAGATCTTCGGCAAGAGATTTTTGGCAATAAATCTTTGGCAAGAGATCTTCAGCAATAAATCTTTGGCAAGAGATCTCCTGTAACGCTTCCACTCGCTCGATCGCGCAAGGATCGAAACCGCAACTATGGCCATTCAATCCCTGTTTCAACCCCGCCACCGTCGGCTGATTGGGCGATCGCTGGGGTTACTGGTTTGGTTCGGGGCGATCGGGCTGGCCCCCGAGCTAGCCCAAGCCAGTCCCCTCACCCTGGCCCAAGTCAGCAACAGCAGCAATAATCCCCAACTTCAGGATCTGATTGAGCGGGGCGAGCAGTTTGTGCAGCGGCGCGATTGGGAATCGGCCTTGGTGATCTATGAACGGGCGGCCCAGCTCGATCGAGACAATGCCCGCATCTATTCCGGCATTGGCTATGTGCAAGCCATGCGCGGCAACTTCGCAGAAGCGGCCCGGGCCTATCAACAGGCAACGGTACTTGATCCGCGTAATGCTGAATTTTTCTATGCCCTTGGGTTCAGCTTCGCCAACACGAACGACCTGGAACCAGCCTTAGCCGCCTACTACCGTGCGGTGCAGTTGGATGAGCGCCACCTGAATGCCCATTTGGGGCTGGGAGCCGTGCTCTATCGCCAGGCCAACTACAGCGGCGCACTGCAAGCCTACCGTCAAGTTCTGAATCTGGATCCCCGGAATGCGACTGCCCAGGAGTTTGTGGGGCTAACCCTACTGAAGACCGGCGAAGTGCAACAGGCGATCGCGGCGTTGCAAGCGGCCCAAAAGCTGAACCCCCGCCGCGACAGCACCTATGTTTCGCTCGGGGTGGCCTGGTTGGCGGCCGGCAACAGCACGGAAGCCACGGCGGCTTTTGCCCAGGCAGCTCGACTGAATCCGCGAAATCCGACCGTTCATCTGCAAATTGGCAAAATTCTGCGGGAACAGGGCGATATTCCTGGAGCGCTCGCCGCCTATCAACGGGCGGTGTCGGCTGATGGCGATTCCTACGATGCCCAAGAGGCTCTGGCGGATCTGAGTTTGGAATCGGGCGATGTGTTGGTGGCAATTATTGGCTACCGGCGACTGGTGGAGTTGCAGCCCAACACGGGCATGGCCCATTTCAAATTAGGTCGTGCGTTAGCCAAGCAGGGGCGGAATTTTGAGGCCCGGGAAGCATTCGATCGCGCGGCCGCCTTGGGGGTTCCCGATGCGATCGCCGCCCGTGATGCCCTGCCCAAGTGATGGGCGGTTAAGCCGGGTCGCCAACCGTCGCGGCCTGGGATAGGTTCAAATTCGGCGGTTCCAACTGATCTAGGAAAGCCAAGGGATTAGCCATGTTCGCGGCAAAGCCCAGAATTCCCCGATCGCGGTGTTCATAAAGCAACGTCCCGGCGCGATCGAACACAAAGGTTCCCCCCCGTTGGGTCATGTATTGAGCATCGGGAACGTAGCGATTCCAGTGGCTCAACACTTCCACCATATTTCGCAGTCGCAGGGTGGCCAGCTCAAAGGGACGCTGAAACCCGCGCCCACCGGCCAGGGCAAAAAATTCACCCTTCATCGGGGGCAGTAATTTCGTGTCGATCGTTTCGTCGTCAGCGATCAACTGCGGCGCGGCGCGATCGCCCCGGTAACCCCGAAACACCTCCGCCAGCGTGCCCGGACTGCCAATGCCCGCGCACATCAACATCAAATTCACCCAAGCACTTTGGCCCGATCGCAAGCCCAACCACGATCGGGTCAAGCCGCCATACAACCCCAATTCTCGATGGAGATCCGCCGTGGGATCGATCGACAGCGCTTCAGCGGGAAACCCCGTGTAATCGCAAAACTTTTCCCCCGAGGAGCGATCGCCAATTCCCACAGCCCGCAGCACAATTGCGTGATCACGCAGGCGATCGGCCTCCCGACGCAACCACCAGGCATATTCCAAGCTATCAAAATCCCCCAATTGAGGCAGAGCAATAAACAGAATTTTGGCTGCCCGATCGCACCCATCCAAAACAGGGACGATCGCGCCGTCACTCACACGTTCACGCTGGCAATTTTGCAAAATTGGGTAGCAAGAATCCATGGCATTCAAGATCTTTCCAAAACTGTTGGCAAGGCTAGAATTTCTCGGACATTTTCTAGGGGCAAGGGCCCGATGCAAAGGGTGATTCTTTCCAATTTCCTTCAATGCTGAACCGAATCCGATTGCCTGCAACTTGCACCCGTCCCATATCAATGTGGCGGACTGGCTCGCCCCCTCCGACAGGAACCACCTCCACACAACTCAAAAGCCGACGCGGATAATTACCGGTCATGAGGCGAGCTTCGTTGGGATAAATGCCAATGGAATTTGCTAATAAATCGGTTCCAGGGCGATTGCGCCGTTCTCGGATCACAAACCGCCGAATAAAAGCATCTTTGGTACGGTTTTCCAAAATCAAGGCCATAGTTGGCTGTCGATCGGGCGCATTATTTGGATCATCGCTGTTGCTGGGGAGCTGGGCCCGCAAAGGATTAGCCATCAGAATTAGCCCGATCGCGATCGCCCCAGAGCCGAGCCAAGCTCCACGATTGATGAGCCTATTCTTCAAGATTTTGAGCTGAATTTGGGACTGCTCGCTTGGCTTTTGAGCGGCATTTTGCTGGAATTTTTGAGTCATGCCTGTTAATTTGGTTTTCAATTGAATCTCAGAGCTTGCGAGGGTATCTGAAAAAGATCTTTGGGGACTAACAAAGTAAAGACGATTGTGGCGCAAGCTGCTTAAGCATTTTGTCTGCATCAATTGTTAAGATCCGCAGCCTCTCAGTTTTGACGTTTCAAATATTCTGTTGATCTTCCGGCTGATCCATCGCCAGCTCATCAGTCGATGAATCCATTTCCGAAAAATCAATATTGCTATAAAGATCAGTTAATTGCAAAGTTAATTCAACGGTTCTGAGCTGAAGGGTAGATTCAGGCTTGCGATATTCCAAAAATCGCCACTCACAATCTTCTAATTTGATGAATTGCTCAACGCGCATTTCGTATTGGTCAATTAGGAGATATTCCTGAAAGCTGGGAATGGTGCGATAGGCGGCAAATTTTTCGCCCCCATCATAGTTTCGAGTGGATTTGGACAACACTTCTGCAATCAGCAAGGGATTCGTTACCGTATCTTTGCGACCCGCTTGCAGTTCGATCGGCTTGGGCAACACCATCACATCGGGATAGGTATACATCCGCCGCTCAGGAATCCACAGCCGCTGATCCGTATGAAAGATTTCATAGGGACGATTGAGCAGTGCAAATAGTAGGCGTGCGTAGAACAATCCACTAATGCGATTGTGTTGGGGGGTTCCGCCAGTCATGGGGATGATGACTCCATCTCGGTATTCATGACGCTGATCGCTGTTGACTTCCCGATCGAGATACGCTTCCGGGCTGTAGACAACAAGGCTTTGGGGGTGCTTGTCCAGTTGGGCGATCATGGGCAAAATCTCCTGGCCGGGGAACTGGGGCAAATTGGCTTGAGTCGATCGCCCCGTCACTTTCCATCCTACCGTTTCGGTCTCGGCCGCGCCGCCGCCCGCCTCGATCGCGAGGTTGGAATCATGGTCACTGGGGTTACCACTTTGGTGGTAGTTGCGATCGACTAATCCACTAATTGTTGGCGTAGGGTTTCGAGGACGATTTCGGTGGTTAGAATATGTGTGTTCGTTTGGCTGACCATGCTAAGTATCCTTATTTCTAACATTTCAACGGTCTTCTTCATTGCTTTGAATATTTTTGATACAGGTTTTTAGAAAATCTAGATCATTTTCGATAATATTCCAGACAATTTTATTGTTGATACTGAAATAGGCGTGGGCGATCATATCTCTCATGCCTGCAATTTGCTTCCATTGAATTTCTGGATGTTGATCACGAATATCTTGCGGAATCTGTTTTGTTGCTTCTCCGATAATGAGCAGGTTGAGAATCACTGCATCTTTTGTCCGTCGATCTTGTACAAATTCCTCATAACTTATGTTTGTAGTATCGCTTTGAATGTTGTCAATGCTATTGAGAATATCCACTAGATACAGTTTGAGGTTGCGTGACATAGATCGCCTTTTGAATAATGCTTTCTTTGATCTGGGGTTTAATATCTTCTTGGATTACTAAGTCTATTTTTTTCTGAAATAAGTCTTCGAGAAAAAATTTCAGACTCATATACAAATTCAAGGTTGGATCGCCAGCAAATTCAACCAAGAAATCGAGGTCGCTGTGCTCGGTGGCTTGGTTGCGGGCGGTGGAACCAAAGAGGGCCAAGGTTTTGATGTTGTACTGCTCAAAGAGGTTCGGTTGTTGGCGTAGGGTTTCAAGGACGGTTTCGGCGGTGAGGTTTGTCATTTTTTGTGTTGATCGTGATAGTACTTTTTAAGTCAGACTGAATTTAACCGAGGGCTTCATTCTGTTCAATGGTTTCGATGCAGCTCTTGAGCGGATTAAGTTCAGTTTGAGTGATGTCCCAAATAATTTCTGGATCTAGTGAAAAGTAAGTATGGGCGATGATATTTCGCAGGCCAATGATGCTGTTCCAGTCAATTTGTGGATATTTTTCTCGAATAGATAGCGGAATTTGCTTGACTGATTCTCCAATGATTTGCAGATTCAAGATAACACCATCAAAAACGATATCGTTTTTTAGTAGATCTGCCTTTTGATACTCCCTGGTTGCTTTTTGGATTTTAGAGATGCTTTCGAGAATATCTTGAATATAAAGCCGAATATTTCTAGACATAGATTGCTTCACTTAGAATTTGGTCTCGAATTATTAATTTTATTGATCTTTGAGTCACTAGATCGACGGGCTTATGAAACAACTCTTCTAGATAGAACTTTAGTTTCATATATCCTTTAAAAGTGGGATTTCCGACAAATTCGACTAAGAAATCGAGGTCGCTGTGTTCGGTAGCTTGGTTGCGAGCAGTGGAACCGAAGAGTGCCAAGGTTTTGATGTTGTATTGTTCAAAAAGGTTCGGTTGTTGGCGCAGGGTTGCAAGAACGGTTTCAGCGGTGAGGGTTGTTGGCTTTGGTTCATTGAGCATAATTTTCTAGTCTTTTAGGTTGTTGAGGATTTTGAGTAATTCTGGTTTGAGGACTGGTAGATCATTATTAACAGTATTCCAGAGTATTTTTAAGTTCACACCAAAGTAGTGATGAATCATTTTGTCTCTCATGCCTGCGATCGCTTTCCATGGAATCGCTGGATATTGTTCGCAAATCTCTTTTGGAATCTGTTTGGAGGCTTCACCAATGATTTCAATGGCTCGACTTACGGCAAAAATGGTCTTCTGATCATCCTCAAATGTTTTAAAGGTTAGACCGGCTATAAATTCCTGAGTAAGGTCGATTGAGGAAATCATATCGTTGAGAAAGTCTCTAATTTTTCTGGGAGTCATAGATAAATTACGTCGTCTAAGATATTTTGTTTTAGGCTGGATTTCAGGTTTTCAGAAATCACGAGATCAACTTTTTTGCCGAGTTTTTCGCTTAGGGTATTTTCGATGTGGCAAAAGGTGATGAGTCCGAAGGTGATGTCGGAATCAAGTTCGATGAGTAGATCAATATCGCTTTCTTCGGTGGCTTGGTTGCGGCTGTAGGAACCAAAGAGTCCGAGTTTTTTGATGTTGTATTGTTGTTGAAGCGTTGGGAAAAGTTGGCGCAGGGTTGCAAGGACGGTTTCGGCGGTGAGGGGTTGGGCTTGGGTGTCTGGGGTCATGGGCCGATCGCCCTGGGTGGCGTGGATTAGGGGTGATAGATTTCGTATTCGCGAATGGTGGTGAGGGCGGCATCAAGGGTGATGTTTTCGTGGGTTGTCCACCATTTACCAGTGTGGCGGAAGTAGGCGAGATTAAATTGATCGGGGGCGACGTATTCGAGGCGGGTGAATCGCTCTTCGATCGCCTCTCTAATCACGCTGTCTTTGAATTCTGCGATCGCGGCTTCAACGGCTTCCGAGTTCTTGAGGCGGCAGGTATAGCAGAGATAAATAAAGCTGCGATGCCATTTGATGAATAGGCTTTCGATTTGGAAGTAGGCGTGTTGGTCTTGGTGGAGATAGCGTGGGGCTAGGTCAGTGTCGATTAGCGCTTGCACCTGTTGGGTAATGGCTTGTTTTTCGGCTTCGGGGACTTTGGGTTTGTTTTGCTTCGAGGGAGAATAAACCCATTGGTATTTTCTTGATTTTGACATGGTTTTAGACCTTGGTTTTTCCGGTTACAGCTTCAACAATCAAAACTTAATTTAGTTCATTCAGCTCTTCTGATCGCTTATGTTTCAGAAAATTCATCACTATGCCACTCCATAATTAGTAAATGGACGCTTGAACGGTGGCTGTAGCCCCAGGACAATATCCGATCGCTCAACCCCCAACTCGATCAAATCTTCCGCCGGATCTTGATCCGTCATATTTTCCTGAATCCAGACTCGCCCATCCTTGATATCGAAATGCATAATCGGATGGTAAATACGCTTCGACCCCTCCCAACCTAAATCTAACCAAAGATAGTGATCGCGAACCTCATCCAAAATCAACTGAGACTCGTATGCATTTCCCACACGCTCCCCAGAGTGGTACTCAGACAATAATTGTTTAATTGCATTGCGATACATGATTAATCGATCCATCGCACTAAACCTCCCTGCTCAGAATCGTAAATAATTAGTTGTAGTGAATATTCTTGAATTGCTGATTGCGTAAATTCCAGTGAAAAAAAGCGTTCATAAGTTTCCAGCGGCACTGCCAAGAATAACTCTCGATCTGGCTGGACTCTCTGAAGCACCAACCGATAACTTAGAAATTGACCCAACGCACCATAAAAATCGGTTATGAATGACGACTTCACAAAGCTTTTGATTTCGACTGCAATTTTCCGATTTTCCCGTTCCGCTGCGATAACCCGCTCCGCCGCTAAATCCACCTCAAAATTAACGCGACCAAACGATAGATATAACGGATCGGCCGTAATCACCCATCCCTCTGCCTCCAATCCAGCCTTGACCAGATCATGAAACATATCTCTAGCCATTCCTCATAACCCCGCAAAATTCACCAGATTTTTGAGTAAGCCCTCCGTTTCTGCCTCAAGTTGGAGAATCTCCGCCATTGCCTCCACCAACGATCACAACGACTGGCGCTTGTAAAAATACTTGTTAAAGCTAATCCCATAGCCAATTGTAGTCTTGCTCAAATTGATCGACGTATCCTCCACATGCGGTTTCACCTCCCGCAAAACATAGCCGCGAATTGGATCTGCCAACGGGATTGATTCCGGATCCCGTAACTGACCGTCCGGCTCACACTCCACCCACACCCCAGGGCGATCGCTCGGAAAATAGCCAAAATCTTGAGCCGCTTCGGCGACAGCGCCAACGAATCCCGCTTCCCATCGTTCAATTTTGCACGCGACCCTTGACCGTTGCGCCGCCGCCCACCCCGATCGAACGCTAGGATAAAGAGCGCTATTTTCGATTTGCTGGCGTTTGTTGCGGTGGTTGCCCCCATGGCTAGTTCTGCTAATTCCCGTCCCCATCCTGATCGCCAGCCGCAGTCTCCCGAAGTCCGCGAGCGGATCCATGTGCGCGGCGCAAGGCAACACAACCTGAAAAATCTTGATTTGGAGCTGCCGCGCAACCAATTAATTGTGTTTACGGGGGTGTCGGGATCGGGAAAATCTTCGTTGGCGTTTGACACGATCTTTGCAGAGGGTCAGCGGCGCTATGTGGAGTCCCTGAGCGCCTATGCAAGGCAGTTTTTGGGACAGGTGGATAAGCCCGATGTGGACGCGATCGAGGGGCTGAGTCCGGCCATTTCGATCGACCAAAAATCCACCAGCCACAACCCCCGATCGACCGTGGGCACGGTGACGGAAATCTATGACTATTTGCGGTTGCTCTATGGGCGGGCCGGTGAACCCCATTGTCCCGTTTGCGATCGGGGAATTGCGCCCCAAGCGATCGATCAAATGTGCGATCGGGTGATGGAACTGCCCGATCGGACTCGGTTCCAAATTCTGGCCCCGGTGGTGCGCGGCAAAAAAGGAACCCACAAAAAACTGCTATCGAGTTTGGTATCCGAAGGCTTTGCACGGGTGCGAATTGATGGGGAAGTACGCGAACTGAGTGATGCGATCGAACTGGACAAAAACAAATTTCACGACATTGAAATTGTGGTCGATCGCCTAATTAAAAAAGAAGGCATCCAAGAGCGGCTCGTTGACTCCTTGCAAACTTGCCTCAAACATGCGGGCGGGGTGGCTGTGGTGGATATTTTGCCCGCTGCCCATGCGCCGGATTCCGGAGCCAATGGCACAACCGCTGCGGATTCGACCAATGGGGCGGCTAATTCCGAAACGGCAACAGAATTGCCCCAATCTTTGGTTTTTTCTGAGAATTTTGCTTGCCCTGAACACGGCGCAGTGATGGAGGAATTGTCGCCGCGACTCTTTTCGTTTAATTCGCCCTATGGGGCTTGTCCCGCTTGTCATGGATTGGGATTCTTACGCACCTTTTCCCCAGAATTGGTGATTCCTGATCCCAAGTTGCCGGTCTATGCAGCGGTGGCCCCTTGGTCAGATAAGGACAGTACCTATTACCTATCTTTGCTGCACAGTGTGGGGCAGGCCTTTGGGTTTGAAATTCAAACGCCTTGGAACCAACTCAGCGAAGAACAGCAACAGATCTTGTTGTACGGCACGGATAAACCGATTTGGATTGAAACGGATTCCCGATTCCGAGAACGCCAGGGCTATCACCGAAAGTATGAAGGGATCTTGCCGATTTTGGATCGACAATATCGCGAATCCACCTCTGATCAATACAAACAAAAGCTAGAGCAATATTTAGTCGATCAAGCTTGCGAGGTTTGCCAGGGTCAACGGTTGAAACCGGAGGCACTGGCCGTGCGCTTGGGGCCCTACCGAATTATTGATTTAACCAATGTGTCGGTACGGGAAGCCTTGGCGCGGGTGCAACAACTCACGGGCAGCATTGATGGACGATCGCTCCTGTCAGAACGGCAACAGGCGATCGGGGCCTTGGCGCTGAAGGAGGTGGAATCGCGGTTGAAGTTTTTGATCGATGTGGGGTTGGATTATTTGACCTTGGATCGATCGGCGGCGACCCTTTCCGGCGGCGAGGCCCAGCGGATCCGCCTAGCCACCCAAATCGGTGCAGGCTTGACGGGGGTGCTCTATGTGTTGGATGAACCGAGCATTGGTCTGCACCAGCGGGATAACGATCGGCTGTTGGCCACCCTCACCCGGTTGCGGGACTTGGGCAACACGCTGATTGTGGTGGAGCACGATGAAGACACGATTCGGGCGGCGGATCACTTGGTGGACATTGGCCCCGGCGCGGGCATCCATGGGGGCGAAATTGTGGCCCAAGGTTCCCTGGCGGATTTGCTGAAGGCGGAAACCTCCTTAACGGGGGCCTATCTGTCCGGGCGGCGGCAAATTTGCACCCCGGCCGAGCGTCGATCGGGCAATGGCCTGAGCCTGAAAATTTTGGATGCCTACCGCAATAATTTGCAGCACGTGAGCGTGGAAGTGCCCTTGGGCAAATTTGTTTGCGTGACGGGGGTGTCTGGTTCCGGCAAGTCCACCTTGGTGAATGAGCTGCTATTGCCTGCGCTCTATCACCACCTGGGTCACAAGATTCCGTTTCCGGCGGATTTGGGCGATATTCGCGGCCTGCAACATATCGACAAGGCGATCGCGATCGACCAATCCCCGATCGGGCGCACGCCCCGCTCCAACCCCGCCACCTATACGGGCGCGTTTGACATCATCCGCGACGTGTTCACCCAGACGATCGAGGCCAAAGCGCGGGGCTACAAAGCCGGTCAGTTTTCCTTTAACGTCAAGGGCGGCCGCTGCGAGGCCTGTGGCGGCCAGGGCGTGAACACGATCGAAATGAATTTCTTGCCCGATGTCTATGTGCAGTGCGAAGTCTGCAAAGGCAAGCGCTACAACCGAGAAACGCTCCAGGTGAAATACAAGGGCTACTCGATCGCTGACGTGCTGGAAATGACGATCGATGAGGCGCTGGAGGTGTTCCAAAACGTGCCGAAAGCCGTCAGTCGCCTGCAAACCCTCTCCGATGTGGGTCTGGGTTACATCAAGCTCGGTCAACCGGCCCCCACCCTCTCCGGTGGCGAGGCCCAGCGGGTGAAGCTGGCCACGGAACTATCCCGCCGAGCCACGGGCAAAACCCTGTATCTGATCGACGAACCGACCACGGGCCTTTCGTTCTATGACGTGCATAAGCTACTGGACGTGGTGCAACGGCTAGTGGATAAGGGCAACACGGTGCTGGCGATCGAGCACAACTTGGACTTCATCCGGTGCGCCGATTGGGTGATTGATCTGGGGCCCGAAGGGGGCGATCGGGGTGGGCAAATCATCGCCACCGGCACACCGGAACAGGTGGCGGTGAATCCGGTTTCCCACACGGGACGCTATCTCAAGCTCGCCCTGGAGCAGCACCCTCCCAGCGGCGAATGATGTTCAAATTGGGTGGCGATCGCCCCCCGCCAGACAACTGCCTAGGGGCGATCGCCCAGTCGCCGCTCCCTCAATGCAACGGCTAGACTGATTAGCAGCCTGAGAGACCCGAGGAGACTGGATTCAATGAAATATGGGATTGACATGGGCCACAACGCGGCCCCCGACACTGGCGCAGTGGGCATCAAAAAAGAAGATGACCTCACGATCGCCGTCGGCACAAGGGTGATCAGTCAACTGCAAGCCTTGGGTCATCAGGTGGTGAACTGCACCCCCAAAAGCGCCTCCAGCGTCATGGACTCGCTTTCCAAGCGTTGTTCCACCGCCAATGCCAACAATGTGGATTTATTTGTCTCCATCCACTTCAACAGCTACAACGGCCGCACCAGCGGTTCTGAAGTTTGGTATGCCAGCAATTCTGGGAAGAAATTTGCCCAACCCGTGCTCACGGAAATTCTGAAACTGGGCTATGTCAACCGTGGCATCAAAGAGGGCAACTTCTACGTGCTAGCCCATACGGATATGCCCAGCATTTTGGTGGAATGCTGCTTTGTGGATTCCGCCGATGATATGAAGCGGTTTGACCCAGACCAAATGGCGCGGGCGATCGTGGCGGGCGTGACCGGCGGCCAAACGGCCACCACGCCGCCCCCGACCGCCAGCGACCCAGAAATTGTGAAATTGCAGCAGGCCCTTAACCGGTTGCAGGTTTACGCCACACCCACGGGCCAGCCCTTGGCCGCCGACGGCAAGCTAGGGCCCCAAACCAACCAGGCGAAACAACGCCTCAAAACCATCTTTGCCATTTCGCCTGCGGAAACGGAAGCCAGCAATCGCGCCATGTGGGAAGCGATCACGTCGATCACGGTCGATCGCGTTGTGTTGCGACCCAATCACGGCTATGGCCCGGCGGTGCGCTATTTACAATTCCGATTGAATATTCCGCCCACGGGGTTATACAGCGACGCAACGGTTAGCGCAGTGCTGGCCTATCAAAAAGCCCAAGGGTTGACAGCCGATGGGGTGGTGGGCCCAGCCACCTGGGGCAAATTGGTTCCCTAGGCCAGGACGTTGGGCGATCGAGCAGGCTATAGTCTCCAAGGTGTTGATGTTGCATGGCTATGCGTTCTACCCCTGACTGGTCACCGGAATCCGATCCCAACGAGGGGCGATCGGACGATGCGGCCCTTAAGGCGCAAGACCCGTCAATCAATATTCACAACCCACAGCAGACCGTTCAAAGTAGCGATCGGGACGGTTTCCAGAATGACGCGCAGAAGGGTGCTCAAAACGCCCAACCGGACTCCGATGCCGAGGATGACAGCGATGGGCCCATGCGGTTCTATAACCGCTTTGAGGACTACATGGAAATCGCCGCCGCCCCGGAAACCTTTGCCAACTACCTCGATGGACATCAGGAGTGGTTTCACCGCTGTGCTCATCCAATGCAGGTCAACCCGATCGACCAAAACAGCTATGCCATCACGATCGGACACTTTGGCGCATTTGACTATTACGTGGAACCGAAAGTGGGCCTCGAACTCCTGCCGCCGGAACAGGGCGTTTATGGCATCCGCACCGTACCCGTGCCCGACTATGACCCACCGGGCTACGCCGTAGACTTCCAGGCCGCCATGAAACTGGTGGCGGTGGACAATCCCGACGAAGCGGCCGAGCAACCCGTGAGTACCCACGTCACTTGGACGCTGGATTTGAATGTGGATGTGTGGTTTCCGCGCTTTATTCGGGTTTTGCCCCAAGGATTGATTCAAAGAACGGGCGATCGACTGCTGGGGCAAATTGTCCGCCAGGTGTCTCGCCGGTTAACGGCTAAGGTACAAACGGATTTTCATGAGTCCCAAAATTTGCCGTTTCCCCAGCAATTGCAACGCAACCGCAGCTTCTTTTAGCAACTTTTTTTAGCAGCTTTTCTAACAGGTCTTCTTCAAGGGTTTTCTCAAGCACTGATTTTCTCAAGCATTGAGAAGAGACCCAGGCAGCAGACCAGAGGCTTAGTTCAGGGATCCAGACAAGGGGTTTAAACCCCTTGTCTTTGTTTTTGATCGTTTCCCAACGCCAGGATCAGCACATTAGGAATTGGCTAACAACCTTTGGCGTTGGCGATCGCGCTGGAAATCACACTAATCGCACTAAAGGTTAGCGGGTTAGCCCGTGGGTGAGCAATGCCCACCGAATCGTTGCTTCATGGCATCTGCCATATGGCGTGCCAATTATTTTAGATCAAGGCTGTATCGGCAGAAAGATTATTTTTGTAGCTTGAAATACTAGACAAAAACAGGCAATTAATCTAAAGCGAGTGATGCATTAGCTACTGTGCCGATCGAAACGTGAAAGCACCTAGCCCACTTCAGAAAAATACAAAGCACGAGAGATTTTTAGTTTAAATACATTCGCAAAAGCCTTACGGAGCAAGACACACAGCAATTTGACATCGAGAATAAAGTTCTGATTTTTCAGGCCTTCACTCGACGCTTGTTCGATCGACTGAAGGAAATATTCAAAACTGAACTTGCATAATTCTTGAGATCTGTGTAATATTCTTTCGAGAAAAATACGGTATTCCGATCTGAATATCGTATTTTATAAAACATGGCTTCAATTCATAGGCATAGACCAAGCATATGAGCCAGCCATATCGGTCAGCCCCATTCACCTGGAGCCGCCAATTAAACCAGCCACGAGATGCACGCTTTTGAACTTCAAAAGCGTTTGCGCTCCGGCCTCATCCCCACCTTTTGATTGAACGTGAGTAGCCAACTGTGAATGTCCTTTGGTTTATTCCAACCTATGGTGATGGACGCTACTTGGGGACGAATATTGGCGGTCGTCCTTCAGATTTCGCCTATCTCAAACAGCTTGCTCAGGCGATCGATGCCCTACCGTTTTCGGGAGCACTATTGCCCACAGGGCGGGCCTGCGAAGACGCATGGGTTGTTGCCTCGGCACTCATTGCCGTAACGCAGAGGATGAAATTTTTGGTAGCCGTGCGACCCGGACTCACGCTGCCGGGTGTGGCAGCACGCATGGCCGCCACGTTCGATCGCCTCTCTGGGGGCCGACTGCTGATCAATGTTGTTACCGGTGGCGACCCTGTGGAATTAGCAGGCGATGGCCTGCACTTAGCCCACGACGATCGCTACGCCCTCACTGACGAGTTTTTGACAGTTTGGCGCAAGCTGCTGCTTCAGGAAACCGTGAACTTTACCGGTAACCACATTGATGTGCGCGGTGGACAGCAAGTTTTCCCACCACTGCAAAAACCTTATCCGCCCCTATGGTTTGGCGGCTCATCAACTGCCGCGCACCGGGTCGCAGCCAAACACGCCGATACCTATCTGACTTGGGGCGAACCGCCAGCCGCCGTCGCTCAAAAAATTGCTGATGTTCGACAACAGGCCGAATCCCAAGGGCGATCGGTACGATTTGGAATTCGGCTGCATGTGGTGGTGCGAGAAACAACATCCGAAGCCTGGGCAGCCGCAGAAGACCTACTGCGTTACGTGGACGAGTCAGCAGTGGCTCGCGCACAGGCGGATTTTGCTCGCATGGATTCTGAAGGCCAGCGTCGCATGACCCATTTCAATCGCGGCAGTCGAGAGTCCCTGGAAATCTCTCCCAACCTTTGGGCGGGTGTTGGCCTGGTGCGCGGAGGAGCCGGAACAGCGTTGGTTGGCGATCCCGAAACAGTTGCCGAACGCCTACGGGAATACGCGGACTTGGGCATTGATTCCTTCATTCTCTCGGGCTACCCCCACTTGGAAGAAGCCTATCGCACAGCGGAGTTGTTACTGCCTCGACTCCCCCTGGCTCCCGTTGAACAACAATCCACCCAACATCTAGTCAATCCCCTGATGTTTGGCCCCTTTGGCGATGCCTCAGCCCAGAGCTTGCGCGATCGTTTGCCCTCTCCCCAATCAGTACCGGTTTAGTTCATCCGCTGGCAAGCGCTAGGAATTCCAGCAAGAAATCGTCATCGCCGTTTAACCAACACTGTCAATCCGTCAAGTCCTCCATCTGACCAGGAGCTAAGCATGAGCAGTCAAAGTACAGTTGTTCGTTTCATTGCCAAAACCTTCAAGCTTCCTAAATGGTTGCTAAGTCTTGCCCTGGTTTTCATCGTTTCCGTGGGATGCAGCAATGCAACCAAAGCAGACTTGCCCAAATCCATTCGATTAGATTACGCCTATTACAATCCTGTGAGCCTTGTTCTGAAAGAAAAGGGCTGGGTTGAGTCGGAATTTGCAAAAGATAAAATCCAAGTTGAATGGGTTTTAAGTCAGGGTAGTAACAAAGCCTTGGAGTTCTTGAATGCTCGTAGCTTAGACTTTGGCTCAACGGCTGGAGCTTCCGCCCTGATTGGGAAAGCGAATGGTAATCCCATCAAGTCAATCTATACCTATTCCAAACCCGAATGGGTGGCCTTGGTCACCAAGGGCGAGTCATCAATTAAAAGTGTTTCGGATCTCAAAGGCAAGAAAGTTGCTGCAACCCGGGGCACTGATGCCTTCATTTTCCTGCTGCGCTCCCTGGATCAAGTGGGACTGAGTGATAAAGACGTGACAATTATCCCGCTGCAACACGCAGATGGTCGTGCTGCCCTTGAAAAGGGTGACGTTGATGCTTGGGCCGGCCTAGACCCGCATATGGCAAAAGCTGAATTGGAAAGTGGCGCTCGTTTGTTTTCCCGCAATCCTGAATTCAATAGCTATGGCGTACTGAATGTTCGGGAGGAATTTGCACAACGTTATCCACAATTAGTTGAACGTGTGCTTCGAATCTACGAACAAGGACGGCAATGGGCACAGGAAAATCCGGAAGAATTAAAAGCAGTTCTTGTCAAGGAATCCAAGCTGAGTCCTGCCGTGGCGGCCAAGCAACTGGAGCGAACTGATCTTTCAAATTCAGCCATTGGCGGGCAACAGAAGAATGCCATTGTGGCAGCGGGGAGCGTCCTCAAGAAAAGTGGCATTATTTCAGAGTCGATCAACGTCAATCAGGTTGTAGATAGTCTCATCGATCCCCAGTACATTGATCAGATTGTCAAAAAATAATTGACTGATTCCGAGAGTTGGCTTGACTAAGCTATTGAGTAATCATGAGTAGTCATGAGTAGTCAATTGACGGCTGAAAGCAAGTCAACTCTAGAATCAGACTGGTCAGGCAAATCCGGAAATATGAACCTAGTTGAGGCTTGTCAGAACAGTGACCACCACCATCAAAAGGCAATCTGAGATTAGACGACTGCGGCCCAATCAGAAAATTCGCTGGCGGGATTCATCCATCTTCCAAGGAGGAATTTTGCCAGTAGCTCTACTGCTGACTTGGGAAGTTCTTTCGCGACTCAGCATCTTTCCAGAAAACTTGATGCCTGCGCCATCAGTTGTTTTGCTAACACTTTGGCAACTGACAGTTGATGGTCAACTTTTTGGGCATATTGGCATCACGCTTTACAGGGTGCTTTTGGGGTTTTTGATTGGTGGTGGTCTCGCAACCATTATTGGTGCTCTGACAGGGTACTTTCGAGTTTTTCATCAATTGTGCGATCCCCTGTTGCAGGCACTGCGGAGTATTCCATCCCTGGCTTGGGTTCCTTTATTTATTCTTTGGCTAGGTATTCAGGAGCCTTCAAAAATAGCCCTGATTGCAGTGGGAGTTTTTTTTCCAGTTTATCTAAATCTGATGACGGGAGTTCGAGAGGTCGATCGCAAGCTGGTTGAGGTTGGCAAGGTATATCGATTAAGCGATTGGGAATCTATTGTGCGAGTTTTTATCCCAGCCACGCTACCAGCTTATTTAGTTGGGTTACGAAGTGGACTGGGATTGGGATGGATGTTTGTGGTTGCTGCTGAAATTATGGGTGCCAGCCAAGGTTTAGGGTTTTTGTTGGTTGATGGACAGGCCACCGGGAGACCTTCAATTATTTTGGGCAGCATTTTGCTATTCGCAATCATTGGGAAGACCACGGATTTGATTCTTCTGATTTTTGGTAAGCGTCTCTTGTATTGGCAGGATGTTTATGGATCGAGTGAGCAATCTGTTTAGAGCATTGTCCAAGAACGAAAGCATGAAGCATTGTCAAACTATGATGCGGAATTTTTGAAATTTGGGATTCCCAGAATTTGAATGAATTTGAGCCTCAGTTGGATTGATGAACCTGAATATGACTCGCCGTGAGTGAGGGCTATTGAACATGCTAAAAATTGATGGAGTTGGAAAACAGTTCAGAAATGGTTACATTGCCATTGACAGAATTGACTTGACGCTAGAACCGGGTGAAATTGTTGGATTAGTCGGTGCTAGCGGCTGTGGCAAAAGTACTCTGCTGCGAATTATTGCCGGTCTAGAGCATCCGAGTCTGGGGCAAGTTCTGATTGATGATGAAGTGATCCGAAAACCACATCCCAAGGTGAGCACGATCTTTCAGGAACCGCGCTTAATGCCTTGGTTGACAGTTCGTCAAAATATTGCCTTTGGCTTGTCAAAATTACCGCCCCCAGTTCGTGATGAGCTGACCACTGATGCCATTGCACGGGTTGGTTTATGCCAGTTTGCGGATGCACTTCCTCGACAGTTATCAGGTGGGATGGCGCAGCGTGTGGCGATCGCCCGTGCTTTAGTGACTCGTCCATCGATTCTTTTGCTGGATGAACCATTTAGCGCCTTGGATGCGTTTACTCGCCTCAAGCAACAAGATCATTTGCTGGATCTGTGGCAAGAGAATCGCCCAACTTTGTTACTCGTAACCCACGATGTTGAAGAGGCGGTGCTACTCAGCGATCGAGTGATTGTTTTGCAATGTCCTGGACGGGTTTATCGAGAGTTCACCATCGATTTACCACGTCCTCGATCGCGCACGAGCCTAGAATTTCAGCGTTGGAAGATCGAAATTCTAGATGCACTCAACTTTTCTAGGGAGCTACAGTTGGCAAATCGTTAAACCCAAATCTCAGAGCTACTTGAGTTGGCTTGCTGAATAAATTGCAGTTGATGACCGATTTCCCGATCGCCAAGGACATTATGACGAACTTAAGACCTGAAAGATCTAGTGTTTTGGTTAGCGATTGGACTGAGCAAAACCGGCTTGACCCGTTGGCAGTTGCTCGATCTTTAGCAGAAGATTTTTCGACAACGGTAATTGAGCGAGACGCAGCCGGCGTGACTCCCCTGCTTGAGCGCAATTGCCTACGTCACAGCGGACTCTTGAAGCTAATCATTCCCAGCTCTGCCGGTGGCTGGGGAGAAAGTTGGATTCTGGCAATGCGAATTAGTCGCGAATTTGCCAAGGTAGATAGCTCGATCGCCCATATTTACTCCTACCACAACTTGGGAGTGATCATTCCTTACCTATTTGGAACTGTTCAGCAGCGAGATTATTACTATCAAGAAACTATTCAACAGAATTGGTTTTGGTGTAATGCGCTCAATCCCCTAGACCACAATCTCAAGTTAAGTCGAGAGGGTGGGATCTATCGCCTGAATGGATTTAAAACATTTTGTTCAGGAGCCAAAGACTCGGATATTTTGCCGACCATGGCCACTGAAGAAGCATCCGGCAAGCAGGTCATTGCCATTTTGCCTACGAGACGTGCTGGAATTGAGCTGCAAAATAATTGGGACAATATTGGGCAACGTCAGACCGATAGCGGCAGCGTTGTTTTTAACAATGTTTTGGTGAAGCCGGAAGAAATTTTGGAAGACCAAACTCAAGTCAATCAGCCATTCCGAACCATTCGGGCCTGTTTGACACAACTCAACTTAGCCAATATTTACTTAGGAATTGCACTGGGGGCGTTAGATAGCGCCAAGCTTTACACTCGCCATTGCACTCGTCCTTGGCCCACTGCCGGAGTGCCCACCGCTGGCGACGATCCCTATATCCTTCAACGATATGGTCAATGGTGGGCTGGGTTGGAGGCGGCTACGGCGCTTTGTGACCGGGCGGCTGAGCGCTTGCAAAACGCTTGGGATCGCAGTTGGGCCCTGTCATCGGAGGAGCGAGCTGAGTGCGCCCTGGCAATTGCCTCGGCTAAGGTGGTTACCCACCAGGTTGGATTGGATGTGACGAGTGGAATTTTTGAGGCGATGGGTGCGCGATCGAGCAGTCGATGCTACGGGTTTGATCAGTTCTGGCGTAACCTCCGAACCTTCACGCTTCATGATCCGATTGATTACAAGATCAAAGCCCTTGGCGATTGGGTTTTGAATGAGCGCTTACCGAAGCCTGACTTTTATCTTTAGGGTTTTTATCTTTAGGTTTTTAGGCTAGGGTTTCGGGTTTCTGAAGACTAACCGCAAGAATGCACCAAGCATTTCTGTCCTAGTTTTGCCGGGTGGGACAAGGGGTTTAAACCCCTTGTCTTTGTTTTTGGTCATTTCCCAACGCCAGGATCAGCACATTGGGAATTGGCTAACAACCTTTGGCGCTGACGATCGCGCTGGAAATCGCACTAATCACACCAAAGGTTAGCGCTTGAGGTTAGCGCTTGAGGTTATTGATCCATTCGCGGAGTTGCTCGCTGGCCACATCACGGCCGCCCAAACCGAAGGCGATCGCGCTGGCCACGGCCACTGCGCCCAAGATCAAACCAAAGGCCAGGTTCACAATATCCGGGGCAATTCCCATCTGTTGCAGCGCCATGGCCCCCACCAACACAATGATCGCCAACCGGGCCACTTGAGCCAGCAGGGTGGCTTGGCGAGAGCCGGGCATGGCAATCACTCGGTAAGCCAAGTTAGCCAGATACAGGCCCACGGCAAAAATCAAGGCTCCGACGAGCACTTGACCGAGGATGGTGGTTAGCCCCGCAACAAGGGCTGTCAGTTCCGGCACTTTCAGGCTGTCGATCGCGGCGATCGCGGCAAACAGCATGATGCCCACCAGGGTGATGATCCCGGCAATATCCGAAGGAGACTTGGCCCCCACGGTCATGGGCAGCCCTAAGGCGAGGGGCATGTTGTTGAAGCCCACACCACTCAGGAAATTGCTGACCAAACTGGCCACAAACCGCCCGATCGCATAGGCGATCGCCAGAATGATCACGGCCCGCAGAATGTACGGAATTGCCAGCAGAATTTCATTCAGCATGGCCACGGCGGGTTCCGAAATGGCCTGGATTTGCAGCTCTTGCAAAACCGAAATGGCCGTGACGATCAAAATCACCGTGTAGGCAATGGTTCCCGCAATCCAAGACAGACTTTGGGTTCCTGCCAATCCGCTGAGGCCAATGCGGTAACCGAGGCGATCGACCCCTGCCGATCCCAGGAAGTTGGTCAACACCACCCGCACCAGTCGAGCAATGAACCAACCGATCGCCCCCACCAGCACCGCCTTAAAGATTCGTGGCAGCGCTTCTAGCACCTGAGCCACGGCCCCTTGAATTGGCTCCAGCGGCCCTTGCAAGGCCAAGGCATCCAGCACAAAAGGCAGGAACAGCAGCAGAATCAGCCAGTAGAGGATATTGCCGAGGGTTTCGTTCAGCAGAATCGGACTGCTGCCGCCCATTTGACTCGCCAAGCGATCGTCTAGGGAAAAGCGCTGTAGCCCTCGGGTGAGCAGCAGTTTCACTACCGTGGCCACAAGCCAAGCCAGCGCCGTGAGAATTAGGGCGCTAAAGATACGCGGGGCATAGCCCAGAATTTCCCCTAAAAAGCGCTGAAGGGGAGTTGAAGCCGCCTGCAGACCGACCGCATCCAGGAAAACCAAAATGGCAAAGAGCATGATCGTCCAAAAGGCGATCGCCCCGGCCCAGTTTTCGATCGGGACAAGGGTGGCATCGTTAGCCGACTGACCCGACAGCCAACCCGACAGCCGCCGCCCCACATCCAATCGGCTGAGGAGGTGGCGCACCACACTGGCCACCAAAATAGCCAACAGCCAGCCCACCAACAGGGCCACCAGCCCCCGCACCAGGCCATTCAAGAAGGGGGCCACATCCGGACTCGTGCCCGGAATTGGGGGCACTTGGGCCGAATAAAGGGCCGCAGCCCCGGGCAAAGCAAGGGCTGGGGGCATAGAAACGATTTGCCAAATTGCGATTGTCATGGATTGTGATGCTCCAGTGGAATGCACCTGAAGGGATGGAAGGGCCACCACGATCGGGCTGTTACCCTTGGCCCCGCCCCAAGTTTGGGGATTGGGGGACGGTTGGCCGATCGCGGCGATCGCTGGGCCCCCATGGGCGAAACCCACTGGGGGCCAATTGGGGCCACCAGCACCATTCCATCAGGCTTCAAAGCACAGCTAGTAACGGGTTGAGCCGCCTTGGCCGTTGCGATACCGTAAGGCTAACAGATGGATTACGGAAGGTCTCTGGGGAGCCAGCGGTTCAAGGGGCCCGATCGCGCCGTTGGCTGGCGGTGGCCAACAGGCTCAAAACTTGCAAACAGGCGGTTGTTGGCATCCTGGGCGCGGGATCAGGTTTCTGGAGATCCGTCCGGGGGCATTCACCCCCCAATAGAAAATGTTAAAGTTTGGGGCGTTTCTCTCAGGATTTCGATCAACAGAAAACGCCGGCAGTCCACAATTCTCCAACGGTCTCCGCCGTCTTCTGTGGTTCACTGAGGTTTCAGCCCCTTTCACCCCGGGTTTCTCGATCGCTGACCCCCTCAAGCAACCCCGATCCAGGCATACTGGTCAACGGCTTAAAAATCGCCCTTTGCCAGTTAATCCTCCGTCGGCCGGCCGGTGCATGGAATTGGATCCATCAGCGTTTTGCTCTGTTTTTCTGGGCCGAAACAGCGGCTAATGGCCGTCTGTGCCTCAGGTCATGCCCGCACCACTCCATTCCTAGTATTTGCCTTCGAGTCCATGCTCTCTCTGCTCCTTGGCTTGTTTCCGCTCCAGGTGGGGCCCGTCGCTCAACTGCCCCCGATCGAACAGGCCGAACCCGATTCCCCAGGGAACCGGGAGGCCGCAGAAGATGAAATTTTGGCTCCGCAGCCCGTGCGGCGGCGAGAGATTACCCAGCGCCATCAGGTGCGATCGCTCCCCGGGCGGCTGGACAACGTGCCGGTTTTTAACAGCAACAGCCCCGAAGTGGTGCTGACGGAAGGGATTTTGCTGTCCACTTTTCCGGCCAACGGCATGGCCGTGCCTTCTGCGCACCTAAACTATGCCTTTCAGGGGCGGTTTGATATTTTTTCGCATCACATTTCCCGGGCGGCGGCCTATCAGGAAGGGCGCACGCTGTTTCAGGGCGTGATGGTCTATAACCCGGGGCCGCGCACCGTTGAGGTGAACATTCGCGAATCCGCGAGCTATATCAGCCGGTTTGAAGCGCCCTTTAAACCCTTGCCGGCCTATCTGGAAGACCCGATCGGGGCAATCTATTCTGGCTCTGGCAGCCGCGTGGTGGGGGATGTGTTGCGCGGTCGGCGGCGGGGCCTGCTGCGATCGAATCTGCGGTTAGGGCCTCGGGAAGCAGAAATGGTGGTGAATTCCCCGATTCCAGTGGGCAAAATCACCCCCTCCTCCAATACTCGATCGACCCTGATTCGGGCCGAGTCCAATGGGCCGGTCTATCTGGCCAGTTTGGCCATGTTCTCGCCCAAAACCCCCGACGGCCGCGAACAAATTCCCAGCCTGCGGGAGTGGCAATACCTGCTGGTGCGCAGCGGTCTTTCGGGCCCGCGTGATGTGGCTCCCACCTCCTTGAGCTTGGCGGAAACCAGTGCTCGATTCTTCTATGGCCGAGTGGCCGGCGTGGCCAAAGGGTCGCGCTGGGAGGCCACCCTCACGGATCCGGGGGTGAATGAGTTGCGAGTGCCTACCGATGGCGGGGCCATTTCCTACCCGATCGCCACCTTGCCCCGAGGAACATTGGGCACGCGCCAGGTTCAAAGTGCGCCCATGGTGGCTCGCTATCCCGACACGGCCTATCTGGCCCACGGTAATTACGGGGTGCAATATAGCTTGACCTTGCCCTTAACCAATCGCACCGGCAGCCCGCAACAGGTGGCGATTTTGTTTCAAACTCCTTTGAAGGAAGACGGGCCGAGCGATCAACTACGATTTTTGGAGCCGCCCGAAGAGCGGGTCTTTTTCCGGGGGCCCATTCGGTTGCAGTACCAAGATGATTTGGGCAATCCGATCGATCGCTTCATCCATGTGGTGCAACATCGGGGTGAACAGGGGCAACCCCTCGCCACCTTGAACCTACGACCCGGTTCCAAGCGGGTGGTGCAGGTGAATTTTCTCTATCCGCCCGATGCCACACCGCCCCAAGTGCTGACGGTGCAATCCATCCGTTAGGGGCGATCGTCCCTGCATCGTCGATTTGGATTTCTGGGCAACGGCCAGCCCTATCATTCGGGGGAAGCAACAGGGGGGATCTCATGACATTTCTGTCGCAAGTCTATGGTTGGCTGCTGATTTCAACGGTGGGCCTGTTTTGGCTGCTGCCCTGGCGATCGGGGCGATGGGGCTTGCTGTTGGTTGCCAGTCTGATTTTTTATGGGCTGCGGCAACCCCTCTACGTTCCTCTGTTGTTGGTGGGCACGGCCCTGAACTACAGCTTGGGCTGGATGTTGCGGACCGATCGGCGATCGATTCGACATTACGTGGGCGGGCCCAACCCGGAAGCCCGACAGCGACAGCGAAAACGCCTGCTATGGGTGGGCATTGGCCTCAATTTGCTGTTGTTGTTTGGGTTTAAATATGTGCCCTTTGCCCTCAACTCCCTGGGCTGGGCGTTCCAGAATCCGCCCCTGTTGGATGCGGCTAATTGGGTCGATCGAATCGAAGCGCCCCTCGGCATCAGCTTTTTTTGCTTTGAATGTATTGCTTATCTTGTGGATGTCTATCGCGGTGCGCCTCCGGCCCACAATTGGCTGAAATTTTGTACCTATAAGCTCTTTTTCCCAAAGCTCATTTCCGGGCCGATCGTCCGCTATCACGGCTTGGCAAGCCAACTGGAAGAGTTAGACCAGCCGCGCAATCCCCGGGCTGAACAAATCACCGAAGGTCTGTGGCTGATTGCCTGCGGTGCCATCAAAAAGGGACTGATTGCCGATTCCTTGGGCCTATGGGTCCGCACGATCTTCAGCCCCGGAACCCTGGAGCGGGCGGGCAGCGGGGACTTGTGGTTGGCGATCGGGGCCTATGGTTTCCAGCTCTATCTGGACTTCAGCGGCTATGTGGACATCGCCCGAGGCAGTGCGATGTTGCTCGGGATTCAACTGCCCCAAAATTTTGATTTTCCCTACCTCAGCACCAGCATTGCGGACTTTTGGCGACGCTGGCACATCACCCTCGGTGACTGGCTCCGAAATTATCTCTACATTCCTTTGGGGGGTTCCCGCCAAGGCCTGGTTCGCACCTGCATCAACCTGATGATCGTGATGTTGTTGGGTGGCCTGTGGCATGGGGACAACTGGGGCTATGTGCTGTGGGGTGGGGCCCATGGGCTGGCTTTGGCGGTGCATCGGTTGGTGGATGCGGCTTCCCACCGTTTCAGTCCCCTGGCGGCCCTGTGGGCCCATCCGGCGGGGGTGGCTCTGGCTTGGGGTCTGACGCAACTGATGGTGTTTTTGAGCTGGGTGCTGATTCGGTTGCCGGACTGGAGCCAGTCGAGCTTGGTGTTTCAACACCTTTGGGGCCGATCGAGCGATGGGGCTTTTCTAGAAAAGGTTTATGACGAAGCGTTGGGGTTGGATCCTTGGCGGTTGGGCGCGGCCTTGGGGGCGATCGCGCTGCTGATGGTGGTGGCTTGGTTTGGTCAACGGGGCCTGCGGTTGCAGCTCACACAGCCGGTAAAAATCGCCCTCGTCCCCATCTGCCTTTATCTGGTCTGGATTTTGGGGCCCGAGGGCGTACCGTTTATTTACTTTGACTTCTAGGCCTAACTTCTGGGCCTAACTTCTAGGCCTCGTTGGGTCTCGCTAGATCTAGCGAGACCATTGGGGCCTTGGGTCACTAGGCGGCGATCGCCAGCCAGAGCGATTGCACTTGGTCAAACAAAGCCAGTTGCAGGCTGTGGGTGACCGGTAACCCAGCCAAAACGGCTCCGGCACAGAGCAGCATCAGGTAGCCGATCGAGTATTTGAACAGATCCCGTGCGACGGCGCGATCGCTCGGTAGAGCCAGCAGTTGCCAGGACTTTTGCACCAAAATGCTCCCCAAAATCAGGGCGATCGCTCCGTAGAGCCAACCGGTTTCGCCCAAGGGCCAAGCCAGCGCCAAGGTCAAAGGAACCAGGGCGATCGAGTAACCCAGAATTTGCTTAGCCGTGGCCTCGTCGCCACTCACCACCGGCAGCATGGGCACACCTACGCTGGCGTAGTCATCCCGAATCATCAAAGCCAGCGCCCAGAAGTGCGGCGGAGTCCAGAGGAAAATAATCCAAAACAGTGCCCAGGCGGGCCAATCCAGCGTGCCCGTCACGGCGGCCCAACCCACCAGGGGCGGAATGGCCCCCGCCGCGCCGCCAATCACGATGTTGTGGGGACTGTGGCGTTTCAGCCAGTGGGTATAGACCACCACATAGCAGCCAATTCCCGCCATCGCCAACAGAGCCGCCAGCAGATTGGCCATCCAGGTCAGCAGCCCAAAGGACGCAACGCCCAGGACGATCGCGAATATCAGAGCATCGCGGGGGCGAATTTGCCCGGAGGGAATTGGGCGCTTTTGGGTGCGCACCATGATCGAATCAATGTCGCGATCGTAAAAGCAGTTGATCGCATTAGCGGAACCGGCAGCCAAGGCCCCACCGGCCAGGGTTGCCAAAAACAGCACCGGATCCACATCACCCCCGCCAGCCAGGGCCATGGCCGCTGCGGTGGAAATCAGCAGCAACACAATGATCCGGGGCTTGGTGAGCTGAATATAGCTCCGAACGATCGACCCGGCTCGCTGCCAGGGCGACGCAGCCGCTTCCTCGGTCATGTTCGACAGGTTTTGCACAATTTCTTGCATAGCAGCTATTCCGGCAACATCAACAACCAGCGAGTTCTTGGGAGTTTTTGGGGAGTTCTTGGAAATTCTTGGGGAATTCTGGGCGAGGCCTGAGCTGTTTAGGCTGTCAGACCATCGGGCGACTCCCGCAACCGATCGCGCCCGGCCCAAACCGTGAAGGCCACCAGCGAAGCCAACAGGGCCGCCGCGATCGCCTCATGCAGCACCGTTAGCCCTGCCACCCGCAATTGAAAGTGATAGGTGCTGTAACCAATGGCCAATTGCGCCACCAACAACAGGGCGATCAGGCTCCGGAGGGAACGGAGGCGCGGATTCAAAGCCGGGGTGCGCCAAGCCATGATCAGCAAAATGCCAATGGTCAAGACGGCGGGCACAATGCCCCAAAAGTGGGTGTGGAGAACGCCGCAGAGCTGATCGCCCTCCAGGCATTGGTGTACCGCCCAGCGCGATCCGACAATGCCACCGATCAGGCTTTGGACATCGATCGCGATTGCCGCCAGCAGGGCCCAACCCGCCAAGCCGGCCGCCGTGCCCGAAGCCTGTTGGGGAGTCAGGCCCGCCGCGATCGCCACCAACAGGGCCAAAAATGCCAAGGCCGTCCCCAAGTGCGCCGTCACCACGTCAAACCGCAGCAACTCCGTCACCGTCAGGGCCCCCAGCCCCGCTTGCAACACCACCAGGGCCAGGGCCGCCACCGTTGCCGGAACCACCCAACCGGGCAGTTCCCGCCGAAACCGGACTGCCGTGCCCGCCAAGCCCAGGGCCCCAAAGGCCACCACTGCTGCATCCAGTCGGTGGAACCATTCCAAAAACACCTGCCAATTCATTTGGGCCCAGGGAACCGCCTGGCCATAGCAGAGGGGCCAATCGGGACAGGCGAGACCCGCATTAGCCACGCGGGTGGCCGAGCCGATCGCCATCAGCAACCAGGCCGCCACCGCCAGCCGCTTAGCCAACCACCGCACTCGATCGCTTCCCAAAGATGAATTGACCTCGGCGATCGCGATCGAGGTCTTCACCGATTCGGAAGAATGCCCCGCCTGATGAAACACGGTTTCCGCCATAGGAATTCTTAAGAAAATCTTGAGTCTAAAAAGCAGCAATGAGGTGCATCGCCACCATAACTCAGTTCCGAAAATTGCGGAAATGTCATGTCAAAGATTGCAACACGTTGCAATGTACAACAATTAGCCGATTCGACCTAAAATTCGCCGTCAACTAACGGTAAGCTCATCAAGAACTGACCATTTGATCAAAATTTGTCCCCAAGAAAGCGTTACATATCAAACGATTTTTGATTTAGTTTATATTGTAAATAACAGCTTTTCCAGGACTGTCACCCTTCGTCCCCCTAGGGTAATTTTCAGCCCAATCCTCAAATAATCCCTAGGTATTGATGTATCAATGGGCGATCGCCCCAAGATTTCAAGATTTTTGGCAACCGATGAGTTCGCACAATCTAGAGCATGTTAATTGTTGATGACAAATCACGGCCAGAATCGCTGAAAATCATCATCGCCAGACTCCAGGAAACCCAAAGATTTCCTAAAGGTTGTTAACGGCAAAGAGAATCCTAAAGATATTTAAAAATATTGACAAACCAAATCAGCTCCCTGAAAAAAACGTCTACCTTTGAAGGCAGTAACGCAGTGGCAAGCGCAATGGGCCGCTGCCCCCGCTCCTTTCCCCTTCGTTGGCCGCCGCCATCGCTTGGCCGTTGGCCCCCAACGGAGGAGCAGACCTGTCCCGATCGCCTGTTGCCCTTTGCCCTTTGCCTTTGCAGTCTTGCGTGACGCACCACCATGAATGTTCCTAGTACGATCCTGACCCTGCTGATGGGCATTGGCTTAACGCTAATCAGCCTTTGGGTTGGGCAAAACTATCATTTCCTGCTGCCGGTGTCGGCTACGGACGTGTCGCCCGAGGTCGATCGCCTGTTTGGGGCCATGTTGACCATTGCCACGGGCCTTTTTCTGCTGGTGCAAGGATGCTTGATTTATGCAATCCTGCGCTTTCGGCGCAAGCCCGGCGATGACACCGACGGCCCGCCCATCCGGGGCAACATTCCCCTAGAGATCCTTTGGACCGCGATCCCCGCCGTGATCTGTTTGGGCATCTCGGTCTTTAGCTTTGATGTGTATAACTCCATGGGGGGCTTGGATCCGATGGCCAGTGGAGCCGGGATGGGCATGGCCCACCACCACGGCCACCACACCGCGATCGCCGCCACGCTGGATGAGGCCCCGGCCATGAATGGTACGGAAGTGGCTCTAGGGCTGGGGGCAGCTCCCGGCTCCCAAGGCCAAGCCCCCGACTTGCAGGTCAATGTGCAGGGGCTGCAATACGCCTGGATTTTTAACTACCCTGACTTGAACGTGATGGCAGGGGAGCTGCATGTGCCCGTGGGTCAGGATGTGCAGCTCAACATTTCCGCCATGGATGTGTTGCACGCCTTCTGGATTCCGCAGTTTCGGATTAAGCAGGATGCGATCCCCGGTCGCCCCACACAATTACGCTTCCGGGCAACCCAGCCAGGCCGCTACCCGATCGTTTGCGCCGAGCTTTGCGGTTCCTTCCATGGGGCAATGCGCACCGAAGTACTGGTGCAAACGCCAGAAGAGTATGAAGCCTGGGTGGCGAGCGTGATGCCCGAGGCGGAAACCACGGAAACGGGCCAAGGATCAGCGGTAACCCTGGCGCAAAATCCTCAAAATTTGACGGATTCGGAATATTTACAGGTTTACAGCGATCGGCTGGGGATCGAGACCCGTTCGATCGCCCAATTGGCCCCCGCTGCGCTGTAACCAGCGGTCACCCTTGGCCTCAGCATCCGGGCTGGGCTGAATTGACATCCAACTTTTCGGTTTTTGTTGTTTCTTGTTGTCTCTTGTCGTTGCTATGGCTCCAGCAGAACTCAGAACGCCCGGCGCGATCGAACCCGATCCCGAACCCTGGCAACGGTTTTTTAGCTTCAGCGTCGATCACAAAGTCATCGGCATTCAATACCTTGTCACCAGCTTTTTCTTCTTCCTGATTGGTGGAGCCTTGGCCACCGCTGTGCGCGTGGAGTTGGCTACTCCGGAAGTGGATTTCGTGAGCCGCGAACTCTACAACCAACTCTTCACCATCCATGCAACGGTGATGATTTTTCTGTGGATTGTGCCGGCCGGAGCAGGCTTTGGCAACTATCTCATTCCCCTGATGATTGGGGCCAAGGATATGGCCTTTCCTCGGCTCAACGCGATCGCCTTCTGGATGATTCCGCCGGCCGGGCTGCTGCTGATTGCCAGCTTTTTTGTGCCCACCGGAGCCGCCGCCGCCGGTTGGACTTCCTATCCTCCCCTCAGCTTGGTCAGTGGCCAATGGGGTGAACTAATTTGGATCCTCAGCATTTTGCTGTTGGGAACCTCCTCCATTTTGGGCGGAATCAACTTTGCAGCCACCATCCTCAAAATGCGCATCCCCGGCATGACGTTAAATGACATGCCGCTGTTTTGTTGGGCCATGTTGGCCGCTTCCATTTTGATTTTGATGTCCACCCCGGTGCTGGCTGGCGCATTGGTGCTGTTGTCCTTTGATTTGATGGCGGGAACGGCCTTTTTTAACCCCACTGGGGGCGGCGACCCGATCGTCTATCAGCACATGTTTTGGTTCTATTCCCACCCAGCGGTTTACATCATGATCCTGCCGCTGTTTGGAGCCATTTCCGAAATTTTGCCCGTCCATGCTCGCAAACCGATTTTTGGTTACAAAGCGATCGCCTATTCCAGCATTGCCATCAGTTTGTTGGGCTTGATTGTTTGGGCACACCACATGTTCACCAGTGGCACACCGGCATGGTTGCGGATGTTTTTCATGATTGCCACCATGATCATCGCCGTGCCCACCGGCATCAAAGTGTTTGGTTGGGTAGCCACCATTTGGGGTGGCAAATTGCGGCTGAATTCCGCCATGCTGTTTGCGATCGGGTTTGTGTCGATGTTTGTGGTGGGTGGTCTCAGCGGTGTGATGATTGCCTCCGTGCCCTTTGACATTCACGTTCACGACACCTATTTCATCGTTGCCCACCTGCACTACGTGTTGTTTGGCGGCAGTGTATTTGGTCTCTATGCGGCGCTTTACCACTGGTTCCCCAAAATGACCGGGCGAATGTTAAACGAACCCTGGGGAAAAGTACATTTTGTTTTGACCCTGGTGGGTTTCAATCTTTGCTTTTTGCCCATGCATTACTTGGGCTTGATGGGAATGCCCCGACGGGTGGCGGAATATGATCCGCAATTTTCAACGGTGAATGCAATTTGCAGCATCGGTTCCTATATTTTGGCTGTGTCTACCATTCCGTTCCTGGTGAATGCGGTTTATTCCTGGGTGGCTGGCGAAAAGGCTTCGGCTAATCCTTGGAATGCTTTGACATTGGAGTGGACGGTTTCTTCGCCGCCGCCGGAGCACAATTTCGTGGGTCAGCCGGTTCTGAAAACAGGCCCCTATGATTACGGGGTGACAAAACGGGGTGAAAGCCGCAAGCCAATTTCGCAACTGAAGGCTTCTGATATTTTGAGTGGCTCAACACGCTAGGAATTTGGATTTTCATCTGGATTTCAAGATAGCCGTTCCATTGTCCTTCTTTCTTTTGGGTTTCTATGCAAGGTTCCGCAGTTGATTCTCAACAGTCGATCGCCCTCGAAAGCACTAGCCATGGCAGCGAGGAACATCATCCCGATTTGCGGCTGTTTGGCATTGCTCTGTTTTTGGTGGCGGAGGCGATGATCTTTTTGGGCCTGTTTGCGGCCTATTTAACCTTTCGATCGGTTGCGCCCAGTTGGCCCCCGGAAGGCACGCCAAAGCTGGAACTATTGTTGCCAGGCATTAACACCCTAATTCTGATTTCCAGTAGCTTCGTGATCCACAAGGGTGATGATGCCATTCGGACCAATGATGTGAAGGGAATGCGCCTATGGTTTGGGATCACAGCCGCCATGGGGGCCATCTTTTTGGTGGGGCAGCTCTATGAATATTTTCACTTGGAATTTAGCCTGACCACCAATCTGTTTGCGAGCACTTTCTATGTGCTAACGGGTTTCCATGGACTGCACGTTTGCTTTGGGCTGTTTTTGATTTTGGCGGTGTTGTGGCGATCGCGCCGTGAAGGTCATTACAGCAACCAAAGTAAGTTTGGGATCGAAGCAGCCGAACTCTACTGGCACTTTGTGGATGTGGTGTGGATTGTGTTGTTTGCGCTGTTGTATTTGCTGTAGCTGTATTGCCTGAAGGTGTATTGCCTGAAGGTGTATTGCCTGAAGGTTTATTGCCTGAAGGTTTATTGGCTATAGCTGTACCGGCCACAAAAACGTGGGGCGATCGGGTGAACGTTGGTTAATTGGTTAACCGTTGCCCCCAAACCCGTTCCAAATTGGCGACCCAAATGAGGGCGATCGGGAGGAGATCCCCGATCGCCCTCTGTGCTGAATGGGTGATGCCTGAAGCACTTCACCGTTTCGTTAAGGAATCTTACATTTTCCGTAAATTCCGTTAATGTAAGAGCAGTACCTTACGCAATCAGCCCGGGATCGCGCTCAGGATGGCTATTGAACACGGCATTGTTCTTGACTTTGCAACCGTCCTTGGAACCTCCGCTATTGGCGGATATATCGCCAATAAGCTCCGACAGCCGGTTATTTTGGGCTATTTGGTGACGGGTCTCATTATTGGTCCCTTCGGCTTGCAATTACTCAGCGATGCAGCCCAAACTGAAGCCCTCGCGGAAATTGGGGTGGCGTTTCTGCTGTTTGCGTTGGGGATGGAATTTTCTCTCTCAGAATTGGGGCGCGTTCGCAAAATTGCGATCGAGGGCAGCCTGCTGCAACTGGGCTTAACCACCGCGATCGTGGCGGCGGCCACCACGCTCACCGGCTGGGCGAAGGATTTGCCCGAGGGGGTGTTTTTGGGGGTGGTGTTGGCCCTGTCATCAACGGCGGTGGTGCTGAAAACCTTGAGTGATCGGGGCGAAACCAACACCCCCCATGGTCAAGTGATGCTGGCGATTCTGATTGCTCAGGACATCGCTTTGGGATTGATGTTGGCGGTGCTGCCCGCCTTGACCCAACCGGAAGACTTGGGGCAGGCGTTGGCGATCGCCTTGCTGAAGGCCTCGGCTTTTTTGGGGGCGGCCATTCTGGCGGGTAAGTGGGTTGTGCCGCGCTTAATGAGCGCAGTGGCGGCCACGGAAAGTAATGAAATTTTCTTGCTGACCACGATCGCCTGGTGTTTGGGTGTGGCTTTCGTGACGGCGGAACTGGGGCTGTCGATCGAGATGGGAGCCTTTGTGGCGGGTGTGACGATTGCCGAACTCGACCAGGCCGATCAGGCGCTCTCGAAAATTTTGCCGTTGCGGGATACTTTCGCCAGCCTCTTTTTTGCCTCGATCGGGATGTTAATTGATCCCCACCTTTTGATCGAAGAAATTTTTCCCATTTTGGGACTGGTGGTGCTGGTGATGATCGGCAAAGCGGCGATCGTCACTCCAGTGGTTTTGCGATTTGGCTATTCCTTTAAAACGGCAGTTTTTGCCGGATTTGGCATTAACCAAATTGGAGAATTTTCCTTCATTTTGGCGGCCCAAGGTTTGGCCATGGGCTTAATTGATAAAAAGCTGTATTTACTGCTACTAGGAACCACCGCGATCGCCCTAATGCTCACTCCGCTGTCTTTGGCCACCGCGCCTTGGATCGTGGAAGTGTCGGGACGTTGGTCTTGGGTTAACAAGTATTTTTCGGGTCTGGGGGAGCCAAAATTAACCTCCATGCCGGACGAACTGGCTGGGCAAGTGGTGGTGGCGGGCTATGGGCGAATTGGTCAAACTATCGTTAAAGTTTTGCGCGATCAAGGCTATCCAGTTTTGGTGATTGACAATAGCGAAGCCGTCATTAATAAACTGCGGGAAGCGAAAATTCCTTACCTATTTGGGGATGCGGATTCGGAGTTGGTGTTAGAAAAAGCCAGGATCGATCGCGCTAAGGCCCTGGCGATTGCGTTACCCGATCCCGCCAGTACCCGCTTGGTGTTGCAACATGCCCTGAAGATTGCCCCGGATTTGGATGCGATCGCCCGGGCCCGCGATGGTGCGGAAATTGAGCGGCTGACCAATTTGGGAGCCAAAGAGGTGGTGCAACCGGAGTTTGAAGCGGCTTTGGAACTGACTTCTCATCTGCTGCTCACCTTGGGGGAAGACGGCGACGATGTGCGCCAACTGACGGGGACAATTCGCCAAGACTGCTACGGCATCAACCCGCCCCCCCAAACCTTAGCCATTGAACCGCAGGCCGAGCCGGAACCCCAGGAAATGGCGGCCTAATAAGGCTGTTGAGATCTAAAACACCGTTGAGGGCTACGGCCCAGCGATCGCCCGGGAGCAACCGGATCGATCGACCCGAGAGCTGTTGATGACCCTCCATAGGCGACGCAGGCCGTTGGTCTAGTACAATCAACGGCTATGCGAATTTTGATCTTGGGCGGAACAACCTTTCTGGGGCGGCATCTGGTAGATGCGGCCGTGGCTCGCGGCCATGAGGTCACCATCCTGACTCGGGGGCGGCGCAACCCGGAACCCTTCCCAACAGTGGAGCGGCTGGTGGGCGATCGGCTCACGGATGACTTGGCCGCCCTGAGCGATCGCACCTGGGACAGCGCGATCGACACCAGCGCGATCGTGCCCCGAGCCGCTCGCTACACGGCCGCCCGGCTCCAGAATGCGGTGGGTCACTACGTCTACCTATCCAGCATTTCCGTTTACGAAGATTTTGGGTTGCCGGGGATCACGGAAAACGATCCCCTGAGATCGCCTCTCTTGGATGACCAAGCCTCGATCGAAACCGGCGATGACTACGGATCCCTGAAAGCGGGTTGCGAGCAACTGTTTGCCGAGACCTTTGGCGATCAGTTGTTGATTGCTCGCCCCAGCTTGATCGTGGGGCCCTATGATCCCACCGATCGCTTCACTTACTGGGTGCGTCGCCTGGCCCAAGGGGGTGACGTGTTAGCCCCATCGCCACCGGAACAGTGGGTACAACTGATCGATGCCCGTGATTTGGCTGCTTGGCTAATCAAAACCTGCGAAACCCAGCGATCGGGGGTTTACAACGTTGGCACTGCCGAAAAATCCCTCACCCTAGACAAAGTGTTGGATGAATGCGCCCGGGTCACCCGCAGCGATGCGCTGATCGATTGGGTGCATGAGGACTTTTTGCTAGAGGCGGGGGTTGCGCCCTGGACAGAGCTGCCCCTTTGGATCCCCAGCAAGGAAGCTCCCATGCGCGGCTTCACCAGCATGGATACTCGCCGGGCGGCGGCCGCTGGTCTGAAATGTCGCCCCCTGGCGGGCACGGTGCGCGATCTGTGGTCTTGGGATCGATCGCGCCAAGCGGATTTAAAGGCGGGTCTTTCGTCGGAACGAGAGCAGCAGCTTTTGGCACAGTGGCGCGTGAACCAAGCTCGCTGGTTGTAGCGGTGTGGATGGGCGGCTGAGTACAATCGGCAGCCAAGGAGCCAGGTATTCGGCCGATTTTGCTGCCAAATCATGAAATTTCGCGATCAAATTTTGCGATCAAATTTTGCGGTGAAATTTCGCGATGCAGTTTTACCGCCCCAACGTTGGCCGGGCTAGGTTTTGGTGTCTGCCTGTTGATGGCGCTGCCTGTTGATGGCCTTGGGTTGGCGATCGGTTCTTGACCGTTGACCCGATCGCCCCCCGTAATTTGCCCCCCGTAATTTACCTACCGTGATTTGCCCACCGCGATTCGCTCACTGTGATCTGGATCGCCTTGGGGATCTGGATCAGTCACGCGGGGGCTAGAAAGCAGTCACCCAAAGACCTTGAGCCGATCGCCCCCGCAAAACCAAGGAATCACGACCGGAGGGGAGGGCGATCGCTGAATAGATCGGTAATTCTGGCAATCATAACGAAGAGAATTCACCCACCCGTCTGACCTCCATCGATCGGGCGCGTGAGTTCAACTCCCCGCATGGCCCACGGGGCAGCGGGGTCTAGCGCCACGCCTCTGATCGCTTGTTGATCACTTGCTGATCGCTTGTTGATTGCTTGTTGATCGCTTGGCGTTAGGCGTTTCAAGCAATTGCAAAATTGCCCCTTGATTCAACCGCTGTCGCCGGGGAAGCATCGCCGTCTAGACCCAACTTTGAGCCAATGATTGCGAAAGTCCCCACAACCCCCAATTCCATGGAGCCTTATTTTCGCCCTCCCGATATTTCTGCCCGGGCCAAGCGGCGATCGCTGGCTTGGGTGTTAACGTTTCCGTTTGTGAGCCTTTCCTGTGCGGCGGTGGTGGTGGCCGGGGCCCTGTCCCTGTGGGCGGGAGAGCAATCGGTCCAAGAGCTGTCCGATCGCCTGCACCTGCAACTCCGGGAACGGATTCGCGGTGGCCTAGCCCAATACTTTGAGCAACCCAAGCGGGCCACCCGGCTGTTTCTGATGGCCCTCAACTCGGAGTTGGTCTCTCCCCAGAATTTGCAACAGGTGGGGCAATATAGCTGGCAATTACGCCAGGCCTTCGATGCCAGCTACATCAACTTCGGCTTAGCCACGGGGGAGTTTGCAGGCTCCGGGGTGGGGCGGGATGGGCTGATTGTGGGGGAGCGATCGGCCGCCTTGGGTTGGCGCTATGAGGAATATCGGGCCGATCGGCTGGGTCGTCGCCAGCAACGGCTGGGGGTGTATTCCTATGACCACCGCAAAGAACCCTGGTATCAGGCGGCAATTCGGCGCAACCGTCCTGGCTGGAGTGCCATTTACGCTTGGGATAGCACCCCAGAGTTTGTGTCAATTAACTACGCCGTTCCCTTTCGCGATCGCCGTGGCCAACCGATCGGGGCGATCGGGGTTGACCTGTTGTTGGCCCGCATCAGCGCCATGCTCAAGGAGTTGAACGTTCACCCAGAATTAACCATCACCATTCTGGAGCGCAACGGAAACTTGGTGGCCAGCAGCAACGAGCAACCCCTGTTTGTGCTCAAAACGTCCGAACAGGGATCAACCCTGGAGCGGATCACTGCCCGCACCAGCAATGATCTGCGATTGGTCGCCGCTTTCGATCATTTGAATCAAAAAGGCGGTTTGGGGGCCGTGGTTAGTCCCCTATCAGAAACCTTCCAGGTCGATCACCAAACCTATCTCCTCTGGACTTCCCCTTGGCGGGATTCCGATGGCCTCGATTGGGTGATTGTGGCCACTGTGCCTCGATCGGCCTTCATGGGGCAAATTGAGGCAAATCGCCGCGTCACAACCCTGCTCTGCGGTTTGGTGATCGTCCTGGCTGTGTTTCTGGGCCTGGTGATGGCGCGTCGTTTGGGGCGGCCCGTGCAGTCTCTGGCCGGAGCGGCCGGCCAGTTGGCGGCCGGTCAGCTTAATCACCGAGCGGAAACCTTTGATATTCGCGAATTGGATGAGCTGGCCCAGGCCTTTAACCGCATGGCCGACCACCTCCGCAATTCCCTGATTGCTCTGGAATCCGCCAATCAAACCCTAGAAAGTCGGGTGACCACAAGAACGGCCGATTTAGCCCAGGCCCTTGAGGATCTCAAAAGTGCCCAAGCCCAACTGATTCAAACGGAAAAGATGTCCAGCTTGGGGCAAATGGTGGCGGGCATTGCCCACGAAATCAATAATCCCGTTGCATTTATCCATGGCAACTTGGGGGTATTGCGGCAATACATTGAAGAACTCACGGATTGTTTAACCCTGTTGGGACTCACGCAATCTGGGGCAGGATCAGGGGCGATCGACCCGGCAGCCAATGCCACCATCGACACCGAGGAATTAACCTTTGTGCTGGATGACTTGCCGAACCTGATCCAATCCATGGAGGAAGGGACTCGACGGATTCAGGAAATCGTGCAGGGCCTGCGTAATTTTTCACGTTTAGATCAAGTGGATCTCAAACCCGTGAGTTTGCACGATGGCCTCGACAGCACGTTGCTAATGTTGTCTCATCGCCTAAAGCGGTATAGCGATCGCCCAGAAATTCGCATCGTTAAGCAATATGGCGACCTACAGCCCGTTTGGTGCTATCCCGGGCAGCTCAACCAGGTATTCATCAATCTCCTCAGCAACGCGATCGAGGCCCTCGATCAGGCCTGGCAGCAGCAGATGGCTCAACAAAGCTCAGGAGAAACTGCCCGGTGGACACCCACCATCACCCTGCAAACGGTGGCCCTGAAAACCGACCAGGGCCCCCAAGCGGAATTGGTCATCCAAGACAATGGCATCGGCATTTCCGAAACCATTCGCCATCGGTTGTTTGATCCCTTCTTCACCACCAAGCCGGTGGGCAAGGGAACCGGCCTAGGGCTAGCGATCGCCTATCAAATCGTGGTCGATCGCCACGGGGGCCAAATCAACTGTGAATCGACCCTGGGGCAGGGAACCACGTTTCGGCTGCGGTTGCCGGTGGGGCAGCCAGCCGCTGACCCGATCACGTAGGGCCCCTTCTCAATTCGGATAAGTCAAGAAAACCTGACATTTTCTGAAGTGGGTTTTGCACATCCGGATCAATATGTCATGAAATCTTGATATTAAGCTTGATCGCCCTCGACGGGTGGGGATCGAGTTCAGTAGGATAACGGCCATCAAGAGCTGAGATTGGGATCGCCCATCCCAAACCGTGCCCAAGGCATCATTGCTGCTATTGACGTGCGATCGCCCTTTGATGGCCTGCCCTATACGCTGAGGAGCTTTCGAGTTGATGAGCGCGCCCAAAGAACGTCCACCCCTAGAGGAAATGACACTGCGCCAACTGCGCCGTGTTGCCAGCGAGTTAGGTATCTCGCGCTATAGCCGAATGCGGAAAGATCAGCTTTTGGCCTCCATTCAGACCAAATCGGCTGGTCTGCCGGCATCTAGCCCTACGCCACCCACCGCCCCGCCAGCCATCGCCCAAGTTATTCCCGTTCGTACCATTGAGGCCCAAGAAGCTGTGGAAGCTGCAAAATTCGACCTCGGACAACCGAACAACCTCGCCGACCTCTCCGAAGAGCTGATTTTGGATCCGGAAACTCTCTCCGGTGTTGATGAAGGATTGCCCGACCTGCCCGGTGGCTATGGCGAAAGTCGGATTCTTCTGTTGCCTCGCGATCCCCAATGGGCCTACACCTATTGGGACATTCCCAACGAGCACAAAGCTGAGTTGCGGGCCCAAGGGGGTCTTCAGCTTGCGTTACGGGTTTATGACGTGACCGATTTGGACTTGAGTGTCCAACGGGCCCACACGGTTCAAGAGTTCCCCTGCGATGAATTGGCTCGGGAATGGTACTTGCCCATTCCGATCAGCGATCGGGACTACGCGATCGAAATTGGTTACCGCTGCGGCGACGGCCGGTGGCTCGTGCTAGCGCGATCGGCCCCGGTTCGGATTCCGCCCGTGTATCCCTCCGACTGGATCGAAGACGTATTTGTAACCGTTGATTGGGAACAGGATCTGCGCGGCACTACCGTGGCCACCCTGATTCCTCCCGCCCAAAAAGCCGCCCAAGCCGCCGAAAACGCCATTTACCAACAGGTGTTTGGAATGGCCGCCGGAGTCGAAGCCATGCGCGTGGCCGGTTCCCTCTTTGGCTCCATGCAGCATGTGCCCGGTTCCGTTCCCGCAGGCTCGATCCAGCACCTGGGCGAGCAAGCCATCAGCTCCTATGTCTTCCCCTCGGGCGTGGGCATGTGGGCTGGTGCAGTGGGTGCGCCGGGTCTGCCGGGGGCGCTGTCAGCCTCGGGGATGGGCATGTCCGGTGTGGGCATGATGATGTCTGGGATTGGGTTTGGGGCTTCGATGCCGCCCATCCGCCCCCGTCAATTCTGGCTGGTGGCCGATGCGGAACTGATTGTTTACGGAGCCACGGAACCCGATGCCACGGTGACGATCGGCGGACAACCGATCAAACTGAATCCCGATGGGACATTCCGCTTCCAGATGTCCTTCCAAGACGGCACGATCGATTATCCGATCATGGCAGTGGCGGCTGATGGCGAACAGACGCGATCGATTCACATGAAGTTCGAGCGCCAAACGCCCGCCCGCAACACCAACAGCAAGGAAGAAGCCAAGTTAGAGTGGCTGTCTTAAGGGCAAGCTAATCTTGCGCCAATCTCATGTCCGTTTTGAGCTGGTTTGCATTCTTTGATTCAACCAGTTTCTAAACAGTTGTTACTTGGTGCTGGAGTTCTTGCTCGCGTCCATTAACTCGTTCTAGTTCCTCGGATCGCCCATGACCTCGTTGCAGGTCTGGGCGATTTCTGATGTTTGCCAAATTAGTTGTTCACAAAAATTTAAAAATCCATAAAGAATCTACAGAAAATCGCTGCATGATTCATACAAAGTCATTCATTAATCGTCACTGATCAATGGTTGCGACTCAACAGTCGTGACTCAAAACACGATTAGAAACATGATTAGAAACAAATCAAGGCAAACGGAAACAAGGCAATTGTCAACTATGATGCAAAAGCAGGAAAAGCGTAATGATTTTTTATCGTATTTTCACATCGTTATTTGATAATTCGTCATCCTTTTGAGTCTAATTAGGTCTGATATTGAAGATTTTTGACAAAACCGGTGTTTCAACGGAAAGCCCTAAAATCAATTCGTATTCTGGAAGTATATTGATGGGCAGAGCAACGGGGCATAGCTAGCGAGGCAATCATCCTCATCACTCACTGCCCGATCGGGTGCATTTTTAAACCGGACTGAAAATTCTGCTCCAACCCCAGGAGACCCTTAGCCAGCGCTCCGATGGCTCAACATCAACTGGATCAACATCAACAAAATCAACAAACGCGATCGGCCCCACGGCCATAACTCAATCGTCAGGGAACAAACAGCCAAATAACCCCGATTTCAATCGCTGAGTGGAGTTGGTGTTGGATTGGAAAGTGTGCCAAGACCAGTGATGCGGCTTCAGGGTAAGTGCTGAGACTATGGAGCGATCGCCTCAGGGAAAGTTTTAGCGGGGAGGATTGGGGCGATGCAAGGATGGGTGGAAATGTATCAACAAATTGCACAGGTTTTGGGGGCGATCGGGGGGCGATCGGGGCGTTGTCCCGGATTGGTCATTGATAGCCAAATGGTGCGCGATCGCCTGAGTTCCGTAAACACAATGCTGATTGATCTATTGCAGTCCTTAATTTTGGCCGCCAGCTTGGGTTTTCTGATTCCCGTGGCGGGTTTGGGCATTTTGCTGCTGGCGATCGGGGTTTGGGTTTACGTGCCGGTTTTGAATATGATTGCGGCCACAACATTGCAGCACATCATTTTATTTTTAACTGTTTTTGGTAATGGCTCCCCCATTCAAGGCACGTTGGTCATTGGGTTGGCCTGTAGCTTTGTTTGCGTTTTATTTGATGCGTTTGTGTTTTATCAATATCGCAACCTGCGCCGAGAAGGCTAGGGCGTGTCGTCAAATCGCCTGAAACCCTGATTCCACCGTTGTCAGATCGTGGGGAACAAGGGGCTTAAGCCCCTTGTTACGACGATTGGGGCATGAAAAATCAACCGTTGTTGTCTGATCTCAGGAAATGACGACAGTCCCTAGGATTTAGGGGCAAGTTTCTCCTAGTTATTTTCCCTACTAAGATTTCCTGGAAATTTGCCCTAGCTTAATCCTGTGGCTACCGGACTCTAGGGATCAGAAACCACCGCTTGATACTTTCGTGGTGAGAGCTTCAGCCTGCCAGCGCAATTCCAAAGTGATTCCAGAGCAATTCCAGAGCAATTAACTTGGATCTTGGCAGACACAAAAAAAGCGCACGATCGTACGCCTTTTTGGTCAGAAGATAATGAAAATCTGAGTTGATCTAATTCAGGAAAGCTGCGTTGAACTGAGCTGAATCAGTGGGCGATCACTCCCGATCGCGCGCTCAAATGTCCAGTCGTTGAGCCAAAACCTAGACAGGAAATCTCAGGTCATTAAGCTCAGAGCAACTTAGAGAAACTCAGCGAGGCTGGGACAGAATTGGACGCTTTTGGACAATTTTGGATGAGGACGGGGTTCAACAGGCTGGTTTTCAACCTAGGCCTAGCCGAAAGGTGTCGTGCTTTAGCGGAAACCAACAGCAGCTTGCCACACAAAGGCCAGCGCCAGGAACAGCAAAGGGATAATCGGCAGAACGTCAACCAACGGCGAGAAGGCGGAGTAAGCTTCGGGCAACTTGGCCAACAGCAAGGCGGCTTCCATTGTGGGTATCCTCTCCAACACGAATTTTATTAAAAGCTGCCGAAAATTTTATCAGAAAACAGGGGTTCCAGCCCCGCCCTTTTGGGGCTGCAACGATCGCCGCCTGTCCACCACAATTGACCGCTGGCCGATCGGGATCCGATTCTGAGCCAGGAAAAACCGGAAAAAACACGAAAAAAGCGCCGGCTCTGTCGGACGGCGCTTTAGCTGTGCTGAGTGTGCTTTAAGGGCTTTAGGCATCTCAGGGGTTGCCTAGAAACCGCACTGAGATGCAAAAGCGGTGTGGATTTGACTGGCGCGATCGCGAGGGAATTGTGATGCTTCAGCCCGATCGTTGGAGTTGTTGCCCTTGGGTGGATGGCGGCCAAAGGGGTTGACCGCCGACCCGAAACGATTGCTGTGACTGAGTTTGAGGAGATCAAGGCAGCCTTCAGGATTGAATCCTGGGATCCACTGACCCCACTACACCAGCGTGGACAAATCGTTCACTATCTCCACCCGCCCACGACGAATCGATCGCAAAAGACGATCAATAGAGGCTCGTTCCTCTTCCGTGATCGAGTCGTCCAGGAGCGCTGCGAGCAAGCCGTAGCGATCGGCGAGGGTGAGGCGACCGGTCGCCGTCACTTGGGCAAATAACTCGGACAATGCAAAGGGCAATAGTCGAACGGGCGGTTGCATAATTCACCCCTGCATCGACATTCGCAGTCGAATCTACGTTTCTAATATGACGCTTTGGGTGCGCTGGCCAGGTGATTCACCCCAGTAAGAAAGCGTGATCATTGCGGAAGATCAAGGCGATCGCAATAGACCGTATTCTGTGATACAAATCTTTACTCGCTGCGATCGAGATCGTCATCAGGCGTGCATTGTGTCACTGAGCTTCTTCAAGTCCGTCAGCGACGGGGCTTGCGCCAAGCTGCTCTCGAAATGGCGATGCTCCAGGTATTTTTTAGAGAAAAAGCCATTCTGAGTCGGTAATTTGGCAGATTTTTCTAAAATTTTCCTTAAATCACTCTGAAAATCACTCTGAAAAAACATCGGGCGCTAGGAACTGCAACAGTTCGATAGCGCCCGATGGGAAGAGGTTCATCAACAGCTATTTGGAGTACGCGCCTAGTCGGCACTGGGCAAGCGCCAACCGGGTTTGACGACTTGGCGCGATCGGGCAATCACCAAGGCATCGTCGCTCACATCTTCGGTGACCGTGGAACCGGCGGCGATCGTCACGTCTTGGCCAATGGTGACGGGAGCCACCAGCACTGTGTTTGCACCGGTTTTGCTGCGATCGCCGATCGCGGTGCGGTGTTTGTTCACGCCGTCGTAGTTCGCCGTGATCGTTCCTGCGCCGATGTTGACCCGATCGCCCAAGGTGGCATCACCCAAATAGGACAGATGGGAGGCTTTGGTGTTGCTGCCCAATTGCGCATTTTTCAGTTCCACAAAGTTCCCCAGGCGACAATCGGGGCCCGTGCTGGCATGGCCGCGCACATGGGCAAAGGGCCCCACTTGGTTGTTAGGGCCAATTTCGCTGTCGGTGACCACGGAATAGAGCACTTGGCAGCCGTCCCCGATCGTGGCGTTTTCAATCAGTGAGCCGGGGCCGATTCTGGCTCCGGCTCCGATCGAGCTGTGGCCGCGCAGATGGGTTTGGGGTTCAATGATTGCATCGGGGCCGATGGTGACCGTATCGTCGATCGTGATGCTGCTGGGATCAATCAGGGTCACACCCGATCGCATCCATTGCTCCTTGGTGCGTCGTTGCAACACCTGGGCCGCCGCCGCCAGTTGCACCCGATCGTTAAATCCCCAAATTTCCTCCGGATCGGCCACATCCAAAGCCATGACCGGATCCAAGGCCCCGATCGCGTCGGTTAAATAATATTCCCCTTGGCTATTGTCATTTTTGAGCTGGGGTAAAAAAGCCGCCAATGCCGACCAGCGAAAACAATAAATTCCGGCATTAATTCGGCAATTTTGGCGTTGCTCGGGGCTGCAATCTCGGTCTTCGATAATTTCTTGGACAATCAAATTTTGATCACAAAAAACGCGACCATATCCCTGAGGATTTGCCAGTTGCGCTGTCAGGATGGTGGCAGCATTTTGGTGAGTTTGATGAACTTTCAGAAGGTTGGCTAGGGTTTTTGGGCGCAAGAGGGGCACATCCCCATTCAGCACCAGCAAATCGCCTTCATAGTCCGCTAAAGGAGCGAGTAATTGTTGAACGGCGTGGCCGGTTCCTCGTTGCTCCTGTTGTTCCACAAATTCCATTTGTGGCCAGGCGGCCAGGTGCGATCGCACTAAGTCTGCTCGATGGCCAACAATGGTCAGGCATCGATCGACCGATAATTGAGACAGGCTATCCAAGACTCGGGCGATCGCGCTTTTGCTCCCCAATTCATGTAACACCTTGGGTAAATCAGATTTCATGCGCGTGCCTTTACCGGCCGCAAGGATCGCAACGGCAACCACAGGAATTTCCTCAAGAAACAACAAGAAAGAGCAACAGAAGAAAACAGCGAAAACAAGCAGCAAAAACAAGCCATTTCGCCAGCAAACTGCTCAAGCAAACCGGGCCAGCAAGCGGAGCCAGTGACCAGAGCAAACAGGGTAGACGATCGCCCATTCAGCCGCAAAACCGCCGGACGAACAAGCGTTTTGGCCATCCCTGGCAATTTTGACCAGGAATCGATCATGTTCAACAACGCTCTACAAGTATCTCTCTACCCGTATCGATACCAGTATCGATGGATGATTTATGGATGAAGATGATCCTGATGATCCTAATAGGTGATTGATCGTGATCTATCGATGAGCCAGATAATGATCCAGTAATGATCCAGACAACAAGCCAGGCAACCGTTGCCGCTTGCCCAATCTCGACAACACCATAGCCGTTGATTGGCCCTGAATTTACCCGAAATTCGCTGGAAAGAACGGCGCGATCGGGGAACTCCCGCGCTAGGCTGGATGCGAATCCTTGGCGGGTTTGCCCCGGTGCTGGGCCCTTGGGCTTTGGCTCCGGCCGCCGCTCGATTTTGCCCATCCGTTCGATCGACCCGTTTTCTCAGGAGCAAGCAACATGCCTGACTTCGGTAACTTGGTGCAAAAAGCCCTGTATTTGGGTGTTGGCCTTGCCAGCTATGCCGGTGAAAAGGCCAGTGAAACCTTCACCGACTTGCCCAGCAAACTGCAACAACTGGCCGATGAGATGGTGGCAAGAGGCGAGATGTCCACTGAAGAAGCTCGCCGCGCCGTGGAAGCCCTGATTCAACAATCCCAAGACAGCGCCCCCAGCCGCGAGCCATCCGCCGGCCAAGAACCGCGCCGCATCGAAATTTTGGACGCGGAAGTGAGCGCAGATTCGGCCAATGGTGGGGCCAATCTGGATGCCATGCGCCAAGAAGTGGAACGGCTCCAGGCGGAATTGCGACGGCTGCGGGATCAGGCGGGATCCTAGGTACCGTTTTCCTCGCGATCGGCCATGGGCGATCGCCCCAATTCCCGCAGGGTGGAAACGGAAGCAAAGGTGGCCACCAAATAGGGAACCATGTAAGTTAGCCCAATTTTGGCGAGGCGATCGGGCGGACAGTCGCGCCGCAGCAGAGCATCACCGTGATTAATGCCCACCAAGATCGTGCCCACCAACAGCGAGGTACGCAGGGCCCGCTGCACCACGGAGCGCTGGCGGGCCAACAGCCACCAATCGGGCCCACTAGCAGGCAGCTTGGGGGAAGCGGGAGCCTGGGGTGGACTCAAGCGGGGCGATCGGGAATGGGCGGATGGTTCAGGTTGCGGGGGAGATACCAAAGGAGCCATAACGTCAGCGGATAAGAACCCAAAGTAGGAGATCTGGACAGCAAGATCCAGCAATCAAGATCCAGCAATCCCCTCGTTATCATGGCCTAAACGTGGCTCTCCGCTGGCTTAGCATGAACCGTTTGCCGCGCAAGCGTCATCACCGCGTCATGTCTGTACCATAACCCCGTCAAACAAGCTGACTAGATTGGGGTCAAACAGGCCAGAATGGATAAGGACACAGCCCGATGACGTTTCGACTGCCGAAAGCTGCCATGACATCTCCCAACGATCGCCCCGATCGGGTGCAATTTCAAAATCCCCCCAATCGTTCCGGCGGCGGATCGAAGGCCCTGCTCTACGTTTCCCTGATCCTGTTTGGGGCGGGGGCGGCTTTGGCAGGGGTGCGGATGGTGTCGCCTAATGCCTGGGGAATTTTAGCCAATGGGGGCGAGCTGGCCTCCCTGCCCAACACCAGTTCCGTGCCGGTGTCGCTGCCGTTGGGATCTGCCGCCAATGCCAACAACCCTGGCAACTTCGTCACCACCGTGGTCAATCGCGTGGGGCCAGCCGTGGTGCGTATTGACTCCGCCCGCACCGTTCGGAACGAAATTCCCGGTGAATTTAGCAATCCCTTTTTCCGTCGCTTCTTTGGAGAAGAAGGGCCCGCCCCCCAGGAACGAGAAACCCGTGGCTCCGGTTCGGGCTTTCTGGTGACCAATGACGGCAAAATTTTCACCAATGCCCACGTGGTGGAGGGAGCCACTTCAGTGACCGTGACCCTGAAGGATGGGCGCAAGTTTGACGGCAAGGTGGTTGGGGCGGATTCCCTGACGGATGTGGCGGTGGTGCAAATCAACGCGAAGGATTTACCGACGGTCAACTTGGGCAACTCTGACCAGTTGCAACCGGGACAATGGGCGATCGCGATCGGGAACCCCCTGGGGCTGGACAACACAGTCACCACCGGAATTATTAGCGCCACCGGGCGATCGAGCAATCAGGTCGGCGTACCGGACAAGCGGGTGAACTTCATCCAAACCGACGCAGCCATTAACCCCGGTAACTCCGGCGGCCCGCTGATCGATGAGCGAGGAGCCGTGATTGGCATGAACACGGCTATCATCCGAGGGGCCCAGGGGATTGGCTTTGCGATTCCGATCAATCGGGCCCGCCAAATTGCCGAGCAACTGGTGGCCAAGGGCCGGGCAGATCACGCCTTCGTGGGGGTGCGGATGGTGAAGCTCACGCCCGAACTGAAGCAGCAGATCAACGAAGACCCGAACAGTAACGCCAAAATCGAGCTGGATGCGGGGGTGCTGATTGTGCAAGTGATGCCCCGATCGCCCGCTGCGGAAGCGGGTTTGCGCCCCGGAGACACGGTGTTTCAGATTGATGGCAAGGTGGTGGAAGATCCCAGCGAAGTGCAGCAAATGGTGGAAGCCACGGGCATAACCCGTCCTCTCACCTTTGCCATCAATCGCAACGGACAAAACCTGTCATTACAGGTGAAACCCCAGGTCATGAGTCCCGATCGCGCCAATGAGTGATGAGCAAGCAGTGGGATAACGGGCGATCGAGTTCTTGATTCAAGATTGCTCGATCGCCCCATCTCTGCCCCGCTCACCAATTCCCGGTCGGATGGCTCTTTAGAGATGGGTATTTAGAAGCGATCGACTCCCTCAACCAATCGCTGCGCTGGAGCCTGAGCATTCGCCGCTTCCCCACAGGTTTTGGGTGTGGGAAATACCTTGTCGGGATTGGCTAAACGCAAGGGATCAAAGGCCGATCGTAGCCATTGCATCGTCTCCAGATCCGCCGCCGAAAACATATCGGGCATGTAGCAGCGTTTCTCAGCCCCAATGCCATGCTCACCGGAGATTGTGCCGCCCGCTTGCACACAGCGCTTGAGAATTTCGCCGCCCATTTCCTCCACCGCTTCCAGTTGTCCCGGCACGGACTTATCGTACAAAACCAACGGGTGCAAATTGCCATCGCCCGCATGGAAAACGTTGGCGACTTTGTAGCCATATTCCTCACTTAGCTTGGCAATTTCTTGTAGAATCCAGACCAATTTACCGCGTGGCACAACGCCATCTTGCACATAGTAATCGGGGCTGACATGGCCAGCAGCGGCAAAAGCAGACTTGCGACCTTTCCAGAGTTTTAAGCGCTCTTGGGGATCCGTGGCGATCGCAATATTGCGCGCCCCATTCTCGCGGCAAATTTGGGCCACCCGATCGGTATTGGCTTCCACTTCCACCGCCAAACCGTCTAACTCAACCAATAGAATTGCCTCCGCATCTCGGGGATAGCAATTGGTTTTGGCCACATCCTCCACCGCATTGATACTGAGGTTATCCATGATTTCCATGCCGCCGGGAATAATCTTGGCGGCAATGATATCAGCCACACTCTTGGCCGCCGCGTCCATACTGGTGAAATCGGCCAGCAAAACAGCAATTTCATCGGCGGTTTTCAGAATTCGTAAGGTGACTTCCGTGGCAATACCCAACGTGCCTTCAGAACCCACAAAAATTCCTGTTAAATCGTAACCGGGCATCTCCGGCACGGCGCTACCCACTTCTACGATTTCCCCATCGGGTAACACCAATTTTAGACCCAAAACATGGTTGGTGGTTACGCCATATTTGAGGCAATGAACCCCGCCGGAATTTTCTGCCACATTCCCCCCGATCGAGCAAATAATTTGACTCGATGGATCGGGTGCGTAATAAAATCCCGCACCGCTCACCGCCTGCGTCACCCAATTGTTAATGACCCCCGGTTGCACCACCACCCGTTGATTGTCCAAATCCACTTTCAGGATTTGTTTCATCAGCGCCGTGACAATCAGCACCGAATCCTCGGTCGGGAGTGCGCCGCCGGAGAGGCCCGTGCCCGCCCCCCGCGCCACAAAGGGCACGCGAAACCGGTTGCAAAGCTTGACCGCCGCCGCCACCTGCTCCGTAGTGCGCGGCAACACCACCAGCGCCGGCCGGTGGCGATAGCTGGTTAACCCATCGCATTCATAGGTCAGCAGTTCATCTTTGCGGCGAATCACCGCCCGATCGCCCAGGGCGTTCACAAATTCCCGGGCGATCGCCTCCCAATCGGGGCGAGTAGCCGATAGCGACGGTGCAAAAACCATGGTGGGTGACACAGAAAACAGCGAGGGAAAACGGCGAAAAACCTTCAATCACTACTATAGAAGATCTCGATAGAGCTATTAGCCGAATCGTCAGGGAATAAGGGGCTTGAGCATCTTGTCTCGGGCAGTTGTGATCGAATTCTGAATCCTAGGATTCAGCTAGCTCAGACAATTCAAGCCAGCGCTCCGTTCCCTGATCAATTTGGTGACTGAGATCCGCCAGCTTTTGCGATAATTTCTCGACCTCGCTATAGCCACTGGGGGGATTTTCATAGAGGCGCTTTTCAATGGTCGCTTTTTCCTCTTCCCACTGGGGTAAATGGGTTTCCAAATGTTCTAGTTCGCGCTTTTCCTTGTAGGACAATTTGCGCGATCGCCCCTTAGGCGAACTACTTTGATCCAGCTCTGGCGTGTTTGCAGCACTAGCCTTCTTCTCAGCCGATCGCCCGTTTTTCTCGGGGGCATCGCTAGACACATCGGGCGATCGCAAATCCAAATACACCGAATAGTTACCGGGATATTGGCGAATTTGACCGGCTTGCTCAAAGGCGAAGATTTTTTCAACGGTGCGATCGAGAAAATAGCGATCGTGTGACACCACAATCACACAGCCATTAAACTCCTCCAAATATTCTTCCAACACCGCCAAGGTCTGCACATCCACATCGTTGGTCGGTTCATCCAAAATCAACACATTCGGCGCTTCCAGCAACACCTTCAGCAGGAACAAGCGCCGCCGTTCGCCCCCCGAAAGTTTGCTGATCGGCGCATATTGTTGATCGGGTGGAAACAGAAACCGCTCCAACATTTGCGAGGCGGTGATGATTTGCCCGTCGGCGGTTTTCACCAGCTCTGCCGTTTCCTTCAGGTAATTTAGCACTCGCATATCACCCTTATCAGACAAGTCATCCGAGTGCTGATCAAAATAGCCAATTTGGATCGTGCTACCGCGATCGACCTGGCCCGCTGTAGGTTCCAACTTACCCATAATCAGGTTCATCAGTGTTGATTTCCCCACCCCATTACCGCCGATAATTCCCACCCGATCGTCCGGCATAAACTGATAGGTGAAATCACGAATCAAGACCCGATCACCCACTTCATAGGTCAAATTCTCCAGCTCGATCACCTTCTTACCAATTCGTCGGCCCGCCGTGGCAATTTCCACCTTGCCCGAACTGGCTTTAAATTCCGTTTCGCGCATGTCTTGGATGCGATCGATCCGCGCCTTCTGCTTGGTGCTGCGAGCTTTCGGGCCGCGCTTCAGCCACTCTAGCTCCCGCCGCAATACCCCTTGAAATTTGCGCTGGCGGCTGTTTTCGGCCGTTTCCACTTCTGCCTTTTTCTCCAGGTAATAGCCATAATTCCCGGCATAGCTGAACAGATCGCCGCGATCAAGTTCCAAGATCCGATTCGTCACCCGATCGAGAAAGTAGCGATCGTGCGTTACCAACAACAACGCCCCGCGAAACTGTTGGCGCAAATAATCTTGTAACCAGTTCACCGAGTCCGCATCTAGGTGGTTGGTTGGCTCATCCATTAACAACAAATCCGGTTGGGCTAACAGCGCCGCCGCCAACGCAATTCGCTTCCGATAGCCCCCGGAAAGCGTCCCCACCTTTGCTTCAAAATCCTCAATTCCTAACTGAGACAGCACAATTTTTGCCTGGGTTTCCAATTCCCAAGCGCCCGCCGCCGCCATCTTGTCGCCCAGGCTGGCCAACTGCGCCATCACCAAATCCAACTCCGGCCCCGTCGTATGGCCCAGCCGGTGGGACAAATCCTCGTATTCCCGCACCAGCGCCATTTGCTCGCCACTGTCGGCAAACACCTGCTCCAGCACCGTGCGATCGGGATCGAGGGGCGGATCCTGGGGCAAATAGACCAAGCGATAGTTGGGGTTCACCAGTCGATCGCCCCGATCGATCGGCTCCAGCCCCGCCAGCATCTTCAGCAGCGTGGACTTGCCCGAACCATTGGTGCCAATCAAGCCAATTTTGTCCGTCGGCTCAATGCTAAAGGTTCCATCCCGCAGAATTTCTTTGATTCCAAAATCCTTGTGGGCATTCTTCAGAGACAGCAGACTCATGCGATCGGGCAGGGGCTAAACACTACTGTCTATGATTCCACGGCCCGCCGCGATCGCCCCCACGACCTTTGCTACGATCGACCCATTGCCCCGACATCCCACCCGATTCATGCCAGCGATCACGCCTTCAGTCACCCCCGCGACCTTGGAATTGCGATCGCACCTGATCCATTACCGTGAGCAAATCCAGGCGATCGCGGCAGAACATGGCATCAGCCACATTCGCATTTTTGGTTCTGTGGCCCGAGGCGAAGCAACTGCCGAAAGTGATATCGATTTCTTGGTGGAGATGGAACCCGATCACAGTTTGCTCGATCACATTGGCTGCATTCAGGATCTATCAGACTTATTGAATTGCCCGGTTGATGTTGTCACCCTCAAAAATATTCGCGAAGAATGGCGCGATCGCATCCAACAAGAGGCGATATCACTGCCATCAATGAGTTGAGCAAGTTAGATTGATCGGCACTAAGCCCACTACAACTGATATCCAGATTTCATAAGTAATTATTGATTCCAGGAAGACAAATTTTTCAAGTCAGGAGATTGACCAAGCACTATGAACCTTCAGGATTTACGATCACAGGCTGCCACTTGGCCAGTGCGCGATCGATTGATCTTAATCGGCGAATTAATTCGATCGTTGTTCCTATCATGGCCATCTGTTCCCAATGCGACAAAGAAACGCCCAGTCATCCTGAGTGCTGATGAATCTCGATTGCTATTGGCGATTAATCAGGCGATTCCTGTAGAGCTGCAAGAACATTATCACTATCTCTTGATGCAGCGCGATGCAAATGCTCTGACATCAGAAGAATATTCAGAGTTAATTACGCTAGGCGATCGCATCGAAAATCTAGAAGCCGAGCGTTTAGGGAACTTGCTGCAACTAGCGCAACTCCGACAGACTTCCTTAGATCAACTCATGATTGATTTAGGTCTACTTCAATTACCGACAGTTATTGAATGAGTCGTCGAATTTCATCTGCAATTCGTACAGCCGTTGAAATACGCGCTGCTAACTGCTGTGAGTATTGTCGTAGCCAAGTTCAGTTTGCACTACAGGCATTTTCCATTGAGCACATTATTCCTGTCAGTCAAGGAGGTGAAACAGCTTTAGAGAACCTAGCCTTGGCTTGTCAGGGTTGCAACAATCATAAATATAATAAAATCTCTGCGATCGATCCTTTGACTGGACAGATGACCGGTTTATTCAATCCTCGACAGCAGGTGTGGAACGAGCACTTTGCTTGGAATGAAGACTGTAGCTTGGCAATTGGCTTAACACCGATCGGGCGGGCAACTGTCGAAGCATTGAAGCTAAATCGATCAGGTGTGGTGAACTTACGAAAACTACTCAAGTCTATCAATCGTCATCCACCTGATTAAGTCGAGTAGGTTGGGTTGAGCAGTGCGAAACCCAACGCGGCCACAGCTAATTCTTGCTGGAGTTAATCGATCGCGTAGCCCGTATATTGCCGAACGGTGGGAGCATGGAACGCTAAGACGATGTGATCTTTCGGAACTCCCAAATCTGTTAGCTCATTAGCAATCCCGCCTTCAATGCCATCGTAGTGAATCCAGATTTTTTGGTTCCGAATTTCGGCATGAACTAGGCAGCCATGCACTCGTCGATTCTCTTCCCAGCCTTCTTGCATGAGCAGGAAATGATTGCGATCCTGGTCAACCACCAAATAGGTCGTCACATCTCCATAGCGATAGGGCAACTTGGCATAATCGCTAAGGATTTTTTCTAGGAGCGATCGCCATTGATCGAGGTTAGGAGCTGTCTTGACTTCTAAGGCTTCCATTCTGCAATTTTCTCCGTTTTTGCATCAAAAACAACCAAATGAAAACCCGGTTCTTCTAATAAAAGTTGACCGATCGACTCTTGAAAAATCGTATTAAAAGTTTCTTGAGTCACGGCCAAGTACAGAATTCGATCGGGTTCGCGTTTCTCTAGAGCGCGAGCATACATAAAAAACTGTCCCCAGGCATTTTCGAGATCGCTGACAAGAGAGGCACTGAGAAAGCTTTTAATCTCGATCGCAATCTTTTCAGAACCGCGTTCAGCCGCAATTAGGCGTTCTGCACCCAAATCGACAAAGACCGATCGCGCACCAATTTTTAGAATCAAGGGATCATCCGTAATCGTCCAGCCATCATCAATTAGGGCATTGCAAACAGTTTGGTGATAGAGATCTTTAGCAGGCATGACCCTATTTTAGTTGAGTAGTCGAGTAGGTTGGGTTGAGCCTGTAGGGTGGGCAATGCCCACCTCCGCCCATAGCCCATCGCTAAAGTAATTTGATTGCACTTCGAGAAGCGGCGATCATTGTTTTGAGAATGGATGTCGTTTTGGCGAAATATGTGGTGGGCAGTGCCCACCCTACTCGTTATGCCCCAAATCATCGTAGACAAGGGGGTTAGGCTCCTTGCCCCTCACGATCGACTAGCGCCTTAGTGAGGTTGTTAGGATGGGCAGAGTTGCTGGTCTGATCGCCCCTCAGTGAAGCAACGAGGCTAAGATTGTCACAAATTTTTGTGGGAATCGCGATCGTGCCCCCATCCTCCTCTGCTTCGACCGGCTTTCCGTTCACCTTTGGCCAGCCGATCGCCGATCGAGCCAAGCTGGTCGGACGCGACGATACCATCAGCGATATTGAATCCCATCTGTTTTGCGAATCGCCGCGTTGTGTGAACCTGCATGGGGCGGCGCGGCTGGGCAAGTCGTCGTTGCTGCACTATTTTGCAACCCAGGCGGCGAACATTGCCCAAGCCAACCATCTGGGCACTTGGGTGGTGACGGGGGTTTCGCTCAAAGATCCCGGATGCCGCACGGTGAATGGGTTTCATCAGCGGCTTTTGCAGGATTTGTTGGGGCAGCCGGTGATTCAGGGCAACTCCCCGATCGCAACGGAGGTGCAACGGGCGATCGCAACGGTCAACCAAGACAGCGCCCAGGATGGCAGTTGCATCAAGCCGGTGTTGGCGGCGTTGCGGTTGGCGGGTTGGCGCTGGTTGATTTGTCTGGATGATTTTGAAGATGCGATGGATCATCCCGAGGAGTTTGGGATGAATTTTTATGATGGGTGGCGATCGCTGACCCAAAATTCACCGCTGTTGTTGGTAGTGGCTTCGCGGCGGGATGTGGAGATTTACAGCCGCGAAAAGAAGATCACATCGGACTTTTTCAATGTGTTGCAGAAGGTGAATTTGTGTCTGCTGAGTCGGGAAGAGGCAGAGGCGCTGTTGAGTGGTTCGGGGGCGGGGTTGAGCGCTGCGGACAAGGCGGCGGCGCTGAGGTGGGTGAAGCAACCGGAGGGGTATGCGCCGGAGTTGTTGCAAAAGGCGGGGGCTTGCTTGTGGCGATCGCGGCGTGAGGGCAAAACGCTGGATTGGGCCCATCAAAAGTTTTTGGCGCAAACGCGATCGGTGGAGCTGCCGTCGGAGCCGCAACCGGGGCGGGGGAAGCGAATTTTGGTGGTGATGTTGTGGCCGTTCAAAGCGGTGGGGCAATCTGCAACGTGGTTGGGGCTAAAGCTGGACGAAGTGGAAGCAGTTGCCAAAGGGATACTCATTTTCATTGCAATTGGAGGAATTGCAGTTGGAGCCTGGACATTTCCACAGGTGAAAAAGGCAGTCAACAGCGTGATTGAGTTTCCAAATCGAGCACTGGAGCCGAGCAATGAGAAATAAACCGAAAAAGGCTCAGGCTTGGGCACAGTTTGGGCGATCGGTTCGCTCTGCCCTGCGATTACTCTATTTCAGCTATTTCAAACCTTTTTCGCTCCAAGCTAAACTAAAGACAATCCACCCTGATTTAAAGTGGGACTCTAATCCCTTTTTTTTCCTCAAAAAAGATCCAAACAATCGACGATTGCAGGCTTATGCAAACCAAGCTTGGTGGTTGATAGCGGTTGTACCGAGCATGATCGCCATGGTCAATGTTGGGCTAGCGCAGTTCGTCATTTCTGACTTCATGAAAGATTTCTATTTTGACTTCATGAAAGATTTCTATTGTGTCAGTACCGTATCAATTGCAGTGGGCTGGTTAATTGGATTGATTTTAGCCCGTCAAGGCTGGTCACAACGTCATGGCTCTTTGATGGCGGCTGTCATACTCACCATAGGGCTAGGGTTGAGTTTATTAATAGGACTATTAATGTCTGGTGAGCTTGGTCGAATGGGGGTCGTCGCGGCGTTCGGCGTGGCGGAAGGCACAGCGTTAGGCGTGATGTACGGCACGGGCGTGGCGGTTTTTTTTAGGTATATGCGACTCTTTTCAGACCCTTTTTGGTTCATTTGGTCAATCGTTTTAGATCGATTGGTTATTGATAAATCCATAGCCAAATTCATTCCTTATTTTCCCCACCGTCTAAATGAAATTATTTACCTACCATTACCATTTTTGGATAAGAACCTGCTCAGACTCTACCGGGAATCACCGCAACTGGGCAAAGCCGAATTAGAGTATCTACTCCAATTTACCAACCAAGAAAAGCTAGCAAGGCAAGTGATGATCTTCGTCGCTGTTGATCGCCTAGCCAGTTGCCAAAACATTCAAGCAATCGATGCGATTTCCCGAGAAATTGCCTGGATTCCGTCCCGGCAATCAGATCAGAACCAAGATCATATCAATCGCATTCTCTTAAGTTTTCTGGACTTGGCTGGCGATATCCGAGCCACCAACGCGGCCACTAGCCCCTATCGCCAACAGCAAAACCTAGAATTGCCCAAGCAAGACCTGGAAACCCTCAAGGCCGATATTGCCGCCCTGCCCGATCCTGCCTTAATTCCCGATCTGTTGCGGGCCGTGCGCCAATGGCAGCAGGCGATCCAAGATTTGCAAGACCGCCTCAGCGAAGCCGCCCAACGCACCGGCGAACTCCCCAACCCCTACAGCCCCAACGCCAGCCTGATTGACACCGCTGCCGTGCAACAGTTTCGGGGGCGGCGCGATGTGTTCCAAGAACTCGAAAACCTGGCCCAAGCCAGCTCGCCGCCCATGCTGCTGCTGTGGGGCAACCGCCGGATGGGCAAAAGCTGGGCCCTCAACTATTTGCCCCGTTGCCTCAACAGCGAAATTGTGCCCCTGCGCGTAGATCTGCAAGGCTCCGCCGGTACCACCCGTAGCCTGGCCGGCTTTGCCCGCAGCCTCGCCAAAGAGATAATCGAATCCGCCAACCAGGCCCACAAGCTGCGCCTGCCCCCACCCAACGCCCAAGCCCTGAACGATGATCCCTTCGCGGAACTCCAAACCTGGTTCAGCGAGATTGAACGGTGCTGTCCCAACCGCCGCTTCTGGCTTTGCTTGGATGAATACGAACGCCTAGAGGAACTGATCAGCGCCACCGGCAGCCGCGCCCCCCTCAACTTTTTCCGCTACATCTTCCAAAACCGCCGCGCCTGGACGCTGTTGTTTTGTGGCTCCCACGACCCCGGCGAACTCAACCCCTACTGGAGCGACTACCTGATCAACACCCGCACCGTCAAAGTCTCCTACCTCAGCGAAGCCGACAGCCGCGACCTGATCATCAAACCCGAACCCCAACGCGACTTCCCCGAGATCTACGACCCCGCAGCCGTCGATCGAATCTGGCACTGGACAGCCGGCCACCCCTACTGGACTCAAAACCTCTGCTTTGAAGTGGTGCAACTGCTGAACCGCGAACAACGCCGCCGCGCCACCGTGGAGGATGTCGATCGCGCCCTCGATCGGGCCACCGAATCCGGAGGCGCAATCCTGCGGGAATTTTGGGACAACTCCCTCACCGCATCCCAACGGGCCGCCCTGACTCAACTGCTGACCCAGCAGCCCCTCCGCCCCGAAGACGATCGCCCCCTGCAAAAGCTGCTCCACAAAGAAATTCTCCGCCCCGACCCCAACAGCCCCAGCGGCTATCGGCTCTGGGTTCCGCTCTATCACCACCACCTCACCACCGCCCAACCCTGGCGCGATCGCCCCTGAGAAACCATCCCAGCAGTAGGGTGCATGGGAGAACGCTTGGCCATGAACGACCATTTCCCCATCCCTCCCATGCACCGCAGCCGATCGCGCAAAAACAACAATCCCCGGTGCATGGGAGTACCAATCAACCCTCTCGTAACCATGGGCGATCGCCCGGGAAAGGCTGGGTCGTTCTTGCCCTAGCGAGCTTGGGTGGCAGGAGCATCCGGGGCAACATTGGGCTGCGGAGTCATGGGTTGGTAGCGCTGGAGCGCTTGGTTCGCAAACTGGCGCAACTGTTCAGCCTTGGCGTAGGCAGTGCTGGCCGGGTGAACCCGCTCCAAGTTGTTTTCGATCTCCTGGAGCGTTCCCAACAGTCGGGGATTGCTGGGGTCAGCAGCGGCCAGGGTGCGCCATTGGGCGATTTGCCGATCCGCTTGTTCCAAAGACTCGATCGACTGGCGCTCCAAAGCCTCCCGCTGCTTGGCAATTGCCAGATTTTGCGCATATTCCGCCCGGAGTCGCTGGGCGGCCGCAAATTGCGGATCATCATCCTTAATTTGGGTCAACAGGGCCAAGGCCTCTTGCCACAGGTTTTGCACCACCCGCCACTGTTCCACCGGGTGAGGAGGTTTTTGAGCAGCCAAGGCCGCCCGAAACCCATATTCCTTGGCCCCCGTGATCAGGCTGCCCACTTGCTGCCGCCCCACCGCCCGACCAGTGACCGATTGAAAGTCTCGATCGATCCCAACCAGTTTGGCCCGTGCTTGCCGCCCGGCCAAGGTTTTCTGGGGCACTTCCCGCAGGCGATCGATTCCTGACTGCCAATCACCGAGAGCCGCGTTTTGGGCGCTGCTGTCCTTGGCGCTTTGGTGCTGTTGGCGGGCCGTTTCCACGGTTGCCAAGGCCTGATTCAACAAGGCTTGGGCATTGCGCTCCTGAAACACTTGCGCTTCCAAACGGGCCACGGTTTGGCGGGCGGCGGCAAATTCATCCAACGTGAATCGCCACCGGCATGAAAACAGGCTGCAATAAGTCTTTGGCCGAGACCCCAAAAACCAAACGGGCAGGCGATCGAGCGCTGCTTGGGCCGCTTGGGTTTTGGTGGCTCCCAGTTCAATATCGGCCGCACTGGTGGCATTGTCGAGCAATTGCTTGGCCTGGGCCGTGGCGGCGGTGGCGGCTCGATAATCTTGATCCATCATCCAAAAGCTGGGCAGCAACAGCAATGGCGCGTTGTCTGCCACCACATTCCGAATCGGCGGCAATGGCAGGTTGGCCAGGGCAATTCCCCCCGTCGCCACCACCACGCCCGCCAAACCACAGCCCCAAGATCCCCAAGCCCAAAATCCCCAGCCCGTCTTAGGCTGGTTAAGGCGAGCGGCGGACTTGAGCAAGCCCAGATCAAAATCCGGGAAAGCATCACTCACGATCGCCCGCAGATCTTCAAAGCTGGCCGGCTCGCCAGACTGCAACCGCAACTTTTCTAACCGCTGCCACAGCACTTCCTTGGGAATCCGGGCGGCGGGTTGTTGTTGATAGCGGGCACGGATAGCTCCCTTCAGGAGTTGGTAAGCACGATCATTGAGGCGAGACATGATCCACGGGGTAGAAAGGGCCGATCGCGAGCAATGGTTGAACCCGATCGCGCTGTTAGTTGCGGGCGTACTTTGGGGAAGTACCTATGTTGTTGTCAAGTCTAGTTTAGAGGCCGTTTCCCCGAGCATTTTGATGTTGGTGCGGTTTGGCATTGCCACCATTACTTTGTTGCCGATCACCCTTTGGAGCGGTTTGCCGAAAAATTCAGCCGCTTGGGCGGTTACTGGGCGCGGAGGCTTGGAATTAGGCTTCTGGATGGCCTTGGGCTATGTGGCTCACACGATCGCGCTGCAATACACTACAGCGGGGCGTAGCGCGTTTATCACCGCCCTCTATGTAGTCTTGGTTCCATTGCTGACGGGCGTTGCGGGCCAGCGGCTGTTCCCTAAGGTTTGGTGGGCGGCGGCGATCGCGGCGTTGGGGGTGGCGTTGCTGTCCTACGATGGCGCACCGCCCAATATTGGGGATTTGTGGAGCGTGGGCACGGCTATCACTTGGTCTTTTTATATTTGGCGGATGGAGGCCTACGCGGCTCGGGCCCAAGTGCTGTGGCTGTCGTTGATTCAGTTGGGGATCACGACTCTGGCGGCGGCCCTGTGGGTGTGGGGGGCTTCATGGGCAATTTCGTCGGCAATTTGGAACCCCCAAACCATTCCTTGGCTAGATTTGGTCTATTTGGGAACCTTTGCCACGGCGGGCACGGCCTGGTTGCAGGCGATCGGCCAGCGATCGGTGGCGGCTCCGGTGGCGGCGATTTTGTATACCTTGGAGCCAGTTTGGGCGGCCCTGATGGCGGCGGCTTGGTTGGGGGAACAGTTGGGCGATCGGGGCCGGGTGGGAGCGGCTTTGGTGCTGGGGGCCTGTTTGCTGTGCCAGCTCCCGGTGCGATCGCTGGGGCGGCAACTGGGCCGGGCGATCGCCTCAGTTTGGCATCGACCTTAGAAACCGGCAAAAAACAGAGCGGGGACATAGGCTCACCTCCCTTGTCCCCGCTCAATACGGTGCAATTGCTCAAAAAACTTTACCGATAACGGCGCTTCCGGCGGGCAGCAGCGGCCTTACGCTTGCGCTTTTCGATCGGGGTTTCATAGTACCGGCGATATTTCACGTCCGCCAAGATACCGGCTTTCGAGACTTGGCGCTTGAAACGGCGTAGCGCGGATTCGATTCCTTCGTTTTCACCCAAAACCACTTGGGTCATGCGGTTTCACTCCTTGCGATAGGTGGACAAAATATGGCGCACAGGCCCAAAGGCATGACGCTGACTCTTTTGAGGCAAATTGGGCGCTGGCAAAAGAGGGCGATCGCTAAGAAAATCGCCAAATATCTATCGTACCAAATGGAACCACTTTGGGCGGAATCGTTTGCGGGAGTTGTGGCCGGGTGCTAACCACCAAGCCACTGACCCAGGGGCGATCGGCTCCAGGCCAGGGCTGCCGCGCCGCTGCCCCACAGGCCGTAGAGTCGGGCGCTGTACCAAACCAGCCCGAGAATCAGCAGCCCGCGCCCGATCGCCCGCCGAAGCGATCGCCCGATCGGCCAAACCAGTCGCCGCCGCGCCCGTAGTTCCACAGCCCATTGCAATCCCAAACCCAGCAAGACCCCAAACAACAGGGGGCCGAAGGGATGGTAGCCGATCGCCCCTGGCCAGTCTCCCCGGGCGATCGCTACGAATGATCGGGTTAAGCCACAGCCGGGACAGGGCAACCCCGTCAACCAGTGAAAGGGACAGATCAGCGATGAAGTTTGGTGACTGTGGGCCAGCCATTGGGCCGCAACGATCGGGGAGGCCACCAGCGACAGGCCGATCAACCGGTGCTGGCGATCGGCGGGGGCGAGGGAACGGTGAACCAACAGCGGTCGTTGCATCATGAAACGAGGTTAATCAACAATTGGGTTTTCAGGAATTGGGTCGATCGCGATCGCCCGTGGGAGCGGCCGCCGGAAAGAGTCCATGGCCAGCAGCATCCCAACCAATCAGCCCCAGGTTTAGCAACGGCTGATCCGGTGCGACGATATTAGGCAATATTTTTCAGAGATCTTGAGCATATAGGGTAGGGTCATGGGCAACGGCTTAGAAACGATCGCGCCATTTTCTTTGCAGGAAGTGGCCCACATCACGGGAGCAACGATCCAGCACTTACCCGATCGCGCCTTGGCCCAGCCGATCGCCCAGGTCAACACCGATAGCCGGACGATCGGGGCGGGCGACCTGTTTGTGGCCCTGCGGGGTGAGAATTTCGATGGGCGATCGTTTGTGCCGGGGGCGATCGCGGCGGGAGCCGTGGCGGCGATCGTTGAGGAGCCGATCGACCAGCCCTATCCGCAACTGATCGTCCCCAATGCCCTGACGGCCTATCAGGCCTTGGGACGAGCCTGGCGCGATCGGGCAAACATCCCTGTCGTGGGCGTGACCGGTTCGGCGGGCAAAACTACCACCAAGGAACTGATCGCCGCCGTCCTGGGCACAGCGGGTCAAGTTCACAAAACCCACGCCAACTTCAACAACGAAATTGGCGTACCCAAAACCCTTTTGCAAATCACCGGAGCACATGATTTCGCTGTGGTGGAGTTGGCCATGCGCGGTCGGGGACAAATTGCCGAGCTAACCCAAATTACTCGCCCAAATGTGGGGCTGATCACCAACGTGGGCACGGCCCATATTGGATTGCTGGGATCGGAACAGGCGATCGCGGAGGCCAAGTGCGAACTGCTGACGGAAATGCCGATCGACAGTGTGGCGGTGTTGAATGCCGACTGTGCCCGGCTGATGGAGACGGCCAGCCGCCTTTGGCCGGGGGAAGTGATTGACTACGGTTTTGCTAACGGAACCTTTCGCGGTCAATTGCTAGATGCCCAAACCCTGAGCGTGGAAGGCAAAACCTTTCGCCTCCCGTTGCCCGGTCGTCACAATGCCCTCAATTTTCTGGGCGCTTTGGCCGTGGCCAAGGTGTTGGGGGTAGATTGGGAGCCGATCGCGGCGGGCTTGGCGGTGGAATTACCCGACGGGCGGGCCCGTCGCCACGACTTGCCCAATGGGGTGACCCTGTTGGATGAAACCTACAATGCTGGTTTGGAGTCGATGACGGCGGCTCTGTACCTGTTGGCGGAAACACCGGGGCAGCGGCGCTTGGCGGTTTTGGGAACCATGAAGGAATTGGGCGATCGCGCGCCCGAGTTCCATCAACAGGTGGGTGAGTTGGCGCGAGATTTACGCCTGGAGGGTCTGTTAATTTTGGCCGATGACCCCACGGCCTTGCATCTTGCAGCGGGGGCTGAGGGTATTCCCTGCGAAACCTTCACCACCCACGAAGCACTGATCGATCGCCTGCAAGGGGAGTTGCGATCGGGAGATGTTTGGCTCCTGAAGGCTTCCCGATCGGTTGGCCTCGATCGGGTGGTGCGGGCCCTGTTGGCTCCGGATCGCTAAACCCACTTGAAGCCAACTGGGCCAAGGACTAAATGCCCAGGTTCAGGGCTGCGGGGGTTCCGGCGGCAAATCCAGGGCGATCGCCCCTCGCTGGTTCACCCCCGTCACACGCGCTTCCAACCAGTTGGCACAAAGGCCGTAGGCATTGGTGAAATCAGCCCCCGCTAAATTAGCCCCCTGGCCGTTCACCTCTTCCAAATTGGCTCCGGTTAAGCTGGCTCCGGCCAAATCGGCCTGGCTTAAGTCCGCCCCCTGCAATTGGGCTTGGCTGAGGTTGGCTCCCCGCAAGTCGGCTCCTCGCAAGTCGGCTCCCCGCAGATTGGCTCCGGCGAGGTTGGCCCCGCTCAGAACCGCCCCGATCGCCATGGCCCGAGTCAGGTTCGCCCCCATCAGGATCGCTCCCCGAAAATTAGCCCCCCGCAGATCCGCTTCCGCAAAATCCGCCTGGGTTAAATTGGCCCCAACCCAAATTCCCCGGGCGATCGCCCCAGTTGCTTGCAGTCCCACCCCATTCACACCTGAAAGCACCGCCCGGTTTAAGCAAGCGTGGCGCAGGTCTGCCCCGGTCAAAATAGCTCCCACCAACCGACTCTGACTCAGATCCGCCCTGGATAGCTGGGCCTCTTCCAAGTCCGCACCCGTCAGATCCCGATCGGCTAGCTGCAAAAGCTGACCATCGCGAATGGCATCCAAATCAAGCGGAGAAAGACTAGTCATAACACCGGCCAAACTGAAAGTGATGGAGTTGAGCAGGGGGAATTGCCTAGGAGATCGCCCCCTCATCCAACAGCCACAACCCCGAGGAAGCTCGCAGCGACATCTGTGGCAATTCCCAGCCCTGTTGCAATCCCTGGGCTAACAGGGTCAAAGCCTCCAAAAGCTTTGGATCCCAGCGGCCTGACTGATCGCGGTAGTGCTGCAAAATTTCATTCGGTTGCTCACCGCGCGATCGACGGTGCTGGAAGTCGGCACAAAGGGCCACCACTCGCGACTCCAGCGGAATAGCATCCCCCGCCAACCCCGAAGGCTGCCCGGAGCCGTCCCAATGCTCCGTTAAATGGTTCAAGATGTGGGCGATCGGGCGCAAGCGCGGCATCACTCGCAACACCTGCACCGCACTGAGATCGCAGCAATCGGCAGATGGGTCAGCCAGCCCTTCACGCCAAACGGCGGGCCAACGGCCCAAGCGATGGAGCGCGGCGGCCAATCGCATTCGTTTGAGTTGGGCCGCTGGCAAATCCAGCAATTGCCCGATCGCCTCCGTCAGCGCCGCCACTTCCGCCGCCGATCCAGAATTTTGCCCATCGGACAGTTCCAGCAGTTCCGCTAATCGCAAAAATGCCTGTAATTCGTTGGAAACCAGGTTTTGATCCAGAGGGGCCCCCACTTCAAACCCCAATTGCCCCGGTTGCAATGCCGGGTGGCGATGTTGATGGGTGGCTTGCAAGTAGTTCACCACCTGCTGGGTAATGGTTAACCAGTCTTCTCCTGGGGCCGTGGCCTGCTCTTGGGCCACCGCTGCCAATTGCCGTTGGAGCTGTTCTGCGAGGGCTGGTTGATAGCGAGCCACCCGTTCCACCAGCAAGGCCGCACCGCGATCGACCCACTGGGGTACAAAAGTCCACAAGCCATAGAACTTACGCTCTAAGTCCGACTGGGGCGGCCCTTCGGGGCCATAGTCCGCCGCCGTCAATTCCTGGCAAAGCACCATGGCACAGTAGGACGGCGACACGATGGTTAAGTGCCATTCTTGGGCGACCGGATCCGTGGGACTGAGGGGCACGATCGCCACGTTCGATCGCTGGCTGGTGGGATCTTCCGCAAACCCCGCATCCGGCGCAGCTAGAATCACAATCTGGCGCGATCGATCCGCCAACTGCCCATAGCGATCGGCCTCTTGCAAATACCACTTACCCAGTTGAAATGCCGCCAGCACCACCGGCCGGCCCTGGGACTGGGCGATCGCATCTTCCAAGGCATGGCACAGGGCCACAAGCGTATTTTTGTAATAGACCCCCAAGTGGAGCGTTGCCCCGTCCACCCGGGCCAAATCCGTTAATTGCTTCAGAATCGATTCAGGTAACACAAGCGATTAACTACAAGCGAGGGATGAGGGCGATCGAAATTGGGGCGATCGTGCAATGGCGGCATTACCAGCCCAACAGTCCTTCATTCTCGCCTATTTCCAGGCCCCGGCTTGCGGCCAACCGCAAAGAACCACCATCACCCCATTGCCATCTTGGCCTCATCATCATCAGAATTTCCGCCCAATAGCAGCGATCTCCGCGTTCGATCGCCCGCCGGACTTTCGCAACTTTTTTAAAGATTTGATGAAGACGGTAGCCAAAAACTTGTCGAATCCCCTGTTCCTAGGGAATAATCAGGACAGCAACTCAGGCGAGAGAACACAGATGCTGACGCTCTCTTGAGTTTGTCTTTGCTCTCAACCTCTGTCTTGGATAACTAGGCGAGCAGCCCCAGGGTGCATTCGCAGTTTTAGCTCAGCTTTACCTGAAACCTTAATCGTTAGGGTAGGTCAACGCAGGGAGCCGCCAAGCAACGCTTGATGAGTTACGGGGGGTAACTCACTAGCCGGTGGTTCCACGGAAGCCTGATTTGAGCAAGATTTCGATAAAAAAAATCGGAATCGCGAGGGGGGAAGGCGACTCCGAATTCGTCTACGTCTTTTGGGAGGAAAACTTGAGGGCTACTTGAACGTGGCCCTTTGGCTTTCGCTCTAACTGGATATTAGCATTTCACGAAGCAAAAGTTTAGTCTTCTTGTAGAATTTTTACCAATTCTGGGTGAGATACGGGCCGAAAAGCTTCCCAATCACCGGAATTGGGGTTTTCTAACCTGAAAATTGGAACAACCAGCCAGGGAGCGCAATCCGGCTCGGTGATCCGGAGCAGAGCATTGAAATAAGTCCTTGGACGCAGATCGGGGATGACGCGGGGGAGTGATGAGACACCCCCAGCCGCGTGCCTCCACGATCGTTGATGATTGGCGAGTGCCTCAAGATACTTTTCGGGCATCTCCTCAGTTCGGCGTTGGCGATTCAGCTTAGGGAGCCGGTGAACCTTGGGGCCTGGGAACTGAGGTGGTGCTCAAGACTTTTTGAGTTTTTAGATCCAACTCTGCCACATTCAGCATTTGGTCACGGGTGTAAAACACCGAAAGGCGCTGATCTTTCACCCCCGATGCGCCGTGAAACTCGTCCACATTCTCAATCAACAATGCAAAGCGCTCACCGTTGGCATCGGAAATCGCCAGGGTTTTGCGATCCTTTTCGGTCAGGCGGCGATCTTGGTTGCTGTCGGTTGTAATGACTAGATAAACGAACCCAACTGGCGTTGTGGTCGGAGGATCCGTGGGCTGGACGGGAGCGGCTAAAAGCTTTTCATCCACCCAAATCAGTCCCCGATCGGGTGGTTTGAGCCAATAGGTTTGACGTGTCAGCTCGTTAAAAAAGAGATAGTTCTGTAGGGAATCTGCCTCTTTGGAATAGGAAGAGTTGGCAAATCCACGGCTTTGTTCATAATCCTGGGTTAGGTGCAGCGGTGCGCGTAAGGTATTGGTTCCCTCGATTCGCGCAAAATTTCCCAATCGGGTTCGGGTTTCAATCGATTGGGTTTGGTCAATGTTCATCACCTGCGAAGCTGAGTGCGATCGCGCGTTGTGCAGCAGCATTGAGATCAGGGCTAATCCCATCACACCCAGAGAGAGCAAACCACCCAACAGGATCAGGACTGCATTCACACGCCAGATTTGGACAAAGACTTGTCGAAGTTTCATAGACAGCAGGCGCAATGATAATAGGCGCAATAGTTAGAATTAGTTGATTGAATTGGCATTGCGTTAGTGCCAAGTTAGCCTGCACTCCAGTCAGCCAACTCAGCCGATCGAGTGCTAGATATGAATCCAGTTTAGAAACCCGGTTCAGAAAGCCAGTTCAAGTTCCCAATCAAAATTCTATAGACCATTCAAGCGCTGATGATTCCGGTGTCGGCCACTTTGCGGCGCGATCGCTCATCGGGGCATGATCAATGGTTAATTGTTAATTTTTGATTATCCATCGAAAATTGTTCAAATCTCAGGCCGTTTTCTCTAGTTCAGCAGTTCACCAAAAATTGTTTAAATCAAGTCTAATTAATTATCAACCAGCTCGAATTAAATTCAAAACAACCTATTGCAGTCTAGAAATTTTTCCTGTCAATTAGGCTTGCAGAAAATAGCAATAAAAAATCCCCCAACGGAGGATTCTGTCATAACAGGTCAGTCCAGATTCCAAAGCATTCATGCAATCTGGGAGGTTACATGATACTTAGTCGCGAAACAGCCGAATGATGGAAAACACGATGCTCAGAAACCAGCTTCAACAACTGACTCATTGACTTTCAATTTGCCTCAAACCATGCACCTGACTTTCGCCCCTGAGCATGACTGGGGAGTGAGACAGCGTTACCATGATGAAGCTCGATCGATCCCAATGAGGCAGTTGCTCCGGGTCATCTCAACTCGTCACCACAATTCAAACAACCAGAGGTCAGAAATCACTAAACTCGCGCTAAATTAACCTTCAGCCAACCCTAAACCAACGCTGAACCAGTAATGAAAAGATTCGATCGATTGAGATCATCTTTGTCTCTGGATTGATCAATCTCTGGATTGATCAAATATTGTTGGTCAGTTTTGCCAGTTAGGTTGTCGAATTTAGCCACGCCTTTAGCCACGACGTTCATCACCACGGCGTGGGGGATCTTGATTGCTAACCGCGCGGGCCACGACCAAGAGGGCTTGGGATGAGTCTTGATCATGAGCAGAGGTTGCCTGAGCGACCAACGGGGCAGCATTTTGGATCACGCCTGCCGCTGTGATGGTCACAACCCCAGTGGCGATCGCTGCACCTACGCGGGCGAACAGGGACGGCTTGGTAGGGGAAATGTGCATTTGAGTCATACAACCTCGTGCAATATTGAGAGTCTCTAGTCCTTCTTTCGGTTGACCTTTCGCATTTCGGGAAAACTGCAACCGATCGCTCTGAAACTGACAATAGAAGGTCTCAAAACCAGCACGAGGATTGGCATTTTCACTTTCGCAACTGAGCTTCAGACTTTGATTGATCCGGATCAGTTCATAAATTGACCTTGAGCACAGTAACGTTGCGCTCTCAAGGGTTTGGAACGTTTCAGCCATTCCAGAAGGGATGGTGCTAAGCGGGGCAATTTAGAAACTGGCACGAATACTTCGCGAAATTTTTAAAAATCTTCAGCTTTAACAAGAGGTCGTATTATGAGATGGCAATTCCATCGAGACTCCAAGCCCGATCGCCCCGAACAGGCTGACACTGGCGCGTAAACGTTTTTCATCACCAGACGCTCTGGCACTGTTGAGGGTGAAAGCGTGCAAACGACAGCGTTAAATCACTATCGACTTGGGATCAGCTCGTTTGGGTATCTAACTCGCTTCATTTAGACAGCCAGCCAGTGCATTCACCCGGGCTGTCGCTTTCCGAGACTCAGGAGGCTTTTCGTGAAATCGTTGTTTTCTCGCGCTTCAGCCGCAACCCTGGCCGCCGTGAGCGCGGTGCTGGGATCGATGGTCTGTTTCCCTTCGATCGTGCAGGCCCTGAGCACCGATGAAATTGTGCGGCGCTTGGATGTGGTGCCGTTGTTTTCCGTCACCCAAGAAAATGGCCAGCCCATTTTGGTGTTCCCCAAGCAACAGAACCAACCGGCCGCCGAACCCAAACCGGCTGATGGCGCAATTTTGCACTTTGTGGATCCGGAGGATGTGCGGGCTTTTGCGAATCGCGTCCAAAGCGAAGCGCCACCTGAATCCCGCAAAGTTAGCTTGGCTCTGTTGACGCTGGGCCAGTTCTATCGGATGTGGACGGAGGCTCAAAATAAGCCAGAAATGCCCGACTTGGTGGTCACCCCCAGCAAGGAAGATGTGGAAGCGGCGATCGCGATTTTGAAGCAACAGGGCCAGTCCGTTGAGCAATTTGCGGGGATTCCGTTGTTTTATGCGGTAGATCCCCAAGCGGAGGATGCGCCTCTGACGCTGCGGGCAGACAATCGCGAAGTGGTGCCGTTTTTCTTCAGCAAGCGAGACTTGCAAGCGATGCTGGATGATTACAAACAGCGTCAACCAGACATCATCAACCGGGCCCAACTGCGGGTCTTTACGCTGGATGGACTGATTGAGGAGCTGAAAAAGGCCACGGATCCTAACTCGTTAGTGGGCAGTGTGCGCTTGATTCCGTCCTCTTCGGCAGCGGCGTTTTATATGCGGGCCATGCGATCGAACCAACCCGGTCAGCCCAATGGTCAGGGTGCTGGGCAGTCGGGTGCTCGCCCTGCCACTCCGGCTCCCGCGAGCGGGGCTGCTGGGTTGGGAGGACAACCGGCTAATCGCTAATCGCACCCGCTAATCATCACACCCGCTAAATGGTGTGCAAAACCGACCGGGGCAATTAGCGCACTGGTCGGTTTTGATTTTGGAAAGTGGGTTAGCTCCTAGACTGGTTTGGGAATCGCCCTGGGCATGGAACCAGGCGCATGAACGGTTTGATCAACAGGATGGAATGGACGATGGTGAGTTTGGGATTGCGAGAGCGTTGGCAGTCAGTGCGATCGAACTGGCGGCACTTGGCTGGAGGCTGGGCGATCGGCTCCCTGGCTTGGTTGGCCGCGATCGGCCCCTTGGCAGCGCTGCCCCCGGAGGAAATTGCCCGCAAATTAGAAGCCGTGCCGGTTTTTGCCCTCACCGATGCCCAAGGTACGCCCGCCCTGATTGATGTGGGAAATGCCGATGGCCAGCGCACAACGGTGGCTCGGATGTTTTTGAACCCGCAAGATGCCCAAGAGTGGCTGAAGCGACTGCAAGCGGGAGCCGTGAGTTCATCCAGCGAATTACGGGTCAATGCCATTCCCCTGTCGGCAATCTATGAGCTGTTGCAGAAACCATCCACCGAATATCAATTGCAACTAATCCCTGATTTGGAAGAGGTGAAATTAGCCCGGGAACTGTTGGCATTAAATCAACAACCGCCGGAAAAATTGCAGGGAATTCCACTATTTTTGGTCACCGCAAGCGATGGGTCAGCCCCCACCTATGTCACGGTCGATCGGGATGGAACGGAAGAAATTCGCTTTTATATGGATCGGGCCCAAGCGGAAGTGGTGGCCAAAACCTTTGCGGAACAAAATCCCGAGCTAGCCGCCACCGTTCAAATTCAGGTGGTGGATTTTGATGAGTTTCTTTCGGTTCTTTCGGAGCGGGAAGATGAGTGGCTATCGCGGGTGCGGATTATCCCTTCCCAAAATGCCCAGGCGTTTTTTGAAACCATGGGCAACTAGGCTGTTTTTGAAATCCCAATCAAGCTTGAACCGTTGATTAACCCCAAAACAAAGCCCCCACTCATGAACTGAGCAGGGGCTTTGCGATCGGGCAATGAAGGCACGAAGGAACCTAGGCAGCAAATCCTAGAAGTTCATTTCGGCGGCTTGTACCTTCTCCACCTGTTTCTTCTTCAGCACCAACAGAATTTGGGTGATCATCACCGCCACAAACAGGGCCAGCAGACCCAGGACGCGGTTGGGATCTTGCAGCACGATTTCCGTATCGGTTTGGCCAAAGCCGCCCACGTTCGGATCGTTGGTGATTGCTTGACCAGCCGTCACCACATCGCCTTCCTTGACGATCGGTTGCGGGCCAGCGGGGATGGCATCTTCCACCGTCGAGCCATCTTCCTTGGTGATGCTCACGCGGTAGCCACCGTCATCGGTCTTGGCGATCGAGCCGATCGTGCCAGCCGCCGAAGCGTTGTAAACCGTGTTGTTGCTCTTGTCGCCCGTGGGGTAAACCTGGCCGCGGCCACGGTTGCCACCCACATGCACCGCGTACTTGCCGAACTTGATCGCCTTGTCCTCAGCGGGGTTAGGCGACAGCACGGGGAACACGATTTCTTGGTATTGATCGCCGGGCAGCGGCCCCACGATCACCACGTTATCTTGACCTTCTGCGTAGGACTGGTAGAACAGGCCTTCGGTCTTTTCCTTCAGTTCTTCAGGAATCCGGTCTTCGGGCGCAATCTTGAAGCCGTCGGGCAGCATCAACACCGCACCCACGTTCAGAGGGCCGGGTTCACCCGTGCCGGTCACTTGCTGCACGCTGGTGTCGTAGGGGATTTTCACCACGGCTTCAAACACGGTGTCGGGCAGTACCGATTGGGGCACTTCCACGATCGTTTCCTTCTTGGCCAGGTGACAGTTGGCGCAAACGATCCGGCCCGTGGCTTCCCGGGGGGTTGCCGGAGCCACTTGTTGGGCCCAGAACGGATAGGCCATGGCAGCCTGGGGAGCTACGAAGTCGCCACCGATCAACAGGGCGATCGCGGCGATCGCGGCGATCGCACCGCGAGTCAAAACCTTGAAAGCAGTCTTCATGAGTTGTCTAAAAAGTACGGTCAGCCGCGATATTGATGAGCAATTGTAGAAATTACGACCACCAGGGTTCTTCGCCGGTGCGGAAGTCGGTTTCCGGCCAGGGGCTGAGGCTCACGTTGTCGTCATCAACCGATACGTGGGCCAAGGCGAGGGACAGGGGCGCGGGGCCGCGGACAACTTTGCCTTCGTTGTTGTACTGGGAACCGTGGCAAGGGCAAATAAATTTATTGGCGCTGGCGTTCCAGGGCACCACGCAGCCCAGGTGGGTGCAAACGGCGTTCAGACCGTAGTCGGCGATCGCCTCTTTGCTGTTGACGATCAGATAGGTGGGGTCGCCCTTGAGGCCTTGTACCAACACCCGATCTCCCACGTTGTGCTCGGCCAGGAACGAGCTGAGTTTAACGCTGTTGCCCAGAGCATCCTTAGCCGCTACGCCGCCACCAGTACCACCGGTCGAAGGAGGAATGAAGTAGCGCACAACGGGGTACAGCGCGCCCAGGGCGATACCCGTTGCCGAGCCAAAGGTCAGAAAATTCATGAACTGGCGGCGACCCATGCTGGGTACGTCCGCAGGGCTGGAAGCTTGAGCCATAATGCCTACTCGCGTGCCTTCTCTTGGGGGTTCTATAACGAATCTTAAAGATTGTATGACTGCAAGGGTGGGGTTTGAACGGGTCAAACAAAGCCACCGCAATTGCTAGGGTATTATTGCATCTCTCGGGCCAGGCGATCGCGTTGCTGAGGGGCGATCGGGCGGTCGTAACAGATCCGTATAAAACTTCATATTGCGTTACAAATAATCATGAATGGTAGGGTCAGGTTTGCAACCTGTCCTGACGGCCAGGCCCCTGCTTTTTAATCATCACCATCACTCGATCGCGCCATGACTGGTCAGGACTTACACCAATGGATTGTGGACAAGTGGGGCTTTTCCTACGATGTGCAAGTCCGCAAAATCAAAGACAAAATTTTTGTGCAGGTGATGTGGCGCTACCTGGAACAGATGTCGTTTCCGATGACGGAAGCGGAATATTTTGAGCATCTGTCCACGGTGGCCACCTACATCCAAGGCTGGGGCGCGGCGGAACAGGTGCGATCGTTTATTGAAACCACCAAAAACCGGCCCCGGCAGGGCAAGGCCGTGAGCATCCCGATCGACCTGGGCGATCGCGCCTCCGAGTGGCTACTGGATCTGCCCTAGGGCTTGGTTGCCACCAACACGCCCATCAAGCCGCCCACCAAGGGATAGTGCCGCACCGATCGAAAGCCGATCGCCTGGGCCCGCTGCACCTGCTCGCGCCCCACGGGGAACCGCTGCAAACTGGGCAGGATGTATTCATATTCAGCCGTTGCGCCAAATTGCTGGGCGACGGGAACCACCAGCCGATCGAGATAGAGTTGCTGAAATTGCTGGGCGATCGCGCTGTCGGGCCGATGGAAATCCAAAGCCGCCAAGGTCGCGCCGGTTTTCAGAACGCGATATAGCTCCCGCAGGGCTTGGTCAAAGTCGGTCACATTCCGCAAGCCATAGCCCACCGTGGCGCAGTCAAACTCCCGATCGGCAAAGGGCAAATTCAGCGCGTCCGCTTCCACCCAGGCGATCGGGGCCAACAGCCGAAACCCTTGGGGCCGCTCCCGAGCGAGATCGAGCATTTGCGCTGAAAAGTCCGCCCCCACCACCTGACCGCCCGGGCCCACCGCCGCCGCCAACCGCAGGGCCAAGTCACCGCTGCCACAACAGAGATCCAACGCGCGATCGCCGGGTTTTGCGCCGCTCCATTTCACGGTCATCTGTTTCCAAACCCGATGCAGCCCCAAACTCAACCAATCGTTGAGATCGTCATAAACAGGCGCAATCCGGTTAAAGATGCCTTGAACGCGATCGGCGGAAGCAGTCATAGGAACCCGAAAAATCCAAAAATTATGGTTGTCTTGAATCGTTTTAAAAAAAGGGAAATCAACCCCCAATTCCCGTAGGGGCGCACCGATGTGCGCCCTCGATCGATTGAGCCGCAATTACTGAGGGCGCAAGCGTTGCGCCCCTACCGGATTGGGTTGAATTGATTGAGGGCGCAAGCGTTGCGCCCCTACCAGGTTGGGTTGCTTAATCGACAAAGGCCGATCGCGCCTGTTGGGTTTGTTCATAGCAGGTTTGGAGCGCGGCCCAATCCTGTTGATCGATCGCCCCGATGATCTGATCCAGTTGGTCACGATAGCGCTGGAGCGATCGCAGCAATTCCGGCCGGTTGAATTGGGCCATCATCACCCCCAGTTCTGGATTGCCACCGCCGACCCGGCTGGTGTCCCGAAATCCCGAACTAGCCAAGGATTGAGCCAATGCCAGGGTTTCGGGGTCTGGCTCCGCTCCGCAGGCCGCAATCAGGCTGGCGCTAATTGCCACGGGCAAATGGGAAATCCAAGCCACGGCCCGATCGTGCTGTTCCGGGGTGCAGCGGTACAGGGTCGATCGCAAATCCTGGGCGATCGCCGTGACCCGCGCGATCGCCTCGGTGGGGGTGCGATCGGTGGGCGTAATCGCAAAGGGGCGACCCACAAACAAGTCCGGTAGAGCCGCTTCAATGCCGCTGTCCGCCGTGCCCGCCATCGGATGGGCCCCGACAAAGTTAGGCCACAGAGGTTCGATCGCCTGGACGATCGCTTGTTTCACCGACCCCACATCGGTCAACACTGTGTGGGGGTTGAGGTGGGGAATCAGTTGGCGCACCGTCGGTTCGATCGCCCCGATCGGCGTACACAACACCACTAAATCGGCTTCGGCCAGCAGCGACAGTTCACAACCCGCCCGATCGGCAATGCCCAGCTCGATCGCCCGGGCCGCCGTTTCCGGCCGCCGCGCCACCCCCAGAATTTCGTGCCCCAAGGGCCGCAAGGCCAAGCCCAGCGACCCACCAATCAACCCCAAGCCAACTACACCAACCTTCATAGGTCTCCAGTCCCAAAACAATGGGGCACAGCACGGCCGCACCCCAACCCCACAGCAGTCTTGATGATCCGGATAATCCGGTGGTTGGCCCCTAGGACACCACGAAGGCGATCGCCATCACCCCGAGCACCAATCCCAGACCCAGAGCGCCCAAAACCACATAGTTCCGCTTTTCCGTTGAAGAGGGCGTGTCAGCGGTATACATCTTCGGTTCTTTGGCGAAATTATTCAGGCGACCGCCATCTTCCGTGGTGTAAGGCATTTGTTACAGTCCTTTGCAATTGTTAGCAACACAGCATTAATTCGCCACTGTAACAAACATCGACCGGCCCCGGTCAAGAGTCATCCTTAGCTGCTGGTCACCAAACCGGTCAGGGGTGAGCTAGCGCTAGCCAATCCCTTCACCGGAATTCGCCCGGCTAAATAGCCCAACCGACCGGCCGCCGTACCCAGGGCCATGGCCCGCGCCATGGCGGCGGGGTTTTGGGCCTGGGCGATCGCGGTGTTAATCAACACGGCCGAAGCGCCCAGTTCCATCGCCTGGGTGGCTTCGCTGGGCGTGCCGATCCCCGCATCCACCACCACGGGAACCTTGGCGTTTTCCACAATGATTTGGATATTGGCAGCGTTTTTCAGACCCTGGCCCGACCCGATCGGGGAACCCAAGGGCATCACGGTGGCGCAGCCCGCCTCTTCCAAATGCTTGGCCAAGAGCGGATCGGCGTTGATGTAGGGCAATACGGCAAAGCCTTCTTTCACCAACTGCTCGGCGGCCCGCAAGGTTTCGATCGGGTCGGGCAGCAGGTATTTCAAATCGGGGATCACTTCCAACTTCACGAAGTTGTTGTCCTCTTGGCCCAGCAGCTTGGCCATCTCGCGCCCCAGCCGCGCCACCCGAATCGCCTCATCGGCCGTTTGACAGCCGGCCGTGTTGGGCAGCATCCAAATTTTTGACCAGTCGATCGCCTCGGCCAACCCCTCATGGCCCGGGGCTTGGGTTTGCACCCGGCGCACGGCCACGGTCACAATTTCGCAGTCACTCGCGGCAATGCAGGCCTGCATTTGCTCGATGCTGCGATATTTACCCGTGCCGGTCATCAGGCGCGATCGAAAGGTGCGACCGGCGATCGTCAGGGGCAAATCAGACACCAAATCAGTAGGGATCCAATCTTGGGCCGCAAGCGTCGGTGCATTGGAAATCTGCGTCATGGGAAATCCTGGCTGGAAATAAGCTGAGAGGGCGAACCCTTATTGTCTAACCAGTCGGACGCTCAAGGGGGTGGGATTTTTCGATCGGCTGGGGGCAGTCCTCGCGATCGCCACGATCGCTCAATGATCGCCCTGCGCCACCTCTTTGAATCCTGCGGGCGCTGAAGTTGAACGAAAACCGGAGTACGATCGAATCGAGCCAAATCTGTTTTGCTGGATGCTTAACTTCAGCGAACCATCGGCCAATGATGTGCAGATTTTGGATGCTGCTTAATCCAGAAATTGCCCTTCAATTGCCCTTTCTATGGTTATCTTTGGAGTTTAAATTATCTTTGCTTTGGCCTTGTTTGCTTTGAGCTTGACTGCTTGGATTTTGACTGATTGTTGCTGTTTTCTTGTCGCGTCCTATGGCCGGAACTGAATCCTCGATCGCCCCACCCACTAGCACGCTCAACGCTCCGATCTTGCTCGTGGAAAGTGATGATTCGATCCTTGATCGGGCCATGACGGATCTCAAAAACGCCGGGTATGCCGTCGCCACGGCCAAGGATGCCCAAGCCGGTTTGACCTATGCGCGAGACTTGCCCGTCTCCCTGATTGTGGTCGATCGGCTGTTGGTTCCCGGCGAATCGGGGTTGTGGCTATGCAATCAACTGCGGGAGTTGGGGAACGTGGCCCCCGTGCTGTTGATCATGGCCCGCGATGAAGTGGAAGACCGGGCCGCTTGCCTGGAAGCCGGGGCCGATGACTATTTGCTCAAGCCCTACCGCAGTGAAAAATTACTGGAATTGGTGCGGCTTTATCTACGCCCCACGGAAACGGGCACACCTCTGCTGCACTTTGCTGATTTGGCCCTAGATCTCGATCGCCGCACGGCCATCCGCAACGGCCACACGATCGCCCTAACCATGAAAGAATTTGAGCTATTGCGCTACCTAATGGAAAACCCGCGCGAAGTGCTCACCCGCGAGCAAATTCTCGAAAATGTTTGGGGCTACGACTTCATGGGCGAGTCAAACATCATCGAAGTCTATGTGCGCTATTTACGCCTGAAACTTGAAGACGAAAGCCAAAAACGCCTAATCCAAACCGTGCGCGGCGTGGGCTATGTGCTCCGAGAAACCTAGGCGATCGCCCCTTGGTCTCAGCCCCTCAAAACAATAGACCTCTTGCACGAATTAACCCCTTCTGATCAAGATGGGCTAATCAACGATCATTTCGTAGGTTGGGTTGAGGTACGAAACCCAACAGCAGCAAGGCTTGCAGTGATCGAGTTGGGTTTCGCAAAGCTCAACCCAACCTACGGAACTGAAAACACCATTCAGCAAAGACAACCCAACCAATTCCACTCAGTAGAATCACTCAAAACTTAATCAAGCTTCAGTCCAGTCAAATTCCAGCACAAACCCAGAAAAGACAAGGGGCTGAAGCCCCTTGCCATCGCGATTTTGCAACACCAGAATCAAGAGTTGAAGACCCTCATTTTGAATCCTGGTTTTTGATTCTGAAGCTAGAGCCTAGTGCTCAATTTTCACAGACAGAATCTTGTCATTGGCACGGATTGCATTCACCACATCCATGTCCTCCGTGCGACCAAACACCGTATGCACACCGTCCAAGTGCGACTGGGGCGAATGGCAAATGAAGAATTGGCTGCCACCCGTGTCGCGACCGGCATGGGCCATCGACAGGCTCCCCGCCATGTGCTTGTTCGAATTAATTTCGCACTTGATCGTGTAGCCTGGGCCACCACGACCATCACCATTGGGACAGCCACCTTGGATCACAAAATTGGGGATTACGCGGTGGAAGGTCAGACCATCGTAAAAGCCCTTTTCCGACAGATCCACGAAGTTTTTCACCGTGTTGGGAGCATCATTATCGAACAGCTCGATATGAATCGTGCCCTTGGCGGTTTCCATAATGGCGCGCGTCATGCGGTTGCCCCTTGTGTAGTCAGTTGAGATTGTTAGGTTGAATTCCTGGTGACGCGATGCTGGAAATGGGCAATCACAACGAGGTAGCCCACAGCCCGCCACTGTCGCCAAAGAATGCTGTCTGAGTTTACCGCTGCCGGGGAATTTCGATCCCCATACAAGGATTAATCTCTGCTTAATTCACCGTTATTTGACCGTTGATTAAGCCTATGCATTCATGCCCGATCGCCCCGGGAATTAACGCTGCATTCGCCCAGCTCGTTTAGGCATGAGTTTGGGATTTTTCCGAGGCCGCAGCGGTCGATCGCACCCAAGTTAACAGCTCCTGAGGATGCTGAAACAGCATATCCGGCTGGCTGTTGCGCAACGCTCGTTCAGAATTAAACCCCCAAGCCACGGAAAGGCTGACCACGCCCGATCGGCGGGCCGCTTCCACATCCCTTGTTTCGTCGCCCACGTAGGCAACGGCTTCGCGCTGAAGGCCGGCCTGCCGCCGCACCCGCGAGATGGCGCGATCCTTGCTGAACAGGCGCAAACTGGCATCAATCCAGGTGAAATAGTGCCGCCAGCCCATCAGGGTGAGGAATCGATCGACCGTTGATCGCTGGTTGGAAGTCACAATCCCCAGCCGGTAGCCCGCCGATCGCAGTTCCCGCAACACGTCCTCAATGCCCTGAATGGGCTGGAGGCGATGCAAATCGGCCTGGAGTTCCCGTTTCAGGCAATAGATCAGCCAAGGGCGCTGCCAAGGGGGCACATTGCTGTTTTGCAGCACCATGCGGGAATCACAATCCCGCAGTCGGGCAATTCGTTCCGGGGTCAAACGGGGATAGCCAAAGCGTCCCGAGAGGCGATCGAGAATTTCAACCACCGCCTGAAAGGAGTCTGCCAACGTGCCATCAAAATCGAACAAAATTAACCGCAAGTGCTGAGGATCAACCGATGCAGCACTGGTGGGCAAGGACTGCGGCCCGCCGGCCGCCGCCGTAGACGCAAGCACGTGATGGGCGTTCAAGGATGAGACTCAGAATCCAGTTGGGGATCAATGGAGGGATCGATGGGGCGATCGGGAGGGAGATCGGCCGATCGGGGCAGGGACTGCGACGAAACTTGAAACGAAACATTCGGGTCTAATTTCAGACTAGCACGGGCGTTTCGTCGCCACATCGCAGGCTTAATGCGTCGTAAAGCGGATCCCCGGAAGGCTTGATCCCAAGCCTCATCGCTGAGCTGAGCAAGCTGATCCAAGCGCGGAGCCACCACCCCCGATCGCGGTCGAAAGTCTTCAATATCCGTCGGCTGGGCAAATCGTTGATTCCAGGGGCAAACATCTTGGCAAATGTCGCAGCCCGCAACCCAACCCTGAAGGTTCTCGGCAATTTCCGAAGGCAGGGTCTCCGCACGGTTCTCGATCGTGTGGTAGGCAATGCAGCGGTTAGCATCCACCACAAACGGCTCGGGAATCGCCCCCGTGGGGCAAGCCTCCAGACAACGGGTACAAGTGCCGCAATGGCTGGTATGTGGGCGATCGGGCAATAATTCCAGCGTGGTGAACAGCTCCCCCAAAAACACCCAGGAGCCATACTGGCGCGTAATTAAATTGCCATTTTTGCCAATCCACCCCAAACCCGCCTCCTGGGCCCAGGCCTTGTCCTGCACCGGGCTGCTGTCCACAGCCCAGCGGCTCTGTGCGCGGGGATCCAACGTCACTAACCACTGAGCCAGGGCCTTCAGGCGGGTTTCCAAAACTCGGTGGTAATCCCGTCCCCAGGCATAGCGGGCAATTTTGCCAAATTGGGGCTGGTTAAGTTCGGGCTGAGCTGGGGCAGGCTCGATCGCTGACTCAGCTTGGGAAAAAGATGGGTTTAAGGGCCGCTGTTCGAGGGGCCGCTGTTCGAGGGGCCGCTGTTCAAGGGGCCGCTGCTCAGGGCTGTAGTAATTCAGGGCAACGCAAATGACCGATCGCGCCTCGGGCATAAATTCTCGCGCATCAAATCGCTTGGGAGCCGCCATCCATTTCATTTCGGCGGCAAACCCGCGATCGAGCCAGCGTTGGAGGGCTGATACGGCCGATGGTAAGGGTGGGTACTCTGAGCTTATAGCTGCTATTCCCACCTGATGAAACCCCAGGGCGAGAGCTTTCGTTTTCACTTGGTATGTGTTTCGGCGAGCGATCGCCACTGGGGAAGACCCGCCCACAGCAGGGTCATACTCCAATGCGGTTGTGTCCATCGCGATTGGCTCACAAGACACGGCAGAGTAGTTGAGAGCCGGTCATGAACGATTGGTGCAAAAGACTGCGAGGGATCGTCATGGAGGGCGGTGCGGTTACTGCAAACGAGATGTGTTTGGTTACTCGGGTTGAGGATGCTAAAGCGAATCAGCGCCTCAGCGTCCTTAGACTTGAACTAGCCAAGCACCTCGTTTAGTCATCTTCGAGGATCCGTTCCAATTGCCACAGAATTTGGTTGCCCTCACGTCGCACGCGAGTCACAATCCAGTTCCGCCAGACCCAGTTTTCACCCCGACTGGTCACGGCACTGGCGTTAACGTCCATCAGATCAGCCAATTCCGAGCTGGCAATCAGATATCCTCGATCGGCGACCTCATCCGCAATGCGCAGGGTTTCGATCAAGTTGCGCAATTGACCCACACGCACGTCGCGCAGATCGGCATCCGTTGGCGCGATCGCCAGTTGATCCAAAACAGGTTCAGACATGGTTTCAGGTATAGCTGCTATCGAGACTGTAGTTGTGTCTGAAGCATCGAGATGGGATTTGCTCGCAGGCTCCGATTCCGGAAACTCCGAGCGATCGAAAATCTCTAGCTTCAATTGATCTAATTTAGGCGATCGGCCGGCCGCAAAAACGCGGGCAATTTCATCACATCGTTCATTTCCCGCCTCGCCCGAGTGGCCGCGCACGTATTCCCAGCGCACAGCGGGGTTGTTCAAAGCATCCAGACGCTCCCAAAGATCTCGGTTGAGCACCGGTTGCCCGCTGGCAGTTTTCCAGCCTTTTCGTCGCCAGTTTCGCACCCACTCTGTAATCCCTTTAATAACGTACTGGCTGTCTGTTAGTAAAGTGATTGACTCGCCTTGACCGTATTGATGCCAGAATTGCAGCGCTTCAATGGCGGCTTGCATTTCCATCCGGTTATTAGTTGTGTTGGAAGTACCTCCACCCAGTTCATGACAAGAGCTATTTGAAAATCGCACTAAAACACCCCAACCGCCGGGCCCTGGATTACCAGAGCAAGCCCCATCAGTGTAGATACGCGAAATCTGGTGTGAGTCGATCGAGCGTGGGGGCATGGAGGCGATGGGAGAGGGTGTCATTGTTAGTGGTGGAGCCGTTGGCAATCAATTGTTATATTTTTATGACTTTGCTGGCTGGAAACCCTAATGGCTCTGGGTTTTTCTCAATATCCCTACTAAGCCTTGCTCAACCTTGCTGAGTCTAAAGCACTCAATTTGGTCGCGTTCTTGAGTGGGTGTTGATGGATCCCGGTCGATCGAGCAGCAGCAGGGGGACTGTAGAATGCATGTTTTCAAAGTGAACATTTTGCCATGCACATTTTGCCAAAAGCCTTTTGATCACCCGATCGGCCTTTGGCTCTCAACCTGTTCAAGATTTAGAGGCAAGTGGGAAACAACCGCTCACGCCCAGCCCGGCAACCGCAACATTCAGCATCAGCAGACCGCTTGGTCTTTTACTCTGTTGCCGTTCATTCTTGGTTGTTAGGCTGCGATCAATCGTTGACCCTATTACCTGATCAGGGCTATTGCCCTACTCATATTTTAGTCGTTGAGGAGACAACAGGGATCGAAAGATAACACTCAAGATAGAAGAATCTATGAGCGTAATTTTTGATTTTTCAGTAATGCCAGGAGGCGGACTTGAACCGCCGACACGAGGATTTTCAGTCCTCTGCTCTACCGGCTGAGCTATCCCGGCTAGGGTTTTTAGGCGCTGCTGTTTTCAGCGCCTAAATAAATTAGCAAACTTGATCAGGATTGGCAAGGGATTCGCTAATTTTTTTGGAAGAACTGGCTTCCTAACACCTATTGGATCGGTTGCAGGCGGGTGACCTTGAGCTTGAAGGGGCCGCCAACGGCTTTGCCAAAGGTTTGAACCCGCACCACATATTCGCCTGTGTTCTGAATGCTGGTGAAAATCAGGGAGTTCGTGCCGCTGTCGGGGCCGTCGTCGTTCTCGGCAACGCTGGAACCGTCATCAGCAATGAGCATCAGGACGGTATCGAAGCTGTCGGAGCTGGCGGTGATTTCAACCCGATCGCCTGCCGTGAGCGAGATTTTATAGTCCCGGGCAAATCCCCCTTGGCCGGTGGGAATGTCCTTGGTTGATAGGGTGTCGTTCAACTCGCTGCTGCTGGAAATCGTGCCCGGTTGATAGGTCGGGCTGGCTTGGGCGATCGCCCCGCCACTGCCGGCCGTGACCAGGGCGATCGCGCCCATCATTCCCACCACACCACGCCGCTGCAAAAAAGACCAAAAAAGCATGAAATCACCGTCCCAAGGGCATCGCTCCGATTATAGCCAGTCCGATTGAGAATCCCAGTTCCGGAGCCAACCCGATCGCCCTGAATCTGCGGATTAAGCCGAGCGATCGCCCGGCTCCGAAACTCTGGCTAGTTCGATTACGTCACCGATCTAGCGGCAGCCAGGCCCCTGCTCCGGAAAAGCAGCCCAAACAGTCCCAACGGTTTCTGAACGGCCAAAAACCTGGGAGAGGTTGCCAAAACCTTGCCCAAACGTTTCCGATTCAGAACCCTTGGCGGTTGAATTTTTGATTGGCTGAAAACCCAGGGCCTGGACTTGCCTGATATTTTGGTTTTGAAGCAACCCAACCGATTTTGCGAATATGGCTCCTGCGGCTCGTTTAAATGGTTCCGCCACCGTCATCATGCTGGTGAACGGTCAGTCCGTCGAAATGGCGATCGATGGGGCCAATGCCCCCGTCACGGCCGGCAATTTTGTGGACTTGGTGGAGCGGGGATTTTATGACGGCATTTCGTTTCACCGCGTGGTGCGATCGCCCGATCCCTTTGTGGTGCAAGCGGGAGATCCGGCGAGCAAAGATCCCAACGTGCCGCTCAGCAGCTTGGGAACGGGCGGGTTCATTGACCCAGACACCAACCAAGCCCGCAGCATTCCCCTCGAAATCAAAGTTCAGGGCGCAACGGAACCGATCTATAGCCAAACCACCACTCAGCCGGTGGCCTTGCCCCACAAGCAAGGAACCCTGGCCATGGCCCGGGCCCAATCGCCCGATTCCGGTTCTTCGCAGTTCTACATTGCCCTGAAGGAATTGCCATTTTTGGATGGTAATTACGCCACCTTTGGCCAGGTGACCCAAGGGTTTTCGGCGGTGGATGCAATCCAAGCGGGCGATCGCATCACGGCAGCCAAGGTGGTGGATGGAGTTTTGCCGGGCCGAACTTCGGTGGTGCTGACGGATGCAACCCGCTTGAACACTGCGCACAATTTTCTGAACCGGGCTGACCTGCCCCGCCAATTCACCTTCCTCACAGAAGCGGCAGAAACCGTGACCCTGACGGCGACCCAAAGCCAAACCACTCCCAGCGGCGTGCGGGGGTTGGGGGGCGATGACGTGATCACCGGCTCCAGTGCGGCGGATATTGTCTGGGGTGATGCGGGCAATGATTCGCTCTTCGGTGGCGACGGAGATGATTATCTGCGCGGCATTGATGGCAATGACTTGATCAACGGTGACGGGGGCAACGACTTCCTCAACGGCAATCAGGGCAACGATACGGTCAATGGCGGCGCGGGTGATGATTTTGTGCGCGGCGGCCAGGGCGATGATGTGCTGCTGGGGGGCGATGGCAACGATGTCCTTTGTGGTGACTTTGGGGCTGATACGTTAACCGGCGGCGCGGGGGCCGATACGTTCCTGCTGCGCACTGATACGGCGATCGGGATTCGGGCAGCGGCGGATTTGGTGGTGGATTTCAGTGCGGCTCAGGGCGATCGAATCGGCATTGTCGGTTCCGTGAGCTTGGAGCAACTGACGCTGCAAAATCAGGGCGGCTCCACGGTGCTGCAATTGCCCACGGGTCAGACCTTGGCCACCATCACCGGAGCCACTCCCGATTTGGTGCGATCGGCTCTTGTGGCCGTCAGCGCCAGTGATGCGGTCATGCGCCTATAGGCTCCCTCAGGCTCAAAAAACACGATCTAGCTCAGGCTTGGGGTCAGCATTTTCAAACATATCTGGCGAATCGCATCTGGCGAATCGCAGAGCGTGCCGCATTGCCCTAGCCCGGCCTCGCAGTCGATTTTCAGGCGGTTTTAGGTGTTGTTTCTCGGCTTGATTCTGCACAGTAGAGATGCAACCCCAACTGAGCTATAACTAGCTATTAATCAGTCACTAATCAGTCACGAGTGACTGATGCTTGGGCGATCGCCACGGCAGGCCAAGCCCAATCGTGACATTCACCCTCATATTCGATCGGGAGGACAGGAACGTGGGTTGGCGAGTCCGGGCCATTCGAGGAGCAACTACCGCAACCGAAAACACCATTGAAGCCATTCGGGAGGCGGTTCATGAGCTACTCGACGCTTTGGAAACCCACAATCGTCTGGAGATGGATGAGGTGGTGAGCGTCACCTTTTCGGTGACCCGTGACCTGGATGCTGTGTTTCCCGCCAAGATTGCCCGCGAGCGGCCCAACTGGCAAAACGTACCCCTGATGGATGTGCAGCAAATGCATGTGGATGGCAGTTTGCCCCAATGCATTCGACTGCTCGTGCATTTCAACACCCCTGACCCGATCGCCCGGATTCATCATCCCTATCTTCGAGGAGCCAAGCACCTACGCCCCGATTGGGTTTCAGCCCAAGAAGTACGCCAAAAGGAACTGATCGTTAACTCCTAATTCTTTCAGGGGTTAAGCTAGCGGCAGTTTTGAGACTGAGACCTGTGACTGCTGAGCGTGCTTCTATTCCCGATCGGTTAACCTTCCCGGCCAAGCTGGCCTATGGGGCCGGCGACGCAGGCCCCGCCATCACCGCCAACCTGCTTGTCTTTTTGCAGTTGGCATTTTTAACCGATGTGGCCGGGTTGCCCGCCGGGTTAGCTGGCTCGGTGCTGATGGTGAGCAAAATTGGCGATGCCATCAACGACCCAATCATTGGCGTAATGAGCGATCGCACCCGCTCCCGTTGGGGTCGTCGATATTCCTGGATGCTCTGGGGGGCGATTCCCTTCGGCATTCTCTTTTTCTTGCAGTGGCTTGTGCCGCCGGGCAACACCTGGCTGCTCTATGGCTACTACGTGGTCTTGGGGCTGCTGTTCAATATTGCCTATACGGCGGTGAACTTACCCTACACAGCCCTCACCGCCGAGCTAACGGATGACTATGACGAACGCACCAGCCTCAACAGCTTCCGGTTTGCCTTCTCGATCGGGGGCAGTCTTCTCTCGCTGATTTTGGGCAAGGTCGTTGCCGATCAAATTCCCGACCCCGTTTGGCAATACATCTGGCTAGCCGCCATTTGCACCCTGTTTTCTGTGTTGCCCATTCTCTGGTGCGTCGTGGGCACATTTCGGTATGGCATGGCCGCCGAGCGCCGCTGCGCCGAACGCAACGAAACCGCCCCCAGCTTGGGTCTGAAACAACAACTGGCGATCGTCTTTCAAAATCGCCCCTTCCTCTACGTCATTGGGATCTATCTCTGTTCCTGGCTGGCTGTGCAACTCACCGCCTCCATCCTGCCCTACTTCGTGGTGAGCTACATGGGGCTACAGCAAGCAGATTTCTTCATGGTCGCGATCGGGGTGCAGCTCACCGCCTTTGCCATGTTGTTTGTGTGGAGTACCCTCAGCCGCCGTTGGGGCAAACGGGGGGTCTACTTCGCGGGCATGAGCCTTTGGATCATTGCCCAAGCGGGTTTGTTATTGCTGCAACCGGGGCAAACGGGCTTGCTGTACCTGTTGGCCGTGATGGCTGGCGTTGGGGTCTCCACGGCTTATCTAGTCCCTTGGTCGATGCTGCCGGATGTGATTGAGCTGGATGAGCTAACCACTGGGCAACGTCGGGAAGGTGTGTTCTATGCCTTCATGGTCTTTTTGCAAAAGTTGGGGTTAGCTCTGGCGCTTTGGCTGGTGGGGATTGCGCTGGAAGTGGCTGGTTATGTGCCCACAGCCGCCGGAGGCACGCCGGCCAACCAACCGGCCTCAGCCCTGTTGGCCATTCGGCTGGCGATCGGCCCTTTGCCCACGGCAGCCCTGATTGGCGGCTTGGTTTTGGCTTATTTCTACCCCATTACCCGCGACATCCACGCGGAAATTCTGCTGAAGCTGGCCGAGCGCAAACGTGCCAATCAACAGGCCAGCCAGGACTAGGGAAGCGCTAGGCAAGGATCCATCCCCCGGGGCGATCGCCCCCGTTCCTCTGCCTTGCGAACCCGGTTCAAAAAAATTCAAAAAAATTCAGAAAACCCCTTGACCCTTCTCGGAAGTTGTTGTTACTATACTCAAGCCTTCGGGCAATGGGGCGTCGCCAAGCGGTAAGGCAGCGGGTTTTGGTCCCGCCATTCCTAGGTTCGAATCCTAGCGCCCCAGTTAAAAAATTAGTTAGAGAAAGCTTTTTGATTGAAAGCTTGCTGATTGCGCTTCAGCCAAGCCAGTCAATAAAAAAGCAAAAATAAAAAAGCAAAATATAAAATCAAGAGTAATCAAGATCAAAAATAGTGTCTTGGTAATTCATGCCCTTAGTAATTGATGCGGGCTTACACCCAGACATAAACTTAGGAACCCATTTAGAAATTGAAATATCAATCACTGAGGCCCGATCGAGACCCGATCGAGGCATGATTGAGAAATCGATTAACCTGATTTGGCAACCGAGTTTAGAAACCCAATTTAAAAACCGAATCGGAAACTTAATTGGCAAGGCCCCCGGCGAACTCCAGCGCAGGAAAAAGCAAGTCATCGGTGGTCAATTTTGCACAATCCATCAACCCTACTGACGAGGACAACTGAGGTGGCAACCTGGCAATGTATCAAAGGCTGTGGAGCCTGCTGTCATCTCGATCCCAACGAACGCCCCGACCTGGAAAGCTATTTAGAACCCGAGGATTTATTGCTCTATCTGAGCATGGTGGGGCCCGATGGTTGGTGCATGAATTATGACCAATTGAACCGAGAATGCACGATCTATGACGATCGCCCCTGGTTCTGTCGGGTGCAAGTCGAAACCTTTCAGCGGATGTTCGAGATTGAGCCAGCGGAGTTGAACGATTTTGCGATCGAGTGCTGCCGTGATCAAATCAGCGGAGTCTATGGCGATCTGAGCTTGGAAATGCATCGGTTCGATCGTGCCGTGGGCCTCACCCTCAGCACCAACGCCCCAGCAACCCCCGAGCCGTTGGAGTTGGATCCGTCTGGATTCGATCCGTCTGGATTCGATCAATATCAATAGGCATTTGACCAGCAGCAATCAACCAGCAGAATTCAACCAACGGAATTAAGCCAACGAGATTGAGCCAACGGAATTGAGCCAGCCGAACGCTCAATGCCACAAACCAGACAACAACCAGCGCAACAACCAATGCAACAAAATGCAATGCAACAAAATGCGCAATGAGTGAGATCCCAATCGCGCAGAGGGCTGCATTCGGATTAAATTGAGGATTGGCTCTTTCAGTTTCCTGAGTTCCATGTCTGACCCTAACGCTTTACCCGACTGGATTCGCCAAATCGTGCAGGATCAACCCCTCAGCAACGAGCAGGCGACTTGTTTGCACTGGATTGGCGATGCTTACCAACTGCTGATGCAGCTCAATAGCTTTAGCTTGAGTGAGTATTCTGAGCAGGTTCAGCATCTCGATCGGGTAGCGGAAATGGCTCGGGCTGGGAGCCGGCTGGCTCAACATGCACCGGAAGTGGTGGAAGCCTTGGTTCAACAGCAGCCGGTGGGCCGCTCGTCCTGATGTTCACCCCCGAACAATTGGCGCTGGCGGTGGTGGCGATCGCCCTGGGGGTTTCCGTTGGAAGCTTCTTGAATGTGGTGGTTTATCGCCTCCCCGCCGGTTTGTCGCTGCTGCACCCGCCCTCCCGCTGCCCCAAATGTTTGCACCGACTGGCTCCCCACGACAATGTGCCGGTTTTCGGCTGGCTATGGTTGCGGGGCCGTTGTCGCTATTGCGCAGCCCCGATCGCCCCGCGCTATCCCTTGGTGGAAGCCACCACCGGGCTGTTGTTTGCCGCGATTGCCCTGCGAATTAGCGCGGCCGAACCGGAATTGGTGTTCAGTCCTTGGGGCCTGAGCATGATTTTTGGGGGATGGATCTTCGTGAGCTGGCTGCTGGCCCTGGCGCTCATTGATTGGGACACCCTCACCCTGCCCAACTCGCTCACCCAATCGGGCCTGCTGTTGGGGTTGGGATTCAGAACCGCCTTCGGAGCGATTGACGCGGGCCAGGGCAGCGGCGCGGCGGCCGGATTGCTGGATGCCCTGTTGGCCATGGCGCTTGGTTTGTGGTTGTTTCAAGCGATCGCCACCCTGGGCAGCTTGATTTGGGGACGCACGGCCATGGGGGCCGGAGATGTGAAGCTGGCGGCCATGCTGGGGGTTTGGTTGGGCTGGAAATTGCTGTTGCTGGCGAGTTTTTTGGCCTGCGCGATCGGGGCAGTAGCCGGTTTGGGCGCAATGGGCCTGGGTTGGCTACGGCGCGATCGGGTCTTGCCCTTCGGCCCATTTCTGGCCCTGGGCAGCCTAATCGCCATGCTGTGGGGCCCAGAAATCATCACAGCCTACTGGCAATTTTGGGTGCGCTAGGCCCGAATCAGAGCCTGGCCACCACCTCCTCCACTGAGGATGGCCAATAATTTCCCCAAGCCAAATTCAGCAACGTTCCTTGCATCTCACAGAGGCATTGCACCAGCCGCTGGGCAGTCCGCACCATTAGTGGGCTAGTTTTCAAAAAAGCAGCCACTTGAACCGCCTGGGCCGATCGCTGCAAGGTGGGTGAAATAGCCGTCGCAGTGGTGATGAACGATCGCTCCTGCCATTGATCCAAATCCTCGCGAACCGCTTGCCAGTAAAGGACTTGGAATTGCACAAAATCAAAATCGCACTCCCGCAGCACCCGCTCAATGCGGGCATAGCGATGCAGACACCAATTGCGCAAAATGACCCAGGATGGGTGTAAATCCCGCGCCAAAACCAGCTTGAACGCCCGTCGGCGCAACTGCGGCAAATAATCATCCACCCAAAAAACCATCATGTCGTGATAGGCCGGCGTGCCGATGCACGATCGATCCAAAACCGCCGCCCGATCGACCCCAAACCGATCCAACACCTCCTGGGGAAAGTAGCAGATCCCCTGGCGCGCATCCTCATCGATGTCGCGCAGGTTGTTATAGAACTGATCGACCGCTCCAAAGTGATAGGCCGCTTCCCACTGGGACGGACTCAAAAACGGCAGAATCTGGAAAAAGGAACCCGCCAACGTCTCCAGCATCGTTTCATAGTCAGCCAACGTTTCAATCCGTAGATTGTCCGTGTGGTAGGTCAAGATTGCATCCAGATACCGATCCCACGACTGCACAGATAAGCGATCGCTCAGACTTGCCTCCGCATGAAACCAGCGCTGTTGCATTGTCGCCAGCAAGCTGGCATCTTCTGTGACCATGGCCGCCGGGCCATGACTCAGCAAACGCTTCCAAGAGCGATAGAACGCGAGGAAACTAGGCTGCTCCGTAGATGTGTGATTTTCTTTACAGACAAGTTCTGCCTCCGCCAATCGATCGACCTTACGAATCCAACCAATCCGTTCAATCCATTCCCGTTGCACATCTGACTCGAGTCCTAAGACCCAAGCAGCGTTATCTTCATCCTTAAGAGAATCATCAGCAATCGCGCAGTATTGCGACGATTCGACCAGCTTGGCCACAGCCGATCCGTTCATGATGCACCCGTGAAATCCCTGACGCACTCTATTAGAACTTTAGCCCCTTGTTCTGGTAGATGAACAAATACCACCAATTTCTAAGGAAGTCTTAGCCGTCAGGGGCGATCGCCCTTTGTTTTAGCAAGAAATGGCCAGACTTTATTGCTGTGTGACACCCCCTAATCTCAGGAATTGAGAACATCAGCCAAGTCTAGCCAGGATTGAAATTTAAAGCGCTTGTTTTCAGGCATGAAATTCTTTTTTTAGGCCATGAATTAGTGATGATTCTCAATCTTTAAAACACTTGTATTTTCTACTACATCAATTCAGAGAGAAATCCCTTAAGGTGTCTCACCACTCAATTGGTTGTCTCCGCAAATTCTCGGAGCTAATGCCCCCAGTGTCAGCCTTTGGGATGCGCAACCAGAACGACAACACGGAAGCCCCCTAAAAAAAGGCACAGGCTAACAGGGCGCAAGTTTTGAACAACCGCCGCCGTTGGCTGACCCGATCGCCGATCGCGTGCGCGCCTGTCTTGCGCGCCTGTCTATGGCTCAATCAAGGGTCTATCTTGCTGAACCCGAGGTTGGATTGAGACCAGATCGAGGCCGCTGAGCCCAAGCGTCAGATCAAGGTTGACCCAGAATCGATACAGCCAAATGGATACGGCCAAATGGATACGATAGATGCGATGAGGGATCAAGTGCGATGAGGGATTGCGGATCGCGCCGATCCCGATCCTGGCAAGATTGTGCTGATTGCCGCTGATCACGTTGCCACTGAATCACGGCAAGATTCACCGGATCGCGACCCTGGATTACAAAACGGGGCGATCGGCAAATCTAAGCGCGTTATGGCTAAGGGAAGAATTTTGGGTTCTGGGCCAGAGCGTGGGAAACTAGGGCAGCGATCACCCGCTGCTGGCAAGGGCGCATCTGGAAGCAGGTAAACTGCGCCGGCCGAAAGCAGCAACGCATTTTGGTAGCCCTGTTGGAACGAATCCGCCGAGCCTCTGGGATGGTTTACAACACCCCCAATCGACCGTTACCAGTGCCTTTGACGCAACCGTTTCTGGTGTCCGCAAGAGTATTGTAACGCCCCGAGGGGCGGGGAATCTACCCGGAGAGTATTGAACCCATGTCGTTGTTTGATTGGTTTGCAAATCGTCGTAAGAGCGATCCGGCTGGACATTCAGGCCAAGAGCGAGAAATCGCCGATGGTCTCTGGACGAAGTGTGAAGCCTGCGGCGTTCTCGCCTACACGAAAGACCTTCAGGCAAATCAGATGGTTTGCCTGGATTGTGGGCATCATATGCGGGTCTATAGCGATGAGCGGATCCAGCAATTAATTGACCCGGGCACTTGGGTAGCGTTGGATCGGGATGTGCGCCCGGTGGATCCTCTGGGCTTTTTCGATCGCAAGTCCTACAGCGATCGAATTGTGGAGGCCCAAAGCAAGTCCGGCCTCATTGATGCGGTGCAAACGGGCTTGGGTGATTTGGAAGGCCAGCCGATCGCCCTGGGGGTAATGGACTTTCGGTTCATGGGCGGCAGTATGGGATCCGTGGTGGGCGAAAAGCTCACTCGGGCGATCGAGCGGGCCACCGCTGAACGCCGGGCCATGGTGATTGTCTGCGCATCCGGGGGGGCCCGAATGCAGGAAGGAATGCTGAGTTTGATGCAGATGGCCAAAATTTCCGGGGCCCTGGAACAGCATCGCGAGGCCGGCTGTCTCTACATCCCTGTGCTGACCCATCCCACCACGGGCGGTGTGACGGCCAGTTTTGCCATGCTCGGCGACATCATCATCGCAGAACCCAAAGCATTGATCGGGTTTGCGGGTCGGCGGGTCATTGAACAAACCCTGCGCGAAAAGCTCCCGGATAATTTCCAAACGGCGGAATATTTGCAACAAAACGGGTTTGTGGATGCGATCGTGCCGCGAACCCAACTGAAGTCTACGTTGGCCCGCTTGGTTCGATTGCATCACGCTTCCCGACGGGCGGTGTCCACAGCTCCCACCAATGGGGCCCGGTTGCGGGATGAGGTGATGCTGGATGGTCAACGGGATGGGTTGCATGTGGAACGTTCGATCGCCCCTGGCTCGATCGCGGCCCAGCCCTAAATCCTCTAACCGGCTATCCTCCAACCGGCTCGCAGTGATTCGGTTCACCCAATTCGATTCGCTCCAGCGGCCATCGCCAAGATTACGACCCGAGATTGCGGCCCGAGATTGCAACCCGAGATTGCGATATGTTTCCGAACGATGGTTTCGGAATCCAGGCTCTACGGGGGATCACCCCGCCCCCGAAGCGAGACTGGGGCCATGGGCTGAAAGCCTTGACCCCCAACGGTTATTCAGCCCCCGATCTTGGAAAGTCATGCCCACTGATGCGGCTTGAGTTGATAACTTGCCATCTCCCGGAGCCTGAAAGGCGGGGGCTTTGCCCTCAATCCGGTAAGATTAAAATCAACTTTTGGCTACCGCATTTTTTCTCCAAAACATTTACCGTTTAGGGCTTTGCCGGCCAAAGGCAACCGTTATCATTACCCGGCGATCGCTGGGTGAGACTCGGACACTTTGAAAAGACACCGAAACCAACCCCGCTCCCGTCACCGGGCAGTGGAGAGGGCCTTGGGGTCAAACCACCGATCAACGCAGCCGTTTTAGCTGGCTGCCTAGATCGGGAATCCCCGTTGCTTTAGCATGGGGAGGATGTGAATTGTGGTTAGAGTGCCGCAGCGGGGGCGATCGCGCGATCCGAGCGACAATCTAGCCGGCTATAACATCGGCCTGACTTTGATCGAGATCAAGAGACTCAAGTCTAGAAAGAACTATGCTGAAAAAGGTTGTTTTGCTAGTTGTAGCGGTGGCGTTTTTTGCCTTCCAACTGGCCGTTAGCCCCGTAAGCGCGGCGGAAATGAAGCCGGAACTGCGCACGGTCAAGGTCAGCGAAAAGGGTGATACCGTCACCTTGACCCTGGAGCAAGTGGCTCTGGGCAAGAGACTGTTTAATGACACTTGTGCCCAGTGCCATGCGGGCGGTGTGACCAAGACCAGCCCCGATGTGGATCTGTCGCCTTCGTCCTTGGCGGGTGCCGTTCCTAGCCGCGATCACATCGCTGGCCTGGTGGACTACATGAAGAATCCGACCACCTACGACGGTGAAACGGAAATTTATGAACTGCACCCCAGCACCCGCAGTTCTGACATTTTCCCGGAGATGCGGAACCTGACCGATGAGGAATTGGAAGCGATCGCTGGTCATATTCTGAGCCAACCCAAGGTGATTGGTTCCCGCTGGGGCGCTGGTAAGACTCGTTATTCAACTTGATGGATGAGTGAATATGGAGGGCGATCGAGCAGCAGGGTAGATGATGCCCGATAGCGATGCCCTCAGGGTTCTCTGGATGGTCGTTTGATTCAGTTGCCCCATTCAAGACTCATAATCGACTGCTTGCCCGGTTAACCGAAGGATGGTGGCCGGGTATTTGTTTGGGATGAATTGAGCCTGGGGATGAATTGGGCACTGGCATTAGTTGAGCACTGGCATTAGTTGAGCCTTGGACTGAATTAGGCTCTGGGATTCCTGAAGCGGCGGCCACCCCGCAATTTTGCAGGGTAGAATCGAAAGGTCTCTGGGCTAAGGTTCCATGGCCGCATGAGTTCCACTAGCTGTGCCGTTTGCCCCGCGTCATCATCATGTCTAAACGTCAGTCCGATCGATTTGCGCTGGGGATCCTGTTGGGGGCGGCAACCGGAGCCGTAGCAGGATTATTGTTGGCTCCCCGATCGGGTCGAGCCTCCCGCCAGCGCCTACAGCAATCTTTGCAGAACACTTTGCAAAACACCTTACAAAAAACGGTGAAGCAATCGGGCGATCGCCTGCCGGGAGCGTTGGAGGAGTTGGGGCAGGTGGTGCGCGACCAAGCGGCCATTTGGTCCGATCGCACTCGCGATCGCCTAGAAGGGGCGCTCGATCGACTGCGAGACGCGATCGCCAGCGGTGTGGCCGCCAGCCAAACGGTGGATCAGGAAGATGTCAGCTTGTCGGAAGAGGGCGACGCAATCCCAACCGGCTCAGCCCCAACTCCGAAGCCCCGCCAGTTGGCCTATAACCGTATGGCCGCCCCCATGACCCAAACGGGCGATCGCTAACGGCGCGCATTCCGTCCTCTGAACCCATGATCGATCCGTTATTTTGGCTGGGGCTATCGTTTTTGCTCGTCAGCGTTTGCTTGGCGATCGCCCTGGCCGCTGCCATTCCTGCCCTGCAAGAATTGGGGCGGGCCGCCCGCAGCGCCGAAAAGTTATTTGACACCCTCACGAGGGAATTGCCGCCCACCCTGGAAGCCATTCGCCTCACGGGTTTGGAAATTAGTGACCTGACGGATGACATGACCAATGGCGTGCAAAGCGCCGGTCAAGTGGTGCAGAAGGTGGACAGCAGCTTGGACACAGCCCGGCGGCAGGCCCGGCGAGTGGGAGCCACGGCCCGGCGGGCGGCGGCAGGTCTTCAGGCCGCTTGGCAGGTGTTGGTGAAACCTGGTCGCGATCGCCGTCGAGATAACCGATTGGAAGGGCGCAGTGAACGGAATGAATTGCGGGGCGAACTGCGGGGTGACCTCAGGAACGATCGCAACGAACGGAGTGATCGCGATGAGCGAAACGACCCAAGAACTGAGGGGCTGAACCGGCGAGCGGAACGGCCGGGACTACCGAGTGGATCCACTTGGCAACCGCCCGATCACTATGCGGAGGCCTACCTAGAAGATGAGCTGGATGATGATCTCGATGATGATTTGGAAGATCTGGATGTCGAGGATCTGGATATCGAGGATCTGGATGAATTAGATCATTTGAGCCATCGAGCCAACTATGGAGATCAACAGGCGCTCCAAGATTTGCAAAATTTGCGAGGCATGAACCATTCAGCAACCTCCGGTGAACTGGAGCAGCTAGGCAATGATCCCGATTCGGGCCGCGATCGAAACTCAGGTCAGGATCGCAACCCTGAAGCAAGCACTAACTCCGACCCTGAATCTGGAGATGGAACCCTGGTTGAGCGATCGAAATGAGCTGTCGAGATGAGCCTTGATTTGCAGGACTGGCCCCTAAAACTCACCCCCTTACAACTGACGGATTTACCCGAGACGGCTTATCTGGTGGGTGGAGCCGTGCGGGATGCCCTTTTGGGGCGGCAACGCGACGCGGTGGATTTGGATGTGGTGCTGGCGACGGGGGCGATCGAGCTGGCCCGATCGATTGCTGGGCGCTACGATGCGGGGTTTGTGGTGTTGGATCGAGAACGCCAGATTGCGCGGGTGGTTTTTGCGCAGGGAACGCTGGATGTGGCGGCCCAAGTGGGCGACTCGATCGAGGCGGATCTGCGACGGCGGGACTTCACGGTGAATGCGATCGCCTATCAACCCCATCGTCAGGAGTGGGTGGATCCCCTCGAAGGCCGGCGAGACTTAGCCGATCGATCCCTGCGGATGGTGTCCGTGGAAAACTTGCGGGAGGATCCCCTGCGCTTGTTGCGGGCCTATCGAATCAGCGCCCAATTGAGCCTTCAAATGGAGCCGACCACGGCCCAGGCGATCGCCCAACAGGTACCGAATTTGCGGCTTGTGGCCGCCGAGCGGGTACGGGCTGAGTTGGACTATTTGTTGGAAACGCCCCGGGGCGATCGGGTACTGATGGCGGCCAGCGAAATTCAGCTTTTGCGCGATTGGCTGCCCCCTTGGCAAGGAAAGCATGGGGTAACGCTCCCGGCCCTATCCCAGGCGATCGAGCAATTACAAAACCTTTGGCCCGATGCCCCCCTTAACTGTCCCCTGCCCAATGGGCGATCGCCCTTGGCGGCGGCCCGGCTGGCCTGTTTGTTGGGGTCAGATTTGATGATCGCCCAACGGGCCCTGGAGCAACTCAAAACCAGCCGGGTTGATCAGCGCATTCTGCTGGCAATTCTGGGGGCCAAGGCTAGCTTACCGGCCGATCGCCTCTCGCCTCTCGATCGCGCGGCTCAGTACCAATTTTGCAAGGCGGCTGGGGAAGGATTTTTGGCGGCCGTGCTCCTGGCTTGGGCGGAAGGAACGGCCCCGATCGCCCTGGCCGAGGCGATTGGCCGTTGGCAAGATGCCACCGATCCGGTCGCCCACCCCAGCCCACCGCTCACGGGTCACGAGTTGATGACGGAATTTGGCTTGCCCCGGGGGCCGATCGTCGGTCAACTGTTGGCGGCCCTGGAGCGGGCCCAGGCCCTTGGACAAATTCAGGGTTCCGAAAGCGCTCGGCAGTTTGCCCAAAGCTGGCTTCAGTCAGCCCAATCCTTCCCGACATAGCCAACCTTTGCGGGTCGATCGCGAAAGGCAATCTCAAGGCGATCGAGATGCGCTATGCTAGGTGGGCTGAACGGGAAATGGAACATGGCAAAGCGCCGTAACCTCAAAAAAGAAAAAGCACAGCGTAACTTGGCTTACGCACGTAAATTCCGCAAGCGCTCCAACAGTGGACGGATGCACCGCTCTCGTCGCCCGTCTGCATCGGCCGAAGCGGAAACCAATGAAGAGGAAACGACCACCGACGTTCAAGACGGTGCAGCGGTCTAACCCAACCCAAGTCTCTCTTCTGTGGCCGAAGCGGCCTGTGGCTAAACTTCTGTGGCCGAAGCGGCCTGTGGCTAAAAACGTTTTGGGTTTCCTTGCTCCGTCGTGGATCCAATTTTCCATTAACCTCTGGGTTGTGCCATGGATTGGGTCTAACCCACGACCGGGGCCAGAAGCACCCGATCGCGGCTTTGAGGAAGCGCAGCAGTTTTATTAACTGTTGCGCTTCTCTGTTTTTGCCATTTGTTTTGAGCATTTGTTTTGAGGATCAGTTCCCTTAACCAAGGGCAACGGCCGAGGCAGGCGTTGCAGATGTGGGAAATTGGACGACGGCCCCTAGAGGCCTCCCTCAAGACCTCGTTAAAGATTTTTGTTAAAGATTTTTGTCAAAGATTTTTAGAGATTTTTCAGAAAATCCTCCATTTCTTGGGCCTCGGTGACCATTCCCACGGCTTGGAAGTGATCGATCGCCCGTTCGGCCCAATTACGCGACTCCTTGCGCAATCGCCCGGCCAAGGCCGCGCGGGCCAAATGCTTGCAGCAATAGGCACAACACCGCTGATCAACAATCACTGCCGCCAACCGGTAGCTGGCTTCCAACTCCCGCAAAGCTCGGGAATATTGCCCCTGCGCCATCCGCACCTGCCCGATCGAGGACTGAATGTAGGCCGTTCCCCGTTGCCAACCCAAGGCCTGTGCTTTTTTCAGGGCTGTCGTATAAAGTCGCAAGGCTTCGGCGGAGTTCTGTGCCTGCTGGGCCACATCGCCTTCGTAGTAAAGACTCTGGCACTCCAAGCGCAATCGGTGCTCGGCGTTGAGCTGGGGATTGTGAATGAGCTGCTCAACACGGTGTTTCCACCGATCGCCATGGTCGATCGATCCCTGTTCATAGGCCAGGCGCAGTTGGTTAATGGCTAAATCCGACTGCAAATCTAGATCCAGGTGATCCCGCAATTGCCAAACGGCCTCAAAATCTGCACAAGCCTGGCGAAGGGATTGGGAGTCATTGCGGAGGGCATGGGTCCAACCGCGATCGAACAAAAAGCGTGCCTCCAAGGCCGAGTTCTGTTGCTGGCGAGCCAGTTGGATGGCTTTGGCATCGCGGGCAATCCGCTCCGACCAATGGCCGCGAAAGTGGCTGTAGCCCCTGAGGGGTTGAAAAACCTGCCAAAACGACTCCAATCGCCCGGCCGCCAAACACCAATCCAAAACCTGATTCAGGGTGTCCCAATGGAGATCGATCGCCTGGTGATCGGTTAACCACTCCAGGCGATCGCCCTGGCCATGTTGCCGCACGTAGTCGATCGCCCATTGCAACCATCGCTCACGCATCGCCATTTCTTGAGTTGGGGCCAGGCGATCGACCCCCACCGTGGCCACATAACGCCGAACCAAGGACGACAGACCATAACGCCCGTCACAATGGAGGGTCACCATGGACTGCTCAGCCAGCTTGGCCAAATGGGCCCAGGTGGCATGGGCTTCTGGATCCACTCCGGCCACTTGGGCTAACAGCGCCGGTTGCACGGGAACCGCAAACCAACTGAGGGCCAACAGGAATTGCCCCGCCAACTGCCCGCCCAAAGCCTCCAGGGTGTTGGCACAGTAAAACTGTGTCACCCAGTGATCCGGCTGTTCCAGTTGGGCAATGGCCCAGGCGATCGGTTGGCCCGCCGCCAATTGCCCCAGCCCCCAAGCGATCGGCCCCGGCAGGGAACCCGCCGCCGCCACCAAGCGCCGATATTGCCCTAGGGACCAAGGCCAACCCGCTTCCGAAACCCGCTGCATGACCCACCGCAGGGCCGCCTCTGGCTCCAGGGGATCTAGGTGGAGCGATCGGGAGATCGGCAACCGATAGCGACAGGTGAACAACACCTTGACCGTGGCCGGCAATTCATACAAAAACGCCAACGTGGCCTGCGGATCCGTCACTTCCTCAAAACTATCCAAAATCAACAACATGGGTTGTTGAGCCATCAAAGTCCAAGCCTGTCGCATTCGATCGGGCAGCGGGCGATCGTTCCATTCATTTGTCACCCGATCAGAATCGAATGTGAGATTTTGCAAAATTTCCGATAATAGCTGCTCTAGGGTTTGTTGCGATCGACATCCTGGCAGCAAACCCATCCCCGTTAAGTAATGGGTTTTAGCAGAAGTGAACAAGACCCGCTGAAAAGGGCAAGAATTTTGTTGAATTAAATAATGAACACTCGCTAAAGCCAGGGCCGTCTTACCGGTTCCGCCAGCGCCTTCAATCACCCAAAATCGCTCTTCTTGATTTCGTTGCAGCCAGTGAATCAGGTGTTCCCACTCCCGATCGCGGCCCTCCAAAATCGCACTATCCTGAGCTGGTAAATAAACCTTCAAGTTTTGATGCTCCGCAATCGGAGCGGAGGAGATTCGATAGGGACGTTCTGCTAACATTGCCAAAGCTCGGCGATGACAAAAACGCCCTTCCCAATTTAATAATGCTTTAAGATAAGTGTAAAGCTTATTTGTGAGTTCTGTTCGGAGAGCATCGGTGTTAATTTCAAGCACTGTTGCCAAGGCTTTAATGCTCATTCCTGTGAGAAATCCGCGCAAATAGAGGCGTTCAGTGCGGCTGAGTTGCGATCGCCGAGGATCACCAGCGGCAGGAAACTCCGGACAGGGCTGCCCCCGCTTTGCCCACAGCAGCCGGGCCTTGACTCGGCCCAAGTCGCGATAGAGACCTTCGAGATTCCATTCGCACCCCACCTCCTGAAACAACGTGCTTTTGCTATCCATCGTTTGCTGGTCACCCTCCTTCGGGAAAGGCTCGATTAGCCAAAGTTCGTGGCCGGGATTTAGGTCAGTTTCATCGAATTGATCGAAGATTTGAGATTTACCTAAGATTTTAGAGTTTTACCTAAGATTTTGGCTTTGGCTCTTACAAAACGGATCGAGATATTCTGATTTTCAAGCTGATCTCGCCACCGATTCCGCGCCGATCGCGTGGGGGAAACTGATTGCTCAGCCTTCGTGAATTCCTGTTAGTTCAGAGGACTCGTTTAACAAATTCGTTCAACGGACAGACCTAGGGTCGATCGCCCCTGGATCTGGGCCAAAAGCCGCGAGCAATTCATCTGGGTTCTGGGCCAAAGCCCGCTGTCATGGGCCGCAGCCGGATCCAAGCCAATGGGCTGCTGATGGTTTTTGGGCTAAATCAACAACAATTCCAGGTCTTGGAGCCTGCATAAAAATTTCCAAGCAAGGCGATGTTAATGCAGTTGATGTTGGGTTTAGGGCTTGAGTAATTGCGCCCTAGCTGCTTGCTCTGTGTTGCTGAATTCTTGAAACTTTGGTCGAGAATGCCCCATGATCCTTCCCTCTCCGGTGTTGTCTCAGGATCGGAAAACGGCTTGGCCCGACGGAACCCTAATTCACGATCGCTACAGCATCCTGCGGGGGCTGAATGCCGCCGCTGCGCGATTGCCTCAAATCGGTCAGGTGCAAGTGTTTGAGGTGGTGGACTTGGAAGACGACGATCGGCCCAAGGTTTTGAAACTGTTGATTCGTCAACAATCAACCCGGCTCGATCGGCTCTATCGCGAAGCGGAAGTGCTGATGCGCGGCCCCCAGCATCCCCAAATCCCCAAGGCGGCCGTGGATGGGTTCTTTTGCTGGCGACCGATCGACAGCCGCTGGCCCTTTCAGGGGCTGGTGATGGAGGCGATCGCGGGGGAATCCCTAGAGGCTTATCTCGATCAACAGGGGGCGATCGACCCCATGGCAGCGATTCGCTGGTGGGTGCAACTCAGCAGCCTGCTTCACAACCTGCACCAAGCCGGCTGGATCCATGGGGACGTGAAGCCCGCCAATCTGATTCGGCGGCCCCAGGGGGATTTGGCCCTGGTGGATTTTGATGCGGCAATGCTGGTGGGTGAGCGGGCGGCGGCCTGTGGCTCCGCTGGCTACATTGCCCCAGAGCAGCGGCAAGGGCAGCCCATTGGCCCCGCCAGCGATTGGTTTAGCCTGGGCCGCACGATCGTGCATTGGCTCACGGGGCAGCATCCCTTAGATTTGATTGCCCAAAGTGTTGACTCTGACTTTGACTGGCGCTGGGCTGTGCCGGGGTTGCCGGACTCGATCGCCGATGCGATCGACACCCTGATGGCTCCCAACCCGAGCGATCGCCGAATCATGCCAGCGGGAACCACCGCCACGTCCTTGCTTCCCCTGGCTCAGCGCCTGGCGCGGCCGCCCGTTGTCGCCACGCCCCCTAGGCAGTTCCCGGAATTCCCGAGGGCTGCCTAGGGAATCCCTGGGAATCCCAGCAACCTAGGAATTTCTAGGAGTTTCTAGGGATTTTCTAGTGTTCCTACACACCACAATCTCTCTATCCAATTCGGCAGTGGACTACGCTCCACGAGCCGGATTTTTTTGTGGCCAATCTTGGTGGCCAATCTTGGTGGCCAATCAACGCGGCACATTAGCGCGGCAAATCAGCGCGGCACTAGGGGCGATCGCTCCGGTACGGAATGCCAAGGGCGCGGGACTCCATACAACGCCACCGTTCCCTGGCCGTTCCAGCGCTCCCCATTCGGCAGGGTAGCCCGCCGAAAATCCGCTTGCTCCAATTGAGCATCGTGCAAAACGGCCCGGGTGAGATTGCTGGCAAACAAAATGGCTTGGGTCAAATCTGCCCGACTCAAATCCGCGTCAATTAGCGCGGCCCGACTTAAATCGGTGCGGATCAGATTGGCTCGGCGGAGGTTAGCCCGACTCAGATCCACCTCTGACAAATCAAAATGGCTCAGATCGGCGGTGGCCAAGTTACTTTGGGGTGCAATTAACCACAGGCCAGCTCCGATCGGGTCAAAATCCTGGGGCCAGCAGGTGGCCTCGTCCATCAATGCCCCGTGAAAACTAGCCCCTTGAAGTTGGGCGTGGCTCAGGTCGGTTCCGCGCAAATCTGCCCGATCGAGATAGGCCTCCTGTAACTGGGCTTGGGCTAAGTTCCAACCCCGCAAGTCCGCTTGGCTGAGGTTGCTGGCCGCGGCTTTCAGGTGGGAACCCAGGACGATCGCCCCCTGTTGCAACCAGTCGATCGCCCCTTGGGTGCGGGCATCCACGCGGGCCTGTCGCCAGTCCACCCCATCCACCCAAGTCCACCGCAAATCCGCCCCACAAAGATCCGCCCCGTTTAAGCTGGCTCCTCGCAGATCTGCACCCCGTAAATCGGCTTCGCGCAAATCCGCCCGCCGCAGGTAAGTGCCCCGTAAGTCGGCTTCGCGCAAATCTGCCCGCCGCAGGTTCACCCCCGACAGATAGGCCGAAGACCAATTGACCGCCCGAGCCACAACCTCGCGAAAGCGGGCCCCGGAAAAATCCGCCCCACTTAAGCGTAGTTCCGACAAATTGGCTCGATCAAAATTCCACTTGCCCTGGTGATATTGCTCAATCCACTCAGCCGCCTGACTCTGTTTCATGGAGATCACCGATCGCGCCGTTGGCTACCCACTGTTGATAGTCTTCGGCCGTTAGTCCTTCGTTATTGCCCAAGACCGCACCCGTGACGATCGCCCGATGAAAATTCACCCGACTCAAGTTGGCCCCGCTCAAGTTGGCCCCGCTCAGGTTAGCCCCGCTCAGGTTGGCCAGGGCCAAGCTGGCCTTGTGCAAATCTGCTTTGGTTAAATTGACATCGCTCAAGAGGGCCCCGGACAAATCTGCCCCGGCTAAGCGTGCTTCCGCCAAATCGGCCCCGCTCAAGTCCGCATCACAAAGCTGGGAACCCCGTAGGTTCACCCGTTGCAGATTGGCCCCGCTCAGGTCACACCCCTCCAGTCGCACCCCCAGAAGTTGTCTGCCGGTTAAGTCTTGTTGGGGATTCAGTTGGGCCAGGGTCAACAAGTCGAGGAAGCTGGCTTGCGGATTGGCCCAAATGGCCGCGATCGCCCCGGCCCAGGGCCCGTCAATGGCTCCACCTGATCGCGCCAGGAGGCAATCCAACACTGCTCGCTGCTCCGGCGACAGGGGGTGACGCTCCGCCAGGTTCAACGCTTGGGTAATTTGTTCGATCGCCGCATCCAAATCCACGCGCGATCGATCCGCACCCGCCTGTTCCGCAGGGGCCCCTGCATCCTGAAAAACCGTCACAATTCAATCTCCTTCAATTGCCGTTTGCACAACGGCTGCTGCACATGATCACTACCCAGTTTTTAGGGTAACCCGAAGGGAACCGGCGGCCGGCTGAATGCAAAGAGAGTTCAACATTCTCACGATCCGCATCGCGGCGGCACGAGGGTTCATCAGAGGGTTAATCAACCGTTCAGGTCGGTAACCAGGTTTGCACCACGCGCCCCGTAATTTTGTGGCCCAGCCATGGGCTGTTCTGGGCCAGGGACTGCAATTGGGCCGGCTCCACTGTCCAGGTGGCGGCGGGGTCAAACCGAATCAGGGGCTGGGCCTGACCGGGGCCGATCGCTTGGGGCGTTTGGCCCAACAACTCGGCGGGCCGCTGACTGAGCGATCGCCACAGTTCCAGCGCCGTCAATTCCCCGGTCATCACCAACCCTGACCAGAGCAAGGGCAAGGCCAACTCCAGCCCGATCGCCCCTTGGGGTGCTTCGGCAAAGGCGACGGTTTTTTCTTCATAGGTGTAGGGAGTATGATCCACCGCGATCGCGTCAATCGCTCCGGTTTTGAGGGCAGCGATCAGGGCTTGGCGATCGGTGGGATTGCCCAAGGGAGCAGGCAGATGCAGGCTGGGATCGTAGGGCAAAGGGGGGCGATCGCTGCCCGGCAGCGGTCGCCGGCCGTCAATGTGGCTGGTGTCGCAGAGCAATTGCAACCATGACAGGCTGGCCGTGAGGGGCAACCCATCGGCCTTGCCTTGGGCCACGAGGGCCGCAGCGCGATCGGTGGCCAAACGCATCACATGCAGGCGGGCGGGGCGATCGCGTAGCAATTCCAAGAGGGTGGCTAGGGCGCTGCTTTCGGCCGCCGCCGACACCCCCACCAGCCCCAACCGCAACGCCTCAACCCCTTCCAGCACAGGGCCGCGACTGGCCGAGGCCCTGTGACCCATCACCATCAACGGCAACCCCAAGGGCCCTGCATAATCCAGCAAGCGTTCCATTAAGACCCAATCCCGGATCGATCGGCCGTCGGTGAAGCCCACAATGCCAGCGGTGGCTAACTCTGCCAACTCGCTCATTTGCTCCCCTTGGGTTCCTTGGGTCAAGGCTCCCCAAAGGTGCAGGCAGGGGCTTGGCTCCGGCAAGGCCGCCCAGCGATCGCGCAGGTTTTGCACTATGGCGGGCTGATCGATCGCCGGTTGCGTGTTGGGCAACAGGGCGAGGGTGGTGAACCCACCGGCCAGGGCGGCGGCGGCCAGACTGGCGAGGGTTTCTCGGGACTCATAACCCGGTTCGCCCGATCGGGAATAGCAATCCACCAGGCCCGGAGCCAAAATTTGCCCCGCCGCCTCAATTACTCGGGTTCCCTCCGGCAGGGCTTGGGGATCCGGGTCGATCGCCCGCACTTGCCCCTGATCCAACAGAACCGTGGCCCGACGATCAACCTGGGCCACCGGGTCAATCAGACGAATTTCCCGTAGCAGTTCGATCGCCATCTACAGCGCCCCAGCGGCCGTTTTGTCCAAAATAGTGCCGGATAGGTGATGGGTAATATTCATCGCCTGCAACACCGGCAAACTATCGGGCCCGTCGGGATAGCAAATTGCCGTTACCCCACCGTTCCCTTGCTTAAAGCGCCAAATGCTGTCGGGGCCAAGACCCGTGAGCTGACAGAGCAGGGCTTTATTCACGGCATCATGGGCCACCACCAAACCGGTCAAGGGGCGATCGGCTGGCGTTGCCACTGCACCCGCCTGAGCCAGCACGGCCGCCCAGGCCTGCTCAGCGCGATCGAACACCTGTTGCAAATTCTCACCCTCCGGCATTTGCACCGTTTCCGGGTGCGTTTGCCACTGTTTCAGCAAGCCCGGATATTCCGCCTCAATTTCCGATTCATACTTGCCTTCCCACAGACCGTGGCCAATCTCCTTGAGGGTATCCAGCAAGCCCAATTCCAGCCCCGAGTGATGCGCCAAAATTGCCTCTGCCGTGGCCTTGGGGCGAGCCATGGGGCTGCTGAAGGCAAAGTCGATCGCCACATCCTTCAGGAAATTGCCCGCTTTGGCCGCTTGACCGTGACCCGTTTCATTCAAGGGCACATCAATTTGGCCCTGAAACCGCCCCTGGCGGTTCCATTCCGTTTCCCCGTGGCGCACCAACAGCAACTGCGGCCCCCGATCGCCCCCACCGGGCTTGGGCACGGCGGAACCCCCCAAGGCTCCCAAATGCGCCGTCAGGTTCATCGATTCCAGTTGCACCGCATCCCCTAGGCCACCGGCAAAGTTCAGCACACTGATTCCGCAGTTCGATTGCAGCAGGCAGTGGTAGCGATCAGGGCCAATTCCCAACGCCGTGCTCAGCAAGCAACGGTTAATGCCGTTATGGCCCACCAAAACCACCGTTTGTCCCTGATGGCGGCTCAAAATCTCTTCCCAAAAGGCCTTAGCCTGCTCTCGCAGGGACAGCACCGGGAAATGCGTCCCACTGGCCAGCGCCATGCTGAATTCGTGGGGCTGGTGTTTCCACTGGTCATAGGCTTCAGGAAACTGAGCCTTCACGTCACTCACGGCCATCCCTTCCCAAAGGGGCAAATCCACCTCTCGCAACAGTTCGTTGGTGGTCAGGGGCGGCACGGGCTGCAATTGCTGACAGATGGTTTCGGCCGTTTGGCGCGCACGCTGAAGGGGGCTGCAATAGAAGGCATCGATCGCCAAACCTTGCAGGGCGATCGCCACCTGGGTAGCCTGGTTACGCCCCAAGTCAGTCAGCACCGACTGATCGCAGCGCCCTTGAATGATCCGGCGGGTGTTGAAGTTACTTTGTCCGTGGCGGATGAGGATAACGCGCGTAGCCAAGGGGCTGTCTCCTAAAGTGGGGGTCAGGGGGGAGCGGGGCAACAGGACTATTGCCGGGCTGAGGGCTTGTCAGAGCGAAGGTGCGGCGGTTTGGCGATCGAACAGGGCCTTGCTTCGGGGATTGAAGGCGGGCCCATGGCAGACAACCGGCGCTCAGCCAGGATGCATTCTACCGCTCTGGGGTGAATCAACAGTTTTTCTGATCGGATCTTCTGATTGAAGATTTCCATGGGAAAACAACCGCCCCCCAAGGAAGCGGTTGCAACCAAAGCACACCAGGGGCCGATCGAGCCGGAAACTGCTACACCACCAAGGCGCAACCGATCAGCCTATTGCGCTAACACATCCGGTGCGGTGGTTTCGCCAAAGCCCGATCGCCGTTGGGTGGGTGGGTTAGGGCTGGCGCTGGGCGTGGGTTGTTGGGTGGGTTGGGTCGCCGCTGACGGATTGGTGGCCTCAGAAGTGGGGGTCGATCGGCTCTGGGGCGTGGGGGTAGGGGTTTGAGCCGGTACGGTGCGCGGGACCGGGGTCACCGGCTCAGGCGATCGCGGCTCAGTCGCTTGGTTCAAGGCCGTGCGCACGGCTTCGATCGGCTGGGCCTCCTTGAGTCGGCCCCCTTCCCACAGCCCCGCCAACTGTTGCCCATTGGCATAGCTATAGATGCCGCGACCGTGGAAAGCATTGTTGCGAAATTCCCCTTCGTAGCGATCGCCATTGGCGGTGCGGTAATTGCCGCGGCCGTTGAACTGTCCCGCCATAAAGTCTCCTTCATAGCGATCGCCCGCAGGCGACACATAAAGCCCCCGCCCTTGCAGCTTGCCGTTCACCACCTGGCCTTCATAAACCCCACCCGCCGCATAGGCATAGCGGCCGCGCCCCGTGCGCTGACCCGCCACAAAGTCTCCCTCGTAGCGATCGCCATTGGCCGCCAAGCAGTTACCTGGGCCCGTGAAGATGGCCGCCTTGGCTAATTCTTCACAGGACGCGGTGGCGGAATTGGTGGATAGGCGCACTTCTTCCGATCGCGCCGCTGGACTAATCCCGATCGTGCCAACACAGGCACTCAGAACCATCGGAAGCACAACACCCCGACCCCATGGCCAAGGCAAACAAGTTGAGTTGGATCGCATAAGGTTTAGATGAGTAGCTATTGCAATCGTTCTGAGCAACCGCCCATCGGCGGCATGGCGAGCGGCGTGGCTAAATCTTTTGTAACTGGCTGATCGCGATCATGACGAATTTTCTATTAAATCGTTATTTTAATCGGGCTTGTCTATTTTGTCTGCATTCAAGCAATCACTTGAATTGATCTGATTGTGAGAATTGATTTGTTTTAGAGCATTTTTACCCTAATTTTCACTCCGATTTTTGAACCATCCAAGCTTCAGTAACATCGTTGGGATCGTTACAAAAACCAGTAGGACATCTTGAGGCTGGACTCAAAATCATCTGCATCGGTTTTGTCTTGGCCCAGAGGCAATGGTTGGGAGGCAATGCTCGGAATCGCGATCGGACGCTGACCTTTCCGACCTTCAATTTTGGAAATGATGATGAAGCGATTACAAACTCCCAAAGCAGTCAATCCTTAAGTCGTTCAAGGCCAATTGCAGATCAAGAACAGATCAAAAAACAAAATCGACAGAAAATCAGTCGAAAAACCCTTCAAAATCGATCTAAGACTCCCATCAGGGACGAGGGAGATTGGCTTGAAACCTTGATTAGTTCCCTCAGCTTTGCTCATAGACATAGAGCATAACCGATGGAATAGCTGATGGATTAGCTGGGAGAATGGGCGGGAATAATGACTAGGGACAGGGTTGTGGCGATGCATTAGCGCAGATCCCGCTTGTTGGGGGCATCGTTAGCTTGGGGGGCATCGTTAGCTTGGGGGGCAATGGCTGCGGATGGCTTCCCTCCCGCGATCACCCTTGGGGTCTGAAATGCTGAAAATGCCGCCCAATTAGTCCCGAGCAGGGTACATCAGCATCGATCGAAGTAAGCAGTATGTGCGCTGGCTGATTGACCACCCCAGGGTCTGGCTCTGGCCGGGTCGGGTGATCATCCCCAGTTTGCAACACTTGAGGCGATTTCCTTGGGATCTGCGCCGTGGCTCATCCTTGCAGCCTGGGTCTGCCCACAGCCGTGCTATGCAATTCAGTATCGTCATCGCTACCTATAACCGCCGTCGGCTGCTCGATCGGGCGATCGCCTCTGCCTTGGGGCAAAGCTATCCCTGTGAAGTCGTGGTGGTGGACGACTGTTCCCGGGACGATACCCCCGAATGGGTGGCTCAGTTGCAACTCAGCCTCCCGATCGAGCGACGCGCCCAATTGGTCTATTGGCGCAACAGCATCAATCAGGGCCATTCAGCCAGCGTGAACCGAGGTGTGGAGCTGGCCAAGGGCGACTGGGTGAAGTTGCTGGATGATGATGATTATCTTGATCCCAATTGCATTGCTGAGTTTGTGCGGGCAATTCGCATTCACGATCAACGCTGTGGCAAAGGTTTACGTCCACCCGCGGCCCTGTGCTCCTGCCAGGCCTTGCAGGTGGACTTACAGGGCAATGAAATGGGGCACACCCCTCGCACGGGGCCAGGTTTAGCCTATTTCATTCCCCAAGAGGATATTCACTACGGCATGTTGGTGGAGATGGTGCCGTTTGGTACGCCGGTGCAAGTGGCCTTTCGTCGATCGGCCTTTCTGCAAGCCCGGGGCTGGGACTCTCAGTTTGATACCAATTTTGATGATATTGATGCTTGGATTCGCATTGCTGAATATGGCGATGCCATTTTTTTAAATCAGTGCTTGGCCTATCGCACCGTTTGGGACGGAGCCTATAACCGGCAATTTTCGTTCGATCGCCGGTTTGACACCAATTGGTCCATTAAACAAAAAATTCACGGACTGGTAAACGAACGGTTTCAGCAACAATTACCCGAAAGCCAGGCGGTTCAGTCCTATCTGCGCCTGCATTGGGGATTGGTTGCCCTTAAGCATTACCAATGGTTCAAGGCTTTCTCGATCGCTGCTCCCAGTTTGCTATCGGCTCGGGGATGGGGCCTGATGTTGCGGACTCGGCTGAATCGTATTTTCCACGCCCTCACCTGGACATACCGAGACACCCAACGCTATCTGAAGCGCCGCCTTCAGGCCTGGATTCGGGCCCAATCGCCCCAATCGCTGCTGCGGGGTGGGTGGTTCAAACTGCGCTGGCAACAGATGCGTTTTCGGTTGCAGTTGGCGCGGCAACTGTGGCAGCAGGGGTTCCCCTTGGCGGCTCTGTTTGTGGTGAAAACGGTGGTGATGCGTTGGGCGATCGCCCTGTGGCTCGATCCTTTGGTGCGCTGGGCCCAACGATCGCCCCGGCGACGGGCTTGGCTGCTGCGCCGTGCGGCCCGACTGTGGCGTTGGCTCGATCGGGACTTAAATTTTCTGAACCATTTAGATCATCCCCAGCGCCGAAGCAGTCCCCGTCACTCCAGTGCGCCCCGTCATCCCAATTACCCTCGCCCCCTCAGCGATCGGATCAGGAATCGTCTCGATCGCCTGAGTCGCCTGAATCGCTTAAGTCGCCTGAGCTATTTGCCAACCAGCAATCCTTTGCTCGCGCTGCCCGCTGCCCCAATCTCCAGCCCACCACAACCGCAACCACAACCACAACCGCCCAAACCACCCATGACCCCAAGGTTGCGCCAATGGATCGATCGACTGCGGTTCGTGCAAGCTCGCCAATTGTGGCATCAGGGGCGTTGGCTGAAATCTTTGGCGCTGTCGATGCCGCTGCTGTTTTCCCCTGCCATTTGGGGGCTGATGTGGCAGCGGGGCGGGCGGGCAATGCGCCGGCCGAAGGTTCGGCGGTTTGTGCTGCTGGATTTGCCAGCGACTCCGGGCGATCGGCCTCATCCTCACCCCTGAATCAGGATGCGATCGGGGTGACAGCAAGGGTGAACTGGAGTGAAACCAGAATGAACCCAGAATGAACCCAGAACAAAGCCAGGATGAAACCAGGATGCGATCGAGATGAATCGCTCCGCAATGGGAGTGGATTCTTGGGTTACCAACCGCTTAGGGGCGCGGCTGTGTTGATCGCTGCCAGTGATAGCATGAGCAGGGGCCAGGGCCGGAGAACGATCGAGTGCGATCGCCCGTCCAACCCAATGTTTCTGAACCTATCGTGATTTTGACTGCGCGCAGACCGCGCGACTAACACCTATGTCGCAAAACAAAGGATTTGGCTTCGGCTTGGGCAAAATGAAGGAAATTGCCCAAGCGATCCAAAAAGCCCAGCAAGTGCAAGAAGATGCTAAAAAGCTGCAAGAAGAGCTGGAAAAAACCGAAATTGAAGGTCAAGCGGGCAACGGCTTGGTGAAGGTGGTGATGAGCGGCAACCAAGAACCCCTCCGCGTAGAAATTTCCGCAGAAGCCTTGGGCGAAGGGGCTGAAGTTTTGTCGGATCTGGTTTTTGCGGCCATGAAAAACGCCTACACCGCTTCCACAGAAACCATGCGGCAACGAATGGAAGCCCTGACCGCTAATCTTCAGCTACCGGGCATGTAGTCCCTACAGATCTGCGATCAATTCCTCAGCCCCTGAGCCTGCTGTTCCGACATCGCAGAAGGCTAGGGGCTTCGGCCCCTGGCCTGCGGTGAGTGAGACACATCGAATTCAGTTGCCTTCTTTGGCACTTTGCTAGACTCTGCGAAATCTGTGCCCTATGCCTGTCAAACTGCTATTTGTCTGTTTGGGCAATATTTGCCGATCGCCCGCTGCCGAAAACTTGATGAATCATCTCATTGCACAGCGCGGCTTGCAGGGGCAAATTGAGTGTGATTCGGCGGGCACAGGAGCCTATCACGTGGGCGAGCCACCCGATCGGCGCATGAGCGCGGCGGCGGCGAATCAGCCAGGCATCAAACTGCAAGGGCGGGCGCGACAATTTTCTTCCGTTGATTTTGCGGATTTTGACCTAATTTTGGCGATGGATCGGGATAACTATTGGGGCATTTTGGCGCGCGATCCCGATCGCAAATATCGCGACAAGGTGAAAATGATGTGCGATTTTTGTCGCCACCATGACCTCAAGGAAGTGCCTGATCCTTACTATGGCGGCCCCGAAGGATTTCAACAGGTTATTGATCTGTTGCTTGATGCCTGTGAAGGACTGTTGGAAACCCTAATTCAGGAAGGCAAGGTTACACCTCCTTAGGATTAGGAAACTGCCGGGTTAACCACAGGGTTAAACAACTGTTCACCAACTTCAGAATTTAGACCATTTAGCATTCAACCATTTAGCATTTAGCCATCAAATTCGATCGCCCCAGGCCAATAGTCCCATAACACCAGGGCTTGGCCCTGAAACTGCGTGGGTTTTCCGAGGGTAATGAATTCGTTGGGTAATTCGTTGGGTAATTCATGGGGTAACCCGCTGGTTGATTGACGCATCAACTCATGGGGTAACTTAAGGTTCAATTGAGGGTTCGATCGCTCCGTTAATCCTGTGATTGGCCGAATCACTGATCCCTCAACCCCAGCTACTGTTCCCCGAGGCGATCGCCCTACCAACGCCACATCAAACCGCCGAGCTAAATGGGCCCACTGGGGATGTTGAATTAAAAACAACTCCGCCGTTCGTAAGAGTTTCAGTTGCTTGGCGGGGGTGATGGCTAACGCGCCGTTGCGATCCCAATTTCCAGGACTGCGGGTTTTCACCTCCACAAAGGCCAATTCCTGGCCCGATCGCGCCACCAAGTCCAACTCACCGGCCCGACAGCGCCATCGCCGCGCCTCGATCGTCCAGCCCTCTTGCATCAACCAAGCGGCCACCAACCCTTCACCCAATTCGCCTAATTGGGCCGCCGCTTGACGTTGATTAGTTGAGCGTTGATTAGTTGAGCGTTGATGACTGGGGTGCTGTTGATTTTGGTGCTGATCCATAAGAATAGGCCCAAAAACTATAGGCCCAAAAACTAACGTGTTTCGCCCGTGTCCAGAATCACCCCTAGGGCGATCGCAATGCGTCGATCGAGATAGCGATTGAGATCCGCACTCATATCCAAAACGTAGCGATCGAGCAGGGTAAATTTGCGGTTAAATTCCCCAATTTGGCGATCGCTATTCCCCTCCAAAATGATGAAATTCGTTCGCAAAACCCACATCAGCGGTTCTAAAAAGCGCCGTAATAATGACAGCACAATCGAATCCTCTTTGGCTACACAAAGCAGTGAGCCATCGGGGCGATAGCAGTGCCATCGTTTGCGCAATATATCGTAGAGATAGTTCTTGCGAAATCGAGCTAAGTCCCCTTTCAAATCGCGCACAGTGAAAGTGGCGGTGAACCATTCAAATTTTTTCTCTTGAATGATTTTAATCAGTGGTTCCTGTTTACTGGCATCTCGATAGATGGTGATATGGCGCTTGGGTGAAATCAGCACAATCACCGTCAGAACTGCGATGCAAATAATGATTGTTCCCATCAAAAACACTGGCAATTGCAAGTTTTCTGGCATCACCGACATCAGAAGAGCCAGCAGCACGATCATGACGATGGTGGCAACTAAACCGGCCAAAACCGCCAACAAGCTACGCGCCCAATGGGTTGGCCGTTCAATGAACAGAATCGGGTCTCCGTGATCATCACAAACGTCATATTTTTCCGAGAGGGTCATCAACTTTTGTCGCAATAAGAATCGATCGCGGTTAAAGACTGAATCGACCTGAAACATGCTCAATTCTCCACAACATCACCCGATCGCCCCGTGGTGGCGGCCCCGGTTAGCCCAGGTTTCTGGGCCAACGTTAACCGACAACCCGCCTCATCGCAGGGTCACCACCACCCCTTGGCTTTCACGGGCCGATCGATCCACGGCGCAGAGGGCATAGGTTCCGGCCCCCAAGGCGAGCGATCGCACTCCGGCCGCCAACAGGCGATCGAGCGTCCAACTGTTGCCCTGTTGTCGATAAAGGGCCCAACCACGCAACCCTTCGCCACCCGCAGCCCAAGTGAGTTCTCCACCATTGACCCTCACCCCCGTGGGCGGACTCGGCGGGTTGCCGGTGGCCCTCAAAACCGGCGGCAAGGCTGGTTGGGCATAGAGTTCCTGGCGCAGTTGGTCGGCAAATCCCTGGCGGTTTTCCGCGATCGGCTCAATGTTATAGAACGCATTTCCCAAAGCCCGCTGGGCCGCCAGCTCCCGCGTGAGGGTAATTTGCTGCTCAAATTCGGCCACTGACCAAGCGCTGCTGCTGCCCAATTTGTCCAAGTTATTGCCGGGGTAAACATGGGCCCCGTTGGCAATTTGCACCCACCAGTTCAGCAAGGTGCGGTAACTTTGGGCCGTTTGATCAATCCGCCAATAGAGTTGAGGCGCAACGTAATCTAACCAGCCGGCCTTGAGCCACCATTTGGGATCGGCAAACAGGCGATCGTACTGATCCAGTCCCACAATGCCCGCCGGTTCTCCGGGACGATAGATGCCAAAGGGGCTGATGCCAAATTTGACCCAGGGTTTGACTGATCGAATCTGTTCCGACAACCGCTTCACCAGCTTGTTTACGTTGTCGCGCCGCCAATCGGCCAAGGTTTTGCCACCCCCCCAAGACCAGTAGGTTTGGCGATCGGGAAATTCTTGTCCCTCCACGGGATAGGGATAGAAATAGTCATCCAGGTGAATGCCGTCAATGTCGTAGCGCCGCACCACATCCAACACCACATCCACGGCTCGGTTTTGCACCTCGGGCAGGCCCGGATCCATCCAGCGCTGCGTGCCGTAGGTGTAAACGGCGTTGGGGTAAACGGCTTCCACGTGGTTCCCGATGCCGATCGGGGCGTTGAGGGAGGTGCGGGCCCGGTAGGGATTGAACCAAGCGTGGAGTTCCAGGTTGCGTTGGCGGCATTGCTCGATCGCGAAGGCCAGCGGGTCATAGTAAGGATTGGGTGCGCGGCCCTGGGTTCCTGTTAACCAACGGCTCCAAGGCTCAATGCTGGAGTCGTAAAGTGCGTCTCCTTCCGGGCGAATTTGCAGGAAGATGGCGTTTAAACGGGCCGCCGCCGCTCGATCGAGCAGGGTCACCAATTCCGCCTGCTGTTGGGCGCTGGACAGGCCCGCCTTGGACGGCCAATTCACATTCCACACACTGGCAATCCAAGCGGCTCGCAATTCCCGTCGATGGGACAGATTCACCAACTGGGGCGGCGGATCCCCGGGTTCCACCAAGTAGGGTGAGTCGATCACGGGGAAATTGCGATCGGCCACCAGGGCTTGATAGAGCATAGTGGCCACTTCCGCCCGGCTGCTGGCTTGGCTGGGGCGCAGTTGCCGCAAGTTGGGAAAATTCGCCACCAAGCGACGGTGCAAGGCTCGCTGCACCGGTTGTCGGGCATAGGTTGCGATCGCTCCGGCATCATCAAAAAAACGGCTCAGATCCAAGGTTTCGCCGCCGGTTAAGCCCAACCCATTCACCAAGGCCACCAACACATCGGCCCGCACGATCGTGGCATCGGGGCGAAAGGAACCATCCGGGTAGCCACTGAGCAAACCCCGTTCCCAAGCCTGCTGAATTGCAGCTCGGGCCCAATGGTTAGCGGCCACATCCCGAAAGCTGCGGGGCGATCGCACGGGGGGCCGATCGACCGATCGCACCAGCAAGGCCGCGAATTGGGCCCGAGTTAAGGGGCGATCCGGTTGGAAGGATCCATCGGGAAATCCACTAATCAACCCTCGATCGGCCAGGGCCGCGATGAAGGCTTGGGCCCAGTGGTTGGTGATGTCTGCAAACGTCGCCATTCTCCTCCAATCCCTTGCTGCGCTGCGATCGCTTCTCGCACCCTAGCATGGCCTTGAACTTTCGCCCCATGGCCCGATCCCCTTTTGGGCCCCGGCCAAGGGGGCGCTGATTAGGATCAAAAATCACTGCGATTGCAAGATTCAATCGGGCGATCGCCCCCAGATTCCCAAAGAAGTCCAAACACTCAGCGCCGCGATCGCCAATCGCCCGTACAATGTTGCGTGGACGCTCAACCCCGCGTCACAACTCCGGGCGCTGTTTGTGTTCGGCAGTTTGCGTTGGGCAATTGAATTTGCGCTGGGCAATTGGTTGTGACCGCTGCCGGTTGACGTGGTTCCATAGCTTGCAACTCTTGCAACCCATTGTTTTCATTTAGCTAGGCTTTTCACAGGAGAGCGCCCCATGGCCCAAGCGGTAGGCTCGATCGAAACCAAAGGCTTCCCCGCCGTCTTGGCCGCAGCCGATGCAATGGTTAAGGCCGGGCGCGTCACCCTCGTTGGCTATATCCGCGTGGGCAGCGCTCGCTTCACCGTCAATGTGCGCGGCGAAGTGGCTGAAGTTAAACAATCCGTTGAAGCGGGCATCGCGGCGGCCGAAAACGTCTTCGGCGGCGTGGTGGAATCGTGGGTGATCATCCCGCGTCCCCACGAGAATGTGGTGGCGGTGCTGCCCATTGAATACAACGACAAGGTGGAACAGTATCGCGTGGCGGTGGAAGGCCCGCGCCTGCTCACCTCGCGCTAGGGCTGATTGCTAGAGACCCCATTACCCCATTGGTCACTGGCCGCCCGAGCAGGGCGGCTTTTGTTTAGGTATCAGGCCTTTGGATCGGCCTAGGTCTCAGCACCATTCCTAATCCCAGCGATCGAGGTTGTCTGACCAGCGCTGTAACAGGGACCTGGCTCGATCGCGCTGGGTTTCAAAGGTGGCCGCCAGCCAGATCATTCCCGTGCCCAACGCCAGCCCCACCAACCATTTCAGGAACGACCACCGGGCATTCAGCTCCACAAAATTGGCCAAGGTGGCGGCTCCCAGCAACAGGGATCCCATCAGCAGGTAGGCGCGCACTTGCCAAAAAATGCCGGCCCCGATCGCCCCGAGGGCCAACACCAGACTCACCCAATCGGTGCTGTGCTGTGCGAAGGCCGCCCAAGCAATGATTCCCGTGCCGGCCAATCGCAGGCCGTGGCGCAGGGGCCGGCCCTTGGCCCCCTGCCAAGCGGGGTCAATTTCCGCCGCCAAAATTAAGCTGCTGCCCAAGGGCCCCACATAGAGCAGGGCTTCCATGGAACCGGCCAGCCACAGACTCCGCCAAATCGACCAGGTGGCAAACAGCAGCCCCAGGTAATACAACCGGCGACGACGCAACAGGGCCGCCAACGCACCATAACTGGCGGCCACCACCATCAGCGCGGGCGGGGCGATCGACCCGGCCAGTAAGAGGCTCATGCTGGCGGGCAACCAAAGGGCAACCCGTTCCCAGGCGGTTTTTGGGGAGCGGGTTTGGCCCAAAACCGCCAGCCCGATCGCGCTGAAGGCCGCCAGAACAGCCCAATGGGGGTCAAAGGCGGCCCAGCCAGGCAACCAAGCGCGGCCCCAACTGATCCAGGCGATCGTTTGCAAAGCCGCTAGATCCACCCACAGACCCGAGGTGCGCCACCCCTGAACCCAGGGATAGGCCACCAACAATCCCAAGGCTGCCCAGGCCAAGGGGCCGTGGGTGGGGCCCGCCGTCAGCCACAGCAAGCCCGAAAACCCAGTGCCCACCAGCCAGTGGCCATGGGCTGTCCAGGCCAGTGTGGGGCCATTGAGGGCAAAGAGCGATCGCCCCCATCGATCGCGCCCAAGGTCATAAAACCAAGCCAGGAATCCTGCCACGACGGCAAACAACACCAGGGCATCGGTTGTGGTTCCGGCGGGCAACCAATGGCCCGTCCAAAAGAAGGCCAATTCACCCCAACCCCAGGAGGCGATCGCCAGGGAACTGTAACTCAGCCAGCGTTGATGGGGCGATCGGGCGGCCACCCGCAAACCAATGAGCGCCACCCCCACCATCAGCAAGCCCGTCCAACCATCCCAATAGCTCGATCGCCACAACAGGGTTAACAGGCCATAGCCCAAGGGCAACCACCGACGGCTGGGGAACTGTCGCCCCAACCGCTCTGTCGCAAACAGGCAGATGAACCCCAGCCCAAGCGTCGCCACCGCATAGTGGCTGAGGGAGCCGTTCAGTTGGCGAAGGGTTTCCGCCGTCGCCAATTCCAAGGCTGCGGCTCCCGCCCAGAGCAACCCCGGAATGGCGGCGGGCCGACCGGCCCGCCGACTGGTGAGCAACCGAAACCCGATCGCCCCCAACAGCAGCCCAATCACCCACCCTTCCCAAAGCGCCTGGGGCTGCTCCCCGTCCAGGGCCAACACCAACAGCCGCAGGGCCGTGAAGGGCAACAGCAACCAACTCACCGCCGTGGCCCAGCGATCGAGAGCTTGGCCATAGAGACGCAGCAGCGGACTCGATCGCCCCACCGCCAACCACCACAGCCCCCAAGCCACAACCAAAAGGCCACTTTGCAACGTCACCCAAGGGCCGAAGGCTAGCCCGCTCCAAGACCCCACGCCGGCCCCGGTCAAGGCGGATAGGGACAACCAACCAAAGGTCACGGCCATCAGGGCCACCCACCCTTGTCGAAACCCAGGCAGCAGGGAGCTGGCCCCCAAGGCCAACCCGGCCACACCTAGGGACAGGGCGAGGGACTGGGGTGAGGAAATGGCCAGGGATTGGGCCAAGACCAATCCTCCGGCCCCTAGGCCCTTGGCAGCTTTGCGGAACCTTTCGGGCCCGATCGCTGCTAACCCCAACAGAGCCAACGGGATCACCAACCAACTGAGCAAGCCCGAGGTTGCCACCTGTGCAGGGACGGTTTCCCAAACCCCATGGGTCAGTTGCACCAGGCTCAAACCCGCCAGGCCGAGACCCAGCCACCAACTGGTTTTCACCCAAGGTTGCCAAGGGGAACGATCGCCCCCGATCGCCACCAAACTCCACAAAACCAGGGCGGCTCCGATGCCCACCTGCCCCCAACCGATCGGGGCGCTGGTGGTGGGCAAGCCAAACCGGGCCAGGGCATAAACAGCGGCCAGGGCGGCCGTGAGGGTGCAGTTGGCCAGGACTTGAGGCAGCAGGGATCCCAAGGGCGATCGACTGGCAACCAGGCCGAAGCTGGCGGTGGTGAGCAAGCTGAGGGGCAAAAGCCGCAGGTTATGGGGCCAGAGGGCGAGGGCATAGGCATTGAGCAACAACAGGATTCCCAGCGCCAGGCCCAAACCAAATTTCGCCAAATCGGGGCGATCGCGCCGCTGCTGGGCGATCGCCAGGCCCCCCGGCACGATCGGGTAAGGCAACCACAGCAACCCCAAAACCTGTTCCGGTTGCCGCAACTCCAGCAGGGATTGGGCCGCAACCAACAGGCTCGATCGCCAATCATCGGGCAACAGGGCTGCGGTTCCCCGGCAAGCTCCCGCCATCACCAGGGTTAAGCCCAACAGATCCGCTCTCCGCCCCGATCGCTGCAACCGTTCCCACAACAGCCCTCCCGCAATCAGAGCCAAGGTTAATTGCTGCCAAGGAGCCGTGGCATCCGTCTGCCCCAGCAACCAACCCAAGCCCACCAGCAACCAGCCAAACCCATTCAGCCCCACCTTGGCCCGGGTCGCCTCGCGAGCATCCAAAATCACCAGCAACCCAGACACCACCATCACCAACGCCACATCGGCCAGGCTGGCAATCTGGGTGGCCAGGGCCCGCAACAACAAAATCAGCAGTGAACCGGCCATCAGGGCCCGATGATGGCGCGATCGCAGTTGCCACCGGCCGGGCCAGGCGGCCGCCAGGGCAATGAACCCCGCGCAAATCGTCACCCCAGCCCAAGCTTGGCCCGATGGCCAGTTCCAATGCAATCCACAGGCCAACAGGATCAAGAGGGCAACCGATCGCCGACTCACCATCGTCCAGGCAATCATCAACCACAGTGCGCCCGCTCCAAACCAGCCCCACAGGGGCAACCCCAAACCATCGGCGGCCCAGGCATTCACCGGCAACAGCAGGGTCACCAGGGCGCGTAGGGTTTGGCCCGTCAGGCGCAATCGGGCCTGGCAATCAGTCCAGAGGGCCGCCCCCCAAAACAAGATTGTGTACAGCAGCAAGATGCCATATTGCCCCACGCCTCCCACTTGGCTCCAAAAGCTGGCCGCCAACCAGGCGGAGGACACCACCACCAAAAACGCCCCTAACAGCAGCAACCAAACCACGCTCAGCTCCGCCGTAATGGCCCGCAGCCGACCGGAGGACTGGGTGACGGGTTGGGGGGAGGGGCTGGGAACGGGAGCCACGGGCGATCGAGCAATGGCGGGCAATGGACAGGTGAGCCAAGTGCTGGCCACTTCGCGCACCCAATCTTCCGACACCAACCCCAAACGCAACCACACCTCCAACCCCTCCAAAAGTCGGGGGTCAGAGGTGCGGACAGCCAATTCAATGGTTAGCAGGTGGTCGCGGTGTTGCGGAGCAAGGTCAGCCATAAAGGGAGTCGGAGGGACACGATCGGCTCAGGAGGGGTCAACCGCCACGAGCCTAACCCGATCGCCCCGCCATCCCCCAACCACCCGGCCAGTTCCACCGCTGTCGGTGGGTAGTGGTTGCGGCCAACGACTGCCCACCGATCGCTTGCCCTAGACCGATTTGATCTAGGCTTCGATCTAGACCGAGATGAAGTCCTGGCTATTCACAAATTGCAAGGCGGGGATGCCCTGGAGACGGGCGATCGGGGTCTCGCCGGCCCGAATCAGGATCGAGTTGCCCTCTTCAACAAAGGACAAATCGGTAAATCGCAACCCACCAGCCAGAGCAATTCGGTCATTGTTGCCCAGGTAATCGGAAATGATATCCAAACCTCGATTGAGACCGATCACAAAGGTATCGATTCCCTCGCTACCAAAGAGCACATCATCCCCTTGATCGCCAGACAGCACGTCATTGCCCGCACTGCCCGTGAGGGTGTCGTTCCCCTTGCCCCCAAAAAGGGTGTCGTCATCCTCGCAACCATCCAGTTGGTCATCGCCATCGTTGCCAAAGAGCAAGTCATTCCCGGCGTTACCGGACAACACATCGTTATCGGAACCCGTGCTAACGGACTGGGGCCGATCGGGATTGTTGCCGTAGAGGGTATCGTTGCCAGCTTCACCGCAGAGGGTGTCGTTGCCCCGATCGCCCATCAACAGATCCAATCCAGCCCCTCCCCAGAGGTAGTCATTCCCCTGACCACCCCGGGCCGTATCGTTGCCATCTTCGCCCGCCAGGCTGTCATTGCCATCGTTACCCAACAGCAAGTCTTCATTGCCGCCACCCAACAGCAGATCGTTGCCGGTGCGATCGGGATCCCGCGTGTTGTTGTTGCCACCAATCAGGGTGTCGTTGCCCAGGTCACCGGACAACACATCATTGCCCTTATCGCCATAGAGCAAATCGTTGTCCTTACCGCCATACACCAAGTCATCCTCTTGACCGGCATAGATGGTGTCTTGGCCCTGACCACCGTTCAGGTTGTCTTGGCCACGACCGCCATAGAGCAAGTCATCGTCCGTGCCGCCCCCGATCGGGACATTGCTGCCACCGCTGCCCAACAGGGTGTCGTTGCCCAGGTCACCGTAGAGCACGTCATTGCCTAAATCGCCCAGGATCAAATCATTGTCCCGGCCGCCAAAGGCCGTGTCCTTGCCGTCGCCCCCGGAAAGGGTATCTTGACCTTCGTTGCCATAGAGCAGGTCATCGCCGCCCAAGCCAAACAACAGGTCTTGGCCGTTGGGATCGGTAATGAGGCGCACACCGGTTCCACCGATCAGGGTGTCGTTGCCCAAGTCACCGATCAGAATGTCGTTACCCCGATCGCCGTGCAGCAAGTCGGCTTCCTTGCCCCCACGGATGTAGTCATCCCCTTGACCGCCAAACACCGTATCTTCACCTTCATTGGCGCTGATCACGTCGTTTTCGGTATTGCCAAAGATCAAGTCCCGATCGCTCGGATCCGGCCGGTTATCCGGGCGACCCTGGCCGCCGATGATGGTGTCGGCTCCTTGGTCACCGCGCAGGATGTCACTGCCCCGATCGCCCAGCAGAATATCGTTATCCTTGCCGCCATTGATGATGTCTTGGCCATTGCCGCCAAAGACCACATCATCACCCTCATTGCCGTTGAGCAGGTCGTTGCCCTCGCCCCCGCCGAGGCGATCGGCATCCACCCCAGAACCCACCGCAGCGAGATTGCCCAAGCCACCAAAAATGGAATCGTTGCCCAGGTCGCCAATCAGTTCATCGGAGCCGGGGCCGCCCCGCAGGCGATCGTTGCCTGCAAACCCCGCCACAAAATCGTTGGACGCTGTGCCCACCAAGTCATCATTACCCGGCGTGCCCAGCAGCCGGTTACCGCCAGTTTCGGGCGGCGGCGGAATCACCAGCGCGGGTAGCTCAGGCACAATCAGAGGGTTGGGAATTTGCCAGGAAGCCGCCAACGGCGAGGCCACACAACCGCAATTCGGGGCCACACCCGCCACATCAGTAAAGCTGGTGATGAAGAAGGGCAGATCTCCCAAAGCCCGATTAACCGTAGTGGGCGGCGTGGGCGGCGTGCTGGCCACCGAAATTCCCGGCGGCGCAATGAAGGAAATCGTGCCACTAATCAGGCTGCGATTGCCTTTGATATCAATCACGTCGAAAGTCAGAAAGTCCTTACCCGTGAAATCGGCCCGGGGGATAAAGAACAGATTGCCGAATTCTTCCGGAGTCAGGAGGCCTGTGCTGGTGAGTTTGCGTCCTCCATTGAACGGATCGCCCACGTACAAGTCACCCAAGGCCGGTAGGCGGGTGATGTTGTAATTCTTGATCGAATCGCTGTTTGGGTCGATCGCCGTGGGTGGCAGTCCCCCCAACCGAAACTTGACAACGCCGTTTTCGGGAGGTTCGGTCAAATCCGTGGCCGAGCCGGGAACCACGTTAAAGATCCCGTTCAAGGGAACCGGCGGTTCGGCAATAATTTCCGGGCGATCGAACAATACCGTTGCCGAATCTGGACTCAGGTTCCCCTTGTCATCCCTTGCGGAGTACTTGAAGAACCCTTTGCCATCGGGTGACTCAAACCGCAGGTTACCGACATTGCCCGGCGGAATCGATTGCCCCGCCGACAGGGAAACCTTCGCCCCCGTCAGTGGATCGAGCAAAAACAGCGAACTCCCCGGGGGAATTTCCGTAATCACAAATTCCCGAATCGGATCACTATCGGGATCCGCCGCCGCCAAAGGAATGGAACCATTGGGGTTATAGGGCAACACCAAATTGCGTGGGGTCGGCGGTGTATTCACACCACCCAGCACTCGAGTCGCATCGGTCGCCGTAATCACCTGGGGAGCGAGGGGCCCCAAATCCGGGTCAAAAAGCCCAGCCGGAAGGGAGACTCGGGCCGTGTTGGTAATCACCCCAGTGGCCGTATCCGAGAGGCGACCCGACACCTGGAAAGTTTTCGTTTCTCCAGCATTGAGCGCCAAGCCAATCCCGGGAGGAGCCAGCACATTGGGATTCCAAACGGGACTGAGCAATTCTGCCGGGGGCGCATCGGACAGATTCAGCAAGAACGGGGCCGTAATGTCGCAGCCACCGGTGTTGGAGATCGTAATGCTGTAGGTGATGGTGCTGCCGGGAAGTACTGCTTCTAGCCCATCGGTTTTGGTGAGGTTAATGTTGGGCTTGATCGGCTGGCTGGGCAGCGTTCCCAGGTCACCCACGCTGATCGCCTGATCGGAGGTGAGGGCCACGCCGTTAATCACGGTTCCCGCCGGAATCCGCGTGCGGGCTACCAGGGACACGGCTCCCGAATTTTGGTCAATCCGATATAGCCCTGCACCACCCGGATTTTGTCCCGTTGTGGTGGCATAAAGGTTGCCATCGTAACCCAGGGCCAGCCCGGCGAAGGGAACACTGTTTTTGGTTAAAAGTTGCGCCGAAACCGGGATGGGAGTGCCATCAAAAGGTTTAGCCAACTCAGTTGCCGGGATTCTATAAAGGCGACCGGTCGCAGCCCCGTTGGCGGGACTCCGCAAAACCATGAGTAGTGATCCATCCGTGGGATCCACCGCAAAGTCGCCGCTAGTGAAACCACTCACCCCATCAGCCGGTGGCAAATCATCAGGGTTACTAGAACCGATGATGCTCGTGATTTGCAGTCTTTTGGAAAGAACTTGGCTGGAGGCAGCCGTAGAAGCGGCTACATTGATAAAGTCGATCGTCCGACCACTGCCTGCAATTAGGTTCCCCGCTGTATCAAAGGCTAAGCGCCCAGAGTTAAGGGTATTGGGAACGGGAGTGCCACCGCCGCCCGCTAAATTGGTGACCTGAATTGTGCCGCCCCCATTGGGTAAGCCATAAATTCGGTTGGAGTTAGGCTCACGGGCGATCGCATCACTGGCCAGGAAATTAGCCTGCTGTAGCTTCACTTCCCCGGTAGCCAAATCAACCGTTACCAGGTCGTTTTGTCCACCGTTGTTATCAAAGTTGGCGATTCCAAGGAATTGGTTGGGAATACAGGGAGCTAACAGGCCTGGATATTGGGCGATCGCCCGCTGTGTGAAGGGCACTGGGGATTGCAGGGGCCCGGTCGATCGATCCAAACGCCAAGACCCACCCCGATCGGCTGATCCCACCGGACTGGTGGCTGCGCCCACGGTCGCTTGGGTCAGGTGAGCCAGGGTTTCAATCAGTTGCTGCCCCAAGATGCCGGCCCCCGTGCGGCAACCATAGAGCAAGATTTCAGCTCGATCGCTCAGCAACAGGGCCCAGCGACGCAGCCAGTCCTGCACATCCCGAGACAGATTGGCCACGGACAGCCCCCGATCGCCCAACTGCAACCAGCCCGGTTGACCGTGAGCAATTATATGGAGTTGTTGAACCGGTTTTTCAGCCAAGGCTTGGGTCATTTGGGCCCAAGCTGCCGCCGTTGGCTCCAACTTCAGCACCCTTGTGCCGGGCTGCACTCCCTGAATCAATTGGTCGATCGCTTCTACCCTTGCATCAATCACAACCAAGGTGGATTCAAGGTTGTTGGGCTGGCGTGACTGAGAAGACGTAGACAAAACAATCGATCGATCGGTGGACTGCAATGAGCTATCAAAATGTTGATCTTGCGAATCACAATTTTGATCATTGCTTTGGCGTTGCATCGATGATGAACCCTCAGCAAAAATACTCAGAGTAGTCAACCCAGACGATTGTGTTGATTGATGCGTGCTCATGAAGCTCTCACAGAAAGGTAGAAAACAATGTGTCTTGCATCCCTTTAACGGGGAAATAAATAGATGCCCCGGACGATTGATAAATTTGAGAGAACTTGATCGCTCTCGTCTAAATTTAATGATGGACTAGTTGTGCCGAGAGAAGGGTCATGGGCAGTTCCAACGCATGATATTGGTCACGAATTCACCGTGAAAACCAAGCAAGGAAAGGTCATCCAGACTGTGGCAGAACGAGTATTCGGAAATTCACAATCTTGATTGAAAATTCACAATCTTGATTGAAAAATTCTCGAAAAATTTAAATTTTTCGAGTGAAATTGATCCATGCATTTTGAGTTCTGATCATGACTCAATGCCAACCAATTCATTCACTCTTCGTCTTTACGTCTTCCGCTTAAGGTCAATCTCAAGGCCATGAAAAGCCATGACGATATCACAACAGCTTGAACGTACCCTGACCAACGACCCGGGTTTCACCAGAGCGCTGAACTGAGTAAACTGTCTTCGTTGCGGACTTGTAAAGGACTCTTGGGACAGTCCGTGAAATTGATGAGACGGTTCGACACCTAAAGGAACGACTTCAAGGCAGATCCTGGGCGATCGAGTATCAAAGACTACAGCCAGTTTCACTGGTTTTTCATCTTTGCTGTGTAATCTGCGATCGCTCAAATTTTGGGTAGGGTGACCATCGTTGAGCAATTTCTTGAGTCTTATCTATCTAAAGGAAACATATTTTTCTGTTTGAATGTGTTTGAATCGATCTGCACCCTGATTTTAAAATATAGCGATAAATTTCTTAAGAAAACTCGGTTCAAAGGAAGATTTTAGATTTTTTCATTAAAAAAGGTCTTCGTACAATTATTTCTTCAATTTTCAACCAAGAAAACAAATAAGCATTGTTCGATGGTTTAAGCTTGATGCTTCAGTAATTTAATTTTTGATTTCCGATGATCTTTGATAATTACTTGACGGTCAAATCATTTCGAAGTCACAAAAACATCACAATCAGACCAATTTACCAACTTTCATACTGCTCAATCATAATTTAGTCATCGTAGTTTGTAGTATTTAGCAATTGAGATCGAATAATTGTCGAATAATCAATGCTGAGAGAAAGAATCAATTGGTGAAGGACGAATTGATCGATGACTTGGCTTTGATCTTTCGATTTCCGTAGCTGGCGTGGCTCAAAATCGAGGGAGACAGAAAACCTTTTCATTGACTCAGGCCAATCGATTCGATCGCACCAAGAAAATGACAACACTGAGCGCGGAAAGTTAGATGCTGGGGCTAGATGGGACTCTAGAAATGATGTCAGGCTGAGTCATCCTGCTTGGGGTTTGGTTGATTGCATCCTAAACCGCAAAAATGAAAAACCAGTGAAGCCACAAAAATCATGGCCCCCAAATACCCTGAATCATCCCTGACTCAGGCTATGGATTCGTGAGCGTTTGCAAGGTCAAAACCTGGGGCGGGGTGGCATCGGGAGGATAGATCAGGCTGACTTGCACGAGCCGATCGCCCTGGGGCGGCAACTGCACCGTCGCGAGGGGCTGACCCGGTTCTCCTCGGCGCTGCACCAAATGTACATATCGCGTTTGTGGCAATCCCCGATCGTCGGGATATCGAATGCGGACGGTTCCCCGAAAGAAGACCGAGTTGGGCAACGGATCGAAAAACTGCAACCCCGGCGCGGGCGCATCAAATTTCACTGGCGTTTCTAGGGCAATGGCCACCGTCTGCGGTTGGGCTGTGGGGTTATGCAGGGGCAAGGTGAGGTCATATTCAATCCCGTAGTTGCCGTGGGCGGCCCAGGCCGTATCCGGGTAGCGAGCCACGATCGGGGCGGTTTGCACTTGCTCAGTCCCCAGCCGACCGGCAACCAGGGTGCTCACTCCATAGGAAAAGGCCGCACCGGGGGCGGGAATGCTGAGGCGTGGGTTGTTGGGCCCATCGGTAACGATCGCGCGCCAACGGGACCCGATCGCCACGCCGGCCACCCGGCCATAGCGCAGGGGGCCCGGTGCGCCGGGGGCTGTGGGAACCGGTTCGCGCGGCCCTGACAGTGTTCCGGTGGTGAGCGTGGATCGCCAGTCCGCTTCCGTGGGGGGCTGTTCTCCACCATCGGGGGTTGTCTGGGCAAAACGGGCGAGGGTGGCGGCATAAACCGGGCGATCGCTGTCCAGACGTAGCAGGGTGGAGCGACCGTTCAGGGGTGGATTGAGCGATCGAACCGGAATGGGCAAACTGGTCAGCACCACTGTCTCGCCCGGGGGAATGGTGACCCGATCGGGCAAATCCGCTTGGCGGCGGCCGCGCAACACCCAATCCACCACTCGGCTGCCGGGGCCCGAGTAGACCTGGCCGATCGGGTTATCCACCATCGGCGGCAGCGCAATAAATGGCGCATCGGGCTGGCTGAGGTAACTGGCCCCCTGAAGAACTCGCACCGTTGCCGATCGATTGGGATCCGCGTTGCCCAGCACAATTCCCACATAGAGCGATCGCAGGTCGATCGCCCCATCCGGCCCCGTTGCCGCCGCTTTGGCAATGTGGTGGGCAAAAATATCAAACCGCCCTTGAAACACCTGGTTGAGGTGTGCCTCAGGACTGCGCATCCCAGCAGGGGGGAAGGTCGAGAGCAAAATTCCCGCTTGCTGGACAATTTCCGGGCTGTTGCTATTCAGCACAGGCACCGCATCCAAATGTCCCGGGAGCGATCGCACCTCTTGGGGCCTTAGATTCGGACTCGGACTTGGTGCAGGCGTTCCGGGTGGCAAGCCCTGTGCTCCCACAATCCCCGCCAGTAGCCAGCTTGCCAACACCATCCTTCAAGCCCTCCCGCAACCACAAAGCATCGCGGCTCCCATTATCTCAAACCAATGGCCCCTCCTGGGTTGCCAGCCGCTGGGGTTAATCAATAGTTCCTCAATCCATCGCCCTAATCGAATCGGGCAACTCGCAATCCTCGATCGCCCCAGCCGCGCAACTCCCCAGCGCAAAAAACCAACATAGCCCAGCATCAACCGGCACTAAACAGCCGAATTAGCCGAAAAACGGGCTAAAACGTTTCATTTAGGATTACTAACCTCTTCGTGTCCCTCGAAAGCCGAAATAGTTCAACAGCCCTTTGGCCACAAAAGCCACGACAACTCATCAGTCCCAAGAGGACAATGGCATCAGAAATCACAATCAAAAATCTTGAGTAATTTGGAGTGATTTTTGGAGCAACTTTTGCAGAATCATCTGAACAGAGTTATCAATTTTTCGCCTAAAGGCTTCGTGATTTCTGACAAAAACTTCCCGTGATGACGGTCACCATAATTTAAACTTTCTCAAATTCTCAATCGACAGAAGCTTTGCCCACAAAGACTTTTAGTTTTTTTAAATTTGATCTTTATTTAATCTTTAAACTTTAAATAGGCTTCATAAAACTAGCTTGCAATTAAAGATTCCGCCAAGAGCCAGAAAAACGCTAGACAGGCCTTCGTAAACACAGTACAAGTAAATCAAGAACCCAAAAGAGCGCGTGCTTTTCCAGGCAAAACAAGCGGACTAAATCATTCACCGGTTTGGTAAGTGGGCGCGATCGACATCAAGGGTGCTGTCAGGAAAAGCGATTCCAGCAAAACTACCACTGCTCACCAAGAACATTCGGATTAGGACTAGGAGGATTTAAATCGTGAAAGGTTTTATTTGGAAAGGCTTTGTCCTCGCAGCGGCTACCCTCGTCGGCACCATGTCTGCCTCCGCTGCTCGCGCGTTGCAACTAACTCCCGAACAGTTGGCCAAATTTGATACTTACGTCCAACAGGAGCGCAAAGCATTCACGGCGCTGGAACTCTCGCAAATTAACCCCAACAGCCTGAAGTGGTCGGGTGCTGCTGATTCGCTGGAAGTTTACTTCATCAACGAAGGCGCAGGTTATCGCAACCAGTTGCTCTTTTCCGCCAACAATGGCCCTTTGAGCACGGTCTTTAATGATGTGTCTTCCAAGGAGTCGATTTTGGCTGAGGCTGATGGCCCCCTGAAGCGGGGTCAAGGCGTGAGCCTCGGATCCTTCAGCAAAGGCAGCGTGATTGACTTCTTCCTGAACTCTGATGGTTACAGCCGTGGCGAAAACTACGCCGGCATGACTTCGGATCAGGTTTATGGCACCGGGACTTGGAACTTCTTGGGCGCTGATGCCAACCGCAATGGCGACAAGCTGCAACACATGATTGCCTATGACCTGGGCGATGGTTGGACTCTGATGGGCTTTGAAGACATCGTGACCGGCGGTGACCTGGACTACAACGACACGGTGTTTGTGGTTCGTGGTGTTTCCGGCTCGAAGGTGGCAACGCCTGAGCCTTCGGTGATGCTGTCGTTGGCTGCTGCTGCGGCTTTGGGCTTGGTGTCCCGCCGTCGTCAGCAAGATAGCTAGATCGCTCAAGTGATGCTGCCATGGGTTGCCACTCACCAGTAGGCAGATGATTGAATGGGCGGATGATTGAAGTGGGTGGTGGCTAGCGCTTGCTAGTTGTTAGCAATCGCTAGCCATCAAACTGGCGGGTGAACCTTTCAATTGGGCTGAAGTTCCATTCGCCGGTTCGATCGAGCAATGGATATGGATTTGGTTCGGTAGGTCATGGGTGAGTTGAGCAAAATCAACTCGCCCACCTTTTTTTGGCTACTTTTCGGCTACTGGTTGGCTACTGGTTGGCAACCTGGCGGACAAAGGCTGTTTTTTGGAAAAACTGCGCTTGGCCTGGGCCTAGCCTGTGCCATCATCTCCGGGTTAGGAATGCTGACCGGGAGAGTTTGGCTTTTGGACGTTACAGGATGGATGGCGGCAACGCTGGCGGCTAGTTCGATCGCCCCGGTGGGGATGGCGCACCCTGGCGTGGGCTGGTTGGGGGCAACGGTGGCGGCGCTGTTTTGGGGGTCGTATCTAGTGCCCGTGAAGCGGCTACCGACGGTGGATCCCTTGGCGGCGCAACTGAGCATGGCGATCGGGATTGTGCTGTTAGCCATTCCGTTGGCGATCGCCTCTGGAGCTTGGATTCCCAATGGTTGGGGCCTGCTGGCGGGGGTGATTTGGGCCTTGGGCAATTACGGCTCCATTTTTGTGGTGCGGGCCTTGGGATTGGCGCGGGGGTTGGCCCTGTGGGCCACGATCGGGATTGGGGTTTCGTTTCTTTGGGGAGCGTTGTTTTTTCGGGAGCCGGTGTTGTTGCCGGTGGCCGTTGGGGGAGTGGCGCTGTTGGTGGCGGGAATTGCCCTGATGAATTGGCCCGATCGCCCGGCCGGAACGCAACCCCCGGGCCCTCGATCGACCAATTCACCGGTTAACCGATCGAGCCAGCAGCCCAGCCGCCGACCCAAAATCCAGAATCAGGGCTGGTGGCTTTGTGGCGTGGTGGGGTTGCTGTTTGGATCGCAATCAGTCCCCTTTGCCTTTGCGGCCCAAAGCCCGATCGCCTTTGTGCCGTCTATGTCCCTTGGAATTTTGGGAACAGCGAGTCTGTTGGCTGGGCAACGGGGCGGTCGGGTGTTGCGGCAGTTGCCCCGATCGAGCCTGTTGGCGTTGGTTTGCTCGGGAATGCTTTGGAATGTGGCGAATGTGGGCAGTTTTTTCGCGGTCGATCGCCTCGGAATGGCGGTGGGGATGCCCCTAACTCAGTTTGCGATTGTGGTGAATGCAGCTTGGGGTCTGTGGTTATTTCGAGAGGTGACCGGTCGCCAGCGAATTCTGCGAGTCGCGATCGGGACGTTCTGCGCCTTTGGTGGAATTATTCTGATTGGAGGATCGCGCCTTTGAGGGTTGTTTAACGTTCACTGGTTGAATTTTTCAGGCGCTTGATCGTCGATCTTTGATATTTCGTCTGTATACAGCCTTTATCTAAAGTGATCGGCCTATCACATCGCAGATACCATGGAGGCTAAAACTGATTTGCCAAGCGTTGCCGCTATGCCTATTAAGCGAAGTGAAGGCTATGATATAGATTGAGTAATGCAGAAGGACGATAGCGCTTGCATAGCTCTAGTTGCGGTAATATTTTCCCGAATGAAAGTGTGATTCTATATTTTTAGAATCACACTCACAATATCAATTAGTCCGAAATTGCTTAACAAAAGTAATCAAAAAGAGCAATCCTAAAATAGCAGTTCAGCATTATAACTTAAGCTCTTAAAATCATAGCATTGGAGGAAACACTTATGAGGAAGGCAGTCAGAAAAGAATCCGAAATTTTCTCAGAACTATCTGAAGTATGCACCTCTCCAGGATATATTCATGTAATTGCATATTTCTGTTATATGAACAATTTGGTTCAATATATTGACACATTAAAGTCTGAGAATATAATTACTCAATCTTCTAAGTATAATTATGTAAGAACTGAAATATCGATTCTTATAGGACTTGCTTGCAAAAAGCCACTGAACATCAACTTGCCATTGCCCGAAGTGATGCAGAAATACATTGACAAAACTGATTCTTTGCTGCGAGAACTTCATCAATCTATAGTGCCATTTGAATACATATTCGATCCAAACAAAGCTGGCGATCAGAATTTCAATCCATTTAATGATGGCTTAGTCTTGCGAGAAGCAATCTTTTACGGAGGAGAAAGTGCCTATGATTTCCAATACAGAGACCTTTCAAGGATAAAATACGAGAAAGACAATGATTGGTTCTTGAAGAACAAAGGATTTTCTACTCAGCAACTTATTAATTTTGTAACGTCAATAAAGTTACTACAAAGCAATAAAATAAATAGCGTAATTCGAGAGCTCTCTGATAAAGATATTGATGAATGGACTGTCCTTTCAGCGTTCAAATTCACAACCAAAGAAGTTAGTAAAATTTCAAATATTGAAATTGATACTGTAAGGCTACTCATTGAGTCATTTGTATCGTCTGCTGGCATGAATGAATTCAATTCTCTAGATGACTTCAACCCCAAAAATGCTTATCCAATTATTCAGATTTCAGAGGACGAGTATTTACTATTTCAAATTTACAGCTTGACACAGGCACTATACGAAACACCGTTTTTTTGGTTTAATAATGATTTAACTTATCGTGCTACGGCAATGCAGCACAGAGGTGAATTTACCGAAAATTTTTCTGTTGAGAGATTAGGGCTTGTATTCGGAAAGAATCGTGTATTTTCAAATATTGACATTTATGATTCTAAACGAAAAGTTTGTGAAATTGATGTATTAGTTATTTTTGCTGACAGAGCAATAATTCTACAAGCAAAGTCAAAGAAACTGACTATTGCTTCACGTAAAGGCGATAACAGAAGCTTACAGTCTGATTTTAAGAAGGCTATTCAAGATGCTTATGATCAAGCTTTTTTATGTGCTGAGCGATTAAATGAAAAAAATTACAGGCTTGTTGACAAAAGTGGAAACGAATTAAATATTAATCGAAATTACAGAGAAATTTATCCTTTTTGTGTCATTTCTGAGCACTATCCAGCTCTTTCATTTCAAGTAAGGCAATTTTTGAAATTTCAGGAAACCAAAAATATAAAACCTCCATTCGTAATGGATGTTTTCTTGCTTGATGTCATGACAGAGATGTTGCAATCGCCTTTATACTTTTTGAGTTATATAAATAGGCGAGTATCCTACAAAGGAAGGATTCATTCTAGTCATGAACTAGTCATTCTTTCTTATCATTTGAAAAATAATTTATGGGTAGATGATAAATACACAATCCTATCCCTTGCGGATGATATAGCTATTGATCTTGATATTGCAATGCAAGCGAGGCGAGATGGTACTTTAGCTCCATCGACCCCAGAGGGAATTTTAACAAAATATAGAGGAACAGTATTCGATCAAATCATAGGAGATATAAAGAATATTGAGAACTCTGAAATAATCAGTCTTGGATTAGAGTTACTCTCGCTGGGCGGTGATGACATTGAAAAAATCAACAATGGTATCGCCGAATTAATTAAGCGCGGCGAGCAGGATGGCAAGCACCATGATCTAACTTTTGTTAGAGGCGAAGACGAATTAGGCTTGACTATTCATTGCAATGATGATTCTGAATTTATATCTGGCCCTCGTTTAGACAGTCACTGTGAACGAAGAAAGTACGCACAAAAGACAAATAAATGGTTTGGAATTTGTATTGGGCAAAAAATTCCAAAACTAAGGTTTGTCGTAAATAAAGAATATGACTGGGTTCAGTCTAACGAAATGGATGAATTAGTGGACGACTTGCCCAAGCTCCAAAACCTTCAGGGAAAAAATAGATTTAATTTTTCTCCTGCAATCAAACAATCGAAGAAAATAGGGCGCAATGAAAAATGTCCATGCGGTAGTGGAAAAAAATATAAGAAGTGCTGCCTACAGCAAAAATAAAAAAATTGAGTTCATCAAGGCGTTACGATAACGAACAAGAAAAAGCTAATACTGCTGAATTCAAGGTTATTTATCGCTGCTGTGTTTTGCCGTGAAGTGTATGGTCGTCTTTTTTTTAAATGTGAAGATCAAGACTGATTTATTGTGCGCTGCTAGTGTGCTTATCAAGTAAGGTAACGGCCTTCTCTGAGTATCTGAGTTTGTATATCTGAATGGTGGGAGAAACCGGCACGCTCAATCAGGGTTGGGTCTATCAAGATCGGGTTGATCGCGCGGCGGCGGGCCTCACCCTTTTGGCCTACTACAGCCAACACTATCGGCACTCCACGGAACAGACTTGGCGCGATCGAATTTTGGCGGGTCAAATTTTGGTTGAAGATGGCCCGGCCAGTCCTCAGCAAATTCTGCGATCGGGACAACGGTTAACCTACCATCGCCCTCCTTGGGTGGAACCAACCGTGCCCCTGGATTTTGCAGTGCTCTATGAAGATGCCGATCTGTTGGTGGTGGCGAAACCCGCTGGCTTGCCCGTGATGCCAGCGGGGGGGTTTTTGGAACATACCCTGTTGCGGCAATTACAAAAACGCTATCCACAATCCAGCCCCGTGCCCATTCACCGGCTGGGGCGCGGCACTTCCGGTTTGGTGTTGTTGGCCCGATCGCCCCAGGCTCGATCGCACCTGACCCAACAAATGCGCGATCGACAAATGCATAAGGTCTACTGGGCTTTGGCAGTGGGCAACGCTCCCATGGATCGGTTTCGGATTGAGCAGCCGATCGGCAAAATTCCCCACCCCCAATTGGGGCATCTTTACGGGGTCACCCCGGATGGAGCCTTTGCCCGCAGCGATTGCCAAGTGTTGCGGCGGGATCGTGACCAAATGTTGGTTGAAGTCACCATTCTCACGGGCCGTCCTCACCAAATTCGGATTCATTTAGCCGCCGCCGGATTTCCCCTCGTGGGCGACCCACTCTATGGAGCCGGTGGGCAACCGCAACTGACCCCGATCGCGCCGGAGGCCCCAAGGGATCCCGAGGCGATCGCCCTGCCCGGCGACTGTGGCTATTGGCTCCATGCCCAAACCCTCGCCTTCCGCCATCCCCAAACCCAAGCCCCGATCGAGGTTTGCTGTCCTGCGCCGTCGCCATTTGGCCAACCTGCCCATAGTTAGCGCCAGATCTTGAGCGCCAGATCTTGAACATCAGATCTAAGGAGCCTTGGAACCCGCCGCCGAACCGCCGATTTGAACATTGGGCGTTTGGATGGTTGGGGCTTGCTGACCGTTCCACTTTTCAATGCGAGTTCGTTCCACCCGCAACCGCTCCAACTCCAATAATTGCGGGGTGATGGAACCCGCCCGTAGGCGATTGGACTCCGCCTCCGCCCGGGCCTGCTCGATCGTCACCAACGCTTCTCCCTTGGCCCTCGCCACATTGGAGGCCGCCTCTGCTTCCACTTTGCGGCGATTGGCCTCAGCCGTTTGGGCCGCCTGTTGGGCCGCAAACTGTTCGTTAATGCTTTTTTGAATGTCTGGGGGCAGCCGCAACGGCCCCAAAAGGGACACATCTTGAACGGTGATGAACTGGAAGCGTCGTTGCACACAGGCCCGCACCGTTGCCACCAATCGCTGCTGGCTGGTGGGCACTTGCACAGGAGTCAGGGCTAAGGTTTCTGCCGCTTCCGAAAAACAATTTCTCAATCCATTTCTCAGCTCATTCGCCCGAAATTGATCGGGGGTTTTGCGATAGGTTTCATAAAACTCATGCAGTCTGGTTTTGGTGGTATTGGGAATTACTTCCGTAGAAAAACCAAACGATAGACCCACATCAGCCGAAACGGGACTACCGGCCACCGAAAACACGATCGACTCATCAACGGGTGAGCCTTCCGTTGCTTCTTTGGTGAAAGGATAGGTATTGACAAAGGTTGGAAAAACAACGATTTCTTCTGTGTAACCATTAAACCAAACACGCCCCGAAACCAATTCAGCTTTATCAATTCCTTTGCTGCCACCATAGAGTTGAATTTTGAGGCCGGCATACCCTGGCTCAACGGTGGTGATGCTGGTTCCAGGAATGATGCCACAGGCGTTAAGGGCTGAGGTAAGCAGGGCAAGCAGCGAAGTTTGGATGATGACTCGTTTTGGAAGTTTTGTCATGGTTGACGCTCTCACTCTCAATTAAAAATCAGTTAAAAGAATGGCGGAAAAGTGTCTTGAAGCACTTGCCAGCCCGTAGGGTGGGCAGTGCCCACCGAACCGTTGCTTCATGGCATTTACGATATGGCGTGTCAATTATTTTAGGTAAAGGGTTTATTAATCAAGAATTAATCATGAATTCAGTAGGTAATCAATCAAGCTGTTGGTAAAAATCAATCAAAAACTAATTTCAAACAAAGCTTGCATTAAGCCATCTTTTTAGGGCGATCAGTGATTAGGGCGATCGGTGAGTAGGTTTAACGGCTTGGGACTGATCGGCAACATGGGAAATCAGCCGTTGATGATCAATTTCCCAATCAGGAAAAGGCTGCAACAAGTCCAAGGGCGATCGGTTCAAGACACGATAGGCTTCATCCTGATTGAGCAATTGCAATGTTTCGATCGCCTCCTCCACCGATCGTGAAGAAATCGCCAATAATTGCACCGTTCGCAGCCGCCGATAGACCGGATCGTATTGCACCAACAGGGTTCGGGCCCGTCGAGCATCCAGCCACCGCCACAGGCCATAACCCAGCGATCCAACCCAGGTGATCGGCACACCCAACACAATCGCAAACCCCAAGAGGGGCCAATGGGAATTGAGAAAGAACGGCGCGATCGCAAAGAGCAACAAGCCCAGCAAGATTTCTGCCAGGGCAGTGAGTAACCAACGTTGCCAGGTTTGAAGCGGCCAGCGCCGCCCGCGTCGTTTCATGGTCACCTTGCCCATCGCCTGTGCAATGGCATGTTGAATCGCCGGTTTCGATGATGTGGTGAAAAGTTGGATGATTGCTTGATCGTAGCCAGCGATGCCCACGATTGCCCAGCGTTTGATCGATCGACCTCTTGATCGACCTTGGAATTTACGTCACCGGGGCCACGAAGCTGATCGACCTTGGCACAATGAAATGAGCTGCCCCAGTTCCCGGGCCGGTAGCCACATCAATCCACCCTCACCCCCCGATCGCCCTTGAACTCCCTGCTCACCGACCTGACCAAACTTCGCCCCCACTTGCGATCGCGCCTGTTGCTATCCCACCTGCTGGTGGTTTTCCTCAGCATCGGTAGCTTTGCGTTGGTGGGTTGGTTCTCGTCCCCCAAAACCTTTGTTTGGAAGCTAGATGAGCTGGAGGTGCGGGGGTTTCGGTTGCGCTATGCCCGCACGCAACTGGTGAACAGTTTTGGGTTTGTGTTGCAGCAAAGTACCCTTTGGTCAGCGCTGGTTGGGGCCACGGCGGCAGGAGCCTTTAGCTATTGGGCGGCTTTGCGGATTGCGCGGCCCCTGAAGCACATGGAAGAGGTGACTGTGCGGTTTGCCTCGGGGGAACTGGATGCCCGCATCCAAGCCAGTGATATTCCAGAACTAAATCAGTTGGGCAGTAGTTTCAACCGCTTGGCCACGAGCTTAGAAGGCACGGAGCAGCGCCGCCGGGATTTGATCAGCGACCTGACCCATGAACTGCGCACACCGCTGACGGTGGTAAGGGGCTATCTCGAAGAACTGAGTGAAGGGCGCATTGATCCCACGCCGGATTTGTTCGACCGCCTGATTCGCGAAACCAAACGGCTGGAGCGACTGGTGAGCGACACTCAAGAGCTATCACGGGCAGAAACAGGCTATTTGCCAATTCATGTGCAGTCGATCGATCTGCGGCCCCTTTTGGAATCGATCATTAACCGCATTGCCGATCAGGTATTTGATGATGAACCAAAGTTAATTTTGGATTGTCCGGCTGTGCTGCCGCTCGTGGCTGCCGACCCCGATCGGGTGGAACAGGTGTTGCTGAATCTGATGGGCAATGCCTTACGCCACACCACCTGTGGCTCAATTCGCCTTTGGGCCAACCCCAAGGATGAACGCGCCCTTTGGGTCGGGGTCACGGATACGGGGGAAGGCATTTCTGAGGAAGATTTGCCCCATGTGTTTGAGCGATTTTGGCGGGCCGATCGCAGTCGTTGCCGCCATGAGGGTCGCCAATCCACTGGCGCGGGAATTGGTCTATCCATTTCTCGGCGGTTGGTGGAGCTTCAGGGGGGTGAAATGGAGGTGACCAGCGAGCTAGGCAAGGGCAGCACGTTTCAATTCAGCCTCCCGATCGCGATCGGGAGCGAGAAGCTTCAGAAAAGCATCGAAACAAATTAGCAGTAGAAGCATCCAGCAAACCTGACTCCCTCTCCCCAGCCCGAGCGATCGCCCAGGTAATCACCCCAGTAATTACCAGTAATGATCAGAAACTATTCCACCTCGCGCCGCCCTTCCAAAGCCTTGGCCAAGGTCACCTCATCGGCATATTCCAACTCACCCCCCACGGGCAACCCAAACGCGATTCTGGTCACCTTGGTAAAGGGCTTGAGCAGTTGGGATAGATACAGGGTGGTAGTTTCCCCTTCAATGCTGGGCCCGATCGCCAAAATTACCTCATGGGTCTTTTCGCGATGCACCCGCTGCACCAGGGGCTGAATCGTCAGGCTTTCGGGGCCAATGCCATCCATGGGGGAAATGACCCCGCCTAAAACGTGGTAGCGCCCACGATATTCACGAGTGCGCTCGATCGCAATCAGATCCCGCGAATCCGCCACCACGCAAATCGTCTGTTGATCGCGGTTCGGGTTGCTGCAAACCTCGCAAACCGGCTCCGCCGAGAGGTGATAGCAAACCTGACAATGGCCCACCTGTTGCTTGGCATCCAGCAGCGTTTGGGCCAGAGTTTGAATTTCCGCTTCCGGGCGATTCAACAGATACAGCGCCAACCGCTGGGCAGATTTGGGGCCAATGCCCGGTAGCCGTTGCAATTGCTCAATTAATCGAGCCAAAGGACGAGTATAAACAGCACACCTCCTGCGCTGCGCCGCGTAAAGCACCAGTTTGTTTCGCAGTCGCGTATTCTAGCACTTCCCTTTCGGGCAAGCGGAGCCTACAATCGTGCTGATTTTTCGCAATGGCTGGAACTATGACCGAGGCTCCGATCGATCGCGCTTCCGAGCCTAACTTGGTCTCCCCTCAACTGTCCGGTGACCTATTAGCGCTCTATCAAAACCTGCCCCCGATCGCCCTGGGCGTATTGGCCTCAGGAAGTGGCAGCAATTTTGAAACCATCATGGAGGCGATCGCCGATGGCCGCTTACGGGCAGAGGTGAAAGTGCTGGTTTACAACAATCCCGGGGCCAAAGTTGCCGCCCGGGCAGCCCGCTGGGGCGTGACCGCCGTTCTCCTCGACCATCGCCAATACCCCGATCGCAACCAGTTTGACGCGGCCGTTGTCCAAGCGCTCCAGTCCGCTGGAGTGGAATGGGTTGCCATGGCCGGTTGGATGCGGCGGGCCACCGAAACCCTCGTCAACGCCTTTCCCCAGCGGGCCATCAACATTCACCCCAGCCTGTTGCCCAGCTTTCCCGGCATTCGAGCCGTTGAACAAGCCCTCGCCGCCCAAGTCAGAATCACTGGCTGCACGGTGCATTTCGTGGAGCTAGAGGTGGACAGCGGCCCCATCCTGATGCAGGCTGCTGTTCCTGTTTACCCCACCGACAGCGCCGAAACGCTCCACGCCAGAATCCAAACCCAAGAGCATTTGATTTTTCCCCAGGCGATCGCCCTGGCCGTCGCTCAAGCCAATCAAGCCACTCAGCCCTAGTCGCTTCAAGCTCAATCCAAAGTCAATCCAAAATCAATCCAAAACGCCCAAGAGTTACATGAACTCTCGGGCGCTGAAGCATTAGCTTGAGTAACAAACTCAATTCCCCACTGGGCAATTCAACCAACGCAGCGTTTAATTACTGGCAACACTGGCAACTTTTTTAATTACTAGCAATTGCTGGTAATTGCTGATTGAAATTGCTAGGGATAATTGGCGATCAATCGCCCTACTGAAAATCTCTAGAGCTTCACTTCAATATCCACACCAGCCGGCAAATCGAGCTTCATCAAAGCATCGATCGTTTTCGACGACGGTTGATAAATATCAACCACACGGCGGTGAGTGCGCGTTTCAAAATGCTCACGCGAATCCTTATCCACGTGGGGAGAACGCAGCACGCAATAGATCTTGCGCTTCGTCGGCAGCGGAATCGGGCCCACCGCCGTTGCGCTCGTGCGGTTCGCCGTATCCACAATCTTTTCGCAGGAAGCATCCAACAGCTTCCGATCGAAAGCTTGCAAGCGGATCCGGATTTTCTGTTGCTGAATCGTCGCCATACTCAAGGACTCAGGGGGTGTAAAGACTCAATTTTCAAGGTTCAGGGTTTGACTGAAGACAGCCGTAGGAACGCTGGATTCAGCGTTCCTACAGTGTCTAGCTCAGATGAACCAACAACTACTTAACGATCTTGGCAACCACGCCAGCACCAATCGTCCGGCCGCCTTCGCGAATAGCGAAGCGCATCCCCTGTTCGATTGCTACCGGGCAGATCAACTCAACCGTCATCTTGATCCGGTCACCGGGCATCACCATTTCCACGGTCGAGCCGTCGTCAGCGGTGTAAGCCGTGATTTGACCGGTCACATCCGTAGTCCGCACATAGAACTGAGGACGATAGCCAGCGAAGAACGGGGTGTGGCGGCCGCCTTCTTCCTTGGTCAACACGTACACTTCAGCCTCGAATTGCGTATGGGGGCTGATCGACTTCGGCTTCGCCAGCACCATGCCGCGCTCGATATCTTCCTTTTGGATACCGCGCAACAGCAAACCAGCGTTGTCCCCAGCCATCCCTTGATCCAGGGACTTCTTGAACATTTCCACGCCGGTCACAGTGGTGCTGCGGGTGTCCTTCAGACCCACGATTTCCACCGTGTCGCCCACCTTGACGATACCGCGCTCGATCCGGCCGGTGGCAACCGTACCACGACCCGTAATCGAGAACACGTCTTCCACCGCCATCAGGAAGTCACGATCCACATCGCGCTCAGGAGTGGGCACGTAGGCATCCACTTCATCCATCAGCTTCAGGATCTTGTCAACCCACTCGTTTTCGCCGCGAGCGATCTTGGGGTTAGCGGTCAGGGCTTCCACAGCCTTCACAGCCGAACCAATCACGATCGGGATGTCGTCGCCGGGGAAGTCATAGCTGCTCAGCAGTTCACGGACTTCCAGCTCAACCAGCTCCAGCAGTTCAGCGTCATCCACCAAGTCTTCCTTGTTCAGGAACACCACCAGGTTGGGCACGCCCACCTGGCGAGCCAGCAGGATGTGCTCACGGGTTTGGGGCATGGGGCCGTCAGCCGCCGACACCACCAGGATGCCGCCGTCCATTTGAGCAGCACCGGTGATCATGTTCTTCACGTAGTCCGCGTGACCAGGGCAGTCCACGTGGGCGTAGTGACGATCTTCGGTCTCGTATTCCACGTGAGCCGTGTTGATCGTGATCCCACGGGCTTTTTCTTCCGGTGCGGAGTCGATGTCGGCGTAGTTACGAGCCTTGGCCTTCCCTTGAGCCGCCAGCGACATGGTGATTGCAGCGGTCAGGGTCGTTTTGCCGTGGTCAACGTGACCGATCGTCCCGATGTTGACGTGAGGTTTAGTCCGTTCAAACTTTTCGCGTGCCATGAGTCTTGTGCGTTCCTTTTCCTTGCTATGCGTTCCCCTTACTCTTCGCGATGATCGCCTCAGCGACGTTGCGAGGAACTTCGCTGTATTGGCTGAACTCCATCGAGAAGATACCGCGGCCTTGCGTCATCGAGCGAATGTCGGTGGCATAACCAAACATTTCTGCCAGAGGTACTTTAGCAGCAACCTTGGCCGTTCCGCTCTCGGAACCCATCCCTTCGATTTGACCGCGACGGGAGTTGAGGTTCCCCATCACGTCACCGAGAAACTCTTCAGGAGCTTCAACCTCAACCTTCATCAAAGGTTCGAGGAGGACGGGTGCTGCTTTCATGACCGCCTCGCGGACAGCCATGGAGCCAGCAATTTTGAATGCCATTTCCGACGAGTCCACATCGTGGTAAGACCCATCGACCATGGTGACCTTCACATCGATCAGTGGGTAGCCTGCTAGGATACCGGATTCGCAAGCTTCGCGCATCCCCTGTTCCGCAGGGCCGATGTATTCCTTCGGCACCACACCACCGACGATCTTCGAGACGAACTCAAAGCCCGTCCCCGGTTCGCCCGGCTCAATTTCAACCACCACGTGGCCGTATTGACCCTTACCACCGCTCTGGCGGACAAACTTGCCTTCTGCTTTGGCAGCCTTGCCGATGGTTTCGCGATACGCCACCTGAGGCGCACCCACGTTGGCTTCCACACGGAATTCCCGCATCATCCGGTCTACTAGGATTTCGAGGTGCAGCTCACCCATCCCAGCGATCACGGTTTGATTGGTTTCCGAGTCAATGCTGACGCGGAAGGTCGGATCTTCTTCCGAGAGGGATTGCAGGGCCTTGGACAGTTTTTCCATGTCCTGCTTGGTCTTCGGCTCAACGGCCACCGAGATCACCGGCTCAGGAATGAACAGGGATTCCAGAATGACCGGATCGCTTTCGCTACAAATCGTGTCGCCGGTGATGGTGTCCTTCAGACCCAGGGCTGCGCCGAGGTCGCCAGCACGCATTTCGTCTACTTCGATTCGTTCGTCAGCTTTGAGCACGATCAAGCGCGAAATCCGCTCTTTCTTGCCCTTGGTGGCGTTGTAGACATAGCTACCCTTGGTAATCACGCCGGAGTAGACCCGGATGAAGGTCAAGCGACCGTAGGGGTCAGCCATGATCTTGAAGGCCAGGGCTGCCGGGGGCGCGTTGTCGTCGGCCGGACGGGTCACTTCTGAACCGTCGGGCAGCAGACCCTTAATCGGGGGCACGTCGATCGGGGCGGGCAGGTAGTCCACCACGGCATCGAGCAGCAGTTGAACCCCTTTGTTCTTGAAGGCAGAACCGCAGAGCATGGGGACGATCGTGCCGTCGATTGTGCCCTTGCGCAGCGCACCCTTGATTTCCTCTTGGGTCAGCTCTTCGCCTTCAAGATACTTTTCGGTCAAGACATCGTCGGTTTCTGCAACCGCTTCCACCAACTTCAGGCGATATTCATCAGCCAGGTCAACCAGATCTTCAGGAATATCGGTTTCTTGGATGTCGGTGCCCAGATCGTTGGTGTAGAGGTAGGCACGCATCTTCACCAGGTCAACAATGCCGCGCAACTCGGATTCAGCCCCGATCGGGATTTGAATCGGCACAGCATTGGCCTTCAGGCGATCGCGCACCTGACCATAGACCTTGTAGAAGTTCGCACCCGTCCGATCCATCTTGTTCACGAACACGATCCGGGGCACTTTGTAACGGTCAGCTTGCCGCCACACCGTTTCCGACTGGGGCTGCACGCCACCCACCGAACAGAACACCGCGATCACACCATCGAGCACCCGCATGGAGCGCTCCACCTCGATCGTGAAGTCCACGTGACCAGGCGTATCAATGATGTTGATCTTGTGATCGTTCCAGCTCGTACTGATGGCCGCAGCGGTGATCGTGATCCCACGCTCACGCTCTTGCTCCATCCAGTCCGTGACGGCAGTCCCTTCGTGAACTTCACCGATCTTGTGAACCACGCCCGAGTAATACAGAATCCGCTCGGTCGTCGTTGTTTTGCCCGCATCAATGTGGGCGGCAATTCCAATATTTCGCACTCGTTCGAGCGGAATCGATCTGGCCACTTTAACCTCCTGGGACTCCTATCGCAGATACCATGTTACATCCTTGTTAAGTAATCGAAACAAAGACAGAACGCCGGGGGAACAGATTGGGCTGATCGCTATTTAGAGTGCGATCGAACCCCACTGCCACCAAAGCGCTTGTCTCAGTTTCCAACTCATGAGGACTGAAGCACTGAGCCATTTGTCAGCCGATGAATCATCGTGACAAAAGCTCGAAACTCTCGAAACCTAGTAGCGATAGTGAGCAAAGGCCTTGTTCGCTTCCGCCATCCGGTGCGTTTCTTCGCGCTTCCGGATTGCGCTACCCGTTTCGTTGGCCGCATCCATCACTTCATTCGCAAAGCGGCTCACCATGCTGCGGCCGCCGCGTTGGCGAGCAAATTGGATCAACCAGCGCAGGGCCAGGGCAATGCCTCGATCGCTCCGCACTTCCATGGGCACTTGGTAAGTCGCACCACCCACCCGGCGGGCTTTCACTTCCACCAGAGGCGTTGCGTTCTTCACGGCCCGCTCGAAAACATCAAGCGGTTCCGAGCCAGTGCGCTCTTGGATCAGCTTGAAGGCATCGTAAACAATCCGGGAAGCAACCGACTTCTTACCGGATTTCATGATCCGGCGAACAGTCATGCTGACCAGGCGGCTGTTGTAAACAGGGTCAGGGGGAACAGGGCGTTTGTTGACAGTTGTGCGACGAGACATATAACAGTAGCCGTTAGGTCACAATCAGAGCGTGAACAAGCAAACTAAAACTTTGGTGTCGCAAAGTCCATGAATATCTGCCACCCAGTCAGCACTCAGTCAGGGGGCTGCATGGGTGCTTGCTGGGAGCCTGAAATGGCTAACCGCGATTTTCTAATTCCTTTGCGTACCAGGCACCCGAGCAGTCACCGGCAACTTCGTTATGAGCAATTTCAATTGTTGAATTGGCCACGCTGAAGTTGCGGTTAACAGTGCCGGCCCGGGACTACGGAACCACCATTATTTTTGGGGCTTCGGGCGCTTCGCACCGTACTTGGATCGCCCTTGCTTACGATCTTTAACGCCGGCAGTGTCAAGGGTTCCGCGAATGATGTGGTAGCGCACGCCGGGCAGGTCTTTTACCCGACCACCGCGAATCATGACCACTGAGTGTTCTTGCAGATTGTGCCCAATGCCCGGAATGTAGGCTGTCACTTCAAAGCCGGAGGTTAGGCGAACACGTGCCACCTTACGCAGGGCAGAGTTGGGCTTTTTGGGTGTGGTGGTGTACACGCGCGTGCAAACGCCGCGGCGCTGAGGACAGCTTTTGAGCGCTGGCGATTTGGTTTTGCTCTTAGCTTTGGCGCGCTCAGATCGGATGAGTTGCTGAATCGTGGGCATGGGCTTACTGCACCGGCAGATTCTAGATATTCGATGGGGTCATAAAATGTCACGGTCTATAACTATACGGATGGGCTGTTACCTTTGTCAATGAAGCGTAGCTAGGTTGACAGCTTTCTGGGAATGGCTTCGCTAGGTGGGCGTTTCGCCAGGGTTTGCCGTTTCTTGGCCGTTGCGGTGGTCATGGTTTCGAGACGATCGCCCTCAACCCTTAACCAAACGCATCGATCGGCTACGATTCGCCATGGTCAAAGGAGTGCCCACAACTGCAATTGTTGCGAGCACTGGGATTTTGAAACCGGAAATTACCACCCACCAGATCTTCGGAATAGTCGATCGTCAAGCCCCGTAGGTAGGGCAAATCATGATCGCGCACGATCGCCCGCCAACCATCTCCTTCAAGGGCCTGTTCATCAGGGCCGATCGCCTGGCTCGGTGGGTGGAACTGCAAGACATAGGTTAAGGAGCGACATCCTCCCGATCGCACCTCCAGCCGAAACCAGCCTTGCTCCAGTCCCCATTGTTGAGCAAGACGTTGAACTTCAGCTTGGGCCGCAGCAGACAGAACCAACATGGATAATCAACAGAATTTTTGAGAAATGGTTTAAAAAATGCGGTCAACGAAGTGTGATTTGGCTCGCCAAACGCCAAGAGCCACCCCTGAAACCCTTGCCATCGCAACAGCGTTCACGATCTTAGGCAAACCCAGGCAAACAGACTCAATTCAAAATCAGGGCAAGCCAAATCAAGACCAATCAAGCAAGACAAATCAAAATTAAATCGAAGCAATTACCCTACTTAGCAGCAGGGGTGCGGGCGTAGTCATCCTGAAAACGAACGATATCGTCTTCGCCCAAATATTCCCCATTCTGCACTTCAATCAACACCAGGGGAATAGTGCCGGGGTTCTCCAGCCGGTGGGCAGTGCATTGGGGAACGTAGGTGGATTGATTGGGCGTGAGCATGATTTCGTTATCGCCACAAACCACACGCGCCGTGCCTGAGACAACGATCCAATGCTCGCTGCGGTGGTGATGCATCTGCAAGCTCAAGCGATGACCGGGCCCCACCTCAATGCGCTTGATTTTGTAACCGCGTCCCTCTTCTAGCACCGTAAAAGATCCCCAGGGCCGTGCTTCGGTTTGGTTCGTGCTGAGTCCGTTTTTCGGAGCAACACCGTTCTCGGTCTCGGGAGTTTGAGTTTTTGTTGCAGCCACCGTACTGTCCTCGTTGAGTGTGGGTGTTCAGTTATGGGTCATTTCTGACCGACTGTCCTTGCGCGTTTGCAAATCTTTAGCTCGTGAGCCATTCGGGGAGTCGGCCCTTACTAGGTAAAGTACCCAAGCTCAAATGGTGTTGATCTGGATGATGTTGATTTAGTGCTGATCGCTGGGCGTTGATCACGGAGCCAATCGAAGCCAATCACTGGTCATTGAGTCGATCGCCAGGTTAATCGCCCGTTGATTGCCCGTGGGAGCTTTCAGGAACCTCCCAGCCGATCGATCCACATCCCAACATTTCGGTTGATGCAGTTCAGCTCCCTTTGCCGCTGAACCCCCTGATCATTCCTCTGTTTCGAGTATAGGCGAGGAATTTTGAGGCGAAAACAGTTTCCCTGCTCAGCACTAACCCCCTCCAAACCCGTCAGCACCCGCCCGATCGCCCCAGATTCATCCCCCAGCGGCATCGCCCCGCTGCGCCTCCCAGGAATCGCCAATTCGCAAAACCAGAGCGTCCCGATCGCCCGATAATTTCCCAGTTCCTCGATCCCCAACCTTGGGATTCGATCGCCCCCCAGGGATTCACAGTGACCTGTGGCGCATCGGTGATAATCTGATACTTGGCAAAAATACCGATGAAGGCGCGCTGGCGTACCTTCAGTGCGGTTCGCCCCGTTAACACCGAGTTTGAAAAACCGCTCGCACCCCAATCAGCGATCGCCCGGTGTCTCCCACCACGACAGCGCGATCACTGGATTTGCGAGCAAGCCAACCCAGATCATTGAAGCGATAAACTCACAGGCTCGAGCATGGTCACCACCACTGAAAAAACCAACGTCGGCTACATCACGCAAGTCATCGGCCCCGTGATCGACGTGAAGTTCCCCGGCGGTAAATTGCCCCGCATTTACAACGCCCTCAAAGTCCAGGGAACGAACCGCGCCGGTCAAGAAGTTTCTGTGACCTGCGAAGTGCAACAGTTGCTCGGCGACCAACAAGTCCGTGCTGTGGCAATGAGCAGCACCGATGGTCTCGTGCGCGGCATGGAAGTCCAAGACACCGGTGCACCGATCAGCGTTCCCGTGGGTAAAGCCACGCTCGGCCGCATTTTCAACGTTTTGGGCGAACCCGTTGATAACCAAGGGCCCGTCGAAGCCACTGAATTTTCTCCCATCCACCGGGCAGCCCCCAAGCTGACCGAACTGGAAACCAAGCCCTCCGTGTTCGAAACCGGGATCAAGGTCGTTGACCTGCTGACCCCCTACCGTCGCGGCGGCAAAATCGGTCTGTTCGGCGGCGCTGGCGTGGGCAAGACCGTGATCATGATGGAATTGATCAACAACATTGCCACCCAGCACGGTGGGGTGTCGGTGTTTGCCGGTGTGGGCGAACGAACCCGCGAAGGGAACGACCTCTACAACGAAATGAAGGAGTCGGGCGTAATCAACGAGGAGAACCTGAAGGAGTCCAAGATTGCGCTGGTTTACGGCCAAATGAACGAGCCGCCGGGAGCACGGATGCGTGTTGGCCTGTCGGGTCTGACCATGGCTGAATACTTCCGCGACACCAACAAGCAAGACGTGCTGTTGTTTGTGGACAACATCTTCCGCTTTGTGCAAGCCGGTTCGGAAGTATCGGCGCTGCTGGGTCGGATGCCCTCCGCCGTGGGTTACCAGCCCACCCTGGGTACGGATGTGGGTGACCTGCAAGAGCGGATTACCTCGACCACCGAAGGCTCGATCACCTCGATTCAAGCCGTCTACGTGCCCGCAGATGACTTGACCGACCCCGCTCCGGCAACCACCTTTGCCCACTTGGACGGTACCACCGTGTTGTCCCGGGGCTTGGCCGCTAAGGGAATCTACCCGGCTGTGGATCCGTTGGGTTCGACCTCGACGATGCTGCAACCGGCGATCGTGGGTCGCGATCACTACGACACGGCTCGGGCGGTGCAAGCCACCCTGCAACGCTACAAGGAACTGCAAGACATCATCGCCATTTTGGGTCTGGATGAATTGTCTGAAGAAGACCGCTTGACGGTGGCCCGCGCCCGGAAGCTGGAGCGTTTCCTGTCGCAGCCGTTCTTCGTGGCGGAAGTGTTTACCGGCTCGCCTGGTAAGTACGTGACCCTGGAAGACACGATCAAGGGCTTCAAGCTGATCCTGTCGGGTGAGCTGGATAAGTATCCTGAGCAAGCCTTCTATATGGTTGGCGACATCGATGAAGCGATCGCCAAGGGCGAAAAGCTGCTGAATAGCTAGTTTTTAAATCGCGTTGCGGAATGCGGGGGCTGGGCTAACCGGTCTCCGCTGCCGCTGGTGTTGTTTGTTCACGGTGTTGCAATTCCGCTCGATCGAGCCAAGAGGTTATGAGCTTAACAGTTCGTGTTATTTCCCCAGACAAGACCGTTTGGGATAACCAGGCAGAGGAAGTGATCCTGCCGAGTACCACAGGACAGTTAGGCATCCTACCCGGCCACGCGCCGCTGCTGACGGCGTTGGGCACGGGAGTGATGCGTGTTCGGGTCAGTAAGGATTGGTTGCCGATCGCCCTGATGGGTGGCTTTGCTGAAATCGAAGATAACGAAGTGACGGTGCTGGTGAATGGAGCCGAACGGGGTGACTCGATCGACCGTTCCGCCGCCCAAGCAGAATATACCGACGCAGAAGCTCGGGTAGCTGCCGCTAACAGTCCTCAAGAGAAAATTAAGGCAACCCAAGCCCTCAAACGCGCCCGTGCTCGGGTGCAGGCGGCTGGTGGCACGGTTTAGACCGCCAACCAATTTTCATATTTTCTCGATCTCAATATCTATTTGTTGATGATCTTGATTATTCAGATCAACGATTGGATTGACTCATCCAAGGCGGGGTAGGGCTAAACCTATCCCGCTTTTCTTTATCCTGTTCCGATCTCGCTTCTATCCATCTCGCTTTTAATGAGAAGAGGCAACTTTGCTCACCGGTCGCGGGGATCCGTCGGTCTTCGCGTCAGGGTTTTGGTAATCTCCTCCGAACGATCAAAATCATGCAAATTTCAGGTTTATTGCGGGTGATCGGGCAGCAACTGAGCAAACGGCTGGGACAATGCGGGGCGATCGGCCTGTTGGGCTTGTTGATGTGGCTGATGGTTCCCACTGGTGCGGCCCAAGCCCTCACCAATATCAAGCTGTCGGATTTGAACTATCGGGAATGTCCGGCTGAAGTGGCCGCTGGGGCCGTCACCTCTGGTGGCGCAACGCTGCCGGCCAAATGCTTCATCGTCTATGGCAAGGCAAACAACACCACGGGAAAAACGGTGTTTGATGCGGATATCTTTGGGCGAATCTATGACGCGACGGATAATTCCATTATGGAAAATCGCACTCGTTTGGGCGCGATCGAGCAAATTCCGCCCGGCGTGAGCGAATTTGAGTTTCGGATTTCTGTGCCCGTCAGCCAACCGGAACCACTCCAGCTCAAGCAATTTAAGGCAGCAGGGTTCACCGCTCGCGTGCGTCGTTAATGGGTCGCCAAGATGGCTACCCACCCTTGGGATGAGTCTTGGAATTAACCCAAAGATGCCTATCTAATTGCCATAACCATCCCGAGCTAACAGAAAAAACGACAGCAAAAACAGCAGCAAGAACGACAGCAAAAAGAGGGGCCCGTCTTTTCACTTGCCCCTCCTCGATGACATGGGTTAATTGAGCTAAGCCGCTCGATCGATCAAGCCGATCAAATCGATCCAGTTAATCCAATCAGTCGAATCGATCAATTGAGTCGATCGAGCAGTTTTTATGACTGCACCGACTTCAAGTAAGCCAGCATCGTATCAGCATCAGAAACTTCAAAAGGATCGCTGGGAGCATTGTCTCCATAGCCAGGTTCAATGAACATCTTTTCGATCGCGCCGTCATTGACCACCATGGAATAGCGCCAGGAACGCATCCCAAAACCCAGATTGGACTTGTCTACCAACATGCCCATCTTGCGAGTAAATTCCCCATTGCCATCGGGCAGCAAGAAGACATTCTGGGCGTTTTGTTGTTTGCCCCATTGAAACATCACAAAGGCATCATTCACCGACAAACAAACCACCGCATCCACACCTAGGCTCTTAATTTCTTCATAGAGTTCTTCGTAGCGCGGCAGATGGCTGGTGGAACAGGTGGGCGTGAAAGCACCCGGCAGCGAAAACAACACAACGCGCTTGCCACCGAAGAGGTCTTGGGTGCTGAGATCTTGCCAACGGAAGGGGTTAGGGCCCGGCACGGACTCATCGCGGACGCGGGTTTTGAACACAACATCGGGGACACGATCGAGCATGGTGGTGACTTCCTTATGGGTGAGGTGGAATCTTGCCTAAACTCATAATGATTATGACTTACAAGAAATGATTTGACAAGGGAAGAATTTGACAAGCGATCGCTCTTGGTCGGCGATCGATGCGCCTATAACCGATCTAAGGAGGGGTAGTCGCTAAAATCAACGCAGTGCAATCATTAATTTCAACTGATTTAACTGTTGCGAGCGTGGGCACTCCCAGCATGGGCACTCCCAGCATGGGCGAACAGATCGGGACTAAATTTCGTTGCAGTTATTGAAATTGGGGCACAGGTGATGAATTTTCTGGATTCGGATGATGATCCGCCCCTTCAAATTAACGTCACACCTATGGTGGACGTGATTTTTGCGATTCTGGCGTTTTTTGTGGTGGCTACGGCTTTCTTGACCCGATCGCGGGGTTTGCCGGTGAACTTGCCCAGCGCCGCCACGGGCCAAGCCCAAACCCAGTCAATGCCAGTGGTGACGGTGGATGCGGCGGGAAATTTGGCAGTCGATCGACAGCCGATCCCGATCGAGCAATTACCCACCCTAGTGCAGGCAAAGTTGGGGCCCCGCACCCCAGACCAACCCATGCGCACCGTAGCCATTGAGGCCGATCGAGCCGTGAGCCACGGGCGAGTGGTGGAAGTGATGGATCGGTTGCGCCAAATCCCCAACCTGCAATTGGCGATCGCGACGAGATCGGGCAACCCCTAACCCCAAGAGCCTGAGCCTTGGGATTCCGAGCCATGACAATCCCAGCTATGACAGTTCGAGCCATGGCATTAATGGCATTATTTGGGGAGAATCGCAGCAGACCACTGCGCTGATTCTGATGCGTTGATTCTGAATTAGATCTCCCCCTCCTCCTCATCGTTTAGGCTCACCTGCCATGCGCGATCGCCTTGAACCTGCTCCTTACCTTCCCCGTGTGCCCCTGTGGCGGCGTGGTGTGGCCACGGCGATCGATGCGGTCATTGGGGGACTGTTCAGCAGCCTGTTGGGAGCCGGGTTTGAACTGCCGGTTTTTGTGATCCTGTGGCTCCTGGTGCGGGTGGTGATGGTAGCCAATAATCGCGGCCAAAGCATTGGGCGATTGGCCATGGATATCAAACTGGTGAACCCCCGCACCCGCCGCCTGCCAACGATGGTGGAGCTGACCCAACGGGAGGGCATCGTGGGCATTGAAGCTTGGCTGGCCTTGCAAGGATTGTCCCTGTTGTCACAGGTGAACCCGGTGGCGCTGCTTTGTTTGGCTCCGGCAATTGTCGATGGCATTGTGACGGCTACGGACGAAAGCCGCCAACAACAGTCCTTTCACGATCGCCTGATTGGATCGATTGTGGTGCAAACTTCTCGGGGGTTTTCCCTAGATCTGAAGGTGCAACGGTGGTATCGTCTTCTGCGCGATCGAACTGAGCGTTTTATGCGAAGATAGAGTGCTGCAAAACTGCCCGAATCCGTTTGCGGACAAAATCAGCAGTTCTGCTCGATCGGCGATCGCCCCCCGCCTGTTTTGCCCAGTGCCAATGCGGCGGCGCACGATCGTCCAATCGCAAACCCTTTGCACCGATCGAACCATTAGGAGTTTCCCACCGTGGCTAAAGGTAAAGACGTACGGCTCGTGATCACCCTGGAGTGCACCGAGTGCCGCACCAACACCGACAAGCGCTCGCCCGGCGTGTCGCGCTACACCACCCAAAAGAACCGCCGCAACACCACCGCGCGCTTGGAACTGAAAAAGTTCTGCCCCCACTGCAACAAGCACACAGTGCACCGCGAAATTAAGTAATTTTTCGCCCATAACCCAGTCCTTGCCCGGAGCGCTCGATCGCCCCGGTCGCGGATTGTGCAGTCTCGTTATACGAACTCGGTGCGATCGGCTGTTTCCAAGCCGAGCCGCCCGCTTTTCCTGAATCACCCCTGAATCCTTAGCGAATCACCATGGCTTACTATCGTCGTCGCGTTTCTCCCCTCAAACCCGAAGAGCCGATCGACTACAAAGACGTTGATCTGCTGCGTCGCTTCATCACCGAACGCGGCAAAATCCTGCCCCGTCGTGTAACCGGTCTGACGGCCAAGCAACAACGCGATTTGGCTGTAGCCATCAAGCGCGCCCGCATCCTGGCCCTGCTGCCATTCATCAACAAAGAAGCCTAGATCTCCGTTTGGCATTTGGTTTTTAAGCCTTTGGGTTTTTCTAAACCTTTTGCCTAGAAACGCTGTATTTAAGGTGTTTAAAAGGGGCGATCGACTAGTTCGATCGCCCCTTTTGTTTGCAAGTGTTGTCCAAAAACTGCCAACGAAACCCTAGGGAACTCGCCAAGCCTTTTCGTGATAATCGTTTTGAGTGGCGTAGGGGTCGGGCGCATCGTGACTGTGCCCATGGCCGTGATCATGACTATGACCGTGACTATGCCCATGGCTGTGGCCGTGATCATGACTATGCCCATGGCTGTGAGCATGATGCCCGTGATCGTGACTATGGCCGTGGCCGTGATCGTGGTGATGATGGCCGCTCGCCATCGCGTCCGGGGCGATCGCTTCGCCATCATCCTGACCCAAGCCCAACAGATTACGACTCACGGCCCGGCGGAACTTGCATAGCTCGCAGTTCATGGCCACCTGACCGGCGATCGCCTCCTGTTCCCGCTCCTTCACCAACTCAAACAAGACGGGATCTAAGCCAATTTCCGGCAGGGATTGGATTTGCACATCGGGGCGATCGAGCCGCGCTTGGTCGGAATAGCCGTGAATCCGTTTCATCAGCGCCCCCGTGAACAGGAAGTGCGGCAACACCACCACCCGTTTGGGGTTCCAAGTCCAAGCTCGTTCCCAACCCGCATCCAAACGCGGATGGGTGATTCCACTAAAACACAGCTCCAATCCCTTGAAGCCGCTGCCTTCCCAGAGCACCCGTGCCAACTTATAAGCATCGCCATTGGCATCGGGATCCGAAGCGCCACGACCCACGAACAGCAACACTGATTCATCGCGGGGGATTTCACTTTGCCGATCGAGTTCCTCCAAGCGTGATCGCCACAATTCCACCAGGCGATCGGCCACGCCAAAATGGCGACCATAGTGGAACTTCAGCCCCGGATGGCGGGCCCGGGCGCGATCGAGTTCATTGGTCACATCAAACTTGTTGTGCCGCGCCGCAAACAGCAACACCGGCAGGGCGGTCATTTCTTGGTAGCCCATGGCCACCATTCGATCGACCCCTTCTTGAATCGACGGTTCCGTCAACTCCAAAAAACAAGGAACAACGGGCCGCGAGGTGTCATAGGCCGCAAAGGCTTCCACAAACTCCATGAAGGTGCGGCGGCCATCGTCGTCGCGCGTGCCGTGACCAATCAACAGCAGCGGAAACTTGTCACGGGTGGACGGGGCGATCGCTTCAACGGACTCAGCGGACTTAACAGACACATTCAGCATGGATTTCAGTTCGCGCCCCGGTGCATCGCCGAGGGTCTAAGGGAATGGGTGATTTGAACTGACGGGGCGATCAGTTTCCGCGTTTTTAATGGCTCACAGCCGATCGAATGCCACTCGCACAGGACAGGGAAGCAGCGCGATCGCCCCAGCAGATTGGAGGCATTCCGACTCATGGTTTGCTCAGGGCTGGCTAAGCATATTTGTTGGCACAGCCCCACCAATCACGGCTGCGGCACAGTCGCGGAATTTCACCGCCATTTCCCACCAAGCTGCCGAAATACCTTAGCACCTTGCCCGGTCTGGTACATTGCCCCTACTGGGGATCGGAGCTGGCTGGGCCAGCCGGGTCAGTATTTGGAACGATGGCAATCACGGGCGATCGACCTCAAACCCTTCCGCTTTCAGCATAGCTAAAGTTGCGATTGCCGCTTGGGTTTCTGCCGCTTTGATCGTGTCACCAATGCCTTGACCGTAGGGGAAATGAGCAATCTGGACGAGCACTGTCCAGGGTGGGCCTTGTGGAGATCGACAATAGACTAACTCATCAACCGAACCGAATATTGCTGAATTTCCTGGCTGTTGTAGAAATTCCTGAAGAGCATTTTTAGGATGTCGGGCTGTTGCGCCTTCGTAACCCAGTTTATCGATCACTTGATCAAGCTTTGGCCAGAAGAATGCCTGAACTGCTGCCAAACCAGAATCAAGATAGTAGGCTCCGATTAATGCTTCAAAGGCATTAGCAAGAACCGAGTTCTTTTGACTGATCTTCTGATCACGCTTAAGCCCATTTCCCAGCCTCAGACAATCACTCAAATTAAGCTGACTGGCAAAGAACTCAAGTTGTGTATTCTCTACAATTCGAGACTTGATCTGAGTTAGTTCCCCTTCAGTGAGGTATGGGTGTTTATTGTGGATATACTCAGCCACCACCAACCCCAAAACGGAATCGCCTAAAAACTCCAGCCGTTCATTGTCATCACCACTGCTTGGGTGTTCATTCTTATAAGACCTATGGGTCAAAGCCTGGTTCAGGAGGCTGCGATTCTGGAACGGAATTTGAGAAATGAGGCGATCGCACTGCTCTTGAAACTGTCGGTCTGCTTGCGTGTTAGGGTTTCGTCCCCATTGCTGCGCTTGGTTTTGATGACTCAAGGCTAGCAATGCTTCATTTTGCTGGGTTACTACCTCTTCCAATAGAGGCGAGCCGATGGCCTGTAGTAACCGACGAATGCTATCGAGCGATCGATAAACATCTGCGGTGGGAAATTCCGATTCATGGGCCCACTGGTTACGAATTTCCTGAAGTTCATTCACTAGAACTTTGTCGCTTTTGCTTAATCGGTCTTTAAAGACCTTGGTGTAATTTTTATCTAGAATTGTTAGTAAATTAGCTACATCTTCACTAATGATTTTGATAGGAGAATAGTTTTTTAGAATTGGTTGGGCTGTTCGCTGCTTAGGCAAAGACTGTAGAGAATTTTTGGCCCAATCATCACCATACCCTGCCTGCATGGCTTCTTGAATGAAAGGAAACAATCCCTGGCGCAGAAGTTCTAGACCACGGGTGATCGTTTCCTTTCCCCAGTTTTGGTTTGACATGATGTGAATTCACAATGACTAGTTTCATGGTAGTCAGCAATTCACATTTCGTGGGAACCTAGCGGCGACGATCGCCCCCAAAGCGGCCGATTTTGCCGGTGGTTTTGCCTAGGTTGGCGCGGAGTTGGCCACAGGCTGCGTCCGACTCCAGGCCCCGGGTGCGGCGAACACTGACGGCGACGCGGCGATCGTCCAGGGTTTGCATGAAGTCCCGCACGCGCATCGGGTCGGAGCGCTGGTAGTCCACCTCCGCGATCGGGTTGTAGGGAATTAGGTTGACGTGGGCTTGGAACCCGCGCAACAACTCCGCTAGCTCGGCGGCACAGTCGCGGCTGTCGTTGACCCCTGCCAACAGGATGTATTCAAAAGTGACGCGGCGGCTGGTTTCGGCGGCATAGTCGCGGCAGTCTTCGATCAGCTCTTCAATCGGGTATTGGGCGGCACTGGGGACGATCGATTCACGAATTTCCTGGTTGGGCGCGTGGAGGCTGACGGCCAAGGTGGCTTGCAGCCGTTCGTTGGCGAGCTGCCGAATTCGGCCGGGAATGCCCACGGTGGAAATGGTGATGTAGCGCTTGCCGATGCCGATGTCTTGGTTGAGCGATCGCGTTGCACTCAGCACAGCGGCGGGGTTATGCAGCGGTTCACCCATGCCCATGAACACCACATTGCTGACCCGGCGATCGAAGTCTTCTTGGACGGTCAGCACCTGATCCAGAATTTCTGATCGCGACAGGTTCCGCACAAAGCCGCCCTTGCCCGTGGCGCAAAAGTCACAGGCCATGGCGCAGCCCACTTGGGATGAGACGCAAACCGTCAGCCGATCGCGGGTGGGAATGCCCACGGTTTCCACGATTTGCCCGTCGGTCATTTTCAGCAAGAATTTCACGGTTCCGTCATGGCTTTCGGAGCGGTGGTGCAGTTCCGATCGACCGATCGGGATGTCGGCGGCCGCTTCCCGCCAGTTTTTGGGAAAGACGGTGATATCCATCAGCGATCGGGCCCCGCGTTCGTAGATCCATTGGTGCAACTGCTTGGCACGATAGGCGGGCTGGCCCTGGTCTTTCACCCATTGGGTGAGTTCCGTGAGGGAGCCACCCAACAGCGGCGGCAGGGGCTGACGATCGGGGCGGGACTGCAAAATCTGCGAATCGGTTTGGGCGGCGGTGTTCAGGGCGATCGGGGCGGGAGCCATGGTCAAGTCTCAGGACAAAGGGCCGAACAAACTCCCATGCGCCGTCGCCACTGGCCAAGCGGGCGATCGGGCGTGGGGGTTTGGAAATTGGGCGGATCAACGGCGGGCGATCGTGAAGCGATTCAGTAGCCGATTAGGGGTCGATCGAAGCCTGTATTAGCTTAGATCGTAGCGACTCTGATCGATGATTGCCCCGTTGTTTGTTTCTTCCCCGTCTCTCCATGACCCTCGAAGCCGAAAACGCCCGCCTCCAGCAGCGCGTGCATGAGCTGGAACAACAACTGGCCCAATGGCGCGATCGCCCAACCGCCGGGCCGCCGCCCAAGCCCTACGGCATCAACTTGGATCGGACGCAGGAACCCACAGAAGTGGATCCCTTTAACTCCGAGGGGCTGTTTCGGGCCTATGTGGAAACCGCCAATGACATGGTGTATGCGGTGGATCTGCTGGGGCGACTGGTGTTTATTAATCCCTACGGAGAGCGGCTGTTGGGGATTGAACCGGGCGAATGGCGCGGCCGCCCCTACATGGACTTTGTGGCTCCGGCTTTTCAGGAACCCACGGGCCAGGCCTTTGCCAACCTGTTGCATACGGGCGAGCTGATGGATTTTGAGTTTGCGCTGCTCGATCGCGCTGGTCGAGAAATTCACATGCAGGTGAATGGGCGTTTGCTCTATGCGGGGGGAGAGTTGATTGGTGGCTTGGGCATTGCGCGGGACATCACCGATCGCAAGCAGGCAGAACAGCAGGTGCAGATGTTTGTGCGGGCCCTGGAATCAACCCACGACAGCACCGCGATCGCGGACTTGCAGGGGGGCTTAATCTATGCGAACCCGGCGACCGATCGGGTTTTTGGTTGGATCACGGGGCCCAACCGCCCCCAAAATGCAGCGGCTTTTTATCCAGAAGCGGGCGCAAAACAAGTGCATTGGCTGGTGCAGCAGGCGATCGACGGCGGTTGGAGCGGGGAAGTCATTTGCCAGCGCCAAGGGGGCGATCGGTTCCCTGCGTTGGTCTCGGTGGGGCCCGTGCCCGACGAGCAGGGCCGTCCCGTGGCCTTTTCGATCGTTACCCGCGACATCAGTGATCAAAAGCAAACCCAAGCGGAGTTGGCAGCCAAAAACTTGGAGTTGGAGCGGGCCAGCCAATTGAAATCCGCCTTTTTAGCCAACATGTCCCATGAGTTGCGCACACCGCTGACGGCTATTTTGGGCTTTTCTTCCCTGCTGAAGCAGCAGCTCTATGGGCCCCTGAACGAAAAACAGATGGTTTATATCGAGCAAATTCGCAAGAGTGGTGATCACCTGCTCAGTTTGATTAATGACGTGTTGGATCTGTCCAAAATTGAGGCGGGCCAAATTGAGCTGGCGATCGAGGCGATCGATGTGCCCACCCTTTGCGATTCGGCGTTGGCCCTGGTCAGTCAACAGGCGGCCGATCGGGATATTCGGATCCGCAAACGAATTCCCAAGCGCTTACAACCCCTGATGGCCGACGAGGTGCGTGTGCGCCAAATGCTGTTGAACCTGCTCAGTAATGCGGTCAAGTTTTCCCATGAGGGGGGCGAAATTGGCCTTGAGGCGATCGAGCGAGGCGGCTACGTGCATTTTTGCGTGTGGGATCACGGGATCGGAATTCCCGAAGAAGCCCGCGCCGTCATGTTCCAGCCCTTTCATCAACTGGATAATTCCCTCTCCCGTCGGCACCAGGGCACGGGGTTGGGCCTGTCCCTCACCCGACAGTTAGCGGAATTGCACGGCGGCTCCGTGGACTTTGAATCCAAGCTGGGCCAGGGCAGCACCTTCACGATTCGGTTGCCCTTAACCTTTGTGCCTCCCGGTCGATCGCCCGCACCGGCCATTCAACCCGGCGCATCGGCGGCGCGCGTGATGGCGGCGGAACAGGCCCGGCCACCGCAAATTTTGGTTGTTGAAGACGATTCGACCAATGCCAAGTTGCTGCAAGACCTGTTGAGCAGTTGGGGTTGTGGCGTGGCGATCGCCCCAGACGGTTGGCGGGCGATCGATTGGCTAGACAGTCACCCGGTGGATTTGGTGTTGCTGGATATTCAACTGCCGGACATGGACGGGCTGGCGGTCTTGCAGCAAATCCGTAGTGATGAACGTTGGCAGGATTTACCCGTGGTGGCGGCCACAGCCCTGGCCATGGAGCACGATCGCCAGCGCTGTTTAGCCGCCGGGATGCAGGGCTATCTCAGCAAGCCGCTGGATCATCAAGCCTTGCGGGCGATCGTGGCCGAATTCACCGGCTATCATCCTGTTGGCCCAGCCAGTGACGACGGTAGCGATTAGCCCAGCCCTTAAGACTCCAAGGGGCGATCGGTGACCGGCGCGGCCAAGGGCAACCGTTGGCGCAACACCCGAAACAACCGAGCCACCTGCTCCAGGTCTTTATCAGCGGGCCCCCGCTCCACCCCGCTCGACAGATCAATCCCGATCGGGGCAGCCATGGCCAGGGTGTCGATCGCTTGGAGTACGTTATCGGGGGTAATGCCACCCGCCAAAAACCAAGGCAGGGGCGATCGCCAAGCTTGTAACCGCTGCCAATCGAGGGTGTGGCCCGTGCCGCCCAAGGCCTCAGGCCGGTAAGCATCCAACAACAGAGCATCCACCGCCGTTGCGTAGGCTTCTGCTAAATCAAGGGTTTCCGCCGATCGCACCCGCAGCGCTTTCCAAAGGGTTTGATGGGGCAAGCGCGATCGCACCGCTTCGCAAAACTCCGGGGACTCATCCCCATGCAGTTGCACGATCGTCAGGTTACCTGTGGTCACGGTTGCGGCAATCGTGTCCAAATCCGTGTTCGCAAAAATGCCCACCCGCTCCACTGCACAGCCCGCCGCCACCAGCCGATCGCTCACCAAGCGCATTTGCGCCGGACTGACATAGCGCGGCGAAGCGGGCACAGCAATAAACCCGATCGCCCAAGCACCTAAACGGGCGATCGCCACCGCTTGGTCAGGATCCTTCAGTCCGCAAATTTTGACGAGCATCAGCAAAAATTCCGAAAAATTCCAAGCCTGAGCGTTGTAATCGGGCCTTGTTGTCCAAAAACCCTAAGGTTGGCAATGTTGAGTACTGTTAAAGTCTACCGAAACTTCTGTTAAGTCTTAATAACAGGGCTGTCTACCCCTGAGATCGGGTTTCTATAATTTGGCCGGTTTCCGCTGCGGGGAGTCAGCAGGCTGCAATGGTTCATTCATGGCCATTTGAGTTAGTCATGAGCTAGTCATAAGCTATCCATGAGCCGTCAATAACCGATCAAAATAACCGATCAATGGGTCATGAATTTGAGTCATGAATTTGAGTCATGAATTTGCACCAATACATTGGCCCCATTTTGATCCAATCAGCAGTTCCCAGCAGCCCGATTCCTTCACAACCTGTTTACAATATCAATTTCCATTGGATTTTTAACGCTTTGCTCTTGGGCAATTTCTGTTAATCATCCTCAACAATTGATGGCTTTAGCAATTAATGGCTTTAGCATTCTGAATCCTTGGAGGAACGACCCTTGTTTAATCTATTCACGATTCAAAATCTTTTGGCCACCGCCACCACCACGGAATGGTCACCCAATGTGGGGATCATCATGATCACTTGCAATGTGTTTGCGATCGTGATTGGTTACTACGCGATTCAAAAGCGCGGCGTTGGCCCCACTTTGCCCTTGCCTTTGCCTGCCATTTTCACCGGGTTTGGGATTCCGGAATTGTTGGCAACCGCGAGCTTTGGTCACCTGTTGGGAGCAGGGATGATTTTAGGTTTGGCTAACGCTGGTTTGCTGTAGGGTTTAGCTGCTCAACTTCGGCTTTAAAACCGCACGTTAGCATCACGCGAAAGTTTCCACCCAATTTTCAGAACAAGGGGTTTAAAACCAAGATCTTAAGCCCCTTGTTTATCGACTAGATCGCCTAAGCGTACTAATTGATAGCACTAACAGAAAACCGTAAATTACCAGAAGGGGCAAAAAGGATTGCTCGATCGCACTCCAATGGGGCGGTTGATTTTGAGAACTGATTTCGCCTAAATTTCCCCACCAAACCTGAGCCAGGCTATAGCATTGATTGCCTTGCTTGAAACCATAGCAATTCCCCGGACTCACGATAATTGCCAAAATTTGGCTAACCAGAACCAAGACTAAAAATAACGGCTTGACTTGCAACCGATATCCACGATATCGACTGGTTAAGGTTGCCAGCCACAGAATTAAAAATCCATAGAATGGCAAGAGAAAAAATAGATAAACAATCCAAGCCAGCATGGTAAACGAGCTACCCATAAACAGCAGGGTGCTCAAGAGTAAATAGCTCAGAAAACAGAACCAAAATTGCCGAAGCGAGAGCCAGGGCAGAGAAGGCGGAAAGGACATTCTAGTTACGAAGTTTTACTGAATTAGTCCCTGGCGGCCATCAGAAATTCTCATCCGTTTCGTCCGCCTCCAGATCAATAATCCAATCCTGAACGAGTTGGGCAAATTCCTCGATCGACAGGGTGCAACTTGGCGATTCGTCATCCACCGTGTCTTCAATCGTGGCGCGATCGCCCGACAGATTCAAACAATAGGCATTACCCAACCGCTCCCAACCGTCTAGTTCCCCCGTTCGCACCGCTTCTAGCTTTTCGAGCAATTCTGTCGCCGCTGCTTTCACCCGCTGAATATCCAGGGTTAAAAACGCGATCGCCCGCTTTTGGGCGGTCTGTTGCGCTTGGGGGGGCTGGGGTGGTTCCGGTTCGGGCATGTTAGACGGCTCGGGGCGATCGGGAAAAAGGGGGTTCATGGGTCGGAATGGCTTGACTGGTTGGGCGATTGGGAACAGCAATCAGGGGCTTGTTTGTTAGTTTACCGGCCCCGATCGGCCGGGCCCCAAGATCCAGTTCGGCGGCGCAAACGGTGATTGCCTCCCAAGACCAGACTTTCTGGCTCCCTAGTTCTCTAAAATCGATAGAGAAGAAAACACCGCGATCGAATCGTTTCCCCAACCCAACATCCCGCCACGGTCAACCGCCGTCGCTGCCGAAACTTGCACGGAATCGATCGGGAGTTGATAGGGTGGATGGTTGGGATTACTAGGGGCTTTTAAACCCGCCGTAAGCTATGGATTTGGTTGTACTGCAAACCTGGTTAGATAACGCATCGTTTGGCATCCTGCTGGTGACGATGCTGCTGTATTGGGTGGGGGCGGCGTTTCCCCAATGGATTCTGTTGGGATCCTTGGGCACGGCTGGCATGGCGATCGCCAACCTCTGCATGGCGGCATTGTTGGGCGCACGATGGATTGAGGCGGGCTATTTCCCCCTCAGCAATTTATATGAATCGCTGTTTTTCCTCGCTTGGGGAATCACGGCTGTCCATTTGTTGACCGAACGCAACAGCCGCAGCCGCTGGGTTGGAATTGTCACGGCTCCCGTGGCTATGGGGATTACGGCCTTTGCGGCCCTGTCCCTCCCGGACAGTATGCAGGCCGCCGAGCCGTTGGTTCCGGCCCTGAAGTCCAACTGGCTGATGATGCATGTGAGCGTGATGATGCTCAGCTATTCGGCCCTGATGGTGGGGTCGCTGCTGGCGATCGCCTTTTTGATTGTGACGAAGGGGCAGAATGTGACCCTGCGCGGTAGCTCCGTGGGCACGGGCAGTTTTCGGGATAAGGTGGCGCGGCTGGCGGTCAGTACGGCGGCCGTTGAAGCGCCGGCCGCCCTGTCGATCGGGGGTGAAGCTAGCGGGGTTGCCCTGCTCGATCGCCCCGCCACTGACAGCACCACCGCCCTGAACCTGTCGCCCCAACGGTTGACCCTGGCGGACACCCTGGATAACATCAGCTACCGAACAATCGGGCTGGGCTTTCCCCTGCTCACCATTGGCATCATTGCCGGTGGCGTGTGGGCCAACGAAGCTTGGGGATCCTACTGGAGCTGGGATCCTAAAGAAACCTGGGCTTTCATCACCTGGTTGGTGTTCGCTGCCTATCTCCACGCCCGCTTAACCAAAGGCTGGCAAGGCCGCAAACCAGCGATCCTGGCCGCCTTGGGCTTTGTGGTGGTTTGGGTTTGCTATTTGGGCGTGAACCTGCTGGGCAAGGGCCTGCATTCCTACGGCTGGTTTTTCTAAGGGTTAATCAACGGCTAGTTCCTGTGGCGGCATCAGACCTCACCCCAGACCTGCAGCGGCTGCTCGATCGAGCGGCCGCTTGTCGTGAGCAGGGCAATTGGCCCGAGGCGATCGTGCTCGATCGACAGGCGATCCAGTTGGCTCCTGATTCCGCCCTGGCCTACGGTTCCTTAGCCCAGTCGCTGCGGGGAGCCGATCGCCGACCAGCGGCCGTCCAAGCCTGGAACCAAGCGATCGCCCAAGGATTGCCCCAGCCCTCCCAAACGGCGATCGCCCATTGGGAACTCGGCAAACTCCAATGGGAACTGGGAGAACATAATGGGGCGATCGCGCAGTTCCTCAATGCGATCGCGCTGAACCCCACCCTCATTTCCCTGCAAACCCTCGATGATCTGAGTCGTTGGCTGCGACGGCGCGATCGACCCACCGAAGCCACCGCCTTCGAGCAAGCTGCCTTGAAACGGCTCATTCCCGAAGTTCGCCAATTAATCCACCAGGGCAATGCAACCCTCGCAGCCCGCTGGTGTTTGCGGGTGTTACGTATTGCCCCAGACTCTCATGCACCTCATAATCTCCTTTTTGAGGCATTTACAGCCCTTGATCGACATGAAGAGGCTCGCAGTTGTCTCTATCGAAGTATCCCAGATGCGTTATTAGATGAATTTATTCCTGATCTACTATGCTCGATTGAACGTTTACCATTAATTGACAATACAGAAAACGGAATAGAACAGTTAGTAGAATGGCCAATTTCTGATTCCTCAGAGATACCCGAGCCGCAGCCGATTCTTGCAGATCATAATGTTACCACCTTTGCCCCGCTCGGCCCGCTTGGCCAATTTCCTCGCCACTGCTGGGCCATTGAGCAGGGGCGTGTTTGGGTAGATTCTTGCAATCGAGTATTCTGGAATCGAGATGGAGCGGTAATTGATGGTCTGTCAATTGGAGCAGAGCGCCTGATTACTACTTCCAATCAACTCTCGCATCCCCAATACATTGCAGGAACAGTAGCTGTCATTGCCAAGCAAAATACCAATAATTACTTTCACTGGGTTACTGAGTTCCTACCTCAAGTGATTGATCTTCTAGAATTCTCAAAATCCATAGGTCAAACAATCGATTACTGGTACTTTCATGGAGAGTCTTTGCCTTTTCAGATTCAAAGCTTAGAAGCGCTGGGAATCAGTGAGAAGAATTGTATTTCTAGCCAATTCATTAATCATTTGGCAGCCGACACAATTTTGACATTTAATTTTCTGGGCATCATTGAGTGCCATAGCCGGAGTCTTCACAAACTACGTGATTGGCTGTTACCTAGAAATAATTTGAATTCATATCCATCGAAACGTTTATATTTATCCCGTTCCCGTGCTCGACGAGTTTTAAATGAAAACGAGCTGTATCCAATCTTAGAGAAATTTAACTTTGAGTATGTTTCTGAGGGCTTGTCATTTACTGAACAAGTTGACCTCTTTTCGCAAGCAGAAGTTATCGCCGGCCCTCATGGAGCGGCTTTCACAAACATGATTTGGTGTCAAAAATCCGTGAAGATATTAGAATTTTTTGCTCCAAGCTATGTCAATCAATGCTACTGGCGCATGAGTCACCAATTAGGTTTTCAATATTATTACTTGCCAGGTAATACTGTTCTCAATAATTCTCATCCTTCTCTTAGTCAAATCAGCTTTTATCATAATCTAACTCTCTCACCACCAACTCTTGTTCAAGCACTGGAACGTTGCTTTAATTCGAATGAAAGCTACAATTGCACATAATTCATTTGAATCCTTTAAAATAAACCACCACACTTTGGATGCTGAGTTTCAACTTTCTAGGTTTAGGGTCTTAATCATGCATATAGCTGACTGATCAAGCTAGCTTGATCCAAACTCTCAATCTCTGATTCCCAATGGTGATAACGAAGTTGATTGCATGATTGCGATCCCCGTCGTCTCTCCACTAAGGTTAAAATTCGGGACGCGATCGACTCGTTCGATCCAAACCTTGCTGAGTGCGTCACTGTGATTTCGCCCAAACCTGCTCATCGTTCTTGGTTGGTGCTGTCGGCTGCCATTGGTGGCGCGTTGCTGGTTGTGACGGCCCTGGCGATCGCCCTGTTGTTGCGGGTTCCGGCCTTGCCCAACTGCCCCGCCATCTTTTGGCCGCTGGCTTCGGCTTCCATGCGCCTTTACTGCGCGGAAGTGGCGGCCAACAAGCGGACGGTGCGGGATTTGCTGGAGGCGATCGCCCTGGTGGAGGTGCTCCCGGCAGATCACGAATTGCGCCCCCAAGCGAATCGCTACTTAGTCGCTTGGGTGGAGGAAATTTTGCGGTTGGCGGATGGGGCCGTGCAAGCGGGCAACTTGGAAGAGGCGCTGAAAATTGCTCGTCAGATCCCAACAACGGTTCCCAATCACGGCCAAGTGAAAGCACAGATGGCCGACTGGGAGCGGGACTGGCGGGAGGCAGAAGGCATCTATAACGCGGTGATTGGGGCGATCGACCAACGCAAGTGGGATGCGGCGATCGGGAATGCTAACCGGCTGGTGCGTGGCCCCCTGCGCTATTGGGCAACGGTCAAACACGATGAGCTGCGGGTGCTGATTGCGGAAACGCGCCAGGATGATGGACGGATTCGCCGGGCCCTGGCGCTGGCAAAAGGTGGCAATCCCGATCGCTTTGAGCAGGCCTTTGAACTGCTGCGGGGCATTGAAGCACGGCGGCGACTTTATCCCCTTGCGCAACAGACAATCGCGGATTTAACGGAACAGGTGCTGACCCTGGCCCAGGCAAGTATCGATCGCGGCAATGGAGAGGCGGCGTTGCGGTGGGCGGATTTGCTGCCCGATCGGGAATCGTTGCGGGCCCAGGCGGAAGATTTACGCAACCTGGCAACGGCGGAAACGGCGGCCAAAGGGGGCACGCCTAAGGATTTGGAAGTGGCGATCGAGGAGGCCAGCAAAATTCCGGAAGGGCGACCCCTCTATGAACGGGCCCAAGCCAAAATTGCCCAATGGCGACGGGACAGCGAAGATGCAGCGCGGTTGGAGCGAGCAAAAGAGTTAGCCCAATCGGGCACATTGGTAGACTTGACCAACGCCATTTCCCAGGCTCAGGAAATTCCGGACACCAGCGGTTTGGCGGCCCTGGCGCGGCGGGAAATTACCAACTGGAGCCGTCAAATTCAAGAACTGCGCGATCGCCCCCTGTTGGATCAAGCGGAAACCCTGGCCGGTCAGGGGCGTTGGGCCGAGGCGATCGCCCAAGCCCAGCGCATTGAACCGGAAAGCCCTTTGGCTGCCGATGCCCGTCGTCGGGTGGCCGCTTGGCGAGCGGAGTTGGAACAGCGACAGGACGAGCCGATTTTGCAACAGGCGGAGGAGCTGGCTCGGGGGGGCGACCTCGCGGGGGCGATCGACATGGCGAACCAAATTGCCAGTGGCCGATCGCTCTATCGCCAGGCCCAACAGGCGATCGCCCGTTGGCAAACCCAGCGCCAAGATCAACAACAACTCACGGAGGCCCAACAGCTCGCCACCGCCAACAGTCCGGACGGCCTCGTGAGCGCCATCCTGCTGGCCGATCGGGTCAAACGCAACAGCCCTTGGCGGAGTCAGGCTGACGGTAACATTGCCCGCTGGAGCCAGCAGCTTTTAGCTTTGGCCCAACAGCAGGCGGCCAACGGCGACTTACCCGGTGCGGTGGCCTTGGCTCGCCGCATTCCCCGGGCAGCCACCACCTACGAGGCTGCCCAAACCCAAATTAGCGCTTGGCAGCGGTGGATCTCGCCTGCGCCAGCCAGCCCCTAACCTCGATGAAGCCCATCAGGTCACGGTTTTGGCTGTGCAGTTTTGGCTGTGCAGTTTTGGCTATTCAGACATCCCCCTAGCGCAATTCCACTTGCAATTGAAGCGATCGCAAATTGGTTGGAGCATTGGTCCAACGCAGCAGCACTTGCCGGAATTGGGCCGCTTGCTCGGGGGTCAGGACACTGGAAACCGTGTCATCCCAAACCACGCCCACCACGGAACCGCGTTCCAGGGTGAGGGTAACCACGAACGTCCCCCGCAGATTAGCTGGCAAATTGCGCTTGAGGTGTTGCGTGAGCTGCTCGATCGCTCGTTGATCCAATCCCGGTGCGCTGGCAATCTGCACCGTGGGGCCTGTTGGCAAAGGAGACGTAAGATCGCCCTCCACTTCCCCAGCGGGCGGCGGCGGGGCGATCGGGAGGGGCGCGGGTTGCAAGCCGCTGCGGCCACCCGTGGGGCGCGGGGGAGCACCCACCGATCGAGCCGCCTCGGAGCGATCAGATGCGCCAAAGAAGCCTTCATAGCTGGTTCCTTCTGGCAACTCCACGGGAACCGTCACCCGCTGGGTTGAACCATCCGGGTTGACACGCACTTCCTCACTCACGGCCACAAAGGCGGTGTATTGAGACAAAACTCGGTAGGCCAAGGAGGTTTCAACCACCCGATCAATCAGGGATTTCACCTCGTTGCCATAGAGCTGATTCATGAGGTCTTTGATCCGTGACCGGGCCCAGAGTTGAGCAATGGCCGGTCGATCGCTCTGACTAAACTCCACCTTGAACCGTTGCTCAAAGGGTTGGTTACCGGCGGTTCTGCCCGTCACAATTAGGGTTCCGGGGGCGCGATCAGCCTTGCGCCCAAAGATCACCAGGGGTTGAGCCGCAAACAGATCCGGCGCGGCGGCCGGATAAAGATCTGGGCCGGGGCCGGGCCCTTCCCAACGCACCCGCACCTCCGTGAGCACCGGGTTGGCAATTTGACGAAAGAATTTTTCCACGGGAGCGTCGGTGGTTTCGTCTTGGCGCACCACTTGCAGGGTTCCGCGTCCCACTTCCGCCAAGCGATCGAGCAAAAAGCGGTTGACGGAACTGCCCACCCCAAAGCTAAACAGCCGATTTCCGGGCTTCAGATTGCGCTGAACGCTGGCGATCACCTCCCGATCGTTGCCAATGTAGCCATCGGTCAGCAGCACCACACTCCGCAACCGCCCCGCTTCGGCCGCTGGAAACCGCAATACCTCATCGATGCCCGCTTGCAGATTAGTCCCGCCGTTGGCTTGCAGGGCTTCAATGTAGCCCAAGGCCCGCTGTCGGTTGGCGGCGGTGTTGGCCAAGGGGCGATCGGATAAGCGGGTGGCCGCGTTGGCAAAGTCAATGATCGTGAAGGTGTCGTTGGGATTCAGACCATTGATGAAACGGCGCATCAATTCCTTGGACTTGGCCAACGGCTGCCCCTGTTGGGAACCGGAGGTGTCCATCAAGAACACCACATCCTTGGGCACGATCGCCCGCTGGGGATAGCCAATCGCCGGGATCAGATATAGCCCAAAGAAACCGCCCCGATCGTCCCCTTGGGTGAGCACACTGGCTTGGGTGTTGGCCCCCGCCACCCGATAGCGGAGGATGAAGTCTTTGTTGGGAATCGAGTCCGCTGGGGACAGTTGCACGGCGGTGAAGCGCCCCTTGCCGGTGAAGTCGATTTTGTGGGAGGGCGATCGCACCGCTTCGATCGGCACGCCCGCATCGATCGACAATCGGAGGCTGATGTCATGGCCCGATCGACTGCCGGGGGGCAACACTGGCGGATTAATCCGCGAACCATCGGGCACTTGATCCGTGCTGCCATTGGGGCCGATCGGGTTGCCGGGGTTATACCGCGGCCCCACCACCATTGGGAACACAAATTCATAATCCCCCCCTTCAAACTTCAGGGATTCGGTGTATTGAATGGTGACTTGGATCGCTTCCCCGGGACGAATGTTAGCCAAAGATTGGGTGAAGATATTATCGCGCTCTTGCTCCAGCAGTCCGGCTGTACGCCCCTCTTGGCGGGCTTGCTCATAAATTTGGCGGGCTTCTTCGCGGGTTTTTAAATTTCCCTTAATCACCCGATCGCCAATCCGAATTTCCATATCGTCCACGGCGGCATTTTCCGGCAGTGGAAAGACATAAACCGCCTCCAAAGGGCGATCGAACGGATTGGTAAAGATCTGTTGCACCGTCACTCGCGACAGGTTGCCGGTCACCTGGGCGATCACCTCGGTTTTATCCAACACAAACCGATCGAGCGAGCCATCGGGATTGGGGGCATAAAGACCGCCCACCGGGCGATCGGGCTGGGGCGAAACCATCGGGCGGCCCTCCGGAGACATTCGTTGTGTTAACTGAGCAGCGGGAGCAACCGTGGGGCGAGTTATGGCAGTCATGGCATCGGTTTTGGGCATCGATCGCGCCATCACGGGTGCTGACGACTGGACCATCACGCCCCCCGCAGCCAGCACCACCATCCACCCGATCACCGTCATTTGCTTACTCATTTCGATCCCCATGGCCTCACACCGGGCCCCATTAGCAATCCTTCGCCATCCAACGTTTGGGCCCACCGGTCAACGGGCCCAACCAAACTCGACCCGGAACGACTGGCCCTCCTGTTCATGCCTTGGGGCATTTTTGGGGCGCTGTCCCGAGTCGGGGTTTTGCATGGCTGTACTACTGTTGTAGTGCTTCTGTTTTAGTTCCGCGATCAACGATCGCCCTCCGGATCCGTCTAAACCCTGGTTGCACGGTTTGTGGTGCGTTCTGCGTCGCGGGTCTTTTTGCCGCGCCAGAAGAATTTCACCGGAGTGCCTTCAAAGCCCAATTCTTTACGGAAATGGCCCTCAATGTAGCGGCGATAGTTGTCGTTGAACCGGTGGGGATCGTTCACAAACAGGGCGATCGCTGGCGGTTGGCTGCTGACTTGGGTTCCGTAATAGATCTTGCCCTGCTTGCCTTGGCGGGTGGTTGGCGGCGAGTGCCAACGCAGCGCATCTTCCAACACCTCATTGATTGTGGCCGTGGAAACCCGGCGACGATGTTGCTCAGCGGCGCGATCGACCAATTCCAAAATCTTCGGGACTCGCTGACCGGTCACAGCACTGGTGAAAATCATTTCCGCCCAATCTAGGAAATAGAGACGGCTACGCAATTCCCGCTCATATTCATAGATTGAGGTGGAATCCTTATCCACCGCATCCCACTTATTCACCACCAAAACACAGGCTCGCCCATCATCGGTAATCCGGCCCGCCAGGCGCTGATCTTGTTCCGTGATGCCATCCAACACATCGATCACCAACAACACCACATCCGATCGACGGATGGCCTTGAAGGCCCGATTGATGCTGAAAAATTCTGGGCCGTAGTCGATCATTTTCTTGCGGCGAATCCCGGCGGTGTCGATCAACCGGTAACGCTTGCCATTACGCTCCACCACCATGTCGATCGAGTCCCGAGTGGTTCCCGAAATGGGACTGACGATCGCCCGGTTTTCGCCCACAAAGGCATTCAACAAACTGGACTTGCCCACATTCGGCCGCCCCACGATCGCAATGTTCAGCTCCGGTTCCTCCGGCAACTGATCCACAGGCGGCAGGTAGCGAAGCGCCGCATCCAACAAATCTCCCGTACCGTTGCCGTGAATCCCCGACACCGCGAAGGGTTCACCCAATCCCAATTCCCAAAACAGACTCGCCTGAGCCAAGCCCTGATCCGGTGATTCACACTTGTTCACCGCCAGCAATACCGGCTTCGGTTGGCGACGCAACCAATCGGCAATTTCCCGATCGGCATCGGTGGGGCCTTGCTTCCCATCCACCACAAAAATCGCCACCGCCGCCTCCGACAGGGCCGCCATCGCCTGCTCGCGGATCAGGGGCAAAAACTCCGTGTCATCATCAAACACCAGCCCGCCCGTATCCACCACCAGGAAATCCCGATCGCCCCAGAATGCCGGCCGATAGGTGCGATCGCGCGTGATCCCCGGTTGGTCGAACACGATCGCTGATTGATCCCCCGCGAACCGATTCACCAGGGTCGATTTGCCCACGTTGGGCCGTCCCACGATCGCCACCACCGGAAGAGACATACGCCTCACCTACCGCTCTTTGTTCAAAACCAAATTAGCAATCATAGCGCGATTTGGAAGACGTAATTCACGATTAATTCAGGAATTCTGATAATTCAGGTAATTCAGGAATTCTTGGCCCGTCACTCGTGCTTGTGACCATCGGGCATAATCGCCGCCGCCATCAGAGCGCCCTCAAAGGAAGCTGAGTAAAGATTCGCCCGGTGTAAATTGGCTCCTTCCAAGTTGGCTCCATGGAATTTCGCTTCTCGCAAATTGGCCATGCTCAGGTTAGCCAACATCAAATTTGCCCCGGACACATCCACCTGGCTGAGGGTCACCTCCCGCAAATCTGCTTCCCGCAAAATGGCATCTCGCAGCGTTGCCATATACAAGTTGGCCCCAATGAGATTCGCCCCAATCAGGGTCGCCTCATCCAAATTGGCACTCATCAAGCTGGCCATGCAGAGGTTAGCCAAGCTGAGATTCGCCATGCGGATATTGGCGCAATATAGGTTGGCCCCCACCAAGTTGGCCAAACAGACGATCGCCAGGCTCAAATTAGCCTCCCGCAGGTTCGCCTCCCGCAGATCTGCCATGCCCAAGTTCGCTTCTCGCAAATCGCAGCGGCTGAGATCCGCCTCCCGCAGCTTAATTCCCTTCAGGTTGGCCGTGTAAAGACTAGCTTCCCGCAAATCAGCCCGACTAAAGTCCGACTCCCGCACCACACTCATGCACAGATCCGCCCGTCGCAAGGTTGCCTCGCGAAAGTCCACATGACGCATCACCGATTCCCGCAGGTTCACCCCCGATAGGTTGGCCGTGTAGAGGTTGGTTTTGCGAAGGCTGGCCCGCTGCAAATTGGCCCCTTCCAAATTCGCCATACACAAATCCGCATGGCTGAGGTCAAATTGCTGCAAGTTAACTTTGCTGAGATCGGCTTCGCGGAGGTTGGGATAGACGTTGGGGTTGGCGCGTCGCCAGCGGTTCCAAACATCTGCACCTTGCTCGATCAGCACGAGGTGCTCGGGGTTTGCCATCCTGTTGACTCCGGCTCTGAGGACGATGCAGCAAGGTGCGACAGGGAACGAGAAGGGGTTGATCGACGAAATTGAATAGATCGACGAAGAAATTGAATGGTTCTGCCCATTGGACTAAGCATATCAAGGCAATGAAGCCGTTGAAAGGCAACCCAAGGTTGCCCCCGCTTCCCATCGCCCTGTGGTGATGAAAAAGTCTTCAAAGGCTTCCGTGAGCTAGCTGGCTTGACCCGATCGCCCCGCAAATTGGCCAGGAAAGTGGCTAAATCATCCGGATGACCCTTGGGCGATCGAGCAATCAGTTTTTGAAAATAGATGCACCCCAATGCCAAATCCTCAGCTCCCAATGGGAATGGGGATTTTTTTTATGGGTTCGTTGGGTTTCTTGAAACTCGACAGGCTCAAGCTCAGCAGCCCTAGACTCGGAAGCCGTTGCATTAACCCTGAGCTTGAAAGCCCCAGACTCGGCAGGCTAAAACGCAACAGACTTGACCATTGAACCCGAGCAACCGGCAATCCGGCAATCCGTCGTAACTGCCCAATCGATCGGCAACATTCGCTACAATCATCAATCCAGATGCGTCCACTAGTCTGACCCAGTTCGTTGGTCATTCCGCTAGTTATTCATCATTTTATTCACTCACATACCGGAGACAGTCCCCTTGCTGACCCTCGGAGTCAATATTGACCACATTGCCACCATCCGCCAAGCCCGCCGCACCGTGGAGCCGGATCCGGTGGCCGCGGCTGTTTTGGCAGAATTGGGGGGTGCGGATGGGATTACGGTACACCTGCGCGAAGATCGCCGCCACATTCAAGAGCGCGATGTGCGTCTGTTGCGGCAAACGGTGCGCACCCATTTGAATCTGGAAATGGCGGCGACCGATGAAATGGTGGCGATCGCCCTGGATATCAAGCCGGATTACGTGACCCTCGTGCCTGAGCGGCGAGAAGAGGTGACCACTGAAGGCGGCCTGGACGTGGTGGGGGCGGTCGATCGGCTCGGAGATGTGGTGGAAGCCCTGCAAGATGCCCACATTCCCGTCAGCCTGTTCATTGATGCCGACAGCAAGCAAATTGAAGCCTCTGCCAAAACGGGCGCGAAATTCATTGAGCTGCACACGGGTCGCTATGCGGAAGCCCACAGCCCCGAAGAGCGGCGCAAGGAGCTGGGAATTTTGGCCCAAGGCGCTTGGCGGGCCCGGGAGGCGGGCTTGCGGGTGAATGCGGGCCACGGCTTGACCTATTGGAACACCTACGAAGTGGCCTGCATTGAGGGCATGGAAGAGCTAAACATTGGCCACACGATCGTCAGTCGGGCGGCGCTGGTGGGCATGGAGCGAGCGGTGCGCGAGATGAAGGAAATTTTGCAGCGGGCAGCGTTGGATATAAAGTTTCGTCGCTAGGGGTGCGATCGCCCAGCGATTCGATCGCCAGGCCGCTAAAATGCAAAGTCGCTAGCACTTCCGTTGATTGCGCCTGTTTTCAAAGTCCTTAAAATTTCTCTGGTAAACCTGCTACCTCTCCCCAAAACCGATGACCACCTATCACTTCTGTTTGGCTAGCCGTCATTTTCTCCTGGAAGAAGAACCCCTTGAAGAAGTGCTCAAGGAACGGACGCGCAACTATCACGAGCGGGAACAGGAAATTGATTTTTGGCTGGTGGAGCAACCGGCATTCCTGGAGGCTCCTGAGTTCAAGGAAATGAAGAAGCAATGCCCCCAACCGTCGGCGGCGATCATTTCCACCAACCCCACCTTCATCACCTGGTTGCGGTTACGGTTGGAATATGTGGCGACGGGCCAGTTTGAAGCGCCTTCTGAGTCGATTCCGGAACCGTTAAAGTCGTTGGCTCCCGTTTCGGCCAGCTAGGTTCTGCACAAGCGACTACGGTAACCAGCGCAAGGCTGAATACCCCCATTGGTCTTGGCCAGGGCTGTGCGTTGGGGAAGAGGGAGGATCCGACTGCGGATCCTCCCTTTTGGTGTTGATCGGTGATTACTGGCGTTGATCGGTGATTGCCAAATGTGACGGAATTGGTTTTTAGGTGGAAAGTCCGGTTTTTCACGATCGCTCGGGTTAGGCTTGGGAGACTGCACCCCAGATTCCATTCCTCAGAATCCAACCCTCAGAACCCAACCATCAGAATCTAACCCTCAAAACCATGTTGAAACAGCGGTTATGGTGGCCCCTGTGGCAATCCCTGGCGATCGGAACCGGCCTGGCATCGATCGCGGCCGGTGGTCTGATTCCTGCGGCCCAAGCCCAAACTCGGGAAGACTTGCCCGAGTGCGAACCGCCCCAGTCCGGTGAATTTTTGCTGTTGGTGCGCCGGGCCAGCCGGGATGTGGAAGATCGGCTTTACACGGCGTTGCCCCAAAATGTATCGGCAGAACCCTGTCGCTACGTGGGGGAAGCGGTGATGCGCTTGGAAGGGTTTCCCTCGTTGAACATTGCCAAGGCTTGGGCCGATTATGTGCGCGATCGCACGGGGTTGCAGGCTTTTGCGATCGAATCGCCCAGCGCGCGGGCGGCAGCGGCCTTTCAACCCACGGCATTGGGGAATGGCTATGCGGTGTTGGTGAATTATTTTGATGATCCGACGGTGGCTCGCGAGTTACGGGATTTTCTGAGCCGGGATGTGGGGTTGGCCAGCTATGCCGATCGCCCATATCTGTTGGCATCAAGCAGCACAGACAGCAAGGCGGCGGGTGAGTTGATGCGCCGTTTGAGTGATCGGGGATTCACGGCCATGGTGGTGGACGGTCGGCAAGTGATGTTGCTGCGCCAAGCGATCGCCCTACCGGTCGATCGATAAACGCCCCAGGAGAGTTGTTTCAAATTTTCCGCAAACACTCCTCAAAAATTCCCCAAAAACACCTCCCCAAAAATCCCGCAAAGTCCTTAACCCAACAGCATCCCAGCCCTTTCGCCCAGCCATTCAACAAACCGTTATTCAAAATCACCCCAAAAACTTTGCCCCAACGCTGAACCTTTTTCGCTAGCCCCCTGTCCAAAGGAGCAATTCAACAGCATTGCGAGCATGGAGGGGCAAACAAGCCGCCAGCAGCAGTGTTTCTAGGATTTCTAGGTTTAAGGGCTGAATGCTGGGAAAGGCTCTCTATGCTCAATTGGGTCGCTGGCAAAGGACGGCGGTTTTGGCGGTGGCCACGGACGATCGCTCGATCGTGCAACGGGCCGCTGGTGGGGACGCGCGGGCCTTCCAGCATCTCTATCGCCAACACCAAGCTCGGGTACGCGCCACGCTCTATTCCCTCTGCGATGCGGATGGTTTAGATGATTTGGTGCAGGAGGTATTCCTGCGGGTTTGGCGAGGGTTGCCGCGTTTTCGAGGGTCGGCCAGCTTTTCCACTTGGCTTTATCGAATCACTTGGAATGTGGCCAGCGATCGGCGGCGGGAGTTGGCCAAAAACCGCGCCCGCCGCTTGGAACCGACGGCGGATCCTGACTTGTCGGAACGGGCGATCGAACAGGCGATCGATCCCCGAACCCAAGACAAGTCTCCCCTCAGCCAACTGCACTACCAAGACTTGGTTCAGCGATCGCTGGCCATCTTGGGGTTCGAGGCCAGGGCCGTGTTGGTGTTGTGTGATCTCGAAGATGTTTCACAAAAGGAAGCGGCGGAAATTTTGGGAATTCCGGTGGGAACCGTCAAATCGCGGCTCTTTTACGCCCGGGCCCAAATTCGGCAGTTTTTGCAGCAACAGGGGGTGGAACTATGACCGATCGCCCATCTCACCCATCCGATGAGGCTAACGCTCAACCCCGCCCCGGTGGCAACCCCCGCCGGCCCGCCCATCCGGCTGCCGGCCCTTCCGGTCAGGAGGATGTCAAATTGGTGAACTTCTTGCGCCAACATCGCCCCAGCCCACCGCCCGCCGCCCCGGGTCTAGAGCGATCGCTGCTGTTGGAAATTGAGGCCAGCCAACTGCGGGCCGCCCGCCGCCATCGGCAATGGTGGTTAGGCAGTTTGGGGGCGATCGCGATCGGCTGTTGGGCCCTCGTCCAACAGGGCCCGGGAACTCAGGCCCCAGCCCCCAGCGTTGCGGAAGCCGATCTCGAAAGCTTCATCAACGAAACCTGGGGTATGACCCTCGCGCCCAGCAACGTCACCACCCAAACGGCCAGCACCGATGACTCGCTGCCCTGGAGTTTTGACCCCCACACCTGGGAAACGGAGCCGACCAAGCTGGTGAATCGATCGCTCTCAGCCATGGCGCTTCCCGATCAATGGACACCTTACCTCTAGCCCCTGATTAATCAGCATCTCTCAGGAGTTCGTCAATTATGAAATTTTGGAACTTGAATCGCCTTCAGATCACCCTCATGGCCATGGCCGCCGTCGCCACCGTGGGAACTGCGGCCCTGGTGCCGCTGGCCAACGCCCAAGCGGGGCCCGATGATGATTGGATGTCGCAAATGGACGATCGCCCCGGCCCGGGCGGCCCCGGCGGCCCAGACGGTGGCCCTCCCGGTGGTCAACGGGGCGGTCGGGGTGGCCCCGGCGGCATGTTGCGCGACCTGAACTTGACCGCCGAACAAACCCAAAAACTCGATCAAGTGCGCGAACAATTCCGCAGCCGCATGGATCAACAAAGAACCGCGATCGACACCGTTCGCCAAGAGATGGGCCGCCTGATGGCCGGCAGCGCCAGCGCCGACCAACTGCGCCAACAGCACAACCGCTTGCAGGCGGAAATGCAAAAAATGGGTGATTTGCGCTTTGAAAGCATGTTGGCCATGCGGGAAATTTTGACCCCGGCCCAGCGGCAACAATTGGCTCAACGGATGCAGGAGCGCGGGCCCGGCCGGCGACATGGCGGCCCCGACGGCCAGGGTGGGCCCGGCGGTCGAGATCGGCAAGGGCAACCTAATAATCAAGGTGGCCAGGGCTGGAATCGGCAAGGACAACCCAATAACCAAGGGCAGCCTAATAACCAACGGCCACAATAGAGCCGCAATGGGTTGGTGCTCTCCAATTAATTCCTCAAAGCAATTTTTCTAGGGAAATGACTAGAGAAATGACTAGGGAAATTGCTAGGAATTGCTCAGAGAGTTTCCCAAAGTTTTTTTGGTCATTTTCCCAGCACCAGCCAACTTCCCAGCACCAGCCAACGCTGCAACCCAATAGCCGTGTAGGATCGCCTGTCCTGCGCGGTTTTCTGCTGAGGATTTTCTGCTGCGAATCTATTAAAAATTTGGTGAACATTTGACCAATCAGGGCGATCGCAATGTTGGGATCGTAACTGTGGTGATCACGGCGATCATGCTGCCCGTTTGCTGTTTTTCCTTGGCTTGGATCCAGCTCTATGCGCTATCTCTACCTGCACGGTTTTGCTTCGGGCCCCGGTTCATTCAAGGCCAGGGCTTTGACCGATCGATTCCAACAACATCAAATCGCCCTTGAAATTCCCGACTTTAATGAGGGGGGATTCACCGGGCTGACCCTCAGCCGCCAAATTCAGCAAGCGCAAGCCCTGATTAACCAAACGCCGGAGGAACCGATCGGGCTGATTGGTTCGAGCTTTGGTGGCTTGACGGCCCTGTGGCTGGCGGAACAATGCCCCCAGGTGCAACGGTTGGGGCTGTTGGCTCCGGCCTTGGGATTTCCCCAAAGTTGGCACGATCGCCTGTCGCCGGATCAGTTAGATCAATGGCAAAGGAGCGGCCAGTTGATGGTTTATCACTACACGGCGGGGAAAGAGCTGCCCTTGGGGTTGGGCTTTTGGGAAGATGCCCAGCGCTATGATCAGTCCAAGCTTCAGCGGGTGTTGCCAACGGTGATTTTGCATGGGCGGGCCGATCGCACGGTGTCGATCGAGCTGAGTCAGCAGTGGGCAGCGAGCCATCCTTGGGTGGAGTTGATCGAACTGGAAACGGATCACGGCATGGGCGACGCGATCGAGCCAATTTGGCAAACGATCGAGCGATTTTTTCAGCTCCTCAACCCTCCCCAAGCACTCCATTAGTTTTGGGCCGAATAGTTTTGGGCCAAATCATTGCGGAAATCACGAGCAAGATAGCCAGCATGGTCATCACCAGCAGTCGAGACGAGATCGCTTGGCAACGGTTACGGGATGGTTTGCGGCCGGGCCAGCGGGAAATTGCTGACTGGGCGGGCGGGCCCTTGGCGGTTTCGGCTGTGCCGGGCGCGGGCAAGTCCACGGGCATGGCCCGAGCAGCAGCCCTAACGATCGCCCGGTTCCAGTTGGACGCGCGCCGCCAATTGGCCGTGGTGACCTTTACCCGATCGGCCGCGGCCCACCTGAAGGCCAAAATTCGCGAATCCCTGCAAATATTGGGCCTCCCGCGCCAGGGATTTACGGTGCAAACCCTTCATGGGCTGGCCTTGCAAATTGCCGGACGCAATCCGGAGCTGTCGGGCATGGAGCGCGATCGCACCCTGGTGTCTCCCGATCGCCAGCACCGACTGATCGCCAATGCCGTGGATGATTGGATTACCCAAAACCCATCTCTTTACGGGCTGTTGCTGGAGGGGTTGGAATTTGACGGGGAAGAGGCGGAACGGTTGCGGCGACTGTCCGTGTTGCGAACGGATTTGTTGCCGGAGTTGATGCTAACGGTGGTGCGCGAGGCCAAAAGCTCGGGTCTGAAACCCGCAGATTTGCAGCACATGGGCCAAGCACCGGAGCTGGCCGCCGATCGCTACCCGGGTTTGGCGATCGCGGCGGGTCTCTACGAAGCCTATGAAGCCCAACTGCAACGGCGCAATGCGATCGACTATGACGACATGATTTTGGCGGCTTTGCGGGTTTTGGCGGATCCGGAGGCGGCTAGCCTCTGGCGATCGCGCATCTTTGCGGTGTTTGAGGATGAAGCACAGGATTCCTCGCCCCTGCAAGCGCGGCTGTTGGAACAATTGGCGATCGACCCGGCCACGAATGCGGTGAACTTGGTGCGGGTGGGCGATCCCAATCAGGCGATTAACTCCTCCTTCACGCCGGCCGACCCGGTATTCTTTTGGCGGTTTTGCGAAGCCTGTCGATCGCAGGGACGGTTTGCCCAAATGGATCGATCGGGACGCAGCAGCCTGATCATTCTGGAAGCGGCCAACGTCCTGGTGCAGTGGACGAACGATCGGGAATTTCCCCGCCTCACCCAACAGATTGGCACTCGATCGGCCCTGCCACCCTTTGAGTTGCAATGCATTCAACCAGCAGAACCCAACGACCCCCAGCCGAACGCCAACCCAACGCCGCTCGGATTGGGGCTGGAGTTGGTGCGGCCCGCCGATATTCACCAATCGATCGCCCAAATTGGCCAACGGGCGATCGACCTGTGGGCCAAGGCCCCCGATCTCAGCTTGGCGGTTTTGGTGCGCACCAATGATCAGGGGCGCTGGGTGGCCAAATCCTTGGGTGATCGATTTGGCGATCGGCTCAATCTTTACGAAGTGGGAGCCAGCGATCGCCAATCCCACGTGCCCGGGGAAATGTTGACCCTGTTGCAATTTCTCGATCGGCCCCACTCACCCCAATACCTGAAGGCCCTGCTGCGGGTTTTGGTCGATCGACAACGAATCCCCACCCAAGACCTGGACAGCCTGGCCGCCCAGCCCGAACAGTTTCTCTATCCGGGGCCATTGGATCCACCCTTGGCAGAACCGGCCCGCCAGGCCCGGCGCATTTGTGCTGGCATTTTGGCCGCCCGGCTGCATTTGCCCCACTATGCCCTCCTGTCCTTTTTGGCCATGACCTTGGGCTACGATCGCGCCGAGCTGGCCACCACCGACAAATTGATCGAAACCCTCGTGCAGCGCGATCGGGGTGACCAACGGCTAGAAACCACCCTGAACAACCTCGCGGAAATTGTCAGTAACGAAACCTTCGCCCCCGTCGAAGCCGAGGAGTTGCCCGAGTCCCCCTACACCCGCCCCGGCCAGCTCACCATCATCACCGCCCACAAAGCCAAGGGCCTCGACTGGGATGGGGTCTTTTTGCCCTTCCTCCACAGCGACTATTTCAGCACCGAAGCGCGGGTACCTTTGCAAATGGAGTTTTTGGGGGCATTTAACTTGGGCGACTGTTTACGGGCCCAAATTCGCGATCGGGTGCATGGAGCCGCCAAACTTCCCCCGATCGCGATCGCCACCCACCAAGCTCGTTGGTTAAAAGTGGCCGAAGAATATCGCCTACTTTACGTGGCCATGACCCGGGCGAAGCGACTGCTGTGGATGGCGGCCGAACAACAAGCTCCCTTCACCTGGAACAAGCCCGAAAACCTCACCACCAAAACGCCCTGCCCTGCATTTTTGGCTTTAGAGACAGATTTTCCCGAATGCAAGCGATCGGCTCCCTAGCTCAACCGCAACCAATAACCGCAATCAACAACCGCAACCAATAACCGCAACCAGCAATAGAAAAGGGACTGGCCGAAACCAATCCCTTTTCCAAAAACCCTTTTCAGAGTTGTTTGCCAGAGCACTTTGCAGCAGCAAATCTAGAGAGTCTTGAGACCGGATCTAAACTCCGCTGCTTCACTCCGCTGATTTAGACTCCGCCAGCATTGATCACGATTCGGCGTTGAAACCGAATGCAGCAACCAGAGCAGGAGGGGCTAATTTACCACAGACCTTGAATCGGGCCCGAGGGAACCATCGGCGCAGAAGGAGCCACGAACGGACGTTGCTCAACCACCACGTCACGGCACTGACGATCCATGCTCACGGGGGTAGCGCGGCCGATGAACTGACGGCACACGGCCTTGCCGGAAGCATTCAGCACAATATCGCGCGACAGCTCTTGGCCGTCCTTGTTGTAGATGAACACTTCGTTACCGGTCAGGTCACGAATCAACACCGGGCCAGCCTTCATGCACTCTTGCACTTCGCGCGACCAAGCTTGGAAACGCGAGTTGCAGATGCCCCGGTGAATATCGAGGTCTTCGAAGGTAATTTTGTTGTCGCTGTTGCAATCACCAAATTGGTGAATCTTGTAGCGATCGGTGATCGGGGTGCTGGTGGTGATGCTGCTCTCTTTCTTCATCGAGAGGTCGATCGGGAACTCAAAGCTCTTGCGCAGAGCTGCACCGGTCGGATCGGTCACCACGCGCAGGCGAGGGCCATCGTAGTAGGTTCCATAGACCACCTCTTGAGCAAGGCTTTGCTCGTGGTAGTCAACTTTGATGTGGGGGTTCAACGCAGGCGCAGCTTGGGCCACCGTAGGCACGCTAGCCGCCACCAGGGAAACCAAGCCCCAAAATGCTTTCGATTTCATAGGTGCTGTGGGTCTTTCTCGTCGGTTGGAAACGAGCATACCGCTTTGGCGGCAGCCCGCAGGGTCGGTGGTGCGGAGCTTCCAATTACTCTAACAGATTGCCTGAAGTTGACCAGCCAACAAAAACGGCAGGCGCGGGGCCTGCCGTTGAATTTCGTCGTTACCGAAGGGGCTGAATTCCTGAGCGATCGGCCCCTAAGGGGGAAATGGGTCGATCGCCTAGGCCTCTTGCAGCAGCGTTACTTCACCGTTGCGCACTTGCCAAGCAAAGGTCAGCAGCTTGAACCAGCGTTTTTGCACCTGTTTGGGGGTGCAGCCGATCGCCTTGCCAATGGTTTTTTCGTCTTTTTGAGCTTGCTTCAGTTGCACTAGTTGCTGTTGCTCGGGGGTCAGTTCCTCCCAAAACAATGTCCACAGCGCACCGGACATCCCTAGGCGATCGTCCACATCGGCTCCGAGCCACTGGTGAACCAATTCCCAGTTGTGCATCCGGGAAAAGCGCTCCACATGATACTTAAACCGTTGTTGCAAATAGTCCCGCTGGCGAGGGCTGAGACCCAACACTTCGTCAATTTCCGGGGCAGACAGGTCTTGCATTTTCAGGGCCAGGTAGTCCACGCAGTCGTGGTGACCTTGGTTGCGCAAATAGTCCACCAGTTCGTTCAAGATTCGATCGCGCAGGACAGCTTCCGCCGGGTCGATCGCCTCCGAAACCATCTGCTCTCGCACTTGCTGCACAGCGCTGCTGCGGGCATATTGTTCAGCCTCTTCGCCTTTGCCCCCTTCCACGGCCAATTCCATGTCGATCGCCACTTCCGGCGGTTGGCGACGAGCAAAGCTTTTCGCCCGCAGCACGATCAATTGTTGGTTGCGGCAACCGGGCAGGGAAATGCGGCGCTTGGCATATTGCTCCGCGAAGGAGAGATATTCAGCCAACTCCAGCCGGGTGCGCGGTTGGTAGGTCTCAGGCAAGTCGTTTTCCCGCCGAAAAGCCCGCAGGGATTCGATGTAAAACGCTTGCATGAAATCTTCAATCAGAGTGTAGCGAGCCTGGAAGCTCAGTTCCGCTTGGGCCGGAGCAATGTAGCGATAGACCATGGCGCTGAGGGTGCTGTGCAGTTCCACTCGGCCACGCTCGGAGCCACGCTTATAGTAAGCCAGGCATTTTTGCAGCCGGTGACGAGCCAAGGACAGGGCCCAATCGTCCACTTGACCGGAAGCTTGGATGCGATCGCTCTTTTGGCAAACACGGCTGACTTCGTTCAGGATGCGCTCAACTGTGGCGATCGCGCGGGTGGGCATTTGTCCCACCGAATTCACCACTTCATCCAACAACATCTGTACTTGGGCGCTGGCATCGGCGGGGGCTGGCACAAGGCTGAGGGCAACGGTCGCGGCGGGAACGGGGCTGGAAGGGCGGCGGACTTGGGGGGCGGTGGCCAGTTGAGCGTTCACGATTCTTACCTCAGGATGCACAACACAACGGTGACGACGAAGGTTGTCGGGGAAGCGCTTGGGAGGTGCGTTTCTCTTGACAGCTTCACTCTACGGAGCTAGCCCCATTGCCGATCGCGCGTCTGTGTCACTGGCTCGATCGCAATCGGCCCCCTGTTTCGGGGCGATCGACCATCGCAGACACCTAAAACGCCCAAGAGCAGACGGGATAAAGCTTGTGGCGATCTGTTTCCGAGACTATCCAGCTTGGCAACCGCCCCTGAAACCGTCGCTTTCCTCAGCCAGTTGACCAACCGGATCGAAGCAGCGCATTTTTGAGGATGGGGTTGCGGATTTGCCGGGTTGCACAATCCTCCCTGCCAATGTTTCGGGCAAGGGGGCGAGGATCCGGATCTGCGCCGCCGAATCCTGGAGTATTCAAGCCAAGAGCCGCTCGATCGCCGTGGTTCAAAGCGTTGTGCGCTCGGAGGATGCCGGAATCGTCAAAAATTCCCCGAAGTTTTCCGACCGCCTCGCAGACCCCAAACAGCAGCGTTCAAAATTTCTTGAGCAATTTGCTTGACAAACCCTAGCGGCGGCGATTATCTTAGTTTCCGCGTTGGACGCGCATTCCTCAGTAGCTCAGCGGTAGAGCGGTCGACTGTTAATCGATTGGTCACAGGTTCGAATCCTGTCTGGGGAGTTTCTAAAATTTCGAGCGCCGTAGGGGTTGGGTCTCCCAACCCTGACTTGGGTGATCGCCAAAACCCTATCCACCCCTGGGAACGCCCAAGGATCACGGGAACTGGGCGGGGAGACCCCGGAACTGGGCGGGGAGACCCCGCCCCTACGATTGATTGGTTTGAAGAACGAGATCATCAGGGTTTCAGGCGACTTGATGACAGGCCCTACGCCCCTTGCCCCGAGGCCCAGCAACCGCAACGGCTAACTGGGGCGAACCTGTCGATTGCGGATCAGGTTCATGAAAAAATCCTCCAGGGAAGGGCGCTGAAGGTTCAGGCTCAGCACTTGGGCTTGGGCCTGGTCGATCGCCCGCAGAAACTCAGCCGGATCGCCCTTCAGCAAACCGCGCCAGTGATCGCCCTGAAAATCCGCCTCCGTCAGCCACGACGCGATCGCCTCCGGTGTCCCCCCTCGGCCCACAACACGATAGGTACTGCTGGGGCCCAGTAGTTCATCCAGAGATCCCACACAGAGCAACTCCCCCTGAGCCAAGATAGCCACCCGATCGCACACTTGCTCCACATCGGAGAGGATGTGACTATTGAAAAAAATCGTTTTGCCGCGCTCCTTCAGAGTCAGCACAATTTCTCGAAACTGATGCCGCCCGATCGGGTCAAGGCCCGACATTGGCTCATCCAGAAAAATCACCTCCGGATCATTGATCAGCGCTTGGGCCATGCCCACCCGCTGCAACATGCCTTTGGAATATTGCTTCATCAGTTTTTTGCGGGCCGCCGTTTCGGACAGTTGCACCCAATCAAGCAGTTCCACGATGCGCTTTTGGGCAACGGCACGCGGAATTTGAAACAGGGCCGCCGCCTGCTCCAAATATTCCCAACCGGTGAGGTGGTCATAGAAATAGGCATTTTCCGGCAAATAGCCCACCCGCTGCTTCACGGCTCGATCGCCCAAGGGCCGCCCCAGCACCGTGCCGCTCCCGGCCGTTGGGTTAGCAATTCCCAGCAGAATTTTGAGCAGGGTGGTTTTGCCCGCCCCGTTGGGCCCCAACAGGCCAAAGGTCTCGCCCGATCGCACCGCCAAGGACACGCCCCGCAACGTGGTGACCAATTGATTGAGCCAAAAACCAGTGCGGTAGGTTTTGCGAATGTTGTGGGCTTCAACAATCCAGGATTCCAGTTCCATAGCAACGCAGCAAGGTTAATGCAGCAAGGTCGGTACAGCAAGATCAATCCAACACAGGTCGATCAAAACGGGATGCATCCAGATCCAGCCAATGCACCAATTTTGTCGCAATCCCCATTGTGCTGTTCATGAACCCTGTGGATGTGGGTTTTGCATTGGGTTGGCAGACGATCGCCCTTGGCCCGGCGAGCCTTAGACTGAAGAATACACAAGGCCCCTGTTGGGCCCATGATTCGGGACACTGAGACTTTCAGCACCCCAGCCAACTCGGTCAATTCCGAAAATACCGCGAAAACACCCTAAACCTTGCGAGGAACCCCCATGACCCGATCGAAGTGGGTAGCCATTGCCACTGGCGCAATTTCGTTGCTGTTGGGGGCAATTTATCTGATTGTGGTGCAGATCTTAGACAGCCGAGAAATGGTTCCAGCGCCCATTTTGGAATGGTTGCCTATGGGGTTTTAGGGCGCTTTATTCATCCAAACTTCAGTCATCCCAAGCTCAATCACTCAAAATTCAGTCATCCAAATTTCAGTCATCCCAAGCTCAATCATTCAAAGTTCAGTTCATTCAAATCATTCAAAAATTCAACAATCATCATGACTTCTGAAATGTCTTTAGAAGCGCCTATCAAGCCAGGTTCCTTGCGCGATCGACTGCATCCCACCATTACCGCCGTTGCCAACGCGATCGAGCAAATTTGGCAATCGGAATTGACCCTGGAACCCTACCAGATGCCCGAGGATTTGGGGTATGTGGAAGGAACCCTAGAAGGCGAAAAGTTAATTATTGAAAATCGCTGCTACCAAACTCGCGAATTTCGCAAAATTCACCTGGAATTGGCGCAAGTGGGCAGCGCTTTGGATATTTTGCATTGTGTCATGTTCCCTCGATCGACCTTTGCTCTGCCCATGTTTGGATCTGATTTGGTGGCTGGACGGGGGCAACTGAGTATGGCGATCGCGGACTTGTCACCCGTAATGGACGATCGCGCCTTGCCCAGCCCCTATGACCAAGCCCTCAGCGCCTTGCCGGAATTGGTTTTCAGTCAAGAACGAACATTCCCCAGTTGGGGCACTATTTTTTCCGCTCACTGCTTGTTTGTGCGGCCCGAAAATGCCCAGGAAGAAGCACAAATTGTGACCCGCATTGGTGATTTTTTGCGGCTGCATTGTCAACAGGCGATCGCCCTTTCTCCCACAGAAGATGCCGCTGAAATTGCCGCCATTGAAATGGGTCAGCGGCGCTATTGCCAACAACAACTGCAAAACGATAAAACCCGCCGCGTGTTGGAAAAAGCCTTTGGAGCCGATTGGGCCGATCGCTACATGACCACTGTTCTTTTTGATGTTGTATAGGACGTGATATAGCCTGCGATCGGCTAAATATTGGCTGAAGTAGGCGCAGGTTTGCCCAACCTAGACTGAACTCGCTGAAATGGACTTGCTGAAATGGATGTTTCGTGAACCCATCTTTCAGCCCAAAGTTGAGCGAATGGCCCGAAAGTCATTCCCTTGAACCCATCTTCACCCTGTGCCCAGTTGCCCCCAGCATCTGGGTTCAGTTGTTTGGGGCGATCGCCTGATTCGTCAACGGGCCGGAAGCTAACCCAAAAGCTTCCCAGGAGCATGGGCTGAAGGGCAATACCAGAGGAACCCGCGCGATCGAACCAGCACCCCAACGGATTCTGGCCAGGTTGCCGGATCGGCGGGGATCAATTGGTAAAAGTAAGCGATTCATCATAGCTATCCCCTAGATGCCTCGATGAATGACTTCCATGGCTTGCTCTTTTAGGGGCCTTGAACCGGGGCTTATTTTCTGTCTATGCCTTAGATCAATGTGCCAACATCAGCTTCTTTTCGATCACGGTTTTCTAGTCAAAAAAGACCGCTATTTATTGAAATTGAATCGTTTTCCCTGAAAACTTTCTGAAATTTCACCCAACTTAGATCGAGTCCACAGGGGAAAGTCCCAATTTGCAGCTCGTCTTAGACCAATTCAATTCACTTCTTGAGATTTTCTTCATAAAACCGATGAATACGTCTACTTTTGCATGTTTTTAAAGAAAACTTATAAAATTTTAGGGGATCAGAGCTTTCTCAAGAGTTTTTACATTTTTTTAAATTTCCATACAGGTTGTGACAATCTTCGCCACAATACAATCAGCGTTCATTGCTTTAAATTTGCGAAAAATCTCACAACCAACCATTGGCCAAGCTTCAATCTAGCTTTCTCAATCGATTTATAGGAGGATAGTTTTATATTCAAAGCCGTTACATTCAAAGCAGCACTGAGAAATGATGAGTCGAGAACCACCAACCTTGGTTAACTCGGTAATCCTTCCCATTTTCAATCCGCTCATCCTTTAACCCAAAGACTCACAGCGATCGTGATGGATGGAGATTAGCATCATTTCTCAATGCATCTTTGATCTGTTTTGATCGGTTTAAAGGTGCTGAAAAGATACCGTTGGGTTCATTTTCTTTGATTTCGATTTCGACTTGATCCGATTGCGACTCAATTTCTTACTTAATTTTTTTAGACTCCCATCATTGGCATTGACCAGTGAGACTTGATTGTTTTAACAACAATCTGCGCAATGCTTCCATTTCTTCTCAGCTCTAAACCATGCATGATATCGCGCAAAGCCCTGCTATCCATACACTCCTCAGCAAGATGCCAGGGGTTGCTTATCAGCTCCTAATGGATCGTGATGGCCGATTGTCATTTCTATTTATTAGTGAAAGCTGCCATCGACTATTTGGTCTTTCGGCAGAGGCAATCATGGCCGATAGTCACTGTTTGTTGTCGCGCATTCATAGCCGCGATCGCCGGGCTTTTCACCGATCGCTCCAAGCAGCCGCCCGCAATCGATCATCCTGGTTTTGGCAAGGGCGATTTGATGGTCATCAACATCAAGAATGTTGGGTTTATGCCACCTCAGAACCGGAGCTATTGGCGGATGGTTCGATTTTGTGGCATGGCACTTTGATGGAGGTGAATTCCTTCAAGCAAGCAGAATCTCGCCTCAAGCGATCGCGCAAAACCGTACACAAGGATCGGATGCGCTATCGCTACGCCCTGGATAGCACCAGCGAGGCGGTGGCGTTGGTTGATACGGAGGGGCAACCGATTTATCACAACGGGGCTTTTGCGCGGTTGTTCCAGGTGGATGAGCTATCGACGCTGGTGGCGGCGGGGGGCATGGCGAGTCTTTACGCCCAACCGCAAACTTGGCAGGCGATCTATGACTTGGCGCGATCGGATCGCTCTTGGGTGGGCGAGGTGACCATGAAAAGCACCCGTGGGCAAATGCTGACGATTTTTTTGCGAGTCAGCCCCATCCATGATGCAGATGGTTCCTACATGGGTTGTGTCAGTTTGTTTTCGGATGTGACCCTGAAGCGGCAGGCGGATCAAGAGCGCCGTCAACTGGCTGCGCTGGTGGAAAACAGCCCGAATCTCATTGGCATCACCAGCCTGGATGGCGAAGTTTTATATATGAACGGGGCGGGCTTGGCCCTGGTGGGGTTACCTAATTTATTGGCAGCTCAAAATCACCAGCTCATGGACTTTTTCGCGGTGGAAGATCGCCCGATCGCGGCTGGACTCATTCACCCGATCGCCCTCCGGGATGGCACTTGGAGCGGGGCTTTTCGGCTGTGGAATTTGCAAGCCCAAAGTTATATTCCCGTTGATTACACCATTTTCGTCATTCGCCATCCCCAAACGAATGATCCCCTCTGTTTAGGGGTTATTGCGCGGGATGCGAGCGATCGGGAAGCGGTGGAAGTGGCCTTGCGGGAATCGGAAATGCGGTTGCGGCAACAGGCCAAAGATCTAGAAGAAACCATTAGCGAATTGCGCCACACGCAGGCTCAACTGATCCAACAGGAGAAGATGTCGAGCTTGGGCCAATTGGTGGCGGGTGTGGCCCATGAAATCAATAACCCCGTGAACTTTATCTATGGCAATTTGGATCATGCCAAACGATATGCCATTGATTTGCTCGATTTGATTTTGCTTTGTCGGGAATATTTTGACTTTGAAGCAATTCAGCCGATCGCTGAGCATCTAGAAGACATTGATTTTGAATATCTCAGTCAGGACTTACCTAAACTATTTACTTCCATGAAAATGGGAGCCGATCGGATTAAAGCCATTATTAAATCCCTGCGTACTTTCTCGCGAATGGATGAGTCAGAACTGAAGGAAGTGAATCTGCACGATGATTTGGAAAGTACTCTGACCATTTTGAATCATCGATTGCGGGGCAGCGATAAACATCCCCCCACGCAGGTGATTCGCAACTATGGGCATCTGAATTTGGTGGAATGCCACCCGGGCCAACTCAATCAGGTGTTTATTAATATCTTGGCCAATTCTTTGGATGCGTTAGAAGATCGCTATCAGGTTGAGGGAAGGAATTTTCAGCCGCAAATTGTGATTTCCACTCGCCCAATTTTGGATAACCATTGGGTACAAATTTCCATTTCGGACAATGGAGCGGGGATACCCGAATCCATCCGAGCGCAACTATTTGACCCGTTTTTCACCACAAAAGCAGTCGGCCGGGGAACGGGGCTGGGATTATCCATTAGCTATCAGGTGGTGACGGAGCGACATCATGGCCGCTTGCTGTGCGAGTCCCAGGAGGGATTAGGCAGCACTTTCACGATCGAGATTCCCACCCGCCAATCGAGCTACCCCAGCCGGGGCCCGGAACGGCGCTCCACGGCGATCGCCCATCGATCGCCCCAAAACGGTTCCGCCACTTCTTCCACTCCACCGATCGCGGCTTCGCCTTCGGTGCTCAGCACCCGCCCAGAGTCCTCGTCGGATTGAGTTCTGGGCTGGGTGCTGATGGGGTGAGGGTTGATTCAGAGGCCGGGTTAGGCCAGGAATCCAGGGGTTAGATCACGGCAATTGGAATCTAGTGGGATTCCGAAGGGCTGAGGGCATAGACATCCGGCGATCGCCCAAAGGCGAACCGGATCGATCGACCCACGGACTTGCTCGACAGGGTGATAAACATCATCAACGCCACCAAAGCCAACCCAGAGGCGATCGCGAACAACACCCGATAGCCCAAGGCATCGGACACGGCCCCCAAACCGGGCCCGGCGATCGCAATGCCCAAATCAAACCCCAGCAACACCAGGGAAAAACTGCGGCCGCGCTCGTGGGCAGGAACCCGATCGGACACCAGGGCCACAATCGAGGGAATCAGCAACCCAGCCCCCAGCCCTTCGAGCAAGGCGGCCACGATGAATCCCGCCACGGATTCCGCCTGGGCTAACAAGCCCATGGACACCACATAACAAACCAAGCTGAGGGTGATGAACGCACCGCGGCCCAGGCGATCGGACTGTTTGCCCGCTAAAAATCGGGCGCTGAAGCTGGCCACGGCGGCGGCAGTGTAGAACAGGCCGGGAATCAGGGCCACGCGGCTCTCCACAATCAGGAGCGGCACAAAGGTGCTGAGCGTACCAAACACCAGCCCGATCGTCAGCATCACCAGGGCTGGAGTCCGCAGAGCGGGCGTGGCCAGCTTGGCCCAAAAACGCTCTGAACTGTCGGATGAGCTGGCGGCAGGATCCTCCGCCGGGGGAGCTGTTTCTTGAATAAAGCTCATCCCGATCGTGGCGGCCGTCCCAAAGCTGGCGGCCACAATGAAGGTGGGCCAAAAGCCATAGGCCGTTTGCAAATAGCTGCCCAGGGCCGGGCCGATCGCCACGCCCACCGGCTGAGTTAGGGTCATGTAGCCAATTAGCTCCCCCTTTCGCTCCGGGGGAGACAAGTCCACCACCAAAGCGCTGTAGCCGGTGGTGAAGGCGGCAATGCTCAGGCCATGAAAAATGCGCACCAACATCAGGAGGGGAACGGAGGTGACCAAGCCATAGCCGATCGGGGCGATCGCCGCCACCACGGTTCCCAGCAGCAACACCCGCCGCCGGCCTTGGAGATCGGCCAACTGGCCCAACTGCGGGCGCGACAACAGCAGCCCGATCGCGAAGGCTCCCATCACAAGCCCCACTTGGCTATCGTTGCCGCCCGTTTGACGCACATATAAGGACAGCACCGGCAGTTGCGAGGCCATGCTGCACCAAAACAGGAAGGCCGCCCCCGCTAAAAACAACAAATTCCGCCGACTGTGGGCCGGCAGCGATCGAAACAGCGATAACACGGCAACTTCAGGTGCTTACACGCTGGCGATAGGACTGATCATTGTAGCGAATGTGACAAAAATGCAATGAAGCGCCGCTTGGCCCCAGGCCGCGATCGCCCCTTGGCAAAGTCTTTTGATGTCAACGTCTTTATCAACGTCTTTTCACAGCTTCCCCGCAAACCGATCAGCCTGCGAATCCGGTGTCGCTCAACCGCCGCAAAGCCATTACTCAAACCATGACTGCGGATTAGCTGCTGCTGATCAACTTGATTAACCGTTGACTAGCCCACTTCTTCCCGAATTCGATAAATCGGCCGGCCCTGGGATTCGTGGTAGGTGCGCATGGTCAACTCCGACAACAGACCAAAGCAGAAGAATTGAAAGCCCGCCAGCAACAAGACGGTGGCAATGGTCAACAGGGGGCGATCACCAATGGCCTGGGCCAAAAAGACTTTGATCGCAATCAAATAGATGAACAGGACTCCCCCGATCGCAATTAGCCCCAACCCTAGGGGGCCAAACACATGCATCGGCCGGGTCAGAAATTTTTTCATGAACCAAATGGTCAGCAGATCCATCACGACCCGGATCGTGCGGCCCAGGCCATATTTACTTTGGCCAAACTGGCGGGCATGGTGACGCACGGGAATTTCTGTGATTCTGGCCCCTTCCATGAAGGCCAAGGCGGGCAAAAATCGGTGTAATTCGCCGTAAAGGTTCATATCGGCCAGCAATTCAGCGCGGTAGGCCTTGAGCGAGCAGCCATAGTCCCGCACACGCACACCCGTGACCCGGCGGATGATGGCGTTGGCAATCCGCGAGGGCAACAGTCGGGTCATGGCCGCATCTTGGCGCTTGACCCGCCAACCGGTCACCAGGTCATAGCCCTCGTTGAGCTTCTCCAGCAGGGCCGGGATGTCTTGGGGGTCGTTTTGCAAATCCGCATCCAGGGTCACGATCGTGTGGCCCAGGGAGCGATCGAACCCCGCAGCCATGGCCGCCGTTTGACCATAATTACGTCGCAAAATCACCGATCGCAGGTTGGGGCGCTCGATCGCCGCCTGCTTCAGCCAATCGCCGGAGCCGTCCCGCGATCCATCATCCACACAAACAATCTCGTAGCGATCGCCCGTTGGTTCCATCGCCGCCGTAATGGCATCCAGCAGATGGGGCAGGCTTTCAATTTCATTGTGGATGGGCACAACGATCGAGATGTCGGGGCGATCATCCAAGGGCAACTCAGACCCAGGAATCGATCGAGCCGGAGAAGAGATCATGGGGGCATCCTTAGGGAATCGGCCTTGCGCCTCAGCGGACGCTTGCAAAAGAATATCGCGATCGCACCCCCCGTGATACCCTAGTCAAGCTCTCTAAAACGCACATCCAGCGTTTCGGGTGTTTTGTCGGTTGCCAAAGAGCCGAAGCCAAGGTCGCAAACCCTGAGCTAGTCAGCCTTTCGCCTTCTGCAAAATCGCTCGCTGGATGGAGGATAAACCCGAATATCAGGAGAAATCGCCAACCATGGCAGTCGTATCCCTTACCCAAATGCTCGATGCTGGTGTTCACTTTGGACACCAGGCTAGCCGCTGGAACCCCAAGATGTCGCCCTACATCTTCGCGGCTCGCAACGGCGTGCATATCATTGACCTGGTGCAAACCGCCCAGTGCATGGAATATGCCTATCAATTTCTGCGCGAAGCCTCCGAGCAAGGCAAGCGCGTGCTGTTTGTGGGCACTAAGCGCCAAGCTGCTGGCATCGTGGCCCAAGAGGCTAGCCGTTGCGGCAGTTTCTATGTGAACCAGCGTTGGTTGGGCGGGATGCTCACCAACTGGACCACGATCAAGAGCCGGGCCGATCGGCTGAAGGAACTGGAGCGCCGCGAAGAAACCGGCGGTCTTGACCTGCTGCCCAAGAAGGAAGCTTCGGTGCTGCGCCGCGAAATGGCCAAGCTGCAAAAGTACCTGAACGGCATTAAGCACATGCGCAAGCTGCCCGACATCGTGGTCATGGTTGACCAACGTCGGGAATACAACGCGGTGCAAGAGTGCGTGAAGCTGGGGATCCCGATCGTGGCGCTGCTGGACACCAACTGCGATCCCGATACGGTAGATGTGCCCATTCCCGCCAACGACGACGCAATTCGATCGATCAAGCTGATCATCGGCAAGCTGGCCGACGCGATCTATGAAGGTCGCCACGGTCAATTGGATAGCGAAGACGAAGCCTTCGACGAAGAGTACGACTACGACGCAGAAGAGTACGAAGAAGAAGAAAGCACCGAAGCCTAAGGTCTGTCTTCAAGACTTGTCCTCGGATCGGCAAAATTCTGATTCTTCCGCTGCGAGATCCGAAGAAGTCAGGCGTTGAAATCACTGCTTGAGCCACTGTCTGGATCGATCGGCCAGGTCGCAAGGGTCGGCGCTGGTCGATCGAGCCGGATCAAACACCGCCAGATTTTGGCTCACCAGGCCTTGGCTCACCAGGCCTTGGCTCACCAAGCTTTGGCTCAATTAACTGTCCTAATTTCCGTCGCTTCTTCGGTTCATTCGTCTCGGTTCAGCTCAGCACATTTTCAGCTCAGTTCATTAAGTTGATGTCGATCGGGCGAGCCGGGTTAGGGCAAGCTTAACCCCGTCCTGACTCGTCAGGTTTTACAATCAACGGCAAATAACTGCTGCACAGTTCACGACAACGCTTGCAAACGCTTAGGTAACGAGGGCCCCATGGCAGAGATTTCGGCAAAGCTGGTTAAAGACCTGCGCGAACGTACCGGCGCGGGCATGATGGACTGCAAAAAAGCCCTGGCAGAAAACAACGGCGACATCGAAAAGGCCACCGAATGGCTGCGCCAAAAGGGCATCGCCTCCGCTGGCAAGAAAGCGGGCCGCGTTGCCGCTGAAGGGCTGGTTGATGCATACATCCACACCGGCGGTCGGATCGGCGTGCTGGTGGAAGTGAACTGCGAAACGGACTTTGTGGCTAAGCGCGATGAATTCCGGGAGCTAGTGCGCAACATTGCCATGCAAATTGCCGCTTGCCCGAATGTGGAGTTCATTTCGACTTCGGAAATTTCTGAGGCAGTGGTGGCCCGCGAAAAGGCGATCGAAATGGGTCGCGAAGACCTGGCCGGCAAGCCCGAGCAACTGAAAGAAAAGATTGTTGATGGTCGGATTAAGAAGCGTCTGGAAGAGCTGTGCTTGCTGCCTCAGCCGTTCATCCGCGACCAAAGCAAGACCGTGGAAGAACTGATCAAGGAATCGATCGCGAAGATTGGGGAAAACATCCAAGTTCGTCGTTTCCAGCGCTTTGTGTTGGGTGAAGGCATCGAGAAGCGAGAAAGCAACTTCGCTGAGGAAGTGGCCGCCCAAACCGGCAACAAATAGGACGGCTGGGGCTGGATGGCCCATCCGATTTGTGGGGAAGGCGGTTTTGTCCGGCTTGTCGCCCCAACGGCTGAATTAAACCCGAAGGCATGGCCCGATCGATCGCGCAACCGTCCGAACGATCTGTGGCTGTGCCTTTGGTGCTGTTGGGGCGATCGTTCCTAATTTTGGTCTGGTTCAGCCTGGTTTACTGTTCAGCCTGGTTTACTGTTCAGCCTAATTTGAAAGATTGGATTTGTTTGAGCTTGTGCAAATTGCAGCAAATTGCCGCAGATTGAGTTTATGTAGCCTGAATTTGCGCGGTGAAATTTGCGCAGTGGGATTTGCATAAAAATTTGTGCGTAAGAATTTGTGCGTAAGAATTTGTGCGTAAGAATTTGCACGAATTTGAACTGGTGCAGAGAGAAGAGGCGAAACCACCCGTGACCGACCCGATTCATCGACTGGAGCAAGAATTGGCGGAGCTGAGCGATCGGTCTCGATCGCTAGCGGAGTCCTTATACGAGGCGGATTTGAGCTATCTGCGCACCTTGGGAGCCGCCGCTGGTCAGCAGTTGATTTTGGCCAGCTACCGCATCTGTACCCATAAGTATCCTGAGCGGTTTTTGGCCCTGCCTTTCATGGAGCGCCAAAACCTACAGCAGGCCCTGCGACAGTTGGCCCGCGACCTGTCTGAACAGTTGGCACAAAACCTGGCCTTACCCATTCCCAAGCCCGAGCGAAAACAGCGGATTGTGAAGGTGGAGGCGATCGATCGACCCAAATCCAGCGGTCGCCGTTCGGCCAACGGGGCAGACAACGAAGACAACGAGGGCCCCAGCACCGCTGAAATGGCGGCGGCTCTGGCGGCGGCCTTTAACTCGTTGGTCAATATTGAGTCGATCGAGCTGGAGGGGGATGATGCGGACGACGCTGAAGATCCTGAAGATGCTGACGACGAAACGAGCGATCGCCCCCGAAACGCGAACTCATCCAACGCAAACTCATCCTCAGGGCGCGATGACGACGATCTAGCAGCCGACCCAGAGGAAGCAGCCGACTCAGAACCGGAGTCAGATCCCGAACCCCGGCCCCCAGCGATCGACCTGGATGCTGGAATGCCCGAGGTGTTGGCAACGCTGGCAACCCACCCCAGCCGCGTGCTGCAATGGCATCGATCGCGCGAAAAGCTCACCAACAACACCCTTCGGGCCCAATCCCATCAGGCCAACGAACTATTGCGCTCGGCCGGCATTTTGCCCCGCAAACTCCCGCCTGCCATGCTGGACATTGCCGCAAAGGGAGACTTCGACGACTTCACCGGCAACTCGCCTAACCTGATTGAGCTGATCATGCAAGGCGAAGGCGATGACGATTCCGACAACGACAACGACGGAGCCACCCGCCTGGTGGCCGTGCATTTGCGCCTCTCGGAAATTCACTTTAGCAACCCCGACCTGAAGCCCCAGCGGGCCGCGATTCAACAGGTGCTGGAGCAGCTTGATCAACTCCGCACCCGCTACGAGAAGGTGCAACATCGCCAGGCGATCGCCTCCGCCGAATCCGCCTGGCGTAGTGCTTGGTTTGAAGACTAGGAAGGACTCGAGTTCATCAGCCAGCTAAAGATTTGCCACAGGGATCAGCGCCCACCAACCCGATCGCGCCTTGATCGCACCTCGATCGCGCCCGATTCCTTGAAAATCCATCACCACACACCCAACGCCTCATCCCAGGTGCTAGGTTATTGGGGATTTCAAACCCCCTAGCGCAACGTTGCCATGAGAATCCTCGTCACCGGAGGCGCGGGCTTCATCGGTTCGCACTTGATCGATCGGCTAATGAACGCCGGTCATGAGGTCATTTGCCTCGACAATTTCTACACCGGCCACAAGCGCAACATCGTTCATTGGCTGGGCCACCCGAACTTTGAACTCGTCCGCCACGATATTACCGAAGCTATTCGGCTGGAAGTGGATCAGGTTTATCACCTGGCCTGTCCTGCCTCTCCGGTGCACTACCAATACAATCCCGTCAAAACCGTTAAAACCAACGCGATCGGGACCATGAACATGCTGGGCTTGGCCAAACGGGTCAAAGCCCGGTTCCTGCTGGCCTCCACCTCCGAAGTCTACGGCGATCCAGAAGTCCATCCCCAAAGCGAAGACTATCGGGGCAACGTCAACCCGATCGGGATCCGCAGTTGCTACGACGAAGGCAAACGGATTGCCGAAACCCTCACCTTTGACTATCACCGCCAAAACGGCGTAGACATCCGCGTGGTGCGTATTTTCAACACCTACGGAACTCGGATGTTGGAAAACGATGGGCGCGTGGTCAGCAACTTCATTGTGCAAGCCCTGCGTGGCCAGCCCCTGACCATTTATGGAGACGGCTCCCAAACCCGCAGTTTCTGTTACGTGTCGGATTTGGTGGATGGGTTGATTCGGATGATGAACAATCCCGACCACACTGGCCCCGTTAACCTCGGCAACCCCGGGGAATACACCATTTTGGAGCTGGCCAAAGCCGTCCAAGCCCAGGTGGGTTCCGGCGTGGAAATTGACTATAAACCCCTGCCCCAGGACGATCCGCGCCGCCGCCGTCCCGACATTACCCGCGCCAAGCTGTGGCTGGGTTGGGAGCCAACCGTGCCCCTCGAAGAAGGATTGCAAAAGACGATCGAGGACTTCCGCCAACGGATTACCGCTGAAGCCTAAGGGGCAAGTTGGAACAGGCAGCGTCTCAAAACCATCCAGGAACCATCCGGGCCAGAAACCATCCGGGCGGTCGCAATCAACCGGACTGATGCCAGGCTCTAGGGAATACGGATCTCAGTTTGTCTGCACCCTTTGGCCCCAATAGAGCTGAATGGTTGCCGATCGCCCCAACTTGTAAGGACTCCACTTGTACAGAAGGTGAATTTATGCGTGTTTGTGTAATTGGAACGGGCTACGTGGGCTTGGTAACCGGAGTTTGCTTGGCGCGCACGGGCCACCATGTCACCTGCGTAGACAACAACGAGGAAAAGGTGAAGCTGATGAAGTCGGGGCAATCCCCGATTTATGAGCCGGGTCTGTCGGAACTGATGCAGGCGGCCATGACGGAGGGGACGATCGAGTTCACCAGCGACCTGGCTTCCGGGGTTGATCAAAGCGACATCCTCTTCATTGCCGTGGGCACGCCGCCCCTCCCCACGGGGGAAAGTGACACGCGCTATGTGGAAGCGGTGGCCCGGGGCATTGGCACTAGCCTGAAGAGTGGCAGCAACTATAAGGTAATTGTGAATAAGTCCACGGTGCCGATCGGCTCGGGGGACTGGGTGCGCACCATCGTGCTCGATTCCTTTAAGGAAAATTCGCCGGGCCAACCGGAGCCGGCCTTTGCGGTGGTCAGCAATCCAGAATTTTTGCGGGAAGGTTCGGCCATTTACGACACCTTCAACCCCGATCGGATCGTGCTGGGCAGCAATGACCCCAAGGCCCTGGGGATGATGAGCGAGTTGTATGACCCGATCGTCCGGCGCGACTTCGCAGAAAACCAAGCTCTGCCTCCGGTGCCGATCGTCACAACGGATTTGGCCTCGGCGGAAATGGTGAAATATGCAGCCAATGCATTCTTGGCCACCAAGATTAGCTTCATCAACGAAGTGGCTAATATCTGCGATCGGGTGGGGGCCGATGTGACCCAAGTGGCCAAGGGCATTGGCTTAGATTCGCGGATTGGCCCCAAGTTCTTGAATGCGGGGATTGGCTGGGGTGGTTCCTGTTTCCCGAAGGATGTGTCCGCCCTGGTGCATACGGCCAGTGACTATGGTTACGATGCGGAACTGCTGAAGGCGGCGGTGAACGTGAACCAACGGCAACGGGCGATCGCGATCGAGAAGTTGCAACAGACCCTCAAGATCCTGAAGGGCAAGACGATCGGCCTGTTGGGCCTCACCTTCAAGCCCGACACGGACGACATGCGCGATGCACCGTCCCTGATTTTGATTGAACAACTTAGCCGCCTGGGCGCGAAGGTGAAGGCCTACGACCCGATCGTTTCCCAAACCGGAATGCGCCACGGCCTCTCCAACGTCTATGTGGAAACCGATCCCGAACTGCTGGCGGATGGTTGCGATGCGCTGGTGATTGTCACGGAATGGGAACAATTCCGCACCCTAGATTACGCCAAGATGGCCAAAGCCATGCACAATCCCACGGTGGTTGATGGTCGAAACTTCCTCGATCGGGCGGCTTTGGAGGCCGCAGGTTTCCACTACGTGGGCATTGGCCGATAAAGATCACCTTCAGGGGCCCCGGGGGCCCCTGCGATATACTGGCCCACAAGCGGTTTTGGCCGTCCCCGCCTTGGGAGGCTCTCGATTGCTCCCAATCCAGCTCCCTAGTTTTGTCCAAAACACCCTCAACACAAGCATGAGGGGGAGAGCAGGCGAGGTTTTTTACTGAGTTCTTGCGCCCGATGGCGCTGTTGCTGTTGCCCTTCAATTCACAGCATTACCGGTTCGCGGGGCACCTCGCGGGGCAGCTCGCGGGATATGGCATCCTCGGCAAACGTCAGGGAATTGTGACCCAAGACAGCCGCGATCCCCATCCTCGGGGCGATCGCGCGGGAGGCAACTGTGGCTGAGATTGCCCAAACCCTCATCCTGGCCGTTTTGGTGGGCATCGGGGCCCAAATTGTGGCGGCCTGGTTGCGACTGCCCGGCATCGTTTGCCTGCTGGTGTTTGGAATTAGCCTGGGGCGCAGCGGCCTCGGGGCGATCGACCCGCAACAGTTGGGGCCAGCCCTGGAGGCGATCGTTTCCTTGGCAGTGGCCCTCATTTTGTTTGAAGGGGGTCTGGGCCTGGAGTTGCGCGATGTGGGCAAAGTCTCCGGCAGCCTGCGCAATCTGGTGACGATCGGGACGTTGGTTTCCTTTGCGGGCGGCGGCATGGCGGCCCACTGGTTAGCGGAGTTCCCTTGGCCGATTGCCCTGCTCTACTCCTCCCTGGTGGTGGTGACCGGGCCCACGGTCATCGGCCCCCTGCTGAAAAATATTCAAGTTGATCGGCAGGTTTCAGCCCTTCTCGAAAGCGAAGGCGTATTAATTGACCCGATCGGGGCGATCCTGGCCGTTGTTGTTCTGAACATCATCATCGACGGCGGGGGCGACCCCAGCGCCATCCTGGCCAGCATGTTATGGCGCTTGGGATCCGGCAGTTTGATCGGTGGGTTGGGCGGCTGGGCGATCGCCGCCTTCCTGCGGCGGGCCCCCTTCCTTTCCGATGACCTTCGGAATTTAACCGTTTTGGCCGGAGCCTGGGGCCTGTATAGCCTGTCGCAACAAACCGCCAGCGAATCCGGCCTGATGGCAGTGGTTATTGCAGGCATTGTTCTCCGGGCCGCTGAGCTGCCCGAAGCCCGCACCCTGCGCCGATTCAAAGGGCAACTGACCCTGCTGGCCATCTCCGTCCTGTTCGTACTGCTGGCCGCAGATCTCTCCCTGGCCAGCGTTTTCACCCTTGGTTGGGGTGGCTTGGCCGCCGTTCTGGTGTTGATGTTGGTGGTGCGCCCGCTGAACGTGTGGCTTTGCACCGCCGGTAGCGACTTTAATTGGCGACAAAAACTATTTGCCGGTTGGGTGGCTCCCAAGGGAATTGTTTCCGCGTCCGTGGCCTCCCTGTTCTCGATTTTGTTGACCCAAGGGGGCATTACCGGCGGCGAGTCCATCAAAGCCTTGGTGTTTTTGACGATCGCCACCACGGTCACCGCCCAAGGCCTGACGGCGGGCTGGGTAGCCGATTGGTTGCGGTTAACCTCCACGGAACGGCGCGGCATCGCGATCGCCGGGGCCACGCCTGTTGGATTGCTAGTAGCGCGGCTGTTTGCCGATCGCGGAGAAGCGGTGGCGATCGTGGAAACCGACCCGGAAGCCTGCAAGCAAGCCGAAAACGCCGGATTTCGCGTGTTTTCCAGCAGCGCCCTCGACACGGCCGTTTTGGAAGCGGCCGGTTTGGAGTCCGTGGGAACATTCCTCGCGGCCACCAGCAATGGGGAAGTGAATGCGGTTTTGGCCCAACGCGCCGCCGAAGAATTTGCCCCGCCTCGGGTCTTGGCCGCCGTTCCCACCGAAGAGAACAGCAACGGCAACGGCCAAGCCAAACGCAGCAGCAAGGTGCAACCCGCCTTTGCCACCCAACGCAGCCTCAAGGAATGGAATCAATTGGTGAGCGATCGAGCGGTCAAACTCGGAGAAACGATCATGCGATCGACCAATTTAGACTTGCAACATGCCCATCTCACGGCCCTGATTCGCACCGGAGAATTAATTCCCTTGCTAATTGCTCGGGACGATCGGCTGATGGTGGTTTCTGCCCACGACCCATGGTTAGCGGGCGATCGGCTCATCTATTTACTCCATGATCCCAAGCCGAAGCTCCTGCAAAGTTTGGCCGGATCTCGCAAGCCCGAATTCACGATCGAGCGGCTGCCTTCTGTGGAGGAGTTGCCCCTTGCCAGTGAAGCAATCCAAGAAGCCATTTAACTGGATTTATAATGTCGTCGCCGAGGTTGGTGGCGATTTGATTCAGGCGGGGTGCTTGCCAAAAGATAGTGAGCAGTTCCGTTTCAGGTTCGTAAAACACTTTTATTTGGGCCATCGTTTTTCCCCGTTTTGATGGCATTGATTTGATCGGCCGTTATCAGTTGGAGGGAAATGGTCTCTAGGCTCCTTGGTCGGGGGGTTCGCTGAGTTTGTCGATGTAGGTGATGACGGCTTTCACAATTAGGCTGTTTTCCGCATAGTGTTTTGCAACTTCAATTCCGGTAGCCTTGGCTGCTTGGAAGTGGCGCTCTGGGTTGAGGATTTGTTTTTCGAGGATGCCCATTTGGGAGCGGATTTTTTGCCAGCGGGTGGGTTCTTGGGTTTGTACTTGGTCGAGGGCAGTGGTGACGATTTGATCGGCTTCTTGTTCAGTTTTTAGGTTGGGATTGGCAGCTTCGAGGCTGGCAATGAATTGTTGGAGATCAGCAGTTTCTTGACCAAAGGTATTTTTAGTGCCAACTTGATCGCCACAAACCGTCATATCTCCTTCAACAATAGTCGGATTGCCATTAATGACATATTTGGCGTTATATTCAGGTTTTTCAGTCATTTTTTCTCATGAGCTTTTTAATGAGTAACTTTATTTTAGCGATCTTTTGCTTTGTCGTTTCACCAGTGAAAAAATATTCAAAGGCAGTTTTTGTTTCTACATGATCACCATAAACATTCATATTTCCTTCAATAATTGTTGAACTACCAGTAATGATATATGTATTACCACCTCCGTGTTCTTTTGACTGAGCTGGAGTAGATCTGGCTGCCTGCCAAAGTTCATCGTTATAAAACTGGCAGCGACTTTGTATTGGGAGAATTGAATTTTCTAATAGCTCAAGATCTGATGTTTGACGGTATAAGCTCCACAAGTTGCTCAAGAGATGTGATTCACCAATTATTCCTATCGATTTTGCCGCCTTACTGCGAACATTCTCACTGGGGTGATTGAGATTTTTTAATAACCATTGAGCAGACACATCACCACCGATCTTTTCTACGGTTTTCAAAATTGCGTGACGCACAGAATCATCGTCTGAGCCATCAAACAATCGAATCAGGCCTTGAATTGCTTTTTCTCCTTTGGCCATCTCTAATATCTCTAAGACAGGAATAATTTCATAGAAATTTGGGTTGTCGATATCAGCAACCAGCTTCTCTATGGATTTTTCGCATCCAATTTTTGCCAGTGCTAATGTCGATGAATTTCGCACTCTTACATCTGAGTCTTCAAGACCTTGTGCCAAGTCATTGTAAGAGCTTCTTTGACCAACTCTTCCTAATGCAGCTATGATAGCGCAGCGCACATCGATATCAGGGTCATTGATTTTTTTTGATAAAGCTTCTAGGACTTTATCGCCTCCAATAGAACTCAAAATATATATTGCGCTCTCTCGAATATTACCATTGGAATTTTCCAAGATAGAGATTGTTCTATCGACAGTATCGCTTCCACCAATTTTTATCAACGATAGCTTCGCTTTATTACGGACAGAGTAATCCCTGTCGCCAAGTGCCTTAAGCAAGCTGTCGATAACATGTGGATGATCAAATCTATAGAGACTAAAAGCTACACTCTCTCGTATCTGATTATTTGAGTGTTCAAGAGCATTAACTAACGCCGTCATAGTTCCCTGTCCGCCAAGTTTACTTAGCGCTTCTACTATCGACCATAATTCATTTTTGTTTACAGAAGTTATGTAATTTTTCACCAATTCATTAAAAGCTAACAATAAGCTATTGATAGATTGTTTTGACCCAAAATTACCCAGCACCTCTGCTGCACTGCTACGAACATTTTCACTTGGATCTTGAAGAGCATTCTGTAGATAGCTTAGGCATTGCTCAGAGCCAATATTTCCCAACGCACATATCACCATACTGCGTACATTGTTGTCTGTATCTTGCAAAGTAATTAACAAGTCTTCGACAGCTTCTTTGTGCCTAAATTTTCCCAAATTCCAAGCTGCGCATTTACGTATTTCAGCGATCGGATTGTGAAGAGCAGTTTTCAGATAATTCAAAGAATTTTCATCTCCAATTTCTCCCAAGGACTCCATGATAATAGAGTAGATTTCATCATCTACCTTCTGACCAAGAAGGAACAGATTTTCAAGGTATCTACACAATCCTTCTGAAGCTGCTTTGCCGCCAACTTTTCCCAGTGACCTTATCACCGTATCGCGTACTTCATCATCTGAGCCAGTTAGAGCCTTAAGTAGTTCTTCTACAGCTTCTTGACCTCTGATATTTCCTAATGAAAAGGCCGCCATTTCACGAATTTTTGAACTTGAGTCTTTGAGAGCAGATACTATATGAACTATACATTTCTCATTGCCAAGTCTTCCCAGTTGATAAACTGAAAGCCAACGTAAACGTGCATCGCATCTCGGATCAACAAGCAAAGGTAGAAATACCATCATTGCTGCTTCCGATTTACTGGCCACTAGGCATTCCCATTTGAGTAGCATAGGCAATTCTTTCTGATCAATCCAACTAACCGCTGTGGCTTGAAACTCTGGCTTGACCTCCCCTGCTAACCGCGCCCCCAACATCAAATCCACCTCATCCATCGCCAGCCGCACCACCCGCAAAGCCTGCGCTTCCTCCTCCACCAGCGCCAACATCAACGCCACTGGCTCAGTCCATTTCAAATAGTTCAAATAATCCTGCTTCAGTACTTCATTGTCTAATTGCGGCAAGCAACGCAACAAATATTCCGCCGCATAATATTCCTGAATCAGTTGGTGGCGAAACTCCAAATGCTGCTCAAAATTAGGCTGAATTACCGGCTGAATTAGGTGATATTTCACCAAATCTTGCAGCCAGCGCACCGCACAACCACGCGGATCAGCCCAACCCGCCTTCTGCAAATAGGTGGTTAAGCAATCTTCAGCCGCTTCTTGGGAAATCGATAACCGCAATTCCGTGGGCGTTTTGCCCTGCATCATTTCAAAGGCCAAATGCCGCAACAACTTGGGCCACTGATCCCGCGAATCCGTCGGCACATCCGCTTGCAAATCTTGGTCATGGAGTTGGGCAAACTCCCGAAACGCCAACCCCAAGTTGCTGGGAACTTGTCCACTTTCGGCAAAGACCCGACAAAGCATCCACAACAACAGCGGCGTTTCCGCAAATTTCCGCAACCGATCGCCCTGAAGCTGCTGAAACAAGCGATCGCCCTCAGTCCCCAAATAGCCCCGCACAAACTCCCGCATTTGCGGTTCCGTCAGGGGCAACATTTTCAGGGTTTTCTGAATCCCCAAAACACTACCCACCGCCAGATCTCGCGTGGAAACAATCATAGGCGTGGTTGCCCGATAGCGATCGCGAAAATTCGCCGCCGCTGGTCTGAAGGTTTCCGGCAACTCGTTCAGCCCATCCAACAACAACAGGAACCGGCCTTGGCGCAGGCAATCCTCCACCTGGGCAAGATCCAAGGCCACCCGATGCTGTTGCAAAAAATCGCGAATCAGGGCTTCCAAACTATCGGTGCAGCGCCGCAACTTCACCAGCACCGGAATCCGAGCACTCGAGTCTTGTTGCGCCCGTTCCGCTTCTTCCCACAGCAACCGTTCCAGCGACGTGGACTTGCCCGATCCCGGCTTGCCAATCAAAACCACATGATCGGCCGCATAGTGGCGCAACCCCGCCAACACGTCCCACTGCTCAACTTTTTCCCGCTCTTCGTCCTTTGGTTGGCTAGGATCGCCCGCTTCTGGCTCAGGTTTGATCGTTTCCGCCCGCAACTTCAACCGCGAGGGAAACCGACCCACGGGCGATCGTCCCGGCTGCGGTTTCACTACTAGCCGCCGATCCTCCACCGTCGTTGGCGTGTAGCAGGCTTGCCAGTCCTGATAGTCATCGCTGGTCAGGATGGCAGCCAAATAGGGTTGAAAATCAATGGGCAGTGGCGGAGTCATCCGGTTTCTTCAGCAATCCCACTCACTAATCTAGCCAACCCTCAGCCCAGCGCAATAGCCAACCGATCGCCCTAAAAATATTGAGCCTTGGGACAACCATGGCGGTAACCATCATCCCAAGGCCAACAGCAAACAGCCGCTAGAATCGCTCGATCGAGTCGTGACTATTCGGAATATTCGTAAGTGCCGCCATCACAGACAGAGACGCTGGATTGAATCAAAGCTCCCCGACCCACACCATTCCCGGGGCCGAGCACGCCTTTGAAATCGTAGAGACAATCCTCGCGGCCGTCATCGATCGTGATCTCAATGGACTCGCCCGGATTGAGCACATCAGTTCCCAGAATGTCTGATTCCCAATCGTTGGTGCTGGGGGGAGATGCATAGAATTCTTCGAGCACCCGACTGGTGGAATTCGTCAGAGTGAAGGTCACTGACTGATATTCAGCAGCAGCGGGTTGTGCGCCCAGGGCCGAACCCACGAGGGCCACAGCTAGCCCTGCCAAGGAGGAGTGCCAAAAAAAGCGATTTTTCGCCATAGAACGTCTGAAGAAGAAGTGGATTGCAATTCAAGGGATTGCTGGGCCCCGTGATGGTAGCCGCAACCCTATCCATTGCGTCCATTAAGGTAGCCTACTGATCGGGAAGAATCACAGGGGGATCAACGGTTTTCCAAAGCTGAAGCGATCGCCCGTTAACGCTCGTAAACCCCATTAACCAGCCAATCGGAGAGGTCAGTGGGGTTTAGGAACGGGTTGCGCCAGATTGCGCCAGATTACGCGATATTTTGCGAGACTGCGCGAGCGTTTCCGGATTTACTTGCTGGTCATGGTGAATGCACCATCCCACTCGGCCTCGGGGGGATTGGTCAAGTAATGCTGACAGCGTTGGAGTTGCAGTTGGGCGGCTTTCTCGTCCTTGTTAATTTCCAACACCATGCCGAATTCGGCCATGGCCCGGGCAAACTGCCGATCGAGATAGAGCCGCCGGCCGCGGCCGTAGTGATCCAGGATATCCAGCTTGGCTTGGGGCACTTCGCGAGCCAGGGGCCCTTCTTTGATGGCGATGATTTCGTACACCGAGACGGGCTTGTTCTTGCCCTTCACTTTGATGTAGTCCAGTTCGCGGGCCCAGAGTCGATCGGGGTTGCACTTGCGATAGGTGTTTTCGCTAATCAAGATGTCGCAGCCATACTGCTTGGTGGCCCCTTCCAGGCGAGACCCCAGGTTCACACCGTCCCCGATCGCGGTGAACTCCATCCGCCGACTGGAACCAATGTTGCCGCTAATCACTTCATCGGAATGCAAACCAATCCCGATGCTGATTTCCTTCTTGCCCTGTTCACGACGCTTCAGGTTGAACTCCACCAACCGATGGCGCATATCCACCGCCGTTTGCACCGCCATCCAAGCATGGTCATCGAGGGGCAACGGTGAGCCAAACACGGCCATGATTGCGTCCCCGATGTATTTATCGAGGGTTCCCTTGTGTTGGAACACCGCATCCACCATGGACTCGAAATATTCGTTGAGCATGGCCACCACCTCTTCGGCGGTCATGCTTTCGGTGATGGTGGTGTAGCTGCGGATGTCGGAGAACAGCACCGATACATCCTTGCGATCGCCCCCCATCTTGGTTTCACCACTGGCCAGGAGCTGTTCCGCCAACTCTTGGGTCATGTAGCGATACATGGTGCTCTTCAGGCGTTTTTCATCGCTGATATCTTCCATCACGATCAAGGCCCCGCGCACCTGGGTGGGATCGGCCGCGTCGGCGATCGTGTTCAGGGACAGGTTAACGCTATGTTCCTCCTGCTTGGCCTCCGGTTCCGGCTCGGGAACAATCATCGTCGGCTCGTCCCACAGGTCGTCATCAAGGCCGGGGGGCTTGGGAACGGGAGTTGGGGCCGGGGGCGGTGGCGGCGCTTCGATCAGGGTCGAAGGCATCAAGGTTTGGTCGGGGTAATATTGCCGGCGGGCTTTTTCCTCGCTGGCGGAAAGGGCCGCTTGCACCCACTGGTTAAACTTGTCGCCCCCTTCCCGATCGGCCTTGGCCTTCAGGCGCACCACATCCGTGACCGAAAGCCCTTCCAATTCGTCATCGGACTCCAGACCCAGCAGCTTTTTGGCGCTGTCGTTGGCGGCCAGGATTTTGCCGTTTTTGTCGGTGGAAATCACCCCATCGGAGAGCGATCGCAGAATGTCCTTCTGCATTTGCTCCTGCTGTTTGATTTCCGCAAACAACTTGGCATTTTGCAGCGCCACCCCCGCTTGGATGTTGAAGGCTTCCATGAATTCTTGGTCGCTGCTGTCAAAGCTGGCTTTCCAGCATTCGGGGGCAGCGGGCCAATCGGCGGGATCGTAGGCGGGAAATTCGCCTTGGCGCTTTTTGTTAATGAGCTGGGTCACGCCGATCAAGTGCCGATCGGCATTAAACACCGGCATACACAACATGCTGCAAGTGCGGTAGCCGCTACGCTGGTCGGTTTGTTTGGAGGTTTCGGAATCGGGGCGATCGTACAGGTCAAAGTCAATCCGCAGGGGCTGACCAGACTGGGCCACTTGGGCGGCGAAGGCCGTGCTGGCCGCATCAATCCGAATTTCCGTGGGCCGACCGTTGATCGGAATTTTGGTCCAGAGCTGATTTTTATTTTCGTCGTAGAGCCAAAGGGTGCTGCGATCGGCCTGCATCAGTTCCTTGGCCTGATCCATCACATTGGCCAGGGTTTCTTCCAAGTCCAAGCTGCTCTTGCTCAGGCCCTCCGTGGCCTTCATCAGCGCATTGGCCGCCCGCTGACGTTTGATGGCCGCGTAGAACGCCCGCGACGACTCCAAAATCAGACGGATGGAGGGAGCAAACTCCCGAAACACCTGTTCATCGTGGCCGGTGAAGCCTTCGAGATCAATTTTGTCCGCCAGTCCCGTGCTCGGATCCACGCCGGGCTTCAGTTTGTTGATCAGTTGCACCACGGCCACGAGTTCTTCAAACTCGTTGAGCAGGGGCATTACCAGCATGGTGTAGGTGCGGTAATGGTTTTGCTGATCAAACTTTTTGGCGGCGGCCGATCGGGGATCGTTGTAGAAGTCGTAGGGAATGTTGATGACTTTGCGGGAGGTGGCCACTTCTCCGGCAATCCCGACGGTGGAAGGAATCCGAATTTCGGGTGCGCCCTTGGCCACCTTCGACCACAGTTCCCCGCGCTCTTCGTCTAACAGGTAGATGGTGGTGCGATCGGCGTTGAGCAGTTCCCCGGTTTTCAGGCTGATCGATTCGAGCATTTCCTCCAGAACCGTTTCAAACCCCCCTTGGTTGTCGTTGAGCACGTCCAACATGGAGAGGGTTTGGTTCACGACCCGGAGCTTGTCCTCCACGTCGGTGACCACCTGTTTAAAGGTGTCGCGCTTCAGGGGTGCGAGGAACGCCTTAAACCCGCCTTGGCGCGAGACCACTAACCCACCGCCGCCGCTGCTGGAGGGGCGCGGATTGGCTGGGGGCCGGCTGGCCTCGTGGGTGGCAGCGGTGTTATCCGTCACAACCTCGGTAGCGCGGGAGTCCGTGGCGACGACATCCACGACGGTGGCTTCGAGAATGGTGGCTTGGGCGATCGGTTGCTTAGGCGACGAGGGGGCCATAGATGCTCGGGAGATTATCGCTGCGGGTCAAGGTGCGATCGAAGCAGAATCAGCAGGGAAGTAACTTGAATGGGGTGCAAATAGGGTGCGCGGGGAAATGGGTCAGCGGTGGGTGGAGATTATGGGTGCGAAGAAACCTCAAACAATCACGGAACTGAAACAACTGCCGGGAGCGGCTGATGATCGATCGCCCTACTGGATGAGTCACCAGTGATTAACCGGTTCGCAATTGGTTTTGAAGACCATTGCCCGAACCTGAGAATTGGCGTGGATCGTGGCGTTTTTGAGTCCACGGGTCTAGGGCGATCGCTTCAGGGATGCAATCCGAAGCATTGTTTTTACGCCCTAGTGTAGTCTGTTTATTCTATTTTCCTCAGGGGGCAACTTCGGTGGCTTAGGCCCGGGGCCATGAATGAAGCCGTGGTTGTGGGAGTCCAAGAGGCGATCAAACAAAACGGGCGATCCAGAATGGGCGATCCAGCGTTGAAAAGCCATTTTGGGATGACGGGTTGATCGCTACTCTGACCATAGAGGGATTCAGGAGTCGAGATTGTCGTTGATTTTACGACGTTTTTCGAGGGAGGCGGCGCGGGGCCCGTGGGGGCCGATCGCCCTGGCGCAACCGGGCGGCTCGATCGAGCAGGGAATCGGCAAAGGCATTAGCCGCCGCCAGGGTTTCCGTGGAACCCGCTGGGCCGTCGAGGCCCCCGGCCAGTTGGGCCAGCTCCAACCGGCGATGTTCTGATCCCAAAGCGCTGAGACGCACCACGGTTCGGATTCCTTCTGCATCATTTTGGTCAGTGATCGATTCGGCCAGGGGGGTGCTGATCGTCACTTTGGCCACGCGGAAGTGGTGATCGGCCATGGCCGCCACAATCGGCTGGTGCGTCACGCACAGAACTTGGTGATCTTGGCTGAGGTGATGGAGCTTTTGGGCGATCGCCTGGGCCACCCGCCCGGAAACCCCCGCATCAATTTCATCAAAAATCGCCGTTTGTACCTGGCTCACCTGGGAAAAACAGGCTTCAAACGCCAGCAAAAAGCGGCTCATTTCCCCACCGGAAGCCGTTTCGCTCAAGGGTTGCAAGGGTTCTCCGGGGTTAGGGCTGAAGGTGTAGGTAATTCGATCGAACCCGGCCGACGAGGGAGAAACCCGCCCAAACTCCACAGCAAACTGCACCCGCTCCATGGCCAGGGGAACCAATTCCGCCACCAGTTGCGTTTCCAAATCCCGCGCGGCCCGGCGACGCAGTTGATGCAGGCGATCGCACTCGGCTTCGAGGGCTTGATAGGCCGCTTGGTATTGGTGCTCCAAGGCCTCCAGGGATTGCCCCCCGTCCGTCAACTCCGCCACCCACTGTTCCAGCTCATCGCGCCGCGCAATCAGCGCACCCAGGTCGAGGTTATATTTCCGGCAAAGGGCCTTGAGTTGCATGATTCGCCCCTCCACCCACTCCAGCCGATCGGGATCGCTTTCCAGGCTGGCTCCGTAGGCGTTGATTTGCAGCCCCGCCTCCGTGACTTGGGTGAGGGCGCTGGTCACCATCTCCAAAATGGCTTCCACCTGTCGATCGAACCGGGCCGATCGCTCCAATAGGGCTTCCGCCTTGCCCAACAGTTCCGCACAGGAAGCCGCATCGTCGGCCCCGGCATAGAGCAACTCATAGGCCTGGTAGCTCTGCTGTTGCAAATCCACCACATGGGTCAGGCGATCGCGCTCTTGCTCCAGGTCAGCCAGTTCCTGTGCTTCCGTGAGGGCCGCCGCCATCAGCTCTTGCAACTGGAATTGATAGAGATCGAGTTGTTGTTGTCGCTGGGCTTCCTGTTGTCGGCGGCTGCTCAGTTGCAACCACAATTCCTGGGCCCGGTCATAGGCCTTGGCCACAGCCGATCGCTGCTTCAAAATCGGTGCGCCGCCAAACTCATCCAGCCAATCCCGCTGGGATTCTGCTTGCAGCAATTGCACCGTTTGTCCCTGGGCGGCAATGGTCACCAGTCGATCGCGCAGGATGGCCATGCGGGTTTTGGGGATGGGTTGCCCGTTGCAGCGAAACCGGCTGCGCACCGTGCTGCGGCCGCCTTTGCCCCCGTCGCCATTGCCGGGACTGCTGACAATTTCCACGCTGCAAACCAGCCGATCGCCCGTCATGTCCCATTGCCTCGCTTCCAGCCAGGCCCGCAGCGATCGATCAATAGCAAAGGTCGCCTCAATTTCTGCCCGATCGCAGCCGGTGCGGATCGATCGGGCCGTGATGCGCCCGCCCAACACCGCCTCGATCGCGTCGAGAATAATCGACTTGCCCGCGCCCGTTTCTCCCGTCAGCACATTCAGCCCGGGCCCAAGGGTCACTTCCAGCGCATCCACCAGCGCAAAGTTTTCAATCCGCAATGACAGCAGCATGGACCGTTGATTAACCCCACTCGCCTAGCGCTCTCCTAGCTTAAGGCGTGTCGCCTACCAGGTCGAAAGGCTTGGCAACTGGGCAAGGCTTTCGACAACCTATGTTGATTCAGCCGGCCCAGCGGAATGGACGAGGCAACCGGAACAGAATCGATCGTGACCCGCAGCCAACGAAACCAAGATCACCGTAGGGGTTGGGTCTCCCAACCCTGACCTGAGCGATCGCGACTTTTCAGACACCCTTTCAGGTATCGATCAAAATGGATCAAATATCGATCAAGAGCGCTGCTTCAAATAGGTTTCAATGGCTTGCCGAATATCCTGGGAAAACTGCTCCGTTGAAAACAGTTGAGCCTGTTTTTCAAGGGCCGATCGCATTCGATTTTGCAGCTCTGAAGAGGACAGCAGCGCCACAATTCTAGCCACCGCTTCCTCGTCATTGGCGAACATCAATTCTTTGTTCTGTTCTCCAACAATTTCCACCTGACCACCTCCCCGATCGCGCACAAAGGGAATAGTTCCCACCTTCACCATTTCCGCGATCGAGATGCCAAAGGGTTCCTTTTTCCAGTGGAGTCCGTAGCGGCAACGGGACAGCACATTCACATAATCGGCATAGCTCAAGTTTTCGTAAAGGGTCACCCAATCAGCATTTTCATCAATTTTTTGTTGTAAAAACTGCCGATATTTTTGACCATAAACCCCGCCACCGCCGCCCGTGAAATAGAGCTTGATCGGAAAACCCTGATCGCGCACCCGCTTCAAAATTTCCAGCACCCGATGCGGTTCCTTGGCTTTGGTCAAGCGCCCACTACAGATAAAAGCTTCCTCGCGATCGGGCCAAGCCACCGTCGGCGCATCCACGGCCACGGGCGGATAAACCACCACCGGTTGGCCACCGTAACGCTCTTGGGTGACCGTGGCCACCATCCGTGAATTGGCGATCGACCAATTGCGCCGCATTCTGGCTTCCGAAAACTGCGAAACCCAATAGAAATTTCGGTTTTCTAAGACACCCACCCAATGGACATATTGCACCCCATCGCAACCCAAATCAATCGCGTTATAGCCAGAAACCGCCAAGTTATATTGCCGACTAAATTTCTTGAAAAATCGGATGCAAAAGTGGCAAAAAAACTTGCGAAAAAATTGACTATTGGCGATTAGAAATTCCACCAAATTCTTGAAGGGAGCCGGGATGCAATAGCGCACCTTGACCCGATCGGAAAGTTGGGTTCCATAGAGTTGATTTAACCGATTGAGGTCGATCGGGGTCAGTGTAAATAACGTCAGGTCATAGTCTGCCTGCAACGCATTCAACATCCACAGGGTCACGGCTTCCGCTCCCCCACCCGCAAAAAACGGATAAAAAACCGCGATCGTCGTTGGGGTTTGGGGACGGGGGTGTTGTTCTGAGGTCACGATGAAAAACCAATGAGCGACGAGCGATCGACCTGGCCAGCCATCGGGCCCAGGTCGGGAGCCAATCCACAGGGCGATCGGCTGGGGCCATTATCGCCTAGCCTAACTTTCCCCTCTTTGCCCGCCAAGGATTCAGCCAACCGGACAATTCCCCCAAGAGCGCTTGCCCCGATCGCACCTTGAGCATCATCGGCGTGATCGGTCAACATTCCAACAGCAAGCAGGTTTCGGGTTGAATTTATCCGCTGGAATTACAAATCCAAAAGACCAGGGGGGGGCACAATTTCCAGACGCTTGGTTGTTAGATCAACGATCGGGACAATTTCATCCACAAAGGGAATCAAAATCACCTGTTCCGAGTCCGTGAGCTGCACTTGCAACAGATCCTGAGCAGCGGTCGCCAGGCCCACCACCTGCCCGATCGGGGCCTGTTGCACCTGATCAAACACCTCCATGCCCATCAAGTCCATCAGGTGATATTCCCCCGCTTCCAAGGGAGGGCGGCTGTGGGCCGAAACCAGCAACTTGGCTCCCCGGAGGTTTTCAGCACTGGTGCGATCGACCACTTCCGCAAACCGCACCACATACAGGTTTTGCTTATTCAGATACCGACCGCTCAACAGGCGTACCGGTTGGGGTTCGTCCCGCCCCAGCTTGGCCCCCAGCGGCAACAACCAGCGTTGGCCCGGCTCCATAAATCGTTCTGGAAAATCGGAGTCGGGATAGACCCGCAGTTCCCCCCGCAGACCTTGGGGGGCAACTATTTTGCCCACTTCGAGCCAATCATCAGGGGTGCTCATGGATGCAAAAAGGAGGTAGAGGTCAAGGAAGGGGATGAACTATTGCCGGTGGCTTGGCCGGTGGTTTGATCAGTGATCTGATCGGTTGGCTGGCTGCCCGACTGGCTGCCTAAGGGGCTGCCTGAATGGTTGTTGGGATGACTATGGGCATGGCCATTGGGCTGGCCATTGCTGTCGATCGGCTGGGCGGGCGGGGTCACGGGTTCCAAACCAGCCATCTGCAAAATTTCGGGAATTAAGTCCTCGCGGCGCACCGCCATCAGATGGACTCCCTGACAAATTTGGCGGGCCATGGCCACCTGTTCAGCGGCGATCGCCATGCCCTCGCGTAAGGGATCTTGGGCCCGAGCCAGGCGATCGATCAAATGCTGAGGAATTTCTACGCCGGGCACATTGCGGTTGATAAATTCCGCATTTTTCGCTGATTTCAGCAGAAAGATCCCCGCCAAAATTGGCTTTCCGCAACCGGCAGCCACCTGGGTCATGAACTGATCCAGGCGATCGAAGTCAGAAATTAATTGACTTTGGAAAAACTGGGCCCCGGCAGCTAATTTGCGCTGAAAACGCCGCTGCACCCCCGACCAACTCTTGCATTGGGGATCCACCGCCGCTCCAACAAAGAGATCCGTTCCGCTATTTTCCAAGGGGCGATCGGTCGCATCTTGCCCTTGGTTGAGCCGCTTCACCGCTTCCAACAGGCGCACCGCTTCCCAGTCAAAGACGCTGCGGGCTTCGGGAAAGTCACCGGCCTTCACCGGGTCACCCGTGAGGGCCAATACGTTCTGAATCCCCAGGGCATGGGCCCCCATCAAATCCGCTTGGAGGGCAATTCGGTTTCGATCGCGACAGGCCACCTGCCACACGGGTTCAATGCCCCGTTGCAACAGCAAGCTCGCGGCCGCCAACGAAGACATCCGCAACACGGCCCGGCTGCCGTCGGTGATGTTCACCGCATGAACCCAAGGTTGCAACTGCTCGGCCATGACCAACATGTGGCTAGTGTCGCTGCCCTTCGGTGGCATCACCTCGGCAGTCACCAAAAAAGTGCCAGCGCTGGCAGCAGTACGAAAACGCGATAACACGGGCATTAACTAACGGCGCAAGAGACAGGGATTGCGCAGGCATAGATCGACATTCTACCCGGAAGTTTTCCCCCCAAAATCTTCCCTTTGGCGGGGGATTTTGCGAGCTAGCCTAATTTTCTGGCCCGATCGCCCGCTGTTCCCCCACCTTGGGCGATCGGCCTTGTGTTGGGGCCGGCCCCTTGGCACAATGAAGCCCGTGGATTGCCCACAGATTCCGGCCATTGCCCCCGCTGCGGAAGCCAGCCTCCTCCTTGGGTATCGAACTCCGAAGCTACGTTTATCTCGATCGCCTGCAACCCCAACATGCGGCCTACATTGGCACAGTGGCGATCGGCTTCTTGCCGCTCCCCGGGGACAGTTCCCTTTGGATTGAAGTATCGCCTGGGATTGAAATCAACCGCATCACCGATGTGGCCCTCAAGGCCACCTCCGTGCGGCCCGGCGTGCAGTTTGTGGAACGGTTATATGGCCTGTTAGAAATTCACTCCAGCCGCCAAGGGGAAACCCTGACAGCGGGCCGGGCCATTTTGCAGGCTTTGGGAGTGCGGGAGAGCGATCGCCTCAAGCCCCGCGTCATCTCCAGCCAAATCATCCGCAATATTGATCCTCACCAGGCGCAATTAATTAACCGCACCAGCCGTGGCAACATGCTGCTGGCGGGTCAGACCCTCTATGTTTTTGAGGTGGAACCGGCGGCCTATGCGGCCCTGGCCGCCAACGAGGCGGAAAAGGCCGCGTTGATCAATATTCTGCACATCACGGCGGTGGGCAGCTTTGGGCGGATGTACCTCGGGGGCGAAGAGCGAGATATTTTGGCGGCGGTGGCAGCGGTTGAGGATGCGATCGCCCATGTTTCTGGACGCGATCGGGATGACGGCAACGATGGCCGCACCCCGGTGCTCCTGACCCGAAAGGAGTAGCAATCGATCGTGGCAGACGCAGCGGATCTTATGTATTTGGCCCGATCGCCTCGACAGTGGGCCGATTGGCGGGCACAACAGGGCGATCGGCCTGCCGACTTGCGCGGTGCAGATCTGAGCGGTTGGAGTTTGCCCCAGTGGGACTTGGCCGGGGCCCAACTCCAGCAAGCAATTCTCGATCGCGCCGACTTGCAAGGGGCCAACGGTTCCCATCTGCAAGGTCTCGGTTTACGGGCGATCGGGATGCAGGGCTTCGGAATTCAGTTACGCCACAGCCAAGCCATTGCGGCCAACTTCCGCCAAGCCGACCTGCGCCACGCAGACTTGCGGGATGTGAGTTGGGCCGGCGTGAACCTGGCCGAAGCTGACCTGCGGGGAGCCAACCTCAGTCGCGGACAACTGGCGCGATCGACCTGGGCCTTCACCCGTGCCCAAGGGGCAATCTTGCAAGGGGCCCTGCTCGATCGCGCCTTGGTCTTGGGGGCCGAATTTGGGCAACTGCAAGCCCACGGCCTCCAGGCCCGAGAATTACGGGGCGATCGCTCCCACTGGGCCGCCGCCCAACTGGCCGAAGCCGACCTGTCCGGAGCCAGCCTGGTTGGTGCAGACTTTGCCTGGGCGAATCTCAGCGATGCCAACCTGCAAGGGGCCGACTTACGAGGGGCCAACTTGCACGGAGCGAACCTCTGTCGCGCCGACCTACGCGGAGCCTTGCTGACCGATGCCGATTGGAGCCTCAGCATCACCCTAGGCACCCTTTGGCCAGAACCCTAGCCTGATATTGCCCCCACAAAATCTCCAGCTTCTCGGGTCAATTTACTCCAGAGCAAGCATTCTGAGAGCCTCAATCATCGCCTCAATCACCTTGCGTCCCTAATGATCCAATTCAAGGAAAGGGACTAATCACAGCTCCCCACAAAACATCCATTTAGGATTCGTTCCTTTACGGATAGCAACACTTTCCTTTTTACCTTGGCATTCACAGAAAGGATTTCTATGAATGGATGAATGGTTGAAGGGATGTTAAACCGTTCATTATTTTTATGACCACTTTCTCTCTCAGTGACTCTGTTCTCGCACCCGCCTCTCTCCCCACTGCTCCTGAATCTTCCCGTTGCAGTTGCCGGGCCTGTCGATCGGCCCGGGGTGGCAGCACCAACAGCAGCTCAGCCCCCACCCGCCCCCTAGCGGCTGGCAGCGGTTCGCCCGTGGTGGATACGATCATCGCCACCACTGACTCAGGCGCTCCCGACAAGTGGCCCGTGGGCCCCGGCGGCACTATCACCTACAGCTTCATTTCCCCTGCCACCGCTAGCACTTACAACGCCGGTTCGGATGAAACCAACATCCAAGAGGTCGAAGAGTCCGTTAAAAACAACGTGCGGGCAATCTTTCGCCACTACAGCGAAATTGTGCCGCTGAATTTTGTGGAAGTGGCGGACTCCGCAGACAGCAAGGTACGGATCGTTTACTCCCAGGGACCAGGGCCAGAGGGCAATGCTTACGCCTACTATCCCAGCAATTCCGAGCGGGGCGGCGCAGTTCACCTCCAGCCCGCAAACAACAGCGACCCGAGCACGGCCTTTACCTCCGGCCCCGGCAGCTATGGCTACTCGACGCTGATCCACGAAATTGGTCACGCCTTGGGCCTGAAGCACCCCGGAAACTACAACGCCACCGCCAACCAGGATCCTGGCCAACCCGCAGAAAACGCAGGTGAAGAACCGTTTCTTGACTCGGCTCGCGACAATATCGTGAACACGGTCATGAGCTACAACGGCGATGCTCAGCAGGACAAGGGATTTGCGGATCCTTCAACGCTGATGGCGTTGGATATTGCCGCGTTGCAGTTCTTGTATGGCACCAATCGCGGTTCACGGGCAGAAAACACCACCTATCGCCTAGATTCCAGTAATCTACGCACGGTGCAAGCGATTTGGGATGGTGGGGGCAATGACACGGTGGACGCATCGGCCCTCCCGGCAGGCGATTACCTGTTTGATCTGATCGATAACGGCCGCTTGACGGAGCGTTCTGCCTTGGGCGCACGTATTTACAAGGGCAAAAACGAACCGACCGGCCCCGACTACCAGGACATGGGCTACGGCTGGGTCGTTGGGATTGGGGCCAATTTGGAAAACGTGGTTGGCACGGCTGGTACTGATGAAATTTTGGGCAATGCCTTGCCGAATGTCTTGCAAGGGGGCGCGGGCAATGACCAAATTTCCGGGCGGATTGGCCCAGATACCCTGGATGGCGGGGCGGGCAATGACCTGCTGCGGGGTGGTTTTGGGTTTGATGTGTTGATTGGTGGCCCTGGTGACGACATCCTGTCGGGCGATCGGGGACGAGATCAACTGACCGGGGGCGATGGAGCCGATATCTTTGTGTTGCGGACGAGCACCCCTGCGCCCACGCCGGAAGTGACGGATATTTTGACGGACTTCACCCCAGGGGTCGATCGCATCGGTTTGACGGATGGATTCTCTCCCTCGGCCGTGGCCTATGCGCCCTTTACGCTCAACGGTCAAGCTGGAACCATGATGAGTATTGCGGGCAGCAGCAATGCTTTCTTGGCCTTTGTGCCCGGCGTGGGGGCTGAGGCGATCGGGGCGGCCCTGATTGCCTCGCCGGTTCCCTAGGCGCGATCGATCGGGATCATTGGTTCGCAGGTTCGCAGGTTCGCAGATGCCTGAGCCGATCGCGGGTCGATCGGGCGCGGGAGCTGCCCGCTTTGAAATTTTGCCCGGAATTTAACCCCTAATGTCGGGTCGGATTCGATCGGCTGAAAGGGTTATTTTGCGGGCATAGGGCAGCCGAAATAACAAGACCACAATTGCCAATTAAGGATTGCAAACAACTGGCATCCGTCTTTGGGCGATCGTCGTCTGCTATGTTAAATGCGACAATTCAGCGACGCGTCCCAAGCCTGAGCGGTGCGGGACGTTTTTTTTCAGGTCATTTTTCACCCGAATTGATTGTTCAGGGTGATTGAAATTTGACCTTCGGGAAAACCAAAAATAATGCCGACCCAAACTATCTTGGGTCGGCCAGGGACGATTTAGATGATTCAGCAGATCAACTTTTTGCCAAACCTGTAACCAAACAGGTAAAGGAAAAAAGCATTGAATCCATTGGGGGCTAAATCATCGGAAAAATTCAAAAACCCCAAGGTTCCGAGGCAACAACTAGGCAGCTTTGGCGAAGTTTTCAGCCACAAACTCCCAGTTGATCAGCTTGGTTACGAAATCGCTGATGTAGTCGGGACGGCGATTTTGGTAATCCAAATAGTAGGCATGTTCCCAAACATCCATGGTCAGGAGGGGAATTTGGCCGGCGGTCATGGGGTTTTCGGCGTTGCCGGTTTTGGTCACCTTGAGCGTGCCGTTATCGAGCACCAACCAAGCCCAACCGCTACCGAATTGGGTAGCCCCAGCGGCTTTGAATTGGGTCACGAATTCATCAAAGCTGCCGAAGTCAGCCACAATTTTGTCCAGCAGTGCGCCGGCCGGTTGGCCGCCGCCGTTGGGCTTAATGCAGTTCCAGTAGAAGCTGTGGTTCCAGGCTTGGGCAGCGTTGTTGAAGATGCCAGCTTTGGATGCGTCACCAGCAATGGCTTTGATTACGTCTTCGATCGGCTGTGCGTCCAGCTCAGTCCCTTCAACGGCCTTGTTGTAGTTGGTGACGTAGGCGGCGTGGTGCTTGTCGTGGTGGAACTCCAGGGTGTTCTTGCTGATGTAGGGTTCCAGCGCCGTGTAATCGTAGGGCAGGGCAGGAAGTTGGTAAGCCATGATTGCAGTGCTTTCTCTTGGTGCTTCTCTCGGTTCTTGGCGATTGCACGGTTGTTGGCGGCAGACTGGGGCGATCGCACGCCACCGGCCAGCCGATTAAAACAACTTCTGGCGAGCAAAACAGCCGCCCTCTAGGGTATCGCAAAATCTGTGCATCCCGTGCAGGGACAAGTTTGCTGGTTGGTCTTGGTCGATGGGTTGAAACCGTTCACCGGGCTGGGTCTTGGCTGGGCAATTACCCAGCTCAAATCACCCAGCTCAAATGGTTCAGCCCAGTCGATCGGGTTTTTCCGGTTCTAATCTGCAATTTCTAGCTCTGCAATTTCTAGATTTGCGATCTCTAGCTCTGCAATTTCTAGATTTGCGATCTCTAGTCTGCGATGCCAAACACCTGGGGCACAAAGCTACCATGCAGACTATAAGGAACATGGTGCTTGAGTTTCAACCGAGCCACCAGGGACAGATCCTGAGCGGCCAGAATAATCAGGTCGGAGGCATGGCGCTCGGCATTGTAGGCCAGCAGCAACACCCAACCATCGTCCTCTTGGGTGGCTTGGGGATTGGGAACGAACAGAGGTTCACCGCCAAAAACCCGCGCGCCCAGGTCAAACAGGGCCCGATCGCCCGTTTGCAAATCCAATTTCAACACCGCTTGCAGGGGCGCGTTGCCTTGGGGCGATCGGGCTGCCCCGATATATAGGTAGCGATGTTCATGGCCCACGGCATTGGGGTGCAAACTGGGAAATTCACAGCAGCGACTTTCGATGCAGTGCGATCGCACCCGATCGGTGGTCAAGTCCATTTCAAATCGCCAAAGCTGTCCTTCCGGCAGGCTGCCAAAATCAACCGATCGGAAGTCTGCGCCCGGTTCCAGGGTTGGGAACGAGTCATAGCAAACGGAATCGATCGTGATTTGTTGACCATCGGGGCTTTCAAAGGCGTTGCCGTGGTGAAACACAAAGCAAGGCGGCACATCCAGCACGCGCACCGCTTGGCTCGGATCCCGAGGAATCAGCAGGGCCCGAGTGGGTTGTTTGGGGTCAAATTCCAGGCATTGCCCCGCCCCTTTGAATCCCAGCATGAAAGGCAGCGGATTAAATTTGACGGGATTTTGGAAAAAGATGCACCAATGGGGAGTGATGGCAAAATCATGCAAAAAGGCAAATCCCGGCACGCTACGGGTTTGGCGGCTGGCGAGTTTTCCCGCTTCGTCTAATTCATAGATCGTGATGTTGGTGGAAAGGCCGGGCTTCACGGCAAAGTTCACGAAGCGCCGATCGCCCGCCGAGTTGGGACTCATGGCCCAGCGGTTGGCTCCGGTGGCTGTTTCGGCCGCGCCGGGAACCGTACCAGGATCAATGCGGGCATGGGCAGCGAAGGCATCGCCGGGCTGCAGCAGTCCATCGATCGAATCCAGCCCGATCGTCTCCAGGGTTTCCGGATCCAAGCGGTGGGGTTCGGCCGCTTCCCACAGGGCCCAGAGTCGATCGGCCCAATACATCACATGGGTATTGGCAATATTTTTAATCTTCAGATCCAACAAATTCGCCAGCCAACCGCCGGCCTTTTGCGTGCCAAACACGCCGCGATAGAGGATTTTGCCGGCTGCCTGCTCGGCCAAATAGCCCTCGGTGCGCACAAACCGATTGCGAAAATGGGCCCGACCATTTTGGAAGGTAATTTGGCAAATCATCCCATCCCCGTCAAAGGGATGTCCGATCGGCTCGCCGGCCACATCCAGCAGGCCGGGCCCATTGCGAAACAGCGTGCCGGTAAGGTTGTCGGGAATTTTCCCTTCAATGTCATCAATCCAGGTCTCAAACTCTTGGGGTTGAGATTCATAGCCCCGCTGCCAGTCCGCGAGACTATAGAGCGCTGGGTTTGATGAGGTTTTCGTTTCAAGGCTTTGCATGGATCGCAATCAAATCGAGTTGGGTGGCGGTTGCAGAAGACCCGATCGGGCGACCAATTTCGGAGCGATCGCGGCCCATGGGTGACCGCAATGCACAATCACAATGAACAATCACACAGGGCGATCGCTCCAACGCCCAATCCGTAAGGCTTGCTTCTCTAGTCTAATGGTCTGTCTTGTCTGGAACCGCGCAGAACCGGCAATTCGCGGTCAATTAGCCCCTATTGGTGCAAATCGCGATCAAGTCAATTTTGTTTCGGGTCAAAATTGATCTTTTAGGTATTCCAGATATTTATCAAAGATTTTCAGGTGCGTTTTCATGTTTTTTGCTTAATTTTTGCTTTAATTTATATTATCCAAATAATCATTCAAATTCAATAATTTTAATTTTATCTTGATTTTATTTTGATTTGATCTTTATCGGCTTGTTCTCATGAGAATTCATGGATTTTCATAAGTTTTGATGGTCAGATTTTAAGTATAAACCCGATCAAATTGGTCAATCTTCAAAAACAATCAAGGCAATAATTAAGTTGTTTTATTATTTGGCAAATGACTTCAAGAATGAATCTCAGTCAAGGTATTGTTCAGAATTTAGCGCTGATCTTTCAGGTGACTATGGGCAGGGGGTGAGGTCGTTATCATGGTTGGGGATCGTTGCGATCGCCCATGATAATTATTCATCCCCATTATTTATTGATTGATCAATCTCTTTGGGGTTTCCGGGATTTGTCCTAACTTTCCTGATTCTTAGCAGTCATTCGGAGAGCAGAGACCACAATTCCTGAACCTAAAAATCAGGGAGCAAAGTGGCTGTCCTTCAGGTTTGAGCTTTAAGAAACATCAGCCGCTTTGGCCCTGATAGAAAAGACAATAGCCTCTTCATCAAGCAAGGGTTGCGGGGCAGTAACCCAAACCAGCAATAAATTGCTTGCAGAATTCCTCTATTTCTTCCTTGTCCGGACGACCGTGGGAAATGACGGCTACCTGATGACGTTCCATGACGGAAATAGGAGATTGACCCAATTCAAGGCTCCAGAGCACAACTTTGAGCTGCGGCGAGGGCAAGTAAGGCGAGCCTAATTCTTGCAAAAAGGCTTGCAAATCGAGGTGGGCTTTGGAAATGAGCGGCGAAAACAACTTGAGACGCAAAATCCATCCATCAATCTGATGGAGAACGGTGACAAATTGCAGAGAGGAGCGCCAGGAGGTGCTGACATGCTCGATCGCTCGGAGCGTTAGACTGGCGTTGGCGAAGCGGTAGAGGTATTCCATGGCCCGAGCTTGGATTTCCAAGCGATCGATACATTTAATATTCTCTCAAGATTTACGTTTCTTGACTTAAAATCTTAAGCGATTCTTACAAAACGTGACTATTCCCTTTTTATGGGATACATCAACGACCCCGATCGATCGCTGGACGGCTATCACTACGAGCTACCCAATGATCGAATTGCCCAAAATCCGCGAGAACCCCGCGATCGATCGCGATTGCTGGTGGCCACCTCGCCCCACGAGATTGTTCACCGACAGTTTCGCGATTTGCTGGAATTCTTAAGACCCGGCGATCTGTTGGTGATGAATGATTCTTCCGTGATTCCAGCTCGGCTCCATGGCCACAAGGCCAGCGGAGCGGCGGTGGAAGTGTTGTTGCTGGAAGCGCGATCGCCCGATAGCTGGCTGGCCCTGGTGCGGCCCGGCAAGCGACTGCTGGTGGGAACCCAAATTGAATTTGACCCACCGCCCGGCATGGCACAGGCGAATCTGACAGCAGCTCCGACAACAACTCCGACAGTCGCCAAACTGTCCGCCGAAGTGGTGGCCGTTGACCGGAACACGGGGGGCCGCCTGCTACGGTTTCAGTTGCCGCCAGGGGTCAACTCCCTGCTGGAAATTCTGGATGCTTGGGGCGAAATGCCACTGCCGCCCTACATTACCGATTCGGCGGCCCCGCCCGATCGCTACCAAACGGTTTATGCCCGCGATCCTGGTTCGGCGGCGGCTCCCACGGCCGGCTTGCACTTTACCCCAGAATTACTCGATCGCCTGAGTGCCGCTGGTGTAGGGCGGGCTTTCGTGACGCTGCATGTGGGCGTGGGAACGTTTCGGCCCGTGGCCAGCCCAGATATCACCGCCCACAAAATGCATGAGGAATGGGCCCTGCTGTCCGAGGAGGTGGCCGAAAAAATTCGGACGACTCGGGCCAATGGCGGTCGGGTATTTGCGGTGGGCACAACGGCGGTGCGAACCCTGGAGTCCGCCGCACGCCATGGCCAAGTGGAAGCGTTTTGCGGCAAAACAGATCTGTTTATTTATCCCGGCTATCAATGGCGGGTTGTGGACGGTCTGATCACCAATTTCCACTTACCCCGATCGAGCTTGATGATGCTGGTGGGGGCTTTTGTGGGGCGGGCCCGTCTCTTGGAGCTATATCAGGCTGCCTTGGATGCGCCAGCGGATCCCTACCCCGATCGCTACCGGTTCTACTCCTTTGGAGATGCCATGTTGCTGCTGCCGAATGCTTGCATCGCCCCCCGTTTCGAGACTGAGGACTAATCAACGCTAGACTGGTGGCAAGACCAGTCCAGATTCGGCAGCTATCTCCTCATCCCATTCCAATCTCTGCCTGAGCCGGTTTTTCTCCAACGCCCTGTCAATTCGTTTGTTTTCCCATTCCTTGTAAACCTAGGGATTCCCGGCCAAAATCTCCTCCCAAATCCCTAGGCAAGCCGAAATCTCAGACCCAAATCTTCAGGAAAGCTGGTTGCAAATCCATCAGGATTCGCCCCCGTACTCCTTGGAAAGATCCAGAGAATCCAGCGCATAACTTACCGGATCGCCACTGATCGCCACACACCATGCCATCGCTTCTTTTAAATAGCCTGCCTGCAACTGAGAGGAGGGTTTCAACGGCCCGGGCGATCGCCCAACTCAGGGATAGACGGCTGGTACAAAACGTAATAGAATCCAGCTCGACTGTCACCGGTACAGTCATTTTTGGCGAAGCAACTTCAGTTCCTGACCTTGTGGGGGCTTAAAACGTGGGTCTTTTTAATGGCTTCTCCTTGTCTCGGGATATGGGCATCGACCTCGGGACGGCCAATACCTTGGTGTATGTGTCCGGCAAGGGCATCGTGCTCCAAGAGCCGTCCGTCGTGGCGATCGATCAAGACAAGCGAGTCCCCCTAGCGGTTGGCGAAGATGCCAAAAAGATGTTGGGTCGAACGCCCGGCAACGTCATGGCCCTGCGGCCCCTGCGTGACGGGGTAATTGCCGACTTCGACACAGCGGAGTTGATGCTGAAGCACTTCATTCGGCGCGTCAACGAAGGCAAAGCCCTGGTGCCACCCCGGATTGTGATCGGAATTCCGAGCGGCGTGACCGGCGTGGAGCGGCGAGCCGTCATGGAAGCGGCACATCAAGCCGGAGCCAGAGACGTTTACTTGATTGATGAACCGGTCGCAGCTGCGATCGGGGCCGGTCTGCCCGTGGCGGAACCCACCGGCAACATGATCGTAGACATCGGCGGCGGCACAACTGAAGTTGCCGTTCTCAGCTTGCAGGGAACGGTGTTGAGCGAATCCGTGCGCGTGGCGGGCGATGAACTCAGCGAATCCATCACCCAATACATGAAAAAAGTCCACAACCTCGTCATTGGGGAACGGACGGCGGAAGAAGTCAAAATCCAAATTGGCTCTGCCTACCCCAGCAACGAAGATGACGTGGTGTTGGAAGTGCGCGGACTGCACCTCCTGTCCGGTCTGCCTTGCACCGTTGCCGTAAAACAGGGCGAAGTGCGCGAAAGCATGTCGGAGCCGCTGTCGGTGATTGTGGAAGCCGTGAAGCGGACTTTGGAACGAACCCCGCCGGAATTGGCCTCAGACATCATCGATCGGGGAATTATGCTGGCGGGCGGCGGCGCACTGCTCAAGGGCCTAGACACCCTGATCAGCCATGAAACGGGCATCGTGGTTCACGTGGCTCCCGATCCGCTGAGCTGTGTGGTGTTGGGAACCGGTCGCGTTCTCGAAAACTTCAAACAATTAGAGCGGGTCTTTAGTGGCAGCTCGCGTAATCTCTAAGACCGACTGAAGCACCTGACCTCCGCTAAGGTGGAGGTGCAGTTCAAGCCTGCGTTGCATAGCTTGCCTCTGCGTTGCATTGTTTGAGTCCGGTTTGCATTCAGCCTGAGCCTGCACTGTTCAGCTTCTGTCGTTCAGCTTGCATTGCTCAGCCTGCACTGCACTGAATCTTGGTTGACCCCAATTCACCGTTTCCTTAACCGGTATCGATTGGCCCTTACCAACCACCGTTCGTCATGGCCAATCACGGGTCGCCCACCTTGGTTAGACGGAAGTAGCCCGGAATGCATCACCGCAAATTCTGGAGCCGACCCGCCAACAAACCCCTTAATTTCAGGATTAATCAGCAACTTTCGTGGGCAAGCAAGCCACTCAATTTCTAGAACGGAGCGCTGGTCGTGTATGACGTTCGACGATGGTGGGGGCGCAATTGGCTAAAGGCAGTCCTAGCCGTCGCTGCACTGGGCTTAGCCCTTGGTGTGCGACAGAGCCGGGCCGGTTTTTTGGTGGAAGCCTACCGGGCCTTGACGTTGCCCCTGCACCTGGGAGCACCTTCTCAAAGTGACCTCGCGGATGCCCGAGTCCGTGAACTTCAGCAGCGGCTTGAGGAGGTGGAGAGCCGCAATGCTCAGTTGCAAACCCTGCTGAATTACCGTAAAACTCTGCCCGTGGAGGGCATTGCATCGCCGGTCATTGGCCGCAGTGCCGATCGCTGGTGGCAACAAATTACCTTGGGCCGCGGCACAGCCGATGGCATTCAACAGGGGGCGATCGTCATGGCTCCCGGGGGCGTGGTGGGCCGTGTCACGGCCGTGACTACCCACACCAGCCGGGTGCTGTTGGTTAGCGATCCCGGCAGCCGCATTGGCATCTCGGTGACCCGATCGCGCTATATGGGTTATCTCCGGGGCAAGAGCGATCGCACGGCAACGGTGGAATTTTTTGACAAGTTGCCCGATGTGAAACCAGGCGACGCGATCGTCACCTCTGCCTACAGTCAATTCTTCCCAGCGGGCTTGCCGATCGGGCGCATCGTCGCGATCGACACCAAGAAATCCCTCGCCCCGGAAGCGGTGGTGGAACTATCCGCTCCCCTGAGCACGTTGGAATGGGTGACTGTCTTGCCCCATAACCCAGAACTCTTTCAGCAGTTCCAGGAACCCGCCCCCGCAACGCCCAGCGGATCGGGGAACCCCAAGCCTAACCCCAATTCCGGAACCAACCCAGCACCCAAGCCGCCCGCAACGCCCCGCGCATCGGCCAACTAACCCACCCTTGATTAGCCCACCATTGATTCGATCGGCATGGTTGCCGTCTAGGCCTTGAACGGAATCAAGCAAAAACCCCAACTACGCGATATTCTCGATCGCTACCCTGTGCTGGTGCAGGTGGCGATTAACGTTGCCGTTTCGGCCGGCTCCTTGTTACTTTGCGCTGCCCTTACGCCGCTGCGGCTACCCGGACTGGAACTACTGGGGGTAGGCGTTGACTGGCCCCTAATTTGGGTTGTGAGCTGGAGTGTGGGTCGCCCCTGGTGGGTGGCCATCTTCGGTGGCGTGGTGGCGGGCCTGCTTCAGGATGGGATGACGGAGTTTTGGCCCAGCCATGTTTGGGGGTTGGCCCTGGTAGCCCTGCTGACGGCCCGCATCCACCAACGCGCCACCACCACGGCCTGGGTGATGATTCCCCTAACCACCTTTGTTTTGGTGGCGGTTTCGGAAACCACGATGGCGGCCCAATTTGCCTATCTCTACGGCCGCGACGCGGGCGACGTGTGGGCGCTGCATCAAAAGGTCACGCTTTGTTCTGCGATTCTCAGCAGTTTGTGGTCGCCGGTGGTGTCCTGGCCCTTGGGGCGTTGGTGGCGGATGATGGAATCCTTGGGCAATCGTTGAACCCCAGCCTTCTCCTCCAGAATTTCCCCCTCCTTGAGCACCCCCTTTCCAAGCCCCCCTTCTACAATCAATCCTAGAAAGCAATCAACCATAGATCCCGGTCTTGCCCCCACTTGTGTTTATTAGTGTCATCATTCCAACTTATAACCGCTTGCCCATCCTCCAAAAGTGCCTGTTGGCCATGGAGCATCAACGGTGGCATAGCCCCGACCTGATCGCGGGCTATGAAATTGTGGTGGTGGATGATGGCTCGACGGATGGCACGGTGGCTTGGCTGTCGGAGTCGCGCGATCGCCTGCCCCATGTGCGCCTAATTGAGCAGGATCATGGCGGGCCCGCTGCGGCCCGGAACCGAGGCTTGCGGGTGGCCAAGGGAGATACGATCGTCTTCATTGACAGCGATTTGGTGGTGCTGGAGGATTTTTTGCAGTGCCATGCCCAAGCGCTGGCGGCGGCTCAGACCCGATCGGGTAGTGATGCCTATTTCACCTACGGGCGGGTGGTGAATACTTGCAATTTTGACGATCCCACCGCTGAACCCTTCAAGATCACGGATCTTTCCCGTGCCTTTTTTGCGACGGGAAATGTGGCGATCGCGAAGCATTGGCTCGATCGTGCGGGGGCCTTTGATGAGCGCTTTACCCTCTATGGCTGGGAAGATTTGGAATTGGGGGTGCGGCTCAAGGCTTTGGGCGTGCGCCTCATTCCCTGTCCGGAAGCCGTGGGCTATCACTGGCATCCTCCCTTCAGCCTCGATGAGATTCCGGGCCTGATTCGGCGAGAAATGGAACGGGGCCGAATGGGCATTGAGTTTTATCGCAAGCATCCCACCTGGAATGTACGCTTGATGATTCAAATGACCTGGCTGCATGTGGCCCTGTGGGGGTTGCTGTCCTTGGGCGGCCGCTTAAACGAGCGCACGCTTCGCCCCCTGTTGCAATGGTTGATCGATCGGGGTCGGCCGCAACTGGCCCTGGAGGTGGCTCGGGTTTTCCTCAACTGGTACAACGTGCAGGCGGTTTATCGGGCCCGATCAGGCGTGGAAGTTGCCCCCTAACGCCAGCAATTGCCAGGCAACCAGACCGCACCGGCCAGGAAAATTCGTCCGGAATTCGCCATTTTTTTGGAGTCGGTCTGGATCCGCAAGATCCGCGATCGCCCATATCATAGGAAACGCCCCGTTGAAAACACCCCTTGGGTCAGCTTTCGTCGCGCCATGAGCAACGCCACCCTCCATTCCAAAGTCGCCGTCGGTTTGTCCGGTGGAGTCGATAGTTCAACCACGGCCGTGTTGCTGAAAGAGCAGGGGTTTGAAGTCCTGGGTGTCACCCTTTGGTTGATGCGCGGCAAGGGCCAATGCTGCTCGGAAGGCATGGTGGACGCGGCCCAACTCTGCGAAAAATTGGGCATTACCCACCATGTGGTGGATATTCGCGACACCTTTGAAAGCTACATCATTGATTATTTGGTGGATGGCTACCAAAGCGGCACCACGCCGCTCCCCTGTTCCCAATGCAACAAGGCGGTGAAGTTTGGCCCCATGTTGCGCTATGCCCGCGAGGAATTGGGAGCCGATCGCATTGCCACCGGTCACTATGCCCGCACGGACTACGACCCGGATCAAGGGCGTTATCAATTGCTGCGGGCGCTCGATCGCAACAAGGATCAATCCTATTTCCTCTACGACCTGGATCAGGACGTGTTGGGCGCGGTGCTCTTTCCCCTGGGGGAATATGACAAGGCCCAAACCCGGGAGTTTGCTCGCAAGTTTGGGCTGCATGTGGCTGACAAGCCCGAAAGCCAAGACCTGTGCCTGATTGAGGCCCATGGTTCCATGCAGGCCTTCCTCGACAAGTACATCACCCCCAAGGCGGGCGAGATTGTGGATCTCGATGGCAAGGTGTTGGGCCAACACGAAGGCATTCATCACTACACGATCGGGCAGCGCAAGGGCATTGGCATTTCAGCGCCGGAACCGCTTTACGTGGTGGCGCTGGATGCGGTGCGAAATCGAGTGGTGGTGGCCACGCGCGATCGAGCCACCCGCCCCAGTTGCACGGTCAGCCGTGTGAATTGGGTGTCGATCGCTCCGCCCCGCACCCCCATTCACGCGGAGGTGCAAATTCGCTACCGATCGCCCGCCGTGCCGGTCACGATCGTGCCCTTAGAGGGGGGCGATCGGGTGAAGCTGGTGTTTGATGAGCCACAATTCAGCGTCACGCCGGGTCAAGCGGCCGTTTGGTATCGGGGTGAAGTGTTGCTCGGCGGCGGGATCATCGATCGCTTCGAGGACGCGGCCAGCTCAAGCGCCGGTTAAGCCAGCTTAAGGCTGACTTCAAGCTCAGGATAACCGCAAGCTAAGAACGGCTGATGGATCTGTTCTAGGATTCCATCTCGCCATTGGTGTCGATCGTCCAAGGCCAGGCGTTAGGATAGCAGGAGTCGCCGTTCCCGATCGAGCCTGATCAGAGCCATGTTGTCCGTGCCGTCTCCCCTTGCCAAAGCCGCGCCCCTGGCCGACTCACGCGACTCCTTCGCCATTACCTTTGCGCCCCTTTCGCTGGACGCGGTATATCGCTTGGCCGATGACCCGGCCAACGGCGCGATCGTGGTGATGAATGGCACTGTGCGCCAAGAAACAGACGGCAAACCCGTGGTGGCCCTGGATTATCAAGCCTACGAACCCATGGCGATCGTTATCTTTCAGCAAATTGCCGCCCAGATTCGCCAACGCTGGCCCGTGGTGAATCGGGTGGTGATTCACCATCGGATCGGCAAGCTAAAAATTGGCGAAATCAGCGTGCTGGTGGCGATCGGGTCTCCCCATCGATCGGAAGCTTTCGAGGCCTGCCGCTACGCGATCGACCAACTGAAGCACAACGCCCCCATTTGGAAAAAAGAATTTTGGGCCGATGGTTCCAGCAACTGGGTCAGCATCGGCGCTTGCGAACAAACCGGCGACTGTTAGGCCACCGCTAGGCGACCGTGAATCGATGATTGGTCGATCGTTGGTCGATCGTTAGTCGGTCTTTTCTGGGCTACCGCAATTGCAGAATTTTGATGGTGACGGCCATGCTTTCTTCATACAGCACCTCCCGGCCCCAACGCTGAAGCTGTTGGGCCATCAGCAATTCTGCCTTTTGGTCGGGCAAAGCCGTCACCTGCTCGGTGCGGGCCGATTGGGCACTGCCCCCCGCCTCCATCCGCATACAGCCCGTCATTTCTGAACAAAGAATCGTGGCACAGTCAGCATTGGGATTGGTGGAAGCCAAACGCAGCCCAATCAAATCCCCCGGAATTTCACCCACATCGGCCGTGGGAATGGCGGCCAATTCTGCTTGGATCGATCGCCCGTCACCGCGTTCAAAATCCACATATACCAAGTCATAGTCGCCGCCCGTGGCCCGATAGGCGATCGGCTCCCACCCCAGGCGGCTCGCAAACCACCCGAGGAACATCAACGCTTGGGCCGCGCTGCCTTTTTCGTAATCGATCGAGATTCGATCGACCTCCCCCAGCCACATCCGCCGCTCCGGGGGATCAAACGAAGCCGCCGTCAGCTCCTGCCAGAGGGACAACCGGTGCCAATTCAAATCAGCAATGTAGGTTTCCTGATCAATCAGCGACTGAATTTTCAAAAATTCCGCCTCGGGATCGCTGAAGTAAGACGAATCCAAAATCAGGCAATTGGCCGTTTCCGCCAGGGTTTGGAACAGGCCCTGTTCAGGATTGGGCGTGGCCTTCCACCAGGCAAACTTCGGCAAATCAGGAATCAACAACGACACCACCAAATCGGCAACCCGCTCCAGGGCCTCCTTGGTTCCGCGCAGCGTGATGTATTCGCAGCAAACCAAATTCCGACTCTTGCTCTTTTGCACGGGGCAATAGGCGGACACTTGGGCAGTTACCCCTTCATCGGGCCCCAGGGTGGGACAAAGGGCAATGATCCGAGAAGGATTTTGCGCCGCGATCGCATCGCTGACGGTGGCCCCGCGCAAATCTAAATTGGGGGAGCGCGTTTGCCCAAAGCTCACGTGGTCTTCGCGCAAGGCCCGCAGGGTGTCCATATCCACGCGCCCGGTTGCCCGAAACCCATAGGCCGACTGGGCCAACTTGATGGCATTACGGGTGTCGGGGCCATGCAACCCATCGATCGCCCCCTTATAAAACCCCAGGGAACCCAACAACTGCTGAAACTCCTCCGGCTCATAAACCACCATGCAGAACGTGGCGGCTCTTGTGGCGATCGCCGCATCACCGGATCCCTGACTCAGCCAAATCTTGTTTAACTCTGCCTCAATTTCCCCGAGCGAAATATCCTTGGGGGTTTGGAGTGTAATCGTTGTGGTCATGGTTTGCCTGCTGAGGGATCTGATTGAGGGATCTGATTGAAAGATCTGGTTGAGGAATCTGCTTGAGAGCGCTGAACGACCTACGGTTCAACGCCTGATTTCCGAATTGCCGAGTTGCAACACCTGATTTCGATAACCTCCCGTTCTGCCTAGAGTCGTCGCCAGTGCCGACCGTCACGCTCCAGCAATAACTCCGCCTCCACCGGTTCCCAAGTCCCCGCTTCATAGAGCGGAATCGTTTCCGGCGGCGCAGGAGCATCCCACAGCCCCAAAACCGGCGTGAGGGCCCGCCAAGAAGCCTCCACTTCGTCATCTCGCGTAAACAGGGACTGATCACCCAACATACAGTCCATCAGCAGACGACCGTAGGCCTCGCCTTGGGATTGGCCAAAGGCACTTTCATAGCGGAAGTCCATATCGACCGATCGCGTCTTCAAGGATGCGCCCGGCATTTTCACCTCAAAACGCATCGAGATCCCTTCATTCGGCTGAATCCGCATGGCCAACACATTCGGGTTAGTTTGGCGCGCCGCCGACGGAAACATCAACAGGGGCACTTCCTTGAATTGAATGGCCACCTCGGTCACCTTTTTCGGCATCCGTTTGCCCGTGCGTAGATAGAAGGGCACACCTTTCCAGCGCCAGTTATCAATGCACAGCTTGAGGGCCGCATAGGTGGGCGTGGTGGAAGTGGGGCTGGCCCCGTCCTCTTCGCGGTAGCCCGGAACCGGCTTGCCACGCATCCAACCGCGACTGTATTGGCCCCGAACGGCGCAGAGATCCAAATTTTGCAGGTCTGCGAGCCGGGTTGCTTGCAGCACTTTCACCTTTTCGTTGCGAATGCTGTCCGCATCAAGGGAGTTGGGCGGCTCCATAGCCGTGAGGCAAAACAGTTGCATCAGGTGGTTTTGCACCATGTCCCGCAGGGCCCCGGAAGTTTCGTAGTATCCGGCGCGTCCTTCCAGCCCCACGGTTTCCGCCACGGTGATTTGTACACAGTCCACAAACTGCCGGTTCCAGAGGGGTTCAAAAATGGCGTTGGCAAACCGAAACACCAACAAATTCTGAACGGTTTCTTTGCCGAGGTAGTGGTCAATCCGATAGACCTGTTTTTCGGAACAGACGGCCTGCACGACGCGGTTGAGCTGTTGGGCGGTGGCCAAGTCGCGCCCAAAGGGCTTTTCGATTACGAGGCGTTGCTTGTCGGGATCGGCAAGCATCCCGGCAGACCCCAGTTGCTGGATCGCTTCCCCAAAAAATTTGGGCGCTACGGACAGGTAAAAGACTCGGTTGCCCCGAGTGCCTCGGAGTTCATCTAGCTCTGCCAGGAAGGTTTTGAGCTTTTGATAGTCTTCGGGTACGTCAATGTTGGCGGGCCAATAGAACAGGCCTTTGGCGAAGTCTTCCCAAAGGTCGTCGCTTTGGGTTCCGCCACCAAATTCTTCGATGCCTTCGCGCAGGTGCTCGCGGAAGAAGTCGTGGCTCCATTCCCGGCGGGCAACTCCGACGATGGTGAGTTCGGGGGGCAGCCGCCGCTCTAGTTTCATTTGGTAGAGGGCGGGTACCAGTTTGCGCTGGGTGAGGTCACCGGAGGCCCCAAAGATAATCAGGATTTGGGGTTCGGGGATGCGTTCTTGCTGAAGACCAACGCGCAGGGGATTTTCTTGGAAGGTCAGCATTGGGGAAAGTGGGATCTGAAAAGGGCGATCGAGGCGAAAGATCGAGGCTAAATGGGGAAGGGGGTTGGGCAGGGAAATCGATGATCACGGGCCGCGGAGGGAAGGCCGAGGGTCGATCGCCCAGTTGGGGTTTTGAGGGGCTGCTGATCTCGATCGTCAGGGGTCAGCCCGATCCCCGCTGTAGCAAAGATTCCACTCGGTTGACTTCTTCGGGGCTGCCAATAATCAGGGGCGATCGGGCATGGAGTCGATCGGGAATCAGATCCATGATCGGCTTCTGGCCATCGCTGGCCTGGCCACCCGCTTGCTCAATCAAAAAAGCGAGGGGAGCTGCCTCATACAGCAAACGCAGCTTGCCCTGAGGTTTTTGGCGGGTTCCTGGATAAAGAAACACGCCCCCTTGAAACAGAATGCGGTGCAGGTCGGCCACTAAGGCTCCGCTGTAGCGGGATGAATAGCCGCCCACTTCTCGAAAATATTGAATACAGGCTTGGGTGGCTGGCTCCCACTGGCCAAAGTTGCCTTCATTGACGCTGTAGAGCTTGCCGCTGGGGGGAATTTTCAGGTTTTCGTGGCTGAGGATAAATTCGCCAAGGCTGGGATCGAGGGTGAAGGCATGGACTCCGCGCCCGATCGAGTAAACCAGCATGGTGCTGGGGCCATAGAGAATGTAGCCAGCGGCCAGTTGCTTGTGGCCCGATTGCAGCAGGTCGGCGGCTTCACCCGTCTCGTCGTTGCCTTCCTGCTGGCGAATGGCGAAGATGGATCCCACATTGAGGTCAATATCAATGTTGGAGGAACCGTCGATCGGGTCATAAAGCAAGGTATAGCGACCGATCGGGCAATTTTCGGGAATGTAATAGGGGTGCTCCATTTCCTCGGAAGCCAAGCGACAAACCAAGCCACTTTGCTTAAACACCGAGATAAAAACATCGTTGGCGTAGAGATCCATCTTTTTGACGGCCTCGCCTTGGACGTTGGTGCTGCCCGTGAAGCCCAGCGCATCTTCCATCAAACCCGATCGGCTCAGGTGGCGAGCAATGAGCTTGCCCGCCAAGGCAATTCGGTTCATTAGGGCGCTGAGATCTTGGGCATCGGAGCCAAAACTTTGCAGTTGTTGCAGCACATGGCGACCCAGCGTGGTGCAATCTCGATCAAGCGATCGCTCCTGGGTCACGACATAACTGGCGGAATCAACACTGGCAGCATCAGCCATCTCAGAACCTCTCGTGACTGACGACGGAACGACAACGAAACATTGCCCCCGGGGGTCATGCCTTCAGTGTAGGAACCGATTTCCGAAAAGCTGGGGCGTTTTTAGAGAAACTTCATTAGTTCGTCGTAGTTCGTCGTAGTCCTTTGCAGTCCGTCGCAATTGACCGATGGATGATCCGCTGCGTCCGTTTGTTGGTGTCCTGGCCAGCATTCAACAAACTTTTCAGCCTCTAAGCGATCGCTCAAAGCCCAGAAAGATCCAAAAACGAAAGGGGCCAAGTCTCGTAGACTGACCCCTTTTCCAGAAGAGTATTGCTATTTCAGCGGAACCAAAACCTTGGTTCCCCGATCGGGCAATTCTGAATTAGGCAGACTGTTTTCCGCCGCGCTCCATCTCTGAAGACTTAGAACGCGTTATGGAAAAACGAGCGCCCACCGCCACCACCGGAGCGAGGCTCCTTAGGACGAGCCTTATTGGCACGGATTTGGCGGCCCATCCATTCTGCTCCATCGAGTTCTTTGATGGCGTGCTCTTCGGCCTGGTCGCTTTCAAGATCGATGAAGGCGAAACCGCGAATTCGGTTCACTTCGCGGTCGATCGGCAGGGTGATACGCTTAACAACGCCATACTCCGAGAAAACTTCTTGGAGATCCTGCTCGGTAGCGTCGTAAGAAAGATTGCCAACGTAAATCGTCATTTGAGTCCGGAACGGTAAAACAAGCGCGTGAAGTCTTCAGTTCAATTTGTCTCATGAGAACTTGGGTTGGCGGACTGGGACACAGTTCCACAAACTAAATTCCCACGCGGTGCTAGGCCCCAAGTCTATTGAGATTGTGCCTGATCGCGATCGCGCTCAAAACAAAAGAAGCTGAAAGGACATCACCATGATAGCGCCCTAAAGGGGTACTACTGGCGTAAACTTGGGAGTTTATTTTGCAATCCGGGGTAAGTCAGGGGTTGGCAGCGGGTAAATGGCTTGGATTTGGGGGCAAATTGCCCCTTCGCGATCGTTACCAATTGTTGACGACCTTTCCCCCCAATTGTCCGGATCCTTGGCGGCCGTGGGCGATCGCCCCGTTGCTTCCCGCCCGGCTCTCAGCCTCGATCCCCCAGGGATCTCTATCTATCTATATAAAGATCCCCGATGGATAAGGATCCCCAATAACCCAGGAACCCTCAGCGGGATCCCGCCCATTGAGCCTTCAGCTTTGGCCGCTCAGGTTCAGACGTTGACGACGGGTTCAGGAATTCGCTGACTTGAACCCATTCACTCAAATTCATTGACTTGAATCCAGTTACTCGATCGAGATCGACTGAGGGCCGCCGCTGGGGCTGCTGGGTGCAGACTCCGTGGAGCCATTGGGGCGATCGCTCCCCAACTGTTGCTCCAACCAGCTCTTAATTGGATCCTGATTCAGATCCAGGCGCAACAGGCCGGAAGCCAGTCCACCCAAGAAGCTCACGGGCTGTTTGAGGCCTTCTTCAACAAGGGGTTTGAGTTCTTCTAGGAACATAGGGCCGGACACACCGTTTACAAATTGCAAGAATTGCTGTCCAGTGTATCAAGAGGTTTTCGGTTGATGGGTAGTGGAAATCAGGAGTCGATCGCCCCAAGCAACTCCAGCACGGGCAGCCGCCTCATTACCTCCCTGGTTGCGCCAGCGGTCAAACTCTGGCTGCGATCCCAGGTGGAAGCCGCCACTGAAATCACCGTGCGGCTGGATGGGCGCGATCGAGACATTCTCGCGGGCCGCCTGCCCCAAGCCCAGATCAACGCCGAATCCGTGATCTATCAGGGCTTGCACCTCAGCCATCTCAACCTGCAAGCCACCAACATTGCCGTCAATTTGGGGCAAGTGCTGCGCGGCAAACCCCTCAGGCTACTGCAACCCATTCCCGTCAGTGCGGAATTAAAACTTTTTGCCCCCGACTTGGCAGCCTCTTTGGCGGCTCCCCTGCTGGCCCCGGCGTTGGCGGACTTTCTGGCTCCGCTGTTGGCCCTTTGGGGGCGACCCGTCACCTTCGAGCAACCCCAAGCCACCCTAGCCGGGGGGCAGTTAATTTTGTCAGGGGCGATCGAGCGGCAACCGGTGCAACTCTGCCTGGGGTTGGAATTGGTTGACCCCCAAACCTTGCAACTCTGCAATCCCCAGTGGCTGAACCAGGCAGGTGAGCCGATCGCCCAAGGATCCTCCGTGCTCCTACCCTTAGGCGAAGACGTGGCCATCAACAGCCTGTCGATCGAACCGGAAGGACTCCAATGCACCGGTACTTTGCTAGTGCGCCCTTAATCGACCTATCTATGGCAGTTGTCTATCGATCCAGTTGTCTATCTATATAGATAGATCAAATTCAAATATAGATGGGGCAAATTTGACTCAATCCAGTTGGACGAACGGGGAGGCGGGCCCCATCCAGCGGATCTAGCTGCATCGGAATTTAGTGAATGACCAAAGCCGCATCACTGACCAAGCAAAGCCCCCCAACCCGCTTCAAAATCGGGCGAATTAGCGTCACCAACTGATCCAATTGGGTCACATCCTGGCAAGTGGTCAGAATATAGCAATTGCCAAATTCTCGACCTAAATCATTGGTAAATTCTCCCCGATCGCCCTTTCCCGAAGCATCGCGAATTACCGTATAGCCCGGAAACCTCAGGCCATCCAGCATTTCCAAAATTTCCTCTAGCTCCAAAGAGCTAACAATAATTTCCACACGTTTTGTTAATTGCATATCAACCTACTAGCCAACAAGCCAATCCATGAACCCCAAAAATGCCCCTACAGCCCCAGGATTTTTTCCAGTTCTAAATACAGCGGAATTCCCACAATAATGTTGAATGGGAAGGTCAAAGCCAGCGCCATCGAAACATATAAACTCGGATTTGCTTCCGGAACCGTCATCCGCATTGCTGCCGGAACCGCAATATAAGAAGCACTGGCACAAAGCACCGCAAACAGTAGCCCATTGCCTTCACCGATGCCCAGCAGCTTGGCAATCACAATCCCCAACACCGCATTCAGCAGCGGCACAATTACCGAAAAGCCAATTAAAAATAGTCCTGTTTTTTTCAGATCTCGAATTCGTTTGGCGGCAATGATGCCCATATCCATCAGGAAAAATGTCAACACACCATAGAAGATGCCCTGCGTAAAGGGTTCTAGTTTGTGCCAACCGCTGGGGCCGCTCAGCATTCCAATAATCACGCTGCCCACCAACAGCAGCACAGAGCTATTCAAAAAGGCTTCTCGCAGCACTTCACCCCAAGCAAAGGGATGATCGGGATCGTCCTTATCATCCTTGGCATCAAAAATTCGCACCAAAATTAGGCCGATGATAATGGCGGGTGATTCCATTAGCGCCAAAGCTGCCACCATGTAGCCGCCATAGCTAATGTGCAGTTGATCCAGAAAAGAACTAGCCGTAATAAAAGTCACGGCGCTGATGGAACCGTAGGTGGCCGCAATGGCAGCCGCATTGGGTGGATCCAGGCGAATTCTTAGGATAAAAAATGTGTAAATTGGAACCAAAGAAGCCATCACGATCGAAGCAAGCAGCGTGCCAGCCACCTGCTGAGTAATGCCGCTTTCTAGTAGCTCATAGCCCCCTTTGAACCCGATCGCCACCAATAGATAGAGCGAAAATAGCTTGGGCAGTGGTGCAGGAATTTCCAAATCTGATTTACAGAAAACGGCCAACATTCCCAAGAAAAAGAACAAAATGGGAGGATTGAGAATATTGGAAAGAATCAGTCCACTATCCATCGGCTATCCAGGGCAAAAACTAGAAAGGGATAAATTCCAACCTAGCCCAGGTTTAGGGTTAGGTAAACCTCTGAAACTAATTAAGATTATTCTTCATAATTATTCACTATTATTCGCTTTCGCTGATAAAGACTCTCCACCATAGGTGTCACGGTTCCCCTTGCTTGCGACAGGATCAAGGCTGGATGATGATGAGAAATTGTTTAGAAACTGTTGGTTGTAGTGGGTTCTATGCCTCAAATTGCGCCCTACGGGACTTGGAAATCGCCGATTACCTCCGAAGCGATCGTGGCGGGAACGATCGGGCTGGGCGGTGGCCGTGCGGAAGGCGAAACGTTGTATTGGAGTGAATCGCGGCCGGCTGAGGGTGGACGTGTGGCAATCGTGACCCGATCGCCCGAGGGCCAAACCCAAGATGTGATTGCGGCTCCTTGGAACGCTCGCAGTCGGGTGCATGAGTATGGTGGCGGTGCTTGGACGGTCGATCGGGGCTGGATTTATTTTGTGAACTTTGCCGATCAGCGACTGTATCGCACCCGGCCGGGCCAGGAGCCGATCGCCCTCACGCCTGAACAACCCTGGCGCTATGCGGATTTTGTGGTGGATGCCCAGCGCGATCGGGTGATTGGCATCCGTGAAGATCACAGCCAGCCCGATCGGGAGCCAGTGAACGAGTTGGTGGCGATCGCCCTGGATGGATCACAACAGGTGAGCCTATTGGCAACGGGTTGGGACTTTTACGCCTCGCCGGCCCTCAGTCCCGATGGGTCGCAGTTGGCTTGGTTGACTTGGAACCATCCCAATTTGCCTTGGGACAGCACCACTCTGTGGGTGGCGGCGATTGCTGATGATGGCTCCCTGCAAAATTCCCAGATCGTGGCCGGCGGGGCCGAAGAATCCGTGTTTCAGCCCAGTTGGTCGCCCGACGGCCAATTGTATTTTGTGAGCGATCGCTCCGGTTGGTGGAATTTATATCGCCAGGAATCGGACGGCAAGGCGCGGCATCTTTGCCCCATGGAGGCGGAATTTGGCTTGCCGCAGTGGGTTTTTGGGATGACCACCTATGGGTTTGTGGACTCAGAAACCCTTGTTTGTGCCTATACCCAAAATGGTCTGTGGCAATTGGCGAAATTGGCCCTTGCCGATGAAAAACTAACGGTCATTAACCAGCCCTATACTTCAATTTCTGATCCCTTTGTGACGCAGGATTTCGTCATTTTTGGGGGTGGTTCAGCCGTTAAGTCAGGGGCGATTGTCCGGCTGGATTTGGCAACGGAAACAATCGAGGTTTTGAAAACCAGCAGCACCTTAAAAATCGATCCGGGCTATTTGTCAGAACCACAATCGATCGCGTTTCCCACCACGGGCGATCGGGAAGCCTATGCCCTCTTGTATCTGCCGAAAAATCGTGATTTCCAAGCACCGGAAGGCGAAAAGCCACCATTAAAAGTCAAGATTCATGGCGGCCCCACGTCCCAAACTTCCAGTAGTTTGAATTTGTCGATCCAATATTGGACGAGTCGCGGCTTTGCGGTGTTGGATGTGAACTATGGCGGCAGCACGGGCTATGGCCGCGCCTACCATTGCCGGTTGGATGGCCAATGGGGGCTGGTGGATGTGGATGATTGCGTGAATGGTGCGCAATATTTGGTCGATCGGGGATTGGTGGATGGCGATCGCTTGACCATTGCCGGGGGCAGCGCCGGGGGCTACACCACCCTGGCCGCGTTGGCTTTTCGCGACCAGTTCAAGGCCGGAGCCAGCTATTACGGCGTGAGCGATTTGGAAGCCCTGGCCCGCGATACCCACAAGTTCGAGGCCCGCTACCTCGATCGACTGATTGGCCCCTACCCGGAGCGCCAGGATATCTACATTGATCGATCGCCCATTCATCACATCGATCGGCTCAATTGCCCCGTGGCCTTTTTCCAGGGACTTGAAGATAAAATTGTGCCGCCCAATCAAGCGGAAATGATGGTGAATGCGCTTCAGGAAAAGGGAATTCCGGTAGCCTATGTGCCCTTTGAAGGAGAGCAGCACGGATTCCGCAAGGCAGAAAATATCCGTCGCGCTCTGGACGGAGAATTCTATTTTTATGCCAAGGTTTTTGGCTTTGAACCGGCGGAGGCGATCGACCCGATCGAAATTGCTAATTTGGGTGACTCAATGGGTGACTAAACTCCCCAACTGAGCAACAGTCAGCACCTTTTCGGTTAACCAAAGGGCGATCGACCCAATGGCGATTATTAACCCCATGGAAAAATGGGTGCGCTAGCATGGGCAAAAACATCCTATGTTGCACCCAATTTCGTTGGCGCGATCGACAACAGCCGATCGCGTCACGGCCGCCGATTGGCTCGCTTACTTCCAACAGAATCACAGCCAATTGTTGCCGATTAATTGGCAGCAAACTGGGGGCTTCACCCCCCAAGAACAAAAACGGTTTCGCCAATCGATCGCGATTTTCCAGTTGGGGGAAAGTTCCGAGGGCCATCGGTTGATGCGAACGGTGCGGGCTTGGGTTGCCCAAGGAGCGGATCCCGTTTGGGTGGATGTGTTCAAGTGGTTTGTGCGGGAAGAACAGCGCCACGCGGCGGACTTGGGGCGACTGCTCGATCGCGAGCAGCTTCCCCGCCTGCGACACCACTGGGCCGACGCGGCTTTTCGGTGGCTACGAGGGGGCATGAATTGGGAATTGGCGCTGGCAATGCTGTTAACGGCGGAGGTGATGGGGTTGTTGTATGCCCGGGCATTGCAGGGGGCCACAGCCCACCCGATCGCCCAAGCGGTTGCATGGCAAATTGAGTGGGACGAAAGCCAACATTTGCAAATGCAAGGTCAGTTACTGGCCCAATTGCGCCGGGGTCGATCGCCCCTGCATCAAAAGTTGACCCATATGGCCCATCGTTGGTTTTTGACCCTGATCCTAGGAGCCGTCTGGTTAGACCATCGGCCGGTGTTTCGGGCGGCGGGCTGGACGTTTCGGTTTTTTGCCCAAGCGGCCAGGGCCGAACTCAACCAGGCGATCGACCCGAGGCCCTTGGCAATGCCGCGCCCCATCCTTCACCCCCTCTCTCGACAACAACGCTCCAGATCCCAAGATGATTAGACTAGCTATTTCCATTGGCGACCCGGCGGGCATTGGGCCGGAAGTCGTGCTGAAGGCGCTGGCGGATCCAACGGTGGCAGCTTTGCGGCCGGTGCTGGTGGGCAGCCGATCGATTCTCAGCCGCACCTATGCGCAACTTCAGCCGCGCAGTTCCCAGCCGATCGCTGATCCGGCCAAATTGAGGATTCTGGATATTCCGATCGACCCGCTGTTGGAGCGATCGATTCATTGGGGGGTTGAAAATGCGGCCGCCGGAGCCGCCAGCTTCACTTGGCTCGATGCGGCCTTGGCGGCCACGGCGGCCGGCCGGTTTGCGGGAGTGGTCACCGCGCCGATCAGCAAAGCCGCCTGGCATTCAGCGGGCCACGCCTTCCCTGGACAAACGGAGGTTTGTGCCGAACGGGCCGGGGTCGATCGGTTTGGGATGGCCTTTGTGGGGCGATCGCCCCAAACCGGTTGGAAACTTTGTGCCCTCCTGGCCACCACTCACATTCCCCTGCATCAGGTTCCTGTGGTGCTCACGGCAGAACTGCTCGATCGGAAGCTGGATTTGCTGATCACCATGCTCGATCGAGACTTGGGGATCACGCATCCCACCATCGCGATCGCCGGACTGAATCCCCACAGCGGCGAAGGGGGACAACTGGGCACTGAGGAGCGCGATTGGCTGATTCCCTGGTTAGCCCAAGCACGCGATCGCTACCCCAACGCCACCCTGCGCGGCCCCATTCCCCCAGACACCATGTGGGTGACAGCGGGCCAAGCTTGGTTTGGGCCCACCCTTCCAGCCGGGTTGCCCGATGCCTACTTAGCGCTTTATCACGACCAAGGGTTGATTCCCGTGAAGCTGATGGCCTTCGATCGCGCCGTCAACACCACGATCGGCCTGCCCTTTGTGCGCACCTCCCCCGACCACGGCACGGCCTTTGACATTGCTGGCCAAGGGATCGCCACCCCCACCAGCATGATTGAGGCAATCCATTGGGCGATCGAACTCACGGAAACCCGCAACCAATGGCGCGATCGGGTTGTGACCGCTGCCCACCGGGAATGAACCCGGCTGTTGAACTCGGCTGAAATTGGAACTTAGGCTTTGGCTTGTGCGTAATAGTCGCGTGTGCCCTTCACCTCGATCGCTGCTCGCAGGCGATCGAGCGCATGGACATAGGCCGCCGTCCGCAGGGACAAATCCAGCGATTGGGCGAGCTGCCAAATCCGTTCCGTTTCGCGGGTCATCCGTTCCGCCAACCGCTGTTCCACCTCCGCCGCCGACCAATACAAACCGCTCCGATTTTGCACCCACTCAAAGTAGCTAACGGTCACGCCGCCTGCATTGGTCAAAATGTCCGGCAAGACATAAATTCCCTTTTGATTCAGGATGCGATCGGCCTCAAAGGTAATCGGCCCGTTTGCCACTTCAAAGATCAGTTTGGCCTGAATTCGATCGGCATTTTCCGGTGTAATTTGATTTTCCAGCGCCGCCGGAATTAACACATCAACGGGCAGTTCCAAGAGTGCTGCATTGGTAATCGATTGATGATCTGCCATGTTGCAAACCGTGCCATGGCAGTAAAGGGCCTCCATGCCGCGCCCCGCTTCCTTGTTGTGGCGGATGGCAGGAATATCTAACCCCGCCGGAGCATAGATTCCGCCTTTGGAATCGCTGACCGCCACCACTCGGTAGCCCGCACGATAGATTTGTTCCGCCAAAAAACTGCCCGCATTGCCAAATCCTTGAATCGCAACGGTGGTTTCGTCCGGTGGGCGATCGAACTTGGGCAAAATGGTTTGCATCACAAAAAAAGCTCCCATGGCCGTGGCCGTTTCTCGGCCCGCACTGCCACCCAGGGCGATCGGCTTGCCCGTCACCACCGCCGGACAGGACTTGCGCTGAATGATGTTGTAGCGATCCATCATCCAACCCATAATCGTGGCGTTGGTGTAAACATCGGGGGCCAAAATATCCACATCGGGCCCAATAAAATCCGCGATCGCATCAATATAGCCGCGCGTTAAACGCTCCAACTCCAAGCGCGAAAGCTGCTTAGGATTAACCGTAATTCCACCCTTGCCACCGCCAAAGGGCAAATCCAACACTGCACATTTAAAGGTCATCCAAAATGCTAAGGAGGTGACCTCATCTAAGGACACTTGAGGATGATAGCGAACCCCGCCTTTGGCAGGGCCGCGCGTATCGTCATAGCGAACTCGATAGCCCTGAAAAACCTGTAACGATCCATCATCCATCCGCACGGGAATTGAAACTTGCAGACTGGCTTTTGGATGCTTTAAATGTTCGATCGCATCTTCCGAAATGGCGATATGCTTCAGGGCCAAATCGAGATTTTGGCGCGCACCCACAAACAGCGATTGGCTTTCCATGCTTCGGGTCGTTCCTTGAAGGTAGTTGGAGCAACCTTCCTGTTTAAATTGTAGTCTTTGTTACGGTTTGCTCGCTAGCCACAGGGTTCAAGCAAGAACCAGGCAGGGATCAAGCAGAGATCAAGGAAAGATCACATGGAAAGCGAGCCAAATTCTGAAAACCAGGGCGATCGCTCGGTGGCCGGGATCATCCTCTGGCAACCCAAAACCGAACTGGGCCCGTGGTCAGATCCCAAACGCCAGGATTAAGATGGGCCCGATGTGCGGAGGATGGCTCGATCGCGCCCCAATTGCCCCTCAATTGCGCCGCCCGATCGCGATTGTCCTAAGTTCAAGGGCGGCCAAGAGCCGTTCGATCGAACCCAGTCGTAGCCTTATCCTCCCCACAGCATCCTCCTAGAATGCCCTTGACCATGGAATGGAATCCCGAAACAACTTGGATCTTTGCGGTGGGTTTGCTGGAGTGGCAAGACTCAGAAGCCTTCGCCCCTTTTCCTGATGCTGTTCCCAATCGATCGGACGCGCAGTTAGTGGAATTTTTCCGCAACCAAGGTGTGCCTCAATCCCAAATTATTTATCTTCAGGATCGTCAGGCCACCCTCTCCGCCATTCAATCTAAACTGCCGGATTTTTTGGCCAGCACCGATGAAAATGCCCTCTTAATGCTCTACTTTGCTGGTCATGGCGGCTGGGATTCCGAATCGGGAGAACATTATTTTTATAACTATGATGCCGATGCGGAAGATACGGAAACCTATTGGAAAGTGTCCAGCATCTTTGATGATATTGAAGAAAACTTCAATGGTTCCCATGCCTTGCTGATGGCGGACTGTTGCTTCTCTGGGGGACTGATTGATGAAGCCAAACGGCGGGAAAGCGAAATTGCTTACGCCTGTGTGACCTCTGCCTATGCCCACAACACTTCAACGGGCGCTTGGACTTTTACGGCTTCTTTGCTGAAGGGATTACAAGGAGATCCCACGGTTGATTTGGATGAAGATCGGGTGATTACGCTCTATGATTTTGCCCGCTACACGGAATTGGAAGTGGCATTCATTGAAGACCAAAAATCAATGTTTTTCACAACTCATGATTTTGATCCCCAAATGCAACTGTCACGAGTTACCGATCAGTTTGATCCCCAATTGGGCCGCCGGGTGGAGGTGGAATATGAGGAGGATTGGTATCGGGCAAAAATTGTGGAGGTGAGCGATTCAGACGGCGATCCGCAATACCGAGTGCAATACGTGGTGGATCAGTCAGAAGAGTGGGTCACGCCCGATCGCATCCGTCCCTACGAACCGGTGATGTATGACCTGGGAACGGCGGTGGAGGTGCAGGATGAGGCGGGCGATTGGTATCCCGCAACAATCAAAAAGGCTTGGTATGGCCTGCACCATATTAGCTATGACGACTACGACGAAAATTGGGATGAGTGGGTGGGGCCCGATCGCCTGCGAGAACCGGAATAGGGCAGCGGGGCGCATGGTTGCATCAAGCCAAATTGGGAATCGATCGCCCAAAAAATCGGGGTAGGTTTGCATCTACCCCGACTCGCTTTTGGACATTAGTTGGGTATTAGTTGAACATTGGTTTGGACATTAATTTTGGACATTAATGTAAACCGGGAAATGGTTGAATGGCGATTGAATTCCGGCAACCGCAAACTCAGCAATGGATCAAGATTTCCCCAACACCTATTTCCAAGACACCTTCAGGCTGGCCGGTTGTCCAGGATTACCCACCAGCACCGGGCCGCGCCCATTGGCCGCCAAGTGCCGCAGGATCCAATAGATCGTTTCCACCTGCTCGATCGCCCCCACCTGCGTTGCCAACTCCGCAATCAACAGGGGTTCTCCCGCGTCTTGCAAGACCGACACCAGCCGCTTTTGCAGGGCCAAGATGTTGGCGGCGGCTTTTTTGCCGGCCTCAACGCCCGGTTGGTGATAGGCATTGATGTTCACCAGGGAGGCATAGAAGCTCACGGCCCGTTCGTAGAGCGCAATTAGGGCCCCCACAATGCGCTCGCTGACGCGGGGAACCGTAATGGTGATTGACTCTCGATCGTTGTCGTAGAGCGCTTGGCGCGTGCCTTGCAATAGCCCACTGAGGTAATCGCCGGACTCGATCGCCCCGTCTTCCACCACCACGCCCGAGCCGCCATCTTCCAGCACTTCAATCAGGGTGGCGAAAAAGTTGGGAACCCCTTCGCGCAACTGCTGCACGTAGGCATGTTGGTCGGTGCTGCCCTTGTTGCCATACACGGCAATGCCCTGATAGACCAAGTTGCCATCCAGGTCGCGTTCCTTGCCCAAGGATTCCATCACCAACTGCTGGAGATAGCGCGAAAACAGCAGTAGCCGGTCTTTGTAAGGCAAAACCACCATGTCTTTTTCGCCCTTGCCTCGGCCCACGGAATACCAACAGAGGGCCAACAGGGCGGCGGGGTTGGTTTTTAGGTTGCGGTCTCGGGTGGCCTGATCCATCATTTGCGCGCCCAAGAGCATTTCTCGAATTTGGATCCCTTGGAGCGCCGCTGGCAACAGCCCCACCGCCGACAGTTCCGAGGTGCGGCCGCCGACCCAATCAAACATCGGGAATCGATCGAGCCAGCCTTCCGCGATCGCCCGTTGATCCAAGGCGCTGCCCTCACAGGTAATGGCCACAAAGTTGCGGTGATAGGGCAAACCGGCTTGGCCAAATTCCGCTTGAATTTCCACCATGCCGTTGCGGGTTTCGGGTGTGCCGCCGGACTTGGAGATGATCAGCACCAGGGTTGTGGCTAGGCGATCGCGCAGGGGGGAGCCGCCCGTGCTCTTGGACAGAATTCGATCGATGCCGTCGGGGTCGGTGTTGTCCACAAAGTGAATGGCCAAGGGCGGCTGATTGGGAGCCAAGGCCTCCGCCACGAACTGCGGCCCCAGGGCCGAACCGCCAATCCCGATCGACAACACATCCGTAAAAGGCTGACCGTTGGCCGTGAGCTGGCCGTTGTGGATGGCCGCCGTGAAGGTTTCGAGGCGGTCAAGGGTGTTGATGATGTCGTCTCGCAATTCCGGTGTTGGGGCCAAGTCCGGTTGCCGCAGCCAATAGTGACCCACCATCCGTTGTTCGTCGGGATTGGCGATCGCCCCCGATTCCAGAGCGGTCATGTCCCCAAACGCTTTCGCCAACTTGGGTTGCATCTGAGCCACAAATGCATCATCGAACCGCATCCGGCTCACGTCCAGATACAGCCCCAAGCCCTCGTGATAGTAGAGCCAGTCTTGGTAACGCTGCCACAATGACGCAGTGCCGGTCATAAACACTCCTTCTTATCGTCTTTTTATCGTCCCGATCGCGCCTTGAGTGTAGCCCAGCTCCTACCCCCGATCACGGTAACGATTGCATCAGACACCGGCCCCCCTGCGTCTGGGCCGAGAGCGCAGTTCCCGACAGTGCCAACCGGCTGAGTAGAATAGGGGCGGCAGTAGCATCCCCCTGCCCTCACCCCCCTTTTGACCCATGGCTGCTGTGCGTTGTCCTATCTGTTCCACTGAGTTGTCAGACACCGAAGTGCTGTGCCCAACCTGTGGTTGGGATAATTCCCCGTTACCGGAGGCGCTGGTGGGCACGGGGAGCGATCGGGCGACCATTGCCCTGTTGCGGGCCCGCGACCAGGTGCGCACCACTTGGGCCCGGGAGTTTTGGCAGCGATTAAATTTGGATGCCAAGTTAAACCACATTGAAGGCCAACTGAAACGGGCCCGCCAGGAGCGATCGCACCTGTATTTGGAACTAACACAACTACAAGAATCGCAAAAACTGCTGCTCCAAACCCTTTCGCCGGAATGGTTGGAAACGCTGCAACAGCTTCAGGGTCAGCTCCAGCAACAAATCCAAGCCCTGAAACAGGGTGCGGGGCCCCAAAGGTCACCACAGAGGGGATCACCACAGACAGGATCGCCCCAGGCAGGATCCCCGACACAATCCCATCCGATCGGGTCGGGATCCGATCCCTTGCCGTTTGATTTGGGCCCCTTGGACACGGCCGCCCTGCAAGACACGGGCAATCCAAGTTCGGCGGTCAATCCTGACCCAACCGTGGCAAGTCCCGATCGCAACGAAAATCCTTTCCACTTGCCAGAACATCGCCCTTCTGCCCCCATGCCGCCGGCCCACGGGCTACCCACGGAGGAAGAGGTGACCATTTTGCAGTTTGTGATGCCCTCGCCGGGGCCAACTCCGGCCCCGGTCGATCGCTACGGGCGGCTGTCCCAGTTGTTGGAAGCGCAAAAGTGGCTGGAGGCCGATCGAGAAACCACTCGAATCATGCTGAAGGTGGTGGGCCGCGAGGGGGCCAGTTGGTTGCGGGTGGAAGACATTGAGCAATTTCCCAAGGGCGATTTAACCGAGATCGATCGCCTCTGGACCATCCACAGCAACAATCACTTTGGCTTCCGCATTCAGTACGACATTTGGCTAGAGGTCACCAGCCAAACGGCCAGCCCCGTGGAGGCTTGGTGTCGGTTTGGCGATCGCCTGGGTTGGACCAGCCAAAAGAGCCGTAACTTCAGCCTCAGCGCCCCGGCAGGCCATTTGCCTTACTGTTCTGCCGTGGGGGTTTGGTGGTGTTCGGGTTTGTTTCCTCAGGTGGTGAATGCGGCCTTGGGCAGCGCCTAAGCCAACCCTTGCCCGCCAGGCGAAATCAGCGCCTAAACCAATGCCTAAACCATCGATCCATCAGCTCCCTGCCCTACAATGGGGCGTGAAATTTGGGCTATTCCTACGCTGAGGCTCGATCGCGCCCCCATGATTGCTTACCTCACCTCACTGATTATCTTTTCAGGCATCTTTGCCCTCTTTGGTCTGGGTCTGAATTTGCAATGGGGTCTCACGGGCTTAATTAATTTTGGCCATGTGGCCTTCATGACCATTGGGGCCTACACCACCATTCTGCTGTCGCTTCAAGGTTGGCCGATTGTGCTGGCGGTGGCGATCGGGGCGGGGTTGGCGGCTCTGCTGGGCCTGTTGGTGGGCATTTCCACCCTGCGCCTGCGGGAAGATTACCTGGCGATCGTCACGATCGGGGTGTCGGAGGTGGTGCGGCTGGTGGCTTTGAATGAAGAGTGGCTGACCCGAGGCGCAAGGGGCGTTTATGGCTACCCGCTGCCCTTGGCCCAAGTGCCGGACGCACCTTGGGTGGCTCCGGTGGCGATCGCCCTTTGGACGGGCATCTTTGGGGCAGCGGGTTGGTCCCTGTGGCGTTGGTTCCGGCAGGCCTTGCGATCGCGCCAACAGGCCGCCCAAGGACAAGTCACCGGCACAACCCAACAGCCCCCCTCCAAGGGTCGCCTGGTGTTGGGTGGCATCTCGGCCCTACTGGGGCTGCTGCTCTATGGCTGTGGGGCGATCGCCCTTTGGGATTTCAACTACAAAGGCGGCTTGATGTTGCTGGTGGTGGCCGTCTTGGGTCTGGTCTATTGGCAACTGGAACAACTGGGCCGATCGCCCTGGGGCCGGGTGCTCAAGGCAATCCGCGAAGACGAAGAAATCGCGCGGGCCTTGGGCAAAAACGTGTTTTGGTACAAACTGCAATCCCTGATGTTGGGCGGCGCGATCGCGGGGGTCGCTGGTTCCTTCTATGCCTGGAATCTCACTTTCATTAACCCCGATGGCTTCATTCCGCTGATGACCTTCCAAGCTTGGACGATCGTGGTTTTGGGCGGCGCGGGAAACAATGCGGGCACACTGTTGGGTTCTGTCCTGTTTTGGGGATACACCACCCTCACCCGGTTTGTGTTGCCGGCCCTGTTGCCCTTGGATGATGCCCGCTTGGGCGCTTTCCGGTTGATGGTCATTGGGCTGATTTTGGTGGTGCTGATGATGTGGCGGCCCCAGGGCATTTTGGGCAAGAAGGAAGAGCTGACCCTCGGCCAATAGGCGGCTCTGGCGATTCAGGGCGATCGCCCTATGATGGGTTAATCAACAGTGCAAGTGATCTCCAGAGTCCAAGCTGCGATCGCAAGGCCCTGATCCCCCTTTCAATCATGTTCAAACTGCTGGCAACGGTGCGCCATCGCTGGGTTATGTGGCTGATGGGCTGGGAGACCCGTTTGGTGAGTCCTTCGTTTCAGGGGGCTTTGCTGGGCGCGATCGCCCTGTTTCTGTTTGGGGCGGCCACCAACGCCATGGCCGGCTGGCTCTACGTGATGAGTGGGGTGCTGTTGGCGCTGATGTTGGTGGCGGCGGTGCTGACGGCGCGATCGCTCGGGGGCCTGAGCGCCAGCCGATCGCCCATTCAACCGATCAGCGTTGATGATTTGGCCGTGGTGGAATGCCGGATCACCAACCATGCCCGATCGGCCCGCTCCCTGTTGCAATGGGTCGATCGGCCACCGGCCCCCCTGCCCGTTGCCAGCGGCTCGATCGCCCTGATTCCCGCCCAAGGCAGCATCACCATCCAGGCCCGATTCCGGGCCCAGCGGCGCGGCATCTACCGTTGGCCGAGTCTCACCTTGCGATCGGGTGCGCCCTTCGGCCTGTTTTGGCGACAACAGCCGATCGCTGCACCGGCCAAGTTGGTGGTTTATCCTCGAGTTTGGCCCCTGGCCCAATGCCCGATCGTGGATTGGATGGGCGAAGGGGATGCCCAAAACGCAGCGGGCGATCGCGCCTTACGTTTGGGAACCGAAGGCCTCACCCGCTCCCTGCGGCCCTACCGTTGGGGCGACTCCACCCGGCTCATTCATTGGCGCAGCAGTGCCCGGTTTGGGGAGCTTCAGGTGCGCGAATTGGAAACCGCCGCCACGGGGCCCGATCTGATTGTGGCCCTCGATAGTGCGATTGCCTGGGATCCCGAAGACTTTGAGCAGGCCGTGGAAGCGGCCGCCTCCATGTATGTCTATGCCAGCCGCTGTTACCTCGATCCCTTCCTTTGGACGGCGGCCACGGGGTTGGTGCGAGGGCGACAGGTGGTGTTGGAAACCCTGGCCGGAACCCAAGCCGGGGAGCTAGCTGAACATGAACCGCCTTCCCGGGCCGTGCTGTGGCTCACTTCAGCGGTCGATCGGGTCAGTCAATTGCCCGATCGCAGCCGTTGGTTGTTGTGGTTACCCCCCGGCAGTGAGTTGACAGGCAGCCTGCTCGGTCGCCAGTCCCAAGGCCGCGTCATCTCGCGCGATCGCCCAATTTCTGAGCAATTGCAGGCCGGTAACCATCCGCTTTAACCCAACGGTTTTCGCTCAACGGTTTTCGCTCAACCGTTCGCATCATTGACTCTTGATTGGGCGTGCGGCCGTACGCCCCTACTTCAGGCTGCCCGGAGCATCGGTTGAAACCGGCGCGACGAAACGGGGCGATCGTCAGCCGTTGGATCTCTAGCCGTTGGATCTCCAGCCGTTGGACTTGCTTGTTCAAATCTTATTGAAAATTATTCTTGACATTTTCCAAATCTTGATTCAGGCTTTATTGCTATAAAGTTTCAATAAAGGTTCGAGAGTTACTCGAATCTGCACCGAATGGCGCATACCTGCAAAAACTGCAAACGCTGCAAGCTGTTGTTGGGAACTTCCTATGACTGTCACCACCACGCCGCCACAGACGGCGATCGCGATTCCTTGGTGGGCGGGGAATGCCCGCCTGACGGAACTGTCGGGACGATTGTTGGGGGCCCATGTGGCCCATGCGGGACTGATCGTGCTTTGGGCGGGGGCAATGACCCTGTTTGAGGTCTCCCGCTGCGATCTGAGTCGGCCGCTGTATGAGCAAGGCTTGATTTTGTTGCCGAACCTGGCCCGGTTGGGTTGGGGCTTGGGCAACAACGGGGCGATCGCCCAAACCGATGATTGGTTTGCGATCGGGGCGATTCATCTGATCAGCGCCGCCTTCCTGGGGGCGGGCGGTTTGTTCCATGCCCTCAAGGGGCCCGAACGGCTCGATCGCACCGGCTTTTTCAATTACCGCTGGGATGATGCCAACAAAATGACCCAAATTCTGGGCATTCACCTGGTGTTGCTCGGGTTGGGTGCTTGGCTGCTGGTGCTGAAGGCCACCACCTTTGGCGGTCTTTACGATCCGGCGGCGGGCCGTGTCCAGTTGGTCAGCGACCTGAACTGGGATTTGGGGCAAATCCTCGGCTACTTCTTTGGGGCCGGCGGTCGCTACTGGCTGGCTAGCGTCAATGACTTGCCCACGATCGTCGGGGCCCATGCTTGGTTGGGCGCAATCCTGATCGGTGGCGGTCTCTGGCACATCGTTTCGGAGCCGTCCGCAGCCGTGAAGCGCCTGTTTATTTGGTCGGGCGAGGCCTATTTGTCCTACAGCCTGGGGGCGCTGGCCCTGATGGCCTTTGTGGCCACCCTGTTTGTGTCCGTGAATGCCGTCGCCTTCCCTGAGGCATTCTTTGGCCCCAGGTTGCAAATCGGGTTCGATCGCGTGCCCTATTTCTTCAGCCCCGATGGCGCTTTGACCTCCCGCGTTTGGTTGGCCAATGCCCATTTCTGGCTCGGATTCTTTTTCCTGCAAGGGCACATTTTCCACGCCCTGCAAGCGGCCGGCGTGCGGTTTGGCTTTGGGCAAACCACTCCGGCCACTCCTAACACCGCTGATTCCTCTACCCAATCGACCCAGGAGGCTGCTGCATGAGCGCTGTGATCTCTCGGACGGCGGCCCCCACGATGCCACAGTTGGGCTGGTGGGCCGGAAACGGTCGGTTTGTGAACCTGTCGGGCAAGCTGCTGGGGGCCCATGTGGCCCATGCGGGGCTGATTGTGCTCTGGGCGGGGGCCATGACCCTGTTTGAGCTGTCTCGCTACGACGCGAGCCAACCGATGGGGACTCAGGGGCTGATTCTGTTGCCCCACTTGGCCACCTTGGGGTTTGGCTTGGGGCCCGATGGGGCGATCGCTGACACCTATCCCTATTTGGTGGTGGGCATGTTGCACCTGGTCAGTGCAGCAGTGTTGGGAGCTGGCGGCATCTATCACGCCGTGCTGGGCCCCGAGGTGCTGCCGACCGATCGCGCCAACTTCAGTGGCTTCTTTGGCTACGACTGGCGCGACAAGGACAAAATGACCACGATTATTGGCATTCACCTGTTGCTGTTGGGATCGGGGGCCTTCCTGTTGGTGACCAAGGCCATGGCCTGGGGCGGTCTCTATGACCCGGCGATCGGTTCCGTGCGCTTGGTTGAGCATCCCACCCTGGAGTTCGGCACGATTTGGGGTTATCTAGTCGGAGCCCACGGCAGCCAAGGGATGGCGGCGATCGATAACCTCGAAGACCTGGTGGGCGGCCATGTGTGGGTCGGCGGTCTCTGCATCGCGGGCGGCCTCTGGCACATCCTCAGCCGTCCTTGGCTCTGGGTGGAGCGGGTGTTCTATTGGACGGGAGAAGCCTACCTGTCCTACAGCTTGGGAGCCTTGGCCTATATGGGCTTCTTCGCCGCCTACTTTGTGTCGGTGAATGATTTTGCCTATCCCGAAGTGTTCTATGGGCCTCTGGGCATCGTCACCCAGGACGGCACGGTAACCGCTCGGGGCTGGCTCGCAACTTTCCACTTTGTGTTTGCGATCCTGTTTTTGGCGGGGCATTTGTGGCACGCCCTGCGGGTGCGGGCGGAGGCCGTGGGCTTCAAGTTCGGCAGCGATAGCTTTGTCCGGCCCGGTGGCGGCTCCCCGGAAGCAGGCACTTTGGACACACCCGTCAGCGCTTCCGATGTGACCCTGGCCCTGGTGCAATACCTGCCGATCTATCGTCCGAACCTGTCGCCCCTGTCGCGGGGTCTGGAAATTGGCATGGCCCACGGCTACTTCCTGGTGGGGCCGTTCATCAAGCTGGGGCCGATGCGATCGAGCCAATCGGCGGAACTGGTGGGGCTGATTGCCACCATGGGGCTGCTGTTGATCTTGTCTCTGTGCCTGTCGCTCTATGGAGCCGTGACCTTCCCGAATCGGGGCGATCGCTCCCTGGATCAGTTCCGAGGCATGGCCAAGGCCGTGAGCGCAAATGCGGCTGTGCTGCCCGAAAACCTGCGGACGGCGGACGGCTGGAGCCAGTTCAGCGCCATGTTCTTGGTAGGCGGCATGGGCGGCGCAATCTTTGCCTTCCTGCTGTTGACCCAGGGGGCGGGCCTGTTGGCGCTCTAGGCGATCCGCGACCAGCCTGATTGGCCAGCATCGTTCAAACCGTTTTTTGAGTTTTTGATCCAAAAGTCAGTCATTTACAGAAATCGAAATCGGTCATGGAGGGCTGATTACGAGGACTGGGGGGATTCGGGGCCACTCCGTCGCTGGGGGTGGCGATCGATCCCCTTTTTTCTGGTTGGGTGGGCATTTTCAGTTTATTAAAACTCTTTCTCAATTAAGAAAAGCTTGCTATGCTGCTATTGCTTATTTATTGAGAGTTAATTTCATTAGATAAGCTTTTGAGGGTCAATCGCCAGTAACCAGCAGTGCATGGCGATCGCCCCTGAAGCGAGATCGGTACTCGGCCGGCCGACCTCAACAACCTCAACCTTTCAACGAATCGAACCTATGGCAACGATCGGACTGTTCTACGGCACGCAAACGGGCAACACGGAATCCTTGGCTGAAAAAATTCAAGCGGCCCTGGGCGGCGATTCCGTGGTGGATTTGCACGATGTGGCGGATGCCAGCGTCGAAGACTTTGCGCCCTACAACTACCTGATTGTGGGCTGCCCTACCTGGAACATCGGCGAACTCCAAAGCGACTGGGATGGCCTCTACGGAGAGCTAGACGACATCAGCTTCGCGGGCAAAAAGGTGGCCTATTTTGGTCCCGGCGACCAGGTGGGCTACGCGGACAATTTCCAAGACGCGATGGGACTGCTTGAGGAAAAAATCGCCAGCCTGGGCGGCCAAACCGTGGGCATGTGGCCGATCGCGGGCTATGACTTCAGCGAATCCAAGGCCCAACGGGGCGATCGGTTCGTGGGGTTGGCGCTGGATGAAGATAACCAACCGGACTTGACCGATGAGCGAATTGCCACTTGGGTGGCCCAGATTAAGCGCGAATTTGGCCTGTAATTGGGCCAGTTGGGCCCTGAAATTCTGGGGTTCCCGTTGGGCGCTGGTGAGCTATTGACCGTCCGAGCCGATCGGGCTAGGAGCCGCCGCAGCCAGCCGATCGAACCGGGCCCGATCGGGAGCATTGGTGATCACGCCATCCACCCCCAAGCTCAGGGCCCGCGCCATTTCGATGGGATCGTCCACTGTCCAAACCCACAGGGCCGCCTGCCGCGATCGCGCCAGAGCCACCGCTTCGGGGGTGAGCTGGCCATGGTGCAACGACACCACCGCCACCGCCCCCAATTCTCGATCGAGCGCGGCCCAATCCAGCGGGTCAGCCGCAATCGGGCCCAAGGGCAACTCAGGCGCGATCGCCCGCACCCGTTGCAGCATTGCCCAATTAAAAGACGTGAGCGTGACCTGTACTTGGGGAAACGCCCTCAACAAAGCCACCACGGCTTCCGGTAGTTGGCGTTCCTGGCCATGGCACTTCAGCTCCAAATTCAGGGCCACCCGATCGCCCACTTGGGCCAACACCGCCGCCAGGGTCGGAATCCGGGTTCCCGCAAACCGGGGACTAAGCCAGGATCCCACCTCCAATTGGGCTAAGTCCGCAGCGGTCAGTTGATGGCTGGGGCGATCGACCCCGGCTAACCGCCGCAAGTTTGTGTCATGGAGCACCGCCAACATGCCGTCCGCCAGCTCCTGCACATCCAGCTCGATCGCATCAACCCGGTCAGCGATCGCCTGTTCGATCGCCACCCAGGTATTTTCGGGAGCGATCGCGGAACTGCCCCGATGGGCAATGAGCTGCGCCATGGTTCTGGAGCGAAAGGATTCAAGTTAAGGATTCAATTTGAGGATTCAATTTGAGGAATCCGTTAACCGTTGCCTAGCCGACGGAAAGCGCCTCAGCAGACTGCGGGCGCGATCGGGGATAACGTTCCATCAGCGATCGCACCTGTTCTGCATGGTAGGAACTGCGGGTCAGCGGCGAAGAAACCACCTGCAAAAAGCCCATGGCTTCCCCGGCTACCCGCCAAGCTTCAAACTGCTCCGGAGTCACAAAAGACTGCACCGGCAAATGCTTAGGCGAAGGCTGGAGATATTGGCCGAGGGTCAAAATATCGCAATCCACCGATCGCAGGTCGGCCATGGCTTGTTCCACTTCCGCCGCCGTTTCCCCCAACCCAACCATGATTCCAGATTTGGTATACAGCCAAGGGGCAAGGGTTTTGGCACGTTGCAATAGTTCCAATGTGCGTTGATAGTCCCCTTGGGGGCGCACCCGGCGATAAAGACGGGCGATCGTTTCCGTGTTATGGTTCAGCACCTCCGGCCCCGCCGACAGGATAATATCCAGCGCCGCCCAGTTACCGCAGAGATCCGGAATCAACACCTCGATCGTGGTTCCCGGCGAGGCCGATCGCACGGCTGCAATGCATTGGCGAAACTGATCCGCCCCGCCGTCGGGCAAATCATCCCGATTCACCGATGTAATCACCACATGGTTCAGCCGCATCCGGCGCACCGCTTCCGCCAGCCGCGTTGGTTCCGTGGGATCCAGGGCCTTGGGCTTCTTCTCAAAGTCAATGTCGCAGTAGGGACAAGCGCGGGTGCAGGCGGGCCCCATGATTAGAAACGTGGCCGTTCCGGCATTGAAGCACTCGCCAATGTTGGGGCAGGAGGCTTCTTCACAGACCGTGTTCAGGGCCAAGTCCCGCAAAATATCTTTGACATTGCCCACGCGCTCCCACTGAGGAGCCTTGACGCGGAGCCATTCAGGTTTTTGGGCGATCGGGTTGGAGTTTGGGTTCACGAGTAGTCCGGTTGGGTTTCACCCAGTTTTGGGGCACTGATTCATTATTGATTAATTAACACTAATCAATTAGGGCTAATCAATTAGAGCTAATCAGTTAGGGCTAATTCACAAATTCACATCGCTTCCGCGCCCAAGGGAACGGCACAACCCCGTGGGCGGGACTGCCTCAACCGGTTTCTTAGCCGATCGGCCTTGGATTCCCAATGGCTAATCCTGAGATTGGCGATTGTTGCCGGTGGGCTGGTTGGCCGTTGAGGCTTGGGCGGTGTTGGATTTGCCCTTTTGGGGTTGGCGAGCCTTAGCAAAATAGGCATCAATCACCGATCGGGCAACGGGGCCGGCCACCTTGCTGCCACCGCCACCATTTTCCAAAAACGCCACCACCACGATCTCCGGTTTTTCATAGGGCGCATAGGCCCCAAACCAAGCATGGGTTTCCCGGGGCGGATCTTCCGCCGTGCCGCTCTTGCCTGCCACCGACACCGTGCCATTCAGGGCTTTGCCCGTACCCGCCGTTACCACACTGCGCAGGGATTTCCGCAACAGTTCCAAGGTGCTGGGTTTCAAACCCAAAGACTCCCGCTGAATCGGCGTGGACTGCACCAACCGGGGCTGCACCCGATAGCCCCCATTGGCCACGGCTGAAAACATGACCGCCACTTGCAGGGGGGACGCTTGCACGTAGCCTTGCCCGATCGAGGCATTGACTGTATCTACCCGATGCCAACGTCCCAAGTCATTTTTCCGCTTCCATTCATCACTGGGAATCAGTCCCCTGGCTTCCTCAAATCGCAGTTCAATGCCCGTTGGTGAGCTAAAGCCCAACTTCCGGGCCCAAGTGACCAGGTTTTTTTCGCCCGCCCGCAGGCCCGCTTGCCCAAAGAAGGTGTTGCTGCTCATGGCCATGGCACTGATGAAGCTCATGGGGCCAAAGCCGGATTTGTTCCAATCCCAAACCCGAGTACCATCCACGGGCAAATAGGCATAGGTGGGCAGAACAGCATCGGGCGGGAGCTTGCCCGACTCCACCGCCGCCACGGTGGTCACCACCTTGAAGGTACTGGCGGGGGGATAGGCCTGCAAAGCTCGGTTCACGAAGGGATGGCGACGCTTTTGCAGGGCTTGCCAAGTGCGTTGGTCAATCTTGCGGGTGAAGATATTGGGGTCAAATCGGGGTTCGCTGGCCAGGGCCAACACTTCGCCAGTTTTGGGGTTCATGACCACCACGGCCCCGTTGCGTCCCCCCAAGGCCGATTCCGAAGCCCGCTGCAAGTCCACATCTAAGCTGAGGTGGATATCTTCACCGGGTCGAGCGGGGCGATCGTCCAGAATGTTGATCAGGTTGCCCTTGCCGTCAATTTCTACCCGACCGCTACCGGGCTGGCCCCGCAGGGTAAATTCCAGGGATTTTTCAAGGCCCATTTTGCCCACAATGTCGCCATAGCGATAGCCTTTGGCGGATTTTTGGGCCCGAAATCGGTTGCCTTCCAGTTCTTCCTTGCTGATTTCGCCGATGTAGCCCAAGACGTGGGCGGCCGTTTCACCGTAGGGATAGGAGCGGCTGGTTTCCCGTTCAATTTGCACCCCTTGCAGATCCACGCCATATTCCCGCAACCGCACGACCTCTTCGGGTTTCACGTTGTGCTGAACGGGAATCAGAAAGCGAGACTCAAAATCTAGATGATCGGCCCGGGCCTGGAGATCGTCTTCTGAAATATTGAGGGTGGTGGCGAGGATATTTCGCAGTCGGGGCCAGTTGGGCCGGTTAACCGCTGTGCGCCAAACGGAAACGGAGTGGGTGAGCTGGTTACCCGCGAGCAGGTTGCCGTTGCGATCGAGCAGGTTGCCCCGGCTAGGAATTTTGGGGATGGTTTGAATGCGGTTGCGCTCGGCCCGGGCCCGCAGGGCCTCACCTTCCATGAGCTGGAGATGCACTAGGCGCTGAGCCAGTCCCCCAAAGATCAACAGGGAAACCACACCCATCAAAATCCAACCTTGATTTGATTGCCCGATGGTGCGGCCATCGGTGTTGAGGCGATCGTACAGCGGTTGTAACAGCGTCATAGGATGATCGGCCGATGGAAAGAGGGAGCAAGGGGAAAAATCCCAAGCGGACAACAATCAGCAAGCGCAAGAGCAGTTAGCGATCGAACCAACAGGTGCAGGTCATGGGCCAACTGGTCTAGCTCTGAGCATCAACGCATAGGCTCGGGGTCAATGGCTCGGGGTCAATGGCTCGGGGCGATCGCACAGGGAAGAAGCAACGGGACGGGAAAAACAAAACCAGGAACAAGGCAACCCTTGGAATCCCAAAAATTAGGCTTTTGGAGATTCGATCGGGGGTTTGCTGATGGGCGGCGGGCGCTTAAGTGACCCATTGATGAGGGTTTCTGTTTGTCACCCATGCCCAATCGGCCGTCGCCCAATACTTTACCGGAAATTCTGAGGGTGACCAAACCAGTTTTGGGCATTTGGCGCGATCGGGTTCCGCAAAGACCTGATGGCACGCTGTTTTGTGGCTTGGGGCGCAGGGCTGATTAGGGATTCTGATGATTTGATGACATTAGGCTCGAAATTTTGAACCTGGGATTCTGATGATTTGATGACATCAGGCTCAAAATCTTGAGCAACTGACTGAATTGAGCCTCATGAGCTTCATGAATAGACCTCTTGCATTAATCAAGACCCTCACCCTAAATCCCTCTCCCAAGTCGGGAGAGGGACTTGATCACCCGCCACGAGATCGCCGTAACCCAGCAGTTCTGGCTCCCCTTCGCCCACCTTGGGAGAAGGGGTTGGGGGATGAGGGCAACGAGCTGATTCGTGCAAGAGGTCTAATGGATGTGAATCAATGAATTTAGGGGCGATCGGCTAGTGCGATCGCCCCTAAATCGTTGCTGAGTTGCTGAGACTGACCTGCCCTTAACTGTTCTGAGATCCAGGGACTACAGAAGGTTGGCCTTGAAGGATCCGCTCGCTGGAGTGGTCTTGATGGGTCTTGGGCAGTCTTTTGGCAGGAGTTTCGTGGATTTTTACGAATCTGCTCCTTGGTGAATCTGCTACGGATTCGCGGGTGGATTAGAGGCGGGCGGTTTTGGGCCAAAGTAAGCCTTGAACACTTCCTTCGCGATCGGGGCCGCCACAGCTCCCCCATAGCCAGCATTTTCCACAGCCACCGCCAGGGCAATTTGCGGTTGATCCACCGGGGCATAGCCCACATACATTGCGTTATTGGGGCCGCTGGGCACTTCGGCGGTTCCCGTTTTGCCAGCGCTGGGGGGCAGACTGGGATCGTTAAGCACTTTGGCGGTTCCCTGGCGCACCACCGCATTGAGTCCTTGGCGCACCACGTTCAGGGTTTCGGGTTTCAGGCCGATCAACTGGGGTTGAAAGTCCGATTGGCTGGTTTGGTTAGCCAACAGGTGGGGAACCACACGCTTTCCTCCATTGGCGATCGCGGAAACGACCGTGGCCAGTTCCAAAGGCGTGGTTAAGACCAATCCTTGCCCGATCGACATACTGACCGTATCGCCCAAGTACCAGGGTTGACGGTACAGAGTTTGTTTGGTGGCCGGCGTGGGCAACATGCCCCGACTGCCCAACAGCCCCAACTTCAGCGGCTGACCAATGCCCAGGGCCTGGCCCCATTGGGCGATCGCCTCGGGGCCGGTCTTCATTCCCACCTGGTAATAGAAGGTATTGCTGCTGACTTCGAGGGCCCTGGCAAAGCCGATCGTGCCGTAGCCACCGCCCCCATGTTCCCGAAACACCGTCCCCCCCAGGGACAGGGCCCCGGCAGTGCCCACCGTGGCATTCGGGCTATAGGCTCCCGACTCGATCGCCGCCACCGAAGTCACAATCTTGAACGTGCTGGCCGGGGGATAGCCCTGAAGGGCCCGATTCAACAGGGGGCGGCTGGGGTCTTGGAGTTGGGCCCACTGGTTTTTGGTAATGCGCTGGGTAAACCAATTGGAATCGAATGTGGGGCTGCTGGCCATGGCCAAAATGGCCCCCGTGCGGGGATTCATGGCCACCACTGCGCCGCGTCGTCCCTGAAGTCCCCGTTCCGCCGCCTGTTGCACGGCCAAATCCAGCGTTAACTGAAGGGGCTGGCCCGGCTTCGGGGGCCGTTGGCCCGCCGGCCGCAGGAGACGGCCCTTGGCATCGGCCTCAATCCAGTCGTAGCCCCAAGTGCCCCGCAAGGTCGATTCTGCCAATCGTTCGATGCCTGCCTTGCCCACGGTGGCTCCCATGGGCAAATCGGGGTTGTTTTTAATATCTTCGGGGTTGGCTTCCCCCAAATAGCCAATCACGTGGGCGGCAGTGGAACCGTGGGGATAGTCCCGCTCGGCTTCCACGCGCACGGCGAGGATGCCTGCTCCCGGATCCAGTTCTGCCAGCCGAACAAATCCTTCAGGGGTCAGATCCCGGGCCACCCGAATGGGCATATCACCCCGGCCCTGCTGACGCTGAGTGGCAATCTGTTGGGCAATGGCCGCAACGGGGCGATCGAAAATGCTTTCCATCGGCTTCAGGATCCGCTGCCACTCGGCTGGGCTGTGGCGCTGGGGTGACAGATACACGCTGCGGATTAAGCGACTCCGAGCGAGCACCTGGCCTTTGCGATCGAACAGGGCCCCCCGATCGGGAACCAAGGGCAACCCCCGCAATCGATTCCGCTCTGCGGCCTGGCGCTGCACAGCCCCCTCCACCAGTTGCAAGCGACTGAGGCGAAACGCCAAGGATCCGATCAGCGCCGTTACCAAAGTCATCAAGACCAGGGCACGGAAGGTTTGGGTGCGATCGGGCGCGACCGATGACGGAGCAAAGCCGCCCCTACGAATAGATACCAATCCCATAGCAAGTGCAAGCCAGCAGGGCTACCGACGACAAAGGGCCATTGCTTGTCTGATCCGCACCCAACCCTCCCCCCTCGGGATAGGTCTTGCTCAACAACCGGTAACGAACATTACAAAACCCTGATGAGATCCAGTGCTAACTGTTAACCCAACGCAACCAGGGATATACAGCCCACTAGCCTGAGCGCCCCCGGCTTTTGATAGGCTAGCCTTAAAAATGCCAACCACTGTTCTCTGGCTCTTGCAGGTGGGCAGTTCCAGGCTTTAGCGTGGCCTGTACAGGCACTTGCGCCAACGTGCAACCTCGTCCGGTGGCCGAACTCAGGGGTCAAGCTCAGCACTTTCCAGCCTGCAAGGGTCAGCCTGTGGATAACGCCCCACGGCGTTGTTCATCTCTGATCTAGCTCAGCCGCCTGGCGGTTGCCCCGTTAGCCGGGTTGATAACCAGGTTGATAACCGGGTGAATAAAATGCCGATTTCGTCAGAGATATCGGTTTGTTGTGCAGGCCACGGCCAACCCTTCTATGCTTGGGTGTTGGTTGACCCCAACTTGGTTGCCAAACTGGTTTGCCAAGCTTGGTTACCAAACTGGGTTGCCAACTCCCAAGGAGCCAGATCCCTGGGGTGGTGATGGGGCTGCAACACCCAGGCTAGAACCGGGCGATCGCTGAGATTCTGTGTGCAACAACTCCGATGCAAACCCGATCCCAACCTGAGGATTTTGAGGTGTGCCAAGGGGAAAGCCACAATGGCCCAGTGATCACCAAGACCTATAACGAATGCTCAAAGGGAGAGACTAGCCTTGAAAAAGATTGAAGCGATCGTGCGTCCTTTTAAATTGGACGATGTAAAAATTGCCCTCGTCAACGCCGGCATTGTCGGGATGACCGTTTCCGAAGTGCGCGGTTTTGGCCGCCAAAAGGGACAAACGGAGCGCTACCGGGGATCGGAGTACACCGTTGAGTTCCTGCAAAAACTGAAGATCGAAGTGGTGGTGGACGACAAGGACGTGGATATGGTCGTTGAGTGCATCATCACCGCGGCCCGCACCGGCGAAATTGGCGACGGTAAGATCTTCATCTCGCCCGTGGAACAAATCATCCGGATTCGGACCGGTGAGAAGAACCTAGAGGCGGTCTAGGGCAACGTCACCGCACCAGAGAGGGGCACTCTAGCTCCTCCCTGGTGATCAATTACAGGTGATGAATTTTGGATGATCAATTGCGGGTAATGATCAGATTTTGCGTCTGAATTGCCAACAGCGGACTGTAGTGCCGTTTTGAGTTGACCGATGGGGGGCTGCTGGGCCCCGCGTCGGTTTTTGGTTGATGGGTTTTGGGGTGGAACGTGCTCGCGGCAATCTAGCGGAACGTGAAGCCCAAACGCTCCCAGGTGTCTGCCCCAACGATGCCATCGGGCGTGAGACCATAGGCGGATTGGGCCTGTTTGACGGCGATTTCGGTTTGGGGGCCAAACATACCGTCCGGTTGTCCCGCATCAAAACCACGCATGTTTAGTTCATGCTGGACGACCTGCACGAGGTTACCCCGATCGCCCAGTCGCAAAATATCACTGACCACTTGGTCGCTGGCCGGCACGCCGGAGCGTTCGGATTTAGCCGGTGGGTTATTGCTAGACAAGATATTCACCACTCCGAATCAACTGAAAGCCACTCCCACAATGGTCTTGGAGACGATCATAGGGGGCTGCGATCGCTATGGTAGCGCTCGCTTTGGCGATTGCGGTGTTGGGTTGTTGGGTTGTTGGGGAACGGCTAGGGTTGGCGCTGGCGGAGGATGAACTCGGCGATCGCCAAGTCTTGGGGGGTGGTGACTTTCAGGTTGGTTTCTTCGCCCATCACGATTTTCACGGGCAAGCCGCACCGCTCAAACAGGGCGGCATCGTCGGTGACTTCCCAGTTTTCAGCCAAGCCCCGATCGTGGCAGGCCTTGAGGGTGGCCACTTCAAAGCCTTGGGGCGTTTGGGCGGCCCAGAGGGTGGCGCGATCGGGCGTGTTGCTAACAATTTGATTCGCATCCACTTGCTTAATCGTGTCCTTGACGGGAATCGCAGCGATCAATCCCGGACAGGTGGCCAGCTCGGCGGTGCAGCGATCGAACAGGTCTGGGGTGGCCAAGCAGCGGGCCCCGTCGTGGATCAAAACCCGATCGGCTTCGGGGGGCAGGGCTTGCAGGCCGTTGTAGACCGAGGCTTGGCGGGTGTCGCCGCCCTGGATAAACACAACGGGCTTGGTCAGGTGTAGGTTTTGGGCGATCGCCTCGAAATCCGGCCGGTCGATCGGCTGACACATGATCCCAATCCAAGCGATCGACGGGCTGGCCTGGGCGGCCTTCAGCGTCCAAGCGAAGATCGTTTCGCCCGCTAGGTCGATCAGGAGTTTGTTGCGATCCGCGCCCATGCGCTTGCCGGAGCCGGCCGCCGGAATGAGTAAATACAAAATCGGTTTCCTAAAAATATTGTGATTGGGCAAATTGCCCGATCAAGATTCAATCGACTTTCTTGGGAATTCGCAAGGCTGTGGACGGGCTGCCCTAAACCCTGGAGTTGATTTGGGCGATCGAGTTGACCCTAGGGCAGATCCTTCTAAAATTGAGAGCGATTCCTGACCGTAGCGATTTGGATTCGCCTGCGAAGTCCTCGCGGGTCGAAACACCATTGCTGGCTATCGGTTTTTCAGGCTTCATTTCACAGATTTCGATATTGTTTTACCGCCGCTACTTGGCAACCCCGCGAGTTTTATGATGCAGATCCTCGCCCTCGTACCTGGTGGCATTGGCGACCAGATCTTATTTTTCCCCGCCCTGACCCAACTGAAACAGACCTACCCGAAGGCGCAGATTGACGTGGTGGTGGAGCCGCGATCGGTTGCGGCCTACCAAGTTTGTGCTTCGGTGCGCGACACAATCGCCTTTGACTTCAAGGATCGCAACAGTCCCGCCGACTGGGGCAACCTGCTGGGCACGATCCGCGATCGGGAATATGACGCGGTGCTGTCGCTGGGGCGGCGGTGGGCCGTGGGGCTGCTGCTGTGGCTGACGGGGATTCCCAAGCGCGTGGGCTACGCGGCCGGCGGCAAGATGTTTTTGACCGATCCCGTGCCCCTGAATTTGGAGCAATACGCGGGCGATCTCTATCACGACCTGGTGCGCGGCTTTGGAATCACGGCCCCCCGGCCGGCCCTGTCGCTGCAAGTGCCCCAAAAGGAACTGGCCTGGGCTGAAGCAGAGCAAGCCCGCTTGGGGATCAAGGGCCAGGGCTATTTGCTGGTGCATGGTGGCTCCAGTGCCATGGCCAAACTGAAGGGCTTTGATAAGGTCTATCCGGTGGAATCCTGGAAGGCGGTGTTGACCAAGGTGCAACAGGCCAAGCCGGAACTGCCGATCGTGCTGGTGAAGGGGCCCGATGACACGGATTTTGTGGCCACGTTGCAGGCGGCTTGTCCGAGCCTGAAGCTGGTGGCTCCCAACAACATTGGTCAACTCGCGGCAATGACGGCGGGGGCGAATGTGATGCTCTGTGGCGACAGCGGCCCGATGCATATTTCCGTGGCCCTGGGCACTTACACGATCGCCCTGTTTGGCCCCACCGATCCCGCCAAGCTACTGCCGCTCGGTGACGATCGCTTCGTGGCCATCAAGTCCCCGACCGATCGGATGAGTGACATTCCCCCCAGCGCCATTCTGGAGAAGTTGGGTGTCTAGACCGGCGGTATTTCTCGATCGCGACGGCGTATTGAACCAAGAGGCGGGCTACATTCACCGCCTCGAAGACCTGCACCTAATCCCCGGCACAGCCCAAGCGGTGCGGCAACTGAACGAGGCGGGCTGGTTTTGCTGTTTGGCTTCCAACCAAGCCGGCCCAGCCCGGGGCTACTATCCCCAATCCCACGTGGACGCGCTGCACGATCGGCTCTGTCGCCTGCTTAATCAAGAAGCGGGGGCCAAGCTGGATGCGCTCTACTACTGCCCGTACCTGAGCGGCCCCGAAGGCGGCAAGGATCCTGAATTCACCCGCTACAGCACTTGGCGCAAACCCAACACCGGAATGCTGGTGGCGGCCGCCTGGGATTGGGATTTAGACCTATCGCGCAGTGTGATGGTGGGTGACAAGGCGACGGATATTGACCTGGCCAAGAATGCCGGTTGTACGGGCATTTTGGTGACGACGGGGTTTGGGGAGCAGGTGTTGGCGGGCAACTATCAACACGCGACGCAGCCGGACTTTGTGGCGGCTAATTTGCTGGAAGCGGTGCGGTGGATTTTGCGATCACCCCGATAGTCCCAATTGCTCAACGGCTTTGAACGGCTTTGCTAATTCAATCTCAGGCGGGCGATCGGCTCCCCGATCGCCCGCCTGAACCCTAAGTTTTGGAGCGATCGCGCCGATCGGGCTGCGGAGACATCTCCGGCATAAAGGTTGGCACCAGGTTTGGCTCCCGATGTTTCACGGCTGTCACCTCCGGCGGCAACTCCGATAGCTGGGCATTGCCATCGGTTGCATCATCCTGCGGCAACCAACCCACCAACGGCAGCGGCAACAGGGTTGACAAGTTGGCGATCGTCACCAACAACCACAGGCGATCGAAGTGGGTTTCATCCACCCCCAACCAATGGGTCAGCAGGGCCCCAAACTCACTGGACACCGCCCCCGCCAGGTTATAAACCGACATCAACAGCGCAAACAGCGTTGCCTCCACCCCCGGCGGACAAAGCCGCGCCGACAGCACCAACACCGGCATGAAGGTAATTTGTCCCGCCACGGTCAAAATCAGACTATCGCCCAAGCTAAACCAGCGGTCATCAATGCCCAAAGCCCGGTTGGCATGGGTCACCAACAGCAGCGTTGTCATCCCCAGCGCCGTGGAAACCAGCGTGCTCCAAAGGAAAATTTTGCGGAAAGGCACGGTTTTGAAGAACCGCTGAAATGCCCAAACCCCAATCAAGGCCGCCACACTGGTCACCAGCCGCACCCGCCCCAAAAACTCCGGCGGAAACTGCAACTCATTGGTGGTGAAGTAGAAAAACGCCGTATCCGATGAGGGCGTGGCCTGCCAAAGGAACAGAAACAGCGTGGGCAGCCAAATCGCCTTTTGGGAAACCGCCTGCCACAAATCTCGCGCCTGCTGTTGAACCACGCTCAGGTCTGGACGGGCGGTTAAGGGGGTTTCGTGGATCGCAAAGGCCCCAAAACAAACCAACAGCGGAAACATGGAGGTCATCCAAAACACCGTTTGGGCGCTGAACTGCTCCAACAACACGCCGCTGAGATAGGCCGTCAACAGGCCCCCCAGCGCCGAAACCCCCCAACAAAGGGATTGCAGGGATCCGGCCGTGCCCGTGGACTCGTTGCGGGCCCGTTCCACCACCAAGGAATCGGCAATCACGTCACTGACGGCCACGGCCAGGGAAGAAAGGGCGATCGCCAGCATGGCCGCCCAGCCCGTATGCACCACCGTGGCCATCGCCACCCAAGCCAAGGCCCCACCAATGCCCGACAGAATGAGGTAGGGTCGCCGCCGGTAGCCCAAAATAGGCAACCCGTCAGACATAAACCCAAACAGCGGTTTCACCATCCAGGGAATGGCCACAACCCCCATCAGGGCCGCCACTTCCGCCGGACTCAGGTGCAACTCATCCTTCAGGAAAAAACTGACGGCCAAACGAGCCAGCCCCAAAATGCCCTGCACCAGATACACCAGCAAAATGGCAATCAGTTCCGGGGTTGGCTCGTTGCCAAAGAAAAGCTTTTCTACGATCACCGAGCGCAGACCAGACGATCGCCCCGTTGGCGGATCCTGGGGTGCGATCGCGTCGGAGCCGGAACTGATGTTTTGGTTCGGTGCAATGGCCATTGATAAGTTTCTAGCAAAAAAACTTCATAATTCTAAGCCTCTCCATCATAGCGGGCTTCCCCGACCCGATCGGCAACCCAGCGGGCGATCGGTCTCGTCCGTCGCGCCAAGAGACCCAAACTCAGTTCCATGAAATTAAATTCATATTGGGTCTGTATCTGTGGAATCTGTGCCGGTTGAGTCTATATCTGTAGATCAATAAGATTTTTCCTCAAGCAATGGGCAAAATGACAGTTTCGAAAAAGGGGGTTCATCCCCAAGGACTCAAAATTGTTTGCTTTATTGGGCTAATTATTTTGGGCTTACTCGGTAACTACTACCGAGCAAAGTTATTTTTAGGCGTTGATTTTATCTTTGGGAGTGTGGCCGCTCTACTGGCGGCACGATTCTATGGGCCCCTTTGGGGTGGCATTGCCGGGGCAGCGATCGGGAGCTATACCTGGGTGCTTTGGAGCCACCCCTACGCCATGATTATTTTCACGGTGGAAGCGGCCCTGGTGGGGTGGGTTCGCCAGCGCCATCGCCAAAGTTTGCTGTTGCTAGATGGTCTGTATTGGCTGGTGGTGGGATCGTTGTTGGTGGCCCTGTTTTATGGGGCCCTGTTGCAGGTGGGCGTTTTACAGGTGCAGCTCATTTTGCTGAAACAAGCCCTGAATGGGGTCTGTAATGCTCTAATTGCCAGCGGCATCCTTGGAATTTTTTCTTTTTTAGGACAGCGATTTCCACAAAGATTTCAATCGGTTCGCTGGCCATTACGGGATGTTTTGAACGATATTTTGGTGGCTTTTGTGTTGCTGCCGATTATGTTGCTCTTCACCCTGGATGCCAACCGAATGTTGGTGGATTTGGAGCGATCGGTCAGGACAGATTTACAACTGGCAAGTGCGCCAATCATTGAGCAAATTCGCAATTGGCAGCGACAAATTTGGGAAACAGCCACGGATTTTTCCCAACTCAAAGCAGAGTCCTTGACCGAAGCTCAATTAATCACGGCCCTGGAACAGAATGTGCTGATTGATGGTCTTTGGGTGCTGGATTCCAAACTACGTTTTCTGACCCAGGCAACCAATAATCCTGATGTGTCTCTCAGCCTTCAGTCCCTATCGCAGTTGGAGCTACGTGACAGTCAACCCAATCAGCTCCAATCCTGGCGAATTGTGGCAATTCCGAAGGACAAAACTGGCGATGAGCATCAGCTTTGGTTGGTGCGACCCCTAACCCAGGGGTTGGAGTCCACAGGATTTTTAATTGCCCATCTGCGGTTCGATCGATTCATTGATGCGCTCACGAGTCCGGTGAAAATTTACGATCAGGCGGTGGGCGCGGTGTTGGTGAATGAAAACCAGCAAGTGATGGGCAGTGTGAACCCTGCCTATGATCCGCAGGATGTTTTTAATCTCAAGCAACCGAAGGTTTGGGTGCGACGACTGGGAACCGGCAGCGCCGAGTTTTATCAGGTTTTGACCAACGATCCCGCTCGGCCGCCGATGGTTCGTGCTCGCCAGTCCACCTATTGGTTTGCCAGTATCCTGCCGGGCGATTTGGGTTGGCATTTGTGGATTTCATTCCCCGCGCAACCCCACATGGATGATTTGCAGGTGGCCTATAACCAGCGATTTGGGATTGTGATGTTGGTGGTCTATGGCAGTATGCTGGCGGCCTATTGGGTGAGCAAGGCCTTGGTTAAACCCTTGCAAATTTTGGCAAAAATCACCACAGACCTGCCCGATCGCGTGAATGATCAACAAGATGTGGATTGGCCACAAAGCCCAGTTCAGGAGTTTGATCAACTGTCAACCAATGGGCAGTTAATGGCCGAAAGTTTGCGGGAAAGATTTCTAGAAATTCACCAGGCAAATGAGCAATTGGAGCAGCGGGTGGCAGAGCGCACGGAGGACTTGGAAGCAACCCTCAGTCAACTAAAACAGACCCAAACCCAGCTCGTTCAAACGGAAAAAATGTCAAGCCTGGGAGGGTTGGTGGCAGGGGTAGCCCACGAAATCAACAATCCTATTAACTTCATTGCGGGCAACTTAACCCACGCGGAAGAATATGTTCAAAGCCTGCTGAAGGCGATGAGTTTGTTTGACACGTTCTATCCAGACCCAGAGCCAACTTTGCGTGAAGCTTTAGAGGAGTTGGAGCTGGATTTCTTGGTTGAGGATTTGCCAAAAACTTTTCAATCGATGCAGTTGGGTGCGCGGCGCGTGCAGGACATTGTGCAATCGTTGCGGACTTTTTCTCGGATCGATCGAGCAGAGTTGCAAACGTTTGACTTACATGAGGGCATTGATAGCACATTAATTATTTTGCAAAACCGGCTGAAGGGCCGCTCCGATCGCTTAGCCATTGAGGTAATTAAGCAATATGGCCCATTGCCGTTGGTGGAATGCTACGGGGGACATCTGAATCAGGTGTTTATGAATTTGTTGGTGAATGCGATCGATGCGATCGACCTGCGGGATGCGGGCCGAACCCTTGCGGACATGCGCCAAAATCCCAGCCGCATTGAAATCACCACGGCCACGTTGAATCAGCAATTGGTGATTGTTCGGTTTCGAGACAATGGCCCAGGAATGCCACCGGAGGTACGCGATCAAATTTTTGAGCCGTTTTTCACCACCAAACCCACGGGCAAAGGCACGGGCTTGGGCCTGTCCATTAGCTATCAAGTGATTGTGGAACAGCACGGAGGGGCGCTGACTTGCCAGTCCAGTCCCGATTGGGGCACGGAGTTTTACATTGAGCTGCCGATTTGCGGATCCAGCAAGCCCCAAAACACAATTCACCCGGGGGCCCGATCCACGGCGGCGGTGTAGCCCGGTTCGATTGCCCTCCCCGATCGGCCCTTTCCCCACAGCAGGCTGAAAAACCCTGGAAATCTTGCGATGATGGGGCTGATTTTTAGGCCTTGCTTCAGGAGTCGATCGTGCCCTCGCGTCGTACCGTCACCCGCTGGATTGCCCAAGGGGGATTGTTGGGATCCATGGGAGCCGCCATGGGCCAGCGGGCCAGCAAGCTGCGGCAACAGGCCGAGGCCGCGCCGTTAATTCCTGGACAGCCCGCCGCCTGGGCCGATCACCTGCGGATGGCCGATCGCTTGGCCCAAGAACAGTTGGCCGCCGCCCAAGATCCCCGCGCCGAAGTGGAACTGCTGATTCCCAGCTTTTTGGGTAACCAAGCCCGCCGGTTCTATGGCCGAGGCATTCCCCAGGGATTGGGGGTACGGCGCAAGTTCTTTTTGGGATCCGGCCCAACAAGGATTGGGCGGCGATTGGAGGTTTGGAGCGGTGCGGGCTGGACGGGGCAATGCACCCTCGTGCGCGATCGGGGACGAGACTATCTGCTGATTGGCGCGTTTGACCACCACCTGCGCAAAATTGACCTGCAAACTTGGCAAGAGGTTTGGCGCTATCGATTTGACGACGTGCTGAAGGGAACAGCCACGATCTACATCGATCGCACCGCACCACCGCTCGATCAAGTGATTGTGCTTCAGGGCAGTCGCCAGGGGGTGAATGTGCCCTTCACGGCGCGGGTGGTTCCCAGTTTGCGGGCCATTTCCTTTCGCACGGGCCAAGAGTTGTGGCGGTGGAACGTGCGCCAAACCGCCAGCTACAGCCGCGACAACGACAGCAGCCCCCTCGATTTGCGTAATGGGCTGCTGTTTAATGTGGGCGAAAACGGGATTGGTTCCTTTTTGGGGGCCGCGCTGAACACGGTCACCCAACGGGACGGCATCACCCAACCGGCGATCGCGGGGGAATTGGTGTTCTATGCCCCGGGCGATGGGGCCCGCCATGGCGGCAACCTGGTGGCGGAATCTTCTCCGTCACGACTGGGCGATCGGTTGTTTGTGGCGGCTGGCTCCGGTCACATTTATGGCGTTGACCTGAACAGTCAGCAAATTGACTGGGATTTCTTCACCGGTACGGATATTGACGGAACGGCGGTGGTTTCCCGCGATGGCAAGCTCTTTTGCGCGATCGAGCGGCAATATACATCCGGGCCCGGCGGTCTTTTTAAACTGAATCCGGCCAGGCCGCCCGCCGAGGCCGTGGAATGGTTTTTGCCCACCGGCTCCTTGCGCTACCAAGATTGGCAGGGTGGAATTATCGGCTCAGCGGCCCTGAATGATGACTATCGCGATCGGGGACAGCCGCCCCTGTTTGCCACGGGGGCGATCGATGGAATCCTCTACATTGGCTCCCAATTGCGCACCACCGGCCTGGCCCACTGGGGGCCACAGCGGGATGGGCCACACAACTCGCCCTACGTGGCCTTTCAAACCCGAATTGGCCCCACCATTTCCACCCCGATTTTCACCGAGGGCGATCGACTTGTGGCCGCCAGCTACGACGGGGTGCGGCTGTTTCAGTTGCGCTTTTTGCCCACCCAGTCCCAAGATCCGGCCGCTTTGCCCAATGGTCGGGGCCAGTGGTTTCGCCTGGAGGTCAATCTGTTGGCGCACTTTGCCCCGGGATCTTCCTTTGAGGCCACCCCGATCGTCTGGGATGGAACGGTCTATCTGAGTGGGCGCGATGGCTGGCTCTATGCCCTCGGCTAGTTGATCTTGGCGAGGCCCAAAACCCAATAGATGATCCCGATCGGGTCAGGTTTGCATAATTTTTTGAAGCTTTCTCGATAGATGACTAGTACAAATTTTTGAATGCAAAACAAGACGGAAAACGAGACGGATAATTATGCGCCGTCTTCGTCATTTCTCGCCCTCTATTTTGCACTGAATTGACTTGACCTTGGGGGTCAACCCAAAGCAGCTTTCTTCATCAAAAGCTGTGCGGACTTGTGCTGTCTAAAATTTCCATCCTTTCAAGATCATCGATCAGGGAATTGAGCATGTGTTACGTTGTCGAATTGCCCGATGGCTCCTATTATGTCCCCAACGGTTCAGTGCCCGACGCTTGCAAAGCAGTCCACTTTACCGACAAAGACGAGGCCGCCGCGATCGCCAAGGCCAAAAAAGGGAAGGTCAAAGTCTGCACCTTAAAGGATGCCGCGCCACCACCGAAGGACAACAGCCAGCTTTGGGTGATGGGGCTAATTTTTATTGGAATTGCAACTTTTCGAGATCCCACCAACTTAGAAATTTTGCAGCGCATTACGCGCTTGGATCAGCCTAGCAATGGAGTCACGACCGGAACAGTGCAGTTCACCCCTTCCTGGTCAGATTGTCTGTGGTTTTGAGGTCAATTCAAGACTGGTTTTTAGACTGGTTTTGAGGCTGGTTCTGAAAGCCTCTTGATTCAGTTTTCCAATCCCGACTCAGTGCCATTGATGATGGGGGCAAGGGGCTGAAGCCCCTTGTCTTTTTAGGGTGTCCTCTGTCTTTTGGTTGGTCTTTTGGTTAATCCTTTGCTATGTCGCCTCTTGTCCTGGCTTGCCTACTAATCCCCGAGGCAAATTCCCAGGCCCCGTGCGGTTTTCAGCAGCGTATCATTGGGGTCAACGATGCGGCAGTGGGAAATGGCCTCCAGTACGGGCACACTCACCACCTGGCGCTGTTGCCAAGTCACCACCCGATCGAACTCGCCCCGAGCAATCAGATCCACTGCCTCCACGCCAAAGGCCGAGGCAATCAGGCGATCGAGCGGCGAGGGCACGCCACCGCGCTGCACATGGCCCAGCACGGTGACGCGGGTTTCAGCGCCAGTGCTTTGGGCCAGCTCCTGGGCCAAATATTGCCCAATGCCCCCCAGGCGACATTCCCCAAAGGCCTGGGTTTGCGTCACCACGTCACCGCCGCTGGTGCAGACCGCTTCGGACACGATCACCACGGAAAAGGCCTTGCCAGCGGCCTGGCGATTGCGAATGGCCTGGGACACCACTTCCAGCTTGTAAGGAATTTCGGGAATCAAAATCACCTGGGCCCCGCCCGCAATGCCGGCGTGGAGGGCGATGTGGCCCGCGTCGCGCCCCATCACTTCCAGGATCATCACCCGATCGTGGCTGGCGGCGGTGAAGTGGAGCCGATCGAGAGCTTCCGTGGCAATGTTCACGGCTGTGTCAAACCCGATCGATTGTTCTGTGGCGGCCACATCGTTATCGATCGTTTTGGGAATCCCCACAAAGGGCACGCCCACTTTCGTCATCAGATCATGAAGAATTTTCAGGCTCCCATCGCCGCCAATGCCAACAATGGCCGATAGCTCCAACTCCCGACAGCCCTTGGCAAAGTCCAAGGTGCGATCGTGCATCGTGCCATCGGGCAAAGTCACCTGAAAGGGTTGGCCCCGGTTAATGGTTCCGAGCAGGGTTCCCCCCAAGGTTAACCACCGCTCAACCTTGTCCGGTGTCAGCAGCAGGGCTTCGGTGGGCTGCCGGGTTAGCCCTTCCGTACCGTGGCGAATGCCCATCACTTCCCAGCCGTAGCTGGCAGCCCGCATCACCACACCCCGAATGGCAGCATTTAGCCCTGCGCAATCTCCGCCGCTGGTCAGCACTCCGATTCGTTTTATCTCACCCATAGGATTGCATCTCTTATGCAAACGCTGCTCATGGGCGATCGTACGCGATCCCAACGGTGGGGCAAGCCTGTGTTAATAACTGCAATGGGATTGGGCGATCGAGATGGGTCGATCGCGATGGGATGATCACCCTATTTCGATCACCCGGCGACTCCTGGCCTAGACCGTGCCGCTGGAAACCGCTTCCGTGGGCGATCGGGGAACCGTGCGAGCCACGCGGGCCCGCTGCCCCCAAGTGAGGTCGATCGCATAGCACCGGGCCAACACCCGCAACCACAGACCCGGCGCGCGCTGCTCCAACCAGGGCTGAATTCGGCGGGCGATCGCCGGTAGCCACCCCAGCAGCCAAGCCACCAAGCTCGACAGGGTAAAGGTGAGATAGCTGCCCATCCAGCGCCACAGATCCCAAGGGCCCGCCGAATCCCAAATCCACCACAGCAGCATTGGATTTTGCACCGCCGCCTTCAGGGCCAGGCGATTGAACAACCACCAGTCAAACCGATCCTTAATGAAGCGATCGGCCACATCCTCCTCGGCATCGGCCAGCAGGCCAAAGAAGGTGTTCAGCATGGAATTCACCCGCTGGGGTGGCAGCGTGCGACCCGTGGGAACCATCATCCCCTTCGAGAACATCCAGGTGACCGCCACGTTGCTTTGGTAGGCCCGGATTGAACCCAAGTCCTGTTCCGTCAGCAAGTCATGTTTCAAGGCCGTATCCAGCAAGTCTGTGAGCCGGCCCAAGTTGCGAATCATGGAACCAAAACCGGTGAACACCAGGGGAGATTGCAATGAAGCGGCATCCCCCAGAGCCAAGAGGCGATCGAACGAGACGCGCCGCTCGCCCTCGCTTTGGCTGAAGTGACCGGGAATATAACCAAAGGTGGCCTTGCCCCAGGTCAGCTTGTCCAAATCGCAGCGGCGATATTCCGGCAGGATGCTGAAAAAGTCCTCATACATTTCCAGCAGGGAACCGGGATTTTCGGGGTGAACTTGGTGGTAGTGGAACAGATAAACGGTCACGGCCTTGCCGCCAATGGGGAACAGCTCCCAAATCAGTTGCCGGCCACGGGAAATGTCCCCATGGCTGAACAGCACGTCGCCATAGTCCAAATCCCAGACCGGCCAATCAATTCCATTGGCAATCACGGCCCCCACCGTGGGACAAACGCTATCGAAAGCGCGGGTTCCGTTCAGTTGCCAGGCGATCGGGGAAGCCGTGCCCATGGCATCAATCAGCAACCGACCGGCCACTTGACGAGTTTCCCCCGTGGGCAAGTGTTTGGCGGTCATGGTGATCCGATCGCCCATCACGTCCGCCCGTTCAAATTCCGTTTCGTCCCAAATGTCGCCGCCCGCTTCCCGCAGCTTTTGGCCACAGAGCTGAATGATGCGATCGGCCGCGATCGCCACATTCAGCACCGTCGGCGTGTGCAGCACATTGGCCCGCGCTTGCGGTGGATTGTTGGCATCAAAAAACTTGTGAAACCCATCGCGATATTCCGTGGCGATCAATCCTTCCACCTCAGCGGGCGTGAAGAGGCCCAGGTCGATCGGCACTTGCAACTCTTCCCGGGAAATATTCCACTCCCGATTCATGCGGCCAAAGGGCAACCGCTCCAGCAACAACACCCGATAGCCCAACCGCGCCATCATCGCCGCATGAATTACCCCCAAGGCCCCGCCCACGTAGATCAAGTCATAGGTAATGGCCGGCAATGGGTCGGGGTTTTGCCCCTGAGAAGTCGCGCCCTGAAAAGCTTGGCCCTGAGAAGTCGCGCCCTGAGCAGTCTGGCCCTGAAAAATCACCTGCTTATGTTGCTGAGGATTCCGCACCGCTTCCCGCCAGCGCTTTTCCCACCAATAGGCCCGCAGCAAATCCCGTTCACCATTGGGCATCCGTTGGAAATACTTAGCGGTTTGCGGATATTTGGGCGCAAGGGCCTCGAAAATATTGCTCTTTGTTAAGTCAATCTCAGGAAGTTCCGGGTAGGTGGTGGGGAATTTTTCGGCCACCTGTTGCCGCAGGACCCGCACCAAGGCCCCTTCCCCCGCGATCGGGCGATCGCTCCACCGAAACAGCTTCAGATAGGTGGTGCGCTGCAAAGACCAAACGCAACCCGCCACAGTTTCCCCATCCCGATCGCCCGCCGGTTGCCAGCGAAACCCCGTGGGAGCCGCTACCTTCACCCCGCTGGGAACCATAAACTCTTGCTGCAACCAGTTCAGCACCGTTGCGGCTTCCGGAGTCGGCACTTCCAGATAAAGCAGTTCTTTCATGGATTGGGTTCTGATTACTCAAATCGTAAACGGGCGTAAAAAGAAGCGTTTTGCAACAAACTTGCAACCAAAGCGGGAGTGTTTCCTTTTTTAGGGTGAAGTTTTTCAGCCCTTGGGGTGCTGTGGACGCTGCAAAGCTCGCCTGAAAAGCATCTCAGGCTTTGGCTATTGTTTCCATCATCGCGTGTTTCCGAGGCCCTAGCCAAGCGGCGGATCCCTGCTTAGCGGCCACGAACCCCGGAGGCGAGATGGTTTCACCTGTGATCTTAAGCAATCCTGGAAATATCCTTGACAGATGAAAGAAATGCGCTATCCTTCCGTTTACTCAAAATAATTAATAAACTTTACAGAAGTTTACAAATATCGAGAGTAATTGCCTAAGCTGACTTAACAGGGCTGACTTGGCAGGGCCGATCGCATCGGGATCGCTCCCTAAAGATTCGGAATTGCCCCGCCCGTATTGACCTGTTCTGTATTGACCTGTCTGTGAACACCTTGCGGGTTCCCTAGATCTGCAAGCGGTCTGGGGACAGGCGAGCTTGATCAAGCCGGATGGTTGATGGGTTGCCCCACTGCGCCACCGAATGGCCGACCTCGCCTGTCCCCAGGATGCCCAATTGAATTGGGTTTTGACTGGGGTTGGATGGGGGTTTCAGCGAGATTGCTACATGAGATGGCTACCCGAAATTGGGTTATCTCTTCCCGATCGCGCCTGCCCTTGCCAACCCAAAACCGGACAAATCTGTGGGCCCCAGTGCTCGTTGCCCGTTGCAGTTTCGCTTGCTGTCCTTGGGAAATAAACTTCCCGATCGCTCCCCGCTCAACACACCTTTTCGATTCGGAGTTTCGGTTGTGAATGCGTTTAATCCAACTTATGGCCAGCCGCGCCCCCGACGGGCGGAGTTAATCCCCTCCGGTGAAGGGTTGATCGATTCGATCGCGGATGCTATCACCGTGGCGATCGCGGCGGCCCGGGCCAAGGGCCAATCCTTGGAAGATCTGACGGCGGAAGTGCTGGCGGATGATAACTTGCTGGATGGCGAGTCCCGGCGCTGGCTGAGTGATGTGGTGGCTCGCACCTGGGAACAACTGCACTAGGCGATCGTAACTAGGCGATCAAACGATCAAACTAGGCGATCAAGCGATCAAACTGCGCAATCGCGGCTAGAGAGTCGCCCCTAGGCAACCCAGCGCCCGATCGCCACGCCCAAGGTGGCCACTCCCGCCATCACCAACAGGCGTTGGGTTTGGGACAAATTTTGCTCAACCATGATTGTCCAAAGGGGCATGGCGGAAAAGGTGAAGGCCAAGGCTCCCACCATGCCCAGCCAGACAACCCCCAATGCCAAATTAATGACCGTGACAGCGGAAGCCAAGGCCAACAGCGCGTTGCGCAGGGCCCCGCTCCAGGAAACATGCATCAGAAATTTGGTGAGCAGGCCAACGGTTAACCCGGTGGCCCCACCCAGCAGAATGCTCAATACCTGCTGAGGCAGCGGAACCGCCAGAACGATCGCCATGGCCCCGCCGGTTAGGGCCAAAAAACCCCATTGCAACCCCGCCATCCCCGCCAAGGAACTACAGGCCAGCAGCAACCAACTGTGGGGCGGTGGATCCAAAACGGCAAGGCTGCTGCCCCAGAGCGCATAACCCAAAAGCCAGAGGGTTAACAATGGCAACGGTAGGCGCTGGCCGGCTTCCCAAAGGTTCGCGGGTTTGGGCGGCGGCGGCGGCGGTCCGGCGTTGGGAACGGCAAAGTTGGGATTACTCAACAAATAGCGATGGGGCCGATCGGGTGGGGGTGCGTTTGTTGTTGCATCGGTGGGTTCGATCGCCTCGGTCACGGCGCGATCAACAGGATTCGATCGCCCTACATCGATCGCCCGATCGGTGGTTGGTGGCGCTGGGGGCAAGGGATCGACGGGGCCCGGTTGCCAATCGGCGCTGAAGGGTTGTCCATCGGGCATGGTGGCGGCGGTGAAATCCCCTTGGGCGATCGGTTCCGAGTCCCAGTCGAAGATCGCGTCGGTCAAGTCCGCGGCCGCAAAACAAGCCCCGGTCAAAGTTGCGCCGGTTAGGTTCGCCCCCCGCAAATTCGCCTGCCGAAAGTCAGCCGCCGACAAATCCGCCCCTTGCAGTTGGGCTGCCGACAGTTGGGCATTGACAAAGCTGGCTCCGCTAAAATTCGCTTTCTGGGCATTGACTCGATCGAGCCGGGCCGCACGCCATTGGCTTTCCGTGGCCGACACCTTCAGCAACGTGGCCCCGCTGCAATCCGTTTCGCTCAAATCAGCCCGATCGAGCTTGGCTTGGCGCAGGGACAGCCCCACCAACGACAGCTTTCGCAAACATTGCCCTTCCAGACTCACCCAAGGAAAGTCGCGCCGTCCCCGATCGAGCGCCAATTGAAACTCCGACAACTCCATGGCAACGAATCATCCCCCTACCGCGCAATGCGGCAACCCATGGCGTTAAGCTATGGAGCAGACTCCATCAGCAATCGTTCCCTATTTTGGCTTCAAAAGCAGCTTGACCCATGCCTCGAACTCAAAAAAACGACAATTTTATTGACAAAACCTTTACGGTGATGGCGGACTTGATTCTGAAAGTGCTGCCCACCAACAAAAAAGCGAAAGAAGCTTTTGTTTATTACCGAGATGGCATGTCTGCCCAAGGCGAAGGTGAATATGCAGAAGCCTTGCAAAACTACGAAGAAGCCCTGAACCTAGAAGAAGATCCCTACGATCGCAGCTTCATCCTGTATAACATGGCCTTGATTTTTGCCAGCAATGGCGAACGGGACAAAGCCGTTGATTACTATCACCAAGCCCTTGATCAGAATCCGCGAATGCCCCAGGCCTTGAATAACATTGCCGTGATTTATCACTACAACGGCGAGCAAGCCCAAGCCAGCGGCGAAGATGAAGCAGCCGAGCGTTGGTTCGACAAGGCGGCGGAATATTGGAAGCGGGCCATTCGCTTAGCACCCAACAACTACATCGAGGCCCAAAACTGGTTAAAAACCACCGGTCGATCGAACATGGATGTCTTCTTCTAGGTTGATTTTCCCATCGTTTTTCAATCGATTGGATGCTCATTTTCGAGTTGAGATCTAGATTGATTCCTGAGTCAATCCTTAGACTAACTCTGGACTAATTCTGGATTAATCCTTGGATGGATACTCGAGGGATGAATGCTGAAGTCCATCATTCACAGATCGTGGGAAACCAGGGGCTTAGGCCTTGTCGTCAAATCGCCCAAAGCCCTGATTCCCTCGCTAACCGATCGTGTGAGACAAGGGGCTTAAGCCCCTTGTTACGACGATTGAGCGACAATCGAGCATAGGAAAATCAGCCGTTCCAGCTTGATCTCAGGTAATGACGACAGGCCCTAGGGCGATCGCCTAGTATTGCCACTTAGGATGCAATTTCTTGATCTGTTGAGATTCTGGAAATTGACCTTTCAACAAGCAAACCATCGCAATTAGAGCTGCTATGAGCCTCAGTTTGGACGAAGTTCGCAAGGTTGCCCATTTGGCGCGAATTCAACTGACTGCTGAAGAGGAGGAAAAATTCGCCGCCCAACTCAACAACATCCTGACCTATGTGGAACAGTTGAGCGAGTTGGACGTGACCGATGTGGAACCCACCACCCGGGCGATCGATGTGAATAACGTGATGCGTCCTGATCAACTCGATCGCTACACCGATCGGGAAGGTCTGTTAGGATGTGCGCCCGATCGCGATGAAGATTTCTTCAAAGTGCCCAAGATCTTGAACAGCTAAACGGGCGATCGGGTTAGGAACTCTGACCCATCCAAAAATTACACGGGGTGGGCGGATTCAATTCCGCCCATTTTTATGGCTCACGCAAGCTGGCTCATGCAATATCGACGATTTGGCAAAACCAATCTTCAACTATCCGTCTTTTCCTTGGGGACAATGCGGTGTTTGGCTTCTGCCGAGCAGGCGGCCGAAGTGTTTGCTCGGGCGATCGAGCTGGGAATTAACCATTTTGAAACCGCTCGGGGTTATGGAGCCAGCGAAGTTTTTGTCGGTCAGGCGATCGCCCAAGGAATTGTGCCGCGCGATCGAGTCATTCTCACCAGCAAACTATTACCCACCGGCAGCCCAGAAGAGATCGATCGGCAACTGACCGAATCCCTGGAACGCCTGCAAACGCCCTATTTAGATTGCCTAGCCATTCATGGGGTGAATCTGCCAGAACATTTGGATTGGATTCAAGACCAACAATCGGGAATGGCCGCGTTGCATCGGGCCCTAGCCGATGGTCGAATTCGCCACTTGGGATTTTCCACCCATGGGCCCTTGGCTTTGATTTTGCAGACCATTGCCACCGATCAATTTGAGTTTGTCAATTTACATTTCAACTACTTTTTTCAACGCAATGCCCCCGCTGTTCAAGCGGCCCTCGATCGGGATTTGGGCATTTTCATCATTTCCCCCGCCGACAAAGGGGGACAGCTCTACACCCCGCCGCCCACCTTGAGCCAACTCTGTGCGCCCCTGTCGCCGTTGGGAGCCGGTTACCGTTGGCTGCTGGCCCAACCGGGGATCACCACCCTGAGCGTGGGCCCCGCCAAGGTGGAAGAGTTGGGGGCGATCGAACCCTGGATTGAGCGCACCGAACCCCTCAGCGCGGAAGAGCAGGCAATTTTTAATCGGCTCGATCGACACCAAATTGCGGCCCTCGAAACCGATCGTTGTGCCCAATGCTATGCCTGCTTGCCCTGCCCCGAGGAAATTCAAATTCCAGAGGTGTTGCGGCTGCGTAATCTGGCGGTGGCTTTCAAAATGGTGGACTTTGGGCGCTACCGCTACGGCATGTTTGAAAATGCTGGACATTGGTTTCCAGGACAACGGGGCGATCGCTGCACAGAATGTGGTGATTGCTTGCCCCGTTGCCCCGAACAATTAAACATTCCCGACCTGTTGCAAGACACCCACGATCGACTCAGCGGCCGTTGGGGTCGTCGCCTTTGGGATTAGGCAACTGGATATCAGCATCACGAAGGGTTGCAGGAAATATTTGAAAGAGTATTTGAAAGGATGTTTGAAGGAATATCTGAAGCCCGTAGGGTGGGCACTGCCCACCGAGCCGTTGCCTCATGGTATCTGTGATATGGCGTGCCAATTATTTTAGGTAAAGGCTGTATCTCTTCAGATATCTGAAGAGTGATTTTCGGCACAGCTCAAGCAATCATCATCGTCGGGGAAAGGGGCTTAGGGCCTGTCGTCGTTTAGCCCGAAGCCCTAGATCTACCGTTAGCGGATCGTGGGGAACAAGATGCTCAAGCCCCTTGTCTTCGTCAGTTGGTGAGACCCGCAAGGTAGCCGTTTAGGCCTTTCAGACATCTCCTGAGAGCTGAAAGTAATTGCCGCCATCCAAATCTAGATAACAGTAAAAACTTGTTTGAATTTCGTTTCTAAGTCGAAGTTCAGATTGGGGTATAAATTTTTTTGAGTTCCTCGTAAAACCTAGCAGGTAGCAGGTCAGACTGTTTTCTGATTTTTTCACTTTATTCTTCAATACATTACGCTTCGAGTTGACTCAAAAAGTGAATTTTTTAGATCGTTTCTAAATACTTTTCAAATTATCTCCAAAGCATCTTTAAGTTTCTTTTGAACCATTTACAAAACACTTCTTTGTTATTTTTGCGACCATTTTTGCAAAAATACTACGTAATCTTTACAACACATAGACAGGGGATCTGAAATATACTGAAAATACACTCAAAATCTACCCAGATCAGACTTAAGACCCTTCTAAAAAATAATTCAAACATTAAATCTTTCTTAAAGATCCAAGAAATTCGAGTATGGATTTGAACCTTTAATCGAATCCGGATTCAAGAACCATTGTTGATGATCTTTAAAAAACACAGAGGTTTCTAAAGATTGCTGATAGTAAAAGCTAAAAAAACAAAAAGATTCCTCTATTTTCATGGCAAACGCGCTACATCTGACATAGGGAATTTTGAGCCTTTGAACCTGGTTCCTAGTCCCTGCTAAGGAAACCAACCTAAGTAAACCTGTATGTTTGATGCCGCTCCTTTGGGAGAATATGCCATGGCCAGCACTCAAGACGAGCAATCGTTGACGATGAGAGCCGAAGAAATTCGGGTCGTTGGCGTTGTCCAAGGAGTCGGCTTTCGTCCCACGGTTTATCGACTAGCGATCGAATGTGGACTGATGGGATCGGTGGCGAATGATGGCGTGGGCGTGGTGATTCGGATTGCGGGATATCCGGATCAAATTGATGTTTTTTTACAACGGCTTTATCAGGAAAAACCGCCCCTTTCCCGCATTGATACGCTGATCCGAACCCCGATCGCCCTATCGGAATTGATGGAGCCAGGACTGCCGTTGCCGAGTGGCAACCTGCCTGCTGTTTCTCCGTCGGAATCTGGTGCATTGGGCAAGCTGGCGGCCCCTGAGCAATTACCTGAGCAATTACCCGCAGAATCAGCAACCGAATCCGCGACAGAGCGGCTAACAAACTTGCCCACCGGGCCATCCAGGTTCACAGCGACCTTTGAGTCTGGAGCCGACGATCTCACTTGGGATGAACATTCGATCGCCTTGGGGCAACAAACGGCGATGCAGATTCAGCGCAATCGCCAGGCCACCCGGGCCCACAGTCACCAAGGGCAATCAACCGAGAACCAACTCCAGGGCCCCCGCTGCCCTTTGCATTTGCGACCAGAACATCGCTCCAGCTATACCGATGATCCAGTGGCGGAGTCACTGGCGGAGGGGTCAGTGGTGACGGCGGAAACCGCGCAGCCGGCCCCATGGAGTGCCGTGGCGGTTGCCGATGACGGCACGATCGAGCGACAGGCTGGGAAAACCTACGGAGAAGTGATGGCGATGGATCCTCGGGAAGGATCAAGCGTGGGGCAAGGGGAAGCGGGCAACCATGGCCGATCGCGCTGGTTAGACAGGGGCCCCGAAGGTGAGCGGCCGTCCCCGATCGACCCTGAGCATGGCGCAGAATCCGAGAGCGCTGGGCGGTTGGATCAGGTCGATCCGGTACGGACTGAGTTGAATGGGCATTCCGGCGCGGATCAGACGGATTTAGGCGATCGGGGCAATTGGGATGATCCCCGCTCGGCTGTTGATGGCAACGGAGCCGCAGCCCCCGCCAGCGATTCCCTGTCTCGATCGCGCTTGGATCAGTTGTTTGATAGCTCACCCACGGCTGCTCCCAGCGAACCATCGGGCGATTGGGGGCCGCGTTCTGGCATCCGTCCTGATGTCCGTCCTGGCATCTCAGATCGGCGATCGAGCGATCGGGTGGGGCCCAGCGATCAAGATTTGAACCATGGCCCGTCGGATCCCAAGTTAGATGCCAATCGGTTGGATCACGGTCTAGGCCAAGATTTAGCTCAAGACTTACATCAGCCCCTGGATCCAGAACTTTCCAACTCCTTGGCAGAGGAGCTGGCGGAACTCTTGGAGCCGGCCATCGATCGGTTGCGGCCCTTGGAACCGACGGAACCGCCCACGACTCCCCTCGGGCCGATCGTGCCGGTGGTGGTGGATGATGCGGATCCGGGGCCAGCGTTATATACGCCGCTGCAACCCCCAACCCCGATCGTGTCTCGATCGGCTCCCTTGCCGGTTTCCCATCGCAGCCAAGCCCTGGATTTGTCCTCGGCGGAACTCCTGGGGCGATCACCCTTGTCTTTTCGGATTTTGGAGAGCCAGTCGGGCCCGGTGCGCACCCAAATTGCGCCAGACACGGCTACCTGTGCCGCCTGTCTGCGGGATTTGCACGATCCCGACAGTCGGTACTATCACTACCCCTTCGTGAACTGCACCCATTGCGGGCCGCGGCTGACGGTCATTCGCTCCCTGCCCTACGATCGGGTGCGCACCAGCATGGTCGGGTTTCAGCTTTGTCCCGACTGCCAACGCGATTACGATAATCCGGGCGATCGTCGCTTCCATGCCCAGCCCACGGCCTGCCCGGAATGCGGGCCGCGCATTTGGTTTGAGCGACCCAGCCAGCAACGGCCGATTGTGAAGGATGAGCAGGCGATCGCCCAGGCGGCAGAAGCCATTCGCCAGGGAGCGATCGTGGCCATCAAAGGCTTGGGCGGCATCCACTTAGCCTGCGATGCCACCCAGGAAGCCGTGGTGCAACGGCTGCGGGCCCGCAAACATCGCCCCCACAAGCCTTTGGCAGTGATGGCCCGCAATTTGGAGTCCGTGCGGCAGTTTTGCGTAGTCAGTGATCACGAGCGATCGCTCCTCTTGGGGGGGGCTGCCCCGATCGTGCTGCTCACGATCCGCGATCCCCATTATTTGGCCCCGTCGGTGGCTCCTGACATGACGGAGGCGGGGGTGATGTTGCCCTACTCCCCCCTGCACCATCTCCTGATGAGCGCGGTGGATCGGCCCATTGTGCTGACCAGCGGCAACCGGGCCGGCAATCCCCAATGCATTGACAACCATGAAGCCCATCTGCAGTTGCAGTCGATCGCCGATGCTTTTTTGCTCCACAACCGATCGATCCTGAATCGGGTGGATGATTCGGTGGTGCGGGTGTTGCCCACTTCAGTGCAGGTGATTCGCCGATCGCGCGGCTACGCTCCCAGTTCCATTAACCTGCCGCCGGGCCTCACCAACAGCCCGCCGATCTTGGCCCTGGGCAGCGATCTGAAAAACACCATTTGCCTCTCGCGGGACGGACAAGCGATCCTCTCGCCTCACCTTGGAGATTTGGACTCACCCGCCTGCCTCCAGGCCTACAGCACCGCGATCGCGGACTTGCGCAACTTGTTTGACCACCGCCCCAGCGCGATCGCCGTGGACTTGCACCCAGATGGCCAAGCCGTGAAGGTGGGTGAATCCTTGGCCAAGGCCTTGGAAGTGCCGTTGTTGCGCATTCAGCACCACCATGCCCACATTGCCGCCTGCTTGGCCGACAACCAATGGGGATTCGATCGCCCGCCCGTGTTGGGCATTGCCCTGGATGGATTCGGTTGGGGCAGCGATGGCACGGTTTGGGGCGGCGAGCTGCTGTGGACAACCTACGAGCAATATCACCGAGTCGGGGCCCTGTGGCCGGCACGGTTACTGGGGGGCAACCGCGCTGCTCAGGAGCCTTGGCGCAATCTATACGCCCAGTTCCACGCCACGGGCCTGCTCGATCGGGTGGACTCCGAAGAGTGGTTTGCTCAAAAGCCGCTGAATCTGCTGACGGGCATGGCCCAAACGGGTTTCAACAGCCCTTGGTCTTCATCCTGCGGACGGCTGTTTGATGCGGTGGCGGCCTTTTTAGGCTGTGCGCCCGACTGCTTGAGCTATGAAGGGCAAGCGGCGATCGCCCTCGAAAACCTAGCCCGCCAAGCTTGGGATCAAGATCAGCAAGCCTACCCGATCGAGCTGCGATCGGAATCGCTGCTGTGGCTGCATCCCCAACCCCTTTGGGAAGCCCTGATTTTGGATCGGGCCCTGGGGCTGCCCGAGGCGGTGATGGCCCTGCGGTTCCATCGCGGCTTGGCCCAGGCTTTGGTGCAAGCGGCCCAAACCTTGAAGCAGCAGGGATTGCACTTTGGGGCGATCGCCTGTGGTGGTGGAGTCTTCCAAAATCGGCTGTTGTTGCAATGTTTGGAAGCCGCCCTGATGGCCAGCAATCTGCATGATCCGTTGCTGTTGCCGCAACAGGTTCCCGTAAACGACGGGGGCTTGGCGTTGGGGCAAACGGCGATCGCCGCCGCTTGGCTCCAGTTGGGCCATGTTTAGGGTCTCGGTGATCCCGTGCTGGTTACCAATGGGAATCACCGGGAATCACGAGCCATTTAAATCACAAGCCATTCAACGCCAGCCCTTAGGAGTTATTGAGAGGTTTCAGGATGTGTTTAGCGGTTCCGGGCCAAGTGGTGGCCATTGTCAGTGGAGATCAACAGCTAGCCACGGTTGATTTGAGCGGTGTTCGGCGATCGGTCAGCTTGGCCTGTTTGGTCACGCCCGATCGCCCGATCGAGCAGTGGGTGGGGCGCTGGGTGGTGGTTCACGCGGGTTTTGCCTTGGAGGAGTTAGATGTGGCCGCAGCCACGGAAACCCTGACTTGGATCGATCGTCTGATAACGCCCGCGTGATTTAGTTCCCGCGTGATTCAGTTCCCGCGCGATCCAGTCTGCCTGTCTCAAACCCTGTTCCAGAAACTGTGCCTTAAGAAGTCATTTCGAGAAGTCATTTCAAGAAGTTATTTGCTGAAGCAGTCATTACCCAAAAGCCGTTTGAAGAGCCGTTTCAGGAGTTTGCGATGAAGTTTGTGACGGAATTTCGTGATCCCGCGTCGGTGGCGGGGTGGGTGCGGGAAATTGCCCACTTAGCGCAACGGCTCGATCGCCCCGTGGCCCTGATGGAAGTCTGCGGCGGCCAGACCCACACCATCTTTAAACATGGCCTCGAAGCCCTGCTGCCGGAAACCGTGGAGCTGATCCATGGGCCCGGCTGTCCCGTGTGCATCATGCCTCGGGGCCGAATTGACGACGCGATCGCCCTAGCAGAACAACCGGGCATGATCTTTGCCACCTTTGGCGATGCCCTGCGAGTGCCCGGCGCGCGGGGCAGCCTGATGCAGGCCAAGGCCCGGGGGGCCGATGTGCGCGTGGTCTATTCACCCCTGGATGCGCTGACCTTAGCCCAAACCCATCCCGATCGGCCCGTGGTCTTTTTTGGCTTGGGCTTTGAAACCACCGCTCCCGCCGTGGCCATGACCATCCTGGCGGCGGCCCGCGCCCAGCAAGCCAACTTCAGCGTCTTTTGCAACCATGTGCTCGTTGTCCCGGCTCTGGAATTTCTGCTCCAGGCCAGCGGCTTGCGTTTGGATGGGTTCATTGGCCCCGGCCATGTGAGCGCCGTGATTGGCACTGATCCCTATCAAGCGGTGGTTGATCGCTATCAGAAACCGGTGGTGGTGGGAGGCTTTGAACCGATCGACCTGCTCCAATCGATTTGGATGTTGCTGTTGCAGTTGGTTGAAGGGCGCTGTGCCGTGGAAAACCAATATCACCGGCTGGTGAAGCCCGAGGGCAACAGCCCAGCCCTGGCCGCCCTGGCCCAGGTGTTCACGGTGCGGGAGCAATTTGAGTGGCGCGGTTTGGGATCCTTGCCCCGATCGGGTTTGGCGATCGCTCCGGCCTTTGCGGCCTTTGATGCAGAACAGCGCTATTGCCTACCCAGCCAAGCCAGTGAGGATTCACCCGTTTGCCAATGCGGCCTCATTTTGCAGGGCAAGCTCAAACCCTGGGAATGTAGTGCCTTTGGGCGCGGTTGCACCCCTGACCATCCCCTAGGCGCTTGCATGGTTTCCTCCGAAGGGGCCTGCGCTGCCTATTACAAATACGGTCACGGGGGCCCCCGATCGCCCATGGCTGCACCCCGCAGATTTGCCGAAGCGTCCGCCCGCCCCCCGCTGCAATCAGAATTGGCCCGATAGCTGCATTGGCCCGATCGCCGTGATTTCCGCCCTCACCTCCTGATGCCATGGCTTCTTCTAATCATCCGTCCGATTCCCTCGCCACCCCCCCATCTAACGTGCTCGAGTTTCAACAGCCCCAGCACCGCACCCGATCGAGCGACGAAGGCTACATCACCCTGGCCCACGGCAGCGGCGGCCGGGCCACCCATAACCTGATTACTGACATTTTCCTAGAAACCTTTCACAGCGATGCCCTCAATGCGCTGGATGACAGTGCGCGGCTGGACTTAGCCCTGTTCATGGCCCGGGGCGATCGGTTGGCCTTCACCACCGATTCCTTCGTGGTGGATCCGCTGTTTTTTCCCGGCGGCGACATCGGCAGCCTGGCCATCAATGGCACGGTGAATGATTTGGCCGTGACCGGGGCCCAGCCGCTCTATCTCTCCTGTGGGTTCATCATTGAAGAGGGCACCCCGATCGCCCTGTTACGCCGCATTGCCCAGAGCATGAAACTGGCCGCCGACACGGCCCGCGTCAAGGTGGTGGCCGGCGACACAAAGGTTGTACCTCGGGGCAAAGGTGACCAAATTTATATCAATACCGCCGGGGTGGGCGTGGCGCGATCGAACCAAGTGCCCGGGCCGCGCTACCTACAACCGGGTGATGCCATTCTGCTCAGTGGCCCCATGGGCGACCATGGCACGGCTATTTTGTTAGCCCGAGGAGACTTGGCCCTCGAAGCGGACATCACCAGCGATTGCCAGCCCCTGCATGATCTGGCGGCGGCCCTCTGTGAAGCTTGTCCCACCGTGCGGGCCATGCGCGATGCCACTCGGGGCGGCGTGGCGGCCGTGCTAAATGAATTTGCCCAAACCAGCCGCGTCAGCATGGTGCTCGAAGAGGCGGCGTTGCCCGTGCGGCCGCCCGTGGCCGCCGCCTGCGAAGTGTTGGGTCTCGATCCTTTGCACATGGCTAACGAAGGTCTGTTGGTGGCGGTGGTTCCGGGGGAATTTGCAGCTCGGGCCCTGATGGCCATGCAAATGCTGCCGGAAGGGCGGGAGGCCTGTTTGGTGGGCCATGTGACCAAGGCGGATCCACCAGTGGTGATTTTGCAAACGCGCTTTGGTTCTGAACGAATTATTGAGTGGCCGATGGGCGATCCCTTGCCTCGGATTTGCTAGGGCCGATTTTGCGAGGGGCGATTTTGCGAGGGCCGATGGATTCGGGCTAATTGGTTTGGGCTAATCGGGGCTAATTGGTTTGAGCTAATTGGTTTGAGCTAATTAGTTTGAGCTAATTGGTTCGGGCCGATCGAACACAGGAGAAAGGCAATGCACGAACTAGGCATTACTCAGGAACTGGTGCGGTTGGCGCTGGCCCAGGCCCAAGGGGCCCCCATCCGCCGACTGGGTTTGGCCGTGGGGGCCCTGTCGGGCATTTCCACGGAGGCGATCGCCTTTTGTTTTGGCCCCTGCGCCATGGGCACGGCCCTGGAGGGGGCGGAGTTAGACATCACAATCGTGCCTGGCCGGGCCCGCTGCCACCATTGCGGCCGAGATTTCCCCCTGGATGATGTGGTGGGAATTTGCCCCCATTGCAACAGCTTGGATTGGGCGATCGAGGCGGGCCAAGACTTGATTTTAAAAACCTTGGAGATCATCCCATGTGCGTAACCTGCGGTTGTGATGAGGGAGCATCGGTCACGATCACCAACCTATCCCACAGTGAGCGACCCCAAAGTAACCTGTCCCAAAATAAGCTGACCCAATCCGAGGCGATCGATCCCGCCTTGGGCCACTCCCCGATCGGCTCCGATTGGCACAGTCACCAACATCCCGATGGTTCAGTGGTGGTGCATCGCCACGGGCCCGAAGCAGCCAGCCCCAGCCATGACCATCACCACCATTCCCATCCTCACCATCACGACCATCCCCAGGCCGGTTTGGATCATCACCTAGCCGATCGCCCCTCTCTGACGGCAACGGATCCGGTCACCCAAACCCTGGACCTCGAAGCGCGGCTGCTAGACAAAAACAACCAACTGGCCGCCGCCAACCGCCAATGGTTCCAAACCCAGGGCATTTGGGCCCTGAACCTGATGAGCGGGCCCGGGGCCGGCAAAACAACGCTGCTGGTGAAAACCCTGACGGATTTGGCCGATCGAGTCTCCTTCGCCGTCATTGAGGGGGATCAGGCCACCTTGAATGATGCGGAGCGGGTGCGGGCCACCGGTTGCCCCGTGGTTCAGGTCAACACGGGCACGGGTTGCCATCTAGACGCGGCCATGGTGCAAGGAGGTTGCCAGCAACTGCAACCGCCACCGGGCAGCATTTTGGCGATCGAGAATGTGGGCAACCTGGTTTGTCCTGCGCTGTTTGACTTGGGAGAAGCGTCCCGGGTCGGGATTTTTTCGGTCACTGAGGGTGAAGATAAACCCCTGAAGTACCCACACTTGTTTCGGGCCTGCGATTTGGTGCTGCTGAGCAAAATCGATTTGCTGCCCTACTTGCCCTTTGACCTAGACCGGGCGATCGCCGCCGTGAAGCAGGTGAACCCCAAGGCGCGAATTTTGCCCCTCTCGTCTCTGACCGGCGAAGGGTTGGCCGACTGGTACGACTGGCTTTTGGCTCAGCGCGATCGAGCCTGTCCTCTGGCCACCGCCGATTTGGTTCCCTAGGGCAACATCAACGCGCCCGCCGGTCGGTGGTTTGGGGGGCAGGGTTCCAAGCGCAGGCCAAACACCGCCGCAAACTGTTCTGCCACCACCGATCGCACCTGGGCCACCGTCAGGCCAGGTACAAAATCCGCCAATCGGCCCACGGGGCGATCAGCAATTCCACAGGGCACAATTTCCCGAAAGCCCGCCAGCTCACAATCCACATTCAGAGCAAAGCCGTGCAGGGTCACCCAACGGCTGACCTGAATCCCGATCGCCGCCACCTTGCACCCCTCTAGCCACACCCCCGTCAGACCCGGCAGCCGTTCCGCACCCAAGCCCCAAGTCCCGATCGCCCGAATCAACACCTCTTCCAACTGGCGCAGATACCAATGGAGATCCGGTTGGTGGCGGCGCAAATTCAAAATCGGATAGCCGACCAACTGCCCAGGGCAATGGTGGGTCACCTCACCCCCGCGCTCAATGGGCACTAACGGCACGGGATGGATTGCGGGGTCAAACCGCACAAAGGCGCGATCGGCCCCACGCCCCAGGGTATAAACCGGCGGATGTTCCAACAGCATTAACCCATCGGGCAGTGTCGGATCCGCGATTCGATCGGCCTGCCACTGGCGCTGCCAACCCCAAGCCACTTCGTAAGCTGTGGTTTGCAAATTCAGTTGCCAACAGGGGGCGATCGGCCCGGCAGCTTCCCCATTGGTTTCAGTAGCAGCATCACAAACCATAAACTCTAGCCGAATGCCCTAACCATAAAGATTGAGAATTGCCAAGGGGAGTTTGGTGATGGTTTGTGGGGAATCACTGAAGAAAAGGTCAAGAATCATCAACAGATGCAAAAGATTTTAAAGGAAATTCTTCCCCCGATCCCAAAGTGCTACGTTGAAAGTATCACCCATCTCGAAGGGGAGGAAGCTCTATGAAGCTTGTCATCCAGGGTAAAAACATCGAGATTACCGATGCACTGCGTGACTATGTTCAGCAAAAAATTGAAAAGGCCGTCAGCCATTTTCAACACTTAACTCTTGAAGTGGATGTGCACCTGTCGGTAGCTCGCAACCCCCGGATTGATTCTAACCAAACGGCTGAGGTGACCATTTACGCGAACCGCACAGTTGTTCGAGCTGAAGAAAGCAGCGAGAACCTGTATGCCAGCATTGACATGGTTGCTGACAAAATTGCCCGTCAACTTCGCAAGTATAAGGAAAAACATCAAGAACGTCGCCGCGAGCCGGTGAAGACCGCAGAAGTGCTGGGCGAAATGCCGGTCGGAACCATTATTCCGCCCCGAGAACCCGAGTTGCCGGCGGATGTGGTGCGGACGAAATACTTTGAAATGGCCCCGATGACGATCGCGGAGGCCTTGGAGCAACTGGAGCTGGTTGATCACGATTTCTTCATGTTCTGCAACTCAGAAACGGGTGAAATCAACGTGATTTATGAACGGAACCATGGCGGTTACGGCGTGATTCAACCCCGCAAGGCCCAACGCTTTGCCGAGAACTCTTCTGCCGCTTAGAGGTTGCTTGAAAAGCATCTGGAAGCGCTCGCTAAATACCGTAGCCATTAGGGACAAGGGGCTTAAGCCCCTTGTTGTTGTAGATCGAGCAAGCTGCCTACCAAATCTAGCTTTTTAAACACCCGCTGAGGCTGAATTAGCAAACTGAAGATTACTCATGAAGGAGTAATTGATTCAGCAGCAATGTGTTGAACGATCCTTGGACAATTCAGACTTGTGACTAGGGTCTGTTGAATATCCTATGCCACCACAATTTTGACTGCCTCAAGCCTTGGGACATCCTGACTTTTGAAGCATTTTCCACTCTTGTAAAACAAAAGGCGGTACGGGAATTTCTGCCTGATCAGCATCACCGACGGGGATGGTTAATCGCAAAATGCCTAATTGATTTAACCGACCTGCGACGGAATCAAATTCATATTCTCCGGTGTTGAGGGCTAATGAATCGATCGGGAACTGATCCGCAAGCTGGGCAACGGCCCCTGTGGAATTGGTGACGATTAAAGATCGATCGCGATTGACCCGCAAACTGGGAAACCCAACCACCCGCAACCGAAATCCTGTTGTGGGTGGTTGTCCGTTGGCCGCTTCGCCAAACAACACCAATTGCCAACTACGATCGCGCTGATCTCGCAGGGATTGCAACGATCGACACAAGACCCGATCGCCCGGAAGGGGATAGGGATGCAGGCTTGCCATCGCGGGTTCCGGCATCAGCCCCCAACCCCAAAGCACAACCGCCAACAGCAACCCCAAGGCCTTGCCTAACGCAGGCCAACCCATCCACCAGTCGAGCAATTGGGGCGATCGAACGCTTCCTTTGTCTGTTTGGATATTTTGACTCTTTTGGTGATGCATAATGCTTTCCCAAATTCTCATAATTCTTCTCAATTCTGTGGAGTAACTCTTTCGGGCGATCGTGCTAGTCTAAATTCGTGTACTGCAATCAATGCGTTGATAGCAATTCAGCAACCCCAGCAAAGAAATCCAGGTCAAGAAATCCAAGCCAGGAAATTCAAGCCAGAAAACCCAAGCCAAGATTTCAGCAACCTAAAATCAGCAGCGTCAAGTCAGCAAACGCCAAACCAGCAAACGCCAAACCAACTGGCTATCTGGTAAATGTTCGGGCAAGTTTTGGCCCTGGCGCTGAACCCGATGGGGGCAGCAAAACCGCCAACAAACCCATGCCCCACCGCTGCTTTCTTAGCTTACCGATCATCTTCAAAATTCAGCATATTCAATCCAAGGAGTCACTATGACCGGTCGAGGCGGTCGCCGTCCGGGCGCGGGTCGTCCCAAAGGCACAGGTAAATATGGCGAACCCACCAAAGCGGTTCGACTGCCGATCAGTTTTGTCGATCGCCTGCCGGAACTCCTGGCTCAATGGCAGCTCGATCAATTGGAAACGGAGGCCATCGCCGATGGCCGGCTCCAACGCATTGAAGACCACCCCACGCCACCCCTGCGCCTCTATGAAATGCCGGCGGCCGCTGGGTTACACGCCTTTGCACCCCAAGAGGACACGGAACCCGACGCGATCGACCTGAACACCTATCTCAGTCGGCATCCCAGCGAGTCTTTTTTGGTGCGGGTCACGGGAGATTCCATGATCGGCATTGGCATCTATCCCGATGACATGCTGGTGATTGATGCCTCTGAGGCGGATAACGCCCAGACGGGACAAATCGTACTGGCGTTGGTGGATGACAAGGTAACGGTCAAGCGGCTGCAAGTGCTGGATGGTCGCATTTTTCTGCATTCCGAAAATCCGATCTATGCCCCTTTGCAAATCACCGAAGGGATGGTGTTTAAGATTTTGGGGATTGTGGCCAGCGCCATTCACCAATTCCGCTAACTGTTGATTAACCCAGAGCAATCTGAGCCTAGTCTTCTGAGACCGGGGCCCGGTGACGCAAAAAATCTTGCAGATCCTGAGGGCTGTTGCAGTTGCGCAAGGTAGCCGCCTCCAGCGTCGTCAGCGGTAGATAAATGGCTCGCTGTTCCGTCGCCAGTTGGTCTAACCAGGCCTGAAACGATCGCCCGCCTTGATCAATAAAAGTCCGCAGTTGGGGCGCGATCGCGGGTCGATATAGCCCACACAGGGGTTCCCAACCGCGATCGGTGCGTGGAACCAGCGCCACTTGCTTGGAACTGAGGGCGTGGCGGCGATCGAGCCAGGAACGACAAACGGGCCCATCCAAACAGGGCAAATCGCAAGCCAGCAGCCACACCCAGTTAATGTCGGTTAGGTCTCGGGCCGCGCGATCGAGCAACTCTGAAAAAGCCAACAGCGGCCCCCGATCGGCCGCCGACTCCCGCCACCAATCCACCGGCAAGGCAGCCGTGGCGGGATGGGTTTGGTAGCGTTCCGGCCAGGGCGAAAAAATAATTGGTCGGCGTTCCGTCACCGAAATGGCCACCTCACAAACCCGATGGAGCATGGGCTGTCCGTTCCAAGGCAGCAACACCTTGTCGCGCCCCATTCGGCGACTTTGACCACCTGCCAAGATTGCTGCCTGAATCATGAGTGCTTATCCACCTGCGGGCCATGGTTCTCAGTGATGAGCACAATGCTCCCGGGCCATCCCTGAGTCTCCAATTTACTTTGCCAGGCGGACGGCATACCACTGCAAGAATCGATCGGGGCCCAAGTCCAGCTCGCAGGCTTCTTCAATGAGCGATCGCACCTGCGCTTCCGTGGTGGTCAACCGTTGCAAGTCACGCGGCAGGCGATCGCCCAAGGATTCCACCACGCCAGTCAGTTTTTCGCGCAACTCCTCCACGGACAAAATCACCTCGGGCTGATTGGTTTCCAGCACGACAAAATATTCATTTTCTTGATACAGCATTGCATCAGCCATCGATCGCTTCTCCTGCTCGAAAAAACCGTTTTTACCGTCCCAAAATGCAAAGGGCGCACGGCGGTGCGCCCCTACCAATCATCCCAAAACTCTTGGGGCAAGGGGCTTAAGCCCCTTGCCTGGTGCTGGATTGGATTGGTGATCTGATCTAAATTCCAGCGTGACCCATGGCTAGGCCAGCCACCAACATTCCTAATACCAAAAAGGGCTGAGCACTGGCTTGATATTTCACATCATTCTTCAGCGGATCGCGCAGGAAATACATATCCTGGAACACGATTTGCGGAATGATCAACAGACCCAAAATCGAGGCGTACAAATTCTCATGCAGGCTGACCAAATAGCCCGCAATGCCGATTTGGAACGTGTCGATCATGGCCACACAAATCCAAGCAGCCGTGCCAATGCCGAACATCACAGGCAGGGATTTCAGACCCAAGGTGCGATCGCCCTCCACGCTCTTGAAGTCATTAACGATCGCGATGCCCAAGCCCGCCAAACTATAGATCAGCGTCACCACCGCCACCGTCGGCGTGAGCGTGCCAAACAGCGCTTGGCCCGCCCACCAAGGCAAGGCGATATAGCTTGCGCCGAGGGCGTAGTTACCGAGCCAGCCGTTTTGCTTCAGCTTTAGGGGCGGTGCGGAATAGATATAGGAGACGATCGAACCGCCGATCGCTAAGGCCGTGATGATTGGGAATTCGTGACCCGACCAGCGATCGAGGATGTAGGCCACGCCGATGCCCCCGAACAGCAACACCAAAATTTGCGTCACCACCTGCGGAATCGAAATTGCGCCGGAGGGAATCGGGCGATAGGGTTCGTTGATCGCGTCAATTTCCCGATCGTAGTAGTCGTTGATCGTTTGGGTGTAGCCCGTCAGCAACGGCCCCGACATCAACATACAAAGCGCCGATTTCAGGAAATTCTCCAGCGTCCATTCATAATGCCCCGAGGAAGCCGCCCCGCAGACCACGCCCCAAATCAGGGGAATCCAGGTGATCGGCTTCATCAATTGCAGGCGAATTTTCCAAATATTGGTTTCCCCGCTGGCGGCTCCCTTCATCCCCAGCATTTGCCGGGTCTTGGAGCCGCTGTCTTCGGCGGGGGTGGGCGTTTCGATCGCCTCGGTGTTGGGTTCGGTGGTCATGGTTCGATCGATGGGTTGGATCTTGCTTGTCGTTGGGAGCCATGGTATCGCGTCTGCTCTCCCACTCAACCCGCCGTCAGCGTGGAATTAAAGAGCAAGACTGCCGATTGTTGCCACACAAACTGCGCCCAATTCCTATTAATACTAGTTGCGCTAGAACGGAGGAGCGTCTGATTTGGTGTTGTAATCGGACGTAATTCTTCACGCAATTTGGATTGGATGAGATCGATCGCCCTATGGCCGAACCTCCCCCACCATCTTCTTCAGAGTCATCACCCAATGACTCCTCTAATCCCTTGTCAACTCACCGTGAACTGCCATCCCTTGCTGACAGCATGGCAGCACAGACCCAGCCTAAGCACCTGTCACCGACGCGATCGCCCCCGAAAGCGACAGCCTCTCCCGCTGGTATTGCGGCTCCCCCACCAGAGCAGAAACCAACCGCTCCATGGGTCATGTTTTTGGTGCGCTTTTTAGCAGGGGCACTCTTTGGGCCGCTTTTAGCCATTACCTTGGGCGTTGTTGGCGGTGCAACAACCGGCAGCAGTTTGCTCACAATTATGCTCGTGTCCGGCAGCATCATCGGCTTAATGTCGGCAATTGGCGGAAAGAGCTTTTGGATGTTCCTATCACGTTGTTTGCGGGTCATCTTTTTCATGCGCTGATCACCCTTCGAGATCACCATGCTGTTTTCTTACAAAAACAACAAACAAGTAGGGGCGTACCGCTGTACGCCCTCCGCCAGGGTCTCTCGTAGATTTCGCTTATCGGAGGGCGCATGGCGATGCGCCCCTACGGGAATCGATCGGGTTTGTCCGTTTCGCTGCTGTTTGTTGGCTGAGCGATCGGGGGCATTTCAGCCCAACAGAGCCGTAATTTGACCCAGCAAGCCGTTGATCGCACTCGATAGGCTGGGAAGAATTTGGGATATGGCTTTAAAAAAGCCAATCGATTTGTCGGCGGCTTCTTTATCGCAGAAAAATCGTAGGGTGCATGGGAGCAAGGCCCAATGGTCACGAAACGCTGCATTTGTTCTCCCATGCACCGAAAATCGATCGTCACCCAACCGATCGGGGATCGTTAGAAATGCGACATGGGTGGCGGTGCATGGGAGATGAATGGGGATTGTTATGGCCTGCCAAGCGTTCTCCCATGCACCCTACGGGCGTTTCGTAAGGGAAAGGGGATGCCGCTAGTATAAGCAACCCACTCAATGCCCGTCTCTAGTGGGTTAGACCCGCTCCGTTGACGCAGCACCGGCCAGCCAGCCAAAGAGCCGATCGCCCGTCAAATTGAGATCCAAATCCGGCAGCACCGGCAACCGATCGCCCCCGGCCAACTCCACCGGAGCGCGATCGGGCAAAAACGCCACCACCACCCGATCGCGCGGCAACACCAACCATCCCAACTGGCTGCCATGGGCTAGACAATGGGTGAGATCCCGAATCACACGGGTTTCGCCCTGGGCTGGCGACAAAATCTCGATCGCCCAAGCCGGGGCAAACTCAATCCCTTCAGCAATCACCATTCCTTGGGAGTCGATCGGCAACTCAGCGGTTTTCAGCACCGACAAATTCGGCACGATCGACCGATCGCCAAAGGTACAACGCAACTCCGGCAACGCTTCCCAACCGGAGGCGATCGCATTAATCGCCACCGCCAACCGAATTTGCAGCCGACTATGTTGAACTCCGGGCATAGGTTTTTGGTGGGCTAGGCGATCGTGAAATTCCCAAGCGGGCGATTCGTCAATCTCCGTTCGCCGCAAAAAGTCCGCCAGGGTCAACGCAGGGGTGATGGTTGGCAGCGTCATGGCCACATTGCCTCCAGAGGGTCAGCCGATCCCATTGTCTTGCACGATCGAGGGGTGGGGGCTGAGCTTAAAAGGAAATGATCAAGTAGCGATCGCTGAACTTTGCCCCCTTCACCGATCGCCCGGCCAGGGCTGGCGGCAAGAAGATATTGCGGCGCTGTTCGCCCGCTTCGATCGTCACTTCCGGCCCCGATTGAGTCAGGTGGATTTGTTCCTTGGTGAAGCCCGGCAGGAACAGCTTCACCTGTTGGGTGGCTAAGTCGATTTCGATCGGGCGGGGAGCCTGCTGGGCCAAGGTGGCAAAATCCGGCATCAATGGGATCAGCGCATCCCAACTCGGGGTGGTGGTTTGCTCGGGAATCGCCGTCACACTCAGAGGATTGAAAGCCGAGCCGATCGCTCCTGGATCACTCGATCGATTCAAAAACAACCCGCCCACGGTTAAGCCCGCCTGTTGCGCACTGCCCCACAAGTATTGAGCCAAGGCCTGCGAAACCGGATCGCCATTGGCCACCAACCAGCCCGCCACTCGACGCGGATCGGCCAGCAAGTTTCGTCCCCGATCGAGCAAGTCTTGAAACTCACCCAAGGGGCCTTCCCACGGCGTGCTAGACATACCGCCACTGCTCAACACCGCCATGGAAATCGGCTGCACAAAGGGCGAAATCGCCTTGGCAAAGTCCGACTCGGCCACCACCTTTTGGAAGCGGCGCACATACCAGGACAAAACCTCCGGTGCGCCGATGGTTAGCAGGGTGGCTCGATCGCTGTTGCCGTCATAGACGATCGCGTCGTAATTGCCCGACGCTTCATATTGCCGCAGGGCATTCAGGGTCAGCGCCCGATCCATCCCCGGCAACACGGCCAGTTCTTCACCATAGACATTGCGGAAAAAGGGTTGGCGCAAATATTCCGACTCTAGGCGCTTAATTTCATCCCAGCCCCGCTCCAGCAGGGTGGTGGCGGCCGGTTGCACGGCCCAAAGGTTGGAGCCGATCGCCTGGGGATCCGAGCCGATCGCCCCCGTTCCTAACATCATGCCCAGGGTGGGCCCGGCATCTTGCCCAAACAGCAGCACCCGCTTGCCTTGGTTGGCCAGGGCCATCGCCGCCGCGATCGCCAGGGTCGATCGCCCCGATCCCCCTTTTCCCAACAGCGTCAGCGTGAAAGCCACGATCGCACTCCTCTAGCGTTGTCGCCCCCCATTGTGCCAACGATTGCCGACCGGCGTGTATTTACTGGCGCATCTCGCCCAAAATTTCGATCACCCGTTGAATTTCTGTTTTTAGGCCGGTGACATCTGTTTTCAGAGCGGTGATGTCGCCTTGCATCTGATCCATGCGGGCAAAGCTAGCGGCTTGGAGTTGATCGATGCGGGCAAAGGTTTGGTCAAATAAGCCCAGGAACGTATCGGTGCGATCGTCTACGATCTGCTCCAATTGGGTGATCCGGTTATTTAACCCTTCCATGGCCTGTTGCAGACCGTTGATCGCCAAGCGTAATTCCCCGATCGCCTGTGTGTTGTTGGCGATCGCCTGCGTATTCGCGGCCGTCAGTTCGGCGAGGTGGCTAAACCGCTGATTCCAATCAAAGGACTGTTGCGTGGTGACGCTGGCCAGGGTAGTGACGTTGATCGTCAGTTGCTGGAGCTGGGCTTCGAGGGTGTTGAGGCGAGTTTCGGTGGTCATGGGGCGATCGGGGTGAGGTCGCTACCCACAGCCTAGCAAGTTCTTGTGGGGCGGTGCGGGGGCGATCGCTCTCCAGCTAGTAGGTTGGGTTGAGCTTTGCGAAACCCAACTCAATCACGGCAAGCCTTACTGCTGTTGGGTTTCGTGCCTCAACCCAACCTACGAGATGATCGTTGATCAGCCCATCGTGATTCAGAGGGGTTTCATTTGTGCAAGAGATCTAAATGAATGAAGCCTGTCACGCCACTACTAGCGCTGGCCAATAATTTGTCTCAAATAAAAACGCCAGCGGAACAACTCCCACTGGCGTAATTTATTCACTCGTTGCTTAGACCGCTTCGAGTTCGTCTTCAAAAAACCAAGTTGCCAAACCACCCGTAAACTCAACGACAACGCCGATGCCGCTGCCGTCAACCATTTTGTATTCCTTAACCGTACCGACCGGATTTTGTTTAATTTTTTCAACCATCGCGGTGGACATGCGATCGCGAATCCGGCGCACTTTGACGCGCTGACCTAGCTCAATCACCACTGGAACCGTCTCTAGTAAACTGAATCCACAGCTAATAAGACTACTGCATTTTGACCCGATCGCCGCGATCGATGGGGTGGCGAGATCGCGAGTTAGGGGCTTTTGGCCTAATCCACCAGATCCCCATTGGCGACATGGCGATAGCGCTCCATGATCCGCTTTTCGGGGTCAATGCCCTCAAAGGTGGGCGGCAACCAAACCCGGGCCAACAGAATCAGGGTCAAAACCAACAGAAATACGCCCGTGGCCAAGAGTTGCTGCCAGGGCACTTCCAACACCCCCCGCACGATCGACTCCCGGAGCACGGAAACGATCGCCACTTCCACGGCCACCCCGATCGACACGCGCTGTTCTTGCAGGTAAATGATCAGCAGCCGGAACATTTCCACCAAAATCAGCACCGATAGGATATCCGCCGTAATCAGGTGAAAGTTTGGGGGTTCCAGCAGGGAGATGAAAATGACGCGCAGTTGCACCACCATCACGCCAAATAGCCCCAGGCAAAGGGACACGGCGATCGCGTCTTGCACCCGTTCCAACATCCAGACCAAGCGCGATCGAAACCCGCCGGTTTCCGTGGGCCGATCGCTGGCGGTCAACAACTGGACGGGGGGCAATCGACGGGAGGGGGCTGAGGACAGGTTCATGACGATTTCTCCAGCTTGCTGCGGGCTGTTCTTATTTTGATTATGGGAATCTTATAAATCAACCTCTGATTTATTTGTATTATTTATATTGACGCATCTGCTCAGACCACCGGGGCCAAGGTTCATCGCGATCGCGTAGTTTGATCTGTGGCTATTCACGGCTGTCCACCTTCCCTCCTCCGCCCTATGCTCGCTAAACGGATCGTTCCCTGCCTCGATGTCAAAGCCGGTCGCGTCGTTAAGGGCGTGAACTTCGTGAATCTGCAAGACGCGGGCGATCCGGTGGAGCTGGCCAGGGCCTACGATCGCGCCGGGGCCGATGAGCTGGTGTTTTTGGACATCACGGCCACCCACGAAGATCGCGGGATTATTTTTGATGTGGTCTATGAAACCGCCGAGCAGGTGTTCATTCCCCTGACCGTGGGCGGCGGCATCAGTGACTTAGAAACGATTAAAAAACTGTTACGAGCCGGAGCCGACAAAATTAGCATCAACTCTTCGGCGGTGCGGGATCCGGACTTGATCGATCGCGCCAGTGCCCGGTTTGGCAATCAATGCATTGTGGTGGCGATCGATGCCCGCCGCCGCCCCGGAACCGGCGAAAATGGTGTGCCCAGCGCCTGGGATGTGTATGTGCGCGGCGGCCGGGAAAATACGGGCTTGGATGCGATCGCCTGGGCCGAAGAGGTGGTGCGGCGCGGCGCAGGGGAATTGCTAGTAACCAGCATGGACGCAGACGGAACCCAGGCGGGCTATGACCTGGAGCTGACCCGGACGATCGCCGATCGCGTGGCTGTGCCGGTAATTGCCTCCGGGGGCGCGGGCAACTGCCAACATATCCGCGCAGCCCTGACCGAAGGCAAGGCCGAAGCCGCCCTGCTCGCTTCCTTGTTACATTACGGTCAACTCAGCATTGACGAGATTAAGACCGATTTGCAGCAAGCGGGCTTGCCAGTGCGTCACACTGGGGCGATCGCAACTCTGTAGAAAACCTTAGGAAACGATAAATTGCTGGCAGATTGTCAAGATTTCCTTTACAATACGTAAAAACACACTCATAAATCTTGATCTGCACTCTGTCCATGGTTGTCGTTCTGCTGCTGGCGATCGCCCTAGTAGCTTGGTCATTGCACCTGATGCAACAGGCCCTCAGCAACAAGGAGTTTTCGCTGATGCTGGCCGGAACCCTCGTTGCTTCAGCAGCGGCAGCCCTGGTGGTGGTCTACTTCCTGGGCAACAGTTCGCTGCGCTACTTGCTCTCGGTCGATCGCAATGCCTATGCCACCTATAACGTGCCCGTCACCGCTAGCGATCCTCTAGCCGGGATGCGCCAATCCGCCATCCTCGCCGATTGGGATCGGTTGGTGGAGCCTCTGCAATAGCAGGATGGTTCTGCCGGTTCCCTGTTTTTTCGCACCCAAAGTGATTGATCATCCAAGACTGATCATCCAAGACTGATCATCAAAACTGACCCGCAATTCAGTTGCAGTCAAACAAACGAAATCGGCTAGACCTGAGGCAATACAACCGGTCTAGCCGATTTTGTTTTGTTTTTTGGGTTTCGAGTTTTTTGGGTTTTGTTTTTTTGGGCTTTGCACTTCCCGAGGTGGAGCTTCAGTGGAACTTCAGTCCCGTTGTTTGAGGATTTGGGGCGCTGACCAGGCGATCGCCCCAGGTACTATTCCTAAGGCACGCCCATTTGAATTAAGTCCTCGCCGGGTAACACTTCGCTAAATTCACCCCGATGGGCCACAAACAGGGCTAGGCGCAGCCCCCAATCAGGCTCCACGGGCAAGTCATCCCAAGGAACCGCCAACTCCAAGCAGCTATCCACGGCGAAGCGGGCGCGGCTGGGTCGGGCCCGCCAGGTGTTAAATTCCGCCGCTTCCGAGAACCAGAGGGTTTTGGTGGGCAACTTCAGGCCAATGTGATGCCGGTAATGATAGTTGGCCGGGGCCAAATCGGGCAATTGCTCCAGGGGCACGGGACTGTTGTGGGCGGGGCGATCGGGATAGAACCAGCACAGGTGAATTTCATCGGGCTGTTTGCCGGTTTGGAAATCTAGCCGGACATAGAAGTGATGGTGATCCACTCCGTACCAAATGGTTTGGATCGGGCTGGATTGGTGCATCGTGCCCCGGGAACCACCCACCGCAATTCGGCCCGCTTGGTTCCAGTCTTGATCGTCGCCACAACCGTCAATGATTGGGTGAATGAAGTTTTGGGGAGTGCGATCGCCCGTGGCTTCATGGACTTCCACCGGCTCCAACAATTCCGGGGGAATGGGTTCGTTCAGGGCTTGGTAAATGGCGCACAGGTGCTCCCGAAACAGGCGATCGAAAATGGCATCTTGATTCGACGAGTGGCCAAACCCAAACCACCAAAACCAATCGGAACCCTCCGCCGCATAAAGCGCTTCCCAAGCGGCCGGATTGGTGGTTTCGGTGGCTTCCGGGTGGCGAGCCAGGGTTTCGCGGGCCGCCGTCAGCAAATCCCAGGCGCGGTTTTTGGCCGGGTCGCCAATCCAGGTGGAAAAGGAGCCATCCACCCAAGAGCCACTGTGCAGGCGATCGACCGGCAGGGTTTCGCGGAGTGGGAATCGATCGAGATAATCGCCCACGGTTACCAGCTCAATTTCAGGATGCTGGCTGAGGCGGCTATAGAGCGCATCCAAGAACGGCAGCCCGTCGCGATCGTAATATTCCCAGCAGTTTTCCCCATCCAGGGCAATGGTCACCAACCAAGGCTGCTCTAGGCTGGTGCGATCGTCCCCTTGGCGTTGTTTCAGTTGCCGAGTAATCGCTTCCAAATGGCCAATCAAGTCTTGGGCAGCGTTTTGGGGTTCCATGCCCGCATAGCTAAAGCCAATCAGATCCGAAAGGCGGTGGTCACGGAAGACGATCGCCAAATCTCCTTGATCCGTGGCTAGGCGATAGGGCTGGTAAAGATACTGTGGCTCTAGAACGTTGCCAGATCCATCGCGGTGGAAGAAATGCTCGATCGTCCAGCCCAACACCGCCTCATCGGAAATTAACCATTGGAAACCGGCCGCCGCCACATCGGGCAACATTGCCGGACTCACGGACTGCTCCGAAGGCCACAGCCCCCGAGGCAAGCAGCCAAACCGCTCTTGGTACATGGTTTTGGCCCGTTCCAGATGCCGGGGAATATCTTCCGCCCACTGGAACCGGCTCGCGGGCAGTTGCATTTGGGGAATGGCCACCCGGCCCGCGTCCGTGTCGGCCAGCAGGGGCAAAATGGGATGGGTGTAGGGCGTGGTGGTCACTTCCAACTGGCCCGACTCCTGCATCGATCGGTGTTTGGGAATAATTCGCGCCAAAATTTCCCGCTGCTTGGCCCAAATTTCCTGGCGATCGGTGAGCGAAAAATCCTTGCCCCGTTCTAACCAACGGGCAATTTCTGGATCATCCCAAAACAGCGGATCAATCCAAGCCAGGTTATGCCAAGCCAACAGATCCCCAAAATCCTCGGGTTTCCAATGGTCTAAACACCAAGGAATTCCCAAATCATTGCGTTGTTCAAACAATTGGCAATAGCGAGGATGGGGATCCACCAAAGTGCGGTGGTTGCCATCAAAAAAATGCTCCAGCACAAAGCGCTTTTGTGTCGGTTGCAGTTGTTCAGCAGGGGTGAGCGCCAAGGCCAAGTAGGGGTCGATCGCCCGGCCCGCCACATAATCCTCAATTTGCAAAATCAAAGAAGGAACCAAGTTCACGGTTTGACGCAACCGGGGGAACCGTTCCAACATCAAAATCAAATCGAGATAGTCCTTGGTGCCATGCAACCGCACCCAAGGCAGTCGATATTGCGCTTCTTCCGACTGTTGGGGCACGTCTGCCAAGGCTGTTTCGGCCAGGTTGCCACGGCTTTTGTAGAGGGGCTGATGTTGATGCCAAACAAAGGCAACGTGCAGCGGGTAAGGCATAGGGGGCGATCGAACCAATCTTTCTCCCATTCTAGGCGCGAGGTCAATTCCCGGAGCAATGGCTGAGGGCCCTTGTGATTCATCCTTGATGTGATTCACGCTTGATGTTGTTCACAATGTTATGCACAACAAAACGCGGGCGGAAAAATTCCACCCGCGCCATGAACTAATGATTGGTCAATGGTTATTCGATCATTAGCAAATGAACAACTCGTAATTAGCCAGTGATTAGCAAGCAATCGGAAAATCGCTAGTCATTTACTGGTCACTAACTAGCAATCAACTGATCATCAACTAGACAATCACTAGCAACCGACATCGACAAGGGATAGCCAAGAGAAAGTTTGATCCGGTTTATCCTTGCAATTTCAAGTTGGAGAACGTCATGGTTGTGACGATTTCTTGGTCTCCTTCCTTGACTCGAATGGCTTGAGAACTCATCAAAACGTAATTGCCCACCCGTTCGTGGGTGTCTTCATAGCGCACCTGCTTCACCAGTTGGTTTTCCGGCAGCTTATAGAAGTTGGCATCGGTCAAGGTGGGCAAATAGCCTTCACCGGTATCCATCGTTGCTTGGGTGTCAATGATGAATTTCATGGGGCCCACGGGACGCTCCACATGGCAAATTTCCCGATCGCGCACTTTGTAGCTGGATCCCATGGATTTCCCAGAAACCAACACCTCCACCGCGCCCGTTTCGTCAGTGGCTCCCAAGGTAAATTCGTTTTGGCCGTGGGCTTTGTCAAAGCTGCTGCGCTGACGATGGGTGACAATATCGCGCAGTTGATGTTCCAACGTTTTCAACACTTCGGGATGATCAATGCCGGTGACGCTGACGCTGAAATCAGCCGCGATCGCCACGGATCCCCGATAGCTTTCTTCCCCTTGGCATAGTTCCACATCGGCGGTGTAACCCGGAAAGTTAGCATCCCAGGTATAGCGATTTTCGTAGGCGGCCCGAAACAAATCCCGAGCGTTGGTTTCTTGGGCGCGATCTTGAGCGAGGGTCATAGCGATCCAGAGTTAGGGTGTTTGGAAGGTGATGATCGGGAACCGATCGGGAAAACCAACCCCAAATCAATTACCGAATCATTGATCAGTCGCCAATGAGTTGCTAACCGATCGATGATGAATTGATCGTGGGTTGATCATGATTGCGTTGATCGTGATCTTGATCATGAATGAATTGCAAACCAATTGCAAATTAACTGCAAATTAATTGGCCATAAGCTGCTGATTGTTCATGAATGAATCAAGCACAATCAACCCATGGATGAATTGATCATCGACACATCGCACATCAATCATGAGTTGCGCATGAGTTAATGATCCATTAATCAATGATCCATTAATCAAGAATGGGTCGATCGCTCTGGGCAATCTATCGCAAAGTCACGAACTCTTCAGCGGTGGAAGGATGAATGGCCATGGTGCGATCGAAGTCGGCCTTCGTTGCCCCCATCACCACAGGAATAGCCATGCCTTGGATAATTTCCGCCGCATCTTTGCCCACCATATGCACGCCTAAAATACGCTCGTCTTCACCTTCTACCACCAGTTTGACCAACACCTTTTCGGTGCAATCGGTCAGGCTGTAGATCATTGGGCGGAAGCGGGCACGGTAGATTTTCACCCGATCGCCATAGACGGCCCGGGCTTCTTCTTCGGTCATGCCCACGGTGGCGGCTTCCGGTTGCGAAAACACAGCGGAGGGAATGTTGCGATGGCTGATGGTGCGAGGCTGGTGACCAAATACCGTGTCGGCAAAGGCACGCCCTTCCGCGATCGCCACGGGGGTGAGATTGACCCGATCGGTGCAGTCGCCCACGGCGTAGATGTGGGGCTGGTTGGTGCAATGGTCGGCAGTCACGGCGATCGCCCCATTCACCACTTCCACCCCGGCAAGTTCCAGATTCAGCGGCTCAATTTGGGGTTTGGGTTTGCGGCCTGTGGCGCTCAGAATGGCATCGGCCATCAACTCATGGGCCACACCATCGGCGGTTTTGAACTGCATTCGCAGACCGGCATCGGTTTTTTCAATTTGAAGGGTGGCGATATCGGCGTGGGTATGGACAGCAATGCCCCGATCGACCATGGCTTGCTGGATTTGATCCCGAATGTCACTATCAAAGCCGCGCAGAATTCGATCGCCCCGCAACACCTGCGTCACCTCAGAGCCTAAACCCTTGAGGATTCCAGCAAATTCCACACCGATATAGCCCCCGCCTAAGACCACAAACCGTTGGGGCAGCTCCTTCAGCAGGAACATCTCCCGAGAGGTGATCGTATGTTCAATGCCGGGCACATCTGGGCGCACGGCTTCGCCACCCACAGCAATCAGGATGTAGCGGGCGGTCACTTCGCGAGTGCCGCTGGGGCTAATGATTTCAATCCGGTGCTCATCCACAAAGCGCCCCAGACCCGAAATCAGCTCTACGCCCGCTTTTTCCAGAAAACTGATGTGTAGTTTGTTAAGGCGCATCACTTCCGCCTGCACCGCGTTGATCAGCTTAGACCAGTCGTGCTCTGGCTCCACTGCTGACCAACCGTAGCCCGTGGCATCCTCGTACCAGTGGGCAAACTGGGATGCATAGACCATGAGTTTTTTGGGCACGCAACCGCGAATCACGCAAGTGCCGCCCACGAGGTCGCTTTCTGCGATCGCCACTTTTGCGCCATAGCTGGCGGCTCGCTTGGAAGCGGCCAACCCGCCGGAGCCTGCACCAATAACGAAGAGGTCGTAGTCAAATGTCATGATGTTGCCTTCTGATCCAGCCGGAGCGATCGAGCTTGCCCCGCCCTTCGATCGTAGCAACCGACCTCGCAAACGGGCGCACTGGATTGCGATCGAGCTAGCAGCCCAGAAGGAGCAAGGCGATCAAGAAAGGAGATTAAAGAAGGCGATCGAAAAAGGCGATCAAAGCACGATCATGCAAATAGCACGATCATGAAATGCCCTGACCCCGCGCCCTCGGTTGATTAACCATCGATGAGCCATGGGTTGAGCAGATTCTTTTGGGCAGATTCTTTTAGGCAGATCCCTTTGGGCGAATCCCTAAGCCCCGATCGCCTCAGAACTGTCGGTCATCCGAGGAGCCGCATAGCCCGTGCCGCGTACCGTCAAGATAATTTCCGGGTTACGCGGATCGTCTTCCAGTTTTGACCGCAGCCGCGCCACATGCACATCCACCACCCGCATGTCCGCTTGGATCCGAGGGGCATAACCCCAGAGAGTTTGCAGAATTTCGCCCCGGGGCACGGCTTCCCCGTTGCGGCTAAACAGCAATTCCAACAGGCTAAATTCCGTATGGGTCAGACGAATCCGCCGATCGCTGCGATAAACCTGGCGCTTTCGAGTATCGACTCGCAGGGAACCAATTTGAATCGTGCCATTCCCGATCGGGGGCGGCGTGGTTTTGTCCTTCACCCGGCGCAGCACACAGGCAATTCGCGCCTCTAATTCTTTAGGGGAAAAAGGCTTAGCTAAATAATCATCGGCTCCCATTTGTAAGCCAGTGATTCGATCGCCCACATCGCCCAAGGCCGTCAACATAATGATCGGCACATCGGAGTTTTGGCGCAGGGTTTGGCAAACGCCATAGCCGTCAATTTTCGGCATCATCACATCCAACACCACCAGATCGGGATCCTCGCGGTCAAATACCTCGAGGGCCTCCTCTCCATCCGCCGCCGACACGACTTCATACCCCGCCAGCGAAAGGCGCGTAGTCAGGATCATCCGCAACGCCGATTCATCATCGACAATCAGGATTTTGCCGCGCGATCGCCCTGATTCTGTGATCGTCTGCAAGGAATTTTCTGCCAACATTTTTGTTGATTTCATTTAAAAAGCTTGCAGTTATTCATCAACGTTGGCTGCCGATTGGGCTGGTTATTTTGATTCATGAATTGTGTCAGAACAATTCGAGCAAAATCAGCCGATCGCAGCCGATTGATGAACACTTCAGCAATCAACGGAGAAGGGGCTTCGACGGTTGAATGGTGTCATTCAGTCGCCAAAGAAAAATTAAGAAACGTGAATGCACGTCTGTCAAATACGGTGCGGTCTGAACGCAATCGCCCTTCAACCCAATGGATTGACAAGTCACCAGCAACCGACGGTTTAGGGAATGGATCACAACTGATTGAGATCAATTCCGGTTGGTTGCATTGACCAACAATGGGTCAAGGTCTTGATGGGCTAAGGATTCTCGCTCATCTGAATATTACCAGATGTAACGTTTTCGCCGCAAATCTTAAAGAAATCTGAGGATTAACCGCAACGGTTGATTAATTGCCTCCCTTGATCATGATCCATGATCTTGGTTGGTCATCTCGGCTCAGGGCGGCCGCCAGCGCGATCGGCTTTCCGATCCATTCTGAGACGCAGCCCAATTGGGGGGGGCGATCGAACCGTCATCGAACCCACAACAGAGTGCTAGAGTCTACTCGATCGCCCGGCCGGCGAGCGGTTTCCCGCACCAGGGCTGCTCGCACCCCCACGCCTTCATGTTCCCAATTTCTGCATTATTTCTGCGTTCCGAAGGAGCCTATTCCCATGACTGTCGGTGGCGACACCATCTTTGGCAAAATCATCCGCCGCGAAATTCCCGCCGCGATCGTGTATGAAGACGACTTGGCCTTGGCTTTTCGGGATGTGAATCCGCAAGCCCCCGTCCACCTGTTGGTGATTCCTAAAAAGCCGATCGAGAACCTGGCGGCGGCCACGGCGGAAGACCAAGCCCTGTTGGGGCATTTGATGCTTGTGATCCAAAAAGTTGCCCAACAGGAAGGCCTAGATCAGGGCTATCGCGTGGTGGCCAACACCGGCGAAGATGGCGGACAAACGGTTTTTCATCTGCATTTCCATGTGCTGGGTGGGCGATCGCTCGCCTGGCCGCCGGGTTGATGGATTCTTAACCGCCTGCCGCGCGGGGCCCGGGTACTTTCAACGGGCTCCGCACTCCGTCTGCACCACCCACACTTAAGAAGCCGCCGTCGCTAGGGATGGAGATGGGGCAGCATCTTGATTTTTGAGCTGAATGAGTTCCACCTTGTAACCGTCTGGATCCTCCACAAAGGCAATCACCGTCGAGCCATGTTTCATGGGGCCGGGAGCGCGGGTCACTCGCCCGCCCCGCGTCGTGATTTCCTCGCAGGTGGCATAGATATCATCTACCCCCAGAGCAATGTGACCGTAGGCCGTTCCGAGTTCGTAGGACTCCACGCCCCAGTTGTGGGTTAGCTCAATGACGGCCGTTTCCGACTCGTCCCCATAGCCGACAAAGGCCAGCGTGAACTTGCCATCGGGATAATCCTTTTGGCGCAAGAGTTTCATCCCCAACACATTGCAATAGAAATCGAGCGATCGCTGCAAGTCGCCCACCCGCAGCATGGTGTGAAGTAGTCGCATGGTTCTCTCCCGCAAACGGTTCGATCTAACAAAGCCACGAACAAGCAAAGGCACTAGCAAGCAAAGCCACTAGCAAGGTCAGCCTGATGCATGGCCCGTTAGGGACAATGCTTTTCAGTTTAAACTCGAAAACTTCAACCGGTTCCCCAAAAGCACCTCCAGCAAGACTCACCCCGAACACCCAAAGTTAATGCCAACTAAAAATGCCCATAAAAATGCCAACTAAAAAACCCATACCGGATGCAGCGATCGCGTCCAGCACGGGTTTAGTTTAGGGGAACCTAAGCAGGGATTGGAGCGTCAGTTAATCTAACGAGCCGCCCGTAGTCCACCGCTCGGCAAGAAGGCCATCGGGTTCACTGCGCCTTTGCCCGATGGGCGAATTTCAAAATGCAGGTGGGGGCCAGTGCTGCGGCCGGTGCTACCCATTTCTGCAATCAATTGACCTTGGCGGACGGTTTGACCAGCCCTTACCAAAAGACGGCTGTTGTGGGCGTAGCGAGTGAAGCTGCCGTCCGGGTGGCGAATGTCCACCTTGTTGCCGTAGCCACCACTGTCCCAACCGGAAACTGACACCACACCGTCAGCCGCTGCCACAACCGGTGTACCCACAGGGGCTGCAATATCAATGCCTCGGTGCATCCGGCCCCAGCGCCAGCCATAGCCAGAGGTTAGAATGCCTTGGCTCGGCCAGATGTAGCCGCGCATGGCCTGGGGCTGTGCGCCCGGTAGGTAAGCCGAAGGATCCGACAGAGGCGGTAGTTGCGGTGAAACACTGGCATTCAGCAGTGTTTGCACGCGGGGATTACGGGCGTTCAGCGGTTCAGAGGCGGCTGCAATTAGTTGGCTGCGGCGCGGATCCGCTTCCGGCATCGGTTGGCTCAGGGCCAACGGGCGATCGCTCAGGGGCGCAGAGGGCGGCTGCACAGCCACGGTTGCCGCCTGATTGGCCACGGTGCTGGCTTGGCTGGCGGCCACGGCGGTGGCGGCGGCCGGAGCCAACAGACTGATTGCACCGCTGCGGCTCGATTCACCAGTTTGGTTTTGGTAGCGAGCTTGCAGGGCCTGAATTTCAGCTCGCAGACCGTCAATGTAGGGGCTGTAGCGCGGGCTGGCTAGGTCGCTGTTGGCCGTCCCCTGTTGGAGGCGGCTGCTGGCGGTGGGCACATCGGCAGCGCCGGCCAGCGATTGAGCAGTGGCAGCATGGCTCAGAAGATTGACCGCACCACCGCCGGCTTCTTCCGTTGCAACCGTGCGGGCGGCTGCGGCACTCACGGGCACAGCCGGGCGATCGAGGCGCTGCGTGGGAACCGCAACGGCCGTGAGTCGATAGTCAGCGGCGGTGGGGATGCTAACCACCAGGTCATTGACAGTGGGGGTCACCGCATCTGCAGAAGCACGCTCGGCCGTAGTCGCCGGTTGCAGTGCAACGGTTTCTTCGGTGCGATCGGTCGTGGGACGCTCTACTGATTCAGCTGATTCAGTGGTTGGTTGCGGCTCCAGGGCCAGCAGCTCGATCGCCTCGGTGGTCGAACCCAGGAGGTTTCCGGTGTTCGCCGCCAGCGATTGCAGTGCTTGGCTCAGTCGATCGCTCTGAGCCTGCAAGCGATCGATGCTCCGGATAGCAGCAGCATCCGCCAGCAGGTCGATCGTGTTGGGCGAAGAGGGGGCTTCCGCGACGGGAACTTGCGTCACAGCAGGACTGTTGGCGCTAGGCGACTCGGCCGCAGTGGACGAAGCATCAATCACAACCGCCGCTTCAGGGGCAACCGCAGCCACTTCAACCTGGTTTTCCGGGAGGGCTGGGATTCGGCTGCGATCGAGAGTGATTGCTGTGGGCTGGCTGTCGGCTTCGCTTTCGCCGTGGGCCAGGGAGGCGGAAAATTGCTCGGAATTCGCTTCAGCCGTTGTCTGACTCGTTTCGACGGTGGGCGCGCTCAAGGTCGCCGTTTCCACTTCGGCGGTGATTGGCTCGATCGCGCTAACAACGGTGCGTTGGGGAATGCTGCGGGCTGGAATGGTGAGTTGTTGACCAGCGCTCAGGACAGCATCAATCGACAGGTGGTTCGCCGCCGCTAGGGCTTCCGGCGCAACATCGTATTGGCGGGCGATGGTCGCGATCGTGTCGTTGGCTTGAACCGTATGGGTCTTGCTGGTGGCCGCCGCCACGGTTTGGCTACTGAGGGACGGAGCCTGGTTGGGTTCTGCCGCAATCGCGTGGTCGCCTTGGCGGGGCAACAGCAACCCTGTTGCACCCATTGAGATTGCCAACCCTAGCGTCGCGATCGAGGCGCGGGTCTTCCGACTAGTCTCCGTGGGAGCTTGTTGGTACTGTTCGGTCATCGCACGATGTGGATTGTTGGTCATTGGGGCGCTGGCAACTCAGCAGTCAGCAAGCCTTGGGCTGGTAAACCACAGAACTCGCCTCGACTCTGGTCGTGGGTGGGGTGCTCAATCGTTGATTGCCCATTGGACTGCGATTGAATCAGCCTTGCCGTCCCAAGCGCCTTGGATGGCTAGATCACCGCTCAGGTGCGACGCGGCGGCCAGCGATAAGCTCGGTTAGACCGGGGTCTTAATACGAGTTAAGGCTTAGGCAAGACTACCCTGCTTTTGTGGTTTAGGCAAGTTTAACCAGATTGGCAACTGATTTGTGACAGTTTCGGTATTTGTTTTCTTGATGAATATTGGGCCTTTCGGTGATGTTTTGCCGTTCAGGATTGCGCCCTTTATTTGATCATCATTTTTCCAAAGTCCTTGTCTCAAAAGACTTTCAGGCGCTCAAACCATTGACAACGAGTATCGGATTACCTGCCTTTCAAGACTTAGCCGACAGGTCAGGATCACCGTAATCCTACGCTGTGTCTTGGATTGCCTAGTCAAGATTTCCGAGGAGGGAATATGTCGTTTTAGAGCCTGATGAATTAAAAAAAATGTAAAATTCGCTGCAAAATTCGGACGATTCATCGATAGGATTTTCTTATTAATCAGACTCCCGATCGCCCCGACTAAGGCACGAAAGTCCCGCCACGGCGATCGCCCCGAAAAGGTGAAAGGCTGACTAAGCCTGAGCAATCACGGCCCAGCCATGGTTCAGCCGCGATCGACCGGCGATCGGGAGTCAGAAGCCGCCTTAATCGACTTTATTTAGCCCCTGACGGACGATCGCGATCGGCTCCCATCTGCCTGGATGGTCAAATTCAGACAGTTGGCTATCCATGAACCCCGTCAGCACTGGGCAAGATGAGCCAATTCCAGACGATCGCCATCCCGTGACCGTCCTCGCTGCTCATTACCCCTCAACCTCCTCATTACCCAGGGCCTGTACTCGCAACAGGACTTACCCCAACAATCCCAACTGCCGCCGAGCCTCAAACAGCCCGATCGCGGTGCTTGACGATAGATTCAGGCTACGAACACCCGCGCAGTCCATGGGAATACGAGCAATCAGGTCACAAGTTTCCAGCACCGAAGTCGGCAACCCCTCCGTTTCGCTGCCAAACAGCAGCCAATCCGTAGGGGCGTAGGCGATGTGGTGATAAGACGTGCTGCCACCGCTGGAAAATCCAATCAGTCGTCCCCCGATCGGGCGGTGAAATTCGGCAAAGACCGACCAATCGGCGTGATAGCGAAGCTTGACAAACGGCCAGTAGTCCAGTCCAGCCCGTTTGAGGTAGCGATCGGTAATTTCAAAGCCCAAAGGGCCTACCAGGTGCAGTTCCGTACCGGTGGCAGCGCAGGTACGGGCAATATTGCCCGTATTAGGCGGAATTTGCGGATTAACCAACACAATTTGCGGTTGCATACAATTTCTTAGCGACTGAGGAACTGAGACGACGGTATTTCAGGGAAATGCACCCCAAACCGCTCAATTGCGATCGTCAAACGAACCAAGATTTTTCACCCTGATTCGCCTGCCCCGGGAGGCTGACAACTATAGATTTTTTTAATCACTGACCGGGAATCTCAATTGATTATCAAAAATAATTTAAAACTCGTTAATTATCATGATTGCCAATCATTAATCACGATTGAAAAACATAATCAATCGTGAATCGATCGCGATCGCCCCTCAGCAGGCCCCAAAGGAACTTCCCCAGGCAAACAGCGGCCCGACCACCCCTGTGCTGCCCATCCAACCCCGCTTGGATCAGGCCCCCAGTCCACGGCCACGAACGACAACCGGTGATTGCTTCCTGAGCCGGCCCAACAGTTGTGTTCAACAATACATATATATGGATGTGTACAGAGATGCCGACAAACACGCCGCACTGTCCCACTGCGATCCACAGCACCTGGCATGATTCGGTATCGTGAAAGATTGGGCTTTGAGCGGTAGAGCGCATTTGGATCGCCGCCGCCAAGTTGCCTAGGTCAAAATCATACCCCCCAACAGCTTGCGATACCGATAGCCCAGTTCGGCAGCAATTCGAGGATGGTTTGCCAAATCTGGGTCGGTGTTGATCAAATCCTCAGCGGCCGATCGAGCCAAGTTCAACACATCGCGATCGTCCACCAAGCTGGCCAGGGCAAAATCCGGCAACCCCGATTGGCGCATGCCCAACACTTCACCGGGGCCACGAAACCGCATGTCCATCTCTGAAATGAAAAAGCCATCCTGAGATTGGGCCAACACCTCCAGCCGCTGGCTGGCTTCCGGGCTTTTGCTGGTGTTCATCAACAAACAAAAAGACTGGGCCGCCCCCCGCCCCACCCGACCGCGCAACTGGTGTAACTGAGACAAGCCAAAGCGCTCTGCATGTTCAATCACCATCACCGTGGCGTTGGGCACATCCACCCCCACTTCAATCACCGTGGTGGACACCAAAATCTGGGTTTCGTTTTGCCGAAATTGCTCGATCGCCCGGTCTTTATCGGCCGAACTCATGCGCCCATGGAGCAACCCCATCTGAAACTCCGGAAACACGACCTCAGAAAGGTATTGATATTCCTCGATCGCGGATTTCAAATCGAGCTTTTCCGACTCCTCCACCAGCGGCAACACCACATAAACCTGGCGACCTTGGGCAATTTCTCGGCGCATCAGGTCATGGGCCGCCGGGCGATCGCCCGATCGCAGCACCGTGGTTTGAATCGCCTGCCGACCGGGCGGCAACTCGTCAATTTGGCTCACATCCAAATCCCCATGGATCGTCAGCGCCAAGGTGCGCGGAATCGGCGTGGCAGTCATGGTCAACACATGGGGCTGAAATCCCTTTTGTTGCAGCTTGGCCCGCTGTTGCACCCCAAATCGGTGCTGCTCATCAATCACCGCCAGGCCCAAACGGGAAAATTCCACCTTGTCTTGAATCAGGGCATGGGTTCCCACCAACAGGGGCAACTCTCCCGTTTGCAATTGGGCATGGATGGCGCGCCGTTTTTTGGCTCCCGTGGAACCCGTCAGCAACTCCACGGGCAAGTGCAACAGGTTAAACCAACCGACAATTTTTCGGTAATGTTGCTCCGCCAGCACTTCCGTGGGAGCCATCAGGGCCGCTTGGTAGCCCGCTTGGATGGCCGCCAGGATGGTGATCACGGCCACGACGGTTTTTCCGGATCCCACGTCCCCTTGCACCAGACGGTTCATGGGGGTGGGCCGTTGTAAATCTTCCAGAATTTCGCCCACCACGCGCTTTTGGGCCCCGGTCAGTTCAAAGGGCAACACCTGATGAAATTGGTCAATCAGAGGGCCGGTGGTGGCCAAAACCACGCTGGTTTCCTGGCGTTTTTGTTGCGATCGCCGCTGGAGCAATCCCAACTGGAGGTAGAAAAATTCATCGAAAATCAACCGCCGTCGGGCCGCCGCCAACTGATCATCGTCGGCGGGAAAATGCACTTGGGCGATCGCGTCGGCAATTTTGATCAGGTTGTAGCGTTCACGAAAGGTACGGGGCAAGGCTTCCGGCACTTGGCTGGCGGCGGGCAACACGGCCAAGACCGATCGCCGCACCAAATCCGCCGTCACCCCTTCCGTGAGGGCATAGACCGGCACGACCCGCCCCACCGTTAAGGAGGCGATCGTCCCGTCGGCGCTGTCGATCACTTCCAAAGCGGGATTATCGAGCGTAATGCCATATTTATCTTGCTTCACCAGGCCGGACGCGGCCACCAGTGTGCCCGAGGAGTAAAGACTCTGTTGGCTCTTTTGCCAGGCGATCGAACTAAAGCGGGTTCCTGCAAAAAACTTGCTAATTCGCACTTGGCCCGTGCGATCGCGCAGAATCAGTTCAAAAATCGTGAGTTTTGAGTTTTTGGGACTGGTAAAGCAATTACAGCGCTTCACCGTCCCCACAATCGTCACCGTTTCGCCCCCTTCCAAGTCGCGGATATTCACCTGACGGGCGTAATCGATATAGTCGCGAGGGTAATGGCACAGCAAATCCTGCACCGTCAACAGCCCCAACTTGGCCAACCGCCCCCCCGATCGCGTCCCGATCGCCCGTACCTGCGACAGGGGCAGATCCAAAGTCAGCAATCGGGCAATGGTTGCCGGTTGCAGTTGGTTCAAATCCTTCGTTTTTGGGCGCTTGGGCGATCGGGGGGCCGCCTCTGGAGCCGCGGCCTCGGCGATCGCCCCCTCGCAGGCACGCTGCACCTGATGCAAAAACTGCCGCGTGTTCACCACAATCCGCTTGCGTTGGGCCAAGTCCAAATTGGGATATTCCGCAAACTGGGCCGCCGTTTCTCGCCACCGCCGTCGATCGCTCGCAGACAATCCCTGGGGGGGCCGGCCAAACTGCAAACACAAAAATTCACTGAATCGATATTCCCGCCCAGCCAAATCCCCAAAGCCCCGTTCCGCTTCCACGGCCAGGGCCTTTTGCAAACGAATCCAGTCGGGTAGATCAGACAAGGTGAGAGCTAGGGCGAATTAGTTCAAAAACCAACTAACAGCTAATGACCAGCCAACCAACAACAAGCTCGTCAGGCCACGCAAGCCCACAAACAAGCCGCAAACAAGCCACAAACAAGCCTGGGCGATCAGGCAAAAGGCGATCGGGCCCGCCGAGGAATTCGTTGCAGAACTTCACCCAAGGTAGGAATCGACTGCCCACCGGAATCATAGCGATCTTCTGGATTGGCTCCCAAATTCAATCGCAAGGCATGGATTGGGCAGCGGCAACCAACAGCGTCCAGTCTCGCAAATTGGTCTCTGAGCGATGATTTGCTAGCTTTGAAAGCGCCGAGATTTTCCGAATCTCAGTCACGGGCCCCACAGCATATCGTCAGTTCCTGGCCCGTTGCGCTGCCTAGTTCCCTTTTCCTTTGCCTATGTCTCCTGAAACTGCCACCCCCACGACTGCTCAACCAGCCAAGACAGTGCCCCTACGCGCAACCGGCATCGACCCCAACCATTGGTACGTGGTGGCGAGCGATCGGGAAGTCACTCGCCAGCCGCTGGGCGTGGAACTTTGGGGGCGGGCAATTGTGCTTTACCGCGACACCCAAGGGCAAGTGCAAGCCCTAGAGGATTGCTGTCCCCACCGACTGGTGAAGTTGTCGGATGGGCGCTTGGTGGGCGATCGGATCGAGTGTATGTACCACGGTTGGCAGTTCGACAATGCTGGGGCCTGCGTGGATGTGCCCTACCTGGGAGATAACCAAAAGCTGCCCACTTGCCGAATTCGTACCTACCCGGTGCGGGAATTGGATGGGTTCATTTGGTTGTGGCCAGGGAAATTACAACCAGGGCAGGTGTTGCCGGAACCGATGGGACTGCCGGAATGGAGCCATTTAAACTACATCGCTTCCATGACCACGATCGATTGTCAGGGGCATTTTTCTTTTCTGATCGAAAACCTGATGGATATGTACCATGGGCATTTGCATCAGGACTACCAGGCTTGGGCTTCCGCGAAGTTGGAGCAGCTCACCGAATTGCCCGATCGAGTCGATGCTCTCTACGAAGCCCAAAGCTACTACCGAATTGACAAAATTTGGGCGGTGGCGCAACTGTTTATCCCCGCCATGCGCAAACTACACCCGGAACCACTCCGGGTGAGCTATGTCTATCCCCACTGGGCTTCTAGCTTGGGCCAAGAGTTCAAGATTTATTGCCTGTTTTGTCCCGTCAGCGCCACCCACACCCGGGCCTATTTGGTGCATTTCACCTCCCTACACGCCTTCGAGCGACTGCATCAGTTGCCGGTGGCGATCCGCCAGTGGGTGAAAGATCGGATGTTTAATGCGGCGGCCAAGTTGCTGGAAGGGTTGGTGGAGCAGGATGTGTTGATGATTGAGCAGGAGCAACGATCGTTTGAGGCAGATCCTCACCGCAAGGGGCCAGAACTGAATCCCGCGATCGCGGCAGTGCAGCGCCTCATTCGATCACGGGGTCGATCAACAACCACTGGGCTGGCCCATGAATGATTAGGAGCGAGTGGGAGTGATGAGGGGTAATCAGGCGTAATTAACCGTAATTAATCGACCGTTGATTAACCCATCATTCAAAAACAGCATGGGCCGGAGTCGCGCAATGTTCAGGGCGATCGCGCAAGGAAACGGGGAACTATGGCAAAGTTTGCTGGCTTAGGCCGTGATCGGGTCTTGATGTGGATTATTTTCCCAACGTCCCCGATCGCGCCCTTGGGTTCCTTGCTTGCCCCAGCTCATGCGACTCGAACAGTTACAGGCCTTCCTCGCGATCGCGGATACCGGTAGTTTCCAGGCCGCCGCTAAGCGTTGCGGAGTCACCCAATCCACCATCAGCCGCCAACTTCAGAGCCTGGAGTCTACCCTGGGGCTAACCCTGATTCGTCGCAGCACCCCCATCCAACTCACTCTTGCTGGCAACCAACTGTTACCCCACGCCCGCCGAATGGTGCAGGAGTGGGACTTGGCAAATCGGGCGATCGCCAACCTGCGCGAAGGGCAACAACCGGAACTCTGCATCGCCGCCATTCACTCCGTTTGTGCCTACCGACTGCCCGCCATTTTGCAGGACTTTATTCAAACCTATCCCCAAGTGCAGTTACGGGTGACGGCCTTGGGCAGCGATCGATCGCTCAAGGTGTTGCGCGATGGGCTAGTGGATGTGGCCGTGGTCATGAATAACCGGTTTTTGACCAATAACACCGATTGGGTGGTGGATTCCCTTTACAAGGAACCCGTGGTGGCCCTCGTCAGCGCATCCCATCCCCTCGCCAACCATGGGCAAGTGTCCTGGCTGGATCTGGGGGAATATCCTCATGTGGTGTTCAAGGATGGCTACGGAATGCAGCGGTTGGTGCAGGAACAGTTTGCCCGCGAGGGAATTACCCTGCGGGTTGCCTTGGAGTTGAACACCCTCGATGCCTTTCGGGGAGTTGTCCGCCAGGGAAAATGTGTGGCCCTTCTCCCAGAGTCGGCCGTGCTGGAGGCGAAGGAGGATCCAGGTTTGCGAGTGCTACCGCTGGCGGATCCAGCGATCGAGCGAGAAGTGGTGTTGGTGACCACGCGCGATCGACTGCAATTACAACCCATCAGCTATTTCCGACAGTTGGTGCAAGCCACCCTCCATCAACAGGCCTTGCTCCCCAACCGCCCGCTGGCCAAGTGAACAGATGAACCCGTTATCCTCCCTTGATCGACTGGGGACTTGACGGGGACTTGAGCCAAGCAAACACAAGGCGCGATCGCCCCTGCCACCCGTGCTAGCCTACGGGGAACTGCTGTTTTCTGTCCCGATCGCCCTTGGCCGCCATGGTTTTGCACCTTCTTCAGCCTGTTGTGGGCACAGTGCCTTCGGTTCCCAGCGCGATCGGCCTGTGGGCGGTTGTGGGAATTGACGGCCTCCTCTCGATCGGCCTGCTGTGGCTGGCTTGGCAACTGTGGCAACTACGGCGCACCCTCCGGAACACCGCTCAGGGCCTGGAATCCGCCGCCCGCAGCACCCATGCCGTCCTGGGGAATGCGCCGCAAAACATCGCGATCGGCCAGCGCGGCATCTATGGATTTCGCCAAACCTACCGGGCCTTTGAACCAGCCCTCGAAGCGAATCTCCAGAAAATCACCTGGGTGCTCTCCCTAATTCAACAATTCACAAAACTTCAATCTCGGATCAAGCGATCCACACCCAAGCAATAGCCAGTTCATGGTTCATCTGCGAGCCTTCGTCAATCCGAGTTAAATCACCGGGGCGATCAATCCATGTGACCAGCGATGTGACTAAAAATACCCGAGATTGGACATTAACATTATCCAATCACAGGCTCCTCAGTTTCTCTAGAGGTGCTAATTTTGCTGACTCAATGCCGCCAAACCCATTCTGAGACCAGAATTCTCAGTCTTCGCCTTAGCCCCTGCCGGTGACCTCGCAACGCCTGTCGCAAAATCCAGACTCGATCGGCCTTTAAATTACCAAACCGCACAGGATTATCTCTATCGATCGCCTCGTGCCAAATTTGTGCAATTTTGACTTCAATTTATTTAATCCAGTTTTTGATCCCGACAGTTTTTGTTTATAAGTCTTGTGATCTGATTTTTTGATCACCTAAAGTTGTCATAAGCACACATCTACAGAAAGCTACTCCCTCCTGGTAACAATGCCAAGCTAGGTTAATCCATGGACTAATTATTTTTACTAACCAGGTTTCTAGGATTCTGGGTAGAACATGGATTAAGACCGGATGCTTAATGGTATGGGTGTTAACCATCGTTGGGGATCAGAGCCTGAATTGTGCCGTTTTCTCAATCAAGTCTGTAACTCGTTGCTGATGTCGATCCATCCTTGGTGAGCGAAGTCATACTAGCCAATCACTGTGAGCAAGCCTGTCTCAGCTCAAGTCAGCAGCAGTTACACACAAGACAACCCTCAAAACGAGAACCCTCATGCATAAGATCCACCTGAGTTTGGTGTCACTGCTTACAGGAGCAACTGTTTGGACATCACTTGCGCCTATTTCTCTTGCCGGTAGCATGATCACTGGCACTACACCTGGCACACCTGTAACCCCATCTACTGTCAATGTTTTTCTAGAACCAGAAGATCCCTTGACTTTCCGTGTTGAAGTGGAAACTAAAGCCCCATCAGAACTTGATGTCTTTTTGCTTAATGATTTATCTGGTTCTTTTGGCGATGACCTGCCGAATGTTAGGGCATCGGTTCCCGGATTGCTTAGTGGTCTAAGTAGCATCTCTTCCAGCGTGCGTTTTGGATTGGGTTCGTTTGTAGATAAGCCCATTGCTTCCTTTGGAGATGCAGGTTCAGGAGACTATGTTTACAAGACCGATCTAGCCCTTGGCAGCGATGGATCTGCACTACAAACCGCCGTGAACGGTCTAGCCATTCGTAACGGATTCGATGAACCTGAGTCGCAGCTAGAAGCGCTGTTCCAAGTTGCTTTACGGAGCAAATCAGAAATTGGGTTTCGTGACAGTGCTTTCAAAGCTGTGATCTTGCAGACGGATGCGAGCTATCACAAGGCTGGTGATGGCACTAGCGTTGGTTTACTCCCTAACAATGGGGACGCAAATATCGACGCTAACGAGGATTATCCCTTTGTGGAGCAGGTTCGTAAGGCATTGCTTGATTCAGGAATTGTTCCAATTTTTGCCGCTACGACCAACGTAACCTCGATCTATCAGGATCTGGTGAGTCAATTGGGTTTTGGTCAAGTTGTGACTCTGAGTGCAGACAGCTCAAACCTAGTTGATGCCGTCCAAACGGGTATCAAGAACGCACTGAGTGACGTGAAGCTGTTTGTTGAGAGTGACGACTATAACTACGTTCGTCAAATTGCTAGTGATATCTCGGGTGAAAAGACTGGAACAGACCTTGATGTACCCGCTGGAGATCGTGCGAAATTCGACGTTACGTTGCGCGATCTAGCTGCCGACGGTCGTGGTAAAGATGACACACTTTATCTGACTGCCACAGGATATGGTCGGACTACTGTCAACGTCAGTGTTCCATCTGAGTCTGTGTCAGTACCTGAACCGGGCACTATTTTAGGTTTAGGGCTATTTGCTCTAGGTGGTTTAGCCACAACTCGTCGTCAGCAAAAGCAGTAACCTGCGTCTGGATGACACTTGCAAGATACAGGTAGAAGCGCCGCTTATTCCGATGCCCTATTTCCTATTTGCTGTATAGCAATGCGGAGATAGGGCATTCAACATGATGACAGACTATGATCCAGGTTAGTGACCGAACTAGCTGATCGCCCTTAGCCACCATGGTCGTCACCATTCCCCTCAACTAGATTACTCTACGTCCCGGCAGCGGTTCTATGACTGTTTTGTCCAGTTGATGGGGGAGTGATCGCCCTTGCTAGACTAAGGACAAAGACAACATCGCCTCAACCACCATGACATTAACCCGGCTCGATCGCGCCACTGCCCAAACTTCCCACCTGTCCTGGCGCGATCGAGTAGTTCAGTTCAGTACTTTTAAGTCGTTCTGACCCATTGTCTAGCCTTCCCAATCCTCCCAACGCAACCCCTCAACGCGGCAAAACTCACGAACATTATGCGTTACTAAAACCAAATTCCGCGAAAGGGCGATCGCTGCAATCTGGAGGTCGTAGGGGCCAATGGGCTGCCCCTGGCGCTTGAGTTGGGATCGAATCTCGCCACATTTGATCGCCGCAGCGGCATCAAACGGAAAAACAATCAACGGTTCAAAGAATGTATTCAGCAGTGCAACATTCTCCAGAGCGCGGCGACTACTGAATGCGCCGTAGTACAGCTCAAAGCGAACAATTTCGCAAGTGCTGATCTGACTTCTCTCACAACTCAATAGCCGCTGCTGAATCTGAGCATTTCCATTGAGATATTGAATACAAACATTCGTGTCGAGCAGATACATTACCAATTAATCGCATCTCGATGATCAGCAGCCTCTTGACTAGGCCTGATTAAAGGCTCACCTTGCCATTGACCAGCCGTTTTTTGGGCAAACTCAGCCGGCCAACTGGGATGAATGGTTGATAGATGATTGGCTAATCCTGGGGCTGAATCTTCATCATTTAACTGCCCCTGTTGACCAGGCAATAAAGCGCCCAGCAACGATCGCCCCAACGACCACCAAAGCCGCCAGCGATCGCCCCACGATAGGCGCAAGGTTGCTGCCCGTAACTCCGCAAAAGTCATAACCGTAATCCGAGTTTGATAAGGCGATCGTAACACTATGATCGTGACCTATCTTGGGGCGATCGCCCTTGCTAGACTGGAATTCATAGCCGATCGCCCCTAGCCGCCATGGTCGTCACCGTTCCCCTCAATCGGATTACTTTGCGGCCCGGAAGCGGTTCTATGACTGTTTTGTCCAGTTGATGGGGGAGCGATCGCCCGCACCTTGATTGTCGAAACCAAAACGGCCGGGGGTTGGACATAACATGGGCGATCGCTCCTAGCTGACAGCAGCTAGTGGAGGCGATCGGCCAGCGCTTCCCACCGCTCCACCGCCTCCACAAAGGCCATGCCCTCATAACCCAAATCAAAATCCACAACTAACCGCAAAAACTGCGCCACCACGGCCACTTGAGCCAGCGAAAATCCGCGTTTTTGGGCCATCTCGGCCGGCTGCGATCGCTGCAAGCCGTGTGGATAGTCGTGGGTCAGATGATATTCACAGGACGATCGAATCCCCTGCGGATCGGCTACAAAATTTCGCAATGCCAAGGTCATGAAAGCAGGCAAATAAAATAAAAAGCCCTTTTGATCCAGAAATGAAAGTGCAGAAGGACAGTCCAAAATCTTACGTTCAGAAACCTCTGACCAATGCTGTTCTGTATCTAACAATCTGGCGCGTTTCTGTTCTTCAAGTGTGCCGTAGTCATCCAGCACGATCGCTTCGTGAAGCGTAATCCCATCTTCAAGCTGGACATCGCAGAATGCTAGGGATATCGCCTCAATCAAGCGATCGCGCCGCACAGCGAAGTCTTGTTTAGAATTAGAGTCATCGTTATTAATCGCCACAGCCACCCAGTCTGTTCTATTACTAAAGTCAGATTAACAATTAAGGAACAGTTACTCGAAGAAACTAACAATTGCGATGCGAGGGATGCAGAGCTAGTCGATCGCCCCACTCCACAACTGTTAGTATCTCTCCTGTGGTTGCCTTGTCCACTCGATGGGGGAGCGATCGCCCTTGCTAGACTGGGGTTGAGTTCCCTTAGTTTGCAGCGTTGCTCACCCCGATGGTTGCTCTGCCCGATCGCCTCTCCGTTGCTGATTACCTCGCCCTAGAAGCCGTGAGTCCCACCAAGCATGAGTATTGGGATGGCTATCTGGTGGCGACGGCTGGGGCGAGCGATGCCCATGTGGCGATCGTGGGGAATCTGTTTGCGGCACTGTTGGGGCATATTGCGCCACCCTGTCGGCTCTATATGACCGATATGCGCCTGCAAATTGTCCACAAAAATCGCTATTTTTATCCGGATCTGTTGGTGACTTGTGACCCCAGAGATACGGTCATTACGCCTGAAAATAATTACGATAAACAGTTCCCAACCTTAATTGTTGAAGTGCTGTCAGACACCACAGAACTGCACGATCGCGGCAGCAAGTTTTTTGACTATCAGCAAATCGAAAGCCTCCAAGAATATGCCTTGATTAACACCAGTTGCCAACGCGTTGAATGCTTTCGCCGCAGCACGGGGGATGATTGGGTGCTAACCACCTACAGTCCCGATCGCGCCGATCAGTTTCAGTTGAAATCCGTTGATTTCACAGGAACCTTGACACAGCTTTATCGCAATGCGATCGCCCTGCCTAGTCATCCTCCATTGGACACCAGCCCACCCGATCGCCCTTAGTCGCCATCACCGTCACTATCTCCTATGGCGGTTTTGTCCACTCAATGGGGGAGCGATCGCCCTTGCTTGGTCTGCTGGCCCCCGTTCTTGCAACGATTAAAGGCTTTTATTAAAGATTAAATGAAGGATTGTCTGAAAAAAGGCTTTTAGTTGATTGAATTAAAGGTTTTGTGAAAAATAGACTCGAAAACGCCTGATTTGGCGGCTGTTTTTCAGGTTTCAATTGATACATCAAAGCTTATTTATCTCCGGATCTATCGATATAATCAATGCAGGGTGACAGTCATTGAATTGTCTTCATCTTGATATTCCCCCCATAGATCTATGAAGCTTCTTAAAACGGCTCTGAGCTTGACTGCGATTGTCACTTCTTCAGTGGCCACCTGCTTGGCAGTTTCTGCACCAGCCCAAGCCTATCGAATGTTTTTAGGCGAAGATTTAAATTCAAATCCTTGGGTTCCGGCTGCCAATCTCACCAACTCTCAGGCAGCGGAAGCCGCTTTTTTGTCAAATTTGACCGGTGTGGGTACTGAGACCTTTGAAAGTCAAATCACCGGTACTAACAATCTTCTGAATGTGTCATTTCCCGGAGCTGGAACCGCAACACTCTCGGGAAATGGTCGAATTTCAAGCGTGCCCGTGGGCTGGACAAATGGCGTGGGTCGCTATGCCGTTTCCGGGACTCAATTTTGGGAAGTGGACGCTGGGGGGCGCTTCACAATCAATTTCAGTCAGCAGGTAGGAGCTTTTGGGTTTTATGGGGTTGATATTGGTGATTTTGGTGGCCAATTAACCCTGACTTTGGCGGGCGCGTCCACCACAAAACAGGTGACGGTTAATAACACGATCGGCTCGTCGGGCAGTACGGACGGTTCTGTGCTGTTTTTTGGCATTATTGCGGAAACCATGGAGGAGGCTTTCAGTAGCGTTTCCTTCAGCATGTCAACGGGTCAAGGCGATGTTTTTGCCTTTGACAACATGACGGTGGGCGGTCTGTCTCAGGTCAAGACTCCGGAGCCATCCCCTCAGCCCAGTCCTGAGCCAACTCCTGAGCCGACTCCGGAACCCAGTCCTGAACCCACTGTGACTCCGGAACCCGGCCCTAGCCCAACCCCCAGCCCCTCCGCAACGCCTACGCCGCAACCCACACAGCCCACGGATCCGGTGTCAGTGCCAGAACCGGGATCGATCGGGGCGTTGTTGGTGGTGGGGGCGATGGGAGTCCTGGGGCTGCGTCGTCGCCGCACTGACTAGGCTGATTAATAGGCACACCGAAGCTGTGCCACGGGATCACTGATCGGGGAGATCGCAGGAAATCTAAAGAAGCACCTGCAAGAGATCGAGAGGAATCGGAGACAATGCCAAGCTGGAAAGATTCCCAGCTCGGGTTTCTGCCGCTTGGTTCTCTCTTCCTTCAGTGGGTTAAAACCATGACCGATCGACCTGCGCTGCTGATTCGGAACGCTCGCATCCTGTTGCCTGACGGAGATTTCCTGCAAGGCGATGTGTGGATCGAAGGCGATCAGATTCGGCAGGTGGCTCCTGAAATTTCCCCCGACCTGATCGGGCCGATCGCCCGTGAAATTGACGCAACGGGTTTGACTCTGTTGCCGGGCGCGATCGACCCCCAAGTTCATTTCCGCGAACCGGGCTTAGAGCATAAAGAGGATCTCCGAACCGCCAGCCATGCCTGCGCCAAGGGCGGTGTCACCTCGTTTTTGGAGATGCCGAACACCAAGCCCCTAACCACTACTCAAGCCACGCTGCAAGACAAGCTCGATCGCGCGGCGAGTAAGTGCGTGGTCAACTATGGCTTTTTCATTGGAGCGACTGCTGATCGGTTGCCGGATTTGATCACGGCGAACCCCGTTTGCGGCATCAAGATCTTTATGGGGTCTATGCATGGCCCCTTGTTGGTGGATGAGGAGCCAATCCTCGATCAAATTTTCGCGATGGGGCAACAGCCGGGACAAACGGGCTATGGGCGCTTAATTGCTGTCCATGCCGAAAACCAAGACCGGATTCGTCAGCGCCGAGAGCAATTTGCAGGCATTACCGATCCGGCAATCCATTCTCAAATTCAAGACAACCAAGCCGCGCTGGAGGCCACACAACTGGCCCTCAAGCTGGCGCGGAAGCATCGGCGGCGGCTGCACATCCTGCACATGTCTACGGGTGATGAGGCGAACCTGATGCGTCAGGACAAGCCCGAATGGGTGACCTGTGAAGTTACCCCCCAACATTTGCTGCTGGATGTGAGTGCTTACGAAACGATCGGCACTTTTGCGCAAATGAATCCCCCCCTGCGATCGCCCGAAGATTGCGCAATTTTGTGGCAAGCCCTGCTGGATGGAGTCATTGACTTCATTGCCACTGACCACGCCCCCCACACCCTGGAAGAAAAGGCGCAACCCTATCCCAACAGTCCCAGCGGAATGCCAGGGGTGCAAACCTCCTTGCCCCTGATGCTGACCCAAGCGGCGGCGGGGCGCTGCACGGTGGCTCAAGTGGCCCAGTGGATGTCAACCAATGTGGCGAAGGGGTTTGGCATTCCCAACAAGGGGGCGATCGCTCCCGGATTGGATGCGGACTTGGTGTTGGTGGATCTCGATAACTACCGTCCGGTGCTGCGGGAGGAAATGCTGTCCAAATGTGGTTGGAGTCCCTTTGAGGGTTGGAATCTCACGGGTTGGCCGGTTTACACGATCGTGGGCGGTCAGGTGGCCTATGAAAACGGCCAGGTTAATGAATCGGTGCGTGGTCGGGCCTTGAGGTTTGAACCGACGGTGTAGGGCTGATCGTTAACTCGCCTAAAACCCTCACGTCACCGCTGGCAGATCGCGATAGATCGCGACAGATCGTGGCAGATCGTGAACGACAAGGGGCTTCAGCCCCTTGTTCCGGCGATTGGGTCACGGACAATTAACCCTAGAAGCACCTAGGGCGTGGGGCGGCCCAGAAACCATTCCAGCCGCAGGGCCGTTTGGTCATCGTCGGGGGCAAATTGACTCAGGGGTTCTTGGCGGCCCAGATTCGATCGCAACTGGGTGGCCGCCCAACTGCTGGGCCGCGTGCGATCGCCCTGGCGACCAAATAGCCATAGGTTCGATTGCCCGCTGTCTTCGGTGCTGATTCCTTGGGCATAGCGAGCCTGCTGCTCGGTTTTGGCCCCAGCACTCAGCAACAACACGGATTCCCCTTCGGGCCCGTAGTAGACTTCCAAGCCGTCCCCTGGATCCACGATTGGCGGGATTTCTTCGGGGCCCCCTAGCCCATATTCCACCCATTGCTGGCAAGTGGCTAGCTCACTGTAGGGCAACTCAAGCTGCGCCAACATGGGCAAAATGGCCGCGCGATCGCACTCCAAACCGCCCGCCGCCGTCAGGTCTTGGGCCTTGCCCTCGGGGGGCGGTGGCGTTTGGCTGGCCACACGCTGGGCCAGCACCAGCACCAACAACCCCGTCAACAAAGCAATGGCGCTCGATCGCGGCCAGGTTTTTCTCAGCCAGGTTCCTTCACCCCCAACTTTCCCGGTGTTGATTGGCGGCTGGTGTTGCATGAGGTGTTGCATGATCCGATCCATCATCCCTGCCCTCCTACGAACCTGAATGGCTCTCGGATGCGGGTTCGATCGCCCGGTCTATGGCCAGAAAGCGGGAACCCGCAAGCGCATTGGTCTCCATGAATGGGGAGGGGCCGGTTGGAGGTGTGTGAAGCGATCAACCCGAAACCAACCCCATTCCTTTTGATCCTAAAGATCACGAGGCGCGGTGGTTTCGAGTGTGACGCGATCGATATTGAACGTTATGCAACGCCATCAGTTGCAACGCCATGTAACACTTCCCACTCTGAATTGGTCACAGAATTTCAGGGCTATTTTGACTGGTTTTGAAGCCTGTTTTTAAAGCCCTCCACCCTGCTTTTCATAGTCTCCAAACCAGCCATTTACTAGGGAACCTGAACCACCGTTTGGGCTTCAACCCGTTGACCATTGGCATACAAATCCTTGTGGTCATTTGTATTCAAGGTCACCTGGATTTGGTTACTGCCACTCGGCAGAGATTCCAAGTAATACCAGTTGCTGTAGAGCCGGGTGAGTTTGCGCCCGTTGAGGTATAGGTGCGCGTGACCTTGGTTCCAAGCACCGGGTTGGTTAATTTGCTCCGGGGCAAATCGGAAATTTTGAACCGTAAGTTGCAGGTTCCAACCCTGTTTGGGATCCGGAAATACGGAAAGACTGACGGTGGGAATTGGCTGACCAGCAGGAATATCAAAGCGACCGTGCTGATGCTCGCCGCCATGACCGCTGCCATTGTGGGGGCTGTGCGGGCTGGCTGAAGGGCTGGCCGGGGGGCTGGATTGGTGATGGTGATGATTGCCATCGGCCCGGGCGGGCTGGTAAATCGATTGGGCGATCGGGCTGAGGAGCGTCACCGCCAGAGTTAAGCCAACCGATCGCAAGGCAACAGGAGAACGAAATAACTTCAGTGGCATAGCAGGCGAAGGGTAGTTTGGGGATTCAGAGGAAATCGTGAACCGGTGACCAACCTTCTCAAAGGGGACGGCGGGGTAAGGCGCACACAACTGGACAACTCAGCAAACAACCCAACTAACGACCCACCCAACAGCTCAACGCATTCATTCAGCGCAATGATTCAACGCGTGAACAAACTAAGCAACGGGCGGTCTAACTAGCAGCTTTAGCCGATCGCTACGGAGCTGCTCTGCTGGAGTTGGCGCAGGGCCGTTAAGGCCGTTTGCAAAGCCCCCCAATCGCCGCAGTCATAGAAACAACGGACAGCACATTCCAAGTCATGAATCGCCGCTTGATGGCAATGCATTTGTTGGTGAAGCTGACTGCGGGCCATGTAGGACAGGCCGTTCATGGGAGCCAGGGCGATCGCCCGGTCAAAACTGCTGATCGCTTCCGTGGAACGACCCAGGGCTTGTAGCACCAAACCGCGCAGATGAAAGCCATTGGCTTGTTGGGGGCCGTAGCGTAAACTGCGATCGAGATCAGCTAGGGCTTGGGGCCGATCGCCCTGATCCAGCCAGGTCATCGCCCGGTCGTAATACACCTGAGCGAGGCGATCGAGTGATTCGTGGCCGAATTGCAGAATGGCTCGGTTGAAATCTTCAATCGCCTCGCGCCCCTGCTGTTGTTCAGCCATCACCAGCCCGTGGTTATACCAAGCGCGTCCATCCAAGGGATGTTGATGCAGCACCGTTTCAAAATCCTGGGTGGCGGCGGCCCGGTTTTGTTGCCCGCGATAGGCCAAACCACGGTTCAGGTATGCATCCCAAAGCTGGGGGTTGAGTTCCAGCGCCGTTGTGCAGTCCCCGATCGCAGCCGCCCAGTCAGCGAGCGCCAGCCAGGTCAGGCAGCGGTTGTGGTGGGCCCGGGCTTGCCGGTGGGCATCCGGGGTCTGATCGGCAGCGATCGCGAAGGCCGCTAGCGCATCTGCGTAATCACCACGGCTAAAAGCTGATGCACCCAGCGCCATCGGGTCTTGCGGACTAGAAACCGGGACGCTAGCCGGAGTCAGTCGGGATGGCCAGTAGGTAGTAGCTGCGAGGCCCCAAACAACCACGCTCAGCAGCAGCGCGATCGCCCAGCGCCCGGTTCGATCGGGTTCGGACATAGGGTCAGAAGCCTGTTGAATGACCGAAAGGCAATTCAACACTCGGGTTCAATTGGGTGGGTTAGCCAGAGGGAACAGCGCCAGGGCTGCCCGGCGCTCAAAACCGGTCAAGGCATCTGTGGAGGAATGTTGCCTTGACCGGCTTCCATGAATTACCAACCGGCTTCCGACTTGGACAGCACGAAGGATGCCACATCTTGAATACCGTCTGCCGTCAGCTTGCCCTTGAAGGCCGGCATCGCACCTTTACCGTTGGTGACCTGCTTCACGATCGCCTCGATCGAGTTCATGCCGTATTTTTCCAAGGCATCCTTCTTCAGGGTCTTGTCTGCCATCACCACGTTACGGCCACCCGCATGACAAGCGGCGCAGTTGGCGCTAAAAATTTTGGCTCCATTGGCCACATCAGCCGCATGGGCAGCACCAGCAAAGCTCAACCAAGCAGCAACCAGAGCGATCGCCCAAGATACAAACCGTTTCATTGTCCTTGATCCTGTCAGTCAGTACTGAAGCCATGAAATGCTTCAGACCCATTTAGTCCAGATCTATCCAAGACTGTCAAGCCCAGTATCAGTCAAGGTTTGGCAATGGTTTGCAATAATTTTTTAAAATGGTCGAGCGAGCAATGGTCAAGCGGCGTAGAGGGTTTTAATCCACTCCCATTCCTGTTCAAGACCCTTGCGAATCGTGACTTGAGGGTCATAGCCCAAAAGATTGCGAGCCTTGGTCACGTCGGCGGAGGTGTGGCGAGCATCCCCGATCGCCCGATCCTGATAATCACGCGCGATCGGGTGACCCACGATCGCCTCCATTTGCTCCAGCACCTCCGTCAACACCACGCGACTGCCGCCACCGATATTGAAAATTTCCCCGATCGCCGCTGGAACCACCGCCGCCGCCAAATTCGCCGCCACCGCATCGCTGACATAGGTAAAGTCGCGGGTCTGTTGCCCATCGCCATAAATGGGAATGGCCTGATGGGCGATCGCCGCCTTAAAGAACTTGTGGAACGCCATATCCGGCCGCTGTCGGGGCCCATAAACCGTGAAGTAGCGCAGGGCCACAAAGGGCACGCCAAAATTGTTGCAATAGAGTCGCCCGAGCTGTTCGGCCGCTAATTTCGTGATCCCGTAGGGCGACACGGGCTTGGGACAGACCAACTCACTGGTGGGAAAGGTTTCCGCATCGCCATAGATGGACGACGTGGACGCATAGACCAACCGTTGCAAATTCGGGGCCTGCTTCGCGGCTTCTAAGAGGCGCTGGGTCGCCGTGATGTTGCGATCGGTGTAGTCCTGGAACCCAGTCCCCCAACTGGCCCGCACCCCCGCCTGGGCCGCCTGGTGATAGACCACATCCGCTTCCGCCAGCAGAGGGGCCCAGTCAATGGCTCGCAAATCCACCTCCAGCAGTTGGAATTGGCCATGATCCAACAGGGGCGCAACGTTTTGCCGTTTGAGGGCCGGGTCGTAATAGTCATTAAAGTGATCAATGCCAATGACCCGGTCGCCTCGCAGTAACAGCGTTTCCGCCAGGTGGGAGCCAATGAAGCCGGCCGCGCCGGTCACGATGCTGGTAGTCATGGGGAGTTCAGAAATCGCCGTTTTGCAATAGTTGAGGGGAAATTGGCGCGATCGCCCGATCGCTGGTCTAGGTTTAGCCCAAGTTTTGGCCCAGCGCCTAGCCCAGTCTAGGAAGTTTTGCACCCAAACGTGGAAACAACCAACCCGGAAATGGTCGTTGATGATTGGCGATCAACCGCGATTGAGTCGAAATTGGACAAGATCCAGCCTCCCAGCGGGGATCGGTGGTGAGAGGAGCGGACGTGCGATATTCTGAGATACTGGCTCCTGGCCGAGTTCTGTTCACAACTGCGGGTTAAAGATTCTGTGAAGGTTTTAGTGGTTGGCAATGGTGGCCGTGAACACACGATCGCCCACATGTTGTTGAAGTCGGAACAGGTGGAGCGGGTCTTTTGTATTCCCGGAAATGGGGGAACGGCCCTGAATCCCCGTTGCCAAAACTTTGCCTTCGCTGCAACTGATTTTGAAGCGATCGCCCGCGTTGCCCAAACCCAAGGGGTCTCCCTGGTGGTGGTGGGCCCCGAAGCACCTTTGGCCGTCGGGATTGTGGACTTTTTGCGCGGGCGACAAATTCCCGTGTTTGGCCCCACCCAAGCGGGGGCCCAAATCGAAGCAAGCAAATCTTGGGCCAAGACGCTCATGGCCGAAGCGGGTGTGCCCACGGCCCAATCCGCCACCTTTACGGAGCTGGCCCCCGCCCGCGACTATTTGCAGCAGACCGGGGCCCCGATCGTGGTGAAGGCCGATGGTCTGGCGGCGGGCAAGGGCGTGACCGTGGCCATGACCCTGGATGAGGCACTCAAGGCGGTGGAGTCTATTTTTGGCGGCCAATTCGGCTCCGCTGGCTCCAGCGTGGTGATCGAAGAATTTATGGAAGGGCGGGAAGTATCCGTCCTGGCCCTGACCGATGGCAAAGCCGTGCGCCCTCTGATTCCAGCCCAAGATCATAAACGGATTGGCGAGGGAGACACCGGCCCCAACACGGGCGGCATGGGAACCTATGCCCCGGCTCCCTTGGTTACGCCGGATCTGATGGCGCGCATTGAAACGGAAGTGTTGCAGCCCACAGTGCGGGCCCTGGCGGCACGCGGCATTGATTACCGAGGGGTTTTGTACGCGGGGTTGATGATCACGCCTGAAGGGGATCCCAAGGTGGTGGAATTTAACTGCCGCTTTGGCGACCCGGAAACCCAGGTGGTGTTGCCGCTGCTGGAAACGCCGCTTCATGAGCTGATGTTGGCCTGTGTGGAACAGCGGCTGGCCCAGTTTCCCCCGATCGCCTGGAAATCGGGCGTGGCCGGCTGTGTGGTGGTGGCAGCCCAGGGCTATCCGGGCAGTTTTGCCAAGGGCACTCCGATCGCGGGCTTAGCAGAGGCGGAAGCGGTGGGGGCCATGGTGTTTCATGCGGGAACGCGGCTGGTGCGATCGAGCGGCAACACCGATCGACTGGTCAGCGATGGAGGGCGCGTCCTAGGGGTCACGGCGATCGGGGCAGATTTTGACGAAGCCTTCGGAACCGTCTACCGGGCGATCGAGGCCATTGACTACACCGAAAAAACCTATCGTCGCGACATTGGCTATCAAGTGCGCCAACAACCTTGGGAAACCCTGCCCTTGCCCGGTGCGATCGCCGCCAGTGACCCTATGCCCACCGAAGCCCCTTAAGATCGAATCAATCTGCACGCTCCCCGAGACCATGCTTGAGGCGATCGTTACGTTGCGGCAAATCCTGCGTCGCTGGTGGTCAGAATTCACCCTCCAAACCCGATTGATGGCGGTGGCAACCTTGGTGGTGTCGCTGCTGACCAGCGGGCTAACCTTTTGGGCCGTCAACACCATCCAGCAGGATGCCCGGCTCAACGACACCCGTTTTGGGCGAGATTTGGGGCTGCTCTTGGCCGCCAACACTGCGCCCCTGGTGGCGGAGCAAGACTTGGGCGGTTTGGCTGGCTTCTCGCGCCGGTTTTATAACAGCACTTCCAGCGTTCGGTACTTGCTCTATGCCGACGTGGACGGGGATATCTTCTACGGCATCCCCTTTTCCGACACGGAGGTGAAGAACTCCCTAACCTTGCGTCGTCGGATTCAGTTGCCGCCGGACTATGCGGCCGATCTCGATCGCCCCTTGGTGCGTCAACACCTCACCCCCAACGGTCAGGTCACGGATGTGTTTGTGCCCCTAACCCACGAGGGGGAATACTTGGGGGTGTTGGCCGTGGGTACCAATCCCAATCCAACGGTGGTGGCCTCGTCGGGCTTGACTCGCGACGTGACAATCGCGGTGTTCGTGTCAATTTGGGTGATGGTGATTTTGGGGGCTGTGTTCAACGCCCTCACCATCACCAAGCCGATTAAGGAATTGTTGATCGGTGTCAAAAACATCGCCTCCGGGGATTTTAAGCAGCGAATTACCCTGCCGTTTGGCGGTGAACTCGGGGAGCTAATTGCCAGTTTTAATGACATGGCGGAGCGCCTAGAGCGCTACGAAGAACAGAATATTGAAGAGCTGACGGCCAGCAAGGCCAAGCTCGAAACCCTCATCGCCACGATCGTTGATGGGGCCCTGCTGCTCGATACGGATCTGCGCGTGGTGTTGGTGAATCCCACGGCCCGCCAGATTTTTGGCTGGGATCGCGAAACGGACGGCCAGCCGATCATTGGCAGAAATGTGCTCTATGAGTTTCCGCCCGAGGTGCAGGTGAAGCTCACGCGCCCGCTCTACCAGTTGGCGGAAGGCAAGGCCGACGAGGGCGAAGAATTTCGCATTACCCTGATGGAGCCGGTGAAGCGAACGGTGCGCATTTTGCTGTCGCCAGTGCTATCCCAACGGGCGATCGGGGACGGGCACTTGTGCGACACCTGCGAGCACCATCAGCAGGATCAGTGCAGCGATGCCCAACGGCCCCTGGCCAGGGAATGTAATCTCTATGCCGATCAAGATGGTGAGGCCCCAGGCGATCGCTACCGCGAAAGCATCCGAGGGATTGCCGTCACGGTGCAGGATATTACCCGGGAAGTGGAGCTGAATGAGGCCAAAAGCCAATTCATCAGCAATGTTTCCCACGAGCTACGCACGCCGCTGTTTAACATCAAGTCCTTTATTGAAACGCTCCATGACTATGGCGATGAGCTGTCGCCGGAGCAACAGCGGGAGTTTTTGGACACCGCCAACCGCGAGACCGATCGCCTGACCCGGTTGGTCAATGACGTGTTGGATCTCTCTCGGTTGGAATCCAGCCGTAGCTACACTTTTGACGCGATCGACCTGGTACAGCCGATCGAACAAACCCTGCGCACCTACCAGCTCAATGCTCGCGACAAGGGAATTGAACTGACCCAAGAGCTGGCCCCCAGCCTGCCGCCCGTTTTGGGTAACTATGATCTGTTGCTGCAAGTGTTCGCCAACTTGGTGGGCAATGCCCTGAAATTTACCCCCAAGGGCGGCCAGGTGGCGATCCGAGCCTATGTTCCCCAAGACCCCGCCGTTCAACCGGCCCTCTGGGATACCTGCCCAGTGAATGCGGCAACCGGTCCAGCCAAATCTCAGCCCGAGGTGGTGAGCGTGGTGCGGGTGGAAGTGGCCGACACCGGCATTGGCATTGGCCCCGAAGATTGTAATGCCATTTTTGATCGGTTCTATCGGGTCGAAAACCGGGTGCATACCCTCGAAGGCACAGGGCTGGGCTTGTCGATCGTCCGTAACATCATTGACAAGCACCAAAGCAGCGTCAAATTGATCAGTGAAGTGGGCGTGGGGACGATTTTTTGGTTTGACTTGTTGATTTATCGGGATGGGTTGACCCTGCCGGAACCGATGCCCGTCGTTTCCAGCACCCTGGGTTAGGCCGGGGGCAATCCTGGGGCGAATCGGGCGGAGATCGCGACTGATCCTCATCCCACAAGGGTCGATCGCCCGTGTTAGCCTAACGATGATTGGCGGGGCCACTCAGTCCGAGCGTCAGCCCGAGCTGTTGATGAACCCTGGTAGGCATACGGAGTCGATCGTCCGATGGATGGAAATAACTGGCTGCAACAACTGCTGACCATTGGTCTGGGCACAACGGCCATTGTTGCAGAACGCCTCAAGGAAGCCAGCGATGAATGGGTTCGCAGCGGCCGCTTGGATCCAGAACAGGCCCGCAAGGTGGTGGATGACCTGATGCAGCGTTTGCAGTCCGGCGGCAATCCCTCCCCTAGCGAAAGTTTTGATTCCCTGATTCAGCAGCAGTTTCGGAAGGTGATGAAGGATTTTGGTGTGCCCGATCGCTCAGAGGTGGACGAACTGCGCGGCCGGATCGATCGGCTAGAGCGCCAAGTGCGCGACCTGGAAAATCGACTGTGGCGTTAGGGCGATCGCTCGTTAGGATCAAGAACGACCCACTTTGCTCGCAGATTGATCGAGGAGACTAGACCCTTGCGTGATGTGTTAATCAGCTTTGGGGTGATGTTGGTTTGCCTAGTGGCCGTGTTGATGGTCACCTTCACGGGCAAAACCCCCACCGCCGAAGCGAACCCCCTATCCAGTCAACCGGCGGCCGAAGCCACTGCCAACGGTTCCAAACTGGCGGCCCGTCTCATTAGCGACGCGGCCGCCCAACTGCGATCGCCTGAGATCGCCACCCTGCCCACCAATACCCAGGAGACAACCCTCGTGGCCGACGCGAGCAACCTGACCACCACCGATTCTGGCCTGCAATACGAAGACCTCACCGTGGGAACCGGCGCAGCCCCCACTCCCGGTCAGAACGTCACGGTTCACTACACCGGCACGCTCACTGACGGCAAAAAATTCGACAGCTCGCGCGATCGGGGTCAGCCCTTCAGCTTCCGCATTGGCGTGGGTCAAGTGATCAAGGGTTGGGACGAAGGTGTCCTGTCCATGCGGGTTGGTGGTCGCCGCAAGCTGGTGATTCCGCCGGACTTGGGCTACGGGGCCCGGGGAGCTGGCGGGGTGATTCCTCCTAACGCCACCCTAGTGTTTGACGTGGAATTGCTGCGCGTGGGGGGTTAGTTCCCGCTCAGCGTCAGCACGGACAGTTTTTGGACTGTGGGAAGCATCCAAGATCTTGGATAGGGGCGATCACTCCGGCGGGGCGATCGCCCCTTGTGCTGGCCACCGATCGTCGGGAATCACGATCGCACCCAGGCCGTATCAACCACCACCCTCCAGCAGATCCCCCGGTCTGGATTCGGTATCCTGAATGAGGTTGACCAGTCCCTAGGTCAACCGACAATCAAGCGTCACGCCCATGTCAACGCAACCCCCAAAGTCCAAGCGGTTGAGAAACGGGCAACCATTGCGCCCCTTTTCCCGCAACGCAGCATCCGCCACGGCTCCCCAGGGCAACCAGGGCGGGCGGTGGCATTGGCAGCATTGGCTCCCTTCCCTGACGGCAACCCTGCGGCAAGCACCCGCTTGGACTTGGCAACGGCGACATTGGTGGGGATCGGGATTGGTGGTGCTCCTGACCATGGGGGCCATGCGATCGCTCGTCATCGATTCCTATCTGGTGACCCTGCCGACCATGAGGCCCACGCTGCAACCGGGCGATCGCCTGCTCATTGACAAAGCGAGCTACCAGTGGCGCAACCCCGATCGAGGCGAGTTAGTGGCCTTCATGCCGCCCAGCGCGCCGAATCAACCTCGGGGAGTGTTGGTCAATCGGGCCGTTGGTTTGCCCGGCGATCGGGTTGAAATCCAAAGCGGTCAACTCTTGGTCAATCAGCGCCCGATCGCCCATGGCCAGTCCCTGGCGATCGAAATTGGTGATCTCGCCCCCGTGCGAGTTCCCGCCGCCACCTACTTTGTCATGAGCGATGGTTCCGCCTTAGGTACTGCCCCAGCCCTGACCTTCACCTACGGTTACGTGCCGCGCCAAGCCCTGGTGGGGCGGGTGATGTGGCGGTTTTTTCCTCTTGATCGCTGGGGGGCACCGATCACCCCCACAGCCTCGCCGGATCCAGTCCCTCAATAGTCAACGGCGATCGTTCGCGGTTTTTTCGCGGTTTTGCGGTATATCTTCTCAACAACAGACCAGCCGGAATTTTCACCGCTGTAATAGCCTGTAATAGGAGTTGAGAGTTTTCAGTTTCTGGCTAACGGCGCACGGATTGATTCCCAGTTTTCAAGCAGAATGGTCAATCATGCCGAAACGCCCACATTCCCCAAGTCCCAGTCTTGGATCCTGAACCCCGATCGCGCTTCTCCTGGTTTGCGTTTCCCGGGCTTGGCCCAAGGTGCTCAGCGCCCAGCGTTTCAAGAAGCGCCCTCGTCTACTGCTTTAGTGCATTTAGGATTTTTCTCGTGACCGATCAACCCGCTTCCTCGCATAAAGAGCCATCCACCAATCCCCCCACCGACAGCGCTTGGGTTGAAGTCCTCAAAACCATTGGTCTCAGCATTATCTTGGCCCTGGGCATTCGTACCTACGTGGCCGAAGCTCGCTGGATTCCCTCTGAATCAATGGTGCCGACGCTGCTGGTGAAGGATCGGTTGATTGTCGAAAAACTGCAATACCGGTTTGGCGGCAGCCCCAAGCGCGGCGACATCATCGTCTTCATGCCGACCGCCGAACTGCGCCGCCACAACCTCAAAGATGCTTTTATTAAGCGCGTGATTGGTCTGCCGGGTGAACTGGTGGAGTTGCGAGATGGCCAGGTTTACATCAACGGCCAGCGCCTGAACGAACCCTATATTGCCCGCGAGTCCGTCTTAACAACCGGTCGCCCCAGTCCTGCGAGTGGCTCAGGGGAGCGCCCAGCCAGCCTTAGCGCGGATGGCAATGCAGTGCAGCGCACGGATACCAATGTTTGCGTAGGGGATCCACAACCTTTTCTGGCCCGGCCGGTGCGAGTGCCCCCCAACTCCTATCTCGTGCTCGGCGACAATCGCAACCGCAGTTACGACAGCCGTTGCTGGGGAGTCGTTCCGCAAGATTTGATTGTTGGCCATGCAGTTTGGCGGTTTTGGCCCCTCGATCGCATGGGTAATCTCTAGCCAAACGTAGAGCCTAGAAAAAATAGAGCCTAAAATAGCCCAGAAAATAAAAAGGAACAGTTGCTGAACCAGTAACTGCTCCTTTTTTCTGTTTCTTCTGGTTGAAGAATTTTGAGTTTGCCAATTTTAGTTGGCCAATTAGTTGGCCGACCAAACCAAGGAACCCTAGTCCTTTTTGGTTTCGGTTGCCATCCCATACTTGCGCAGGAATCGCTCCACACGACCTTCAGTGTCAATGATCCGCTGAGTGCCGGTGAAGAACGGGTGATTACCAGCCCAAATGTCCACATGCAATTCCGGTTGGGTCGAACCAACCGTCATCACCAATTCGCCGTTGCAATAGACCTTTGCATCGGGGTACCACTCGGGGTGAATGCCTTCTTTTGCCATGATGTGAACCTCAACCAAGGTTTAGGAAATTTAAGGGCGATCGAACCGCATTCAAGTGCATGGATTCGATCGCGGGGATTTGCACGAAAGAGCTGGCGATCGCGACTTCCAAACGGGGTCTTTTGATCACCAGCCCCCAGCCTGCCCATTCGTTGGGGAAAGCCACCGAGGCCTCCCCCTCGAAAGTCGGCGCTTGGAAAATTAGCGCTTCGAGAACTGAGGAGCCTTCCGGGCTTTCTTCAAACCGTACTTGCGACGTTCCTTGGCGCGGGGGTCGCGGGTCAGGTAGCCTTCAACCTTCAGGGGCTTACGGTTTTCAGGATCAAGCTGAATCAAGGCCCGAGCCACACCCAAGCGGATCGAGTCAGCCTGGCCAGTCAGGCCGCCGCCCACCACGCTCACCAGCACGTCGTAATCCCCTTCCAAACCGAGGGTTTCCAGAGGTGCTTTGGCCGCAGCCAGATAAACCGGGTTGTATTGCAGGTAGTTATCGCCAGGACGACCGTTGATGGTCAGTTGGCCAGAGCCAGGCACCAGGCGCACGCGAGCGACCGAGGTTTTACGGCGGCCCGTGCCGCGATACATCACGCGCCCGTTGTTATCCGTTGCTTGCATTAGCCTTCACCTCCAGGAATGGTGTTGATCGTCAGGACTTGGGGTTGTTGTGCCGTGTGGGGATGGTCTGCACCGGCATAAACCTTCAGCTTGCGGAACAGTTGCCGACCGAGGGCATTTTTAGGCAGCATCCCTTTAATGGCATGTTCCACAATCCGCTCGGGCAGACGATTTTGCAGCTTTTCAAAGCTCTCCGTCTTCATCCCACCGGGACGGCCAGAGTGACGACGGTAGACCTTTTGAGTCCGTTTTTTACCGGTCACTTCCACTTTGTCGGCGTTCACGATCACCACAAAGTCACCGGTATCCAGGTGGGGCGTATAGGTGGGCTTGTTTTTGCCCCGCAGGACGGAAGCCACTTCGGTGGCCAGGCGGCCAAGGCGTTGACCAGCGGCATCAACGACGTACCATTGCCGGTCAACGTCGTTTACGGAGGGCAGGGCAGTCTTGGTGGGAATGGACATAGGGGTTGGTTGGGTTGCGAAAATCGCTGAATCGGGGAAGTTATAACTAGGGCGATCGCGTAGTGCGTTAAGCCTAGAATCTTTATGTAACGGGAGGGCTGAAGGTTGCCGGGCCGTCCTGGGTCAGGTCAAACCAAGGCAGGGTGTTGGTGCGAGCAATCTCTGGCAGGGGCGAGTTGGGGTAGCCAATGCGCAGTAGGCACAGTCCCATGGGTGGCGCGGCATATTTCACCAGGTCTCGGCGTTCACTCTGCCAAATTTGGGTGAACTCTTCGACACTGAGGCGATCGCGCCCCACCAACACCAACATCCCCGCCAGCAGCCGCATCATGCCGTACAAAAAGCCACTGGCTTGAACTTCAAGTTCCACAATCGGCCCGCGCCGCCGACACCAGGCTTCTTGAACATCCACCCAAGAATGGGGACGTTTTGATCCGGCACGGTGGAAAGCGGCCAAGTGATGCCGACCCACGAGGGGGGCGATCGCCGCCTGCATCTTTTCCACTTGAATTGGCTCGTAATAGTGCCAACTGAAGGGTTTGAGGTACAGGTTCGGCTGTGGATCGGTGTAGAGAACATAGCGGTAACGCCGCCACGAGGCCGAGAACCGAGCGTGCCAGTTCCCCGGAACCGCACAGGAGGCCAGAATCAGAATATCATCTGGCAACCTTGTGTTGAGGACTTTCGCCCAACGGTGAGGGGGAATCGGGCTGGCCACGTCAAAGTGGGCCACTTGGGCAGAGGCATGAACTCCGGTGTCGGTGCGTCCAGCACCATGGATGACAACGGGATGCCCCAGAATCTCGGCGATCGTGTCTTCGATCGTGGCTTGAACGCTGCGATCGCGGATCTGCCGCTGCCAACCACAGAACCCTGTTCCCAGGTACTGAATCACCAAAGCAACACGTTGCTGATCGGCGGGACAGTCGGCCATGATTGTTGCTCTACACCCCAGCGATTGGTCTTGGCCTAGACCAATTCCAGGATGGCCATTTCGGCATTGTCACCACGCCGGGGCACGGTGCGCAAAATGCGGGTATAGCCGCCATTCCGCTGACCATAGCGCTGGGGAGCCTGCTCGAACAGGGCATGAACCAAATCGGCATCATACAGATAGCCCAAGGCCCGACGACGGGAAGCCAAGGAACCGTCCTTGGCCAAGGTAATCATGCGATCAACCTCGGCGCGAACAGCCCGGGCCCGGGCTTTGGTGGTGGTGATTTGACCATTGCGGATGGTTTCCGTGGCCAGGGCCCGCAGCAGGGCGCGACGCTGGTCAGCGGGCTTACCAAGTTTAGGAACGCGACGACCGTGACGCATAGCTCCGATCTCTACTCAACTGATTAGTAACTAGGGGGGTCGGATCTAGAACGGGCTAGAGCCGGGGGTGAACGGTGGCAGCTAGGCTTTGGCCACCTTTTCTTGCGGCAGGGTGATGCCCAAACGCCGCTGCAACGCTTCGATCACTTCTTCAGCCGACTTGGCTCCGAAGTTTTTGATCTCCAGCAAATCTTCTTGGGTGAATTCCAGAAGATCGGCAACGGTGTTGATTTGCGCCCGCTTCAGGCAGTTGTAGGCGCGCACCGACAGTTGCAATTCTTCGATCGGAATTTGGCTGCTGGGGTCTTGGGACTCTGGGCGATCGCTCTTGGTGGCTTCGATGGTGAAGTCCTTGAGCGGGTTGAACAGATCCACCAGAAGCGTGGCGGCCTGACTAAGCGCCTGTTGGGGGGTGATGCTGCCGTTCGTCCAAATTTCCAGAACCAGGCGATCCTTCTCCAGGGATTCGCCCACCCGGGCATCCTCAACGGTGTAGTTCACCTTGCGGACGGGCATAAACATCGAGTCGATCTGCAAAAAGTCGATCGCCGACGCATCATCACGACCCCGATCGATCGCCCGATAGCCCACCCCACGTTCCACTCGGAACTCCATTTCCAACGTGGCCCCCTCGGCCAAGGTGGCAATGTACTGGGTTGGGTCAACCACTTCCACTTCTGAAGGCAAATCGAACAGGTCTGCCGTGACCACCCGCGGCCCTTTGGCCAACAAGCGACCAATTTGCGGCTGATCCGTGTGGCTGCGCAGCACCAATTCCTTCATGTTCAGCAGGATGTCCAACACATCCTCCCGCACACCGGGAACCGTCGCGAACTCGTGGTTCACGCCCGCAATCCGGACGGCCGTCACTGCGGAACCCACGAGGTTCGACAGCAGTACCCGACGCAAAGCGTTCCCCACCGTTGTGCCCTGCCCACGTTCGAGGGGGGACAGCACCAAACGGCTGTAGAGATTGCGATTGCTTTCCGTGCTCGATTCAACACACTCGATCTGAAATTGCGACACGCTTTGTGCCTCCCAACCGGCCTAGTCGATCCATATGCGGCAGTGAAGCCGCCCCGTAACAGAAAAAAATTCGCGGTGACCAAGGGTTACCGCTGGCTTGCAGGATGCGATCGCAGCGCCCGTGAGTTAGCGCGGGTCGATCGCGGGGTGATTTAGACCCGACGACGCTTCGGCGGCCGGCAACCATTATGCGGAATCGGCGTAACATCACGAATCAGCGTGATTTCCAGACCCGACGCTTGCAGGGCCCGAATTGCCGTTTCCCGACCCGAACCGGGGCCGCTCACCATCACTTCCACCTGCCGCATCCCCTGTTCAGAGGCACGACGGGCAGCAGCTTCAGCGGCGGTTTGGGCGGCGAAGGGCGTACCCTTCTTAGCTCCCTTGAAACCGCTGGAACCAGCCGAGGCCCAAGAGATTGCATCACCCTTGAGGTCGGTGATCGTCACGATCGTGTTGTTGAAAGTCGATTGAATGTGGGCGACACCGCTGGGGACGTTGCGCTTTTGCTTACGCGGGCCAGAGCGCTTGTTGGGTTGCTTTGCCATAGCTGTTGAACAGAACTAAAACGTTCGTAGAAAGGGGACAGAACCAGTCGATTACTTGCGAGGAGCCTTCTTCTTCCCGGCCACCGTACGACGACCACCACGGCGAGTCCGGGCATTGGTGCGCGTCCGTTGACCCCGCACCGGCAGACCTGCGCGGTGACGACGACCCCGATAGCAACCGATGTCCATCAGGCGCTTGATGTTCATTGCCTCAAAGCGGCGCAGATCACCTTCCACCTGGTAGTTATCCAACTCGGCCCGCAGGGCAGAGATGTCTGCATCGCCGAGGTCTTTGACGCGCGTATCCGGATTCACACCCGTTGCGGCCAAAATTTTCTTCGACAGGGTTAGACCAATGCCGTAAATATAGGTCAACCCAATTTCAATGCGCTTCTCGCGCGGTAAATCTACACCGGAAATACGTGCCACGTTGGTTCTCCCTAACGTTTTAATGCTCTGTCTTTAGATGGGTGCCAGGCAAACACAACCACCCTAACGCTGTCTTTTACCCTTGGCGTTGTTTGTGTTTGGGGTTTTGGCAAATGACCATGACGCGACCGCGACGACGAATCACGCGGCACTTTTCGCACATTTTGCGGACGGAGGCTCGGACTTTCATGATGGTTAAAATCTCCAAACTTGGAATTTTAGAGAAAAATGAGTACCGGATCAACCTATCGGGGCAAGTCTTTGGCTAGACCAGCGATCGGGTGGCTATTTTGGGGGTTATTTTTTGCCACCTGTGTTCTTTAAACGGTAGGTGATGCGCCCCTTGGTCAGGTCGTAGGGGGTCAGCTCAACCTTGACGCGATCGCCCGGCAGAATCTTGATGTAGTTACGGCGAATCTTGCCAGAAATATGTGCTAGGACGTTGAAACCGTTATCGAGATCCACCCGGAACATTGCGTTCGGGAGTGATTCGGTTACGGTTCCCTCCATTTCGATCAGATCTTGCTTGGACAAGGATCAGCTCTCCTGTATGAACGTCGAGTTGGTTGACAATCAGTGAAATTGCTGTTAAGTGCTATCTCACTGCCAAACTAGCACAATGGGCGATCGGGTCTGGGGTTCTGGTTCGGTTCCCGGCTTCAGCACGAAGCTTCAGCACCAAACTTCAGCGGAGGTGAACTAAGCCGTTAGGGCGATCGCCTGTTTCAGGTCACGAGTCACATCGCTGAGGGGCTGGTCACCATTGACCTCCGCCAATAGGTTCGCCTGCTGGGCCCTGTAGAACTTCAGCAGCGGTTCCGTCGTTTGGTGAAAAATCGCCAGGCGATGCTCAATGGTCGCCAAATTGTCATCCGAGCGACCTTCCGCTGTGCCTCGGCTCAGGAGACGGGCCTTGAGTACATCATCGGCAACCACCAAATTCAGCACTCGATCGCAGGCCTGACCCGTTGCCGCCAGCATGTCATTGAGTTTTTCGGCCTGGGCCACATTGCGCGGGAAGCCATCCAGGATCCAGCCCTGTTGAGCATCAGGTTCTGCGAGCCGGTCTTTGATGATCCCAATGATCAATTCATCGGGTACCAATTCACCGCGATCCATGAAGGACTTCGCCGCCTGTCCCAAGGAAGTGCCTTGGGCAACGGCCGCGCGCAAGATATCACCCGTGGAAATATGGGGAATGCCATATTCCTCAGACAAAATCTTGGCTTGCGTGCCCTTACCAGCACCCGGTGGGCCGAAAAAAATCAATCGCGTCACTGCTTCACCATTCCTTCGTAGCGCTGTGAAATCACGTAGGTTTGGATTTGCTTCGCCGTTTCGATCGCGACCCCAACCAAAATCAGAAACGACGTTGCTCCTAACCCTTGGAACGTCCGCACATTGGTGGCACTTTCCACGGCCGTCGGCACAATGGCCACCAAGCCCAAGAAAATTGCCCCCAAGAAGGTCAGCCGATTCAAAATCTGCTGCACCCGCTTACTCGTGGCTTGGCCTGGGCGCACCCCGGGGATGCTCGCTCCCATCTTCTTCAGGTTCTGAGCCATATCCACCGGGTTCACCACCAGCGACGAATAGAAATAGCTAAAGAACAGAATCAGTGCCAGGTAAACCAACACGTACAGCCAGGGCGTGGGGCCCGTCGGACTCAGATAGGTGGCCACCCGAGCCAAGGCTTCATTGTTCGTGAACTGGGCCAGCGAGGCCGGAACCACCAACACCGCCGTCGAGAAGATGATGGGCATCACGCCCCCTTGGTTCAGGCGCAAGGGCAAGTAGCTGCTGCGCTCCTGATACTGGCGGCGACCCACCTGGCGGCGGGCCATCACGATCGGGATGCGACGGGCCCCTTCTTGAACAAACACAATGCCGACAATGGTGGCCATAAACGCCAACATCAACAGCACAATGCCGCCAATGGTCGATCGATCACCACTTTGAGCCAGCTCCAGCGTTTGACCCACCGACTTCGGAAAGGTCGAAACAATGTTCACGAAAATCAGCAGCGAAGCACCATTGCCCACGCCACGCTCCGTGATTAGCTCGCCAATCCACATCACAAACATCGAACCAGCCGTCAGGGCCAGCGCCGTCTTCACCACAAACAGGCCCGCTGGCTCCGTCGTGGCCCCCAACGCCGACACCCAGAGACCGATCCCCACGCTTTGGATCACGGCCCAAGCAACGGACACATAGCGGGTGATTTGGGCAATCTTGCGACGGCCCGCCTCCCCTTCATTTTTCTGGAGGTCTTCCAGAGAAGGCAGCGCCGCCGTCAGCAATTGGATGATGATGGATGCATTGATGTAGGGCAGAATTCCCAACGCAAAGATCCCCAGCAGCGATAGACCGCCCCCGGAGAAGATATCTAAGAAGCCAACCAACCCACCTAGACCGCTGTTTTGGATCGCGTTGCCAAAGGCTGCACGATCAATTCCCGGTACCGGCAAAAAGATCCCAAGGCGCACCAGCACTAGCAGGCCGACGGTCACCAGCAACCGCCCCCGCAGGCCAGCCGCCTGGGCCATTTGCATGAAGGTTTCTTGGGCTGTTGGCGCTTTATCTCGACTGACGACCATGGTTGGTACACCTCAGGCAAATTTCAGCAACCGGATTTCCCAACTTCAATCTTAGACAACCGTGCAAGTTCCGCCGGCTGCTTCGATCTTTTCCTTGGCGCTAGCCGTGAAGCGAGCGGCTTCCACCGTCAGCTTCACCGACAGGTCACCATCGCCCAGCAACTTCAGCGGGCCATCGTTGGTGGTAACAATCCCGGCTTCCATCAACGAGGCCAAGTTGACGGTCGAACCGGCCGCCAGGCCAGCCAGACTGCCGACGTTGACCACGGTGTAGGCTTGGCGGTTGATCACCGTGAAGTGCTTCAGCTTCGGCACCCGGCGGTAAAGGGGCATTTGACCCCCTTCAAAACCGGGGCGGGTGCTGCGACCGGAGCGCGACTTTTGACCGCGCATCCCGAAGCCACCGCTCGCGCCTTGACCGGCAGCAATGCCCCGACCGACGCGACGACCGCGCTTTTTGGAGCCTTTTTTAGGCTGTGCATCCGTGATTTTCATGGATTTGGTCTCCGTCGATGACCGGAACTATTTGTACAGGTGCTCGAGGGTCACACCCCGGTCTTCGGCCACTTCTGCGAAAGTCCGCAGGGAAGACAGGGCATCCAAAGCAGCACGGGCGTTGTTCAAGGGGTTGTCGGAACCCAGTTGCTTGGCAAGGATGTTTTTCACCCCAGCCAATTCCAACACGGTACGGACAGCACCCCCGGCGATTACCCCAGTACCGGGAGCGGCGGGGCGCATCATCACTTTGGAGCTACCACCACCGACACCGTTGGTGGGGTGGGGAATCGTGTCGCCCTTGATCAGGGGCACGTCAACTAGGTGCTTTTTGCCATCGGCTACGCCTTTTTTGACGGCTCCGATCACATCAGCGGCTTTGCCAACCCCAACGCCCACTTGACCGCGTTCGTTACCGATCACGACCACGGCGCGGAAGCTGAGCTTTTTACCGCCCTTGACCACCTTGGTGACGCGGCGGATTTGGACGACGCGCTCTTGCCATTCGGACTCTTTCTCGCGGGTGCGATTGCCTTTACGACGAGTTGCCATAGTGAATACTCCTGAGTTCTCGCCTAGAAGTTCAGTCCGGCTTCGCGCGCCGCGTCGGCCAAAGCCTTGACACGACCGTGGTAAAGATTACCGCCGCGATCGAACACAACTTGGGTAACGCCCTTGGCTTGGGCGCGCTCAGCCAGCAGCTTACCCACCGCTGCGGCTGCGTCACAATCGCGGCTGCTTTCAAGCTGCGATTTGACATCGGGTTCCAGGGTCGAAGCGGCTACCAACGTGTGATGTTGGGTGTCGTCGATCACCTGGGCGTAAATGTGTTGGTGCGAGCGGAACACGCACAGGCGAGGCCGATCGGGCGTTCCCGAAACTTTGCGGCGCACCCGCCCGTGGCGACGGCGCACCATATCCTTGCGAGTGGCTTTCATTATTTCTTACCTGTCTTACCTGCCTTGCGGCGAACGACTTCACCTTGGTAGCGAATCCCTTTGCCCTTGTAGGGTTCCGGTTTGCGCACAGCACGGACACGGGCGGCGGTGTTACCCACCAATTCCTTGTCAATGCCGCTGACAATCACGTTGGTGTTGTTTTCTACCGCAAACTGAATCCCGTCGGGGGCGGGGATATTCACCGGGTGGCTGTAGCCCATGCTCAGGTTGAGCGTGGTGCCTTGAACAGCGGCCCGATAACCGACCCCTTGGATTTCCAGACGACGCTGGAAGCCTTGGGACACCCCTTCGACCATGTTGGCCAGCAGGGTGCGGCAGAGACCATGGCGCTGACGGGCGGGACGTGATTCATCCCGGCGCGTCACGAGCAATTGATCTGCTTCTTGGGAGAAGAGAATTTCAGGGGGAAAGGTGCGGGTCAGCTCGCCTTTGGAGCCTTTGACCGAGACGGTTTGGCCGTCGATCGTCACCGTCACCCCTTTGGGAATGGGAATGGGACGCTTGCCAATGCGGGACACGATTGAGAACTCCTTCGTCGTAGGGATTACCAGACGTAGCAGAGGACTTCGCCACCGATGCCCTGCTGACGCGCGTCGCGATCGGTCATGATGCCTCGAGAGGTCGAGACGATCGCGATGCCAATGCCGCCCAACACGCGGGGCAAATCGCGGCGATTGGAATAGACACGGAGGCCCGGCTTACTCACGCGCTTCAGGTTCGAGATGATCGGACGGCGCTGCTTGCCCTTGTATTTCAAAGAGATCACGAGCGTCTTCTTCACACCTTCACCGGTTTCTTCCACTTCGGCGACGAAGCCTTCAGACTTGAGCACCTCGGCGATGCTGCGGGTCATCTTGGTGGCCGGAACTTCCGTTTTTTGGTGACGCGCCAGGCAGGCGTTGCGAATGCGCGTCAGCATATCTGCGATGGGATCGTTAACCATAGTTCGCTCCTTGCAACGCTACTTGTCCCGGAACGGCATGCCCATTTCCTTGAGCAGCGCGCGGCCTTCTTCGTCGGTGGTGGCGGTGGTCGTGATGCAAATGTCCATCCCGCGGATTTGGTCGATGCTGTCGTAGCTGATTTCAGGGAAGATCAGCTGCTCACGCAGACCTAGGGAGTAGTTGCCACGACCATCGAAGCTGTTAGGGCTGACACCACGAAAGTCCCGGATTCGGGGTAGGGACAATCGCACAAGGCGATCGAGGAAGTCATACATCTTGTCGGAGCGCAGGGTCACCATCATGCCCACGGGCATCCCTTGGCGCAGCTTAAAGCCGGCGATCGCCTTTTTGGCGCGGGTCACGACGGGGCGTTGACCGGTGATGGTGGCCAATTCCACTAGAGAAGACTCCAGGGCCTTGGCATTCTGCGACGCTTCGCCCAAACCACGGTTCACCGTGATCTTCACCACTTTGGGCACCTGGTGAATGTTCTCGTACCGGAACTGTTCCATCAGTTTCGGCACGATTGTTTCCTTGTAAATGGTTTTCAGTCGTGCTGGCATGGCTGTTTCAGCGATCGGGCGCAACGTTAGTCGATGATTTCGCCAGTTTTAATCAGCTTGCGCACCTTCTTGCCTTGGTCGGTGAAGGTGTAGCAAACGCGGCTGGCGACCTTTTCTTTTTCGGAATAGTGCAGGACGTTCGAGCTGTGGATCGGGAACTCGCGCACCTCGACTTTGCCCGATTCGCCTTCCTGGGTTGGCTTGGTGTGCTTGGTCTTTTGGTTCACCCCTTCCACGATCACTTGGCTCGTTTTGGGGAAGACGCGCACAATCTTGCCAACTTTTCCCTTGTCACGACCGGAGATCACCTGAACGGTGTCACCCGCTTTGACATGCATTTTGAAGCGCACGGCTTTGCCGTTTGCATTCACTTGAATCTTGCCGGGCTTGGCCATTACAGCACCTCCGGAGCCAGCGAAACGATCTTCAGGTAGTTCTTGTCACGCAGCTCACGAGCTACGGGGCCAAAAACGCGCGTCCCACGGGGGTTGCCATCCTTGTTGACGATCACGGCGGCGTTGTCGTCGAAGCGAATGCACATGCCGCTATCGCGTCGGATGGTTTTCCGAGTGCGAACGATCACGGCTCGCACCACGTCGGACTTTTTCACTGCCATATTCGGAATGGCATCTTTGACGACGGCGATGATTTCATCACCGACATGGCCGTAGCGACGGTTGCCACCGCCCAGGACGCGAATACACATCAGCTTCTTCGCGCCGCTGTTGTCCGCTACGTTCAGATAGGTTTGCTGTTGAATCATGGGCGATCGAGCCTCCCTTACCGGGTCGCGCTTTCGAGAACTTCAACGACCGTCCAGCGCTTGGTTTTGCTCAGGGGGCGAGTTTCGCGGATGCGAACCCGATCGCCTTCCTTGCACTGGTTGTCTTCATCGTGGGCCTTAAAGCGGCGCGTGCGAACCACAATCTTGCCGTACTTGGAGTGGGCCGAGCGGTTTTCCACCGACACCACCACCGTTTTCTGCATCTTGTCGCTCACAACAACGCCAACACGTTCTTTGGCAGCCATAGGGGGTTAACTCCAGAACTACGCTTGGGTTGCTGCTTCAGATGCAGCCGCGAGCTTGCGCTCATGCTCCACCGTGAGCAGTTGCGCCAACTCATGCTTTACATGTTTGATTTCGTGCGACTTCACCTCTTGGCGAATCGCCTTCTTCATCCGGAATTGGAACAGTTGGCGCTTGAGTTCCAAAATGCGATCGCCCAGTTCGGTGTCACTAAGGGCGCGCGCGTCAGCAATCTTCGGGAGAGCCATAGGGCATTACGACTGGATGTCTTCGCGAACAATAAACTTGGTCTTCACGGGCATCTTGAACGCGGCCAGGCGCATTGCTTCGCGAGCCGTCTCTTCAGCAACACCCTTGATTTCGTACAGGATCCGACCGGGTTTGATCACGGCCACCCAGAACTCCGGTGCCCCTTTACCGGAACCCATCCGGGTTTCTGCGGGGCGCATGGTCACAGGCTTGTCAGGGAAGACGCGGATCCAGATTTTGCCACCCCGGCGGATGTAGCGGGTCATGGCCCGACGACCGGCTTCGATTTGGCGAGCCGTAATCCAGCCGCATTCCAGCGATTGCAGGGCAAAATCCCCAAAATTCAGCGAACTGCCCCGAGTGGCGAGGCCCCGCATCCGGCCGCGTTGTTGCTTGCGGAATTTTGTTCTTCTTGGACTGAGCATGGATTATTCCTCGTTCGAGCGGTCTTCAAACTGCTGACGACGACGGGGTTGGCGACGACGCGGCGCAGGCTGATTCGCCGGAGCCACTTCCTCTTGTCCAGGAATGATCTCGCCCTTGAACACCCACACCTTGATCCCCAACACCCCATAGATGGTGCTGGCGGTGCGGTAGCTGTAGTCGATGTCCGCCCGCAGGGTATGCAGGGGCACGCGACCTTCCCGCGTCCATTCCGATCGGGCAATTTCTGCACCGTTCAAACGACCGCCGACTTGGATTTTGATCCCTTCGATTCCAGCGCGTTGGGCCCGTTGGATCGCCTGGCGGACGACCCGACGGAACGACACCCGGCGCTCCAGTTGCTGAGCGATGTACTCGGCAATCAAGGTGGCATCGGCATCGACGCGGGCCACTTCGATCACGTTGATTCGGATCTGGCGATCGCGGCTCCCGAGCAGGTTTTGCAGACCGACCCGCAGGGTTTCGATCCCGCTGCCGCCCCGGCCCACCACCACACCCGGACGGGCGGTGTGAACTTCCAGGTCGATTTGGTCAGCCTTGCGTTCAATCCGCACCTTGGCAATGCCGGCATTGTTCAGGTTCTTCTCAACGTATTGCCGGATTTTGTGGTCTTCCTGCAACAGGCTGGAATAACGCGACGGATCTGCAAACCAGCGCGAGCGGTGCTCTTGGGTAATGCCGAGTCGCAGGCCGACGGGGTGAATTTTCTGTCCCATGGTTTCCTCGTCTCCTTATGCTTAGGCTTCTGCCGCCGGAGCAACCGCCACGGTGATGTGGCAGGTGGGCTTGCGGATTTGGTAGGCGCGACCTTGGGCGCGAGGGCGGAATCGCTTCAGGGTGGGGCCCTGGTCAGCGAAGGCCGTGCTCACCACCAAGGAGGTGGCATCGAAACCGTTGTTGTTTTCTGCGTTGGCCGCGGCCGATCGCAGCAACTTGCGAACGATTTCGCAGGCGCGATAGGGCATGAACTGCAGAATAATCAGCGCTTCGGCGTAGCTCCGACCACGGATTTGGTCGAGGACGCGGCGAACTTTGCGGGGGGACATCCGCACGAAGCGCACGCTTGCTTTGACTTCGTTGGGACTAAGTGCCATATCTGAGCGATTCTCCGGGGGTTACTTGCGTCCTTTCTTGTCGCCCTTGGTGTGGCCTTTGAAGGTGCGCGTGGGAGCAAATTCCCCCAGCTTGTGGCCCACCATTTGCTCGTTGACGTACACGGGGACGTGTTGCCGGCCGTTGTGGACGGCGATCGTGTGACCCACCATTTGCGGCAGGATCGTTGAGGCTCGTGACCAGGTTTTGATCACTTGCTTTTCGCCCTTGACGTTCAGCGCTTCTACTTTTTTGAGCAGCTTGTCAGCAACGAAGGGACCTTTTTTCAGAGAACGAGACATACGCTTTAGGAACTCTTAGGGATTCGCGATCTCAAGCGGCGATCGCCCAGGGCTGGAGGGTTAGACCAACGGGCGGGCGATCGCCACACTGAAAAAACCTATGCGTTGCGACCGCCGCGACCGCGCTTGGACGACTTACGACGACGACGCACAATGAGTTTGGTGCTGGCTTTCCGCTTGTCGCGGGTTTTGCGACCCAAAGCGGGTTTACCCCAAGGGGTGACCGGGCCAGAACGCCCAATGGGCGCGCGCCCTTCACCACCACCGTGGGGGTGATCCACCGGGTTCATGACGCTACCGCGCACTTCCGGACGGCGACCCAACCAACGCTTGCGGCCGGCTTTACCCAGGCTCAGGTTGCGGTGTTCGGAGTTGCCGACGCTGCCGATGGTAGCCATGCACTCTTTACGAACCTTGCGCACTTCCGTGGAAGGCAGCTTCAGGGTGACGTAGTTGCCTTCTTTGGCGACCACTTCAGCACCGGAGCCAGCGGAACGGGCCATTTGCGCACCGCGACCCGCCACCAACTCAATGTTGTGGACGGTCGTACCCAAAGGCATGTTGGCCAAGGGCAGGGCATTACCCACTTCGATCGGGGAATCGGGGCCCGCCACGATCGTTTGGCCCACTTTCAGACCAACGGGGGTGATGATGTAGCGCTTTTCGCCATCTTCGTATTGCACCAACGAAATGCGCGCATTCCGGTTGGGGTCATACTCGATCGACAGCACTTCAGCGGTCATGCCCAGCTTGTCGCGCTTGAAGTCGATCTTCCGGTACAGACGCTTGTGGCCACCACCCCGGTGACGACAGGTGATCCGACCCAGGTTGTTACGACCCTTGCGGCGGTGCTTGTAAGAAGTCAGAGACTTTTCGGGTTCGCTGCGGGTGATTTCCGCAAAGTCAGCCACGCTGGCTTGACGAACCCCGGGGGTATAAGGACGGAAGGTACGAATTGGCATCGTCTTAAAACTCCTTCAGCGCTAGACTTCGGGGAACAGTTGAATCGAACTGCCTTCGGCCAGCGTGACGATCGCCCGCTTCACCTGAGGACGGTAACCCGACAGCCGACCCAGTTTCCGGGTCTTGCGCGGCGGGTTGTAGGTGTTGACCCTCTGGACTTTCACCTCAAACAGACCTTCGATCGCTGCCTTGATGTCCAGCTTGTTGGCGCGGGGATCCACATCAAACACGTACTGGTTGTTTTCCAGCAGAATCGTGGCCTTTTCGGTGATGATCGGCCGGCGAACCACATCCGCCAACGTGCGATCGTCCAAGCGCGTCTTGTACTTAGGAGTGCGCTTAATCATCGCCGTAAACCTCCTTGATCTTCTCCAGCGCGTCCGCCGTCACCACCACCTTGTCGGCGTTCAGCAGGTCGAACACATTTAAGTTCGTTGCCAAAATCAACCGCAGGCTTTGGACGTTCCGGGCCGACAGCCAAACGTTTTCGTCTTGGTCAGCCACAATCAACAGCACCTTTTGGTTCGCATCCACATCCCAACGGGCGAGCGCGGCCAACAGGTCTTTGGTCTTGGGCTGGCTGAGTTGGCTGGCAAAGTTTTCCACCACCACCAAGTCATCCAAGCGACCTTGGAACGCCGTGCGCAGGGCCAGGCGGCGTTCCTTCCGGTTCATCTTTTGCGAATAGTCGCGGGGCTTGGGGCCAAAGATCACACCACCACCACGCCACAGGGGAGAGCGGTTCGAGCCAGCACGGGCGCGACCGGTTCCCTTTTGCCGCCAGGGCTTGCGACCACCACCGCGCACTTCCGAACGGGTCTTGGTGCTGACAGTACCTTGACGAGCATTCGCCAATTGACGCACCAAAGCCCGGTGCACAATGTGCTGAGCGTTTTCTTCACGGGCGACGCGTAAGTCCAGCTCGGTCTTGCCGGCTTCCTTACCGTCCCAATCTTTCACAATGCAGTTGACCATTGCTGTGCTCCACGTTCGACGGACTTACGGGCGATCGCGCTTACTTTTGACGACCCACCAGGTTGGACGGTGCAATGCTGACCAGCGTCCCCGGCTTGCCCGGAACCGCACCCTTGATCAACACGATGTTGCGATCGGGGTCGATCCGCACAACCGTCAGCTTCTTGACCGTCACACGCTCATTGCCCATCCGGCCAGCCATGCGCTTACCGGGATAGACACGACCGGGGGTCGTACCCGCACCCGTCGAACCGGGCAGACGGTGGTTTTTGGAACCGTGAGACATCGGCCCGCGACCAAAGTTGTGGCGCTTTTGGTAACCCGCGAAACCACGACCAATGCTGTTACCCGTCACGTCAACGATTTGACCGACTTCGATGCAGCGATCGGCGCGGATTTCTTCACCAAGGGTAAAGCCAGCCACATCCACCAAACGGTATTCCCGCAGGTGGCGCAGGGGCTTCGCGTTGGCCTTGCTCAGGTGTCCGATTTCCGGCTTGCTGAGGGCCTTTTCTTTGACTTCTTGAAAACCCAACTGAACGGCCGTGTAGCCATCAGTCTCTTTGGTTTTGATTTGCGTAACGGTACAGGGGCCAGCTTGGATGACCGTTACCGGGATGGCCCGGCCCGTTTCATCAAAGACTTGGGTCATGCCCAACTTAGTACCTAGAATGCCAAGAGACATGGCGTTCTCCTTAGACTAGGGATGGTTAGGAGAGTCCTTCCCCCTAGCGTCAACCAGCCGTAACAAGAGCGCCTCTAGCGCGTAAGGGCTAGAAGCACTTTCCCGACGGACTTTGAGTTTTGGGCACTCTGATTGACGTAGACTGACCGCTTATCTGCACTGAGAAATCATTGAGAATCTCAAGGCTCGGATGTCAGTCAACCGAGGGAAGATTTTGCGCTGGAGCGGTTTGCATCGTTGCAGCGCGTTTGCTTGCTAGGACTTAAGCAGCGACCTGCTCAGTATCCGGTTCAGCAAAAGTTGCCTGGAAAATTTGCCAGATCGGCAAATGTTGCGGTTTTAAGGTTGCGTAGCGCAGGGAACCACAGTTTTGGCAACGGTTCAATATTATAGGGGTGTGGCCGTCTTTTGTCTAGCAATTGATGATTTTGCTACAAAACTGGCAGCACACCCCTTGGCCCTTAGGCCGGAAATGGGGATGAATGCTTTACCCCTTCACGATCGCCCCGAAATCTCCGAGCACCCTGGCATGGTTCCGCAACAGGCCCAGCAGGTTCAGCCGGTTACGCCGCACCGCTTCATCATTCACCATCACCATCACACTTTCGGAACCATCAAAGAAGTTCGCCACCACGGCCGCCGCCTGCGCCAGTTGATCGGCCAGGGGCTGGTAGTTACGGGTTTGGCGCGTGGCTTGGGTGATGGGCAACAGGGCAACCAGGGCATCATAAAACGCCTGTTCTGAGGGTTGCTCAAACAAGGCAGATTTCACGGAAGCAGCGGGATCCAAATCGCTGAAGTTGAGATCGCCTTTGGCGGCCAGTTTGGAGGCGCGGTTGATGGTGGCATAGAGGTTGGCCAATTGCCCCGATCGCCGCAGGGATTGCAAGAACTGTGCCCGTTGCAGCACGTCGGCGGGGTCGTAGAGGGCGCGTAGGGCCGCATCGCGATCGCCCGGTTCCCCGACCACTGCCAAGGCCAGGTCGTAATCAATGCCCTGTTCATCTTCGAGCAGGCTGCGGAACCGTTGCACAAAGAATTCTGCCAGTTGCGTGCCCATGCCAGAATCTGCCCAACGATCGACCGATTCCGGCTCAATCAGCGATTCCAAATTCAGAGACCAACCGGCATCCCAAATGATGTTCACCACAGCGTTGGCGGCCCGGCGCAGGGCAAAGGGATCGGAGGATCCGCTCGGCAACAGGCCAATTCGGAACAGACTGCACAGGGTATCGAGGCGATCGGCCAGGGCCACAATACGCCCGGTTTGACTGGTGGGCAAAGCATCGCCCGCGCCCTTGGGTAGGTAATGTTCCCCGATCGCCACCGCCACCGCTTCCGGTTCCCCGCTGGCCCGGGCATACTTCTCGCCCATGATGCCTTGCAGCTCTGGGAACTCGAAGACCATGCTGGTCACCAAGTCTGCTTTACAGAGCAGGGCGGCCCAGTTCACCAAGTCCCGATCGTCCGCCGACAGTTGCAGTTGGTGGCAGAGTCGATCGGCCATGGACACGATTCGATCGACCTTGGCCCGCATACTGCCCAATTGGTCTTGGAAGGTGACCGTTTCCAGCTTGGCCAAGTAGCTTTCTAACGGCTTGGCAATATCGGCCTTGTAGAAATACTGGCCATCGCTGAGGCGGGCCCGCACCACTCGTCCATTGCCCTCAGCGATGATGGCGGCCTTGGTCGGATCCCCGTTACTGATGGTGATGAAGTTGGGCAACAGTCGATCGGGCTGGCCCGGTTGATGGACGGGGAAATAGCGCTGATGGGTGACCATGACGGTTTTGGTCACCTCCGACGGCAACTCCAAAAATTCCTGATCAAAACCACCAATCACCGCCGTGGGAAACTCCACCAAGTCCCGCACTTCTTCCAGCAAATCGGGGTCAATTTCCGCTTCTCCACCCAGTTGGGCCGCAGCGGCCTGGGTCTGCTGAATGATCAGCGCCTGCCGCTGCTCGGGATTCACCAGCACGGAAGCCGCTGCCAAGGTAGCCACATAGTCCGTGGCCTGGGCGATCGAAACCGATGCAGGATGCAACACCCGGTGGCCGGTCGTGACTCGATCGGCCGTCAGCACTTCCGCCGAGCGCGTTTCGGTGGCCGCTCGCACGGTCAAAGACACCGGCAATACTTGATCATCCCAAAGGGCAATCAGGCTGCGAATGGGCCGGGGGAATCGAAATTCTCCATCTCCCCAGCGCATAAACCGCTTGCCTTCAAGGGCCAGCACCCATTGGGGAGCCAATTCCTGCAAGAGATCGGGGGTCGATCGCCCCGCCGTGAACACTTCCGCAAAAACAAATTCACCCTTGTCCGTGGCTCGCAACTCCAAATCGCTCAGGGCCACACCGTTTTTGCGCGCAAATCCTTCGGCGGCCTTGGTGGGTTGCCCATCCTTGAAGGCAGCACTGGCCGGCGGCCCTTTCACCGCCTCCCGGCGATCGGGCTGGCGATCGGGCAACCCTTCAATCACCAGGGCCAAGCGGCGCGGTGTGGCAAACACCTGCACCGATGTGGCGCTTAGGTTGGCTTCCGCCAAGCTCTGGGGCACGCGATCGCGCCACTGACGCACCGCACTGGCCACAAAACTTGCGGGTAATTCTTCAGTGCCGACCTCAAACAAAAAAGCAGGCATGGGAGCGCTGGAACTCGATGAACAGACTTGAAAAACCTAGCAGATCGCCAGCATAAACGATCCGAAACCATCCGACTGAGGGCGATTGTTTCGTTGCGTTGCGTTGCCTTCGTTAACTGGTCTTCATGGCCTGGCCGTCGTTAACGCGCCCAGCCAGAAGACAGGCCAATCGCCTCAGTCACAGCAGCCATCAGCCCCCTAGGCACGCCCCAGCCACAGAATTCCTGCAATCACCAGCAGCACCAGCAACAACCCAAAGCCCAAAAAGCGATTCTCATGGACAATCAGGGCCGGATCGATCGGCTTTGGCTCCGGCATGGGACGAGATCGGGGCGATCGGCTCGGGGCCTGACCGGTGGCCGCCTTGAACCCCGCACCATCCGCCGCCTCCAAGCTCGACAAGTCAGGAATCTCCGTCAGCCATTCCGGGCGCTTGCTCAACACGGGCGCTTCCAAAATCGCCAACAGCCGGCGAGCTTGCGATCGGGTTTCTAGGTGGGGATGCTTCGTCAGTTGCCGACACAATTGCAACCCCGCATCCCGCAGGCCCGCAGCCTCGTAGGCCGTCACCAACCACACCTGCATTTCACCCCCCAAACGCCCATTGGCCGGCAACAGCGCCGCCCCCGTTTCCAAGGACTCGATCGCCTCGCGATAGCGCCCTGCCTCAAACAGCCTCCGCCCCTGGTCATAAAGCGTTTGGGCCCGATCTAGGGTCATGGCCTCAAAATCCGTTACCGGCTTTGGATCGGCCGTCTCTGGCTCCGTACCGGTTTCCACAGCACTCGCCCCCGATGCAGGGTCCAGCGATGAATTCAGCGAGTGAAAGACTGCTTCTTGATCTGGTTGATCTTGCTCTGCCGCCACGCGATCGCCTCAAATTCCTCTCGGTTCAGAGCCTTTAGTTTAACCCCGTGCTCCATAACTCTTTACGCAGCGGCGAGACCTTGGGTTAATCTTAAGGGGCATTTTTTGAGAAACACCACCGCGCGCTATGAAACGGCCGCTCGCGATCGCCGCCCTCACCAGCCTTGGCCTTGGTTTGGCAGGACTGCACATCAACGCCCAAGCCCAAGACCGCAGCGCCCCCGTGGTGGAATGTCGCCGCCCCGTGCCCCTGATGCCCGTTGGTGGCAATGACCCCGAAGTGGTGAAGCGGGTTTCGGCCCCTAGCCTGCTGTTTACGCGCAACAATTGGAACACCGATTTTGTTGTTCCTAGCAATCAAAGCTTTACCAGTTTTCGAGTCAGTTTATTTTTTAAAGACTCCGGCAGCTACAAGTCTGAAATGTTCCTCAAATATGGGGACAGCAGCAACGACCAGTTCTATGACGAACGGGTGAATGCTGAAGCGAATCAACTGGTGCAAGTGCCTGCCTATCCACGTCGTCGGCCCGGCCAAAACATTCAACCGTTTCAGGTAAATGTGAAGGTAGGCAACACAGGATCGATCGGGAAAGTGTATGTCGTTTCCGTGGATGCTTGCCGTTAGTTCTTAGGGGCTTCCTCTAGCCAATAAACCAACATGTCTCCTCGGCCTTTCACAGCAATTACCCCCCGCTGGGTTAATCGATAAAGGCTCGCTTCTCCCCCCAGGCGATCGAACACCGCTTGAGTCACTTGAATTTTGCCTGGCGATCCTTGAGACTCCATGCGGCTGGCCACATTCACCGTGTCCCCCCACAAATCGTAGGCAAACTTTCGCAGCCCAATCACCCCCGCCACCACGGGCCCCGAATGGAGTCCCACCCGAATGGAGAGGGGATAGCGGGACGTTTGATTCAATTGCTCGATCGCCCGCTGCATCGCCAAAGCCATGTCCGCCGCCGCCGCCGCATGGTTAGGGTTGGGATTCGGCAAGCCCGCCGCCGCCATGTAGGCATCGCCAATGGTCTTGATTTTTTCAAGGCCATGGAACTCTGCTAACTGGTCAAATAGCGAAAACATGCGATTGAGTAATTCAATTGTTTCGCCCGGTTGCAGTTGCGAAGCCAGGGGCGTGAACCCCACTAAATCCGCAAATAAAACCGTTACTTCTGGGAATAAATCTGCAATTTGGGACGAATCCGTCAGGAGTCGATCGGCAACACTGCGCGGCAAAATATTGGTGAGCAATTGATCCGAACGTCGCTGCTCTTGGCGCAGTTGTTTACGAACTTCAAATTCAGTGCGAGATAGGCGTTCATAGAGGCCAACCACCAAAGTTGACATCAAAGAAATCCACACCATATCAAACAAAACTTGCCCAGGATCCAAAGGCTCTGGAAAAATTGCCTGACCCATCAAGCCATTGGTCAAAACATAATTCACATAGGCAATGAGGTGGGAAATGAGATGCCAGTGCCAGCGAAACGGCAGCACGGCCGCGATGCTAAAAAATCCCAACGTCCAACCCTTCAGATCGGGCATGACGGGTGTTCCCCAATGGCTAGGTAAATTAGTCACCACCGAAATCGTGGTTGAAAGCAGTAAAAATAGACGAAATTGGGATGAAAAAATCACCGGATCCAAGCTCAAGTGCTCAGGCCGCTTCGACTGAATTAGAGGTGGCAATTTTCCACCCTGGCTTAAGGGCTTTGGGACAATATTCTTAGGAGTTTTGTTAGGAGTTTTTGTAGGAGTTGTTTGACGAGAAACAGCAAAATAGCCCTCCGCAGTCGATGCCGGAACCAAATATCGTTCAGTTAAAGACTGGGTTTCACGGCTGCCAGCAAAAATTAAAACAATTGCCATCAAATGGCGAATTAAACGCACACTGAACAGGTCGCCTTTACTGGATTCTTCAAAGGCAATCAGAATTGAGAACGTGCTGAAATAAATGACTCCTAGGCGAAATCCCAGCATCAAGCGCTGATGAATCAGTGCCGATCGCCAGGCGACATAACTATCAAATTCCGCTTCATTGAGATGTCGCCCATCTCCCAAGAGAAGGTTGATGCAACGGGTTAACCAAGCGCGCAACAGACTACGAAAGGATGGGCTACCTCTAGGGCGATTGCGCCAAATCCGTCGCCAAGGGGTCAAGGGCACAGCAAGAGCAAGAGCAGGGAGAGATCGAAGATTCTTGGAATTTTATTGGAATTTTAACGGAATTGAGCGACGAAATTAGGCAGATTCAGTTGTCAGAATTTGGGATCATTCCCCTAGAAACTTCAACTGATCAGATCTGACGGATCGCAGTAGGCAAATTTGCCTAAATTAATTTGAAAATTGCTAGCGATCAGTTGAAGTTATGGTCAGTCGCCATCAACAATAGCCCGTAGGGTGGGCAATGCCCACCGAATCATCACGTCATGGCATCTGCAATATGGCGTGCTAATCGTTTTAGGTAAGGGTCGTATGATCAGTCGCCATCAACAGGCATCAATTGACATTGAGAAAATGTCCTAAACAGCAATTAATTGGGACGGTAGGGATCGATCGAAGGATAGGGGCCAAATTGTACTTGGCGCAATCCACAGAGATCATAGGGCTGTTCTTCCAAGACCGTCTGGGAACCATCAGAATAAATGGCTTTGATTTTGTAGTTACACCCAGATTGATAAAGGTTGTCGTAATTAAATTCCAAGTCGATCGCTTCACCGGATTTTAAAATGCGATCGCCTAAGAGTTCCTGCCAATCCCCTGAATAGCGAGGTGCAATATAGAGGGCGTATAAACTACGAGCATTATTGTTGCGAAACCGAATCCGCGCAATGCGGTTTTCCGGTCGGGTATTGTCCCATTGGGCGAAGGCTCCTTCGATCGCTGTGCCGAGGACTGTAACCCCGATCAGACCCATGGCAATCAGTTGGCTGCTCCACCGCTTGAAATTCATAACTCAGGCTCTCTGCGTGAGGTTGCAATTGAGAAAAAGATTGCGTCCAGTGTACGCGCGATTGTTCAGTCCCTGCTAGGGGATGGCGAAAATTGTTGAGAGAATGCTGAATAATTTCTGAGTCATTCCTGCGAAATTAGTCAGAATTCCATTGATCTTGTCGATTATGCAACGTTTTTAGCTCGTTTCGAACCCGATCGCCCAGTTTTAATGCTTCATCAAGTACCTGACCATATTCAAGGGCTTGATCCGTCACCAGTTGCATATGCTGACCCAGGGTAGCCCCTTCAAAGGCATCCACTTGCGCCATCACCACATCTTGGTTTTCACGTAACACCCGTTCCACTTTTAAGGCATTTTCCAGCTCCGATCGCAGTTGGCTCAGGGTGGCAATTGTTTGGGCTTGTTCCTCAGGGCTAATTACCTTTCCAGAGGCTTGGGCCAGTTGAGCCTTCACATCCGTTGCGCGTACCAGTCGATTAAATTTTTCGACCTCTTGGGTCAAGGGCAGGAGCGATCGCAAGGTATCTTGTTTTTTCTCTTCATCCCAAGAAAACCAAATGGACATGGGAATCCCTGTCAGCAAACAAACACCGGCAGACCAGCGCACAATGTTAATGACACTGATTCCGGCAAACAAGCCCAACAGGCGAACTAAGTAAAACCCACCAATGGCAATGGGAATCACAAAAATTCCGAGTAAGATCGCCCAAATAATCGAAAACCAAAATCCATTCCAAGCATATTTCAAGCAACGCTTACCGATTGCTTGCCATTTAGACAATTTGCGATTTTGATACAAGGCTTTAGACAAATCTTGAGCATCTTTGAAGGGAACGCCAGTTAGGGTTTGAAAGTCCGTAGGCGACAGGAGCAAAGTTTGCCAATCGGTTGTTTTTTCAGTCATATTTTTCACTCATATTCAGTTTCCTTTAATGGTCAGTTTCGCCTGAGCTTTACCCGATTTGACGAGCGGCAGATTCGGTCAGCCGTTTCTGATGGGTTGCGATTTGTTTTCTATCCTAAGCAGCTCCCCGCTTTTCGATCGCCCGGTCTGACCGCAACCCACAGCGTCCACTGATTCGACTCAAAGGGCTGACCATCGAACCGAGGCAACTGACCCATGCAACTGACCCCGGAACGGCTAGGCCTGACTCAGTTGGTCTTGGCTGAAAAGGGGGCGATCGCGCCGCGCCCCAGTCATCTGAATCCCCCTGCACCGCAGCAAAATCACGACAAAATCACGGCACAATCGCGACAAGGTTGCCGGGAACGGGTAACAGCAGCATCGGGGACAAAGGGCAAGCCTAAACGATGACCCGATCGGGAGTGGCTCAGCTCGGCGCGATCGGGTTCCTACCAGGGTTGCCCCAGACGGCAAACCCCCACCCCTTGGGTCGTAAAAGCCGATCGCGCTCGATCGCCCTCCCTGCCTACAATAACGCTACGGTTGTGCAGCGGAGGCTGATCCCTACCGGAGTAATTCCTGCACACCCCAAACACCCCATGCAACCCACTGATCCCAATAAGTTCACCACCAAGGCTTGGGAAGTGATTGCCCAAATGCCAGAAGTTGCCAAGCAAAATCGCCAACAACAGCTAGAGTCAGAACATTTACTCAAATCATTATTAGAACAAGAGGGATTAGCGACCAGTATTTTTAGCAAGGCCGGGGCCCAGCCCAGTCGCTTACAAGAATTAGCGGATCAATTTTTGCAGAAACAGCCCAAAATTTCCGGTGATATTGGCTCCGTTTATTTGGGACAAAGCCTGGATAAGTTGCTCGATCGATCCGAGGCTTTTCGCAAGGAATTTGGTGATGAATATCTTTCGATCGAACACCTCGTATTGGGGTTTGCCAAGGACGATCGCTGCGGTCGCAAGATTTTTGATGAAGTTGGGCTAAATGAGGCCAAACTTCGGGAAGCAATTAAACAAGTGAGAGGCAATCAAACCGTGACCGATCGTGATCCAGAAGGGAAATACGAAGCTCTTGAAAAATATGGCCGAGACCTCACCCAATATGCCCGCCAAGGGAAGCTCGATCCAGTCATTGGCCGGGATGATGAAATCCGTCGCACCATCCAAATCTTGTCGCGTCGCACCAAAAATAATCCTGTTCTAATTGGCGAGCCAGGGGTGGGCAAAACCGCGATCGCTGAAGGATTGGCTCAGCGAATTGTTAAAGGAGATGTGCCAGAATCTTTGCAAAATCGCACCCTGATTGCCCTTGACATGGGCGCACTGATTGCTGGGGCCAAATATCGCGGAGAATTTGAAGAACGTCTGAAAGCGGTGCTCAAGGAAGTGACGGATTCTGAAGGGAATATCATTCTCTTCATCGATGAAATTCACACCGTTGTGGGCGCAGGGGCAACGCAGGGGGCCATGGATGCCGGTAACCTCCTAAAACCGATGTTGGCTCGAGGTGAATTGCGCTGTATTGGAGCCACCACCCTTGATGAGTACCGCAAATATATTGAAAAAGACGCGGCATTGGAACGGCGATTCCAACAGGTTTATATTGATCAGCCTTCGGTGGTGGATACGATTTCAATTCTGCGAGGATTGAAAGACCGCTATGAAACTCACCACAACGTCAAGATTTCCGATAGTGCTTTGGTGGCGGCGGCAACCCTTTCTAATCGCTATATTAGCGATCGATTTTTGCCAGATAAGGCGATCGATCTGGTGGATGAAGCCGCAGCCAAGTTGAAAATGGAAGTTACCTCTAAGCCAGAGGAACTAGATGAAATTGATCGCAAGATTTTGCAACTGGAAATGGAGCGCTTATCCTTGCAAAAGGAGAGTGATTCAGCGTCCAAGGAGCGACTGGAACGACTCGATCGGGAACTGGCAGACCTGAAGGAAACCCAAAGCCATCTGAACGCCCAATGGCAACAGGAAAAAGATCTGTTGGAGCAACGAAAAGCCCTCAAGGAACAGATCGATCGGGTGGAGCTAGAAATTCAGCAAGCGGAGCGAGACTATGACCTCAACCGGGCCGCTGAATTAAAGTTTGGAACCCTGAATGAACTGCATCAACAATTGCAGACCATCGAACAAACCATTTCGACTCAGCAATCGAGCGGTCAAATTCTGCTGCGAGAAGAAGTCAGTGAATCTGATATTGCTGAAATTATTGCCAAGTGGACTGGCATTCCGGTCAGCAAACTGATTGCTTCCGAAATGGAAAAACTGCTGCATTTGGAAGACGAGCTACACCAACGAGTGATTGGCCAAGATGAGGCCGTCACGGCGGTGGCCGATGCTATTCAGCGATCACGTGCGGGGCTGGCCGACCCCAACCGCCCGATCGCCAGCTTTATCTTCCTGGGCCCCACAGGCGTGGGCAAAACTGAACTCGCTAAATCCTTGGCGGCTTATCTATTCGACACCGAAGAAGCAATGGTGCGAATTGATATGTCGGAATATATGGAGAAACATGCGGTTTCGCGCTTGGTCGGCGCGCCCCCCGGTTATGTGGGCTATGAAGAAGGCGGACAACTCACAGAAGCCATTCGTCGTCGTCCTTATTCCGTGATTCTGTTTGATGAAATTGAAAAAGCGCACCCGGATGTGTTCAACATCATGCTGCAAATTTTGGATGATGGTCGAGTGACCGATTCCCAAGGGCGCACCATTGATTTCAAAAACAGCATCATCATTTTGACCAGTAACATTGGCTCCCAATACATTTTGGAATTGGCGGCCGATAACAGTCGCTACGAAGAAATGCGGACGCGGGTGATGGCGGCCATGCGCGAGCAATTCCGCCCAGAATTCTTGAACCGAATTGATGACATCATCATTTTCCACGGTCTCGAAAAATCGGAATTGCGCCAAATTATCCAAATTCAAGCCCAGCGATTGGAAGCCCGTTTAGCGGAGAAGAAAATGGCCCTGAAACTGTCAGAAGCGGCGATCGACTTCTTGGCAGAGGTTGGCTACGATCCCACCTACGGCGCACGCCCCTTAAAACGCGCCGTGCAACGGGAATTGGAAACCCAAATTGCTAAGTGCATTTTGCGGGGTGAGTTTACCGAAGGTGACACGATTTGGGTTGATATTGAAAACGAGCGACTGGCTTTTAAGCGGCTGACGGCGGACTTGGTGGCACTCTAGGTTAGGCAACGGCGATCGCCCATGGCTCTCGATCGTGCTGAGTGAACCAAAATCGCCTAAAGTTCAAGGCCACTGGGAAATTTCCGAGTCGCATGGGTCGATCGCCCCGAGTTTGTGATTGGAGCGATCGACCCCCATCCTTTGCGGATCTCAACAACCGATCCTGGAAAAAACAGTTCAACAAGGGGCATTGACTCAAAAAGGGGCATCGATGGTGCAATTACAGACGAGTTCAGGTTTCTATGGGATGCGCCCATTGTCATGGTTGAACTCCTAGCGGTGCTGGCAGCTTCGGCGGCGGGAGGGATGCGCATTGCCCTGCCGCTGTTGTTGATTGGCCTCTTGCAGGGCGATCGCCTCTGGTCACGAGTGCCGCTGCTGTCGCAACTGTCGCCGCAATGGGTGCTTGGGGTGCTGGTCAGTTGGTCTCTGTTTGAGCTGTTTGCTTCCAAAAAACTGCTGGGGCAAAGAATTTTGCAGTTGGTGCAATTGGTGTTTAGTCCCTTGGCTGGGGCCGTGATGGGAATGGCGATCGCCCAAGCAGCCGATCGGACGGATCAAATCACCGTACTGTTGGGAATTGTGGGAGGCCTGTTGGCCCTAGTTTTGCAACTGGTGCAGGTAGGCTGGTTTTTTCGATTAGGAGGGCTGCCCCTTTGGGCAATTTTCACCCAAGATGCCCTCTGCATTTTTCTGGTGCTATTTGCCTTTGATGCGCCCACCCAAGGGGGCACAATCGCCCTGATGCTTTTGTGGTTAGCGATTCGCAGTTCCAAGGCCTGGTATTTCCATTACCAAGGACAACCGAACTCATCATCACCCAGAACCTAATGATCAAAATGATCAAAGCGATTAATCAACTGCTAGCCAATCAAAGAGCTGACCCAGCGTAAGTTGAAATTCAGCCGCAAACTCAGGCACAGGCAAGCGATCGTTTTCATCCCAAAAAATTGAAATTTGGCAATCACGATTAATTGTTAAAACACCATTTTGATCGGGGTCAATCAGCCAGCCCATTTGCGTTCCGTGCTGAGCACAATGCAGTAGCTTGTCAATGATGCCCAGGCTTTCTTGCTTGGGCGATAAGATTTCGATCGCCCAGTCTGGCGGGATTAAAAATTGGTTGGCAACCCGGCCAGTTGTCGCATTTCGGGGAATTCGATCCCAAAGAAACACTGATAAATCAGGAACAATAGCCTGGCCGCCAAATGTACAGCGTAATTCCGTATAGGCCCGAGCAATTTTGCGCTGTTTAAGCACGGCGTTAATGGCTGCTACCAAGTCTGCTTGGAGGGTGCTGTGTTCTCCCTGGGGCATTGGTTTTTGAATGATTTTGCCGTTAATGAATTCACTGGCCGGCTGGGTATCGGGCAGGGCCAAAAACTGGTTTAGGTCGATCGCCTCTGGGGCTGACTCAGCAGCAACCGGAGCGCTTAGGCTAGCGGTCATTTACCGATCCTCCAAAACCGATGCAGTGGGCTATCTCTTCCCAGGATAGCGACTGGTTCTGACTAAATTCAAATCCGCTGCTCATCCAGCCAGCGTTGCAAAATCGCCGCCGCCGCATAGCGATCGATGCTGCCCTTGTCTCGCGAGGGTTGGAGGCCGCGCGATCGCAACAGTTCCTCGGCTTCCACCGAACTCAGCCGCTCGTCCACCAACACAAACGGCAGCCCGATCGCCGTGGCATAGCGCTTGGCCCACTTGCGGGCGTGGCGGGTTTGAGCGCTGTCTTCCCCATCCATCGTCAAGGGCAACCCGGCCACCAACAATGTAGCCTGGCGTTCTTGGGCGATCGCCCGCAACGCTGCCACATCTTGCTCAAAAGATTGCCGCTCGATCGTGGCGATCGGGCTGGCCAGTAACCCAAGGCGATCACACCCCGCCACCCCGATCCGTTTGCGCCCAATATCCAGGGCGATCGCCGCCACTTCTGTCATGGTTGTTGATCTCTAACCGGCTCAATTCATCCCAAACAAATCGGGGCAGGCCCAGCCCACCCCGATTCACGTGACTATTATTTTGGCAGTCATCTCGTAGGGGCGTAACACCTTACGCCCTCCCCCAGTCACCCACGTTTTAACCGTTGCCCTTGTTGCGTAAATCCAGGTTTTTCTTCACCAGCCAAGCCGCAAAGCCCAGCACCAAAATCCCCAACACGATCTTAGAAACTGGGCTGAGATATTCGTCAACCAGCTCATAGTTCGAGCCGAGTTTGTAGCCCAAGGTGGTGAGGGCTGCTGTCCAAATGATCGTGCCGAGGGTGGTGTAAATCGTGAAGGGAGCGATCGGCATTTCTTCAATCCCCGCCGGGAGTGAAATCAGTGTCCGAATTCCCGGAACCATCCGACCCAAAAACACAGCCTTAGCGCCATGCTTCTGGAACCAGGTTTTGGATTTCCCCACATCCTCGCCGGAAATGCCGATCCATTTGAAGTATTTATCTGCCCAACGTTCTAGGCGCTCTTCGTTGACCAGTTTGCCGATGTAGTACCAGGGATAGGCTCCCAACACCGTACCGATTACACCCGCTGCGATCGCCGGAATCAGTTCTAGGTTGTTATTGGGCTGCGAAGCCGTAAACCCCGCCAAGGGCATGATCAATTCGGAAGGAATTGGCGGAAACAGGTTTTCCAAAAACATCAGGAACCCAATGCCGAAATAGCCCAGGGAACCAATAATTTCAACAATCCACTCTTTCATAGAAAGCAAGAATAACGCGGTGAACAAAATCGATGAGTTGGGTGTGCGATCGCGCAATCAAACATCAAGCCCTTGAGGGCAAGACAAGGGGCTTAAGCCCCTTGCCCCGCACTAGGAATGAGGGTTCAGACTGGGGCGATTATGTGCCTTCAGTCCAGGAGTTCATGTACTCGATCTGTTCAGCGGTCAGGGAGTCGATCGCGATGCCCATGGCCGCCAGCTTCAGACGGGCGATCTCTTGATCCACCTCATCGGGAATCGAGTAGAGACCCGGCTCCAGTTGGCCCTTGTTCTTCACCAAATATTCGCAAGCCAGGGCTTGGTTGGCAAAGCTCATGTCCATCACGGCGCTGGGGTGGCCTTCCGCCGCCGCCAGGTTCACCAAGCGACCTTCGCCCAACACCACCACGGACTTGCCGTTGTTCAGGCGATATTCTTCGGTGAAGTTGCGGACGGTCTTCACTTCCGACGATTGGGCCTTCAGGGCCTTCAGGTCGATTTCCAAATCGAAGTGACCGGAGTTGCAGACGATCGCCCCGTCCTTCATCTTGGCGAAATGCTCGCCGCGAATCACATGCTTGTTGCCGGTGACGGTGATGAACAGGTCGCCCAGGGCGGCGGCTTCGTCCATCGGCATCACGCGGAAACCATCCATTACGGCTTCGATCGCCGGGACGGGCAGCACTTCAGTGACGATCACGTTTGCGCCCAAACCGCGCGCCCGCATGGCCGTGCCCTTACCGCACCAGCCATAGCCAGCAACCACCACGGTTTTGCCGGCCAACAGGACGTTGGTGGCGCGGATGATCCCGTCGAGGGTCGATTGGCCCGTGCCGTAGCGGTTATCGAAGAAATGCTTGGTTTGCGCGTCGTTGACGTTCATGGCCGGGAAGGTCAGCACGCCATCGCGCAGCATGGCCCGCAAACGGACGATGCCGGTAGTGGTTTCTTCGGTGGTGCCAATCAGGTCAGCGATTTGGTCTTGGCGCTGTTGGATCAGGGTGGCGGTCACGTCGGAACCGTCATCAATGATCACGTTCGGCTTGTGGTCGAGGGCAATGTTCACGTGGCGCAGATAGGTTTCGGTATCTTCACCCTTGTAGGCAAAGACCGAGATGCCTTCATCCACCACGAGGCTGGCGGCCACGTCGTCCTGGGTCGAAAGGGGGTTGCTGGCAATCAACACCGCATCCGCGCCACCGGCCTTGAGGGCGATCGCCAAGTGGGCGGTTTCGGTGGTGACGTGGCAACAAGCAACCAGACGCAAACCGGCGAAGGGCTTTTCGGTGGCGAAGCGATCGCGGATTTGGCGCAGCACCGGCATTTCTCGACCCGCCCATTCAATCCGTTGGCGACCCATGGGGGCCAAGGACAGGTCTTTGACTTCGTGTTTCACCAGTTGCGGCAAGCTTACGGGCGCGACGGTCATTGGGTTAGCAATTCCTTACTTGAATCGTTGAGGGGGGAGGGGCAGGCAGCTAGGGCGATCGACCGGATCACATCCGGCTGAGGGGAGATCGTTAGCCTCTTGCAGGTCAACTCAATCAGTGTATCAACTTCGTAACCTGGTGACCGGTCGCCAGGGTTTAGGATCGCCCTCAGGGCGCGGGAAACAAGCGAAAGCTGCTCAAATGGAGATACGGGATGACAACCACAGTGGCGATCGAACAACTAACGCTTCAGGATCTGGAACAGCGGTTGGGCCTCCAGCGCAGTGATGATCCTGATTTCTGTCGGGAGTGGCGCGATCGGTTGCCGGAGTTGGGGGCGATCGAGCGCGATCGGCTGCAACGCATTCAAGCCAGCTACGCCAACTTGGAGCGGCGATCAATACTCGAAAATACGGCCAAGTTAGCCGTCGTTGCTCCTCTGTTGGATCTCGCCGGTTTCTTTTTACCGCCGTTCTATGTGGATACGGAAACTTCAATAGAAATTGTGGTCGATCGCCCCGTGGACGCTAACCCAATGGGAGGCGAAAAGCTGCGCGGGCGGATGGATAGTTTGGTGTTGATGGGTCGTTTGTGGGTGTTGGCGATCGAATCCAAGCGAGCTGAATTTTCGGTCAAGGTGGGGATTCCGCAGGTGTTGGGTTATATGTTGGCAGCAGCTCCCGATCGGCAAGCGCGGTTTGGCTTAGTGACCAATGGCAGTAGTTTTGTATTTTTAAAATTAGCCAAGGTGCTGACATTTCCTGATGATGCTGATACGCCTCTCTACAGTTAGCAGTACGACAAATCACCAGAATTAATTCTCGATCGCGCGGACGATTTGGCCACGGTTTTGCAAGTGATGAAAAAACTCGGGGCGATCGTTAGCCAAGCTGTTTGATTTCACGCCCGATCGCTACTCATTAATAATTAATATCTTGACGGAAAACGCCTTAAAAAGATGTTAGGGGCAAGGGGCTTAAGCCCTTTGTCTAGGGCAGCCAGGGTGACAATCAAAGAAAGACTGTGTAAGGCAGTCCAAAGAATTCGCCTAACCGTTGCGCTTGTTTCTTAGAAATGTCGCGCTTGCCGTTGACTACTTCAGAAACAATGCCTTTGGAGCCAATCACTCCGACCAAATCAGCTTGTTTCAGTCCGTTGTCTTCCATCAGTTCCAACAGTACTTCCCGCCCAGAGCAATCAGCGATCGCATAGTGCTGATCGTCATAGCTACTAACGAGTAATGTCAGTAAATCCAATAGAGCTGATTCTTCAGGTGATCGATCTTCACGCAAGAATAGTTGCTCGATTTGATCTACCAGGCGATCATATTCTTCCTCGGTCTGAATGACGGTCGGTCGGACTTCTGCCAGTAATTGTGAATAAGACTTTGGATCAAGAACTGCCAGCATGGCTTGGTTGGGTGCGTGCGTGCTTCTGTGTGTGCTTTTTTGTATGTATGATTCAGTGCTTTGGAGAGTGACGACTTACATATCATCCATCTCTGGAGTAAACCTGCTATCTGCCGTTCAAGTTACTCTAACCTCAGGGAGAAGCGGCCGAAGCCCCTATCTCTAATTGATGACGTGGCTAAACCAAACATCAACTTTGCTTTTTGGATTTTCTTCTCAAATCATCAGGAATCTTAAGTTTGCTGTATTCGGCATGAGTGCAAATTTTCTTGATAAAAAGCTTGGCATTGCTGAGTGATCCATCTTCTTGGAGGTGACAGTAATTTTGCAGGCTGGCGATCAGTCGATATCTATTTCCTCCGACATTGAAAACCAGAAATTCACCTACACGATCAACACTGGCAAATGTTTTTCTGATATCTTCAAAACTTGTCCACTTGGCTGCTGAAACGGTTGTATACCATCGTTCCAGCCTGGATTTAGCCATCGGATGGAGCTTGCAAAACTCATGAATCAGCTTGAGATTAGTAATGTGCATGTTGACTAGCCCTTAAATTTTGTACCTTGCAGCATTAGTACCTCCTGTTGAAATGGCTCTTGGTAGAGCAGCGAATGGGTTATGGAATTTATCTTAGTTCTCAAAAAGAGAACCGTCAAGCCTAGTCCTGATCAATTGGCGGTTGAATCGAAACATCCTGCTTTAGAATAAAGAGTCTCGATCGCCCCGCCAGAGCCATGAGCAACCAACCCCGCCGCTACCACATCACCACCTTCGGCTGCCAGATGAATAAGGCCGACTCCGAGCGGATGGCCGGCATCCTCGACACCATGGGCTTTGCTTGGACTGAAGAACCCGAAGAAGCGGATCTGATTCTCTACAACACCTGCACGATCCGCGACAACGCCGAACAAAAGGTCTATTCCTACCTCGGACGGCAGGCCAAGCGCAAACAAACCAACCCCGACCTGACGATCGTGGTGGCCGGCTGCGTCGCCCAACAGGAAGGCGAGCAACTGTTGCGGCGCGTGCCTGAGGTGGACTTGATCATGGGGCCGCAGCACGCCAACCGCCTCGAAGACTTGCTGGAGCAGGTGTTCAACGGTAGCCAGGTGGTGGCCACGGAACCCGTCCATATTATGGAAGACATCACTAAGCCCCGCCGCGACAGCCAAATTACGGCTTGGGTGAACGTGATTTACGGTTGCAACGAGCGCTGCACCTATTGCGTCGTTCCAGGGGTGCGCGGCGTGGAGCAATCGCGCTATCCCGAGGAAATTCGCCGGGAAATGGAGGAATTGGGTCGCCAGGGCTACAAGGAAGTGACCTTGCTGGGTCAAAACATCGATGCCTATGGGCGCGACTTGCCCGGAAGCTTGCCCGACGGACGGCACAAGTACAACTTCACGGACTTGCTGCGGGAAGTGCATGACGTGGCAGGCATTGAGCGGTTGCGCTTTGCCACCAGTCACCCGCGCTACTTCACGGAGCGGCTGATTCGCACCTGCGCCGAGCTGCCAAAGGTTTGTAAGCATTTCCATATTCCGTTCCAGTCGGGCGATAACGAGGTGCTGAAAGCCATGTCGCGCGGCTACACCCACGAACGCTACCGGCAAATTATTGACACGATTCGCCGCTACATGCCCGATGCGTCGATTAGCGCTGATGCGATCGTTGGTTTCCCAGGCGAAACGGAGGAGCAGTTCCAAAACACGCTGAAGCTGGTTGAGGATATTGGCTTTGATCAGCTCAATACGGCGGCCTATTCGCCGCGGCCGGGCACGCCTGCGGCCCTGTGGGACAACCAGTTGGATGAGGAAACTAAGAGCGATCGCCTGCAACGGTTGAACCATCTGGTGTCGGTTAAGGCGGCGGAGCGATCGCAGCGCTATTTTGGCCGCACGGAATATGTGTTGGTGGAAGATGTGAACCCGAAGAATCCGAGCCAGGTGATGGGCCGCACCGATGGCAATCGGTTGACCTTCTTTGCGGGAGATTTTGCAGAACTGCGCGGCAAAATTGTCCCCGTCAAAATTACGGAGGTACGAGCCTTCAGTTTGACCGGTGAGGCTTTGTTGCCCGCTCTTTGCTAAGACAACCTATTCATATTGGGTGCATATTGGGCGGCGATCGCCCTGAAGTGCGAATTCCCTGGGAACACAGCCCAAATTAGTTCGCCAAAGCTAGTTAAGCCCGTTAGGCCAAGGCCGCTCGCGGCGCGTTCGTACTGCTGGTGGCCTTCTGGTTGAGGGTTTCCAGGGCAGCGGCGGCGGCGGATTTTTCGGCTTCTTTTTTGGAGCGGCCTTGACCGGTTCCTAAAATCCGAGACCCCAACGAAACTTGGCAGGAAAAGAGGGGATTGTGATCCTGTCCGGCAATCTTTTGGGTGTTGTATTTTGGCAAGGAAAGACCGCATTTGTGGGCCCATTCTTGCAGTTGATTTTTCACATCAAGGCTCGATCGCGCCTGGAGTTCTTCGATCGGCACTGCGTCAAACAGGGCTTCCACAAAGGGGCGAACAATCTCCACATCCCCATGTTGATCGAGATAGTAGGCCCCGACCAAGGCTTCAAAAGCGCTGCTGAGTAGGTTGGGATTATGGCGACCTCCCATCTGCTCAACCCCTCGGCTCATGCGCAGTTGCTGACCCAAATTCAGGGCGATCGCAAACTGAGCCAGTTGCTTTTCATCAACGAGGGCCGATCGCCGCCGGGTCATTTCGTCCTCGCCCAAGTCGGGAAAGCGGCGATACAAATAAGCCCCACTAACAAAGGTCAAAATTGCATCACCCAAAAATTCCAGTCGCTCGTTATCCTCACCGAGTCGTGGATTTTCCCGCACGAGCGATCGATGGGTGAGTGCCTGAATCAACAGGCTTTGGCAGTTAAACCGAGGCAGCTCCGGCACCAAGTGGGGCATCAGCGACGTTTGGGCGATCGACTCCTGAACAGCAAGGGATTTGGCAGGTCGCGGCCAGGTAACCACCCTAGGGCGTTCGGAACCAGACGGCTGTTGAGCAAAGGCGGTCATAACGGCGTTGAGTCCTTGGATTGGGAGACTTTGGGCATTGGCAATGGGCCAGTGATCCTAAATAGGCAAGAGGCACAACAACAGGACAACTAAAGTTGGGAGCGCCAGCCACCCAATGCAATCACAACTACGGCGCAGCGTCTGATCTTGAATCTCAGCCGAGTTGCTAGCTATGTGGGCTGCGAACCTCAGGACTTTGGCGACTGTTGGCGTTCTTGCATATCAAACCTTTACCGAAACTGGAGCAGAGCTTAAACCCCTATTGGGTTTGGCAGATTATGAGTAGAGATTGTCTTATATGGTTAATACCGTATCGATCAATCGTAAAAAACTCGGGAAGACAATTCTTCAATTCAAACCCGCTCTAAGGGTAGTTTACCGCGCTCGAATAGTTGCAGGCCAAAGCATTGGGGGCTTTTTAAAGGTTTCATCAAGCCCCTTGATCATGAGTGACAGATATCAAATTGGCACGCGATCGCCCAAAAGACTCTTGCTCCTCCATCTAAGAGGATGTCTGAGAAGTATCTTTTAGTGCGGGCCAGGCATCGACACAAGCATTAATAGAAGCGTCAATAGAAGCGCCAATTATTTTAGAGGCAAGGAGTTTCAGCCCCTTTTCTATGTCGATCGCTGGGGTAACCAGAGCAGCAACTTTGGCTTTTCAGACATCCTCTAGGAGGACAAATTAGTGCTAGGAATTGGCGCGATGGATCGGTAACACCACAAGGATTTCCGTTCCTCGATTGAGGGTCGATCGACAGATCAGTTGTCCCCGATGATGTTCCACCACAATTTGATAGGTAATGCTTAGCCCCAAGCCCGTTCCCATGCCCACGGGCTTGGTGGTGAAGAACGGATCGAATAATTTGGGTTGAATGGCTTCGGGAATTCCGGGGCCATTATCCGCGATCGTGATGGTGAGGTGCTCAGAGTCGGACAGGGCTGTGGCGATCCGAATTTGACTCGGTTGATTGAGGCATTCTTGGTAGCTTCGTGCTCGATCGCGCTCATCCAAGGCATCGATCGCATTCGTCAGCAAATGCATCAACGCTTGATTGAGTTGTCCTGCAAAACAGTCGATCGGGGGAACAGAGCCATAATCACGAACAATTTGAATTTCCGGACGTTCATTCTGCTCCCGCAATCGATAGCCCAAAATCGTGAGGGCACTCTCGATCGACTCATGCAAATCAATTGTTTTGAATTCCGCCTCGTCCAGCCGCGAAAACACTCGCAGGGATTTCACAATATCGCGAATCCGACCAGTGCCCACTTCCATCGAAGAAAACACGCGATCTAAATCACCTTGAATGAATTCCAAATCGCTTTCTTGAATCGCCTCTTGCAAATGTTGGGGAGGGTTAGGATAGGCTTCTTGATAAAGCGCCACTAGGGCTTGCAACTCCTGGGCATAGTTCTTGGCATGGTAGAGATTGCTATAAACAAAACCCGCTGGATTATTAATTTCATGGGCAATGCCTGCCACCATTTTGCCCAGACTAGACATTTTTTCCGAATGGACGAGGCGACTTTGAGCCTGGTGTAGCTCGCTCATATATAAATCGGCCCATTCAACCAATTGATTAAACGCCATGGATAAATCAGCAGTGGTTCTATCCTCTTGGGTAATCGATGCCCTTAATTTTAAGTTGTTCTCTGTGGTAACTTTTTGAACTGTTTCAGTCAGCTCCAACAGGGGTGTTGTGATCGTTTTGCCGGCCATTAACGACAGAAAAATTCCCAACAGCAAACTCACGAACAGGCTGCCACCCACAATCAGCGCTTGAATTTGTCGAATTTCCTGTAGTTGGTCAGTGCCAATATTTTCCTGTTCTTCTACTTTTTCCGCAACAGTCAAAAGTTCCTGGTGAATGCTGTTCAGTTCTAAATAGAACGATCGATAGGAGTCGCTCACCAGAAAATTCACCAGAGTCTGATGGGCCACCTCATATTCCTGAGTCGTGTATCCCGGCCGAAGGGTCAATGACTGTAGCAAGGGAGAAGCAAAGCGCTGATAGTGGCGCATGGACTCATTGAGGCGATTCATTAATTTCTGCCACTGAGCCGCATCGATTCCATCTTCCTTGTCTTTCATAGTGACCGAGAATTCCACCAACTCTCGGCGCAACTCCGCCAATTTATCGAGGTGTTGTCGTTGGCGATCTTGGAATTGTGATGGATAGCGCAACAAGTACAAAGACTCGAATGGGTAATTAAGAATAACCATCCAGTCATCTGCAAAGTGGGCTAATTCCTCTTGGCGAATATCAGCAGCCCGAATTTCCGCCACCGTTTGGATGGCATAGCGGTTGCCCACAAATAGGCCAACACTGGTTCCCAAAATGGCTGTAAAAATTGCTGTTCCAGAAGCCCAACACACTTTCCGCGCAATGCTCCAATCGCGCGAAAAATGATTCAAGAGTCGTTGATATTTCCCGATCGTGAGGTCTGCCAAACGCCGTGACCAATTTCCTCGGGCAGCCGATTGAGGATGCGACCAAGGATCCTGTGGAGGGGATGATTGCAGCACGGTACGAGACTTGGCGATCATGGAGAATCAGTCCTGCAAGGAGAGTAAAGCACGACTGGCACAATGGGAAACATGACTCATGAAACTTCACTGGGAAAAGCTGGCTCAATTGATCCTGAAGACTCAACGGAGCTGGATCAATTTTCCAGGCTAATTTCAGTCTTGATTAAGCTTCATTTTCGAGAAATTGAAAAATTATGGATTAATGGCCACTATGGTTGGGGCGATGATTTGGGCGATCGCTCTGTGGGGCAATTCAGACAGGGATTTCTTGAGGAAATTGAAATTCAGATCTGAAATCCAAATTCGTCAATTCATAACCAAAATCAACATTCAAAGATTGACAATCGAAAAGAGCTGATAATTTTTACCGAGAATTTTTGCCCAGATTTAGAGCCAAAGCAATTTTATCAAGTGGGGTTCATCAGCATAGACCGATTCAAATGGATGCCAATCGATTCAAATCAACTCAAGTGATTCAATTTGGGTAAATTAGTGAATCAAGTGAATCAAGTGAATCAAGTGAATTGGGTGAATGAATTGAAGCGGACTGGGCAGTGACGATTCCGCAAAAACCAAGATTTAGCAATGCGTTTAGGGTTGTTGTATTTGACTTTACTCGCCAAGTGTAAAAATCTAGGGAAGATAGAGGAAAATTTACATCAAACCTAGGAAAGGCAGGCTTTTTGGAGGATTTCGCTGGAAAATCTTGGTGCGGAGGTCGATCGGGGGGTAAGGCCTGTCGTTATTTCCTGAAATCAGGTGAAAACGGTTGATTTTCGATGCCTCAACCGCCGTAGCAAGGGGCTTAAGCCCCTTGTCTTCCCGAGCCACTAGGGTTGGAATCAGGGTTTTGGACGATCTGACAACAGGCCCTGATGCCCTTGGGGGTGGGTGGCCAGGGAATGGCGGGCTAGGCACAACCTAGACACAACTCTTAGCAACCTGTGATTAACTGGTAGCTACGTTGACCATTGCTGGCAAACGGGTCTTGATTTGGGTGAATGGAACGATTGGCAACATGAGCAATCCTCTGCGTATTGGACTGTTGTTTGGTGGGCGATCGGGCGAGCATGAGGTGTCGATTCGATCGGCCGCGGCCGCGGCTCGGGCCCTGCAAGCAAACAGCAATCGCGATCGCTATCAGGTGTTGCCGTTCTATTTGCAAAAGGATGGGCTTTGGCAAGGGCCAGCGGTGGCCCAAGGGGTTTTGGAGTCGGGGCAACCGTTGCCGAGTGACGATCGCCCCGTCGATCGCGCGGCGCTCTGGCAATTTCCGCCCGAGGCCAGCACGGTGGATGTGTGGTTTCCGACGCTGCACGGGCCCAATGGGGAAGATGGGTCAGTCCAAGGATTGCTGCAACTGATGCAGGTTCCCTGGGTTGGGTCGGGGGTGCTGGGATCCGCAGCGGGCATGGACAAGATCGCCATGAAGATGCTGTTTGCCCAGGCGGGTTTGCCGCAAGTGGCCTATCGATTGGTGACTCGATCAGAAGTTTGGTCAAATCCTTGCGTGTTTCCGAAGCTTTGCGATCAGCTTGAAGCAGATTTGGGCTATCCCTGCTTTGTGAAACCGGCGAATCTCGGATCCTCCGTGGGCATTGCCAAGGCCCGATCGCGTGCTGAGTTGGAAGCGGCCCTGGACAGTGCAGCCAGTTTCGATCGACGAATCATTGTGGAAGCGGCGGCGGGGGGCAAACCACGGGAGGTGGAGTGCGCCGTGCTGGGCAATGATCAGCCGATCGCCTCGGTGATTGGGGAAATCACCTTCGAGAGCGAGTTTTATGACTACGACACCAAATATTCCGACGGGGCGGCGGATTTGGTGATTCCGGCAGCCTTGCCCGCCCCGGTGGTCGATCGCCTGCAAACCATGGCCAGGGAGGCTTTTTTAGCCCTCGATTGTGCTGGGTTAGCGCGGGTTGATTTTTTCTATGTGGAAGCCACGGGCGAAATCTTTTTGAACGAGATCAACACGCTGCCGGGTTTCACCGCCACCAGCATGTATCCCCAATTGTGGGAAGCGACCGGAATTCCCTTTCCGGAATTAGTACACCGATTGGTAACGCTAGCAATTGAACGTCATACCGTGGCACAAGGGGCGCAGTAAATGACGGCTGGAGCATCGCGATCATCTTCTTTACCAGATGGGGAATCGAATCCTTTTGATGTGGCCCTGAAGCGAGGATCGCCCCAGTTGCCTGCCTTGCCGCCGCGCCCAATGCCGCCGGCTGCGCCCGCTCCGTTGCCGCGTTATGGGCCGCCACCGCCGCTATCGGCTCCGTTGCCGCGATCACCCCAACCGCTGCCCACACCGGCCCCAAAGCCTGAACCAGCACCCAGAGCAGAGGCGCTGCCCCAGCCCGGCGATCCTGATCGCAGCGGCTCGATCGTTGGTGCAAATCGCCCTCGATCAATCTCCATAGGTCGCACTGGGCTAGACCGCGCTGGACTGGATCGCACTGGACTAGACCCCACTGATCACCCTAGTCAATCTAGATCCGCCGACCAGGATTCAGCCCAGCCCAATCCTACCTTCGGAAATCGTGGGCGATCGCGCCATCGTCGGCCCGGACGATCGAGTGACGGAACCGGGGCCGCCTCAACGGCCCTCGCCCCGATCGGGCGATCGCGTCGTCGTCGGCCGTCACCGGCCTGGCTGGCCCAAATGCCAACGGTGGTGACCGCTTTGGAACGCCTGTTGCGGGGGCGGGTTTTGATTGGGCTATTTGTATTTTGGGCTTTGTTTTGGCTGGTGGGCGGCGTGGCGATCGTCCGCTTGCTGAAGATGGATCGCCCAGCGGAAGTGATTCCGTTGCAAGTGGGGCAAAACCCAGAGGTTTCAGGGGCGATCGGGAACACCGCCAGCCCCAGCCCCGCGCCGTCTCTCCTGCCCACCGATAGTGAGCGCCGTTTTCAGCAAAATTCCACCACCGCCAACGCTCCGGCCAATGGCTTCGGAGAATTGCAGCCCATGGTGCGACCGCAGCGATCGGGCCCACCGTTGGGACTATTCGCCGGGGTGGTGGTGCTCTGTAGCCTGGGTGCTTGGGTGCGCTTGCAACAAATGGGTCGCCGGCCCTAGGGCGCTCATGCAAATTAAGCGCTAGAGAGCGAGTCGAGCGATCGACCGGCAAAGTCTAAACTCCCCCATCCATCAGCTTGATGGCCTTTGGGGTTGAATTTTGTGGTTGAATTTCGGTCTACACAGAATTTCGGTCTAGACCAAGAATCAGGCAATGTCCAGGGTTGCGAACCAAACCGTTGCGATCGGGCAACAGGAGAACTGAATTTGGCCTTGCGCATTCAACAGCTACAGCAATGGAAACAACAGGGTCGCCCGATCGCGGCTCTCACGGCCTGGGATTGGCTGTGGGCCCGTCTGCTCGATCGCGCGGGGGTTGATCTGCTGCTGGTAGGCGACTCCCTGGCCATGGTGGCTCTGGGCTACAAAACCACCCTGCCCCTGACCCTCGACCAAATGATTCACCACGCGGCCGCCGTTGCCCGTGGGGTGGAGAGCGCTTTGGTGGTGGTGGATTTACCCTTCTTGACCTACCAAGCCAGTGAGGCAGAAGCCATCGCCTCCGCCGGTCGGATTCTGAAGGAAACCGGGGCACAGGCCGTGAAGCTCGAAGGGGGCTATCCCGAAATGGCCGCCACCGTGGCTCGGTTGGTGCGATCGGGCATTCCCGTCATGGGCCACGTGGGCCTCACCCCCCAATCGGTGAATCAACTGGGTTATCGACAACAGGGCCGCAGCCCCGCTGAGGGCGATCGGATCCTGGCCGAAGCCCTCGCCCTAGAAGCGGCCGGTGCGTTTGCCATTGTTTTGGAGCATGTGCCCGCCACCCTGGCCGAGCGCATTACCCGAGAACTCACCATTCCCACCATTGGCATCGGGGCGGGCAATGCCTGCGATGGCCAAGTGCTGGTGACCGCCGACCTGTTGGGTTTGAGCGACCAAACCCCGCCTTTTGCCAAAACCTACGCGGATTTGGGAGCAGCGGTGATTGCGGCGGCGGAAACCTACTGCCAAGAGGTGCGATCGGGACAATTTCCACCGGCTCCCCTATCAGCCGCTGCCCAGACTCACCAGTCGATCGGCTCCTGATTCGCGTCTCCTCCTTGGCTGCTGATTGGGGCCCACATCACCCCATCAGGCCCAGTGCCCAGCGTTTTGGCCACCGGCCCCTCAAGAAGGCGCATTGGGTTGCCAGAGTGGAATCGTAATTTCAAACGTGCTGCCTGCCCCAGGGGTCGAATCGCAAATTAGCGTCCCTCCGTGTTTTTCGGTCACAATTTGGTAGCTAATGGACAATCCCAGCCCCGTGCCCTTGCCCACGGGCTTGGTGGTATAGAACGGGTCAAATAGCCGCTGCTGCACCTCCTGCGGAATTCCCAGACCGTTATCTTGAATCCGGATAATCGCTTGCTCTCCCCGGCGTTCCGTCATAATCCGAATTCGGCTCGGGTTCGCTTGCATTTCCGCCATCGATCGCTGCTGATCTCGTTCCTCCAAGGTGTCAATCGCGTTGACCAAAATATTCATAAACACCTGATTGAGTTGCCCCGCGTAGCACTCAATTTCTGGCAATGTTCCATACTCTCGAATCACCTCAATACCCAACCGATTATTCTTCGGTTTCATTCGCCCATTCAAAATCGTCAGGGTGCTATCCAATCCCTCATGGATATTCACCACCTTCATTTCCGCCTCATCCATGCGGGAGAAAATCCGCAGCGATTGCACAATTTCCTTAATTCGCTCTGCCCCCAATTTCATCGAATCAAGCATTTTGGGCAGATCAATCATCAAAAAGTCCAGATCAATTTCCTCAATGAGGTCAGCGATCGGCTGTTCTAAATCAGGATAAAAGTCGCGATATAACGCCACTAATCGCAATAGATCTCTGCTGTAATCTTCCGTATGAGCTAAGTTGCCATAAATAAAGTTCACGGGATTATTAATCTCATGGGCTACCCCGGCCACCAACTGCCCCAAACTCGACATTTTTTCCTGTTGCACCAATTTGGTTTGGGTCAGGCGTAATTCTCGCAATGCTTGCTCCAGGGCGATCGCCTTGGCCCGGGCTTCAGCGGCGGCCATTTCGGTTCGCTCCAACAAATCTGCCTGATTTTTAGCGATTGCCACCTGATTCACCACCGCCTGCACCAACGCCACCTCATCCGGCTGCCATCGATGCTCATGGGACATCTGCAAGCAAGAAATTACTGCCATTCGGGAGCCATGAATTCGCACCGGCACCATGAGGAGCGATCGAACCTTCATCCGCGACAGGGTTAGCCGCTCTCGCAAAGGCAGTTGCTTCACATCGTCAATTTGCACCACCTCCATACGGGTTAGCCCTGCCAGCAACGAGCCAAACTGGGACTCATGGTAAGTACCAATCACCGAGGGAATGGCCGGATCTCTCGCTTCCGCCACGATGCTCCAAGCCCCCTCTGCCAACACTTCAGTTGCTGAATCAGTTGCTGAATTGGTCACCAATATTGTTTCTGTGGCCGGCTGGTCAGCTTGCTGGTCAATTGGCTGGTCAGTTTGTTGATTAATTGGCTCACCGAGTTGCTGATCCTCCAGTGGCTGAGCTAACTGATTGAGCTGATTGAATTGATCAATTGGTTGATGCACTTGATCATGAACCGGTTGGTCATACAGGGCAAAGGTCGTTAGATCAACCCCCAAGGCCAGGCGAATTTCCTCCAAGGCAAACCCAATCACCTGTTCCTTGGAGCCATGAATGCTTTTGCGAATTTCCGTTGACAGGGTGTTAATCAGCCGCTCCCGTTCCACCTGTCGTTGCAAACAGTGCTGGGAATCTCGCAGGGCCTGTTCCACCTGCTTCAGGGCTGCAATGTTGCGGGCCACGTTGGACAAATATTCCACCTGTCCATTGCGCCCGTAATGCACCAGAGCCACTTGGGACACGGGAATCGGATTCCCGGCTCGATCGCAAAATAAGCCTTCCCCTTGCCACACGCCTTCCTGCAACAACTGGGGAAACTGCTCTTGAATTAGGTTTCGCTCTGAAGGGTGGAGCAACTGGGCAATGTTCAAGCGCAAAATTTCCTCGGCGCTGTAGCCCAACATGGCGCAACCAGCGGGGTTGACATAGGTTAAGTTGCCGTGAATGTCGGTGGTTCCCACAAAGTCCGTGGTCGCCTCCAAAATGGCTAACAGGCGCTGTTGTTCCCGTTCAATTTGCTTGCGCTCCGTGGTGTCGATCGCCACCAACAGCAATCCGGTAATTGCGCCCGTGTGATCTCGCAGGGGCGTTTTGACCACATCAAAATCACGCAATTCGCCGGCCGCGTTGGGAAACTGCTCTTCAACCTGAATCGTTTTCCCGAGGGAAAGGCAGCGTTGATCGGACAGCAGACAAACGCGGCAGGACTCTTCTCCCAGCACGTCTTGATAGTGATTGGCCGCCAGCAGGGTGGATTCTTCGACACCAAAGGTTTGACAGAGGGGCCGATTGGCCAATTGCACTCGCCCTTTGGCATCCGTGAGCCAAATCAGCAGGGGAGCCGTGTCCAACACGGTGCGCAGGGTACGCTCCTGTTCCATCAGGCGAATTTCGGCCTGTTTGCGTTCGGTGATGTCCGTGTCCACCCCCACCCACTCGCGGATGGTTCCATCGGCTTCCAGGACGGGCACACCCCGCACCACCATGTGGCGATATTCACCATCGGCGCGGCGCAACCGATGCTCAATTTTGTAGGGCTGGCGCTGTTGTCGGGCCGTTTGCCAAGCTTCTTGGGTGTAGCCGCGATCGTCGGGGTGAACGGCCATCAACCAACCTTGGCCGCAGTAGTCCGCAAAGGATTGGCCGGTGAAGTGGGCCCAGTGGGGCATGGGTTCGGTCACTTCTCCATCGGCGTTGGTGCGCCAGAGGGTTTGGCCCATGGCTTCCACCAGGCAGCGATAGCGTTCTTCGCTTTGGCGCAGGCGATCTTCGGCCAGGATGCGGGCGGTGATGTCGGTGGCAATGGACAGACAGCCAATCATGTCCCCCTGTTCGTTGCGAAGGGGGGCATTTTGCCACTCGCAAAGGATGATGCGGCCGTCGCGGGTGCGGTTGTAGTTGCGGAACCGGCTGCCGCCACGACCGGTCATCAGATCGGCAATCAGGGCATAGACTTTGGGCTGTTCGTTTTCGGGCAGGATTCGATCGAACGGTTGATTGATCATGTCTTCGGCGGTGTAGCCGAAGAGTTCGGTGGCGGCACGGTTCCAGGTGATGATGCGCCCATCGGAGAGCCATTCAATGATGGCAACGGGGATGCGTTGCACCAGGGATGACCAGCGCTTTTTTGAGGACTGGAGGGCCTGTTCGGTGGCTTTGCGATCGGTTACGTCAAAAATCACCCCATCCAGCCACATCAGTTGTCGGTTGTGGTTGAAACTGGGTTGTCCCTGTTCCACCACCCAACGCAGTTCGCCGCTGACGTGGCCAAGCCGATACTCGACGCGGTAGGGTTGCTGCTGGGCGATCGCGGCTTGGATTTCCGTCCACACCCGATCGCGGTCTTCGGGGTGGGTGAGGTCTTGCAGGGTGCGATTGCGATATTGAACGAAGGTTTCGGCTCGGTGACCGGTGAGATGTTCGATCGCCTCGCTGGCAAACAACAACGTCCGTTCCCGATCGCCCAAACAGCGATAGATCACGCCGGGGACGTTGGCCACCATGGTGCGGAAGCGCTCGTTGTTGTCTCGCAAGGCGGTGTCGGCCTGTTCTTGGGCCAAGCGCAGCACGCGCCGCTCGGTGATGTCTTGGGCAACGGCGTAGATCAGATCCTGGGCCCGATCCCAAAAGAAATTCCAGCGAAACCAACGATAGGTTCCGTCTTTGCGTCGGTAGCGATTTTCCAGGACGCGGGTAGGGGTTCCTTGGGGTGAAAAGTGAGTTTCCGCCTGGGTGCGGGTGCGATCGTCCGGGTGAACGTAATCGGTGAAAGGCCGCCCGATCGCCTCTTCCCGCCAGCCCAAAACCTGATCCCAGGTTTCGTTGAGAAATTGAAATTCCCCTTGACTGTTGATCGTGCAAAGGCAACTGCCCGATTGGATAAAAAGCTGTTTCCAGGCTTGCTCCATCACCACCCGATCGCTCACCACCCGCAGGGAAATGCAAACCAGGTTGTGCCCGGCATCGTTCGGCCCAAGGCCGCCATTGCCCCAGGGAGCCACCTCCCATTCCAACCAAAGGCCCGGATGGGGTGACCGTTGCAGCCAATGGGGTTGCTCTGAGCGCATGGTTTGCCCCTGACTGGCTCGGGCAATGGCCGGTTGCCAAAGGGTGGCCAGTTCTGGACAAAGGGTCATGACCGATTGGCCGGGGGTGGCTTCCGGCAGCGATAGCGCCGTTAACCAGGCCGGGCTGGCAGCCCAATAGCTCCCTTGGCCATCCACCAGGGCGATCGGCAGGGGCAACCCGGCCACAAGCTGTTGTAAAGCTGCCTCAGGGGTTACGGGAGGTTCCAACGGTTGCGAAGTCGCCGTCACGCAACCCCCATCGCCACCGGCGGGTTGCGGATCGCTAGATTGCGGAGCGTCGGGGTTGGTCATGGGTGGAAATCTCGGAAGGCAGGCGAAACAGGCGAACAAAAGCAGGCAAGCAGAGGGCAGCATGAGCGGCCAACGTCAACCTCTGTCGCGCAAGCCCCAGCAGCGATCGCTAGGATTGGGTCTAGCATAGAAAAGCTCGCAGGGATTGCCAGTGATCCGCAACCTTGCTGCTTTGGTTCCTGCTGCCCTAGTCCCTGCACCGCCAGCCGTCATGAAAAGTTTTTTACAACAAACAATCGCGAGCATTCTGGGAACGCTGGTTGGCCTCACGATCTTCGCAGGTGGCAGCCTCCTGGGACTCATTGGTTTGATTACTTTTTTGGCGGCCCTGTCCAGCTCCTCGGAGCCAGTGGCCCTCAAGGGGCGATCGATGTTGGCGTTGGATCTGTCGCTGGCGATTCGGGATGAGCCGGGCCAGGCAGAGGACTCGATCGATCGCTGGCTCAGCGATCGCCCTCGAACCATTCCCCTCAGGGTGTTGCTAGACACCTTGGCCCAGGCGGCCAAAGACCGCCAAATCACCGGTCTTTATCTTTACGACAGTGCCGGAACGGGCCCGATCGCGGGCTATGCCACCCTCCGGGAAGTGCGGGAAGCCATTCTGGAGTTTCGGAAAAAGAAGCCTGTCATTGCCTATGGCACGGATTGGGACGAGCGTACCTATTACCTAACATCCGCCGCCAATGAAACGCGGTTGCATCCGGCGGGAGGGCTGGAGTTCAACGGGTTGGCCGCCGAAAGCACCTTTTGGAGCGGGGCCCTTGAAAAATATGGCATTGGGGTACAGTTTGTGCGGGCCGGCAAGTTCAAGTCGGCGGTGGAACCCTTTGCCCGTCGGGATTTCAGCCCTGAAAATCGGGCCCAAACGGCAGCCCTACTTCAGGATTTGTGGCAAACGGTGCTGACGGCGACGGGCCAAAGTCGCAAACAGTCGATCGCCCAGTTGCAAGCGATCGCCGATCAGGGAGGGTTGTTGCGCTCCGATCAGGCGGTGAAGCTGGGTTTGGTCGATCGCCTGGCCTATGACGACCAGGTGATTGAACGGGTGCTGAAGCTGGCCGATCGGGAAGACAACAAGCCCACCTTCCAACGGGTTGCGGTGGCTGACTATGCACGCCAAGTGGGAACCGTGGAAGCAGCCCAAAGCAAATTGGGCGATCGGCGCAAAAACGCAACGGGCCAAGAAATTGCCTTGCTCTATGCCACGGGCACGATGGTGACCCAAACCACAGACGGCGAGCGGGATGCGATGAATGGCACCGCGATCGCCACGGAACTGCGGAAGTTGCGCAAAAACGAGGATGTTAAGGCGATCGTTTTGCGAATTGACAGTCCCGGTGGCAGCGCCACCGCCGCTGACATCATTGCTCGGGAGGTGTCCTTGGCGGCTAAAGACAAGCCGGTGATTGTCTCCATGGGCGATGTGGCCGCCTCTGGAGGCTATTGGATTGCTGCGCCGGCCACGGAAATTTGGGCGGAACCCACCACCATTGCCGGGTCGATCGGGGTTTTTGGCCTGTTGCCCAATATCCAAAAACTGGGCGAGAACAATGGGGTGAATTGGGATGCGGTCACCACGGCTCCCTTTGCCAACATTGGCTCCGTGACCCGCAGCAAAACGCCCGCTGAGCTGGCCCTGCTGCAATCGTCGGTGGACTGGACTTACGATCGATTTTTGGATCATGTGGCCCAGTCGCGATCGATCGATCGGGCCAAGGTGGAAGAGTTGGCCCAGGGGCGAATTTGGTCGGGCAAAGCCGCAGCAGATTTGGGCTTAGTCGATCAGTTGGGGGGGTTAGATCAGGCGATCGCCGCCGCCGCCAAGGCCGCCAAACTGGGGAAAGACTGGGTGTTGGCGGAATATCCGCGCCGGGAACCCTTTGGCCTCAGTTGGCTAGAGGACAAGAGCCAAGCCCTCTGGAGTCGGTTGGGCTGGAGTCAGTCCCCCTTAATTGCGCGATCGCTGGCTCAGTTACCGTCGCAGTTGTGGCTCTTGAATGACGATCCCCGATCAACCTATGTTTGGTGGCCCGATCGGCTGGAAATTCGCTAGGCCGGCCAATGTTGAAGAGTCACCGTTGAGCGGGCAGATCACCAGAAAAATAACTAGCTGGGAAAATAACTAACCGGGAAAATCATCGGGAAGCAGCCCCAGCAACCTTGCCACCCAACGGCTCAACTTCAACATTTTGTTGCTAACTGCAACCGAGACAGGCATCTGCACAGGCCGCCCGCGATCGAGATGGAATAATGGAGCCGGGCTAGGCAGCCCGACCCAAGCGGGAGGCCGCCACAAGCGAACACCAAAAAGGGCGAGCGAGAAGCATGAAGGGGCGCGCGTTTTTTTCAATTTTGGCGGCGATCGCAATTTCGCTGGTGGCGGCCGGGGCCGCCGGAGCTGTTTGGATTGCCACCCACAGCCCCCTGGGCTTGTTGGACGGTGTGGCTAATGCTCAGCCCGAAGCCGCTGTGATGATCCCCAAACAGGCTCCGGCCATGGTTTCGTTGTTGGTGAATCCCGATCGCGTGGAGGCCTTGCGCCAAGCGATCGCGCCCTTGGGTCGGCGCAGGGCGGCCCGCCACGAATGGCAACAGGCCCGCGATGCCTGGCTCACCCGTAGCGGCCTAACCTACGATCGCGATGTGCAGCCCTGGCTGGGGGATGAAGTGACCCTGGCGGTGACCACCGTGGACATCGATCGCGATCCCAACAATGGCCGGGAGCCGGGCTATTTGCTGGCGGCGGCCGCCAACGATCCCGATCGGGCCCGGGAATTCTTGCAACTGTTCTGGCAAAAACAAGCCCTGAACGGCATTAACCTGATTTTTGAGCAATACAAGGGCGTAAAAATCGTTCATGGGGAAGCGTTGGATCTGATTCCACGCGGTTGGGCCAAACGCTTGGCCCAGGGCGGCCGAGTTTCGACCCAAACGGACTTGGCCACGGCCCTGGTGGCCGATCGCTTCGTGCTGGCTGCCAACGATCCCAAAGTCCTGCGGGATGCCATCAACAACATCCAAGCGGCTGACTTGAGCCTGTTGCGAGAACCGGACTATCAACGGGAATTGGCAGCGCTCCCGCCCGATCGACTGGCGATCGCCTACGTGAACCCCACGGCCTTGGGTGAACTCCTGGAACCCGCCACCGCTACCCGCCGCCGATCGAAAGCACTGTTACCCGCCGAGTGGTTGGCCGCACTGCCGGCCCACAGCGCCACCCTGTCCCTGAAGGCCGAGCGATCGGGCTTGGTCACCGAGGCCGCTTGGGTGGCGGCCGATGGCCTGACCCTGGTGGCGGCCGAATCTCCCCTCACGGAACCCGCCACCGCCACCCGCTATTTACCCAACACCGCCACCATTGCCCTCAGCGGCACAAACCTGCAACAACTCACCCAACAGTGGCAGCAAATCTTGGGCGACGGCCCCATCGCCCAGGCGATCGGCCCGCTGCTGAGTCAGGTGGCAACCAATTCAGGGCTAAATTTGCAAAACGACCTTTTGGCCTGGAACACCGGAGATTTTGCCCTGGGCTTAATTCCTGTGGAAGTGGGCGATCGGGCAGCGGAACGAGCCTTGGGTGAATTTCCCGGCGATTGGGTCTTTGTGGCCCGCCGCACTCCCGAAACCGCCGCCGCACTCGATCGGATTGATGCCCTGGCCAAACAACAGGGCCTGACCCTCGGAACCCTGAACTTGGACAGCGACCAACTAGCCACCGTTTGGACGCAACTGATCGCACCGTCCAGCGCCGGCCTAATGGGTTGGCGCAATGCGGGTCAAGTCAGCACCCAAGTGCAAGGGGCCCGGGCCACGGTGGGAGACTACGAAATTTTGGCCACCTCCGTTCCCGCCTTGGCCGCAGCAGTGCAAGCGGGGCGCGATGAAACGGCCTCCCTCCTGGGTGATCACCTCTGGCAATCCGTTGTCACCACCCTGCCTGTCCCCAACGATGGCAATGTTACCCTGAGCTGGCCCGCTGCCCGCCCAGTGGTGCGCCGCTTGATCCCCCTGTTCCGGTTGGTGGAAGTGCCCCTGCGGCCCCTGTTCGATCGCCTCGATCGCCTGAGTTTCACCAGCGAAGGCGGCCCTGAAAATCTTCGTCGCTTCTCCCTGTTTGCCCACTGGACGAGCTGGTAACCTGGTCGGGCGATCGGGTCGCGACCCCATTCCGCCTTGGTCTTGTCTCGAAACTCAGTTTCCGAGCAACGGCTAATCAGCTCAGCCAACAGGCAAAAATCAACCAGCAAAAATCAGCCCAAAAAATCCAACAAATCATAGAGGGGCGATCGATTAGTTCGATCGCCCCTCTATTACTCATGGACTTAATGATTCATGGACTCAAGGGGCAAACGTCCCATTGGGCAGCAGCGCTCACCAACCCGCAGACATTGCCCTAGGACAGCGCTTCCAGATAATCCCGTACCTGGTTGCGATGGCGCGGTTGGCGCAGTTTTTGCAAGGCCTTCGCCTCAATTTGCCGCACCCGTTCCCGTGACAAGTCCAGCGCCCGCCCAATTTCCGCCAAGGAATAGGGGCTGCTGTGACCCAAGCCAAACCGCATTTGAATCACGTCCCGCTCGCGGCTGGTTAGTTGTGCCAGCAGTTGTTGCAAATCCCGTTGCAACGACTCCCGCATCAGGTTCTCTTCCGGCGAAGCGCTATCCGCCTCCAGCAGATCCCCCAACTCGGTGTCCTTGTCCTTGCCCACCTTCGTTTCCAGCGAAACGGCCCGGGGCACGCGCATCAACACCTCGCGCACCTGGGCGGGGGTCATATCCAACTCAGCCGCCACATCATCAAGGGTGGCCGTGCGGCCCTTGGCTTGGGAAATTTTCCGTTGGGCCTTCTTGATTTTGTTCAGCTTCTCGGTGATATGCACCGGTAACCGAATGGTGCGGCTTTGGGTGGCGATCGCCCGAGTAATGCCTTGGCGAATCCACCAGTAGGCATAGGTGCTGAAGCGATAACCCTTGGTGGGATCAAACTTCTCAACGGCCCGCTCCAGGCCCAGGGTTCCTTCTTGAATCAAATCCAGCAGTTCCAAACCACGGTTTTGATACTTCTTGGCCACGGACACCACCAAGCGCAGGTTGGCCTTGATCATCCGCTCCTTGGCCCGCGTGCCTTGGGTCTGGATGTCTTCCAACTCCGCCAGGGTCAGTTGGGCGACGGCGGCCCAGCGGTTTTTGCCCTTGTTTAAATCGGTCTTCAGTTCCGGCACGGTCACACCGGCTTCGCGGGCCCAACGCTCGATCGAGGGGCGATGGCCCAGGGTGGCGCAAAGGCGATCGCGCACAGCCACCAAGTTCACCAACCGTTCCAGTTGCGGTTCTTCGGGGCAGGCGGCCGTTTCCCGCAGCCGCAACAGTTGCATATATCGCTGCACCTTTTGGGCTTCGGTCACTTCCTCGTCCCGACCCAACAGACGCACCCGCCCAATCTCTTGGAGATATAGGCGCACGAGATCGGTGGTTCTGCGGCGATCGCGCCGGCCATCCTGGGCCAAGGCCGCCTTTACGTCCTCATCCTCTTCCTCAAGGCGATCGGCCCCGAGGTCATCTGTGCCCAAATCCTCAGCACTCAAATCATCTACGCCCAAATCTTCAACCTCAAATCCTGAGCCACTCAGCTCATTTTCCAGAGTCGTTTCATCAAAATCCTGGTCTCCGGAATCAAGGGATTCTTCGGAGTGGTCTTCTTGCTCATCCAGCAGGCCACTGGACAACTCAGGCGACAAATCGATCGGCGATTTACTAAAGAATTGATCTGAATCGAAAAAGTTGATAGGCATAGCAGTCATAGTCTCTACCGCTCCGAAGATGCGCATGAATCAAGCGAGTCCAACACCCTCAATGCGCCAGTTGCTGCATAGCTATCGATCTATCGCCGCATGGGTTCGTTTTTAAGCCTGGATCGCCAGTGCGCGCGGCCGGAATAGGGATCGATGGGAAGCTGCCCTGATGCTAACTATCGTAGTGAGGCTCCTCTGAATGCTCAGTGACCGAAGCGGCGTTCTCGAACAATCTTCGTCACGGAGCGCTAGTTAGCCGGATCGCCATTACGGTCGATAATCGATCGCCATCCTGTGTGATCTCGATCGCTGGTAGGAACCTCCGTCCACAAATTCACCCCTAAGATGTAGTTATCGTGAATTGTTCCCGGGATGACTGTCTCCCAAGAATGTCTTAAGACTTCTTTGGATTTTGTCTGAACTTTTACAAAAAAAGATAAATTTTGTAAATCGCAATACCAGCAATTTAGGAATTAATCCTGATCAATTATCAATTAAAGACCCATCCCCAGAATTCTGAAATTGGGTTGAGCCATAGGGGTTAAGACTCTGATTTCATCCAATTGTCAGTGATGAGTCCATGGATGGTTGTTGAATTACTCCTTGATTATTGATTGATGATGATTCTCAATTTCAAAAGACCGCATTAATTTGCGTGAACTTGCTCTGGCTGACACTATCAGGGTTATGGATTTTTGTATTGATTTTTAACTACTTTTGATCAGGCTGCAAAGAACTTCTTACCCAAAAATCATGGGAGCATCTCGCTCAAGATGCCCCCATGATTCACCTCTCTCCAGGGATGATTAGACTCGTTGGGCGATCGATGACGGGTGGACATTGCCTACCCTGCACCCTGCTCAACCCGAGCTGATGATTCCGTAACTCGGCAATAACTCGGCAATAACTCAGCTGCGACTTAGCCACGACTCAGCAGCCATCAGCAGCAAGCGGTTTAGTCCATTTCCACCTGCAAAACGTTGGCGATCGCCTGTTGGGAATCGGTTTTGAACTCCCGCACATTCACCCACCACAGCAGCCCGATCGCGATCGCCATCATCAACGCTTCCGCCGCAAACACCGTGATGAAGCCATAGATCGGTTGCCCAAACAGCGCCAGCCCAACCCGTTGGTAAATTAAGCCGCCCAACCAGGTAGACAGGGCCTTGGCCAAGGCCTGAGCCAGACCCCAAGCCCCAATGAACGTGCCGGCCGTTTCCGCCGCCGTTAGATCCAACATCAGGGTCAAGGCCCCGGTGGTGACAACGCCCGAGGTGAGGCCAAAAATACCCACGGCCGCTTGCAAAACCGTGGGATTAGCCCCGATCGACCCAGGATTGGGATTGCTGGAAAATCCCGCCAAGATGATTAGCCCCAGCGCCGCGATCGTCAGCAAACAACCAAGCTTTGTGGTGCGCTGTTTGCCCAACCGGGGAATCAGGCCAAAGCCCGTGGCCACCAACCCCAAAAGGGTTCCCGTGCCAAAGAATGCATTCAAACTCGTGGTGGCCGAAGGGGGCATGTTGAACACTTCGCCGCCGTAGTTTTCGAGAACGGCCTCTTGCAAAAACAGACCCAAGGTCATGGCTAGCAAGAATGCGAAAAAGATGCCTGTTTGCCGACTGGCGGTCAAAATTCGCAGGGCCCGCCCGAGGGTAATTTGGTCTTCCCGTTCCGCCAGGTGCGATCGCAGGCCATAGCGCGAAAACCGTTTTTCCACACCCCAGGTGGCCGCAAAGGCCAACCCAACCACAGTCGCGGGCACGATGATGAACAGTTGGTTCAAGGCCCCTTGCAAAGCGGCGAGGCTGTTGGCCGCTTCGGCCCGTTTCAGGAGAATCGAAGTCACGATGGCCCCGATGATGATCCCCACCATCAGCATTGACCAAACCACCCCCACTAGGCGCGATCGATCATCTTCGTCGGACACGTCCACCAACAGAGCCGCAAAGGGCGTGGAGCTGGCACTGATGGAGAGGCCATAGCCCGCAAACAGCAACCCAAGGGCGATCGTCCAGAGGCCCGTGGTTCCCTCCCAAGACCAACCGCCCGCCTGCGCCACGGCCGCGCCCAATTGCCACATCACCTGCACAATCAAAAACGAGAGCACAGCAAAAACCATCGATCCCAGCCAGACATAGCCCGATCGATGCAGTCGGAACAGGGGCTTGGCATCGGACAGTTGCCCAAACCAAACACGGGCGGGCGCAATGAACTGGTGCAGGGCGATCGCCCCCGCCGCCACATCCAGGGGAATGGCCAACTCATTGCCCATCACCCGGTTCAGCAGCCCCAAGGTGAGCACCGACATCATGCCCAGGCCCATTTGAAACAGGCCCAAGCGCAACATCACTGGCAGGGAAAGCTTAGGGGGCTGTTGGGGCAAGTCATGGTGCGGGGGCAACTCCAATGGAGGAGACAACGGATTCAAAGTGGATTCGGGAGACTCTGGAGGCATGGTGCTAAGAAGGGCAGAGAATTCAAGGATGGATTGGGATCGGCGATCGCTCTCCAATTTTAAAAGGCACACCGGAACTTCCCCTTCAGTCCCGAAATCCTGACGGAATTTTGGGGAATACCCAAATTTCTTGAAGAATAAATCCTTATAATTGGTTCACAGAAATTAATGTTTTGTCTAAAATTTCTCATCAACTCCAGCCCAAACCTTTAGAGAACGAGATCCAACCATGACCGGATTCATTCGTGGCCTGTTCGGCGGCAACAAAAAAGAAGAAGCACCCGCGCCCCAACCCGCTCGCCAAAAGGAAACCCAGGACTTTTTCTTGGATTTTGACAGCGCTCGCACCTTCGGGGACATTGAGCGGATGCGCAAGGAAGTGGAAGTCCACAAGACTTTCCCCAAGGGAACTACGCCCGTTGAACAACCGGCCAAGCCCAAGGCCAAGGCTGCGGAACCCACCAGCAGCGCTCCGGCCAGCACGGCCGGCGAAACCCTGGAACGCCGCAAGGCCGATCGCAACTTGGATGCGTTCCGCAGCATGGCTAAAGACCTGAAAAAATAGGCGGGGTCTCAAAACTGGGATCGCCAAACGAATCCAGTCGATCGCCACGGGAGGGAGAGCAATGTTGAGTTGTTCTCCCTCCTGTGTGTTGATGGGTTCTGATGTGGATGGGGTCTGATGTGGCTTAACGCTGGCTGGTTAGTTCCGGCGGTGATTGATTCTTGTGCTGGCTCATTTTGCGAGCGATCTCTGGGCAGTTAAGCTGTTGGTTGCCACTTCCAGCTAGGGCGATCGCGCCGCTGATGGCTTTTGAAGGTGGCTGCCCGGTGCAAACTCCTGCTCATTGAGACAACGAGATCTGGCCTATGACCTACTTGCGGACTGACGACCCATCCTCCCAGCGGCCGAAAATTAGTCCCGGTCGGTTACGGGAAATTCAGGAGGAGGCTGAACGGCTGCAATGGTTGCTGGCCTCGCTGCTGGTGTTGCCGGGAGTGTTGGATAACGAAGTGGGCAAGGCTTTTGCGCAGTTTTTGGGAACGGTGCTGGAGCGATCGCGCGATGCGACAGATATTACATTGGCCTATGGGCGCTGGTTTCGGGCGCTGATGACCACGGGCCAAAGCTGGGGTGATTATTTGCTCGATCGCCTGGTAACGGTGGATGCGGTGTTGGCTCCGGTGCTCAAAGGCAAGACGATCGAGCAATTGCCCAAGGCCACGATCGCGGCGATCGACCATGATTTGCGGGCATTTCAGCAACTGTGGCGGTTCGAGCCGGCCTTGGCTTGTCAGTGGGCCCAGGAGTTGGCGGGTGGGGCGATCGAGCTAGTGGCCTGGAGTGGGCCCAGTGCTGACTCAGAAATGGAATTGGATTCACTCGACGCATCTGATCCGCTTGATGTCTCTGATCAACTGGACAAGCCCGATCACAAGCCCGATCAATTGACTGCGCTTGATCCTGATCAACTTGATAAGCCTGATCAATCTAATGAGTCGGATCAATCCGATGTGTCGGATCAATCTGCCGTCACCGAGCCGGAAACCAAACCAGATACAAAACCAGATACAAAACCCAATCCAAAAGCCGCACTCCGGGCCCAGTTGCGCAACCTGGACGACTGGGCGACAGCCACGCCAGCTTTGGTGCGTTATTTGGCAGCGGCCGATCGGGGACAGTTCAGCGAGTCCCGCGCTTTCCGTTGGCGATCGGGGCAGCTTGTGCCGGTGACCCACCCTGACCCGATCGATCTGCCCGACCTGGCCGGCTATGACGGCCCCAAGGCGCAACTAATCCAAAACACGGAATTTCTGTTGGCGGGTCACCGAGCGCTCAACGTGTTGCTGTATGGGGCGCGGGGCACGGGAAAATCATCCCTCGTGAAGGCGCTGCTGTCGGCCTATGGCGATCGGGGGTTGCGATTGGTGGAGGTGGCCAAGCAAGAGTTGGGTCATCTGCCGGAGATTGTGGACTTGTTGCGGAGCGCACCCCAAAAATTCATCCTATTTGTGGATGATTTGTCCTTTGAGGAGGATGACGAGGCCTTCAAGGCGTTGAAGGTTTGCCTGGAGGGCGGCATCACGGAGCGGCCAAAGAATGTGGTGGTCTATGCCACTTCCAACCGACGACATTTGGTGCGGGAATATTTTGCCGATCGCCCCCGGCCCAGCGATGCGGATGAGGTGCAGTCCTGGGATACGGTGCAGGAAAAGCTCTCCTTTGCCGATCGATTTGGCCTGACGTTGACCTTTGAGGCGGCCGACCAAGACACCTATTTAGAAATCGTGAATCATTTGGCTGATTTAGCCAATCTCGGGATCGATCGGGCAGAATTGCGGTTCCGAGCTTTGCAGTGGGCCACACGCCACAATGGGCGATCGGGTCGCACGGCTCGCCAGTTCATCGACTTCCTCACCGCTGAGCAGGCCTTGGCGGCCAAGGCCGCTCCCAGCACTGAGACTTCGGAAGCTTCTGAGACTTCGGAAGCTTGAGGGCGCTCATGGCTCTGGGTTAACCGCTGATGCTGATTTGGACGAGCCACCTATGCATGGGCCCATTCCGGAACACCGCTTTTTTGCTTATCTAACTTGGCAAGATATCGCGGCCTTGCCCGATCGGGAGCGGGCCGTGGTGATTTTGCCGGTGGGGGCGATCGAGCAGCATGGGCCCCACTTGCCCCTGAATGTGGACAGCGCGATCGTGAACGGAATTCTCGGGCGATCGCTCCAATGGCTCGATCAACAACGGCCTGACGTGGTGGCCTATGCCCTGCCACCGTTGTTCTACGGCAAATCTAACGAGCATCTGGCGCTGCCGGGAACCATTTCCCTCAGCGCCACCACGCTCCTGTCCTTGGTGATGGACATTGGCCACAGCCTCTATCGATCAGGCTTTCGGAAGTTGCTGTTGCTGAATGGCCACGGAGGACAGCCCCAGGTGTTGGATATTGCCGCCACGGATCTCCATGAGCGATATCCCGACTTTTGAACCTATTCCTGTTTTGTGTGGCGATCGGCCAATTACAAACCCCTTTTGAACCCGGCGGAAACCCTGGGAATGCACGCGGGCGATGCGGAAACCTGCGTGATGCTGGCCCTTGATCCCGATCGGGTGCGGATGCAACGGGCCCAAGCAGAGATGCCCCTGATCCATCCGGGCAAGCGACTGGGGCCCAAGGGAGCCTTAACCTACGCCTGGACAATTCAAGATCTGAGCCAAAGTGGCGTGATTGGTGACCCAACGGCGGCGGCGGCCGATCGGGGCGAACAGATTATTGAACTGCTCGCCCGCAACTGGGCTGAGATCCTGGCCGAAATCTACGACTACTACCCGATCGCCCAGCCCTAGCCCAGGATGGCCCAACTGTTGAAACTACTGGACAAGTTGGCAGGCGCATTGGGGAAGGTGGCGATCGTTTGCACGCCGGATCCGTTGTTGAACTGCAACGCGACCCCCGTGCCGCTAGTGACAAAGGCAAACCCGCCCCGCTCCGGATCCACCGAGAACACCCGCAGGGTCGTAATTCCCCCAAATCCGGTGCTCCGAATCACCAATTTGTCCAACGTGGGGTCAAAGTCCGTCAGCACATCGCCCCCTTCAGCGGGCGTGTTGTAAATAAAGAAGTCGCTTCCCCCCGTGGCCAGCAACGTATCAGACCCCAATCCCCCTTCCATGGAGTCATTGCCCTCGCCGCCATCAATCAAATCGTTGCCGCCACTGCCCTTCAGCAAATCTGCACCACCCAAACCGGTGACCGTATCGTTGCCATCCAAAGCATCGATCGTGTCATCCCCAAACGTGCCTTGAATATTGTCATTGCCGGTGGAGGGCTGGGTGGAACCGGTGCTGCCCGTGCCGCCCGTGCTGCCGCTCACGCCGCCCGTGGTGGTGTCTGTACCCACGGGGGTGAGGAAACTGAGGCGCTGGCTGTTTTTCACGATCGCAATCAGCCGCTCCGTGTTGTTGGTATCCACCAACGTCAGGAACGTATCGGCCGCGTTCAGCCCCGTTCCCGGAACCACCACCACCCGCGAGGCAATGTTGCCCTCAAACCCAATCAGGTCTTGGGTGAAGTCATAGTCAGCAATGATGTCAACGCCACCCGCTTGGCCTGACACAATGAAGGTGTCGCCGCCATTGCCCCCAATCAGGGTGTTGCTGCCCTGGTTGCCATACAGGGTGTCGTTACCGTTATCCCCGGACAGGCGATCGTCCCCGGTTCCGCCGAAGATCACATCTTCGTTGTCGCCGCCATTGATCGTATCCGCATCGCCGTTGCCGTTGAGGGTGTCGCTGCCTTCGCCGCCGTTGATGATGTCAAGGTCGCGGCCGCCCAAAATCAGATCAGCCCCGCTGTCACCATTCAGATCATCGTTACCATCGCCGCCATTGATAGTGTCGGCTTCTCGGCCACCAAAAACTACGTCATCCCCTCGACTGCCATCAATCCGATCGTTCCCTTGGCTGCCAAAAATCAGGTCATTGCCCTGGCCACCGAAAATGACATCGTTGCCCAAATCTCCAAACAGGATGTCTTCGCCCTCGTTGCCTTGCAGCAGGTCATCGCCCTGGCCACCGTAGAGGGTATCGGCTCCCACGTCGCCCCATAGGGTGTCGTTGCCTTGGCTGCCTCGCAGGATGTCGGGATCTTGGCCACCAAAGAGCAGATCGTTGCCATCGTTCCCATCCAGCAAGTCGTTATCTTCGTTGCCGTAAAGGGTGTCATTTCCCTTGCCACCAAAGAGTTGGTCGCTGCCAAAGCCCCCTTGCAGGAAGTCGTTGCCATCGTTGCCATTGAGGATGTCGTTGTCGCGGCCCCCTTGGAGGGCATCGTTACCGGCTAAGCCAATGAGGGTGTCGCTCCCTTCGTTGCCAAAAATTTGGTCGTTGTCGTTGGTTCCGGTGAGGAGGTTGGGAAGGTTGTTACCGTTAATGATGGCCATGGGGCGCTCCAAGGTGGGCTACAGTCCTGCGGGCGAACCGATGCGTGAGCAGGCTGAAGATGAGGTGAGGGTGGGTGTGGCTCGCGCGAATCGATGATGGTCGATTTGTTCTGGGGTTGTCAAATGGGGGATGTGCCGAAAATGGCGGGTTTGGGGCGGGTGCGAGGCGGAGAGATGGGGCCGGCAAGGTCAGGAATTGACCTGGATCCCTGGGGCGATCGGGAGGGGGCAAACCCGATTAACCCGATTGTTAACATAGGCTTGCGTGGGGCGACCCCGCACGGCGTTGGGGTGGGGTGGTTCAGGAAATCCGGAAGGGACGGGGGCGATCGATCGGCCCGGCCAAAGCAGCCCAGGACGATCGCCCCCAGTCGTTTGCGTCCTAGATTCCCAATCTGAGCGGTATTGCAGCGCACAAAGCAGAGGTTTTTGATTCATGAGTCAATCGTTGAGAGCGGCGGCGGCCAGCCCGATCAAATTCGGCACGGATGGTTGGCGGGGGGTAATTGCGGCGGACTTCACGATCGAGCGGGTGGCTCGGGTGGCCCCGCTGGCGGCGGAAGCGTTGGCCCAGGAGTTTGGGGCCAGCACCGGCAACCGCACCATTTTGGTGGGCTACGATCGCCGGTTCATGGCGGAAGATTTTGCACGGGTGGCCGCTGAAGCCATCCAGGCGATCGGCTATCGGGTGAAGCTGTCGGACTGCTATGCCCCCACGCCGGTCTTTAGCTGGATTGCCCACCATGAACAGGCCCTTGGGGCGATCGTCCTGACGGCCAGCCACAATCCTGGTCGCTATTTAGGTCTGAAGGTCAAGGGAGCCTTTGGGGGTTCTGTGTCGCCGGAGGTGACCCAAAAGATTGAGACGATGTTGGCGGCCGAAACGGTTCCGGCCGAGGTGGAGCATCCGGAGCCGATCGAGTCGTTTAATCCTTGGGAAAGCGGCTACTGTGAAGCGTTGCGGCAATTTGTTGATCTTGCTGCCATCCGAGCTGCCATTGCCGATGGCAAGCTGGCGGTGTTTGTGGATGCGATGCATGGCGCTTCGGCCGGCGGCCTCAGCAAGGTGCTGGATGTTGCCGTGCAAGAGCTGAATACCAATCGCGATCCGTTGTTTGAAGGGGGCGCGCCGGAACCGTTGCCCAAATACACCACCCGCTCGATCACCCAAATTCGCGACCACCAACAAACCCATCCCGACCAGTTGGCCGTGGGGCTGGTCTTTGATGGCGACTGCGATCGGATCGCCGCGATCGATGGGTCTGGGGAATTTCTCACCTCCCAGATCTTGATCCCAATTTTGATTCAACACCTGGCCGTGGTGCGTGGGCAAACCGGCGAAGTGGTTAAAACCGTCAGCGGCTCCGACCTGATGCCCAAGGTGGCGGAACTGTATCAATTGCCGGTTCATGAAACCGCCGTGGGCTACAAATACATCGCCGATCGCATGTTGAGCGTGCCGGTGTTGATTGGGGGCGAAGAGTCCGGCGGCGTGGGCTATGGCAACCACATTCCCGAGCGGGACGCGCTGCTCTCGGCCCTGTATGTGCTGGAAGCCGTTGTGAAAGCGGGCAAAAGCCTGAATGAGCTTTACGGAGATCTGCAAACCAAAACCAACTTTTTCAATGCCTACGATCGCATTGATTTAGCCCTGGCCAGCATGGCCGCCCGCGATCGGCTTTTGGGACAACTGCAAGCCAACCCACCCCAAACGATTGCCGGGCAAGCGGTCACCGACTGCCAAACCACCGACGGCTATAAATTCCGCCTAACCAGTGGCGATTGGTTAATGGTGCGCTTCAGCGGCACGGAACCCGTCCTGCGGCTCTATTGCGAAGCCGTCACGCTCGATCGGGTGCATGAAATCCTGGAATGGGCCCGGCAATGGGCCGAAGCTGCCGCCGCCTAAGGTTGCTGCCCAATTCCCACGGGCGCACCCACCCAAAACCAACCGTGCGCTCTTGATTTAACCCAAACCTGCTGGACTTGGTTCGCCCGGGCTGATCCCCGGGTGATTTTTTTGGGTGGTCATTACCGTTGGTTGCCCTTTGCCAAACCACCCCCGATCGGGACAATTGGGAAGTTCTGTCCATTCTGAAATTTCTTTTTTCGCCATGCCCCGTTTAGTCGTTGCCACCGGAAACTCCGGCAAACTCAAAGAACTACAGGCCTACTTGGATGATTTGGGCTGGGAACTGGCCCTGAAGCCCCCGGAGCTAGAGATTGAAGAAACGGGCCAAACCTTCCTCGAAAATGCCCGCCTGAAAGCCACCCAAGTGGCCCTGGCAACCGGTGAATGGGCGATCGCCGATGATTCCGGCCTGGCGATCGATGCCCTCAATGGCGCACCGGGTCTCTACTCCGCTCGCTATGGAGTCACCGATGCCGATCGAATCAACCGCGTCCTCACCGAATTGGCCAACCAGCCCGATCGCCGGGCCCAATTTGTCTGTGCGTTGGTGGTCGTGCGGCCCGATGGCACAGTGGCCGCCGAAGCTGAGGGCATCTGTCCCGGTGAAATTACCACAGCCCCCCGGGGAGAGCAGGGTTTTGGTTACGACCCCATTTTTCTGATGCCTGAGTTGGGTCTCACCTACGCCGAAATGTCTGCCGCCCAAAAACATGAACTGAGCCATCGCGGCCGGGCGATCGCCCTGTTGCGGCCCCAACTCGCAACCCTGTAACTCCCGCGCCAATCCATCACCCCCACCCCAAGGCCCAGCAACCTCGTCTCCTCACCCCCCCGGCTCAACATTCACCACAGCACAAGCGGCATACGCAGCAGGCAAAGGACTAATCCCCTTTGCCTTTATTTTTCAATCCCCTCATTGCCACTCTTTCTCCATAGTTTGCACAGCGCTTCAAGCACACAATTTCAATTGATGAACTTAATATTTTTTACAGAATTTCAGTTATAGAGCCTTAGGATGGGTGATCAGGTTCACAAAACTTTGATTTTGACGTTGAAAGGTCGAGAATCTGAGGGGGTCAAACCCCTCATTGGCGATGATCTGACTTAGGAGATTAACTACACTTTTCTTCAAGAAGTTAGTTAGCGATCCACCTTAGTTGAACAGAAGAATTTTTACCAAAATTCTTGAGCTTCAGTTATTCAAAACCAAGGCAAATGTATGATTTTTAACACCCAACCCCCTTGGTCATGTATCCAATGATATCTGCTCGTTAAATTGATCGATGAGCCACGATTTTTAAGTCCATTCAAGAGATTAAGATTCATTACAATCACTGCTTTTTCTATTTGCGATCAAAATTGTCTTAGCCTAGAGTTAATCTGACCTTTAAACAGCATTAGACCTAAGATCATTCCACCCCTCCAGTCGGAATTTCTAGGTCTTGACTCAAGCATCTTGCTTGAGCGAATAAGCTTCGTCCATGAGAGTCATTGTTGGGCTGTCTCTCTTGAACTAGTCACTTCGAAAAATCTTCCAAGGCTTAAGTTAAGTCGGGTTTCCGTTTGGTTGAATTTCAAAACGATCAAGGGATTATTGAGCTGAAATAATCCCGCTATTTGGTTCAGCAATTTTCGCTGGCGAGGCTATTGAAATGGCAGATTTTGACGTTTTAATTACGGGTGGTGCTGGTTTTGTCGGCAGCGCGATCGCACGCTATCTACTGAGTGTGGGCAAGTCAGTGGTTTGTTTAGATCGCCACGATCCCGGTCGGCTAGTCGATATTGATGATCGAATTGAGAACGTCGCGGGCGATATTCTCGATGCTGATTGCATGGATCATTGGATTGCTCGCTGCGATCGAGTGATTCATCTCGCGGCCGTTGTTGGTGTGGATGAATATGTCACTCGGCCCCACGATGTTTTGGATGTGAATATCTTGGGAACGCGCAATGTCTTAATGGCTTGCTTGAAACATGACCGCCCTGTTTTAATTGCCAGCAGCAGCGAAACCTACGGCTTAAATACCGGCATTCTGGAAGAAGATAGCGATCGCATCTATGGCACTTCTCGAAACCATCGCTGGAGCTATGCCATTTCCAAAACCACCGGGGAACACTACGCCTATGCCCTGGGCCGTTTGGGACTGACCGCCGCCGCCGTTCGATACTTTAATATCTATGGCCCCCAACTTGATGCACCGGGAAAAGGACGTGTCATCAGTAAGTTTCTGGGCAGAATTCGCGACGGTTTGCCCTTGATGTTGGTGGATGGCGGTCAAGCCGTGCGCACCCTTTGTTATATCGACGATGCGGCAGAAGCAACCGCAAGACTCGCCCTTGAACTCAGTCCCGACTGTAGCTATAACCACTCAGCCGTTAATATTGGCCGTCCTGAGCCAATTACCATGCGTGAATTGGCGGAAATTATGATTCGCCTCTCAGGCCACAAAGCCGGAACCGAAAACATTGATGGAAAGCAATTTTTTGGCGAGGGATTTGAAGAAATTCCCGTGCGTGTGCCTGATGTGTCCAAGCTGGAACGGATCCTAAACTTCAAAGCCAAAATTGACATGGAGGAAGGGTTGCGCCGAACCCTCGACTATTGGGGACTGCTTAGCCCCGATGCCGGTCGCGGTGCGTTCTCTCGCAGTTCCAGCCATACTCCTCCAGTGGTGCCCATGGTGCGCCCGCACTTTGCGCCCAACAGTGTTCTCATCCAATCCTTCCAGCAATCTTTGGCCACCGGGCAAGCCACCAACGGCGGTCCCCACTTGCACAATTTTGAAAAGGAATTGGCCCAGTATCTCGGCGTGCCCGATGTGGTGGTCTTGAGCAATGGTGCGGATGCGCTGACGTTGGGTATGCAAGTGCTGGGGCGCAAAGGCAAGGCGGTGTTGCCGTCCTATACCTTCATTGCCACTTTGAATTCGATCGAGTCGGCGGGTCTAGAGCCAATTTTCTGCGACATCGATCCCGAAACCTTTACGATGTCGCCCACGGCCCTGGCGCAAATTCTTGACCAGGAGCGGGATGTTGCTGTGGTAGTGCCGGTGAATGTGTTCGGGGTAACGCCTGACTTGCCGGCGATCGCTGCCCTTTGTCAACAGGCGGGGGCGGAGCTAATCTATGACAACTGCCACGGATTTGGCACTGAAACCCATGGCCGTCGGGTTCCCGCAGAACCGCGCCTGCAAATGTTTAGCTTTCATGCAACCAAGGTGCTGCCAGCGATCGAGGGCGGCGCACTGGTTGGCCATGATTTGGACTTGCTCAATCAAGTGCGACAGTTGCGTAACCACGGCATTGCCCATCACAACTTGTCAGAATCGAGCTTGGGCATGAACGCCAAAATGGATGAGTTGCGGGCCGCCACCGGTCGCCACGTCCTGCGCCACTTCCCCAAAAATCTTGAGCAACGCCGCCAATACGCCCAACAACTGCGCACCTTCTTCCAGGAGTCCTGTCACGGGGCCCTGATGCCCCAGCGAATTCCCGAGGGCGTGATTTCCAATTTCCAAAACCTGGGAGTGTTGATGCCGGTTGCCAAGCAAGGGGAACTGAGCCGCGTCATTACCGCCCTGAGGGAAGAAGGGGTGGAATGTCGCTCATACTTCAACCCCGCCCTTCATACCCTGGCACGGGCTAAGAGCTATGCACGCTATCCCCTGCCCGTCACGAATCAGGTTTGGAATTCGCTGCTATGCTTCCCCATTCACAGCCAAATGGATGCGAAAGACATTGATCGGGTGCAGTTAGCGGCGCGATCGGTTGCTGATGTTTTGACCCTTGCGCAAGTGTCCTAACCAATCCGTTCGATCGGCAGTGGATCAGAAATTCACTGCCGATCATGACTAGATCAAGCAATCATGAAATGCTCACGAATGACTTGAAATTAATCGGTGAACGGAGCTGGTACTGATTGCCCATTAGCTCATCACCAGTTCATTGATTGCAGCTTGAATGCAAAGCGATCGCGAGTTGATCACCAGGTTAATTTGACCGTCAATTTGCCGCCAATTAAATAGTCATCCACCTGCTCGGGTTTTGATTGCCCTTGCCGCTTAGCTTCCCTTTGCCTGAACAAGAAATTTCAGCAGAACACTATGGATATTGCAATCGTAACTGGCGCATCCGGCTTAATTGGCTCTGCGGCTGTGCGCTTCCTGGCCGATCGGGGTTTACAAGTGGTTGGCATTGACAATGATTTACGTCGCTACTTTTTTGGCGAGGAAGCTTCCACCGCCTGGAACCGCGATCGACTGCAAGCCGAAGTTGCCCACTACATTCATGAAAACGAGGACATTCGCGATTTAGCAGCCCTAGAACGCATCTTCAAAACCTACAACACAGACATCAAAATCATTATTCATGCAGCAGCTCAACCATCCCATGATTGGGCCGCAACGGAACCTTTAACCGATTTTGCAGTGAATGCCAATGGAACCCTCAATCTTTTAGAGATGACCCGCCAGCACTGCCCCGAAGCAGTGTTTATTTTCACCTCTACGAATAATGTGTATGGAGATGCCATTAATCACTATCCATTAGTGGAATTGGAAACTCGATGGGAACTAGAACCGTTTCATCCCTATTTTGAACGCGGAATTGACGAGACCATGAGCATCGATCGCTCTGTGCACACCATCTTCGGAGCTTCCAAGGTTGCTGCTGACATCATGGTGCAAGAATATGGCATTTACTATGGCTTAAAAACAGGCATTTTTCGGGGGGGATGTCTGACTGGCCCCGACCATTCTGGAACCCAGTTGCATGGTTTTTTAGCCTACCTCATGAAATGTGCCATTACCGGTCGTCACTACACTGTTTTCGGCTATCAGGCCAAACAGGTTCGCGATAATATTCACAGCTATGATTTGGTGAATATGTTTTGGCATTTTTATCAAAATCCTCGCTGTGGAGAAGTGTATAACGCTGGCGGCAGCCGCTATTCCCACTGCTCAATGATGGAGGCCATCACCCGCAGCAGCGAAATTGTGGGCAAGCCCATGAATTGGAGCTACAGCGAGCAAAATCGCCTCGGTGATCATATTTGGTGGGTCAGCGATGTGCAGAAGTTTAAGGATCACTATCCCGATTGGGACTTTAAATATAGTCTGGATGATATTTTAATTCAAATTTATGAGGGTTTATCCAAGCGAGAAGATATGGCCTTGGTTTAGGATTAACAGGATTAGAATGCGATGGCTCTTGAATCAAAAATCTTGACAGGTTAGCTCATGGTCAACAGCTTTTCGGAAGCTAATTTCTGGTCAACAATGCAGTGGCATAACCCCCCAGCCGAATGGAGCGATCACAATGGTCAACTTTGGGTTAAAACAGGCTTGAAATCCGATTTTTGGCGAACCACTCACTACGGATTTATTCGAGATTCAGGGCATTTTTATCATTGCGCCATCAGCGGCAACTTCCGGGCGCGCGTTTGTTTTACAGGGCAATATCAAGATCTTTATGATCAAGCCGGACTGATGGTACGCGCGAGTGAAACGCATTGGCTCAAGTGTGGAATCGAATACGTTGAAGGCGTGCAATACGCCAGTGCAGTCGTAACACGCGATCGCTCGGACTGGTCTGTTGCACCACTTCCTGGACAGCCAGAGCGTGTTTGGTTTGAAGTGCGCCGAAAAGATGAGGCAATTGCAATTCTCTATTCCCTGAATGGGAAGCAATTCACCCTATTACGATTAGCGGATTTTCCCGAAGATCCTACAGTTCAGGTAGGGCCTGTTTGCGCTTCACCGGAGCGGGCCCACTTTGAGGTGATCTTTGAAGCTTTTATGATTGAATCTTGCTCTAAGCCAGTCGTCGATTAGTAACTATCATTCAAGCTTCCTCGAAGCTAGCGGGTGTCATTTCTGCTGTGATTTTTCTGCAAGGCATATCCAAACCTGAAAACCGTGGCTTAACCTTATGACCCCTGAAGCCCAAGCATCTCCCAGTGATGATTCAGACAATCCAAAAGAGGAAACAACCACCAATCATTCCATCAGCCAGCCACCCACTTCTGAGTCTGATTCCCAAAATCAGAACAATCGCCATTCATCACTGGCTTTTTTGTGGCTAATTTTGGGGCTAATCGCTCTCTCATCGACAGCCATTTTCATTAAATTATCGATTAGAGAAATCAGTGCAGAAGCAACGGTTTTTAATCGATTATGGATTGCAACGCTGGCGTTTACGGGGTTGAATTGGCTTCAAAGAGAACAGCCTCCATCAGCAGTTTCCGAAAGCAAAACGGAAGGTGGCCATACTACCCAAAATCCTGGAGCAGCCGACTATTCTTCCGCAGAAGTAACAGACCAACAACAAAAACTACCTTGGGCAACCATCAACCTGTTGTTGGCACTGGGGTTTGTGCATCTTGTGGGGCGTTATTTGTGGACATGGTCGCTCACCAGCACCACCGCAGCCAATGGAGCAATGTTGGCGAATATGCCTCCCCTGTTCACGGCCCTTGGGGGTTGGCTTTTTTTGGGACAACGGTTCGATCGACGGTTTTTGAGTGGGTTGGCGATCGCGGTCATTGGGGCAATCACCCTCGCGATCGGTGACTGGATTCAACCCAAAGAAGCTCTTTTTGGCACTAGCGCCTTGCTTGGAGATGGGGCAGCCTTGCTCTCCTCGGTCTTTTACGCGGCCAGTTTCCTGCTCGTTGAAAAACTGCGTCAGCACCTTTCAACCTCAAAAATTCTAGTATGGCGCTGTGCCATTGGTTTGCTCTTGGCAACACCGATTGTTTGGGCGATCGATAGCACCATCTTTCCCATTAGCACCATGGGTTGGATTGCAGTCATTGGACTCGCATTAATTAGTGAAGTCACTGGCCATGGACTAATTGTTTATAGCCTCAAGCATTTCTCTTCTACATTTGTCACCATTGTTTTGTTGCTAGAGCCAGCCCCTGTTGCTGCCATAGCTTGGTTGTGGTTTGGTGAATTTCTTGATCCTCTTAATATTTTGGGTTTCTTTCTAATTACCCTCGGAATTTATCTAGCCAAAACAGGCACTGGAGCAACAGGAAGCAAAAACAATAGTCCCAATCTAATTCCCAATCCATCAAATACATCTACTAGTCAAGATTTGGCACTAGAGACACCAGAAATTTCTGGCGAATCGTAGTAGCTTTACGCGACATTTTTAGCTTCAAATTCAAGGAGAATTGCTATTATGAGCCATTCAGAATCAACGAATCAAGACAACCAAAATTTATTTTATAACGGTTGCTTTTACGACTTAATTTTTCAGGGATCCTATCGACACTCAGTTCAATCTCAAGACATTGGATTTTGGCAATCGATCGCCCAAGTTCACGGCAGTCCTATTTTGGAACTGGCTTGCGGAACTGGAAGGGTTACCGCTGATTTGGCAGAAGGAGGCTTTCTTTGCACCGGCATCGACATTTCAGAATCCATGCTCAATGCGGCTCGTACTAAATCCCAAAAAGCCCATTGGGTTCAAGGAGACGTTCGTGATTTTGATCTTCAGACTCAGTTCTCTCTCATCATTTTTCCCTATGACACATTTACCCACTTGCATAGTCTTGATGATGTGCGGCAGTGCTTAAGTCGGGTTCGTCAGCATCTAGCTCCTGGCGGTCATTTCATCGTAGATTTCAAAAATCCCTACTATATTTTCGACATTCTGCAAAATCCGGATCGAATTGATCCTTATTCTCAGTTTCAAGATCCTCAGGATGGCTCTTTGGTGACCATTAAACGGCGGAGGCAATATCATGCCTGGAGCCAGATTCATACAATGACATTGATGTTTTATCGCAATGGCGTTCAGTTTGCTGAAGAAGATTTAGATCTCCGAATTTTTTGGCCGCAAGAGATTATGACACTCTTGCAAGCTAATCATTTTCAGATCGTGAAAACCTGGGGAGACTATCAATCAGGATCCTATAGCATTAATTCTTCACACCTGATTTTGGATTGCCAAGTAAGTCCTAGTCCTTAGTCTTTTCAGTTAATCCTCTTCGGCGGTTTTTCATTGCAATGATTTCTAGCTCTTGTTCTACTTCACCCTTGTCCCGCCAAGCAATGACCATCAACTTTTTGGCATGGCTTTATGGTGAAGAGTCCCTATTTCGCAGTGGGACAGGCTTAGTTTATCCAATCAATCTATGCTCTTGGGTTGAAAAACCACGAAGTCCAAGGCAGGTTTTGGGCAACTTAAAGCTTGAAACAGGTCAATTTCCAAGCAGTAGCTGGTTACTGGAGAAAATGCAACGCACAAGGAAGCATTTATGGAATGGAAAAACCTATGCATTGGATTTTATGGATCGATTTAAGCCTGCTTCTGATGCTGAAGATTTTCTAGCGGGCGATCGCCTCCACTGCACCGTGGGATCGTACTTTGATACTGTCAATACTTGCACCATTTTGGAAGCTGAATTGGAGCAGGCGATCGCTACTTTACCGCTCGATGCTTCCCCCCAAGACTGCTATCAAGCCTTGCCCTTACGACAGAAACTTCATGGCGATCGCCGAGGGCAGGAGGCGCTGCAAGATGCCTGGACAGGACACAACCGCAGTGCCGCGATCGCCATTTCCTGTTGCTTTGTTGTAAATGCCAGTTCTGAGACAGATTCCAAGGATAAATATCGATACTTTCTGCATCAGCGATCCGCACAGGTTGCTGAGGGAGCAGGTCAGTATCATATTGTTCCGTCGATGATCTTTCAGCCAACGGGTGTTGACCCTTTTGATCAGCAATCTTATAACTTGGAAGCAACGATCTTACGAGAAGTTGCAGAGGAATTATTTGACCATGAAGAGGGAGCACAGACAGCCAATTTATATCCTGAAATTGCTGATCTCCAAGCCCTATTGGTCAGTGGGGGAGCAACTTTGCTGATCACAGGGGTCGCGATGGATTTGCTTTGTCTACGTCCTGAGTTTTTAGCGCTGCTTTGGATTCGCGATCGCACGTGGTTTGAGCGCCATGGATCATCTCTCAAATTTTCTCAGCATGAATATACCCCTAACTCAACCATTCAAGAAAGCTCGCGGGATATTACCGATCCGCAACCTTTTCAAGAAACAGGGGAATTTGCGCCCCATTGTTGCGTAGCCGCCGGGGCAGCTAGTGCCCTTTTAGCCAGGGACTATATTACTCAGTTTCTTGGCTGTTGAAGTCAGGTAAATGAATTGAGCTGGTTAACCTTAGCCAGTCGCCATCGGTTGGTTAGGATGGGTTGGTTATCACTTACCAATCCCAATCAGTAAATTGCATTTAATTTGTGGCAGTCGATTAGATGGAGTCAATTCAAAACCCACTGCAAATTATTGCTGTTATTTGGGTTTTAAGCCTGATCATTACCTCGGAAGCCATTGCCCCAAATCCAAATGCATTGTCATTCGGACACAAGAATCTAGCTCTGGAGTTTTGAGCCATGAATACTGCTGAGTTAACGCAAAGCGATCGCAAAGTCTATCTGATTCTTGACACCATTCAATCCCTATTAATCACCAGTGCTGTTGGCATTGTGGGCTTCAACCTTTGGGGAATTACACACTCCAATATGTTGCCAGCCAGCTTTGCAGCAACAGGTCTCATTGTTTTTCTTTTGTTGGTGAACCGAAGTGTTGGCAAGGCAGTTCGCCAAGCGGCCCGCGAACGGGAGAGTAGTTTTAAGGGATCTCTCTACGGGCAGTTTAATCCAGACAATGAAGATGTTGATGATGCATCAATCAACTTGTTGCGCAGTCGTGCAATTCAATATTGCGAGGACTTGATTGCTGACTATCGGCTCATGCGGAGTCAGTCTCAAATTATTTATTATGTCTTTCAGGTAGCGACCATTGTGTTGTCGGGCGTGACACCGATTTTGGTGCTGCTAGATAAAACAGAAACTGGCCTTCCTTGGCTCAAGTGGTTACCGGTGCTGTTCCCGGCTGTTGCATCGATCGTCACAAGTATTTCCACGTCTTTTCCTTTTCAGGAAAACGCTGTGGCTGCCAATACGGCTGTTGAGTTTTTGGAAGCCGAGCTAGAGAAGTTCATTCTTGGGGTAACGAATGCCTATCGCTTTAGCGATTTACCGCCTCGGGAACGTCGCATCAAGCTGCAAGAAGCTGTTGAAAGTTTTATTATTCAGGTGAATAAAATTCATTTGAAACAGTTGCAAAACTCTGGCGATGCTGAATCCCAAAAGAAGGGGCCGGACATGAGCAGTGATGCAACGAGTAACCCAGAGGGCAATCCAGGATAGGGCAGTCCAGGATAGGGTATGAATTTAAGGGCTGCATCTAGAGACGAACAGTCGTGTTAGTCAAAGCATTTGTGGTGACACCTAGCCTGTCAGCGATCGCCGCCCTTTCCGATCGCTGCCCACTGGGTGTCACCACAATAGATTGCTACGACGAATTGCCATGATCAAGATTTAGGGACAGCCATTCACTAAATCTGGACGGCGTTGATCAAATTCATTCCAATAATTCTGAAATGCGGCTTGTGAGCGTTCACGAGCTTGGCTCAACCGATCGGAAGAACGCCCATGTTGCTGAATATAGATCTTGGCGGCTTCGGCCCCTCGCAACCTGGCTTCTGCACCGGCCACGCCACAATCGCGTAAGACGGGATCAGACAACCCAGCCGCCGCATTTAAAGACCGACGATAGTTCATGATTGCAGTATCAAAATCTCCGCGCTGTTCTGCTTGGTAACCCGCATTTTGAGGATGCTCCACGGCGGGGCCATAGGGTGTAGTTCCTTGGGCAGTTTCAATGGTTAGGCCGATCGAACTGGTGATCGTTAACGTCAGGGTACTGAGACCGATCGCCCAGCGTTTTGCAGACCAAACAAGAGCCATAAAACCTCCAATGGAAAAATTCAATTGAATCCACATTCAATGCACATTTCCGTGCATGTTTAACACCTGTTTAATACATGCTCAAGACCCGGTGTTTAGGTCTTAGCACAGGATGACTTCCCCAGGATTGGTGTATCGGCCAGCAATTTTTCGGGGCGGTAACCGTTAGGATTGGCAGTGGTTTTCTCCTCGATGCATAGCAGATGCATGGTTGCCTATGTCTTCGCTCGATCGCCCGTCTGAAATCCTGACAGCCTTGCAACGTTTGATCGATGTGGTGGCCCAGTTGCGCGATCCGGTGCGGGGCTGTCCTTGGGATTTGGCACAAACGCCCGAAAGCCTCGTGCCTTACATCCTGGAAGAAGCTTACGAAACCGTGACCGCAATTCGCAGTGGCGATCGCGCGGAAACGGTGGAGGAATTGGGCGATTTATTGCTTCAGGTGGTGTTGCAAGCGCAACTGGCCAGTGAGGCGGGGGATTTTGATTTGGGGCAGGTGGCCAACGGCATTGCCGATAAGTTGGTGCGTCGTCATCCCCACGTATTTGGCGAGGCTGAGGCCACCGATGCGGCGGCGGTGCATCGTCAATGGGAACAGATTAAGGCTGCGGAAAAGGGGGAGCCGATCGACCAACCGCCCCCCCTCAGCGCCAAACTCGATCGCTATGTCAACCGCTTGCCGCCCTTGATGGCAGCCCTGAAGATGTCGGAAAAGGCAGCGGAGGCGGGCTTCGAGTGGGACAGCCTGGAGGGGGTTTGGGAGAAATTTCACGAGGAGTTAGCGGAGCTGCAAGGGGCGATCGCCCAAGGCGACCCGGAACACCAGGCCTCGGAATTGGGCGATTTGCTGTTCACGGTAGTGCAATTGGCACGCTGGCAGGGCATTGACCCCTCGGCGGCGCTCCATGGAACCAATCAGCGATTTGTGCAGCGGTTGCGAATGATGGAGGCCCTGAGCGATCGCCCCTTGGAACAGTACAGCCTTGAAACCTTGGAAGCCCTTTGGCAGAAAGCGAAGGCTCAATTGGGCCAAGGATCCGGTCAAGGATCAAGTGCTCAGAATCAGGAATTTTAATTTCCCGCTTGAGTTCAGCAACTGTCCGTTGGGGCCGCTGCCATTCACAAAATCTAGAGCCAAAAATCTAAAGCCAATCTGAAGTTATGGCCGGGATCACCGGAAGCGTCATGATCAGGGCGGGCGATTCCTGAAACCCATGGCAGCATGAGGATGTGGCCCCGATCGCGCGAAGGCGAGGCCACCCTCGCGGCCCCAAGCGGGCCTCGGGGAGCTGTTTCGCCAGTGTGAGTTCCGCACTGCTCTTGGTCATGTCCTACCATGTTTCCCTCCTCGGCCCCGTCAGCGGCCAAATTCAGCGCTGTTCCGACTTAGATGGTTGGGTTCCTGAACCCGGCGATCGGTGGCAAAGTTTCCGTTGGGATCGACGTACCCTCCGTCAATTGAGCGATCCGAACCTGGGCCGGCAACAGTGGCTTCAATGGCTGGGCCACGCGGAGGTGGCCACAGCGGAAGCCGTGAAGAGCTTGATGGTGTTGGAAGGCTGGGATCGCTGCCAGCATCCCTAATTCGCTAGGGGTTGGGCCGATGCGGCCTTACTGGGTCGGGGAATTTTGGGCTAACCAATCCAAAACCCGATCGCCCAAACGCACCCCGTCGAGCCGATCAATCTCGCGCATTCCCGTGGGGCTGGTGACGTTCACTTCAGTTAAGTAGCCGCCGATTACGTCAATGCCCACAAAGATCAACCCGTCGCGCTGGAGGGTGGGGGCCAAGGCGGCCGCAATTTCCCGATCGCGATCGGTCACGGCCACCTTCACGGCCGCCCCGCCCACGGCCATGTTGCCGCGAAACTCACTGCCGGTGGGAACCCGATTCACCGCCCCGATCGGCTCGCCATTCAACAAAATCACCCGTTTATCGCCGGCCTTGGCTTCCGGCAAAAACTGCTGCACCATCACCGGTAATTGACCCCGCTGGGTGCTGATTTCCACTAGCGAATTGAAGTTGCGATCGCCCGGCTCCAGGAACAAAATGCCCTCGCCCGCTTTGCCGCCCAGGGGTTTCAACACCGCCGCGCCCCGCCGCTCCACAAACGCCCGAATGATTTCCCGATCGCTGGTGACGATCGTTTCGGGAATTACCGAAGTGAATTGCAGGGCATACATTTTCTCATTGGCAGCCCGAATCCCGCTGGGGCGGTTAATGACCAGGGTTTTAGCCGGATTGACATAATCCAGCAGATAGGTGGCGTAAAGATAGGGCACGGTCACGGGCGGATCGGTGCGCATAAAAACCGCATCCATGGCCTCCAGAGGCTGCCACAGCGCTTCACCCAAGCTGAACCAGTCCTCAACGGCTAACCAGCGTCCTTCGCCCAGGGTCACGGGGGCCAAGGTGACCGGCAACAGCTTGGCCCAGGCCTGGGAATCCCGCACACTCAGATCCGTGGCTTGGGTAATGAAAACCTGGTGGCCCGCCAGTTGGGCCGTTTCCATCAGGGCAACGCTGGTGTCGTGGGTCGGATCCAGTCGTTCGATCGGGTCAATGATAAAAGCCAGTTTCACGAGGTGCTCCCGAATGTTGATTGACGAAGGGCGCTCAAGAATCTGGGTTCAAGAGCAGTTGTGAGTCCAGGGTTGCGATCGCCGTTTCCAAATCTCCTAGCGGGCCCCTAGCTCGCCCCGTTGCCAAGCGGCAAACAGTTGCTCAAAGGCTAGCCCCATCAGTGTTGAATAGCGGCGACTGTCAAAGAAAACCGGGTTGGCCGCCATGGCCCGCCGGATGCGATCGCTCAAGGCCTGCCGCCAGTCGCGGTTTTTAGCCAACCGCACCGCCAATTGCAGATAGTCCGCCTCATCGGCCGCAATCAGCTCCGGAATTCGCAGCGATTGCAACAGGGCCGAGGCCATCCGCGATCGGAACGCCACCCCTTCCACCACCACGGGCGGCATTCCCACCAGCAACGGATCGATCGTGGAATTCACCCCCGCAAAGGGGAACGAATCCAAATAAACATCCCCCAGCTTCAGGCACTCGCGAATGTCGGCCATGGTGGGCAAGGGATTCAAAATCACTAGGCGCTGCGGATCCACACCCACGGCGGCCAAGTCCGATCGGAACCGATCGATGAACGGTTGCGCGGGATAATTTTGCCCCCAATTGGGATTGAACGGATAGAGCACCAGCACCGAATCCGCCACCTGTGCCAGCAGTTTCACCCACACCGATCGCAACTCCGGCACAATTTTGTTGAAATTGGCCCCGGACATATAAACCGTGGTTTGATCCGTAGCTCCCCAGGAAGCCCGCGAGGGTTGAATCGTCGCCGTTTGGGGCAACACATCATAGTTAAAGGCATGGGCCGGCCCCTCAAGCGCCAACAGCTTTTCCGTGTAGCGGGTTTGGGCATCGGTGGTCTCCGTCAGCGACCCGGAAATATAGGCATCCACATGGGTCATTCCCGTGGTGACCGGTGCTGAGGTGGACATCACCTGCACTCGGGCCAGGCGCTGCACCGCCAACACCGTGATCGGATTGGTCACCATGGTGACGTTCGTGCCAATCAGCAGCAAATCCAGGTCATCGGCCCGCATCCGGGCCGTCTGTTGGGCCAAGCTTCCTTGCAAATGCACAAACTGATCGGCGCGGCTGGCGCAATATTGCTCTAGGGGATGACCGGTGGCAAAGACGCTATAGAGAATGATCTCAAAGCGCGATCGATCTAAATATTCAAAGGCGGGCAGGGTGGTGAAGGTTTCCGTTTGGGGCGTGAAGTGATCCTTCAAAATCCCCACCCGCAGCTTTTGCCGCTGGGGATCCCTGGGCCCAAACCGATAATCGACCACTTCGCCCTGATCCTTCAGGGTTTTTGCAATCAGGAACGCTCGCTTGCGATAGATATCCGTTGGGCTGTCGGCGGTGAAATACAGAGGTGTGAAAGTGCCGCGATAGGCCAGCCAGCGGGCCAGTTTTTGGGAAACCTCATCTTCAGGGCGCGTTTCGTTGGTGCGATAGACCTGGTTAGTCCAACGGGTGATGTGTTGGGCAAAGCGATCGGCATCGCCCACCTCTTGGAAATAGAGGGGGGCTTCCTGCATGTAGAGGGCATAGGCCTCTAGGAACCATTGGGGCAAGTAAATCGCGCCATATTCCAAGGGCAGTTGATAAGCCCGGCAATACATCATCAGGATGATGAAGTTGCGAAGCTGGCTCAGGGTTTTGATGCCCCCCTGGAGGCTGCTGATCAGGGGTTCAATGAACGATCGCTCGTCAGCGGTCCAGGGTTCGTAGCGCAAGTCTGTTTCCACCAGGGCCTTGTTCGCTTGACCCAATCGGGCCAGGTAGGCCTCATCAAGGCGATCGAACGGAATTCGCAACCATTGTTCCGCCAATTGGCGACGGGCATTCCGCAACCGTTCAATCACCTTGGGATCGGTGGAATGCTGACGATAGGCGGCCACGGCCTGTTTCACCTCGTTCACCAAGGGCACAAACAGCACCACCATGGAAGCCAGAGGGGTAATGTCCCGAACTAGGGCTTGGGTCTCCTCGGTTGTGGCAGTTGTGGTGGTTGTGACCAAGGGGGCGATCGGGGCCGGATCCACCGAAACGGTTGAGTCCGGGGCCGCGGGAGCCGTTTGCAACAGACAGTCAATGACGGCCGATCGGGTTTCGATCGAGTCCTCACAACGGAGCGCTTCCCGCAGTTGCGCGATCGCCGTTTCCCAGTCGGCCCGCTTCAGGCTGTCTTGGGCCACCCCGATCGCGTATTGGGCATAGTACTGCAAGGCACGGCGAGCCAGGCGATCGCGCCGATCAGTGGGGAGATAGGCTCGGGCCAGGTCAATGGCGCGGCGAGTGTCGGCAATGTTGGCCCCAGTGCGGGTGAGTTTGGAGGTGGTGGAACCGTCATGCCGCCGAAACACCGCCAAGGGTTCTGGCTCAAACCACAGACCCCAGCGACTGGCTAGGCGCTGCCACATTTCCCAATCGGCCGCCGAAGCCGCCGCCGGGTCAAACCCTCCCAATTCCTCATAGGCCGCGCGGCGCACCACCATGGCGGAAAATTGCACCCGTTGGCGCTGGGCAATCCGATCAACCCAATCACTCACGGGCCCGGCCGTTTCCCGCTCCAGTTCAGAAGTCCAAACAATTCGCCCCTGGTGATCGATGTGGTGATGCCGACAGAGCACCATGCCCACCCGATCGCCCGCCTGCTCGATCGCCCGGGTCATCCGCTCCACAAATCCCGGCAGCAACCCATCATCCTGGTGCAACAACAACACCCACTGGCCAGACGATCGACTCAAACAATCCTGCCAATTGCCTAGCAGTCCTCGATTTTTTGGCTGACGGGTATACAGCACCCGATCGCCCGCCACCCGCTGCACGATCGCCCGCACATCCACCCGATCGGACGCATCATCCAACACCTCGATCTGCATTCGATCGGCCGGCAGGGCCTGATCCAACACACTTTGCAGCGCCAAGGCCAATTGCTGCGGATCGGGGTTATAAACCGGCAACATCACCGACCACAGGGGCCGCTCCGTTCCCGCCGGAACTGGAGCCAGGCGCGGCCGCTCGGATTTCAGCAGCCGATCCATATGCTTGGTCATTGCCTGAGCAATTTGTTGCGATCGGGAATGGAGCTGATCAAACCAGGGAGCCGCCACCAGTTTGTGATAAAACCGGCGAGCATCGGTTTCCAACTCTTTCTCCGCCGAATTGAGCTGGGTCACCTGCTGGGCATGGATCCGCCGACTGGACAGGGGACGCGCAATAAAGCCCACCTTGTACTTGGCCAACAGCCGCAACCAAAGATCCAAATCCACCAATTGCTTCAGGGCCGGATCAAAACCACCCACGGCCAACAGGGCATCGGTACGCACCAACACCGCGCTCGGTTCGCCAATTTTGTTGATTTGCCCCACCTTTTCCACGGGATCCACCGGATCCTGAAACAGCTTTTTCAGCTTGTCCAGCTTGGTCGGATCCGTGGGAGCCAGCAGCAAGCGCGGATCTCGCAGTAGGTCTACCCCCGGTTGCACCGCCTGCAAGTGCGACCAACCATGGTGCAAGTTTTCACTGCCGGCCGCCAACCGTTGGGAAGCGGGATCCTGGGCCGCCGACGGATCCAGCAACAAGCGCCGGGGGGCAAACACCAGGGCAATTTCCGGATCGCTTTCCGCCAAGGCCACCATGGCCTTCAGACAGTCGCGATCGAGCAAATCATCCTGGTGCAAAAACTTCAGATATTTGCCCCGCGCAAATTCCGCACAGTGGTTCCAGTTGGCCACCATGCCCGCCTGCGGCCCCGCCACCAGTTGAATTCGTTGGGGATCCTGAGCCGCTGCGGCTTGAAGTTGCTCGATCGTCCCATCGGTAGAACCATCGTCACTGACAAACACTTCCAAGTGGGGATAGCTCTGCTGGAGCGCACTGGCCAGGGCTTCATCAACATAGTGCCGTCCGTTATAGGTGGGAATGGCGATCGTGACGAGGGGCTGTTGGCTATGGATGGTTTGGGCTTGCAACCGTTCGTAGTCCCGGCGAAATCCCGGGCGATCGAGCAACCCGGCCAGGGCGGGACTATAGCAAAGGTCATAGCGCAACTGGAGATCCCACTTGGTTTCCAAAACCCGCAATGCATCCTGGCGCTGGGTTTCCGGATCCGTGAGCTGATGTTGCCAAGCTAGGGGGTGGTGCTGGCGCAGGCGCGATTCGGGCACAAAGATATGGCGATAGCCGGCCGATCGCAACTTCAAACAGAAATCCAAATCCGCCGCAAAAATGCCCAAACGCGGATCCACACCACCCACCCGCGCCCAGGTTGATCGGCGGCAACACATCCCCGTCCAGCGCAAGGCCGAAACATTATTGGCCAAGTCCGTATGGGCTAAGTTGGCGTAGTTAGAGACCTTGGTATCCAAACCCTGATAGAGACAAAGCCCCTCGGGATTGAGGCCCAAGGTCAGGCCCGCCTGTTCAATTTGCTGCTCTGGATCCAGCACCATGGGGCCAGCTACACCAATGCGCGATCGCTGAACCTGTTCCACCAGACGAGTTAACCAAGCGGTTCCCATCGGCTCCATGCCATCTTCCCAAAACACCAGATAATCGCCCCGGGCCTGTTGCGCCGCGTGATTGGCAGCAGCAGCCCAATTGAAATCCTCACAGAGCACAACCCGCAGTCGATCGGTTCCCAACTGGGTTTGCCACCGTTGCAACACCTGCAAAAGGCCCGGCTCCGGTTGGGTGGTTCCCAACACGGCCAGCACCTCATAGGGGCCATAGTCCGTGTGGCGAACAATTCCGTTCAGGCAGCGATCGAGGTCGGCGGGGCGATCGCCCACAAAAATCAGCAGGGAAACCAATTTGCGCTCGGCGATTTGGTAGCGCATTCGGTAGTGGCCCGGTCGTTTGGCGATGGTTTCCACTTGCCCCGGTTCCCCGCGCCGCTCGATCGCCTCCCGCAAGGCCTTTTTCGCCGCCTCATAGGCATAGGGCTTGGCTTCGGTGGAACCCGCCGCCGATCCGGAGTGAATCCGCCAGTGATAGAGCACCCGGGGAATGTGATAGACCCGATCGGTCTGCTCCGTAAAGCGCAGGGCTAAGTCATAGTCTTGGCTGCCCTCAAACCCTGCCCGAAATCCACTCACCTGGGTCAAAATCGATCGCCGGTAAACGGTCAAGTGGCAGATATACATCCGCGTCAAAAACGAGTCGGGACACCAGGCTGGCTTACAGGTCGGTTCCGACAAAATCCCCTTTTCATCGATTTTGTCTTCGTCGGTGTAGATCATGTCCGCATCGGGATGCAGTTGCAGCAGCGAGGCCACTTCAAACAGGGCATCCGGCGTAAGCAGATCGTCATGATCCAGCAGGGCAACATATTCACCCGTTGCAATCTCCAGGGCGGAGTTGGAAGCACGGGAAATATGACCGTTTTCAGGGCGGAAGGCGACTTTAATTCGCGGATCGCGCTGTTGATATTGCTCAAGCAGCGGCCGTATGTGGGGCGCGGTGGAGCAATCGTCCGCAATACACAATTCCCAATCGGGATAGACCTGGGCCAACACCGACTTGATCGCCTCAATCAGCAGTTGCTCCGGTGTGTTGTAGGTGGGCATCACAATGCTGATGGTCGGCCGGTAGCGGAATCCTTGCCGCGCCGTGGTGGCCATGCGATCGAGGTCGGCGGCGGTGGGCCGGTTCGCGATCGACCATTGGTGGTAGGTACGCGGCGGGGAATTGTCGGCCATCGGAGTTGCGGGCTGGTTGAGGGTTTGGGGGGCGATCGAGTCGAGAATAACGGTTTTCTGGAGCGGTTCCAACCCAGATCAACGGAGCAGGGCCCCGAATTGATCTAGCAATTGATCTAGCAGTCGAATCACCGCTTCCACCTGCACCCAAAGATCTTCAGGGTTCACCACCATGCGGGCGAATCAACGGCCATTCATCCAGCCGTTAACGCCGCTGCCATGCTTCCAAAGCGGCGGTTACCGCTGGAGCCAACCAATCAGGTAACTGAGGATAGATTCGCTCCCAAACTGAGCGATCAACCGCTGGAATTGGATAGGCGATGGCCACCAATGCCGTCCGGATGGCCGATTCGGGTTCCGGCAAACCACTGCAATATTCCACAAAAGTCAGCAGAAAATCGAGATCGGTTGGCAGGATGGGCCGCTGTCCAAACCGACTCGCCACCAGCCGCTGATAAATTTGTCCGCTGGTGCTTTGCCAGATCACCGGCAAGTCTTCGATCGGCGCTTCCTTCCAGTAATGGGCATAGCGAGAGCGAGCATTACTGAGTTCTGCCAAGGCCCCCCAATGTTCAGGCGATCGCTCGTAAAGATCCAAGCAGCTATCTATCCAGTTCAACCAAAACTCGTCCCATTCTGGCAATCCCGGCTCTCCCAGTTCGCGCGACGGGAATGAAGGGGCGATCGCCCCAGCGGTCGTCCGTTTGCGGAGGAAACCGTTGAGACACCAGGTCATATTCCGTTCATAGAAGTCACAGAAATAGGTGTCAATCTCATATTCATCCCCGCAAACCATCAAGAATTCTTCCAAGGCTTGCAGTGGTTTCCCGGCACTGAGGCTATCTTCCACAATCACATAATCACCCTGCTCCAGCCAGCCGTGGAAAAACTCCAACACCGCAATAGTTGTTCCGTAGGAGTGATCCGCATCCTCAATCACTAACCAAGGGCGCGGTAGGCTGGCCAACCAGTCTGGCGAAAGGGTTTGCCCCAAGTCTCGACCATCCCCTGCCAAAAAGGTCACCTTTGGATGGCTCACATCGGTCACCGGGTTGATGTCGATCGAGTAGATATGCCCATCAATTCCAAAATTATTCAGGTGATCTCCCAACCAGAGAGCGCTTCCCCCGGCAAAGGAGCCAATTTCAAAAATGGTGCGCGGCTTCAGTTCCCAGAGCAGCAGGGAATAGAGCGCCCAATCAAAAGGATTTTTGATGGTCTGAATGCCCCGATAGCTGTAGCTGCGAGCGGCCATCTCGATCGCCACCGCGTCGCTACCCGTCAGGAAGGAGGTTTGGATGGGGCGCACTGAGTCCCAGGGGCGATCGCGCCAGTGGCAAAACCGACCCTCAGCATTCATTAGCCCAGCATTGGGGTCTGGGGCTGACGGTGTAGCAGACTCTGCCCGATCGTTGGCCCCCGATTCGGAGCCAGCTACCTCCGTTAACTCAGGCAATTGAGGACTGCCAGCCTCAGCGTTCCCTAGGAAGTCATTTTTTTTTGAGCCTCGGACTCAAACACCGCCGCGTACAGCGGGAACAGCCAACCGGGCAAACGGGTTGCCGCATCCTTCACCTGCATTTGTCCCGGCGCGTAGTACATCATTGCGCCCAAGAACGCATTCAAACCACCGGGCTGCTCAAAACCGCGCGCTGCTGTTTCTGCCAGCTTCACCAGCAGTTCCCGCTCCCCATCCGTCAACGGCTCCCGTTGGAATCCTGATTTCAGGTACATGCCATAACGGCGGCCCAGTTCACTGTTGAACACAGCCTCCAGTTGAGATGGGGGAACCGTCAGCCAAAACTCAGCCACCCGTTGTCGCAATTGGCGCAGTTCCGCCACCGTTTCCCCATCTTCCGGGTCGATTTCGTAGAGATTGGAGCAGCCCAAGAAGCGGTTCAGAAACACCATGTCCTCCGCCAAATTGGGGGGCTGGCTCACGGCGGGTGGAGCAGCAGCAGTCGGGGCGGCCGTGGGGACGGTTGGTTGCGGGGACGGCACTAAGGGAGCAGTTGTCGCTTGATCCGCTTCAAAAATCCGCTGATAGTCCGGCAGCAACCAAGCCGGTAAGCGATTAGCTGCGTCCCGTACCTGCATTTTGCCCGGTGGCAGATACATCATGATGGCCAACAGCGCATTCAGCCCCGGGTAGCGATCGATTCCCTGACTGATCAACCCCGTCAACTCCTGAACAACGGACTCCTCTTCGGGGCGCAAGGGATAGTTTTGATAGCCACTATCAAGCAGGGCCAAATAGCGGCGACCAAATTCACTCTTGTAAAGAGACTCCAGTTGCTCAAGGGGCGTTTGGGCCCAGATTTGCCCCACCTGCTGACGGATGAGCCGCAGTTCTTCCGCGATCGAGGTTTCTTCGGGGTCGATGTAGTAAAGATTGGCACAGCCTAACAACCGATTCAGGAAGGTCATGTCCTGATGAAGGGGCGCGGTTGCTGAGGTTGGCGGGGCGATCGGCTGTGGAGCACTGGTCGGCTCTACAGTTCCAGGCGGCTCAAAAACCGATTGATAATCCGACAGCAGCCAAGCCGGAAGCTTCACTGGGGCCTGATCAACCTTCATCTTGCCAGCGGGGAGATACAGCATCACCCCCAAGAACGCCTGCAAGCCAACCGGATGTTGAACGGTATACTGACTCACTTGATTAGTGAGAGCTTGAAGGTAGTTGGCTTCTTCACCCGTGAGGGGCTGGGATTGGAAGCCGCTGTGCAGCAAGGCGCGATAGGCTTGGCCCACAGAGCCTTGGTAAAGATCTGGGAGTTGCTCCGCTGGCGCAGCCTTCCAAAGCTCGGCAGTCTGGCGGCGCAGCTCCCGCAGGAGGTTAATCGTGCTTTGATCGTTGGGGTCAAGTCCATACACCCGCGCAACGTTTGTGATGCGATCGCACAGCCACTGGGTGTAGGGATCGGTGGCAGGGGAGGTGGGAATGGAAAGGGCCATAGGGCTGCTGAGTTCGGCTTTTCGGCGCAATAGCTCCTCGAATTTTAGTTCGAGTTGGTCAATCGATCGCTCAATGTCAAATTTGGCAAAGGCTGCTGCTTGTCCTGTGGCGGCCAGGCGCGCCCAACGTTCTGCATCCTGCGGCAAACTGATCAGAGCCTGAGCCAGGGAGATCGCATCACCAGCCGGGAATAACAAGCCACTCACGCCGGATTCAATCACCTCTGAAGCCCCGCCCACCCCTGTGCTCAAGACCGTTAGCCCGGCCGCCATTGCTTCAACCTGTACAATCCCGAAAGCTTCCGGCTGAATCGAAGGGAACACAAAGACATTGTGCTGAGCAAAACAGTCAGCCAGTTGCGATCGATCCAAATGGCCAACCAGGCGCACCCGATGGACTAACCCTGTTTGTTGCAGGTACTGTCGCAGGGCCGCCAAATAATCCGCATGAATTGCATTACCTGCGATCGTGCATTCAAAGTCCATCTGCTGCTGTTGCAGTACGGTCAGGGCTTCCAGCAGGGTGTGGGGCCCCTTGGTTTGAATCACTAACCCAGCGTACAAAATCCGGAGTTTGTCCCGCTGGGGCAGCGTGGGACGGCTAAATTGCCGTACCAGAGCGCCGGGATAAATCGTTGACGTTTCCAGTTGCGTTAACCCTGAATCTCGCACCGCCTGAGCCACGGCCTCGCTAGCGGTGGCCAAGTGATAGAGCGGGTGCTGGGGAGCAAGGGTTGGTGGGTAAGGAACCTGGGCAAAACCCAGGTGATGAATTGTCGGAATTTGTTGTTCTAGCAAAGGCCCAAAAATCGCCGGGCCGAGGAATGAGATATTACCAACCAGGCAAAGATCGGGTTGAACTTGCGCCAAAACCCCGCGCAGGACGCGATCGTTATGGGCCACGATCGCATTGATTTGGTTAGGATCCTGCAACTCTTGGGTTTGACCTTCGTAGGTTCCCCACAGTTGCAAGCGGCGATCAATGCCATCTTCTCGATCTGGTGTGCAACCCAGGTAAGGTGCATCGCTGGTTAGAACATATATGTGGTGACCACGGGATTGCAACCCAGCAGCAAAATCCGCGAGCGAGCGACCATACCCCCCCAGTTCTTGGGGTGGATAGAGATTGGTAATGACAAGAGCACGGCAATGACTAGATAGCTGAGTCTGATATAGGGGTACGTCGTTATAGTGGAAGCCATACTCTGCTTGTACACGGCGCGTTTCGGGTAGAGCAGCCGCGATATTCATGGACAAGCCCTGCTGATTGTTGTAGTACAGTCCTAAAACTTCAGGAATACATACAATCTTCTCGGTTTTGGCAATTCGCAAAACGAACTCGTAGTCACCAGCCGACTTCAAATCTGGCCGGAAGTAACCATACTTTTGGTGTAGAGACGCTCGCCACATCAGGTGAGATCCAAGGTTATAGCCCTGGGCTAACCATTCAGGATTAAAAGTTGTCCAGTTAAAGACGCGATTGGCTTGTGTTGTTTCAAAGGTTTCGTTAGGAATATCCGTAATCAACTGATAGGGATAAACCATTGCGACATCAGGATGCTCATCAAGATAGCGGGCCATTACCTCGATCGCATCTGGTCGGAGCCGATCGTCAACATTTGCATTAATCAGGTATTTTCCCCTAGAAATTGTTACAGCACGATTCCAAGCACGATAGATTGTTTCACGTTTTTTTGTGCGCACATAAATTAAATTATCGAGTAATATAGGATTTTCTGACAGGAATCGGTTCAGAACCTGCTTTTCCTCATCGGGTGAGCTACTATCAATTAAGACAACTTCAGAATACTTTAAAATTGTCTGCTGCTTAATTGACTCCAGAAACCCCCCTAAGAAAGTAGCAGCGCGATAGAGAGAGGTGATAATAGAAATGCTAGGGCTGCATTTTGGGTGTGAATCGGGCTTCATAGTTTTTGGAGATTCAAATTTTATTGAAACTTAGTCAATGACAGATAGTTCCTTTAATTTGAAAGTAATAAAGATACGAATTTTCTTTGTAAATTCGGATGATATCCCTTAATTTAGATTTTGCGACCAGGCGAAGTTCATGAGGATAATCTGGGTTAAATACAATAGAGTCGTAAATTCTAAGTTGTTCATTCAGCATTAGCGAAAGGTTTTGAACATTTGCATGAGTTGCTTGACCTGAGTGAATTCGCCAGTATGATAGACATAAGTCAACATAGCCAATTTTATAGCAAGATGCAATTCTTAGCCACATTTCTATGTCTACGGCTTGCTGTAGTAGAGAGTCAAAATACCCTACTCTATCAAAGACTGATTTTTTTATCAGAACAGTCGTTGGCTCTCCAATTCTTTGACTAATTGGATTTAAAAGTAACAAAGGATCAGTCAGTAATGATACTCCTTCATTTATTCTTTTCAGGTTAGACCAATTTTTGTGAATATTTTGAGCCTCCAAGAGCGCGGCATCCGTCAAACAATGCTGCGATTCCATGATTAGACCGCGTTTAGAGAAAACCAATCCTATGGCTTCATCTTCCATAGCAACTTCCATAAGCTTTTCTACGCAATTAGGCGTGAGTTGATCATCTTGATGAAGGAATTTTATATATTCACCTTTAGACTCCTTAATGCATATATTCCAATTATTCACCATACCAGTTCTAGCGTGCTTAACAACCTTGATTTTGTTTGAATAATTAGACTGAAAGGATGATACGAGCTTTAGACTAGAATCTGTTGAGCCATCATCTACGATCAGTATCTCTAATTCTGGATAAGTCTGTTGCAATGCGCTGACAACAGCACGTGATATGTATTTTTCTCCATTAAAAATAGGAATGCATATAGTGACCACTGGAAGATTGTTCTTTTCCAACATATGAGAATTTTACTGAATTTGATATACCGAATTGAAAACAAACAGAACGACAGAGCTATTGAGGGTTTGTGCGAGGTCTATATTTCGATGCAGCAGAAGCACCTACTCAGCAAAGCTTCTAACAGCTTACCTTCACCATATTACAAAACTGTCGACAACCAATATTTACAACCAACATTTAGGGTTCATAGTGTTGCTCTATAGTGCTTTAAGTAAAGGACTGAACTGAAAAGTTTTCGCTCAAGAGTAATCTTTAGCGAGTTTCCAAGCCCGTCGAGCGAATTGAGCCATTCCCAAAGAATCAAAGATGAAACCTAATCTTAGGTATGCTTGGTAACCCCTTGGATCATTCTTAATTTTATCTCTGATTATGTTGACACTGAGATCGTACAAGTAGTTGTCAAGTATGTCTCCAGGAGCAGATGCTTGTGAACATGAATTGTAGAAGCGTTCTTCAATTGACATGATTTGCATCCTTAGGTCGCGCGGAGATTTGACAAAAGACTCGCCCAGGCAATTTCGTGCCAAAGCTTGCTGATCATCTGATTTCACTTGATCTGGCGCTTGAAAACAGCACTCCCATAGCATCCTAGTTTTTGAGCCTAAATTCAAATTTTCACTCACATCTACATATGAAGTGTGGTCACTTCCTTTCACTGGAACTGGTTTCAGAAAATCTATGCCTGGAATGCCAAAATGTGTACATCCTGCAATGACTGCATAAGGCACAGAAGTTCCTAGCTGATTTGAGCAAGCATATTTATGCATTGAACATAAATGAAATAATCTGAACAGAAACAAAGGGTTCATGGCATGTCCTGCTGAAATAATTTGCATTCCGCGTTCTAAGAATGGTATGTGATGCCCATTGAAGAAGTCTTGCCAATATATGCATACTCTGATTGGATCAATATCATAGTATGCTCTCATTTGATCTAGTTGATGAGCTATTTCGGAAAAGTCACTCAGGTCAGTGACTTCAGGCGTTGAATGTGATGGAAAAAATATTGTTCCATTTTTTTTGGGTTTCCGCTTTATTAGCTTCTTCAGTATCTCTCTGACATATAAAAAAGGTGATGCGAAGCTTTCTAGGTTTTTGACAGACTGGGCATGAGCAATGTGAATAGCTTTCTTGTAGCGTATTAAATCTTCTAAAGAAAAACAAGCAATGCTCGGCAAGGAAACTTCTAGTTCTTTATTCCAAACCTTATTGTTGATTGTTGTTGGCCCATGAGGTATGACAATCTTTAAATTGTGATTGTCTGGAATTCCTGCATATACTTTGTATATCAAATCATTGCCATAGAAGGAGTTCGGCACAAATGCCTCTCTATATTCACTTGATTGCAAAGGATCATAGTTACATAACTTGTCCAGGTTCCATTGATCGGCAAGAGTTTGCTCAAGAGTATGCATGTGAATAGCTTTGGATTCAAAAGAAACTTAGAATCAATCATACAACAGGCGATTTGACACAGGTGATGTATTCGTAGGCTCTCTTCCAAGCTGGGCCGGGTCTCAACAGCCTTGAATTGATTACCTCAGCCACAAGTAGAGATGGTGGTGGCATGAGGAGCCTAGTGAATTAGTCTCAAATCTTGCCAAATTTTTGACGAGGTCGACATTTACGATTTATCGCCCCGGAGAATTAAAACGGAGGTGCTAGCAGCGTTTATCCAGCCCAGTCTATCACCAATCGGCATATGTACTACCTTGAGAAAGAGAAAATTTAGTAGTACCTATTGAGTTGTGGGCAGTGCCTGTGATGTGATGATTTTTGGCGACTGACCACTTGCATCGCAAGGCTTTCACTAACTCATCATTACTGAATCACAGCGCTACCACCGTACCCAGTGATTGCGACAAGGCCTGTATCTAATTTAGGTAGCTCCTGTGAAGTAATGATGCCAGTCTAGAAGTAGTCATTCATCGCTCCAGTTCATGCCTGCTTGTCCTCAATGCCAATCCAGCCACACGGTCAAAAATGGCCGCATCCACAACGGCAAGGAACGCTTTAAATGCAAAGCCTGTGGCCGACAGTTCATTGAGCACCCCACTCAGAAACGAGTCACACCCGAGCAGATTGCGCTCATTGATCGTCTGCTCCTAGAGCGCCTTTCCCAAGCCGCGATTGCGCGGGTCGCACAGGTCTCTGAATCCTGGATTGAATCCTATGTGGCAGTCGAAGCCGGTCGCATCCCTCGCCAGGCGCAAGTGCGCCCTAAAAAAAAGCCGTTTAATCCTGCAACTAGACGAGCTTTGGTCTTTTGTGGGTTCCAAGAAGCAAAAAGTCTGAATCTGGCTAGCACTGGATGCCGTGACTCGCGAGGTTGTTGGGATGGTCATGGGGAATCTTCAGCCCAGTTAGCCCAAAAGCTATGGGAGAGCTTGCCGGGTGTCTATCGCCAATGTGCAGTCTGCTACACCGATTTTTGGGAAGCCTATCGCAGCGTGATTCCCAGAAAACGACATCGGCCTGTGGGCAAAGAAACCGGATTAACGAATTACGTGGAGCGATTGAATAACACCTTGCGTCAGCGGATTAGTCGTTTAGTGCGGCGCACCCTGTCTTTTTCCAAATCCTTGGTCAATCACGAAGCAGCGATTTGGCGATTTATTCACCACTACAATGCCTCATTGCCAGTCGCTTCATAGTCCATCATTACTTCACAGGCACTACCAAGACTTGATCCAGGTTTCCAAGTTAACCAACTGCCACAAGAACATCATATGATTTTTGCTTAGATTGCCAAACTCAACAGCTGACTGATGCTCATTGAGGAGTTTTTCAACCATTAAGGGGTTATAAATTTCACGTGCTCGGAATGCTGATGAATGAATCCAATCCAAGATGTAATCACGCCCGATGCCCGTAAACCAGATATGAGCAGGGGCATTCCACCCCGTTTTCTTAACGCGGAGACGGGTTTCTTCGGGAAGAGTGCCCTGCATGGCCAATCGCAAGAGCCGCTTTGTTACGCCATTCTCAATTTTGAGGGAACCGGAGACACGATACATAAACTCCACAAGACGGTAGTCCAAAAACGGCAGAAAATGACCTAAACCAAAAGCCGTGGTTTGCCTGTCTTCTGCCCGTAAGCAACAAGGCGCAGTCTCGCGAATTAAGTCTTGATAGGTGCGATTTTTTAGATAGCTGCTAAAGGGTTGATCCATTACCGGCTCAAAGTCTGTAATCGCAAAGTAATCCGGATTCAGGGCGGAAATGTACTTTTGCAGACGATCATGATCAGGCAAGCAGCGACCCGCAACAGTTGGATCAGTCAATCTCAAGATGGCTGCGCGTCCAATTTCAGGCGTTTTTTGAAAAATGGGATGGTTGTGATACTCCGACCACTTTGCCAGTTCGTGATCAAGATCCGCTTGCCGATTGGTTAGAGCTAAGTCCGCGAAATGGTAAGGGAAGTATTCGTACTCGCCTGCATTAAGTTCATCGCCTCCTAATCCCCCAAACAGGTTTTGGAATCCCTGTTGTTGAACCTCCCTACACAACAAAAAGTGCGATAGCCAAGTGGCAGTGGCAACTGGCTCATCATGAACCGCAATCATTTGCGCCACTAGCTCGAACACATCAGGCACATCTATTTCGACCGGGTACCACTGTTCAACGCAGGTGTCGAGCATGGAGCGAATTTCATCGGACTCATCGTAAGTTTTGTCGCGATAGACCGTCGAAAAGGCGTGTTGACGCTGACCAGTTGATCGGACAGCGCAGGCTAGCACCGACGAAGAGTCCAGCCCGCCGGAGAGCGTAAATGCAGGCTGATGTGCAACGCTTAGGCGTAGTTGTACCGAGTTCATTAATAGTTCACGGTAACGCTCTGCTAGTACAGAAGCTGCTTCATCCCAGTCGGGTAAATTTTCGAGTTTCCAATACTGGTCTAGATGGACTTGTCCCCGGTGATACCGAAGCACATGAGCAGCGGGTAACTGGCTAATTTGATCATAAGGGGAGGAATGAGGATCGTTGTCAAAAGTTCGATAATGGGAGGCAGCGAATAGGGCAACAAAGCGCCGATTGACACCAGAATCAACGCATGGCAAAGCCAAGAGAGAACGTGGTCTGGAAGCAAAAGCGAATTGATCGAACTGGTGCCAGTAATACAGCGGTCGAACGCCTAAACGATCCCGCCCAAGCCACAGCTCATTTGTGGCGTGGTCATGCAAAGCAATTGCAAAGTCTCCATTGAGACGTTGAACTGTTTCTACAAAACCGTACTTGGCATATAGATCTGCGATCAATTCAGCATCACTTCGGTTGCCAGCCCAGTCGTCATGGTTATAAATATGGCCATCTAAGACAACCGATACACGGTCTCTATTAGCCACCTTTCCGTTGGTGCTGCCTGTCCAGCCTAGGGCGATCATTTCAGCCTGCAAGGACTCAACACGCCAAGGATCTCGATGTTCGGAATAACCAAAGACGGCTCCATCAAGCATGAGCTGGAGCTTGTGTGCAATTTGTCCGGATTCAAACTGAGACTTGGGTGCAGCTAGACCGACAACACGCGACATAATTCAGAAATTAAACTAGGCGAATTTACGAGCTTTGAAGTGACACCAAGGCTGGAAAAGTGTACCGCGAAAAAGTAGTCGCTCGCCATCTTGTGTTGTAATAGTATAACTATTCAGCGACTCGAAGTCATTTCCATCAGACGTCTTCGGTCTACCTTTTTCTAAGTCAATAGGAATTGAAAAAGGTTTGAATTCTAAATTCCCAAAACCTGAACTCTCCATGGCAACTTGAACTCTTGAAAACGGGCGAAAATGCAGATCAAGTCCAGCTGGATGAGAGTCCGAAACTTCATTGATCCTCAAACTTTGAGGATAGGGATGGCAAAAGTCAAAACCAATTAACCAACCTCCCGGCTTCAAGACTTTTGAAACACTTAATAATGCCTGATCATACTCGTTTTCTGACATCATGTACAGAACAGCGTTGACAACCACAAAATCGAATTTACATCTATCATCAAGTTCCAGAATGTCCATTACCGAAAAAGTAATGTGCTTTAGTTTTTGATCGGTTTTGCACTTTTCAATGATGAAGGGCGCAGCATCACCGCCTACTAGTTCCAACGTTGGAATCGCTTGGCTCAAATGAAACAAAAAATTGCCAGTAGAGCAACCAATGTCAAGAAGTTTTTGAGAGCTGTCAGCGCTTTCGATAGACAACAATTCTTCTACTAAGCTGATAGTCACCTTGTCGCGCTCTGGGATCGTGTTTGAGTAACGTTCTTGATAGTCAGCATACTTGCCCTGAAAAGAATCATCTGATACGTAGTCTTCATACGAAAATTTATCATTCATGATCCTATCCTCTGAAAAGATGGTAATGTACTTGTTAGGGGTTATCAAATAGAGCCGCTCCAGCCTTTGGATTGCCTACGATCCTAGAGCTAGTATGAATTTCCAATGATGAGCATAATCAATAACAAGCTCTGGACTCCCCTGTGTGCGGCGATCAACTTCAATAGTAGCTCTAAAACCATAAGCTTCAATAAATCTTATTAGCTCTTCCTGGTTATAGGTATTGACATAAACATTCAAATCGAACTCTTTGTCCAGATATTTGTCTTTTACATAAAGATATTGACTTGGCGCTTCTCGCATTGATTCTCGAAGAATAACCGTCTTACGAGCGCATTGGAGAAGGCGTTCTAGAGGGCGATGAAAATTTTCAATATTCGACAACACATTGATGCAAACGATATGATCAACACTTCTGTGTTTACCTTTTGCAATTAAGTCTTCGATTCGGAGAACCTGGAGACGCTCTGGCCGTAGCCCATAGGCTGTCATAGTCTGCCGACCGATGCGAATTAAGGAAGGTGAAGCGTCGATACCATAGTAGTCCACTGGAATTTGTTGCCTTTCTAGCGCGTGAAAAAAATAGCCGCCACCACACCCCACATCTAGTAGTGTATCCCCTGGTGTAACGTGGGCAGCCAATAGATCGACAGCTTGAGCATGGCAAGTCATTTCTTCAACTTCTAGGCGACAGCGCCGCGCATACAGATCGTGTACAATCGCACTGTGTTCCCAAATGCAGTAATGATTCCAGCCATCTGGACGAACGGGAAAATCATCGGGCCAGTCTGAGTAAGCTTCGATCACTGTCTCTGCCCCACTAACAAAAACGCGGATGCCATAAAGTAACCCCGCCAATTGGTTGGGTCTTCCATGGCTAGACTCTGTTCTCGGAAAAAGATTGGCATGGCATCTTCCAGCATAGGAGGAAGACAGTGGAAATGGTAGAACAGAACTTTAACTTCAGTAAAACCAGTTGCCGCAAATTGTTCCTTGAGAACAAGTGGATTATGAGTTCTAGACAGGATACGATCATAACCTGGTTCGTCGGATTTACCTTCACGAACCGGCGGTAAATCCATACGAAACTGCTGCTGTAGACTGCTAAGAACCTTATCGAGTCGACCATCAGGCGCAATTGTCTGTGGCTGAATCAGCGTTTCAATCAAGAATTGGTAAGAATAGCGATTGAGCGTAAACAGGGCGAATAATTGGTTCCGTGCTTCAACAATAACTGTTCCCCCTGGTTTCACAGCTGCGTGGAGATTTTGAAAAACCTCTACATCAGAGTTGGGTGGGACATGCGGGAGCACTCCAATGCAAAGAGCTGCATCAAAAACATTTGGGTGATCGACAATCGGAGATTTAAACGAGGATGCTGATAATACGCTACCTTCCCAAAGGCGATCAGCTGCCAACCCTTTTGCTTCAAATACACGCTTTCCCTCTGCAATCATCTCAGGGGTAAGATCGAAACCATACAGATCAAATCTAATAGGATCCAGGTCTCGCAGAAATGATGCTGAACCACAGCCTGCATCCAAGATAGTTTTCGCCCCTGATTTGTACAGCAACTGCTTAATCAAGTCGCGATGGACAGGCGGATAGGCTGCCTTGGAACCGTAGTACTCATCGTAGTAAGTCTCACCCCAGGTTGAGTAACAAGCTTTAATGGATGCTTCTGGATCAACAAACTGACTCATTATGTTTAGATAATTGGTTTAAGAGCGGTGGTTATCGCGATTTTTTTTGGCGACCAACCACAAGTGAGAAGACAACCCGTTTTCTGCTAAAAATTTTTGGAATGGCCAACCAATCTGATCCCATTCCTCGATGAGAACTCGATGTAAAAATGGGTTATCAGACAAATCAATTTGCCCATTACGGGCGGCAGTTCGCACCAATTCAGCATCTAATCGCCCAGGTGTACTCACCTCTCGTACTTGGAAGCCATGTTGTTCAACTAAATGGGTTAGTGAATGTGGGTTAAACAAATTAACATGTTCCGGATCGACGGCCAAGGACTTAGCACCCAAAACGGAAATGTCAAACCCGCGTCCATTGGGGCAGGAAAGAACTAACAGTCCTCCCTCTTTTACTCGCCGAGAACACTGTTGTAGGAAAAGGGATGGATTGAATAGGTGCTCGATTACCTCGAAGGAAACTACTATTTCGACTTCACCAATTTCTCTATCTATATCCTCGACTCGTTTTTCGATGGTCTTGACACCTCGATCTCGACAAGCTTGGGCCAATTCCGGTGTTGGTTCTACGACAATTACCTCATCAAATCGCTTTGATGAAGCTGCTAGTGCAGCAAATGTGCCAAAGCCAGGTCCGATTTCTAAGAGTGTTCCGCGCGGAACTCCAAAGCGATCGCAATAATCGATCACACGCTGCAGCCAAGGTCGATGAATTTTCTCGCGCCTTGAAGCCTCAGAAGCTGGGAAGATATACTTTGCCCAATATTGATAGTTTTCTGAGTGACTGTAGTAGGAGTCCATTACTTCTGGTGAAGGACGAGGACTCATGTAAATGGTGTGACAATGGGAGCAATTAAGGTAATCAAAAGTGTGTTTGGCGAACGCAAAATCGTGGTCTACTGAACCGCAGGCTGGACATGCGATTGTGACAAATTCGCTACGTCTTGCTTGTAAGCGATGAATATCCCGTTCAAAGGCGGCTTCTTGACCTTCCAATAGATCATCAGGGCATAATTCGCTTTCGCTGAGGCGATCGCCAATCTCCAAGTCCGGCTGATTGATTGAGGATAATTTCTCACCCATTTGCGGTTGTAAAGTACCTGTAGTACCTGTCATTGTTTAATCCCAAATATTATCCTTGATCCATTGATTGTTTTCAATACGCCAAACACGGGGATCTCGGAATGTGTCGGCAATTCGGTCAAAGTCTGATTCATTTATCCCAACGTAATCTAACCAGCGAGCTAGATCAGACGACTTGATCGGATCCATCTGGCGGACCAGCTTTAGACCCTGTTCACGGGTCATCAGTCCTGCGCGAATATCCTTGCAAACATGATCAGTGCAACGGCCATAGCCAAACTTAATATACTTTAAATAATCATGTATTCCGTTTTCATGCATGTCATCTAGGTTAGACATGAGTCGATAGGTTCGTTCAAAAGCCACGTCACTAACTTCAAACCCATATTTCTCGACGATTAATTTTCCATGTTCGTTGGCTTCCCAGAACAGGTAATTGCCTAGGTAGATACCTCGTACATCCAAACTAAACAGGTCTTGATCGCTAGGATATTGGTAAGGCAACATGGATTGAGAGGTAATATCCTCTAGTCCAACAAAATAATTCCATTCATAGCCTCGAGCAAAGTGCTCTAACCGATCACGGTAACCCATTTCTGGGAAGTCGTCCATTGAAAATTGACCGCACAGATCGAGATAACCATGTTCACCCCAAATAACTAGGGGAATGCGGTTCTGAACCGCAATGCGAACTGGGACGGTTGTAATACCCACATGAGCGTGCCAGTTCATGTCACCCATAATGATAAAAGCGAGGCGGTTGAGCTTTTTCAAGAGATCAGTGCTAGGACTATAAATAATGTGATCGACCCCAAAGACATCTCGCATTCGCTGTAGGTTACGCCACCCCACTTCTGTATAGTTATTGCCGTTGTAGGTTACCAGTAATGGATTCAGTCCAAACTCATGCTTGATAACATGAACCTGAAAATAGCTATCCTTGCCTCCGCTGACTGCAATGACGCAATCGTACCGGCTCCCGTCACGACAACGATAGCGATCAAGTAAATCACCTAGTAACTCACGACGGCGCTGCCACTCCTGGGAAGTAATTGCTGCCTTTACCTCAGCCATGCGACAGCCCATGCATACTCCTTGGTCGTCAAACTCCATGGGGGCAGCACTGAGAGATGGGTATACGCAGCGGGTACACCAGCGAACTGAACCTTGCTGACTGGCTTGGTATTTCTGGAGATCAACTACTGCATGTAAACGACTCAGAGCTTTCGCCTTTTCTTCTTGTGTGTATTTAGGTTCTCGTTGCAACCAACGCCCTGATAGGTCAATCGGACGCATTGGAATGCCTGACTCTAAACAAGTCTGCTTAGACCAAGGGTAACTGAGTTCAAAGAAGTGGAAAATATTGGCTGCTGCAACAGCACTGGCTCCTCCTTCCAAAATTCCTGCTGAAAAATGCTCATAGCGACCTACGCCACCGCAAGCAATGACAGGAATGTCGACTGCACTGACAACTCGACGGATTAACTCTAGGTCATACCCAGCTCCAGAACCATCGCGATCAATGGAGTTCAGAAAAATTTCACCTGCCCCTAGATCCGCTACTCGCTTGGCCCAAGCCTGGGGATCTAGCCCAGTCGGTTGTCTACCACCATGGCTATAAACCTCGTAGCGGCCGTCTGGGTGGCGCTGGGCATCGATGCTGATAACGACACACTGGGAACCAAAACGCTGCGCTGCTTCGGTAATGAAGCTTGGCTGCATAATTGCCTGGGTATTGATGATACACTTGTCTGCCCCTGAAAGCAGGCGTAGGCGTATGTCGTCGACAGTGCGGATTCGTCCACCGACTGCTAGCGGCATAAAGCAGATTTCAGAAATCGATTCAATTAGTCCTAGGATAGAGGAATCACGGTAGCGAATGTGCAGGTCGTCTCGCCGCAGATCGTGAAAGTCTTCTGTACTGATATCCAGAAGGATTAACTCGTCTGCATTCCAATCGGAGAAGCGCTGAATCGTACTAATTGGATTGCCAATGGCTTGATGAACTTTAAAAAGCTGACTGCGCACCAACAGTCCATTTTTCAGGAGTAGGCAAGGGATGAGACGAGGGCGCAGCATAGTTTTACCAGTCACTGATTTAAGTATTACAGCACTTAATATGCGAAGTATGAGTTTAGCGCACGTGATCGCGGATGATTTGCCAAAAGGCTTCGAGGAGATCAAGACCTGCATCTTGACTCTTCTCAGGATGAAACTGGACTCCCAATAAGTTGTCTTGGGCGATTGCCGCAGCTATAGGTTGCCCGCCAAAGTCAAGTGTTGCAATCACTGAGTCGGAACAATCACACTGCAAATGATAGCTATGAGCAAAGTAGAAAGTATGCTCGAACAGGCTTGCTTCAAAGGAAAAATATTGAGCATGCTTCTGTGTGACTACAGACTGGACATCGCACCAGCCTATATTAGGGACTCGACTTCGTGTCTTTTGAGGGTCTAGGCGTACCACACGACCCGGCACTAAACCTAGTCCTTCATGGCAGCCAAATTCCTCACTAGAGTTCGCAAGAAGTTGCATGCCTAGACAAATGCCAAGTAGGGGCCTTTGAGCAGTGCGAGCATAGTTTTGCAGGGGCGCGACTAATCTTTTGCGCTGCATGGCAGCCATCCCATCGCGAAAGGCCCCAACTCCAGGCAAAATTACGGCACTAGCGTCCCTAATTGCATCGGGATGATCAACAACTTCCAGATCAGCGCCAATATAGCGAAAAGCTCGCCATACGGAGCGAAGGTTCCCTAAATCAAGATCGATTAACACAGCAGTCATGCGCGAACTCCAGGCAATGTAGCTTTAGGCTCGGGAAGAACGAGGAGGACGGGATAAGGGGGCGAACTCCATGCGAACGAGAGACTTCTTGTGGAACCTTAGCAAATATTGGTGAAGGCGATCAAAGGGAAGGTCGTGACGGTCAGCAATATCCAAAATGGTTATGGAGCCGTCAAAGTAACGCAACAAGCAATCCAGAAGGTGCCCCCACTTTTCAGAATCAGCATCTAAGTCCTTCACAACTGATGGGTCAGGGCGTTCGAGATAGAGATCGTATTCAGGATTGGACAAGCAGAGCAGCCCATCAAACTGACGATACAAGCGCTGATTATTCTCAAAAATATTGATAATTTTCTGAAAAACGTTAAAAACCTCTAGACTTTGCTCCCAGTCAATACGGTCAGGGGTATCTAGGCTTGAATGATACTCAGGGTAGGGATCGAACTGGTCAAGACAACGGGTTATTTCAACAAAAGGAATTTCGTAGCCGGGTGATTCCCAGACTGTTTCATCGTTACCGGCTCCCTTGCGCCAAGGAACGCACTCATACGCTTTGCTATAATGCCTGAGAGCATGAGCCACAACTTGATCGAAAGGAAGGTTACCCAAAAAGGTTGATGTTGTTTTGATTGCGCCAGAAGTACCTGGCATCTCCATGAAAATCCCAGCGATCAGGTTATCTAGTTCGGTGGGTGAGTAGTCACGCAGATAAAAGACGGTTCCTAAATGCTCTGGGTTAAGTAATAGCTTGTAAGTGTAGTAGGTATCTCGTCCTTGGAGCAACTGGAACAAACGAACTAAGATAGCGGTGGCTGCAAAACCATCATTGGCTTGGTGTGGATGACAGGTATTGTTTTGAAAAATGATCGTGGCGGGTGACCTCCCTTTATGGGTATACTCGCCAACCAACATCTCCCCAGGTTCATAGGTTGTTTCTAGTTCAACACGGTAATTGCCTGGGCCTAGATTTTTATAGATCTGATAGGGAATGCAGAAAGCCCAATCTGCTGCCCAAGGACGATATTGCCACATGCAGTGAAACATGTGAGCCTCTGGCAGTTTGGGATTGGTTACTAAATGTGACCGAAGTGTTTCCCAATCAAGATCTCCCGCGAAAGATTTGGAATAGTACCCAACTCCCAAATCATGAGATCGTCCATCAAAAATCAACTCACCATTTCGATACAGAAGTGCTTTCTGTACTGACCAAAGTTTGGGCACTATCCACCCGTTAAAGGTTTCATCAGATGCATATCGGTAGACCTTGAAGGGCAATTCTTTCCGGAGATAATCAAACAGTGCATTGTTGCCACTCGCGACAACACCTGTCGAGAAAGTGCACAAATCATAAGTCAATTTCTTAAGATAATCACAGTTGTCCATTTTAATGATCACCTTTCTTTACATGTGGCGCTATTTCGCTCATGGCGTATTCAACTCTCTGATCACGCAAAATTACATCATAGACATCAAGATAAAGGAAAGATTTTCTCAATGTTTCATGATCAAGATAATGACAATCGTTGTTGCATAGAAACTGCCTAAAAAGCTCGTATCCAATATCTTGTTGAATATCCCTGAAGTCACTGCGCCAGTTAAAATCTGCCAGCGATTCATTGTACAGATAAAACAAGGTTTCCGGATCCATTTGGTCAATTGAATTAGTAAAGTCACAAGTATAATCGCAGATTCTCATGTCATGCTGAGATAAAAATTCAATGGACTGCCAAACCTCTTTCGGGAGATGATATCTCCATCGCGTGGATGAGCACTGGTCAAAGAAAGATTGATCTTCTAGAAAGCTACTATTTCCTGTCCAGGGTTGGTTGTTGTGGGCACATCGAAACATGGATGGATTAATCATATCCTCAGAAAAGTTCAATTGCAGAAAATCACATATCAGTCTTGCGTGATTCTCGGGCTGGCTGATCAGATCTTCATAACGAAGTATCCAGAAATGATCTTTTAAGTGCTTCTTAACCAAGATAGCACTAGCAACTTGCTTACGCCAATGCCTGATTACTGAAAGAGTATGGGCGACTTGATCAGGGTACTTAGTTTTAGAGGCAACAATGGAAGCAATAATTGCCCTTGGATCCCGAATTATGAGAATAAATTTTGATCGTGGAAAAGATCTTGCAATAGAAGTGACAAAATCGATTGACCATACTTCCTTAGTTCCTATCCAGGTACTCGTTCCTCGCGAGTCCGCAATTGCGTTAAAACCAGATAGTAGCCATTCCTTATAAGTATTTCCATGTATATTTGGTAGATATTTGATTAAATCAGGGCTTTCATGACTCATCCTACTTGCTAGTTGCTCGTGCAATACACATCTTTCGCTGTAGTCAAAGGGAATATCAAGATCAAGGTTGTGCAGGATATCTAAAATTTGAATTTCTTGATGAGAAAAATAACCATCAGAAAAAGGTTGATTTTGATCAAAAGATTGTCGTAAAGCTTGATTTCCATAGCTCTGAACAGCCGCATTACGTAGAGATTTATAAAACGGCATGTAAGGATCCTGAGCTATTGTTACCTCAGGGTGAGCATCTAGCATGAATCCTAGGAGTGTTGTGCCAGATCGGATCATGCCAGTCACAAAAAGGAAACCACTTTCTTCATGTAGCATAAAGTCAACCTTCGCTTACACTAGCAATGGGTTTTCATAAAAATGGGCATGAAAAATTTAAACAGGAATAGCAGCAATTACAACATCATCGCACTGTCGACCAAAATCCAAGCTTTTTTGCCACACAGGAATAATATCAGCAGTTTTGTCCAATATATTTTCTATACCCAGTCTGATACCGAGTTGAATGAGGGCCTCGTATGCATCCATCCCGAAGTACCAAGCAGCCACTGGTCTGAAGCCGCTTTCCACCAATACGGTAGCTAAAGAGGCATCACTAAACGCATTAACGTGACTTGTCGGATCCATATGACGTGACACGCAGCTTTTGGAAATTTGCTGGGATGCAGTACCAAATGCATCAGCACGTGGCACCTCAACTATCAACATCCCTGTCTGATTACTCAATTGGTCATGCGCTGCCTTCAAAAAACTTATAGGATTTGGAATATATTCCAGTAATCCCCAAAAAGTGATGACATCTGGCAGCTCATTTTCTAGGGCTAAGTCCAGAAAATCCTGGTCCCATAAATTGATTTGAAATGCTTCTTTTGCAAAATTACGCGACTCTAAACTCAGTTCAATTCCTTCTGCTGAAATGCCTCGCCTGCGTGCGCCTTCGACAAAATGACCACCACCAGCACCAACATCTAAAATAGATCTAGGACTTCTGGAGTATGTAGCTTCATACTCACCCAAAACCCAACTCAATTTGGGCTGAATAATTTCGCTAATTCGTACTTCAATTGCGTCTTTGTCAACATAGGTAGAGGAATGAGTTTCGGAATTTCGAAAAATGGATTCTAGTATTGCGGAGTCAGGTTGCTCTGCAACGAATACGTGTCCGCAGTTGCGACAACGAGTGTAGTTGACACCAAATACCTGCATGTAGCTACCTACTTCTGCTACTTCTGTAAAGCAGCAAGGGCAGCTTTTTAATCGGTTAAGTGTTGCTGTATCAGTGTAGATTTGGCTGGCAATTGCGTTCAATCTATTTGAGTATTCAACAACTTCTTCCAGAGAAGATTCCTTAAGTTTAACAACGTCAAAAGGCTTACCAGTTTTGACACGTATGTCAAAGCTGTACGCACTTCCATTGTCTGGAATATATGACCACTGTTCTTGACTAATTCCCAAACCTGCATAGCTATCAACCATCGGAGCGGTTCGAGTCCATTTAGACATATCGTTATCCCTTTTGGCTGATAGAGCCGAAGACACTACACATGAACATTAACTTCCACTTGTGCGCAATCGCAGTATTTTCTAAATCTGGGTAACTTTGCAGTTCGATGTTTTCAAGCACCTCTGCGCTCACTTAGTAATGGTGGAGAAGGGTGAAAGTGAAAACTGCTGGTTTTTCTCAACCAGTCTGTAGTACTTTAGCTTATGGCAGTAGCTGAGTGGGTTTTCTCGAATGTTAAATGTCACTTTTTGCAGATAATTTGGATTGGACAGTAGTGAAATAACCTCGGATTCAAAATGTTTTTTGAAGAAGTTAGTGATGCATGAGTTCAATTTATATAGGCCAAACAACTCATTTGAATGGGTTACAATGAAGTGCCCTCCTTTCTTTAAAATTCGCTGAACTTTGCCATAAAACTGCTCTTCTTCTGCATCAGTAAAGTAAGCAAGAACGTTAAGGGCAAATAAGTAGTCAATGGAATCAGATCGAATCGAGCGGAGCTGATCTATTGAACCTTGGAGCAAGGAAATTTTATCTGATCCATGCTGAAGGCGGCTACTGGCTTCTTTAACATTCTAAGGTTGATGTCAGTGCCAGTCCAGTAGATGTCTTTGTATGATTCATTAAGTTTTTGAATCAGGATTCCCTCGCCACAGCCAAAACCCACACAGACCGTTCCACATAAGTCGACTACGTTCAACATTGACAAGACTGTATTGAAACGTGCTGTGTGGTATATGCCATCAATCAAGTCAATGCCTGCTTGACTATGCTGCTCCCAGTAATCAGCCGAGGATATGTCCCTGCCAACACGCTTTAGATCCACTTTCTCAACCTCAATGATTTTGATAGCAATGGAAAAGCCCGGTCTTTACAATTTACTGCCTGTCGCTATCTTACAGATACGCGAAAAGCGTGTATTTTGAACTTGGTTCTTGCACCCTTGCAATCACTAGTGGCTTTCTGAGTACAGCCCTTGACAGCAGTGCTGTAGATAGAGTTGAGAATACATGGTGGTGCTCAACAAAGAATTCTTCTCGACTAAACTCTGGAAATTCTGATGCCATTTCACCATCTGGAAGCTCAACATATATGTATCCCATAGGGTCTAGATGGTCAACACCCTTGGATAACATTTCCACAGGATTAATGACATGCTCAAGCACCTTGTTAAAGGTAATGAGGTCATACCTACCCAGTTGTCCGGTCTGCATGAAGTCATCACAGACCACCTCAATACCGCCGACTTGTTGACCGACTGCTCGGATATGTTCAGCAGCGTTTGGATCAGGATCAAGTGCTGTCACATGCCAGCCTTCTTGACGCATTCGATAAGGAAACACCCCTAATCCTGAGCCAACATCTAGGAGCCGAGGCGGGCGCCCTTCCAGTCGAGGTAACTTCAAAGATTGATCTGCAAACTCGAGAATTCGCTTTACACGCCCTGCATTATCCGACTTTTCGGGAGAAAGTGCAATAATGCGTTCAAAAGTCTGTTGCATTCCTTTAAGTCCATAAGTTGCATCTACATATGCCCCTTCGTATAGTCGCGACAGATCGAAGTCACATATTGATACAAAGTGACTACAAGCCTGACATTGATGAATTTCTCTATGGTAAGTCTCGCTACCTAAATTGAATGGTGTTTCCCCGTTTGGTGGTGTTGTGTAAACCCAAACACAGCGAAGTTCATGGCCGCATATTGGGCAAGTTTCAGGTGACCATGTTGTAACTTGCTCAGTCATTGCTTGATACCTTGTCATCTAAAGATCTTGCAAGAGTCTCAAGTTCAGCACTGCTGTCTAGCCATGCTATAACAACCAAAGACTCTACCGCTAGGTAGCGCTCAAACACTGCTTCTTGACCTTTCTCTATTAACAGCACAAAGTAACGATCAATCCGGTTACGCACCAGTACTGCTCGCAATCCAAACCCAGCCAAGCGGTTATTGAGGGATGGCGTTGCATAAAATCCCCAATCTTTTCGGGTAATGTCATATTCCGCGCCGGACTCAGTGGTGAAGGTGACCTGCTCATCAGGAGCCAATGCGATGCGACCACAGTCGGCAATGGTGACCGTTTCACCAAACCCCACATCGTAGGTTCTGGGCGGATCGATTGGCGTAAATTGCATAGCTTCTCTCCTAATTAGGAACTGCTTGGGTGGATTGATCTTAGCCGGCTTATGCCTATTTCATCTAGTAACAGTACTAACAATCCAGACCAGCTAAGAGTTCCAGGCTGGCATCTGTAGCACTAGCCAGCACAATTGGTATTACCATTGCCAATCGGAAATCAAGAAATCACGGATTTCCCAGCGATCACCTATCTGTGCCCAAATATTGTGATTGCGAAAAGTTTCAGCAATCTCGAAAAAATGCTGGGGAGTAATATCTAAAAACCGACAAAATTCTTCAATGTCTTCATGAGGAGTTTCATCACCGCGATCGTGCAAGAATTGCACAGCGGCCTCACGAGTCATGCGACCATTCCGGATTTCCAGCGACAAATTATCAAACGTTCGTGTAAATCCAAACTTATACCACTTGAGCCAGTGATGAATTGAGATAAAGTCATCATCAATGTCAGCGTAATCATAGTAGCCTGTGCGAGACGCTTTGCCGCGATGGAAACCATGATCGAGGGCAACCTGTAGACTGGTTTCGACATCCCAGGGAAAGTAATAACCCAGAAAAATAGCTAGCACATTCTTGTCAGCTAGCTCTTGGGCTGTTGGGCCAAAGTAGGGTGTTAGCTCTGCTCGTGAAAGACGATCACTAACCCAATCAGATGCTGTTGTGCCATGGGTTACCCCATAGGTTTTGAGCCAACGTTCATCGAGCTGAAACCCTAAGTGCTCTTCATCACGACTGCCATATTCAAATGCGGAATTTTCACCCCAAACCACTAAGGGAATTTCAAATTTGGCGGCGATTTTTAAGGGAATATTGAATAGCGCCATGTGCATGGGAATGGCTGTTGACCCACATCGCTTAAAGCTTTCATAGAGAAATTTGCGCTCAACCTGTGGATTTACTTGATAGTCAATATGGTCAACTCCTAGGGAGACTAAGTTATCTAGATTTTGCTGACCAATGGGTGTGCGAGCTGGTGTTTTCCAGGTGACAGCTAAGGGGTTGAGTCCGTATTCCAGGCACTTAACCGTTTGCCAGGTACTGTCCTTTCCCCCACTGACAGGAATCAGGCAATCATAGCCATTACTATGTCGCTTAGCGCGATCGACCACAGCTCGAAAAGCCTTCTCCCTTGCCTCCCAATCAATCACTTGCTTGGTATCGTGGGATTGGCATGCATTGCAAATTCCATCACTGCCCAATCTCAAGTTGGGACGGGTGTCTGGTAAGACACAGGACTGACAGTATTTCATGCGGCAAATTCCTCTAAAAAGATTTTGCTATTGAGGAAATAGAACAGAAATTTACTTTCACTATTAGGCAAGTCAGGCTTAGCTAGTAATTGTTCAATTTTCGCTTTCTGAATGCGATCAAAAATCGGACTGTCATCGAGTAAGTAAGCCTTGACTTCTGGATCATGAACATCCAAAAAATCAAAAATGGGCGCGTTAAAGCCAACCTTGCGTCGGCTATCTAGGATGCGATCGGGCACAATACCGCGCATGGCATCCCGCAGCACAGACTTTGCTTTACCATCACGGATTAAGTGACGGCAGGGGATGCGATGGCAAATATCGAATAGGTTGCGATCGAGGAAGGGAGATCGATTTTCGATCGAGAAATACATGGCATTCAAGTCATCCTCATGCACAATTACCGGTGTGGCTTCATGGAACAGCTCATTCATCGTGCGATTTCGCAGTAGACTGTCGGTGAATATGGTTTCTGCAAAGTCTTCTCGCCAGGGATTGATGAAATAGTCTGCAAATTCATCGGCATCCAGAAAGATATGACCGCGGAAACTAGGATCTTCAATAAATAAATTGGGATTCTTGAGATAGCGATTACGAACGATTGGTGAAATGTGGGTGTACCAATTCTTTAGCGATTGAGCATGAAGTTCAGGATACTGCCGAACTTCATACAGGTAAGCCAAGTGATGATCGTAGTAACCTGTAAACATTTCATCAGCAGCCGTGCCACTGACAGAAATTCGATAGCCTTGGGCTGCAACACTCTCCATCAACAGCCAATGAGCGTAATAGGTAATTGTATACACTGGCGCATCATGGTAATGAACCAGTGATCGCAGCTTTGGTAAAAAATCTTGAGGATTGACAGGAATAGCCGTGTGCCGTAAGCCCAACTCTTCAACGGCGTAGTCCACCAAATCCTGCTCTTCATAACGAGCATCGGTGTTAACGATCGTAAATCCTTGCACGTCATAATCGAAAATACGCTTGGCGATCGAAATTAGTGCATTAGAGTCAACACCCCCACTCATACAAAATGCGATCGGTACATCAGCGCGTAAGCGAATTTTGACCGCTTCAATTAATGCCGCACGCGCACTTTCGACTGCTTCTTCATAGGTCATGGTCTCGATAGGCGTAAATTGGGGCTGCCAATAGCGAACCGTTTCGAGATTGCCAGCTTGATCGACGCGACACCATGAGGCGCTTGGGACTTCGGAAACTCCTTTGAAAAAGCTGTGGGATTGTTTGTAGAGCGCCTTGTAGCCGTTGATTACATAGCGGCAGAGGTGATCATCATTAATTTCAAACCTTTGACCGACTAGGGCTTGGAGAAATTTAATTTCTGAACCGAAGTAAAGGCCAGTGGCATCTTGATATAGATAGAGAGGTTTTTCACCAAAGCGATCGCGGCATAACACCAAAGTGCCATCAGCTTCGTGGTAAACCGCAAAAGCCCACATTCCCTCGCAGCGATCGAGTACGTTCCACCCTAATTCATTGATCGCAGTTAACAACACTTCGGTATCGGATGTTGTCGAAAAGTTCCGTCCACGCGACTGCAACTCAGACTTGACTTCTAAGTAGTTATAAAGCTCACCATTAAAGGCAATCCATTGGGAACCTACTTGTAGTGGCTGGTTCGATCGAGGATCGAGATCAATGATGCTTAGGCGGGAGTGCAGGAGGTACGTGTGGCGACCTGTGGCGTGATGAGTCCAGTGGCGATCGCCTGTGGCATCCGGGCCGCGCCGTCCCATGCGCTGTAGACAACGATCAATGCGATCTCGCTCAAGGAGCTGAGTACCGATATAGCCTGCAATACCACACATAGATATCTCTAGATGTCTTGATCGTCGCTTGATCTAGTCGTGAAAGTCTTCCAGAGCAAATTGTTGTCCTGAGGCAACGGATCGCCGTAGGGTTTTGCCCAGCAAAGATGGTTCCAGACCCGGTACAATTCCGGAGCCAGGGCGAGTCCAAACTAGATCAGTTGCTTCGAGCCGATGACCAGGATTCAGATTATGTTTTGCGGCGATGGATCGGCGAATTGCTGTTGCTGAAATAGCTGCGCAGGGCTGTAATTGCTTGTTGAGTGTCCCTAGTAGCAGCTCCGCCTGTCGGATGCGTTCCACTAACTGCTTTAGGTCTTTTGGATCTGCTGACAATTGATGGTCTCGAAAGTCGGAGTAATGTTTATCAAGGGTGAAGTGCTTTTCAACGATCCTTGCACCCATGGCTACAGATAAGACAGCTGCCTCAATCCCAATTGTGTGGTCTGAATAGCCAATAGGACAATTAAGGTGATTCGACAAGAAAGTAATTGAATTTAAATTGGCTTCTTCGGGAGGCACAGGGTAACTGCTTACACAATGTAAGACTGCTAATTGTGGATCTTTAATTGCTTGAAGTTGCCAGCATTGATAAAGATAATCGGTGGTTTTTTGAACTTGTTCCCAATCACTAATTCCCGTTGAGATAATGATGGGCTTTCCGAATGCGACAACTTGCTCTAGTAATGGATAAAATGTATCGTCACAGGAGGCAATTTTATAGGCATCAACTAGGGGTTTAAGTCCTGCGGCGCTATCCAAGTCGAGCGGTGTGGACAGAAATAATAAACCCAATGAACGCGCTAGTTTTGCTAGCTCAGCAAACTGCTCAATGGTTAATTCAAATGACTGTAGCCGAGCAAAGCGAGCTGCGTCAGTTGGACTAATAAATTGCTCAGTTTTAAACGTTTGGAACTTGACAGCATCAACGCCGCACTTAGCCGCTTCTCGGACTAGCTCGCAAGCCACCTCAAAGCTGCCTTCGTGGTTGTTGCCAATTTCTGCCACGATCGCGACGCGCTCAGTTAGGTCTAGCGTTCCAATTTTCATGGCTAAGCGTGGTAGTGCAACAGATATTGGCTACGAACAATTGAGAAGCCCAAGGATTGATACAGGCGCAGGGCAGGCAAGTTCGCAACCTGCGTACCCACTCGGAATAGGCTACACCGATCGCGGTAAGTTTGCATAAAAGCACAGGTCAGAGATTGTCCAATACCTTGGCCGCGTGCTTGGTCGTCCACCGCAATCAAATCAATCGTCGCCACTGAGTACTCAGGTTCTTGGGTTAGAAGGGCTGCCAAAAAACCGATGGGCTGGTTAGCTTTGCGAGCCACAAGTACCCGATCGCCCCGCCGCCCATCACAGCAATTGGCTATCCAATCGCCTTTGATCTGCCCTGCTATGGTGTTGCTCACCTGCGGATCGAGATGAAAGCGTGAATAGCGAAAGGCCTGTTTCGCCAACTCAATAATGCCAGGGTGATCAGCCGCGATCGCCATGTCAATAGGCTGAGTTGGAGGCATAAGACCGGCTTTCAATGCGGGCAACTCCAATAGGAGGTGGGTGTCAACCACTCCAAAACCCAGTCGAGCCAGATCTTGAATCCAGTCAATTCGATCGCAAGGTACTCGTAGCTCATAGAACCCTGGCTGGACAAGATGCGATCGCAGGGCGTCTACATCCCACCCATCAGCAACTGATAAGCGAAATGCGGGTTTTCTCAGCCGCTCCCCTAACCATTGGTCAGGGGTCATCGTCCAACCAAGATCCATGGCTGCAATGTCCAAGCTGATCACAAGAGGCTAAGCCCTCGAGAGCGCTGGTTCACGCTCGGTGGTCATCAGGCTCTTGTACCAATCGATATATTTCGGGAAGCCGATTTCAATCGGGTTGGCTGGTGCATAGCCCAAAAGATCTTTAGCCTTATCGATATTCAGTGTGCCCCGGAATGGAATCAATTTGTCGCGGGTAACACTTTCCACATCCACTTGCGGGAAATGCTGACGCACAATTTCCACCAAGTCTTGGATTGATCGCGAACTACCGTAGGTCAAATTGAAGGTCTCGTTGATTGCTTGGGGATGATCGATAGTACGACAAACGCCCTGCACTAAATCATCAATGAATGTGAAATCAATTCGCTCTTGACCATCACCATCAATGCGCAACTTAGCCCCATTCAAGGCATTTTCGATAAAGATTTGACCAACGCGGCGACTAACACAGCGAGGGCCATAGAGCGCTGAAGGCCGAATAATGGTGTAGGGCAAATCGAATACTTGATTGTAGGCAATCACAATCTTTTCGCCAGAGAGCTTGAGTGCCCCATAAATCCCGAGTGGGTTCAGCGGTGACTCTTCGGTGACTTCCGGCGTGAGGAAGTTGCCATAGACCATGCTGGAGGAGAAGAAAATGAATTGCTCCACGCTCACCCGCGAAGCATCCAAGGCATTCTCGAGCGTCCGCAAGCTGTGGTCAAAGGTGCTGTAGGGATCTTTATTGGAGCGATTGGCATGGGCAACGGCTGCCAAGTGAATCACGACTTGCGGCTTGATTTCTGCGATCAAGTGACCGACTGCATGGTAGTCGCGTGCATCCTGAATATGGAGGGGAATGCCAGCCTCGTGTAATAAATCGAGGCGCTGGTGCAGAATCTTCAGGTAAAGATCCCGCTGATACAAATCAGGCATTTTCTGGGCATAGGCCAGCAAATTATTGACCTGCAAACTGTCAATAATTTCGACATGGGCCCCAAGTTGCTTGAGGGTCAGCGCTAGATTATGGCCAATAAAGCCTGCACCACCAATCAATGCGATACGGCGATTTACAAGGGAGCGATCGAGACTAAAAGATTGGCTCATGGGGTCATCTCCTGAATCACTTGTTGGACAGTTTTGCCGATATAGTCCATTGCATCGAGGCCGATGTGTGGGCCGACGGGAAGGGCGATCGAGCAATCACTAATTGCCGTGGCATTCGGGTAGCGGCTGGCATCGTAGCCGTACTTTTCGCGGTAGTAGGTCATGCGTGGCACGGGCTGTGGGTAGTAGATACTAGTACCAATGCCACGCGCATTTAACTGCTCAACAACGGCATCGCGGCTATCGGCGATCGAACCACGAAGCACGAGGGTTAGACAATAGAAGCTGTTGGTGCTGCGCGGACTCTGACTATCAATAACCAGCGTGTTGGGAATAGCAGCTAGGTGCGACTGAAGACGACAGAAGTTTGCAGCACGACGTTCCAAAATGTCGGGAATTTTATGGATTTGTTGACGACCGATCGCCGCTTGAACATCGCTCATGCGGTAGTTAAAGCCCAGGGTCAACACGTCGTACATGCCGGGCACTTTGCGCTCAGAAAATGTGCGATCAACCCCAAATCCACGGAGTTTTCGCACAGCATCCGCGATTTCACGATGGCGCGTTACGAACATCCCACCTTCGGCCGTTGTAATGTGTTTGACCGGGTAGAACGAGAAAGCCCCCACATCGCCATGCAGACCCGCATGCTTTCCGTCAAAGTAAGTTCCGACTGCGAGAGCTGAGTCTTCAATCACTTTGAGATTGTGACGATTGGCGATCGCGACGATCTCATCCATCGGGCAGGCAATCCCTAGAAAATGAACGATTGAAATTGCTTTGGTTCGTTCGGTAATTGCTGCTTCAATCGCGGCTGGATCAACGTTGCCTGTTTCTAGAATGCAATCGACAAAAACGGCTTTTGCACCAACCAGTTCGACGGCATGGGCTGTGGCGGTGTGGGTTTGGGCTGGCACAATTACTTCATCGCCTGCACCCAACCCAAAGTAAAAATAAGCGAGGTGTAGGGCAGCGGTGCAAGAACTGACACTAACGCAGTAAGCCCCTTCTCCCAAAAAAGCCGCGAATTCCTCCTCAAAGGCCTTGCATTGGGGGCCGTGGGTCAGGATGGGGCTATCTAGAACGTCCAGCACGGCTTGCCGCTCGTCGGCGGTAATCCACGGACGACCAAAGGGGATCGACGGGGGCGGATTCATAGGTAATTGATCGTGACAGTAGCGCCTTCAATCAGCGATTGTTCCGCTGCTATGCAGACGCTGATGAGGTCAAGGTTGTTTCGCGTGATTTGCTGAGTAGCTATCCTATCGCCTTTCGCGATCGCATCCAGCCAGGGGGGCAGTAAATCGCCTTTGGAGGCTGGTAGCGGGTTAAGGGCGATTGGAGCCGCCATCACTGCCGGATCGCGCGTGACGTGGAGACGCGGCCCGCAATCGTCATAGATCACCGTGCCTTCAGTACCGAAAACACGCAAAACATGTTGATGTCGATGAACACAGCCAAAATTAGCGGTGATTCGCCCGATCGCTCCAGAAGGAAACGTTAACATCGCACAGGCAAAATCATTGTAGGCAAATGCCGTTCCTTGGGTACAAATGCGATTGCCCCAGCTTGAGACTGCGATCGGCCGCTCGCCTAACAACCCAATTGCCAAATCGAGGAGATGGATGCCGCCCCCTTCCAGAACCGAGTAGTCGCTAACATCCTTGCGCCAGCCCTCCGTAATCTTGTGCAGGCGACCGTAGAGATAGTCCCCATCAATGGCATAGATTTGTCCTAAGCGTCCCAAACGGACTGTATCTGAGAGCCAGCGATAGAGCGGAGCCGATCGCAGCACTAAATTAGACTCGATCGCCAAATCAGGGTGCTGCTGCCAGGTGCGATGGATTGCCTGTAGTTCCTCCAGGGTTCGGCATAGGGGCTTTTCAACAAAGACGTGCTTACCGGCCTTGAGGGCAGCGATCGTTTGGTCAGCATGGTCATCGTCGTAGGTGGCGATCGAAACGACGTTGACCTCTGGATCAGCCAATATTTGCTCATAGCTATCGGCAACACGACCCTGCCCGATCGCCGTGGCGATCGCAGCCGCTTTGGCATGATCGTGGTCAAAGACCCACTTAAGACGACTATTAGGCAATCGAGCATAGGTGCGGGCATGCTGTTCGCCCACTCCTAACCCAATCGTGGCAGCAACCAATGGCTGTGACATAAGACGCTAGGAGCAAGGGCGAAGGACGGGTTCAGCGCGATCAATTCGCAAGTCCAGGGCTGCCAATGATTGATCGGGTTCTAGACGGTACAGGTCATCAAGGGTGTCGATGGTCATGGATTGCTCGGCCAATCCTGCGTCGGCTGAAAATAAATTGACAATACTGTAGCGATCGGGGTTGCGGTAAAAGACCGGCATCACATGTTCGCGATCATGGTCGGTCAGCTCCTGTGGGTTGATCGTCAGAAAGGTAACAGCGTTGGCAATTTCTAGGCTCTGCCCCTTGGGAAAACTACGCGGGAACACGTTACTGACTAAATCAACTGGCCAGTCTTGGGCCAGGGCGATCGCCGACCGCAGTAAGTCAGCACTCAGCAATGGACTGTCAGCGCAGATCCGCACAAAGCGATCACAGGGCCAGTGGGCGAGGGCTTGCCGAAACCGATCAAACACATTATTTAAAGATCCACGAAAAACCGGCGTGCCGATTGTGGTCAAGTAAGCTGCCAATGGGTCGTCACTGGGTTCATCACTGGTCAGCACAACGGCAGACTCTGACCCAGCTGCTGCGGTGGCGGCCCGCACAACCTGTCGCACAATTGGCTCTTGACGGAATGGCGCGAGCACTTTGCCCGGAAAGCGTTGGGAACTCATACGGGCCTGAATGAAGACTCGCACCGAGCAACCAGCCTGTTTACCCATAGCTTAGATTTAGTATGTGACAACGCACGTTTTACGAGCCGGATTGAGTCCATCACCCATCAACTTAAGCTCGAACAATCCGATCCGAAGGTTCGAGGTAAACGCCGCGCGTATCGACAATCAAGGGAGCTAATCGAGCAATTGTCGCATAATCAAAGACTGTGTGGTTGGTTGCAATCACTGTGCAGTCAACAGTTGACCAGTCGATCATTTCTAAATCAACGCTTGTCAAGTCGAACTGATGTTCGCGCATTTTAGGGAAAGCTGGCACGTATGGATCGCTATAACAAATATTGGCATGACGGTTTCGCAGCAGCTCCATGATTTGAATAGAGGCCGACTCACGCACATCATCGATATCTTTTTTGTAAGCAATGCCTAGGATAAGAATACGGCTATTGCGGATGGCTTTACCACGATCATTCAGGGCTTCAGCAATTTTACTAACAACCCACTCTGGCATCGAGCGATTAACCTCGCCAGCCAGTTCAATAAAACGAGTATTTAAGCCATATTCCCGTGCTTTCCAAGTTAAGTAGAACGGGTCAATCGGAATGCAATGCCCCCCCAGTCCTGGACCTGGGTAGTATGGCGTAAACCCAAAAGGCTTGGTTGCGGCTGCGCGAATAACCTCATAGATATCGATGCCCATTTTGTCGGCAACAATTTTCATTTCATTCACCAAGCCAATATTCACCGCACGGTGAATATTTTCTAGGAGCTTAGTCATCTCTGCAGTCTTCGCGCTACTTACGGGAACGGTGCGATCAACCGCAGATTCATATAGGGCAAGTCCTGCTTTGAGGCAGTTAGGTGTTACTCCACCTACAACTTTGGGAATAGTCTGAGTTTCAAATATAAAATTACCAGGATCCTCTCGTTCAGGAGAGTACACTAGAAAAATATTTTGTCCAATTACAAAGCCTTTTTGTTCAAGGACAGGTTGAATAATATCTTCTGTCGTGCCTGGATAGGTTGTGCTCTCTAAGCAAATGAGTTGACCCGCCTTTAAAAAGGGGGATACAGAGTTAATTGTTGCACTGATGTAGCTTAAGTCGGGTTCCCGATATCTGCCTAGAGGGGTAGGGACACAGATAATGATTGCATCAGAGTCCAAAACCGTTGCAAAATCCGTGGTTGCCTTAAACCCTTGAGACAAGGAAAGCTGAATATCCTTGTCTAGAATATGCTTGATGTAGCTTACCCCAGCATTTAGACTTGCTACCTTTTCGGCATCAACATCAATTCCAGTCACCGAGTATCCAATAACTGAAAGCCTTAAAGCCAAAGGTAATCCTGCATATCCTAGTCCAATTGCTGCGATGGAAGCCTGCTTATTGATTAAGCGATAGGTAAGTTGATTTAGGCTAGACAAAGGAACCTCCTCTTACATTCATGGGATCAGGACAAGGTCAATCTGATCGCAAAGTTGGCGGGGGGGCGTAGCATGGAAGGGTGAGTGTTTTTCCTTCGCCGCTGGTTTCATTGAAGTCGGGGTGCTGGTTCAAGCTGATTTGTGGCGCGAGTTTCCAGCATTTGCCGGCCATCCGGACTCTGGCCCTGGTCTATGGGCTAGCTGGGGCTGACTGTGTGGATGTGGCTGCTGATCCGGCGGTGATTGCGGCAGCACGATCGGGCTTGGAGGTTGCCCAGTCCCGATCGGGTCGATCGCCCTGGCTAATGGTTAGCCTGAACGATGGTGAAGACCCCCACTTTCGCAAAGCCCAGTTTAACCCAACTCAGTGCTCTAGTGATTGTTCTCGGCCCTGCGAGCGGGTTTGTCCAACGGGGGCGATCGACCCGGGCGGCGTAACCGAAAGCCTTTGCTACGGCTGTGGCCGCTGTTTGCATATTTGCCCGCTGGATTTGATTGGGGCGCGATCGTATGTGTCCACCCCCAGCGCGATCGCCTCGGTGGTGTTGCCCTTGGGCGTGGAGGCGATCGAGATCCACACGGTTCCGGGTCGCTATGATGATTTTGCGCGGCTGTGGCGATCGGTGGAACCCCACCTCGATCGGTTGCAGTTGGTGGCGGTCAGTTGTCCCGATGGCCCGAATTTGGCAGATTACTTGCGATCGCTCTACGACTTGATGGCACCCGGCTTGCGAGCGGCCGGTTGCGCCCTGATTTGGCAAACGGACGGGCGGCCCATGAGTGGCGACATTGGCGCAGGGGCCACGCGCGCGGCGATCGCCCTGGGCCAAAAAGTTTTGCAATTGGGCTTACCCGGTTTTGTGCAGTTGGCCGGGGGCACGAACGATCGCACCGTGCCCAAGCTGCGAGATTTAGATCTGTTGGGGCCCGATCGCCTGGCCGGCGTGGCCTATGGCAGCTATGCCCGATCGCACCTGAAACCCGTGACCGATCGGCTCGAGGCCCTGGAACTGGCAGCGGGCCAAGCCGTGCCGATCGAAACCCAACCGGAATTACTGGCCGAGGCGCTGACCTTGGCGCAACCGTTGTTCGCTCCGCTGAAAGCTCCCCACGCTCCGATTCCGCTGGCAGCGCTGCCGCCTTAGCCTGTGGCTAGGTTTGTAGCGTTGCTTTGCTCCGAGTCCAACTTGCCGCGCCCTCTTGCTGTTAATTAGCTCTTATGGTGATGTTTCCCGATACTGGCGATCGTCCCGTGACTTTGCAAACCGCCCAACAAGTTAAGGAAGGAACTGACTTGGCAGCAATGGCTGATTCCGCTGGCGCACCGGCTGTGGGTAGCGAAGCGATCGATCTGGGTCGCACTCGCAGCACCGATGACCTGAGCCAACTTCTGGGTATTTTGCCGCCTCACCTGCGGAAAGTTTTAGAAAATCATACGGATTTGAATCAGTTGGTGGAGGTGGTGATGGACTTTGGGCGGTTGCCCGAGGCCCGGTTCCCCGGTGCCCGCACCGAAAGCCTCAGCGACAAACCCGTCACCCGCGACGATTTGGACTATGCCACCGCTCGGGTTGGGCATTTTGGCGGCGACAACCGCGCCGGCATCGAACAAACCCTGCACCGGATCAGCGCCATCCGCAACCGCCGGGGCGACGTGATTGGCCTCACCTGTCGCGTGGGGCGGGCCGTGTTCGGAACGATCGCCACGATTCGCGACCTGGTGGAAAGTGGCAAGTCGATTTTGATGTTGGGGCGGCCCGGCGTGGGCAAAACCACGGCCCTGCGGGAAATTGCCCGCGTGCTGGCCGATGAACTCCAGAAGCGGGTGGTGATCATCGACACCTCCAACGAAATTGCGGGCGATGGGGATGTGCCGCACCCGGCGATCGGGCGGGCCCGACGAATGCAGGTGGCCGAACCGGAATTGCAACACAAGGTGATGATCGAAGCGGTGGAAAACCACATGCCGCAGGTGATCGTGATCGACGAAATCGGCACGGAGCTAGAAGCCTTGGCAGCTCGGACGATCGCCGAGCGGGGCGTGCAACTGGTGGGTACGGCCCACGGCAACCAGTTGGCGAACTTGATCAAAAACCCGACCCTCTCGGATTTGGTCGGCGGCATCCAATCCGTCACCTTGGGCGACGAAGAGGCCCGGCGGCGCGGCTCCCAAAAAACCGTCCTGGAACGCAAGGCCCCGCCGACCTTTGAGGTGGCGGTGGAAATGCAGGAACGCAGCCGCTGGGTGGTGCATGAGGATGTGGCGACCACGGTGGATTCCCTGTTGCGTGGGCGGATCCCTGAGCGGCAGGTGCGCACCATCAGCGACACGGGCCAGGTGACGATTACCCACGAGCTGCCGGAAGCCGAGACGGCGGGCACCGATCGCTCCCTGGCCCCAGCGGGCCGCAACGGCGGCCCCAGCAAGGGCGATCGTGGCTGGCGATCGAGCGGGCAAATGACCCCAGTGCCGCCCAGTCGCCGGGCCGTCGTGCCCTTGGGAGCCGCCACGCCCCACGAGGAATTCGCCCAACTGCTCGATCGCACCGACTACAGCCCCCGGGCGATCGATGAAACGGACGACCTGAAGCAAAACGGCTATCTCTACGTCTACCCCTACGCCGTCAGCCGCCACCAGCTCGAGCAGGCGATTCGGTTGCTGAATTTGCCGGTGGTTTTGACCAAGGAGCTGGACACGGCCGATGCGGTGCTGGCGTTGCGCACCCACTTGAAAAATCACACCAAGTTGCGCCACCTGGCCAAAACCCGCCAACTGCCGATCTATATCCTGAAGTCCAACAGCACGGCCCACATTGCCCGCACCCTGCGCCGGATTCTGAAGCTGGACGACGAGGGCGGCGAGGTGGAACCGGTGGATCTGCGGTTGTTTGCGGACAATGCCAGCGATGACGAGCTGGAAGCCCTCGAAGAAGCGCGGCTGGCGGTGGAAAACATCGTGATTCCCAAGGGGCAACCGGTGGAGTTGTTGCCGCGATCGGCCCATGTGCGCAAAATGCAGCACGAGCTAATCGAGCATTACAAACTCACCTCCACTAGCTTTGGCGAGGAACCCAACCGCCGCCTGCGGATCTTCCCGGCTTAGTCGCACGACAGCCTTAATTCGTTGGGTCAAGTTGCGGAGTCAGTCGTGGTAACAAGGGGCTTAAGCCCCTTGCTGCCTAACGATTTGGTGGCGATAACAGCCATGTAATTTAACCCAGCAAATTAAGGCAGCCACGCTACTAGGGCAGGCGACCAAATTCAAACCGGCCTCAAAAAATCAGAAAAAACAATTCGAGGGTTTTACCTATGGCTCTCTCTCGTCGTGCGCTAATTCGGCAATCCTTGGCTGCAGCTGCGGGCTTCACCCTGGCGGACTGGTTGCTGTGGGGACAAGATGGGGCGATCGCCGCTCCAATCGCCCAAACCACCCCGACCGTACCCGAAATTTTCAAAGTACCGCCCTTACCCTACGCCTACGACGCACTGCAACCGACGATCGATCGGGAAACCATGGAGTTTCACCACGACAAGCACCACGCCGCTTACGTCAAAAACCTGAATACCGCGATCGCGCCTTACCCCGAACTGCACAAGCGCTCGATCGAAGATCTGATCAGCAATCTCGACGCGCTGCCCGCCGACATTCGCGCCGCCGTTCGCAACAATGGCGGCGGCCACGACAACCACAGCCTGTTTTGGGAAAGCATGGGCCCCAACGCGGGCGGCCAACCCACTGGGGCGATCGCCCGGGCAATTACAGACACCTTTGGCAGCTTTGAAGCCCTGCAAACCGCGTTCAACCAAGCGGGAGCCAAGCGCTTTGGCAGTGGCTGGGCTTGGCTAGTGCTCGATCGCCAAGGAAAACTCACCGTCACCAGCACCGCCAACCAAGACAGCCCGCGAATGGAGGGTCAAATTCCCCTGCTCGGCAACGACGTTTGGGAACATGCCTACTACTTGAACTATCGCAACCGACGCGATCAGTATCTCCAGCAGTGGTGGAATGTGGTGAACTGGCCGGTAATTAACCAGCGCTACGAAGCCGCTAAAGCCGCTTAAACCTCAAAGGTCGCGGGCACATTGATTTCCCATATCCCAGATGTCAGGACAAGGGGCTTAAGCCTCTTGCCTCCCACGATCTGCCAACGGTGGAATCAGGGTTTCAGGTGATTTGACGACAGACCCTCAAGCCCCCTGTCCGCTGAGATTTGGCACGGTTTCTGGGGGTTTGAGGCCCCAAATTGAGATGCCTAAAACACCTCTAGGTTCAACACATAGCGACCTAAAGGCAAATTCTGGGCCCAAAGCTCATATTCCAAACGCACCCAATCGGGAACCGGCCGGCCCGACAGAGTGAGGCTGCGGGTGAAGTTGCGGAGGCGAATTTGTTCGTAGCCCTGGTCTGTGGCTTCCTGGAGCCAATAGCGACTGATGCCATAGACCCCCCGTTCCCAAAGGTGGCGGTAGTGGAAACCGCTGGCGCTTTGCATGGTTAACACAGCCCGCTGGGGGGAAAGTTCCAGCCACAAGCTGCGATCTCCCTGGGGTTCCGCATTGGCCGCATAACCGGGCATCAGCACCGGTTCGATCGCCTTCACTGCCGGTTCCGCCAGCAGAATATGGAAGCGATCGCGCTCATTTTCGTAAATCGTGGCGGAAGTTTCGATCGAGGCGGCCGTTGGTAAATCTAACGACAACAGCGACAGGCTAATCGGACGGCGGTGACGAATCGGCGACATAGGTTGCGGCCTTGTTGGCTCAGGAGAAGCATCACGCGCAAAACCCGGAAAGCGATAGGATTGTCGGGCGAGCCTGGGCGATGGGTTTGCCAAGCCTTTAGGGCCCGGTAAGCCAATCACTGCCTAGGGCAATTCTGCCTGTGGCAATTCTCCCGGCGCGATCGCGAGTCCGAACCCTGTCGATCTTCCGATGCTCCACCCGATCGTAACATCCGAATTTGTAAACGCCCGCCAACGGCTGATCCTTTCTCCCACTGCCGAGGGCTGCCCCCTCGTGGGTCGCGTGCGGATCCCCGGCGACAAGTCCATTTCCCACCGGGCCCTGATGCTCGGGGCCTTGGCGGAAGGGGAAACAACCATTGAGGGCCTGCTGTTAGGCGAAGATCCCCGCAGTACCGCCGCTTGCTTCCGAGCCTTGGGAGCCGAAATCAGCGAGCTGAACACCGATCGGGTAACCGTGCGCGGCATTGGCATCGGCAATCTGCAGGAGCCGATCGGGGTGTTGGATGCGGGCAACTCGGGCACAACCCTGCGGCTAATGTTGGGCATTTTGGCTTCCCATCCCGATCGCTTCTTTACAATTACGGGCGATGACTCCCTGCGATCGCGGCCCATGGGTCGGGTCGTGAAGCCCCTGACCCTGATGGGGGCACAAATTTGGGGCCGCCGTGACAACACCCTCGCGCCCCTGGCTGTGCGGGGTCAGGCCCTCCAGCCCATTCATTACCAATCCCCGATCGCCTCAGCCCAAGTCAAATCCTGCATTTTGCTGGCAGGGTTGATGACCGAAGGACAAACCACCGTCAGTGAACCGGCCCTGTCGCGCGACCACAGCGAGCGAATGTTGCGGGCGTTTGGGGCGGAAGTGATCGTGGATCCGGACACCATCAGCGCCACGGTGGTCGGCCCGGCCAAGCTCCATGGCCAGCGGGTAATCGTGCCCGGGGATATCAGTTCAGCGGCCTTTTGGCTGGTGGCGGCGGCGATCGTGCCCGGCTCTGACCTGACGATCGAGAACGTGGGCATTAACCCCACCCGCACCGGTATCCTCGACGTGCTGCACCAGATGGGAGCCAACATCACCCTCGAAAACGAGCGCGACGCGGCGGGCGAACCAGTGGCAGATTTGCGGGTGCGCTATGGGCCCCTCAACGGTTGCGAAATTAGCGGGGCCCTGATTCCTCGGTTGGTCGATGAAATCCCCATTTTGGCCGTGGCGGCAACCGTGGCCCAAGGCAAAACCGTAATTCGCGATGCGGAAGAGTTGCGCGTGAAGGAGAGCGATCGCCTGGCGGTGATGGCGGCGGCCCTGCAAAAAATGGGGGCCCAGGTGACGGAACAGCCGGATGGGCTGGAAATTGCCGGCCCGGTGCAATTGCGGGGGGCCGATGTGGACAGCCACACGGATCACCGAATTGCCATGAGCCTGGCGATCGCGGCGTTGGTGGCCCAAGGAACAACCACCATCGATCGGGCAGAGGCGGCGGCCATTTCCTATCCGGACTTTGTGCCCACCCTGGAGCGGCTCACCCAAGGTTAATCGGCCTGCAAGTGGATCAAACCCATCGATCGGGCGGGTGAGCCGGTTATGGTGAGTCAGTCAACTGATCGAGATCGGGCAGGTTGATCAGGCAGATTAATCAAGCCGAGTTGGATCGCGCCCCAACCGCCAGGCTACGGCGCGTGATTTCCAAATACACCGCCTCCAGACCCACGGGCTGACGGGCCAAGCCATCGATCGGCAGGCCCGCCAGCCGCTCCAGCAACTCCGGCAAACTGAGGGACTCCGGCAACCACAACACCAGTTCCCCCCCAGCTTCCCGCCAAGGCCAGCCCAGTTGCTCCACCCGTTCAATCGTCCCGGCACGATCGGCCGTCGTTACCCGCACCAACTCAGCGGCGGGAATGGTCGATCGCAGTTCCGCCAAAGTTCCCTCCAGCGCGATCGCCCCCTGGCTCAAAATTCCAATTCGATCGCACAGGCGCTCCGCCTCCTCCAGCAAATGGGTGGTCAGCAGCACCGTCAAACCCTGCTTTTTCAGATCCCGAATCATGGCCCACAGGTCATAACGGGCTTCCAAATCCAAACCCGCTGTGGGTTCATCCAAAATCACCAACTTGGGCCGATGCACCAGGGCGATCGCCACATTCAACCGCCGCTGCATCCCGCCGCTGAGGGTTTCCACGGGACTATCGGCGCGATCGGTTAAGCCCACCCAAGCCAAGCACTGAGCCAAACGCGATCGCCGTTCCGATTGCCGCAAACCATACAAACTGGCAAAAAAATCTAAATTCTCAGCACAGGTCAGGCTTTTGTAGAGCAAGTTGTCCTGGGGGGCAATTCCCAACCAGTGGCGGGGAGCCTGGGCCAAGGGGCGATCGCCCAACCACAACTCACCCCCATCAGCCACCAACAGGCGACCCAGGATATTAATCGTCGTGCTTTTGCCCGCACCGTTGGGGCCCAGCAGCCCATAAATTTCGCCCGGTCGCAAGGACAAACTCAGTCCTCGCAATACCGGGCGATCGTCATAGGATTTAGTTAACCGTTCAATTCGCAACATGCTGCGCTGAACCCATGCGGATAATAGGACTTGAACCTACACGCCTTGCGGCACTAGAACCTAAATCTAGCGCGTCTACCAATTCCGCCATATCCGCTTAAGCCCAAATATCATAGCAAAATCCCCCCACTTCGGCAATCGTCATTTCATGCCAGTTGGGGAAGCCGTCACCGGTTCCGCACCGGCCGCGCCACAATCACATAATCATCCAGACCGTAATTCAGATCAAAGGTTGCACCAGCATAATCCCGCCGTAGACGACTAATCCTAGACTGCGGAGGCAAATTTTTAATCGCAAATTGTTTGAACTCTTGTTTGCCTAAGGGAGATCGCTGACCGGTGGAATTGAGATAGCAATACCACTCCAAATCAAGATTCAGCATTCGCAAAAACGTGATGACGGCAGCTTTTTCTTGGGTATCCGTCAGCGATCGATTATTGAGTCCTTGAAAGGATCGAAACTTTTTATCTTGAATCACGAATAACACATAGCCCGCATCGCTCAAGCCATGGCTAATGATGCGCTGATATTGTTGTAGAAAAATTACACGCTCCACGGAATCCCAGGGGAAGCAATGGGCGATTGTGATCCAATCAAAAAATTTCTGTGGCAACTGTGATCGGGAATCTTCCTGAAGGTTGAGCGTTTTGAATTGGATATAACTTTGGTCACTCATTCCCATTGCCAGAGACCATTGCCTCAGCAGTTGATGCCCAATATCTTGAAAGGCAGATTGACAGTCAACAGAGCAATAGTTCAAGACCTGATCGGGCGATCGTACCTCTGGATCAAGCAATTCCCGCAACAACAACAGCCCAAACAGCGTTGTTCCTGGCCCCGCCGCTAAGTCCAGAATTCGAGGTTGTCTTGGTAATTGTCGACGTTCATAAATCAGTAGCCAACTAATAAAGAGACAGAGGGTATTTTCTAGAAAATATTCTAATAAATAAGCTTCCGCAGAATATTGGAAGCAGTACGTGGGACTTGCTCCACCTTTTAGCAATCGTAAATCTCCTAAAGCATCCCTGAGAGCCTGCTTTTGAGCCGATGTCTTCCGGGAAGGAAGTCGTTGCTCAAGGTGTTTCGTTAGGATGATCTCCAGAGGGTGAAACACCGCCTCCGGCAGCCCGGTGGTTTGCCACAATCCCTGGTCGATCGCCCGTAGCTTCAGTTGTTGTTTTAGGTCTTGGCAGCAATCGGGATTTGGCTCGCAATAGGGGGAAGTTTGGGCGGCGGCGCGTTGGGCCTGTTGTAGGGTTTTGAGCTGCGATCGCGTTTCGCGTAAATCCTGCTCCTGTTGCAGAAAGTCTACACAAAGCTGCGCCAAAGGTGACTGAACTGAACCGCGCTGTTGCCGTTGTGCAATTAGCAGTCGCACCTGGCGAAAATCTCGCCGCTGGAGGGCCGCCGCCAATTGACGATCGCTCCACCATTGCCGCAGGACTTCAATCATAGCCAAATCCCGCTTGACGTTCACAAAGCTCTAGATCATATTGCCCTTCAGCAATTAAGCGTAAAATATCATTTTTAAGCAGCTCATAATGTTTTTCTTCACAGTCGTACCACCAAGCAAAGCGCTGTTTTAGGGCTGTAGCGATGGGGCGGGTAGAAGCCTGGCGCATCCGATTGCCCCGATCGGGATGGAAGGGTTGCAACACCACCCGATCGGCAATGGCCAACCGCTGCACCAATCTGGGCAAATCGGCCGGCTCCGTGGGCAACAGCGGTGTGAGGGTGACGGATAGTTTGGGAATATAAACGTCGTGATCAGGTGATAGGGCAATGCCATAGCGAAAACGCTGCAACGCCTGAAACCGAGAATTAATGCTGGGCGATCGCTCCTCAAACACCCGCCGCACGGTCTCGGAACCGGTGGGAATACTCATGTTGATTCGCAACCGCTGGAACCGCTGCAACAGATCGAGATCACGCACGATCGCCGGGCTGCGAGTTTGGATCACGAGTGTCGGTTGATAGGGAAGCAGGGTTGCTAATAGGGCCCGTGTGAGTTGGGTTTTTGCCTCGATCGGCTGGTAGGGATCAGTGCTAGTACTCATATAGATGCTGGGCGGTTGGTCGTGATGCCGAAACCAGCGTTCTAGCTCTTTTTCCAGCACTGCCACGGCGTTGGTTTTAACCACCACCCAATTGCCCCAATCATCCCGCCACCGAGCCGTGGGGCTAAAAGCTGCCGCATAGCAGTAGGTACAAGCGTACTGACAGCCTTGGTAGGGATTGAGCGTAAAGTCGTAGGCTCCGATGAAGCCAGATGCGGGCATCAGCAGCGATCGGGCTTGGGTTTGATAGACCTGGGCTGTGCCAAAGGCAGCACCCGACGGCGGCGCGGGTGATCGAGCAGGAAATTCCGGCAGAGCAGTAAAGTCGGCCATCGCTCAAAAATCTCAGAATCAATCGACTCATCATCCGTCGGTAAACTTGCGCCAGTTTATGCAATTTCAGCCTGGTCGAATGCCAACCCGCATCCCCTGCGCTAAGCATGGTCGATCGCCTTGAGGGCGGTGTATTGGGGTTCAGCAATTTTGTTTGCTGCAAATAGGGTGTCGGCAATTTCGCCAAGGGTGAGCACCGCGTGCGATCGATAGCCTTTGGCGGCCAAGCGTTCCTTAGCTCCCGTGTTGTGGTCAATGAACACCACCAAATCAGTGACCCGCAGCCCCACCGATTCCAACTTGCCAATTCCCTCGATCGCGCTTTTACCGGAAATCAAAATGTCATCCACCACCACCGCCGTTTCGCCAGGGGTGAAATTTCCTTCCACCACCCGCTGAGTGCCGTGGGCCTTCACTTCCTTGCGCGGAAAAATCATGGGGCGGTTCAGGTGCAAGGCCAAGCCGGTGGCCGTGGGCAAGGAACCGTAGGGAATGCCGGCCAGGCGATCGAACGTTAGGGGAGCCACCCGATCGGCATAGGCCAACAGAATTTTGTGAAAGACTTGGGGATTCGAGATGATTTGCCGCAAGTCCACGTAATAGGGAAAGGTGGCCCCGGAGGCCTGCACATAATCACCAAACAAAATGCAACCCAAGTCGAAGAGCTGCACAATCAATTCCGCGTGGGGATGGGCGCTGGTGTTGGTGCTGGCGGGAGCGGGCAACCAAAGGGGGCAGGCTTCCGCGATCGGCCCGCAAACGGCCGTCTGAGCTTGGGTGAGTCGATCGCGCAGTTGCGTAATTTGGCGACGGGGTTCCGGGTGGCTGAGGGCCGCCCGAGGCACCAGCACAATCAATCCATCACCATCGGCCGCCAGGCCCGCTTGCAGGGTTTGGCGCAGATTGGCATCCAGCCGATCGCCCGTGGCCGCGTCCAGGTCTTGGCCATAGTCCACCGTTGCCAGCCCCGCCCCTGACCAAGCCCCCCGCAACAAAATGGGCGCTTCTGGAGCCACCGCCCGCAGTCGCCGCAAGATTTCCGGATCCGCCGCTTCCAGTTCCAAGCCCATTTGGCTGGGAATGCCCCAGGTTTGCACCTCGCGGGCCAAGCTGAGGTAGCGGGGTTCGGCCTCGGGGGCCGGGTCTTGCAAAACGCGGGCGGAGGGATTTTCGGTGTAACACAGGGCAAACAGGGCGCGATCGGCTTGGAGCAAAAAGGGCGCGGCATGGTCTTGGCCCGAAAAGGGCACGATCGTCACGGCATCCACCTGCCAGCGATCGAACGCTGTGCGGGCAAACAGGCCGCTGTTGATCCAGTCCGCATGTTTGGCATCCAAAATGACGGGCAATTCTGCCGGAATCGTGTGCCGCAACAGGTCTTCTAATAGGGCCAAGCCCGCCGCCCCAAATAGCAAATAGGGATCGATCGCCACCTTATAGGCACAAACCAAATCCGCCGTTTGGGCCACCATCGTTCGCAGCCAGTCTCCCAGGGCCGTCAGGGGGCGATCGACTCCGGCCGCAATGTCGGCCACAGCCGCTTCCAAAAAGTCAGAACTCGGATCCAAACTGAGGCATAGCAAACTCCCGCGCGATTGGGTCGCCCGGTGTAATTTATCGATAAATGTCATAGGAATCGCAGGGAAATCTCAACAGAAATTTCAGAGAATGTCTGAAAAGGAGCTTAGATTATTGGCAAAACACCTGAACCCGGATCACCGGCTAAGAAGCTTTGAATTGTAGAGAGTTAGGCCCCTCCGCTCCGTCAATTGCCATACGGACAGAATGCCCCGGAGTGGCCCAGGGTTCCCTGGTTAATGGAGTAGGATAGGGGCACTTTTTCCGCTGAGCGCCGTTGTGGATGGGCCGGGGATTTAACCTTGGGGTTGAATTCAGGAATTCCAGTCAACGGTGCTGGCTTTGGGCGTTGCGCGCGCCGCTAAATCTTCACCCTGCGGGGCACGTTGTCGATGGAGTATTGCGAGTTTTTGCTGCAAAAGGAGGGCGATCGGGCTTGGTTGCCACTGGAGTCGCCCAGCGTCGAAGTTTTGGAAGGACGCTATCGCCTGATTGCCCGATCGAGCTATCCCGATGCGGCAGTGGAAATTCGTGTGGGCTACCAGCCGGATGGGGCGATCGGGGGCACTAGCCAACGCACCCAGTCCCGATCGGCCCAAACCAATGTCAATGGGCTGGTGGTGGTGATTCCGTTCACGGTGTTGCGGCCGGGGCTTTGGGAATTTAGCTGTCGGCAATCGGTGGGCGAGGAGGCGGATCCAACAACCACGGGGCCCGCCTGGCGCTATGCGGTGACGCTGCAAGTGTTGGCCGTGGAGGCGGAAGATTGGGTGGATGTGGAACCGCAACCGGCGGCTGATGCGCTGGCCCAGGAATCCAACGGGTCGGAAGTGGCGAGTCGATCGCCCGATGACTTCTCCCCGTCCCATGGCGCGAATGGTGCTGAGGGGGCCGTTGAAGAGGTCATGCCGGAGCTAGTAGCGGAAGCGAACGCGGCGAACGGGCTGGCCGATGCGATCGCCCCGAAAATTCCCCAGGCCACGGAGCCGGAGCCTATTACTTCAGAAATCGCTTCAGAAGTTGCTCCAGAAATTACCCCAGAGAGCACCCCGAAAAACACTCCAGAAATTACCCCAGAGCCAGCCTCGGCCAAGCCCCCATCGATTCCTCTGCCAGCCTTACCGCCCACGGAACCCTTCACGCCCCCGATCGAGCGGTTGATTCAGGTGGAAGACGATCGCCTGTTGCGCATCGCCGATCGCCTGTTGCAGCAAATGGTGGAACCGGCGGAACCGGATCCCATGGAAGCGATCGACCCGCTGGTGGCCGCCAGCCAGCTTCCTCCCTTGCACTTACGGCTCGATCGCACCACCTACATCACCGCTTGGGGCGATCAGTTGGTGTTGCAAGGCAGCTTGGATTGGGCCGAACCAACCAAGGCCCCCATGCTGGCTCAACTGCCGCCCACCTTGGAATGGCGGGTAACCCTGCGCGATCCCAACAGTCAGCGGGTGTTGGTGCGGTTGCGCCAGCCGATCGCCGGGTCGCGCTGGAGCCGGCCAAGCGATCGCCCCTTACCGGGTCAGTTCACCTGCACCGTGGAATTGCCCCTAGAAGCCAGCACCTTTTTGATGTTGGGCGAGCTGGCTTTGTATCCCCACAGTTTGCCCAGCGCCGAACCCCTTACCAGCCAGGCCTTCGCGGTGGCCGCCGATGCCGATGCCCTGTTGCGGGCGATCGAGCCGGATTTTCGCCCAGAGGATTGCACAGAGGACGATCGGGCCCCGGCCGCGTTGCCGCACGAATCCCTGCCGTTTCGGCCCAATGCCCAAGCCCCAGCCAAAAAGAGCTTGGATCTGAAGCTGCTGAACTTTGTGCAACCGGCGAAAGCGCCCATGTTGCCATCGATGTCGCCGTCCATGGACTCCGCGCCGTCGATGCCCGAGGTTGCCCCCGCCCCGATTGCCGGTGTTGAGTTGCCGGAAGCTGCCATTTTGCAAGGGTTGCCACCCGCTGCGCCAATTCCCAGCGCCAACGGCCCGGCCCCTTGGGCGATCGACCCCTTACCCAGTGAGCCTTCACCCTTTGATGCGCTGCCCAAGGGTCACCGGTTCTGGTCAAGGCTCACGGCCTTGGCCGATGACCAAGATTTACGGGCCTGGATGCGGGCCCGAGGAGAGGGAGTTGCGCCCGCCCCGGAGCCACCGGATCCCGATGCGGACTGGACGGCCGGTGAAGTGCTGGTGGATGACCTGTTGCCGCTGCAAAACGAATCCAATGGTTGGTCTGCCCAAACTAGCCCACCACCGCCGCCGCCCGCCGATGCCACCTTGCCGCCCACGATGCCGATTCCACAGCCCACGATCGAGCTGTTGACCCATCCCCTGGTGGCGGAAACCACGGCCACCTTGCGGTTGCGAGTGACGGAGGTGCCCTCACGACTCTGCATTAAGGTTTGGACGAGCGATCGACAGACGCGCCAAATCTTGGAACCACCGCGCTGGCTGTTGGAGTTGCCCCCCAATGGCCTGGGGGAATTGGAAACCCGTGTCACCTTGACCGTGCCGGCCCTGGTGGCGGAACTGAGCATTGAGGCGGTGGTGATGGAGTTGGCAACCCACCGCGAAAGCCGCAAGGCGGTGATTGTTGCCCCCGTGTTGCCCCCCGAGGCCCATCCCGATCGCCCCACATTGGATCCACTGGCGATCAACAACCTGTTTGAGGCCCTGTCGCCCTCCCGTTGGGATTAGGGCGGAATTGAGCCTCCGGTCAAGGATCCAAAACCCAATCACAGGGCATGTTGGGGGCGATCGGCTCCCCGCGTTGATTCAAGCGTTGGTTCAAGCGTTGATTTGCTTGTTTGTTAAAAATCTTTAGCAACCCCACGCCACACCGGAGGCCAGCTCGTACAGTTAATGGGAAATCCTCTGAATTCGATTAAGAATAAGGATCTTTTCCCATGGCAGCCTCTTTTCTTCCTTCGATTTTCGTGCCGATTGTTGGCTGGGTATTTCCTGCTGTAACAATGGCCCTGCTGTTCCTGTATATCGAAAGCGACGCTTAACAAAAAATCGCAAGCGAAGCTGTGCGTAGCCTGCCAAATTCCCCGATCACGGCCCTGAATCACAGCGAGGGCAATGACTGGGGAGATTGCAGTTTGCCTTCTCCTTGAATCGAGTTGATTAAATCCAGACCGCTGGCTGTCTAAGATAGTTAGCGGTTTTTTGCGGGCGAACAGCGCCTGAAGATCATGAGCGATCGGGTGGCGACGGCACGGTTAATTGAAGTTTTTTCAGCAATCCAGGGTGAAGGGCCGATCGTGGGCACGCGGCAACTGTTCATCCGGTTTGCCCAATGCGATTTGCGCTGTGACTATTGCGATAGCGATCGCACCTGGGTGGCTCCCGATCATTGCGACATTGAGCAAACCCCTGGCCTACGGGATTTTGTGACTGTTGCCAACCCCGTGAGCCAATCGCAGCTCCTGGACTGGGTGCAACAGCTCGATCGCCCCCATCTACACGACAGCATCAGCATCACGGGGGGTGAACCCCTGTTGCACAGTCGTTTTTTGCAAGATTTCTTACCAGCCTTGAAGACCGTTTCCAGCCTGCCGGTTTATTTGGAAACCGGAGGCCATCGGCCACAACAGTTGGAACCCCTGTTGCCTTGGCTGGATTGGGTTGGCATGGATTTGAAGTTGCCCAGTGTCAGCGGCGAAACCCACTGGGAGGCCCATGGGGAGTTTTTGCGGTTGGCGGTGGCAGCGCAGAAGTGGGTGTTTGTGAAAGCGATTGTTTCTGAAGCAACCACGCTGGCGGATCTGACTCGATCGGCTGAGTTGGTGGCGGCGATCGATCCCCATTTGGTTTACGTGATGCAACCCGTTTCGCCCTTGCCCGCGCCGATTAAGCCCGATCGCCAACCACCGCAACCACCCCAGCCCGAACAAGTGTTGGCCTGGCAACAACACCTGAAACAGTGGTTACCGCAGGTGATTGTGATTCCACAAACCCACAAGGCGATCGGGCAACTTTGACCGGGCCCTAATCGGGAATTTTGAGGGACAGCTCGTAGACCGATCGCTTGGGCAGGTTCAGTTGGCCGGCAATCTCGCGGCTGGCGGCCGATCGGCTCATCCCTTGAGTCATGCGATCGGCCAGAGCGGCGATAATCTCCGCTTCCGTGGGTTGGTGGGCCACCGGGAGGACTCCACCCAAAATGAGCACAAATTCCCCCTTAATGGGACAGGCGGGATTCTCGGGAATCCAAGTGGCGATCGCCTCCGAGAGGGAACCGCGCCAAAACTGTTCGTAGCGCTTGGTCAGTTCCCGGGCGATTGCGATCGGTCGTTGGTCGCCACCATGGTTGGCCAGGTCTTGCAGGGTTTCCCGCAGGCGGTGGGGCGCTTCGTAAAGAATCACGGTGCGGGCCTCTTGGGCCAGTTGAGCCAGTCGATCGCGCCGTTCTTTGCCCTTGGTGGGTAAAAATCCTTCAAAACAAAAGCGATCGGTGGGTAAGCCGGAGCCAATTAGCCCCGCGATCGCCGCGCAGGCTCCCGGCACTGGCACAACGGACAACCCCGCCGCCCCGCAAGCCGCCACCAATGGCACGCCCGGATCGGAAATGCCCGGCGTACCTGCATCGCTGACTAGGGCGATCGCCTGGCCCGCCCGCAGTCGATCGAGAATTTCGGGAATCCGTTTGGTCTGGTTGTGTTCGTGATAGCTCAGTTGGGGCTTGCTGATTTGGAAGTGAGCCAGCAGCTTGCCCGTGTGCCGGGTGTCTTCCGCCGCGATCGCATCCACGGCCTGCAAAATTCGCAAAGCTCGGTAGCTGATATCTTCCAAATTCCCGATCGGGGTGGCTACCAAATACAGGGTTCCCGGCTGCACTGTTGTGACTTCGCCCACGGTGGTCGGCGCTGGGGAAGGCGTTGCCGTCATCTGCCGAACCTCCCCCTAGATTAAAAAGCGATCGAGCGCCGCTTTCAGTTCCGCCAATTCCGCGTCAATGTTGCCCTCGCGTGCTGCTCGCACAATGCACTCATTCAGGTGCTCATCCAAAATGGCCCGCGCCACCCGATCGATCGCACCGCGCACCGCCGCCAACTGAATCAACACATCGGGACAATCTCGCCCATCCTGCACCATGGCCTTGATGCCGCGCACATGGCCTTCAATTCGCGACAGACGATTCACAATTTTGCGAATCGCTTCCGGGTTGTGGGCGTGGCTGTGGCTATGGGACGGGCCATGACTATGGCCGTGAGCAGGGCTGGGAGCGGGATTGGAGTCGAGGTGCTGGGCAGAGCTGGGGGCGGGCTGATGGGACTGGTCGGAATCGGCGGAAGGGTGAGGGTGATTATCAGGTTGTGCAGGGTCGTGATCAGGACGATTCAAGGGATGGAACGCAGCCAGATTCAAAGGGGCAGTTTGGATTCTAACGCGATGGCTCCGGGTTTCCGAGCGATCGCACCGCTTCGAGGGCCCCGTGAGCAATTTGGGGCAGAATACTGCGATCGCGATCGCCCAAAGGCGCATCGATCGCCACCACCAGCCCAAAGGGCCGCCCATCCACCGGCTCCACATAGGCACAATCCCACCGCACCCGGCTCATCCACCCCGCCTTAGACCACAGGCGCGTGGTGGGGGGCAATCCTTCCCCCAAAAAACCGGTGACTTGGTTGTAATCCGGATCCAAGCTGGCCACGGTGGCCGGATCGAGCGATCGCGCCAGGAGGTTCATCAACATTTGCGATCGCGCCGCCGAAACCGCCACCCCACCCGCGATCGCGTGGAGCAGCCGCGCCACCGCATCCGTCGTTAAATAATTGCGATTGCTGTAGTCTGCCGCCAAAAAGACTCGCTCGCGGCCATAGGGCCCATCACCCCAAGTTTTTTGGCAAACATTAATGGTTTGGAACTCTTCCCAACCAAACGATTGCAAATAGCGATTCACGATTTGTCGTTGCTGTTGCCAGGTTTCAAAGGGGCCCGCTGGCAACTCCGGGCCGCTGGTGGTTCCCGACAACACATCCACCAAATAGCTCGTGGCATCGTTGCTGGAATTGACGATCGCATCATGCAGGGCCCGATCGACCTCTTCCGTGGGCGAAATCATGCCCTTTTCCAACCATTCCTGCACGGCCACCGCATAAAACAGCTTGACCACGCTGGCCGGATAAATGCGCTCCACACCTCGATAGCTGAACCCACGTACCGGATGGGCCCAAAAATCCGCCGGAGCCAGGGCCCCACCCGTGTTCACCATGTAGGGCGGATCGTAAACCCACCAGGTCAGGGCCAATTGGTTGCGGGCTAACAGCGGATATTGGATCCATAGCCGATCAAGCAGTTGTTTTCCCAACCGCTCCAGTTCCCCATCCTGTTGGTAAAAAATCATGCCTACGGTGTTTGGCGTGAACCCAACGATTCTCGCCTATGCTTGGGGCGATCGTCCTTGTTTGCACCGGAGACCTTCCATGACCTCGATCGCCCTCGATCGCGTGCTGGCTGACTTGGGCCAACCGATTCCCGATCGCCCGGAGTATCGCTGCACCGAACCCCTAGACCTCTTCACCCGGCCCGACGGGGAAGAACTGAGCACCCAGGTGGCTCCCGGGCGACAACTGTGGTTTCGGCAACTATCGGCGGATTTGGCAGCAGGTTTGGACACTGGTGCAGAAGCCAATTCGGGAGCCAATCTAGAAGCCAATTCAGGAGCCAACGGGGATTTCAATCAAGGGGCGATCGAGGTGGTGCTTTGCGAGGATGACTATGCCGCTTGGTTGCCCCTGGCCGCTTTGGCTCACCTGGCCCCGGCCATTGGCCCCTATCGGGCCCCGATCGTGTCGCGATCGGCCATTGTCGATCGAATTCCCCAGGCGATCGCCTTTGCCCAAGCGGCTATGGCCGTTCCCCATTGCTACCTTTGGGGCGGCACGATCGCCCCTGATTATGACTGCTCTGGCCTCATTCAAGCGGCCTTTATGAGTGTGGGCGTTTGGTTGCCGCGTAATTCATATCAACAACAGGAATTCACCGAACCGGTTGAACTAGAAAACCTGCAACCCGGCGACTTGCTCTTTTTTGGAATGCCCACCAAAACCAACCATGTGGCGCTGTATTTAGGCAAAACCATCGGACAACATTGCTATCTTCACAGTTCCGGCTATGAACAGGGGCGGGGAAGAATTGCCGTTGATTTTTTGTCTGATCAAGGCGATCGGGTGGCCCAAGCTTATTTTTCCCAATACAAAGGAGCCGGTCGCATCCACAGCAGCTATCAACCCAGCCTCAAGGGCTAATTCACGGTTCATTCACCGATCTGCTTTGGCGCTTTGATGGCCCTCAAGCGAACAATTAGACTTCAAATTAATGATGAAACTGGCCGTAAAAGTCAAACCCAACAGCAAACAACAGAAAATTGTTGAAGAAGCCGATGGGGGGCTAACCATTTTCTTAAAATCTCCCCCGATCGATGGCAAGGCTAATCGCGAGTTAATTCAACTCCTCGCGACCCACTTAGGCGTTAGCAAATCAGCAATCACGATCAAAGTTGGCCAAGCGGGTCGCCAGAAAATCATTGAAGTTGCAGACTAGCGAGCAAAGTCCAAGGCGGGCGAGGCGAGAAAATGAGGGATCCCTTGAAAGCAATCCCATAAAATTGAATCAGCATCGATCGCCCCAACGACAAGCGCTAGGGCCCTCAGGATTGGGATAGGATAAGCGCGATCGCCCCTCTTGCTCCACATCGATACCATGATTGATTCATGGTCGATCCCCGACATTGGCATCCGATCGAGCCTTGAGGTCGAGCCTTGAGGTCGAGCCTTGAGGTTGAGCCTTGAGATCGAGCATTGGTTTAGATCACTTAGACCGTCAGACCGCCCCTCCAATTCCCCATGTCGCTCCAGCTTTACAACACCCTCACCCGTCGCAAAGAACCCTTCGAGCCGATCGAGCCGGGTCGGGTGCGGATGTATTGCTGTGGCGTAACAGTCTATGACCACTGCCATTTGGGCCATGCCCGGTCATACATCGTTTGGGACACCCTGCGGCGCTTTTTGCAATGGCGGGGCTATGACGTGCGCTATGTGCAAAACTTCACCGACATTGACGACAAAATTCTTAATCGCGCCAGAAACGAAGGGGTTTCCATGGAGGCGATCGCCGATCGCTACACCGAAACCTACTTTGAAGACATGGCCCGGCTCAACATTCGGGAAGCCGATGCCTATCCCCGCGCCACCCACACCCTGAACGGCATTCAGCGCTTGATTGCCGAATTGGAAGCCAAGGGCGTGGCCTATGCGGCCGGGGGCGATGTGTATTTTGCAGTGCGTAAATTTGCGGACTACGGCAAGCTCTCCGGCCGCAAATTAGACGACCTGCAAGCCGGAGCCAGCGGCCGCACGGACGACGAAGCCACCAAAAAGCAAGATCCCTTCGACTTTGCCCTTTGGAAAGGAGCCAAACCCGACGAACCGGCCTGGGAGTCCCCTTGGGGGCCCGGCCGGCCAGGCTGGCACATTGAGTGCTCCGCCATGGTGCGCCAAGAGTTGGGCGAAAGCATTGATATCCACGTGGGGGGCGGTGACTTAATTTTTCCGCATCACGAAAACGAAATTGCCCAATCGGAAGCGGCCACGGGCCATTCCCTAGCCCGGTTCTGGTTGCACAACGGCATGGTGAACGTGGGCGGCGAGAAGATGTCGAAATCCTTGGGCAACTTCACAACCATCCGCGCCCTGTTGGATGCACCGGAGGGGCCTCACCCGATGGCCCTGCGGTTGTTTGTGCTGCAAGGTCACTACCGCAAGCCCATGGACTTTACGGGGGAGGCGATCGAGGCGGCCAAAAATGCTTGGAACACGCTCAAAGAGGGGCTGTTGTTCGAGGGGCTAGGGGATTTCAACGGTGCGTCCACCTATGACCCCACGGCGCTCGATCGATTCCGGGCGGCCATGGATGACGATCTGAACACACCGGAAGCCTTGGCCTTGCTGTTTGAGCTGGCGAAGGAGTTGCGCCGAGAAAAGAATCTGCGCGTCCATGAGGGGCAATTTTCCCAAGATGCCGCCGCGATCGCCCAGCAGTGGCGAACCTTGGTGCATTTGGCGGATGTGTTGGGCCTGGTGGCCACAGCGGAAACTCCAACGGAAACCCCGGCCGGCCCCAGTGATGCGGAAATTGAGGCCTTAATTGCCCAACGGACGGCCGCCCGCAAGGCCAAAAACTTTGCCGAGTCCGATCGGATCCGCGACGAGCTGAAAGCTCAGGGCATTGTGTTGATCGATCGCCCCGGTGAAACCGCCTGGCATCGAGAATAGGAGGACGACCATGGCCGATCGCGATTTGTTTCAGCGGGCCAATGCGCAGGGCATGAAGCGATTTTGTGAAGGTTGGCATCGGGCCCAGAACCAACGCTACTTGCTGCGATCGCAACTGGGGTTTAGCCAAGCCAGCACCCCCCATCAACCGGCCGTCTGTCGGGGCTGCGAAAACTATCACGGCATCGCCTACGGTTACAGCCGCGATCGACGGGCAAGGCTGATTTGCGGCATTCACCCCTTTGGTTGGTCAGGAACCGATCCTTGTCCCGATTGGCGCGGGGCGATCGAACCGGAATTTTCCACTGCGACCTCCGACGACCTCAACCGGTAATTGGCCATGATCAATCTCCGAAACCTGGGAATCCAAAGCATCGGTCAAAACATTGGTAAAAACATCAGCAAACGATTAATCCTGGTGCTGGGGCTGGCCCTGTTGTGGGTTTTGTTGGGAGCCTTGCCCGCCCAAGCGATGGGCAACTACAGCAAAACCAACCAGGAAGGGCAGAATTTTGCCGGTGAAAACTTGGTGGGCGCAGCTTTTTTGGCCACCGATTTGCGCGATGCCAATCTGGCGGGAGCCAACTTGAGCAATGCCACCCTCACCCAAGCCACCTTGCTGCGAGCCAACCTGCAAGGTGCGGATTTAACGGGCGCTTTGATCGATCGCGCGGTGTTGGAACGGGCGGATTTAACCCAAGCGATCGCCCGTGAGGCAATTTTTACGCGCTCAATTTTGGCCGACACCGCGATCGAGGGAGCCGACTTCACCGATGCATTGATCGATCGGTACGACGTGGCCCAACTTTGCAAAGTCGCCAGCGGCATCAATCAAAAAACCGGTGTCAGCACCCGCGAAAGTTTAGGTTGTGATTAGTGCCCATTGCGCTTGGAATCTCTGAACAGCAGATCAGCATGAACCTTATTGTTGTTGGGTTTTGTACCTCAACCCAACTTACTAGCGCGACAGGCTTAATGCATTGGGTCAAAGTTGCGGAGCCAGTCGTGGTAACAAGGGGCTTGAGCATCTTGCTGCTTAACGATCAGGTGACGGTAACAGCCATGTAATTCAACCCAACGGATTAAGGCAGCCACGCTACTACTAGCACGACAGGCTTAATACATTGATCCGCGCAAGAGGTCTAATTAACGAGCCTTCCAAGTGCCACCATAGCGATAGTGCGGATTGGTGGCGCTTTGCTGTTTTTGGCAACGGGGACAGGCCAAAACCCATTGATCGGTGCGATCGACCTGAATTCGATAGCGCACCAATGACAGAGCCTGGCAGAGTTCACAGGGTCGTGGTTGGAGATTGGCTGTGCGACGACGCGGCATGAGAATTAATAGAAATTAACAGTAATCAGCAGCTATCAACGGCGATTCAAGACAATTTCAACCAACTCAAATCAGCAGCAATCAACGGCGATTCAAGACAATTTCAATCAACTCAAATCATTTCAGTCAACTTAAATCATTTCAGTCAACTTAAATCGAAGGGAACCCCGCCATTGGTTTCCCAATGATGACGATAGAGCAATTCAAGCTGGCCGCAATGCTGGGCGATCGCCGCCACCTGCCGCCGATACAAACTCCGAAACACATTCGCCACCAGCAACGCCCCGATCGCCACCACCAGGCCCGTGGCCGTGGACACCAACGCCTCGCTCAGACCCGAACCGATACCCGCGCCATTGGGGCCGCCCGTGGAGCCGATGCTGTCCCAGCGGAGGGCCGCAAAGGATCCCATCAAGCCCAACACCGTGCCCAACAGGCCCAAGAGGGGCGCAATGCCAACGATCGTGTCGAAAGCCGTACCAAACCGCTTGAGTTGAGGCAGTTGGGCTTGGGCGGCGCTGTCAAGGGCTAATCGAAACTCCTCGGGGGTGGGGCGATCGAGCGTGAGCGCCGCCAGGAAAATCTGCACGATCGGCCAATCCTCTGGAGCCGATCGCAACAAACGCAGGGTGCGATCGGTATCGGGTTCCCGCCCATACAACACGAGCACCTCCCGAATTAGGAGCGGTTGTTCCTGGGCCAAGCGCCACCAAAACCGGCCCCGCTCCACCGCCAGGGCGATCGTGGCGATCGCACAACCCGCCAAAGGAACCATCACCGCCCCACCGGCCACAAACCATTGCCATACCGACGACATCGAGCACCTACTCCCCTTGCAACACAGCGGGTTGATCTAGCGGCCAATCGCGGCCCGTGGGCCAGCCGAAATTTAGCCAAACCCAAACCCAAACCCAATCAAGAACAAGCCTGGCCCTATGATGCCCGATTGGCGATGGCCGGAAGTTGCTGTGCCCCGTCCCGATCGGGGCGATCGGCCCCAGGCAATTGACTGTAGTGGGGATTGATCCTTACCATTGAGTTACATTAATGGACTGTAAAGAACTGTTGCGATTAATCAACGGTTTCCATCCTCCGGCCCCTTGATTGCCCCACAGACCAAGGGTTTTCAGTTCTTTTCCCCATTCGATTTTGTCCCCCATCCTTCCGCCCTGGCTTTTGGAGCGCGTCCCTATGCAACAGGCAACACAACTGGTTTCCCGCCGCTGGTCGCAGTGGTTGATGGCCACGCTGGGATCGTTGGTGCTTTGTGCGATCGCTTGGATCGCCGCACCGGCCCCCGCCCAAGCCTTCGACAACCCCGACCTGCTGCCCAAGGAGTTCACCACCGTTGTGGACTTGGCCAACCAGTTGCCCAGTGGCCAAGAGCAAAAACTCGCCCAAACCCTGGCGGACTTCGAGGCGGAAACCGGCTGGAAATTGCGTGTTTTGACCCAATTTGACCAAACGCCCGGCCTGGCCGTGAAGCGGTTTTGGGATGTGGACAACAAGACCCTGCTGGTGGTGGCCGACTCCCGGGGGGGCAACTTGCTGAACTTCAATGTGGGTGGCGATTTTTATAGCGTCTTTCCGCGCACCTTTTGGATTGAGCTGCAAACCCGCTACGGTAACCAGTTCTTTGTGCGCGAAAACGGGGAAAATCAGGCGATCGTCCAATCCCTGGAATCGGTGATGGGTTGCCTGCGCCAAGGGGGCTGTCAGTTTGTGCCCGGTTTGCCCCAGGAGCAATGGATCCTAACCCTGGTGACTTCGGTGCTGGGCGGTGTGATTTGTGGTTTTGCGGCCCACCCGCGCAAGGCCGGCGAATGGATTTCCTGGCAATGGGCGCTGATTTTGTCGCCGCTGTGGGGCATTTTGTTCATTGCCTTTGGCATTGGCCCGGTGGTGACCCGCACGGCGGACTGGCTGCCCCTGGTGCGCAACATTGCCGGATTCGCGATCGGGGCGTTGGTGGCCTTCCTGTCGCCGGTCTTTGGTCGCCCCCCTTCAGAGGCCGAAACTTAGGATCAGGCAACGAAACCCAGTTTTGGGGCTACAGGTTAATCAACCGTTTTCTAGCAGTCGTTTTCTGGCGATAGTTTTCTAGCAATCGTTTTTTAGCGGTAGTTTTCTAGCGATCGGTGCTCCAATTCAGCATCGGGGCGATCGCGATCGTTGCCACCGTGCCTTTGGTGGGTGAAATTAGAGCAGGGTTGGGGCCATGGCCCGCCCAAGCTGAGTTGGCACGAGTTGTTGATGATGGAGTGGCATATCACGGACGCACAGAGCCTGGCTCTGATCGATCGGGAGTTGGGCGATCGGGGCGATCGTTCACCAGCAGAATACGAGATGGTGCGTCGGGTGATCTATGCCACCGCAGATTTTGACTATGCCAGTTGCCTGAGCTTTTCCGAGCGATCGCTCAGTGCAGGCGCGGCGGCCCTGGCGGCGCGGACAACGGTGATTGTGGATGTGCCGATGGTGCAGGTGGGAATTGCCCCTGCCATTCAGGCAACCTTTGCCAATCCGGTGTTTTGTGCAACGGAGGCGATCGTCCGGCCGCAACAGGCCCTGACCAAGGCCGCTTGGGGAATTCAAACCCTGGCCCGGCGTTACCCGGAGGCCATCTTTTTGGTGGGCGAGTCGCAAACGGCCCTGCTGGCACTGATTGAACTAATTGAGGCGGAAGAAATTAACCCGGCCCTGGTGATTGCCACCCCGGCCGGGTTTGTGGAAGTGGACACCACCAAGGCCCGATTGCGCGATGCCCAGGTGTCCCACATTTGCGTGGAAGGTCGCAAGGGCAGCCCGATCGTGGCGATCGCGGCCATGGGCGGGCTGGTGGATTTGGCTTGGCAGGCTTACGGGCCCAGGGCAAAGGGGCGCTAACCAGTTTGCAGGGCGGCGGCCTCTTGGGCCAAGCGATCGCTCAGCAGGCTGTGGTTCCGCTGGGCCCGCTCATGCTGCGGATTGAGGGCGATCGCCTGGTTATAGGACTCGATCGCCTCGGGGTAGCAGTCTAACCGCACCAGCACATTACCCCGGCTGTACCAAGTTTCCGGGTCGGCGCGATCGAGGTCGATCGCCTGGTCATAGCTGCTGAGGGCGGCGGCAAACTGGCCCAACTGGGTGAGCACAATGCCGCGATTGTGCCAGGCGCTGGCGTTTTGACCGTTTAGCTCGATCGCTCGATCATAGGCTTGCAGGGCCTCTTGGGGCCGTTGCAGCCGCGCCAGGGCATTGGCCCGGTTATACCAAGCTTCGTGACTATCGGGATTCAGGGAAATCGCTTGGTTATAGGACTTGAGGGCTTGATCGGTTTGCTGCAACTTACTGAGGATTAATCCCTGATGCAGCCACAGTTCCGGGTGATTGGGATTCAGGGCGATCGCCTGATGGTAGGAGGTGGCGGCTTCTTCAAATTTGCCCAGCCGCATCAGCACCAGCCCGCGATTGTGCCAACTTTCGTAGCTGTCGGGCTTCAGGCGCACGGCTCGATCGTAGGCAGCGATCGCGGCTGGATAGCGCTGCAATGCTTCCAAAACCACCCCTTTTCCCCACCAAGCGGCGTAGCAGTCCGGCTGTTGCTCGATCGCCTTGTCATATTCCGCCAAGGCCCCTTCCGGATCACCGTTACGGAACAGTTGTTCAGCCCGATCGGCAATATTATCGGCATTCGCGGGCAACGCCGTGGGAGCCAACATCGGCATCTGTTGCATCTGCAAAGACACCAACTGCTCCACCAAAGTGCGCAATTCCTGCTGAATTTGCGGCTGAATCAAAGCCAGCAATTCTTGAGGCGCTTTTTGCGTAAATTCTTGGATGATGTAGGCCTTTTGGCGATCGGCTTGACCCGCCAAAATTTGCATATTTGAAATAAATTCCTTCTCCAGTTCCGCAATTTGGTGACGCGAAACCCGGCGATCGCTGGCCAACCGTTCTTGAAACTGGGTTAGTTCCTGGTTGGCAGTTCCCTTGACGGCGGCCACATGGGTTTCCAGCTCATGAATCAACGCGGCGGCCGAGATTTTGGTGCGTTCCACCTGGTCTTGCAGGTCTTGCAGGCTGCGATCGGCCCGATGGCGAGCCACCTTCACCCGGGCTTCCAAATCGCCCAAATCCTTCAGGCTGTGGCGCACTGATTGCACCAAATGATTCACCACCTTGCGTCGCCCCAACCAGAGGGCCGCCGTCATGGCCAAGGGAGCCGTTCCCAAAGCAATCAGCAACCAACTGAGGCCCCCAAGGGTGCGCTCCAGGCCGATCGCTTCTCCGGTGCTGACGTTGGCGGTGGCAAAGGTCAGATCGGCGCGGTCGGTGGCCTCGGCGGCGGCGATCGGGGCTTCGGGTTCCGCCAAGCTGGCACAGGTGGCCTGGGGTTGGCCCGCTTCGGTCACAGGGCAAGGAACCGGGGTTGTGGCGCGGGTCACGGCTTGGGCGGGGCTGGCCGCCAAGGCCAGAGGAGCCACCAAGGGAACCGCCAGGGCCGGAACCCAGACCGCTGCCCGGCCCCGATCGCCCGTTTCACCAAAATTGCTGCGGGAAGAACTCATGTAGACAGCCTCCGAACCCGTTGCGAGTCAATTGCGAGTCGATGTTGATCCCCGGCTCTGACCGAGTGACTAGCTATTGTTTCGGAGGCGATCGTCCTAAATCCGGGAGTCCTTGGGTGTGGCAGCCCGTGGCCAATCCAGCACCCTGGCCACCCCTTAGCTCAACCCCTTAGCTCAACCAACTCAGCAACAAACGCGGCGCAGGCAGCACCACCAATACCAACAATGCCAAGGCCAAAAAGCCCAATCCATCCCGCCGATCATCCAACGGGGTCACATCGTCCAAGGCCGGTTGGCTAATGGCAGGCAAAAAGAAGACCAACAGGGCCAGCGCCAGGAATTCGCTGCGAGCCAAGGCCAGGGCCAACACAGCAAATCGGGTGATGTGTCCCACCAGCATGGCTCCTTGGGTTCCCAACATGGCGCGAACAATGCGCCCCCCATCCAAGGAACCGAGGGGCAACAGGTGAAAGGCTCCTAACCAAAGGCCGATGTAGCCCGCCAGGGCGATCGGGTGGAGGGCGATCGCCTTGCCGGGCGTGAGGGCCGCGCCGAGGGTGGCTTTGCTAATTAGGGTCAGGGCGATGGAGTAGCTAGGGTCGATCGAGCGCCAATTCAGCAACCCCGAGCCGGGCAAAGGATTCACCACCGTGGAGTGGGCCAACCCCCAAACCAACAGGGGCAGGGCCACCAACAGCCCCCCGATCGCCCCCCAAAAGCCCACATCAAACATGGCGCGGCGGTGGGGCATGGGCGATCGCAGGGGCGTGAACGCGCCCAAGGTTCCCAGCAGGGCCGGAATCGGAATAAACAGCGGCAACGAAACGGACACCCGATGGTGCTTAGCGGCCCAGTAGTGCCCCAGTTCATGGGCCCCCAAAACCAACAACAACCCGATCGCGTAGGGCGCACCGGACTGAATAAAGGCCCAATCTCGCACCAAATCTAGCTTCGGGTTCCGCAGCATCTCCGCCCCCATCAGGGTCATGGACAGCAGCGATAACCCCAGCAACCCCACCGACCAAACCACCTGTTTCCAGAGGGGCGGTTCTTTGCTCAGGGCCTGGCCCAAGGGCGTGCGCTGAGGATTCGGAACCAGGGCAAAGAAGGGCTTACCGTTTTGCCCTTCTTGGAAAATCACCAGGAATCGATCGCTAAACTTTTGGCGAATTTTGTCGCAAACCGTCCGGTAAGCCAGGGCCGGTTCCGCTCGCAATTGCCCATAGCAGAGGGCCGCTTGGGGACGATGTTCCACGCTGCTGAGGTAAAACACCGACCAGGGAAAGCAATCTTGCAGGCTGGCTTCTTCGGTGCGATCGAGCAGGCGGGGCGAAATTTTAGCAGAGCCAAGGGCTTGGGCCAGGGCCAGGGCTTCGGCGGGACTGCTCGGATCCGCGAGCACCGAAATGGGGGATTCCAAATCCCCATTGGTGGGCTGTTGGGGCCGGGCCGATCGCCCCTGTTGCACCAACCACACATAAATCAACGGACAGGCAATAAACGGCGGCAGGGCCAACCAGGGCGGCACGGGCTGGCCGGGGCCATTGGCCAGCGTCCAAGCCGTCCAAATCAAGGCCGGAGCCATCATCACCAACCACAACACCCACACGGAGGCGCGTGTGATGCCGCTAACGCTCTGGCGGACAATAAAATATGCGACGATGCCGATCAACACTAGCCAAACAATCATCTGATGCCCAAGCCACCGCAGGCTGTTTTCGATTCGATCTATGCCTTTCCGCCCAACCGCGACACGTTAGGCGGGACTGCTTATTTCATTGTAGGAAACTCGATCAACCCTGCTGACTCGGCCGACCATAATGGCCTACCGGCCAATTCATCAAATTCATCAGTTCCATCCGCTCATCAGCCGACTGGGTTCAAGCAACCGACTGATGATCCTACTCAATCGGTTCATAATCTGACGAATCCAACGGATCCAACGGATTCATCAGATCACTCAAATCATTCAGATCATTCTTCAGCTCATCAACCAGCCCATCAACTGCCAGGCAATATTCTGATCGATTGTCCACCTTGGCACGAGGAAACGGCAGATTTTTTAACCCAGCATGGGGGAGTACGTTGGTGGATTTTTACCCACCGCAGTTCCTTTGGCCCGCTGCAAACCGTGCGGGCCTTGCATCGGGCCTTCAGCAATCCGGCCACAACCCTTGAGGAGGGCGAGCCGGCCGCCCAGTCCGCGGCCGCCCGCTGCGAATTGGTGGTGCAAGAACAGGAGGCCTATCTGCTGCCTAATTTGCCGGTAACCACGTTTCGGGAAGAAGTGACCCTGAGTCCAGAACTGCGCGTGATTTGGACTCCGGGCCACACGCCCGGCTCGGCCTGCGTTTGGCTCGATCGGGCGGGGGGCATTTTGTTTAGTGGTCGTCATCTGTTGCCCACGCCCCAGGGGGAGTTGATGCCCCTCAAAACCGCCAAAACCTTCCATTGGTTCCGCCAATTGCGATCGGTTCAGGCCTTGATCGATCGCTTTTCGCCGGTCAACCTGGCCCATTGCTGCCCGGGGGCCAGTGTGGGATTTTTGCGCGGGGCCCTGTCGGTTGATCGCGCCTATGAGCGGCTGACGACCTTGAACTTGGCGGCCGCTAAGCTGGATCCGGTTGCGCTTCAGTCGCCGAGCCTGAGCGAAACACCTGACCAATGATGTCTTCGATCGGGGGTTCCGTCACGCTCAGGTCTTGCACCGGCAACTGCTCCAGCAGGCGAGCGATCGTTGGGGTCAGCACCTCTCGTCGCACCAGCAGTTGCACCGATCGCCCCTCGATCGCCACCACCTCCCCAAAATCCTGAAGTTGGGCCGTTGTCATCGGTTGGGCCAACTCTAACCGCACTTCCCGATAGGGCGCGAATCGATCGACCAACCCCGAGAGGCTGCCGTCATAGATTGACGACCCCTCATGGATCAACAACACCCGATCGCACAGGGCCGTGATGTCGCCCATGTAGTGGGACGTAAGCAAAATCGTCGCCCCATAGCGCTCGTTATATTCCCGCAAGAAATCCCGCAAGTTGGCCTGGGCATTCACATCCAGCCCCAAGGTCGGCTCATCCAAAAACAACACCGCCGGCCGATGGAGAAGCGCCGCCAGCAACTCCGCCTTCATCCGCTCGCCCAAAGACAGCTTACGCACCGGCTGCGTCAGTTTGGACTCCAGTGCCAACAGTTCGCTCAGCTCGCCCACCCGCTGGGTCAGTTCCCGATCGCTCAGGCCATACACCGCCCCATTAATCCGCAACGAATCCCAGGCGGGCAAATCCCAAATTAATTGTTGCTTTTGCCCCATGACCAGGGCAATTTGATGTAAGAACGCCGACTCTCTGGCAAAGGGTTCATGGCCCGCCACCCGCACCCGACCGCCGGAGGGATAAATCAAACCCGCCAGCATTTTCAATGTGGTGGTTTTGCCGGCCCCATTGGCCCCCAAAAAACCCACCACCTCGCCGGGGGCGATCGAAAACGACACGGACTTCACCGCCTCGATCGTTCGGTAGCGTCGTCGCCAAAAGTGGGCGATCGTCCCTTGCAGCCCCGGCGCTTTCAGGGCCACTTGATAGGACTTTTGCAGCCCCTCTGCTACCAACATCCCCATGATTGCTCTCCCGCATTCGCACAAACCCGATTCAACTCGCAAAAACCAGCACAAAGCTCAAAGAGGCTAAACCAAGCTGCACCCAGCGAAACCCCTGAGCGATCGGCGCTCCTAGCGTTCATCGGTCACAACTCGCGATTACAGCCGATGACGAAAACGACTCGTGGCCCAATTGAACATGTAACCACGCACTTCAGAGATTGAGGTAATCCAGACCATTAGCCATCACAATCAGCCACGATCTGAGTATCCAGCCAGAGAATAAATCTCTGAATACTGCCTGAGCATTTCCAAAATATTTACGAGGCAATTACAATATGTTTACAGACTCTTGATGAAGTTTTCCTAAGAGCAGTACAAAACTTTTCCAAAGAAATTAACCGCAATGCTCAAAGACTCGCAATATATCAGTCGCGGTTGCTTTGGGGGTGCTAAAATTCCGCGTTTAGGCGCTGTTGTTTGTTAGAATTTTTCAATCTTTGAAATTAATCGCATTACTTTTCTTAACAACCACTCATGCCAACGCCAAGACTTGATCTCCCTTGGCGACCCCTTGCCCAAACTTTCTCCGGGCCATTTTCTAACCCCTGTTGAGCGACCTGGAACCCCATCAAGCCACCCGCTTTTGACGTTTCAAAGCACCTCAACATAACTGACACGAAGGTTATGTCTAGCCATCTTGCAGGAGCTTCAAAATCATGCACTTTATGAGCGATCTGGGTATTGATCTTATTTCTATGATCCATTACCTGCAATCCCAAACCCTAACCCACGAGGAAATGAGTTGGGTACGGAGCTTGAATATTCAACAAATTGTTGAGTTGGCTTCCCAAAAGGGTTATCACCTTGTGGGTAGTGATTTGATCAATTCTGACCCAATGCAATTGAAATAGTTGTGGGCGATCGTTGTTGGTAATTTCATCGGCGGCTGTATTAGCGATCCCAAGCAACCTCATCTCAAGCGATCTCAATAGACATAAGACTTGGGCGAGGCATCGCGATCGCGCCATCCCTCAGCTTACGGCCGTTCTTGAAAAATACCTCAACCCGTATCCTTGTTGCGAAATGCTTTAGCCAAGCAATGTCTTGAGCTAAGCAATTCAATAACCAATTCAATAACAACGATCGCACCGCAGCAAGCGTGATCGTTGTTATTGAATCGTCTCAAAAAGAATCGTCTCAAAAACCATCGATTCAGAATGACGGGCGGTTGCTCAAGCCACCCGTCATTTCTAAGGGTCTGGCAGCGACTGCGGCAGCCTAGGCGGCACTGTCGGCGGTTTCTAGATTGAACAGCACTTGCAGGGTTTGCATGGCCTGCTGGCGGGCTTCAATGTCTTGCTGGGCCCGCAGTTGCACCATGGGATCGTGCAGAATTTTGTTGACGATGCCACGGGTGAGGGCTTCGATCGTTTCCTGGTGCTTTTCGGCAAATTCTGACCCCAGGCGAGATAGGGCTTTTTCGAGTTCTTGGGTGCGGATGGTTTCGACTTTGCGGCGCAGGCTGTCGATGGTGGAAACGGTGTCTAGGGATTGCAACCAGGCTTCGAAGGCTTCGGCTTCTTCGTCAAGCAGGGCTTCGGCTTCGATCGCCATTTTGCGGCGGCTTTCGTGGTTTTGGGCCACCACTTCTTTCAAGTCGTCCACGTCAAAGGCTTGCACGCCGGGCAATTCATTCACATCGCTGGCAATGTTTCGGGGCACGGAAATATCAAAGAGCATCAGCGATCGATGCTCGGGCAAGATGGCTTCCAGCTTGGCGCGATCGAGAATGGGTTCCGTGGCGGAGGTGCTGGTGAACACGAGGTCTGAAGCGGCGATCGTGCTCATCATGCTTGGCAGGGGGTGCAGATTTAACTTCGCATCCGGAAAACGGCGAGCCAGTTCTTCTGCCCGTTCGAGCGATCGGTTGACGATCGAAATTTGGGTTGCGCCCTTGGACAGCAAATGTTGCACCAGCAGGCGAGACATTTTGCCGGCCCCAACAATGGCCACGCGACAGGGCGACAAATCCGGCACTTTCAGTTGCGCCAATTCCACGGCGGCGGAACTGATGGACACGGCTCCCGTGCCGATGCTGGTTTCAGTGCGGACGCGCTTACCGGCGGTGATTGCCTGTTTCAGCAACCGATTCAAGATGCGGGCAATTCCCTTGTAATCTTGGCCGAGTTTATAGGCGTTTTTCACCTGCGAGAGGATCTGACCTTCACCAAGCACCAAGCTATCCAAGCCGGCCGCCACCCGCATCAGGTGCATCACCGCATCCTGGCGCAACAGAACAAACAGGTGGTGGCGCAAGGCTTCCAAGGGCAGCTTACTGCGCTCTGCCAAAATTTCAACCACTTCCTGCACGCCGCGATCGACCTCACTCAGAACGCAATAGAGTTCTAGTCGGTTGCAGGTGCTGAGGATCGCCACTTCTTCCACATGGGAGCAACTCCTTAAGCTGGCGATTGCTGCCTCGACCTGTGGTTCGGGAATGCTCAATTTTTCGCGCACTTCAACCGGAGCCGTCTTGTGGCTCAGTCCGATCACAGCAATATTCATATGGCCTCTTGCTAAAACGTACTCAAACGGCGTTGAAAGTTCGACTTTAACGGATTTACCAATCGTCGGGCGATCGGTCTATAGAAACTTTGACACTTGATTGGGCCAAGCTGGGTTTGGATTAGCCAAATTTCAGGGATTTTATGCCAGGGATTTTAAGAAAAGGGGGGAGCGATCGCCAACCGCTGGTTAGCTATACCCCCTGGTTGAGTCATGATCAAACGATTGCTGGGGGAGTTTGGTCTGAGGCTAAGGCTACCGAAACGGCGATCGACTTCGTGAATGCAACAAAACGTCAATTTCTGGTTTTCGGTTAACCATCTCTTGGCCATTGGCATCTGACCAAAACTTGCTGTTGGCAGTCTGAGGCGCGATCGACCCATAGACAGGGCGAGACCTGTAGACATGGCAATGGCTTGCCGCGATCGCCAAAGCGACCTCAGCAAGCCACTACAAACCGTCAGCCCTTACTTCAGTTGCAGAACCGAGGGCTTACCGAATTGGTGAATGGTGTCCACAAAGCGCACCGTGCGGGACTGGCTGGAAATAACCAAGCTTTGAGTCCGCGCACCACCGCCAAAGAAGCGCACGCCTTCCATCAGCACACCGGGGGTGATCCCGCAGGCGGCGAAGAGGACGTTTTCGCCCGAAGCCAACTCGTCAGCGTTGTACACCCGATCGGGATCGGTGATGCCCATGCTGGCCAGGCGCTCCAGGTTTTTCTCCTTGCTTTCGCCAATTAGGCCGGTCTTCACGATTTCGGGATCGTAAATCAGTTGGCCTTGGAAGTGACCATCAACGCAGCGCATGGCGGCGGCGGAAATCACACCCTCAGGAGCTGCCCCAATCCCCATCAGGGCATGGACGTTCGTCCCGGAGAAGGCACAGCAGATAGCGGCCGACACGTCGCCATCGCTGATCAACCGAACGCGCGCACCGGCTTCCCGGATTTCAGCAATCAGATCCTTGTGCCGGGGGCGATCCATCACGATCACCACCAACTCCTCGATCGAGCGGTGCAAACATTCCGACAGAATCTTCAGGTTTTCGGTGGCCGACTTGTTAATGTCCACCTTGCCCTTGGCTGCCGGAGGCGCTGCCAACTTCTTCATGTAGAAGTCGGGAGCCGCAAACAGACCGCCCTTATCGGCGATCGCCAACACCGCCATCGAACCGTTTTGGCCATAGGCCACCAAGTTCGTACCCTCGCAGGGGTCAACAGCAATGTCAATTTCTACCAACTCGTCAGGGTTGCAGCTCTGGGCACCGTCGGGCGTTGCGCAGATCCCCACTTCTTCACCGATGTAGAGCATAGGCGCATCATCGCGCTCGCCCTCACCAATCACAATGCGGCCGCGCATATGAATCTTATTCATCCGCTCCCGCATGGCTTCCACAGCCACTTCGTCAGCGGTGTTCTTTTCACCTTTGCCCATCCAACGAGCAGACGCAATTGCTGCTTGTTCGACGACCTCAATAATTTCTAAACCGAGGGTAGTTTCCACAAAAATCTCCTTCCCAAGTGCTGGCCAACGAAACCCCAGAGTCGTTCGGGCTTGCTCAGTTAGTCTATCAAAGGGGGGCGATCGCGCCGAACTCTTCTACCAGAACCCGGCTGTAAAGATTTGTGGGAACTGGGATCGCTCCCCGCGGCCTGCTGACAAAGCAAAAGCCCCACCCGTGACAGGTGAGGCTAAAAGGGGGCTGAAATGACTGATTCAACAGAAGGCTGAGCCACCGTCATAGTCCGGGGAGCCGCCCTAAATCCAATCAAGAATTGTAGATTTAGGGAAACTCACCATCAGCCTCAACAGCGCTAGCGGTTGCGCCAGCGCAAAGCGTTCTAGAACACGAAGGTCGTCCGCAGCGTACCAATCACGACATCATCGTTGTCGTTGTCTTGGTTCGGGTTCATCTGCCAGATCACACCCGGGGTGATCGAGATCCAGTCGTTAACCGCGTACTTGTAGAACACTTCCACTTGCAGCGGGATATCGGTATCCACATCATCGCCATCGATGTTGGTCAGGTAGGGTTGAGCACCCACGAAGATGCCACCCAGGTTCCCTTCCTTACCGAGGTCAGGCAGGGCCAAGCCCAAAGCGTAGTACCAGATGTCGGCATCATCGAAGCGGCCGCCCTTCGAGTCAACACCCGTGTAGCCTACGAAGCCGGTCAGAGCCACCTTGGGGCTGAATTGGTAGTAACCTTGCAGACCAACCGAGTTGGAGGTTACAGCATCCTGTTGGGGCAACACGTTGGCCGCCAGAGTGCCCGTGAAGCCGCTGACGAAACCGGCGTTATCAAAGCCGAACTCGCCTTCGCCAAAGTAGGAGTAGTTATAGGTCAGACCCAAGCCAAAGGTTTTGGCATCGTTCGTGTAGGTCAACTGGGCCATGGCCGAGAATTGACCGTCGAACAGACCACCTTCGCCCACACCGTCGCCACTGCGGGGGTTAGCCGCTTCACCGGCCAGGTAACCAGCCGACAGTTGCCAGTTTTCGCTGAAGTCGTACTTCACGCCGATCCCAGCACCACCGCCCAGACGGTAGATGGGGCTGCGTTGGGAGAAGGTGGACAGGGAACCACGACCACCGTCGTAGTCTTCGAAGTAGGGGTTCAGGGTGTTGGAGATGTCATCCCACACGCCTGCGTTGGCCATCAGGTAGCCGCGGCCCTTTTCCCCGATCGGGAATTGGTATTGCAGCGTATCCAAGGTGAACTGGTTACCGGTGTCGCCAAACACTTGGTTGGTCAACACGGTTTCGCCAGCCACGCCGTTGAAGCCCTTGGAGTTACCCACTTGCAAGCGGGTGATCAACAGGTCTTTGCCGCTGAAGCTGGTGTTGAAGTTCAGGCGAACACGGTTTTGGAACACCACTTGGTTGTCGTCACCGTTGTTGCCACTGAAGGCATCACCCAGATCATCCAGGTTGGCCGAAGTAGCACCGGCCAGCATCATGATGGCTTCGCCGGTCAGCTTGGTGGTGGTGGAGAATTGGGTTTTCTCCAGGTAAGAAATCCGACCTTCCAAGGTGTCTACGCGACCGCGCAGGGCAGCCAGCTCGGTCTTGAACATGTCCTGCAATTTCTTCAGGACTTCCAGATCGGCCTTGGTGGCGTAGTCAGCCACGTTGGTCACGAGCAGTTCTTGGATTCGATCGAGGCAAGCATTCAAACCAGCCGCAAACTCGTAGCGAGTCATGGCCCGGTTGCCCTTGTAGGTTCCGTCGGGATAACCGGCGATGCAACCGTAGCGCTCAACCAGCGATTGCAGAGCTTGGAAGGCCCAATCGGTGGGTTGCACGTCCGACAGTTGCGACACGGAGGTCACTTGCTCGGCGCTGTTGGTGCGGCGAGCACGGCCCTCGCGGCCATACTGGTTGAGCTGGTCGAGGTTGCTCAGGGTCGAACCGTCGCCAGTCGCTTCCAGAGCGCTCACCGACGGCACGGTGGTTGAAGAAACTTGTTGGGCTGAAGCCGGCGAGGCTGCCACAACCGCAGCGCCCAGGATCGCCGGGCTAGCCAGCAGGGCTTTCCAAATCAACTTTGACATTACGCTCTCCTATCCTCACACCTGTCTGGAAGATGGTCTGAAAAATCGCAGCAAGGCGACTCGGGCCGATTTTTCCATATCACCTTTATAGAGTACCACTGAAAATTAGTGACCGCTGCCGAAAATCCCAATCGGTTTGTAGGCGGGCGATCGCAAGATTTTCCGAAGTTTTTAAAGTTTTAAAAAATCTTTTGAGCAGGCTGGGCGGGTTTACTTGCACTTTCAGCTCCAGAACGGGCCGTCTAGCGCCGACTGGGGCCGGAGCAATTGATGGTCAAGTGCATGGCCGATCGCCTGGTAAACCGCTTTTTCCTCAAACAGGCTCACCAGCACCGAATCCAGCCGATTAATTTGGGCCTCTTGCCGCAGGATCGTGAGGGCAGAACTGGTGGAAATTGCCCGCTTGTAGGGGCGATCGGCCGCCGTCAACGCATCGTAAACATCCGCGATCGACATAATGCGCGTTTGAATCGGAATTTCACCCGCTTGCAGTCCCCGGGGGTAGCCCGAGCCGTCCAGCTTTTCGTGGTGGCCATAGGCAATTTCTGGCACTTGACGCAGATAGCTCGTCCAGGGAATGCGCTTCAGAAATTGGTACGTGTGGGTCACATGGGACTGAATCGCGTTTCGTTCCGCACTGGTCAACGTGCCTCGGGGAACGGTGAGCTGCTCAATTTCCGCCGCCGTCACCAGGGGTTTTTGTTGCCCATCCACATCGCGATAGGTGTAACTCGCCAATTCCTGAAGCTGGGCCAGCGGTTCCGCTTCCAGCACCTGCGGCTCATTGGCTTCTAGGAGTAATGTCCAATATTGATCCAACTCATCCAAGGCCGCCGTTAACTCCGAGTCCAGACGATCGAGCGGGTTCACCGCCACCGCATTGGCCATCGTTTTATGAGGGGTCTGGGGGGCCATGGCTGGGGGTACCTTGGCGGCCGCTAGCCCATGGCCGTTCGACTCCGCCAGCTTAGAACCCCCAGGACTAGAAACCCCAGGACTAGAAACCCCATTCGGAGACTCAGGAACCAACGATCGGCTTTGATAAGCCGTTAACAATTCCGGGTGCTCAACCCAATAGCGGTACTTCACCTGCAAACAATCCAGCTCCAGCGTCCGCCGAGCCAGGGCAAACCGGTGGCGAATCACCTCAAGCTGATCGGGATAAAGCTTTTTCTGTTTCACCAACACCGCTTCGGGCACACAGACCTTACCGAAGTCGTGCAACAGACTGGCGTAGCGAATTTCTTGAATTTGCCGAGGAGTGAAGTAGGTGGCCGCCAAGGGCCCCGTGTGGATTTCGTTCACCACTTCGCACAGGCGCACTGCCAAGGTGGCCACCCGCTCCGAATGGCCGGAGGTGCAAGGATCTCGAGACTCGATCGCCTGAACCGCCGCCCGCACAAACCCCTCAAAAAGAGCTTCGATACTTTCCTGTAGATTGCTGCGCTCGATCGAAATGGCCGCCAAACTAGCCAGGGCCTGCACCACGCGCTCTTCCCATTCCGTATAGGGACGGGTCACCTCCATCGCATTCCAGGGATCCACGATCGCGCGGGGATCGATTTTGCGATTAATCAACTGCAACACCCCGATCGTTTCACCATTGAGGTTTTGCATGGGCACCACAATCACTGATCGGGTTCGGTAGGAAAAGCCGCTATCGAAGTTGTGATTGAACTGGTAGGGAACCTCCGCTGGCAAACAGTAAGCATCGGGAATGCTCAGGCTTTTCCCTGTGAGCGCCACATAGCCCGCCAAGCTGCGGCGGGCCAGGGGCATGGCGAATTCCCGAAACGAGGCATTGGGCTGCGAGGCATTTTGGGCAACTTTGAAAATCAGCTTGGGCGTGTCATCACTGCGATCGATCAAATAGACACTGCCCGCATCACTCCAAGTCAGCTCTCGGCAAGTGGTGAGAATCAGCGCCAACAATTCATCCAGGTCGCTAACCGCCGACAGGGCCGTGGCGATCGCCAGCAACTCTTCCACCAAAGAAGCTTGGCTGGCTGCTTCCTGTAAGAAATCCCGTTCGCCCCAGATAGAAACTGAATTCACCGATTCGCTCGATAGCATAACAGGGTGGGAAGGGAAGCTTAGTTGTTGAAAACGATGCAAAACCCCCTCAGAGACTGGTCATCAATCTGCAATCCAACCTTGCAGTCAAGCCTTGCAGTTAAACACACTTACCAAGATCGTAGGAATAATGCATCAAAGAATGACGAATGACAGGACTGGCACTGCTCAACGATTTGGCAATCAAGTCTGAAGTGAAGTGCAGATCATCAGCAGATCATCAATATGAGAATTGCAGTAAAACATGAGAATGAGAATTGCAGTAAAACATGAGAATTGCAGCAAAACAGGATTCGATGAATTGGAGAAATAGGCAATTTCAGACAATTTTTTCCCAATTCTCCTGTCTTCAGCCTCTCGCCGGGTTAGCCTCGGCAATTTGTCCTTGCTCCGTTGATCCTTAAGAGGATGGCTGAAAAGCTTAAATGGCTACCTTGTGGGTCTTACCAACCGACAACGACAAGGTACTTGGGGCCTGTCGTCAAATCGCCTGAAACCCTGATTTCACCGTTGGTGGATCGTGGGGGACAAGGGGCTTAGGGCCTGTCGTCAAATCGCCTGAAACCCTGATTTCACCGTTGGTGAATCGTAGGGGACAAGGGGCTTAAGCCCCTTGTTTACGACGACGATTCTTATTTGACCTGTGCCAAGAAATACTTTTCAAACATCCTCTTAGCCTAACTGATTAGCCTAACTGATCAATCTTGGCAGCCAGATCAAAATCCTTGGCCGTCAAGCCCCCTTCGTCATGGGTGCTGAGGGTGATCGTCACTTTGTTATAGCTGATTTCCAAATCCGGATGGTGGTTGGCTGCTTCGGCGGGTTCCACAAGCTGATTAACAAAGGCGATCGCTGTGATGAAGTCCGCAAACCGACGACGACAAACGATGGTGCTTCCCTCTAGCGTCCAGTTGGGCAGAGCGGTCAAACGGTCTTGAATTTCGGATGCAGTCAGAAGCGCCATATTTTTGATTTCACCCCGTAGTGGTTTTGAAGTGATCTCGAACCCAAGGTTGAGTTGAGGTCTTCAATTAAAGTTACCGGGTCTGTCTTGGGGAAGGAAGATCGATCACTTGGCGCAGAATTCAAGATTTTCAGCAAAAACACTGAATAAGCGTCGATTTTGGCAATTTTTGGCAATTTGTGGAATCTCGCTGTGGTGCAGGATCAAGAGCGCTGAAATTGGCAGATCCACAGCAGATTCACATCGGTGCTGAATCGGTGCTGATCCTGGATTGGTCATTAATTGGTCATTGATTGATCATTGCTCGGGGCTGGGGCGATCGCCCAGGGACGGCCACCACATGATCCCAAGACCTGATGTAGGTGGCAGAACCTCAGGGAATTCGGCACAATCGTAGGCTAGGATTCGCGAGTGGCTGCAAAGAGGGAGCACCAAGCGCCCGCTGCACCACTTGGCCCTGTTGGCAACTCGGAAACCGGTTCCTGAACAAGTTCAAGAGCAAGTTCAGGAATTTGTGCCGTAACTTGTGCCGTTTACTGTCTTCCTTTCCCCATGACTCTTTTTCCCCAGCCGAATTCTGCGGATTCTGGATCAACGGACTCGGCATCAATGGATCCTGCATCAACGTTTTCGCGTCGCACAGCTTTGCAGTTGCTTGGTGTGGGTGCGGTGGGCAGCGCCCTCGGCTACTCGCGGTTCATGAAGCCGGAGCCTAGTCAATATCAACCCGATCGCCTGACATTGCCAACGCGGTTACCGGACGATCGCCCTAAGCGGGTGGCTGTGGTCGGTGGTGGCTTGGCGGGCTTGGCAGCGGCCTATGAATTGAGCCGACGCGGATTTGCGGTGACATTACTGGAGCGATCGCCCCACTTGGGCGGCAAAATCGCCAGTTGGCCCATCACGGTCAATGGTGAATCGCTGATGATGGAGCATGGGTTCCATGGCTTTTTCCCGCAGTACTACAACCTGTGGGCCCTGACGGAAGAAATGAATATCCGTCAGGATTTTCTGTCCCTGGAGCGCTACTCAGTGCTCTACAAGGATGAAACCTACGCGCCGGAAGTGTTTCGCCCCACCCATTCATCCTTCCCTTGGAATATTGTCGATTTGGCCATTTCTTCGCCGAATCGGTTTCGTTGGGGCTTAAATCTCACCAGCCCTGCCCATTGGGCCGTGTTTCGGGCCATTACGGGATTTGAACCCACGAAGACCTACGAGGAACTCGATGCGATCGCCGTGACAGACTGGGCGGCCAATGACTTCCCCAAGGGACTATATGACCTGTATTTCCTACCCTTTGGCAAATCCACGCTCAACTCGCCGGATGTGCTGAGTGCGGGCGAGTTAATGCAGTTTTTCCATTTCTATTTCTTTGGCAATCCGGAGGGGCTGGCCTTTAACGGCACAAAGCAGGACATGGGCCGCACGTTGGTGGAGCCGATGATGCGGGCGATCGAGGCCAACGGGGGCAAAGTCATCGCCAATGCTCAGGTCGATCAGGTGGCGTGGCAGGATCAACAAATCACATCCCTGAGCTATCGCCAAACAGGATCCGCCATTCCAGTTCCGTTCTGGGTCGATCGCCACAGTTCGCTGAACGAAGCCAGTGCCCAAGCCACGTCCCAGCGCCCAGAAACCCAGAAGGTTGCGGCCACCGAGCAGCCGGTCACAGCTCAACCGCTGGCGAATCACCCGGAATATTTTGGGGGCGGCGATGAGGTCTATGCGGTGGCGGAGGGATCGGCGCTGTCGTTAACCTGCACGCACCAGGGCTGTACGGTGGCTCCCCAGGCAGACGGCACGTTCCAATGTCCTTGCCATGGGGCCCGGTTCGATCGCGAGGGCAAGGTGCTTCAGGGGCCCGCCACCAAGCCCCTAGCTCGCTACAACGTGGAGCAGCGATCGGGCGATCGGGTGCAATTGGCGGCCGCAGCGGTCGATCGGACTCCGAGCCAGGTGGTGGAAGCGGACTATTTCGTGTTTGCAGCGGATGTGAAAGGCATTCGCCATCTGTTTGACATTGCCGAAGGAGACGTGGCTGAACCCACCCGATCGCAAGTGGCCCAGCTCACCGTGGCGGATCCCTTTGCGGTGGCTCGCATCTGGTTCGATCGCGACTTTGATTGGGATCAAAGCGAGTTCACCTCCCTCTCGGGTTACCGCCTAACGGACAGCATCACCCGCTATCACAAAATCCAAGAGGACTACAAAGCCTGGGCCGATCGCACAGGGGGCAGCGTGATTGAACTCCATGCTTACTGCTACAAAGAAGCCGAATTCCCCACCCAAGAAGCCCTGCTCACCACCTTTGAGCAGGAGCTATACGAGTTGGTGCCGGCCCTCAAGGGAGCCACAATTTTGCATCGCGAGCTGGTGAACCAAAAGAATTTCTCTGGCTTCCCCCCCGGCAGTTATTCCCAACGCCCTGCCACGCGATCGGGCGCAACCAACCTCATGTTTGCGGGCGATTGGGTGAAAATGCCCTTCCCTTGCGGTCTGATGGAACGGGCTATCAGCAGTGGCCTGCTAGCAGCCAATGAAATTTGTCATGAGGAAGGATTACAACGCCGCACCCTGTTGACTGTTCGGCCTGAGGGGGTGCTGCAAATTTAGAGTCCTCAGTTCAGAACCTTTCATGGGTGGCATAGTCTGCCGGGCAACTGGCCCAACCCCCTTAGCCCAGATGGGGGGCTGGCACTCACCCCATGGTGCGCTCAAGGGCAATTCCTATAATCGCGGCAACTGGAGGGACTGACCCCTCAGCCCACATCCATGGAGACCTGTTGAGACCTGGGGAACCCGGTTTTGGCCGCTGGCAACCCATCGCCCACGGTTCAACCCATCACGATCGGGCAAGCGGCTCAACCTATCGCCCAACAAGTCTCCATGATGGGCTGCTCAACAGTTGCTGATCTTGAGTTGCTGATCTTGAGTTGCTTGCCTTGTCGTCTGTTGCCGTTGATTGTGGAGGAGTGTAGACCATGCCTTTGATGTTCGATCCCCTACGGGCTGGCTTGGCCCTGGCGTTCACGATCGGGTTAGGAGCCGTTGGCCAACCGGCCCAAGCAACCCCCGCTGCTGAGCTGACGGAATTGGCGGCAGACTTGCCCGCCACCGAGCAAGACAGCCGCCAGCCGATCGCCCTTGATCAATTCGGTGCGCCCTCCACTCAGGCCAATCGGTTGCAGGAAGCAGTGCCCACCCTCGCCGTTGCCCCTGCTGCTTTGGAAGCCGACTCGCATTTCGATGGTCAGCTTGCTCAACAGCCCGATCGCGCCGCCAATGGCCGCCGCACCAGCAGCAAATTTAGCTACATCGGTATTGGTGGGGCGATCGGCCTGAGCGGCGATGACGATTCCAGCGCCCTGGGTGAAGGCGGCTTTGCCCTTCTGAGCAAAACGGCTTTCAGCGAAAACCTTTCCCTACACAACGCCAGCATTTTGGGCAATGGTGGCACTTCGGTGATTGCCCTAACCGCTGATTTTCCCATTCGCAATCAGGAAACGGGCGACATCTCGATCGTGCCCTTCGTGGGTGGCGGCTTGGCCATCAGTGACCTATTCGGCGATGACACAGACGTGGGCTTCGCGCTCACAGGCGGCATTGATGTCCCCCTCAGTTACCGCTGGACAGCCACCGGACGAGTGGCCGCCGCCTTCTTAGACGACAACACCGATGTGGCCCTCCTGTTGGGTGTGGGCTACACGTTCACGGGCTTTTTCAAATAACGCCCCGTGGCTGATAGTGCCCCGTGGCTGATGATGCCCTGTGGCTGAAACCATCCTGAACCCACCCAGGCCCCTATCACCCCAAAACATCCAAGATTGGGTGTGCATAGCTGGGAAAGGCCGCGACGGAACTTTTAAACTAGTTCTCTCGCAAGTTCCATGGAGCATGGGTAAATGACGATCACCGCCAAACTGGATCGCCTTCGATCGTTGTTTCAAGAGATGGATCGCGCCCTCATTGCCTACTCCGGTGGCATTGACAGCACTCTCGTCGCAAAGGTGGCTTTTGATGTGCTGGGCGATCGCGCAGTGGCCATCACTGCCGAGTCCCCTTCCCTGTTGCCCGATGACTTGCTGGAGGCCCAAGCCCAAGCGGCGGCCATCGGCATTGCCCATGAAATTGTGCAAACCCATGAACTAAATAACCCCAACTACGCCGCTAACCCCACCAATCGCTGCTATTTCTGCAAGAGCGAACTACACGACACCTTGAAGCCGATCGCGATCGCCCGGGGTTATCCCTACGTGGTGGATGGGGTGAATGGGGATGATCTCCGGGACTACCGACCGGGGATCCAGGCCGCCAAGGAACGAGGTGCGCGATCGCCCCTGGCCGAGCTGGGGATCAGCAAGCTCGAAGTGCGCGAACTCTCGAAGCAATTGGCCTTGCCCTGGTGGGACAAACCGGCCCAACCCTGCCTGAGTTCCCGCTTTCCCTACGGCGAAACCATCACCCTCGAAAAATTGCAGCGGGTGGGTCGAGCCGAACGCTATCTCCGACAGTTGGGCTATCGCGATTTGCGGGTGCGCTCGGAGGGCGACACGGCCCGCATTGAACTGCCGCCAGCGCTGATTAAGGACTTTGTGGGGGCGATCGACCTGCCCAAACTAGTCCAAGATTTCCAAGAACTGGGGTTTTTGTATGTTTGCCTGGACCTGGAAGGACTCGTGAGCGGCAAGCTCAACCGCGTCTTGAACTGGCCCCGAGGGGCTGCATCGGTTGCCACGTCAGGCGTTTCCGCCAGCGCAGGCTCACAGCACTAGGCGAATTACAACCGATTGCTGAGGAAAAGTGCAAAATCGAACTACCATTGCACGAGAATGCCCCGCTTGTCGTACCAAAAGCGACAGGTCGATCTAGAATCAGCGTTAGGTTTCTTGGTTAACGATGGGTTAACGTGACCAAAACCCAATGGAGAGCGGTCACGACCTCCATTGCGGCGGTTGTCATAGAATCCTCAGGAATCTGATCTCCGCCAAATTACCCGGATTCCCGATCGCATCGTTTAAGATGACAGTCGGGTTCATTTGACTACCCCATTTTGTGCTGTTGAGGAGTGACAACAAACATGAAATCTACCCTGAAGACTTTGGTTTCCCGCGTTGCCCGTGGTGTTGTGGCTGCAAGCTTGGTTGCCGGTCTGGCAACCGCTTGCGGTGGTGGCGGCGGTGAAGCCCCTGCTAGCCCCGAAGCCAGCCCCGCTGCTAGCCCCGAAGCCAGCCCCGCTGCTAGCCCCGCTGCTAGCCCCGAAGCTAGCCCTGCTGCCAGCCCCGCCGCTAGCCCCGCTGCTAGCCCCAGCCCCACCACGACTCCTTAGTCTGGCTAGGGTTGGCGATCGACCGCTGCTCTTCGCCGGATCACAGATCAATCGTGGGTGATGAGCAAGCGCGGCCGAATCAACACAACCGAAATGGTGCAAGTTTGACTGAACAAACTTGACCAATCCAAACGTAATTGGGGATGAACTGATCACAGGTTCATCCCCTTTTTAAGGCCGAGGCACAAAGGATCAGATGCAGCGGGTCAGGTGCAGCGGGTCAGAGGGAAACCCATCAACCCAGCACCCCAACCCCTAACCAACCGTAAAGTTAGCCGACTGATTCAGCGCCCCCGGCAACACTCCCAACACCACACCCAAATACTGACCATTCACCGCCGAAGTTGGGTCATTCACCTTGATGGCTGTGCCCGTTTTCACCCCCGTTGTGAGGGCCCCGGTGATCTCCGTGGACACATTAATCGCCACAAACTCAAAACTCAGCTTCTCCAGCGTCAGGCTATCGCTCGTGTTCAGCCGAATCTTGTCTGTTCCCAGCACAAAATCCGCCACAATATCGGCGCTGTTGGCACTGGTTGCCGTGTTGGACAAGCCCGCCGTGGTGTCGCGATCGGCCCGCAGCACAAAGGAATCAGCCCCCGCGCCCCCGGTCAAAATATCCTGGCCAAAATCGCCCGACAGTTGATCGTCCCCATTGTCCCCAAACAGTAAATCGGAGTTGCGGCCACCATTCACCGTGTCATTGCCTTCGCCGCCCCGCACTAAATCGTTGCCATCGTTGCCATTGAGAATAATTTCGTTGCCAGCGCCGCCATCAATGCTGTCGGAGTCTTTGCCGCCCCGAATTTGATCAATGCCATCCCCACCCAGCAACACATCATTACCCCGGTTGCCGTTGAAGAAATCATTCTCCGAGGAGCCAGTAATGGTGTCGTTGCCATTCAGACCCACCACGAAAAAGCCCTTAGTTTCGACCCGCACACCCAAGTTGGTGTTGTCCGCATCGTCAGACAGGTAAAACAGGGGCAACCCCGACAGACCATCGCGCCCTGTGGAAGGGCCGCTAGGAATGCCGTTGGGCGAGGCCAGTTCCGCCACCGTGGGGAAGGAAGGGAACGCGAAAGATTGACTCGTGATGTCACCCACCGACAGATCAGCCGTCCCGGCGGCCGTGGGCCCCGCAATCACGGCGCTGGCATCATTGGTCACTTGTAGGTTAAACCCTCCAGCATCGGCGCTGCTGCGGGCAATGCGCACTACGTACTGAGTTCCCGCTTCGGCGGCAAATTGCACCAAGGAATTTTTGTTGGTGGGCGAAGAGTCGTAGTTATCGGCCACCAGGGTCAAGGTTGTGCCGCTCTTCTTAAAAACTTGCAGGTAGGGATCGAGGGTGCTGGCATTGGCTGAGGCGACAATTTGGGTGCTGCCTGCCGTTAATCCCGTGATCGTGTATTCCCCAAAGGGCACAGTGCGTAACGGATAGAGACCGCTGTTATTGGCATCAACGGCATTGATCGTCCCGGCAACAGTGACGGTAGGCATGATTCAACTCCTGGTGATAGGGAAAACTAAACGAAGGACGGCAACAGGCGGGGGCAAACACCCGATCGGGAAGTCGATCGAGGACTGATCGCACCTGACATCTACAGATCGTCACCCAAAGATCGTCACCCAAGCGCCGCTACCCGCTGGCTGTCGTCCAAGGGCCAAGCGACCCCAGGACAGCCAGCGGAAGCGCGGAAGCAAGGCATCAAAGTGAGTAATGAGCGAGTGATGAAAGCTAATGATGATTGTCGCGAGTTGAGTTGGGCATGATGCGGACGATTAGCCGCTTCCATGAACGCCACAGCCTGACCCAACGTTTAGCGGGCAAAAACCGGCTTTTTGAGCGGTTTTGCTCGGTAACTGCTGAAGCCAATGACGCAACTGTCCTAGGGTTTGTTTCAGTCGTCGATCTGGGGCTGCTTTTGGGCCTGCGATCTGGGGCGGAGAGCCTGTTCTCGGATCCTCCAAACTCTGGTTTTACCGTTGCAAAATCTTGCGGGCAAGGGGGGGCAGCCTCTCGCCTGGGGCAGTTTTGCAGCTAGGAATAAGTGTTATGACGATTTTTGAGGTGATGAACGGGAATTTTTTGCCGATCGCCCGGATCGATCGCCCCCTTGCCCCTTCGGCAGAGTCGATCGCCCTCCGCCCAGCAATTCCCCCAAAGACTGATGGCATAATTTTCTTTCTTTTGGAATGTCTTAAAAAGATCTGAGAATTTTGGCTCTGAAATGGGTCTCGAATCTTAAAGAATTATGAATTTATTAATTAACAATTGGAGTCAATCGGCATCAAGCATTAGCGGAATTTATACACAAAACAGCTTTTTTGAATCGCCAAAGCCTTCTGTTTTGATCAGAAATTTAGCGACAATGAAATGCGGGTTGAAGCGCTCAACTTGACCCCGCTTGACCCGACTTTTGGGCATCGGTTCCCTGACAACAGAACCGAACATCGCCAATTCGTTTTCAATACAAATCTCAATACAAAGCCAGGAGGGGTTGCTATGGATAGCGGAGTGACGATTGCTACGCTGTGCGGCATTGGTAGCGGCGCGCTGTGCTTGGTTTTGCCGGGGTTGATTGCCTGGAGTGCTCGCCAGCAGCGGGCTGAGGTGGAAGAGATGCCCTCGGGATCCCTGCGGTTAGAAGCGGAGTTGGTGGAAGTGGTGGCCCCGATCGACCTGTAATCCCGATCGACCTGTAATATTGCGCAACCCTTTTGCAGGGTGCTGGTCGTTGGTTTTGCCTGTCCCTTTTTTTCAAGTTTCCAGCTTATTGCTTCCCCGCCCGATCGGTCGATCGGGCGGGGAATTGTTTTCAGCAGCAAACCCCATCAAACTCACAGGAAAAATGGCACAAACACGATTTAGAACCGGTAGGTGACGCTGAAATAGACTCCGGAATCTTGAGCATTGGAGCCGCGATCGTCCAAATCCACCAACGGCAGACCGTAATCTAAACGCACCAGAAAATCCGTGAAGGGTTCCCACAACAGTCCTGCTCCCGCACCGACCAGAAACCGCTGATCTGGGATGGAGTTGGGGTTGTTGCCATGGTTCCAAACATATCCCGCATCAATGAAGGGAGCCAGGGTGAGGGTGGGTGCGCCAGAGGAGTCGCGCAGCAGGGTAATGCGATCTTCCACGGACAGTCGAAAGCCGCTATCGCCCGATCGCACGTTTTGGCGGAACCCGCGCACGGACTGCCCCCCACCGATCACAAACTGCTGTGAGGCTAATAGTTCATCAAAGGCCAATTGCACATCCGCTTGCAGAATCAACAGATGGGTGGGATTCAGACGCTGAATTCGCTGAACCGTGCCATTCCAGCTAAAAAACTGCCCGTCGGGGTCGTCGCCGTCGTTGGTGGTGGCATCAAACAGGCCGGTTCCTAGGTTGAACTGCGATCGCAACAACCAGGCCCCATTGGGGTCGCGGCGCAGGTAATCTTGCCCAAACCGCAACACGCTGGTGATGCTGCGGCCGTCTTCGTCGGGGCCAATGCCAAAGGGAAAGCCCACGTCATCAAACAGGAAGGTTTGACCGCGCTGGTGACTGAATCCTAGGGAAAGGGCAAATTCTTCGCGGGGCGATCGCACGAGGGGCTGGCGGTAAGTCACTTCATAAAGCTGGGATTTGCCGCGAATTCCCAATTCCGCAAACTGGGGCTGCACAATTTCGTTCCAGTTGGGCGAGAACCGAAACTGGATCGTGCCTTCCATGGGGTTCACGGGCAGACGATAGCCAAAATCCAACACGTCGGCTCCGTCTTGCCAGGTGTGGCTGTAGCTGAAGCTGGCTTCATCGCCAATGCCCGTCAAGTTGCGATATTGCAGGGCAAGGATGCCGCGTTCGGAGCCAATACTGGGGGGTGAGTAGTTGTCGGTGCTGATGCTGCCGCGCAAGGCTTTGGCTTCGGTGACTCGGACGGTGAGGACGCTTTCGCCAGGATCATTACCGGCTCGCAAGCTGGCCTCGATCGTCTCTAGCAGTGGATTCGCTTTCAGCAGCCGCAGTTGGTCTTCCAGGTGGGCGGCGTTGAGGGGGCGACCGGCTCCCAGTTGAATGCGCGATCGCAGGTAGTTTTGGCTCAGGCGCTGGGTTCCTTCGATCCGAATATCTGAGAGGTAGCCCTCAATAACGGCGATTTTGGCAATCCCATCGGGGCCGATCGTCTGTTCGGGCACGTAGGCACGGGAGGTGAGATAGCCCGCGTCCAAATACCGCTGGGTGATGCGGTCGGCCAGGGATTGCAGTTCACTGAGGGTGAGTTCGCGGCCCTCGCTGGGTTGGGTTAGGGCGGCCAGTTCGGCGGCCGAGAGCCAGGTGCTGCCTTCCACCACAATTCGCTTCACCAAAAAGCGGGGCGCATTGGGATCCAAGGGCTGGGGTGGCGTAATCGGGTTGGGCGAGTCGATCGCGGGGCGATCGTCCGGCAGGGGTTGCAGCGGGTCTGGGCCCGTTTGGGGAAACCGATCGCGGTTGAGGTCGGGAACCGGGCGGGTGTCGGGGGGGAGTTGGGCCAGTCGTTGGGGCGTTTGGGTGGCTTCCGGCTCGATCGCCCAGCCCGGCGCGATCGGCCCCCACAGCCCCCCCGACCAGAGCAGAGATCCCAGGCCCTGGGCGATCGCAATTCGCCCTAACGCCGTCTTCACGTTCGTCCGTTTTGTTGCCATAGCCCGTGTCACCGTCTGCGCTAAGTACTGTGCCGCCGTCAACCATCATCGCGATTTTGACATGCGGCTTAGTAATTGCCTAGCGATGGATCCTCACGGATCCTGCGTGATTCTAACGATTGACGGTGATGGGCATTTTTGTCGGTTTTTGGGCGTTTTTCGACAATAGGAGGGGTGATTTTCTCCAAATTTCTGGATCGATTCTAAAAATTTACCTGATCCATCAAATTGGCGAATTTAATTCAAAAACCCAATCATCTTGCCCTGGCTTTTGATATCCCTTGGGGACTGGTTTATGGCGCTGGGAATGGTTCGACTTCGGCTCCAACTTCGGCTTCTTCTAGCACTTGCAAGCGCACGACCCGATCGCCCCCACCGGCCAGGGGAACGCTGACTTGCTCGCTGGAAAGAGTTCCCAGACAACTAATCAGGTTGCGGAGGTGGGGGGTGCTGGCTCCGCTATCTACCCAGAGCCGATCGGCCAGGTCGCGCACCCGTTTCCAACTGCTGTAGGTTTTGGCGATCGCCTGTTCCAGTTGGGCCGCTTGGTTCACCAAGTCCGCCGCCAAATTCAAGCTACCGAGCCGCAGGGCTTCTTCCAGGGCCTGTTCTAGATCCAGTTCCGGGCGATCGAGTGCCGCAACTCGCGTGGCCGCATCCAAATATCGCGCCAAAAATTTCGCTTGGGCCGTGGCCTGTTTCACCGTTTCCTTATCCGGTTGGTCTTCAATTTCCTCACGCAGGGCCACCTGATGCACCTCGGGTAGCTTTTCCATTTCCCGCACCAGGGGCGCAAGGTAGCGGGCCGGCAGGGAATGCTCGGCGGCTTTGATGCGAATGTTTTCGGGCAGCAGCTCAGAGGTGGCGGCCTGCCACTCATCGGTGAGGCGACGAACGGTGTTGGTGGCGATTCGATCGCCCTGATGAGCCGCGGCCACCACCATGTGTTGCACTTCGGCGGGGGCTTTGGCCGTGGCCACAAAGGCACGCTTGCTGAAGTGGCGAAGGGTTTCCGGTTCCAGTGCGTCTTGATCCATCAGTCGATCGGCGCTGTCGGCCAGCTCAATCAGGCTATAGGCTTGACTTTTGCTGATTTCACGATCCTTCAGCCAGTTCAGGAAGCCCGTGCCCCGGCCATCACCGCTGCGTTTTTCCCGATCGCGCACAATCCGCAAAATCCGTCCCCGCCAAATATCCGTTTGCAGGTCGAAGCGATCGCAAACGCGCCAGGCATTGTCAATTTGGATTTGGAAATCGCTGAAGCTGATTTTGTCGTCTTCCGGATCTGGCAACTGCAAACTCAGATCCGTGGGTGGCTCCAAATCCTCGGTGGTTAGGGGCGGGCGGGCCACCGGCTCGATCGCGTCGGGGGCCAAGTCGGCGGGCATTGCATCGGGATAGTCCATGGGGGTGCGGGCGATCGCAACAGCCGGATCATTATGCGGCCGATCGGGAAGGATCGATCGCCCTGTCGATGGCTGGATCAGTTGTCCCATTGATTGGGCCGTCGATCGCCTCATAGAGGGTGTCCCGTTGGCGAGCCGGTCGGCCCAAGGCAGCGATCGCCCCACGCAAATCCTCCGGGCTTTGGCAAGTCCCGCCCGTGGCTCCGGCCATGGTGGTGATGTGCTCTTCCATCAGGGTTCCGCCCAAATCATTGCAACCCCAACGCAAGGCTTCGGTGGCTCCCGCCAGACCCAACTTCACCCAACTGGGCTGGTGGTTAGCAATCACCGGGCCGAGGTATAGCCGCGCCACGGCCATCAAAATCAGGGCATCGATCAGAATTGGTTGATCGCGGCCCACTCGTCGTCGCAAGGCCGGTGGTGCATCCTGGCCCACAAAGGGCAGCAGAATAAACTCCGTGATGCCCCGATCGCCCCGATCGCGCGATCGTTGCTGGAGCAATCGCAGGTGTTCCAAGTGGGCGATTTGTTCAGCGGGGGTTTCAATGTGACCCGAGAGCAGGGTGCTGGTGGTGGGCAATCCCAGGCGATGGGCCGTTTCCACAATCTCCAACCAAGTGGCACTGTTGATTTTTTCCGGGCACAAAATCCGCCGCACCGAATCCACCAACACCTCCGCCGCCGTGCCGGGCATTGACCCCACTCCCGCATCGCGCAGGGCCCCAATCACAGCCGCAAAGGTCAGGCCATCTTCTCGGGCAATGAACTGCACTTCTTGGGGCGAAAAGGCGTGCAGATGCAGTTGGGGAAAGGTGTCTTTAATCGATCGCACCAGTTGCAAGTAGTAATCCAGCGATCGCCCCTGATATTTCGCCTCGGGGTTCAGTCCCCCTTGCATACAAATTTCTGTGGCTCCCCGGGCCACCGCGTCGGCGGCTTTTTCCAAAATTTGCGCCCGATCGAGCCAATAGGCCCCCGCCTGATCCGCATCCCGCCGAAACGCACAGAAATTGCAATGCTGTTCGCAGATATTGGTGAAATTAATATTTCGGTTAATCACGTAAGTGACCGTTTCGCCCGCTTGCCGTTGCCGAAGCTGATCCGCCACCGATCGCAGTCGATCGCGCGGGGCCGAATCCTTGGATTGATAGGCCGTTTCCAGCAACACCAACCCTTCAGAGGGCGACAGCAACGCACCGGCCAAAGCCCGTTCCAAGGCCTGGTCAAATGCTGCCAACTGGGCGGGGGATGGGGCGATCGAAGCCATCATAGGGGAAGCCAAACGCAACGATCGCCAGTTTAAGGGCTAATCAACGGATGGCTAAAGATGGCTAATTTCAAGGCGATCGGCCAGGGCCAGAGCAGCGCAACCGCTCCACCATGTCGAACTCGCCCAAGATTGCACCCAAAATTTCGCCCCATCAAGCGGCCTTGACCCTAGCGCGTGGCTTCCGGCGGAGCAATGAAAGAATCCAGGGTTTCGGCCTCGGTGGCGGGAGCCGATTGGGGCTGGTCGGCCTTGGTGGGCGGAGACACCACCGCTTCACGATCGAGAATCACCGGCTTGAGCGGTTGCGAGCTGGCACCAGGAGCCGCATGGGAAACCCAAGCCAACCCACTAGCCACCATCACCCCATAGCCCGCGTAGAGATGCCAAGGCTTCAGTTCCAAAGCAGGGTTGGTGCTGCGATCGCGCTGCGACCAATCGGGAACCACCGCCACCGATTCCGTGCGGGGCAACGCGGCCGCCAATGCCTTGCCATCCAGGCCCAACGCTTCCGCCATCCGCTGCACAAAACCACGCACATAAATCTGCTCCGGTAAGCGGCTCAGGTCGCCGGACTCGATCGCCTGTAAATGGCGCAAAGGAATGTGGGTGCGCACATGGATTTGTTCCAAGTTGAAGCCCAACTGTTGCCGAACCTCGGCCAAGGTGCGACCCATGGCCCGCAAACTCTCATCCCAATCCATTGGATCCATCTCCGGTAGGGTAATGGCGACGACCGATCGGGGATTGCTCAGGGGACTGCTCAAGGGTCTGGGCGCTGCATCGTTGAGCGGTGAATGATTCAGTCCCGAGTGATTCGGCCCTGAATGATTCAGCCCTGAATCGCTCAAATCTGCATCATTTAGCCTTGACCCGTTTAACCCTGCCTTCCGGGGCGCTTTGCCCTGGGGTGTGGCATCAATGATCGGCTGCTGGGTAGCGGTGTTCTGGTAATCCGGCGTGGCCCAAGTTCCTTCAAACACGTTCATCAACAACTCAGGCAAATCAAAAGGGTTGTCAGTGGGAGCCGGAACCATAGCGGGATCCGGCCAAAGACCAATCGCCCCGGCCTGTTGGCGGGCGATCGCTAAACCGGCGGCCGGGGTCATTGGCTCTTGCAGGGCGATCGGCACAGCCATCGACTGGCTACGGCGCAACGCAAGCTGCGCCGCCTCTCGGCCCACCGTCACCAACGCTCGCCGCGCCGCCTCCGCCGATTCACCCAACAAATCCTGCAAGGAGGCGATCGCCTGCTGATAAACCAAACTGCGCGTTAGTTCCGCTTCAATTTGCCCCAACAAAACATCCGTTGGTTGGGTATCTGGTAACCCTGGCGGTGTGGCTTGAGCAAGCATGAAATCCCCTCCTGGCTGGCTGATCTACTGCTTCCAGTCAGTGGGGCCAGTTTCAGGAGAATTTCCAGGCGAGCAGGTTAAATAACGGCAATTGCGAACGGAGTTCGTCAAGGTTGATGTAGTAACCGCTACTGTTTTTCCGTATCCCTGCGCCGCTGTGATGCTTCAAACCGCCGAAACGGCCGTCAGCGGGTGGGGGTTGATCAACCGGATCGGGGTTATTCAACGGTTACCGATGCCTCGCAAGCTGGCCGATCGATTCGCAATAGTGGCCTGTGGATCTTGTTTTTCGAGTTTGTGGTTTTGAGTTTGTGGTTTTGAGCTGGTCGTTTTGAGTTGGTTTTTTCGAGTTTGTCTTGATTTCTCAGGCTGCCACTTTTAAGTTGTGCCCCGAAACAGACCTTGCGGCCGCACCAGCAGCACCAAAACCATCATCACCAAGGCCACAGCCATCTTGTATTCCGTGGGCAGCCAATAGGTGCTGACTTCCTGGGCAATCCCGATCGCCAGGCCACCCACGATCGCCCCGTAGGGATTGCCAATGCCGCCCAAAATTACCGAGGCAAACATCGGCACAATCAAAAACCAGCCCATGTTGGGGCGCACGGCCGTTAGCAGCCCATACATGCCGCCGCCCAAAGCCGTCAGGCCAGCGGCAATGATCCAAGTCCACAGCACCACCCAATCCACGTTGATGCCGGTCACCCGTGCCAAGTCCACGTCATCGGCCACAGCCCGCATGGCCTTGCCGACCTTGGTGTTTTGCAGGAGGTAATGCAAACCGGCGATCGCCAGGGCCGCCAAACCTACCACCACAATGTTGTAAAACTTGACCTTCAGCCCCCACAGGTCAAAGGCAGCAGCCACGGGCAGGTCATAGTTTTGGTTGTTGCCGCCCCAAATCAGGACGATCGCGTTACGAAGGAACAAGGCCACCCCGATCGAGATGATGATCAAGGTGGTGGAGTTGGCCCGGCGTTGGCGCATGGGTTGCCAAATCGCCACTTCGCTCAGCAGGGACACGCCAATGGTTCCCACGGCTCCGAGGGCGATCGCCAGCCAAATATTTACCCCCGCGCTGTTGGCGACCCAAGCCAGATAGGCTCCGAGGGTCATCAAGTCCCCATGGGCGAAGTTTGACAAGCGCAAAATGCCGTAGGTGAGGGTTAAACCCACGGAGGCAAGGGCAATGATGCAGCCGACGGCGACCCCGTTAATTAGAAACTGAACCAGTTGCAGATCCATGAGCGATCGAGGGCGATAATGCTAGGCTGGGCGACGGTTGCCAGTGTACCGCTTGGCCAAGCGTCTGGAAATTAGCTTGCGCCCCGGCCGCGCTCTTGGAGCGTGATTATTCAATGTGGTTTCAAGGCCATTTGAACGTCATTTTTAAGATTTTCAAGAGTCTATGACACTGCAATTTACGGTTCCTAGCATGGCCTGTGCTTCCTGTGCGGCGGCCATTACCCGCGCGGTGCAAGAAGTGGATCCCCAAGCGACGGTGCAGGGCGATCCGGCCACCAAGCAGGTGATTGTGGAAACCCAGTCGGCAGAAGGCACGATCCGCGAGGCGATCGAGGCGGCGGGCTTTCCAGTGGGCTAATCAATGACTTATTGCTGACGGATGTGGCGAGCAGTGCGGGGCGATCGGGATTGATCGATTAGCAATCATTGGCAATCAGTGGACTGGCGATCGGTAATTTGCAGTCATGGCAAGAATTGGGGTGACAACGGTGCAGAGCAAGCAAGCACACAGTCGATCGAGCCGACGTGGCTATGGGCGATCGGGTCAGCAATTCGACTCAACAGGCTCGGGCCGCTGGTGGCTGGGCGTGGGTGGGGTGATCGTCCTGGGGTGGGGGGCAATGCCTGGCCTGGCCCAAACGGCTCCCCAACCCCGAATGCAAGCCGCTAGCCTGAAGTCCGTTGCACCGATCGCCTTACCCAGTGCAGCATCCGGGCCCATGGGTTCTGAGTCCGCCAATTCTGACAATTCTGAATTAGCCGCTGAATTAGCAAAAGCATCTGAAAAATCCGCAAATTTTGGATCGATGGGTTCTGTGTCAAACGGTTCTGAATTCACCGGTTCCGAGTCCTTGAGCGAAGCCGATTCCCTGTTGCCGCTGTCGGTGATTGCCCAAGTGGCGGCCGGGGCAGAAACCAGCACCCAAATCACGGTAAATGGCCGATCGATTCCCAACAGTTGGGCCAGTTGGGCCCGCTGGAGCGAGAACGGCCAAACCCGCATTGGCCTATCCGACGGGGCGATCGCCCAGTTGGTGGGGGCTGATTTGCTGGATACCAATGCGCCCGATCGCCAGCCAATTCAGTGGTTTTCGCCCATGCCCGTGACCCTGGCGGCTCGGCAAATTGGTGCTTTTCGCTATTTGGACATTACCGATTGGGCCCGCGATCGGGGGTGGCAGTTGCGGCCCAACGGCAGCACCCTGGACATCACCGCCGCCGTTTCCACCCTCCGAACCTTGCGCCAAGGCAATCAGGCTTGGGGCCCGCGCTATGTGTTGGACTTCGATCGGCCCACGGCGGTGCAACTGGAAGAAGACGGCAGCACCCTGATCGTGGCCCTCGATGCCCGATCGGCCCTGCCGCCCAACAGCAGCACCCTCGACATCACCGCCGCCGGAAACCGCACCATCATCCGGATTCCCATTCCCAGCGGATCGCGGCCCAGGGCGTTCACCCTGGTGCAGCCCGATCGACTGGTGATTGATCTGCGGCCCGATTGGCTCCCCAGCCGCTCGATCGCCTGGGCCAACGGCCTCACCTGGCGGCAACAATACCTCAGCCTTGGGTCTGCCCGGTTTCCGGTGCAATGGCTGGAGCTGAACCCGCGCCAACCGGGTCTGCGGCTGCGGCCCCTGCCGCCCAACGCGGCCGGCCAAACGGGCATTGCCCCCCTTGTGCAAACCATCCGCCAGTGGGAAGCGCCTGCTGGTATCAATGGCGGTTACTTCAACCGCAACACCCAACTGCCCTTGGGGGCCCTGCGGCGCGATGGCCGGTGGCTGTCGGGGCCGATCCTGGGTCGTGGGGCCGTGGGTTGGAATGATGCGGGGCAATTTTTGTTCGATCGCCTGCAACTGCGGGAGCAAATCAGCGCTGGCAGCCAAAATTGGACGCTCACCACCCTCAACAGTGGCTACATCCAAGGGGGCATTGCTCGCTACACCAGCGATTGGGGCAGCAGCTACAAAACCCTCAGCGATGGGGAATTAGGCATTTTGGTGCAGGGCGATCGGGTGGCGCAACAGCTCACGGGGGGCACAGCCGGCAGCAGCAATTTTCCGATTCCGGCCAATGGTTATCTGCTCGTGGCGCGATCGCTCTCCAGCGTGGCGGCGGCCTTGCCTGTGGGAACCACTGTGCGGTTGCAAAGCAGCAGCAACCCTAGCGGCTTTGACGGCTTACCCCAGATTGTTGCCGCTGGCCCTCTGATGCTGCAAAACGGGCAAATTGTCTTGGATGCCAAACGCGAAGGCTTCAGCGATGCCTTCATTGTGGAGTTGGCGGCACGCAGTGGCTTTGGACAAACGGCTGATGGTCGGTTGTTGGTGGTGGCTGTGCAAAATCGCGTGGGCGGTCGCGGCCCGTCGCTCTCGGAAATGGCGCAATTAATGCGGCAAATGGGGATTGTGAACGGGGTGAACCTCGATGGCGGCAGTTCCACCACGTTGGTTGTGGGTGGGCGGATTGTCGATCGCCCGTCCCGCAGCGCGGCCCGAGTGCATGGTGCGCTGGGCATTTTCCTCAACAGCCCCTAGGCGATCAGCGTTTTTTGCCCCTAGGGATCGGTTTCCCCGATCGCTTCCAAAACCGCCTTGGGAGCCAACCGATCCTTGAACCAAATCACCTTGGCGGGTAGTTGGCGTGCATCGAGACCCGCCTTTTCTAGGTTTAAGCGCTCGGAAATGGCCAAAACCCAATCGGGGCGATCGGCCTTGATCACCTGGGCGAACTTTTTGCGCAGATAGTCCGGTCGCCAATAGCCCACAATTTCTAAGATCCACGATCGCCCATCGGGATGCACCAACCGAAAATCCGGAATGGCCACGCTGCCAGGAATGGGAATCAGGTTCACTTCGCGTTCCAGCTTCCAATCGGTTTTGGTGCTTTTCCAGCGCTTGGCAAAAGATTCTTCAATTAAGCTGTCAAAGGGTTTACCGGCTGGGTAATGACTGACTAAGCCGCAATCTGCCGTCAGTTCATAGAACCGTTCTTGGGGCGATCGGGTGAGGGGATCGGGATCCTGCAAGGTGGCCGTTGCCCGCCATTTCGTCACATGCAACAGGGCTGGGATCGCCTTTGCCAGCGATAAACCATAGCGCGTGCTGGCTTTGAACAAACTGGCGGGCCCATCCACACTAATTGTAAATCCTGTGTCTTCATCACCTTCAATATAGGTCATTAATTGAAAGAGTTTTAAATAGCGAAAGAGCAATTTATACTCACCGGGATCATTGCGATAGGCATCAATTTTTAGGTGACTTGCGCGATAGAAAATTCCCTGAACTTGGGACAGGTTATAGCGATGAATCAGGGCTTCGGGGGTGGGAGGATCAAACTGCGTCAAAATTCGGTTTTGGGGCAAATCAGCATATAAAGATTGCTGTAATTCCGAGGGCAAAACTTCCCGATCGCCCTCCGTGGACAACTCCCGGGCCACCTGTTCCCAAACGGACCCAGCGCGATCGCGGCTGGGAGGCTGAGCATTGGCTAAGGCAAAGACCCGCTGACGGAGGGCAAGCGGCTCGATCGGGCTGACCACTTCAAAGGTCGAAAATCCCGATTCCAACAAATGCGCAAATCCTCGCTGCACTTTGAAATCTGGGCTAGTGCCTTCTAGTTCAGCCAAGGTGCGATCGAGTTGCAATTTAGGCTGACCCACGGCCGCTTGAAATTGGGCGATTGTGGCCTGGGCTTGGCTGAGGTGCTCTGGGCCCAAAGGCAAGCGCTTCGGGATAATTTGTTCGCCGCGTCGTCGATGAATTAATAGCTCCGATGGCAGCATCCGTCTCGATTCACCCCGATCGACTGTAATTTTTCGTCAATTTGTGCGATTTGATGCAATTTTGTGCGCCTTTGAACTGGCCATCCTCTAGACCGCCAGCGGCCCAAATTTTAACCAGCGATCGACCGGCATTTGACCACCAATCGCTCAAGTTTTGATCAGATTGAGCAAATTGATCAGCTTGATCACCTTTTGATCACCTTTTGATCACCTTGATTAGAATCTGATCAGCTTTGAATCGGCCACTGATCAGTGGATCCCGTCAATTTGGGTTCATCCATGTCAATTGAAACGGAAAATTGCGGACTTTAACGATTTTCGTAACGAGGTGCAACCGGTCGTGAACTCTTTTGTCAGTTCCTGGCCGCCTTTCCGAAAGCGCGTTTCAATCGAAATACGGTTATTGGCTCCTAATCCCCAGCCACCAAAGGTGATGCCCATGGGAATCGCCACCGACCATCATTAGTGTGATGAGGGCGATCGCCCGTTTCGATCGCGGGAGGATAGACTATGAATTTCAACCTCGACTTTGGGCGCGTCATTTTGGATTTTTACCGCGAAGATCCTGACCTGAACCGCCGCTTACAAATTTTGCGCCAATGTCGAATTCGGCGGCGGTGGCGCACCTTGGAAATTCACTGTCCCAATCGATCGGTTGCTGAAAAATTGTTGGGTCTTTATGGGGCTTTGGTGGAGCCAATCACAGCTTTGAATGTGGCCCGCCATCTTTCAGTTTTTGCCAATGGCATTCCCTTCATGACGTTGCCTTTGGGTGATGGCAACGGTAGTGGTTTTCCCTGGCAAGAAGCTATTTAGGCGGGCACAAGATTCACAAGATTCAGGGGCAATTGCCTTAGCAGTTTAGAGCACCCATCTCAATCGCTGATCTAGGTCATCAAGTTGAGTTGCTAAATTGAATTGCCAAGTTGAATCAGCAATTGACCTAGATCATCTACATCGGCAACCGTTCGATTCCTTCATTGGAACCAATCACAATGAGCACCATTCCCTTGTGCAGTCGATCGTAGGGATTGGGGTTAACTTGGATATTCTCCACGCCGCCCTTTGTGCATTGTTGAGCCACAGCCAAAACATTCACACCATAGCGCGATCGCAGTTGCAGTTCTTGCAGCGTTTTTCCTTCAAATTCCTCAGGAATCACCAGCTCAACCACGCTATTGTTGGCATCCAAATCTAGTCGTTCCAGCACGTTGGGCCGGGTGAGCATTCGTGCCACTTGGCAGCCCATCTCACGCTCGGGAAAAATGACCAAATTTGCTCCCACCTTATCCAGCAATTGCCCATGAATTTCGGTGGATGCCTTAGCAACCACGTAATTCACGCCGCCATCTTTGAGGTTCAGAGTGGTGATAGTGCTGGCTTCAATGTAATTCCCGATCGCCACAATGGCTGTTTCAAATTCAAAGACTCCAGCTTCTGCCAGGGCCTGGCGATCGGTCGTGTCTAGTTGCAATGCATGGGACACAATATTATCGTTCAGGGCTTGGGTGACCTGCTTCTCACCCGAGTCAATTCCCATCACCTCATAGCCCATTTGGTGCAGCGTGGAGCAAACAGCACGCCCAAAACGACCCAAGCCCAGCACCACATATTGTTTGTTCGTGCTGCGAAAATTGCGCCAAAAACTAAGGGAACCAAACTGCATTTGAAATCTCCATCAATCACAGGGTCAAGATGATTTAAAGCAAACCTATGAGGCGAATTAAGCAAACTGATTTGATCCAGTCGATCGAGCTGACCGATCAATTTCATCCATTCGGTGAGTTAGTCAGGGCGATTGCGTCAAGCCAGTTGATCGAAAAAATGGGCTAATCGAGAAAAAGAATTGCACCAGAGCCAAATTATCCCACCAGCAATTCCTCTTCGGGATAGCGAATCACACTGCGAGCATTTTCACTAATTAAAGTACTCATGAGCAGCAGAATGCCCACCCGGCCAATGTACATTGTGCCAATGAGAACTAATTTGCCGCCAACGGAGAGCTGCGCTGTAATTCCTGTGGATAGACCAACGGTTGCAAAGGCAGAAACCACTTCAAAAAACAACTGAACAAACGGAATCGCCGGGTCAAATAGCGTTAACAGAATGGTGGACACCACAACCACACTGAGGGAACCCAAGAAAACCGCGATCGCCTTCATAATTAACGCCATGGGAATTTGGCGATTAAACAAAATGACGGAGCTTTGACCTTGCAAAACCGCTCGGGTCACGCCGGTTAAAATCCGAATGGTGGTGGTTTTGATGCCGCCGCCGGTACTGCCAGGGCTGGCCCCCACAAACATCAGGGCGATGGTCACAAACAGCGCAGCCGATCCCAATTTTCCATTATCAATTGTGTTGAAGCCAGCCGTGCGGGTGGTTACCGATTGGAACCAAGCGGCTAAGAGTTTGCCATTCCAACTGAGGTTGCCGAGTGTGGCTGGGTTGTTAAATTCGGTCACCAAAATGGCAACCGTTCCAATTAGCAGGAGGGCCAGGGTTGTGGTGGTGACAATTTTGAAGTTAAGCGAAAACATGAAGCGATCGGGACGCAGGCTAGCGGCGTGATTACGACCTAAGCGCGATCGCCCCCAAAAAAATACCTCCATAATCGCTTGGTAGCCAATTCCTCCAAAGATGATCAAACCTGTGATGGTGAAATTCAGCACAGGCGATTCCACAAACTGCATGAAGTTATCGGTATATAACCCAAAGCCAGCATTATTAAAGGCGCTGACGCTGTGGAATACCGAGAACCAAATTGCCTGCAAATTCCAACCTAATTGAGGAACAAACGCCCCCAGCAATAAAAATGCACCGGTTAGCTCAAACAGGAGGGTTGCGCCAATAATGGATTTCACCAGTTGCAAAACGCCTGAAATGCCGGGCATATCTAGCGATTGTTGCAGGGCGAGTTTATCCTTTAAGCCAAAACGACGACCCAAAATCAGCAACAGGAAAGTCGTGGCGGTCATATAGCCCAATCCACCAATTTGGGCTAGGAGAGCAACTACAAACTCACCAAAGAATGAGTAATATTTCCCCACATCAACCACTGAAAGTCCGGTCACACAAACAGCCGAAGTGGAGATAAAAAGCGCGGTAATCGGATCGCTCCACTGATGATTAGTCAGAGAAATAGGCAGCATGAGGAGAATTGCGCCTACCGTAATCACCATTAAAAAGCCCAGGCAAATGGTTCTGGCTGGGGTCATAAATTGGGCATTGCCATCAGCGAGTTTTTAGTTTTTGCAGAATACCTGAGGTTTGGGATTGTTGGATCAGTTGCGAAAAAATCAGTTGCGAAAGAACCGGCCGAGTCTGAATGCGATCGCATCAAAACCCAGCCCCGCAAGGCTCAGGAATCCAAGGGCCGATTCAGGGGTCAATTCAGGTGTTAATCCAAGCGTTCACCGCAAAAAAACCGCAGTGCTCAGGATCGATCGCGATTTTTCCAAGTCAGTCACGCCAAGTCAGTCACGCCACAATCAGTCGCGATTTTCTCCGAGTAAGTCATCCATCGCAAAGGCCCGCTTGTCGAACAAGGTCATGGCAGCAGGCATGTGAACGGAAACGCGATCGGTGAGTCGCAGTTTGGTGGCGGCATCCATGAAGGTTTCGCTGTTCATCATCCGCCGGGCGATCGCCTCCACATCTGACCAGGTGAGACTGCTTTCAATGAAGGCCTGGGTGAGGGTAATCAACAGGGAGGCGTAGCGGTTGCCTTCCTCTTGGGTCATCATCGTGTGCGGAATATCGAGCACACGGTTAAACACCAGTTGCCAGGTAATGGGTTGGCGTTTGCGGGTGTCTTCCCAAAGGGCACGGTGATCCCAAATGCCGACGGCTTGGTCGCTTTGGCTGGAGATCACAAATAGGGGGGCGCTGGGCTGGCGACGGGCCCGATCGAGCACCTGTTGCCCCATTTTCAGCATGGTGGCCAGGGCAGGCACGGCAAAACCCGGATAGCCGGGGCGATCGAAACTGTTGCTTTCGGCCCCTTTGCCCCAAGAAAAGTAGCCTTGGGTTTTGGAAACGAACAAGTCAACCACTTTGCTGCTGCTGCTGAGGTAGGGCGCAAACAGAAGGGCGCGGTAGATCTCCTGGGGGCGTTCTTGCGCTAACCAAGCAGCCAATGTGCCGCCGCCGGACAGCCCCCCGATCGACACTTGTTGGCCAAAGGTGCGTGCTTTGGCTACCCACTCCAACCCAAAGTCCTGATAAACCTTGGGGTCGATCGGGAGAGGAGGCGGGGTTTGGCTGTTCCATTTGCCCGCTTGCCCATGGCCCGGCATCAGGGGAGCCAGCACGTTGTAACCGGCCCGATAGAGCGCTTCCCCGATCGGGACAAATTGATAGGGCGCAGCGGTAAACCCGTGAAATAGCAGACAGACGCGCTGCACTGGGCGATCGTGTAACCAAAAGCGCGATCGACAGTCCGGATGCTTCAGGGGTAGCTTGGCCTCCAGGGTTTGTACCTGTTGGGTCATGCTGCCGATCGCTTGCCGATAGTTGCTGCTTGGAAGATTCGTACTCAAGATTTCCCCCCTCCTGGGCCCACACGGGGCCACCTGATGCCCCCGATTCTAGCTAGGCGATCGAGAATGCTCTATGGGTCATGCTCTATAGGGGCTGAGTCCGTCTTTTGGGAACCCCATTCAACGGCATTTCGGCCATGACCAACAACACTGGGGAAGCTTGTCCGGCCAATCCGTGCAACCAAGCCACCGGAACCAACCCATCGTGCTAGTATATTAAGTCGGTCAACCCTGGTTGCTGGAGTTCGCCCCACGCCGTCTCTGTAGGCGAATCTAGACCAGTGACTAGCATTCGCAGCTTGCCATAGCCCATCGTCGTGTTCGCTAGTAGACGGCCTAGCATTCGAGTAACCGGCGAACCTGTGAGCGGACTGCACTCAAACCATCACGTTAGCATGCCCACCCAAGAAATCTCAGCCATCAACAGCATTGACGTTGGCTTCGGCCACGACGATTTTGCCGCCCTGCTTGATAAGTACGACTATCACTTTAGCCCTGGTGACATCGTGGCAGGGACGGTGTTCAGCATCGAACCGCGCGGCGCATTGATTGACATCGGTGCCAAGACCTCTGCTTATATCCCCATCCAGGAGATGTCCATCAACCGGATCGAAAATCCGGATGAGGTATTGCAGCCCAACGAAACGCGCGAATTCTTCATCTTGGCTGATGAGAATGAGGATGGGCAATTAACCCTTTCAATCCGCCGCATTGAGTACATGCGGGCCTGGGAACGGGTGCGCCAACTGCAAGCGGAAGATGCCACCGTGCGATCGGCCGTGTTTGCCACCAACCGGGGTGGTGCGCTGGTACGGATCGAAGGCCTGCGCGGCTTCATCCCCGGTTCCCACATCAGCACCCGCAAGCCCAAGGAAGAACTGGTGGGCGAAGAGCTGCCCCTCAAGTTCTTGGAAGTGGACGAAGATCGCAACCGCCTGGTCTTGAGCCACCGCCGTGCGTTGGTGGAGCGCAAGATGAACCGCCTGGAAGTGGGCGAAGTGGTGATCGGTACCGTCCGTGGCATCAAGCCCTACGGTGCGTTTATCGACATCGGCGGCGTGAGCGGTCTGCTGCACATCTCCGAAATTTCGCACGAGCACATCGATACGCCCCACAGCATCTTCAACGTCAACGACGAAGTGAAGGTGATGATTATCGATTTGGATGCCGAGCGCGGCCGGATCTCGCTTTCGACCAAGCAGCTTGAGCCGGAACCCGGTGACATGCTCAAGAACCGCCAATTGGTCTATGACAAGGCGGAAGAAATGGCAGCGAAGTACCGCGAGCAAATGAAGCTGCAACAGCAAGGGGGCAGTGCTAGTGCTGCCGCTGAGCCGGTTGCAGAAGCAGCTCCGGAAGAGGTGGAAGAAAGCGCAGACGAAGCCGCTTACGCCACCGCAGCAGACGAGTAAGATTGACGAGACCCGACAGGCAAGGAGCGAAAAACCCTTGCCTGTTGTGTTTTGGGGTTAGTTTTTTTGGATTAGGGTTATCGGATTAGGGTTTCTGGATTAGAGATCAGGGAATTAAACGGCGTTTTTCGATCGCGTCTTTGGGTTGCATTTTTGCTGCATTTTTGAATTCTGTTTGAAATCTTGCTTGCCCTTGGTGTGGGAATTGGGTGGCTGAATCCAAAATTCAGGCCAGATCAACATTTGGGGGGGTAGTCTTTATGGGCGATCGCCCTTGGGAAAACCACTCGTGTTAACAGTTTGGGTAGATGGTCACCCCCTAGAGGGAATTGAGGCAGTTCTGTTCGACAAGGATGGAACGCTGGCCGACACAAGCAGTTTTTTGCGGCTGTTGGCCCAAGCGAGGGTCAAGGCTATTCAGTCCCGCATTCCTGAGGTGGACGATCGCCTGCTGTTGGCCATGGGGGCCGGTGCCGATCGCTGGAATCCGGCCGGGCTGATGGCGGTGGGAACTCGTGAGCAAAACTGTGTGGCGGCAGCGGCCTACGTGGCGGAAACCGGCTGTAGCTGGTCCACGGCGATCGCCCTGGTGCAACAGGCCTTTGCCGAAGCCGATCGAATCTGTGGGGACAAGGCGTTGCAAACTTGGCCCTACGAGGATACGGAATTTTGCCTGGAGCGATTGGCGCGATCGGGCTTGGAATTAGGGATTTTGACGGGGGATACGCTGGAACATACCCAAGCATTTCTAACGCGGTATGACCTGGCCCAATGGATTCAGGTGATTGGCGCGGCGAACACGGGGCCCGCCAAGCCAGACCCGGCTAGTGTTTGGCGCTTGTGTGAGCAATTGGGGGTTGCGCCCGATCGGGTCTTGCTCGTGGGTGACTCTGCAATTGACATGCAGGCAGCGAGGGCTGCGGGGCTGGCCGCAGCGATCGGGATCGACCGCACCTACGCAATCCCCAACACGATCGTTTCGCGCACCATTCCCCCCAAGGCGATTGATGTTCAAGAGATGCGCAACCAGGCTCGATCGGAACTGCAGGCTGATTTTCTGATTCAGAGTTTGGATGCACTTCAGGTTTCGATCGCCTAGGTTTCGATCGCATAAATTAACAAATCAGTTCTCAAACCGATTTCAAATTTATTAATAAACTAATTTTTCAGATTCATTTCTCAATTAACTGCCAAGCCGAGCAATACATCGCCCCATTGATTCAACCGTTAATTAACCCGTTCAAGAATGGGTTTCATCAATTAAGCCCACATGAGTTCCATGAATTAACCCAAACAATTGATTGAACTCATTCGTGAATCATAGCTCTCAGAGTTTTCATGGAAAAGCGCAAGTACGAATGGTCACCTAAGGCAAATAGAGACCAGTGATATAATCGCTTCGCTTATCAGCAATCAGTCTGTCTCGCTGTTGGAGGGCCAGTGTCCTTGTCTCGTCGCTCCCTATTTACGTCTGAGTCGGTCACGGAAGGTCACCCCGACAAAATTTGTGACCAAATTTCCGATGCCATTTTGGATGCGCTGCTCACCGTTGACCCGAAGGCGCGGGTGGCGGCTGAAGTGGTGGTTAACACGGGCTTAGTGTTGATTACAGGGGAAATTTCCTCCAAGGCCCATGTGAACTTTGTTGAGATTGCTCGGCGCAAAATTGCCGAAATTGGCTACACCGATTCCAGCAATGGGTTCGCGGCCGAGAGCTGCTCTGTGATTGTGGCGTTGGATGAACAGTCGCCGGACATTGCCCAAGGGGTGAATGCAGCCCAGGAAACTCGGGAGGCGATGAGTGATGAGGCCCTGGATGCGATCGGGGCAGGCGATCAGGGCTTGATGTTTGGCTATGCCTGTAACGAAACGCCGGAATTGATGCCCCTGCCGATTAGCATTGCTCACCGGTTGGCGCGACGGTTGGCGGCGGTTCGCAAAACGGGTCAATTGGCTTACCTGCGGCCCGACGGCAAAACTCAAGTATCGGTGGTCTATGAAGACGGCCGGCCGGTGGCGATCGATACGATTCTGATTTCGACGCAACACACCGCTTCGATCGGGGATATTTCCGAAGAAGCGGCCGTGCAAGCCAAAATCCGGGAGGATCTTTGGTCGGCGGTGGTGGAGCCGGTGTTCACGGACTTGAGCGTGAAGCCTTCGAGCGAAACCCGTTTTCTGGTGAACCCAACGGGTAAGTTTGTGATCGGTGGGCCCCAAGGAGACTCGGGCTTAACGGGCCGCAAGATCATTGTGGACACTTACGGTGGTTATGCTCGCCACGGGGGCGGCGCTTTCTCGGGCAAGGATCCCACCAAGGTCGATCGCAGCGCGGCCTATGCCTGTCGCCATGTGGCCAAAAACGTGGTGGCCGCTGGCTTGGCAGAAAAGTGCGAAGTGCAGGTCAGCTACGCGATCGGGGTGGCCCGTCCGGTCAGTATCTCGATCGAAACCTTTGGCACTGCCAAGGTAGACGAAGACCAACTGCTCACAGCCATTCGCAATTGCTTTGAGCTGCGGCCCGCTGGCATCATCCAAACCTACGATCTGCAACGGTTACCGGGCGATCGGGGTGGCCGGTTCTATCAAGAGGTGGCGGCCTACGGGCACTTGGGCCGCTCAGACTTGGATTTGCCCTGGGAAGCCCTGGACAAGGTGGAGGCCCTCAAAGCCAACTTGGCGCAGTTGTCGAGCGTGTCCTAGACCCGCACTAGGCGATCGTTACCAAGCAACGATTTTTGACAACAAATGGGGGGTGTCCTTGCGGCTTCACCCCCCAACACAGTTTCCAGTAGGGGCATGCAACCGTATGCCCCTACCCCTTTATGCTTCCTACGGCGTAACCGTTTGGCCCCTAACGACCCAGAGCATGGAGAGCATGGATCGCATCCGTACAGCGCTGGGTGACGGCTTCCAGTTCAGCACGATTGCTCGATCGGGGTGGGTCAATCAGCTCGCCAATGCGCACCGTCACCGACACCGGGCAGGGAACGTTCCCCTTCGCAAAAATCTGCTCCGTCCCCCACAAGCTCATGGGTAACAAAGGCGTTTGAGTTTTAGCCGCAATCAGCGCTGCCCCCAGCTTGGGGTTGTGAATGCGGCCATCGGGCCGGCGCGTACCGTCAATGAATACACCCGCAGCCCAGCCCGCATCTAAATAATCCATGGCGGCTCGGATGGCTCCCCGATCGCCCGTACCGCGCTTGACCGGATAGGCCCCATAGAGCCGAATCGCGGGAGCCAACAGTGGCACATTAAACAGCTCTTCCTTGGCCATAAAAGCCACCGGCCGGCCCGTGCAATTAGCCACGATCGGGGGGTCAAAATCGCTTGCGTGGTTGCTGGCCACAATCAGCGGCCCAGTCTTCGGCACCCGCTCGGCTCCGTAGATGCGCACCCGAAAATAGGAATGCAACACCGGGCTAATCACCGACCACTTCAGGAGATGGTAAAGCGCCCAACTACTGACAGGCTCCCGATCGCGCTTTACGAGTTGTAGGTTCTCAGAAACCAACGCCAATCATCCTTCCACAACAGTTGCTTTCTGGACATTGTTTCATGGACATCCCCTCCCGGCCCACCAGTCAGCAGATTCCCGAGAGTTCTCGCCATGCTTTTGCACGATTCTGCCGCTCGTTACATTACTTAACGTCGCGATACACTGAAGAGCGCCTCATGGCCTGAGAAGAACACACCTGAAGAACCGTCCCTAATTGTCCTATGGCTCATTCAATTGTGACCCACACCTGTGAAGGCGTGGGCGACTGCGTGGAAGCTTGTCCCGTCGCTTGCATTCACCCCGGCCCCGGCAAAAACAACAAGGGAACCGATTGGTTCTGGATTGATTTTGCCACCTGTATTGATTGCGGCATTTGCCTCCAAGTTTGTCCGGTGGAAGGGGCGATCGTCCCCGAAGAGCGATCGGACTTGCAGCGCACTCCCCAGTAGCACCGTATCGGGCAGCAGAGCATTAGACTCAACTCCTCAGAGGGTGTCTGAACAGCCCAAATTGCTACCTTGCGGGTCTCACCAACCGCCAAAGACAAGGGGCTTAAGCCCCTTGCCCCCATAATCTTGCCCTCGCAATCTTGCCCCCACGACGATTGGTGCTTTGCTAGTGTCCCAATTGGCCAGTACCCCCCAATCCTTGCCAGACATCCCCTAAGCACAGGGCAGCAATTCCACCGACAGATCCGCCCGAATTCGGAGAGGCAAACCAGGGCGATCGCCCAAATCTTGAAAGGACAACACACAAGTGGAAGGGCCATCGCTCAACCAGCCCCAAGACCCGCCCGCCAGTTCATCCGCCGAGGTTTGGAGCAACCGGCGAGTTTCTTGCCAAGCCTGAGCCAAAGCCTCCTTGCCCCCCGTGGTTGGCGTGCCCAAATAGGGATTGTGGTGAATAAAACGACCAAAGAGCCACTGGCAATCGGCCGCATATTTTTGCGTGTCCAGCAAATGGCAGTGCCACACTTCATCCACGTCCTCGCTGGGTACAAGGGCCATGTGAGGATAGCGATCGATGGCTCGTAAAAATTGCAAATAGCCTTGCAACGCTGGGATTGCACGCTCCATCGACCAACCCAACCCATGGGTTGCATCCGTGAGTTTGAACAAAATCGGTCGCCAGTCAATTTGTCGCAAGCGTCCGTGAATCGAGCTGCCCCCGTGGGAATTGTTAGCCAGAGGCTGGGTGCTCATGGTTTGATCAGATGGAGCGGTGGCTGGATCTGAGGTGAACTGCGGCTGGGCAACAGAATAATCACTAGCAATCCCCTGCGTTGTCATGGGTTAGCCTCCCGTAATAATGAGCCAATGGGCCAGGAAAAATAAGCTGAAGAAAATGAACCGGAAGTTGCTCACCGGCAGTAATCAGCCCAGGCAGAATGCACCGGGAGTTATTCACCGAGGGTCATTCACCGGGAGTCATTCACCGGGAGTCATTCACCGGCAGTAATCAGCCAGGAAACATGCAACTGTGGCTTCTATTAATCGGCTAAGTCCCAGAAACTTATGCAGACCCGTTAGGGGGGATTACCAAAGCGGCTGCAATCTTGATTCCATCGTCAATTGTTAATTAGCCCTCTTATTCCACCGATTCCCTCTCGTTCCTAGGAGCGGCAAACGTGGCTCGATCGATCAACTCAAACTCAATAGATTCCCCAGACTCCCCAAATTCCCCCGACCCAGCGGAGCCGGCGGATCCTGACCTGGCGCTGATCCGGCTGCTGCGCCAACTTCAGCCCCCCAAGTCCCGGAACCGCAAACGGGCCCTTGAGCAGTTATTGGCCCTAATTCCCAAGCTGCCGGGTCTGCGGAAAGATTCACACCCAGACTATTTGGAAGCGCTGAACCTGGCGTTGGAATATGTCCAAAAGAACATCGCTGCCTTTCGGTGCGACTTAGACCACAGCAGCCCGGAGTTGGTGCGCCGACGATTTGTGACCTGGGTGAATGGTCAGTTGAAGTATCGAATTATTGATCTCTATCGCCGCGCCAAAATGCCGCTCAATGCCCTCAGCTTGGATGCTCCGGTGGGAACTGATCGGGGCGATCGCGCTAGTTCCACATTGGGAGACTGCGTGCCGGCCGGGTTGCGCTTAGATGGCATTGAAACCCTGATTGAACAGCAACAACGTCAAACTGTGCAGCGCCAAGGGTTGCTGGTGGAGCTTTATATTGAGCGAGATCCAGAAGGCCGCCTCAGTGGTTGTTGTGGCATGAAGGATCCACAGCTTAATTGTCAGTTCTTGGCTCAGTCGATTTTGTTGCAGACTCGGGGCGATCGGGTGGAGCGACAACCGCCCGAGAAAAAGGTGACTTGGCGTTCTTTAGCTCAGCAGTTGCAAATGAATGAACAAACAATTCATAGTCACTGGAAGCGACGGTGCTATCCCATGTTGCAGGCGATCGCCCAGGAGATTTGCACCCAGCCAACCCAATTTATGGAATTACTAGGCTTGATCACCCCCAAAACAGGAGCGCCGTAATGGACTGGGATCCACTTATCCTGTCTTTGGATCAGGCCGATCGGCAAAGGGCCTTGGCCCAAGCGGGTCAGGCGGCGAACCCCCATCAAGGACGAGCGGTATTTTTGGAAAGTTTGGCGATGGATGCGTTGGGGCATCTTTGGCAGTGGTTGGCCCTTGAACCGTCGGGTGAGTTACGGCCGGTTTCCAGGCTGCCCGGCGAGGTGGCTTGTTTGGCCGTGCCGCAAGTGGGGTCGATCGCCCTGTTGCCCTTTGTGATGGAGTCCCAGACCGAGGCATCAGGGGCGGCACAAATCCCGAAGGTGCAAGACTCCAGCATCCTTGAGCCGTTGGCCATGCCGCTGGATTGGCCCGATCATGTGGTGGCCTTTGTGCCCGTGGGAATTCATGCGCAACTGACGGAGGCTTGGCTGTGGGGCTGGTTGGCCGTGGGTGATTTGCCCTTGCCACCCCATGCGCCAGAACGATTACCAGTGACATCGCTTCAGGATTGGGAGGCCTTGGAAACCTATTTGGCGCGGGTTCGATCGGGCTTGGTTTGGATTGCGGAAGCGACGGATCCGATCGCCCGTCAAACTCGCCAGGCGATCGCTCCAAAGCAACGGGCTGCTGTTGTGATGTACCTGGAGCGGCTTTACCAATCCACACGCAACCCATCACCTTCAGAGTCGCAAATTCCCGGGAATTTCAACGATCGACTGCCCGATCGATTAACTGAATGGTTTTCAACGAACTTACCCCCTAACCTGAAGCCCGATCGCACGGAGGGGCCGGGAGCCGATGCCGATGCCGCCAGAGAGCTACCAGGAGGCACATCGCGCCCCCCAATGACCTATGGGCAAAAGTCATCATCCTTAACGCCCCAAGTGCGCGATCGCCGGAGTTCCTATGGATCGCAGCCTACGACTGGGGAGTCGGAAACGGCGGCAGACTGGGAAACCTTGCCTCTACGCTTGCTCGATCGGCTGCGACAGTTATGGGATGAGCAGACTTTTGAAGGGTGAAATGGAAATTAAGGCCATCAAGCAAAAATCAAGAGGAAGCGGAATCGCCATAGCGCAATCGTTCAAGCTGCTGACGCACCGCATCATCCAGGCGACTGCTCAGGAAGCGGCCGCTGCTGGTTTGGGTCGATCGCTGCCGACGACGCACCTGTTGTTCCGCTAATTCAATGTCGTGGAGCAATTGCTGAACAGACATCCACTCAGCGCCATAGCCGATCGTGGTCATCTGTTGGGCGCGATCGGATGTGGCCACAATCACGCGCCGACTGGCTCGATTCACTTCACGGCTGTAGAGCGCACAGGCCCGTTCAATGTAAGTGTCAGCCGTTTGCCCAAATTCCGTGTAATGCACCGTTAGGTGATCTGTGATGGTCTCCGCAGAAGCTCGTTCTGCGCGGTATTGGGCATCAAAGACCAGATAAGTTGCAAACGCCCGATAGGCACTATAGTTGCAAAGTTGCTGAATCAACTCCCAACGGGCTGCCTCCAAGTCGTCCCGTTCGAGGTGTCGGTGCATGGAGCGTTTTCGCATTTGCGACCACTGACCAATGGCGTTGTAGCCATCGACGAAGAGAGTCGCTTCATGCGATCGGGCAGTCACAAGCGTTGCCTACACTTTGCTTACAAGGGTGGTTCGCAAACTATCTTAATACGCAGATTCCCCTTCAACCGTATCGGCCAATGCTTGTCAGATGTCGATGATGGGTGGATCATTGCCCGCTTGCCTTTTGTTTTCCACCCATGGCCGCTTCCAACCACTACGAAACCCTTCAGGTCGATCACACTGCCACCGCCGCTCAAATTAAGCAGGCCTATCGGCGTTTGGTGAAGCAATTTCACCCGGACTGCAATCCTGATTTGCCCAACAATGACCTCATTGCCGCCATTAACGTCGCCTACGAAGTGCTCAGCGATGACCAACGGCGTGCTGACTATGACGTGGCATTGCGCTATGGGCAATTCGATCGCCCCGACAATTGGAACCACCAGCCCTATGCAGCCGATCGGCAACGGGAACAACGCAGCACCACCGCCACGGAACAGCATCGCCAACAGCGGCGATCGCGCCAAACGGGTCGAGCTGCTGATGAAGACTTGGAACAATGGTTACGGCGGGTTCATACACCGGTCGATCGCGCCATTCGCGAAATTGCCCGATCGCTCAAGGGAGCCGTGAACGCCCTCGCCGCCGATCCCTACGATGACGAATTGATGGCAAACTTTGAAGCCTATTTGGAACGGATGACCACGGCGCTCGATCGGGCCAAGGCCACTTTGCAATCCATGCCCAATCCCCGCAGCACCGCTGGCATTGCCGCCAATTTGTACTACAGCTTGAACCACCTGGGCGATGGGTTGGAAGAGTTAGCCTACTTCCCGCTGAATTATGACGAAACCCGGCTCCACGACGGCCAGGAGTTTTTCCGCAATGCCGAAGGGTTACGCCGAGAAGCTAAGGCCGCTGTTAATCAGTTGGGGCGTTAGGGTTGGGGCGTTAGGGTTTGAGCGTTTGGTATGCGCATTTCGTATGCACATTTCGTGTGTGCATTTCGTGTAGGTATTTTGCATACACCTCATTTATTTAAAAAACACTTTAAAAATTTATTCAAAGACACTTTAAAACACCCATCTATTCAAAAACACTATTCAAAAAAGCCACGAATGACCTTGTTTAAATGGGCCAATTCCACAGGTTTGGAAAGATATTCATTAGCCCCAGCAGCCAAACAACGGGCCCGATCGCCAGCCATGGCGAAAGCCGTCAAAGCAATCATTGGGATATGAGCCGTTTGGGGATTTTCGCGAATGAGTTCCATAGCCTCCAACCCGTTCATTTCCGGCATTTGGATATCCATCAAAATCAAATCAGGCTGATAGTCAATTGCCATTTCAACGGCTTCTCGGCCATTGCCAGCTCGCAAGAATCGATAACCTCGATTAGTTAAATATCGAGCAATGGTTTGGGCATTTTCAAAATTATCATCGGCCAGCAAAATGAGCGGCGGAACAATTGGCAAGTGGGGAGAAATTTTCAGCGTTGGGGCCCACAAATTCACCAAATCTTCTCCCCTTAGTGGATCAAGATGATCCGCTCGATCGCAATCCGATCTTGATTCTGATGTTGATCCTGAATCTAGCTCAGTTTCATCATCCAACTCAACAGGACTCTCAACATCATCCGACACGGAAATCAACAATGCGCTGGGAAGGTCGATCGTGAAACAACTGCCGAAGCCCACCCGACTTGTAACGCCAACTCGTCCACCATGCAATTCAACCAAGCGCTTCACTAAGGACAAGCCCAAGCCTGTTCCTTCGTATTGACGATTAAGCGCTTCATCCAGTTGCGTGAAGGGGTGAAACAACCGGTGAAAATCTGCTTCTGCAATTCCAATTCCAGTGTCAATGACAGCAAAGCGGATGAATGGATGATCAGGGTCTGGTAGCGACACTTGCAGCGTAATTGAGCCACCTTCAGAGGTGAATTTCACCGCATTGCTCAGCAAGTTCACGATCGATTGTTGCAGCCGTCGTTCATCTGCCATCAATTGCAAATTTCCATGGGTTGGTATCACCAACGGCAGATCAAGATTGACCGTAATGCTTTTCGCGATCGCCTGTTGTTTGACTAACGTTAGGCAAAACCGACAAAGCAGCTCAATATCCACTGGAGCCAGCTCAATTTCAAACTTGCCTTCTTCGATTTTCGATAGATCCAAAATATCTGTGATCAGAGCCAGCAAATGGCGACCATTCCGCTCAACGGTCTCCAGAGCATTGCGTTGCTCCTCCGTCACAGGGCCAAACATATCCTCTTTCAAGCATTCCGTAAAACCCAGAACAGAGTTGAGGGGCGTGCGCAATTCATGGCTCATGATCGCCAGAAAATTACTTTTTGCCCGATTCGCCTTTTCAGCATTGCTGGCCGCTTGCAGAGCCGCTTCTTGGCTTCTTGCTAATTCACGGGTTCGCTTTTCTACCAACAGGTTCACCAAAATGGAGTTGCGAATTTGGGCGATCGAAAAAGCCCCCGTTAACCCCGTAATGAAAAACCCAGAAAGCAACACCACCATAGGCTCATTGGTGCTTAATTCACGAATATAAGCTTCCGTCGCCCAAAACCGAATTTCCCAAGCTCGTCCCCCAAAGCGAATCATTTGCTCTCGGGCCATGTAGGCATTTTTATTCTGTTGAGTCTCCTGAAGGTTGGACTGGTACAGCATTTCCGAAAGCGGCTGATCATACAGGGTAAATTCAATTCCCTTGGAAACTAAATTCCGAAAAGAAGTTTCCAGCAAATCCCCCACTCGGAAAACAACAGATAAATAGCCAGACAGAGATTTTTGCCGATCGGCTGTGGTGGTTGGCAGCGGCAATTCATAAACCGGTAAATAGAGAATTACGCCCTGCTGCTGACCCGTTTCTTGGGCCAGTTTAATTGGCGGTGTGGCCGTTAAGCCGCCAGAGTCCCGAGCCAGCTCTAGAGTCCGCAGACGGCGACTTTCTGACCCTAAGTTGAACCCAAAAGCACGCTGATTTCCATTCAGCGGCTCGATATACAACACGGGGTAATAGGTTTCTCGATCGCGATCGGGAATCAGCCGATTATTTTCATCTCGTTGTTGAAATTGAAAGTTCACAAAGCCTTCTTCGCGAATGTAGGCTTCATATTTTGCCCGATCGCCCCGTTTCACCACCGGATTCCAACCAACGGCTTGGATGCCTCGAACTCGCTCAAAATAGGGATCCGTAAAGATTTTGAACTGTTGCCGACTCACCGGAATCAAACCCCGATCGCGGTCAGCCGTATCAAACAGCCCTTGCAAACTAAAGAGAATTTGTGTGGCCTTGTCCAAATTCTCGTGTAGCCGTTGAGTAATAATTTCCGTGTCATTTTCAAACACAGCATAGAGGCGCTGTCGTTCCGCATTTTTTGTGATTTGAAAAGCCAAAATAGTTGAGCTTAAAACCAACAAAGCTGGCAGAACATAGGATGCAAATTGTCGATCACGGTTAGACTCGCGGTGTAGTTTCAAGACAATGCGTTGGCGCTTGAGCATATACACGATGCCAACGGGCAAAACCGCCAAAACTCCCAACGAATCACCAATCCACCAATTCCACCAAGACTCCAAAAACTGAGACCCAGTGATGGAATGGCTGGCGAGCAACACACCATTGCCCACCGTTGCTCCCACCATGCAACTGATGGGCCCCGCCAACACCAGTAGCGCCAAAATTCCTAAAAATTCTTCTCGCCAAATGGGATGCTTAAACAGTTTTTGTAATAAAACATTGCCAACATAGGCTTGCAAAATTGCGCCCAGAGCAATGCCAGCTCCCACCAAAACAATGCTGAGATTAATCGTGCCGATCGCCCTTGTGCCGATCAACACATTCAGGACAAAAGACCCTAGCCAAATGCCTAAATAGGAATATTTTTTCCAATACAAGGCAGCCAGCAAGGCGATCCCCGCTGCTGGCCAAACCGGCGAAGCATAGCCCGGTGGAATGGCAAAATAGCCCGACAATAAGCCGGTTCCACAATAGGCAACCGCAACTACGGCTGTCTTTTTCCAGAAGTCTCTAACACATCGTCTAATAACATCAGAAAGTTTCATGGGAGATGAACAGTTCAGTGTTGATCGATATCCCCTCTTCCTGATGGCTAAAAACTCTAATGCTTTCGATAACTATTGATAGCGTTGGTAGTGTTGATAGCCGCAGGCTGAATCTCGACGTTTAGAATTTTGACGTTTAGACGTTCAGACGTTCAGACGTTTATAAGATGCTGCTTCCCCTTCAGCATTCACCCGATCGGTTCGCTAACTAGGCACTAGTGCTATCTGATCGAACGGGGAGCGAGATTGAATGACGATGGTTCCAACTGCCACGATCTTATCAGACTGGTTCAGAAGCTGTTGGCGCACTCAGGATCCATATTTGCGGTTAATGTGCGCAATTCAGGCTCCTATCTTCGATTTGAGGCACTTTTTAGCTCAATTGTCGGGGCCATCCCAACTTTTTCCAAAGGGCTTCTAAGGAGCGATCGCCCAGTTGAACCATCTGCCAACGGTTTTCAGTCCTCGATTAAGACGCTCGGATTCGCCGATGCATCCACACAGACTCAGGGCTGCAATCCGCAATCATCCAACCAAACCCAACATTCCCAAAACACCCCCCAAACCAATCAAAAGGGGAGCAGCAAAACCACTCCCCTTTCCAGCAAGATTCAGTTGTGTTGTTGGCTCGATCGAGCGATCGAGCCAAGGCAGGTTTAGCCGTTGATTGCCGGAGCTTGCAGGGCAACCGGAGCTTCAGCGCCAGCAGCCAGATCCAGCGGGAAGTTGTGAGCATTACGCTCGTGCATCACTTCCATACCCAGGTTGGCGCGGTTGATCACGTCAGCCCAGGTGTTGATCACGTGACCTTGCGAATCAACAACCGATTGGTTGAAGTTGAAGCCGTTCAGGTTGAACGCCATCGTCGAGATACCGAGTGCAGTGAACCAGATACCCACAACCGGCCAAGCACCCAAGAAGAAGTGCAGCGAGCGACTGTTGTTGAACGAAGCGTATTGGAAGATCAAACGACCGAAGTAGCCGTGGGCTGCAACGATGTTGTAGGTTTCTTCCTCTTGACCGAACTTGTAGCCGTAGTTTTGGCTTTCCACTTCCGAGGTTTCACGCACCAGCGAGCTGGTCACCAAGGAGCCGTGCATTGCCGAGAACAGCGAGCCACCAAACACACCAGCAACGCCCAACATGTGGAAGGGGTGCATCAGAATGTTGTGCTCAGCTTGGAACACCAACATGAAGTTGAAGGTGCCCGAGATGCCCAAAGGCATACCGTCAGAGAACGAACCTTGACCGATCGGGTAGATCAGGAACACGGAGGTTGCAGCAGCCACAGGAGCGCTGTAAGCCACGCAGATCCAAGGACGCATACCGAGGCGGTAGCTCAGTTCCCACTGACGACCCATGTAGCAGAAGATGCCAATCAGGAAGTGGAAAACCACCAACTGATAGGGGCCGCCGTTGTACAGCCACTCATCCAAGGAAGCAGCTTCCCAGATGGGGTAGAAGTGCAAACCGATGGCGTTCGACGAGGGGATCACAGCACCAGAGATGATGTTGTTTCCGTACAGCAGCGAACCAGCCACGGGTTCGCGGATGCCGTCGATGTCAACCGGGGGAGCGCCGATGAAGGCGATGATGTAGCAGATGGTTGCGGTCAGCAGGTTGGGGATCATCAACACACCAAACCAACCGACATAGATCCGGTTGTTGGTGCTGGTGATCCAATCGCAGAAGCGATCCCAACTGCTACCACCTTGACGGGTGATCGTTGCAGTCATTTGTAAATGAATCCGTGTTGAAGAATGGAAATGAGGCAATTGGAAATTGATGAATTATGTCAATCCAAATTGCTTTTTAGATCCTAGAGACTTACCTTCCGTAACGTCCACGAAGTTGAATATATTTTTATGAAAAAGCTTGATTAAATTTAAAGCAAAACAAACAACGATTGAGTTTCGTAAAATTAATAATAAGCAATGTAAATGAATCTAAAGAAAATGTTACAAAGCAATGCCGCACAACGGAGAGAGTCGATCGAACGCAGCTCGTGATACTAAGCCGATCGCGCGTGATCAACGGCGATCGAGCGCGTTTGAACAAGTTTTTTAATTAAGTACGTTTGATTAGACGTGTTTGATTAGGCGTGTTTGATCAAACACGATTGAACAAGATTGAAATTGAACAAAACCGAACGATCCGGCAGGTCAATCCCTTGCCGTCACCGAGCAGTGATCAGCTCAGGCAGGTTGCAAAAACCAAAGCCCCGTATAGGTCATGCCGGAATTATCCGGTTGAATGAGCAAGAAGTGCAGGTGGCGCACGGTGGACTTTCGAGACTCAAACGCAAGGCCAGCTTGGCGCAATTCCGAATCTTGGCTGGTGGCTAAAATCCATCGATCGCACAGGCCGGCTTCCAAGATTACCCCATCCGGCTCACCGGGCACGAAGCTGAGGGCAACGGGCTGCACACCATTGAGCCATTGGGCCAACGCACGCGATCGCCGCCCACCGTTCACCACAACCCCGGGAATAGGAGCCTTAGCAGACAGACCCAGGCGATCGGGAAATAATTCCGAAGGGCGATCGCCGTAGGGGATTGGCCGCTGGGCTAACTGCCGAGCCAACACCTCCGCCGACAAACTGGCAAACCCCCAAGAATCCCCCCATAGCGAGTCCGCCAGGGGCAAAGGTGGCGGCGAATCGATCGCCAAGGGATCGTAGGGCTGACCGGTGGCCGGGTCGAGCAGGGGGGACTCGATCGCTCGTTTTTGCAACCAATCCTTCAGCGCCTGGGTGCGGCGTGTGGCGGTCACGGGCCAACCCAACCGCGCAGCCGCCGCTTCCACCAAACTCAGGGATTGGGGCCGAAACACACAGAGCCGATCGGGCGGGGTAGCATTGTCACCCATAGCCGCCACCAGCCGCTCCGTTAACCAATTGGTGTCGATCGAGCTTTGGGGGCAAACATCTCGAAACACAAACGTTTGGGCCCGATCGCACAGGACTAATTCCCAAAGGGGTTGCCCTGCGGTGTCGGTCATGGGCCGACGATAAAAATCGACTTCCCAAATTTGTTGATTGATGGGTTGATTGGTCACCGGTTGATTGGTCACTGGTTAATCTGTAATTGGTTGATTAATTGGTTGATTAATCGCTGAAACCGTCGGAAGCACAACAAGTTTGAACTCCCAAGTCTGAAACACACAGAGCAGGCAACTTCCATGGCTCGATCGTTGGTGCTGGTGAATCCTCCCCAAGTGACCCGTAACAGTCGATCGCCCCTGTGGGCCCTCCTGTTGGGTGTTGCGTTAACCGGCTGTGGCGGGGGCAGCATGGCCAACAAAGCCGCAGCACCCATGCCCGAGGCCATGGCTCCCGCAGCGGGCGGCCAAGAGCGCCAGGCATTAGCCCCCAACGATAGCGATTTGGCGGCCAATGCGCAGTCGCCCCCCAGCCCGATCGCCCAACCGCAACTGATCAAAACCGTCACCCTAGCCCTGAAGGCAGATTCGGTTACCAAAGCCCTTGAAGCCACCCAAGCGATCGTCAAGGAAAATCAGGGCGATGTGATTAGTCTCAACGATCGCCGCACCGACACCAGCCGGATCGCAGAATTACAGTTTCGGGTTCCCGCCAACCAACTCGATCGCGCCGTGGCCGCCGTCACCCAATTGGGTTACCTGCAAAACCGAGCCATGCAAGCGGAAGACGTGACCGATCAACTGGTGGATGCCGATGCTCGGTTACGCAACCTGCGCCGCACCGAAGACAGCTTGCTCGCCTTGCTGCAAAAATCTGGCTCCGTGCGCGACATTTTGGCGGTGAATCAACAGGTCAGCCAAACTCGCCAACAGATTGAGCAAATTGAAGCCCAACTGAAAAATCTGCGCACCCGCGTGGCCTACTCCACCGTGAACTTAACAATCGAACAGAGCGTGGCTGGTTTAGCCGATGCCAACCCCATTACGGCCCAGTTGGCGGAAACCTGGGGTAAGGCGACGCAATCGGTGGGCCAAGTCACGATCGGCCTCTTGCAAATCACCCTATGGCTGTTGGCCTACACCCCCTATTGGTTACTGTTTGGGCTGGGCATTTGGGCAATGCGCCGCTGGGCCCTTCGGCGGGCCCAAAATCAATCCGCCAACCATTAATTCACGACCAATTCACGACTCATTCACAGTCCTTCATTCATCAATTCATCGATTATTCACTCACCCATTCCTTGATTTATTGGCCAATCAATGGGTTTGTCAATCAATGCATTTGTCAATCAATGGGTTTGTCAATCAATGCATTTGTCAATCAATGCATTGGTTAATCGCTTGCCCTAAACCCCAACACAGTTCGTCGGCAAAGGAACAGCGGCCAACACCTCTCGCAGGTTGTTGATGACGCGATCCTGTTGCTCTGGGGTCAACTCGGGGAACATGGGCAAGGACAAGACACAATGGCCCAATTGCTCGGAAACGGGCAAAGATCCCGGCTGATAGCCCAAGTTGGCGTAGACCGCTTGTAGGTGCAGCGGCAGAGGATAGTAAACCGCTGTCCCCACACCGCGATCTTGCAGGGCTTGCCGCAACCGATCGCGCAGTTCTGGGCCGGCGCTGCCCTCACCCACTTGGATTGTGTATTGATTCCAAACGCTGGTTCCGCCAGCGATCGCCTGGGGCAAACGCAGGCCCGGCAAACCGGCGAGACCCTGTTGATAGCGCTGGGCGATCGCGGTGCGCTGTTGGTTCCACTGATCGAGCGATCGCAATTTAATTTGCAGAATCACCGCCTGAATGGCATCGAGGCGACTATTCACCCCGATCGCCTCGTGGTAGTAGCGTTGGCGCTGGCCATGCTCCCGCAACATCCGCAAATCCGCCGCCAGTTGAGGATCGTTCACCGTCATGGCCCCGCCATCACCGCAAGCGCCCAAATTTTTGGTGGGATAGAAACTAAAGCAACCCACGTGGCCAATGCTGCCCACCCGTCGATCGCCCCACTTTGCTCCCGTGGCTTGGGCACAATCTTCAATCACCCACAGGTTGCTGGCCCGGGCGATCGTCATCAGCCGCTCCATATTCACCGGCTGGCCAAACAGGTGTACGGGAATAATCGCTTTGGTGCGCGGCCCGATCGCCCGTTCCACCGCGTCCAGATCCAGGTTAAAGGTCTCCGCATCCACATCCACAAACACCGGAACCGCACCCACTGCGCTCACGGTTTCCGTGGTGGCAATGAAGGTGAAAGGCGGCACAATCACCTCATCCCCCGGGCCAACGCCCAGGGCCCGCAACGCCAAATACAGAGCATCGGTTCCGGAATTACAGGCCACACAGAATTCCGTACCCACATAGCGGGCAAAATCCTGCTCAAAGGACTCGATCGCCGCGCCGCCAATGTATTTACCGGAAGCCAAAACCTCCAAGACCGCCGCATTCACTTCGTCGCGAATTTGCGGAAATTGCTCCGTTAGATTAAACGCAGGAACGTTACTCACCACGCACACCACACCATCACATTGATTTTAGGGTGACATCCTTCCTGCCTTGAAGCAACGGGGCAAGGGTTAATCAATACCTGAACGAATGCCTGAACTGCTGAATCAATTGCTGGGATGGCAACGGAATTCTGACTATGCTATTTTATTCATAGTCGGTATGAGTTTAGATAAAGCATCCATGACCAGCGCCGCTTCTGCACCCAACACCGTTGAAAATGTCGTGATCATCGGTTCCGGCCCCGCCGGTTACACGGCTGCCATCTATGCCGCTCGTGCCAACTTGAAACCTTTTATGTTTGCGGGCTTCCAGGCCGGTGGTCTGCCCGGTGGCCAACTGATGACCACCACGGAAGTGGAAAATTTCCCCGGCTTCCCGGAGGGCATCACGGGCCCGCAATTGATGGATCGGATGCGCGCCCAGGCGGAACGGTGGGGCACGGAGGTGGTGACGGAAGATGTCACCTTTGTGGACTTGAGCCAGCGGCCCTTTGTGGTGCGATCGACCGATCGGGAATTGCGGGCCCACAGCGTCATCATCGCCACCGGAGCCACGGCCAAGCGGCTGGGGCTGCCCAGCGAAACGGAATTTTGGAATCGGGGCATTTCCGCCTGCGCCATTTGTGATGGAGCCATGCCCATGTTCCAAAACGCCGAGCTGGTGGTGATTGGTGGAGGCGACTCGGCCGCCGAAGAAGCGATGTACCTGACGAAATATGGCTCACGGGTGCATTTGTTGGTGCGATCGGACAAAATGCGGGCCAGCAAGGCCATGCAAGACCGGGTGTTGGCCAATGCGAAGATCACGGTTCATTGGCACACCACCGCGATCGATGTGGTGGGGGACGAAACGGGCATGACCGGCCTACGGGTCCAGCACCAGCAAACCGGCGAAGAATCAACGATCGCCGCCCGTGGTTTGTTCTACGCGATCGGGCACAAACCCAACACCGATTTGTTTGTGGGGCAGCTTGACCTAGACGAGGTGGGCTATATCAAAACCCGTCCCCACAGCGTGGAAACCAGCGTGGAAGGGGTGTTTGCGGCCGGTGATGTGCAAGATCATGAATATCGGCAAGCGATCACGGCGGCCGGAACCGGTTGCGCAGCGGCCCTGTTGGCGGAACGGTGGCTTTCGGCTCAGGGCTTGGCCCAGGAGGTGAAGCGCGACAGCACCGAGCCAACGGCGGCCTCCGTGACCGAAGACAAGCCGATCGTGGCGGATACGGAAGAAACTTTCAATCCACAAGCCACACGCCACTTTGGCGGCTACGCGGTTCGCAAGCTCTACCACGAGACCGATCGCCCCTTGGTGGTGAAGTTCGTTGCCCCCGATTGCGGCCCTTGCCACATCCTGAAACCGATGCTGGATAAGGTGGTGGATGAATTTGAGGGGCAAATCCACTTTGTGGAGGTGGATGTGAAGGATGAGCCGCAAATTGCCGAAGGGGCGGGGGTAACCGGAACGCCAACGGTAATGATTTTCCACAACAAGGCCAAGGCAGCGGAGTTTCGCGGCGTGAAGCAAAAGAGTGAGTATCGCCAGGCGATCGCCCAACTCCTGAGCTAAGTTGCCATAAGGCGATCGAACGATCAGACCCAAGGGAGACTGGTGCGATCGCCCAAACCCGATTGGGAAATCCAGCGCTTGTTCCCCTGCAACAGGGTGTGACAAGCCCAAGCTGGATCCGTATTGGGGTGATCCACTCGATAGTGGCCGCCGCGACTTTCCGTTCGGAACAGGGCACTCTCCAGCAGCGAGGTGGCCACATCCAGCAAGTTGCGTGTTTCCACCCACTGATGTACCGCCGAGATTGCGCGATCGTCCAAAATTTGGCAGGTTTCACCCGGCTGCAATTGGGTCAACAATTGTTGAATCGGCAAGTTGCGCAGGGTGGATTGGGCCGCTTGCAACTGGGCGATCGCGTCGATCAGGGTCGATGATTTGCGACAAATGCCCGCTGCACTCCAAACCAGCTTGGGCAAATAATTTCGCCAGTGCGCCAAGTCCGGCGATGGCTCAAAGGCGATGGTCGGCAGCGACAAGCACCGCTCGATCGGCAGCACCGACCCTTGGGCCACGGTCAAGTTTCGGAACTGGGCCCCAAACACAATACATTCCAACAAGGAATTACTGGCCAAGCGATTGGCCCCATGCACCCCGGTGCTGGCGGTTTCACCCACGGCATATAGCCCCCCTAAGGAGGTGCAATTGGCTCGATCGGTCGCAATGCCCCCCATCCAATAGTGGGCCGCGGGCGACACGGGAATTGGTTCCCGCAGCGGATCGATGCCCCAATCCCGACAGGCCTTCAAGATATTGGGAAACCGGTGCAAAATTTGCGCCTCGGGAATGGGTTGTAAGTCCAACCACACCCGATCGCCCCCATGCCGTTGCAAGTGGGAATAGACGGCCCGACTGACCGCATCACGCGGGGCCAACTCTCCCGCTTCATGAAAATCAAAAGCAAATCGCCGCCCTTGGTCATCCACCAAGTGGGCCCCCTCACCCCGCACCGCCTCACTGATTAGAAAGTGCGGTGCGCCGGGAATATCCAAGGCCGTGGGGTGAAACTGCACAAATTCCAAATCGCGCAGCACGGCCCCAGCGCGATAGGCCATGGCCACGCCGTCGCCCGTGCTAACGCTGGGATTGGTGGTGTGGGCAAAAACCTGGCCGCCGCCGCCCGTGGCCAAGATCGTGGCTCCAGCCGCCAGCCACCGCAGTTGCCCTTCCTGCAAACAGGCAATTCCTTGGCAACTTTGTCGATCGGGGGTCAGCCACAGGTCAATCGCCAGGGTTTCCGACAGCACCGTAATGTTCGATCGCTCCAACACCCGCGCCACCAAGGCACTCACCACCGCTCGCCCCGTTGCATCCGCCGCATGGAGCACCCGCCGTCGGGAGTGAGCCGCCTCCAGGGTGACGGCCAACTGTCCCTGATCGCGATCGAACGCCACCCCCAGTTCCACCAACTGCGCCACGCAGGCCGGCGCTTCCGCCACCAAAAATTCCACCGCCACCCGATCGCACAGGCCCGCCCCCGCCGCCAGCGTGTCGGCCACATGCAACGCCACCGAATCATCGGGAGCCGTCACCGCCGCCAGCCCCCCTTGGGCCCAATCACTCGCCGATCGCGACACCGTGGCCTTGGTCACCACCGCCACCGACAGCTCAGCCGGTAAACAGAGGGCTGAATATAACCCCGCCGCCCCACAACCCACCACGATCACATCAAAGCGATCGACCGTTGGGCGCTCAATTTCCACAGCCGGCAAAGGATCACTCATCATTGGGCACAGAAAGCTAAAAAAAGCTAAAAATCGTGGAATTGCCAAGCAAAAGCGCCACAGCCAGCGATCACCGCCGCCAAACCGCAACAGACGCTGAATTTCTCGGATCACTGCCCGAGACCTAACGAGATTCAACCAGATTTAAGCAAAAGGCGATCGCGCCGGGAGCTAAACTACCGCTGCGCAATCGCCTTTAATAATCTAGTTCACGGATTCCGGATACGGGAATTCCGAGTGCGGGGCCCCAAACCCGATGGAGCAATCAAACCGGCCAAGCCGATCATCGGGCGGGGTGAATCACTATCTTCGGTTCCAGTGGCAATATTGCGATGACCGGAACCCTTGATTAGTCCTTTGATTAGTCCTGGAAACCAATCAGGGGCAACCTAACGTTATTTGTAAACGCCATCGTTAATGCGGTGATCCCCTTCATTGAAGATCGGATCCTGTTCCGTCACCGTGAAGGTGCCCGCATCCAAGTAATCCTTTAAAAGGCTCTGTTGCCGATCGCTCAGGCCGCCAATCTTCAGCACTTCTTCCGGCGCACTGTAGGGCGCATTCGCAATAATCTTTTGCGCCAACGTCGGGTACAGACCCCGGTAAGCCTTGAAGTTGCTGATATTGGTATTGTTCAAATCAATTTTTTTGCCAAATTCCGTCGCCAACTTGGCATCGGCATTGTTTAAAGATGCTTCAGCCCATGCAGCCTGAGGATAGCCCGCGCCAATCCACGTGAGCGCGACCAGGGCGATCGCAAATACCAGGCGAACAAACCGTTTCATGAGAACCGGTACCTCCTTACAAGACACAGCAAATCATGGCGGAACCACCAACGCGATCGCGCTTCGCTCTCAGTTACCCATGGGCAACGAGACTGGGCAACGGCCTTCGCTGGTGAAAAAGTCGAATAATATCACCAGTATCTCAAGTTTCGAGCCACCTGCGACCGGGCTGATGGAAGCCCCACCAACCTTTTTCGCTATTGCTCGCAAACAGACAAACGGGCGAGAGCCAGTCGAGAGCTAATTGTTGCATAGATTTTGGGCGTGCGATCGCCCATTCTTGGCTGCCACCCTTAGGCCCAACAGGCTCCCGATCCTTAAACCATCGCTTCCGCCCGTTGACTATTCTTCAGGCGCAATTCTTCCGCCAAGAACTGCTGCACTTGCTCTTCAATTTCCGATCGCACAATTTCGCGATATTCCATGAAATGTTCAATTTGGGCGCAAACCGATAGATAGCTGCTGATGCCACCGGGGTTATGCCGCCACATATTCCAAAGGTTGCGCCAGAACTGCCAGCGCGTTTTCCGCAACGTCCCCTGCCGCCAACAAATGGTCAGCAACGCCCGAACCGTCACCCAGTTAATGGGCTTGCGCGATCCCTTGCCCTTCTTGGGATAGGTCGCTTCCCCCAGCAAGCGGAAGTGGCGATAAACCCGATCTAAAAACCGTTCCGGATCGTAGAGTTCATAGAAAGCCGCCACGTATTCCCGCGCAATGTCTTCGAGGGGGCGCGTGGGCACAAAGTTCATCAATGTGGTTTGGTTGATGTTGGCCGACTTGCTGCGCAGCCGCCCTTCCCGCTCCAATCGATGCCAAAGGGCCGTATCCGGCAGGGCCTGCAACATACTGAACAGGGCGGTGGGAATTGCCGTTTTTTCCACAAATTGCACAATTCTTGCGCCCGCACCGGCTTTTTCCCCATCAAAACCGATGATAAAACCGGCCATCACCCGCAGGCCCGATCGGGCAATGGCGATCACCGCCTCACTCAAGGAATCTCGGGTATTTTGATGCTTTTGGGTCAGGGTCAGGCTCTCCTCATCGGGCGTTTCAATGCCCAAAAACACAGCCCCAAAATTGCACTGCACCATCATATCCATCAGTTCTTGATCCTGAGCCAAGTCCACCGAAGCTTCCGTGGCAAAGGAGAAGGGATATTGATGCTCCACCATCCAAGGCAACAGCTCTTTTAGGAACAGCTTCACATTGCGTTTGTTGCCAATGAAGTTGTCATCCACCATGAAGATGCTGCGCCGCCATCCCAACTCATACAGGTAGTCCAATTCTCGCAAGAGTTGTTGAGGCGTTTTGGTGCGCGGCTTGCGACCATAGAGCACAATAATGTCGCAGAATTCGCACTGGAATGGGCAGCCCCGCGAAAATTGCACCGACATTTCCGCATAAGCATCAAATTCCAGCAGGTCGAAGCGCGGAATGGGCGTTTCGGTTACGTCGGGCTTCACCCCGTTGGCGCGGAAAGTGCCCGCTAGCTCGCCTCGTTCGATCGCCTCCACAAACAGGGGCAGGGTAATTTCCCCTTCATCCAAAATCAGATAATCAGCCCCCACATCGCTCACTTCCTGCGGCAGGGCCGTGGCATAGGGGCCGCCCACGGCAACCCGTTTGCCCCGTTGTTTTGCGGCTCTGATGCGATCGAGCAAATCATCTTTTTGCACAATCATCGCCGACAAAATCACCAAATCAGCCCAATCCCACTCCGCTTCGGTGATGTCACGGACATTACAATCCACCAACTTAAAATTCCAACTTTGGGGCAAAAGCGCCGCCACCGTCACCAATCCCAAGGGTGGGAGCATTGCCTTGCGATCGAGCAAGGCTAGGGTTTTCTCAAAGGACCAAAAGCTTTTCGGAAAAAGAGGATATAGCAGCAGGACGTTCATCAAAAACTCCAGGAATGATCATTCCTTATGGTTGTTTTTTGGATCGCTGTTTGAAAGAAATCAGTGACTCAAGTCAGTAAAAGTTGCCAATAGTCGATTCTTTGTCCCATTGCTTGGATGCAAAACCCAACAAAATTTCATTCCACTATAGCAACAGAAGCCCAAAATCATGGTTAGGGTCGTGTTGAGTAATACCGTTTGCGCCCATGGGATTGATCAAAGTTTTGAATCTCGATCGAGAACAATTGCCCGACGATCGGCCCCAGGATTTTCCACGCGGACTTTGTCTTCATCTCAATTCACCAGTTTGGCCAAACTTGGGTCAAGGGAGGCAATTGATTGGACTTTAATTTGAATTTTAATCAAGTTGAATTTTAAAAATCCAGTTCCAGGGATCGATGATGGGCGGTTAAAAACCGATCGAGATTGTCGTAGGTGGCGGCATAGGTGACGCTTTCGGTGTCATAGCCCTTGAGGTTCACGCGATATTCCTGAAAAATCTCGCAGGCAGAGCCATTCAAGGCACAGAGATACTGGTAGGTGGTTTTCCCGATCGCCACGTCCAGTTGCAATTCCTTGGTGCAAGACTCTAACCGAAAGGCGGCGTTCACCGTGTCGCCCAGGGCGGTGTAATCAGGGCGATCATTGCTGCCGGTGTTGCCAACCATGGCATAGCCCGTGTTGGCCCCGGTGCCAATTCGCAACGGAAAGGGCAAAGGATAGTGCAAATGCAAGTCGCGGGTCATTTTTTGCAGTGCATTGACCGCCTCAAAAATTTGCAGCACTTCTCGGGGACTCACTTCCTGTTCCCCGTGAATCCACACGGCCATCACAGCATCGCCGATATATTTATCCACCCAACTGCCGGATTCACGGATGATGTTGCCCGCTTGGCGAAACCAAGTCCCGATCGCCTCCGAGAGGACTTTTTCGTCTGTCTGTCGGGTCAGCCCCGTGAAATTCCGAATGTCAGCCACCAAAATCGTGATCAGCCGTCGCACATGGAGCGTTGCAGTCACAGAAAATTCAAAACTATCGCTGGTGCTGTAGTCCCGATCGTGGGCGGGCGCATAAAAATCCAGTTCCGTTTGGCCAAAGGTCAGGCGATCGCCGCTTTGCAGGGTGACGGGAATGCTCACCCGGCGGCCATTCACGAAGGAACCATTGCGACTTCCCAGATCAATCAAATAGAACGCGCCATCCTCCATGCACTGGAGCATGGCATGGTTGCGCGAGATCCAAGGGTCGCCCAGCACAAAATCATTGTCTGGGCTGCGACCGATCGTCCAGCAAGCGCTACCGACAAGGGGTAAGTACCGGCTGCCGGATTCGGTTCTCAGAATTAAATGCGGACAGGGCTGGAGCGTAACCACGCGCGCACAAGTGAAAGTCCTGGAGACTAGGTGTTGTTTTAGTCCGGCACAATATACACCGCCATTGACAGCTCCTCCGTACAGCCTGTGCAGATTTTGGGCTACGCCACGGTTGGGGCCAACGGGGCCGATTAGGCAAATTAGGCAAACAGGGCACTCAGCCAGAATAGGCCATCGACAAAGAGAGTGCCCAACAGGGCCGCACTAAACACCATCCAGCCAGCATCCTGGGATCGCTTGGCCCACCAACCCGCGCCCAGGCCAGCAAACAGCAACGTACCCGCCAGCAACGCGGCCCAGCCCAGGCCAAAGGGGGTGTGCATTTTGGCTAAGGCTCCGTGCAGGATCGGGGCAACGGTGTGAAGATCGGCACTTTCGGCGGCGATCGCCTCGCGCCAGGCGGGCATCAAATCTACGCAATAGAAATAGCTATCGGTGATGGCGGTTCCCAACAGGGAGCCGAGATAGAACAGGCTGCCAATGCGTCCCCAGCTCGATCGCACGGAGATTAGCGCCAGGGGCAGGGCGATCGCCTCCATGGGCAGGTGAACTGTGGGTTCCCAACGCAACCAGCCCCAATAGAGCGAACCCGCCAGCCAGCTCCAGCTAAACCCCACCAATAGGTCGCCCCAAACCCGCCACTTGGGCGACTCCAGCCACCGGGCCCCCAACAGGCTCCAAAGCAGGGTGAGGGCGGTGCAAAGGATGGGGAACGATCGCACCAAGGGGGCTTCCACAAACACGGGGCCTGACACCAGGAACAACCCCGCCACAAACATCCAGCCCAAGGCCAAGGGCGATCGGGTGGCGATCGGCGGGGCAGGGGGAATCAGGGTTGTCTCATCAGGGCAATCACTAGCCGAGGCATCCGCCGCCAAACTCGCGGACATCAAACGACCGGGGCCAGCCGATCGACGAAACGGCGTAATGGCGCTGGCAGAGGAGGGATAGGCAACCAAAATGAGAAAACCTGCGACTTTGGTTAGGTTTATTAATTTTTATCTTTAGTTTTCTTAACATACCATAGCCCCCACGGTGCATCACCGATAGCAGTTGGTTTTCGAGATGCGGCAAAATCAGCCACAATATCAGCCGCGATTGGAATGATGGCGGAGGAACGCCGTTGGGTAGCATGGCAAGGAAGGCGGATTGCGAATCAAGGACATCGTATTCAGTCCTTAGCATCAGTCCTTAGAAATTCAGCAGAAATTCAGAACAGTGGTTGAAGGTGCTGAGCATTTTCAGGCATGGTTGGGGCCAATCAGGTTTAACGATGGGTAATTCACAGCAAGGGCGATCGAGCAGCAAAGGGCAGAGTCAAATCAAGCGGGTTTACCGCTGGTGGGCCGGGATGGGGCTGGGGGTTTGGCTGGTGGGCTTGGGGGCTGCGGCCCAAGCGGCTGACCCAACGGTTCCGGTGAGTGATGGCGTGAGCTGGCTGGAGGCGATCGGCCTGGGGCTGGTGCAAGGGCTGACGGAGTTTTTACCGATCAGCAGCACGGCCCACCTGAAGGTTGTGCCCGTGGTGCTCGGTTGGGGCGATCCGGGCGTGGCCTACACGGCGGTGATCCAACTGGGGAGCATCGCGGCGGTGCTGACTTATTTTTGGGCAGATTTAACGGCCCTGGCGATCGGGTCGGCCCAAGCCATTTCCCGCAAGGATTGGGGCGATCGGCAGTTTCGGATTGCCCTTGGCATTGGTCTAGGAACGTTGCCCATTGTGGCTGGCGGCTTAGCAATTAAGAAATTCATCCCCGATTTTGACAATTCCCCGCTCCGGAGCTTGGGGGCGATCGCGATCGCCTCGATCGTCATGGCCCTGCTGCTGGGCTTAGCGGAAGTGACCGGCAGCCGCCACCGCCACTACAACTCCCTGGGGTTGAACGATGGATTAATTTTAGGGGCGGCCCAGGCCCTGGCCCTGATTCCCGGGGTCTCGCGATCGGGATCAACCCTGACGGCAGGCCTGTTGTCAGGCATCGATCGGGCAGCGGCGGCGCGTTTCTCCTTTCTGCTGGGCATTCCCGCCATTACCCTGGCGGGGTTGGTGGAACTGGTGGGTGTTTTGAAAGAAGGGTTGCCGGCCGGTGCGGGGTTGTCGCTAACGGTGGGCGTTGTGGTGGCGGCGGTGTCGTCCTATGCGGCGATCGCTTGGTTGCTGAAGTTTTTGCAGACCCAAAACACTTGGATTTTCGTGATCTATCGGTTGATCTTTGGGGTGGCGATTTTGGGGTCGATCGGGTTTGGGTGGCTGCCCAATCAATAACCAGTTTCCATTGCCAAGGTGGCCTTGACCTGTTTTAGGCGATCGAGCAGGGCTAGGGGCAATTGAAATTGATTTAAGCTGTCGCGGCGTTCAGCCCTGGTACTCGGGGCGGGGCCATGGTAGTCACTGCCGCCCGTGGCCAACAATCCATAGCGATCGCACAGTTCCAAAAGGCGCTTTTGCTCCGTCAGGCTGTGGTTGGGATGATAAACCTCCAAGCCCAACAGCCCCGCCGCCACCAGTTCCGGCAAGGTGTCTTCCACATTGCCCCCACGAAACAGGTAAGGATGGGCCCAAACGGGCACGGCCCCAGCCGATCGGAGCAGGTTCATGCCCTCCACGATCGAAAATTTGTCGTACTGCACATGGGCCGGGCGATCATCCCCTAAAAATCGGGTAAACGCTTCCTGGGCCGACGTGACATGGCCCGCCGCCACCAGCGCTTGGGCGATGTGCGGTCGGCCGGGAGCCATGTTGCCTGGTAATTCCGGCAGCTCGATCGGGTAGCCCAACTCCGCCAGCTTTTCCGCCATGCGTTGGGCCCGCTGGCGACGGCCGGCCAAGCGCACGGCTAGCGGTTCATGAATTCGATCGCGATCGGGATAAAACCCCAAAATATGGAGCGATCGCCCGTTGTGAACCACGCTCAGTTCCAATCCCGGCACAATTTCGAGCCGATCGCCCGCCGCCTCGATCGCCTCATCCAAACCAGCGCAGGTATCGTGATCCGTAATGGCCAGGGCCCGCACCCCCGCCTCGATCGCCGCCGCCACCAACTCCGTCGGAGTCAGCGTGCCATCGGAAAACGTCGTATGACAATGCAATTCCAGCAAAATTTCCTCCTGCCCCTTTTGCCCATTCCTGTCTAGATTCTGATCCAGATCTGATCCAGGTCAGAATCCGAATCTTTCTGAATCTTGGCTACTCCTGGCCCAGTCCCCGGCGGTTGTCGCCAAACCTGAGACAGGCTTCGGGGTATCTGTTACAAATCTTCACCAAAGCTGCCACCGATCGACACCCCCGACCAAGGCCTTTTGTGGAGGATCTGGGATCAGCAACAGCCCTCTGAATCGATCGCCCCTAAGTAAACCCAAGCCAACGATTTCCCGATCGACGAAAACCGACTGGGCAATGGTTTGACCCCATGTTTGCTAAGGGGTCTCGGCCCATTCCAGCCCCGGGCGATCGCCCCAATCAGGGGTCAATTCGCCCGAAGGTTTTGCCGCGAAAAAACTTTGGTAGAGTGGAAACGATATTCCGATACTCTCGATATTATGAGCGTAGTTAGCCAAGTCATTCTGAAAGCCGACGATGAGCTTCGCTACCCTAGCAGTGGCGAGCTTAAGAGCATCTCGGAATTTTTAAAAACCGGCGAGCAGCGTATTCGGATTGCCCAAACGCTGGCCGACAGTGAGAAAAAGATTGTGCAAGAAGCCAGCCGCAAGCTGTGGCAACGTCGTCCGGACTTTATTGCTCCCGGCGGCAATGCCTATGGCCAACGGGAGCGGAACCAGTGCCTTCGGGACTATGGCTGGTATCTGCGACTGGTGACCTACGGCGTGTTGGCGGGCGACAAAGAACCGATCGAAACCATTGGTCTGGTGGGCGCACGCGAAATGTACAACTCCTTGGGTGTCCCGCTGCCGGGGATGGTGGAAGCCGTGCGTTGTCTCAAGGAGGCCACTTTGGGCCTTCTGAGCACCGAAGATGCCGCCGCCACCGAGCCTTACTTCGACTACATCATTCAGGGAATGGCGGCCTAGGGCCGTTCCTTCAGAGACCAAAAACCCATGAAATTTGGTTTGCGTTCAAGGTCGTTTTCGGGCGATCGCGGTGGGCGCAGGCTGCAATCACAGGGGGTGGAGATGTGGGCTGCATCTCTACCCCTTTGCGTGTCTGAGGCTGGCTGAAACGGCTGCTCTTGGCCCACATCTGACCAAACAGAACGCTAGCAGCAATCCGGCTTGAGCAAGAATTAGAACCAAGAATTCAGAAATTAGAAATCAAAAATTGGAAATCAAAAATCAGGTGTTTGTCCCCTGTAGGTGCAATTAGGCGATGGTTTGTGGATTTTTGAACTTGTGCAAACCGGCGGGCTTCACGTCCCACGATTGCGTGGCCAAAGTACGGCGGCTGACGCGGTGCAAACGGACGGGCCATGGGGGCACGTTGGATCCGGCCGCGATCGGGGTGTTGCCGATCGCCCTGGGGCCCGCCACCCGTCTGTTGCAATTTCTGCCGGGAGCCAAATCCTACGCAGCCACGGTGCGCCTTGGCATCACCACCACCACCGATGACCTGGAAGGGGAAGTGCTGACGGCGCGATCGCCCGAGGCCTTAGCCAGCCTCACCTTAGAAGCCATTTCCAGCCAAATATCGCAATTCATTGGCCCAATTCGACAGATTCCCCCCCAATACAGCGCCATTCAGGTAGATGGGCAGCGGCTTTACGATTTAGCGCGACAAGGTAAGACCGTGGAAGTGCCGGAGCGACAAGTGCAGGTCGATCGAATCACGATCGAGGCTTGGCGACCGGGAACCGAGCCGGAGTTGGACTTAACCATCGACTGTGGCCCCGGAACCTATATCCGCTCGATCGCCCGAGATCTGGGCGCGGCCTTGGGCGTGGGGGGCACGTTGGCCCATTTGAAACGAACGGCCAGCGGTGGCTTCACCTTGGAAGACAGCCTGACGCTGGAGCAATTGGAAGCGGCGATCGGGCAAGGGTGGCAACCGATCGACCCAGCCTTGGGCTTAACCCATCTGCCCACGGTGACCTTGGCGGAAGAGGCCGTGAAGCGCTGGTTTTTTGGCCAAGCGATCGCCCTCGCGGAATGGCCCCCAACACCGCAGTGCGGCGAATCCCTCAAGCAGGAGCAAACCGACCCGATCGCCCGTGTTTTGGATCAGTCCGGTCGGTTGTTGGGAGTTGGGGCCCTAACGACAGAAGAGGCGGGGCCGCTATTGGCTCCGCGTGTCGTCTTGCCAGCCGATTGAAATGCCACGGGCCCGATGGCGACACAGGCCATGCAGGGCCACTGGCAGAGCACAGCCAAACCACTTCAAAACCAATCAGCGTCGGGATCGGGAAGGCCGGCCTTAATTCCGGCCTGATTAACCAAGGGGAATTGTTTTTCCAGGGCAGCCCAGTCCATTTCGGAAGCCGGCCGATCGGTCGTCAGTTGCCCCTGCGTTAGCACCCAACAGCGGGTGGCGATCGGGGCAGCCCTCAGGCCGGCGATTGTGGTGGCGGTGCAAACAACTGCGGCGGTTTGGGAGCTGAATGCTTGATTTTGCAATAGGTTTTGCAGGCGATCGCTCTGTTCCTTGGTTAAGCCCTCAAACCCATCGCCCAACAGCAACACCAACGGTTGCAACAAACTAGCCCGCGCGATCGCCACCCAATGTTGCTCGGCGGCGGTCAGTTGAAAGGCTTGGCGGGTTAACCAACTGGCGGGAATCCCAAAGCGATCGCAGGTTTCCTGAATGGCCGCCTCGATCGCCTGGGAGTCTTGGCCCAGCAATGCCAGAGGATAGGCGAGGGTTGCCGCCACCGTCGGAGCCAGCAAGGTCGATCGAGGAGCCACCCAAGCCACCCGCCGCCGCAGGGCAACGGGATCCAGCGTTTGCACCCGCTGTCCCTGAACCAGCACATCGCCAGCCGTTGGCTCCGACAGCCGCACCCACCAGCGCAAAATCTCCGGGGCCTGTGCCCCCACAATCAACAGCCGCTCTCCGGGTTCGATCGCCCCCGTAATCGGCCCCAAGGGCGATCGACCGCCTTGGGTTGCGCCTTGGCAAGCTAACAGGGGCGATCGAGGAATGGCTGCATCCATAGCAATTGGGTTGGATCGTTGGTTTTGGATTGTCGGTGGTAGAAATATCTGCGGGAAATGTTCACGGGAAATGCCGACGAAAAATTTCCGCGAGAAATTCTGAGAAACCCAATGCGGGATTGGGCGGGTTTTCTGTCAAAATAAGTGCCAAGAAATATTACAGAACGTTATCAAAATTAGAGAGGTCGGTGATGGCGTTTTTCCGGCAGTATGTGGCTCCCTTCCTGGTGGTGTTGATCTTCGCGGTGGCATTGATCGCCGTGAGTGCACGGATCTTCTTGCCCAATGATTTGGCCGCGCCCGCACCGATCGGGGCGATCGACTTCCCTTCCCCCATTGCTCAACAAACTACGCCCTCTGCACCGTTGCCGCCTTCCCTGTCTGCGTTGGTGCAAGGGTCTGCGCCCGATTTGGATCTCTCTGCCAGTTTGTAGCCTGCGGGTTGGAGTCTGCGGACTGATGCCGCCATGAATCAGCCATCCGACCCAGGGCCGGAGCCTGGGATGGGGCAACAATCCAATCAGTTACCCACAGGCTATCGATTACGGCGAGGGAGCCGGGCCGATCGCCCCCAATTGTTGGCGGGCTTGGCGGCCACCTACCGAGAGCTAATGCCCCTGAGTCCAGACCCAACGGCGATCGCCCTGTTGGTCGATCGACTCTGGACGGCCGATGGGCAACTGTGGTGGGTGGAAGCGGCCACGGCTCAGGCTAGTGACGGTCAATCGAACGGTCAATCTTGGGTTGCGGGTCTGTGGTTGGGCTGGGCGATCGACCCGGAAACCGGCCAGCGACGGGCCCAACTGCTTTGGCTCTATGTGCAACCGGCGGAACGGCGGCGCGGTTTGGCTCGGGCCCTGCTGCATCAAGCGGAACAGCAGGCCAAACAGGCCGGTTGCGATCGCCTGGGGCTGCAAGTGGGAGCCAGCAACCAAGCGGCGATCGCCCTTTATCAATCCTTGGGCTATCAGACCCGATCGCTGGAACTAGTGAAATCCTGGGATGGGGCGGCGGTCAGGGACGCAGACGCACCGGCCACGCCGTGATAGAGCGCACCCAGGCCCCACAGTTGCCAAAACCAACGCACCCGCGCCAACAAAACCAGGGTTAGCCCACAGCCAACCCCCATTGCCCGCCGCCAAACCGATCCCCCATCCCCGATCGTGGTTGGCCCGCCCGCCAGGGTCATGTGCATCCCGATCACCACCAGGGCGGGAATGGCCGCCAGGTGTAAGGTGCGCCAGTGGGAGCCTAACCAGCGCATGGCTCGATCGAAACTGGTGAGAGCCAACAACGTCAGCAACCCGATCGCCCCCACACCGGCCCAAATCCCCACCTGCTGGCGAGGGTGCAAAAAGCCCACCGCCCCCCAGTCCCAATCCAGGGAGTGATCGAGCATATGGCCCGTATGGGCCAGGGCCAACAACCAAGTGCCCACCCCGATCACCCGGCGATAGCGCAGGGGGGCCGCCCACAACCGACTGATGGGCCGAGCGATCAGGGATAAACTCAGCAGCACCAAGGAACCATAGCCCGTCAGATCCTGCATGGCGCTGGTGCGACCCAGGGTTAACAGCCCGATCGCGATCGTCACCCAACCGGCCATCCGAAAGAGTTGGCTGCGTCGATCTTGGCCAATGGAGCCAGCCCAAGCGCCCGTTAAAACCATGGTGGGCAAGGTTCCCAGCCCAAAGACCAGCATGGTCAGGCTGCCCCCGATCGCGCTGCCCGTTTCCGCCGCCTTAATTTGGGCCGCATACAAAAATCCACAGGGAATTAGCCCCCAAACCAGCCCCACGGCCAACGGCATCCACCAACGGGTTTGGCCAGCAATGGTGAGCATGGTTTTTTCGAGGCGATCGCGTTGGGGCCCCCGGGCCAGGGGATGCCAGAGCGGCAAGCGGGGCAACCATTGGGGTCGCACTTGGGCAAGGCCAAACCAAATCAACATCAACCCCGTCAGGACGCTCAGGCTTTGGCGCAGGGGGCTATCAATCCCCGTCAGTTGTCCGCCCGCCACCAGCAAAGATCCCAAACTCCCGATCGCCCCGCCCGCCACGGCATAGCTGAAAATTCGCCCCAAATTCAGCAACAAATGGAAGCGGCCCAACTGCCACCAGGTTTTGGCTCCCGCTTGCGGCAAGGATCGAGGGTCTCCCGACAGGGCAAAGGCCACCGCCAAAGGCCCACACATACCCGCACAGTGACCAAAACTACCCAAAAAACCCAGCGCCCAAATCAAGCCCCAGTCAAGCATCTCCCCAGATCCCGTTTTCCTGTAGTTTCCCAATGGCCCCCGGTCGATCGCTCCTGGCAACCGAAAACCTGAGGTAGTTCTAGTTCTCCGCAATGGCGCTGTTTTGGTTGAGTTCTGAACTCGATCGCCATCATGCTGATTAGCTCAACCGGATCGGCTCAACTGGATTAGCTCAACTGGATTAGCTCAACCGGCTTGGCACTGAACTCGATCGGTGCAAACGGTTGGTTAACCCAATCAAGGTTTCAGCAAGGGGACAAAATTCAGCACAACGATTACGGTAAACAAGCGGGGCAATGATCCCGTCAGTATTTTTGAGCTTACCCGCAATTGGTTTCATGCCTGCCCAGTGGTATCACGGTCAACCCCTCGATCAGCGCACCATTACTCTGGATGTCACGGATCCGGGGTTGATATTTGGGGCCACAACCTTCACAACCTTGCGCATTTACGATCGCGATCTCCACGGACCCATGACCCAATGGCTGGCCCACCGCGATCGGCTCTACAACACTCGCAGTCAGTTGGGACTGCCCCAGCCGGATTGGGAACAGGTGGAACAGGGAGCAACCCTGTTGGCGGCTGAATATCCGGTGGTGCGGGTCACTCTTTTTTCCGATGGGCGGGAGTGGATTGTGGGGCGAGAATTGCCCTCCAATTTGACCCAAAAACAAACACAGGGCATTGTGGCTTGGGTGGCCCAGGCAGCCCACTACCGCCGTTCGATCGCCGTTCACAAAACGGGCAATTATCTTCCCTGTTGGCTGGCATTGCAAACGGCCCAGCGACAGTTTTTGGGCCCCGAACCGGCATCCGAAGCCATTTTGGTTGATGAGGATGGGCGCTGGCTGGAAACCAGCACGGGCAATCTTTGGGGATTTCGGGATGGGCGTTGGTGGACTCCGCCCCTGGGGGATTGCTTACCGGGCATTGCTCGATCGCACCTGATTCGCCAGCTCCAACGTCACGGGCAACCGATCGGCGTTGACCAACCCTGGACTGCCGATTGGGTGGAAGGATTCGAGGCGATCGCCTATTCCAACAGCGTGGTGGAGGTGGTTCCCTTCCATGCGGTGCTAGACGGCCACCGGGTACATCGATTGGCGATCGAACCGGTGGCCGAACTCCAGGCTCTCTACCAATAGGGCAATCAAGCCGTTCGCGCAGGATCCGTTGGTTCAGGATCCATTGAGCATTGCTCGGCCGAGCAGCTTAGGTACTGGTTAGGCGCTGGTCGGGAATTTAGGCGCTAGGCGTTAGGCATTGGCCGTGATCAGCACTTCACCCCGCAGCATTCGCCGCGCCGCATCCAGGAGGGCTTCTTCCAGGTAGGGCTTGGTGAAGTAACCCTTTGCGCCCAAGTCAACGGCCATTTTCCGGTGCTTGTCGGCTCCCCGAGAGGTGAGCATGGCCACAGGCAGTTCACAGAGGGTTTCTTCCGTCTGCAATCGCTGCAAGAGCTGCAAGCCGTCCATGCGCGGCATTTCAATATCACAGAACACCAAGTCACAGGGCAAGCCCGATCGCAGTTTTTCCCAAGCCTCTTGACCGTCGCGGGCCTGCTCCACCTGATAACCCGCTTTCTGGAAGGTCATCTTCAGCAGCTCGCGCACCGTGATCGAGTCGTCCACAATCAACACCATCGGATCCTTTTGCTCCGTCGGTGGCTCCACGATGTGGATGTTGTCGGATTCCCAACGGCCGCTGACGGTATCGCGTCGGATGCGACCCTTCGCCAGGTCAATTAGCTCCAGCACATCGGCGATCGGCATGACGCGCCCATCACCCAACACCGTCATCCCAGCAATGCCCAGGGGCTTGGGCACGGGGCCTTCCGGTTGCTTAATTACGATTTCTTGCTCGCCCAGTACCCGATCGACCTCGATCGCAATGAACTCACCGGCACTGCGCAACACCACGATCGCCAAGGAGTCATCTTCCTGGTTGCCGCCATAGATGTTGCCGCGACTCAGGTGGCGGTTGTATTTCAGCAGCTCAGTGAGGGGATGCAGCGTCAAGATTCGATCACGCCAGGCAATGCAGCGGCGACCTTCCTTATCGGTCTGCACATCCTCCGGGTGAATATCGGGCGGCGTGTCTTCCACCCCATCCATCGGAAACGCGATCGTGGCGTGATCGCTCAAGCACCGCAGCGCCTTGCAAATACTCAGGTTCAGGGGCAACCGGATGGTGAAGGTCGTTCCCCGTCCCAATTCTGAATCAATGCTGATGCTGCCGCGCAGTTCCTGAATTTTGCGCATCACCACATCCATACCCACGCCGCGCCCGCCAAACTCATCGGCCTGGTCTTTGGTGCTGAAGCCCGGCAGAAAGAGCATTTCATAGATTTCTTGGCGCACCATATTGCGGGCCTGGTTGGGGTCAATCAAGCCCTTCTCGATCGCCTTTTGTTTCACCCGCTCCGTATTAATTCCCGCCCCATCATCGGACAGGGAAATCACCGTTTGGTTCCCTTGATAAAACGCCCGAATGGTGAGCTTGCCGGTGGGGGGTTTGCCTGCCGCCACCCGCGCTTCAGGCGTTTCAATGCCATGCACCAGGGCGTTATTGATCATGTGGGTAATTGGACTCGATAGCTCCTGGGATAGGAACTCATCGATCGCCGTTTCTTTGCCCTCAATGATCAGATCCACGTCCTTGCCACAGCGCTCAGACACCGATCGCACTGCCCGGGGCAACCGTTCCACCGTGCGCGCAAAGGTCACCATGCGCGACTTATTCAAGTTCTCTTGAATCTGGGTGGTGATTTGCCGCAGGTTCCGCACCAGTTGATCGGTTTGTTCCACCACGAAGTCAATGTCGGAGGCAGACTCCCGCACCCGCACAATCAACTCAATGATTTCTTGAGATTGGGTGTGGAAGGGGGTGAAGCGATCCAGCTCTAGTTCTCCCAATCCCATCCGGCCGCCGTGGGTGTCAGACTCACCGCTGTGATGGGTGTCGGAATGTCCGCCGCCACTGCCGCCGCGCCGCCCCGACAGCAGGGACATTTCCAGGAGCGATCGCTCGTAAAAGTCCTGCATCCGTTGCCCCACATCCCCCAACTGCTGCACCCGTTGGGTCAAGTTTTCCAAGGACTGGCGCAGGCGCTCTTGGCCCTGTTCCATGCTGTTGCGGTTCACCACCATTTCCCCAACCAGGTTGTTGAGGTTGTCCAAGTTCCGCACCGGCACTTTGATGATTTGCTCGGCCCGTAAATTGCGGTTGGCGGCCGCTTCCATTTCGCGCTGACCGTTCGCCACGGGAGTCGGGGCCGATCGAGCTGGAGACACCGCAGGACTGGGGCCGGTCGCTGGGGCAGCCTTGGCCGGGGTCTCGAGTATCTCCACCAAAGCGTCAAAGTCTAGATCGAGGCCACCGGTGCTGCCAGCGGGCGCGGGGGTTGTGGCTGGGGCCGCCACATCGCCAAATAGATCCTCAAAGCGATCGGGGCTGTTGGTGGCGGCCGTCGTTGACAGATTCAGATTCTTCAGCAGATTATCCAGCTCATCGGCATCGCTGGCCGCCTGGCTCGCCGGAGCCGGTGCAGCGGAACCCTCTAGGGCATTGAGCAGGTCATCAAGGGTGCTGTCACCGGCCGGCGCAGATCCCGGCTCCTGATTCAGCAGTTGATCCAGATCGCCCAAATCACCCAAACCGCTGAGACCGTCCATCATCGGCTCACTGGTGGGGGGCGCACCCAAGAGCGCATCCAAATCTTCCAAGTCCGAACCGGCCAGCGGATCAACCGCATCAACGGGTAATCCTAGGTCACCCAAATTACCAAAATCACCCAAAGTCCCCAAGTCTCCTAAGCCACTCAAGTCGTTTAGATCACCCAGGCCCCCGAAGTCAAAGTCATCGGCGCGATCGGCACTGGCTACCTCCTGTGGCTCACTGAGATCCAAGGGGCTGCTCCAGTCGGCCGTTCCCATCAAGAAGTCAGGGGCTTCGCCATCAGCGGTGGCTTCCAGGCTGGTCGCTTCCCCAAAATCCAAATCGTCCAAGGCTGCCCAATCATCATCCAGCGCAGGAGCAGGGGCCGACGCGGCAGCGGGGGCCAACAGGGCATCCAAATCCGAGAGAATGGGCGGCTCCGTGAAGTTTTCCGGAGTCCAGAGGGCGGCTGCATCATCGTTGGCCCCTGCGAGATCTGCTTCGGCCTCGGCCAGGTCTAGATCTTCTTCTAGACCGCTCAGATCGGTCGTTCGCCGATCGGAGAACAGATCTTCCAGACCTTCGGAACTGAGGGTGGAGCGATCGATCCGAATGGCTTTGGCCCCATTCACGTCGTAACTGAGGTCAGCCGCCTCATAGACCGGCTCGGCCGGCTCCGCAGAAAGCGGATCGTCCAGCAGGGTATCGATGTCTTGGATAAAGTTCTCAGCGGTTGAGGTTTCCGCGTCCGGCAACATCACATCGGGCGATTCCACCAACAGATTCGCGAAGGGATCCACCTCCTCCAAGGGATTGGCATTCAAGATGCCATCCAAGTCGAACTGATCAAGGGCGGGTAAGTCGTCTAGGGACGGATCCACCAGGGCCGGCATGGCGGTAGTCGGCGCGAGATCCTCATCGGTCAGATCAACGGCGCTGAAGTCGCTCAGATTATTGAAATCATCGGTCAGGTCAACGGCGCTGAAGTCACTCAGATTATTGAAATCGTTGAAGTCCAAATCAGGGGCGGAGTCCGACCAATTATCGTCCAGGTCGATCGCGGCCAAGTCAGGCAACTCCCCTGGCGACATATCCCCGAGATCCAACCCATCCCCCCAACGATCTGCGGTTGCTTCCGGGGTCGCTGCGGCCGCCACATCTAGATCGGCTAGATCAGCCAGTCCTGCATTGCCAAAGTCTAGGTCTGCATGGGCCAGATCTACGTTGGCCAAATCTGCGGCCCAAGCATCCAGACCAGCCATGTCATCGATCGCCCCAGTCTCTGGTAACGGATCGAGGGTCAGCTCTGGAGGCGCAATCTCACCCGTCAGGCCATCAATCAGATCCAACCCCAGGTCTGAGCCGAAATTGCCATCAAGATCATCCAGATTCCCCAGCGCCGGATCAATCACCGTCGTCAAATCCGGGTCATCATCTCCCAACTTTTGGAGTTCATTGGGGATCGGTTCGATCGCCGTGGGATTGCTGATCAGCTCCGTGGAGAAGGTCAGGTCGCCGCTGGGCACCACCCGCAGATCGGTGGGTTCCTCTTCCGCATCCAAGCCCAGATCGAACAGGTCATCCGAGGCGATCGGGTTGACTTCCGTGGCCGTTTCCACCGCATCCAGCAGCGCATCCAGATCATCATCACCAATGAGATCGATCGCCCCCGTGCTTTGACCCGCATTCACCAGCAGTCCATTGCCACTCGATGGCTCGTCCCCAAAGGACAACAGGTCATCGATGGACTCTAAGCCCATATCCGCCACCGAATCGGTGGTATCCATCTCATCCAGCAGATCGTAGCCCAGTGCATCCAGAGAACTGGTCAAGGCATCAGCATCCGCCGACGATTCCTCATGGGTAAAGATTAGATCTGACAGGTCATAGTCCGCGGCCTGATTTAGGGGTAACCCAGCCCCTGACTCCGAACTTTGCCCCGGCAGATCAGCCTCCAAATCCTGGGAGCTTTGGCGAAACAAGTCCGCCAACACGTCCAATTCAGCCACGCCCACTTCCGGCCCCGTGCCCGGTTCTGCCCTTGGCCGTTCCACCCGACTGGTTTGGGTGGGTGATGGAGTGGGGCTTAAATCCAGCTCATCCATCCGGGTTACGACGGTGTTGCTGGTTTCTGTAAACCAATCTTGCTCAAACTCATCGCCCTGGCTGTGGGTGATGTCGGTAATTTCGGGCGCTAATTCGTCGTTGAGTAAGTCGTCGAAGTCAAATAGATCTACATCTAGGCTGCTGGGGCTGGGGGCAACCGGCTGGGGAACCAAGGCCCGTAACTCACTGCCCAAGCAGATCTCCTGGCTGCGATCGTCCAGAACCAGATCTTGAGCCTGCTTCAGGTCGCGAATAATGGTGGGCGCTAGGGTTTTGTAGGAGTTGGTGGGGCAACCGATCGCCTGGCTGGCCGCATCCAGTAGCTCCACCCAGCCGGTAATGCGGCTGCTTTTGCCCAAGTCAGACAAGCGCTGACACATCCATTGGAGCTGCGCGCGTTGCTGAGGACTGTCCCCTTGGCGAAACAGATCCAACATTTCCCGCAACAGTTGGGGCACCTGTTGCTGAAAAACCTGATGGGTGCGATCGGCCGCCCAAGCATCCTCACTTTGGGATGAGAGGGTACGATGCAGCACGCTGGGCATGTCCACTTCATGGACGGCGAGGCCCAAACGTTCTGCCAGGGCGTTAAACGCCGGCTCCGAATCCTGTAGCACGCGGTTGCCCACTTCGGTGGTGAGGCCAAAGGGGCCCTGGAGATGGTCGAGCAGTTCCACCAGGGTGTCAAAGGCCCGCAAGAACAGGCTTTCCAACTCCCGATCGATATGAATCGGATGTTCTTTCAGGACTTTGAAAAAGTCTTCAATCCGGTGGGCGGCCTGTTGGATGCTCTCGAATTCCAACATGCCCGCGCCCCCCTTGATCGAGTGGGCCGCCCGAAAGACCTCATCCATCAGCTCCGGGTCTTCGATCGTCCCCTGCAAGTTCATGAGGCCTTGCTCGATGGTTGTGAGGTAGTCCTTGGCTTCCTCAATGAAATAACCGACGATGCGTTGCTGTTGATCTTGCATGGAACATAGCCTCCGAAGCGTTTGCCCGCATGATCAAGGGCACTGCCAGCCAACTCGATGCGGATTTGGGGCGAATCAAAAGATGGATCGACAAAGGGTTGCTGGCGACTCAAACTCGCTCACGGGGCGAGCCGCTGAACCTTCCAAGCCGTGACAATGACTTCAGAATTCAGCATGGAATCTCCAGCTTGGAATCTACTGTACTCGATCCATTTCAGATCAGCTTCCATGGATACATCTTGAACCGTCTGATCCACTTGGGTTTGATTCGTTCAAATTGGACTTGTGCCATATGGGACTGACCCAAATTGGGCTGGTCTAAATCGACCCGAATCTAATTGATCCCAACCCCAGAGGGCGAGGACTCAAGACAACCCAGGAAACCGTAGCATTCACCCTCCAAAATTTTGAGCCGTGATTGGGCAATGGGCCGCTAATCCGTTCGCAATTGGCCACGATCGCCCCTGATGCCCCCGCTCATGGTGACTCAGAATCACTCAGGGCTACTGATTGCTGCTGTCAACACGGAAACGCTCCACGGAGGAGAGCAGATCGCCCGCCACGCGCACCAGAATTTGCAGGGACTCGGACACCCGCTGCGATTCTTGGGAGGTGTCTTGGGCGGTCTTTTCAACCGATCGCACCACTTGAGCCACGGAGCGGGAGGTGTCCGTTTGCTCCACGGTGTCCGCCGTAATCGATCGCACCAGCACATCAATCCGGTTCGACACTTGGATGATGTCATCGAGCGCGCGCTTGGCCTGTTCCGCCAGCTTGGTTCCTTCCAACACCTGTTGTGTGCCGTCTTCCATCGCTCGCATCACCAAGTTGGTTTCACTTTGGATTTGCATCACGATCTTTTCAATTTCCTTGGAAGCCTTGGCGGCGCGATCGGCCAACTGTCGCACTTCATCCGCCACGATTGCAAAGCCCTTGCCCGCTTCGCCAGCCCTGGCCGCTTCGATACTGGCGTTGAGGGCGAGCAGGTTGGTACGGGAGGCGATCGTGGCAATCAAGGCCACAATCTTGGAAATTTCTTGGGTGGATTCCGCCAGTCGTTTCACCTTGCGGGCGGTTTCCGCCACCGTTTCCCGAATTTGCAAAATCCCGGCCACGGTGCGCTCCACCGCTTCGCCTCCCTTCAAAGCGGTCGCGGAGGCGGAACGAGCCACTTCCTCGGCTTCGCGGGCACTTTCGGCCACCCGCTGAATCGAGTCGGTCATCACCTGCACAGAATTGAGGGTCACGGCCAACTCTTCCGCCTGCCGAAGTGCATCGGAGGAGAGCGATCGGGCAAAAGACTCGTTTTCCGAGGAGCGCTTATTCACCTGCAAAGCGGCCGTTTTCACCTGCTGCACAATTTCTCGCAGGTTTTGAATGGTCAGGTTGAACGAGTCGGCCACTGCGCCCAGCACGTCGGCGGTCACTTCCGCCTGTACGGTTAGGTCGCCTCGGGCAGCCCCTTCCACGTCGTCCAGCAGCCGAATCACTTGTCGCTGGAGGTCTTCGCGAGCCTGCTCCTGTTCTTGGGCTTTGCGCTGGGCCTCGCCCATGGTGCTCAAAATCACCCGGGTCATTTGGTTAAAGGAGTTGGCCAGTTCCCCAAACTCGTCATCCCCAAAAACCCGAGCTGTGGCATGGAGACTGCCTTGGCAAACGGAATCCAACTGGGCTTGCAAATCGCCCGTGGCCCGCTCCACATGCTGGGCAGTGCGACGGCCCAGGAACAGGGCCACCCCGCCTCCGGTGGCTCCCGCCAACAGGGAGGAAACCAGACCGATGGTGCGAATGTCGCCCATTAGTTGCGGACTGATGCCCCGATCGCGCACATGGGTCATGGTTAAGTGCGTGGTGCCCGCCACGGCCAGGAATGACACAATCCCAGCCATCACCGCCGTGACGGTTTGCTTGGTGGTCAGGCGGGCATTGTCGAAGGAAGCCAGCCAACCATCTTCGGATGGGGTGACCGGTTCGGCGGCGCGGCTTTCGGGCTGGTCAAAGCTCAGCAGTTCTTCGTTGTTGGAACTGGTGGCGATGTTGAAAACCTCGTTGTCTCCCCCAACAAAGTTAGAGAGAGGTTCTCCCATCACGCCCAGGGAGGGTTCCCCAAGGGAAAATTCGTCGCCACCGTCCGATCGCGGCACGAATTCCGAGGAGGTGTTGGTCAAGCTGAAGTCCGGTAGGCTGCCGAGGTCGTCGAATTCATCGAAGTCATCCATGAAGTCGCTGGCGGCGGCGGCTCCGTCATCCGCGATCGCGGACAGGGCCCCGGAGGCCGGATCATCCACCGATCGAGCAGGGCTGGTGAAAGCCATGCCCGGGGCCCCGTTGATCATGTCGAGGGGGAACGCATCATCATCGGACTCCGGCTCCATGACCGGCGGCTCATTGAAAATGCCAAAATCGCCAGCCTCGTTGTCTTCCGGCTCGATCGCCCCCAAGGCCGGCTCCGGCTGTGCATCCCAGGAGCCGCCCCCAAAGGCTGTGGCACTCAAGTCTTCAGGGTTGAACTCGTTGAACTCATCCGGGTTGAACTCTGCCCCGTTGAAGTTCCCGCTGCCAAATTCCGCCAAGTCTTGGGCTGTGGCTCCCTGAAGGGTGCTGGGCCCCGCCATCATGAACAGGGTTTCTTCCACCTCATCATCGATCGGGAAAGATCCCTCGATCGGGGCCGCAAAAGGCAACTCGATTCTGGCCGCTGGCTCCTTAACCGCTGGTTCTTGCGTGCCGGCTGGCGGCGGCATGAAGAGGGTGCGATCGTCGTCGGCACTGTCCCCCACAAACACGCCAAAGGGTTCATCAAAAGCATTCGCGCCCGCCAGCGGCCCGGCCGCAGCCGGAGCCGCTGGCTCTGAGAAATCGCCAAAGCCGTCCCCAAACGTCTCGGAGCCAAAGGGATTTTCGGCCCCTGCGGCAACCTCAGCGCCACCAAAATCAGTGCCACCAAAATCAAAATCAGCCTCATCGGCCAGGGGTTGACTCGCTAGCCCATCCGCGTCAAACACGCCAAATCCAAAATCTTCAGGGGCGGATGATTCAGAGCCTGCCGGTGCTGCCCAGTCTTCTGCAAAGGCCGCCGCGGCCGGATCGGCCGGGGTTTCGAGGTCAAAGCCCTCAAAGTCACCGAAGCCATCGGCCGCCAAGTCATTGGTCTCCGTCGAATCGGCAAAATTAGGCGGCTCAAAGCTGGCTTCAAAGGGCGCTGCGGGAGATGTCGCCCCAAAGTCACCTCCAAGATCACCAAAATCTTCAATGGGATCAGCATCCAAGTCCCCAAACACCGGAGCTTCAGAGGTGGACGCGGCAAAGTCTTCTGAGCCAGCCGCTCCAAAGCCCACCGCCTCATCAAAGCCGGCCGATTCGCCGAAGTCGAGGTCAGCCAACGCGGCTCCAAATTGATCTGCACCAAATTGCCCTGCGCCAAACTGATCACCATCGGCCGTGTCGCCGGGCAAATCGCTCGCGAAGTCATCGGCTCCAAAGGCTGATGCGGCCAGGGGATCCGCCCCACTGGTTGCCCCAAAATCAGCTTGATCTAAGTCGAAAGACTGATCACCAAAATCCATGCTGGCCCCAAAAGCATCATCGCTGGTGGGCGATGCCGATGCCGCAAAGGGATCCGCCTCGAAGCGATCGAGCAGCCCCAAATCTGGTGCTGGTGAGGGTGTGGATCCTTCGCTCCCCCCAAAGGGATCGATCAGGAAGGGATCCGCTGCCGGATCTGAGGGGGTGGCTGGTTCCGGAGACCCCAAGGCGGCGAAGGGATCGTCGCTCCCCCCTAGGTCAGCGCCTAGGGCGATCGCCCCGGGGTCGGCTCCCAAGTCCATGCCCGAGTCCGTGCCAAAGTCAAAGTTATCAAAACTGTTGAGGTCATTGGGATCGCTGCCCGGGGATCCATCCCCGAGATCCAGCGCGCCCAAATTGCCTAAATCGGCGCTCTCAAAATCCGCATCTTCAAAGTTGACACTACCGAAGTCTGCACTGCCAAAGTCCGCGCTGCCAAGCTCACCGCTCTCTAGGTCAGCATTGGCAAAGTCCGCGTCACTTTCCAGGTCGCCCAGGGCTTCGGCCATGGTGCTGTTGCCGGCCAGTAGTCCCGTTTCCGTGCCCTGGGGGTCACTCATCAATTCATCAAAATTGAAGTCCCCATCATCAATCAACGGTTGATCGGCTAGATGGGTGTTGCCACCGTTGGTAGTGGTTTCCTGATCGCCAAAGTCGAATTGGTCAAAGTTGGGAGTTTCGTCATAACCATTACCGGCGCTCAGGGCCTGGCTGGTGGCGGCTAACCCTGAATGGGCGTATTCCACAAAGGTGGGGTCGCTGGTCAGGCTGAGCACGGACTGGTATTCCACCTGGGCCGTGTCGTATTGGTTTAGGCCATAGCAGTAGATGTGGCCTCGGAGTAAGCGAACGCTGGGATCATCGGGATAGGCCTGGGCAAGCCGATCGATCGCGGCGGCAGCTTCGGGGTAATTACCGCTGGTGTAGGCATCATTGGCCCGCTGGTAATCCTGGTTGTAATCCGTGCTGGATGCCATTGACCTTCTCCGGGACGATCGAACTCTGGCGCGTTTAGAAAATTGCGGCTGGGGGCGCGTGGGGCCGCTTGTAACAATTGGGCAAACAATTGGGCAAGTCAGGTACGAGCATAGCCGCCCATCGTACTTCGATGCTACTCCTATCCTGCGGATTGACCCAGGCGGTTAGACCGCAAAATGGCCACATGATCCAGTAATTGCAGAATTCGATTGTTACTCAATCGCCACTCTCCGCGCAAAAATTCCCCGATCGGATCATTCACGCTACTCAAGGCTTCCACATTGTCCGGCTTGAGCCAATACATACCCGCCACCCGGGCCACCGCCAAGCCAAGCATCATATCCCCTTCCTCGATCGCAATCACCGGCACCTCCGCCCGATCGGTATTCAGCGGGATGGTTTCCCCCAAGAATTGCCCCAGATCCACCACCCAAATCACCTGCCCCCGAATATTCAAGGTTCCTAACAACAGGGGAGACACGTTCGGCACAGGCGTGATCCGATCGGGAGAGGGTTCACTCACCTCGCGGATAATGACCGCTGGCAACGCCAATTCCCGTCCCGAGGGTAGGTAAAACCGCAGGTGCATCTCACCTTCAGGATTTTCTAGCTCCTGAAGTTCCGGCGACTGATCATCCACACCTCCGCCGGCCAAAAAATCTGGACTTCCGACCACAGCGCTTTCCTCTGGCTCCGTAACAGACTGAAGGGCAACTGCTACCCCACAATTACGTTACGCCATGCATTCGCGATCGCACCCGATCTTTCAGGCAGTCATCACCCCGCTGGGGGCAAAGAGCCAGATTTTGATCTAGCCAAACTGCGCAATTGCCGTTAAATCACCGTTCAATTGTTGCTAATTTCGCGAAACCACACCCATCCTGCCAGATCGGCGCAAGTTTCCTCAATTAGAAGCCAATTTTCTCAACTCCAGATCACCAGATTCAGATCACTGGACTCAGATCACCAAACTTTAGATCACCGAACTCAGATCACCAGATTCCAACCTTTGCCAATCAGCCGCGCAATAATTGCTTCACTGTTCCCACCAACTCTTGAGGCTGAAAGGGCTTAGCAATATAGGCATCTGCGCCTTGTCTCAGTCCCCAGTAGCGATCGAACTCTTCCCCTTTTGAGGAACACATCACCACTGGCACATCCTGCGTTGTGGGATCCGACTTCAAGCGACGACAAACTTCGTAGCCATTCATGCGGGGCATCACAATATCCAAAACGACCAGATCTGGACGCTGCTTTTGCAAACTTTCTAGCGCCTCAACACCATCGGATGCCATGTTGACGGTCAGCCCACTGCCCTGCAAGAGCTCGCCGATCATCTCTCGCTGGGCGACGCTGTCTTCGACAACTAACACTACACTCATGGCTATCTTTCTCGTTTCACTCTGCCTGCCAAGGGGGTCAATCGGGGCGCATGGGGTTCATGACGCAGCGGTGGCTCGTCACCCAAACTCTTGCATTACCGGTCATCGGAACGGGCAATGATTTATCCCAGACGCGATCGGTGCTGCTCTTACTTGAACCATCCTGATCCTGCCAGCTTTAGGGTTCCCAAATCCCTGGCAGCCAACGGACATGGCTACCGGTGAATTGAGGCACGCGAGAATTTAACGACTAGGAGATAGGGAGTGGGTGCGAACCAGCAATCAGGTTATTACCGGCGATCAATGGCCTGGGGGCAATTGCTCTGTTTTCGGCAGGATTGCCGTTGACAAGATCGGCTGATAGAGCTGTGGTGCTGGCCTATGGGCGGGCATAAACCTCACCCATGTCAAGCAATCACGGCTGGTGTTGACTAAGAACACTCAGACCCTGGCAAAATGCCGCTATGCAAGTGCGATGGCTGGCAATGATTATAGCGTCGTGATGGGCGGGCCACGTCTTTTTGCGGGTGGTTGTCACCCACGGAAATCGCAGACCTGCGCCTGAATGCTAGCAGGAACTGACAGCTCGCGCACCCGATTCTTGGCCCGAGTTGGGGCTAACCCGGTTGCGCAAGCGTAAACGATGGTTGGGTTGTTTTTCAACTTTTCTGGCCATCTTTGGGCAATCTTTAGGCAACGCGCTGGCCATTTGACATCCCGTTGGGGCTGGGCGATCGCCCGTTTGGGTTTCTCCGCGAAAGGCCCTAACCCGGTGCTAATTTGAGTCGAATTGGGCGCTTTTGTTAGGGTACAGGGAGAGATTCTGCCGTAGACAGCGCTAGATCGCTTATTTCCTCCTCAGGGGCTGGTTCCAGGCGACCAGAGCCGATATATCGCTCAATTAAGGCTTTTAATTCCTGGCGTTTAAAGGGCTTGGTTAGGTAATCAGTTGCGCCGGCCAAGCGGGCTTGGGTGCGATCGAGAAACCCCTCCCGCCCCGTGATCATGATGATGGGCACATGCCGAAACAATCGAGTTTGTCGCAACATGGCGCATAGCTCATAGCCATCCAAATGGGGCATGGCAATATCGCAGAGGATCAAATCTGGCCGCAGCTCAAACACCTGGCTAATCGCTTCTAGGGCACTGAGAAAGCCCACCACGTCATAGCCCAACAACTGCAACCCCTGCTCGATCGCGCGGCAAACGGCGGGGCTGTCTTCAATGCAAACAATTCTCGGTGCTCGCGGGTTGGGATCCTGAACGGTCATGACCTGATGCCAGCGCGATCGGGCGGCCGAATGCTCCAAAGGCGGCTCGATCAGTTGCACCAACCCCTCCTGGATGTAGGGATAAAGCGCCTGGGCCACGGCCAGGAGCGGCCGCTGGCGGTAGCGAGCAATTTGGCGCAGGGTGATTGACCCGGTGGCCCACTCGCTAAAGGTTTGGAGGGTTTGGGCCGGCAACACTTCTCGCAATCGCTGAACATCCGTCAACACGGGGCACAAATCTGGCGATTGCACGTAGGGATAGAGTTGTTTCCAGTCCTGCAATTCCTGGGCCACTTGGGAAATCAGCGGGCTAACGGCCAAGCTGGTTAAGTGGGGCGCGATCGCCTCGCCCATATTGAAAATGAACCGCCCCTCATGCACCGTCAGCAAATCAAACAGGGCCTCATGCACCATTGCCTGGAGGATGTTGCGGCCCTGCACCGGCTCCAGTTGATGGGTTTCCAGCAATGCCCAAAGATATCCATATTCCGGCTCGCTGATGGAAGCCATTTTGGAAACCGACAGCTCATCAATGGCGGTTTCCAAGGCATAGCGATGGAGATAGTCCCGAAGGCGGGTTGTGCCCCCTTCCCCGGAGGTGCAGTAAACGATCGCCCCTTGGCGAAAGAAGACGAACCAACTGCGGCGATCGCCCGGGTGAGCGCCTTCCACTTCTAAATACAGTTCACCCGTGCGCTGGCCTAACTCAATCAGGTGCAGGAGGCTGCGGATATCAATCTCGCTGAGCTGTCCTTGCATAGGGCTGTCCTGGCACGGGGATAGGGGGGAGTGGGGTTACCCAGTCCTGGCTCCATGCTATCGCGATTGATCAATCCCGAATGGCTCGATCGCAACTTTTTCAAGCTCGATTTTTAAATACATTTTGTCTAATACATTTTGTATAGTAGGGCGGTTGCCCAAGCAACCCGGCGCATCTACTCCAGCAGCGATTCAATTCAGCAGCGATTCAACCCCGAGCTAGTTTTGAATCTCAACAACTCCAGCCAACCCACCCTAAGCAACCGCAGGGAGCTGGCAGAACTTCGCCCCCAGCGGGCTGCTGGCCGGAAAATAGAAGATTGTCCCTCTCAGGTGGCCTCTGGCTGCGTTTGATAAAATCAGCATGGTTTAACCACTCTGCTCATCTTGCAGCGATCTCTCAGCCCTAGCGCTGTGAAACCGAGTCTAAAGGCCAAGAGCGGGAAAAATCAGCAATCCATGGGCAGTCTGACCGAAAAACAGGCCCCTTTTGCAGCACCGGAGAGTAAAACGCCCGGCTCGCGATCGCGAATCGGTGATTTGAAATCCAATGGGTCAAGCTGACGTGCCGATCGCCCCAGTTTTTTTGCCGGTTACGGTCAATGACTGGTCACGATCAACGCAGCGTCAACCCGTGGTCTAATCGAGCAAATAGGGTTGCTCGGCTGGGGCCAAAATCCCCTTGCCCCTGGGCAGGGAAAAGTGTCAATCTCACAGTGGCAGCCAAGTCACGTCTTTATAAGTTGCGTCCTTAAAAAAGCTGCATCTTGAAAGACGATGGCCAACGCCATCATCCGTAGCGCGAAGATCTCACTGAACGAACGAGGGGAAGGGCAGCGTGCTGTATCTTGCAGAAGTCGTCCAAAAACGCGGCTTGATGGGATCAAAGTCAGAATTGAAGCTGCTGGCCTGTCAAAAGGGAGAGCAGTGGAGCGCAATTACCAATGAGGATCCCATCGCTTCAGACGATGCCAGCAATTACAAAGACGGGGCATTAGTGCTGGTGGATGCGATCGGGTCAGGGGCCGATCGCAAAGTCAAGAATATTCAAGAAGGGGCCCGGCAGATTGTCAGCCTGCTGCAAAGCTATTCCCGTCAACAGGAAAAGAATAAGAGCCAGGAAGAAGAAATTCAGCAATGGATGGAGTCCCTGACTTACCAAAGCCAGGAGCTGAACCGGCGGGAACAGGAACTCGATGAGCGGCGCGAAAAACTGGAGCAACTGGAACAGGAGTTGCGGCAGCTCGATCGCCAGCGCCAAGAGGTGCAACAGGCCCGGGAATCGGCCGATCGCCTCAATCAGGAAGTGCAACACAAGCGCCAGGAAATTGAGCAAGCTCAACATGCCCTGCGGGCCCAACAGGAGCAACTCAATCAAGAGCGCCTGGCAATGCAGCAGCAGTTAGCGCAGTCGGCGGGTCTCGATGCCCAACAGGCGGCTCAATTGCAACATTTGCTGCAACAGGCCGCTTCTTCCGTGGTGGCCATGGACTATTTGCAGTCGGCGGTGGAAACTTGCCTGCAAATTACGGCGGCCCAGGAAAGCCTGCTCAACCACGCCCCAGCGGCGGAACCAACCCTTTCCCCAGAGGTGCGGGATTGGATTACGTCAGAAACTCAGACCCTGGCAGCAGCTTGGCAAGATTGGTATGCCCAGCGGGATGATCTGGATCGGGCCCGGGCCGAATGGCGGGCCCAACAAACGGCGCTCGAACTTCATCAACAGCAGCTTTCGGCCGTTGAAGGGCAACTGGCCACCCAACGCAGCTTGCAGACCCTGTTGGAGCAAGCGGCCAATGGGGACGGCCACAGCGATGCAGCCCAGCGGGTCGATCGAGCAGCCTTGGAAGCCATGCCGATCGGGGAGTTGCAAGAGCTGACGGCCCAGTTGCAGCGGGACTTGGAAAAGCTATCGCGGCTGGTGAGTGACGAGGAAGAGGAGCTGAGTGCCAAGCGCCAGGCAATCGAGGAACTGCAAGGCCAAATCAACAGTGCCAATGAGTACGATCGCATTCAGCTAGAGGCAAACCTGGCCGATGAGCGCGACGGTTGCCAGATGCTGGAAGAAACCCTGGTGGGGCAACGGCGCAACCTGCAAGAGCGGGAAGAGGTGCTCCATGCCCACAAAACGGTGCTGAACAAGCGCCAGGGGCTGACTGCTCCCCGAACGGAGGGCGGCGTGGATCTGTCGCCGCTGCTCGATCGGGTGACGCAAGATCTGCAAGCCCTGGAGGAATTGCAAGCCCAATTGCGCGATCGGATTTCCACATTGGAATCCACCGTGCAAGAGGCGGAAATGACCGTGAACCAGCGCCATGGGGACGTGCAGGCCCAATTGCAAATCCTGCAAGATCGGGAACGTGAATTGCAAAGTAAGCAAATTGAGGCCATCACCCAGGGCAGCCAAGGGGGCGACACCCTAACTCAGCCCATGTCTGAGCAGGTTTCCGGCCTGCGGCAACACCTGGAAGCCCTATTGACCAACCTCACCCAGGCAACGGACACCACCCAAGCCCAGCAGGCAACGATCGGGCAAATGCAGCAAATTGTTGCTTCCCTCAGCAAGTAGCTTTCAGTGAGTAGCTGTCAGCAAGTAGCCTTCAGCCAACGACGCTTTAAGCCAACGACGCTTTAAGCCAACGACGCTTTAAGCAAACGACGCTTTAAGCAAACGGCATGGTTGCTCCGTCCTGGGCCGCTTGGGCGATCGCCTGCCATTCCTGAAGGCCTTGGCGGGCGGTGACGGTTGCCTGCTGGGCCGCCGCCTGATCAATCCAAGCCGCGAGCCGATCGGCTCCCTGTTGGGGGTCGATTTGCCGCAGTGCCGCCAACACTTGCAAGGCCAGGGTCGGGGACTGGTCGGGCCGATCGCACAACCGGGGCAGCAGTCGATCGAACGCGGCCGCCACTTGCAAATTACCCAGGGCTTCAATTAAGGCCCCCTGAACTGCCCCGTCGGTGAAGGGAGCCAGGGGCCGATCGAGCCAATCGAGCAGCAGATGAGCCACCCGGCGTTGATAGGTTTGATCGGAACTGTGATGCTGGGCGATCGCCACAATCCCCCCCAACAACAGCTCTGTTTCACCTTGGGGCAACCGCTCTCCCAAGGCCGCTAAGGCCGAGGGCAATCCCATTTGGGCCAACAGCCGCACCACCAACGCTGGTGGTAACTGTCGCCGCTCCCAGGCCGCCACCAAAGCGGCCCGCGCTGATTCATGGCCCCAGTGGCTGAGGGCCAAGGCGGCCGCCTCCGCCACCGAGGCCGCCGGATCGCTCAACAGTTGGGTGAGGGTTTGGGCGATGGTTTCTTGGGCCACTGGGCTGTGGCCCCAACGCTTGGCCCCCAAGGCCGTCACCGCCACCAACCGCACTGTGGCCTCCGAGTCTTGAGTTCCTTGCAGCAGGTGGGGCAACAAGGCGGGATGGGGCAAGCTGCCCAGGGCTTCCAAGGCGGCCCGCCGCAGGGGAGGCTGAGGAGAAGCGGCCCCAATCAGGAGGCCATTAATTGCGTCGGGGTGGTCAATTTGCCCGATCGCCTTGATCACCAAGGGCCCCCAATTTGGATCCGTGAGGTAAGGGTTTAGACAATCCAGCGCCGCCGTTCGCAGTTGGGGCGATCGCTCTGCCAATTTACCCAAGGCCTCGATCGCCGCTGCCTGCACGGAGGGATCCGGCGCGATCGACAGCAGATTCACCAGCGATTGCACTGCCGCCGGGTCGTCAAACTCTCCCAAGGCCCTGGCCACAAACCAGCATTGCTCTAAATCCAGCGCTTCATCAGTCAGCAACGCCACCAGAGCCGGAATCGCAGACTTGCCAATGGTTTTGAGCTGCCCGATCGCCTGCCAGCGCTCATAAAAATCCCCATCCGCCAAAGTCGCCAGCGCCTGATTTAACGCTGGATTGCCCACTGGCTCCAGCACCTGATCCAGCGGTTGACCGGGCAGTTGCCCCAACTCCTGCTCTTGATGGTGATTCAATGGCATAGCCAACCGTTTCTGGATTGAAATGTCTGGATTAAGCTCTTGGAACCTAATCGCTTCTCAGCTTAACCGCCCCTATTGACCTATCTCTCCACTGAACTCTCTGGCAGCCATAATTTTGAAACCGTAGCAAGAGCAGTTCTGAACGATGGTAACCCTGCAAGACGCACAACAGCAGATGGGAGCAGTATGGGATCCCGCCGTGGCCGAGGGGCAAGTGCCCGCCCATTTCGGCAACGATCCGGCGGCGATCGCGGCGGTCACGACGGGGGTGGCCCTGGTGGATCGATCGCACTGGGCCCTGTTGCAATTAACGGGGGACGATCGAGCCTTGTTTTTACATAACCAAAGCACCGCCAACATCAAAACTCTGCAACCGGGCCAGGGTTGCCAAACCGTGTTGGTGACCTCCACCGCTCGCACCCTGGACTTGGCCATGGTGGCCGTGACGGCGGAAGCGCTGGATTTATTGGTGTCGCCGGGGATGGGGCAAACCCTGTTTCGCTGGCTCGATCGCTACATCTTCCCCGCCGATCGGGTCGCCCTCGCGGATATCAGCGGTCAATTCGCGATTTTCAGCCTTTTGGGGCCCCAAAGTGCCCTTTGTTTGCAACAGTTGGGGGCGACCCTTGACGACATTTCAGCTCTGGAACCCTTTGCCCACCAAACCATGATCCTGGCTCAGGATGTGTCTGTGCGGGTGCAACGGAGCAGCGGTCTGGCCACCGATGGCTATACCCTGTGGGTGAGCGACGATCGAGCCGGTGACCTGTGGCAGGCGATCGCCCAAGCGGGAGCCGTTCCCCTGGGCGAACAGGCCTGGGAACAGTTGCGGATCACCGAAGGGCGACCGGCGGTGGGCCATGAGTTGACGGAAGATTACAACCCTCTAGAAGCAGGGCTATGGACAGCCGTTTCCTTTAACAAAGGCTGCTACATCGGCCAAGAAACGATCGCCCGCCTGAACACCTACAACGGCGTGAAGCTAAACCTTTGGGGATTTCGACTGCCTCGGGTGATCGCCACCCCCTGTCCGATTTTGCAAGCGGATCAGAAAGTGGGAACCCTCACTAGTTGTGTGGCCACCGAGAGCGGGGCGATCGGGCTGGGCTATTTGCGCACCAAAGTGGGCGGCGCGGGCTTAAGCGTCATGATTGACCATTGCCCCACCGACGCGATCGACCTGCCCTTCATCACACGCGAGCTGGCCAACACCATCGATCATTAGAGATCGTTACATTGCAATCATTGCCACTACTGGCGGGCGATCGGCCCCAAGTAGCGCTGGAGATGTGGGGAAAAGACCTCAAAAATCAGCGTGAGGGGCTGATTTCGATGCCAAAACAGGTAATGTCGCCCCCAGAGCGGCCCCGACTCTCCAAACGCTGCCTCTAGGGCCGCCGATCGTCCGTAACAAATTCCCCGCACATCGCGGTAAAGCTCCGTGCGCAACCGAGCCAGACTGGCCCAGATGGGTAGCGATCGATTTTGCAAATACTCATCCACATGGCTGGCTTCCCACCAAGACGTGGCATAGGCCAACCGCTGGCCGGAAGCCGTCCGTAACCAAACCTGGCGACGTAATCGCGGCCCCGGAACCATTTCGATCGCCTCCGGGGCCCCATCCCCCGCCGGCCCCACCACCGACATATCAATCACATCCACCTCGGTTGGTTCTCCCGTCAGCAATTGCAGGTGGCGAGTGGGTGACCCATCTCCCAACAACAACATTTGCCAAGGGGGAGCCAAAAAATGGTGAGGTAAGCCCTGCTGCACAACGGTTTCATCCCCTTGCCAGGTGGGTTTCAGCCGATGCCAATCCCCATGGGATCCCAGCTCGATCGAGGGGCGATCGACGGGGGGCTGAGGTGCAGATAAATCCGCTTGTCGATCAGTAACGCTAGCAGTCAAGGTCTTTGCATTTCTTAACTTTTCTCGATCCTAACACTCACCTAAAGAAAAGGGGCTGAAGCGCCGCCCTCGTGATGCGGCTTTCAGCATCTCCCCTGGAATTTCTGGAATTTAAGGACGCGGCGAGTCTCGATCGATTGAAGAGTCCCGTTCATCCTATCGAGAGCCTGAGTTGAGAGCCTGAGTCGCAATCTTGAGCCACAGCTCTGAGCCGGAGATCATGAAAAACCGGATCACTGAAAATCAATGATCCGGTCGCAGGTTATGAGCTGAGGACGCTCAAGCCAGATTTCAAAGTGCTCTGGATGAAGTCCAATCTGGAATTCGATGCGGATGGCGGGACTCGAACCCGCAAGGCAAAGCCACACGCCCCTCAAACGTGCGCGTATACCAATTCCGCCACATCCGCAGGTGATTCACTGATGATGCTGGTGTGAGTTTTTGGGGGTATTGCTGAACCCAACTGAGGATGTTGGGGGCAAATTATTGTTACCCGTCAAACCAGCCGTAGCAGTATAGCATTCTTCGATCGTTTTGTTGAGCCTTGGCTGAGGTTCATCAACAGATTCATGCAGATCGGGATACACATCGGGATGCAGATTGGGATGGTGCTGGAGCCAAGATCGAAGAATTGGGCTAGATACTGAATCAAATTCAATCAGTGTCAAATTCAATCGGTATCGAGCATCGAGCCAAATCTTGAGCCAAACACCAAATACTGAGCCAAATCCAAATATTGATTGAGCCAAATCTTGAGCCGAGATTGGACGAGATCCCAAAGGATCCAGCACAAGCACCACCCTCGGCCCGATTTCCCCAGACTCCGCCGCCCGATCGCCCGCAGGCCACCCACGATGATAGGATTGGCTACCGCGCCCCACCTGCGATCGTACGACAATGCGCTTTTCAAAAGTCCTGATTGCCAACCGTGGAGAAATCGCCGTTCGGGTAATCCGAGCCTGCGAAGAACTGGGAATTTCCACTGTGGCTGTTCACTCCACTGCCGATCGACAAGCCCTGCACGTGCAGCTTGCCGACGAAGCCGTTTGCATCGGCGACGCAGCCAGCAGCAAAAGCTATCTGAACATTCCCAACATCATCGCTGCCGCTCTGACCCACAACGCCACGGCCATTCACCCGGGTTACGGTTTTTTGGCAGAAAACGCAAAATTTGTCGAGATTTGTAACGATCACCAAATTGCCTTCATTGGCCCCTCGCCGGCCGCGATTCGGGCCATGGGCGACAAGTCCACCGCCAAGGAAACCATGCAACGGGCCGGCGTGCCCACGGTTCCCGGTAGCGAAGGACTGGTGCAAAACGAAGAATCGGCCCTGGAGCTGGCCAATGAGATTGGCTATCCCGTGATGATTAAGGCCACGGCGGGTGGTGGCGGTCGCGGAATGCGTTTGGTGCGCAGTGCGGAAGAGTTGCCCAAGCTATTCCAAGCGGCCCAAGGGGAAGCGGAAGCGGCCTTTGGCAACCCGGGCCTCTACATTGAGAAATTCATTGAACGGCCGCGGCACATTGAGTTCCAAATTTTGGCCGACAGCCATGGCAACGTGATCCACCTGGGTGAGCGGGATTGTTCCATTCAGCGCCGCCACCAAAAGCTCCTGGAAGAAGCGCCCAGCCCTGTGTTGAATCCGGAGTTGCGAAAAAAGATGGGCAGTGCGGCCGTGGCAGCGGCCAAGTCGATCGACTATGTGGGCGCAGGAACGGTGGAGTTTCTGGTGGATCGATCGAGCAATTTCTATTTTATGGAAATGAACACCCGCATTCAGGTTGAACATCCAGTCACGGAAATGGTTTGCGGCCTGGATTTGATCGCTGAACAGTTGCGGATTGCCCAAGGGGAAAAACTGCGCCTCACCCAAGATCAGGTACAGTTGCGCGGCCATGCGATCGAATGTCGAATTAATGCGGAAGATCCCGATCAAAATTTCCGCCCTTGCCCCGGTCGGATTGGGGCCTATTTGCCGCCGGGTGGCCCGGGGGTGCGGATCGATTCCCACGTTTATCCCGATTATGAAATTCCGGTCTACTACGATTCTTTGATTGGCAAATTGATTGTTTGGGGCCCTGATCGCTCCAGTGCGATCGCCCGGATGAAGCGGGCCCTGCGCGAATGTGCCATCACCGGGGTGAACACCACGATTGGTTTTCACCAAAAAATCATGGAATCGCCAGAGTTTATTGGCGGCGAAGTTTATACCAATTTTGTTGAAGAGTGGATGAGCAAAAATAAAAAGCGCTAGTCAAGCGCTAATCAAGCGCTAATCCTAACCCCTGAATTGCTGACCACCTTCCTAACCTGTTTCGGAGTCAACCATGGGCGACCATTGGATGGATTGGGCCACGGTGATTGGCTATGTGGGATTCACACTATTCATCATGTGGCAAATTTTTAGCCGATCCCAATGAACCCGCTGATTGTGGGGTTGGAACAGAGGATTGGGACAGGGGAAATTGCTGGCTCCGCTGGGCGAATTGTCCCTAGCGATCGGGCAAGGATGAACCAGCACGCCGCAATCCCCAGCTCACCGCCAAGGCCAAGGGAACAGCCAGGGGTGTGAGCCAATCGCCCCAACGGACGTAGGGTGTTTGCTGGGTGCGGCGATAGATTTCGGTGGCGTGGAGTTCGTAGACGTTGGGGCGCGATCGCCAGTGGGTGACTCCGTGGGGATCGATGAAGGCGGAATAGCCGGTGTTGGCAGCGCGGGCCACCCATCGATCGGTTTCGATCGCCCGCATCACGTCTTGGGCGTGGTGTTGGGCAAACATCGTGGGCCGGTAATGGGCGTTGTTGGCTGCTGAGAGGATGAATTGCCCGCCGCTGGCCGCCTGCGATCGCGCCAATTCCGCATGGGCCGAGTCATAGCAAATCAAGGCGATCGCCTGGCCAAAGGGAGTATTGAGGCGCTGGTTGGGCTGGCCGAGGGCCAACTTGGTGTCCAGCGGCGATAGGCGATCGATCAAGCCGCCAATCAAAGACTCGAAGGGAATATATTCCCCCAGGGGCACAAGGCGCACTTTGTCATAGCGACCCACGGCTTTTCCGGTGCGATCGAGGGAAATGAGGCTGTTGGTGAGGCGATCGGGTTGCTGGCGATCGGGCGCAAACAGGCCCAACCACACAGGCACAGCGCGATCGAGCACTGCCGACAGGAATTCATTGCGTCGATCGCGAGTGGCCTCCGCTGTCCAGACCATTGGCAAGGCCGTTTCGGGAATCAACACGCCGTCAACGCCCGCCTCTGCAAGAGTTTCATAGCCCCGTTGATAGCCCGTGAGGGCCCTGCGCCAACCTTCGGAGCCAAATTTCAGATCGTTGGGAATGTTGCCTTGGATTACCCCGATCGTCAGGGCCGCAGCGGGGCGATCGGCTAAGGGTTGGGCAGCCAAGGCGGCCCCCAAGCCATGGCCCAACAGCAACAGCGCGATCGCCCCGGCCCACCAACGCCGCCGATGGGTCAGCCAAGCTTCTGCCCAGGCTCCATTCACCCCCACAATCATCGCCGTTACCAGGGCGGGGCCCGACAATTGGCCCAAGTGCAAAATCGCTAAGTTATGAGGCGCTTGGGTCAGGCCCAATCCCGTCCAAGCCAAGGGGGATTGGTTCCAGAGCCATTCCGTCACCAACCACAGGGCCAGGCCCAGCGCCCAGCGTCCGCCGGCCGATCGCCCCGCCAATTTGCGGTGTAGCAGCCCAAACCCCACCGCCCAGCAGGCGACCTGTGACCCGGCCCAACCGGCCGCCACCAACCAGCACACCAGGGCAATGGTGAGGCTGGTGGCCCAGGACACTCCCAGCCACATCATGGGATGTAGGCCCGTGAGCCAAAACACCGCCACGAGGTTGTAGCCCAAACCCCAAAGCCAGCCCAACCCGAGTCGATCGCGCCAATTGAGCGTTGGGTTTGCCAGCAACCACCACAGCGGGGCGATCGCCACCCAGGGGAGCGGCCACCAGCCCACCGGCTCCGGCCCCAGCCCCATCACCACCCCAGCCCCCAAGGCCAGAGCCGATCGCTGCCAACGACTCCACAGCGATCGCCTTGGCCCTGGCTCGCCAGCGGTGGGCGCAACGCCGCTGACCCAACGACTCAGAAAATCCGTGCCTTGCCCCCCGGTTTTGCGACCAAACACGCCCTAACGCCCCTGTTCGATCGCCGGTTTGGGGGTTTCGGGGACGGGTTCAGCGCTGGGGCTGAAGGCCGGGCCAACCCAAGCCAGGGCAATGGCCCCCAGCACGATCCACTGGGTTGCTTGCAGGAGCTGATCGGGCGATCGGGGAGCCGTTGGAGGATTGGAGTTGGGGGGCAAATCCGGTTGCATAGCTAGTTTTAAGAGTGTTGTTGAGAGTGTTGTTGGGATTGCTTTTGGGATTGCTTTTGGGATTGTTTTTGGAATGAGGCTTCGGTTCAATCAGCCAAACGCTGAACCAAAATTAGTGTGACATCATCATCGGTGCGCTGGGCGATTCGATCGGACTCTAAAAACGCCCGCAGCCGATCGATCACGACGGTCAGATCTTGGCTTTGGGCTAAAAACTGAAACAACGGCTGAAAAAAGGGCTGAAAAGGCGATTGATCGGGTTCCTGTAAGGCCAAGCGCTGCAAACCATCGGAAAAGAGCGCGAGAGATTGCCAATCACCAAGCCAAGTGACCAACTGAGGCGATCGGGCGGCCCCTGGCTCCTGCAAAAATCGGGTTTCGTTGGCAAATTCTCCCTGTTCCGGCTGCGTGAGCGTTTGCCAGTTGCCCTGGGCATCTTGAATCACCACCGCCCCATCGCCAATTTGGCCGATCGCCAATCCCGTTGGTAAGGCCACCGTCACCACCAAGGTGCAAGCCAACTCTCGCAAGGCCAAATCCCGATCGCGTGCGGCCCGATCGACCGCCCACCGAGCCGCCCGCACCACCGCCCGCAACAACGGCAACCAATCCGCCAACGATCGGGGCGATCGCCGCCGCTGCCAACGAGGCAACAACGTTAAAACCGTTTCCACCGCCACCTGGGCCCCCAGATCGGAGGCACTGGCCGATCCAGCTCCGTCGGCCACCACCGCAAATCCTGCCCGATCGCCCAAGGCCCAACCACTAGCATCTTGGCAAGGTTCCGCCGCCCGCCGATGCCGACTCCCCGCCACCGACAGGGCGATCGATGCCATCCGCATCGATTCCAGTTGCATCCCAAGTTGCAGCGATGCAACTTCCTGACCCGTGACGCTCAATCCTAACTCCTGTCTACACAAACCAGCGGCAACTCAATCATAAAGGTTGTACCCGCCCCTAACTGGGACTCCAACCACAATCGACCGCCATGCTTTTCTTCAATTACTTGTCGAGACAGGGTTAAGCCCAAGCCGGTTCCTTTGCCCACCAATTTAGTTGTAAATAAATGCTCAAAAATTTGGCTTTGTAGCTCCTCAGCAATGCCGCGCCCATTGTCCTGGATGGATAGGTGAACCGATTTTTGATCCGCCGAGAGGGCAGTGGTGATGATGATTTGGGGGGGATTTTCGCTGAGCGCCTGGACAGGGCGATCGCGGCAAGCTTCATCCAGTTCATCGATCGCGTTAGCCAGCAAATTCATAAACACCTGATTCAGTTGACCGGCAAAGCATTCCACTTCAGGCACATCACCATAGTTTTTAATGACCTGAATGGCGGGCCGATGATCATGGGACTTCAGGCGATGTTTTAACAATAAAATTGTGCTGTCCAATCCATCTTGCAAATCAAAACTAACTGGATATTCACTATCTAAGCGCGAGAAGGTTCTTAAGCTATCACTAATCGTTTTAATGCGATCAATTCCCTGATTCATCGACTCCAAAAGCTTGGGCAAGTCCTGGCGAATGAATTCTAAATCCACTTCTTCAATGAGTTGTTGCACCTGCTGATGGGGATCGGGGTGATGTTCCGCATAGGTATCCAACAGGGCAAACAGATCCTCCAGGTGCTCCAATGCAGGGCGAATATTGCCCTTTAAAAACCCCAAAGGATTATTAATTTCATGGGCCACCCCGGCGACCAAATTCCCCAGGGCCGACATTTTTTCACTTTGTACCAGTTGAATTTGCGCTTGCTGAAGCTGTTCCACCACCTGCTCGAGGGTCGTGGACTTTTCTAAGAGCTGAGCCTCGGATTCTTGCAAGCGTCGTTCGGCCATCACTCGATCGGTCACATTCTGGGCGATCGAGTAAATGGATAGCATCTGATCTTGGTCATCAAAAACCGGCGTGTTAATCCATTCACAAATAATGACACTGCCGTCTTTGCAGATATTCTCATTTTGACAAACAACCGTTTTTCGCTCCTGTAAGAGGGCTACCATCAGCGGCTTAATTTCGGTTTGCACGGTTGGCGACACGATACGGCTAACCGGTTGTAGATAAATTTCTTCCGCAGAATAGCCAAAGATTTTTTCGGCAGCCGGGTTCCAACTAATGACACAGAAATCTTGGTTCCATTCAATCAGCGCTAAGGGGGTTTGCTGAATCAGGAAACTGAGTTTTTCAGTGATGCCAAGAAACTGGTTTGACATAACAGTCAGTTGTTGAATGGAAGGAAAATTAGCAATCTTGCTGAGTCGATGTCTGAAAAGCGTCTTGGATTATTTGCCAAGCATGAATCATCACGAAGGCAAGGAGCTTAAGCCCCTTATCTGCGATGACACCTGAAAGGAGTAGCTATGGCTTTTCAGACATCTACTTAGGGATAACTCTTAGCAAGCTATCCAAACACTAAACATCAAACAATCAGCCCAAGACAGACCATAATTATGAATATCTGCATTGGATTGAATATTTATAAAGAGTACCAACGTATTAGAACTTTAAATTTGAGTTGAAAAATGTGCAAATAGCACCAGGTCTTCTCCAATGTTAACGGATGATCCGAATGGCCGCCGTAAATTTGTGATATTTGTAGTTAAAGTTTCGATAATGCATCATCACAAATTAATTCCCCACCTTAGCTGCCGATCAGTGGTGCGTTAAAGTTCTGGAATGATTTTGCTCAATTTTTCGCCAAAAATCAGCAGAGATGCGATTAGCGCGAAATTTCAACTCCGTTCGGGTCAAGGCGCGTTCCTTCGCCATGGAGATTCATCGGCGGCGATCGCCCGTTCCAGCGGTTCTAAACTGATTTTGCCTAGACCAATCGCGCTTGGCGATAGAACTGCACCCGATCGCGCAGGGTATTAGCCGGGGTTTCTTGGCTCCAATGTTCCACCAAGGCATGGCCCAAGGCCCAGGCTTCCCGCTCCGGTGGCTGACCGTTGTCGGTCACCAGCGGCCACAGGGACAGCCAATCTAAGTTGCGCGATCGCGCTTCGCCGTCCAAGCTGGCTGTTGGTTGCAGTAGGCTAAACAGGTCGTAGGCCAATTGCAATTTACCAACCACCAGGGGCAATTGCTCGATTGGGATGCGCTCGGCCAACAGATAGGCCAAGGTTGGAGAGCCGGTCATCACCCGCGAAATGAGTTGCAGAACGGGGCTTTTGAGAAACAGGGCCAGCCCTTGGGCGGTGGACATTTGGAACACATATTGATCGATGATGCGAGCGGCGGCCGTGGCGCGGGCTTCCCGATCGCGCAGGAAGCGGGCCAAGCGAAGTTCCTGGGCTGGGCCGATCGCCTCTAGTAATGCCAGGGAAAGGGTTTCCAGCCCCCAAGGCCCCCGCTCTCCCAACACCACAGGCAAGAATTGATCGCAATGGGCCCCCAGCAGCTCGGCGCGATATTGCACCGCTTCCCGCATCGATTGCTCCTTGGGTCGATCGCCCCCCAACCAGTCGTAGGGCGGTTGCCACTCCCGCAGGGGCCGCAAGCGATCCACCTGGGAAATGACCCCAATCACCGGGGCTGTTACCCCAGCAGCCTGCAAATCTCGCAAGCAGTCCAAATCCATCTGTAGCGCCGGATCCAGCGCTGGAGTCACCAACAGGATCACGTCTGCGGCCCGAGCGGCCGCCCGGGCCCGCTCTCCGGCCGTTGGGTTACCCGCCTGTTCATAGCCCGGTGAGTCCCACAGCCGCAACCGATCGCCCGTGGCGGCCACCCACTCATAGCTCACCACCCGATCGGTGTTGGGCAACACATCCGTTTCCGCCAACTCCGCCGCAAACAGCCCATTCACCAGGCTGCTTTTGCCGGCCCCCGTTCGCCCCAGCAACAACACATTCACCACGGCGGTGGCGATCGCCTCTTCCGGTTCCGCTTGGGCAATCAAGGCTTGCAGGGTTTCGGTTTGGGCCTGGGGAATGGGTGAGGCGATCGGGGCAAAATTTTCCGGCGGCAACCCGGCCCCACCGTACAGGGCGATCGCCTGGCGCGCCAAATTCCGCAAAGCCGTTTCCCGCAACACTTGCCCCAAATTCGCCAACAGGGCGCGATCGGCCCGAGTGCTGGAGCCTTGGGTGATCGTTCGAGCCGCCGCCGCCACCGGATTCAAAAACCACTGGGCCCACTGCCAAGCCCGAAATGCCTTGCGCATGGAAGGCTCCAGCTTTTGATACAGCGTATAGGTCTCGTAGGCTTGGCCCACGGTCACCTGGCCCAAAACCGGCTCCAGTTGCTGCATCCAGCGATCCAAATCATCCACCGTCCCCCGCATCAATCGATAGGCTTGGGGCACATAAATACTGAGTAAGGGATAGCTAGCCTCCGGGTAATAGGCCCGAGCCACCGCCGTCGTTAAGCTCAAACAACGCTGCCAAAACTGATCCCAATTTTCCCAAGGGGCCGGGTCGTTTTGGGCAGCTTGCAACAGTTCCGTTAAGGCCACTTCCGCCCGCGCCAACGCACCTTCATTCACCGGCACAGCAACGTGATCGCCCCGCTGTTCCCAGTCCGCCAGCCCCGCCGAGGCGATCGCCGCTTCCACTTGCCCCACCATGGATTTTGTCCAGCGCACCAGCAACCAGCGCCAGCCCACCAGCATCAGGGTAAACAGTCCCCAAATCCAACTCAAGCCCCAAGCGTGCAACTGGGAGCCGGCCGCCCACAGCACCACCCCCACTATCGTCACCAACGGCAGCGCCAACACCACCCACTGCCACCGCGCCAATCGCACCATTGCCGCCAACTCCCAAGGCTACGGTTCCCATTCTAGAAACCATCAGGGGCGATCGCCCAAGCTTTTTTAATGCGTGAGAATGGGCAGCAAAACCATGCGTAACAGCAACCATACGATCAAAAAAAGGCGATCAAAAAAGGCGATCGGTTCACTAGGTTACAAAATCAGGTGATCGTCATCACCCTCAGCACAAACATTAAGATTGACACCTGACCAAAAGAAATTGCTAAGCTAGATGTCTGAGTTGATGAAAACACGATCAATTTCAACTCTATCAACGCTTCATCACGGATTAATTTAGATGTCTCCACTGAATGCTTCTTCAATCAATTCTTTTCCTGAAGTTCCTGGCTATAGAATTGTTGAACAAATTCACCGTGGGTCACGCACATCCGTTTATCGCGCCATCCAGCACGATAGTCAGCGACTAGTAATTCTAAAAGCGCTGCATTCAAGCTATCCCACCTTTAGCGAATTAATTCAATTCCGAAATCAATACGCCATCACTCAAAATCTTGATGTTCCAGGCATTGTGCAGCCTTTAGATTTGGAGCCGATCGGCAATAGCTATGCCCTGATCATGGAAGACTGTGGCAGCATTTCTCTTCAGCAATATTGTCAGCAACAACAACTCAGCTTAGGTGATGTGCTCAACATTGCCCTGCAACTAACCACCATTCTGCATAGCCTGCATCAGCAACGAGTCATTCATAAAGATATTAAGCCGGCCAATATTCTAATTCATCCAGAATCCAAGCAAGTCAAACTCATTGACTTTAGCATCGCGTCCCTATTGCCCAAAGAGACACAGGAAATTCAAAATCCGAATGTTCTTGAAGGAACCCTGACTTATCTTGCACCGGAGCAAACCGGACGCATGAACCGGGGGATTGACTATCGCGCTGATTTTTATGCCTTGGGTGTGACCTTATATCAATTATTCAGTGGCCAGTTGCCCTTTGAGTCAGAGGATCCAATGGAGCTGGTGCATTGTCATATTGCCAAAGTACCCACACCCGTTGAGCAAATCAATCCAGCTATTCCAGCCATCGTGGGGGCGATCGTTGCTAAATTGATTGCCAAAAATGCTGAGGATCGATATCAAAGTGCCCTGGGACTCAAACATGATTTACAACAATGCTTGAACCAGTGGCAGGACACAGGCACTGTTGCTGATTTTGAATTGGGTCAACGGGATTTAAGCGATCGCTTCCTGATTCCTGAAAAACTCTATGGCCGCGAAACGGAAGTTCAAGCACTCCTGAAAGCCTTTGATCGGGTTGCTCAAGGCCGTTCAGAATTGATGCTAGTGGCGGGATTCTCTGGAATTGGCAAAACCGCTGTTGTTAATGAAGTTCACAAGCCCATTACTCAGAAAAAAGGCTATTTCATTAAGGGCAAATTTGATCAATTCAATCGCAGTATTCCCCTCTTTGCGTTTGTACAAGCATTGCGCGACCTGATGGGACAGCTTTTGTCAGAATCTGATGCGCAATTAGCCCAATGGAAGACCCATATCCTGGAAGCCGTGGGCAGCAATGGTCAAATTCTGATCGATCTCATTCCTGAGCTGGAACAAGTTATTGGGCCGCAGCCACCCGCTCCAGAGCTTTCTGGTGAAGCTGCCCAAAATCGTTTTAACCACTTATTTCAAAATTTCATTCAAGTTTTTGCAAAATCAGATCACCCCCTCGTCATTTTTATCGATGATCTGCAATGGGCTGATTCAACTTCTTTGGGGTTGATGCAAAATCTGTTAACAGAGGCTCGCTCCCATGCTCAATGTCTCTTGGTTTTGGGAGCCTATCGAGATAATGAAGTGTTGCCCGGCCATCCCTTTTTAATCACAGTAAAAGCCTTAGAAGAGGCCCATGTTTCCCTAGCAACCCTCATCCTCGGCCCCTTAAGTGCGGAGAGTCTCAACCAGTTAATTGCTGATACTTTCCGAACCTCAAACAGCAAAGTGCAGCCCTTGACCCATCTGGTGATGCAAAAAACCCAGGGCAACCCATTCTTTGCGACCCAATTCCTCAAAGCACTACACCAAGACAGTCTCATTACCTTCGATCGGGAGGCGGGTCACTGGCAATGCGACTTAGTACCAGTACAGGACGCAGCCTTAACGGATGATGTGGTGGAGTTCATGGCCTTGCAGCTCCAAAAGTTGCCCATGGTCACCCAAGAACAACTGAAGTTTGCCGCTTGTGTTGGGGCTAAGTTTGACCTCAAGACCTTGGCGATTGTTTCAGAACAAAGCGAAATTCAAGCGGCTTCAGCCCTATGGCCAGCACTGCAAGAGGGGCTAATTTTGCCAGAGGGCAAGATTTATAAGTTTTATGCGGATCGTGATTCGTCCCAGGTCGATCAAGCCTGGAGCGAAGAGATTTCTGGGCAAATTCAATACCGTTTTTTCCATGACCGAGTGCAACAGGCTGCTTATTCCCTGATTCCTGAAGATCAAAAACAGGTGACTCACCTGAAGATGGGTCAGTTACTCCAAAACCGCTTGTCGGCAGCAGAGCGCGAGGAGAAGCTATTTGATATTGTTGGGCATTTGAATTTGGGGCATGGGCTATTAAGTCAGCAAAAGGAACGAGAGGCATTGATTCGACTGAATCTTGCTGCCATCGACAAGGCGAAAAAGGCAACGGCTTACGGTGCGGCTCAAGACCTCGTGACGATCGGGCTGGAGCTACTTTCAGAAGAGCCTTGGCAAAACCAGTATGAATTGAGCTTAAAACTCCATCAAATGGCGGCGGATGTGGCCTGTTTAAAGGCTGATTTTGAGGGGGCGATCGCCCAAGTTCAACAGGTTTTAGAGCAAGCTCAAACCGTCTTGGATAAAGTGCCTGTTTATATGGTGCAAGTCAGGGTGTTGACGGCTCAAAATCAATTGGCAGAGGCGATCGCCATTGCTGCCCAAGCTATCACTGAATTGGGAGTTCAGTTTCCCGACGACATCACACCAAGCCTCATCGCCCAAACCTTGCAAACTGTGGAAACCGAGCTAGAGGGAACGGTCATTGAGGATTTGGTCAATTTGCCGGTGATGACTGACCCAAAGACCATTGCCGCCATGGAATTGCTGGGCATGATTATGCCCATGGTATTTATTGCGAAGCCCACATTTTTGCCCTTTGTTTGTGCAAAAATTGTGAGTTTGTCGCTCCAGTTTGGTAACACGCCTGTCTCAAGTGTTGGTTATACGACTTACGGCTTAGTTTTAGCCACGGGCTTAGGTCAGGTCGATCGGGGCTATCGCTTGGGAAAAATGTCCTTAACCCTAATTGATCGGCTCAATACAAAAGCATACAAGTGCCTGAGCATTCTTTTCTTTGCTGCCTGTGTTCAGCACCAGAAAGAATCAATGACTTCCATGGCTGCTTTGCTCAAGCAGGGATATTTAACTGGTATAGAAGCCGGTGACTTTTTATATTTAGGCTATTGTTTAGCCCATTATTTTTATGCTTATTTCTATGGCGGCAAGGAATTATCTGGACTGCAAGCCGAGGTTGATCAATTCTGTTCTGCTATTGCTTCGTCAAAGCAAGATAACGCTCTAGCATACTTGCAGATGACGAGTGAGTTTCTTGAACGATTGTTGGTCACACACCGCCAGCCCGCTCTCTTGATTGGCGATCGTTATGACGAGACGAAAATTTTTCCGAAACATCTTCAAAATCAGCAACTAACTGATCTTGGGATTGCTTACACCTACAAATTGATCTTGGCCTATTTGTTTGGTGATTATGGGCTTGCTCTTGAATATCTCAATGAAGTCAAGCAGTATCTAGATAACATCGTCGGAATGTTGCATATTCCCGCCATCCATTTTTATGGAGGGTTAACCTGTTTGGCAGTCGCGATCGGCAAGCCCGAAAATGAGCGATTAGAGCTACTCGCCTTGGTGGAACAGCACCACAGCAGCCTATCAACTTGGGCAGAGAATGCCCCGATGAATTACCAGCATAAACTGGATCTGCTGACAGCAGAAAAACATCGATTTTTGGGCAATTTCTTGGAGGCAATTAATGGCTATGAGCGGGCGATTTCGGGTGCTAAGGTTAATGGTTTCATTCAAGAAGAAGCTTTAGCATATGAACTGGCCGCGCAATTTTATCTCGATTGGGGTAAGGAGAAAATCGCCGCCAGCTATATGCAGGAAGCCTACTATGGCTATGCTCGCTGGGGAGCGAAAGCCAAAGTGATTGATTTAGAGCAACGCTACGCCCAATTACTACAACCGATTCTGCAAGCAGCTAATCAACCCTTCGCCCTTTTAGAAACCTTAGCGACGATCACAAATCCTGCTGATTCACCACGCGCCACTCCGCATGGAAGTTCTAGCGGCAGCATTAACCAAATGCTTGATTTTACTGCCCTGCTACAGGTCTCTCAAAATCTGGTCAGCACGATCGCCCTAGATGAATTGCTGCAAACCCTAGCTCAGACGATGTTGAAAAACTCGGGAGCCGATCGATGTGCCTTAATCCTTTGGGAGGGCGATCGATGGCAGGTGAGAGTGATGGCCAACCCAGAGCAGGTGACATTGCAATCGACTCCCTTAGACGATAACCCCGACATTCCGATCAAGCTGATTCAATATGTCAAAAACAGGGCAGTGACGGTTGTTGTCAATGATCTTGATACTGATTTACCCGTCATTGGTGATTATCTAAACTGCTATCAACCCAAGAGTGTCTTGTGTTTGCCAATTCTTAACCAAGGAAATGTGCGGTCTATTTTATACCTGGAAAATCGATCAACCAGTGGCGTGTTTACCAGCGATCGAATCACTATTTTGAAATTTCTTTGCAGCCAAGCCGCCATTTCTTTGGAAAATGCTCGACTTTACCAACAATCTCAAACCTATGCGCAACAATTGGAGCAGTCCCAATTGCAAATGGTGCAGAGCGAGAAAATGGCTTCTCTTGGCAACCTCGTGGCAGGGGTAGCTCACGAAGTTAACAACCCGATCGGCTTTCTCAATGGCAGCATTAACAATGGCAAGGATCACGTTAAAGACCTATTGGCACATTTGGCGCTTTATCAGCAACATTATCCCAATCCAGTTATTCCCATTCAAGATCACGCTGAAGACATTGACTTGGAATATATCTGCGAAGATTTACCCCAGTTGCTGAACTCAATGCAGGGAGCAACCGATCGAATCAAATCAATCAGCACCAGCCTTCGCATTTTCTCTCGTGCCGACACAGAATATAAGGTCAGTGCCAATTTGCATGAGGGCATTAACAGCACGGTGTTGATTTTGAAATATCGACTCAAGGCAAATCAGTTTCGGCCTGCCATCGAAGTCAAAACTGACTACGGAGACATACCAGAAGTTGATTGTTTCCCAGGACAAATCAACCAGGTATTTATGAATATCCTGGCCAATGCGATCGATGTGTTTGATGAAATGGTGCAGGGTCGATCGTTCAAGGAATTAGAAGCACATCCCCAAATCATCACAATCAGTACAACTGTTGTTGGTGATCAAGTGCAGATTTCAATTCGGGATAATGGCAAGGGCATTAGCGAAGAGGTGCAAGCCAAGATCTTTGACCATTTGTTTACCACAAAGGGCGTGGGCAAGGGGACGGGATTAGGGCTAACGATCGCCCGCCAAATTGTCGAGAAAAAACATGGCGGCAGTTTGACAGTTCAGTCAGAATTAGGACAGGGAACTGAGTTTTTGATTCAACTGCCAATCAAGGGCTAGACAAGGCTGCAAAACATTGCTCAACGGCAATAATTCGATCGGGAAAGGAGATTGGGGTGATCGTCTCACCAGGTTGCAAGATCAGCCGATCGCCATAGCCATCAGCACGGGGCGATCGATAAACTTCTAAGTGGCGCTGCTCCAAGTCTACTAACCAATAGTCCCCGATCGCCTCGCGGGCATAGAGTGCGCCTTTGACCTGGCGATCGTATCGAGCGGTGCTGTCAGCAACTTCAATTAGCAACTGAACATCAGCGGGAGTTGGATAGCCATCTTCATAGAAGTTCGATCGCCATCGCAGCACTGCAATATCCGGTTGGGGAAATGAGTCGGTCATCTGCACCGAATTTTGCACACTGACGATCGCCTGTCCCTGAAGTTGCGCCGTCAACAAATGCACTAACCGATTCACACAAGCAGCATGGCGCTTTCCAATAGGCGACATTTCAACAATATTTCCTGCAATCAATTCCGTCCGTCGATCGTCCGCCAAAATTCCCGCTTCATAGAGGCGCTGATAGTCAGCCACACTGAACCGGTACAAACTGGAATAATCCTGAACCTCTAACAACTGAGCTTGAAGCATTATCTCTAGTCCTCAGCATCACAGCATTTTAAGTTGATTTCACGACCATTAATTTTATAAGCGTTCTTGCCAGTAGGTAATCGCTACCTGAATTAAGGATTTCAAGGTTTTTCCAGCAGCAATCACTTCTTGATAACGATTATAGGCAACTTGAGCTTCTGTATTTCCTGATTCTGCAATGTCTCCAAGCCATTGAACCATTTGCTCAAAGGATAAGCCACCACTGAAATTCATTGTTCCTACCCAATATATATTCGTAAATTTCGTCCCATCTTCAAAAACAATAAATAGTCTTAGCCGATCCCTGGAAAAGCAGGTACGGTCTGGCAATTTAAGGAGTAATAAGCCTCCAGAACCTCTTTTAGACTTAATATGCAACTCGGCACATACTTTCGATTTGGTATTGCCATACATTAAGCTCCCCTTTTCTTGAATTTCTTTCATTCTGGGATCAAATGAGAGTAAAAATTCTCTGATGTGGAGCAATTGTGCAATCTTATTTTCTTGGCAATTTTTATTCATTAACTTAATTAGTGACTGCGAAGGCGGTTCAATGGTTAATTCTGTCTCTTTAGTCCAGGCAGCAATTAGAATCTTCTTATCCAATGCTTCCAAATTCCAATAAAATTTTTCATTTTCTGCAATGATAGAGAATTCAAGCAATTCAAATTCCAATCTGTGGTACTTACAATCTAATTCATTGAATGGATGAATATTGGGCAAGATACCAATCAGGCGAATTTTCTTGTCTCCAGAAAACTCAGGCAGCACTTCATCAGAACTGATAATCAAGTCGTAATAGCGAGTTAGTTGTTGAATGATGTGTCGATCTTCTGTGTTTTTGAGTTCAATAATAGCTAAGTTCCGTTCTTCATCAACTGCCAAGATATCGATGAATTGTCCTCCTAATGAAAATTGCCGCTTGATGGGTGTTAGTCCTAAGGCTGTCTGGAGATTTTCCCAAACAAAGTTTTCTAATTCAGATTCATTGACAAAACACCACTGCCCATTTGCCTGTATAAGTTGATAACGAATCATTTGCCTATCACCAACCAAAATTCATTTATTCTTGCTGGATTATAGGGTTTTGGATTTATGCGATCGCTCCGTTTGCAGTTGTTGGATCATGACTATCTCGATCAATTGGTGGCGATCGACCAGATAGCCTTGGGTGGTCTGTGGAGCGCCGACACCTATCGCCGGGAACTGGATAGCCCGAATAGTGATTTGCTCGGGGCGATCGATCCGCAAGGACAACTGATCGGGTTTGGTTGCGCCTGGGCGATCGTTGACGAGTGCCACATCACGGCGATCGCCCTGCGGCCCGAGTGGCAGCGACAGAGCTTGGGCCAAACCCTGCTGTGGGGCCTGTTGAGCTTGGCGCGGCAACGGGAAATGAAACGCGCCACCCTTGAAGTGCGACCCAGCAACCAAGCCGCCCTCTCGCTTTACGAAAAATTTGGCTTCCAGGAGGCCGGCCGTCGCAAACGCTACTACGCCGATGGCGAAGATGCGGCGATCCTGTGGTTAGGCAAGTTGGATTGGCCCCAGTTTGCTCAACAGCTCGATCGCACCGCTGCTGACCTGAGCGATCGACTGGCGCAACATCAATGGCAGTGGTGGGGAGAGATTGTGCCCCCAACCGCCGGGGTCGGCAGCCCCCCAAGCCATGCGCTAGATTAAAAACCTATCTTTCAATCCTGCCCAACAGGTTCACCCAATTTTTGGGATTCACCCCAGTCCACTGGCTCAATGGGGGTCTGCCAAATTCTGGCTAACCCTTGAGCTGGCCCATGTTTCACTCCCGATCGGGCCGTTTTGCCGCTGGCCCTTGCCATCAGCAATCCCAAGACCCGATTTTCAACCCAAACGTTCTTTAAAAATCCTAAAAGCATTCATCAATCCATCCCCCAGGATCGCCCAAAAGGCTTGATCCCCCCCTACCCCATCGGGGAACAAAATCCCCCGAAAGTTCATGGCAATTTCTCGAGTTCTTGAGCTTGCCAAGGGGAAGCCGATCGAGTTGGGGAAACCGCCCGATCGCCCCCCAATTGCCGGCCAGGTCAGCCCCAAACTGCCCAAACCGCGCGTGTTAAAATCAGATTTGCCAGCACTTCGCAGGTGATAGGGAACCGCCAATGTTTGAACGCTTCACTGAGAAAGCCATTAAGGTGATCATGCTCGCCCAAGAAGAGGCCCGCCGCCTGGGTCATAACTTCGTGGGCACTGAGCAAATCCTTCTCGGACTCATTGGCGAAGGCACTGGTGTAGCCGCCAAAGTCCTGAAATCCATGGGTGTCAACCTCAAGGACGCTCGGATTGAGGTCGAAAAAATTATCGGTCGCGGCTCCGGCTTCGTGGCTGTGGAAATTCCCTTCACGCCCCGGGCCAAGCGGGTTCTGGAACTGTCGCTCGAAGAGGCCCGCCAACTGGGTCACAACTACATCGGCACAGAGCACCTGCTGCTGGGCCTGATCCGCGAAGGAGAAGGGGTCGCGGCCCGAGTGCTGGAAAATCTGGGCGTTGACCTGTCGAAGGTGCGCACCCAAGTGATTCGGATGTTGGGCGAAACGGCGGAAGTGACTGCCGGTGGCTCCCAAGGCCGCACCAAGACCCCAACCCTGGATGAGTTTGGGGCTAACCTGACCCAACAGGCTGCTGAAGGCAAGTTGGATCCGGTGGTGGGTCGCCAGAAGGAAATTGAGCGGGTGATTCAGATTTTGGGTCGCCGCACCAAAAATAACCCGGTGTTGATCGGGGAGCCGGGCGTGGGTAAAACCGCGATCGCCGAAGGATTGGCCCAACGGATTGCCAATGGCGATGTGCCGGACATCCTGGAAGACAAACGGGTCGTGACGCTGGATATCGGTCTGTTGGTGGCCGGTACCAAGTATCGCGGGGAGTTTGAAGAGCGCCTGAAGAAGATCATGGATGAGATTCGCCAGGCCGGTAACGTGATCCTGGTGATCGATGAAGTCCATACCCTGATTGGCGCGGGTGCTGCGGAAGGGGCGATCGATGCCGCCAACATACTGAAGCCAGCCCTCGCACGGGGCGAATTGCAGTGCATCGGAGCCACGACCCTGGATGAGTACCGCAAGCACATCGAGCGGGATGCGGCCCTGGAGCGGCGCTTCCAGCCGGTGATGGTGGGTGAGCCGACCGTGGACGAAACGATCGAGATTCTGCGCGGTCTGCGGGAGCGCTACGAGCAACACCACAAGCTGAAGATTTCCGATGAAGCGCTAGAGGCGGCGGCCAAGCTTTCCGATCGCTACATCAGCGATCGTTACTTGCCCGACAAGGCGATCGACTTGATCGACGAAGCGGGATCGCGGGTGCGCTTGCTGAATTCCCAACTGCCTCCGGCTGCCAAGGAGTTGGACAAGGAGCTGCGGGAAGTCCTCAAGCAAAAGGACGAAGCCGTGCGATCGCAGGACTTTGACAAGGCCGGCGAGCTGCGCGACAAGGAAATGGAAATTAAGCAGCAAATCCGCAACATCGCCCAAACCAAGAAATCGGAAGAGCGGGCCGATGATCCGCTGCAACCGGTGGTGGACGAGGAGGACATCGCCCAAATCGTCGCCTCCTGGACGGGTGTGCCGGTGAACAAGCTCACCGAGTCCGAATCCGAAAAGCTGCTGCACATGGAAGACGTGTTGCACCAGCGGCTGATCGGCCAAGACGAAGCGGTGAAGGCCGTGTCTCGCGCCATCCGCCGGGCCCGCGTGGGTCTGAAGAACCCCAACCGCCCGATCGCCAGCTTCATCTTCTCTGGCCCCACCGGGGTTGGGAAAACCGAGCTGACCAAGGCCTTGGCGGCCTACTTCTTCGGCTCCGAGGAAGCGATGATCCGCCTCGACATGTCGGAATACATGGAGCGGCACACGGTCTCGAAACTGATCGGTTCGCCTCCGGGCTATGTGGGCTACAACGAAGGCGGTCAACTGACGGAAGCCGTGCGTCGTCGCCCCTACACCGTGGTGCTGTTCGACGAAATCGAAAAGGCCCACCCCGATGTGTTCAACATGCTGCTGCAAATCCTGGAAGATGGTCGCTTGACCGATGCCAAGGGCCGCACGGTGGACTTCAAGAACACTTTGATCATCCTCACCTCGAACATCGGTTCCAAGGTGATTGAAAAGGGTGGCGGCGGTCTGGGCTTCGAGTTTGGCGAAGACCAAGCCGAGTCGCAGTACAACCGGATCAAGTCCCTGGTGAACGAGGAGCTGAAGAACTACTTCCGCCCCGAGTTCCTGAACCGCCTGGACGAAATCATCGTCTTCCGCCAACTGAGCAAGGACGAGGTGAAGGAAATCGCCGAAATCCTGCTCAAGGAAGTGTTTGCCCGCTTGACCGAGCGCGGCATCACCCTGGCGGTAACCGACAAGTTCCGCGAACGGTTGATCGAAGAGGGCTTCAACCCCAGCTACGGGGCGCGGCCACTGCGTCGGGCAATTATGCGCCTGCTGGAAGACGTGCTGGCGGAGGAAATCCTCTCCGGCCGGATCAAGGACGGCGACACGGCCACGATCGACCTCGACGAAGACCGCAACGTGAAGGTGGACGTGACGGCCGGTGCGCCACCCGCTGAAACCCGCGAGCTGGTGGGTCAAGGGGCTGAGTAACTCTGAGTCGAACGCGATCAAGACGAGATCGGCTTGATCGCGATCGGGTTTAGTTCAGCTCAGTTCCAGCCCTTGATGGGAATGCACTAGTGCTCATTTGTAAAAGGGCGACCCGTTGGGGCCGCCCTTTTACGGTTTTTGCTGGCATTTGCTGGGGCCAGTTCTTGATCCAGATTGGCTGAATACCACCCAGGGATCACCGCTGACCGGTGTGGCGGCATCGATCGCACTGACCACAGCGCCAGTTAGCCGACTTGGGCGGTAACCCCAACGCTTGCAACAGAAAACGCCATCGACAACCCCGATCGCCTCCGTAGCGACGCATCGAAAGCTCAACCGATCGACCCATGCGAGCTTGGCGGGCGATCGCCGCTGACCATTGCCCCGACAATTGGTAGTGGAACGGGTCGAGCCAGTCCAGTTGACCGAGGGCATGGAGCCAACTGAGGGCGATCGCCCCTTCAGTAAACTGATCGGCAATTTCAGCGATCGCGCCTTCCTGGGGCAACCGTCGGGCCACAAGTCCCAAATTTTGAATTTGTTGGCGGGTTTGTTGCTGAAAGTGGCGATCGAGCCGTCGATCGGTGCTGTCCAGCCAGCCGGTAGGTTCACTGACCAACAGCAAAATATCGGCCGGTTGCCCATCCCGACCGGCGCGACCAATTTCCTGCACATATTCCGCCGGGATCAGCGGTCGATGCCAATGAACAATCCAGCGCACATCGGGGCGATCGATCCCCATGCCAAAGGCGCTGGTGCAGACCAAAAAGGGCAACTTACCCCCCACCCACTGAGCTTCCAACCGGCGGCGATCAGGCGGTGGCAACCCGGCATGATACGCGGCTGTCTGGTAGCCCCGATCGCGCAAATTCCGGGCCAGGTCTTCGCAGGTTTGGCGGCTGCGGGCAAAAATCAAGCCCCCTTGGCCGGGGCGATCGCGTAACCACCGCCGCAAACGCCACTGACGCTGGGCGGGAACCCAACAGCGCTGCACCTGTAATCGCAGGTTGGCTCGATAGGGGGATTGCTCAAACCAGGCTGGGTTCCGCAACCCCAGCACTTGGGCAATGATGGCCCGATCGGTGGGGGTGGCGGTGGCCGTGAACGCGGCGATCGGGATTGGCTTTTGGGCCGCTGCTTCCAGGGTTTGGCGGGCGATCCCTAAACGGCGGTAGGCGGGCCGAAAGGTTTCGCCCCACTGGGCCAAGCAATGGGCCTCATCGATCGCCAGGCCCTGAATTTGGGGAGCTAACCGCAACAACCTTGACCAAACTCGCTGGCTGAACAGGGTTTCGGGCGACAGATACAGCAATCGCAACTGGCCCCGCTCCAAGCGATCGAGCACCTCTTTTTGTTGCGATCGAGGCACTTCACTATGCAGGGTGGCGGCCGGCAATCCCTTGGCCCGCAGGTCTGCCACTTGCCGATCCATCAGCGACACCAGGGGCGACACCACCACAGTCAAGCCCGATCGCAACAGGGCCGGCAATTGAAAGCACAAGGATTTACCGGTTCCCGTTGGCAACAGGGCCCACAGATCCCGTCCTTGCAAAATGGTTTGGATGATGTCGCCCTGGGGTCCGCGAAATCCATCGTAGCCCCACAGGGTTTGAAAGAGTGATCGCGCCCGTTGCCATTCATCCATCCCGATCGCGCCTCTGCCCCGAATGCTGCACCGTTTATCAGTGACCTAAACCGAAGCCAGGGGGCGATCAGCCGGTTTGGGATCAACTTTGCTGCACACTTCGTAGAAATTCGTGACCGGCGGTTTCAGGAAAAGGTGAGCCATTTTGGCAAAAATTGCCTCGCAAGCTTCATTGCGATTGGCATCCATATCATCAATATTGTCCCAAAAGATCACCGCAATGCCGCGATCGCTGTTGGTCTCTTGCAGCAAATAAGCCCCTTCAAAACCCTGTTTGTAGGTGGAAACTGCCGCTTCAAACAGTTGTTGAGCTTCGGCAAATTTGCCCGGCCGAAATTCCCCGATCGCCACGTAGGCATACTGATGCTTCAGGAAGTCTAGAAATTCGCTCATAACGCTCGTTGAGTCCTAACGGTGCTTGCTTAAGGCCAGCCTAACTCGATCCCTTGACGCAACTAGAAAAAGCCGGTCAAACATCACTAACTTGTAGCGAATTGAAATGCTTTGCAACCTCTCGGTTTGCTAACTTTACGAAGCCATAATCAAAGCGATACTAAAGGTCACAATAAGCCAGTTGAACGAATCGACTTTCGAGCAAATTTTTTTTAGTTAACTTGGCTAACTCAGTAGCCTGTAGGGTGGGCAATGCCCACTAAACCGTTGCTTCACCGTTGCTTCATAAGCATCTGCGATATGGCGTGCCAATTATTTTAGGTAAAGGCTGTAACTTGGTTCACTCGGTTCACTCGATTAACTCGGCTAACGGCGCGATCGGGTGATTGCCCAAAGTCCCAAAAATCCCAAACCCACGCCACCCACACCCAACCACACCAGTTCCCCAGAATGCCATGGGGTCTCGGTGGTCGTTTCAGCGGTGGCGGCCACTGGTGAGGCGATCGCAGCGGCCACGGGAGCGGGACTGTCCGTGGGGGCAGCTCCGGCCAGCACGGTGGTTTCGTATCGAAACTCAAAGGGTTGGAAGTCGCCCGGTTGTTTCGGCTGACCTTTCAACACCAAATCATAGGCCCCCGCTGCCGGAAACACGGTGGTTGCGCCGGGCATGTTTTGAAACCCTTCGGCGGCCTTGGGTGTGAGGGGCGGTTGCCAGGGTTGGGGGGCTGTCGGACTTTGCAAGCGAGGGCTGATGGTGAGTTGGCAGTTGCAGCGATCGAGGGGGATCGTTGCGCCGCCTTTGCGAGTGAGGCTAAACCAAACGGTGGCCGGCTCGCCCGATCGGGGATTGTGGTCGGGTTCCAAGTGAAACAGGGCCGCCACGTCGGCTCCCGTCTTCACCTGGTGGGCCCCCGAGGGCCAGGCCAGGCCAAACCCCAGCCCGATCGCCCCCAAGCCAACGCTCATCCAGCGAGCTGCCCGGCTCATGCGGCTTGCCCCAAATAGGCTTCCAAAACCCTTGGATCCGCTTGGATCATGTCCGGGGAGCCATCCGCTAAATTTTGACCATCCGCCAAAACCCACACCCGATCGCACAGGGACATAATCACATCCATGTTGTGTTCCACAATCAGGAAGGTCAGTCCTTCCCGATTCCAGGTTTGGATTCGATCGCAGATTTGCTCAATCAGGGCTGGATTCACGCCGGCCGCTGGCTCATCCAGCAACACCAACTTGGGTTGCACCATCAGGGCCCGTCCCATTTCCAGCAGTTTGCGCTGCCCACCGGACAGGGAACCGGCATATTCCCGCGCCATGTGGGCCAGGCCGATCGCCTCCAACAGTTCCATGGCTCGCAATTCCAAGTCCCGCTGCTGGCGACGGATGCGGCTGCTTTGGGTCCAAACTTCCCAAAACCGTTCGCCCCGTTGGTCTTGGGCTGCCAAAATCATGTTCTCCAGCACCGACAACCGGGAAAGCACCCGCGCCACCTGAAAGGTTCGCACCATCCCCTGGCGGGCGATTTGGTGGGGCGACAGATTGTGAATGGGTTGCCCATCCAAAAACACTTCACCACTATCGGAGGGAATGAAGTTAGAGAGCAGGTTAAAGAGGGTGGTTTTGCCCGCGCCGTTGGGGCCAATCAGGCCGGTAATACTGCCCGATCGCACCTCAATGTTGGCTCCCTTCACGGCTTTCAGGCCCCCGAAGCTTTTGCAAAGTTGCTTGGCTTGCAGCAGGGGCCGAGCAGGCAGGGTTTCGGTCATTTGGGGCCGATCGCTGGTGGAAGGGGTCATGGCAACGGGCGACTCAAGGGGCAACGGGCCCCACGGGGCCCCACAAACACGGGACTGGCGGGATTCGAACCCGCGACCTAGCGCTTAGGAGGCGCTTGCTCTATCCATCTGAGCCACAGCCCCAAATCCAAATTTCAGACCGATTATAGGCGAATTTTTTGCGTTCCTTTAGTTAAGGCGGCGACGGTTACGGTGGTGGATTCACCTCAGGGGCGATCGCCTGGAGGGTCAATCGGTAATGGTAGAGGGCCACGGGGCGGTTGCGGGTCACGGAGGCATAGCGATCGCGCGGGGCCAGATAAACGGCCGTGAACTGATCGGCTTCGATCGCGTCCGGGGCAGTGCGGCGATAATCCGTGGTGGTTTCCACCGCGTTGGCATAGACCGATCGCCCTTGCTGAGTCCCCTCGTTTTGAAAGGACTGCACAATCACTTCCGTGGCCAGAAACCGCCGATCACTCAGTGTTTCGCTGGCTCGATCGGTCACGGTGGAAACCAAGGCCCGCTGATTAGCCAACTTCAAAATCTGCTCGTTGGGATTGCCCGGATCCGCCACCACCCCAGCAATAGCCCCTCGTCCCAGGTAAGCAGCGGCAATATTCAAACCGTTCAAGGCGCGATCGGCCACAATCGGGGCCCGATCGGGCGGTTGATATTTCCGTAGGGGAAAGGCACTCAGGGCCGGCGCAATGGTTTGGGGGCCAAATCGCACCGCAAAGCTCACGGGCTGTCCCAGGAGCGATCGATTGCTCTCAAAACCGGGAGTCACAATTTCCGGCGCGAACGGAGCCGACAACTCCAGCAACGTACTGGTGACCTGCCAATCACCCGCCATCCACGGGGGATAGATCAAGTCTCCGGCGGCGGGTTTGGTAGGGGGCTTGGTGACCCAATAGGGAAAAGCATTGACCCGATCCAGCAGGGGGCCCGCCTGGGCCATGGACGGCCAACCTAACCAAGCCATGAACCCCAAAAAAAGGGCCAAACCCAGGGCAATCCCCGGGGCAAACCAACGGCTGAACCCTCGGCTTGCCGATCGCTTCGATCGCCGCGTCACCCCACTACCACCCCGTTTGGAAATTCATAAACAGCCCCACAAAAAACGCCAACTGGGCCGCCAGCACGAACATATACAGCACCGCGCGGGGCCGAAAAATGGACAGCAGCAGCCCGATTGCCTTCAGGTCAATGATGGGGCCAAATACCAAAAAGGACAGCAAAGAACCGCTGGTGAACGCACCCGAAAAGGAAAGGGCAAAGAAGGAATCCACAGTGGAACAAATGGAGATCACCGCCGCCAACACCATCATGGCGATGATTGAGGTGACGGGCCCTTGTCCCAAACTGAGCACCACCTCGCGCGGCACGGCCACCTGCACCACCGCCGCGATCGCACTGCCCAAAATCAACACGCCGCCCAATTCTCGCAGCTCCCGCACCACGTTCTCCAAAAACAATCGCCAGCGCTCGGCTCCACTCATGCGCTCGCGCGATCGATCCACCGCTAAGGACTGCATCGTGGCCAACGAAGACTCCAGCGGTTTGCCCGTGGTCACCCCTGGCCAGTAGGTTCCCGAGGTGAGCAAGCCCCGCTCCTGGGCCACTCGCTCAATGCCCGTTAGCTCGCGCGATCGCAGCATGGAACGGGCCAAACCCGGATTCAGAAAAGGTCGTAAATCCTTTTGGGCCCCAAACACACAGCCCACAATCACCGCAATCAGCAAGGCCGCCAAAACCCGAAACACCACCAATTCGGGTCGATCGCGAAAGGCCGTCCAAGTGGCCCAAATGGCCACCGGATTGGCCGTGGGCGCAGCCAGCAAGAACCCCACCGCCACCGGGGCCGGAATTCCCTGCAACAACAGCCGCCGCGCCACGGGCACATTGCCACATTCACAGACCGGAAAGCAGAATCCCATCACGCTGCCCGCCAAGGCCCCCAAAACGGGATGGCGCGGCAGCAGGGAAATTAAGCGCCCTTCGTCAATGAACAATAACAGCGCGCTCGAAAACACCACTCCCATGAGCAGGAAGGGCAGTGCCTCCACAATTAGGCTCAGGAACAGCGTAAAACCAGCGTTGAAAGCGCGATCGAGCGGCATTCAAATCTCCAAGCTCAAAGTCGGAAACTAACGAGGCCCAGGGCCCCATCGACCGGCGATGCTACGGGGCGATTGTACCGCACCGATACTAAAGAACTGACCGCCAGTCAGCCGCCCATTCGCCGCCGCCCGGCCGCCCATCAACCCAGTTGGGCCGCCGCCGCTTCGGATACCTGGGCGATCGCATCTTGGCTGAGGGTCTCCAACGCTGCCCGGGCCTGGGGTGCATCGAATTGCCCCAAGGTGAGGGCTAGCCGGTGGCGCACCTGCCAATCGCTGCTGTCCATAAACGGTAACAGATGGGGCAAGGCGCGATCGTCCGCCAACTCGCCCAGGGCCCCAATGGCCGCCAGCCGCTCCAACTCGTTGTCCGAAGCCAAGGCCGACAGCAGCACATCCACCGCCCGCAGGTCGCCCAATTCTCCCAGGGCCGAAAGGATGCTGAAGCGCACCAGCCATTCCCCGCTGGATTGATACAAGGCCACCAAGTCTTCGTAGGCCGCCGTCAGCTTCAAGCCACCGAGGCAGTCGGCCGCCGCGGCCTGCACGTCCGGTTCCGGATCCGACAGCAACCCCCGCAACAGCTCCAGCGATCGATCGGGATCTTGCCCGCCCAGGCTGTCAAACTGGCTCACCGCCGCATAGCGAACTCGGGTGTTGGCATCCCCGATCGCCAGTTGAATCAGCGCAAATCCTTGATCCGGCGGTAGGGCACGAATATCATTCACCGCCCGCAGGCGATCGCTCAAATTCTCAGAATGCAGCAACTCGCGAATTTGGTCAGGCGTGGCAGTCATAACAGCGTCATTTAAAGAACGTAGTCAAACAGAAATTCATTCAATCAACCAACAAACCAACAAACCAACGAACCAACCATCAACCCGGCCCCAATCCCGGCCGAACAATGGGCGAAACAGGCGATCGCCCTTGGGCCCAAAGATGGGGTGGCGCTTTCAGCAACTATACGGAAAAACCGGAGACGCTTCACGGCCCTGCGATCCCCGTCCAAGGACGTAGCAGGGCTTTCAGCGTTGGGATCGCCATTTCTTAAACATACTGACAGATCCCCAGGCAAGTGGTCGCATAAATTTAAAACATAAATTCAAGAGCCGTTACCTGAAATAGCAGCTCGCCGCATTTCTGATACAAGGCTGTTATATTCATCAGCCATTACTCAACGAATGAGTAAACATTGATTGCAACAGAGACTATCCTCAAAAACTCGATGGTAGATTAACAACATGAAGCGAGAGAGCTTCAGCTCCGAAACAGCCTCCTAACGACTCCTGTTGAAGAGTCAATTGCAAATAATTTGATTGCAAAACGCTGTTTTTCGTTCAAGATCGAGCAATAGCACCCTGCTGAGACGCTCATTTCTCCCCAGCTTAATTATCCAGGGAATTTCGGTTTAAGTTGCTGAAACAGCAATTTTCAACCTTCATGAATCCTGTGTGAATCATGGCAGTGTTGAGACCGAATCCGCTAAGGATCAACGTATGAGAGGAGAACAGAAGCAGTCCATCGCCTGGGTGCTATTCTCGTTTTTGGACTTGGGATTGAATCCAATTACGCAAATAATCATCCACCAGATCCGGCACTTCATCATGGGGACAATGGCCCGCATTTAAAAAGTGCTCCGTGATCTGATCGAAGTATTGATGAAACTGAGCCGATCGCGCCCTGGTTTGCATCCAAGGATCTCCTTCGCCCCACAGCAACAGCAAGGGAGATTGCAACTTGCCCAGGAGTTGATCAACGTTTTCACCCCGAGGGGATTTAAACACCGAAGCGAACACTTTCACGGCTCCCGGATCGCAAGAAGGGCGATAAATTTCTTCCACCAGGCGATCGGTCACGGCGGTTTGATCTAAATACACCTTTTGCAGGGTTTTGCGAATGGTGGATTTGCGTCTGGCATTTTGGAATAGTAAATAGCTGGGCAACGGCTGCAACAGCACATTCCGCACCAGCGATCGAACCAGTTTTTGGAACCCATTGGGCTGAGTTTGGGTTGTGGTTTCCGTGAAAGGGCCCGCACTGTTCAAGAGGGCAACCCCACAAACCGATTCGGGATGATTGGCAGCCACGCAAAGGGATGCATAGCCCCCCAAGGAATTCCCGGCGATCACAACCGGCTGACCAATCACCTGCTGAATGAATTCCTGTAGCTGCGCTTGCCACAGTTGACCGCTGTAAACCCAATCGGGCTTAGCCGATCGCCCAAAGCCCAACAGGTCGATCGCCCAGACTTCAAAGTCTTGCTGAAGATCCGCAAGGTTTTTGCGCCAATGATCCGTCGAAGCTCCAAACCCATGCACCAACAGAATGGGCGGTTGCTGGGGATGGCCCGTTCCCGATCGCACGTAGTGAATCGCTTGATCGCGCCACTGCCAAAACTGGCTGGGGGGTGCATCGGCCGCCGCCAACTGAGCACGGCGGTCAAGATTCGGGGCGATCGGGAGATTCACGGCAGTCATGGGGCTAGATTTAGGGAGCGATTGTAAATTTATGTAAATATTCTAGCGCCAAGCTCAAATCTTGTCGCGATCATGGAACTTCTACAAGCCTCACACCAGTCAGGGTGTTATGAATTCAATCGCAATGTTCACCAGGTCAAAATAGATTAAAAGATTTGGCTGAAATAAGGATTGGCTCTATGGCAGATGCTAAAACAGAGTTTCTCTTGGGATCTGGATAGAGAGCGTTTTTTGGACAAGTTTGGACAAGCTTGTTCTGAGCGAAATATCGAATCACGAAATTCTGGCCCCTGTTCACAGCCGGTTTTTATTTACACACAGCGTCTTTCGATCTTGTTTGTAAATAAAAACTTGTGAGCAAAAGCTTGTGAACACAAACTTGTGACCTTGATCTTGAATAGTCAAAAGATTGCGCGATTAGCTTGCGCGATCGATTTGTCTGTTCTTTGAAATTTGAAACTGCTCCCCCCATTGGTCGGGAGCCAGTTTCGCTTGCCCATTAACCCTAGTCAGGACTCAACTCAATGACAGCCTTGAATAGCTTGTTTGATGAATCCTTTTATCTGGCAGCCTATCCCGACGTGGCAGCGGCCGTTCGCAATCGTCAACAGGTCAGCGGTTTGCAACATTTCCTGAATTCAGGGATGCGGGAAGGGCGCACAGCCATCAGCCGGTTCTATAGCCAACCCGATCGGGAATTGGCCTATCGTCAAGCCTATCCCGACGTGGATGCAGCCATTCGATCGGGTGGTTTGGCCTCCGGTTTGCAGCACTATTTCCAGTCAGGAGAATCGGAAGGTCGCAGCCTGTTTCCCCGCGCATTTGATGAGCAGTGGTATCGCAAACGGTTCTCGGATGTAAACAACGCTGTCGCCCAAAAAACCTTTACTTCCGGATTAGAACATTACGTGCGGTTTGGGCGTAGCGAACAGCGTGCCCCCTCAACCTTTTTTGACTTTGACTATTTTCAAGCCTATCCCGATGTGAAAGCGGCCAGGGACAACGGCGCGGCGTTTTTATCCGGCTGGGATCACTTCAATCAATCGGGCCGCGTTGAAGGGCGAGTGGCCACATTTTCGGGAACCAAAGGTAATGATTTGGTGGTGGGCAATGGGGCCCTCGATACGCTCACGGGGGTCGAAATGGATGCGGGACGATGCTTTGCAGGTGGCACGTTAACCGGTGGACAATGCCGAGAATATCTCTCCTTGGGAGCCAATGAACTGGATACATTGACGGGCGGGCCCGGTGTGGATTCCTTTGAAGTGGGCCGCCAACTCACCACCCGATTTGGCATCAACTACAGCCCCTTTTACACCGCTGCTGGCAATTCAGATTTTGTGCGCATTCAGAATTTTGAACCGGGCAAGGATCGCTTAATTTTAGGAACTAAGCAGGGAGATCCTGGCTTTAATGTGTCAGGCACTGAATTTGTCAGCGCTCCGGATGGTGTTTATGTTTATGCCCGGTCTCCGTTTCTGACGGGTGGGGCTGACCTGATGGCGATCGTGGCAGGGGTTGATCTGGATGCTAGCGATGTGTTGGTCAGCACAACTTTCTTGGGTAGCTAGTTTGGAGAGCGGCTAGTTTGGGCTACCACTATCCTTGCAATTTCCTTGTTTCTTTTGGTCACTGGTTCCTCAGCGCTGATCGGGATTGAGTTCGGCCAGGCGATCAAGCAGGGGCTTAGTCATCCAGTTCAAGCCCACCTTAATTTGATGTTCTAGGGTGGGCATTCGGTACAAATACACTAGTCGCCGCAGGGCATAGGCCAGGGGCCCATCCAATTGCACCCCCAGGCCGGTGAGGGTGGCGCTGGTGTTGCCGAGGGCCAACATTTCGCCCAAATGCTGATATCGGAACGGCAGCAGGGGCCGATCGCACAAGGAAGCCCAAAGATTCCAGCCCACATAGTCCCCCGCTTGCAAGGCCGCTTGGCCGGTGCTGGGCACGGGACTGCCTTGGGGATCGTTGGCATCGCGCATTTCGGCAATGTCCCCGAGGGCGAAAATTTCGGGATGGTCGATCGCCTGGAGGGTGGGTTCCACCAGCAGTTGATCACGACCATTTTTGGGCAGGGGCAACCCTCGAATCAGCTCAGGCACTCGGTTCCCCACCGTCCAAATGGTCAGCTCCACGGGAATATCTTCTAGGCGGCCGCGATAGTCGAGCATGATGCGATTGGGGCCGATGTCGCGCACGCTGGTTTCCCAATCAATCCAAATACCGCGCTGTTCTAAGGCCTTGTCAGCCGCTTGGCGGTTAAAGTTGGGCGAATTGCGCAGAATTTGATCGCTTTGTTCGATCAGCCGCAACCGCCCTCGATCCTGAAGCCGATCGGCAAGTTTGCAAGCCAGTTCCACACCGCTGTAGCCGCCACCAACGACCGCCACTCGAATTTTGTCGCGATCGGTTGCTTCCAGGGCCCGCAGCCGATCTTCCAACCGATAGGCATCGGCGATCGACCGGAAGGGCAGGGCATGTTCCGCCGCGCCGGGAATCCAGTCCATCGGCGTTTCGCAGCCCAGGGCCAACACCAACCGATCGTAGGTCAAGGTTTGTGGTTGGCCGAAGACAGGGCTGAGGCTCACTTGCCGCTGTTGAAGGTCGATCGCCTCCACGGTTCCTTGCACAAACCGCACTTGGGTTCCGGCCAGCAACTCTGCAAAGGGCGGGGCCACCTCCCAAGATTGCAGCTCGCCGGTCATCAGCTCATACAGCAAGGGCAAAAACACGAATCGATCGCCCCGATCAACCAACAGAATTTCCGGGCGATGATCCCCCCAATCCAAGCGATCAAGGCGGAGGGCCGCATACAAACCCCCAAAGCCCCCTCCCAAAATCACAATCCGTGGGCTAGTGCTGTGAGCGGTCATAGGCTGGCGAGAAATAGAACTTGAAAGCAAATAATCGATCAGCCCAAGGGCGCGATCGAGCCGGGCCATCCACAGCCCCCAACCCCTTCAGTGTAGAAAAGCTGTGGTCTTTTTGGGCGGTTCGCAGATCATTCGCCGTGCATTCGCAAATTACTCACCGTGCATTCACAGATTATTCACAGCGCATTCGTAGTGCGTTCGTAGCCCATTCGCCAAGCCAACGCCAGCCGATCGCCACAGCATCGTCAAACGGAGTTGCCATCCTGAAGGAGTTCAGCACCTCAACACCATCAGCGCTCCAACACCATGCAGAAACTCCCTTCTCTCCAATTTTCGGGTCAACTGTTTTCGGCGGAAGCCCTGTTTCAGTGGATCGATCGCCTGTCCGATCGCCTGGGGCTGAGCCAGCCGCCCGTGGTCACCCGCGAACAGTTGCAAGCCTGCCCGCCCCAGAGCCTCGGCCGGGAATGGATTGAGTTAGTCACCCGCAATGGCTATCCCTTGCTCACCAGCGGCCCCCGTCGCAAGCAATTGCATGATGCGATCCATGTGCTGACCGGCTATGACACCGACGATTGGGGAGAATTGGAAGTGCAAGCGTTTCTGTTGGGCTGCAAATTCCGCCATCTCCATCTGCCGATCGTGGCGGGTCTGTTACGGCGATTGGGGCGATCGGGACAATTGACCGGCCCATGGCGCGATCGAGTCCAGGCCGCCTATCGTCGCGGCCAAGCGGCCGCCGACACCTTCGATCCTGACAACTGGCCCGCTGAATACCTGCTGGACATGCCAGTGGTTACTGTCCGCGAATGCTTGGGAATTCCCGCCCAATAGCCTTCTCTGGTGGCCTGGTTGGGTGATCTGGGTTTTAAGGAATAACAGCGATTTCGTTATCAGTCGTCAAGTCCCTCTCCCGACTTGGGAGAGGGATTTAGGGTGAGGGTTTTGATTGGGGCAAGAGGTCTAGTTTCTCAATGGAGACGGGGACTTCGCAGTTCCCGCGCCACCGCGATCGCCCAAATATTTTTCCAACAGAGCCACAATCTTTTCCTTGCGAGGCGGTTTGGGCAAAAAGTCCGTAGAACCAACCAACTTGGCCCGCACGCGATCGACCAGCCCATCTTGGCCCGTCAAAATTGTGACCGGCGTATCGCGAAACCCTTCCAAACGGCGAATCTGAGTACAAATCTCATACCCATTCACCACCGGCATATTCAAATCCAAAAAGATGAAATCCGGCCGGTGTTTGCGCAACAACGGAATCGCCTGCACCGGATCCTGCGTTGACACAAACCGATAACCCGCATGGGTCACAATATTTTCTAAAGACCGACAAATCACCATACTGTCATCAATGCAGGCCACCAGCGCTCCCGCCGTTGGTTCCAGCAAGCCCGAAAGGGGATTGGGTAAATCTGGCAAGCTCCGAAATTCCACCGCATTTTGTTGCAAGAAATAGCGCAAAATGCGAATGGCCACCATCGAAGATTGTTGCAGCTTAACATCAATATCCCAAAAGGTTCGCTGACCATTAAACAGCGGCTGCAAACTATAAAAAGATGTGCTTTCCGTTTGTTCTTGAATTTTGGTATTCAAAGCCGACGAATCTTTCAACATCGGCGCACGATTGCTATAGTCCAAATCCAAACCCAGCAGTTGCCAGCGCTGCCAAAGTTGCTCTGCCACCTGCATCAAAGACTGGACTTCGCATTGTTCCAAAGTCACCTGGGATCCAGTGTCATGATCCAACAGGGGAAAGGGCTGCCAATTAAACTGCGGCTCCATCATGCTGGCCGCCGTAAAGAGCATTTCCTTGGCCGCCGTGCAAACAATATCGCGAGCTTGCTCTGGGTTAATTTCTTCGGCTTTCAGGCCACGGGCCAGGGTGAGCTGTTCCCAAAAACGCAATTCTGAAGGGCTGGCAAATTCAATCCGAATTCGGCTGGGGCGAAATTGCGGGCAACTGCGTTTGATGGCGCGGCTCCAGCGACGAACGCGGTGAATTTCGCAGGTGGGATAACCGAGTTTGCCACGGTAAAACGGGAGCAACCAGGTGTGCTTGGTGTCGGTAAGCGACAGAACACCCGAGAGCTGCTTGGCATTGATCGTTGTCAGCAACGCCCTCAGTCTAGAAATCCCTGATGTTTGCCTCAACATCAACTCTGCGTATCCTCGTACCCTCAATAATTGGCAATGGCTGATTCAGGTGGGTGACGATCGCCCTCGATCTTTGACTTACCCCAAGCATAAATCGATCACTGCGGGCGATCGGTTGTCTGTGATCAGTTGTTAGCGATTGTCTGTTAGCGATTGTCAACGATCACTGGCGCGTGCTCGGTGGACCTGTGACCAGTTGTTAGCGATCGGTGGTCGGTTACTGGTAAATCGGTTACTGGTGAATGGGTATCCGTGATCGTAGGCTTATTCGGCCGACCCGATCCGGGGGGTCACGGGTCGAATAATTGCTTTTTCGTTCGAAATCCGCAAAAGCCGGACTTTAAGCCACCAATTTTGCGCCTAGGCGGAGACAACCTCAATAATGCCGAGTGGGCGAGCCTTGGAGGGGTTGGAAACCCGGTTGACTCGCGGCACAGCAGATGGATCACGAAGTTTGGCCGACTTTGACCATAGAAGATGGTTCAGACGATGGTGGGGTGATAGTTGCATCAACCCAACTTGGGTGCAACGATCGAGATCATCGATTCCACTGATCGGAGCAACTGGCGATCGGGGCGAATGGCTGAATGGCCGGTGAGGGTGGATAACGGCTGGGCGAATCGATCAGACTCGTGCCAATCAGGCTCATGCCAATCAGGCTCATGGAGATCGGGCTAGTTCAGATCGAGCTAGGTCAGAGCAGGCTAGTTCGGATCGAGCTAGGCAGATCGGGGCGTGGAAACAAGCCGTCCATCTTCAACGGAAACGAGGCGATCGGCAATATCAAGAATGCGATTGTCATGGGTCACCATCAAAATTGTGCAACCCTGCTGCTTGGCGAGACCTTGCATGAGGTTAACCACTTCCCGGCCAGATTGACTGTCGAGGGCGGCGGTTGGCTCGTCGGCCAACACAATTTTGGGATGGCTGGCAAGGGCGCGGGCGATCGCCACCCGTTGCTTTTGCCCACCGGATAAATCATCGGGATAGTAATCCGTGCGATGACCCAAACCCACAAGTCCTAGCATCTCGATCGCGCGCGATCGCATCTCCTGAACACTCCAACCCACATGCAGGGCCAAACTCATTTGCACGTTTTGGGCAGCGGTCAGACTGCGGTGCAAGTTGTGTGCTTGGAAGATATAGCCATTGTATCGTCGCGCCAAGACCAATTCTTCGGAGCTGGCCCCGTGGAGTTCTCGCCCCAACACGCTCAGGTGTCCTTCCTGGACGGAACGCAAACCGCCAATCAGCGTCAGCAGCGTGGTTTTGCCGGAACCGGAAGGGCCCGTCACCAACACAATTTCCCCGCGCCGAATTTGCAAATTAATCTCAAAGAGGACTTGTTTTTTCAGGTCTCCGTGACCAAACCAGTGATTGAGATTGGCAATTTCAATGGCCCAGTCGGCTTCGGGCACGCTGTCGATCGCTGTGTTCAGCCTGCCGATCGCTCCGTTTGGCTGTCCCGTGGCGGCTTGGTTGAGGATGGGGTGAGTCATGGTGGTTGGTTTGCCTGTCTGAAATTGCCACACGGGTTGCCGTGCCGGTTGCCGCACGGGTTGCCGCACCTAGAACATGTCTGCCGGATCCGCCGATTGCAAACGCCGCGAGGCGATCGCCCCCGACAAACAGCACATTACGAAGGTGACCATCAACACCAACAGCGCCCGCCCCAAGGTCATGAACATGGGCAAGTTGGTAGCATTACGGGTCAGGGCATATAAACCAGCGGACACGGCCAAGCTGGGCACAAACCCAACAATGGCCAAGATCAGCGCTTCTTCCAAAATCACGCCAATGAAATAGCGGTGGCGATAGCCCATGGCCTTGAGGGTGGCATATTCCCGAATGTGGTCGTTGACATCGGTGGAAAGCACTTGGTAAACGATGATTACGCCAATGCCAAACCCCAGGGCCACACCAAAGCTGAAGATGAACCCAATGGCGGTGTTTTTGGCCCAGTAGTCCTTTTCAAATTGCACAAATTCCGCTTTGGTCAGCACGTTCACATCGTTCGGCAAGGCGGCTTGCAGTTGGGTGCGCACGGTGACGGGATCGGCTCCCGGTTCCAGGTAAATTAGGCCGATGCTGACGCTGCCAGGATCCCGCCGGGGAAAGGCCCGCAAAAAGTTGCGATCGCTGGTGAGAATGCTGCCGTCGGCGGCGAAGGACGCGCCCACTTTGTAAGTACCAATGACCTCAATTCGTTTGCGATCGAGGTCGGTCTGCACGGGTTGGCCCTGATCGAGCTGGGCAATGGTTTTTTGATATTCCCCCCGGGCTGCCCGATCGAACAGATAGCGATCTTGCAACTTCAGATCATTTTGATGCTGTTGAATTTCCGGGAAATCAAAGGCCGGGCGATCGGGATTGGTTCCCAAAATCAGGATTTGTTTTTCCTTGCGGGTTTCGGGATTTTTCCAGTTGCTAATCGTGGCATAGAGGGGATCCGCATTGGCCACGCCGGGGATCGCTTCCGCTTGAAACAGACGACGACGGGCAAAGCTGGATAGGCCAATCAGGTTGCGGGCCTGGGCGCTGATCAACACCACATCGGCGGTGATGGCCCGGTTCAGCCGGGTGTTGCTGTCATAAAGGGCATTTTGGAACCCCAGTTGCATAAAAATCGCCAAGTCCGCAAAGGCAATGCCCGCCAAGGCCGTCAGTAGCCGTCCCCGATCGTGCCGAAGCTGTAGCCAACCGAGGGGAATGCGACGTTGCAGGGCCGCAACCCAAGCGGGGGTCGTCTTGGTTTCGGGATTGGGGCGAGGTTGGGGGGCAGCTCCCAAGTCAGCCGTGCCGGGAGCCAGGGATTCAGGGGCTGAGTCGGCAGAGCGAGTGAGGCGATCGAGCATGATGGGCATCCATCCCGAAGGGTTCTCAGGCAGCGCGGGCAGCGATTGGGGCAACCCGGCTGCCAACGGCGAGCGAAAATTGCAGATCAGGGCGTGCTAGGCAGCCCGATCGATCAAGACTGAGGCCAAAACTGGGGCTAAGGCTGGGGCAGAGATTTCAGGTCGATGGTGGCTTTCACTTGCAAATTGGTCAGATTGGCCACCCGCTGGCCGTCGGTTGGCTCCAGCCGAATTCGCACTTCCACCACACGCTCATCCAAATTGGCAGAGGGATCAACATCGCGGGTGGTTTGTTTGCGCACCTGCAACCCCGATCGCACCACCGCTCCTCGCAGTTCACCGGAAAATGCATCACTCGTGATGGTGGCCGTTTGCCCCACGCGAACCTTCGGTGCATCGGTGTCATACACTTCCGCCACCACTTCCATGAATTGGGTTTGACCCAAATCGGCAATACCTTGGCTACCGACCAATTCGCCGGGCCGAGCATAGATTTTCAGCACCTGGCTATCTCGGGGAGCGCGAATGACGGCGCGGTTGAGATCCGCCCGGGCCTGCTTGGCGGCGGCGATCGCAGCGGCCAGGTCTGCTTCGGCCACCCGCAAATCCGTGGGGCGCACCTCCGCAATGCGATCGAGGGTGGCCCGAGCGGCGGTGAGCTGAGCCACGCCCGTTGTCCGGATTCGATCGAGGCTGGCCTGGGCTTCTACCACTTTTTCTCGATAGGAAGCGTCGATTTGGGCCAAATTAGCCCGCGCTTCCACCAACCGAGCACGGGCCGTATCCAAGGTGGTGGTTTTGCTGTCCCGTTGGGAGGCAGAAATCGCCCCCGTGCCATAGAGGCTGGCGTAGCGATCGGCTTCCACCTGGGCGTTGGCTAACTCCGCTTCCAAACGGGCGATCGTGGCCCGTTGGGCGGCCAGTTGAGTATCCCGTTCCGCCAGCAGTCGATCGAGCGTGGCCCGTTGGGAGCGCCAATCGCCATCCCGCTGGGCCCGCACCCGATCAATCTCTGCCGACTGGGCATTCAGTTCGCCCCGTTTGGCCCCGGCTCGCACCCGATCGAGGGCCGCTTCCGCCGAATCCACCTGGCGATCGGCCCGTTCCACCGCCGCCGCCAACCGTTCCGCCTCATCCAAAACCGCCACCACCTGGCCCGCCCGCACCCGATCGCCCTCTTCCACCAACAGGCGGGCAATTCGCGAATCAGTGCTTGAGGGCGGAGCCGCCAGCGTAATCACCTCCCCCGCTGGCTCCAGTTGCCCCAGGGCCGTCACCACCGTTGGCGACGGCAAGGGCGTAACCACCGGGGCCGGAGTTTCCGCTGCCCGGCTGCGCAACAACACCGCTCCCCCACCCACCAAGACCACCGCTCCCAGGGCGATCGGAATCGTCGCTTGAGTCCATTGACGGGGATTGAGCAATTTCCAAGGAACCGGACTGGTCACGATGTCGCCCTCCGAATCTTGTGCAGCGAGCTGTGGAGTGAGAGAGGTATAGCAGGTAATCAAACTGAACTGTCTAGTTCAATTTTGAGTATAGCTAGACTAAACCGTTTAGTACAATAGGAATTAATGAGAAATTCATCCCCAGTCGTGATTTGCTGACTCAAACCCTCCAAACCCTTAACCACAGAGGTCTTTTGCTGCTCAAGACCACCTGATGCAATCCAAGAAGATCGCCCATTAACCTTTAATGACTGCCCAGGAGAGAGTTAAGGTTGAAACCTTGCGCAAGTGCCATGGGTTGGAACCCGTCAAAAATCAACGCACATCAGCCGTGAATTACCCGTGAATCACCCGTGAATTAACGGTTACACCGCATCCATTCTGTCAATCAGTTCCGTCAATCATTAATCCTGTCAATTCTGGGCAGGAAGATCCTGGGCAGAGACCAGGGCAGCCCAGCCCCCTTGTTCAATTCCGTTGCTATTTTGTAGGTAATGACCATGTTCGTTCCGGCTGCGCACCCAATCGCCCCCCTCAGCAAAAAACGCCAGATCCTGGACGGAGCCATGAAAACCTTCCTGGCCAAAGGTTATGCAGGCACGAGCATGGATCGCGTGGCGGCCACCGCAGGCGTTTCCAAAGCAACGGTTTACAGCCACTTCCAAAGCAAGGAAAGTCTCTTTGGGGCGCTGGTGGAAGAGCTGGCCCGCAGCAAGTTTCCGGAAATGTTTGACGAAACCCTCTTGGGGGCTGACCCACACCACTTTTTGCGGCATTTGGCCAATCTCTTCATTTTCAAGGTGGGCCAGGACGAAGGCCATATGGCCTTCATTCGCCTGATCATGGCCGAGTCGGAGCGGTTCCCGGAGCTATCCGAACTGTTTATTCGGAATTTTTGCCAGCGCGGTTGCGAAGCCCTCACCAGCTACTTAGCAGCCCATCCGGAGCTAAAGATTGACGATCCAGAAGCAACCGCCCGCGTTTTTATTGGTGCTTTGGCCCACTTCAACATTACGCAAGAGATGCTGGGCGGTAAGCACTTGGTTCCCATGGATCCCCAGCGCGTCATTGATACATTGCTGGCCATGATTTTGCGCAATCCCTAGCCGGTGGCTCTCCATTCCCCGCGCTGGATCCATCGACAGGATTGATAGATTTTTTTTATAGATTTCATCAGGCCCCATTGGTTCAGAAATCCATCAACTCGATCGCCCCACTCGTGCAGATCGATCGCCTTGAGCTATCCAAACGCCGGGGATCGTGAATTGGCCGGGTTTCGCCGCCAGCCGCCAAAAAGTATTACCATTTTTTAACAGAGACTCAGTGTTTGGAGCACTGCGCGTTCTTCTTGGAAGGATTTCCCTCATTATTTCAATCATGACTATCGCCGCCTCTAATGCGATCTCAAATGGGATGGTTAATCCCAGTAGTTCAGCCACGGAAGACGAGGGCAAAGGGCTTTTAACCCGTCCCGATCGCAACACCCATGACGGACAACCTGCGCAAGTGCACCAGCCTCCAGCAGTCAGCAAGGATGACATGATGGACGCGGTACGGACGATTCTGTTAGGGGTTGGTGAAGATCCCGAGCGCGAAGGGCTGCTGAAAACCCCGCACCGGGTGGCGGAGGCCATGCGTTTCCTCACCAGCGGCTATGACATGTCGTTGGAAACATTGGTCAATGGGGCCATTTTTGATGAGGGCCACAATGAAATGGTTCTCGTTCGCGACATCAACTTCTTCAGTCTTTGCGAACACCATATGCTGCCCTTCATGGGCCGGGCCCATGTGGCTTACATTCCCAACCAAAAGGTGGTGGGCTTGAGCAAGTTGGCTCGGATTGTGGAAATGTATGCCCGTCGTTTGCAGGTGCAAGAACGCCTGACCCGTCAAGTGGCGGAAGCGATCCAAGAAGTCCTGGAGCCTCGGGGGGTGGCTGTGGTGATGGAGGGAACCCACATGTGCATGTCGATGCGTGGGGTACAAAAGCCGGGTTCTTGGACGGTGACCAGTGCCATGGTGGGTGTGTTCCAAGAAGACCAAAAAACCCGCGAAGAGTTTCTGAACCTGATTCGGCATCAGCCGTCGTTCTAGGTTTTAAGGCAGGGCACTGAGGATCTGATGACAGATCCTCGATCGTCTCAATCCTGCTGGTGCGAAGTCGTGAGGAGCCGGGGGTTAAATCCCTGTTTACCCGTTGCGAAATCGTGAGGAACAAGGGGCTTAAGCCCCTTGTCTGCAACTTGTCTAGAAGCTTTCTATGACCTGTCTAGAAGCTTTCTGCAACAGGTTTCTGGGGCGAATTTACTAGCGTCTTGGTCTCTCGGCTGCTGCGCCCAATGAGCTGAGATCTGCATCATTGCCCGATCGGGGGTAATTCTGGGGCCGTTGGGGGGAGCGTTTGGGCCAAGCAGTTGGCATCTAAGAGCAAGAGTCCCTCTTGGGATTGAGCTGCCAAGCATCGATCGACCCGTTGAGCCAGCGCCGATCGCTGGCCACGGGCTAACCAGCGCCGGGCTTCTCCGTAGGCGGGTTGGTATTGCCGTAACCAGTCATTATTTTCCAAATAGTCGCGATCGAACGCGCCCGGATCCAGTAACCAGTGAGTGGGTTGATATTGGGCGATCGCGGCTCGCAATAGGTTGAGATCAGGGCTGTATTGGGCCAGCAGCAAGGTTTCCACGCGCGATCGAAACTCGCGGTAATAGCCCCAGTGGTAGGGAATTGCAAATTCGGCCCCCACCAAAACGGATTTACCGGCAAAGGTGGGGATGTTGCTGGCTTCGCCGGAAAGGGTGGCAATGCGCGTGTTGTTTGGATAGTCAGACAAAATTTCATAGAGATCCGGTGCCTGGCCGATCACGTAGTTCGCTTTCGGGAACCCGCGCACGGCCAACGGATAGGCAACTAACAGCCCGATCGCCCCGAGCGTGAGACCCCAAGCCAGGAGTCGCCGCTGTCCTTGGGCCCAAGTCCAAAGCCGATCGAGCAGCAACACCAGCACAATTGCTGTGGCGATCGCCAAAACAGCTCGCAGGCCATGTTGGGTGTAGCGACTGGGCAAGTGCAACCGAAACAGCAACAGATGGGCTAACCCAAAGCAACCGAAACTGGCCAGGGTCAACAACGGCAGAACTTCAATGCCCGATCGCACTTGAGACCAGAGGGGAAACCGATCGCGCCAGCGCCAAATCAGGGGCAAGCCCAACCCCAAAACCAGCAAAGGCGGCTCCAGGGGCGGTTGAATGCCGCTGCGACCCGCCGACAGCCAAAAACGCCCAAAATCTTGATAGAAAAAGCGCGATCGCCCATTGGGTAAAAATTCTGGCAACTGACGCGCTTGATCAACGGTGATGGTGGGGCCAAAGGTAGAAGCATTGGCCGCAAAGGGCAGCAACACCGCCACACAAACCCCCAACCCGATCGCCCAAATGCGCCAATGGGCCTCCCGCCGCCAGACCCCGATCGCTAAACGCAGGGTCAACATGGCCGCCGTCACCAAAACATAGTGGGGATAAAAACCCCCCAACAGCCCGATCGCCAAACACAGCCCCCAGGGCGATCGCTTCACCCAAGCCCACAGCACCATCAAAAACAGGGGATTCAAAAAAGCCCGCGCCGTGCCCGAAGCCAAATCGTCCTTCAGCCAAAGGTTTTGGAGAAACAGCAGCGCCGCCACAAAACCGGCAAAAGGAACCGGCAAAATGGCTCGCGTGACGGCCCAAGCCAATCCCCCGATCGCGCCACTGAGAATTAACGGCCACCCCTTGGCCGCCGTCACCGCTCCCCAATCCATCACTTCCGGGAACCAGTAGATGGCTCGAAATCCCCAGGGGGCAACGGACTCAAAATAATCCGCAATCCAATCGCCCGGAAACGCATCCGGGTGACTGAGCCGCAGCATCCAGAACAAATGTTGCCGACCGTCATCGGCCACCACATAGGGATCCGCAAAGGCTTCCGGCAAGATAGCCAAGCCATAGCCCAAGCCGAACAGAATACTGGCAATCCACCAGAGCCGATCGACCCAACGGGCTGGCTCGGGGTCAATCAAAAGCTGTCGAAGCCGGGCGATCGCAGACATCATGGAGGTTTGGAAAAGGGGGCCAGGGTGTTGAACCGAATGTCGATCGCCATCAGTCATGGGTTCATCGATGAACCCATGAACAACAACCGAGAGCAACCCTAGCGCCAACTTCAGTGCAACGAAACAGAGGGTTAATCAACGGTTCTGTGCGGGTGGTTCTGTTGATTAGCCCATCTTGCCAGGCGATCGCCCCCTCGGGATCCTGCGTTTCCCCCTAGCACCTACTGCCCCAGCGGTCATTCAGATCCCAGACATCTGGTTTAGGCTGGTAATGAGCGATCGCAAAACACCCTGTGAACCATGGGCTTCATTGACCCAAAAACGGATTTTGGCTTTAAGCGAATCTTCGCTTCTCCTAACAGCAGGCCCATCTTGAAAAGCCTGCTCAATGCCCTCATTTATGATGGGCAACTCCGGATTCAGGATCTGGAAATTTTAGATCCCTATCAGCAACCGGAAATTCCCGATTTTAAGTTGAGCATTTTGGATGTGAAAGCTCAGCTTGATGATGGCTCCACCGTGATTATTGAAATGCAGGTGGCCAAGGTGGAAGCCTTTATACAGCGAATTTTGTATAACACCACCAAAGCCTATGCCAGCCAACTGGGACGGGGTAAGTATTATTGGGATTTGAGGCCCGTGATTGCCGTCACCATCACGGACTTTATCTTATTCGACGATCCAGATGTGGATCAGTCCTTGCCCATTTCCCGGTTCAGCATTCTGAATGAAGAAACCCACGCCCTTTGCACCTCGCAATTGCGCTGGATTTTTGTGGAATTACCGAAATTTGGTAAGGATTTGGTGGACTTAGAAGGGCTGGTCGATCGCTGGTTATTTTTCCTGCAACGGGCTGGGGAGTTACAACAGGCTCCTCCAGAATTGACCAGCGATCATGATTTACAGTCAGCCCTGGACATTGCCAACGAAAGTCAACTGTCTCCGGCGGAGTTGCGCTTTTTTGAGGCGGAACTCGATCGACTGCGCGTCATGCAAGGGCAAATTTTCAGCGCTCGGGACGAGGGTCTTGCGGAAGGACTAGCTGAAGGACGGGCCGAAGGGCTAGCGGCAGGGCGTGCTGAGGGGATCACCTTAGGTGCAAAGCAGCGAGAACTGGAAATTGCCCGCGAGCTGCTGAAAACGCTGGATCCGGAAACAGTCAGCCGGGTGACGGGCTTGTCGATCGAGCAAGTGCAGGATCTGGCCCAAGCTGATGATCCTTAAAATTGCGCCAAAATTGCGCCGGGTTCATTAAGACCACAACACCAACCCCAACGGGTCATGTCGCCCCCAGCAAACCAAGGACAAATCCCCAAAGGGCGAAACCCTTGCCTTATACTGCGATCAAACGCTCCCCGATCGCCCAAGAGCTAACGGGAGCAACGATTCGATCGGCTCTTTGAACCCACGCCGCAAACTACCATGCTGGAACTGTACCAATTTGAGTTGTCGGCTTACTGCGAGAAGGTGCGCCTTGCGCTGGACTACAAGAGCCTGGACTACCGCAAAGTTGAAGTGACTCCCGGAGTCGGGCAAATTGATGTTTTTCGGTTGTCGGGCCAGCGCCAAGTGCCCCTGCTGAAGGATGGCAACGAGGTGATTGCCGACTCAACCGCGATTTTGAACTATCTCGATCGCGCCTATCCCGATCGCCCCCTGTTGCCCCCCAATCCTGCCGAGCGGGCCTTGGCGACGGTGCTGGAAGCTTGGGCCGATGATTCGTTCTATGCCGATGCCCGCAAGGTTTTTCTGGCCACCCTGGGGCAAGATCCGGGCTACCGCACAGCCCTGTTGCCGGATGAAACGCCGGATCCGTTGAAGACCCTGGTGGGCTTCATTCCCGGCGAGGTTTTTGGGGTGATGGGAGCCGGTGTGGGTCTCACGCCAGAGGTGCTGAAAAAGGCTAAGGACAACCTCAGCCACGCGATCGAAAGTCTATGCAGCCTTTTGGAAGCAAATCCCTACCTGACCGGCAGTCAACCCACCCTGGCCGATGTGGCGGTGGCGGCGGTGAGTGTGTTGGTGAAAATTCCCAGCACGCCCTATTTTGACGTGCCGATCGGGCTGCGTGGGCGCGGCATTCCGGGCATTGCTGACAACCCGGCCTATGCTCGCTTCTTTGACTGGCGCGATCAGTTCTATCGTGACTTTCGCACGCCCTTGACCGGTGCGGCCAGTGCCAGCTCCAGCAGCAATGCCGGGCCCACGACTATCTCGATCGACTAGGGTTTAAAAGCGTGGTTCGATCGAGCATGATTCTGCCTGAAACAGCTCGATCGAACCCACTAAGCCCCGATCGAACCCGATCAACCTCATCTCCACCCCTATGCCGACTGCTCACCGGGCCCGCCCCGATCGCCCTGCCCGATCGCCTCGATCCTCCCGATCGCGGGTGACGCTGCTGTCGCTGTGGCAATCGCGGCGGGCGGCCCGCAGTCGCAAGGTGTCTCCCCTGCCGCCCAAGCCGCCACTACCGCGGCCCATTCAGCGCCTGAAGCGAATTCAGCGTTGGTCGGCCATTGTGGCAATGGTTTCGATCGCCCTGGCCGTATTGGTTTATGCCCAAACGGTGCAGTTGCAACAGGCTTGGACAATGGACTATCGCAAACTCCAAAGTCTTCAGCGCCAAGAACGAGATTTGCGCGTGGCCCTGGAGGTGTTGAAAGACAAGGTGGCCCGCCAAGCGGCGGCGACCGACTCCACCTTGCAACCCCCCCCACCGAAACAACTGATTTTCCTGAAGCCCGCCAACACGACGGAAGCCACTGGCCGATCACCCAACATGCCCGCAGCGTTGCCACCGGCCACGGGTGAGGGGCAACAACCCACCGAACCCAAACCGATCGGCTACTGATTCCCGGTTACGATTCTCAATCCTGCGATGGTTATGGATCGCCCCTTGAGCCATTGAACCGCCACTCGGGCTTAAGCTCGGCGGTAGCGCATTCCCGGCAAGTTTTCCACCAGGCCCAATAGCTCTAATTCCGTAAGGGCCGCCATCACGTTTCCGGGACTGAGGCCGCTGGCCGCCACGATCGCATCCAGGGCCGTGGGAGTTGGGTCGATCGCCCGCAAAACGGCAGCCGGAGCCGGAGCCAGGTTTGGTGGTGGCGGCATTGGGGCGACGGCTGGCTTGGCCGTTGGGGTTGGTCCAGGAGCAGCGGGCCCAGGAACGGGCGATCGGGCGGTTTCACTGACAGTGGCGGACTCCGCCCGATCGAGCTGGGGCAGGGCCCCCAAACAATCCAACAGATGATTTTCGCTCAAAATGACCTGCGCACCGCTGTTAATCAGCTTCAGGCAACCGGCCGAAAGGGGCATGTCCAATGACCCGGGCAACACATAAACATCTCGGCCATAGTCGGCCGCTTGATTCGCAGTGATCAATGCTCCCGATCGCTCGCCGCCTTCAATCACGATGGTTGCCCGCGCCAGCCCCGCCACAATTCGGTTACGGCGCGGAAAGTGCGCGCGATCGGGCCCCGTGCCGCTGGGATATTCACTGAGGGCAAACCCGGAGCCGGGATAGTCAAACGTACCCACAATTCGACCATAGAGATCGCGGTTGCCCGTGGGATAGACCCGATCGACCCCGGTTCCCAAAACAGCAATGGTGCGCCCACCCGCCGCCAAACAAGCACGATGGCTTTCCGCATCTACGCCCTCCGCCAACCCAGAAACAATGCCAAACCCCGCTTTGGTGAGACAGGTGGTGAGCCGATTAGTCCATCGCTGGCCATAGTCCGACGGTTGGCGCGTGCCCACAATCGCCACCAGAGGTTGCGTTCCCTGAAGTTCCGCCGGGTGGGGTTGACCTCGGTAATACAACAGAGCTGGGAAATCTGGCAACTCCCGCAGCAGTTGGGGATAGTCTGGATCGGCGGGAGTCCAAAACTGGGGATTTTTTTGAGTCCAATCGGCCAAGAGCTGCTCAGGGTCGATCGCCGATCGCCCGGCCAGGATTTTCGCCAGCCGTTGGGGGCCGATGCCTTCGATGGGGGTTAAGTCCCCGGGCGCTGCCTGCCAAGCGGCGGCCAAGGAACCAAAGGCCCGCTGGAGCCGCTGCAAGAGCACAGGGCCCACATCCGGAACCCGCGACCAGGCCAACCAGGCAGCTCGCTCCGTGGAAGGTGCAGTGGGGTGCGATCGGGACAGATTCAAAACAGATTCAAATTAGGAGGGCTAATTAACAGTGAACAGATTTGGTATCAACCGATTGGTATCATAGGGGGGCTATCGCGTCGTGTTCGATCGGGGCTGCCTTAGCCAAGCGTTCGATCGCGATTCGACAGTGCCCCTGTGGGCCCCCGTCGGCACTGAGTCACCGTTGGCAACTTCGCTATCGCGTTGGCCTTTGCCCCGGCTTGCCCCACAACTTGGCTGCCCAAGCCTCTTTCCTCGTTCGGAGCAATACAAATGCTGGCGCTTAAAATCACTGTATACGTTGTTGTCTCGTTCTTCATTGGCCTGTTTGTGTTTGGTTTTCTGTCCAACGACCCGGCCCGGAACCCCAACCGTCGCGATTTTGAATAAACCTGGGCTGGATTTTGGAATGCCATCGCTAGCCATCGATGGGTTGTCCATCGGCGCGATCGCAATTCCGAGCTTCAATCCTGCTCCTTGTGTTGATGATGAAACTCAGCGATAGCGACCAGTTTGCTACGCTGAGTTTTTGTGTGTGGCAGCAAGGATCCCAATGGCGGCATCTCTTGCCATATCCCCAGTACAATGACCACGCAAGCACGCTCACCCAAGGGATTGTTTGGGGCTGAGCAGTGGCCGGCTGGATGGTTTACTTGCGATCGAGATCCGGCTCGATGGTGTGGTTGATTGTCGTGATTTTTTGCCCATTGGACGACTGATTTATGCCCTACCCGGTGCTACCGCCCGAGATGCCGCCGCTAGTCCAGGACGTGGCTGTAACGCGGGAAACTGAGCCGACGGCCGCCGAGGGCGATCGCCCCCCTAAGCCAAATTCAACCGCCCCCGCGTCGGTTCCCCTGCGCCGGTTAGGATCTCTGCCGCCTCGGCCGGCTCGCAGCTTGCGGCCCGGATCCTTGCGAGATTTTCGGCAACAGCACCGCCAAGACCGACGGGCAGCCGACCAATTGGGGCCGAATCGGGCCTTGATTCATATCGATCGGCAAATCGATCGGCAAGTGGATCCGCCCAACCGACAAAACCCACCCCGCCCGCAGACCGAAGAGCGGACAACTGCCACCAGTAACGGGAAGAACCCGCCGGCTGGATTGCCGCCGCTGCGTCGCTGGGCAAGACCCACTCGCGATCAAACAACGCCCCCCCAATTAACCCAGTCCACCGATCGACCGTCAGCCGCCAATCCTGGCCGACTCGGGGGATCCACAGCAGTCGGATCCACAGCAGTCGGAGCTACAACTGAGGGATCTACAACTGAGGGAGCAACGGTCTACGCCGCTCAGGATCCAACGAACCAACCCAATGCTCAAGGCGCTGGGCAACAACTCCGGGCAGACAATCCCGATGAGGATCCCCTGCGGAATGTGCCACCCCTGTTTCCTCGGGAAGGGCCAGGGTCGGTGACCGAACCACCCAATGGAACCGAGGGGCCGGAGATACCGCCTCCCGAGCCAGCCACGGGCGATCCACCATTCCCGCCGCGATCGAGCGATCAACCCCCATCCCCCACGGATCCGCAGCCGACGGAGCGACCGATCGACCCCGATCGACCGCCCCAACCGGTGAATGCGGGCGACCCCAACAATTCACCGAACCGAACCGATCGCCCCGGTGGCGGTCGGCCCCCGCGGCCAGAGTTGCCCAATTTGCCCCCCGGCGCGATCGGGGCGATTGAGGTAACGGCCGATCGGCAGGAATTTGACTCGGTTCGACAAATTTTTATCGCGATCGGCAACGTCACCATGCGTTACCAAGGAGCCGTGATCAATGCCGATCGACTCCAGGTCAGCCTTGACAATCGAATTGCCCTCGCAGAAGGCAACGTAGCCCTCACCCGTGGCCAGCAGGTGATTCGGGGTGCAAGGATGGAATACAACCTGGTGCAGGGGGATGGTTCCCTGTTTGAGAGCTACGGCGAAATTTTCCAGCCCACCACTGGTGAAGACTTTGCCCCGGCAGAGGTGATCACCGCCGGGCCCTATAATCCCGCCCTCGATCGCCCCTTGAGCGATCGCATTTCGGCCAATGAGCCGCTGCGGGATGTGCGCCAAACGGGTCAATTTGGGCTGCAAGTGGGCACGGGCAATTTTGGGCTATTGGATCCGCCGCCGGGCCAGGTGGGCGAGGTGCAAAACTTCCGCTTCCAGGCCGATCGGGTCGATTTTGACCCCAATGGCTGGGTGGCCCAAAACGTGCGGATCACCAATGATCCCTTCTCGCCCCCGGAAACGGAAATTCGGGCCGATCGGGCCCGGCTGCGGCGCTTGTCACCCTTGCGGGATGAGCTAATTGCCGATCGCCCCCGGGTGGTGTTTGACAATCGCTTCACCCTGCCCCTGTTGGTGCGCCGAACGGTGATCGATCGCCGGGAACGGCCGCCCCAGCCCTTTGAAATTCGCTACGACGGTGAAGATCGAGGCGGGCTATACATTCAACGGCAATTCGATGTAATTCGCACGCCCCGAGTTCGTTTGCGGGTCACGCCTCAATACCTGATCCAGCGGGCCCTATTTGACGAACAAGCCAACGGGCCGATCGGGCTGGATGTGTTGGGTTTGCAGGCTCGACTGACGGCGCAACTGTCCCCCACCACTTCTCTGCTGGGTGTGGTGCGGGCCGTGACGCTCGATCCCGATCGCTTTGAAGATGACTTCCGAGGCAGCGTTCGGCTTAATCAAATCATCCCCACCGGTTGGGGGCCCCACTCCCTCACCCTGGAATATAGCTATCGCGATCGGTTGTTTAACGGTTCCTTTGGGTTCCGCACCGTGCAGCGCAGCATCGGGGCCGTTTTTGCCTCGCCCCAAATCCGAATTGGCAACACCGGCTTCATTGCCAACTACCAATTGGGCTACCAAAACATCAATGCCCAATCGGACTTTGGTAATTTGATTGATGAACCCAGCCGCAACACGGACGATCGAATCACCCTCGATCGCACCCAAATGGCCATTGCAGTGGCCCGCCCGATCGTCCTGTGGCGTGGCGAAGCCTTGCCGGCCACACCCGAAGCCGGCCTGCGCTACAGTCCCGTGGCCCTGCGGCCGAGCATCGTGCTGGTTCCTCGCTTGCAAATGGTTTGGCAAAACTACAGCAGCGGCGACTATCAAAACGTGCTCACCGGCTCGATCGTCCTCCAGGGACAGTTGGGCCATTTTTCCCGTCCTTGGCTAGACTACACGGCCTTCACCTTGGGCTACATCGAAAACTGGCGGCATGGTTCCTCACCGTTCCTGTTCGATCGCGTCGGGGATGCGCGGGTGGTGGTCGTTGGCCTCACTCAGCAAATTTATGGCCCCTTCCGGGTTGGCTTCCAGCAGGTCTACAACGTTGATACGGGCGAACGGATCGACAGTAACTACACCCTGGAATATAGCCGCCGCACCTACGGTCTGCTGTTGCGCGTTGATCCAGAGCGCCAATCCGGCTCTCTGCAACTGCGGATCACGGATTTCAACTGGACGGGCAGCGGTCAGGAATTTGGTGATATCTAGGCCCGATCGATCGATATGGCCTGATCGCCTTCACCTCCAGCCTTGATCTAAAACGATCGGCAAGTCATGAAACAGATGCCATAAAGCGATTAACAGGTGGGCATTGCCCATCCCACCGGCCGCTCAAACCTTGCTCTTAAATGGGCAGGTTGGCCCTGGGGTCAAACGACTCGATCGCCCGTAATTGCTCATACAACGCCAACTCATCGGTGCTCAATTGGGTTGGCGTAGCGATTTGGATTTCCACAATTTGATCGCCCCGGCGATCGCGGTTGATCGGATAGCCCTTATTCGACAGACGCAGCCGCTGGCCGTGGCGCACCCCGCGCGGCAGGTTCATCTTCACCATCCCATCCAAGGTCGGTACTTCGATCGCGCTGCCCAACACCGCCTCGCTGGGGGTGACTGGCACTTCGCAATAGAGATCGACCCCCTCCAGCCGGAAAAAGTCGTGGGGGGCGACGGTGATTTTCAAGAACAAATCACCGCCATTAATCCCCTGATTTTTGAGGCGGATCCGCTGGCCAGTCACCAACCCTGGCGGCATGTTCACCTCCAGCGATCGGCCGTCTTCTAGTCGAATTCGTTCCCGGCCACCGCTAAAAGCCTTTTCTAGGGGAATGGTTAACCGCGCTTCCGCATCCCGGGCAACCGGTGGCTTCACGGTATAGGCCGTGCGGGTTGTGCCGGGCCGGTAGTAATCTCGATTGCCGGGCTGGGGTGGGGCCGTCGGTTCGCCGCGTCGATTCAACAGCCGATCAACAAAGCTATTGAAGTCAATAAACTCGCTGTAGTCCAGGTTGTCGGCCACCCGGGATTCGGAGCGATCGCCCCAGGTGCGTCCTGCCGCTGCCCGCCGGGCATTTTGGAATCCCTTCTGTTTCCAAAATTTGCTGTATTCGTCGTATTGGGCCCGCTTGGTTGTGTCCGAAAGTACCTCGTAGGCTTCGCCAATGTCCTTGAATCGCTCTTCGGCTTCCTTGTTTCCGGGGTTCAGGTCGGGGTGATATTGCCGAGCCAGTCGCCGGAAGGCCCGTTTAATTTCGTCGCCGCTGGCCTCTTTGGCAACACCGAGAATTGCGTAGTAGTTGCGGAAGTTTTGCATTCGGGGAGGTCAAGTTCAAACGGCTGCGATCGCGATCGGCGCTTCGGCTTTCCAGCTTACCGCGATGGGCCCTTAGGCGTTCGATCGGCTAACCGATCCGGTCGATTGGCAGCGTGATCGGCAATCTGCGGCCATCTAACGACCGGCCGCAGATTGTGATCGCCCAACCATTCCAAGCGCGATCGGCAGCAGGTGACCAGAGCCGGATCGGGAGCATCCTGGATCAACCCGCATGTCTTAATCCATGTCTTGATCTAGGGATGCCCGCTGACCCCGGGAGATCGCCCCTCAGCTATAGTGAGGGGATGGAGCCAATCACGGCGCGATCGCCCGTCCGGCTCGGATTTTTGACTTGTTATTTGCTGATTAAACCCATCATGGCCGCAAAACCCGCTGCTCCCTCCTTTTCCATGGAGGACTTCATGGCTGCCCTCGACGAAAAAACCGTCTCTTTTGAGGCGGGGCAACGGGTCAAGGGCAAACCCTTTGAGTACGCCAACGACGGGGTTTATGTAGACATTGGCGGCAAATCCGCTGCGTTTTTGCCGGTGCGCGAAGCCGCCATGCGCGAACCCTCGGGCGCTGAGGAACTGCAAAACCTGTTGCCGCCCAATGTGGAGCGCGAGTTCATTGTGCTCAAGGAAGCCAACGCAGATGGTCAGGTGACCATTTCGATTCGACAAATGGTGTTGGATCAGGCCTGGAAAGAGTTGGCCAAGGCCCAAGAGGAAAAACAGGCGATCGCCGCGCGTGTGAATGGGGTCAACAAAGGCGGCGTGACGGCGGCCGTGATGGGCTTGCGGGGGTTCATTCCCCGATCGCACCTGGTGGAGCGGGAGGATTTGGACTCGTTGGTGGGTCAAACCTTGACCGTCGTGCCGATCGAGGTGAACCGCAATGCCAAAAAACTGGTGCTCTCGAACCGGGAAGCGGCCAAGGTGGGCCTGATGGCACGCCTGAAGGTGAACCAACTCATTGAAGGTAAAATCACCGGGATTCGCCCCTTTGGCGTGTTTGTGAGCTTTGAGGGCAACACAGGGCTGCTGCATGTCAAGCAAATGAGCCAAGCCCATGTGGCCTCGATCGAGGATCTGTTCAGCCAGGGCGAAAGGATCCGGGCCGTGATTATGGAAATTGATGAGTGGAAGGGACGGATCGCCCTTTCGACAGCGGTGCTGGAAAATCATCGGGGCGAAATGTTGGAAAACAAGGCCACGGTGATGACCGAGGCGATCGCCCGTCATGCCCAGCTTTATCCCCACTGGGACGCAGAACCAGAGCCGATCGCGGAGTCCAGCCCGGAGCCAACCGAGCAGCCCACCGCCCCGGAAGCCGCAGAATCGATCGCACCGACTGACCCAAGCGAGTCAAGCGAATCAAGCGAATCAACCGCAGCCCAGGCCAGCCCCGAGGCGATCGCCCCGGAAACACCAGACAACCCGGCAGCAGCGGAACCCGCCACCAAGCCAGAACCGGCCCCTGCGCCCAAGGCTCCGATCCGGCTGGTGGATTTGAAACCGAAACCTAGCCGCGCTCCTGAATCGGACGCATAGCCCCTATGATCCCGATCGCCCTGGTCTTGGCCCTTTGCCTGGAATGGGCGATCGCCCCGGCGGCGATCGCGGGTTTGCCTCCTAGCCCACTCGCCCAAGCCACCCCGAACCAACCGGCAGGGATCCGGAGCGATCGGCTGGGGTTCAATGGCCTGCGCTTGGGCGACAATCCCCAGCGGGTGCGGGCCCGACTGGGCCGGCCCCAACGCACCCAAAACCAGCCCCCTGGCAACTATGACCGCTACGAGGCTTGGTATTACCCGAACCTGATTTTGGGCTTTGGTGATGGAGCGTTGGCCATGATCACGACGACGCGACCTAACTGGGGAACGGCTGAAGGGGTACGGGTGGGCGATCGCTCCAGCCGCATCCTGGCCGTTTACGGAGAACCCAATTGGCGCGATTCCGATCGCTGGGGCTACCTAACCGATGACGGGGCTTTTTTGACCTTGCGCCTACGGGGCGATCAGATCGTGGAAATTCTCTGCGGTTGGCTGCCCGATTAAGTTGGCTGCCCAATTTAAGTTGATTGCCCAATGTTTAAATTGGTTGCCCAATTCATGATTCAGCACCCATGAGCAACCATGGCTAAAAAGCAAAAATTTCCGCATCTGTTGGGTTCCAAGTGGACGGCCCGCCAGCGCACCTTCGGCTGGCGACATTTCCAGGTGAACAATCGCAAAAACGAGGGCGATCGAGTCTATGCGGAACTGGTGTCCTCCTGCGATCCCAATGCGCGGTTTTGGATTGATGCGCGCAATCTCAAAAACCGTGATCTGTGGGCAGCGGGCTGGCAAACCCTCGAAGAAATTGAAATTCTGGCAGCGGTTGATCGGGGCGATGACCTGAGCGAAGAAGTGGAAGTGCTGCACCCGGACGCGCTGTGATGCCCAGCCCCCAGCCGCCACTTGGAAGGGCCATGGGGCTAGAGCGTGTCGTCAAATTGCCTGAAACCCTGATTCCGCCGTTGATCGATCAACGGTGGAATTAGGGTGGTGGGAATAAAGATCAACGGAGAGGGTGGGATTCGAACCCACGGAACCTTGCGGCTCACTCGATTTCAAGTCGAGCGCATTCGACCACTCTGCCACCTCTCCCGGTAAGCCCTGTTATTTTACCCCTGTCGGCGCAAAATCGACCCCTGATTCTGAGATTTCCCACCCAGTCAGCGGAATTTGAAACTGCTGCGGGGCTGCGATCGCGGCCAAATCTGCCCGGAACTGCACCACGGGGCCAATGATGGCGATCGCCGGGGCAGAAAATCCCGTTTCGGTCACTCGATCGCACACCGTTTCTAAGGTGGCCACCAATTCCGCCTGTTCAGGACGGGTTCCCCACCGAATCAGCGCCACGGGATCGGTGGGCGATCGCCCCGCTGAAATCAAGGCGGGCACAATCTGGTTCAGGTTATGCACACCCATATAGATCACGATCGTTTCAGCACTTTGGGCGATCGCCGACCAATTCACCTGGGGGCGATATTTCCCCGCCGACTCGTGCCCCGTCACAAACACCACCGATGAGCTGTAGTCGCGATGGGTTAAGGGAATGCCCGCATAGGCCGGCGCAGCGATGCCAGCCGTCACGCCCGGCACCACCTCCACCGGCACACCCGATCGCAACAGATCTTGCATTTCCTCGCCCCCTCGGCCAAACACAAAGGGATCGCCCCCTTTCAGCCGCACCACGATCGCCGCTGTCTGGGCTTTTTCAATCAGTAATTGGGTGGTTTCTGCTTGCAACTTTGAGTGACGGCCCCGGCGTTTTCCCGCGTCAATTCGTTCCGCCTGGGGATTAATCATGGCCAGAATCGGGGCACTCACCAACGCATCGTAAACCACCACATCGGCCAATTCGAGCAATGTCTTTCCCTTCAGGGTCAGCAAGCCCGGATCGCCAGGCCCCGCCCCCACCAAATAAACCTTTCCGATCGGCTGGGGAGTCGCAAAGTCGGTCATGAATGAGAACTACCGGAACGTTCGAGATATTGATCTTAAAGGATGCCTGAGCAGTATTTCGGGGAGCAATGTTTGGGGTCATGGGTGACCGACATCGCCCAACTGTGCCTACTGGGGTTTGCATTTACCCGCACGAATCAACCCCACGCGCTTGGCGATCGCCTCCGCCAGCTCGCCATAGGGGCCCCACCGATCGCCCGTTGGATGGGGATTGGGCAAATCGGCCAGGCGATCGCTCGGGACAATTTCGCAGCGATCGTCTGCACAGCGCACAATATAGAATCCCGGGACTTCCATCAACGCCTTCAATCTGTCTGTTGATTAACCCTAATTACCGAAATTGCCGATCAACCAATTAATTAATCAATCAACCAATTAATTAATCAATTACCCAATTGAGCAATCACCGAGCCGATCGCCCGTTGATGAACAGCAGCTTGCTTCCTCAAAGATCTAATCAGCTATCGGGGAGCAGTAGCGGCGCTGGCTCCAGCATTTTCACCGTCCTTCAGCTTGGCAATTTCCCCTTGCAACACTTCCAAAGCCTTCGCGTATTGGGCATCTTCTAGCGTGCCAATTTTGTCGCGGTTTTCACTCAGGAACTCCCGTTGTTGATCGGTCAATTCCACCTTGATATCGGGATCGATCCCGTGTTTGTTGATGTCGCGACCGCTGGGAGTCAAATATTTAGCCACCGTCACCGCCATCCCGGAACCATCGCCCAGGTTCCGAACTGACTGCACCAACCCTTTCCCAAAGGTTTTCGTACCAATCAAAACGGCGCGTTGATTGTCCTGCAAAGCTCCAGACAGAATTTCGCTGGCGCTGGCAGATCCCCCATCCACCAAAACCACGAGGGGTTTGTTCGTGAGGGCGGTGCGGTTGGCCTGTTGGCGATCGGTCTCGCCGTTGCGATCGACCGTGGACACGATCGCCCCCTCATTCATCCACATCCGCGCGATGTCAATGCTGGCATACAGCAAGCCACCGGGATTGGAGCGTAAATCCAACACATAGCCAGAAACGTTTTGGGATTCTAGCTTTTGGATGGCTTCTCGCATTTCCGTGGCGGCGTTGGCGCTGAATTGGGTCAGGCGAATGTAGCCGATCGGGGCTGTGCCGTCCTTGGGCCGCTCGCTGAAACTCACCGGATGCAGCTCAATACGGGCCCGCTCGATCGTGTAAGTCATGGTGCGATCGCCCCGTTGCAGGGTCAACACCACCGTGGTTCCCACCGGGCCGCGAATCAGCTTCACGGCTTGGTTAATATCCATCCCCTTGGTGGATTTGCCGTCAATGCTCAGGATTTTATCCTTCGACAAAATGCCCGCCTTGGCCGCCGGGGAGCCATCGATCGGGGAAACAACGACCAATTCCTTGGTTTTCTTGTCTTCACCCAACTGCAATCCCACCCCCGTCAGTTCACCGGAGGTGTCGATTTGCATGTTGCGGAATTCATCGGGATCCATGAAGCGAGTGTAAGGATCGCCGAGTTTTTCCAGCATTTCCCGAATCGCTTTGTAGGCCGCTTCGGGTTGGGTATAGTCGCGGTTCAAATAATCTTGGCGCACCGCTTGCCAGTCCACCTGGTTGAAGGTGCCATCCACATAGAGCCGATCGACAATTTGCCAAACCTCGTCGATCACTTCCTTCGGGTTTTCTTGGAAGAAAGCATGACCTTGCGAAAGGTGAATGCCCGCGCCTGTCAGAGTCACAGCAGCCACCGTTGTGGCCGCCGCACCTAAAACGAGCTTGCTATTCGCGATCGGCATAAGGCTCTAGTTCATCATTCGCGCGTCTCATTCTCATCATAGTGTTTTGCCGGGTCGATGGCGATTGGCAAGGCAATTAGGGCATCACTTGATTGAACAGGCTGCCCAGGGCGATCGCTTGGGCCCGGGGCATTTGGCCATAGCTGAATCGGTAGGGAATTTTTGACCCCAACAGCGGCCGCATGGTTTCTAGCAGGTAAGGACTGCCGTATAAAATCACGCCCGCTAATTGGTGGGATTCTTGAAGGGCTTTCAGCCAAGCGATCGCCCCTTGGGTAAGGTTGGCGCTGCCTCGAAAGGGATTGCCCCGGGCAAAAATTTGCAAAAGGGTGGGTTGCTGGGCCGCCAGGGAACCGATCGCCTCGAAATCCACCGGGCTGTAGCTGTCCACAATTTGCAGTTGCCCGATGCCCCACTGGCGCGGCCAGGCGATCGCCGGGACAAATTGCCCCAGGAAGTCACTGGCGATCGCGTCATCCACCACAATCAGATTGCGGGCGATCGGGCGCTGGGTTGGAGTATCGGCCGGAGAATCGATCGCCGCTTCGGGGGTCAGCTCCGCCAAAGTGCCCAAATTTTCCAAGGCTTCCTGGGCCAAGGTGCGATCGGACGTTTCGGGTGTCTCGGGCGATCGGGGCAGGGCCAACACCCCATTACCGCCGCCCAAACTGCCCTCCAAAATGGCCGTCACGGTGGCTTGGTGCTGGGGCTGGCCCAATTGTCCCCGCAGGTCGATCGCGCTGGGGGGAACGTCGGCCGCCTGTCGATCGGCCGCCTGAAAAACCTTGCCCTTGGCTTGCCAAATCCGCGCCACCGATTCCCGAATCCGCTCCGGGGAAATGCGTCCCGCCTCCACAGCCTGTGCCACGGCCTCGATCGCCCCCGGGGGATCCACCGGCATCAACAAAATATCGGCCCCCGCTTCCACGGCCATCACGGGCGCTTCGTTGGCCCCATAGTGCCGAGCGATCGCCCCCATCACCAGCGCATCGGTCACAATTAGCCCCCCAAAGCCCAGGTCTTGCCGCAGCAACTGGGTCAAAATCGATCGCGACAGGGTGGCGGGCAGTTGGGCATCAAGGGCGGGAATTTGCAAATGGGCACTCATCACCGCATCCACACCGGCCTCGATCGCCGCCACAAAGGGAGGCAGCTCGATCGCGTTCAATCGCGGGCGAGCGTGGGGAATCACCGGCAGAGACAAATGGGAATCGATCGCCGTGTCGCCATGGCCCGGAAAATGCTTGGCCGCCGTCAAAATCGGGAATTGGTGGGCCCCGGCGATGAAGGCCGCGGCCAGTTGCCCGACCAATTGCGGATCGTCCCCAAACGATCGCACATTAATCACCGGATTAGCAGGATTGTTATTCACATCCACCACCGGCCCCAGCAACCAATTCAGCCCGATCGCTTGGGCTTCCGCTGCCGTCATGGCTCCCAAGTTGTGGGCCAAGGTCAGCGCTTGGGGTAAGTCCTGCTGTGCCAACGCGCCGAGGGCCATCAGGGGCGGCCCTTGGGTGGCTCCCCCAAACCGCTGCCCCACGCCCTCTTCAATATCCGCCGCAATCAGCAGAGGCACGGGGGCCAACCGTTGAAACTCATGGGTGCGCAGCGCCACCTCGGCCGCGCCCCCACCCAGCAGAATCACGCCCCCCACGCCCAACTCCTGGATCCAAGATTCCAGCACCGAGGCGATCGGCTCCCAAGCGGGATAGCGAATTTGGGCATCAAACAGAAAGCCCGAAGCCCGCACAACAACCATTTGGGCAATCTGTTGGCGCAGGGTCAGGCGATCGAGGTCAGGCAAGGGGAACGGGGCCGAAACAGTCATGGCAGCAACTCTAGGCAACTTCTCGCGATTCCTGGTGGAACCATAACCAACAACGGGACTCTACGGCGAAATTCCTGATTGCCACGATCGTTAACAAACCCAACTTAACCGCCTCTCAAGGCAGGTCGATCGCCCCCATAGCCTCAAGGGCCTTCCACAACACCGCCACCCCCACTTGTTCCGACACCGCTTGGGGATCGAACTTGCCATCGGCCACATATTTTCCCGCTTGATAGTGATTGCTCCCGCTCCACAGATAGGGCGTGAGCACCGTGGGGCGATAGAGCCGATAGCCAAAGCCGTTGAACCGTTCGGCTCGCCACAGCCAAGCCCCCAAGGAACGATCCTTCACGCGCGGGCCGTCAAACTCCTTGAGGGTGAGGGCATCGATCGCGCTGTCTTCCCAAGTTTTGAAGGGGCCCCGCCCGATCGGCTCGATCGTGGTGCGCTGGCTGAGGGGTTGCCCGTTGTGTAAATGGCAGCGAAAGTCACAGGTGGACTCTAGGTTGTGAATCGCCGCCACAAACCACCAGGGCACTTGGATCGCAGTCTCAATGGCCCCATAGCGCGATCGAAACTTCAAAGCGCGATCGGCTGCTTGTTTGGCCCTGGCTTGCCAGTTGGAGCGGATTTGGCAAGTTTCCCAGAGGCGATCGTATTCAGGCTTGAGATCCGGAAGGCGGGTGGAGGAAACCATCGCGAGGACAACGACAGGCGTTGCAATCTCTCTGCTAAATCCACGATAACGCTGGACGGAGATGAGGGCGCTGGGTTGGGGAAATTGTTAATGCTGTTTGAGCGTATTGAGCGTATTGTCTGAGCATACCGATTGATTACGGCAATTGACCACGGCATTAGCGATCGGCCCGGGAACGATCGGGCAACTCCTGTTCCTGGGCCAGGGCCCGAATGGCCGCCCATTCCCAATCGCTCAAGGGCTGTTCCTCCAGCTCGATCGAGAACGTATCCCGAGCGGCCTGGGTCAGGGTCGCCACCAGGTGCGATCGGGACAGGGGCGGCAACCGGGGTTCCAGCGGCTCCGTGCCAAAGATCTGGCCATGGAGCGATCGGTTGGGATGCAGGGCGATCGAACCATGTTGCAACACCGCCGCGCCTTGCAAATATTGAGCGCTGCCGATTAACTTTTCGCCGCCGTCAGCCAGCACCAAATCCGCATCGGTGGCCAGCGCAAAACAGTTGGCTTGGTTACGCAAACCGACCGATCGCCCCTCGCCAAACCGCAACTCCACCCCCAGAGCCTGCCAACCCGCAATCAAAAATCGACAAATGCGGCAATAGGCATCCCGACGGCTGCCGAACTGGGAGCCAATGACCGCATAGGTGAGATCATCCCCATGGAGCACGGCCCGGCCACCCGTGGGCCGCCGCACCAGAGGAATCGGGCGATCGGCCCATTGCAACTGTTCCCAAGCGGCCGGGTAACGCCGTTGATGGAACCCCAGAGAAATGGTGGGTTCCGACCAGGTATAAAACCGCAGAACCGGCGGGCCCGCTGCTTGAACATGCTGCTCAAACAACCAGCGATCGATCGCCATTTGCACCGCGCCGGATTCGTTCAAGGTTGGGATCAGTCGCCAGCGATCGCCCATGGCCTCAATTGGTGAATAGCCTCAATTTGTGGATATATCAATCGCGGCCCCGCAACTCGCCAGCAAAAGCCGCTTTAACCAAATTCCGCTTGCAGTGCTTCGTCATTGTCATCGGCGATCGAAGCCACCAGCGTGATCGATCGGGAAATTTCCCCCGGCGACAGTTCCGCCACCGTGCGGGTTGTGGTCACCACCACGGAATTCTCCGCGATCGCGTAGCGGGCCTCAAAGGTGCTCAACCAATTAGCCGCCATCAGTTTTTTCAGCAACCCGGCCTCATCCTTCACCGGCAGATTCAACACCGATGACCACACCGTCAAAGTGTCATCGTCGGTTTCGCCCGTCAGTTGCACATAGACCTCCACCGAGCCGTATTGAAACCGCCAAAGGGACGATCCGCCGCTGCGATTAACCATGGCGCTGTTTTCTGTGGCCAAGCTGGAGATCACCGTTTCGATCGTCTCGATCGCGCTGGTGGGCCCTTCTGCTACGTCCAACAAAGCTTCTTCCGCCGCCGTTGTCATAGATCTAAGTCAAGTGTTGAGTCAGGTTAGCGGGCTGGAGGGGATTTCGCCCCGCAGGAGCCGAGCAACTGGCCACAGGCCAGCCGCCCGATCGCCCCATGCCCACCCCATCCAGTGTGGTCGCAACGTTCGATCGATGCAACTGATACTGAATGTCTGATACTGAATGTCTATTGCTGAGCGTCTGTTGCTGAACCTCTATTGCTGGATATTCGGGATCTTAATTTTCAGGATTTTCAGGGCGATCGCTCGGCTTCCGGGCCACCCAATATTTGCTCAAGAAATGGGTTGAGGTTTCCACCTGCTCAAACCCGGCCTTGTCCAAATAGGCCACCAAATCATCCGTGATGTAGTGGCGATAGAACGGTTCATGGAACGCCGCCGGGAACCCTGCCAACACCGGCTCCAACTCCGGCGCATCGGCCGCCTGAATTGAATCGCACAGCACCACCGTGCCCCCCGGCTTCGTCACCCGGAACAGCTCTTGGATCACCTGGGCACGCACCGGCCCCGGCAACTCGTGGAACAGGAATGTGCTGGTGGTGACGTGAAAATAATCATCCACATAGGGCAGCGCTTCCCCTTGACCCTGGGCGAGTTGGGGCAGCTCACCGGGCTGTTGCGACAACATTTGATTCGCCTTGCGCAGATAGGCCGGCGACAGATCCAGCCCAAACAGCGCCGCCTTGGGCAGAATCGATCGAATGAATCTCAGGGTGCGCCCCGTCCCGCAGGCCACATCCAACACCCGCAGATCGCGCCCCGTCACTTCTGGGAAAGCGCTTGCCCCCTGGGCGATCGGGGCCAACACCCGCCGCCGCATCGCATCCGCCGTCCCGTTAAACAGCAATTCCACCTGCAAATCGTACAAATTCGCAGACCAATCGCTCAGATAGCCATCGGTTTGGTAGTGGAAATTTTGTAGGTAATACTTCGGATAACCGTTGGTGTCGATCGAGGGCGAAAACTCCTGAAAGCGCTTTTCCGACAGGCGCATCCAAGTTTGGAACCCATCCCAAATCACCAACGGATAGAACTTCAGGAACTCATCCCAAGCATTTTCAAACACCAACTCAGGCCCATAAACCCCCCGCTCCACATCCTGCCAATCGGTTTCCAGCAGCGTTTGCATCCGGCGCTGCAACAACTGGAACACCTCCGGGGGCAGGCTTTGATTTCGTTGGGGCAGGGGTTTGATCGCATTCAAAACCCGCGTGTTCATTTGCTTGTGGGCCAAGCTAAAAGCTCCCTTGCCCTGCTGAAACGTCTGATAGGCCAGCTTCAGCAGGTCATTAGGATTCGGCAGCGGAAAAGGTTGCTGTGGGCGGCGATCGGTGGTGGCAGTCATGGCAATGGGAAATTTTGAAGGGCGATCGACCCGAGACCGGGAATGCGTCGATCGCTTGGATTATTAAGGGGCAAGTCCCCGGCGAAAACCAAACCCCGATGGCAATTGGGGCGGTCTTGAGGGTCTATTGTAACGAAAACTTTACGATCAATCGGGCGATCGGGCAGCGAGGAAGCCTTCTGGCATGGTTTCCTACCGGAAGGCATCAACCCATCAACCTCTAACCTAGGGCAAATTCGGTGAAGGGGCGGATGCTGGGGGGATGGTAGCCCAGCACCAAATCTTCCTTGGGCACACCGCGATCGAGCAGTTGTTGCACGATTTCGACTTCCGTGCCGTTGTATTGAACCCAAATTTTGGCATCCTCTGGGCTGCTGCTTTTGATGTCGATGTGCATGATCAGGCCATAGTCACGTCGCTTGGTTGTCCAGCCATCAATAACGACGGCATAGCGATCGTTGATTTCATCAAAGATGGGGTTAACGGCGATCGCCCTAGCTTCGGGACGCACGGAGGCATTGCGACGAAATTCGCAAAAATCGTTCAGTACTTCTTTGACGTATTGCCGATAGGTCGCTAGTTTTTCCATAGGGCAATGGTCTCCGTTTCGGGTTCATAAACTAACAGTTTGACTTGGTAATTCGTAATCGACATTTTAATAAATTCAAGCGTAAAGAAGCTTTCATAAATGACTTGGGGAACAGCCAGGAAGAGTTCCCGCGCAGGATCGCTGACTTGTAAGGCTAATCGATAATTTAAAAATTGACCGAGTGCTAAATGAAACTCAGCGATTTCGGATCGGCCGCCAAAGGTTTTAATTTCTACGGCGATTTTCTGGCCGGCGCGTTCTGCTGCCAGCAGCTTTTCTGCCCCCAAGTCGATATATAAATCAACGCCGCCGAGTTTGAGACTCAGGGGATCATCCGTAATCGACCAATTCTCTTTTTCTAAGGCGTTCCGAACCGCTTGATGAAATAGATCTTTGGCCATAGAAATTGTCTTGGGCGATCGCGTTAGGCTTGCTAGCTGAGTTGGATTTTAGCTTAATCCCCAATTCTGCCGTAGGGTGCGTAGGGCAACGGTTCGCAGGTTCCCGAGGTGGGTTTTTCGCCCTACGCACCGCTGCCATGTTGCGGCTGCTCCCTAGTGCATCCCAACGCCGTCGCCAATGGGTCGCCACTGGGTGCGTTGTTCAGGAGTAGCGTGATGGAGCCGTGGAAAATAGCCAACCCAAAGTGAGATCGATGAGCAAAAGCTGGCTATAGATGTATCGTATGTTGACGAGCTTCAGCAATACAGTCCAACTCAATCAGTAGAGTGGCATTATGAAAATCAATAGTTTAGGCGAGAAAATTGCCCAAGCGAAAGCTTTGACTGATCAAGAACAGGTATTTGCCATAGTTTCTCACTATTGCCAAAAACTAGATGCCTGTCCCGAATGGTTAGATGGCTACAACTTCTTAGCCAAAATACTCACCGAACAAGAAGCTGTGCCGGAAGCAATCACTGTTTATCAGCAGGCCATTCAAGTTTTTCCAGAGCAAGCCACGCTCTATGTCAATCTAGCAACCTTGCTGTTAACTCAAAGTCACTTTGCTGCTGCCTTACGGGCCTATGAACAGGCGATTTTACTAGATCCTAATTGGCATCACAGCTATCTGTGCCTGGCTCGGCTGCATAAATATTTGGCACAGCTAGAGGACGCGGTTGCCACTTGCGATCGCGGTTTGAAGGTTTCTCCTGGGGCAGGTGATTTATGGCAACTTCGATCGCAGTGCTTGGAACAACAAGGACGATGGGAGGCGGCCATTGAAGGCTATTTGCATCTGCTAGCAACCAATCCTGGCTCGGATATAGCCTATCAGGCGATCAAACGCCTGGGTGTTGACCATCAGCGCCAAGATTGGTTTGATTTCTGCTCTCAGCATGACTTAACTCCCTCGCTCTTGCATCGCTTTAGTCAAATTATTTCCTGTGACGATAGCCTTGTTTGGTCAACAGCATTGCCCCAAAATTCATCTAATCAAGATGACGGAGCATTAACACTTAACCCCCAATTAGGTGATTGCTTTGAGCTTAAGGCAGCAATGGTTTGGATTGAATCACAAGCCGTTGCGATTTTAAATCATGAGAAAAAGTTTCTAGTGGGAGCTTGTAGTGGCAAGCTATCAACTCTGATATGGGAAAAATCTGCACCTGACTGGCCAGAAGTTCAGCCAGGAAAAGCATTGATTCTGTCTACTTTATGCGGAGAAAATTACTATCACTGGATGTTTGATATCTTGCCTAGGATTGGCAGATACAAAGAAAATTTTTATCAGGACAAGAATGCTCTGGATAAAATTGATTATTTTGTTTTTGACAAAATCAATCACCCGTTTCACAAAGAATCCTTAAGTTTGCTTGGCATCGAAGCTAGCAAAGTAATAGAAACAGGCAGCCAAGCAGTATTATGTTTTGAGTCTGTTCTAGTACCATCCTATATGAACGGCATCACACGCTATGCCTGTAATTTTTTGCGAAATACGTTCTTGAGCCGCGCCTTACAGCAGAAGGAATTGACGGCGATCACTGGCAGTGTGGAATTACAAGCCACAACTAATGGACAAGACGCTCAACCCACAGAGAACCATCTGGCTAGGGCAACAAGCAGCTTGTCTATTCATCCCTTGGGCGCTGACAAGTCAGCCAAAAAAATCTATATCACACGCAGTAAAGCAAGTTACCGGCGGTTGCTCAATGAGACAGAAGTGATGGAGTTTCTTATAGCCAACGGATTTGAGATTGTTGAACTGGAAACACTGCCATTGTTGGAACAAGTAGCCATGTTTGCCACTGCGGAAGTGGTGGTTGCGCCCCATGGGGCTGGGCTAACTAATTTAGTGTTTGCCTCGCCTGGAACCTGGGTTCTTGAATTGCTATCGATTGCCTATCGACCAGTCTGCTACAAAGTGATCAGCGAGTTTGTGGACTTAAATTATCGCTATGTGATTGGGGAAGCCATTCAGCGCGCAGATGGACTGTTTCAAGAGGAACCAGCTTGGTACGACCTGAGAATAGATTTAGAAAAAATCAAGGCGATCTTGGCAGAATTTAGCTCTTCACCCAGTTGACTTAATTCCTACAAAAATCACCCTATTAGTCTAAGCACACTGCATCAACTACCCCTGCTGTTTCCTCAGAATTTCGGAATTTGTTGCGCCTCGTTCTCCTCCGTCTCCACCTCTACTAACACGCCGTCGTGGTTTCGGGCCTCCCGTTTTGCCCTAGCCTAGGATGACCAACTCTGGAATGCCAACGGGCTAGCTAGTGATGCAATCGGCGCTGATTAAAGGCTGACGATCGCCCACCCAAGGGGGCAAGCCGGGCCTCAAAACCGGTTCTCCCGATCGCTCGGCCGCTGCCACAGTTTGGTTGAGTTCGAACAGGAAGGCCAGGGGATCGGTGCGATCGTCCCAACCGTAGGCCGCGGCCACGGCTCGATCGAGTGCGGCATGGGCCAAGTGCAGCGGCGTATCGCCCGGTTGATCCAAGGTTTTATACAAATCGCGCAGGCTCCATTAGGCTTCCGCCATCAGGGTTTCGCGCAATTGGCGCAGGGCGCGGGCGGCTTCTGCCACGGCTGTGATTTGGGCGATCGTCACCGTTTGCGGCCAAGGAAAGGTGTCAAAAACGGTGTTGGAGGTGTAGCGAAAATCGCCTTTTAAGGTTGAACATTGGCGGGTGAACCATTGCCAATGCAACGAGGATTGCAAAATCCCAAAGGAATAATCATCGTCTAATGGAAAAACAATCAAGGCGGCATTGGGACGGATACGACCTGAAACAAATGCAACGATCGGGCGTTTTGTTACCTGTCCGCAAACAATATAACGATCGCCCTGGCTGATTTTTGCAATCATTTCAGGGCGCGGGTAAGACAGGAGCCACCAACGATTCAAAAAATTTTGATGGTGATGATTAACTTTCGCTTTTGGGTTTTTCTTCAAGACTGCTTGATTGCGATCGGCTTCTGCTTGGGCGGCCTGTTGCCGGGTCGGTAAGACCTCGGTTTTAATCTGTTTAAAAATTGCTGGATAGGTTTTTGCAGTCTCTAGGGATTGGGGATGAAAATCAATCACGTAGCGTTGCGGTTGCGGCGGCACGCTCGATAGTAATTCATGGGCATCGGCTTCGGTGTAGGGGGGATTTTTCAGGCGATCGCGCCGGTCACAAAGCGATCGATACAGCAGCCCCATCCGTTGGGCCGCCGTCGCTGTCACCTCCACAATTTGCCCGTCGCGAAACTTGGGTTTTGCGGCTCCCCGTTCCATGAAGCGGAAGGCTTCGGGATGAAACGGCAATTCATCGAGGGCTAACCGTTCAACGGGGATGCTGACCGATTGGGTGAGGTCGTAAATCCAAAACTGCTCGAAGTTGCAAAGGATGATGTATTGCGGTTGAGGCGTGAGGCGTTGGGCATAGCCCCAGGCTTGGTTGTAGTGGCGATCGAGATGTCGCTCCGATCGCCGCTTCAGTTCAATCAGCAGCGAACCATCGGGCCAATACAAATCGGCGTAACCCGTCTGGCCCTTGCGGCTGCCCTGATCCACCACTTGCTCGATCGTGGCTCCCGCCTGCTTGGTTCCGGCATACCCAAACGCCTGAAAGAATGTCTCCAGAAACAGCCCGCTATTGCTGCGTTCCGTCGCGGCGGGTTGCGACAGGATATAGGTTTGGCAAAAGGTGACAAACTCCTGCAGTCGATCGCGGTTCACTGACGGCATTAGGAATCGCGGATCAGCAAATAGGCCAAGGACTAAACAGCCATACCCATTAAAGCGCTGATTCTTGGTGGGGCGATCGGGGCAGCCTTGACCCGCCCAAAAAACGAGAAGCGATCGAGCCAAGCTTGCCAACAGAGCAAACGACTCGATCGCCTCTGAAGTTACGACTAGTTCATCAGCTCAGATTTAACTGAAATGGCTGCATGAAATTCATGATGAATACTGAATGGGTTGAATATTCAGCTCTGCTTGCCATTGGCTCAAGGGCTTTTCCCATCCCTCTTCCCACTTTTGAGCAAACAGAGGTTGAGCAGCTTTACCCATTTGAAATCCCTGAGCGATCGCCTCTAGCAAAAATGGCAATGTTGTGGGTGCCATCAGAGTGCTGATAATCAAACTATTTGCAATTAACATGCTGGCTAATGGATAGGGAAATTGTGGCAAATGAAAGGCCTGCAAGCCAATTTCGCCAATTTCAGAGGGAGCAAACCCAGTCACAATATGCCAAAGATCATGGGTTTGACTCAGACGCATTTCAACATATTCAGCATCAGATTGGGCAGTCATGCCAGCGTGTAAATTGGGATCAAAGCCCTTTTTTTTCATTTCTGCTGCATAGATATACCCCAGCGAATCAGGAGGCAGGGTCAGCAGGGTTTCTAAATCATGGGCCGGTGGCAGATAGCGCTCACGGATTAAGGCGGCACAAGCCGGATTCTGACTGAGATACTGTGCTGCCAAAGCGTAGGCGGGAGTTTCCAGCAAACCATCCACTAGTTCACCAACCGTTTTCAGGCTACTGCTGCCAAGCAGCATGGCAGTGAATGACTTGAAAATCAAAAACTTTGAAAAAAACGACTTCATACCCTGAGAAAAAGAATTGGGGGTCGGCGGTTGCATGGAACCGGTCAAAGAGTCGTTCAATGTCGCTGAATGAAGCGGTTGCATAGACAGTAGCTCCAGGGGACTGCAAAATTAACCCAATCACCTCTCGAGGGAGGGTGAAGTTGCTGAATAGTCGGGAGAAAGCTAGCACTTCCGTTCGTTAGCTCATACCCTGGCGGGACGGTGCTTTCAGGGGTGGGGCAACTCAGAAAATGAGTGTCTCTCATGTTTTTAGAATATCAGCAGAATTTTTGTCCTGTCAAGCAAAACATGAATAAATTTCATTTTTAATTCAACTCGACAGACGAGAGTAGTCTGAAGTCTCAAGCGCAACGACTGACTCGTTCACTGTCCTACGCTGGCAACTGTCATCAACCACCATGATCTGCGTTATTTCAGTCCTGACTTCGCCCGATTGATCGCTCCAAACAGTTCCAACCCCAAAAAACAAGAGGCGATCGAGCCGGGCTTGCCAACGCAGCAAACGACTCGATCGCCTCTTTGATTGTGAGATTACCGGTTGGGTTGGCCGGGGCGATTTATTCAGCCCCAGCGCAACCCAGCCACCTAACCCATTCGGGAATTAGGCATCGTAGTACAGCAGGTACTCGTAGGGGTGCGGACGCAGGCGCATCGGGTTCACTTCCGCATCCAGCTTGTAGGTGATCCAGTTGTCGATGAAGTCATCGGTGAACACACCCGAAGCGGTCAAGAAACCGCGATCTTGATCCAACGCTTCCAGTGCGCCTTCCAGCGAACCGGGGGTCGAAGGAACCTTGCTCAGTTCTTCGGGGCTGAGGTCGTAGATGTCCACATCCAGCGGTTCGCCCGGATCGATTTCGTTCTTGATCCCGTCGAGACCCGCCAGCAGCATGGCCGAGAACGCCAGGTAGGGGTTCGAGGTTGCGTCGGGGCAACGGAATTCCAGACGCTTGGCCTTGGGGTTCGAGCCGGTCAACGGAATCCGGATCGAAGCCGATCGGTTACCGGCCGAGTAAGCCAAGTTCACCGGCGCTTCAAAGCCCGGCACCAAGCGTTTGTAGGAGTTGAGGGTCGGGTTGGTGAAGGCCAACACAGCGGGAGCGTGCTTCAGCAAACCACCGATGAAGTTCAGCGCCATCTTGCTCAGGTTGGCATAGCCATCGGGGCTGAAGAACAGGGGCTGGCCGTCCTTCCAAATCGACATGTGGGTGTGCATCCCGGAGCCGTTGTCGTTAAACAGCGGCTTGGGCATGAAGGTGACGGTTTTGCCGTACTTCTTAGCCACGTTCTTGATCACGTACTTGTAGGTCAGTACGTTGTCAGCGGCGCTGATCAGGTCGCTGAACTTCATGCCCAGCTCGCACTGGCCGGCGGTTGCCACTTCGTGGTGATGCTTTTCAATGGGCACGCCACACTTGCCCATGGTCAGTAGCATTTCGGTGCGGATGTCTTGCAGGGTGTCGCTGGGAGCAACGGGGAAGTAGCCACGCTTGTAGCCAATTTTGTTGCCCAGGTTGCCACCAGCTTCAATCCGACCCGAGTTCCACTGGGCTTCGATCGAATCCACGTGGTAGTAGGATTCGTGCTCGTTTTGGCCGTAGCGAACATCGTCGAAGATGAAGAATTCCGGTTCGGGGCCGCAATATACGGTGTCGCCGATGCCGGTGCTTTGCAGGTAGCCCAACACGCGAGCCGCGATCGAGCGGGGGTCGCGATCGTACCACTCGCCGGTACGGGGTTCCTTGATCGAGCAGACCATGCTCAGGGTGGGCACTTCCATGAACGGATCCATCCAGGCGGTGTTGGGATCAGCCACCATGGACATGTCGGAAGCTTGGATACCCTTCCAACCGCGAATACTGGAACCATCGAAGGCCACGCCCTCGGTGAAGGCTTCTTCGTCGATAAGGCTGCGATGGAAGGTGCAGTGCTGCCAGATCCCGAAGAGATCGACAAACTTCAGGTCGATCATCTCGATATTTTGGTCTTGAATCATTTTCAAGACATCTTGGGCAGTCGTCATGAACGAACTCCTTGAACCTGTTTGTTTAGTCGCTCTTTGGAATAGATGCGAGGCACTGCCCCTCTGTCACGGTTGCGCTTAGAGCAAAACCTATAAATGACGCTTACTCGGGGTAGCGCTACATTCGTCACATCCTAAAGAGAGGCTAGGGCGGTTTTTGTATCAGAAACTACTATTTCTCTGCTGAGGGGAGATACAAAACTTAGTGCTGAGACTTTGGGCTAGGCGCTGCGGTGTGCGATGATTGAGAGGGCCCGAGCGTCGCCGCAGAAATCCGTTGCACCGTCTGATGTGTAGCGATTTCAGCCGAGTCCCGGGACGAGTTTAAGACAAGCAGCTTCCTTAATGTAGGCTACTGTCAATATTTCTCTTCGATAAAGACTGTTGGGAGAATCGCTCATGATGCGCGATGCTGTGACGACTTTAATCAGAAACTATGACATTACGGGTCGCTACCTCGATCGCGACGCAATGGACGACCTGAAGGCCTACTTTGCGTCGGGTGAAGCTCGGATCAAGGCGGCATCGGTGATTAATGCCAATGCGGCAGATATTGTCAAGCAAGCGGGCTTGGCTTTATTTGAGGAAGTGCCCGAGCTGATTCGTCCGGGTGGCAATGCTTACACCACTCGGCGCTATGCGGCTTGTCTGCGGGATATGGACTACTACCTGCGCTATGCCAGCTACGCGATCGTGGCGGCGGATGCGGATGTGTTGGATGAGCGCGTGCTGAATGGTCTGCGCGAAACCTACAACTCTTTGGGTGTGCCTCCGGCTCCGACGGTGCGCGGCATTCAAATCATGAAGGATATTGTGAAGTCGCTGGTGACGGCGGCCGGTGTGGATGCCAGCGTGGTGGATGCACCGTTTGATTACATGACCCGCGAACTGAGCGAGTCGGACATCTAGGATTTTGCCCGATGGGCAAGTCTAGCAAGACATCGCCCGTGGAGGTTGGGGCCTCTGCGGGCGATTGCTTTTGCTGGATGCAGGGTTGTGGATGTTGGGCGAATGGTTTTGGGCGAATGGTTTTGGGATATGCGTTGGGGTTAATCAACGGTTATTGATGGTTTGGGATTTTAGGTCGATCGGGAAGTTTCCGGCCCGATCGCCGCGCCCATTGCCGTCAACAACATGACGATCCCCGCCGCCACAAACAATCCAGTGAGGCTGATTTCCAACAACGCACCCGAGGCCGCCTGCGAAAAGGGATCCAAGGCCACCGCCGCAAACATAATCAGGCTCATCATTCGCCCCTGCATGTGAAAGGCGGTTTGCTGTTGCAGCCAAGTCATGGCCAAAACACCCACAATGCCGCCACCGATCCCCATCCCCCCGATCGCGATCGCGGCGAGGGCGGTGCTGTGAACAAAGCCCAGGGAAATTAAGCCTAATCCCAAGGCTCCCGCCAGCCAAGCCAGGGGCGTTTTGAGGTTGGCGATCGCGTTGAGTTGCCCCGCAATCACCACACCCAGCAGGGCCCCCACGCCATAGGCGGCCTGAAGCGATCCAAAGGTGGTGGCATTGCCCTGTAAGCGCACGGTTACCAGTTGGGCCACGCCAATCACGATCGGCCCCAGGATGGCAAAGTTAATGGCCGCAATCAGCAGCAACCCGATCCGAATGTCCGATCGCTGCCAGGCATAGCGCAACCCTTCGCCAATTTCTGCGGCCAGGGCCTGTTTCGGCGTTGACTGAGGGGAATGGGCCGATCGCCCGGGAGCCTTGGGTTGCACCAGAAAAATACAAAGACTGCCGAGCAACAGTAACAAGGCATTGAGGGTAAAAGTAGCCGTCAACCCCACAGCCCCGATCGCCAAGCCCGCCGCCGCCGGCCCAACCACATTCGTAATCTGTTCGCTGCCTTGCATCCAAGCATTGGCCTGAGAAAGGCGATCAGCGGGAACCAGTTTCGGCAACAGGGCCAAAACGGCAGGATAAAGAAAGGCTTCCAGAGAACCAAAGAGAGCCGCAATGGCGATCATCCCTTCCAGGGAGAAGCGATCGGCCAGCAGCATCGCCACCACCCCCATAATTGCCAGGGATGCGATCGCCCCCGCCAGCGCCGCCACCCGATTGGTGGGCAGGCGATCGCTCATGGCTCCCCCCAACAACATCAACAGCCCCCGAGGAATCGCCGCTGCCATCAACACCGACCCCGCCGCCCAACCAGATTGGGTTTCTTGCAACACCAACCAAGTCAGGGCCACCAACCAAATTTGTGCGGCACAGAAAATTAAAGTCTGACCCGCCCACAGGTACAAAAACTGTCGGGCCGGTCTCGATCGCAACCGTTTCAGATTCAACATTGGACGCACCTCACACTGATTGCCATCACCAACTCAAACCGTTCACCACAGCAGTTCACTCAACAATCCATACACCGCCACAAAATTGATGCGACTGAGGGCCACCAACCAGCGCGATCGCTCATGGTGATCCTGATCTCCCCAGGCGGCCACGCGGCTCCACCCGGCCGTCAGCAGCGCCATCCAAGGAGCAAGTCGCAAGCGACCCCAGCGCCAGAAACGCACCCAGGGCCAGCGAGTCCGGTTGCGAGCAGGCTCCGACTCAGCAGGAACCGAGGCTGGAGTCAGCGTGAGTTTTGAAATCGTCCGCAGCATCGGTTTCAAGGGATTGAGGACTGAGGGCGCACTTTTTATTTCAAATGCTCGATATAAAAACGCCACGTTGAACATACGATTAAGCCGGGGAAACGTCGTATTCAGCGATGAAATTCCGAGAAAAAGCTCCAGAAAACCCAATTAAGCTTAATTAAGCCCAATCAAAAATGGCTTCAGCGCGGGGAACTAGACATAGGAACCTTGAAGTGGAAAGATAAATATGAAATTTGCTCATATTCAAGATATGAGCAATCCTCGTTTTTTGTCAAGCCCCCTATTGGCCACAGTTCAACGCATGATGACTCCCGGAACCAAAGCCCCCCCCAAACCAGCAGCCCGCAAGAAACCACGCCAGGCCCGCAGCCAAGCCCGCGTGAATCGAATTTTGGATGTGGCGGAAAAACTTTTGATCGCCGAAGGCTACAACGCCACCACCACCCAGGCGATCGCGGCCCAAGCAGAAGTCCCGATCGGGTCGCTCTATCAGTTTTTTCCCGACAAAAACGCCATCGTCGGAGCCTTGGCGGAGCGCTATAACGATCAGATGTATGCGTTATTTCTCCAACTTCATGCCTCAGAGGCTAAAAATTTATCCCTCAAGGATTATGTTGATCGGATTGTTGATTCTTTCGATCAATTTCTGAAAACCCACCCGGGCTATTTAGCCATTCTCATGCCCTTGCAAGGACTGCCAGAACTGGCCGAAATTGATGCCGAAAATGACGATCGCCTGATCCAGGGCTACATTGACTATTTTCAAGATCGCTATCCCGGTCAAACGGCAGAAACCTATGAGGCGATCGCCTTTGTGATCGTCAAGGGAATTGGCACATTGCTATGGTTTACTTTCGGGCAGACGGGCTTGGCGCAAACCCGCTTAGTGCAGGAAACGAAGAAATTAATGTTGAGTTATTTATCTAATTATTTTGAAGACTCCGAGATCCTTGAAAGCTGATCGATCGGTTCAGAGGTTCAAGCTGCACCAGCAGGAGGCGATCGCCTGATTTGATGATTACCGAGCGCGGTTGTGCACCTCCAGTGCAATTTGCACCCGCTGCTCAGCAATTCCCAAACAGCAGGCGCAAAACAGGGTCTTGAGCCAATTACCGGGGTTAGCCGATTGCCGGGGCCGATTGCCGGGATTGATTGAAGTCTTTTAAAAGGCGGCACCCAGATTCGAACTGGGGGTAAAGGATTTGCAGTCCTCTGCCTTACCACTTGGCCATGCCGCCTTGCGCCGTTCTGTTCGGCAGATGTCATTCTGCCATCAGTTTTGCATTTGGGCAACCCCCCAGGCTCAAAATTCTGAACCAGCGAGGGAAACAGCGCGATCGCCCACCGCAGCCGATCGCCTCAGCCTAGGCCAGGCAATCTTCCAACTGCGACAGCAACGTAGCCTGATCCAAGTTTTGCCCAATCAGCACGAGCTGGTTTTTGGGTTGCCCCTTCCAAAGATCATCTTCCAGGGTGAAGCGCTTGCCGGACAGGTGGAAAATGTGGCGGTTTTCGCTTTCTTGGAACCACAAAATTCCCTTAGCCCGAAAGACTGCTTCCGGCATTTGATCATCCAAAAAGCTCTGGAACTTGCGGATCACAAAGGGGCGATCGCTCTCAAAGGAAACGGACACAAATCCATCATTTTCTAGGTGGTGGGAGTGATGATGGTGGTCATGGTCATGGCCGTGGTGATGATGGTCATGATCGTGGTCGTGGACACAATGGCCATGGTCATGATCGCAAGCATCATGGTTGTGATGATCATGCGCTTGTTCATCTGCATGATCGCAAGCGTCATGGTTGTGATGATCATGCGCTTGTTCATCTGCATGATCATGGGCATCAGCACTTTCTTCCGGGTGATAGTACTGATCCGATTCAAACAGACCAACACTCAAAACCAAAGGCAAGGGCACTTCCGAGTTTTGGGTGCGCAAAATGCGAGCGCCTTGCTTAATTTCCCGAACCCGTTCTTCAAGCGCTTCCACCTTTTCGGGCGCAACGAGATCGGTTTTGTTCAGCAAAATAATGTCGCCATAGGCAATTTGACTATAGGCAGCTTCACTGTTGAACAAATCGAGGCTGAAGTTTTCGCAATCGACCAAGGTAATGATCGAATCGAGCCGCGTCATATCCCGCAGTTCAGTGCCCAGGAAGGTCAACGCAACGGGCAAAGGATCCGCCAAGCCCGTGGTTTCCACCACCAGATAGTCAATCCGTTCTTCTCGTTCCAAAACGCGATAGACCGCATCCACCAAGTCATTATTGATGTTGCAGCAAATGCAACCGTTGGCGAGTTCAATCACGCTGTCATCGTCCGAGACTTCAACGATCAGCTCTTGATCAATGCCAATTTCACCAAACTCATTGACCAAAACAGCCGTCTTCAGACCCTGTTGATTGCTCAGAATATGATTAAGCAGGGTGGTTTTGCCGCTGCCTAAAAAGCCTGTGATGATGGTGACTGGCAAGCCCAATTTAGGGGCGGCCATGACTGGGCTGGGGGCGGTTAGATCTTGACTGGTGGCCATGGGACAGGGATTGATGAAAGGAAATGAAGTAGGGCGTGGATGGGCTGTTAGCGGGTGGACGCTAGGTCAGTAGGCGCCGGGGGATGGTTCTGGCTATTGTCGATGGGATGAGAATCATTCTCAAAGATAGCTGAGATTTGTGGGATTGCTCAATCCCCGATCGCCCGTAGGCCAAAGTAGGTAATTACCAATTCTTCGGGGCCCGTGTTGGCAATTTCATGCACCTCATGGGGGGCGATCGCCAGGCAAACGCCCGGAACCAGATCAAAGCGCTGGCCATCAACGATCATTGTCCCCTGGCCAGCTTCAATGAAGAAGACTTCGTGCATATCCGAGTGGGCATGGCCGGGCGCGACCTGGCCGGGCGCAAAGCAAGCTCGGGAAAAGTTGGTGAGGTGGGGAAGGTCGCCTTGTCGCAACAGCACTTGCTTGGTGATCGCGGGGTTGTGGGAAACCCGCTCGATCGGGACTTCCGAGAGCGCAACTCGTTTCAAAACCAATCCTCTCCTCGATTTTCGGGGGGTGCTGGCGGCTCCGTGGCCACCAAATCAGACGGGGGGCGTTCATCGCTCCAAGCCCACCACACACAGCCGCAATGACACCCATAGAACTCCTGCCACTTGCGGCGGTAGGTTTCCGTGAGCACGGGCGATCGCCGATTAATCCACACGCGCTCCGCTTCTAAAACCGATGCGCCACAGGTGGGGCAACAGAACTCCAGGGCGTGAACGGCGGAGTCTGTCCAGTCGGGTGCTTCCGGTGCAAAGGCATCCATAGGTTTCTCAGAGGTGGGCTGACCAGGATTCCGCCAAGGGGTATCGGAGGGCGATCGAGTGGCAATGGCTGTTATTTAACCCCTCCTTGCATTTTAATTTGGGGGAGCGCTCCTGAACTCGATCGCTCAAAATAGCGCCGCCCAAAATAGGCTAAGCAGCAGCGGCGTGGGGCTAATTCATTTCCTTGTCCTGCTCATGAGTTATCTCAATCTCGTTTCCTTTTTGGGCATCTTTGGGCTTTGCGGTGTGGCTTGGCTCTTTTCGGAAAATCGGAAACTCATTCCTTGGGCCACGTTAATTTGGGGGCTGAGCCTGCAGCTTGTGTTGGGGTTTTTGGTGTTCAGGCTGCCCATCACGCGCGATATTTTTGATGTTTTAAATAGTGCTCTCAATGGGATTTTTGCCGCTGCCGAATCGGGGGCAGAATTCATTTTTGGTTCCCAGTTTGTTTCTAAAGATTTTGGCGAAAACCCACCTTTGGGCTATATCTTTGCCGTTCGCGCTTTGCCCACGGTGGTCTTTTTTGCGGGACTGATGGCCCTGCTCTACAGCTTGGGGGTCATGCAAGCGGTTGTGAATGGTTTTTCGCGGTTGTTTTATCGAACCACCCGACTGAGCGGAGCGGAAGCACTGAGCGGCGTGGTGAATGTGGTGACGGGGGTTGAAGCGTTGATTGTGGTGCGGCCGTTTTTGTCGCGAATGACGCGCAGCGAGCTATGCGCTATTTTGGCTTGCTGTTTTGGAACGGCTTCCTCTTCCACGTTGGCGATCTATGTGGACTTTTTGCAGCCGGTTTTTTCAAACATTTTAGGTCATTTAATTTCGGCAGCCATTATTGGTATTCCGGCTTGCTTTGTACTTTCCAAAATTTTGGTTCCGGAAACCCAAGTGCCCCTGACGCGCGATCGCCTGTCGGGGGTAATGATGGCAAATTTATCGCAAAATCCTCTGAATCCAGCCAGTCCAAGGACACCAGAATACGATCCTCTCAATCCTTTTAATGCGGCTGAAAGTTCCTTGGGCAATCGAGACATGGCCGGCGGGGCGATCGAGCCGGATAGTAGTCCCTGGGCGATCGCCATGGCGGGGGCCCTGGAAGGGTTGCGCATTTGTGGCTGGATTGTGGCGGCCCTGGTGTTGATTGTGGGGTTGGTGTCGCTGGTCGATCGCTTCTTTGTTGCGTTAGGGCTGGTTCCCGGGCCGATCGGGGAATTATTTCGAGTGGTTACCCTGGCCAACTTGGAGGGAATTTGTTTCTTTCCGCTCACACTGCTGACGGGGGTGGCTTGGGATGATGCTTGGGAGTCGGCGGTGGTCATTGGTCGGCGGCTCTTGGAAACTGCCATTCCGCCCTATCAAACCCTGGCGGAACTACGCCGAAACGACGCAATCAGCGATCGTACCCTGTTGATTGTGAGCTATGCGCTCTCCAGCTTTGCCCACCTGCCGGCCTTGGGCATTTTTGTAGGGGGTCTGAGCGCCCTGATTCCCCAGCGGCGGCGGGAGTTGCTGAATTTGGGCTGGCGGGCCCTGTTTGTGGGCACGCTAGCTTCCCTGATGATTGCCTGCGTGGCGGGTTTTTATGACGATGGCAGCCCCCATATTTTGGGCACGCCCATGCCGCCCACCAAGCTTGCGCCGGCCACGCCAACCTTGGTGAAACCCAGCCCCCCACCCGCAACTCCGGCCCCCGCACCGCGCTAGGGTGGAGCATCGAATTTAGGGTGCATTTTTGGGATGCATGATCGAATTCGACAAACTGGCTTTATCCGTGATTGGGACGAGCGTGGCACAGACTTGGCCACAACAGATCCAGACTGCCCCTTTTTCGACTACGGTATTGAGTTTGATGGGATAGGTGGGTTGTGGGGCGATCGATGCCGAATCCTGAGCCAGAAATATTGCGCTTACTGGATCTGTTGCCGGCTTCGGCACGGATGACAATCAAGATTGTGGGTCGTTCAGAGCAACCTCAGGTGTTGTCGAGTGCCTTGCCGTTGCCCTGGCAGCGCGATCGCCCAATCTATGTGAATTTTGAACTGTGGCGGCGAATTCCCCGGCCCCAGCGAGATTTGTTGATGTTGCGCCAATCCTGTTGGGTAATGGGGGTGCGCTGGGTTGAACCCAACTGGTATCAAGGGGCAACCTTGGTGGGCTTGGCCAGCGCCGCTTGGCAAATTAGCCAAGGGGACGCATTGGGGGCAGTGGCTTCCGGTGGGCTGGCGGGCTTGGCCGGCTGGCAAATTTGGCGCAACAACCAGCGAACCGAGCGGGAATTGGAAGTGGATCTCGATGCGATCGCGGTGGCGGTGCGTCGGGGCTACGAAGAACCGGAAGCGGCCCGGTTGTTGCTCGAAGGCATCGAAGCAGTGGCCCAATTGGAGCGGCGACCGGGCATGGAATTTTTGGAATTGCTTCGTTGTCAACGCTTACGCGCGATCGCCGGTTTATCTCCCCTCCGGCATGAGTCATGATCCCTAGGCGATTGGTGCGACGGGTTGCCCTGGTGCCAGTGGTGCTGGCGGTGGGCCTCGGTGGGGGCCTGGGGGCCTGTGGTCGATCGAACCCGGGAGTTTCAGCTCCAGACAGGGCCCCCGAGCCAACGGCGGAGCTGACGGCCACGGAGACCACCCGCCCCACCCCAACGGGCACGGCGGGGTATCAGTACCAAGCGCCCAATCGCAGTTTTCAAATTTGGTTTCCGGCCATACCCGACAGCTCAACAGATCCCTGGGTTTCCGCTCACTACGACGGTGGCACGCGGTTCTATTACGCCAGGGGTGATCAGGCGGGGCCGGCTATCGATTCCGCCAATTCCAGTTCATTGCCACATTACCTTCAGCATGTGGCCACGGGGGTGGCGTTGCAGTTTGGGGCCGAACGGGTTCAACGATCGGAATGGGTGCGATCGAGCCAATGGCCAACTCTCAAATTTTCCTTTCAAAATAAGCGCGGCATTCAATACGAAGCCCGCGCCATTTTTCGCCCCGCCTATAGCCAATTATTTGTGCTGGTTTTTGGTACCACGGCGGCGGAGTCATCGATGGGTTGGCCGGAATCTCGGGCCTTTTTCCAATCCTTCCGCCCGATCGATCCCGTCCCTTCTGAACCGACTAATTCGCCCGATCGTCCTGATCCCACCCCGGTGGATTAACCCCAAGGATTGAGTTCCCGTGAGTTAATCCCCCGAAATTGATTTCAAATCAAGCGATCCCGAATCAAGCGATCCCAAATCAAGCAATCCCAAATCAAGCAATCTAAGCAACCGGTTCCCGTTGAGCAATGACGGCATAGAACGGATCACCACCGCCTAGCCCCAACATTCTCAGGAAGGCGGGCCCGCTCGATCGCTCGATTATGTATTTCGGCTTGCCAAAGCCGGGCACATGGTTGAAATATTCACAAACCAGGGCCACTCGATCGGTTTCGGAGCGATCGCGCCAGGCTGCGATCGCCTTTTGATAAAACATCCGATTGGAAAAACTGACAATGGCAATGCCGCCGGGTTTCAGAATGCGATGAATTTCACTGAAAATTGCTTCCGGATATTGCAAATATTGCACGGAAACCGTATTCAAAACCGCATCAAAATAGGCATCTTCAAAGGGAAGTTTCAAATCTACATTTAAGTTCTGCACAATGGAGCGATCGAGCCGAGGATTTTTGGCCAATTCCGCCGCATTCATCCCATGGCCCACCACCTCCGCAAACGTTAAATTTTCCGGTAAATGGGAAACCCAACTGCTCATCAAATCCAGAATCTTGGTGTTGGGTTGCAGTTGTTGGCCATAGAGCTGAGTCAGCCGATCAATAAACCCCTCATCCACATGGGTTACCAACCGTGGGTCTTGGTAAAAAAAGTTGTCGTTGCTGTCATCGAGTTTGGTGCGATCGTCGGGACGGAGCAGCATCATGATCGGGCAGAAAAGCGATAGAAATGGGCAATCAATACTAGGGTACAGAAAATTGCTGGTTGAGCCGGGGAATCACCGCGCTAGGATGAGGCGGACGGCGGCGAGTTGAAAGCTATGGCACTTTCGCGACGAGACTTTTTGGGGCGATCGGGAGCGGCGCTGGCCGGATGGGGGCTGGCAGAGGCGATCGCAGCCCAACGGGTGGCGCAAGTGTTGGCGGAACCAACCGGCCGGCGCAAGGCCCTGTTAATTGGCATTAATCAATACGAACCGACGGCGATCGCCCCCAACGCGGTCTCGGTGGCCTTGGAAGGTTGCCTGAATGATGTGGCCCTTTGGCAAGAACTCCTAACTTCGCGGTTGGGCTTTCAGGCGGCGGATGTGGTGACCTTGACCGATCGGGCGGCGGGGCGGGCCCAATGGCAAGCAGCTTTAGAGGACTGCGCGGCGGGACTCCGGGCCGGTGATGCGGTGGTGTGGCAATTCAGCGGCTATGGGGGCGTTTTGGCCGATGGAACGGGCCTGTTGGTTCCGGTGGATGGCCATTTGGCCGTCGGAACCCGTGAGGCGACCCCTGCAGAGCCGATCGCCCCCCTGCGCGATTGGAGTGAAGTCACGATTCAAGACTGGCTGCGATCGCTGCCCACGGAACGGGTGCTGGGCGTTGTGGATGCGGGATTTGCCCCTGCTCCGGCCCAAGCTTGGGTTCGCCATCGATCGCGCCCGATGCTCACCCCCGGTGCTCTGGATCCGGAAGAACTGGCTTGGCAGCAACAGTTACGCCGCGCCCGATCGGGGCGATCGACCGCCGCCAGCGGGTGGTGGTTGCGGGCCAGCCAGCCCGATCGCCCCGTCCTGGAATTGCCCCAATCGGGATTTGTGGCCGGGGCCTTCACCTGGGCCTTAGTGCAACAACTTTGGAACAGCCTCCCCGCCAGCACCCTGTGGTTTGACCTGGCTCGCACCGCCGCCCAGGTTACGGATCAAGGGGGCCAGCAACAGCCGATCGCCCAACGGCTGGGGGCCGCTGCGATTCGGGAGAATGTTGGGGAAAAAATTGGGGGAAATGTTGGGGAAAACTTGGGGCAATGGTTGGCCACGGCAGCGGGGCCCAGCGCGGGCACAGTCTTGGCTACGGACTCGGTGAATCGCACGGTGACGGTGAGCTTGGCCGGTTTGGCCCCTGCGGTGTTGGCAGGCGCAACCCAGGGTCTCATTCTGGAACCCGCAGCCACGAATTCAGCGGATGACACAGCCTGGGTTGGGGGACTGCGCATCACCAGCCGCAATGGTTGGCGGGCGATCGGGCAACCCGTGGCCGAAGACAGCCGCGATCGCCCGGTTGAGGCCTTCGCCTGGCAATCGGGGCAACTTGTGCGGGAACGGTGGCGCATTTTGTCCCGCAACTTGGGGCTACAGGTGGCTCTCGATCCAAACTTTGAGCGCATTGAGCGGATTGATGCCACCAGCGCCTTTGATGCCTTGTCCCATGTGACAGTGGTGAATCCCGAAAACCGGGCGATCGATGCTTGGTTTGCCCGGGCGGCCCGCCCCACTGCCAATCCTGACCCCAACGGAGACGAAGCCAAAACCGCCTATGGCCTCTGGCGACCAGGCCAAACCCTCTGGCCCAACACGGTGGGTGAAGGTGGCGAAGCGCTCAAGACCGCCGTGCAGCGCTTAGGTCCACAATTACATAGTTTGTTGGCGCGGAAACTTTGGCGGGCCACGCTGAATCAGGGAGCCGGTTGGCCCGTGCGCATCACCCTGGCGGCTTTGGAAACACCCGATCGCCCCCTTCTGCAATGGAGCACTTTGCCCAATGTTGGCGGTGTGATCGACCCCAACGGTTCGATCGCCCCGGCCACCTTCACCAGCGGCAGCCGGCCCCAACTCACCCTGGAAAATGCCGGAACCGTTCCCCTGTGGGCCTTGGTGTTGCAACTGGATTCCCTGGGACGAGCCACCCTGGTGCAAGACCTGGGGCAGGACACGGAGCCGGGCCAAACCCTGTTGGCCCCCAACAGTCGCCAAACTCTCAGTTGGCCCGCTGCCCCCAGTCGGGGCTTGGGGTCGCTGTTGGTGTGGCTCAGTCGAGATCCCCTGGAGCGGGTGCAGGCCAGCTTGCCCAGTCGGCAAACCGGTGAGGGCGATCGCCTGTGGCCCCTGGCCCAACCGCTGGCCCTGGCCCGCCAACTGTTGGAAGATCTCCAGCAAATCAGCGTGAATCATGCTGCGCCCCCCAGTCGATCGCCCAGCCCCGATAGCTATACCCTTGACTGTCGGCAATGGATGGCCTGGGAATTGCCCTTTCGGTTAATTTAGAAACTCCACCAGGATTCGATCGCCCCGATTCAGATTCAACCGCTGGGCCGCATTCCCCCCCGCACAGGCCACCTCCACCCAATCGTGGCTACCCACCAGCGCCACAAAGTCATGGAGCGATCGGCTGCTGTAGGTGAGTTGCGAGGGAATCAGTTGCTCGCCAATGCGCACGCGCCAGGAGCGATCGCTCACCCGTTGGGCCGGAATGGTGGAAATTAGATTGCCAAAGTGATCCACATGCTGCACCACTCCTTCCAAGCTGGCCGGATTGGCCCCGGCCGCCGGATGGGACACCAAACCCGGCAACGGCAAATTCACTAAACTGGCCGGGTCGATCGGGTTACCCAAATCCGCCAACGGAACCCCATTAGCCAAGTGGGCTGCCACCGCCGCAAAAATATCGCGGCCGTGGAATGTGTGGCTCGGGTTCGGCAATCGCCAAAAGTTGCGCTGGGTCAGCACCACGGCCGACTCCGCCGGGAATTGCGCCAACAGGCCACTCCAAAGGCCGTTGTCTGGGCCCACCAACCAGCCCCGATCAAAGGCGATCGCGATCGGCTGCCGTTCGCCCCCCACTCCCGGATCCACCACCGCCAAGAACACCGTCCCCAACGGAAACGCCGCCGCCGAATTGGCCAACACGAACCGCGCCGCCCACAAATCCTGAGGGGGAATTTGGTGAGTCAGATCAATGGTGGGAATGGCGGGATTGACCTGGGCGATTACCCCCTTCAGCACCCCCGCATAGCCATCGGCCGTGCCAAAGTCCGTCAACAGGGCGATCGGCCGAGGCGGTGCTAACCAAGCGGTGAGGGGAACTGTTGAGGAAAAATCCATGGGTTACCGGAAGATGGGGGCCTTGAACATCAGTTACTTGAATCGATTCTGAAAAAAGATAAATTTTCTGTAATAGCTGATACTTTCTGAATCAAAATTACGCTATCTTGGCAATGGAAGGCCCTCTCAGGAGTGGCTAGTGTCGCCAGCCGAAGCTAATGATTGGCTTCTGCAAGCTGAATCATCGCAGCATTCGCGCCTTCTGTCGTCTGGTTGGTCACTTCAACGATCGTCCCAGGCACTCTCAACCCCTATCCACCTTTCGTCGATCGTTTCCTAGCCATGTTTGGAATCCGCCGCAATCGCCCCAACCCCGCCCAAGTTGCGCAAGTTCACCGCGAAAATCTGCGCAAGCTGCTGGAACACCGCATTGAAGTGGCTCGCGCCAAGGGTGACAACGATTTGGTTCGTAGCCTCGAAGCCGAAGCTGAGTACCTGAAGTAACCGTCAATCCGTCAATTAAGAGCTGATTCAATTTGTTCAGAATCGCTTGCCGATCAGCGCTTGGGTTCTGCGTTGTCGCAAGTTCCCACCCGTCTGAATCTTCCAAGGAAAATTCATCACATCAAAGCTGCCTGGGTCGCAAAACCTGGGCAGCTTTGTGTTTGGGCTGCTTTCAGCAGTTCTTCCCAGCAGGTTTCGATCGATCAGTTTCGATCAAGATTGCGATCCGCCTTGGGACTGCCACGAACCGACGACCCAGGCGGTTGTGCAGATAGTTGCTTTAGGCGGATTCCGTCAGCGCCCCATAGAACTCGGGCCGGCGATCGCGGAAAAAACCAAAACTGGCGCGATCGAGCGCCGTCTGAGTCAAATCCAACTGAGCCATCAGGATCTCGGGTTGATCGATCGCCCCTTGGGTCAGCAGCTCGCCTCGGTGATCGCAAATGAAACTCGTGCCGTAGAACTTTTGCCCCTCTTCATTGCCGATCCGGTTGGCCGCCACCACGGGCACGACATTACAAACCGCATGGCCCAGCATCGCCCGCATCCACAGGGGCCGCGTATCCAGATTTGGCTCCTGGGGTTCCGAGCCGATCGCCGTGGGATAGAGCAGCACTTCCGCCCCCATCAACACCATCGATCGGGCGCATTCCGGGAACCACTGATCCCAACAAATGCCGACACCGAGACAGCCAAACCGGGTGTGCCAAACCTTAAAGCCCGTGTTGCCCGCCCGGAAATAGAACTTTTCTTCGTAGCCGGGGCCGTCGGGAATGTGGCTCTTGCGGTAGAGACCGAGGATCGAGCCGTCCGCGTCGATCGTTACCAAGCTGTTGTAGTAATGCTGGCCATCCCGCTCAAAAATCGAGGTAGGAATCACCGTGCCCGTTTCCCGCGCCACCTGCTGCATGGCCACCACCGCCGGATGTTCCGTGGCGGGGTAAGCCGAGGCGAAAAACTCCGCCCGTTCTTCTTTGCAAAAATAGGGCCCTTGAAATAATTCCGGCGGCAAAATTACTTGCGCCCCTTGGCTAGCTGCTTGACGAGCAGCGGCCACAACGCGATCGATATTGTCCTGTAAATTCCAGGTTTCAAAGGCATCTTGCAGGGCGGCAACGGTGACGGTTCGATGGTTTGTCATGGGTTGAAAGGGATGGTTGTTGGTGATGGAAATAGACTCTAAATCTAAACTTGCTATCTGAGTTTGTAGAGAATATAGGCTTCAGATAAAACGCGATCGCGAAAATATCGGCTGAGTTCTGCCGGTGTTCGCAAATCAACAACTTTTCCAAAGAGCTGAGTCAGTTCATCCTGCATCGTCACAATTTGGAACCCTGGTGTTTTACCCGGTAAAAACTGCACCAAAATATCCACATCGCTATCATCTCGGAAATCTTCGCGCAGAACAGAACCAAAGAGCGCTAACACTTGAATGTGGTGACGCTGACAAAAATCCTGAATGGCCAGTTCAGGAATTTCAATTGGGAGAGCTTTAGGAGCAACCTGATGGGTAATTGGGCGATCGAGCATAGAACGATTCCAAATCGCGATCGCTAGCGGGGTTGCTGTTGGGAAATGCAGTGGAACGAGCCACCCCCTTGCAGGATATTTTTGGCGGGCAAACCGATTACTTCCCGATCGCCCCAAATATCTCGCAAATCCTGGGCGATCGCCTGCAAGGCCGCCACCGCTGCCCCATCAAAGGGCGAACCGTATTGGGGCACAATCACCCGCGTATTGCTGATATAGAAATTGACATAGCTGGCGGCCATCAGCTCGCCCTCCTCATCTTCCACGCGACCCGGCGACGGAATCGTCAGCACCTCGATCGCCCGGCCCTTGGCATCCCGCGCCGCCTTCAACGTGGCGATCGCCTCTAGAAGCGCCTCCCGGTTGGGGTCATCGGGGCCGCTGGGTTCCATGCACACCACCGTCCCCGGAGCCACAAACCGCGCCAAATTGTCCACATGGCCATCGGTGTGGTCGTTTTGCAGCCCGTCGCCCAGCCAAATGATCTGCTCAATGCCCAAGTTGGATTTCAGCTTGGCTTCGATGTCCGCCTGCGACAAATCGGGGTTGCGGTTGGGGTTCAGTAAGCATTGGCTGGTGGTCAGCAGCGTGCCTTCACCGTCGTGGTCGATCGCCCCGCCTTCGAGCGTCCAAGGATGGGGCAAAAAGTCCACCCCCGATTGCAGGGCGATCCGTTCCGCCACCGAGTCGTCATAGTCGAGCAGATATTTGCCGCCCCAACCATTGAACCGAAACCCGATCGCCACCGGCTCCCCTAAGCTGTCGCGCAAAAACAGCGGCCCCGTGTCCCGCAACCAAATATCCCCAAAGGGTTCGTCGTAAATTGTGGCTCCCAAGGGTTCCAGGGCGGCTTGGGCTTCCGCCACCTGGGCCGAACCGCAGGCGAGCACGTGCAGCGCTTCCCCGCGCGGCTGGCCGGTGGCGGGGTCGCAATCGGCGATCGCCCGCGCCAGACCCAACACCTCCGATTGCACATCGCGATAGGCATCGAGCCACAAATCGGGATGGCTGGGCCAAGCCAGCCACACCGCCGCATGTTCGTGCCATTCAGGAGGGAAATACATGGGACGTGATGAGAATTGCAGGACTGGAGATGATCAAACGATTGGAAATGGCGGTTTGAAATGGCGATCAAGCACATTTCGTAGGGGCGCACCGCCGTGCGCCCATCTTTGGCGTACTTTGGCCTAACCGCGCTACTACCGGGCTGATGGGGTCAATGCTGCGTTCACCCTAGCCGATCGAGGTGAACAACCGGTTAAGCCGCCGTCTTCAACCTCAATCAATGCCCAATGGATCGAACGAAACTTAGCCAAAAATCAAGCGCGATCGCCCCGAGGCCACCGCGCTGATTGAAAACAACGATTCAACGGGGATTGATCGACAGCTTTGCAGCCCGATCGCCCCCCATTGCTCACTAGTTGCTGCCCGTGAACACCAAATCGGGAAATTTGTCTTGGGCTTCGGCCAAAGGACGCTTGCGCCCTTCTTCTTGCCAGTAGTTGATAATTTCCGTGGCGCGGTTCAACAATTCCACCCGATCGGACTCCGAAATCCAATGCTTGGATTCCAGCTCCGACTTCAGTTGTTCCCACGCATCGTTCCGCGGCCAGAAGAAATAGGCCGTCAGCGGGCTGGTTCCTTTGCCCACAACTTGATCCACCGCCAAAGCGACGTTTTCTTCAAGCCAGAGAACCTTTAAAATAAACTTCGACAAGCTGATGCCTCCAAGATCGACTGCTACGGGTATTTGGCAAGGGTTCGGCCAGTCGGGATCTTCAGACGAAATTTACGCGACTCCAGCGGGTCTTCAACTCGTCCAGGGCGATCGCAACTGACGACAGCACAGCAGTCTATCGTACCGCAAGGAGGCGGTTGACGATCGCCTTTCCGCAATTAGCAGCGATCGGGTCATCGCCACAGGCCCCCAGGTCGCCACGAGATCGCCATAATGTCGCCATGATATGGTTGCGGCTGTTGAAACAGGATTGCAGATTATTCTGTTGATTGACCCTTTCCATGACTTCCAATTCTCTCCAAGCGATCGCGGTTTTTGACATTGATGGCGTAATTCGGGATGTGGGCCAGTCCTACCGCCGCGCCTTGGCGGACACGGTGGAAGCCTTCACCGATGGCCAATTTCGCCCAACGATGGCGGACATTGACGCGATTAAAGCCGAAGGATCTTGGAATAACGATTGGTTAGCCTCTCAGGAATTTGTCTATCGATTTTGGGAAAGTCAGGGGCGATCGCGCGCAGAATTGGCCCTGAACTATGACGAATTGGTCTTGTTTTTCCAAAAGCGATATCGCGGCCCCAATCCCGAAGATCCCAGCAGTTGGACGGGCTACATTTGCGATGAACCGCTGCTGGTCGATCGCGCCTATTTTGAACAGCTCACCGCGGCCCAAACGGGCTGGGGATTTTTTAGCGGCGCAACACCGGCCTCGGCCAATTTTGTTTTAACTCAGCGGGTGGGGCTAATCGATCCGGTGTTGGTGGCCATGAATGATGCGCCGGAAAAACCTGACCCCACGGGCTTGCAAATGGTGGTCGATCGCCTGGAACCGGCCGGGTTGCAACTGCCGGTGATTTATGCGGGCGACACGGCGGCGGACATGCAAACGGTGCTGAATGCGCGCAAAATCGCCCCCGATCGCCGTTGGATTGCGGTGGGCATTTTGCCGCCCCATGCCCTGGTTGATTCGGCCACGCGCGATCGCTACACTGCCACCTTGAGGGCCAATGGCGCAGATGTTGTGTTGTCGTCGGTGACGAAATTAACGGGCGATCGAATTCGAGATTGGCATTAACTGCGGCGGCTTCGATCTTGAACGAGGCCTTGAACTCAGCATTTGGCCCGACAATAGGGAGCAGTTCGATCGCACATTTCCCATGGCTCTGTCCCTATGGCTTTGATTGATCCGGCTCCGTTGTTGGCCTTTTCGGAAGCAGCAAAAGTTTTTCGAGGTGATGAAAAAGGCGAGGCCCAAACCTTTTTGAATCGCTTTTTTGCGGCCTTTGGCTATGCGGACGCGATCGCGGCGGGGGCGGTGTTTGAAACGCGGGTGGCCAAGGGCAGCGCCAGCGGCCACACAGGCTTTGCGGATTTGGTGTGGCGATCGAGCGACAAGCCGCCCCGGCCGGGGGTGCTGTTTGAAATGAAAAAGCGCGGCGAATCCCTGGAAAAGCATCGCCGCCAAGCCTTCACCTATTGGGAGCGCCTGGTTCCAAACCGGCCGCGCTACGTGGTGTTGTGCAATTTCGATTGGTTTTGGATTTACGATTTCGATACGCAAATTGATGAGCCGGTCGATCGAATTGCTTTGGCAGATCTCAGCCAGCGATCGAGTGCATTTGCGTTCATGAAGCCGGGTGAGACAAAGCCGGTTTTTAACAACAATCAACAGGAAATTACCCAAGAAGCTGCCATGCGAATGGGGCAGCTTTATCGAGACTTGGAGAAGCGACTTTGCACAAAATCTGGAAGTTTTAAACCGATTGATATTCAGCGGTTTGTGTTGCAGTGCGTTTTGGCAATGTTCGCGGAAGATCGGGGGCTGTTGCCGTCGGATTTGTTTACGCGCTGCGTTTTGGACTGTTTAGAAGGTGAGAGTTCTTATGAACTTTTCGGTGCGCTATTTGATGAAATGAATCGGAATCATATAGCTCCTGCGGGTCGGTTTCAGGGGGTGGGCTATTTCAACGGTGGTTTGTTTGCCAAGGTGTTGCCGATCGAGCTGAACTCGAAGGAGCTAGAAATTCTGAAGGTTGCGGCCCAAGAGGATTGGAGCCAGATTCGACCGGCGATTTTTGGCAGCATTTTTGAGGGCACGGCGAATGGTGATGAGCGGCGTGCCCATGGAATGCATTTCACGTCAGAAATTGACATTATGAAAATCGTGCGGCCGACGATTTCGCACTATTGGGAAGCGAAAATTGAAGCAGCTAAAACGGTGAACGATTTTGAGAAATTGCACCAGGAATTAATCGAGTATCGGGTGCTTGATCCGGCTTGTGGGTCGGGAAATTTTCTCTATGTGGCCTATCAGGAAATGAAGGATCTGGAGAAGGTGATTCTCGATCGCATCTGTGATCTGAAGCAGTCGGTGCAAATACCGCTGAGGTCGGTGAGTCCGCTGCAATTTTTTGGGATTGATATTAATTCGTTTGCGGTGCAGTTGGCGCAGGTGACGATGACGATCGCCCGAAAAGTAGCAATCGATCGACTCCAAATCAAGGAAGAAGCCCTGCCTTTGGACACATTGGATCAAAATATTGTGCGCCAAGATGCGCTGTTTAATTCCTGGCCCCAAGCGGATGCCATCATTGGCAACCCACCCTTTTTAGGTGGCTCTCGCATTCGCTTGGAACTGGGAGATCGATATGCAGAGCGTGTATTTAAGCAATTTTCTGATATTCGCGCCCAAGTAGATTTTGCAAGTTATTGGTTTCGCCTTGCACACAATCACCTATCGTCAAGTGGTCGGGCCGGTTTGGTGGCAACTAATTCAATTGCACAGGGAAAAAGTCGATCTGTTTCTCTAGACTATATTACTCAGAATGGCGGCTTTATTTACAATGCAATCTCTAGTCAGCCTTGGTCAGGTGAAGCTGCCGTTTATGTCAGCATCATTAATTGGGCTAAACAAAGGATGAGTTCATGCTCGCTTGATGAAAAATCTGTGAATTTTATTAATTCATCCCTTCAAGAGAACTCGGATATTTCATCTACTCTGAGACTGAGAGCTAATCTTTCCTATGGCTTTGTTGGTGTACAACCCAATGGAAAGGGATTTTATATCTCTCCTGAATTGGCTCGTCAGTGGATAACCTCTTCTAAAAAAAATTCTGAAGTTCTCAAATGTTCAGTTTCTGCCATGGATTTAACTGATCGTCCAAATGGAAAATCAGAGCGCTGGATTATTGACTTCTCAGATCTTCCGCTAGAAAACGTGAGTCAATACTTGGAGCCATTTCAGCATGTAAAAAAGTTAGTCAAACCCGAGAGAGATACCAATCGAGAGTTAATCCTAAAAGAAAAGTGGTGGAGATTCAAAAGGACGAATCAATCTCTCAGAACAGCAATTTCTCACACTCCATACTACTTTGCAGTTCCAAGACACTCAAAATGGTTTATTTTTATTCCGATTAATAGCAATGTATTGCCAGCAGACTCCACTACAATTATCGCTTCAGATGATTTTTATGTGTTGGGAATTTTGACTTCGGATATACACCGGCAGTGGGTCAAGGCACAAGCTTCAACCCTCAAAGGCGATACGCGCTACACCCACAACACCTGCTTTGAAACCTTTCCATTTCCCCAAAAACCGAGCCAAAAAATCATCAACGACATTCGGCAAATTGCCCAGGATTTGCACGATTACCGCACCCAAATCATGGAACAACGCCAATGGGGCATCACCCAACTCTATAACGGCTATTTCCACGAACCCGCCAGCGGCCTCGCCAAACTCCACGCCAAACTTGATAAGGCGGTGCTGAAAGCCTACGGATTCAAAGCCAGCGACGACATTTTGGAAAAACTGTTGGCGCTGAATTTGGAATTAGCAGAAAAAGAACAACAAGGTGAAGCGATCGTCGGGCCCTGGGCGCTCGATCGACCCCCAGGCGATCGGTCGAATTAACAACCAAAGCCAAACCGTCTCTTAGCTTTGTTGGGCAATCCAATCGAGACAACATTGGCGGAAATGATCGCCCCGAACTTCAAAATTCGGGAACTGGTCAAAGCTGGCACAGGCAGGCGACAACAAGACGATCGGGGCCTCGTGTGCTTTGGCCAACTCGGCGGCCCGGGGCACTGCCCGATCGAGCGTTTCCACAATTTCCGTGGCCCCATAACCAGCCGCTTGCAGATTGGCTTGGAAGGTTTCGGCCGCACTGCCAATTAGCAAAACGGCGGCGGCTCGGGACTGAATGGCCGAAATCCAGGCGCGATCGTCCCCTTCTTTGGCCTCGCCGCCCGCAATTAGGATCGCCGGTTGGGCCACCGCCTTCAGCCCCACTTCGGCCGCATCGTAATTGGTGGCTTTGCTGTCGTTGATGAAGTCGATGCCTTGCCAACTGCCCACCCGCTCCAGACGATGGGGCACGCCGGGAAAATCGCGCACCGCCTGGGCAATGGTTTCCGGGGCAATACCCGCATAGTGGGCCGCAGCCACGGCCATCAGCAGGTTTTGTTGGTTGTGGCGGCCGGTCATGGCCAGGGCGCTCACGGGCACGATCGCTTGGCCAGCCACCACGGCCCAACCGTCTTCGACCCAAGCCCCCCGATCGGGGTTGGCGGGCAACTGGTCACGCCCGGCCACACTCGTCCAAATGGCGTTGGGATAGGGGGCGATCGCCTGGGCCCGCAGGGCCGGATCATCACCGTTCAAAATTTGCAGAGCCGCTCGATCGATCAGGCTGGCTTTGATGTTGAAGTAGTTGTCTAGGCTGTAGTGGCGAGCCAGATGGTCGGGGGTGAAGGTGGTCCAAATGCCGATTTTGGGGGCCAGGTTTTGGGAGGACTCAATTTGGTAGCTGCTGACTTCAGCAATCACCCAACCGATCGGGTCGGCTTCCGGCAGGGCCAAGCCACAGGCAGCGGCTCCAATGTTGCCGCAGGCGGGCGCTTTTCGGCCGGCCGCTTGGAAGATGGCGGCCGTGAGGGCGGTGGTGGTGGTTTTGCCGTTAGTGCCGGTGATGGCCACCCAAGGGATCTGTTGCAGGTTGCGCCAAGCCAACTCCATTTCCCCGATCGTGTCGATGCCGAGCGCCCGGGCCCGGGCCACGCCGGGGCTATCCCAAGGTACGCCGGGACTGACCACCACTAAATCCGGTCGCGGCTCGATCGAGTCGGGGTTGAAGGTGTCGCCCAATCGGACTTGGATGCCCAACTGGGTGAGTGTGGCTTCGATCGGGGCCAGGCGATCGCCCGTTCCCCGATCGCTCACGGTCACCTGCCAGCCCTGGGCCGCCAACAGTTGCGCCGCCGCCACTCCAGATTTACCCAATCCCACAATCCAAGCCGTTTGCACGCTCAAGGCTCCCGTTTTGTCTCTGAACTTTTGTTTCTGAACTGTTGTTTTTGAATCAGACTCTTTTTAGCGCTGCCGTTCCCGTTCCAAGGCATCGATCGCGTCGCCCAGGGCCGTGGTCAAATCCCGTCGAGTGCGATCGTGGGCTTCCCGTTCTGCCTGGAGCTGCCGTACCAGTTGTGCCAGTTGCTCGCGCAGTTGCCGACATTCAATTTGAGCCTCGGCCAGGGTGGCCGGAGTGCTGGCGGGCAGGGCGGCCCCGGCGCTGGCGGCCTCTCCCAGCGGTTCCCACCCGTCCAGCACTGCATCGGGATTGCCCCGCAGCCGATCGACTTCCCCTTGCAGCCGGGTCTGTTGTTGCTGAAACTGTTCCCGATCGGCTCGGCGTTGTTGGGCTTCCGTGGTGTAACGGGCTTGCCAAGCGTCGGCGGCCTGGTAGGCCGCATCCCGATCGCGTTTCAGGTCGGTCACCTGTTGTTTGAGGGTTTGAATTTCCCCAATCCATTGGGTGACCTGTTCGTGGGACAGGGGCCCTGCCCCATTCAGCCCTTGGTTGCTCATGGCCGATCTCCGAATGGTTGCCAACTGCTTGCGGACAATTGCTAATTTTTCAGCAACTAATTTCTTAGCCACTAATTTTTCAGCAACTAGTTTCTCAGCAACTAATTTCTCAGCAACAGGTAGTAGAGCCGGCCGCGCGACCCGGTGACCCCGGCTCGATTCCCGGCGATCGGGCCCGTGCCCATGAAGTAGTCGGCTCGGCCGGGGCCAATCATGGCGCTGCCGGTGTCTTGATCCAACACAAACCGGCTGACGTTGCGATTCACCACTTGCCCGTCCGCGCTGGCATAGGGCAGCGTTGCGTTGACCAAAGCCAAGGCTCCGGGGGGCATCAGGGAGCGATCGGTGGCGATCGAGCGATCGGGCGTAACGGGCACACCCAAGGTTCCCGTGGCTGGTGCGCCAAAGGTTTCCCGGAAGAAGATAAACCGCGTATTGCGGGGCAAGTAGTTATCCAATTCCTGGGGATTTTGGCGGAAATAGCGAATCATTACCGGCAGGGTCAACCCTTCAAAGGGCAGCTTGCCATCTTTGGCCAGCTCGCGGCCCACGCTGGTGTAGCCATAGCCGTTGTGGTTGGCATAGCCGACGGTGATCACATTCCCATCGGGCAATTGCAGTCGGGCCGAACCTTGGATATGCACCAAAAAGGCTTCTAGGCGATCGCTCAACCAAGCAATTTCCTGACCGCGCAGGGGGCTGTTGGTGCCTTGGCCGTCTTTTCCTTCCAAGACTTCGCGGGTGGGCATGGGGGTGCGCCAACTGGCCAAGTCGGCCGGCTCCCGATAAATCGGATAGCGATAGGTGGCGGAGGGGGTGCGGCTGGCGCGATAAATCGGTTCGTAATAGCCCGTGAAGAAAACATCACCGTTGCCATCCCGCCCGATCGATTGGTAGAGCGTAAATTCCCGATCGACCAAGGTGGCCAACTCGCGGGCCGATCGCGCCTGGGTCACCAGTTGCCGAAACCGCCGCACACTCCGCAACACCCGATCGCGCGTGATGCCAGCGACGGGATAGTTTTGGTAAGCCGTGGCGGCCGCTGGCGATTGCAAATAGCGCAAGCTGTGGTCGATCGATTGCAACAGGTTACGGCGATCGCCTGATTGGCCGAACAGTTGCTCATCTAAACCCAACAGACCCGCAATCGATCGCGCCTGTACCGGCCGCAGGGGAATCCGCTGTTCCGCTGGCGAAAGGGGGGTTTCTCCCTGGTGCAGAGGCGGCGGAGTAGACCGCTGGGCCAAGGCCGGAGAGCCGCTGAAGGTGGAGCCGCTCAACGCCACAGAACCCAAAAGAGAACTCAGACTAAAAACCGCCCCCCAGTAACCAAACTTAGGAGCGGCATGATGGCCAGAACGGCGATTAGTGGCCAGGTGATCGAACTTAGCCCTTAGCTCAGATTGATCGGATTGATCGGAGCGATGGCGGAAGCGATGGCACAGAAGATCTTTCAGGGAATCTTTCAGACTCATGGGGGTGGTTGGGGTGAAGCGGTGAGGAGCAATCGCGATCCCCGATCAGCATGGGGCGACAGCGATCGGCTCAGAGGCGATCGGGTTGGGGATCGACGGACTATTGCTATCAGACTGGCGGGTGATCGCGCAAGCCCCGATCGGGGAATTGCTTCCTTGATCGCCCCATTGCATCGCCACACCAGTTTTGAGACCAATGGCCAACCACCGTTCAACCCCGATCGCCCCTGAAGCGACTGCTTAAGAACTCCTAGTCGATCGAAGAGACCCACAAAGGAGCAGCTTTGGCATCCCAGGCATCCTTAAAACGATCGATCAATGCTGGAGTTAAACACCGGTTCCACCCGGATACCTAACACCTGCGATGGCCGCACCACCATATATTCACCCTGGAGATTTTGGATCGGCACGCTAATGAAGGCCGAAGAGTCCTGCTTCGGAACCAAGTCCGTGCTGTACCACTTTTGGAAGTCTTGAATCGTGCGGAAGCGAACTTCCTCGCGGTGACCGCCCGCCAACAGGATATGCACCGCAAACTCATCAGGTGTTCTCGGCATCGGCCCGGGATCCTTATAACAACAACAACTGCTGCCGCAGCAAACTACCCATCAACACACTCATCAACATTCGTTCCAAGGCAGCTTGGTTGCCAGCGGCGATCGCCCCAAACAACCAGTGACCCGCAATTAGCCACCTTAATCTTGGCCACCTTAATCATGGAGCTTGCCCAGACTTTACCAAAAAAATGGGTTTAAAGCCCCGCCCTTGTGGAGCGGCTGATCGATCGGGGCGGGCAAAGCATCGGCCGGGATATCCATAAAGCAGCCTGACTCGATCGATTAGTCAAGTTGTGAAATCTGTGAAATCTTAGATTGTGAGAGCTAATCAAGATAATCAAAACTCGTTTTCAATGAAAAAATCATAAAGAGAAGCTTATGAAGACAATTTAGTTTTTGTTATCCCCAAGCTGATCAAGCATCTAGACTTTTTATGAAAGAACCTTTAGCATGTCTGAAGTTGCTAAAGCGGGAAGGCGCTTGACAAGCGGGATTCAGCCCCTATCATCAAGCTCCGATTTAAATTTCCTTGGCTCTTAGCGATCAGCTTTTTCACAACTCATGACAAATTTAGCGACCCCCCGATCGCCCGGTTTGTCGTGCTCAACTTTCACTTAAGGTTGCTAGCGCCATGTCTGATGAGTTCGGATTTTCGCGTCGTCGCTTTCTATTGACCGCTGGAGCCTCCGCCGCAGGCTCCATTCTTTTAAAAGGATGTTTGGGAAATCCCCCAGAACCCGGTGGAACCGCCGCCAGTCCCGCCGGAGGATCGCCCGCCAGCACCGGTAGCCCCGCAGCCCTGACCCCGGAAACCACCCCGGAAGTCACCAAAGCCAAACTCAGCTACCTCCCGATCGCGGAATCTGCACCGCTGATCATTGCCAAGGAAAAAGGCTTCTTTGCCAAGTACGGCATGACCGAAGTGGAGGTGTCCAAGCAAGCCAACTGGGCCGCCGCTCGCGACAACATTGTGATCGGTTCCAAGGCCGGTGGTGTTGATGGTGGCCAATGGCAAATGCCCATGCCCCACTTGATCACCGAGGGCATCATCACCAACGGTAAGAAAACCCCCATGTACGTGTTGGCACAACTGGTGACCAATGCTAACGGGATTGCCGTTTCTGGCAAAAATGCCGGCAAAGGATTGGGCTTGGATCTCAAAGGTGCTCAAGCCTACATCAAGGGCTACGCCGCACAAAATGGGCGTAAATTCAAAGCCGCCTTCACCTTCCCCGCTGCTAATCAAGATTTCTGGATTCGCTACTGGTTTGCAGCCGGTGGAATTGACCCCAACAAAGACATCGACCTGCTGGCTGTTCCCCCGCCAGAAACCGTACAAGGGATGCGGATCGGGACGATGGATGCCTTCAGTACCGGTGACCCCTGGCCCTATCGAATTGTCAACGACAAGATTGGGTTTATGTCTTGTTTGGTCACCGAAATGTGGCCCTACCATCCCGAAGAATATTTCGCGATGCGGGCAGATTGGGTGGATGCCAACCCCAAGGCCACCAAGGCATTGCTGAAGGGAATCATGGAAGCCCAGCAATGGTGCGACAAGCCCGAAAACCGCGCAGAATTGGTGAAAATTGTTTCCGGTCGGAACTATTTCAACATTCCTGCCAACATTCTGGAGCCGCCTTTCTCAGGCAAATATGCCATGGGAGATGGCAAACCCGACATCAACGATTTCAACAAGGGCCCGCTCTATTGGAAAGACCCGATCGGGAGTGTTTCCTATCCCTACAAGAGCCATGATCTTTGGTTCCTAACGGAAACGATTCGTTGGGGCTTCCACAAGGATTACGGTTTCACGGTTGCCAAGGCTAAGGATTTGGTTGAGCGGGTCAATCGCGACAACATTTGGCTGGAAGCTGCTAAGGAAGCTGGGATCACCGATGTGCCCAGCAGCCCGTCCCGTGGGGTAGAAACCTTCTTCGACGGCATCAAGTTTGATCCTGAAAAGCCCGAAGATTACCTCAAGAGCTTGGCCATTAAAGCTTAGGAATTCGCTTCCAAGGAACCAACTCCTTCAGGACGACTCACACACCCAATTGGTTGAATTCTGCTTCATTCAACTTCTTTCTTTGACCTTCGAGAGAACATCACCATGGCACCTTCTGTATCTCGATCGAACGGCATTTCCAAGCCCTCCGCCTTTGACCAATGGCTGAAGAAAAATGGCAGCACAATCCTATTACCCGCGATCGGGATTTTGGGATTCCTGGCAATTTGGCAACTGATTGCTTGGTCGGGTGTGACCCGGTTGCCCGGCCCCCTGAGCGTGTTTACCGACGAGCGCACCCGCACCCTGCTGCTCTATCCCTTCTACGATCGCGGCGGGTTGGATAAGGGTCTGTTTTGGCAAACGATGGCGAGCCTGGTGCGCGTGGCCCAGGGCTATGCGATCGCCTCGGTCGTGGGCATTTCATTGGGGATTTTAGTGGGGCTTTCACCGGCCATTGATAAGGCGCTGGATCCGGTTTTTCAGTTCTTGCGGATGATTGCACCGCTGGCGTGGGTGCCGATCGCCCTGGTGACGTTCCAACAACCGGAAATCTCTGCAATCTTCGTGATTTTTGTGACCGCTGTTTGGCCGATTTTGATTAACACCACGGTGGGTGTGAAGCAAATTCCCCAGGACTACATCAACGTCAAACAGGTGTTGCAACTGAAGCAAAAAACCTTCTTCTTCAAGATTCTGTTCCCCTCGGCCCTGCCCTACATTTTCACAGGTTTGCGGATTGCGATCGGTCTGTCTTGGTTGGCAATTATCGCCGCTGAAATCGTGATTGGCGGCACGTTGGGCATCGGCTTCTTCATCTGGGATGCCTATCAGCAAAACTACGTCAGCGAAATCATTTTGGGCGTGGTTTACATCGGAGCTGTGGGCTTGATTCTCGATCGCGCTGTTGCCTACATCCAAACCCTGATCCTGCCGGAATAAATCGGTAAATCGCCAGTTTCCAAGGGCGCAAGCGTTGCGCCCCTAACTATTCCCTCCGCTGGTTTTTAGAGGATTGCCCCATGAGTGCATTCGTTGCGATCGAGAATCTCGAAAAAGTCTTTCCCCTCAACCAAGGTGAATATCTCGCCCTCAAGGGCATTGACCTAACCATCAAAAAGGGTGAATTCGTTTCCCTGATTGGTCACTCCGGCTGCGGCAAATCCACCCTCTTAAACATGATTTCTGGGTTGGATTTCCCGACCGATGGCCTCGTCACCCTGGAAGGGCAACGGATTAAAAAACCCGGGCCCGATCGGATGGTGGTGTTCCAAAACTATTCACTGCTGCCCTGGTTGACCGCCCGCGAAAACATTGCGCTTGCTGTCGATGAAGTGATGGGTGATTTGCCCAAGGCCGAGCGCGATGCGATGGTGCAAACCCACATTGATATGGTGGGTTTGAAACAAGCCGCCGAAAAGCGCCCTGGTCAACTGTCCGGCGGGATGAAACAACGGGTGGCGATCGCCCGCGCCTTGGCCCTCAAACCCAAGCTGTTGCTGTTGGATGAACCCTTTGGTGCGCTTGATGCCTTGACTCGCGGGAATTTGCAAGAAAAGCTGATGCAAATTTGCGAGGAAAACCAAGTCACCGCCGTGATGGTGACCCACGACGTGGATGAGGCGGTGTTGTTGAGCGATCGAATCGTGATGCTCACCAACGGCCCCGGCTCCAAAATTGGGCAAATCTTGGAAGTGGATATTCCCCGCCCCCGCAAGCGGATGGAAGTGGTGGAACACCCCAGCTACTACAAGCTGCGATCGGAAATGATCTACTTCCTGAACCAACAGAAACGGGTGAAGAAAATCCGTGCCCGCAAGGTGGAAGTGGTCGCCAAACATGGCTTGGAAAAAGTCAATTTGGAAATCGGCTTTGTGCCCCTCACCGCCTGCGCTCCCTTGGCAGTAGCCAAAGAAAAGGGCTTCTTTGAAAAATACGGCCTTGATGAAGTCAACCTGGTGCGGGAAACCAGTTGGCGCGGCATCGTAGACGGGATTGCCGGTGGCTACATCGACGCAGCCCAAATGCCCTCGGGGATGCCAATTTGGTTAACCGTTGGTGGTCATGAGGATCGCCCCTTGCCCACGGTCACGTCCCTGACCATGAGCCGCAACGGAAACGCCGTCACTCTTTCCAAAAAGCTGTTTGATGCAGGTGTTCAAACGGCCGCCGACTTCAAAAAGCTGCTGCGGGAAACGCCGGGTAAATCCCACATTTTGGGGATGGTTCACCCCTCTTCCATGCACAATTTGCTGCTGCGCTATTGGCTGGCAGCCAACGAAATTGATCCCGATCATGATGTGCATTTGGAAACAATTCCGCCGGCCCAAATGGTGGTGGATTTGAAAGCGGGCAGCATTGACGGCTATTGCGTCGGTTCGCCTTGGAACCTGCGGGCCGCCATGGAAGGCGTGGGCGTGACGATCGCCACCGATCTGGAAATCTGGCAAGGACACCCCGGCAAAGTCCTGGGCGTGCGCGAAGACTGGGCCAACGCCTACCCCAACACCCACGTGGCCCTGGTGAAGGCGCTGCTGGATGCCTGCCGCTACTGCTCCGACCCGGCGAACCACTTGGAAGTCCGCAAAATCCTGAGCGATCGCGCCTATGTGGGCACTCGCGAGGAATATATCCACCTGGGTGATCCGAAGGAGCTGACCTGCGACTTGGGCAACCCGATCGAATATGCCCACCACTGGTTCTATGGCGAAGGGGCCAACCGTCCCAGCCGCACGGAGCACCTGTGGATGATGGCGCAGATGGCACGCTGGGGCGATGTGCCCTTCCCGCGCAACTGGCTGGAAGTGCTGGAGCGGGTGGTGCGCCCAACCACCTACAGCATCGCGGCTCGGGAGCTGGGCTTGCTGGATGAGAAGTTCCGGCGCGGGGCGATCGAACTGTTTGATGGTTCGGCCTTCGACGCGGAAGACCCGATTAGCTACCTGAACAGCCTGGCGATTAAGGCCAATATCTCGATCGCCGAAGTTCACCTCGATCCGCCACGAATCTTGGCTGCGTAAATCCCGGAGAGGGCGCACCGCTGTGCGCCCCTACGAACCCACATCGCTTCAGTTTGCAATCCGAATTAACCGATTTGTCGGAGGTGTTTAGGATGTCGATCGCCACCAACAGCGCTCAAAAAGTTGCGCCGCTTCAGTCTTCCGGCACGCCCTTTCTAGAGTTCAAAGGGGTTAACAAAACCTACCCCACCGGTAAAGGCCCCTATGTCGTTTTGGATGGGGTGAACCTCACCGTTAATGAGGGCGAATTTATTTGCGTAATCGGTCACTCCGGTTGCGGTAAATCGACCCTGTTGAGCATGGTTTCTGGGTTTGCCCAGCCCACCCACGGCACGGTGCGCCTCAAGGGTCAAGACATCAAAAAGCCCGGGCCCGATCGAATGGTGGTGTTCCAAAACTACGCCCTATTGCCCTGGTTGACGGTGTTTGAAAACGTCTATCTAGCGATCGATGCGGTGTTTCCCGAAAAACCTGAACGGGAAAAGCGCGCTATGGCTCGCGACAACCTGGCCATGGTGGGTCTCAGCGAAGCCATGGAAAAGAAGCCACCGCAAATTTCCGGGGGTATGAAGCAGCGGGTTTCGATCGCCCGCGCCCTTTCTATTCAACCGGAAGTGTTGATTCTCGATGAACCCTTTGGTGCGCTGGATGCGATCACCAAGGAAGAACTCCAAGAAGAATTGCTGAAAATTTGGAGTGGTCGCCGCTGCACGGTGTTGATGATCACCCACGACATTGATGAGGCACTCTTCTTGGCCGATAAGTTGGTGATGATGACCAACGGCCCTTCCGCAAAAATCGGGGAAGTGATGGAAATTCCGTTCGATCGCCCGCGCGATCGTGACCTAATCATGGAAGATCCGCGCTACTACGATCTGCGGAACTACGCCCTCGATTACCTGTTCAATCGTTACGCCCACGACGACGAATAGGCGCGACAATTTTTCAGTTTTCTCCTCAGCAACTTTGCTTCTTCCCCGTTTGCCCCACCAGGCGATCGGGGATTTTTATTGCTGATTAAGTTCACAAGGGAGAATTCAGCAATTTTTACGAAAAATGTTGGCACTTAGCTTCCATTAGCAGTCCACTCAACAGGAATCAATGCATTGCCATTGCGCCAACGTTCCACAACAGCTTCTTGGTACCAATCTTCTGACAGGTCAGCATGTTCAGTAATAATGACTTGAAAGCCGGGGTGAAGTTCACGAACAACGTCACGGATCAGTTCGAACATTCGAGTAACTGCTGCTCGCTCTGCATCTTCAAGATTTTCCAGAGAGCTTACAATTGCTCGATCCCTCGGATAATACACTTGCGATGGTTGATCCAGGAATAAAAAATGGGGAACAGGTCTTGATTGCTGTATAAACCATTTGTGTAAAGCCAAATGAGCTATTAGGTGACAGCCTAGCCAGTTGGAACCGCTTCCCATACGATGCATAGGAACAATTTCGTCACTCGTGTCGGTTACAATTTGCAGATATCTAAGATCTAATCGAAATGGGTTGCCTTGATACTCAAGATGAAGTCTGTTCGACCATTCAGTTAGATCTCTGGAGATAAGAGAAAGAATATGGTTAAGATTTTCTTGAATATTTTCATCACTCAAGCTTGTATTTAGCTGGTCAATTTCACCTTGTAGCTGAGTGATTTCAGAGCGCAGCTCTGAATTGTCAGAAATTTGTGGCAAATTTTCAAGAAACAAGCTGATGCGCCCAATAACATAAGCTCTTCGCACAGAGTCATCACGTAGTTGGTTTAGTTGTTCGTCAATTCGCTGTAAAGCCTCACGTGCTATTCGATTCTCGTGTAAACGTTGCTTGGTTATATTAATTTGTTCCTCTTGCCGAAGGATAAGTGCTTCCAAGCCTGGCGTTTGTCTAGCCACACCTTCTAATTGCTCTGATACTCGGTTAATTTCTCGTTGCAGTAAGTCAGGTGAAGGAAGCTGGTTAGTTGGTTGATCACAAAGTGGGCAATGAGGCTCAGAAAAATTTCTGAATAAATTTAAGCTTCTAAGTCGAGACAACTGCTCATGAGATTCCTGAGTAAAACCGCTTTCATTGACAAGTAACTCTCTCATGGCGTTTAATTCACCCTGCTCTCTAGCAAGCTGCTGACGCAAGGAACTACGCACCTCATTTAATCGTATTAATTCTGCCTGATCTATGCTTTCTTCGTAGCGGATTATTTGCTCCTCTGGAGAGGTGCTAATAGCTATGCGCAGTATTTCAATAGCTTCATCCCAAGACTCCGGTGCAACATTCTGATCTAATAATCCAATGTTATATGCTTCAGTTAATAAACCTGACACTTCGCTAAGTCTACCACTTGCTAATGATTCGAGGCGGGCCAAGGTACGCTCTCGATCTCGTAGAGAGGATCTCAGCTCTTTTAATCTCGCCTTGCTTGCAACAAAGTCATCTTCAACTGCACCTAAAAAATAGGGAAAATTATCTTTGATAGCCTGTGCAACCCAATTACTGTTTTGGTTATGGAATAAAAATCCTGGTTGACTAATTTCATTTTGAGGCTGAAATACAAATGCGAGTGCATGTCGAAAGGTAGTAGTTAGAGGTGGCCGGGTTTGTCCTTCGGGTGGTTCGTGGATATGAAGACGGATACCAATGATATCTTTTAGTCGCTCAACAATAGTATCAATATTAGTTCTTGCGGAAAGCTCATTTGCATTGGGAATGTTGAGTGATGATCCTACAATATAATAAGCAGATGAGCTAGCTCTTTGACCCTGCTCTGGTGCGCGTCGGGCAATAAAGTGTTCTGTATTTCCATCTGTGATTCGTAGGGCATACCAGGCAACATTATTTTGAATAGTGCCCGACGGGACAGAGCAAGAAGGGCTACCAAAACAGTAATCAACTATGCTGATTAATGCAGACTTTCCTGTCCGCTCTTCTCCAGTAATGACATTTACCTCTCCAGGTCGTAGAGATAGGACACGGCGCTCTCCTTGAGGAGAATACAAAACAATATCAAGAATCTGAATACTCAAGGCATCACTCCCCAGAAAGCCATAATAGTCAGATAGTCACCAGACGACGCAAACCATCTGCCCACAAAATTTGCTTTTTCTATACAATCTTGGACTTCATTCGAAGACTCTCTCAAAAATCGGTTGATTAATCTTGGTGATTCTCCAAGTAGGATCTGTAACGATGAGAGTTGGAGTAGTTGACCATTAATTCCAAATATTACTCCCTCTTTAGTGACAGACACCAATGAAGTTGCTCGTTCAATAAATTGAACATGCACATTTGGGTGTTCTCCAATCCATGTAGCCAGAGATTTACTGGTTTTATTAGGCAAACTTTCTCGCGTAGACTTATGTAAAATGATTGGCATAATGACAAACAATAAAGGATAAGGCATACCTTGCTGACTGATACTGTTATAGCCTTTAACACACGACCAGATCAATACTGCAAGAAATGCCGGGTTAAGTAGTCGAGCTTGTTCAATAGATCGATCAGACCAAGGTATAGAAGTCATAGAGTTTTTTGCGGTTCAAGAATTTTTTGCAATCGTTGCTTGAATTCTGGATGCCATCCCACTCTCAAATAGTCGGATAGGATGTGAAATGATCCTCGTTTGATACTTTGCTCCTTAACTTGCGGTCGAATTGGATAGTCGCAATTTTCCATCCAATTATAAATCTTTCGAGCCGCTTCTTTCTTGATTTGCTCACTTGCTTCATCTCCTAGTTCATCTGCAATACAAGCAAACTCATATTCCCATGCTTCTTGCAAGCTTCGTTCATACTTGTGAAGATCACTCGTCAAAATCAGATCTTCTCTTATCCACCGAGAACGCTGTTGAAATGCACGGTAATAGTCACGAATTGCAAAGAAAACTCTTTGTTTTCCAATGCCAGCAAGCTTCACTTGTTGAACAAATATCCATTTTTCGTATAAATCCGATTCTACTTCTACATCAAAAATATCTTCATCTATCGGAAGTGACTCATCTTTGAATTGCTCTCGCAGTTCATCCAGTACGCCCTCAATTTCATCACTAAAAATTGGCGATTCATCTGAAGAAACAAGTTGCTTAACCACTCGCCTGTACCACCAACCCTCAAGCCGGAAAAGGAATGATTCAAGGTGACTGCGTTTCACAATAAATCGAATTTCATCACGCAGAGATTTATCAATTTCCTTGATATTAGGAGCGCCAGAAAGAATTGTAATAGATCTGAGCAGAATTGCTTGCTCATGACTAGAAAGATCTTTAAATAATTTATAAGAAATCTCATTTTTTTTGGTCTCAGATGTATTTGCTGTTGCCTTCAACTTTTTGAGAGCTTCAGCCTCATTTCGATTTTCGGGTGTAAGATAGCTTGCTGATGATCCAGGACTAATCTTACTGGTAGTAATCAAATAAAGCTGGGCATCTTTAGGAATACTATTATTTGCGCGCCCCTCTATCCACACACGAAAGCTCTTCCAGAGATCAGAGCTGGAATCAGATAAGTTTGCTGCGTGATTGCAGTGATGTTTTAGTTGTAAAAGCTCAACAAGAGAATCACTAGTTTCAAAAACTACATCATCTAGTGTTTCCAGATAAACTGAGAAAGATTCGTTTTTTCTACACTTCTGAAGTGATGACCATAATGCTAAACGAAATTGATACAAATATCCAAGAACAGAGTCAGTAGCAGAGAAATTTGAGTATGAAGCCATTGCTGCCCTCTATTATCCTCAAAATATCATAAACTTAAGCTCTCTCAATTCTTCGAAAGAGCGCTCAAATTGCTCAGAACTCTCAATCGAGAAGGGAGTTAAGCCAGTCATTCACTGCTCCTTTCTCAATCGTAGCGGTGGGTGGATTTGTTAAGGAAGCATGGAGCGTCTGAGTCATCGCCGCATCATAAACTGGCGACGATCGCTCGATTTGCTCTAATTTTTGATGCCCCAAAGCCTTGAGATCATCCAAGGAAATAGCTTGTGTTGAGCTGGCTGCGGTCGGTAGTCCTTGACGCGCTCTTCGCCAGGGAAATTCCAAGTGACTCATCTCGCTCAGTCGATAAGCATGATAGCCGCCAAAATTCTCCCAAACTTCATCCAGAACTGATTGGATTTCTTCTGAAAGATGCGATAGTTTTTTTCGCTCTGGAAATGGTAGCTGCTGGGCTTCAAAGTCACTATAAAATCGATAAGCAGGTGGGCAAACGGGCCCATAGCGCCATGCTTGGATTTCTTCCGCAAAAAGCGGTTGATCGTATAAAGCTAGGTGCAAGCTCTGGGCGTAATACAGTAGCTTTTGCACCTTCATATTCGTCATATTAACTTCCAAGCCATCTTCATAGGCTCGGGCAATGAAGTATTGAGCAGCATCGAGGCAGCTAATCATGGCTTGGGTTCCCCTCTGCTTTGGTCGATCGCTAATCACTTCTCAGTCCATTCTAGAGTTCTCGACTGTTCAAAATCCAGTTCCAAATGCGGGAAAAACGCGATCGCACATGCTTCAAACGATTCAAAAGCATTAAAAAACCGCCCGAAGCTTGTTCGAGCGGGGTGTGGTGTGAGGAGTGAACGGAAACATGCGTCTCCGCTATACCTCTATTCTATACGCTGAGTTTGCCTCTCGATAAGGATTGTGGCCGATCGCCCTATAAATTGAGACGAATCGACAACCTCAGCAGGCGATCGACTATTTGCCCATGCCCAACTGTTGTGCCTTCTGGTACACCTTGCCCTCGGTCAACAGCGACGGCGCAACGGCCACCTCCACTTGCTGCATTTCCTTCAGGGTGCTGGCTCCCAACGTGCCCATGCTGGTCTTCAGTGCGCCCAACAGGTTGTGGGTTCCGTCGTCCAACTTCGCGGGGCCGATCAAGATTTCTTCCAGGGTTCCCGTCGTGCCCACCTTGATCCGCGTCCCCCGGGGCAGCACGGGGCTAGGCGTGGCCATGCCCCAGTGGAAACCACGACCCGGCGCACCGGCCGCCCGCGCGAACGGCGAGCCAATCATCACCGCATCGGCTCCGCAGGCGATGCACTTACAGATGTCGCCGCCGGTCACCAAGCCACCGTCAGCAATAATCGGCACGTATTTACCGGTCTTGGCGTGGAATTCGTCGCGAGCGGCCACGCAGTCGGCCACGGCAGTCGCTTGGGGCACACCAATGCCCAACACCCCGCGCGAGGTACAGGCCGCACCGGGGCCAATGCCCACCAACACGGCGGCGGCTCCGGCTTCCAACAGTTGCAGGGTCACTTCATAGGTGACGCAGTTGCCCAGGGCCACGGGCATCGGCATTTCTTTGCAGAATTTTGCCAAGTCCAGCGGGGTCACGCCTTCGGGGGAGACGTGGTTGGTGGAAACGACGGTGGCTTGGATAAAGAGGATGTCGGCTCCGGCTTCGGCGATCACGCTGCCGAATTTTTGGGCGGCGATCGGGGTGGCGCTGACGGCCGCGATGCCGCCGCCGGCCTTCATTTCCTGAATTCGCTTAGCAATCAAGGCTTCTTTGATCGGTTCGGCGTAGAGTTCTTGCATCAAGGGCACGAATTCATCTTTGCCGACGGAGGCAATCCGATCGAGGATCGGTTCGGGATCGTCGTAGCGGGTTTGGATCCCTTCCAGATTCAACACGCCCAATGCCCCCAACTGGGCCAGCTTGATGGCGGTTTGGACATCCACCACGCCGTCCATGGCGCTGGCAATAATCGGGATCGTGCGTTCGATGCCGCCGATCGTCCAGCGGGTATCGGTGACGTTTGGATCAACGGTGCGGCCCCCCGGCACCAGGGCGATTTCATCAATACCGTAGGCCCGGCGAGCGGTTTTGCCTCGTCCCAATTGAATGTCCACTGCGCTTGCTTGCTCCTTGGCTCGAATCGAGGTTTGCGATCGCTCATATAGATAACCCTAGAATTCGTTTTGCAGAGCGAATTCGGGGGGTGATTGAGCGGGTTGGCGAAATGTATTCCAGCTAGGGTATCAAATCTAGCAGACGGCGCGATCGCTTCTAGAATCTTGGGCGATCGATTCGCGATCGCCCCCTTGACTTTCGGAGGACTGGGCCGGGAATGGGCGGGTTGCACGGCCCCCGCAACGGTACAATTTGGGGCAGCGTTGCGGTCTGGCGCGGTTTTGCTGGCGCACGATCGCTGGTGAAATGAGGGGTTGCCCGCGTGGCTCCCTTGGTGTTGGCCGGCCCCTGGCCGACCCTGTGCTAATCCCAAAAGCCGCAGTGATGTTGTCAATTGCCCCTGTGAATTGCCCTATGGGTGCTGCTGAGTGGCCGGAAGTTTCTGCAACCAACGGAATCGCCACAGGTGCGATCGAACCGGAGCAATTACTCGATTTAGCCCAGCGGGCCGGTGCTGAAGCCGCTGAAGTTTATCAATCCCAGTCCCTATCGCGGCCGGTTTCCTTTGAAGCAAACCGCCTGAAGCAAATTGAAAGCGCCCAGGCCGCGGGCACGGCCCTGCGGCTTTGGAAAAATGGTCGGCCCGGCCTGGCGGTGGCCTATGGGCCCGTGGATGCCCAGGCCTTGGTGGAACGGGCGATCGCCCTCAGTGCGCTGAACGACCCGGAAGACATTGAACTGGCTGACAGCGCCGCCGCCGACCACTACCCAGACTTGGGCCAGGCGATCGCCGTGGAACAGTTAATTGAGTGGGGCAAAAGCGCGATCGCCCATATTCGCGATCGCCATCCCGATGTGCTCTGTTCTGCGGAGTGGGAAGCGGATATGGAAACCACCCGATTGGTGAACTCCCGCGGCCTCGACTGTGGCTACAGCGACACCACTTTGGGCTGTTACCTGTCCGCCGAGTGGGTGCGGGGCGATGACTTTTTATATGTGGCCGATGGACAAACCCAGCGCGATCAGCTCGACCCGATCGCGATCGCCCAACAGGTGGTGCAGCGGCTCGATTGGTCTCGGCAAAACGCCGCCACCCTCACCGGCCGGTTACCCGTCCTGTTCACAGCCAAAGCCGCCGACATGCTTTGGGGAACCGTCCAAGCTGCCCTCAATGGCAAGCAAGCCCTCGAAGGAGCCTCGCCTTGGGGTGGGCAAACGGGCAAGTTGGAAGGCAGCCGCCTGGGCGATCGGGTCTTGGATGGGGGAGTAACCCTGTCTCAGCAGCCCGAAGCGGGGCCCTACAGTTGCCCCTTTGATGACGAAGGCACGGCCACCCGGGCCATTGATTTTGTGAAAGACGGGGTGCTGCAAAGTTTCTACGCCGATCGCAAAACCGGCCGCCGCCTGGGCATTGGCACCACCGGCAACGGTTTCCGGCCCGGCTTGGGCAGCTATCCGGCTCCCGGCCTGTTCAACATGGTAATTACCCCCGGCCAAGATAGTTTGGAGCAACTGATTGCCAATTTGCCCTCGGGCCTGATCATTGACCAAATGTTGGGTGGCGGCGCAGGCATTTCCGGAGATTTTTCCGTGAATATTGACCTGGGCTTTTGGGTGGAGCAGGGGCAAATTGTCGGCCGAGTCAAGGACACCATGGTGGCGGGCAATGTTTATGCCGCCTTGAAACAGGTGGTGGCGCTGGGGGGAGATGCGGAATGGAACGGCTCTTGCTACACACCCTCGATCGTGGTGGATGGCCTGTCGATTACGGGGCGATCGGGCGATTAGGCGATCGGCCGCATTCTGGCCAGGCAACGGACAGGAAAGCTAACGGGCCAGCTCCCAGCAATCACCAGCCATAGGGCGATCGCCCCAAAAGCAAGGGCGCACCGAAATGCGCCCCCCCTTTCAACTATTCAGTTCATGGCATTGGGCTGATGCCGTTTGGCCATGCAGCCCCAGCGATCGGAACGGTTAGCCCACGGCCCCAGCGGTCGCCAGGGTCGATCGCAGGCTCAAGACCTGTTGCAGACGGCGGCTTTCTAGCTCCAGCACCCGGCGGGACAGCTCGCGATCCTGATCCAGTAGGTCATCAAAGCGATCGACCGGCATGGCCAAAATTCGCGTCGGCTCCGACAGGGCCACCACCGTGCCCGTTTGCTCCGAATGGGCCAGCACTTCCAGCTCATCAAGCACTTGCCCCGGATGGAACGCGGTCGGCTCCGGCTCGCCCGGTCGGGTGATTTGCGCGTCGCCTTCGATCAACACCAGCAGTTCGCGGCAGGTGTCGCCCGCCTCGACGATTTCAGCGCCGGCCCGGTAGCTGCGGACTTCCGATCGCGCCGCCACCTCCAGCAGCAATTGCCCGTTCAAATCCGCGAAGAAATCGGTATTGGCCAAGGCCGCCAATTTTTCCAGGGTCGGACAATCCACCAACAGCAGGGGCCGATCGGGGTCGGCATCCACCACCCGTTGGGCCGTGTCCGCCACGATCGGGTCAGGAGCCGCCAGCCAATCCCGCGCCAAGCTCACGGCCCGGGGCCGATCGACCCGCGCTAAGCCAAACAGGGCCACCGCCTGGGCCGTGGGCGGCATTTCCACCTCGCCCAGCAAATGGGCCAGGTCATCGGCAATGTCCGAAGCGGGCAGGTCGATCGCACAAGCGCCGCCCCCCGGTGCATTGAGCTGCTGCCAAATCTCGGGAGTCAGTCGATCGCTCCAGCGATCGTCCGGATCGGCTAGCACATCCGGCAGGGTCACGGCCGCCAAGGTGCTGAGGGTTTGGGCAAACCGCTCGGCCACCGGGTCGTTGCCCAACCGCTCCAGAATTTCCAACAGCCCGCGAATCACCAACTCCTGCTGATGGCGCACGGTCGATCGCAACACCGTCAGCAACGACGACAGGGCCGGTTGGGCCAGCAGTTGCGGTTGGTGCAAGCGGCGGAACCGATCGACCTCCACGGTCAGCCGCGCGATCAACCGATCGCCTCGCTGTTCCGCCGCCTGGACGCGATCGAGCTGAGCGATCGCCCGTTCTTCGTCACTGGCGCTAATCCCATATTCCAACCGCAGGGCCGCCAACTCCTCGGGGTTGACCGCCAAGGATTCCAGGGCACTTTGGCGCGGGCCGCCCCGATTTTCTTGCAGGGCGATCGTCCGCTCCAGAGCACGCCGATAGCCCGTCAAGCGCACCAGATTTTCCAAGCTGCGTTGGCGGTTCGGATCGAGCAGGGCCGGATCTTCCACGCCCAACTGGGCCAGAATTTCCCGGTGATCATCATCGGAAATATCCAACTCTTGACGCAGTTGCCGCAACACTTCCAAGCTGCTGGCGGTGTCGGTGAAACCTTCTTCCAAGGATTCGCGCAACACGCCTTTGTAGGCTTCCCGCCGTTGGTTTTGGGTGAAGCCGGGCAGCACCTTGGCCAGCACATACAGCTCATGGGGGTTCAGATCGTCGATCGACCGGCCCTCAAAGTATTGCGCCACATCCAACCGCATTTTCACCAACTGTTTGCGGAAGCGGTTGGCCAAGTTCTCCAACGAATAAAGCCGGGGGCTGCGGGCCCAAGCCCGTTGCAACCAAAAGGCACTGAGCAGCACGAGGGACACATCCCACAACCACTGCACCTTATAGGGCAGTTGGGTGATGATCGGCCGGCCGCCAAAGATAAAGAAGAAGTTGAACACCGCAAAGGTGCAAATCGTGAAAATTCGGTGTTGCAGCACTTCGCGGGGCAACTTGGCGCTGCCGGCCCACAGTTGCCGAATCGCCCGTTCCGCCGCCAGCCCGATCGCCACGCCCAGCACCGTAAACAGCCCCAAGGTCAGGGGCACGGCCAGCAACTTGGGAATCGCGATCGCCTGGCCCGCCAGATAGAAACCGGGCTTCAGCCATTGGCCGATCGCGTCGGTTTGCCGCGCCCAATAGCCGGACATGTAGTAATTCCAGTTCCCGGCGTAGAGGTAGTAGTAGCCAAAGTAGCCCACCACCAAACCCACATAGCCGTAGTAGAGCCAGCGGGTGGTGCGATCGGTGATGTCATCCCAATACGATCGCTCGGAGTCAATATCAATGCAGGGATTTTGGCAGGCCACACAGGCGCTGCGTTCCTTGCCTTCCGGGTCGATCGTCCGGCACATGGACTGGGTGATCGGCGTTTCGCTGGTGTGGGCCTTGCTGGCAAACAGGCCACCCGGCTCCCCATAGATCCGCTGCACCGGAGCCATCGGGCAGAAATATTGACACCAGGACTTGCCGCCGTAGAAATAGCCCACCGCAATGGCGATCGCGATCGTCCCCAACAGCCACAGACCCAGGGCCAGGCGATCGGAATTGATCACCAAAATCCGCAAGCACAGGCCCACAAACAGCCAGCCAAATTGCAAATAGGGATAGTTACGCCCCAGCCAGGAATTGGGTTTCACCTTGGCCAGTTCCGATTTCACCTTGCCGGTTTTCGGGTCGGTTTTGGTGCGTTGTCGCTGCCAACCCAAGGCCCGGGGAATTTGCGACAAAAACGACAGGGGGCAAATCCGCCGCCACAGCTCGTGGCCAAACACCAACAAAATCAAAATCCCCGCCGGAACCACAATCCCCCAAAACAGGGAAGTCCCGATCGGGTAGGGCTGCTCAGGCAAGCAGTTGCCTTGAACGGTGATGCATCGATTAGGGTCAACCCGAAACGGACTCCAGGTTTGTTCCCAGCGGGTCAAGGCGGAGGAAAAGGGGTCGTAAAACAGGGAGGCGATCGTGAGTAACCACCCGATCGTCAGCACCCAGCGAACCCGATGAAAGGTGCGTTCAGAGAAGCGAGCGAACATGAGTTTTTTGAGCGAAATAGGGGAGCAACGAAAACAAAATCAGGCCAATGAATCCTGCTATCAACGCACAGAACGAGGTGCAGGGCCAGCCCCGCACCTCAATCTTAAAAAATCGCCATTACAAGTTGGGAAGCGACGATTCCTCTGCTGGTCTCCTAACGATTGAGCCGATCGAGGGCGAGATTCAGCTTCAGCACATTCACCCCCGGCTCGCCAAACAGATTCAGGGACGGGCGATCGGTGGATTGGTCAATCAGGCTCCGCAGTTGCTCGGGAGTGACTTGGCGGACGCGGGCCACCCGATCGAGCTGGGCGATCGCGCTGGCGGGGCTGATGTGCGGATCCAAACCCGAACCGGAGCTGTAGAGCAAATCGCCCGTGGGTTCGATGCCGGCCTGTTGGAGGCGCTGTTTTTCGGTGGCGACCCGTTCCGCGAGGGCCGGGTTGGTGGGGGCCAGGTTGCTTGCGCCAGAGATGCCGGTTTTGGCCACCTGGGGATCGGTGCTGTAGGCGATCGCACTGGGGCGGGGCCAAAAGTAGCGATCGCTCGTGAAGGGCTGACCAATCAGGGCTGACCCGATTACCTGACCTTGATCATTGGTTAGCAAGCTGCCATTGGCCTGGAACGGCAGGGCCGCCCCCGCCAGCAACAAAATCACCGGGTAAATCACCGCCGTCAACAACCACAGGGCCGCCGACAGTCGCAGCGATCGCCCCATTTCGCGTAGGAAGTCCATGATCTAAAACCGCTCCGGTTGAAAAATCGCCACGAACAGATAAATCGACAGGGCAATGGTGGCCAATCCCAACAGGGCGATCGCCCCCAGTTGGCCGCTGTTCAGAGGTGCTGGGCTGGTGGCGGCGGTGGCCGGGGCGATCGCGGCGAGGGCGGCGAGCCAAGCCAGGCCCCAGCGCAGGCTCCAGCGCACCCAAGGCGTGAGGCGGTGATCGGGCGATCGATCCGGTGCTGAATGGTGCAACAGGGTTTTCATCGAAATTAAACTCCGGCTGGATAAACGCTCAAATGCTTGCTTGACCTACGGGACGGTTCCTTGGATTGCCCTCACCCCAACCCCTCTCCCAGGTCGGGAGAGGGGCAATCTTTTCTCCCCTTCGCCCTCCTTGGGAGAAGGGGCCGGGGGATGAGGGCATTAATAAAGAACTCAACCGACCCAGCGGCCGATTGCCACATCGATCGCCTTGATTGCAATGAACGGGGCGATCGTGCCACCTAGGCCGTAGACCAGAATGTTGCGCTGCAAGAGGCGATCGGCCGACAGGGGCCGGAACGCCACCCCCCGCAGGGCCAAGGGCACCAGCGCCGGGATGATCAGGGCGTTGTAGATCAAGGCGGACAGCACCGCCGAGTTGGGACTCGTCAGGCCCATCACGTTCAGGGGCCCCAGCCCGATCGAGGCGAACAGGGCCGGGATAATCGCGAAATACTTGGCCACATCGTTGGCGATCGAGAAGGTGGTCAAGGCTCCCCGGGTCATCAGCAGTTGCTTCCCGATCGTCACGATGTCGATCAGCTTCGTGGGGTCGGAGTCAAGATCGACCATGTTCGCCGCTTCCTTGGCCGCCTGGGTGCCGGAGTTCATGGCCACTCCCACGTTGGCTTGGGCTAGGGCGGGTGCGTCGTTCGTGCCGTCGCCGGTCATGGCCACCAGCTTGCCTTGGGCTTGCTCCCGTTGGATGGCGCTGATCTTGTCCTCGGGCGTGGCTTCCGCGATGAAGTCATCCACCCCCGCTTCTCGGGCAATCACTTCGGCGGTGATTCGGTTGTCGCCCGTGAGCATGACGGTGCGAATCCCCATCCGCCGCAGTTGGTCAAACCGCTCGCGAATGCCGGGTTTGATCATGTCTTTCAGATAGATCACGCCGTAGATTTGGTTGTTTTCGCAAACCGCCAAGGGTGTGCCCCCCAACCGCGACACCTGCTCGAAGGCCGCATCCAAATCGGCGGGAATCGAGCCACCGCGCGATCGAGCAAATCCCTTAATCGCGTCCACCGCGCCCTTGCGATATTCCGTGCCGTCGGGCAAATCCGTGCCGCTCATCCGGGTGCGGGCGGAAAAGTCCAGGCCCGTAGCGGCTTCCGGGGTGGGATGGGGGCGATCGCTCAGTTTTTCCGCCAGCCGGACGATCGACTTGCCCTCGGGGGTTTGGTCAAACCAACTGGCGGCCCAGGCCACACGGGCCACGGTGTCGATCGGGTGGCCGCCCACGGGAATGAACTGTTCTGCCAAGCGGTTGCCGAGGGTAATCGTGCCGGTTTTGTCCAGCAGCAGGGTGTTGATGTCGCCGCAAGCTTCCACGGCCCGGCCGGAGGTGGCGATTACGTTGAACTGGGCCACCCGATCCATCCCGGCAATCCCGATCGCACTCAACAGCCCCCCGATCGTGGTGGGGATCAAGGCCACCAACAGGGCAATCAAAATCGCAATGCTGGCGGGACTTTGCACATAGGCAGCCACGGGCGGCAAGGTGGCGATCGCCAACAAAAACACCTGGGTCAACACCGCCAACAATACCGTCAGGGCAATTTCGTTGGGGGTTTTGCGGCGCTCGGCCCCTTCCACCAGGGCAATCATTCGATCGATAAACCCCTGCCCCGGATCGGCGGTGACGCGAATCGTCAGCTCATCGGACACAATCCGCGTGCCGCCCGTGACGCTGCTGGCCGTATCCGATCCCGGTTCCTTCAGCACCGGAGCCGACTCGCCGGTAATCGCCGACTCATCCACCGAAGCCACCCCGTCCAACACTTCCCCATCGGCGGGGATCACGTCGCCCGCCGCCACCCGCACCCGATCGCCCCGTTGCAACCGAGATGCAGATATGGCCTCTTCGCTGCCATCGGGCAACAGCCGCCGGGCGATCGTGTCTGCTTTGGTGGCGCGTAGGGCATCGGCCTGGGCTTTGCCGCGACCTTCGGCGATCGCCTCGGCCAAGTTGGCAAACCAAACCGTCGCCAACAAAATCAGGGCGATCGCGCCATTCACGGCCCGGGCATTCGGATCGGCCACGGGGCCAAACAAATCCGGGGCGATCGTCACCAACAGCGTCACCACCGTGCCCAACCAGACCACGAACATCACCGGGTTATGCACCGCCTGGCGCGGGTCGAGCTTCCAAAAGGCCTGCTGAATGGCGCGGCCATATAACCCTTGGTGACTGACTTTGGGCGTGTGGCGACGTTGCGATCGGGGGCCGCCCGGAGTGCGCCGCATCTTATTTGCAAGACTGTTCATAAACAGACGGTTCCTAACAAAAGCGCTGAATGGATTAACGGCTCCACCACCCGGGGCAAGGGGCTTAAGCCCCTTGTCTTCAACGGTTTCGGGATAGTGAAATCAGGGTCTTGGGAAATAGGGAGCGACCTAACGCAGGGCAAATCCTTCGGCAATCAGCCCCAGGGTCAACACCAGAAAAGCGGACTTACCGAGAAAGCAGGCTTACTGAGAGCGCGAACTTAAAGAAAACTTAATTACTAAAACCAAAGTTTTTAGTAGTGCCTTAAGTAATGACAAAGTAGTAAAATTTTGTGACCCAAGTGATTAACTATCAAAAAGATTATTATCTCACAAATTTTGTCGAGGTCTTCAATTATGAGATGCAATTAAAGTTGGACCAACCTTAGCCTCAACCTTATACCCTTGACCAACCATGTATCTAAACACTGGATGCTGAAGGGGCTTAGAGAAATCAAATCCATGAGCTTCTACAAGAAGAATTTTCGGGCAAAATCGTTGAATATCAAATGACCACAAAATTTCCTCATCTAGACCCTCACAATCGATATCCAGGATATCTATTGATTGTTTAGGGGGAAGATATTGGTCAAGAATTGAGTTGAGTGTTCGCATTTCAATTAATCTTGATCCCAGGTAGTGAAATCCTGAGTCTTTAAATCCCTGAGCCATAGCATCGGAGAATGTGTTAACTGCACCATCAGAAAACATATGTAATTTTTCAAGGCCACATGTGTTTCCTACGCCAAAATTCAAATTAATATCTCTTGGTCTTGCAGACTCAAATAAAGCAATGGAGTGGGGGTTAGGATCAATGTTAATTCCCTTCCAGCCGACATTGTACAAGAAGTTTGTGTTTGAGTAGAGAGATGGGTGAAACGCTCCAACATCTACATAAAAACCAGGACACCTAATATCAATACTTAATACTGACAGTAAATGCCTTAGAACAGCATCTTCACCACATTGAGAGTAACTGTTATAGTGCTGCATTGATTTTAATATCCAGAAAAAGTTTTTGATTAGTAGCAGTGAGCTACAAAAACACTCAAACACTTCTTTTATTTTAGCACTCATGATGATCAGGAGTCATGAAATTGAATTGAGAGCAAAATAGGCATTCATGAGGCAAAAGCAAAATTATTTATTATCACAAAATATACTTTATTGTGACAAATTAGTTTGTGCAAAAAAGTTCTGTTTTAATTGAAGACTTTAAAGCCGTTAGATAAAATTCCTTGTCTTCAACGGTTTCGGGATCGTGGAATCAGGGTCTTGGGAAATTACGAAGCGACCTAACGCAGGGCGAATCCTTCGGCGATCGGCCCCAGGGCCAACACCGGGAAAAAGGTCAACAAGCCCAAAATCAAAATCGTTACGCCCGTCACCGTCGTGAACAAAAACGTGTCCGTGCGGAGCGTGCCCGAGGTGGCCGGAGCCGGTTGCTTTTGGGCCATGCCGTCCGCCAGCAACAGCAACGCCGCGATCGGGAGGTAGCGACCCGCCAAAATGCTGACCGTTGCCGACAGGTTCCACCACAGCGTCCCGTCACCCAGGCCCTCAAAGCCCGAGCCGTTGTTGGCGGCCGCCGAGGCGTATTCATAAATCACCTGGGAAACGCCATGGAAGCCGGGGTTCGAAATGCCCGCCAATTGCTCTGGAAAGGCTAGGGCGATCGCCCCCGGAATCAACACAAACACCGGGTGAACTAGCAAGATCGCACTGGCCAAAATAATTTCCCGTTTTTCGATTTTGCGGCCCAGGAATTCCGGCGTGCGACCCACCATCAACCCGGTTAAAAACACCGTCAAAATCAGGAAAACATACAGATAGGCCGTGCCGGTACCTTGACCACCCCAAACCATCTGCAAAAACAATCCCAGCAAGGTGGCCAAACCGCTCCCCGGCATCAGGGAATCATGCATTCCGTTCACAGCACCGCACATGGTGGCCGTGGTGGTCACTGCCCAAAGAGCTGTTTGGGCCCAACCAAAGCGCTGTTCTTTGCCTTCCAAGTTGGGGCCGGGAGCCAGGGTCGGGTTGCCTTGCCATTCCGCGATCGCACTGAGAGCAATTAAGCCCACAAAAATGCTGCCCACCAAGCCAAATAACCACCAAGCTTGTCGCCGGTTTTGGCTGATTTCCCCATAGGTAAAAATCAAACTTGTGGGAATTAGCAACGTCGCCACAATTTCTAAACTATTGGTGAAATTGTTGGGATTTTCAAAGGGGTGAGCGGAGTTAATCGCAAAGAATCCGCCGCCGTTTTCCCCCAGTTGCTTAATCGCTTCAAAGTGGGCCACAGGGCCGCGGGCGATCGCCTGGGTTGTGCCTTCCAATGTGCTGGCCATTGCTGGCCCAGCTAGGGTTTCCGGCACACCATTCAGCAACAGCAACAGGGCGATCGGGATCGACAGGGGCAACAAGACCCGCGTGATCGATCGGGTCAAATCCCGATAGAAATTGCCCAAGGGTTGCCCACTCAGGCCGCGAATAAACGCGATCCCCACCGCCAGCCCCGTGGCCGCCGAGAAAAACATCAAGTAGCCCAAAATTCCCACTTGGGAACCGTAGCTAATCGCCGTTTCGCCCGAGTAATGTTGCTGGTCGGTGTTGGTTAAAAAGGAGACGATCGTATGCACCGCCAAGTCCCAACTGGGCGCACCCAAGCCGGTCGGATTCAGGGGCAAGCGGTCTTGCAGCCAAAACCCACCAAAACCCACCAGAGCGATCGCCAAGTTACTCGCCAACACCGCCCGCAGGTATTGCCCACCGGTCATCGGCTCATCGGTGCGGTGGCGAATTTGCCGGTATAGCCAGCGTTCGGGCAACCAGTCCGGCCCCTGGAATGCCCGCGCCATGTAGCGCCCTAAAAACGGGGCGATCGCCCCCACGATCAACAACGTCAGGGCAATTTGCAACCAGCCCGATAGCATAAAGACCCGATCGCTCGATCGGACGAAAGACCAGACCCCCATCCACCCGATCGCGGGCGCTAGGAGATCCTCTCAATCGTCGGGCGATCGCCCCGAATCCGCCATCTATCAATCGGTCTAAACATCCGGCCTAGGCGATCGTCGATCTATATCAACCGTTTAGAACGGTTTAGTCCTGTAGGTTGAGTTGAGCTGTGCGAAACCCAACGCGATCACTACAAGGGTTACAGGCGTTGGGTTTCGTGCCTCAACCCAACCTACGAGATGATCTTTATAAACGCCACCGGATCGCTCCCACTGCCAACCCCAGGACAATGACATGAACCGGCGATCGACCCCATCAGTTCCCTTGGCCCGGCAACGGGTTTGGATCGGTAGCGCCACGGTGCTTTGGACGGTGCTGGCGATCGCCGCTGAATTTTTGACCCCCACCGATTACGTGTTGGGGTATCTATATGTGGTTCCGGTCGGGCTGGTGGGGGCCTATGGTCGGCCCAAAACCACCATGGTCGTCACCCTGGGGGCGATCGGGCTGGTGTTGCTCAACCTGTGGGTACCAGCCGGGGCGATGGGTTCACCGGCCGCCATCACCAATCGGCTGTTGGTTGGGTTGGCCCTGTTGGTCACGGCCCTGTTAAGCGATCGGGCCCGGCGCGATCGCACCCGGCTGGCCCAACAACAGGCCCAACTGGCCGCCCAAAGCCAGCTTGCCCAACTGCGCGAGGACTTTGCCGCTACCTTGACCCACGACCTGAAAACGCCGCTACTCGGGGCGATCGCCACCCTGGAAGCCTTCCAAGCCCAACAACTGGGCCCCGCCACCGAACAACAGCAACAGGTGTTGGCGGTGATGTTACGCAGCCATCGCAACAGCTTGCGCCTGCTGGAAAGCGTCCTGGAAATTTATCGCAACGATGCGGAAGGGGTTTTGCTCGATCGCCAGCCTTGGGAGTTGGGAGAGCTGGCGGAACGGGCGATCGCGCCGTTGCGGGTGTTGGCGGCGGGGCGGCGCGTCACGATTCGGCTGGAGCGTGGCGACTCGGGCTTTTGGGCCAGCTTTTGGGTGGAGGCCGATGCCTTGCAGTTGGAACGGGCGATCGATAATTTGCTGCTGAATGCCCTCAACCATGCGCCGCGCAATTCACAAATTTTGGTGCAGTTGCGATCGTTCGGGTCTTGCCACCGGCTGGAAGTTTCTGATTCGGGCCCCGGCATTCCCCCGGCGGCGCTGCCCAAGCTGTTCGATCGGTTCTATCAAGCGGGCAGCGATCGCCAGCTCACCGGCTCCGGCTTGGGGCTTTATCTCAGCCGCCAAATCATCGAAGCCCACGGCGGTAGAATCTGGGCAGAGAATCGATCGCCCCAAGGCGCAACCTTCCTGGTGGAGCTGGCCGCTTGTCCTCCGCCAATTACCCCCGCAGTCCATGCAAATTCTGCTGATTGAAGACGACGAGCTATTTCGCCTGGGGCTGACGATCCGGCTCCAGCAGGAAACCGATTGGCAGGTGGCGGCGGCGGCCGATGGTGAACAGGCGATCGAGCTGGCGCGCCAACAATGTTTTGATATGGCACTGCTGGATATTGGGTTGCCGGGGCTAGGCGGCGTGGAAACCTGTCGGCAACTGGTGCAAATTCAGCCCGCTTTGCCCGTGTTGGTGCTTACCTCCCGTGCCGAACCCGACGCGATCGCCCGGTTGGTGGCCGCCGGAGCACGCGGCTATTGTCGTAAGGGCATCAGCGCCGAAACGTTGATTCTGGCGATGCGATCGATCGCCGCCGGGGCCTCCTGGTGGGATGACCTGGCCACCAGCCAAATCCAAGCGGCTATGGCCCAATCGGGGGAATCTAGCGTTTCCAAACCTGTAACGAGTCGGGGTGATCGCCTGACCCACGGGGCGATCGAGGAACTCACCCAACGGGAACAGGAAATTTTGCATCTGATTGCCCAAGGCCAAAGCAACCAAGACATTGCCCAAACCTTACACATTGCTCCCGGCACGGTGCGGGTGCATGTCCATGCGATCTTGCAAAAACTGGGCGTGCGCGATCGCACCCAAGCCGTAGTTCACCTCTTGCAACACCAAGCGCCGATGGGCGATCGCGCCATCTCCTAGGTGTCCTTGGGGATTTTTCACCTAAGATTCGTGATATTCGCGCAAGAGGTTGATTGCATTATGGCCCATGTGTTGATCATTCATGAAGTGGAAGATTACGCCACTTGGAAAGCGATTTTTGACGGCGCTGCCAACCTTCGCCAACAGGCAGGCGAGCGCTCTTATCAAGTATTACGGGATGAATGCGATCCTAACAAGATTGTTCACTTCTCCCATTGGACTTCAATTCAAGACGCTAGGGCGTTTTTTGAGTCACCGAAGTTGGTAGAAATCCGCAAACAAGCCGGTGTGAAAGCACCAGAATTTATCTATCTCGATCAGTTGGAAGCGGGAGTTTTGAAGCCTGAAGATTGATTGCTCCTCGAAGCCAGAATGTCGTTTCTCCCAGCAATTCATCCATAGGAGCACAAGTCGCCTATCTTGTGCCAGTGGCGGCGGCGCAGAGGGCGATCAAGCACACCTGAGCTGAACAGAGACAGGCGATCATGACTCAACCGATCGAGTGGAATCTATAGGATTTGGATCGATCGCTTGGCTCAGTTCTACTTCTTCGTAAACCAACGACAGCGGACAAGCAAAATCGAGACTCACCAGCTCAAGAATCGGCTGGTTCGGATCGGCTTCATCGTCAGGATATGCGGTTAATTCCCACTTCCCCGCGCTCGTTTTGCGGTAGCAATCAACTCCCACCTTTTCCGCATCGATTAGCACGTATTCTTCCAAGGTTGGAATGCGGCGATAGTAGCGAAATTTGTCGCCGCGATCGAACCCAGCGGTACTGGGGGATAACACTTCAACAATGCATTTGGGATAACTGATGGCCTCGATCGCCCGTTGATCGCGATCGTCACAACTCACAACTAAATCGGGATAAAAGTATGGCCCGGCAGCGCTGACCTGCACCTTGGCATCAGCCATCCGCACTTTGCAGCCTGTCCCCCGCAAAAACAACCGCAGGGCGCTGGTTAAGTTCACCGCAATATCGTTATGGGGCAAGGTTCCGCCAGCCATGGCATACACCTGCCCATGGATATATTCATGCTTAATGGGCTGCTCAGATTCCCAAGCCAAATACTCCGCAGCGGTCATGAACTGAGACGGAAATGGAGGCTGAATTTGAGCAATCACGATGCAGCTCCACCTTGATCATTTCAGCGTTGCGATCTCAGATCCCTTGATCCAATTCCCGTTTTCGCTTGAACAGAAAAATAATTGAAAGTTTAGGTGACGCGGTGGGGTTCGCTTTCGGGGGTGTAGTCAATCGGCATCACGCCCTCCGTGTTTTCGTAGGGGTGGGGAATGATGTAGTGGCTCATTACCTGACCGCCATAAACCGCTTTCGCCGCTTTGATCCCTTCTTCCATGGCCCGCTCCACCTCGGAGACGGGGCCGCGAATGGTGATGAAAAAGTTGCCCTTTTCGGCCTTGTCAAAGAACACCAGGGTGACGCGCCCGCCTTTCACCATGGCATCGGCGGCGGCCAGGATGGAGGGAAAGCCAAGGGTTTCGATCGTTCCAACGGCAATGGGCATGGGACAGCAGGGACGCGAAAATGAAGGGCGCAGGTCGCGGGGCGGCTAAACCAACCCTGGCAAAAGTGTAGCGCGATCGGGTCGAATCGCCGCCAGGGATCTGCACAACGGCAGGATTGGGACTAGGAAACCCATCCGGGTCTCTTCGCTCGCGGGGAAATGGCAGTAAAGATGAGCAACCCAACGGGCAGTTTTGGCAACTGGGTCAGCAACTCAGATCGAGTCCAATCAACCTTCGATTCAACCTTCGATCGACATTCGTTGGCCGATCAGTTGCATAAACGCCAAGGGCCGATCTAGATTAAAGCGCTACAGTTTCTTTAGAATTGGGTTTGCTGACTATCCTGAAGGCTCGAATCATTTTGGTGCACCCCCTCACTCCCCAGTCATCTGTACGACTCGATGAATGACGATTTGTGCTGGCGGATGTGCGCACCAATCTTCCGATCCGACCAACCCAATCGCGGTTAACTGGTTCTGCTTCCAGCGGTTTTGGCCCTGGATCATGGGATTGAACTGGGTCATGGGATTGAAGTCGATCGCCCGCGTGCTAACCCCGTGCTCCCGATGCCGGTTCCGCCAGCGATTGACACGATCGTTACCGATCAGTGCTAATCAGTAGTTGCCAATACAACCAGTGCAACCGCGTTCACCGGACAATCAGTAAGGCCCTCTGGCTATGTATTCCGGTCGTTTTGCCGGGGACTCAAGACCAAGCTCAACAGACGGTCTTTTAACCCAGTCATAACGCAAACTCTGTAGTTTCGATCGCATTCGATCGACTCTAACTTGATCGATCTCAGCAGCGGCTACCTGATTGCCGCTGTGGCTCGATCGCCCTCGCTGTCTGTTTTTTTATTCACCCCGATCGCCTAGTCCACCCGATCCACTATGAGTGACCGCACCAGCCAAGCCCCTGTGTTTTCCAGCAATCCGTTGCCGGTAATGCCGGAATCCGGGTTGCGCTACCTGACTGAGGAGCGCGATGCCTGTGGCGTAGGCTTCATTGCCCAGCGCCAGGCCCAAGCCAGTCACGACTTGGTGGAGAAAGCTCTGATCGCCCTGGGTTGCATGGAGCACCGGGGCGGTTGCAGTGCCGATCGCGACTCGGGCGACGGCGCAGGGGTGATGACGGCAATTCCCTGGCCCCTGATTGAGCAGTGGGCCGCCACCGAAGGCAAGACCATCGATCGCGATCGCACGGCGGTGGGGATGTTGTTCCTGCCGTTGGATGCGGACAAGCTGGCCAAAACCAAGGCCGCCATTGACACAACGATCGCGGAGGTCGGTTTGACCCTGCTGGGTTGGCGTGTTGTGCCCACCCGCCCCGAGGTGCTGGGCATCCAAGCCCGCGAGAACCTGCCGACGATCGAGCAGGTGATTATTGAATCCACCCTAACCGGCGATGCCCTGGAACGGCAACTCTACCAACTGCGCCGTCGGCTCGGAAATGCGGTGGTGAAGGCACTCGGTGAGGATGATACAAAAGTCACATCCCAGTCCGTAGGATTCTACGCTTGCTCCCTCTCGAACCACACGATTATTTACAAGGGGATGGTGCGATCGGAGGTTTTGGGTCGCTTCTACCAAGACTTGACCAACCCGGACTACACCAGTGCTTGGGCGGTCTACCACCGACGCTTCAGCACTAACACGATGCCCCGCTGGCCCCTGGCACAACCGATGCGAATGCTGGGCCACAACGGCGAAATCAATACTCTGCTGGGCAACCTGAATTGGATGTTGGCCAAGCAGGCGGATTTGGCCCATGAAAATTGGACAACCGAGGAGCTGAACGCCCTCAAGCCGATCGTCAGCTACGAAAACAGCGACTCGGCCAACTTGGATAATTCCTTGGAACTGTTGGTGCGATCGGGCCGCAGCATCCTGGAAGCCGTCACCCTGCTGGTTCCAGAAGCCTACGAAAATCAGCCGGATTTGGCTGACTACCCGGAAATCGTCGATTACTACAACTACTATCGCGGGGTGCAAGAACCCTGGGATGGCCCGGCACTGCTGGTGTTTGGCGATGGCAAGATCGTCGGCGCAACGCTCGATCGCAACGGTCTGCGCCCCGCCCGCTACTGCATCACCCGCGATGACTACATCATCGTTGGTTCGGAAGCCGGTGTGGTGGACATCCCGATCGAGAACATCCTCGAAAAGGGTCGTCTCGGCCCCGGCCAGGCGATCGCCGTGGATCTGGAAGCCGGTGAAGTCCTGAAGAATTGGGATCTGAAGCTGAAGGTGGCTCGCCAGCATCCCTACGGCGACTGGGTGCGCGACCATCAACAACAGTTGACCGCCCAACCCTTTGCCACCGATAAAACCCTGGATGAGGGTCGCCTGCTGCAACACCAAACGGCCTTTGGCTACACCGCCGAGGACATTGATTTGGTGATTGTGGACATGGCGGCCAACGGCAAGGAGCCGACCTACTGCATGGGCGATGACATCCCCTTGGCAGTGCTCTCGACTCGCCCCCACCTGCTCTACGACTACTTCAAGCAGCGGTTTGCTCAGGTGACGAACCCACCGATCGACCCCCTGCGCGAAAAGCTGGTGATGTCGCTGGAAATGCACCTGGGACGGCGCGGCAACCTGCTGCAACCCATTCCGGAAGCGGCCCGCCTGCTGAAGATTAGCTCGCCCGTGCTGAATGAAACGGAACTGGGCAAGCTGTCCGAGTCCGGAATGCAAGTGGTCACCCTTTCAACGCTCTACAGCACGGCCGATGGCCCGGCGGGTCTGCGGGCAGCGATTACAGCCCTGCAAGAGCGGGCCGTGGCGGCGGTGCAAGGCGGGGCAGAAATCCTGATCCTGAGCGATCGCACCGATGGCCTGTCGCCGGAAACCACCTACATTCCGCCGCTGGTGGCGATCGGCTCGGTGCACCACCACTTGATCCGCCAAGGAATGCGGATGCAGGTGTCGATCGTGGCGGACACGGCCCAATGCTGGAGCACGCACCACTTTGCCTGTGCGGTGGGCTTCGGGGCCAGCGCCGTTTGCCCCTACCTGGCCCTGGAAAGCATCCGCCATTGGTGGAACAGCGATCGCACCCAAAACCTGATGGGCAGCGGTAAGTTGCCGGCCTGCTCGATCGAGCAGGCCCAGGCCAACTACCGGGCCGCCGTGGAAGCCGGGTTGCTGAAGATCCTCTCGAAGATGGGGATTTCGCTGCTGGCTAGCTACCACGGGGCACAAATTTTCGAGGCGATCGGGATTGGCCGCGAGCTGATCGACCTGGCCTTTGTGGGCACGCCGTCTCGCGTTGGTGGCTTGGGCGTGGCGGAACTGGCCCAGGAAGTGATGACCTTCCATGCGACCGCCTTCCCCGAACTGACGGCTAAGAAGCTGGAAAACATGGGCTTCGTCCAGTACCGCAAGGGTGGCGAATACCACATGAACTCGCCAGAAATGGCCAAGGCCCTGCACAAGGCTGTGGATGCCTTCAAGGCCCAAACGCCTGACGGTGAATGGATGCCCGGTGCGCAAGCCCTCAGCACCGAAGCCTACGACCACTACAGCGTCTACAAGCGCTATTTGCAGCAGCGTACCCCCACGGCCCTGCGGGACTTGCTGGACTTCGACACCAGCCGCAGCCCGATTTCCGTGGATGAGGTGGAGTCGATCGAATCGATTCTGAAGCGGTTCTGCACGGGCGGCATGTCCCTCGGTGCGCTGTCGCCGGAAGCCCACGAGGTGCTGGCGATCGCCATGAACCGGATTGGTGGCAAGTCCAACTCCGGCGAAGGCGGCGAAGATCCGCGCCGCTACACCACCCTGAACGATGTGGACGAAAACGGCCTGTCCGCCACCTTCCCGCACCTGAAGGGCCTGCGGAACGGCGACACGGCCAGCTCCGCGATCAAACAGGTGGCTTCGGGGCGCTTTGGCGTGACCCCGGAATACCTGATGAGCGCCGAGCAAATCGAAATCAAGGTGGCCCAAGGGGCGAAACCCGGTGAGGGCGGTCAGCTCCCCGGGAAGAAGGTCAGCCCTTACATTGCCATGCTGCGGCGATCGAAGCCCGGCGTAACCCTGATTTCGCCGCCGCCCCACCACGACATCTACTCGATCGAGGATTTGGCCCAACTGATCTTTGATCTGCACCAAATCAACCCACGCGCCAAGGTGTCCGTGAAGCTGGTGGCCGAAGTGGGCATCGGCACGGTGGCCGCCGGGGTGGCCAAGGCCAACGCCGACGTGATCCAAATTTCCGGCCATGACGGCGGCACGGGAGCCTCACCCCTCAGCTCGATTAAGCACGCCGGTAGCCCCTGGGAATTGGGCTTGGCGGAAGTTCACAAGTCCCTGATGGAAAACGGCCTGCGCGATCGCGTCGTCCTGCGCGTCGATGGCGGCTTCAAGACCGGCTGGGATGTGTTGATGGCGGCGCTGATGGGTGGCGAAGAGTTCGGCTTCGGGACGATCGCCATGATCGCCGAGGGCTGCATCATGGCCCGCGTCTGCCACATGAACACCTGCCCCGTGGGCGTGACTAGCCAACAGGAAAACCTGCGCAAGCGGTTCCCCGGCATTCCGGATCACGTGGTCAACTTCTTCTACTTTGTGGCTCAGGAAGTGCGGTTGTTGCTGGCTCGGTTGGGCTTCCGTCGCCTGGATGAGGTGATTGGCCGCGCCGACCTGCTGAAGCGGCGCGAAGATGCCAGCCTGACCAAGACCCAGGCGATCGACCTGTCGATCTTGACCAACCTGCCCGACACGCGGGGCAATCGCAGTTGGCTGAACCACAACCCCCGCCCCCACAGCAACGATGTGGTGCTGGACAACGCGATCCTGGGCGATGAGGACATCCAACGGGCGATCCGTCACCAAGGCTCGGTCAGCAAAACGATCAAGATCATCAACACCGATCGCTCCGTGGGCACGCGGGTTTCCGGCAACATTGCCAAGCGCTACGGCGACAAGGGCTTTGAAGGCCATCTGCACCTCACTTTCGTGGGCAGCGCCGGCCAAAGCTTCGGAGCCTTCAACATCAACGGCATGACCCTGGAGCTAATTGGTGAGTCCAACGACTACGTGGGCAAGGGCATGAACGGCGGCGAAATCATCGTCCGGCCGCCCGCTGAAGCCACCTTTGCACCGGAACACAATGCGATCGTCGGTAACACCTGCCTCTACGGTTCCACGGGCGGCGTGCTCTACGCCAGCGGTCGGGCCGGTGAGCGGTTCGGCGTGCGTAACTCCAAGGGCCAAGCGGTGATCGAAGGCGCAGGCGACCACTGCTGCGAATACATGACCGGTGGCACGATCGTGGTACTCGGTTCCACGGGTCGCAACGTGGGCGCGGGCATGACCGGCGGTTTAGCCTACTGCTACGACGAGGACGGCAGCTTCCCCGGCAAGGTGAACGGCGAAATCGTCAAGATCCAGCGCGTTTGCACCCCGGCGGGCGAGGAGCAACTGAAGACGCTGATCGAAGCCCACGCCGAAAAGACCGGCAGCCCGAAGGCGAAGGCGATCCTGGCCGATTGGGCGAACAGCTTGCCCAAGTTCTGGCAAGTGGTTCCGCCGTCGGAAGCGAACACGCCGGAAGCAAATGCCAACCCCGCTGAGGAAAAGGTAGCCGCGACGGTTTAGGTTCAATTTCCTAGGGCGATCGGGTGGTGATGAGCTGCCCGGTTCACTGACCCCAGTTGATTGCTTATTTAGGGCGATCGACTGGGGTTATCCTTTAAATAACAGAACTTATCCTTCCCGTAGTTTTGCCAACATGGTTGATCCATCAACATCCACAGAAGCGGAGGAAATGCCAGAGTCGCGACATGCCGCCACTGATCCACAAAAATGTCGCAACATGGCAGAGAAATACGATTGGACATTGCTCAGAGTTGAGAAAACTGGCGATCGTATTTTGAAGGTAAATTGTGTTTTTGCTGGTGAAACTGAGTTTCCCAATTACACCCCTGAAGACTGAGGCAGACCATGGGACGCTACATCATTTTCAAAACGGAAACGGCCGACGCGGAAGGGTGGGACGATCGGCAACTGATGCCCAGCGGTAGCCTGACGGATATTTTGGCTGAGTATTACGATGCGTCTCAGCGCCCCTTGCCTCAACCGGGCTATCGACTGCGCGATTATATGCGGGTTGAGTCGGCGATCGATCCGCAATTTCCCGCTGCCAGCACCCATAGCCGCCTCAGCAATTGGCAAGTCACACGGGTTGAGCTTTATGAACCCGGGGAGATGGGCAGCGCGTTTGAGGCGATCGCCATTTGCTTCTGTCAGTGGGTTCCGATCGCCGCCCCGATCGAACCCTTACCCGCGATCGAGTCCCCAGCACTCAACCCAGCTTGATCGTGTCAATTTTCCCGTAGGATCAGAAGTGAAGACTATCAAACTTGATGATCTAAGCAGACATGATCGATTGGCGCTCGGCACTCCAAAGGTGGATTACTAAGCATTCCAAGGTTATTCCACAGGAGCTGGCCGCACTACGCCAAGAGTTCGTGACGCGGTTTCCTAAAGAAACCATCACTGCAATGACCCTGGAAGATTATGCGTTGGGTCATTCCGATTACCTTAATAATTTTTGTTATTGGATTGAATTTAAAACTCGACTGCTCGGCAGCATTGCTGGCGGTAGCTCTAGTAAGCATGGAATATACTGGAGCGAGAGCGATCAAAACTGGCGTGTTAATAAGGTTCTTAATGCGAAAAATCCAGAAGAAGCTCTGAAGATTTTACTGAATGATCTAGAGAAATTAATTAAAGCGGTTGATGCTCAAGACTGGGATAATTTGGATCAAATTGCTGACAGTGGGTCTTTGGCCAAACGCTATGTTTGCCGTGCCAAGATTATTTCCCTCTATTTTCCTGAACATTTTATTCCTGTCCTCGCTATAGAACATCTCTATCAATATATTGACTTCTTTGGTATTGAATCGCCCCGGACTCAGTTTGCAATGAACCGGGCATTGCTGAATTTTTTGCGATCACAGCCTGAATTTGATGGCTTTGATTCATGTAGCATGATGAGATTTCTCTATTCCTTGGGAATTATCCAAAGTTCAGAGAATCTAGAATCTACAAATACAACCCAATATTGGAAAATTGCACCGGGAGAAAATGCATGGCAGTGGGAGGATTGCCGCGATCAAGGATTTATTGCCATTGGCTGGAATAAATTAGGGGATATATCTGATCTGAGCAGGGCAGAATTTGAACAGCTCCGTGATCAATTAATCGTTACCAATCCGAATTTTACTAAGCAACAACTTGATCAGGTATGGCAATTTGCTCAAATTCAACTGGGCGATCGCATCGTTGCCAACCAAGGAACTCGAAAAATTCTGGGTGTTGGCACGGTTACAGGGCAATATTTCTTTATTCCTAATGAGCGCCATGGTCATCGTTTGCGCGTTGAATGGGATGCTGTGGAACCCCAAGCAGTTAATTATCCAGGCTGGCGGAGTACATTGATCAAGATCAAGCCCGAAGAAGCTCGGGCAATCGAAAATGCTTTTTTAGAAACTAATATGAGCCGTAGTGATTGGAATTTTTGGCTGGTCAAGCAAGATAATTCTTGGGATGAATTACTGGCTCGCAAATACATCTGGGTTCCGAGAAAAAACGATTCTCGTCAAGAGCCTAAGCATTGGACAAATTTAACAAAAATGTCAATTGGAGATATCTTATTTCATAGAGATGCAGAAGGAAAGAGATTGATAGGATATAGCTATGTTGAAGATACCTGGAAATATAGGCCCAACGATGCATCTAAAGCACATCAAGGAAAAGTGCTAGTTGGCTACTCGGTTAATATCACTCCAAGCAAGCTCTCAGACCCTTTTTTAATTGATAAAATTCCTGAAGATTACCGTTTTAACGAGCGAGAAGCCTTTACAGGTGGCAGACCTACAAAAGGTTATGCATTTCCTATTTCTTCGGAATTAGGCAAATATTTAGTGCAGGTTTTACATATCGAAGACAAAACCAGTCAAGATAATTGCCCAAAAATCTGGATTTTTCAGTGTAATCCTGAAATTTTTGATATTGATCAGGCTTTATCAAAGCTGAGTCAGTTGACATGGCAAATTAAACAACATCGCAACCAAATTAAGAAGGGTGATCAGGTTTTGTTTTGGCGCTCCAAAATTGATTCTGGTATTGTTGCAACAGGGACAATCATTGATGATCCCCAGATTAGACCTGAAGCTGATGCCGAACAAGAGTTTCATCGAAACCCAGAGAAGCTGCGTGAGCCTCGGTTGAGTGTCACCGTTGCCATCGATCGAGTATTAGAACAACCGATTCTGCGAACTGGCTTGAAGGATGATCCTCGATTTAGTGATCTGTCTATCCTGCGTTTTACTCAGGGCACAAATTTTGCAGTTGGCTCCGAAGAAGCAAAGATTTTATGGGAACTCATTGATCATCCAGATTGTGTTGTGCCAACTGATAATAGTGATGAACTTGAGCTACAGATCATTCAATCTGAATATTCCCTGAACGACCTAATTCAGGAAACATTTCACGAAAAAGATTGGCTTAATCGCCTAATCAACACTCTCAAGCGTAAAAAGCAAATTATCCTCAGTGGGCCGCCGGGTTCCGGTAAAAGCTACCTGGCTGAGAAACTCGCCCAACATTTAGTTAGTGGCACATCTGGATTTACAGAGACGGTTCAGTTTCACCCTGCCTATAGCTATGAAGATTTTATCCAAGGCTTACAACCCGAAACCAATCAGCAAGGACAACTAAGCTATCGACTGGTTCCCGGTCGCTTTTTGGAAGTGTGCGATCGCGCTCGGCATTGCGCCCCCGATCCATGCATATTAATCATTGATGAACTAAACCGAGCGAATATTGCTAGCGTTTTCGGTGAGCTATTATCCCGCTTGGAATACCGAGATCAGTCTATCAAGCTGGCGGGTTCTGATGCCCCGTTTAAAGTGCCCGCCAACTTATACCTAATCGGCACAATGAACACCGCCGACCGCTCGATCGCCCTTGTGGATCATGCCCTGCGACGGCGGTTCGCTTTCTTTGATTTACAACCTAATTACGAGATCCTAAAGCAGTGGCATGAGCACCACCAATCATCCCAAAATTTAGATCTTGATCAGTTGATTCACGAGCTGTGCGAAATCAATCGATTGATTAATGATCAGCACTATGCCATTGGTATTTCTTTCTTCTTAATTGAAAATTTGGACGATCATATAAAAGATATTTGGGAACTAGAAGTCTATCCCTACCTAGAAGAGCTTTTTTATGGACAGATTGATCGGATCAGCGATTTTCGTTGGGACAATATCGCATCAAAAATCTTTCAGGGATGACATTGCTTTATGGGAGCTGTAATCACATCCAAGAAAATTAGTTTGACTGAGTATCAATCTAAGCATTTTGATCACGATTTCTTTCCGCCTGAAATCGAGTGTATCCTGGATCATCACCCGGCGAAAGATGCCATTAAGCTAGAACCACCAACCTATAAAAATCACAAGTGGAAACTGACTACTCAAGGTCAGATTGGTGTTTTTAAAATTGAAACTAGCACTGCTAATTATACGATTTATATTGAACCAAAAACGTCAATTGCTCATATTTGGCAAATGATTGACTATTTAGAATCAGCACAGAATATCAAGATTTTCTCAGGTCTGATTAATTGTGATTCTCTTGAAGATGCTTGCGACTTGTTAGCCCGAAAATTAGCAGATGGTGTTCTATTGCGTATTCGCCAAGGTCTTGTCGGTCGATATCAACCCCAACAACAGCGACTCACGACCATTCGAGGGCGTATTGATTGGCCAAAAGCTGCGCGATCGCCTGAAAAAGTAGCCTTACCCTGCATTTACAGTCACTACACGGTTGATATTCCTGATAATCAAATTCTGCTTTGGACAATTCATCAGTTAATCCACCTTAAACGTAACTTGATGCTCAAAGATGCAACCTATGAAAAACTGGTTCAAACCGATCGAGCCTTGCGCGGCATGATCTCGTATCAAAAATTTAATGCTCAGGATTGTTGTGATCGCCACTATGATCGACTTAATCAAGATTATGAAACATTGCACGCGCTCTGTCGATTTTTCTTAGAAGCAACTAGCGCTGGCTACCAACAGGGCAATCACCAATCACTACCATTTTTGATTGATGTCGCTAGATTGTACGAAAAGTATGTTGCAGCGGCAATCGAAAGAAAGCTGTCGTCACAGGAATTTCGGCTTGAATTCCAAGAAAAAAATTCATTTGCTCAGTATTTTAAATATCAAATAGATTTAGTTTTGTATAAGAATTTTTCGAGCCGCCAGAGTCAAGCAATTGCCGTTTTAGACACGAAATATAAAGTCCCTGATCAACCAAGTAATGCAGACATCAATCAAATCATTGCCTATGCTCATTTTAAGGCGGCTAAACATGCAATCTTGATTTATCCTGAGTCGCTCAAGAAGCCGATCAATTATGAAATGAATGGCATTAAAATCCAAACCCTAACATTCTCTTTAAATGAGCATCCTGATCAGTCAGGAAAAAATATTATTCGCCAATTAGAGAATATCCGGATCCCCTACTCTACTTAACAGATAGCTTTGTAGACGCTACATCACGTTCAATTGGCGATCGATCTTCAATTTCCCACCACCAGCAATCGCCACCACCTGAGCCATTTAAGCTGATCGCCCGTTGCAGAAGCGATTGTGTCAAGATCGCAGTAGACGATCGAGTGGAGGATCAAGCGATGAATTCAGGGGACTTGCGATCGGCAGCGCTGCGATTATCAGTGGGCGATCGGTTGCGGCTAATTTGGGATTTAGTGCGATCGCTCCTGGGCTGGGATGGGGCGATCGAGCCGGCCGCGCCCGCAGAACCTAGCCTAGAACGGGCGATCGCCCGAATTGAGCCACTGATTGACCAGGCGGCAAGTCACCAACCGCACTATCAACCACAACTCAAGACCCGTTTGCTGGATAACTTGCGCCACACGTTTGCCCAATCCCCTAGCCATTGGCAAACCCTATTAGCCATGTCAGAGACGGCGTTATCAGAAAAAGTAGCATTGCTGTTAGCTACTGAAGCCTTACTCGCAGCCAGTGAGGATGAATCTGAAGCGGATCAGGCAGAATTACAGCAACTGATTGAAGGGCGATAAACCGAATAGTTTATTTACTAGATACCAATATTGTCAGTGAGTTTTTAAAACGGGATTCTCAACTGCTGTCCCAGCTTCGGTTGTTATTGGCAACTGAGTCCGTAGCCATTAGCGCCATCACCTACTATGAAATTCGGCGGGGTCTATTAGCGAAGGCCGCACCCAAACGATTAGAACTATTTGATCGATTCTGCCAGTTTGTTAATATTGTGCCAGTGACGCATCCGGAAATTGTCAATATTGCCAGCGAGATTTATGCAGATCTGCGATCGCGTGGTTGTTTGATTCAAGATGCAGATATTTTGATTGCGGCAACAGAGATCGCCCAAAATTGGATCTTGATTTCCAATGATTCTGATCTCTCTCGCGTGCAAGGATTACGATTGGAAAATTGGCTGATTCGTTGAATCTAAAAAACAATGGAGGATCAAGCGATGAACCCAGGGGACTTGCGATCGGCAGCGCTGCGATTATCAGTGGGCGATCGATTGCGGCTGATTTGGGATTTAGTGCGATCGCTCCTGGGCTGGAATGGGGCGATCGAGCCGGCCGCGCCCGCAGAACCTAGCCTAGAACGGGCGATCGACCGGATTGAACAACTAATTGACCAGGCCTTGGCAGCACATCCCGACTGGGATCCTGGCTTGAAGCGGCCGGTACTCGATCGGGTGGCATCTTCCCTTTCGCAATCGCCCGATCGTTGGCGAGCCATCTTAGCCACACCAGAGGAAACGCTTCTGAAGCGTGTGAGCCTGTGGCTAGTTATGGAAACATTTAGTCAGATTGCAGCCGAAGAATCCGACACAGAAAAAGCAGAACTCGTAGCCATCATTGAGGGGAAATAGTGTTGGTTGGCTATCTGCTAGATACGAATATTGTGAGTGCCATCATTCAGGGCAATACCTCAGTAAAAGCTAAGTTTCTTGAGGTAATTGTGGTGATGCCCATCGCTATTAGCGCTATTACCTACTTTGAATGTCGGCGTGGGTTGTTGGCGAACAAGTCACAAAAGAAAATCCAAGCCTTTACTGATTTTTGCCAGTTGGTCGATATTGTGCCAGTGACGCATCCGGAAATTGTGGAAATTGCTAGCGAGATTTATGCAGATCTGCGATCACGCGGTTGCTTGATTCAAGATGCAGATATTTTGATTGCGGCAACGGCGATCGCCCAAAATTGGATTTTGATTTCCAACGATTCTGATCTCTCTCGCGTGCAAGGATTGCAATTGGAGAATTGGTTAATTCGCTAAACTGCTAACCCTTGCCCACAATCGACTTTTCAGCCTTTCATTTGGATAATTAGGCTTTTTGGGCTTTGTAGAGTTGCTTAAAGCGTTCCTGCTGAATTTTGTGATCAACGATCGGGGTGGGATAACCCAATGATCGACGCTCGATCGGGGTGATTTTTCCCGTGAGTAATGATCCCGTATCCAACCGGCGCAACTCAGGAACCCACTGGCGAATATAGTCACCCTCCGCATCAAATTTTTGGGCTTGGCTAGCGGGATTAAAAATGCGTAACGGCTTCGGATCCATGCCACTGGAAGCGCTCCACTGCCAACCGCCATTGTTAGCCGAAAGATCGCCATCGACCAGATTTTGCATAAAGTATTTTTCGCCCCAACGCCAATCAATGATCAAATCTTTGGTTAGGAAACTGGCCACAATCATCCGACAACGGTTGTGCATCCAGCCGGTTTCATTCAGTTGACGCATTGCCGCATCAACGATCGGATAACCCGTTTGGCCATTGCACCAAGCTTCAAAGAGAGCTTCATTGTTCTCCCAAGGAAAAGTTTTGAGGGGCGCACGATAGGCTCCTTCCGCAAGTTCGGGAAAGTGATACATCACATGTTGATAAAACTCGCGCCAGGCTAATTCCTGTTGCCAGGTGCGAATGCTGTTGATGGCTTCTTCGCTGCGGGCATGGTCGAGGGCGCTGGCGCTGGCTTGCCAAATTTCCCGAATCCCGATCACCCCGAATTTCAAGGCGGCGCTCAGACCCGATGTGCCCTCCAAGGCGGGGAAGTTGCGATCGGGATCGTAGGCTTCAATGGCCCGTTGGCAGAAGGTTTCCAAGCGAGATCGGGCGGCGGCGGTTCCCGGTTCCAAAATCCAAGGCCCATCCCAGGGATACCCCAATTGGCGAGTGGTGGGCAGCGGGATCGCCTGGGTTTTGGCTCGTTCAGCTTCGGTGAGGGGCAAAAGGCGATCGGGCGTGGGAGCGGGGGCCGCTTTCGATCGGGACTGCCAATTTTTCCAAAAGGGCCCATAGACCGTGTAGGGCGTGCCGGAGCCGGTGCGAATTTCGTCCGGCGCATGGAGCAGTTGATCCCACTGGGTTTGAGCAGCAACGCCCCGCTCCTTCAGAGCAGCCAACAGGACCCGATCGCGCTGCAAGGCGTAGGGTTCCACATCCCAATTCCAGGCCACGGCCACAGCTCCGAGGCGATCGGCTAAGTTGGGAATTTCCACCGTGGGATCCCCTTTGAGGATCAGGAAATCCCCACCCCGTTCTTGATAGGTTTGCTGCAATTCTGCCAAGCAACCGATCAGATAAGCCACCCGTGCGGGAGCCACATCATCTCGATCGAGAATTCCAGGATCAAGACAGAAAACACCGACAACTTTGGGCGATCGGGCAACGGCTTGGGCTAGACCTAAATTATCGGAAATTCGCAGGTCTTTTCGATGCCAAAACAGAATTAAGTCAGTCATGATTTCTGCCAATGATTCAGAGTAACGAATTAAGGAATATGGTTTCAGAGTTTACTCTAGTCCCTGAATCAGACACTAAATAGGCCTGCAAAAAAGGAGACTCATCTCTTTCATAGATCTGGTCTTGTTTGTGTTTTAGATCGTACACTTTAGATCGCGCATTGCGAATTTCAAAACTCGGCCGCTGATCTGTATGGCGCTTCTGAGGCAATTGGCTTAGTTTGATCCTGCTAAGAATGGCTTGGCTAGAAAATAGCTGGTGACAGTTTTGGCATCGACCATCACCCCCGATCGCACTGTTTCTTCAAACACTTCAGGAGTCATCAACACTACTTCAATATCTTCATCGTCATCCTGTAGCGGTGGTTTTTCTAGCTTGGTCAAATCTGTGGCCAAGAAGGCATAAATTAGCTCATCGGAATAGCCCGGGGCGATCGGGAAATCTCCCAAACAATGCCAAGTGGCGGCCGCATAGCCTGTTTCTTCTTCAATTTCCCGCCGAATGGTTTCCGCCGGATCTTCACCCAATTCCACGGTTCCAGCCGGAAACTCTAACAAGCGCCCTTGCATGGCGAAGCGATATTGCCGCACCAACACCAGTTGCCCATCGTTCGTGACCGGCACGGCCAGGGCCCCGCCGGGATGGCGAATACATTCCCATTCCCCCTCTGCGCCGTTGGGTAACCGCAATTGGGCAACCTCAAAGGCAAACTTACGACCGCGATAGGTGAGGCGATCGCGGAGTTTGTGGGCGAGTTCGGTTCCAAGGGGCATAGGACGGATGAATCGTGAGTTAGGCTAGGGGAATGACTGCTGAACAGTCTAGCGCTTGGACGATTTGCGCGATCGCCCGGCCCGTGAGCGGTTCCACCCAGTCGGGGGCAATTTCCGCCAGGGGAACCGCAAAAAATGCCCGATCGCCCAATCCTGGATGGGGCACTTGTAGCCGAGGCGTTTGCATCACCCGATCGCCATAAAGCAACAAATCCAAGTCCAAGGTGCGCGGCCCCCAATGCACTGTCCGCACTCGCCCCGCCTCGTTTTCCAGAGCTTGTAGCCGATCAAGCAAGGCCTCTGGGCTAAGGGCGACCTTCAACAGGGCACAACCATTCAGAAAGTCCGGCTGGGGCGGGCCCATCGGCGGGTTGCGATACCAGCGAGATCGACCCGTGACTTGAATTCCCGGTGTGGCATCCAAAGCCGCCAAGGCCCGCTCAAAGGTGGCGGCCACGTCGCCCAAGTTGCCCCCCAGGGCGATCGCACAGGGGATCGCACAGGATACTGAATGCTTGGGTATTGAATACTTGGGTGTTGAAGGCTTGGGTATTGAATGCGTGGGTATTGAATACGTTGGCTCCCTCTGTGCCAGATCCATGGAATCCGCCAAATTCTGCCCCGAAGTCGAATCGCTGTCCTGGGGGCAAGGCAAAGGTTCCATCTGCGGCGTTATTTTTGCCGTGACTGGCGCTGTTAGTGGTGTTGTCGTGGGTACTGTTGTGGGTATTGCTTTTGGTGCTGCCGTCGGTGCTGCCGTCGGCGTTGTCCCATCGTCCGCTGCCCGATCGCCCGTAAATTGCGCCATCGTTTCCGTCATTCGCTGCCTGTTAATTCGCCCTTGATTAGCCCTATGGCCCCCGCCCCGGGCCGTTGCCAAACGGTCACCGCCAAACCGCTCCTTAAAATACCGCCGATTCTGAACTTCTCCTCAACTTCTGATGAATCTTCCCCCCGATCCCTCCTGGTTCCATTTGTTGATTCGTTTAGGGCTGGCTCTGTTTGTGGGGGGAGCCATTGGGATCGATCGCCAGTTGCGACACAAGCCCGCCGGAATGCGCACTCATATGCTGGTGAGTTTGGGAGCTGCCCTGTTTGCCATCATTCCGGCGGAAATGGGGGCGAATATTGATGCCATTAGTCGATCAGCCCAAGGTGTGGCCACCGGGGTGGGTTTCTTGGGCGCGGGGGAAATTTTACGCACCAAACGCAGCGAAGAGAAGGTGAAGGGATTGACCTCGGCGGCAGCCGTTTGGGTCTCGGCCGGATTGGGGTTCGCGGCGGGCTGCGGCTTGTTAGGGGTGGCCACCCTGGGGGCCCTGATGGCTTTCCTAGTCTTGCGCTTGAATGGGGTGGAGCGGCGTTTAACTCGCAATTTTGATATGAACGCAATTATGGACGATGACTAAACTACAGCAGCTCCCACTTGCCAAAGCCGCCTGGCCCAAGATGGCGAATTTGGTTTATTTAGATTGTCATGCCACGACCCCGATCGATCCCCGAGTGGCGGAGGCCATGTGGCCTTTTTTAACGGACTATTTTGGCAACGCAGGCAGCAACCATGCCTACGGTTGGGCCGCGGCGGCCGCGGTCGATCGATCCCGGGCTACTTTGGCTGCGGCGATCAACGCCAGCCCTGAGGAAATTTTGTTCACCAGCGGTGCAACGGAAGCCAACAATCTGGCCATCAAGGGCGTGGCCGAGGCCTATCTCAACAAAGGGCGGCACTTGATTACGGTGGCCACGGAGCATTCGGCGGTGCTGGATCCCTGTCGCTATTTGCAGTCCCTGGGGTTTGAGGTGACGGTTTTGCCGGTCGATCGCCTGGGTTTGTTGAATCTGGAGGCCCTAGTCCAGGCCATGCGGCCGGAAACGGTGCTGGTGTCGGTGATGGTGGCGAATAATGAGATTGGTGTTTTGCAGCCGATCGAGCAAATTGGGGCCCTCTGTCGCGATCGGGGCGTGCTGTTTCACACGGATGCGGCCCAGGCGATCGGGAAAGTGCCCCTTGATGTACAAACCCAGTCGATCGATCTCATGTCCCTGACGGCTCACAAGGTTTATGGGCCCAAGGGCATTGGGGCCCTGTACGTGCGGCGGGGCAACTCCCGCGTGGCCTTGGCTCCCCAATTGCACGGCGGCGGCCAGGAACGGGGGCTGCGGGCGGGAACTTTGCCCGTATCGCAAATTGTTGGGTTTGGCCGGGCGATCGAGCTGGCGATGGAGCACCTGGCCACGGAAGCAGAACAACTGCAAATGCTGCGCGATCGGCTTTGGGAGCGATTGCAAACCTACTTTGCCACCGCGCCAGGTTTGGCCCTGGAACTCAACGGCCACCCCAGCCTCCGCTTGCCGGGTAACTTGAACGTCACGATCGAGGGCTTGCCCAACGGAGCCGTTTTGAAAGCCATTCAGTCGATCGCCGCTGTCTCTTCTGGCTCCGCTTGCCAATCGGAAACCGGCCGCCAATCCCATGTGCTCAAGGCGCTCGGGCAGTCGGCGGGCCCTCTCACCACAACGCTGCGGTTTGGGTTGGGTCGCTTCCATGACTTCGTCACGATCGATCGAGTTGCGACCCGGTTAATTGGGGCGATCGAGCAGATTCGCCGCAACGCTGGAACCCTAGCGTGAAGGCTCTTCCACAGACTCAAACCGCATCCCAAATGGGCCACCCCTCGTTTAACGCCCCCGTTAACCATTGACCAAGCCTTTGACCAAGCCTTGACCCGGCATTAACCAGGCGCTGAGTCAAAAATCTAGCCAGTCCATGGCGGTCGGCCACGGTATTTTGCGCTAGGGACAGAATTTCCCCCTCAATTTCCAAAATTTCTGCTACCTTGCGCTGTATCGTGCCAAGGCCGCAATCATCGCTCACCCCGCCCCCGGCTATTCCAAACCGCTGTTCAAAGCCGCTGTTCAAAGCCGTTGTTCAAAATCTCCATGAACAATCCGGTTTTCAGCACCGAGCGATCGGGTTATGCAATCAAGGTGGCATAACCGGCGCGATCGGGTAAAACTGATGGGGAGTTTGCTGAAAGGCGAAGTAGCATTCCCATGCACCCTAAATATTTGCCTCTAAATAACCCGTTCAAAATGCTTGGGAGTTGGTTAAATTTCTAATTTCGTCTGAATTTTGCTGTTCTTCATGTCATTTTTCACGCCATTGCAGTTTCATTTTCAAAAGCTTTTCTTGAAATAAACGGAATTTCACTCTATTCATCATTCAATTCTATGGATTTAGAACCCTTAATTTTCAGCAATTGATAACCACCGATATCTATTGCTCACGTCCCCTGACCGCATCAACCCTTAACTTTCCCCACGCATCCTGAGCCTGCTGGTTCATTTCGTTGCTCCGCGATGTTTTCTCAACCGCTATTCCTACCCTTCCGGCTCTTCCTGTTGCCCCTATGACTCGGCTGTTTTCTAAACGATCTGGTTCTTCGCGATCCCAAGCCGCCCGTGGCTATCGTTCCAGTAAGGTGGGGCAAAACTTCAATCAGCGATCGCGGTTTTCTTGGCGATGGTGGCTGTTGGCGTTGGTGACCTGTGCGGCGGTGTTGGGAGGCAGCTATGCCTGGACAACCAACAATGCTTCGCTGAAAACCGCCTTGGACAATTCCGCCGTGGCCTCTCAGTCGGCTCCGCCCCTTTCCCTAGGTGAAGCGCTCGATCGCAGCATTGGTAACTTTCGCCAGCAAGTGACCAGCCAAGAGCAGGAAATTTTGATGGCTCTGGGGAATTTGCCCCAAGCTTTTGTGGGCAAACTGGTGCGGGATCAGCGCCTGGCCAGTGGTGAGAAGGTGGTGGCGTTGACCTTTGACGATGGGCCAGCCCCCCGTTACACCGATCAGGTGCTGGACATTTTGAAACAGGAAGACGTGAAGGCCACGTTCTTTGTGATTGGTCGCATGTTCCAGGCCTTCCCGACGATCGGGCAGCGCGTGGCCCGGGAAGGTCACGTGATTGCGAATCACACCTGGTCCCATGGTTACCATCGCCATGCTCCGGCTGCGGCGGCCCGTGAAATTGACCAAACTGCCGCCATCATCCAAGCCAAAACCGGCCAGGTGGCTCGCCTCTATCGGCCGCCGGGTGGCGTTTTGAACAATGGGATGGATACCTACGCCCAAGGTCATGGATACGCCACGGTTCTGTGGGGCACGGATACGGGCGATTGGCGCAGACCTCCGGCGGCCACCATTGTCGATCGGGTGATGCGAACCATGCACCCGGGCGATATTGTGCTGATGCATGATGGCGGGGGCGATCGACACAACACGGTGGCAGCCTTGCCCATCATCATTCGGCAACTGAAAGCCCAGGGTTACCGCTTCGTCACCATGCCGGAACTCTTGCAACTGCGGGCCCAAGCCAGCCGCTCCGCCAGCACCCGAGCCACGGCCAAGCCCCAACCAACAGCGACCGCAATGCAACCGGCTAACCCTACGCCCGGGGCGATCGACCCAACGGTCAACGCTCCCATGAATGCCCCCAATTCCACCATGGATTTACCGCTGTAGGAACCGCTGAAGTCATTGCTGCTGTGTTCCCCGAATCGGCTGATTTGCCTGGGCAAATTGCCAAATAGAGTCTAGATTCCCCGAATCGAGTGATTTGCCTAGGCCAATTGCCAAATTAAATTGGCGCGCTATGGTGTATGGAACTTGTGCCGATCCCCGACAATTGCCTTGGGGATCGGTTCACGAGTGCCGCCCTATGCCAAATTTTGGCGCGAGGAGATCCCCTATGGCTAATGTGCAGACTTGCTCGACTTGCGGTGTGCGGATTGAAATGAATCCGCTGGGTGATCGAGTGCTGTTTTCCTATGGCAGCCCAGGCACGAGGGCGCGTCTCTGGAGCCGAGTTTGTAAATTTGTAGCCGATCGGGGAGGTTGCATTAACCAAGATCAAGGGGCGATCGGGGCCACTGAGCCAAGTGATGAATATAATCCGATGCCGGAAGGATAATCGAGCACGGATATAAAACTGAGAAAGAGGCGTGGCGGGTCAACCAACGACGATCGAACATGGGACAGAGAAAGTCCATCGGGTACTGCGTTGGGCCCGCCGATGGGGGCAGGGGATCGGCTGATCATCCCCTGCCTTTGGTTTTGGGAGAGCATTTTGAGCATGGGTCAAGATTTGGGCGATCGCGCCGGCCAACTAGGCAGCGGGTTCAAGGTTCACGGGTTCAGAATTCACAGGTTTCACCACTGGCTCAATCCAAACCATTGGCAAAGCTGGTGGCAGGGTCGGTGGCAGACCGATTGGGCCAAGCTGTTGGGTCTGTGGCTGTTGGTGTTGCTGGTCGATCGGGCTTGGTTCGCGATCGACCAATCAGCCCCCGCCTGGGATCAAGCGGAATATCTGACGGCGGCCCTGACCTATGCCGATGCCCTGCGGGATCCCCAGTGGTTGTCTGGTTCCTGGTGGGTGGATTTTTGGCGACTCTCCCCCAAAGTGCCACCCCTGGTGGCAATCATCACCGTGCCGTTTTTATGGCTGTTTGGCCCCACGGCCGATGCTGCGACGGCGTTGAATTCCGCCTGTTCGCTGCTGTTGCTGGGGTCGGTTTATGCGATCGGGCGGCGATTGTTCGATCGCACCACGGGCTGGTGGGCCGCCCTACTGTGCAGTGTGATGCCCGGTCTGTGGCGCGTGCGACTGGACTATCTCACCGAATTCCCCTTGGTGACCGTGGTAACGGCAGCCTTTGCGGCCCTGGTGTTTTGGGCAACGGGGGGCCGGTTTGGCCCCTGGCGCGGACGTTTGGCCCATTGGCTGTGGGCGATCGGGCTGGGGCTGTTGTTGGGAGCTGGACTGCTGACCAAGCAACCGGTGGTTTTCTTCCTGGGGCTGCCCTGGGCGGGATTGCTGGCCGTTGCCCTCTGGCGATCGCGCTGGGAACGGGTCACCCAAGGCCTGTTGGCCCTGGGGATCAGTTGGATCGTAGCGGCTCCTTGGTATCAGACAAATTGGCTCTTTGTGCTCAGTGGCGGCAAGCGGGCCACGGTGGATTCCGCGATCGTGGAAGGTGACCCGGCCCTCAACACCCTTGATGCTTGGATTTATTACCTGAAGCTTTTTCCGCAACATCTGTCTTGGCCCCTGCTGGGCCTGGCGATCGCGGGGGGCTGTTTGGCCTTTCTGAAATATCAACAACAACTGGCTTGGCCCGATCGGCCCTGGCCCAGTTCACCAGTCCCCAAGGACGATCGCCGGGGGTGGCTCTGGACGTTGGGCTTTTGGCTCGGAGCCTATCTGTTGTGTTCCTTGCTGGTAAACAAAGACTGGCGCTACGTTTTGCCCTATTGGCCCGTGGGGGCGATCGTCTTGGCCCGAGGCTGGCTGGTTTGGGGAGCGCGGGTACGGTGGAGCCTGTTGGGGCTGACGGTGTTGCTGTCGGTGCTCAGTTGGTTGCCGCCCACGGCCGCCGGGGTGGCTCCCTTGGTTCCCGGGCCGATGCGGGTGGTGCAATGGGGGCCCGCCTTGCCCCATGCCCAAGTGGTGCAGGCCGTGATCGATCGCGCACCCTATCTGCAATCCACCGTGGGCGTGTTGCCCTCCACCGCCGAACTGAATCAACACAACCTCAACTTCTTTGGAGCTGCCCGAAATTTTCAGGTTTATGGCCGGCAGGTGGGCACTGATCCGCAAGCCGTGGCCCAAGATGCCCGATCGCTCGATTGGTATTTGCTGAAGACCGGTGACCAGGGATCGATGCGCGGCCGACGACGGCGGGAAGCCCAAGCGGCCACCAGCCAAACCCTGCGCCAAAGTTCCGAGTTACAGTTGGTGGAACATTGGCCCGTGGCGGCGGATTCCGAATGGCAACTTTGGCAGCGGCGATCCCCATCGGTGACGGTCACCCCCTTGGCCAATCCGGCTCCCTTGAAGCTCATGGCCCAACTGCCGGAGCGGCTGCCCCCGGGCCAAGTTGCGCCGGTCACCTATCGTTGGCAGGGCCCGGCGGCCCAACTGCAAGGGGGCTTGGCCCTGTTGACCTGGCAGCGCGAACCCACGCCCGATCGCCCGGCGGGTCGCACCGGTTGGATTGACGATCGGGCCATTGGTCGCGGCCGGTTAATGACCCCTCTTCCCCCGTCCACCGGCCAGGCCTGGGAGGTTTGGGATCGATCGGCCATGGTCTTGCCGCCGGACTTGGCCCCCGGTCGGTATCGTCTTTGGGCGAGTCTGTTGCCCAACGATCCCCAATTGGGCGATCGGGCCCAGCCGATCGCGATTCCCACAGAAGCCACCGTGGTGATTGACCCGGCCGCCCCGGCCCAACCGGCTCCCGAACTGGACGGCGTGGCCCAACTGCGGCTGCTGGGATTGCAATTGCGATCGGGGCGATCGGGCTTGGAATCCGTGTTCAACACCATTGGCCGGATTAACCAATACAATCCCAATCAAACCTACGTGGCCCAAGCGGAACTGACCCTCCGTTATCGCCTCAGTCAACAGCCCGATCGGCTCGGTTGGCGCTATGCCCTCGGCTTGGCCCAAGTGTTGGATCAAAACACCAGCGGCGCGATCGCCACCTTCGAGCAAATCACCCAAGCGGAACCACGCAACCCTTGGGCCCAGGCCTATTTGGCCGTGGTGCGGCTTTATGAATTTCAAACCGATGCCGCCTGGCCCGCTATCCAACAAGCCTTAGCCTTGGCTCCCCGAGTGCCCGAATTCCATTACCTAAAAGCCGTGGCCCATGCCCAACGCTGGGAACTGGGCCGGGCGATCGCGGAGTTGCGGATCGGTCAGTCCCTGGAGCCGGCCGCCACCCAAAGCCACCACCCCCCGATCGGGTTAATCCCGCCCACCAGTTGATTGCAACTGATTGCAACCTGTTGATCATGACCCGTTGATCGCGATCGGTCGCCTTGCCGTACAATAGGATGCTTGCTTATACCCTTTTTTGCCGCCAAGACCCAGCATCTGTTTAGGGCTGTGCAGTCCAGCGGTCTCAAGCATTAGCCCCTGTCGAGTTTCGACAGTCCAACCCTTAGTCAACAAGCAGAAACACCGCAATGGCTAAAAAGTCCATGGTCGAGCGCGAAAAGAAGCGCGATCGCCTGATTGCTAAATATGCCGCCAAGCGTGCCGATCTGAAGGCGCAGTTTGAATCCGCCCAGGATCCGATGGAAAAGCTGGCCCTGCATCGCCAAATTCAGCGCCTGCCCCGCAACAGCGCCCGGAACCGCCACCAAAACCGCTGCTGGTTAACTGGCCGTCCCCGTGGCTACTACCGCGATTTTGGTCTGTGCCGGAATGCTCTGCGCGAAATGGCTCACCAAGGCTTGCTGCCCGGTGTGGTCAAGTCGAGCTGGTAAGCAACGAACTGGCCAGCATCAGCAGTACCATTACCGCACCGTTTTGGGGCTTCTTGCCGAAGTCCATCCCGTTTTCACAAAAGCACGCCGATCCACCCGATCGACGTGCTTTTAGTTTTTGAGGCCCAAGGGGTGATGGGTTGCTTTGTTGGGCTGAGGAAGCAAAGTTTGAGATGAATCCAATCCCCTAATTTTGGTCTAGTTCAATTCAGCCATCAGGGTATTCAGCAAGCGGGTTTGGGTTTGGGTTTGTTGGTCGATTTTGCTTTCGAGTTGGTCGCAAAGTTCCATCAGTTGATCGACTTTGGCAACGATGCGATGTTGTTCAGGAAGAGGTGGAAGTGGGAAGTTAAACTTTTGAATTTCCGATAAATACAAACATGGTTGTGCGCCGCCTCGCTTTCTGTCATGAATAGATGCTTGCAAAAAATCTGAATCCATCGCGTATTTTAAAAATTCAGAATTAATGAGAAGTGGTTTGATTAAAGCAACACTTCTGACTAACGCAAATTGAGAATCTTTAGGAACTAAAGATGACCTCCCAATAGTTCCACCAACCGAAACAATCAACAAATCATTATGCTCTGGCAAACATCTTTCTCTTGATTTTATATAATTTTCTTCGGAAATGTAATCGCAATTATTAAGATCTACAAAACCATCTCTAACATTTTTAGCCGAAAGAAGTCTGTAACCTTTAGAGATTCTGGGCGGTGTCTTGTGATCACCATCTGTCACCCTTGAAGTGATTTCCTCAAGATAAACCCATTGCCAAGTCTCGGGTAGTTCAAAAGGAGTTTTTATGAGTGGGCTTTTAACTATAGCGTTTGCCTTCTTGATTTTTCCTTCCTTAACTAGTCGCTGTTTTTCGGCTTGGATTTCCTTGAGGAGTTCGCTAGCGGGGGGATCGTTGGGATCTTGGGGGACTAGCTTACCCATGACGGCTAATTGCAGAATGACTTTCCGCAGTTCGCTGATATTTTCTTTGACAGCGTACAAGTCCCCAAAGCGATCGCGCAAAAATTCCCAAGCAGTCTGCAATTCCCGATCGCCCTTTGTGTTCAAGAGTCGATCGCGCGCCGCCGCATGAACAATAATCCGTTTTTGCTCCCGTTCCTTGTGGAGTTGTTCCAGGCGATCGCACTGCTCCATCAGGAGATCGACCTTCTCCACAATCCGCTTCTGCTCCTCAAGCGGAGGAAGAGGAAAAGCAGTATATTTTAAGTTCTTCTGTGTGATCTGATTGATGGTCGTTGTACTTACGTCGCTAATGTTTTTCTTAAAGAGTGATGAATTGATAAAGCGAAGCAAGTATTCGTTAATAGGACTGCGAAAAATAGCCATGAAAGCGCCAAAAGTCATTTCTTCAGGAAGGTTTTCAATTAGCGCAGTTTTTCCTACCAAATCTTTGCTGCCATTCCTAACACAAATCAGAAGATCACCTTTTTTGACATACAAAGAATCTTTGATGTTTAAATCAACCCTTTTTAGATCAAGCAAATTTAGCTTTCCATTTTGAATATTAGTTGATCGTAGAACAGGTATTCCTGCTGTGCCAACATCACTGGGTTTATACGTTAATCCAATGTTGCTTTCTCCAATATTTCCTAGTCTTACCCATTCCCAGCTTTTCGGCAATTCATAAGGAATTTCCTCTGGTAAAAGCTCCGGTAGCTTGTTGGTTTTCTTAAGTTTTCCTGCCCGAATTAATTGCTCTTTTTCTGCCTCAATTTCCCGCAACAGTTCCCGCGCCGGTTGTGCCGTCGGATCTTGCGGTACAAGCAATCCCCGCATCGCCAAATTCAAAATCAACTCCCGCAGCCGTTTCACCCCTTCCGGAGCCGAAAAAGCCACCTCAAAATATCGATCGAGCAATGATTGAGTATTCATAGAAAAAGCCGTTACTCCCTATTCCTTTTCCAACGCTGCGACCAACTCCGCCTTCAGCGCCGCCTGAATTGCCGCCACCTGTTCCGACAACTCCAAAAACTCCGCCATCAGTTCTTCGGGATCGCCATGATCAACAACCACCTCATGGGGATTTTTGCAATCTAAGTTGTAATTTTTTGCCGCAATTTCCGCTGCCGAAACCACCCAGGCATATTCATTTTGCTCCCGCTGACTCCACCAAGCCTTCTCGCGATCAAACTCCTGAATCGTCAGCGGCTTCGATCTTGAATAAGACTTGTAACCCGGTGGATAGGGATGCTCAAAAAACCAAATATTCTCAGTCGCCTGACCCTTTTCAAAAAATAAAATATTGGTCGAAATTGATGTGTATGGTGCAAACACACCCTTCGGCAAACGGACGATCGTATGGAGATTGAAATTTTCCAAGAGTTCCCTTTTCAGCGTCGTTTTCACCCCCTCCCCAAACAAAAACCCATCCGGCAACACCACCCCAGCCCGCCCCCGATCGGCCTTCAGCAGGTGCATAATCAACGCCATAAATAAATCAGCCGTTTCCCGCGTCTGATATTTCTTGGGAAAATTATCCTCAATCCCGTCTTCTTCAACGCCCCCAAACGGCGGATTCGTCACAATCAAATCCACCCGATCGCGCGGACTATAATCCTTCAGCGGCCGCTCCAGTGTGTTGCCGTGGCGCACATTCGTCGGCACATCAATCCCGTGCAACATCAAATTCGTCATCGCCAACATATGGGGCAAAGGCTTCTTTTCCACCCCATGCACCGTCATTTCAATTAACTGCTGATCGTCCGTTGTTTTGACCTGTTGTTTTAAATGTTCAATCGCACAGGTCAAAAATCCACCCGTGCCACAAGCCGGATCCAGCAAGCTTTCTCCCAACCTCGGATCGAGAATATCCACCATAAATTGCGTCACCGCCCGGGGTGTGTAATATTCCCCCGCATTGCCCGCCGACTGCAAATCCGCCAGAATTTTTTCATAGATGTCATTAAAAAGATGGCGATCTTCTGAGGAATTAAAATCTAAATCCTCCTCAATAACGTTCACCACCTGACGCAACAGCGTCCCCGACTTCATATAGTTATAAGCATCCTCAAAAACTGAACCGATCACTCGCCCATATTTCGACACCCCCGCCGCCGTCGCCAGCCGCTTCAACGCTGGAAACAAATCATTATTCACAAAGTTAATTAACTCGTCGCCGGTCATTCCTTCGTCATTTTTCGCCCAATTTGACCAGCGATGACGCTCCTCCAACGGAGATTGATAGGAATCCAGCGTAAATTCCCACTCCTGCTCCTTATCGTCAAAAATCTTCAGAAACAGCATCCAAGTTAACTGGCTAATCCGTTGGGCATCCCCATCCACGCCCACATCCTTGCGCATGATGTCTTGAATGCTTTTCACCAACGTCGTAATCGCCATTTTTCACTCAATTTCGATTGATTTCAATGATCTGTAGGCTACGTCTAAGCCTGATAAAGCTGCGTTTCCAGCTCCCGAACCGCCTTGAGATAACCGCTTTTTCCCCCAAACAAGTTTAATAGCTCGATCGGGGTTCCCATCTGATTAAAAGGTGGGATTTTCAAAATCTGCGGCTCTTCTACCGCCTCAATTCCCTCATCTGCATACTTGTCTAGGAGCGCTTCCAGCACTTGTTGAGCCCGATCACCATATTTTGTGAAATAGTTGCGTTTTTTCACTTCTCGCGCCCGTTCTTTGCGCGTCAGCGGCGGCACATCCCAAACCATATGACAAATCAGATCAAATGGATCGCAGTCTCTCCCAATCTCTGCCGCCAAGATTTCAAATAAAACGCCCTGTTCCGCTAGCTCATCAATCACGGCTTGCTTTTTCTCCGCCGCAGTCCAGCAACGCAAAAAGTCATTCAGCGAAGCAAACTCTCGATAAACCGCCTTGCGAGTATAGTCCTTCAGCGATTCCGTCACCAGCTTGCCATCTGGGCCGTAATACTGCACTCGCTCCGAAAGCACCTGCACTTCCACATCAGCCACCACATAGCGCTTCACGGGAGCCGAGTCATCCTGAGTCCAGTCTGCCCAAGCTTGCTCCGTGGACTGGGCCGGGCGATCGACTGCATTATCCCCAAACGTCTCAACCTCGTCGGGCGGGACGGGCGACTCATCCCCCTTTGGCTCATAGATTTGGACTGGATCACCATCAAAATCAGGATCAGCAAAGAGTTCTGTCGCACCCCTGAAGTCCATGATCGTGAAGAAAAATTTGTTGTAATCCTCATCCAACCGAGTGCCACGCCCAATGATTTGCTTAAACTCAGTCATGGACTGAATGCGCTGATCCAAAACAACTAACTTACAGGTTTTGGCATCCACGCCCGTCGTCATTAACTTGGAAGTGGTGGCAATCACTGGATAAATGCTTTCAGGAAAAATGAAATTGTCTAGTTCGGCTTTTCCTTCCTGGTTGTCGCCCGTAATTCGCATTACATATCGATAGTTTTCCGCAACCAAATCAGAATTGGCATTGGCGATCGCCTGTCGCATTCGCTCTGCGTGGTCAATATTTTCACAGAACACAATAGTCTTATCAAATCGATTGGTGTTTCTCAGAAATTCTGTGATTTTTTGAGCCACCAATTCAGTCCGACGCTCTAGAATCAGGCTACGATCAAAATCCCGTTGATTATAAATCCGATCCTCGATCACATTCCCATACTTATCCCGTTGTCCGCCCACAGGCCGCCAGCCTTCCAAATCCTTATCAAGATTGATTTTGACGACCTTATAGGGCGCAAGAAATCCATCCTCAATGCCCTGCCGCAGCGAATAGGTATAGATCGGTTCACCAAAGTAGTCAATATTGGACACGTCTTTGGTTTCTTTGGGAGTCGCCGTTAAGCCAATCTGCGTTGCCGAGGAAAAATAGTCTAAAATCTCTCGCCAGGCCGAATCCTCCGCCGCACTCCCCCGATGACATTCATCAATCACGACCAAATCAAAGAAATTAGGGCTAAATTGCCGATAAACGTTTTGATCGTCCTCGGAACCTGTCACCGCCTGATACAAACATAAGTAAATTTCGTATGACTTATCAATCTGGCGCTTTTTGATCTTGGTCATGGCTGTACCAAACGGCTTGAAGTCGTTGGTCATGGTTTGATCAACCAAGATGTTGCGATCAGCCAAGAACAAAATTCGCTTTTTCGTGCGGGACTTCCACAGCCGCCAAATAATTTGAAAAGCCGTAAAGGTCTTGCCTGTCCCCGTTGCCATCACCAGCAAGATCCGATTTTGACCTTGGGCAATCGCTTCGATCGTTTTTTGAATCGCCAGCAGTTGATAATACCGGGGGCTTTTGTCGCCCCCATCGCTGTAATAGTCCTGAGTAATGATTTGGGTTTGGGCTGCGGTGAACCCCTGAGCCTCTGACCACCACCGCCACAGGGTCTCCGGTGAGGGCATTTCCTCGAAGCTTAATTCGCGCTCGATCGCCCCTTCGGTCTGGAGTTTGTTGTGAAAAAGCAGGCGATCGCCATTGGAGCTAAAGACAAAGGGCACATCCAGCAATTCCGCATAGCCCAACGCCTGCTGCATCCCCGCTCCCACCGTGTGGCTATTATCCTTAGCCTCTAAAACAGCAAGGGGAATATTGGGCTTATAAAACAACACATAATCAGCGCGTTTGGCCTGACCGCGCGTATGCATTTGCCCCCGAACAATCACGCGACCTTGCGTTAGATAAAACTCTTCCCGAATTTGGGTTTGCAGATTCCAGCCCGCTTGCTCCAAAGCTGGCGTAATGAATTTTGTGCAAATATCTCGCTCAGAAAGCTGCTTTTTGTCCATGAAGGCCACAGCACACAACTTACCCTATCGTAACCTTCACAGCCCACCCAAAGTGTTCAGTAGCCTGTAGGGTGAGCAATGACCACCGAATAATTACTTCATGACATCTGCGATATAGCGTGCTAATCGCTTATCGAATTAGCTTTAACATTCTCAAGTGGCCGGTAGGGTGGGCACTGCCCACCACCATTCCCATCCCTACAAAGCCAGAATCGATCTTGAGGAAGTAGAAAACAATAACTTCTTTCTCTGATTCGGCTGCTTGGGGGTGACGGGGGTTGGTGGGCAATGCCCACCCTACGGTTTTTGTTTGGTTGTTCAGTTGTGTTGATTTGTTGTTGGGCTATTCCTTGATGTAGGCAGCAAGGTTACTAAATTTCAACGGCGGGAGTGATGGCCCTTGGCAGGTGCAGGCCCAATCGATTGGGTAGTGTCGCCGCTTAGAGGGCATCTGTGAAGAAATATTGCATGGCGGTAGGATGGTAAGTGTGGTGGGCAGTGCCCACCCTACGGGTATTTTATTTCCTGAGCTATTCTCGCCATGATCGCCATTCCAAACTACATCAACCCTGACGAATACCTAATCATTGAACGCGATAGTCCCACCCGCCACGAATACCGTCGCGGCCTCGTCTACGCGATGGCAGGCGGCAGCGACAGTCACGCCCGAATTGCCATTAATCTCCTCAGCGCGATCAACCTCCATCTCGGCGATACTGACTGCCGCTTCTACAACGGTGATGTCAAAGTCAGCTACGCAGATGAGTTTTACTATTACCCTGATGCCTTCGTGACCTGCGATCCCCGCGATCGCGCCGACCGCTACATCAAACGCCACCCAAAATTGATTGCCGAAGTCCTATCCCAAAGCACGCGAGCCTTTGATCTGGGTCAAAAGTTCGAGGATTATCGGCAAATCCCAGACCTAGAGGAATACGTTCTCATCGATCAGGATCAGCGCTGGGTGGAATGCCGCCGCCGCCAACCGGACAATACTTGGACAACGGTGATCTATGGAACAGGGGATCAAATTACGCTTCAAAGTATTAATTTAACCTTCCCCCTTGAGCAACTCTATCGAGGCTTGGATTAGTGTTAGTTTGGGTCAGGCCCCAATGACTTTGAATGGGTTGATACTCCCTAAACAAACCTAAACGAAAAACAAACCTAAACAAAATAGAGGCGGCGTTCGCAGCGCACATCGGCTGGAAGGCAATCCTTGAGGGCAACTTCGGCAATTCGATCGGCGTAGTAAGTGGTAATCGGCAGGCGAATCACTTGGGTGCTGCCGATGTGCATTTCGCTGAGCCAATAGATTTGGGCGGCGATCGTCAGGATGTCCGTTTGGCCATGGCGGCGACGCACCAAAAGGGGCTGGGGGCTGGCGTTGGGGGCAACTTTGGCCTGTTTAGCACCGGTTGTGAGGACGATCGCCTCATGATCGTTGTGAACCCAAGCCCAACCTCGATCGGGGTTTTGCCAATGTTCTTGGTTGGTGTTGGGGTCGATCGCCCGCACCGCCGCCCGCGCCAACACATCCTTCACCACTTCCACCACCTCCAATTGCTCCAACCCATGGGGTCGCAATTCGGCTTCTAGGGCTTGCAGGGTAGCTAATTCGCTGTTTTTGATGGTTCCATCGCGATGAATTACCACGTGGCGCAGGGGTTCACCGCTTTGCTCAGTGAATGCGCCAAATAAGTCGAGCAAAATATTACGCAGGCTGGTTTCGCTGAAGGTTTCGCCCCGCTGCATGGAGGCGCTTGACCAGCCGATCGCCTGGCCTTGGCGGTTGACCACAAAGGCAGAAGCCCCGATCGTCCGTTCCTCTTTGCGGCCCAAATCTAGCCCCACAAAAGCTTGGGCAGTTCCCGGCATTTGGTGCAACTGCCAGGGAGCATAGCCGAGTTTGGCCAGAATGCCGAATACCACGTTTTGATCGCGCCCCTCATGCAGCTTTTGGTTATAGTTCTCCTCGTTAACCAAGCGCATGGTTTCGCGCGTCACCATTTGCGAACAGTAACTCTGTTGATTGAGGATTCTTTTTAAGGTGAAGTAGGGGTTAACTTGAGCGTTGTAAATTGGGTCTGCTCCGTTGGGGACAAAGGCAAAAATTAGGTCATTAGCATTCACGGGCAAGTTCTGGCAAACCTGACGTAGGGAAAGGGAATTTTGCGGATCGTAGGGACGTAAATCGCCAGCCCTCGTGAGTGTAATTCCAAATTCTTGGAACCGACTTTTGAGGGCTGACATATACTTTTTCACCTCTGCTTCCCAGGCTTGGGGATACAGCACTTGCGTCCAAATTTCTGCTGGTTTTTGGTGAAGGGCACGTTGTTTCCAACCACGCCAAGCTTCGTCTACGAGGATTGGTCGATCGGGCTGTTGTGGATCTGCTCCAAAGGATAGGTTTCTAGCCATGGAGCCAGCGGTCAATTGAGTGAGGCGATCGGGCTGCCAAGGGTTGGGATCAAATTTAATTCGATCGCCACAAATAAATTCTCGTTTATTTAAAAGCTCGATAGTTTTCTGCATCAATTCCCGACGCTTAGCCAGTGGCAAAATGCAATGATTCAGCGATTTGCTGGGTAGATCTTCACGGGCATAGATTCGTTTTAATAGTTGCGGTAGATGATGAAACGGTTGGTAGCGAGGCGGATAGCCCACTGCAACGGCGGGTTGATTGGGATCCAGTTGTGCGGCCAATTCTGGGGCCAGATTTTGCCGATCGCAGTGATAGTTCAATAGGCTTTGGTTACCTAATTCTGCGAGGGGTTGACCAATGGTGATCGGTGCAACGCCCAGAAATTGGCAACTTTTGCCATCGTAAGTATGAATCAAGCGCTGTTTGGGTGGAAACTGCTGCCAATCGAATTGGTCGATCGTGCCAATGGATTGATATTCATTCCGAAAGTGCAAGGTTAGGAAGAGAAATCCTGCCGAGTTTTGCCAAAAATCAAAGGTTAAATATCGTCTCGCTTCGGCAATGATTCGGCCTTGGGGATCCCGAATTTGCATCGGCGGTTCGTTAGAATAAATTCGTTTGCGAGTTTCTTGAACTTTCTTGGCGCTATGGGGATTAATGGTTTTGAAAATGCTGCACAATCGATAATTACAGAGTTGAAACAGCCAGTTCTGATACCTGGGTTCGCTCAGATCGATCGCCTCGCTCTTGAGGATCTCAATTTCCAAAGGTTCTGAGGAAGTTTCGCAAAACTGCCGCAAACAGGCTAATAAGTTCGCGGCCTGTCCCCGGTCTTCGGAAATCAGGGCGAGGCTGGATTGATCGTTGGTCACCCACTGATTGAGCCGAAATTTGCAGAATCTTGCGAGGGAGTAGAGGGTGTCGATCGGGGTGGCACTGCCGACGATTCGCAGTCGATCGCGCCGGGCAGGTACAGCGCCAAGGGGCTTACGCGATTGAAAGCTGAGTTCTCGAATATCCACAATTGAAGCGGCTATAATTAACGCATGAATTATATCACTTAAAGCATTTTTGTTTTAAAGCACCTTGAAATTCATTCAAAGGTTATTATGAAACAATGCAACCCCACGCCCCCGATCGCCATCAAGTCGCCATCAATAAAATTCAATTAATCCAATTCAATTAGCCTAAATATTTATCTAATCTAATCAACAAAAATTAGTCAAGGTCAGTCAAGGTCAATCGATATAAACTAACCAAAATAAATGAGTAAATTCAGCCCCGGAATAGTTCGGGAAAGCGTCCACAAAAGCAGACCAATATACATTAAGCCCAAAGTCCATTGATACCAAACTACCAGTGAAATTTCGGCGGGTAAATGCTCATCTCGCATCCGCACATCGCTAAACCCAATCCGAAAAAGATTGATAGCGCTGAGGTCGTAATAATTCAGCCAGGCCCAACGCCGGTTCCAAAGGAGAGGCATGAATCGTTCCCGAAAGAAGTGATAGCGCGGCATGAGGGGTAAACGGGCGATCGGGAGTTGCACTTGCCGAATTTCACCATTTTCCACAAAGTAGCTCACATCCATCAGGTCATGGAACCGGCCGCGCCAATAGAGCTTGATCAGCAGGGCGATCGGGACGGGGCCGATCGAGATGGCAATGCTGGCCAGCGTCCACCAAGGTCGATCGCTGGTTTGGAAAATGGTTGCTAAACCCAGGCTGAACAACAGTCCGGCGCTGCCGCCCATCCAGAGGGTTTCGGGCCAGGTGGGCACGATCGGTTGGGGGCGCAACTTGCGAAGCCGATCGACCAGCCAAAACCAAAGGGCGAAAAAGGTCATAGCCACCAACCCTACCCCCAACACGAGGCCGGCGCTGGTGCCAGCCCGACTCAGCAAAATCAACAGGTTGGTTCCCAGCCATTGCAGGGCGATCGTCCCCCAGGAGAGGGGGGTGCTGGTGCGATCGGCCGTGACCCGATCGCGCACTTTCACATAGGTTGCCAGGTCAACGCCCTCGATCGACAGCATTTCCGCCACGGTGCGCAGGGGTTGCCGATCGCGGGCTTGGGCGATCGCCTGGGCTTGGGTGGGCGAAAACCCGATCGACACCAACACCGCTGGCTTGGCCGCGTTCAGGTTCACCCCCGTGAGCCGCTGTTGCAGGGTCTTGAGCCGCAATTTAAACAGGGTGTAATCCACTTGGTTGGCATCAGCAATCTGTTCCACCCGCCGAAAGTTCCGCACCAGGGTTCGCAAAACCGTTTCATTGCCCTGCAAAACCGGTACTGACAAAATGCGCCCAATTTCCCCGGGGGAGCCAATTAGTTTTGCTTGGTCGCTGTCAAAGTCCAGCCCGGACACGTTGATATAGGCTCCGGGGGCAAAGCTGGCGCTGGTGAAGTCGGCTTCGTCCAGAATGGTTGCCCCGCGCAGGTTCAGGGGTTTGGCAAACCGAGCATTCCGAAAGGAGCTTTCGCCATGAAATAGGCTGTCGATCGCATAAAAGGAGCTGGCAAAACTGGCCCCATCAAACCGCACTTCGCCTTGCCAGTCGGCTTGGGTGAGGTCGGCGCTGCCATTCCAATGGCTTTTGCTGAAGTTGGCGATCGCCTGAAATTGCGATCGATAAAAATTGGCTCCCCGCTCAAAGGTGCTGGACTGAAAGCTAGCATTTCCGGCAAATTTAGCCCCATCGAACCGCGCTTCGCCCGTGAATAGGCTGTTCCGAAACTGGGCACTTTGGGCCACTAAGCCGGAAAAGCGGGCCCCTTGGCTGAAGCGGCTGAGGGAACCCACCAAGGCTCCGCCCAGGCTCAAGCCCCTGGCTTCCACCGGTTCCAAAAAATAGGTGTTGGCTAGGCGCAGGGAACCGCTAATTTGCAGACCTTCAAGGACGATCGGGCCGCGAAAGACGGAAATTTGCCAATCCAGGGGGCTACCTTCATCGAGCAACAGCGATCGAGACAATCGGCTGAGGTGCAAGAGTCGCAGTCGATCGCGCCCCAGTTGTTCCTGTTCCGTGGGGGTCAGCAAGGGCGACAGGGCCTTGCCATAGAGCGGCGCACGCAGGCCCAACCGAGCTAAATCCAAATCGCCCTGGATGCTGGATCCGCGTAAGTCGAGGCCCAGGCGTTCCTGTTGCAACTTGCTGGCGACCTGTTGATAAAAGGCTTCCCGAAAGTTGCCATTGTCGCTGCGCAGGTCGATCGCACTCTGGCTGAGGTCGATCGCGGGCTTGCCATCCAACAGTTGGGGATGTTCCAGGCGATCGCGCAAAACCTCCAGGGTCAGGGCCGGGCGATCGACCGGAGCCGCCTGCACAGGACTGGCCGCCCACAGCCACCCACACCCGATCGCCAAAGCCCAGCAGATCCCAACCCCCCAGATCCGCGAGCGGTTAAACCATTGCTGAAATCCTATCCCTCGCCCAATTGCCACCCACGCCATATCGCGTCTGCCACTCGCACCACGTCGCGCATTTGCTGAATATCATGCACCCGCACCCAGTCGGCCCCGCCAGCCACACAGGCCGCACAGGCCGCCCCGGTTCCCCAAACCCGCTGCTTCGGATCCGGTTGCTCCAGAATTTTGCCAATGAAGCTCTTGCGGGAGGGGCCCACCAAAAGGGGATGACCGAGTGATCGCAAGCTGGGCAAATGCCGCAGGAGGGCGAGGTTTTGTTCAGCGGTTTTGGCAAAGCCAATGCCCGGATCGATCGCAATTTGGGCCGCCGGAATCCCCGCCTCGATCGCCGCCGCCACCCGTTCCGCCAAGCTCGATCGCACGGCAATCACCACGTCGGGCAAGTGTTGATCAGGCAACTCACCCGACCCACCCTGCCCCGCAAAATCACTGTAATCCGTAAGCTGCTGCATGGTTTGGGGCGTGCCACGCAAATGCATCAAAATCACCGGCACCCCCAAGGTTGCCACCGTGGGCAGCAGTTCCGGGTCATACAAGCCCCCAGACACATCATTCACCACATCGGCTCCCGCCTCGATCGCCGCGCGGGCCACGATCGCTTTGGTTGTGTCGATCGAAATGGGCAAATCCAACGGCGCAAAGTCCCGCCACCCCCGCCGCAGGGCCGCAATTACCGGCACAACCCGATCGATCTCTTCCTGGGCAGAAACCGGCTGGGCATCGGGGCGCGTCGATTCTCCGCCAATGTCTAACCAATCGGCCCCGTCAGCCGCCAGTTGGTGGGCCTGGGCGATCGCCGTTTCCAGTTGGTCAAACTGCCCCCCATCGCTAAAACTGTCGGGCGTGACATTCAGCACCCCCATCAAGTAGGTGCGATCGCCCCAAGTCCAAGGGCGATCGCGCAAAATCCAAGGGGTCAAAGTACAGGAAGACAAGGGCACATCCATAACCAACCGAATGGGTCAAAAAATCATCAAGCCGGAATCCGCCCGGCCCATATCCACCCGGTCAAAACATGCTCAACCTTGACCGCAACCCAACACCAACTGCCCAACAAAAAAGGCAGCGAAGATCGCTACCTTTTACCTTGTGGACTGTTAGTCATCTGGGAGTGGAATGGCTCTCAGATCGGGGTTTTCGGACTTTCGCAAAACAGTTCATGCTGAAGAGTTTTCATGGAAACTGTTTGCAAATCGGAGCGGCGGGATTCGAACCCACGACCCCCACTACCCCAAAGTGGTGCGCTACCAAGCTGCGCTACGCCCCGATAGCCCAGTTACTATAGCATGTTTATTTGATTTGCCAAGGGCCCTGGTTAAATTTCTGTGCCCAAAGTGGCCAAGGCGGTCGATCGAGCTGGCCAGTCCGGGCCAGCGCGTCCTCAGAAATGATGGATTGCCCAGGCCCCAATCGTCGTCACAAGGGGCTTAGGGCCTGTCGTCATTTCCATCGCCGTAGGGGTTGGGTCTCCCAACCCTAACCCGGGCGATCGCTACAACCCTGTTCACCCCTGGGAACACCCAAGAATCACGGGAACTGGGCGAGGAGACCCCGCCCCCACGTGGGAGAACAAGATCATCAGGGTTTCAGGCGATTGGACGACAGGCCCTAGGACTCTTCGGGCTTGAGGGGCTTGTCCCTTGCATCTGGGCCCGGACGACCATTCCGGCTACCCAATTGACGGCGCACATCGTCGATCGCGTCATTCAACTGGGCAATCTTGTCCTCCAGGCCTTGGCGCGCCGTTTCCATGCGGGCTTCACTGCTTTCGCTGGCGGCCAACCGGGGGCGACGGCGGGGACGCGGCGGCAGCTCGGCCCCTTCCCGATCGCCCTTTTCCGTCAGCTCTTCCAGTCCCTCATCGGAGTTGCGCGAGGCCAGGGCAGCCCCCACCAGGCCCCCCACAGCCCCCCCCAACAGGGCCCCCCAAAAAAATCCACTACCAAAACCCTCTCGATTTGCCATAACTCGTCCTACGTTGAGAATGTTGCTTGTACTTAGAATGTGCTTAGAAAATGATGCTCAGAAAGTAATGCTGGGAATGATGATCCGGGGAATGGCCTTCATCGCGATCGGCAAGTTGATCAGACCTATCAAACTAATCAAGGCGATCGATGAGACAAGGCAGAGACCGATGCTGAAGCGACAAAAACCCCTGAAAAACCCCTGAAAAACCCCCTAAGAAAACCACTCTAGAAGGTTCCAAAGGCGCGATCGCCCGCATCGCCCAACCCAGGCACAATCCAGCCGTGATCATTCACGGACTCATCGATCGCCGCCGTGTAAATCACCAAGCCTGGGAATTGCTGATTCAGACGTTGCAAGGCCGGAGGAGCCGCCACGATCGAAATAATCCGAATTTGCTCCGGCGTGAGGCCCCGTTGGGTCAATTCCTTCATGGCCGCCTCGATCGACCCACCCGTTGCCAACATCGGCTCTGAGATCAGCACCCGCGCCTCCGCCGGAAACTGGGCCGGTAACCGATTGAGATAGCAGGATGGCTCCAGGGTTTCTTCATTGCGCACCAAACCCAAGTGATAAACACTGGCCAAGGGCACTACGGGCAAAATCCCTTCCATCAACGCCAACCCTGCTCGCAAAATTGGCACCACAGCCATCGGAGTGGCGGGCGAAATAAACGTTGCCGGACAAGTTCCCAAAGGCGTTTCCACCTCTGCCGTTTCCGTGGGTAACCATTCGCGCACCGCTTCATAGGCCAGCCAACGCCCCAACTCCGTCAGCGCACTGCGAAACAAAGTCGGCGGCGTTTGGGCATCGCGCACCACACCCAGCCAATGCTGAATGAGGGCATGGGGTGGCACGTAAACGCGAAGTTGCAACGGCATGGGAAGAGCGAAGGGAAAGGTTTAAGGAGCCATCAACCCGGCCTGAAGCTGCCGACAACGGCCAAAGGCCGCAATTCGGCGACTGGAAATTTTAGGATGACGGGCAGATTCAGGTTGATTTTACCCGGTTGTTGGGACGGGCTTGCCGGGTACTGGCTGGATTGCGCGAGTTGGATTGCGCGAGATCGATACGAGATCGATACAAGCAACACCCAGCAAGGATCGGTGGTGGGGCGATTGCGGGGTGATCGGGGGATGCATGGGGTCAGAAAAGAATTCTAATGAGAATATCTTGCAAGAGAGTTGACAAAGATTCCTAGTAGCCGCTATTGTATTGAGCGTGTTCTTCTCTCTAGTAAACGGCGGGTGGGGCTAGTCTGCGATTGCGGATTAGTCCTTTTTTTTTGGTTATTTTCCGGTTAAGACCGAGACCCGATCGCCCCCATCACTTCAACCCGGCCCGGTGATTCAGGTTCAATCTTGATCGATAAACTCTTGCAATAAATCCTGAACAGTCGTTGGCACACCCCAACCACAATCGGCTCCAAAATGCCCCAGAGGCAACACCCCGATCGGCCTCCGGTGTTGAATGACCACAATCCTTGAACGCCCAGCAATTCAGCAGAGCCTTCGCTTTGGGTAATGGATTGGGTGATTAATCACTTTGGGTAATGGATCGCTTTGGGTGATTGCTTTGAACCTATTGCCCGATCGACCCGAGAAAACCAGCAGCAGCGGCATCTCTGGGCGATCGGGTTGGAGCCGCGCAACGAGAACGCTACACTCAAACATGGCCGCGCCCCTGGGCCTTGCCGTTGCTGTTTCGCCCTTTCCGTCGCCATGACCGCCGTGGATAAGCCCTCGATCGCCCCGACCACCACCGCTCTGCAAACCGACCCATTGCCCCGTGATTGGGATGCGATCGTCATTGGTTCCGGTATTGGCGGATTGGTCACGGCCACCCAATTGGCTGCTAAGGGAGCCAAGGTGCTGGTGTTAGAGCGCTACCTCATCCCTGGCGGCAGCGCTGGCTATTTTGAGCGCGAGGGCTACCGCTTCGACGTGGGCGCATCGATGATTTTTGGCTTTGGGCAACAGGGCACAACCAACTTGCTAACCCGCGCTCTGGCAGCGGTGGGCCAAACGATCGAAACCATTCCTGACCCCGTGCAAATTCACTACCACCTTCCCAACCAGTTGGAAGTGAAAGTGCATCGGGACTACGAACAGTTTTTGCAGGAATTGGGCGATCGATTCCCCCACGAGCGCCAAGGCATTCGCCAGTTTTATGACGAGTGCTGGACGATCTTTAACTGTCTGAATGCGATGGAGCTGCTGTCGCTCGAAGAACTGCGCTACCTCATGCGGGTCTTTTTCCAAAATCCCTTGGCCTGTTTGGGCTTGGTGAAATATTTACCCCAAAATGTCGGGGCGATCGCCCGACGCTACATCAGCGATCCGGAACTACTGAAATTCATTGATATCGAATGCTACTGCTGGTCAGTGGTTCCGGCGGATCTCACCCCAGCCATCAACGCAGGCATGGTTTTCAGCGATCGCCACTACGGCGGCATTAACTATCCCAAAGGCGGCGTGGGTCAAATTGCCCAAAAGCTGGTGGATGGGCTGGAAACCCACGGCGGCCGAATTCAATACAAAGCACGGGTGACCCAAATTGTGACGGAAGGGGGCCGCGCCGTGGGTGTGAAGCTCGCTTCAGGCGAACTGTTGCGGGCCAAACGGGTGATTTCCAATGCCACCCGCTGGGATACCTTCGGCCAACTGCTCGATCGGGATCAACCCCTGGACGAAGATCGTTGGCAAGAGCGCTATCAAAAATCCCCCAGCTTCCTCAGCGTCCACATGGGTGTGCGCGCCGATGCCCTGCCCGCTGGCACAGACTGCCACCACATCCTAGTCCAGGATTGGGAACAGATGGAAGCCGCCTACGGCACGGTATTTGTGTCAATTCCCACCCTGCTCGATCCAGACTTGGCCCCGCCCAATCATCACATCCTGCATGTGTTTACCCCTTGCTGGATCAGCGATTGGCTCAATCTCAGCCCCGAAGACTACCAAGCTCAAAAGGAACAGAAAGCCCAAGAACTGTGCGATCGCCTCGCCCCGATCATTCCCCAGTTAGACGCGGCGATCGACTACATCGAAATTGGCACTCCGCGCACCCACCGCCGCTTCCTGGGCCGAGTGGATGGTTCCTATGGGCCGATCCCCCGGCGCAAGCTTCCCGGCTTGCTCACCATGCCCTTTAACCGCACCGCCGTTAAAAATCTCTATTGCGTGGGCGACAGCACTTTTCCTGGCCAAGGCCTCAACGCGGTGGCTTTCTCCGGGTTCGCCTGTGCTCACCGAGTGGCGGCCGACCTGGGCTTGGTTTAAAGTCCAAACCCAATCCATTCCCTGGCGCTAATTTGCCCTTGGATTCTCAGTTCCCGATCGCACCCAATTCACAAAGGCCTTAATCGCCGCCGGTTGATTTTGGGGCTGAACAAATTGTGCCAACTGCGAAATTTCCAAAGCGGGAAAAAATGCGCTGCGATCAGCAATTTGGATCTCATCCCCCCGCAGGTTATAGAGCGTGAGTTGCTGATCTTGCCAAATCAAGACCTCTGGCACCCCGATCGCCCGATAGATCGCTAATTTGTCTAGCCCGCCACTGGTTAAGTTGACCTCCACTGCCAAATCCGGCTGGGCTTTCAGGATCCCAACGCAATAGCATTCATCGGGTTCTAAGCCCGCCGCCTTCGATGATTGCCGAAACGTTGTGGAGCCGTAGGCATGAAGATCAATTTCCACTTCTTCGGCATAGCGTTCCAGCAATCGGGCGATCGCCTTTTTGATTAATTCATGCTCTGGCGACGGCATAAAAATTTCGAGAACCCCATCCCAATACAACAGCCGTAAGCCCGATTCATCCCCCAAGTGATCGAGCCAATGGCTATAGCGCTGCCAACTGATTCCCGGCATCAGCAACCGCTGATCCGATCGTCCAGCCTGGGGCAGAGTAGGTAAATTATCAGCTAGTAACGTAGTCATCAGCATAACGAGAAATTCAAATTATTTTTGATGCTAGTAGTCGTAAATTACAAACTAGTTTTCAGAAATTTTGCACTGATTCTGAATTATTAATAAAAGTCTGATGACTTGGTGATAATAGCCTTCTACTGTAATCAGCCTAATTCCCTGATCGCCACCATGTGCAACACTATTCCGAGTAGCCACAATGCTGATCACAGCTTCCTTGATTTCCGAGTCAATGTCTTCTAACTCAGAAGACCATTTTTCATTAAATCCTCTAGCAAGATCAATCAGCTTATCCATATCTGGATTCTGAAACCTTTTCAGTTGCTGACCAACATATTGGGCCACATCTGGAGCGCATCTAGATTTGACATACTCCACGTAGCAATCGCGAACTGTCGTTTCAATGAGTCCAGAAATCCTGATGCAAATGTATCGAGCTAGTTCGTTCTGAAGCTCATCGCTCTCAACTGATTTTGCCTGTCTGAGCAAGGATTCTATTTTAGTTTTCCTTTGATGAAAACGCAGAGATACTTGGCTCATCTTTGCTATGGCACATTGGCAAAAGCTAGAGTGGCCAGCTCAATTCTTTTACGAACATTTTCAGTATTCGTCATTTGTCTGGAATCAATACTGACTTGCCGAAATTCTTCACTATTTAGTAGCTTAGTGTAGGCTTCTTTTAGTGCTATTAGGTCTTGTACCGGCTTCTGATCTAATCGCTTGGCTAGAGCGACCATCACTGCATCAAAAACAGCAGCATGAAGACCTCGGCGAGGGCGAAATGCTTTCTCTCCAATACTGGAGTACACTAAGCTAATTGTTTTTTCAAAAATCAGCCTGATTTCAGAAGCACCATAATTTCGATCAAGAGATCGATTGCTTTCCATAAAAGTATTCAGGAAGTCTTTCATGGATCCCTTATAGGCTTGTAATTCAAAGTAAAGCGCTATAAATCGTAAAATCAACTCTTGATCTTTCATTCTCTTGCTCAAATCAGGTGATTCTGCAGAGGTCTTACCTTGAAAAATCTTTTGCCATTGATCATATTGATTTAAATCAGATAGTAATTCGTTAAATTTCCCGTGATAGATGGCAGCTCGAATTTCTTGAGCAACCAGTTGATTTCCTCCGGTGTTTAGACGTTCAAAGATATGATACATACTGGTTTGTTCATTATCTTCGCTCGGTGCGTCTTGTCGAACGATCGTGGCGGGAATAATTGAATCATCAAGCTTTAGCTGATCATTGGCATTCAGTGTTGCATAAGTTTTGCCTACAAACTGAGGGGCGATCTTACCTGACAAAGCAAAAAGAATATATTGATCAGATCCAGGGCGCTCAGGAAACTGACCACTGTAAAAGTACTGTAGGCTTTTTAGCCTTTGTTGACCGTCAATAACAATGAGTTTATTGGTTTCATTTTCTTTGGCTAAAAAAATTCCAGGAACAGGAAGTCCGAGCAAAAAAGACTCAATTAATCGAGAAGCCTGCTCAATTTTCCAAACATAAGATCGCTGAAATTTAGGGATAACAATGTTGCCCTGCTCTAGTCTTTTGATTAACCCATCAATAGGATAGTCTGCACCATAACTTGTAATGGAATAGTAGGAAGGGGAAATTCCATCATCAACATCCCCTTCTAAATCAGCTTCTGAGTTTCCATTTGAGCTGGCAGATTTAGCCTCAGAAATTTCTTCTAGAACTTGATCGTCTAATACTGGTTCTGAGGGGACAAGATTAGCTTCCATAGTTTTTAATGGTTTGAAACCAATCTATGCATCGTGAACTATTAGCGATCATAGCACCGCCCCCCAGAGACAGCGGGTTGAAACCAGTGAGGCCAGTGAGTTGCGATACAGTATAGAATCGCCAACCGTTGCCCCCAGGAGGATCGATCGCCGTGGACGCTCGCTATAACCCCAACGAAATCGAAGCAAAGTGGCAAGCCGTTTGGGCCGAGCAAAACGCCGATCGCACGCCTGACCTAGCCGATCGCCCCCAGGAGCACAAAAAGTTTTACGCCCTGTCCATGTTCCCCTACCCCTCAGGGAATTTGCACATGGGCCATGTCCGCAACTATTCGATCACCGATGCGATCGCCCGGGTGCGACGGATGCAGGGCTACCAGGTGTTGCACCCGATGGGCTGGGATGCCTTTGGCTTGCCCGCTGAGAACGCGGCGATCGATCGGGGCGTGCATCCCGCCGTTTGGACGGAGCAAAACATCGCCCAAATGAAGGGTCAGCTCCAGCGCTTGGGCCTCTCCTACGATTGGGAGCGGGAAGTGGCCACCTGCCGCCCAGACTATTACCGCTGGACTCAGTGGATTTTCTTGCAATTTTTCGCCGCCGGGTTGGCTTACCAAAAGGAAGCCACGGTGAATTGGGACCCGATCGACCAAACCGTTTTGGCCAACGAACAGGTCGATAGCGAGGGCAAATCCTGGCGATCGGGCGCGTTGGTCGAAAAACGGTTGCTGCGTCAGTGGTTCTTCAAAATCACCGACTACGCCGAACAATTGCTGACGGATTTGGACAAGCTGACCGGCTGGCCCGAACGGGTGAAAACCATGCAGGCTAACTGGATCGGCAAATCCACCGGGGCCTTACTGGACTTCCCGATCGTTGGCAATGCCGCCCTGGCGGACACCAAAATCACCGTCTTCACCACCCGCCCCGATACGGTCTATGGCGTGACCTACGTGGTGTTGGCTCCCGAGCATCCCCTCGTGGCCCAGGTGACGACGGCCGATCGCCAGTCAGCCGTGGAAGCCTTCGTACAGGAAATTTCCGCCCAAAGCGAGATCGATCGCACCGCCGACGACAAACCCAAGCGCGGTATTCCCACAGGCGGCACGGCGCTGAACCCCTTTACCGGCGAAGAAATTCCGATTTGGATTGCCGATTACGTGCTCTACGAATACGGCACGGGCGCGGTGATGGGCGTGCCCACCCACGATCAGCGGGACTTCCAATTCGCCAAAAACAACGGCTTGCCCCTGAAGGTGGTGATTGTGCCGGAAGCGGGCGCGTCAGCCGAGGCCGCAGATCTAACGGCGGCTTACACGGAAACGGGCCTGTTGGTGAACTCGGGGCAATTTGACGGCACACCTTCCCCCGAAGCCAAGGCCAAAATCACCGAATTTGCCGAAGCCCAAGGCTGGGGCAAAGCCAAGGTGCAATACCGGCTGCGGGATTGGCTGATTTCCCGCCAGCGCTATTGGGGCGTGCCGATCCCGATCGTCCATTGCCCCAACTGCGGCGCAGTGCCTGTACCCGACGACCAACTACCAGTGGAATTGCCCAGCAATGTGCAGTTTTCCGGGCGCGGCCCCTCGCCCCTGGCCAAGCTGGACGACTGGGTAAACGTGCCTTGTCCCACCTGCGGCACACCGGCCAAGCGGGAAACGGACACCATGGACACCTTCATCGATTCCTCCTGGTATTTCCTGCGCTATCCCGACGCGCGCAACGAGTCCGCCGCCTTCGATCCGGCCAAGACCAACGCTTGGGCCCCGGTCGATCAATATGTGGGCGGCATTGAGCACGCGATTTTGCACCTGCTCTATTCGCGCTTTTTCACGAAAGTGCTGCGCGATCGCGGCTTGCTGAACTTCGATGAACCCTTCAGCCGCCTGCTGACCCAAGGCATGGTGCAAGCCATGGCCTACAAAAATCCGACCACGGGCAAATACATCGCCCCGGCCGATGTGGACTTCAGCGATCCTAGCCAGCCGAAAGACCCGGCCACGGGCGATCCGCTGGTGTCGGTCTACGAAAAAATGTCCAAGTCCAAATACAACGGCGTTGATCCCGAGGGCGTGTTGGCCAAATACGGCGCGGACACCTCGCGGATGTTTGTGCTGTTCAAAGCGCCGCCGGAGAAGGATTTGGAGTGGGACGATGCGGATGTGGAAGGGCAATTCCGCTTCCTGAATCGCGTGTGGCGGTTGGTCAGCACCTACCTAGAAGCCCAGTCCGGCGAGGCGATCGCCCCCGATCCAAAAGCCGAAAAAGACCTGCGCCGCGCCATCCACACCGCCATCAAGGAAGTGTCGGAAGATTTGGCCGAAGACTATCAATTGAACACGGCCATTTCTGAGTTGATGAAGCTCAGCAACGCCCTGAACGATTACGCCAACAAAACCACGCCGGTTTTTGCGGAAGGGATTCAAACCCTGGTGTTGTTGCTGGCTCCCTTTGCACCCCATTTAACCGAAGAATTGTGGGGGGCGATCGGGCAGTCCGGCTCGGTCCATGCGGCGACTTGGCCCACTTTGGATGAATCCGCGTTGGTGGCCGATGAGGTGACGATCGTGATTCAAATCAAGGGCAAAACGCGCGGCACGATTCAAGTCCCGGCAGGCACTGACAAGGACACCCTAGAACAGCTCGCCCTCAACAGCGATGTGGCCCAAAAGCACATTGCTGGTCAGGAGGTAAAAAAGGCGATCGTCGTCCCTGGCAAGCTGGTGAATTTTGTGGTGTAGCGATCGCCTAGTCGCTTGAGTTTGAATAGAGATTGGATCGGACTCTATAGATCGATCCAATCTTTGTTTGATCCACAGTGTTTGATCCAAAGTCTTGTCAAGATCAATGGATATTAAGGCTTCGATTATTGATCAGCAGGTCGAGAGCCTAGCAGAACGCTTAAAACCCGAGTTGCAGGCACAGCTCGATCTCAATTTACAGGGCGATCGAGGGCGACTGAAATCCTTAGCCTTCATCCATCTATGTGTTCGGTCAATCCTAGATCTTGACGACCTAGCCACGCTTGATTGCATTGTGGATGGAGGTCAAGATTTTGGCGTGGATGCGATCTATGCCTCTGAAGAGCAGGATGGTGAATTCACGGTTTCTCTGTTCCAGGGTAAATATAAACAGAAACTGGATGGAACTAGTCATTTTCCCGAAGAAGGGATCAAGGGCTTAATTAATGCAGTTCGGTATTTATTTGATCCGAGTATTAATTTAAATCAGAGCCTGAATCGCCGACTCCAAGCCAAAGTCGAAGAAATTAGAAGCCTGATTCGGGATGGCTATATTCCTCAAGTACGGGCGATCGCCTGTAATAACGGGTTGCGATGGAATGAACAGACCGATCGCCTGATTCAAATTGCGGGATTTGGCGATCAAGTGGAGTGGGAGCACCTCAACCCCGATCGCCTAATTAAATTACAGCAATCCAAGAAGCCCGTTAATGATACGCTCCAGCTTTCGGGAAAAATTCTGGTTGAGGATATTGAATTCAACCGAATCTTAGTGGGGCGAGTTGCCATTAGCGAGATTGCCACTTTGGTTGATCGCCATGGAGAGCGGTTATTTGAGCGTAATATTCGCCGATATTTGGGGCTTCAGAATAATCGAGTTAATGATGGCATTCGCCAAACCATTGAAACTAACGCCAGCTATCTCTATTTCTATAACAATGGTTTAACGCTAATTTGCGATAAATTTGAATACAACACTCTACAAGGCAGCGATCATCAGGTACGGATTCAAAATCTACAAATCATCAATGGTGGTCAAACTTGCATGACCATTTATAAAACATGGGTCAATGCACAACAGCAGCTACCACTCGACCAGGCTCGCTCAGCGAATGCCTATATTTTGATTCGCCTTTATCAATTATCCAGTTTCAACACTGATTTAGTTCAGAAAATCACCTTCGCTACCAATAACCAAAATCCGGTTGATTTGAGAGACCTGAAGGCAAATGATGAGCGTCAAGCGCAATTAGAGCTGGATATTGCGCAACTGGGTTATCGTTATTTAAGAAAACGCAGCTCAGAGCGCCCAACTCAGCAGGATATTACTTCATCGGAAGCAGCCGCAGCCGTTTTAGCTGTTTGGAGAAAAGCCCCTCATCAGGCAAAATCTTCTACTCGTGAGCATTTTGGAAAACTTTATAATCGAATTTTTACTGGCAGCTTAAATGGCACACAGATTATAAGTGCTACTTTGCTGTATAGGATTGCAGATCATCGTCGTCGCCAACCGGCAAATAGTGACCCGGATTTTGTGCGTTATGCTTCTTGTTTTATTGCCATGCAAATGGGGAAGTATCTTTTACAAGATTTGAAATTACAGCGAGTGGATGATTTAAATCATCAGCACTTTTTTAAAGTACAGGAGCTAATTCAAAATCAGGGATCCGAATATTTTGATCGCAGTGTCAAAAATATTGAGGATGCAATTCACCGTCTTTATTCAGCTTCCGCCCTCTCTTTGCAGCAATTGTCTGCAACCTTTCGGAGGGGTGATCTGATTAGTCAGTTAGCCGACTTTTAGACTGGGTTTCAATCGATTGTTAATTGCATCCTTAACGATTGCTGAGTGTTGCCCAAACGTTTCTTTGGCTCTGCCCAGCAACCAGCCCAGCTTTGCATGATTGGGTTAGTGGCTGGCGGGTCGGGTGGGTTCGAGGCCGAGGGATGCTTCGAGGGCGATGAGTTCGTCGCGGTGGGCTTTGACCCAGAGCCGGGCGATCGCCCCTTGATCATTGGTTTCGAGCTGCAATTGCACTTGTTCGGTGCGCTGGGCTTTGCGTTGATAGAACCAACCGGCAGCCGGGGCCAGGAGGACTAGGGCTAATCCGGCATTCTGGATTTGGGGAATGGTCATGGACAAAACGAGTCCCAGACACAGCAACCCGCCGGCCGCAAGGATGCTAAGGAAAATGGCAAGGGTAGGGCTGGCGGCCACCAGGCCTTCAAAGGTGACGCGATCGTTGTCTGCATCCCGATTCACCAAGCGATACGATCGCCCTGAGAAGTAGCCTCGGAGCCGATCGCGCAGTTCGGTTTCCGGAATGGTTTCGGGGATGTAGCAAGCCAGTTCCGTGCGGTCTTTGGCGGAAGCGCGGATGAAGAAGACCAGGCCGATTAACATCAACACCGTCAAGAACAGCGTGGACGAGACAACGACATCGTTGGACATGGCGAGTGATGGGATGTGGGGCGATGGGGTATGAGGAAGGTGCTGGGCTGGTGGCGTTTCTGGCAACAACTGCAACAATTAGTTACAAACCCAGCTCCCATCAGCATATCGGACTCGGGGCCGCGCGATCGAGCATGTTAAGGTGATCAGTCGTATCCGCTCCCAGCCCACCGTGGTTAGCCAAGTTGAACGCATTGCCCGCCTGATGGGTCGCACCAGCACCATCAGCTTTTGGATCCAAATTTTTCTTGGGGTGATCGGCAGTATTCTGCTGTTGCTGACCACGCCCATGCTGTTTGCGCGCACCAGCCCCACGCCCGGCGCAGTTCCGGTGGGGCCGGGCCCGGGTTCGATCGGGGGGTTGGCGGTGGCCGTGGTGGCGATGCTGACTTTGCTGGCCAGCATCTATTACACCTTCACCAACACGCAACATGCGCGGCGGCTCCAGGCCCCGAAAAACGCCCGACCATCCAAAGCCGATACCCTCAAGCGGCTCCGGCTGGGGGTTTTGATTAATCTGTTTGGTTTGGGGTTGGCGCTGGTGGGGGCGGAGGCCGTGACGGGCCAGCTCACGAATAAACTATTGATGCAAAGCAGTCCGTTTAATTTGGGTTTTGTGGATCCGAGTCGCTTTATTCAAGCGTTGGATGTGTTTGTGGTGTTGGGAAACACGCACGGGATGTTTGCTCATTTTTGCAATTTGACGGCCAATCTTTGGTTGATCGATCGCATCAGCAAGGCTGGGTCAAGCGGCGATTGAGGCGATCGCCCTGAAAGGGGCTTGAAAACGTCCCCATTGGCTCTGTGTTGATTTCAAGTTGTTGATTTCAAGTTGTTGATTTCAAAGCCAATTTTCAAAAATCCCAATTTCAAAAAATCCCAATTTTTAAAAAACAGTCACTCAAAACAACAGTTACTCAATTCCAACGGAGCTATACCCATGTCGATCGCCCCTTCCCCTGAGCTGTCTTCGGATTTGTCTCCTGATCTGTCGCAACTCATCCGGGCGGTGGATGAGGCGGACTCGGTGGCCAAGATGGTTGGCGCGGTGCGATCGCTCGCGGCAGCCCAGGATCCGGCGGCGATTCCTACCCTGATGGCCGTGCTGGGATACAACAACCCCGGAGCGGCGGTGGCAGCGGTGGAAGGGCTGGTGGCCCTGGGGGAAACGGCGGTGGAGCCAATTTTGGCCCAGGTGGATGGCTATAACTACACGGCGCGGGCTTGGGCCTTGCGAGCGCTGGCCCAAATTGCCGACCCTCGGGCTTTGGAACTGTTGTTGGCGGCGGCTGAAACGGATTTTGCCCCCAGCGTGCGGCGGGCGGCGGCCCAAGGGTTGGGGGCGTTGCATTGGGCACGAATGGCGGCGGAGCAAGTGCCGATGGCACGCGATCGGGTGTTGGCGGTCTTGACGGTGAATGCAACGGATTTGGAATGGGTGGTGCGCTATGCGGCGATCGCGGGGCTGGAGGGGCTGGCGCAATCGCAACCGACGCTGGGCGATCGCGTGTTAGGTTTGTTACGCGATCGGGCGACTGCTGATACGGATCTCGTGGTGCGGCTGCGGGCCCAATGGGCGATCGAGCAGTTGGCGGCCAAGGGCTGACCCATCATGCGATCGTTTCGTTAGGAACCCGTTAACCACCAACCGTTAATCACCACTCGTTAACCATCCATGAGTTAACAACCAACCGTTAACCATCCATGAGTTAACTAGCAAGTTAACTAGCGAGTTAACGACCCGCAACCCACAGGCCCATTGGCCCATCCACAGGCTGCGGGTCAAAAACCACTCAATTGAACGGTCGCAACCGTAGCCTTGCCCCTTTGGCCCCCGGGATAGACTATGGGAAATCTTCAGGGGCCGCCGAGTGAGCGAAGATGAATTTTCGCGATTTTCCTGCATTCCGAGACCTGACCGCTGAACAGTTTCAGCGATTTCTCTCCTCCTGCCAGTCGGGAACCATCCCAGCTGATCGCACCATCATTCACCAGGGGAAACCCGGCAGCCACATCTTCTTCCTATCCAGCGGTCAGGTTCGCATCACCTTAAACACTGACTTGGGTGAACGGGAACTGAATGTGCTGTCAGCTCCCACGATTTTGGGCGAAATTAGTTTTTTCAGTGGCGAGCTGAGTTCCGCCAATGTGACCACGGCCACGGACGTTTCCGCGATCGCCATTGGGTTCAACACGTTGCGGGCCCGGCTCTATGGCGGCGATGCGGCCTGTGCCATCGTCACCCTCCATTTGGCTTCCACCATTGCCGAGCGGGCCGCCCACATGACCCAAAAGGTTGTGGACTTTTATGGTCACCAAGCGGAGATCCAAAGCACAACCCACAATCTCTTTGGCGAATGGAGTTTTCTTTAAACCGGCAATCGCAAAACAGGCGATCGCAGTCCATATTTCAGATGACAGCCCCCAAAAGCAGTGCATTTCGACGCTGTTTCCACCAACGCCTAGTAGTAGGATTGGAGCTTTCCGGGACGCGGCTCGATCGGGAGACTGGCCTTTGGCGACGGCACAGCGGGAGCCAGCCCCTTGGGTTGGCCGTGGCTCCTGGGCTGTTGGCTGCTTGCCCTGGCCCGATCGCCCCATCACAACAGCCCCGTACCAAGCCCCATCACCCAACTCCAAATTTCTTGGGAATATCGTTTTATGGATGCCATCCCAGCACAACTTAAAGGGCGCAGTTTCCTGAGTCTGGCGGATATTGATCGCGATGAATTAGAAGCGTTGCTGTCTCTGGCAGCACAGCTCAAAGCTGGGACGATCACGCCCATTTGCAACAAAGTGCTTGGTCTGCTGTTTTCCAAAGCTTCAACCCGCACCCGCGTTAGCTTCACGGTGGCGATGTATCAACTGGGCGGCCAAGTGATTGACCTGAACCCGATGGTGACCCAAGTGAGCCGAGGGGAACCCCTAGAGGATACGGCGCGGGTGCTGGGGCGCTACTTGGATGTGATGGCCATTCGCACCTTTGACCAAGCGGACTTGGAAACCTTCCGGGATTATTCCGGCGTGCCGGTCATTAATGCCCTCAGCGATTTGGCCCACCCTTGTCAGGCCTTGGCAGATTTGCTGACGGTGCAGGAGGCCTTTGGCACTTTGGCGGGCCTGACGGTGACCTATGTGGGTGATGGCAACAATGTGGCCCATTCCTTGATGATGGCCTGTGCCATGGCGGGGGTGAATGTGCGGATTGCCACGCCGCCGGGCTATGAACCCAATGGACAAATGGTGCAGCGGGCGATCGAGTTGGCGGGCGATCGCGCCAGTGTTGTGGTCACCACGGATCCGATCGCGGCGGCGGCCGGGGCCCAAATGCTCTACACCGATGTGTGGGCCAGCATGGGCCAAGAAGACGAAGCGGAAGCCCGCAAGAGCCTATTTGCTCCCTATCAGCTCAATGAAGATCTGCTGGCCAAGGCGGATCCGGAGGCGATCGTGCTCCATTGTTTGCCCGCACACCGAGGCGAGGAAATCACCGATGGGGCGATCGAGGGATCTCAATCACGGGTTTGGGATCAGGCCGAAAATCGGCTGCATGTGCAAAAAGCCCTGTTGGTCAGCATTTTGGGCCCCGATGCCTAGGAAATGACCTCCTGAGGCCGATCGGTTGGGGTGCAGCCCCGTGGACTCATGGCGGATTAAATGCCTCAACCGATCGCCTGGGTCGATCGCCTCACCCGATCGCCTCGGTTAACTCCCTGGGTCGATCGACTTCCTCACAGGACTCAGCCCGGAGAAAGTTAACGTTATTTTTAATACTTAAAATTCAGAAATAATCCCGGAGATGACCAGCCCAGCCCCACTCGATCGCCCTGGAGTCGATCGTGAGGCCGCACCGCCAGCCTCGTCCTGGGCTGCCCTGGCCTCTCCCCGGAGGTTCAGGGAGCCATACGGTTGCTATTGGCTGATTTTGTGCAATCTTCAACGGTTTTTTGAAATTTTGCCATGATTCTGTCGCGGTTCTCAGTGCTTGTATCTCGATCAAGAATCTGCCTAGAATGGACTTAAAGGCTCATCGCTTGCTCTGACAAACTCGCCCGAATCAGGCAAAAATCAATCCAAACCGCTCCAAGCTACTCCCAGTTGATGCTGGTTGATGCTGACCGATTCAAATCAACCAGGAAAGTGAGGAGAAATGGTTGCGGAAAATTCCAAGGAGATCAGCCCAAAAAACCAGCCACAATAATTCATCACAGTCAATTTTGCTTTGGGGTGCATTGCAATTTTCAAAACTTTACCTTTGAGCATTTAGGTCTGGTTTTGCATGTGCCTTTCTTAGTTTTTCGGTGAATTATGGTCAAGTTGGCATCATTGCATACATCAAACTACGCAGACTTTTCTCAACGGTTCGCGGTAGGAGTCTGATCCATCCCAAGCGCTCACCAGTCAACCCATTCACGCCAAGATTCTGGTCAAATGCGAGCGATTCCTGGTTTAACCCAAGCTGCCCAGGAAGGGCTAGGGACTGGCAAATTTCTATCTCAAAAGGCGATTCAATTGATTGCTGTTTTGGGTAGGGTAAAAGTAGGGTGAATAGTTAAGCAACGTTGACCGGATTGGTTAACTCAAGATTGCCTGACTTGAGAGGGCTAGCGGTGGATTTCCTAATCGTTGGTCAAGATCGTGATCAATCCAACCAATCGCCCAAGCCGCAATCGATCATGATTCCTTTGGAATCTCGATCGGGCGACGGGTGATGAGGGTTGACCACTGGGCGATCGAGTCTTTAGACCCCAAGGCGATGGCGCAACGGAGAAGAACGGAACGATGCTGTCAACTAATTTGACGGGGCCCACGGCGGCTTCCGGCCGCTCCCGTGCCCGAGAGTTACCCACCATTCGGGCCATTTGCTTTCGCTCCGGTGGGTATGAGTTCGCGCTGCCGATGGCGGTGGTGCTGAAGGTGACGCACTGTCCGCCGCTGGACAATGGTGATTGGAGTCGATCGGGCTTGGTCTACATCGACAGTCAGCTTATTCAGGTGCTGGACTTGGCTCTGCTGCTGGATTGTCCGGAACGATCGCCCAAGGGCATGGGCCAATTTCTCGTGATTGCTCGATCGGGAAACACGCTCTGTGGACTGCCCACGGATTCGCCACCGGACTCGATCGACCTGCCGCGCGATCAGGTGCTGCCGTTGCCGGCCCGCTTTGAGCGATCGCCCCTGGCTCACTTGGCCCAATGTGCCGTCGTGCTGTCTCCAGACACCACCCCACGCACCCTCTTCTTGCTCAGCCTGCCCCAGGCCCTCGACCAAGCCAACAGCGTCATGGGCACAACAGCTTCCGGCTCCCCAGGCTCAGCCAGTTGAGACATCAGCAAACCGGACCGGCAAACGCCAGCTCAATTCATTGCTCGATCGTGGAATCAATCGTGATCGTCAATTTTGACCATCGGAATCGTTAATTTTCGATAATTTTTATAATTTCGATTCTGATCGTCAATTTCGATCGGGTGCATGAGACCAACCATAACCGCATGACTCTTCCATAACATCGCCCCTGTGCGCTTGGCCCGCCAACCCCAACTTTGACCATGACTCCAGACGATGCGACCCCCAACACCCTGAATGAATCGCTCGATCGATACCGACAGCAACAGTTCACCGGTCAAATCACCCTAGTTCCCACCAAAGGCAATCAACAACGTTGGTCATTCTTTTTCTGTCTCGGTCGTTTGTTTTGGGTCGATGACGGCAAAAGCGATAACCGCCGCACCCTGCGCCTGTTGCAGGCCGTCTGTCCCAGCATCAAACAAAAGCGCTTTGCACTGCGGGAAGGGGATGCTTTTGCGGCCCAAAACTACAGTCTGTTAATGGTGTTGTTGCACCGCCGTGTTCTGTCCCAGGAACTGTTTTGCCAGGTGGTGAATGGGGTGATTGCCGAGGCGGTGTTTGATCTGCTTTGGCAAACCGGCGGCGCGGTGCAAGTGGGAACTGAAGTGCCCTACGACCCCCTGGACGTGCTGAAGATGGCTTCGGTGACGGTGAAAAGCCATGCGGCAATTACGGAAGCGGCCCAGGCCTGGGCTGCTTGGCAAGAAGCCCAACTGGGCGATTTTCATCCCGACTGGGCCTTGGCCATTCGCAGCACGGATCAGTTGCGGGAACGGCTGGCCCCGGAGGTTTATCAAAAACTGGCCTTGGCGATCGATGGCCAACGCACCGTCCGCGATCTGGCGGTGCTGATGCGGAAGGACGTGCCCACCATTACCCGATCGCTGGTTCCCTACATTCGCCGCAACATTATTGATCTGCACCCGATCGAGGATTTGCCATCCTTGGTGGTGCTTCCCACGCCGGGAGCAGAGGGCAACGGTCGATCAAGCGATCGCCGCCAAACAGTCCCCACCCCCGCCGCTGCCACCACCGCCACCGCCGCCACCATCGCCTGCATTGACGACAGCCCCCAGGTTTGTGCAGCCATGAGCCAAATCATTGAACAGGCAGGCTATGTTCCCCTTTGCATCCAGGATTCCACCCAGGCGCTCACGGTGCTGCTGGAGCGCAAGCCCAAACTGATCTTTCTGGATTTGATTATGCCCGTGGCCAATGGCTACGAAATTTGTGCCCAAATTCGGCGGGTGGCCCTGTTTCGGGATATCCCGATCGCCATCCTGACCGGCAGTGACGGCATCATCGATCGCGTCAGGGCCAAAGTGGTGGGAGCCACGGATTTTGTCAGCAAACCCGTTGAAACCGAAAAAATTTTGACCCTGATTCAAAAATATCTGAGCGCCGCCACCGCTCCGGTGAATAGTCCCGCTGGGGCAACGGCTGCCAGCTTGAACCCCAAAACGGGCTAAAAATTGCTCATTTGGAGCTAAAAAGCTCGCTTTTCAGCACTTTTGGCTGATCAATGCCTGAAATCTCTGTTTTTTGAAATTTTTTGAACCAATTTGGCACGGTCTCGCCCCCATCCCCTCTCGATTTTTGCTGTTGTTTCGCCCCCCATGTCCCATGCTGACTCCACCGCCAAGCAATTTTCGATGCCTGAAAAGGCAGAAGGTTCGCGATTCCTGCCCCATTCTGGGCCATGAAATGACTCAGGTTTCCATCGTGAATCAATCCCTTGACCCCTCGCAGTAAACGCTTAGAATGCACGATGGAGATTTGCTCTCCAATTGGGATGAGGGTCGATCATCATTGGGTCGATCGCCATTCAAGCGTTAGCAATTCAAATTTGCTGCTTGACTGATGCTTTTCTGCTTAGTCTATCTATTCTGTTCACCGCTGTTTACTCTGTTGGATTGGCTCTGTTTTTCGACTCATCATTGACCGAAAATTGACTCAGAATTAGTCCAGCGTTAGCCCAAAGTCAGCCCCAAGTTAGCCCCAAGTTGACGACGAATTGACTCGGAGTTGACACTCAGGGTTGGCTCCAAGTTAACGAAGCATCATCCTTTCAAACTCCTCCTCTCAGCCTTCTCCCTATGCAAACGATTTTGGTTGTTGAAGATAGCCCGACCGATCGCGGCGTGATGATTCGATATCTGCAAGACGCTGGTTTGACGGTGGTGGCCGTGGGCAGCGGGGAAGAAGCCCAGAAGGTTTTGGACACCCAAAAGCCCGCCTTGATTGTTCTCGATGTGATTTTGCCCGGTCAAAGTGGCTTTGAAATTTGTCGGCAACTGAAGCAAAGCGAAGCCACCAAAAGCATTCCCGTTGTGATTTGTTCCACGAAGGGAACGGACGTAGACAAAACCTGGGGCACGATGTTGGGGGCCAATGCCTATTTACGAAAGCCAGTCGATCCAGATGAGCTGATGCAAACGGTGCGGCGCTTTGTGCCCTAGCGGATTGCGTTGACTTGCGAAATCGGTAATCGAGCAGGATGAATTCCAGGGTGGTTGAAGGGGCGATCGATTGGGTCTCGGCTGAAAATGGCAATTTGTCGATCGAACCCACAGCGGACGGGTCTATGACCTTTCGCTCAGAGCGGTTTGGCGAAACCTTCCACAGCCGCCAAGGGGCCTGGCAAGAGGCGCTGAGTAAGTTTGTGGAACCCACCCATTTACCCCAACGGGCAACCAGTCAACCGGTGATTCGGATTCTGGATATCTGCTATGGCTTGGGCTACAACACGGCGGCCGCCCTCACCGCCCTCTGGGCCCTCAATCCGGCCTGTGCGGTGGAGTGGGTGGGTCTGGAACTGGATCCAGTGGCCACAAGGGCGGCTTTGCCTTACCTGTTGGCCACGGCGCAATCGGCTGGGGCAGCGTTGGGGTTGGCGGAACCCATCCTCGGGGCGATCGCCCAATTGTTGACCGATCTGGCAGAACAGGGGCAAGCGGCTTGGCCGGCTCCGGCCTCTGTCACTCCAAAATTCAGCACCCCGGAATTAATCACCAGCCCATCGCCAACCCCCCAATTTCGCGGGCAACTGCTGTGGGGGGATGCGCGGCAAACCTTACGGCCCGTCCTCGATCGGGGTTTTCGGGCAGATGCGGTGTTTTTGGATCCCTTCTCACCACCCCGCTGTCCGCAACTGTGGACGGTGGAATTTTTGGGAATGGTGAGCCGCTGCTTGGCTCCCGACGGCCGCTTGGCCACCTATTCCTGCGCGGCGGCGGTGCGATCGGCCCTATTGGCGGCGGGGTTGCAATTGGGGGCTACGGTTCCCTTTGGCCGGCGCTGGCCCGGAACTGTGGCGGCCTTTGTGCCCTTAGATTTACCGCCCCTTTCAGCCCAAGAACAAGAACATTTGCAAACCAAGGCCGCCGTGCCCTACCGCGATCCCCACTTGACCGACGATGCGGCAACGATCCTCGATCGCAAAAACCAAGAACAGGCGCGATCGCCCCTTGAACCCACATCCCGCTGGAAGCGTCGCTGGTTTGGCGATTGTCGCGCCAAGCATTAATCACGCCAAGTACTAATCACACCAAGCATTAATCACACCAAGCATTAATCACACCAGGCATTCATCGCGCCAGGCATTGCACCAAATATCCAAAATCATTTAACCCATCAGTTATTTAACCCATCAGTTCACCGCCAGCCCGCTCAAGCCCCAGAGAGCCACTGGCACAATCGAACAACACCCGTGCGGAAATCCTGATCCGCCACAGAGTTGCATTAGTCTGGTTGAACGACGTTGCGACGATAGGTAACGATCTGGTCTATGGATTATTTGAAGCTTCCTGAAATTTTCTTGGCGCTGCTGCTGCTCACTCCGCTGCTTTATGCCTTGACGCATTTCCTGTGGGAGCTGAGTCCGGTGCTGGCGGTCATGGTTTACTTTGTTGGGGTTTTAGGCATGGGCATCCTGGGCTTTCGGATTGTGGATGAGTCTTGAACATGGCGCGGTGGCCGAAATCTGCCCAAATTTGTCCAAGTTTGGGAATTAATTAGCCCAGAGCGCACCCCGTCGCCTAAAACCTAGGCCGACTGAGGTGGGGCTGTCAGTTCTGGAGCGGTGGATTCCGTCTGTCGCAACAGATCCAAAATTTGGTAGCGATAGTCCTGAAAAGCGCTCGATCGCCGCAGGGCCTCATCCCGTTCCGCCGGTAGCTCGATCGATAACTCTCGGCGAATCGTGCCCGGCCGCGCACTCATCACATAGACCCGCTGCGACAGAAACACCGCCTCTTCCACGTCGTGGGTGATGGTCAAAATAGTAGTGCCCGTATTGCGCCACAGTTCCAGCAGAAACCCCTGCATCGACTCGCGGGTTTGCACATCCAGCGCCCCAAAGGGTTCATCCATCAGCAGAATCTTTGGCTGGGAAGCCAGGGCCCGGGCGATCGCCACCCGCTGTTTCATCCCACCGGACAACTCCTTGGGCAGGGCCTTGGCAAAGGGCAACAATCCCACCACATCCATGTAGTACCGGGACTGTTCGTAGCGATCGGCGATCGGGGCCCCCTGCAACTTCAACCCAAAACCAATATTTTCCTCAACGGTCATCCAGGGGTAGAGTGTGTAGCTTTGGAACACCATGCCCCGATCGGCTCCCGGCCCCGTCACCGGCTGCCCATCCACCAACACATCCCCCGCCGTGGGTTGCTCCAGCCCCGCCACAATTCGCAGCATGGTGGATTTTCCCGATCCGGACGCACCCACCGCACAGACAAATTCACCCGTTTCCACATGCAAATTAATATCTTTGAGGGCGACCACCGGGCCGCGACGGGTGACAAATTGCTTATACAAATGCTTGACTTCTAGATGCATTGCTCATTGATTCCGTACTCATTGATCCCGTGCTCATGAATTCCGCGTTCAATTCCAATCAATTCCAATCAATTCGATCGAGCGATTACTGTGCCCATTGATTCCGCGCTCAGTTCAAATTAGCTTGATCGAGGGATGACTGTTTTTTCTATTTGTGGGATTATTTCACCGCCCATCGACAGGAAAAGCGCAAAAACATCCGAAACAAAATATCGATCGCCAAGCCAATTAAGCCAATCACAATCAAGCCCGCAAAAATCTCGTCGGTTTTCAGAAAGCGTTGAGCCACGCTAATTCGCCGTCCCAAGCCCTCCGTAGCCGCCACCAATTCCGACACAATCACCAAGTTCCAAGCCGCCGCCATATTCACCCGGCAGGTATCGATGATTCCGGGGGTGATGTAAGGGAAAATGACTTGAAAAAGTACCTGTAATCGGTTGCCGCCCAAGGTATAGGTGGCTTCAATCATTTCCTTGGGGACAAACTTCACCGAGTCCATCACCATCAAGGTATTGAAAAAGAGTGTGCCAATAAAAACCAAGAGAATTTTGGGCACTTCTCCGAGGCCGAAATACAAAATCAACAACGGAATGAAGGCGGTGGCAGGCATGTAGCGAACAATGCCCACGATCGGCTCCAGGAGCGATCGAATGCTGGCGAATGTGCCCATCAACGTGCCCAGGGGGATTGCAATCACCGTGGCCAGAGCAAACCCACCCAAAATCCGCATCAAACTAAATTGAATATCCTTGGGCAATGCACCGCTGTTCCAAAGCTGCCCGATCGCCCCCACCACTTGGGCCGGAGAGGGCAAAAACAGGGGCCGCACCCAGCCCGTGCTGGCCAGCAGCCACCACAGCACCAAGGGCACCCCGATCGACAACCCCATCAACAACCAACTGAGCCGGGACGGAATCGGATCGGCGATCGTCCAAAAGGTGCTGGGGCGCAGCATCCGAGCGGGCCCCGGATCGCGCACTAGGGGCGGATTGTGGGGAATGGGCACATGGGAAGTCATGGTCTGAGGAAAGAGGGTGAGTTTGCAGGGCCATGAAAGGGGCGATCGGGCAGCAGATGACGGGCTCGCCCTAGGTTGCCGGTTGGCGTTTGGCGGCGTAGGCCTTCACGAAGCGATCGTCAAAGAGTTTGTTCAGATTCGGCTTCGATTTTGCCAATCCAGAACTGGTTAAAAAGTCCGAAATTTCTTGGGCAGCAAACACCAACGAAGAGCGATCATTTCCTGGCTGAAAGGCCTTCAAATTGTCCTCCAGGGTAAAGATCTTGGTTCCTGCTTCATATTCCCGATATTCCTCAACGGAAACTCCCGCCCGTTGAGCCATGATGCTGTAGGATTTCTCGGGATTTTGCTTAATGTAATCCAGCGTGGCAAACCAACTATCCACCAAAGCTTGCACGGCTGCCGGTTGCTCATCCACCAGCTTGCGGCTAACTGCTAGGTGATCGGAAATGGCTCCCGGAAAGTCTCGAGAACTGAAGAGTTCACGGCTGCCGGGTCGCTCCAAGGCCTTCGTAGTGAAGGGTGCAAAAACGCCCACCGCATCCACCTGACCGGCCACAAAAGCTGCCGCCGCCGCGCCAGTTTCCAACGGCTGAATTTGAATATCTTCCGGAGCCAAGCCAGCTTTTTTCAAACCCAAGAGCAATAGGAAATGGTCAACGGTTCCTTCTTCAACGGCAACCCGTTTTCCTTTCAAATCAGCAATTGTTTTAATCTCAGCACTGACAATAATTTTGTCATTGCCCGTGGAGTTGTCATTGGTTAAAACAATCACCTGATCGGCCCCAGCGGCCAAAGAACTAATCGTGTCGTTCAGGGTTTGGGCATTGGCATCCAACTGCCCCGCATTCAGGGCGTTAATTGAATCTAAATAGCCGTCAAACCATTTCAAATCCACATTGACTTGGTTTTGATCGAAGATTTTGGCTTCTTGGGTCACCTGCCAAGGAACCCAACCGGGCCAAACGCTAAAACCCATCCGGACGATCGGGGCGGTGGTGCTGCCGGGAGTGCCGTTGGAACTGCCACCGGAGTCAGGCGCGGGCGCACAGCTAATGGACAGAAACAGGGCGGCCAAAAAACAGCCCAACCAACTGAGCAATCGACGACGTTTCAGGGCATTCAGCTTGAGGGCATTCATAGGCTTTCAGGGGCTTTCAGGAGGATTTTCGTGAATGGACAGTTTTCGTGAATGGACAGAAAGATGAGAAATTCAAAACTAGGGAACCCAAAACGAGGGAACTCAAAACCATCGGCTCCAGAACCAGAAGTTGAGCAAACAAGATTGCCTCAATCCTTACCCTCCAAAAAACACAGGGCAATTCCGAAGAACTGCCCTGCAAGGTTTTAGACGGTGGCCAGGGTGGCGACCTGATCGCCCGGTTGAGTCGTGGCCGGCTGGATCGATCGCCCCGTGGCCTGGCGCACCCAGTTCAACCAATCGGCTAACCCTTCGCCGGTTTTGGCGCTAACCGGGAAAATTGCCACCCCTGGGTTGATTTGCCGCACGTTGGCCATGATTCGATCGAGATCCACCTCCAAATAGGGGGCCAAATCCGTTTTGGTGATCAGCAAGCAATCGGCCTCCCGAAACATCACCGGATATTTCAGGGGCTTGTCTTCCCCCTCCGTGACGCTCAGGAGCGCCACCTTGGCATGTTCCCCCACCTCAAATTCGGCGGGGCAAACCAAGTTCCCAACGTTTTCCACCACAACCAAATCGATCGTTTGGGGATCCACCAACGTCTTGAGCTGATGAATGCCCCCAGAAACCATCCGCGCATCCAGATGGCACGATCGCCCCGTATTGATCGCCACCACCGGCACGCCACACCGCCGCAGTCGATCGGCATCCAGTTCCGTGGTCATGTCCCCTTCAATGACCGCGATCGCCAACTCCGATTGCAACGCGCTCAGGGTCGCCTCCAACAGGGAGGTTTTCCCTGCTCCGGGGCTGCTCATCACATTCAGGCAAGTGATTCCCCACTCGTCAAAATGCTCGCGGTTGTGGTCTGCCCCCGCTTGGTTTGCGTGCAGCAGGTTCATTTCCAAGGCCGCGTCAAAGGTTTGGTGCATGGCAATCAACTCCTAGGGCAAGCAACAGCAAAACGACAGCAAAACAAAAAAATGGCAAGAAATCAGGCAAGAAATCAGGCAAGAAATCAGGCAAGAAATCAGGCAATGAAAAGGAAAACCAATAATCAGGATCAAAAGCCCGATCGCCCAAAAATAGCCAGACCTAGCAACACCAGCATTCGAGATCGCCAGAAACGGCCGCTCAGGGTGGATTGGCGTTAAACCACATTGGGATCAGCCGTTTCAATGCCGTCCCTCCGGAGGGGATCCGCCACCGCCACCGCAGCGCTCCCCTCGGAAGCGTTACTAGGCCGCAGCCCAGCGATCGGTTTGGGTTTCCTGATGGGCGTTCTGATATTCAATGTGGGAAATTTTCAGCTCCCGACCCGATCGAATGTCCTCCATCGGTGCGTCACAGGTGGGACAGGCGTAGTGCAAACCCATCTCCGGCCGATATTCCGTTTGGCAAGCGTGGCAAAAGGCCACCAACGGCACCGACTCAACCACCAACTCCGCCGCCGCCAGAAATGTCCCTTCTCGATAAGCATCGAAGGCAAACACCAGTCCCGCCGGTTCCACGCAGGTGAAATCTCCCACCCGCAGATGTACCCGCGAAATTTGCGGGCGATCGGGCTGGGACTCCCACCAATCCCGCAACGTCAACACGAGCGATCGGGTCATATCGACTTCATGCATGGGCGCACCTATTCCTTAACTGGGTTAGAGGTCTGGCACTGGGTTGAGATCTCAGGTACTGGGCGAGATATCTGAGGTTCATGACCAGTCCCCAAAAACGTCAGGGCCACTAAGACCAGCCATCCTCAAAAATCTGCGCTTCCTCATGGATATAGGACGGCTTTTCCCGGCGCGGCAACTGTCCCGACAGCACCAAATTCGCCATCGCATCGCAAATCACCCGCGTTGCCATCAGGGAAGTCATGTCGCTGATGTCGTAGGGCGGCGACACCTCCACCACCTCCAAGCCACAGATCGGCGCTTGGCGAATAATCCGCGACAGCAGATACAACGCCTCCCGAGGCAGCAAACCGCCCGGCTCCGGCCAGCCCGTTCCCGGCACAAACCCCGCATCAATGCAATCAATATCGAAGCTGATATAAACGCAATCGGTGCCGTCCAAGGCGCGTTCCAAGGCAAAATCCACCGCCGCGTCTAGCCCAATTTCCGTGATATCCGTCACGGTCAGAATGTTGGTGGCCCGTTCTCGACAAACCTTCACGCCTTGGCGCGGCACTTGCCAACCGCCAATGCCCAACTGCACCAGGTTCTTGGCCGGCGCATTCTGAATGTTGGTGGCGTGGAACCAAGGACAGGTGTGCATCCGCTCATCGAGGTCGGTTTCTTGGGTATCCACATGGCGATCGAAGTGGATAATGCCCACTTTTTTGTCCCCCAAATGGCGACAAACGCCCCGCACTGTGGGATAGCCGATCGAGTGGTCACCGCCCAAAATAATCGGGAACGCACCCGATGCAAAAATGTGGGCAATTCCCTTAGAAATCTGATCAAAAGACTTCTCATTGTTGGCGGGAATTGTGAAAATATCCCCCACGTCACAGAGGGTAATTTGTTCCCGCAAATCAATGCCCAGCTCAAAGTTATAGGGCGTGTAAAGAGCCGAAATACGCCGAATTCCTTGGGGGCCAAACCGCGTTCCGGGGCGATAGGTTGTGCCGGAATCGTGGGGCACGCCCACAATGGCCACGTCATAATTTCCCACCTGGTTCACATCTTCCAGGTAGGGCGCTTTCATGAAGGTATTAATTCCAGCATAGTGCGGCAATTCTCCCCGGGAAAAGGTCGAAATTGTCCGGTCTTTGATGCTGTCGGCGGCTTCCAAACCAAACCGCAGGGCCTGATCTACTTCCTGCTGCCAGCCGGTCATGGGCAGCCGAGCTTCTAAATCCAAGGCACGTTTTGCTTCGGATTCGCCACCCTGATAGTTGGGACGTTCAAAAATACTCATCGATCGCGATGGGGGTTTGGGTTTGCAAATGACTACGGAAATGGGGCCGAATCGATCGCTCCATTCGGCTGAGGTCACCTGCGCGAACTTCCCGAAAATCCGAACTACAAAGCCCGGGGGTTCCAGGCAATCCACGCGATGTGCCTTTGACCTCCCGGGCTTTTATCCCGCCGTGTAGCTGATGCTCAAAGCTGGTTTTCAAGGCCAGAGAATTGGGGATAAATCCACTGGTCACGCCACTGAGTCATCAGCTTGCTTCTCTCGGACCAGTCACAGCGATCTGAAATTCTTTTGGAATTACCTGGAAGCTGCCGGAACCCTAGAAGCCATGTATGTTTAGCTTACCCTCAAACATACCCTAGGCAAAAGCCAACCCAAAAGTTGTATCCCCCACTACGGGATGCAAATTAACTAGCCCGATCGCAACTCAAAATAACAACTCAAAATGACAACAAAGGTTACCAGTCAATTAAGAATCATCTCGCTGCATGAAAAATCATGGCCCACCACCCTCCTCCTCAACGCTAAATCCATCGTCAAATCCATCAGCTCCCCTCCCGATCTATCCACCCACAGCCTCACCCACTGAAGCGATCGGCCATGAAGACGTTCTTGAGTGCTTCCCCAAGGCGGCTTAGGCACGGCGCAGCTTAAGCACCGGTTATAAGCGCCGGTTAACCGATGCAAATTAATGAAAATTCGCGGGTTAGAAAATTCGCGGGTTAATTGAGCGGGTTAATCAATTGGTCGATCGCCCACTGCCTGGGTCAATTTCCGTCCCGATCGCCCCGTCATCACACCTTTCTTAATCACTCCGGGGCCCCACTCAGGCTCCCAAAGACTTCCCCATGTAGCAATTCCACGGTCTGCTTGCTCCCATTCCCCTCTGGTGAGATAGTGTAGGGGCTAACTCGGGCGGTCGTAGTCCATCTGCCTACTGCGACGCGCGCTCTACACCCCGGGATTTAGCTGTTTCTTGAGATCGCGGCGCGCGCCGATCGCTGTCCCCCACTCACCTTCTCCAGTCGAACGAGTTCGAGCAAGTATGGCTGTCGCTACCCAATCCCTCGACGAACTGTCTATTAATGCCATTCGCTTTTTGGCGATCGATGCCGTTCAGAAGGCGAACTCGGGTCACCCCGGTCTGCCGATGGGCGCGGCTCCCATGGCCTATGTGCTGTGGAATCAGTTCCTCCGTTTCAATCCCAAGAATCCGAACTGGTTTAACCGTGATCGCTTCGTATTGTCGGCTGGCCACGGCTGTATGTTGCAGTATGCGCTGCTACATCTGACGGGCTATGACAGCGTGACCATTGAAGACATCAAAAATTTCCGTCAGTGGGGATCGCGCACGCCCGGCCACCCCGAGAACTTCGAAACCCCCGGCGTGGAAGTTACCACCGGCCCCTTGGGTCAAGGGATTTGTAACGCTGTGGGCTTGGCCGCTGCGGAAGCCCACTTGGCTGCCAAATTCAACAAGCCCGATGCCAAGATCGTCGATCACTACACCTACGTGATCCTGGGCGATGGCTGCAACATGGAAGGCGTGTCCGGTGAAGCTTGCTCCTTGGCTGGCCACTGGGGCTTGGGCAAGCTGATCGCGCTGTACGATGACAACCACATTTCGATCGACGGTAACACGGATATTTCCTTTACCGAAGATGTCAGCAAGCGCTTTGAAGCCTATGGCTGGCACACGATCCACGTGACCAACGGCAACACGGATTTGGCCGCGATCGCGAAGGCGATCGAGGAAGCCAAGGCCGTCACCGACAAGCCGACCCTGATCAAGGTCACCACCACGATCGGCTACGGTTCGCCCAACAAGGCCAACACCGCTGGCGTACACGGTGCGGCGCTGGGCCCCGACGAAGTGAAGCTGACCCGCGAAAGCTTGGGTTGGAGCTATGGCGAATTTGAAGTGCCCGCCGAAGTGGCTGAGGGTTGGACGAAGAAGGCGATCGAAACCGGTGCCAGCCTGGAAGCCGAGTGGAACAGCATCTTCGCCCAATACAAGACCCAGTACGCTGCCGATGCCGCTGAATTTGAGCGGTTGCTGCGCGGTGAACTGCCCCAAGGTTGGGATGCGGATCTGCCCACCTACACTCCCGCTGACAAGGCGGTGGCAACCCGGAAGCATTCGGAAATCTGCTTGAATGCGATCGCCCCCAAGCTGCCCGAACTGATTGGCGGTTCGGCGGACTTGACCCACTCCAACCTGACCGAACTGAAGTGCTCCGGCGACTTCCAAAAGGGCGCTTACGAAAACCGTAACGTCCGCTTTGGGGTGCGCGAGCACGGCATGGCCGCCATCTGCAACGGCATCGCCCTGCACAACTCGGGCTTGATTCCCTACTGCGCCACCTTCCTGGTGTTCGCCGACTACATGCGCGGCGCAATGCGTCTGTCGGCCCTGGCGGAAGCCGGTGTGATCTACGTGTTGACCCACGACTCGATCGCCCTGGGTGAAGATGGCCCGACCCACCAACCCGTGGAAACGATCGCCTCGTTGCGGATCATTCCCAACCTGCTGACCCTGCGCCCCGCCGACGGCACGGAAACCTCCGGTGCTTACAAGGTGGCCGTGGCTAACCGCAAGCGCCCCAGTGCCCTGGCCCTGACTCGCCAAAACCTGCCCAACCTGGCCGGTTCCAGCGCTGACAAGGTGGCCCAAGGTGCTTACGTGATCGCCGATTGCGAAGGCACGCCCGAGCTGATCCTGATCGGTACTGGTTCGGAAGTCAGCCTCTGCGTCGCCGCCGCCGAGCAACTGACCGCTGCTGGCCGCAAGGTGCGCGTGGTGTCGATGCCCTGCATGGAGCTGTTTGAAGAGCAAAGCGCCGAATACAAGGAATCGGTGCTGCCCGCTGCCGTCACCAAGCGGTTGTCGGTGGAAGCTGGCACGACCTTCGGTTGGGCCCGCTACGTGGGTTCGGCCGGCGCTTCGATCGGGACGGACACCTTTGGCGCTTCGGCTCCCGGTGGCGTGCTGATGGAGAAGTTCGGCTTCACCGTCGAGAACGTGTTGGATAAGGCTAAGGCCCTGCTCGGCTAATCCCCGCACCAACGCTCAGCTTGGATGTTCGGTTGCAAGGGGTCACGGCCCCTTGTGACCCGGCAGACCACTGAATCTCGTTCGACAATTTATTTTTTGAACAAACAATCGGGTTAGTCCTTGTGGCTAGCCCGATTTTGTTTTTCGCGTTTTGGTCTTGTTTTTGGTTGCTTGGACTTTGTTCCTCAAGGAATTGCTTTCCCAAGAAAAGCGTTCAGTCGTTGAGGTCATCGAGCAACTGACTGGCCATGAGCCGAACCAAGGAGGCCGCCGGGCCGATCGGCTCCAGCCATTGCACATCCACATCGGTGTGATCGCGCTGCCAGCTATATACCTGCTCAAATAAGGCATCGGTGAGACTACCGGCAAACAGGAAATAGGGAAAGATGCCGATCGCCCGGTGGCCGGCAGCGGCAAACTCCGTGAGCCGATCGAGCAGCGTTGGGGCGATCGCCCAGTAAGCCAGCGTGATGCCCAGTTGCTCCGCCAACTGTTCCACCAATTGATTGCCCAGCGGGTTCCGGCTGCCATGGGCCACCAGCACCCAAGCCCGGCGCGGCAACTCCACCGCCACCTTGCGCCACTCCTCCGTCATGACCCGATCTAAGCCGGGCCATACGCCCAGGGGGGGATAGAGCTGCCATCGATCGCCCCATTGGGGCCCCATACTCTGGGTTGCTAAGGCCACTTCCTCGGGGACATCCACCATGGCATGGACTCCCATCGACAAAAAGAGGGGAATGATTTCCACCCGCACCGCCCCGGCCGATCGCGCGCGTTGGGCGAACCCCACTAACTGTTGATGCAGCGGCGTGCTAGCCCCCTCCAACTGGGCCACAGCCACAATCGATCGCACGTTGGCCGCCGCCAGCGTTGCCGAAAGCCGACTCGCCAACAACTCCACCGCTTGACGGGGACGATGATCGCGACTGCCATGGGCTACTAACACCACAGCACGCAAAACCGGTCGCGAAGGATCGTTAATCGATCGGGGATAGCCCATGGAGTCTGTCGAAAACCGCTAAACGAAGCGTCATTAGTCGGGGGCGATCTCCGGTCGTTTCACATGCCAGTGAGTTGCCTGTTCATAAGCATGGGCCACTTCCAGCACCAAATCTTCCCGCAGCACATCGCCAATGATTTGCATCCCGATCGGCATCCCGTTGCGATCAAAGCCACAGGGCAAGCTCAGGGCAGGCAAGCCGGCCAAGTTCACCGGAATTGTCATCAAATCCGACAGGTACATGGACACCGGATCATCAGTCTTTTCACCCGCCTTGAAGGCCGTGGTTGGGGCCGTGGGCGAAATCAGCACATCCACCCTTGCAAAAGCTCGCTCAAAGTCTTGCTTAATCAGGGTGCGCACCTTTTGGGCCCGCAGGTAATAGGCATCGTAGTAACCCGCTGACAGGGCATAGGTCCCGATCGCAATCCGTCGTTTGACCTCGGAGCCAAATCCGGCGGCGCGGGTCTTTTCATACATCTCGAGCAGGTTCTCGCCGGGGGCCCGGAAACCATACTTCACCCCGTCATAACGCGCCAGGTTCGCTGAAGCTTCCGACGGCGCAATGATGTAGTAGGTTGGCAGCCCGTAGCGGAATCGGGGGCAGGAGACCACCTCAATTTCAGCACCCAGCTCCTGAAGCACCTTCAGGGCATCTTCAACGGCCTTTTCCACTTCCGCGTCCAGGCCAGCACCGAAGGTTTCTTGAATCACCCCTACCTTTAGCTTGCTCTTGGGGCGGAAATCCGGAAGCAGGCTTTTGGCATAGTTGGGAATCGGCACATTCAAACTGGTGGAATCTTTGGGGTCATAACCCGCGATCGTCCCCAAAAGCAGGGCCGTATCTTCCACCGATCGCCCAAAGGGCCCGACTTGATCCAGCGAAGAGGCAAAGGCCACCAGCCCATAGCGGGACACCAGGCCATAGGTGGGTTTCAGGCCAACCACGCCACAGAAGGCAGCGGGCTGACGGATGGAGCCACCGGTATCAGAACCGATCGAGACCAGGCATTGACCTGCTGCAACGGCCGCCGCCGACCCACCGGAGGAACCACCGGGCACGCGCTCCAAGTCCCAGGGGTTCGCTGTCACTTGGAAAGCGGAGTTTTCCGTGGAGCTGCCCATGGCAAACTCATCCAGATTGGTCTTGCCGACCATCACCGCTCCCGCATCGAAGAGCTTTTGGGTCACGGTGGATTCGTAGGGCGGCACAAAGTTATCCAACATTTTGGACGCGCAGGTGGTGCGAATGCCGCGCGTACACATGTTGTCTTTGATGGCGATCGGGATGCCAGCTAGGGGGCCGATCGACTCGCCCGCTGCAATTTTGGCATCCACACGCTGGGCTTGCTCCAGGGCCAAATCAGCCGTGAGGGTCAAGAAACTCTTCACCCGTGGCTCGGTCTGGGCAATGTGGTCAAGCGCTTCGCGGGCGATCTCGACGGCCGAGCGCTCTTTGCGAACGAGTTGTTGGTGTAGCTCGCGGATGGATGCCATTGGGAATGCTTCAGGATGCGTAGAAAGGCTGCAAAATTCTCAGGCTTTCGGATGGATTAGGCAAGCGGCACAGCGCCCAATTGCATCAATTCGGGTCATCAATTGCGCCATAAACCAGATCTGATTAGGAGGTTAACAAGATCCGCTGGGCAACATTCTGACAATAATCGATGGGAAAAATAGGACGACTGCACAGATGGCCGTCTCTAGGATACCAAACCATTGTTGAACCCCCTGGCCCCAAAGGGGGTTCTGCGGGTGGTTTCTCCATTTCGGCCCTGGGGAGGTGGGCAACCAGGGATCGATCGCCCCGATCTCGCCCCTAGGGAACCTCGCCCCTAGGGAACCATGGGCAGATGCTGCACCCGCGACAGGGTTTGAGCGATCGCCCAAAGGCTATGGCAACTGGGTTCCTGTTCCGGGGGTGCTCCCTTGGCGGAAGGCTTGGGAGAAGGCAGGGCCGCCTGATAGGCCGTGCGCAGTTGCTGGAACACCGCCGCCCGATCGCGCGCCCCCGTGGCATCCAGCCGCACAACCAGCTCTCCGCTGGCCCGCTGCTCAAAAGACTGTAAGCCCAACTGTAAGTCGGGATTCACCGCACTCACGGATTGACAGGCACTCACAAAAGCAGACCAGTCAATTCCCTGGGGGAAAGTCCACTCGATCGCCATCAGCTCGTTGCGAACCGTTTGCTCAAATTCGCCGGGCATGAACGATCGGGTTCCTTCCGGCAGGCGATCGCCCCTCGTCAGGTACAGATAATCGCAAACCGCGTCACTGAGGGACGTTTCAGAATCAATTTCCCAGCCTTGGATGCAAGCCCCCGTCAGCACCGTTCCCATGAACCTTGCGCCCCTTGCTTCCACCTCCGTCAAATCCGCCGAAGACAGATTCGCTCGGGTGAAATCAGCCTTATTCAGCTTGGCTCCCGTCAAGGTCGCACTGGTCAGATTCGCGCCGGTTAACTGGGCACGCCACAGATCCGCCCCAATCAAAATGGCATCGGCAAAACTGCACTGGGCCAAGATGGCATCGCTAAAGTTGGCTTCCAGCAACTTTGATCGACTGAAATCCGTCCGACAAAGCACCGCATCCATAAAACTGGCGCGGCTGAGTTTGGCATCGGCCAAGCTCGCTTCGCTGAGGTCAGCCCCGATAAATTCCGCTTCGATCGGCTTCGATCGCCGCAAATCAGCCTTGCGCAAATTGGTTTCCACCAACTTGGCCCAAATCAAATCCGTATCGACCAAGATCGCTCCCTGCAAATTGGCCCGGGTCAAGTTTGCTTGGCCCAAATCCGCCCCGGTCAGGTTGGCCCCGGTTAAGTCTGCCCCCGAGAGATCTGCCCGAATTAGCTTGGCATGGCTCAGGTTCACCCCCTTGAGATCCACACCGCGCAGATCAATGCCACTGAGGTCGGGTTTCGCCTCCGACTGACGAGAGCGCCAGTGGTTCCAAGCGTTCACCCCTTTTTCCAAATGCACCAGCTCAGAATTAGCCCAGCGCCACTCACGTCTCGCGGTGGCGATCCGTTCAATCAGGGCAAGCCGTGGATTGTCAGTCAAGGTGTCCTCCTCAGTCGGATCATCGTCGATGGCAATTGCAAAAGGATGGGATCGGGGGATTTCAAAGAGATTTCAGGGTTTTGAGGCAAATTTAAACCTCCTGATTCTTTTTCTGTTGTACTTCAGTGCTCCGAGGCGTTGTTGGTGGGTCGGGCCCCTTCAATCGCCAGTCATGGGCGAGGAAATCTGGGCTAGCGCGACCGATCGCGCAAAAGCCGAACAGCACCTAAGCAGTCACTGAGCAGTCACTGAGCAGTTACTGAGCAGTTACTGAACTGTGATTGAACAGCAATCGCTCAGACCGAGAAATTGCACTAAATTTGGCTGAGGCGGCGATAGACCAATGCCAGCGCATTGGCATCGCCCACATTGCCCGGGAATAAAACCACAGGCAAGTTCGGAAATTGGGGATGATGGTCGGCGGTTTTGACGACGGAAACACCGGGCAAGATCTGGCCTAGCAGTCGGGCCGATCGCAAGGCTAAACCGTCGCTGAGGGTGTCGTTGGAGGTAATGCCCCCTTTGCTAATGAGGTAACCAATATCCTCCGGCAGCCCCCGCTCGATCGCCATCAGCAGGGCTGAGACTGCTTGCCCGAATTCCAAGCGAATGTCCACCGTCTCAAAGGTCAGCTCCTGGCGGCTGGTGTAGATCACAGGTGTTTTACCATCAGCACGCACCCGCCGCACCTCTGTCAACGCGCGATCGCACAGGCTAGCGGCAATGGCAGCGAGATCGGGCCCTTGCAGTTCTGCCACGGGCACTTCAATGCCCACCACCCCCGGCTCCGCCAGCAATTGCTGAAGCTGTTCGGTGGTTTTGCGCACATGGGAACCCACAATCGCCACTCCCGATCGCCCGTCTCGGACATACTGGGCCATCGCTTCAGCGGCCACCGGCTGGGGTGGCAGAGCCGCTAAGGCCGTCAGGATGCTAGCGGCCGATCGAAACAGGAATCGCTTCCCCTGGCTTGCCTGAGACAACAGGGCCGCCGCAAACTGATTTAAATCGGCCTGCACTTCCCCATCCACCACGCAGCATCGATTCCCGGTCAAGGCTTGCAGTCGTTGCTCCAGGGTCAGCCGATCGCCGCGCAAATCGGCCAATTGAAACCGCTCCACCTGGTCTGCGGGAATGCGCCCCGCCGTCTTTTCCGCCACGTAATCCGGCAAGTAGCTGTGGCGATAACCAAACACCGAATCGCGGGCAAATTCCGTTTCGTGGACGGGGGTATCCACACCGTTCACCTTCAGGTAATGCACAGTGTCGCGGGTGATGCGACCCCCTTCAAAAAAGGCCGGCACGAGAAAATGGGCATCAAAGGGCCCCAACTCCTCCGCGATCGCGTCGGTCTCCACGGGGTAGTGGCCACGCAGGGTTGAGTCCGATCGGCTCACCACCAGCCAATCCGTCAGCGCCACTTGGGCGATCGCCTGCTTCAAATTACGACAAACCTCCCGCGTCACCGCGTCGGCCGCCTCCGCCGTCAAAGCCCGCGTATTAGTCAGCACAAATACAATTGGCGACGCATCCTCCAACCCCAAACAAAGGGTTTCCACATCCCAACGCATTAACAGCAAGCAACTATGAACCGTCTGGGATCCCGTTGGGTCATCGTCCAAAACAATAATTTTGGGCGCTTTGGTCTGGTCAGAGGGAGAGGCGCTAGACATTGCGGTTCGCTCAGGGAAAATCGCAAGACAACCTTTCTATTTTGCCTGCAATAGTCCTGAAAATCACGCTTTGCAGCAAGATGATGCTAGAGCTTAAATTTCTGAGCTGGTGATTAGCTTTTAATGGGTCTTATTCAATTAACCAATCTGATTGATTAGCAAACTCAGCTTGCCAAGTTTCTGGGAAATGCTGCTTTAGGTAATGCTTGAGATCTTGATTGGCTTCAAGAAATCGTGATTTAAGGCGCTCATAAATCACGAGATCCGGAGTGGGATAGTCACCAGCATTATATTTAGTAAATCCTGAAAACTCATGGGCTGGTAATCCTAGGAATTGCACAACTCGCGCCAGGGTTCCTTGGGGATGCTGGTAGAATTTTTCACTGTTCAGAATCAGCAGTTGATCAGATCCGAAGCGCGATCGCCAAGGTTCGAGCTGCTCGGCGTAGCGTCCCCGAGCCACATAGCTGTAATGCTGATAGGCATAGCTTTGGTAGGCTGGATCAGATAGAAAACGATCGGCTTCGCCAGCCAAGCGCTCCGATTCCGCATTCAAAGCCGCTTCCAAGTCCAAAGATTCAAACTGCCACCGCACCTCATGGTAGTAGTGGGATAGGGCGCGATCGGCTGGATTTCGTAATAGAACAATAATTTTTAAGCTTGGATCAAATTCCCAAGCCCGTTGAGCCACCAAAGGATGAAAAATATAGTAGGGACTGGCTTCACCAGTCATTTCATGAGGTTCTGAATTGGCAGGGAACTGTTGCAGATACCAATCAATTCCCTGGTTCCACTGCAAATCGAAGAAATGGACTTCTTTAGTTGCTGCCGATTGAATTTGAGGATGTTGCAGCAAATATTGATACAGAGAAGTGGTTCCTCCCTTTTGCACACCAATAATTAAAAAGCTAGGCTTCATACTAAACTAGTTTCTTGAAACTACTTGTGACTGAAATGGTTGATGAGTTAGGAATTTTTCTGATTTCAACCTGGCAATCAGCTTTGAGTTAATGAATAGACTCTTCAAAGAATTGATTGGTCAAAAATTGATCAAAAATCAACCCAAAACTAGTTAAGCATTAGACCACGTTTAAGCCGTCTTTTAAGCCGTTGCCACCAGGACATTTGTGCCGTTATTCGGGTTGATTCGAGGGTGGTAGACATTTGCTGAAGTTGCATTTGTTGCGCTTGAATTTGCTCTGACTGAGCCGCACAATGTACAAGCAGGCGATCGAGTTCTGCTTTCAGAAACGATTGCGATTGTCGCAACTCAGCTAACTCAGCCAGGTGACTGACTTGGCGATCGCGCAACTGTTGCAGTCGATCGCGCTCTAAGGTTAACGCCTCTTGAACATCCAACAAATCATTTTGCAGTCGCTCACACTCAATCACCGCCGCTAGTCTTTCCGCCTCCTTGCCCGCAAATACCGCTGGAAAATGTGTTGCGTAAAGCTTGGCATGTTTGGCACAAATATATTCAAACAGGCGCGATCGTTGCTCGGGAATATTGCAACCAGTGACCATCGAAGCCGGGCGACAACGATAGGCAAACCCCACCGCTTCCAAGTGCAAAAACTGCCAGCCCCGTTCAGCAATACTAAGCCAAAAATCCCAGTCTTCATAGCCCAATTGATCGGGAATTTTGGAGTCATAACCGCCAATGTCTGACCAGATTGAGCGACGAAACACCGCACAGGCATCGATCGCATTACCGCGCAGCAGCAAATCCACTGAAAATCGAGGCACTTGTACCAACCCAGACTCGGCTCCAAATCGCTCTAGGTTGCCATAAACAACACCCACGTCTGGATGTTGCTCTAACAGTTCGATCGCCCGAGTCAGGTATGGAAGCTTGACACAATTATCCGCATCCAAGGGCAAAATATAACAACCTTTTGCTGCTCGAATTCCACAGTTTCTGGCTGCCGATAAACCCTGGTTTTCCTGGTCAATAACTTGATAGCCCTGAGCTTTAAGAACTGAGAGTTGCTCAAGAGTCAGTGGATCCGTTGAGCCATCATTCACAACAATAATTTCCCAATGACTCCCGCCACAGCTTTCCACACTGGCGATCGCCTCATTCAGAAATTCGCCATGGTTGTAACAGGGAATCACCACAGATAACAGCACTGGCTTTTCAACAACCGTAGGAATCACGAATTCCTGTTGAGGCATACCTGAGTTCATGATCTAATCGCCCTACACAAACTTGGCTTTCAGACGTTTCAAAGCTTGCTGTATCCGCCAACCTTTAGATTGCTCAACCGTTTTGAGCTGCGCTTGCGTCTGATCTAGTTTTTCCGCAAACTGCTGAGATAGTTGATGCATTTCCTGTTGATGGCGAAAATTATTCTGAATCAAGCAACCATGCAGGGCCAACACAGCACGTTCTGGCGGTACACCGTCATAAATCGGTGGATTGTCATCAATACTGGGCGCAACAGTGACCCAATTCGGCATAGAACTGGATAGATCCGCTGCTTGATCCAAGGCTTTTAAGAGTGAAAAGTATCGCGGCGCAATTGTATAGAGTGATCGCGCCAGCGGGTAATCCCAACCCAAGCTTGCAAACAGTTTAGGGTCAAAAATTTGAGAAAGAACTTCGGGTTCAGCTTGATCTGCTTGAATAGCTAAGTTCAGCTTAGTTTGTAGTAGTTTTAGCCCAGTTTCTGGGTTTTCTAAAAAAGCGTTGACATTAATCAGTAAACTTTGGTCTTGATGTTTTTCATAAAAACGCAGGAGCGATCGATTATAAACATACCAACTTCGTAGCGCATAATCGGGGTTTGCCACAAATGTTGGATGATTAACTCGCAACACTGAATCTGCCACATCCCAAGGGAACCGATACACCAGCAGATAGCGAGCATTGGGCAATAAATCAGCCCAAAAATCTAAGAGCAGCGTTGTTCTTGGGTCTTTCCAGCCCCACAATCCTTGACTCGATCGACTGGCAATTAAAGCTTTAGCATCCGGCAGATAAGCATCCAGATTTTGTAAATTGAGCTGCTCGCTTTCCGTCCAGCCCCAATCTGGCCAACCCAGATCATTCGCAGGCGATCGCTCCTGCAAAATTCGGCGTTGAA
>NZ_CM143720.1:1165000-2472500 GCF_055193175.1 Limnothrix sp. CMB-01
GGGGCCGGCAATTTTGGGGTTGGCATTTGTGGCGGGATTGCTGGTCTGGGGACTGCCGGGTGGCGGGTTGTGGTTGCTGGGCTTGGGGCTGGTGATGGCGGGGGTGCGATCGAGTGTGATCGCCCGGCGGTTGCCCTGGCTTGACCCGAGCTTGAAGCCCTTGTTTTGGGTGGTGGCAGGTTGTGTGGGATTGATGGCGACGCTGTATTTGCAATGGCGACTGCCACAGCCGGGCACGGATGACATTAGCCGCGCGATCGCCCGTTTGGAACAGGCCGGCCAGGCGATCGAGCTGGCCACCGTTCGGGGTCAAGTGGACTCGGCTTATCAAATCACCCAATCCGGCAAAGCCAGATTTTGGTTGCAATCCACGCAATTGCTGCAAATTCCAACGGCCACCGGCCCCGCCATCAACCCACCCCCCCAAAATCTGGCCCAGAGCGTTACGGGCCGAGTCTATGCAACGGTTCCTCTGCTCCAAGCAACGGGGCTGAAACCGGGTCAGATGGTGGAAGTGACGGGACGGTTATATCGACCGCAACGGCCCACTAACCCCGGCGGGTTTGACTTTGCTTGGTATTTGCAGCGGGAAGGTAGTTTTGCAGGGATCTCTGGGCAAACGGTTCAGACCATTGATGGGGCGGTGCAACCAGATTCTTGGTGGAGCCTCAGTGCCTTCAATCCGCAAATGGTGCGCAAGCGCCTGGTGCAATCCCTAGTCAAGGTGATGGGATTTCCGGAAGGCGCGTTTCTGGGAGCCTTGATTTTGGGTCGGCTGGCCGTGGACTTGCCCGCAGATCTACAAACCACTTTTGTGCGAGCTGGCCTGTCCCATATGTTGGCTGCATCTGGGTTTCAGATTGTGGTGATTTTGGGGGTCTTTTTAGGGTTGATTCGGGTGCGCCCCTTGCCCTTGGCGGTGGCGATCGGGGGTGGAATCTTGCTCGGGGGTTATGTTTGGCTGGCGGGGGCCAGTCCCTCCGTGCTGCGGGCGGGGTTGATGGGGGCAGCGGTTCTATGGGGGATGGCTCAACAGCGCCAAGTGAATTCCTTAGGCGCGTTGCTGGCGGTGGTGGTGGTGATGTTGTGCTGGAACCCGCTCTGGATTTGGGACTTGGGATTTCAGTTTAGTGTGCTGGCCACTTTGGGGCTGGTGGTGTCGGCGACGGCGATCGCCCAGCGGTTGAGCTGGCTGCCGGAGTTTGCGTCGGAACCGATCGCCTCAGCCCTGGCGGCGACAATTTGGACGATTCCAGTGCAACTGTGGGCTTTTTATCAGATTTCTGTCTATGGGCCGATCGCCTCAGCCTTGACCAGTCTTTGGGTATCGGTGTTAACGGTGGCGGGGTTGATTGCAGCGGTGGCAATTGGCCTGTTGCCCCCCTTGGGAAACTGGTTGGCCAGCGGCTTGGTTTATCCCGTGCGGGGATTGTTGACCTTTGGAGAATGGATCGCCAGTTGGCCAGGCAGCGCGATCGCCGTGGGAGCAATCTCGATCGGGCAGTTGTTGGTTTTATATCTCCTGCTGGTGGCCGTTTGGCAATGGCCCTGGTTTCAGCGGGCCAATCGTTGGGGCCTAGTGGCGATCGGGGCTTTAGTGGTGGCGATCGGGCCCGGTTGGTTGGCTCGCAGCGGGGAACTCACGGCCACCGTTCTGGATGCGGGCAGCCAACCGATGTTAGCTGTGCGGGATGGAGGGCGCTTGTTGCTGGCGGGAGCCGGAGACTTACCCGTAGCTCAGTTCACGGTGTTGCCCTTCTTGCGCCAACAGGGCATTAACCGCATTGAAGTTGGGGTGGTGATGAGCGATCGCCCCGATCGACGGCGAGGGTGGCTGCGAATCTTGGAACAACAACCGATCGCCAACCTATACGATCAACCGCTACAAACGGCCGCTTCTAATGTCGATCGAGCCATGGTCAGTGCTGCTCGGGTTCGCAACGGTCGCTACAGCAACCTGACAGCCGGTCAAACCTTGCGCATGGGCCGCGCCAACCTCACAGTCATTGACCCGATCGCCCCTGCCTTAACCTTAGAGTTGGGGAAAGAGCGCTGGTTTCTCCTGGGCAATTGTTCCGTCGCTCAACAAAAACTGCTCGCCCAAACGGGACAGGTGAGATCGGTCACTGGTCTTTGGTGGCCAGGTCAAGACCTCGCCCCGGAACTGGTGGCCGCTTTGCAACCCCGCTGGGCGATCGCCTCCACCCGTGAACTAGCACCCACCGTTACCCCCCTCTTGCGATCGCAGCGGGCGCAACTTTACCAAACCGGCGAAGACGGAGCCATCACCTGGACTGCCAATCAAGGTTGGCGGGCTGCCCTAGACAGCATCCCCAGCGACCAACCGCTTTAGGCTTCAGCGATCAAGGCTTCAACGCTCCAGAATTTAACGGAGTCGCGCAGTGGATTATGAGATTTTTTTAGCGTTCCGCAGCAATGTTTCAGTCATCTCCGCCAACCGATCGAGATCTGTCTTGAGGGTTTGGGCCCGCTCTTTGGCCGCCAACTTCCGGGCGATCGCCCGCCGCGCCACCGGCTCCCTCCCTTGCTGCATGGCCAACAACGCCACCTCATGCCAATCCCGCAGCTCATCCACAGCCCGGTTGTATTGCGGTTGCAAATTATTCCAAACCGGTTTGATATCCGCCAAGGCGCGATCGAGAATAGCCTGCACCTGGGCCTGCTCATCCCCCGACTCCGTAGGCTGATGCAGCACCTGATCAACCCAATCGGGATCCGCTTTTTCCAGAAAAGGCAAAAAGTCTTGTACTTGATGACTCACCGCCCGGCCCGTTTTGCACCAGGTGGCAAAATGCTCGCAATTATTCAGCAGCAGGCTATATTTTGTTTCCCCTAACCGACTGGCCGCGCGCTGGATCGTCGCATCGGGCAAATAGCAAGTGGCATAGCGCTTCACGGTGACCGGTTGCGTGCTGGCAAATTCCAGCAAGGATGTGCGCGTCACCTTGGGCACTTCACCGCGCTTGGAGTAATGGATCACGGTTCCATCACCACAATCAATCCCGTGATGCTCATAGGCACTTTGCAACCCGGCCAGAGATCGCATCACGTAAATTTGGTCGCCCCACGCCATGGGTCAAAATCCTCGTACCAAACCTTAAAACCAACTAACTACGAGTTAAGCGGATCACCACCGCTACAGCGATCGGGAGTGATCACCGACAGTGGCCAACGTAGCGATGATCAACGTAGCGATCGAGAACAGTTACCACCGCCCCTTAGCCCCTGAAGCCAAGAGGGGATCCGATCGAAATCGTATCCCCTCCAAGCTAGCGTTCTTTATGGACTTTCGGAATAACTTTCGGGTGCCGGGCCCGGTGTTCTCAGGAGGCAAACCATTCAACATGACATTGTGGGGTGGTGTTCGGAAGCGTTTGAACCAGAGGGCTGTGGGCAGGTCGGCGCACAGAGTCAGCAGCCAAGCTCAGCAATTCGATTCTCGGAACGGGGACAACCCTTTGGCCTTGGGTGGGAGAGCGTTACCCCAACACCCCCAGTTCGGTTCACAACGGGAACAGAGCAGGAGACGGAGGCAGCTCGCACCGAGTCGATCGGGTTGCAGCGGATGGGAACCGCTAGGGCGCTGGCCTAGGGCGCTTGAAAACGCTCGCCGAGACCCCACTCATGCTTCAGAAACTCCTTGTACATGGTTTCTTTGACGATCATTTGGCGATACAGCTCAACCAAGAATTGCTGGGCCTGCTCAAGGCTCATGTGGGCTACCTGACTTTCGAAGGAGCGGATGTTGAACTGCTGTTCGAGGCTCAATTCAAATGAATGATCCATGGTAGTCACCTCACTGGGTGTAGCGGTTGCGAAGTCCCGCGCGATCGCCGAGTTGTTGTGTCGTCGTAGGGATTCGGCTCGATCGCACCGCAGATGGTCGTTGGTTTCAACCTTGATCCCCATGGGTGGGGCAACGTCAAGGTTGAATGACCTATCTGCTCTTTAGATTATGACATCTTGTAACGAGTGTTTGACAAAATGCATACAGTTTTATCCAAAGACTGATTGCATTTCCTCATGGTTCCCATCACAGCGAGCGGCCATCCGGATGGCTGGACACATTGTCCCGATCGCCCTAGCGGGGAGCCAAAACCTGTGACCGCGTAATGTTGGAGCGATTGGTTTCATTTCTCCCGGTTGCAATCATCGATCGCGCAGGTCTGAAAACAGCTTCGGGAGAAGAGGGCAAGGCAGCAGGGTACTGCATCCGCAACCCAAGGCCACAACCCGATCACAGGGGGCGATCGGGGAAGTGCTAATGGTGTAGCGAATTTTTCCGAGGCAAAATGCTTGTGGCCAACAAAGAGCACAGAGCCAGCAACCAATCAGCAACCAATAGGTTGAACCAACCCATCCACCCAACAGCTCGGCCCCCGAGCCGGATCCCAGGAGCGATCGGGTCAAAAAGCAACCCCTGCCTGGCATTGACGATCGCCAGACAGGGGATTGATACGGAACTGAGACAGAACTGAGGTTGAGCAATCGATCGGGAAGTCGTCAGGAATTAATCAGAAATTTATCGGGATCAAATCAGCAAATTAGTCATCAATCAGCGATGAATACCCGGGTTTCCTGACAAATCATGCTGATCTGAGCCTGGCTCTTGTTTCCCGATCGCTCAATACCGCCCGATGTTGCTCATCAACCTGGCTCAACCTGGCTCAGTGGCGATGGAAACGAATGCCCAAGAACACGTCATACATGAAATTCCAGAAATTTTTTTGGTCTCCCAGAATGCCCAGCGTCTGCGGCGATCCTTTCTGATCCAACAACGGCTTCACCCGTTCATAAACCGTTTTGTAGTGATACCAGGGGATTGAGGGCCAAAGGTGGTGAATCAGGTGATAGTTTTGCCCCAAAATCAACCAATTCAGCAGAGCACTCGGATAGACCCGTGCATTCTTCCAGCGATTGCGCTCCTCAAACGGCCGATGGGGTAGATAGTCAAAAAACAATCCCAGGGCCAAACCCACCACCAACGCGGGCGAGAACCAGAAATTCATCACATAGCCAATGAAGTCCCAATGGATGCCGGCCCACACAATGCCCACCAGCACCATTCGACTCAGAAACCATTCCAGCAACTCATACTTGCGCCAGAGCTTGCGTTGGAAGAAGAAAATTTCGTGATAGAAAAACCGGGGTGCAATTAACCACAGGGGCCCGCAGGTGGAAACAAAGTGATCGGGGTCGTTTTTGGGGTCGTTGACGTTGGCGTGATGTTGCAGGTGAACCCGCGTGAACACAGGAAACGCAAACCCCAACATCAGGGCGCTGCTGTGGCCCAGGATGGCATTGACGATCGGGTACTTGTGGGCGGCGTTGTGGGATGCGTCGTGAATGACGGTTCCCGACAGGTGCATCGCCAGCACATTGGCACAAAAACAAATCCAGTCCGGCCAGTGCCATAGCCAATAGCCACAGACGGAGAGCACCACAATTGCGGTGGCGGCCACCATCATTAGCAGCGTGGGGTTAAACAGTTCCTGGGGTGGGTCGAGATATTCTCGCGGAACGTGCTGCACTGCGGTCGTGGGCTGCTCGGGGGCCACCGCGATCGTCATGGTCGCTCCTTGGCTGAGAAACGTTATGGTTTGTTAAAAATACTTCTAAGAATGATACGGCAACAACCCGCAATCCTTTTTAACCAATTGTTGTATTTCTCTAAAGCCTGGTCTTTCAAACCTGCAAAGTCCGGTAAGTTCCGGCCAACCGGTGCAGGGCAATGCTGATGGATCCGATTGCTCAGCATGGGCCAAATCCATGAGGGCGCAGAGGGCGCACAACTGCACGCCCCTGATCAATTAACACTGAAGGCAATGACTGAGAAGGGCAGAAAAGAACCTGAGTCGTGATCGATCGGCCGTGATCCCTAATCAGGAAGGCGCACCTCATTGGCGATCGGTTGGTGTTGCTCGAAGGCGGTGAGGTTTTCAATGGTGGTGCGAGCAATGTCCCCCAAGGCTTCGCGGGTAAAGAAGGCTTGGTGAGCGGTGATGATCACGTTCGGGAACGATTGCAGCAACTGGAAGGTATCGTCCTGAATCACGGTGTCGGACAGGTCACGGAAAAAGAGTTCGGCCTCTTGTTCGTAGACATCGATGCCCAGATAGCCAATTTGACCCGATTTGATGCCCTCGATCGCGGCTTTGGTGTCCACCAATTGGCCGCGGCTGGTGTTGATTAGCATTACGCCGGGCTTCATCTGATCGATCGCCTGTTTGCTGATCAGATGGTGCGTGTCGTGGGTCAGAGGGCAATGGAGGGAGATGATGTCTGACTGGGCAAACAGCTCCGGCAAGGAGACATAGCGGGCCGTCCCGATCGCTTCAAATTGGGCGTTGGGATAGACATCATAGCCCAGCACTTTGCAGCCAAAGCCGGTCATGATTTGAGCCAAAATCAAGCCGATTTTCCCCGTTCCCACAATCCCGATCGTCCGGCCGTGAAGATCAAAGCCCAACAGGCCATTGAGGGAAAAATTATCGTCCCGCACGCGGTTATAGGCTCGGTGCAGCTTGCGGTTGAGCGCTTGGATCAAACCCACCACATGCTCGGCCACGGAGTAGGGAGAATAGACCGCGACGCGAGCAACGGTGAGGCCACAGTCTTGGGCGGCACGCAGATCAACGTTGTTGTAGCCCGTGCAGCGAAGGGTGATCAGTTTTGTGCCGTTGTCGGCCAGAAGTTTGAGGGTTTCGGGCCCTCCGTCATCGTTCACGAAAATGCAAGCGGCGGGAAATCCAGCGGCAAGGGCGGCGGTGTGGGCTTCGAGGCGAGTATCAAAGTAAACCAGTTCGTGGGGATGACCAGCGTTGGCGTTGGCGGCATCCAAAAATTGGCGATCGTAGGGTTCCGTGCTGAAAACGGCAACTTTCATAGGTTTCCCCAAACTCTAAACGTCCCAGAACCCTTGAATCGGGCCTGTGGGCATGATGCCACGGGAATTTTGGGGATGGGGCGATCACGTCAATGGCCTGCGATCGGCCCTGGTCAACTCCAGCCCCAGCCAGCCACCGAGATCGATCGCCTAGGACTGCTTGAGGGCGGTCACTTGAATTTCAATCTTCATGGCCGGGTCAGCCAACCCAGCGGTGATCATCGTGCAAGCGGGGCGCACTTCGCCGAAATATTGCTGCAACACCGGCCAACATTGGGGAAAATCCGCCGCATCCGGCAGGATATAGGTGACGCGCACCACATCTTTCAACGAGGATTCCGCTTGCTGGAGAGCGGCTTCGATGTTTTTGAGGCACTGCTCGGTTTGCTCGGCCACGCTGTCGGAAATCGTCATGGTGTCGTAGTTGAAGCCCGTCGTGCCCGACACGAAAACCCAGGGATCCTGGCGCACGGCGCGGCTATAGCCGATTTCTGCTTCAAACGGCGAGCCGGAGCTAATCAGTTGTCGAGCCATCTGGAAACATCCCTAGGAAATGATTTTTGAACCATGGGATAGGATAACCGACGCTAACGGGGCCGACTGTTGACATGATCCCTTAATTTCTGGGCATCAGCAGAGTTGGGCCAACGCTGAAGAACGCTGTCTAGCTGGGCCCCGGCCTCGGCCCAACGATCCGACCAAACCAGGGCTTCGGCAATGCCCACTTCAGCCAGTTCCCGATCGGGATGGTCGGGCGGCAGTTGGACCAGGGCAGCACGAAAGGAGTCGATCGCCCGTTGATGTTGGCCCCAAATCAGGCAGTTTTTCCCCAGCTTTAGGTAAAAACCCGGCCCCTGGGGAGCGAGGGCCAGGGCCCGTTGATAGGCGCGATCGGCCTCGGCCGAGTCTCCTCGGGATTGGTAGAAATCCCCCATTAGGTCTTCGACGATTGCCGCTTTAACCGCTTCTCCCAAGGAATCGAGACCCGTGTGGGCATCCACCACCCGCCGCAGGGCGGCCCGGGCCGCCGTTGGTTGATAGCGAATGGTGAGCAACGCACCTAGGCGGTAATGACCCCAAACCAAGTCTGGCTCCAGTTTGAGGGCAGTTTGATAGGCTCGGATTGCGCCTTCGTAGTCCATTTGTCGCTCCAGAACCATGCCTAGCCCTAAGTGGGCCTGGGCAAAGTTGGGCCGCAGTTGCAAGGCGGTGCGATAGGCCTGAAGGGCGGCGGTGATTTGCCCAAGGCGATAGGAGTCGTAGGCCAGCTCAAACTGGGCGCTGGCGGCGATCGAGGGTTCCGCTCGGGTGGGGCCGCTGTAGCCATTGCCCCGCAATCCAGAGTCCGTGACCGGTTCTCCTAGGGGCGAAACCTGCCGTTCCAGGAATAAATCCAAGAAGCCATAGATCGGATCTCGCTCGATCGCCTGGTGGTAGTAATCCAGAGCAGCGGTGGGCTGTTCAGCCATCAGGTGGGCCCGAGCCAGCTTGAACAGGGCGATCGTTACGGATGCCTCGGCACTTTCTCCCAAGGCACGGTAACCGGCCAGGGCTGTTTGATACCACTCGATCGCGGTTTCAGGATGCTGGGTGCAAAGCTGCCAATCACCCAGGTTTTCCGCTGCGTCGGGGGGAAGGGTTTTGCTGCGATCGGGAGCCGGTTGCAAGTTTTGGCAATCAATCAAAACCGGCAAAACCGGCAAAACCGGTGGTTCGGACATTGGCGAAGGCATGGCCCAGGCGATCGACTGGCCAGGGGCGATCGTCCCTAGCCAAAGTCCCCATCCCACCAAGCCGATTTTGACCCGGCCAATTTTGAGCGATCGCAACATCGATGCTTACTCCCTTTCCTGTGCTTTAGGGGTCGATCGTTTCGGGATCCAGCCCCAATTCTCGCAGTCGAGCCGCGAGGCGATCGGCACGCTGCTGGGCCTGTTCAGCCCGTTGGCGCTCTTCTGCCGCCTGTTGTTGGGCCTGCTCAGCTTGCTCCCGTGCTTGTGCGGCTTGCTGCTCCGCTTGTTCAGCCCGTTGGCGCTCCTCAATCAGGGTGGAAAAAGGCTGGCCGTCTGGCCGCAGGAGCGTGAGGGTTTCTTCGCCCAGTTGGAACCGAATGCCCAACCGAGGACTGACCCAACTATCCGGTTCATCCACCGGTTCCAGCGCCTCGCCTGCCCCCCGAATCAAGATGCTCAGGTCGTTGCGATCGGGGTCATAGATGTAATATTCCTCCACGCCGTGGCGGTGATAGAACATCTGCTTCTTCATCATTTCGGTTAGGCGATTCCCCGGCGACAAAATTTCAAACACCACCTGCGGGGCGATGTTGTTTTCACGCCATTGCATGTAGGAACCCCGATCGCCCTTAGGTGCGCCAAACACCACCATCACATCGGGCGCTTGACGGGTTTTGTTGTCGCCTTCAACGGGATACCAAAGCAAGTCGCCCGCTACGAAGACTTGGGGATCGTTGGCAAAGAGGGCAGCGAGGTTGCTATGGATGGTTTGAATCCATTGGAATTGTTTGGTGTTGTCTGCCATCGGCTGGCCGTCGCTGTCGGGATACTCGATCGGTTTCGGTTGGATTATTCCCGGTGCGCTGGGGGTTTGGGCAATCATCGGCGGATCCTCACGATCGCAATTGATCTCATTATGACAAGGGGCGATCGGCCAGGTTGGATTGGGCGATCGCCCCTTGGATGGTGCTAGATGGTTCCGAAGTCCGCCGGGTCAAACACCGCCGGACTCACCCCCTGCACAAAGGCCAACACCTCACTGCCAAAGCGAATTTCCGCCCCACCGCTGACCGTGGCAAAACTGAGGCCACCAAAGGCCAACGGAGCCGCCAGCAAAATCCTGTCCGTGCCGTCTTGGTAATCAGTAATCGTTTCCGTGCCCTTGCCGAAACCGATGATGAATCGATCGGCCCCTGCGCCCCCCGTGAGGAGATCGTTGCCCAAATCGCCCGAGAGCAAATCAGCCCCGTCACCGCCCACCAGGGTGTCATTGTCTTGCCCCCCAAAGAGGGAATCATCACCCAAATCACCCGAGAGCAAGTCTGCACCGATGTTGCCAAACAGGCTGTCGTTGTTTTGGCCGCCAAACAGGCTATCCGCATCACGACCGCCATAAAGCTCATCGTCACCGATGTTGCCGAAGATCTGGTCATTGCCTAGGTTGCCAAAGAGTCGATCGCGATCGCGCCCGCCAAACAGGAAATCCGCACCATCGCCACCCAACAGCGTGTCATCACCCGCATTCCCAAAGAGGCTGTCATCGCCCGCATTCCCAAAAACATTGTCACTCCCGCTGAGGGCCACCACCCGATCGTTCCCGGCCAGGGCATCGGCCGAATCAGCGTTATCGGTCAAGTTCAGGTCATCATTACCGGAAGTGAACTGACCGGCTGGGGGCGGAGTTGTACCACCGCCACCCACACCAAATTCCGTGGAGCCAATGTCGATCGCCCCATCACGCGGCAAACTGCGCTGATCCGTCGTCACACCGGCCACGGCTTTTCCGGCGTTAATGGCCGGGCTGCCCGCTTGCAACAAATAGCCCAATTGGCCGCCGCCAATGTCTTGCAGGGGCCCCAGCTTTGGATCGGCTACGATCGCGCTGCCGGTAATTTGCGGATCTTTGCCCCCGGGCAACGAGGCGGGAAATTGCAGGTTATTACCCCCATCGGTCAGGGTGCGGTTGGTTTGGAACGATTCGCTAAAGCTGTTGCCGGCCCGATTGTTTACGAACAAACTGTTCGTGACTTCCACCGAGGACGCATCATTTTTGAAAATGCCGCCGCCAAAGCCACTCGCGGTGTTGTTAGCCAAGGTGACATTAATGAGCTTGTTCGCCTGATTATTGGCAAAGAAAATGCCGCCGCCAATTCCCCGCAGCGGATCGGGATTCACCGCTTTGTTATTCCCGATCGTGGTGTTGATGATTTGCACCGAAGCATCTTCCGCAATCCAAACCCCGCCACCTTGAGTTTCAGCATTGTTATTGGCGATCGTGCTGTTGCGAATGATCGCATCACCCACGGCCAAGCGCACACCGCCCCCCAAGCCATTCCCGCCCGGATCGGCCACCACGGTGTTGTCAACAATGATTGAATTCTCAATCAACGCCTTGTCCGGTCGGTAGGGATAGAGCGAAAGCGCCCCCCCTTGAGCAGCGGCTCGGTTGGCCGAAAAGTAGCTGCTCCGAATGATCATTTGACCACCCACCCCATCGCCAAATTTGCTGGCAGCGTCAGCGTAGATGGCCCCGCCTTGGCCCCAAAAGGCCGCGCCGCCTTTGCTGGAATCGTTGCCCAGAAAACGGCTGTTTTCCACTAGCAATTCGGTTTGGATCGTGCCGATCGCCCCGCCGTTGGTTCCTTTGTTGTTGGTGAATTCGCTGTTGCGCACCACCAGCGTCGTTTCGGCCCAACTTTGCACCGCGCCGGCCCCAAACTCCACGATCGAGCCGCTATTTTTTTGACTGGCTCGGTTATTGTCAAAGCGGCTGTTGGTGATCGTGCCCTTCCCCTGAAACTCCAGGGACACCGCACCACCGGAGAAGTTTTCCGCCTCGTTGTTGCGGAAGGTGACGTTATCGATCGTCAGGTTAACGCGAATGTCAGTGCCAATCCCCGCGCCGGAAGTGCTGACGTTGGTGGCTCCTCGGGTGCGCCCATCAGCCACGGTCAGGTTGCGAAACGTGGCGGAACCGCCCTGCTTGCTGACATAAAACACCCGGCTGCTTTCGTTGCCGCTAATCACCAACCCTGGCGCATTAGCTCCATCGATGATGATGTCCCGATCGACCAACAGTTGGCCACTGGTGAGGCGAATGGTTTGGTTGGCCAAGTTGGGGGCAAAGGTGATGGTGTCGCCATTGGGGGCCGCCGCCAAGGCCGCACGCAGGGAACCGGGGCCGTTATCGGCCAGGGAGGTAACGAGTGTCATAGATTTCCAGGAGAGACTTGTTGAGGCCTGTTTTAGCAGACGCAGCTTCCTGAATTCGAGTGCCGCCGCCTGTGCCACTTACCTCAGGAGCACCCTGGATCTAAAAAACCGAATCCAAAAAGCTTTATCAAAAACAAGGGGCTTAAGCCCCTTGTCCCCCACGATCTGCCAACGGCGGAATCAAGGTTTCAGGCGATTTGACGACAGGCCCTAAGCCCCTTGCCCCATAGCAACTGGTGCTTAGTGAGTGCCTGAAAATACGTCTCAGGAATCCGCTTAGCCCTTCAGCCAGCGAGCCACATCCTTGGCGTGGTAAGTCAGAATCAAATCTGCGCCCGATCGCTTAAAGCTGGTCATGGTTTCCATCACCACGCGTTGCTCATCAATCCAACCGTTGAGGGCCGCCGCCTTCACCATCGAATATTCACCGGAAACGTTATAGGCCGCCACAGGCAAATTGCTCGCTTCCTTCACGCGCCAAATGATGTCCATGTAGGCCAGAGCCGGCTTCACCATCAACATATCTGCCCCTTCAGCAATGTCCAGGACAATTTCCTTGATGGCTTCCCGCCCATTGGCCGGATCCATTTGATAGGTGCGGCGATCGCCAAATTGCGGGGTTGATTCAGCCGCATCCCGGAACGGCCCATAATAAGCCGAGGCATATTTGGCGGCGTAGGAGAGGATTGGAATATCTTGGAACTTGGCTGCATCCAAGGCTTCCCGAATGGATTTCACAAACCCATCCATCATCCCCGAAGGTGCAATGATGTCGGCTCCGGCATTGGCTTGGGCAATGGCGGTTTTTTTCAGCAATTCCAAGGTGGGATCATTCAGAACTCGTCCGCTAAGATCGCCCGTTTCCAAATAGCCGCAGTGCCCATGGCTGGTGTATTCGCACAGGCAAGTATCCACCGCCACCACCAAATCGGGCACGGCTTTTTTCACGGCTTCGGTTGCCTTTTGGACAATGCCGCAATCATGCCAAGCACCGGTTGCATCGGTGTCTTTTTCAGCGGGAATTCCAAACAAAATGATGGCAGGAATTCCTAGGTCATAAACCTGTTTGGCTTCTTCAACGATTTTGTCGATCGAGAGTTGATAAACACCCGGCATCGACTTCACTTCATTCGCCACCCCTTCACCCGGCACTGCAAACAACGGGTAGATCAAATCGTTGGTGGTGACGACGGTTTCCGCAACCATGCGGCGCAGGGTTTCGCTAGTCCGCAAACGACGAGGGCGATGGGTGGGGAACATAGGGTGTTAAAGGATTGAGTCTCAAAAACAGGGAGGCCGATCGGCGTTTTTAGCGTAAAGCCTGAGGGGCCAACGGAGATAAGAGCGTAAAGATACGTAAAGTTTGATCAGGAAAAATGTGCTCAGGCTTCACTGATTTGCTCGGAATTTGCTCGAAATTCGCCTGGAATTGGTTCGGGATTTGCTCAGGATTTACGCAGGATCTACGCAGGATTATTGGTTCAGGAATAGGTTTGGGTGACTTGCGCTCCGCGATCGCCCCCTGGAGCAGCGGGGAAGCAAAGCGGCACGATCGGCACAAATGAGTGCAAATAAACATTACAAGCCGCCAAGTCCTCAGGATGCTGTCCCCAAAAGTCGATAGAACTAAGGTATCGATGTTTTGGTTGCCCGATCGTGTGGCTGTGGCGTGGTTGCTAACACAAGTCGGTTGACCTGGGGTTGAAACGTTGAAACTCGGTTGAGACGGCCGCCGCACATCGTCGCCCGCATTGACCGGTCAGGAGGTGTTTATGGGATGGCAACTTGGGCAATGGCAGTTCGAGCCTTGGCGCACCAATCCGCCCCAACCGGATCAGTCGGATTGGCTGGCAACGTTGGCCCACTGGTCAGTATTCCTGGGCTGCGGCTTGGGAATGGTGACCCTGGCCCCGATCGGGGTCGATCGCGCAGTGTTATTGGAATTGGTCTGCTGCGGTTTGGCGATCGCAATTATGGTGGCGGCTCCTGACCCCCGTGCTCAGTCCAACGCCCGATCGGCTGTGAATTTTCACCTCAACGTTTTGGTAGCGGCCGCCCTTTGCAGCGCCCTGGTCGGAATTCCGTTTCTGATTGCCCTGACGATTAAGGCGCTGGTGTCGCCCCTGTTGGCGGCCGCCCGCGTGGCTGAGGAACCAGGCTATATCCATCACTACGATTTCCTGTGGCAATGGCTAAACCCCGATCGCGATCGGGTGGGGATTTAACCAAACGGGACTCTAGCCACGCAACAGCCACACAGCAGTGCAGAATTGCAGCAATCCAACCAGGCCACCGGGCGGCCATCGAGCCGTCATGATCGCTCAGCGGCTGGCCATGGACGACAGGCCCTAAGCTGGATGGGTCGAAATTTATTGCGCTTCAGGAATTATTGCGCTTCAGGAATCCATGACCGCTCTACAAAAGCTTTACGAAGGCAAAGCCAAAATCCTGTACGCCACGGCGGATCCCACCATTCTGTTGGCCTGTTACAAGGACGATGCCACGGCGTTCAATGCCCAAAAACGAGGGACGATCGCGGGTAAAGGGCGCATTAACTGCACCATGTCGGAACACCTGTTTCGCAAGCTGGAAGCGGCGGGCGTGCCGACCCACTTTGTGGACTGCCCCGCTCCCAATGAAATGAATGTGCGGGCCTTGACCATCGTGCCGTTGGAAGTGATTGTGCGGAATTTTGCCGCCGGTAGTCTTTGCAAACAAACGGGCATTGCCCTGGGTACGCCGCTGGAACCCCCGTTGATTGAGTTCTGCTACAAGAATGATGAATTTGGGGATCCATTGGTGACGGAGGGCCGAATCTACGCCATGAAGTTGGCCACGCCAGCTCAGGTACGAGAAATTACGGAGCTGACCCAACGGATTAACGAAATCCTGCGCGACTTTTTCCAGCAGTGCGACATTATCTTGGTGGACTTCAAGATCGAATTCGGCATCGACTCCGGCGGGCGGATTGTGCTGGGGGATGAGATTAGCCCGGATACCTGTCGCCTGTGGGATGCCAAGGAAACCGACCCGATCGCCCGAGTGTTGGATAAGGATCGCTTCCGCCAAGATTTAGGAAACGTGGAAGGGGCTTATCAGCGAGTCCTGGAAAAGGTTTTGGCGAATTAGAGATCCCCTGGCCACTCTCAAGCGACAAACTCCTGCGGTAGGATTGCACTGTTTTGGTTGTTGGTTGGGTTGTCGGTTAGCGAACCGAATTCAGATGGAGTGAGATGGCTCCCGGTGGCGCGTGGTCGATTGCAATCCTCGATCGATGTCCGACCCCTAAATTCGGAGCAACGGCGCAGCAGCGAGCCTCAAACCCATCTCAATGGCTAAATTGGACGCTAACCCGTTGTTTCCACCGCCACATCGAAAGTTGGCTGCGTCCTAAGGTGAGGAGTGTATGCGTGTTTTGCGTTTGATGATCCTGTGGCCAGTGCTGGCTGCAAGTGCCACGATCGTCTCGGTGACCAGTCCAGCAGCCCGGGCGACAGAACCACCCACGGCGACGGAATCGGCAGCAGCATCAACGGCGGAATCGGCAACGAAGCCAACCACGGACTCGGCATCGGCCACCCAGTCAACGGCGGAGCTAGCCACGGAATCCGTGGCCGCGACTCCGGAGTTGTCGCCGGTTTCCCCAGCGGTCACGGCCAATCCTGTGCCCCCCGCCCCGATCGCGGTGGCCGCCGGCCCGACAGCACCAACCCCAACGGCCAACCCGGTCAACGGCACGATCGCCGCCGGGCCCGCACAGCCCAGCCCCCAGCCCTCAACCGGGGCGATCGCCCAAGGGGAACCTGCCCCCAGCCCAGCCACCGAAGAACCCGCCGCCCCTGAGCAAACCCCAACTGAAGCCAGAGTTCTGGTTGCGGAAGTGGTTGTGGCCGGCGCAGAAGCCACCTTGCAAGAGGAGGTTTACAAAGTCATTCGCACCCGGCCAGGTCAAACGGCCACCCGCAGCCAACTGCAAGAGGACATCAACCGCATTTTTGCCACGGGACTATTCGCCAACGTGCGTGCCGTGCCGGACGACACCCCCTTGGGGGTACGGGTCACCTTTGAGGTCACCCCCAACCCGGTTTTACAGGCGGTGCGAATTGAAGGCTCCACGGTGCTGCCAGCCACGGAAATTGATCGGATCTTCAGCCCCCTGTATGGCTCCACCCTGAACCTGAACAAGCTGCAAGAGTCGATCAAACAGCTCACCCAGTGGTATCAGTCCAATGGCTATGTGCTGGCCCAAGTGGTGGGATCGCCGCGCGTGGGTCGAGACGGCAACGTGACCCTGGAAGTGGCGGAAGGGCAAATTGAAGACATCAACATCACCTTCCTGAACGACGAGGGCAAACCCACCAACGAAGATGGCACAACGGTCACCGGCCGCACCCGCGATTTCATTGTGTTCCGCGAAATGGACACCAAACCGGGCGCAGTGTTTAACCGCGATCAAATTCAGAAGGATTTGCGGCGCGTCTTTGGACTGGGCATTTTCGAAGATGTGCAGTTAACCCTCAATCCCGGCACGGATCCGCGCAAGGTGGATGTGTCGGTGAATCTTCAGGAGAAAAACACCGCCGTTTTGGGAACGGAAGTGGGCTTTAGCTCCACCAGCGGCATTTTTGGTTCCGTCAGTTTCCAGGAACAAAACCTGGGGGGCAATAACCAAAAGCTGGGCGCAGAAGTGCAACTGTCGGAGCGGGGTTTGGGCTTTGACCTCAGCTTCACGGATCCTTGGATTGCGGGTGACCCCAACCGAACGTCCTACACGGTGAACCTCTACAAGCGGCGATCGATCTCGCTGATTTTTGATGGGGGTGAGCGCGAAGTGGAGTTGGACAATGGCGATCTGCCTCGGGTCGATCGCACCGGGGGGCGCGTGGTCTTTAGCCGGCCCCTGTCCAGCACCTGGAGCGGCTCCTTGGGGGCAGAGTTCCAGCATGTGCGCATTGTCGATCGCGATGGCGACCTCAGCCCCGAAGACGAAGATGGCAACCAACTGGCCTTCAACGAGGACGGCAAGGACGACATCTTCACCCTGCAACTGGCCCTGACCAACGATCGCCGAAACGATCGAGTCACCCCCACCCAAGGCTCCTTCTTCCGGGTGGGTCTGGATCAAGCCATTCCCATTACCGGTATTTTCTTCACCCGACTGCGGGCCAACTACAGCCGCTATTTCCCGGTGGAATTCACCAAGTTCACCAACGGCCCCGAAACGATCGCCGTGAACCTGCAAGCGGGCGGCGTGTTTGGAGACTTGCCTCCCTATGAAGCTTTCCCCCTAGGCGGCACCAACTCCGTGCGCGGGTTTGATGAAGGCGAGGTGGGCAGCGGTCGCTACTTCTTCCAATCTTCGGTGGAATATCGCTTCCCCCTGTTGAAGGTAACGGAACAAATTCCCGTGGGCGGCGTGCTGTTCCTGGACTTTGCCACCGACCTTGGATCTGGGGAAGATGTGCCCGGGCAACCGGCCGTGGTGCGTGAAAAGCCCGGTTGGGGTGTGGGCTATGGGGTTGGACTGCGGGCCCGCACGCCCTTTGGCCCAATCCGGCTGGATTATGGCTGGAACAGCGAGGGCGGCAATCGACTGCACTTTGGTATCGGTGAGCGGTTCTAGGGGCAATGCAAAGGGAATTACCAACGGCATTAGAACCAGAACTGCAAGGGGAACCCCAACCGGAACCCGCAATGGTCGGGCCGTCCTCGGAGGCTATGGCGATCGCGCCGGAGATCCAGCGCCCGATCGCCCCCCTACGCACCCTCGGCCAGGCCTTTAGTCGATCGGGCGTGGGGCTACATTCCGGATTGCCCGTAACCCTGTGGGTGCAGCCCAGCCTGGAACCGGGTATTCGGTTTGTGCGTACGGATTTGCCCGATCGCCCGGTCATTCCCGCGCATTGGGATTTAGTTTCTCAAACGCAACTGTCCACGGAGGTTCGATCGCCCCAAGATCCGCAAGCCACCGTCCGCACGATCGAGCACCTGATGGCCGCCTTGGTCGCCTGTGGCGTGGGGGCGGCCCAGGTGGAAATTAATGGGCCCGAAGTACCCCTGTTGGACGGTTCCGCCATTGAATGGTGTCGGGCGATCGCCCTAGCTGGTCTGCGGGCCTTGCCGAGCACCCGCACGCCAGCAACCGATCCGGCAACCATTGCTGAACCCCTTTGGATCCCTGAGGGCGATGCTTTTGTGGCCGCCTTGCCCGCCGCGGAACTGCGATTTAGCTATGGGATTGACTTTGCCCTACCCGCGATCGGCAACCAATGGCACAGTTGGTCACCCGGAGCAGCCTTCTGCCCGATCGAGCCGGAACCCCAACCCGGCTCCTTTGCCCACGACATTGCCCCTGCCCGCACCTTTGGCTTAGCCCACCAAATTGAACAACTGCGGGCCGCCAACCTGATCCGAGGTGGCAGCCTGGACAATGCCCTAGTCTGTGGCGAAGCGGGCTGGCTGAATCCGCCCTTGCGGTATGAAAATGAGCCAGCGCGTCATAAAATCTTAGACTTAGTTGGCGACTTGGCCCTGCTCGGAACCATTCCGCGCGCCCATTACTTGGCCTACAAAGCCAGCCATCGTCTTCATGGGCAACTGGTGGCCAAACTGGCGGCAATGATTGGCAATGGGTCTTCGATCGAAAGTCGGTCGGCAATTGATTGATCGAACCTTGATCAGTCATCGATCGAACCTTGATCGGAACCCGATCGGCAATGAGTCCTCGACCATCAGCGCTCGCCCAGAGTTCCGCCATTGCTCAGTCAACACCCATCCAATTGCCCAGCAGCGGATAGGCACGCCCATCCCTCACAGGAGTTCGTGACCATCCGTGGTTTTGCCCGCTCGATCGCCCACTGGCCCGTTGTTTAGGTTGCAAAGTCCTATGTCCACTGTTTCTGCTCCAGAACCCGTTGTCACCGCCCAGACCCAGGACACAACCACAACGGATCAGGCCGATCGCCCCGTTGGGCCCACCACCTTCACCGTTGAAGACATTCACCGGTTGCTTCCCCACCGCTACCCCTTCGCCTTGGTCGATCGAATCATCGACTATGTTCCCGGTAAGCGGGCCGTGGGGCTAAAAAATGTCACCTTCAATGAACCCCACTTCCAAGGCCACTTTCCCAATCGCCCGATCATGCCAGGGGTGCTGATTGTGGAAGCCATGGCTCAGGTGGGCGGCGTGGTGCTCACCCAAATGCAAGACAACCCCGGTCAAGGCTTGTTCATGTTTGGGGGCATTGACAAAGTGCGCTTCCGTCGGCCCGTGGTTCCCGGCGATCAACTGATCATGACCGTCGAACTGCTTTGGGTGAAGCAAAAACGCTTCGGCAAAATGCACGGCCGGGCGGAAGTGGAAGGGCAACTGGCCTGTGAGGGCGAGTTGATGTTCTCCCTGGTGGACTAGCGGACTAGTTGACGAACTAGACTTTTCAGCATTGGCTAAACGTATTAGTGTGTCAGGGCAGCGCGATCGCACCGATCCCATGAAAGCAGCGATTCATCCGACGGCGATCGTTCATCCCGACGCAGAACTCCATCCCACGGTGACAGTCGGCCCCTATGCCGTCATTGGCCCCGCCGTTTCGATCGGGGCCGAAACTCAGATTGGCCCCCATGTGATCCTTGACGGTTACACCACCTTGGGGGAACGAAACCAAATTTTTGCAGGAGCCGCGATCGGCACAGAGCCTCAAGATCGCAAATATCAAGGGGCCCTCAGCCAAACGATCATTGGCAACGACAACAAAATTCGCGAATACGTGACCATCAACCGCGCCACCCACGAAGGGGAAGTGACCCAAGTGGGGGACGGAAACCTGTTGATGGCCTACAGCCACGTGGCCCACAACTGCCTCATTGAAGATGGGGTGGTGATTGCCAATGGGGTGGCCTTGGCGGGCCATGTGACGATCGAGTCGCGGGCCACCATTGGCGGCGTGTTGGGAGTTCATCAATTTGTCAAGATTGGCCGGTTGGCCATGGTCGGCGGCATGAGCCGGATCGATCGGGACGTGCCGCCGTTTATGTTGGTGGAGGGCAGCCCCGGCCGAGTGCGCACCTTGAACCGTGTGGGGCTGAAGCGGGCCGGCTATGACGAGCTAGACAACGGCCTGACCACCCAAACCCTGAACAAAGCCTTTCGGATTTTGTATCGTTCTGAGGCCACGCTGGAGCAAGCCCTTGAGGAACTCATGCTGCTGCCCTCCTGCGAAGCGTTGCAACACTTGATTCGGTTTTTGCAGCAGTCTAAGGCGGGACGGCGGGGCCCGATGACCGGCCGCAAACCCCACCGCAGCAGCCATGACTAAATTGGGAACGCCCGATCGCCCTTTGCGGATTTTTCTGAGCACGGGGGAAGTGTCCGGGGACTTGCAGGGGGCCCTGTTGATCCAGGCCTTGCAGCGGGCGGCAGCGGCTCGGGGTCAGGTTTTGGAAATTACGGCACTCGGGGGGCCACGCATGGCGGCGGCGGGGGCCCGGCTGATTTTTGATACGAGTGCGATCGGTTCGATCGGCCTTTGGGAAGCTCTGCCCTTCGTCATTCCGACCCTGAAGCTCCAATGGCAAACCAAAGCCACCCTCCGCCAGCAACCGCCCGATGTGGCCGTTTTTATTGACTACATTGGCCCCAATTTGACCATGGGCCATTTCTTTAAGCGCCAATTGCCCCAAGTGCCCACCGCTTACTACATTGCGCCCCAAGAGTGGGTGTGGTCTTTGGGCGATCGCAACACCACGCAGGTGGTGGGGCTGACGGATGTGATTCTGGCGATTTTTCCCCAGGAAGCCACCTACTATCAGCGCTACGGAGCCGCCGTGAAGTGGATTGGGCATCCGTTGATCGATCGCTTGGCCCAAGCCCCCGATCGGGCCGCCGCCCGCCAGCATTGGGGACTGAGCGCCGATGAATTGGCGGTGGTGTTGCTGCCGGCCTCCCGTCGCCAAGAGCTAAAACTCTTGATGCCCAGCCTTTTTGCGGCCGCTCGCCAAGTGCAGGATCATCACCCCAAGGCTCGGTTTTTGATTCCGGTTTCTCTGCCCGCTTACCGACCCGCCATTGAACAGGCGATCGCTGAATTTGGTCTCCAGGCGGAAATTGTCGGTGATAGCCTGCTGGCCATGGCCGCCGCCGACTTAGCCTTGACCAAATCTGGCACGGTGAATTTGGAGTTGGCGCTGTTGAAAGTGCCGCAGGTGGTGATTTACAAAGTGAGTCCAATCACCGCTTGGATCGCCCGTCATCTGCTGAAGTTTTCAATTACATTCATGTCGCCGCCCAATTTGGTGGCCGAACAGGCGATCGTCCCGGAGTTGATGCAGGAACAGGCCAGCCCCGATCGAATTGCCCAAGAGGCGATCGCCCTGCTGCAACCCGATCGGGCCGCCCAGCTTCAGCAGGACTACCAAGCCATGCGCGATCGGCTCGGGGGCGACGGCGCAACCGATCGGGCAGCCCAGGAAATCTTGAACTTGATTTAAGCGCTCCTAGCTTGCAGAAATAAGGGGCAACAACCGCAGCCTTTAATGCTCGAAAATATTTTCGTATTGCAGTAAGTCGAGTTGCACGATTGTTTGGAGAGCCACAAAACATTGTTGGGCCAATTCCCAACGTTCTTCACGCTGCAACATGGCCATTAATTTCTGTCGGGCACTGAGCAAATAGCGCACATCATTGGAAGCATATTCCAATTGCGCCACTGATAGATTCACCGCATTTCCCCAATCGGAACTCTGCTGGCGTTTATCCAACTCCACCCCTTCCAGTTCATTAATCAGGTCTTTGAGGCCATGTTTGGGGCTGTAGGTGCGGGCTAATTTACTAGCAATTTTGGTGCAAAAAATGGGGTTCGTTGCAATATCCAGGTGGTATTGCAACATGGCCACATCAAAACGGGCAAAGTGGAAAACCTTCTCGATCGCCTCATTCTCCAAAAGCTGCTTCAGGTTTGGTGCACCAGTCTGCCCTCGGGCAATTCGCACCACGGCCACTTGCCCCGCCGGATTACAAATTTGTACCAAACAGAGGCGATCGCGCCAGGGTTTAAGGCCCATGGTTTCCGTATCGATCGCCAGGGCAGAGGCTTGACGATAGTCAGCCAGGGCTTCCGCTGATAAATCTTGTTCAAAAACCTGGAAATTTTCTAGCATTTTCTTCAGAAATCACGGATTAAATGAATGTTAATCGAACGGGCATTAATTGAATTGAATTGACACCAACCCAATTCCTTGGGCATTCACCCAATTGCAGCCTTTCCCTGAAGCCATGGTTAGGTTCAATCACAGATGCCATGAATCAGTGATTAGGTGAGCCATGATCAACCCAGGAAGGCACTCAATTCGTACTAGCCAGCTTGGTACTCGCCAATTCGAAATTCACAAAATTAGCAATCCCCAAATTAGCATTAACCCAATGGACAATTCGCAAATTAACATGATTCAATTAGCAGAATTAACTCAATCTAAAGAAATAGCCTGCTCATCCACCCATAAGAGGATCTCTGAAAAGCCAAAATTGCTACTCTGTCCGCTCCAGCGATCGACGTAGACAAGGGGCTTAAGCCCCTTGCCCCCACAACTATTGGTGTTTGGCACAGGCCAAAAGATACTTTTCAAACATCCTCTAAGCGCCTAAAGCTAGCACACAGAGCAAACACCCAGAAATAGCCTGATCCGAATTCCGAAACTCCGGTGCTCGCGCTGCGATCCTGAACAATCAGTCCCTTATGGTTGCGGTTCAACTTCCGGCCGAGGGTTAAATAAGGGCTGATTTTTTGGTCTTGGGCCCATGGCGCGGATGAATATCCCTAGAATGGGGGCGTAGTTTTTGCTGCAATCGTCTAGCACGCGCCCCAGTGGTTCAGTATGGATGCTTCGGATAGGGCTGAGAAGGCTGAATCGAACCAAACTGCCAAGCCTTCCTCGGCGGCGGGAGTTGGCCCCCAAGTGTCAAAACGCTCGCGCCCCGATCGCGCTTCAGAGTTGGAAGCTGGCTTGCTGACGGTGATGGGCAGTGCCGAAGTGCCGGAAGCGGTACGCGATGCGAATCAACAGGCGGTGAATGGGCCGGCGCGGCCCCAGGGGCGGCCCTGGCTGGGTCTTTTGGGGGGATTGTTGGGTCTCGGGGCGATCGCGGCGGGCAGTTTTGCCTACCTTTGGTCAGTGCGGCAGTTGCCCAATGCCTGGCAAGCACGCTTAGACCAAATGATCGGTAGCACCCCCAGCCCCACGGCTCCCGCCAGCCCTACGCCGGATCCCAACTCCCTGTTGGGCCATTTGCCCTACGAAGAAGCACCCCAATCGGAACTTAGCCCCATTAGTAACGATGGCCAGATGCGATTGCGGCGATCGGCAGCTCGGGCCTATCGCTCCATGGCCGCTGCGGCTCGGGCGGATGGGGTGAATTTGGTGGTGCTGTCGGCGTTTCGCTCCGTGGAACAACAACAGTCCGTGTTTTTTAACATCAAGGCTGCCCGCAACCAAGCGGCTACCAAGCGGGCTGAGGTGAGTGCGCCCCCCGGCTATAGCGAACACCACACGGGCTATGCGGTGGATATTGGGGATGCCAATGCGCCCTCAACCAATTTGAATCAGAACTTTGAACGAACGAGAGCTTTCCGCTGGCTGGCGGATCATGCGGCTCGGTTTAATTTTGAGTTGTCGTTTCCGGAAGGCAATCGTCAAGGCGTGTCCTATGAACCTTGGCATTGGCGCTTTGTGGGCGATCGCAACAGTCTGGAAACCTTCTATAAGGCTCGTCAGCAAGGGGTTGAACGATCGGGGAGTGACCCCGCTGGGACTGAAGTTCCTGAATCTACGCCAACTCCAACCGATCGCCCCGGTTCGCCCTCTGAGTCTGATGAGATGGACTCCCCGATCGAGTCGCGCCCTGATGCGGTGGATCAGCGGGATCGCGAAAGCCAGGATTCTCAGGATTCGAATAACTCGCAGCCTAATGACTCGCAGCCCTCTCCTCGCTCTCTGATCGATCGCTCCTAGTCGATCGCTCCCAGTCGATCGCTCCTAGGTCTTAGGCTTCCGACCCCCAGGCAATCGGAATTGCGCCAAGGGACTGAGGGCGCAACCCCAGAAAAAAGCTTGGCGCACCGTGGCAGTCAGCGCGATCGAGGGATCGGCATCTTGGCGCAAGGATCGCAACTTCAGCGCTTTGTAGCCATTGGCAACCATGATTCGCAGCGCCAACCCGGGCCAGGCGATCGGGGGGGTAATGATCCGTTTGAGGGCAAAGGTCGCCAACCCACAGGCCCGCGCTAGGCGAATGAGATAAGCGCGATCGAGTCGCCAAGCGGGAATTTGGTGATGGGTTTTTAGGCGGGGTGCAAACCAAATTTCCCAGCCCGCCCGCGCCAGATACAGCAAGGGTTCATAATCATCCCCCTGCACGAAGCGGCCGGCTAATTTCCCGCTTAATTGGGGTTCCGGGGGCACGGTGGCCAACCAAGCAGCTCGATTGACAATCAACGCCGCAGCGGGCGGGAGGCGCAACTGCTGGGCCAGGAAGGGGCCGGGGCGATCGGCAAACTCAGGATAGCTACGAATGGCTAAATAACCTTCCAAGTCACGCAGGGCCGGCGGCGGGTCGATCGCGTAGGCTCCCAAGACCTTGCCCCCAAAAGCCCCGACTTGAGGATGAGCCTCCGCAAAGGCGATCGCCTCCCGTAGCCAGTCCGGTTCCGGCCAGTTGTCATCATCCAAAAAGGCCACCCAAGGGGCCGCCGTCAACCGCACGGCCCGTTGTCGGGCAAAGGCGGCTCCCTGGCGTGGTTCTTGGCTGATATGTAAAGGGCAGCGGTTCCAAGTTTGTTGAATTTGGCGCAGTTGGGCGATCGTGTCGTCACTGCTGTTGTTGTCGATCGCCCAAATTTCCCACCGCAAACCGGGCGGAATCTCCAGAGCTTGGAGCCGATCAAACAGGGCAGGCAGTCGATCGGCTCCGTTGTAAATCGGAATCGCGATCGCAATTTGGGAAGTCAAGGGCTGCGACGAGCCGGCCGCCCGTTGGGTCGCACGGGCAATGACTTGGCGATCGCCCCGTTGCTCTCGATCGCGAAACCAGCGACCCATCACCCAAGGACTGGTTAGGGTGCTGACCAGGAGCGATCGCTCGCAAACCAACACCGGATCTCGCGATCGCCAACCCCCCGGATGTTGCAGCCACCAGCGCAACAACCGACGCAAATCCGACAAACCATAGAACCACGGGATCAGGAATCGGCGCGATCGATCCACCCGCAACAGCCGCACCACATAGCGACTCCAGCCAATTCCCTGAGCAAAAGAGCGGAGATAATCGGCCGTGAAGCGAGTTACCGGCAGCCGATGACTGAGGCGTAAGCTGGGGCAATAGGCCACAGAGTAGCCCGCTCGTTGGAGATAGACCAGCGCTTCCAGATCTTCGGAAGTGAGCCAGGTGTTGCCCGTTCGCCCGCCCAAAATTAACTGAGGTGGCACGGCCGCCAGCCAAGCGGCCCGACGCACCACCAACCCCGCCGAAGGCGGCAACAGGCCGCGCCCTGGCTCATACACAAACGGCCGATCGCCCCGATCGACAATGGCAAAGAGCGATCGAATCCGTGCAAATCCCACCGGCTCCGGCCCCTCCAAAACCGGTAGGATGCGCCCTCCAAAAGCCCCCACCAGGTTTCGATCGACCCAATCACCCTGGGCAAACTGCCACACCCGAGCCACCCAATCGGGATCCGGCACGGTGTCATCATCCAAAAAAGCCACCCAAGCCGCACCCGATCGCACGATCGCCCGCTGCCGGGCAAAGGCCGCGCCCTGTTGTGGCTCTTGATCCCGATGAATTCGAGGCGATCGAGCTTGGAAGGCGGCCACCACCTCTCGGGTGCGATCGTCGCTATTGTTGTCAATCACCCAAATTTCCCAGTCGATCGCCTGGGTTTCCACCTGGGCCAACAACGCCTCCAGAACGATCGGCAGGCGATCGGCCCCGTTATAGGTCGGAATCGCAACAGTCAGCACAGAATTGGATTAGGAAGTTCTCAATTCAATACATTTGGCCATGGACTGAACTCGAACATCCGGAAAATGGCCCATTAACCTGCAATTGGCGATCGGCCGCACCACCGTATCTAGGGGTCAATCCAGCGCCTAGCCCCGAAAAGCATGAATGGCCGCTTCCACATCCGACCACTCCGCCGGGCCCCGATCGGGTTTCACAGGGTAGTGCTCAGAATCGCGGGTGATGGCAAAAGTCCGCTTTGGCTCAACCGGCGGCCCATCATAGTCGTGCTGCACTTCGATAAAAACCCCAATTTCCTGAACAATGCCTTTGAAATAGCGCAGCGCAAAATCCAAAGACACGCCATGACGATGCAAATCAACCAACACATCGGTTGGAATCACATAGCAAATTTCCCGCAACAACCAACGCGCCTTGAGCGTCGCTTCCCAAAATGAGTAATGAGCAACGCAGAGGTGTAGGTAGTGATCCTCGTTGATATATTGTCGATGCCCAATTAAGGATGCGGAATTAGACCAGTTGTATGGAGTCCAGATCTCTAATTGTGCACCTGAAATGCAGATGCGACTAATTTCAGGAAAGAGATGTCTAGTCCAGTCATCATCTTGAATATTTTGAAGAAAATGTGATGAATAGACGTAGTTAACGCTACTGTCAGGAAGAGGAATGCTGTCAACGGTTAAGTTAAGAACATAATCAACACCTGGTTGTCGAGTGATATCAACCCCAATCGTTCCTTCCCGTTTGCAACTGCCGCAGCCTAGATCCACTCTAAACGGACTTAATTTTCTTGAGGTTAACCCCACTTGAGTCATCATGATTAAGACGCAGCAAAAGGATTTACTAATGTTGAAATGGTCTGGATACAGTCGAGCACAGAAACCCAAATTGAGTAGTAATTCAAAACGCTGTCAACATGATGACTTTCCGAACATTCTCTCCATTTCTCTAGATTTTGTTCGCTCTGCTGTTAACTCTGCTTCAGAAGGGCGCTCAAACACGAAATATTTCCCTGGCTGGTCATGATACTTGTGCTCGGCAGTGTAGGGCATGTCTGGCCGATGCTGGATGCTAGAGTAATGCGTAATAATAGTTGGGCGAAGAATTTCCGAGTCTTTTGGATAGCTTCCGCGATGTAACAGCCATCCATGCCAGATCAGAACATCTCCTTTTTTCCCACACCAAGTCACAGGTTTAATGCCCTTGCGGGGTATTTCTTCCTCGTAAAGAGGAGTGAGAATTTTTTCAGAATGGGAAGGCCAAGCTGGATCATCCCGTAGATCAGGCGGCAGCGCTGCTAGAATTCTTTCTCTACGACAAACTTCCCAGCGATGAGAACCGGGCACAAACTCAAAAGGCCCGGCATCTGGATGGATGTAATCGAGCGCAAACCAAACTCCTGCATAGTGAGCATTGACTCCTACAGGGTTTAAATAGTCATCTTGATGCCAATTTCGCTCAGTTGACTTCCAGTTGGTCAAGTTCAGGTGCATGGCCATTTCATAGCCAATTAATTCCTGAAGCTTATGTAATAGAGGTGGGTACAAGCAAAGATCTTTGATCTCATCTACTTCCAAGTAAGGAGTAGGACTGAAGTAGCCGATTTTGTTGACTCCTAGAATTTCTTGAGTGAAGCGCTCACAATATCGATCAATCAGATCGTGAGGAATGAGATTTTCAATGATGAGGTAGCCATATTTGCGCCAATATTCTTGGTCAGGAGTCAAATTAGGAGGGGCAACGACGCGATCGAGCGGAGGGCGCTCTGAGTCGGGTACAACATCTGTGAACTGGCTGAGACTATATTTCATGAAAGAAGTCTTAAGTGTAGGTCAGCAGTCGACACGCTCAGTGTATATCACTTAAAGCGTGCATAGTTCGAAATCGTGAAGATTTCTTCATTCAGTCTGATTACGGTGAGTTTTAGAACAGTCATAACATTCATTAGCAAAAATGAGTTATGCAGCTCGATCAAGCTAGAAGATTACAGGCTTGTGGCTTGTGGCTTGTGACTGGTTAGTGGACTGATTTTTCTGAGGTTCAGGGTAGTGGCTACTTTCGCCAACCACGTCCGTCAGTGGTGCATTCCAGCAAAAAACATTTTCATCAAAATCTCGAATTTTTTGTGCCAAAATTGCAACACCAGCATAACCCCTGTGCAGAGGGAGGTCTAGGCACTCTAGTGGATTCTCCATATACATTCGTACTGGTGAAGTCATAGAGCATGAGAGGACTCTAAAGCCAACTGCCTCAGAGAAAAGGGCTTTCATTCCTTCACTAGAGAATCGCCAGAAATCCCATGGCATCTCATGGATAGGCCATGCTGGGTGAGTTGCATGGAAAGTAATACCACCGGGTTTCAGTAGGCGGTTAATCTCTAACGCAACCCGCCAAGGCATTGCCAAGTGTTCGAAAACTGATCCTGAGAAAATGGCATCAAATTTTCGATCACCAAAATAGCTTGCGAGTCGGTGAGCATCTCCAACAACGTCTGTATTTTCATCTTTGTAGTAATCAAAGCCTGTATATGATTTTGCTTGTTGAAAATGAATTCGCTGACTTTGAGATCCTGGTGAAACAATCCGAGAACCAATTTCTAGAACATCTAAATGGTTGTCATTGACAATTTTTACAAACTGGTCAAAGAGATTTTGCTCTCCTTCTTGAGGCTGGAGTTCGTCTCTATGGTTGGGTTTGTCTAGGCTGTAAGGGACTTGCCAAATATAGTTGCCACGATCACTCTTTAACTGAAGCTGGAACCGCTCTGGCTGGTTTTTCTTAAAACAGGCAGTGAAGCCACAATTTTCAGGTGGAGAATACTGCTTCAACGAGCTTGCAATGTCCTTGCGACTATGCCAGGAAAATTCATGAATCTCAGCCTGAGGCATAGTTAGGTTTATTTCATGAACTGCACTGTCCTTTCCTACAACCCACCCTCTGACCCAATACCACAATCCCTCTGACCAGGAGATGTCGATTCCAATAATGCAATTCTCGGTTTCATAGACTGCCATAGGGTACTGCTCGACTCTGAAGATTAGTCAAAAACTAGGCGCTATCATATCACCATCTTCAATAAGCATGATTGCTGGGAGCTGGCTCAGTAAATATGATCCTTATGATCTTAAAGACAATACCTGGGCAACAAGGCATCAGGAATAATGGGACTCACGCTCTTTCTTATGGACCTGATCGCCTGAGGGGAGTTGCTGAAGCGGCAAATGACCCGATAGGGTTGTGTTGCTTTGTTGATCGCCTGTTTTAGCACCCCTTTGCCATGATTGCTTCTGCCTTTGCCGAATCGGAGCTATTTCCCCAGGATCGGGCCCAGATGGGCCGTGCCGTGGACTATTCGGGCGCACAAAATTTGACTCAGGTGTGGGTGCGGGCGGCCCAACGCTTTGGCACGTTGCCGGCCCTGCGCGATCGCCACTCGTCACCAGCGCTGGAGCTGAATTTTGCGGAACTGCTGGAATATCTGCAAACGTTTGCGGCGGGACTGCAAACGCTGCTGAGTCCTGAGGATGCCAGTGCGCGGGAGGAGGCGGGATTGGTTGTGCCGCCTCGGGTTGCGCTGTTTGCGGACAATAGTGCTCGGTGGTTTGTGGCGGATCAGGGCACGATGGCGGCGGGGTTTGCCAATGCGGTGCGGAGTTCTTTGGCGGAAACGGAGGAGTTGCGCTACATCCTGGCAGACAGTGAGGCGCGGCTCTTGATTGTTGAGAATCAAAAGACGCTGAATCGGTTGGCCGATCGCCTGGGAGATTTGCCTTTGGTGGCGATCGTGTTGTTGTCGGATGAGGAGCCGGTACGATCGGGCGCGATCGGGGATGATGTGTTGCTTTTGAATTTTTTGGCGTTGCTGGAGCGGGGGCGCGATCGCCTGAAAACTCACCCCTGGCAACCGCCCCAACAGGATCCAAAAACCCTAGCCACGCTGATCTATACCTCCGGAACCACGGGGCAACCGAAAGGGGTGATGTTGTCCCATGGGAACTATCTCTATCAGCTCAGTGCATTCCGGACGGTGGTGGCTCCTCAAGCGGGCGATCGGGTGTTAACCCTGCTGCCCACTTGGCACTCCTTTGGCCGGATTGGGGACTATTACTTGCTCTGTCAAGGTTGCGTTTTGGTTTACACCAACATTCGCCAGCTCAAGGCCGATCTGAAAACCCATCGGCCCCAATACATGATGGCGGTGCCGCGTCTTTGGGAGTCAATTTATGAAGGGGTGCAAAAGCAATTCCAATCCCAACCGGCCAGTACCCAAAAAATTGCCCAAACCTTTTTGGGGTTCAGTGAGCGCTACGTGCGGGCCAAGCGCCGCTGGCAAGGGCTGGAGTTGCGATCGAAACCGGCGGCAGGTTTGGAAAAATTGTTGGCGGGGGCACGGGCGATCGCCCATTGGCCGCTGCACCGCTTGGGCGATCGACTGGTGTATCAAAAAATTCGGCAGGCCACCGGGGGCGAGCTGCAATATGCCATCAGTGGCGGCGGTTCCTTGGCAACCCACCTGGAAATGTTCTTTGAAATTGTGGGGGTGAATGTGCTGGTGGGCTATGGTCTGACGGAGACTTCCCCAGTGCTGACGGTGCGGCGCAACTGGCGAAATTTGCGGGGAACTTCTGGGCTACCGCTGCCGGCCACGGAGCTGCGAGCGGTTGATCTTGAAACCCGCCAGCCGCTCCCGGTGGGCGACAAAGGCCTAATTCTGGCCCGGGGCCCACAGATTATGGCGGGTTACTTTGGCAAGCCGGAGGCAACGGCGAAGGCGATCGACTCGGAAGGCTGGTTTGATACGGGAGATTTGGGTTGGCTGTCGCCGATCGGGGACATCACCATCACCGGGCGGGCCAAGGACACGATCGTCCTAACCAATGGGGAAAATATTGAACCCCAGCCGATCGAGGATGCCTGTATTCGCAGTCCCTACATCAGCCAAGTTGTGTTGGTGGGTCAAGACCAAAAGACGCTCGGGGCTTTGATTGTGCCCAACCAGGAGGCGATCGCCGCTTGGGCCGCAGAACAGGGGCTTGATTCGGTGGATCTCCAAAGCGATCGGGTACAGGCCTTGATTCGAGATGAGTTGGCGCGGGAAGTGAAAAATCGCCCCGGCTACAAAGCCGAGGAACGGATCAGCACCTTTCGTTTTTTGGCGGAACCCCTGTCGATCGAAAATGGTCTGTTAACCCAAACCATGAAAGTGCGGCGAAACGTGGTGTTCGAGCGGTTTGCAGACCTGATTGCCACCATGTTTGACAGCTAGCCCCCTAGGGCGATCGCAGCCTCGGCCAAGGGCCGATTCCTTGGGTTGCGGTCGCCCTTGAAGCAGGATTCAGAAACCAGATTGCTTAGAAACCAGATTGCTTAGAAACCAGATTGATGTTCCAGGATCCAGCCTTGTTCAAACATTGCCTTGGGCGGGCCGCTTTGCTCTCCGTGCTGCTCTGTACCGGCGGCGCGGCTCTGGCGGGCGATCGGGCTGTGCTGCCGGGTTCAACCAAACAACCGATTCAGGTCAAGGAACGGCGAGTGGAGCTTGTCCCGATCGCGGATCTGTTAGCCAATCCGCAACGGTGGGTCGATCGACTCATTGAAGTGCAGGGCCGTTTGCAACCCAGCCCGGATCCGCAAGGGGCGATCGGCTGTACCCGCATGGCCTGTCCCTTTCCCAGCAGCGCCCAGCCCGGTGACCAGCGAGATTGCAATCGCTGCCAGGGGCCCGCCGGATTGCGAGCGGGGTCTCAATGGCTAGCCCTTAGCAATTTGCGGTGTACGGGTGTTGAACAACTAACCTTGCGCCCGGGCGGTCAGGTCGATCGCACCATTCGTTGGGAAAGTGCCCGACTTGAGGATCAAGCCTGGAGCCTCGATCGGTCTTACAGTGCCGTGGGGACGTTGCGGCGCAGCACTGGCCCCGGAGCCGATCGCACCCAATACGAATTTGAAATTCGATCGCTCATCGTTCTGGGTCGAGGTTCTTCTGAGCCAATCCCCGGCCTGTGGTAGCACCAATCAAGCTATTGAAAAAAGCCATTGATAAAGGCAATTAAAAAAGCGAGATCATCTCAAAGGACGACCTCGCTCAGAATTTAATTGGAATTCAATTGGAATGCAAATGGGTTGGCAAATTTAGCGATCGACTGATCCCATAATCACGTCGATGCTGCCCAGAATCGCCATGATGTCCGCCACCTTCACGCCCTTCAGCAAGTGCGGCAGGATTTGCAAATTGGTGAAGTCCGGAGCCTTGATCTTGAAGCGCCAGGGGAACACATTGTCATCGCCCACGATGAACACACCCAGTTCGCCCTTGCCGCTTTCGAGGCGCACATAATGTTCGCCCTTGGGAATCTTGAACGTGGGAGCCAGCTTCTTGCCAATGAATTGATAATCAAAGCCGTTCCATTCGGACTTTGGCCCGCCCAGCATCCGTTGGGCTTCCAGGTTTTCGTAGGGGCCGCCCGGGATCTGATCCAGCGCTTGCAAGAGCATCTTGTTCGACTCGCGCATTTCCCGCACCCGCACCAGGTAGCGAGCGAAGCAGTCGCCGCCGGTTTCCCACTGCACATCCCAATCCAGTTCGTCGTAACACTCGTAGTGGTCAACTTTCCGCAAGTCCCACTTCACACCCGAACCGCGCAGCATCGGGCCCGAGAGACCCCAGTTGATTGCTTCTTCGCGGCTGATCGTGCCAATGCCTTCCACGCGGCGGCGGAAAATCGGGTTATTGGTGATCAGTTTTTCGTATTCGTCGATTTTGGGCGCGAAGTAGTTGCAGAAGTCGCGGCACTTGTCGATCCAACCGTAGGGCAAGTCAGCGGCCACGCCGCCCATGCGGAAATAGTTGTTGTTAATCAGGCGTGCGCCCGTGGCGGCTTCCCACAGGTCATAGATCATCTCCCGTTCGCGGAAGATGTAGAAGAAGGGGGTTTGCGCACCCACATCGGCCAGGAAGGGGCCAAGCCACAGCAGGTGGTTGGCGATTCGGTTCAGCTCCAGCATGATCATGCGGATGTAGCTGGCGCGGCGGGGCACTTCAATGCCGGCGAGCTTTTCGGGAGCGTTAACCGTGATTGCTTCGTTGAACATCCCGGCGGCGTAGTCCCACCGACTGACGTAGGGCACGAACATGATGTTGGTGCGGTTTTCGGCGATTTTCTCCATGCCGCGATGGAGATAGCCAATGACGGGTTCGCAGTCGATGACGTTTTCGCCGTCGAGGGTGACGATGAGCCGCAACACGCCGTGCATGGACGGGTGATGGGGGCCCATGTTCACGACCATCGGTTCGGTTTTGGTTTCAATCCGGGTCATAGGATCGATCGGTCTCCGTTGGTGGTTGCACTGGGCATCGCGTGTGGGCGATCGCCGCGTTAAACAAGTCGGTGGCTGGGCGCACGACCGGTGGATGGCGATGGAACACCGCTTGCCATTATCAACCGAAATTGCGGCGGACTGGCGGATCAGTGGGGAGCGATCGATTGTTTTTTGTTTGATCGCCCATAATCGCGGTTGCCGGTCATGGCAATTACGATGGCAGTTATGGGTGAGTTGCCCATCATCACCCCGCTGGACTCCTCTTTGGAATCCTCATCGGTCATTGGTCTTACATCAATCCTGCTTAATTCTGGTTCATGCTGATTAATCCTGCTGGATCTTGATTCTGCTCAATTCTGGTTAATGAATTCTGGTTAATGTTTAATGCCTGATGCCTGAGGAATCGCAAGGGCCATGGGACAATGAAGCGACAGAAATTCAACAGCGCCCCTTCAGGACTTGATCCATGGCTAATAGTTGGTGGGAAATCAACATTCGCTGCCACCCATTACTCGAAGACACCGTTTATTGGCGAACTCAAGATTTTGGTTGCCGAGGCACCTCTAGCCAATATAAAGGCAAGAATTGTTTGATTTCCGCCTATTTGCCCCAAGAGCAGGCGCAACTCTTAGATCTTTCTGCCCTGGCGCTTTGGTTGCGCCAAGATGCCATTTTGGCCAATTTGCCTGAACCAACGGTCAAATGGAATTTGATTGATGAAGAGGATTGGTCGAGCAGTTGGAAAGAACATTGGCAGCCGCAAGAAGTGGGCGATCAGTTCTTGATTTGTCCGGCTTGGTTGGATGTGCCGGAGGCGGGTAAGCGGGTAGTGGTGCGTTTGGATCCGGGGGTTGCCTTTGGCACGGGGGCCCATCCCACAACGCAACTCTGCATGGAATCGATGGAGATGCGCTTTGACGGCAAGCCCACGGAGCAGATCGTTGCAGACATTGGTTGTGGATCGGGAATTTTGGCGATCGGGGCGTTGTTGGTGGGGGCCAAAACTGCCTACGCGGTGGATATTGATCCCCTATGTTTGCGGGCAACCCAAGAAAATATTTCGCTGAACCATATTCAGCCCGATCGGGTTCATCTGGAGCAGGGATCTTTTGAGAAGTTGCAAGAGATGTTGGGCGATCGCAAAGTGGATGGCTTTTTCTGCAACATTTTGGCGGAGGTGATTGTGGATTTGATTCCGCAATTAGAACAAATTAGCCATCAAAAGACTTGGGGAGTGTTGAGTGGCATTTTGTTAGATCAAGCCAAGGCCATTTCTGACACGTTGGAGCAAAGTGGTTGGATTGTGGCCACGTTGTGGAAGCGTCAGGAATGGTGCTGTATTAATGTGCGGCGATCGTAAAGAATTTGATCGCAGATTTGATCACGGATTATAGGTGGCTTTGGGCTGCGCAAAGTCGGGTAATTTGGCGCTTGGGACCCACGGAAACCAGGTTACAACTGAGGCGATCGCCCTGGCCCACTTGGCTCAATTGTTGTTTGCCCGCTTGCCAATGGCTGGCCATTTGGTTGAACCAGCGCCCGGCCAGGTTTCCAGATCTGGCGGAGGCCACATCTTCAACGGTGGCCACCGCGATCGACCCCAACAAAACCATGCTCGCGATTTGAATCAGACGCTTCATAAAAACGGGCACTCCAGCGGATCGTAGCCAGAAATTGAATTCACTCAACAACACCAGCCGATCGGGGTGATTGTGCTGCGATGTTCATGGGTTGCGGCGCTCAGCGTTGAATCGCAGGATCGCTCGGCCTGACACCACAGCCCGATCCCTGCAACACCGCTGCTACAGCCTTACTGTTGAATATGCCCTGCAACGGGACGATCGCTTCAGGTAGAAGGCCAGTTTAACAACTGCGTGAAGGTTCTGCTGCAAAACGGCTTAAAGACTTGCTTAAAGCCTTGATTCAAGTCTTGATTCAAGTCTTGATTCAAAAATTTGCTGAAATCTTGATTTAGAGTTTTAGTTCTGGCTGAGCTTGGCTAAAGGGCAACTCAGCGTTGATGGCATCAATTTGTTGTTGTTCGTATTGGTTAATTTCATCAATATAGGTTCGTAAAATCCGATCGAGCCGGGGGTGATAAAGCCGGTGCAGACTGTGGTTGGGGGTTGCCGGGAATCCGCGCCGCCGTTTGTGTTGCCCCCCTGCGCCGGGGTCAAAAAGTTGAATTTCGTGAGCGATCGCCCAATCGATCGGCTCGTAATAACAGGCATTGAAGTGCAGATGGTCAATTTCCCGCGTGGAACCCCAATAGCGACCGTAGAGCCGATCGCCCTTGGTGATGCAAAAGGAGAGGGCGATCGGGTGGCGATCGTCACCGTGGGCATGGGCCGTAAACAACACCACGCGATCGGCTAATTGATCGGCCAAATCCACAAAAAACTTGCGCGTTAAATATTGGCTGCCGCCCCAAAATTTTTCGCAAGTGCTGCTGTAAAAATCATAAATCTTGGAAAAATAGCCATGGGGAATTTGTGACCCCTGCCAAGTTTTGAACTCCAAGCCACTATTCACCATGGATTTTCGCTCGCGTTTGATATTGCGGCGCTGATTGGCATTAAAACTAGCTAAATAATCTTCAAATGTTTGATAGTTATCGCTCGTCCAAATATAGCTATGATGTTTCCAGGTAATGAAATCACCTAAGGATTCCATAAGTTGTTGCCATTGGGGATCCACAAATAGAAAATGACAGCCGGACACATGATGTCGGTTACAAAAATGATCGATCGCCCCCAGCATCATTTCGGTGATCGCTCGTTCATCTTCAGCGGGGTCAATTAAAAACCGATAGCCTTCCGCTGGCGTAAAAGGGGTCATTCCTAACAGCTTGGGGTAGTAATCAACCCCTAGGCGATAGGACAAATCTGCCCATTGATGGTCAAACACAAATTCGCCATAACTGTGTCCCTTGAGATAGAGGGGAGCTGCGGCCACCAACTTTCCCGATCGGCGCACAACCAAGTGGGATGGCAACCAACCTTCCTGCGGAATTGCGCTGCCCGATGTTTCCAAATTATTCAACCAAGCCCATTCCAAAAAGGGGGTTTTTAGGGGTTTGGCTAATGCATCCCACTCCTGCGGACTCAGATCCGCCATCCGACTAACCCAAGAAAGTTCGTAGGCAATTTGTTCGGTGGTTGCGGTTTGGGCCATGGTTCACAGGGCGATCGAGGGGGGCTGATCTGTTCAAAATGATGCGCAATCGGTGCTGATAGGTCAACGGCAGCGCTTTCGATACCCTAGCGCGATCGCCCTAGGCTTTCAAGGCAAGTGAGACAAATGACAAAACCCCGGAAGGCGGAGCGGCATCCATCTTTCGGGGCTTTCTCACCGGAGGCGATCGGCTTTCCTCAAATGATTAGAGGTCACTGAAGATGACTGGCGATTGCTTGAAATGACTTGAGATTACTTGAGAGCCGTTTTGGAATTGTTGGATGATGACTTCTTCCAAAAACCTGTCCAACGCCGCCACAGGGCACGAACAACTTTCCATTGATCGATCGCGTGGGCAATCACAAACACCAAAAAGCTATAGGAAAACCAAAAGTGTAAGCCACGCCCCAAATCCACCATCTCAGCATTTTGGGGAAACAGCTCCGGCACAACAATGCCAAAAAACTTGACATTATTAGGCCTCACGGAATTAGACAGAAAAATACCCGTGACCGGAACCACAATCATGAAGCCATAGAGGCTGCTGTGCAGCAGAAATACGCGCCACCAATGGGTGGACAGTTTGGGCAGCCGACGGGAATATTTTCGCCACCAAACTCGGAACAACAACAGCACCCGTCCCAACAACAAACCAATGGTTAAAATCCCGATCGACTTGTGGAAATCATAGAAACCGGGGCGAAAGGAAACCTCGCGCGGCAGTTGCGCCATGAAGGTTCCTCCCACAAACAAAATGAGATAGGCCAGCGCCATCCACCAATGCAAGGACATCAAATTTTGGAAGGCATTGTTGAGGCGGCGTTTGGGTGGAGCAACCTGGGCAGAATCAGCCATGACGTTTGGGAGTTGGTCATCATTAATTAGCCATAATCATAACGAGTACATATTAAATTGTGGGTACTCGCAGCCACTTGGGGGGATTCAGCCAAACCGGTTGGGCATCGTCGGAGCGATCGCCATCCACGGCGCGGCCCATAAGGGGAAACAGCGCGGTAGCATAGAGTGCGCCAAAGTGTGCGACACAATGCACACCAAAACTTCAAAATCTGTCGGCTCGATCGCCCCTTCCTATGGCTGAAAACTGGTTGGAATCCTTGGTTTGGACGGACTACCGCGTGGCGGTTTTGTTTACCGTTTTGATACCGCTAGGGCTGTTGCTGTGGGCGCTTGTGGCCAAGGCCGACGCGCTGCAAAAGCTGATGGTGATCTATTGGCGGGTTTCGAGCCTGCTGGCCATCACGGTGTATTTGATGATTGGCTCTTTGCCCGTGAGCTTTGTGGCGGCGCTGGGGGCGCGGGTGTTGATTCCGCTTGGGCTGTGGTTCTGGGTCGATTTAAATGAAGAAATTGACGACCAACCCCAAGGGCGGCTGAAGTTTGTGTTTAAGGCTTGGCGCTGGGCCATGACCATTTACTGCGCGATCGGGACGGTGGCGCAGGTGTTGACCTTGCCCTGTGCCCTGAAACCCAGCGAAGTGCTGGTGAAGGATGCAGCTTGTCGTGTTTGGTTGGAACCCACCTGGCTCTATCGAGAATATTTCCACAACAACACCAATCCCAGTTTTCTGGGCGTGTTGGGGGTTCTAGGCTTGGCGATTTATGTCATTTATTTGGCCTATTTTGTGGTGTTCCGGCTGGGCAAACAGGGGCGATCGGCAACGGGGATTTAGGGTTGGTGATTGAAGCCCTGTAATTGAAACCCTAGGATCTTGATGTTTCCGTTGCCAAATCTTGAGGGCAAGGGGCCGACCGTTCTGGCCGAGGGTGATCGGGACTTGGATTGAGATTGAGATTGAGATTGAGATTGAGATTGAGATTGAGATTGGGATCTGTGAGGCGATCGCCTAATCTTCCACAAATTGCCGCATGGGAATTTCAATCAAAAAGCTAGTTGAATGATTCAACTCCGATCGACAAGTTAACCGGCCGCCATGCCTTTCCACCACAATCTGTTGGGCAATGGACAGACCCAAACCGGTTCCCTTGCCCACATCTTTGGTGGTGAAAAAAGCATCAAACAAATTTCGTTGCACCTCAGGGGCAATTCCGGGCCCATTGTCCGTAATCACAATCTGCACCGTTTCGGGATCGGCCAAGGTGGTGGTGATGGCAATTTGCGGCGGTTCCCGATCGCCCCGTTTATCCTCATCGATCGCGTCGATCGCATTAGTCAGCAAATTCATAAACACCTGGTTCATTTGCCCCGCGTAACACTCAATGGGGGATAGCTCGCCGTAGTGTTTTTGAATCTGAATCGCTGGGCGTTGATCCGTAGCCTTCAGTCGGTTGCTCAAAATCATCAGCGTGCTATCCAAACCCGCGTGAATGTCTACGCTTTTCACCTCCGCTTCGTCCAGCCGCGAAAAGGTGCGCAAGGACAGAACAATTTCTCGAATGCGATCGGTTCCCACCCGCATTGATTTCAACAGTTTGGGCAAATCTTCCTGCACAAACGTCACATCAATTTCGTCCGCCAGCTCCAAAATTTCCGGCGTGGCCTTGGGAAAGGCCAATTGATAGGCAACCAACAACGCCAACACATCTTGCACATAGTTGCAGGCATGTTCGAGGTTGCCGTGAATGAAATTCACCGGATTATTAATTTCGTGGGCCACCCCCGCCACCATTTGCCCCAAACTGGACATTTTTTCCGTTTGAACCAGTTGTGTTTGGGCTTTTTTCAGCACCGTCAGGGCTTCCGATAGTTGGGCGGTGCGTTGTTTCACCCGCTGCTCCAAATCCTTGGCCAAGTCTTGCAGGGCGGCTTCGGCGGCCTCGCGATCGCGCACTTCCTGCTGAAGTTGCAGGTTTTGGTTGTCTAACTCTTCCTCAGCCAGTTCGCGACTCTCATCGGTCAGCACCCACCACCAGACCGCGATCCCCGACAAAACCAGCAACATCGCATACAAAACCCCAAAGGTTTCTAGCAGCGGCATTGATTCAGCATCGGGTTGCGCGAGGGGCAACTCTGCGATCGGCCCGAGGGTGTAAACCAGCGCAAAAATTGCCCCCAGCAGGGCCGCCATGGCCGCAAACAGCCCCAAAAAACGCACCATCCGCTTGCCCAACCGCAAAAACAGGCGATCGCCAAAAATGGCCTGGGCCACAATTGCGGCCAAGCGCACCTGCTCACCCACGGAGGGCTTGCAGGAATCGTGACAATGGGCATCCAGACTGCAACAGAGGGAGCAGATGTGGCCATCGTAAACGGGACAAAAGGCCAAATCCGATGGCTCATACTCGTTGTCACAAACGCAGCAACTGACCAGGGTGGCGGCCGGAAAATTCAAGCGCACTTCATTGGGACGCGCGATGTAGTAGCGGCCTTGGGTTGCCCAGGCGATCAACGGCGACAGACCGAAAGCAATCCCCAGGGCCAAAAACGGCGCATAGGCCCGCAGTGTTTCCCCAAAAAGCCCCACAAAAGCCACCATGGCAATGACCGAAGCCACCACCATCGAGCCAAATCCCACGGGGTTGAAGTTGTAAAGATAGGCGCGTTTGAACTCAATGTAGGACGGACTGAGCTTGAGCGGTTTGTTAATCACCAAATCCGCCACGATCGCCCCAATCCAAGCGATCGCCACGTTGGAATAGAGGCCCAACACGGCCTCTAGGGTTTCAAAAACCCCCAACTCCATCAACAGCAGGGCGATCGACACATTGAACACCAACCACACCACTCGCCCGGGGTGGGAGTGGGTGAGCCGCGAAAAGAAATTTGACCAAGCCAGGGATCCCGCATAGGCGTTCGTGACGTTGATTTTGATTTGGGAGATGATCACGAAAAACACCCCCACCGTCAGCACCACTTGGGGATCGTCAAAAACGGTGGCGAATCCGGCCAGATACATTTGAATTGGCTCCTTGGCCTTAGCAAAGGAAGCCCCATGCTCGATCGCCAAAGTGGCCAAAAAGGCCCCGCCCAACTGCTTGGCTGCTCCCAGCACAATCCAACCGGGCCCCGCCGCCAACACCGCTAACCACCAGCGAATTCGATTGTTGGGGCCACATTCCGGCAAAAAACGGAGATAGTCTACCTGTTCGCCCAACTGGGCAATGAGCGAAAAAGAAACGGTGGCCGCCGCGCCAAACAGCAAGGGATCAAAGGCGGCTCCGCTGGGGGAGTTTCCGGCAAAGTGCAGCCAGCGATCGAGGGCGGCCGGCTCCTTGAGGCCCACAAACACAAAAGGCAACCCCATCAAAATCAGCCAAATCGGTTGCGTCCAAAACTGCAACCGCTCGATCGCTGTGATGCCATAAAACACAATCGGCAGCACCACCAAAGAGCAAAGGATATAGCCCAACCACAGGGGAAGATGCCAATAAAGCTCTAAGGCTTGGGCCAGGATTGCCGCTTCCAGCGCAAAGAAAATGAAAGTGAAAGAGGCGTAAATCAGCGAGGTAATGGTTGAGCCAATGTAACCAAAGCCTGCGCCCCTGGTGAGCAAATCAATATCGACATTGTATTTGGCGGCGTAATAGGAAATGGGAATTCCAGCTAGGCCAATCAGCAGCCCTACCACCAAAATTGCCCAAAAAGAATTGCTGAATCCATAGCTAATCACTAAAGATCCACCGATCGCTTCCAGGGCCAGGAAGGAAATTCCTCCTAAGGCCGTATTGGCAACTAAAAACTCCGACCACTTCCGAAAAGACTGGGGTGCATAGCGAAGGGAATAGTCCTCGATCGTCTCGGTGGCGACCCAAGCGTTATACTCTCGACGCTTCTGCACAACCTTTTTGCGGGGCATATACGGGGTCGTCATAGCAGGTCAAAAAGATGACAGAATGGAGTAATTCATATACGGAGACGATTTGAATTTCCTTGAGCGGGAAACCAATCGATTGCGTTGGTTGCCGAAAACGGGCGATCGCGGCAATGGGCAGCAATTATGAATAACCATGAATTTCATGGATTTATGGTTAAAGCCGGGTTACACCAAATTAGATGGGCGATCACATCAGCGTTCGGTCTCAACGTTCGGCATCAACGCCCGAGTGAACGATCGAATGAATGGTCGAAGAGACTGCTGCATCATAACTAGCCCATGGTTCTACCCTACCGCGCTCTAAGGACTGACGATCGGGCTGATTCTTGGCAGCAGAATTATTGATTATTTATTAATCATATCAATGATATCAATCGTTCTTCGGCTGCTTCTAAAGTGTTGCTCGATTGTCTCAAAGTTGGCCATATTCACAGCGATTAAACATGCTCAACTGAGTTGTCCCTTGGTTTTAGTATTCCCTGAGACAGTTTGCTGAAGATTTATAAATTTCTCTTCATTAAAATTGCGAATTCAGGTCAGTTAGGGATAGGCCAAATGTGCCAATGGCGCGTCCCTATAGTGCGTAATTGCCTAACTGTTCTGATAGCTACCGACCTCCAGCGGGGGTTCAACCAAGCTGGGCAGGGTGATGGTGACGGTTGTTCCCCGATCGAGCTGACTATCGAGGCGGATTTGCCCCTGGTGAACTTGCACGATCGCCTGGACAATGGCCAGCCCCAAACCCGACCCGGCAGATTGACCGGTGCGATGGCGCGATCGGGCCACATCGGCACGGTAGAACCGATCGAACAGATGGGGCAAGGCTTCCGGTGCAATGCCAATGCCGGTGTCTTGGACTTCGAGCTTTAAGGTGGGTTTGCGCAGGTCCCGATCGAGCCGAACCCAAACCCGCCCACCCGACGGCGTGTATTGAATCGCGTTGCCAATCAGGTTGGTGAGCAGCCGCGCCAACTGATCCCGGTCGCCCCGCACCATCCAGGCCCGCTGATCGGGAATTTCGCTGAGTTCGGGAATCAATTCCAATGCTTGGCGGGTGGCCAGGGCTATTTGCTCCTCGATCGCCTCCAGCAGCAATTCCGACAGATCCACCATTCCCCACTGGGGTTGCACAATGCCGCTATCTTGGCGGGCCAAAAACAACAGATCGTCCACCAATTTCCCCAGACGGCGAGTTAACCGTTCGATCGCTTCCAACTGCGATCGCTCCATTTGGGGGTTGGTTTCCGCCAACGCCACCTGCACATTGGTTTGAATGGTGGCGATCGGGTTGCGCAGTTCATGGGACGCATCGGCCGTGAATTGCCGCAAGCGTTGGTAAGACTCGCGCACCGGTTCCATGGCCAACCCCGACAACCACCACCCGATCGCCCCCACGGCCCCAATCAACGCCACCACCCCCAAGCTCAGGTCGATCGCCAACTGCTGGGCCGGCTTGGTCACCTCAAACCAAGGGTGACTGACTCGCAAATAGCCCAAGGGTTGCCCACCCAGCGCAATGGCTTGAGTGCGTTGCCGCAACACCAACGGCGGTTCCACCGGCCCCCGCCCCTCGGTTGGCTTCTCGGGCCCGTCGCGCAACACTTTCACCGTTTCACTTTTGCGAGTGGGATGCAGGGGAATGGTCAAGGGTTCCGCGAAGCTGGTCCAAAGCTGCTGGCCCGTGGGGCTAAACCACTCCAAATCAATTCGATCATCTTCCACATCATTCCAAACCGTGCCCGTGTTGTCCCGAAAGCTAGCTTCCAGGTTCACCCGGGCCCGAGTAATCATCTGCTGTGGATCGATGGCGGCCAGGTCGCGCACCTGCACCGATTCAATCACTAACGATCGAGCCACCAGTTCGATCGCATGTTCGATCGTGTCATCTACCCGATCGACCAGCGTGGCCCTCGCGTAACCATAAAAGGCGATCGCCGCCACCAGCACCAACACTGCTGTTACGGTCGCGTACCAAAGGGCCAGCCGTCGCCGCGTTGTCTGAAACACGATCGTCCTCGAATAATGAGTAGTTGCATTCTCCCCAATCGTAATTCATTCGATCGGCTTGATTTAGCCTCTGAATTGACTTGAGCTGGCTAGTTAGTTAATTTTCTGGGTAATTTTTGATTAACTTCTTGATAAACTTCTTGATTAGTTTCTTAATTAAATTAATTGACTCAATTTTTTGACTAAACTGATTGATTCAATTTATTTTTGAATTACAACCTTTACCTAGAACGATCGGTACGTTATACCACAGATACTATGAAGCCATTATTAGGTGGGCAATGCCCACCCTACAGCCAACTGTGCTTAGTAATTGAGGTAAAGGCTGTAGTTGATTGAATTGGTTGATTGAATTGATCGGTTTGACTTTAAGAATTTAGATTGACTTCATCTCATAAATAATGAACAAATCGTGGGGTGTAAACTTCACACCCCCAAAAAACGCAACCTAGTTACAGTTCACCACGAATTTCTTCAACAATGCCATCCCGTAGCAGAATTTCAACCTGCATCTTGTCAATCAAATTATCACCCTGTTGCACCTGAAACAGGCTTTCCATTTGCGTTTGAATCACTTCCTTGTCCAGCTCCAAGGAGTGAACCCGATTGAGCTGTTGCAAAACTTGGTTTTTTTGCCCCAGCATTTGGGATTTCTGTTCGTTCACCTGGGCCTGAATATTTTCAATTTGGCGAGTCACTTCCGGGCCGGGCGGTTGAATGCTCTGGCGCTGAATTTCCGCGATCGCCCGCTGACCTTGGGTTTCCAGTTGCTGTAACTGGCGATCGAGCTGGTCAATTTGCCGCTGCAATTCAACCTGCGCGTCTTCCTTCCAGCGCGGCGTAACAACGGCCTTCACAATCACAGGGCGCTTGAGCCACAGGCCCGCTGAAGTCGTATCCATGGGAGTTTGCACGCTTGAGGTGTCCTGGGTGTTGATCATTGGTCTCAGTGTTTTTGCATCGGCCAGAGACCATGGCCCGGGCGCGATCGTATCGCGGGACTGTGAGCCATGGCAATCAACCCTTTGCCCCCTTCACTTCATATTGGCCCGTTAATCGGCCATTGGCTTGACCAAAAATTCATCAAAAAACTCAGGAACTGCCCCTACGATCAGGGGAGAAAGTATTAAACCTTTTGGGTGTGTCTCCGGTTTCTAGCCATCAGATCAAAGCTTCAATTGCAAGCCAAAGTAATTTTTTATACTTGCAACGATTCAGGCGAAACCGCTCTCTAACTTCGCAACCGTTCCACTCTCTGAAGTCTTCTCTACTCATGCGTAACCACATTCCTTCCTTCCTGCTCAAAGCAACCGTCACCGCCTCCGTAGCAACCCTGAGTGTTGCAGCCGGATCGGCCCAGGCATTTGACATCAATCCCCGTAGCACAGCGCCGGATTACTTCCAAGAAGTGTTGCCTTCCATGGCTCCCTTCGTCGGCAAGGAAGCTCGGAAGTTAGACCCCAACGAAATTAACTTCCGCACCTTGGATGAATCGCTGCTGCAACTGAAGCATGACCACGATGTGAAGGTTTACTTCCTCGGTGAAACGGCTGGCGGCTATCGCAACCGTCTGGACTTTGCCACCACCGGAACAACGGTTACGGCGCAGACGAAGATTTTTGGGGACACCTCTTGCAGCCCCAGCCAAAGCAAGACCTTGGTGAACTTCAGCGGCTTTTGCCAAAATCCGAACGCTGCTGTCGCAGGGCGATCGGTTCAAGACAGCCCCCTGAATGTGGGCGATTGGGTGAACCTGGGCAAGTTCAAGGCTGGCACGATCTTTGATTTCAGCCTGGTTTCCAACTGGATTAACGGCGGCATTTCCGGCAAGGATGTGCGCACTGGCAAGACGGTTCCGGGTCAGTTCCGGGCCAATGCGAAGGACAATCCCGATGGCAAGCAACATGCCATGTCCTACTTCTACGAAGATTTGCTGGTGCTGGCTTTTGAAGATCTGTGGGGCGGTGGTGACCAAGACTTCAACGACACGGTGTTCGTGATCGACTTCGGCCGCAAGAACAACCGTGAAATTGCAGGGGTAGCCACGCCGGAACCGACGATCATGATGGGTCTGGGCCTGGTGGGTCTGGGTCTGGCTGGGTCGGCGAAGCGTCGCTCGCGCAAGTCTGATACCGCATCCTAGGGCTTCGACATCTGCGGATAGCAGGAGTTGGGCTAGGGTTGCTGAACTCTCCGGGTTCTGAAGTCTGAACAGTCAGGATTTTGCAGAAATTGAACTGAGTCGAAGTTGATCAAAAGACCCCGGGATTCTCAATGATGGGAATCCGGGGTTTTTCTAATGTTATTGATCAGGTGCTTCTGATCAGAGGCGTTGAATCAGATTCTGGTCTGGGCCAATCTTAAGCCAAATTTCCCAGCCAAATTTCCCAGCCAAATTTTCCAGCCAAATTTCCTAGCCAAATTTGTAGTGCTTGCGAATGGCTTGGGTGATGTTCCATGTGCAAGCCAAACCGGCAGAGAAGGTGACCAAATCGCCTTTGCGAATGGTGACGGGTTCACCACCCTCGGGGGTGACGGTCACTTCACCTTCAAGGATGTAGCAAGTTTCCGCTTCATCATAGGTCCATGGAAATTCTGAAACTGGTTTTGTCCAAATGGGCCAGTTGTACACGTCCAAGGCCGCGAGTCGATCGGGAGTGGGGTGCGATTCAAGCTGAATAGTAGTGGTTGTGCTCATGGCAAAACATGGAAAAACACTAGAGAATTGATGGCGATTGTAGGACGGGATGGATTGAACTTGGCCAAGGGTCGGGATTTGTAAAGATCGGCATCCCTAAAGATCCGCATCCCAAAGAGCAAACTCAAACAATCAGCATTCAAAAGGTCGGCACTTGAAACCCCCAACTCACGCCGCTGTGAATTCCGATGCTGGACACCGGGCCCGATCGCTCCGGTGGGGAGTGCTGTTGGCGGGAATGGCGGCCATTTCAACGGGGGCGATTTTTGCTCGCTGGGCGATGCAGTCGGCGGGGCGATCGGACTGGGGATTTGGCCTGTGGTTGGCGGCGGGACGGGTGACGTTGGCGGCGCTGGCGGTGGCTCCGGCTTGGCCCCAAACCGGGCGATCGCCCCGATCAGCCTGGCCTTGGGCCGTGGGGGCGGGGGCTTGCTTAGCGCTGCACTTCGTCTGTTGGCTCAGTTCTTTGGGTTATACCTCGATCGCCGCCTCCACCGTGTTGGTGACCACCACGCCGGTTTGGGTGGCCATAGCTACCAGTGTTATCACGCAGAAATTTGCGGGTTGGATTGCTTGGGCTGGCCTGGCGATCGCCTTGGCGGGCAGCGCCGTGATTGCCCTCAGCCAAGATGCCGGGACAATCGGCAGCGATCCTCTGTTGGGGAATGGGTTAGCCTTGGCAGGAGCCTGGGCCGCAGCGGGCTATCTGCTCCTTGGGCGAGTTGCCCAACAACGGGGACTGACCATTGGTTCCTACGCGGCTTTGGCCTATGGCAGCGCGGCCCTGTTGCTGAGTCCATTGGTGGCCCTGTGGGGCGGCGGTTGGCAAACCATCACCCCCACGACGGTGCTGGCGATCGCCCTGTCGGCGTTGGTTCCGCAACTGATTGGCCACACCAGTTTTAATTGGCTGGTGACCCAAATGCCGCCCCTATGGGTCACCCTGGCTATTTTGTTTGAGCCGGTGGGGGCCAGTAGTTTGGGCTGGGTGGTGTTTGGGGAACAACCGGGAATTGGCGTGTTGCTGGGGGGCGTGATTGTGTTGCTGGGGGTGGTGCTGGTGGTGTTGGGGGGGCGATCGGCTCAGGGGTGACCCCAAGCCATTGGGCCGAACTGCGCTGAACTCTGCCGAACTGTACCGATCACCAAGGCCATGGAGTGAGTGATGAAAGGGATAGTTCAGGGGTTGCCCAAAGGGAAGCCAACGGGGGCGATCGCCTGGGGGTAGAGGCACTGTCCGCAAGGATTTGAGGATTCATCGTGCTGAAGTTTTGGTCTGTGGCCGCATTTTGCACCTTTGCCCGATCGCGCTGGGCCCAAGAGCGAATCCCTGTGGGGCGCTGGTGGCGTTGGGCCCAGGCTTGGGCCGCAGCGGGCGAACCGGAAGCGGTTTTGGCCGCGCTGGAAACGGCGGTGATCCAGCGGCCTGGCTCCTTCAAATTGGTGCGGCAACTGTTGGACACTTACGGTCAAGCGGGCTATCGGCGGGCGGCCTGGCGACCGGTGCAACGGTTGGTGGCCGTGCGGCCCCGGGTGGCCGGGCGAGCCTGGGCCGCTTTGGGGGACTTGTATTGGGCGATGGGCGAGTGGTCGGAAGCCATGCGCGCCTACGACGAGGCCAAACAAAATCAGTATCAGTCCACCTATTTAGAGGAGCGGGCGGCCCGCTTTTGGGCCAGTCGTCAGGATTGGACGCGGGCCAAGGGCGCTTGGTGGACGGCGATCGCCTGGGAACCGAGCGATCGACCCGATTGGCACGAGGCACTCTGCTTTGTGCTCCTGAGCGATCGCGACTTTGACGGGGCGATCAAGGCCGGAGAAACGGCCCTGGCCCTGGGGGGCGATCGGGCCGTGACTTGGCATCGGTTGGCCCAAGCCCACCGGGAACGGGGCGATCGCCCCACGGGTAACCGCTGTTTGCGGCGGGCCTGGCAAGTGGGAGCCAAGGATCCCTGGAGTTGGTTTCCCCAGGTCAGTGAATGTGCCGATCGCCCAGAATGGCAACGGGCTTGGCAAATGTTGCAGAGTGCGCCGGACTTGGACTTTCCTGAAACGGCCGCCGATTATCGCCGCTGGTCGCAACTGGCCAGTCAGGCGGGGGATTGGCCAGCGGCCATGGCCGCCCTCGATCGGGCCTTGACTTTGGATCCGCAGGCCCCACCCAGTGATTGGTGCGCCTTGGCGGATCTCTGCGCGCGATCGGGACAAGACCACCTGGCCAGCCTGGCTTGGCAACGGGCCTTAAGCGCCGGAGCCAATCAGGGCGGGGTCTACTATGCCTATGCCGAATCCCAGCCCCGGTCATCATTGCCCGATCGTTTGGCCCTGTGGCGGCGAGCCATGCAAGATAACCCCACCGATCCCCGGGTGTATGACAACTATGGCCAAACCCTGGAAGCGGCCAACCACCCGATCGCCGCGCTGGCCGCCTACGGTCGAGCCATTCTGCTCGCCGGCCGACGTTTGGATATTCCCTTTCGACAAGGGGGAACCCTGTTGCAACAATTGGGTTGGTGGCGGCTGGCCTGCTGGTTTTGGGATCAAGCCAGTCTGCTCGCCCCCGATAGCGTTTGGTTCCAAGCGGAGCGCCAAGCGGCCCTGGCGCGTCGGGCCCAGTCACAGGGGCAATGGCAACGGGCGATCGACCATTTCATGGCCGCCCTACGCTATCAGCCGGAATTTTGGCCCGCCTACGACGGCATTCAAGCCGTACTGGCGGCCGCCGGATTGCCACCGGCCGATCCATCGCCCACTTCCCCGAGCCTGTTTTGCCAACTGCCTGATGGTCTGGCGGAAGCCACCAGCCTCCTGGCCACCAATTGGCAGGGCGTGGCGGACGAGCTGCCGGGGACAGACTGTCTTCCCGCCTTTGAACCGGAAACCCATCCCCTCCGCGATTCCCAAGGCTTGGGCGATCCCCTGCCGGAATTACAGGCGATCGACCATACCTTGGACGCGCCGGCCGCCTACACCGTTGCGATTCCCCAGGGGCGAGCCTGGGGCGATAACCTGTGCAGCGTGGTGTTCAATGCCCAAAATCAAGTGATTCGTGACTGTTCAACGGGTTACAGCGCCATCGTTGCCAGTTCGCCCCACCTGCCGCCGCCCCAACACTTCGCCGGAACGGTGGCTTTTTTGGCCACGCGCTGGGGCAAGGTCACCTATTTTCACTGGATGTTTGATCTGTTGCCTCGGTTGGAGGTGTTGCGGCGATCGGGCTTTGCGTGGGACTCGATTGATCGCTTTGTGGTCAATCTATATGAATTGCCCTTTCAGCACCAGAGTTTTGAGCGGTTGCAAATTCCCCTGGAAAAAGTGGTGGCCTGCTGCCATACGGAATGGTTTGGTTCCGTGGATCCGGTTCAAGGGCGAATTCCCCACTTAACGGCCGATCGGCTGTTAGTGCCAGCGATTCCCGAGTTGCGAATCTATCGGGGATCGCGCTGGGCCCATCAGTTTTTGCGCGATACCTTTTTGGAGCCGGCCCGCATTTCCCGCTTTCCCGATCGCCTCTACATCACCCGCCGCAGCGCCGCCTACCGCCAAGTGCTGAACGATCGGGAGGTGATTGCAACCTTGGAACAGTTCGGCTTTCGGGCGATCGACCCGGCCCGCCTACCGCTGGTCGATCAGGCAGCGGCCTTTGCAGCGGCCAAGGTGATTGTGGCGGTGCATGGGGCCGGGCTAACGAACCTGGTGTTTGCAGAGCCGGGCACGAAGGTGATTGAAATTTTCCAGCCCAGTCACCGCCAAAACACCTACTGGCTCCTGAGCAACTTGGGCGGCTTGGAACACTATCACCTCACGGCGGATCTAGCGCCCGGCGCGGAACAGGCCACCGCCGTGCAACAGAACATTACGATCAACCTCGATCGCCTGAAGGCCCTGCTGAAGTTGGCCGGAATTGATTAGGCCTCTTGCATCAATCAAGTGCTAACAATTCCTGACCATTGCACCGTCTTCGTACCGTCGCGGCGATAGGAAAAAAACCGATCGCCCTCGCAATAGGTGCAGTGGGGCGCAATGGTAACCTGCTCCCGATCGAGGCCTAAGTTCAACACCTGTTGGACGATCGTTTGGCGCACATCCAACCGCGCCTTCCCCGGTTCCGGATCCGGCAACACGGGCGGCTGTTCCCAACCTTGGGCCTCCTTCAGGGGCACAGCCAGCGAGGCCACCACCTCTTCAGCCACCGCTTCCGTCACTTGATAAACCGAACCGGAAATGGCCGGGCCCAGCGCCACCCGCAAATCCGCCACTTGACTGCCCTGTTGGCGCATCCGCTCGATCGCCTTGGGCACAATGGCCGCCGCCGTTCCCCGCCAACCGGAATGCACCGCCGCCACCTGACCGGTTTTTAAGTCCGCAATCAAGGCCGGGGTGCAATCGGCGCTGCAAACCCACATCACCTGCCCCGGGCGATCGCTCAACAGGCCATCGGCTTGGGGATAGGTGGATTGTTCGCTGGCGGTGGCCGTCGCCTCTTGGAGCACGGCCCCTGCTGTGATTTCTGCGATTTCCGCCGGAGCCACCACCCGATCGCCATGCACCTGCTTGACTCGGAAAGTTTGGGCCGCTTCATCCAGCACCGGGGCCAACTCGGCCGGCGGGCGGGGGGCAAAGTGCCGGGTAAAAAAACCGTGGGGAATTGGCTCCAACAGGGAGCAGGTGAGATAGGGCAGTCCTTGCCAGTTGCGCCAATGCCAGCCAGTCACGATCGAGCCTCCCAAGGGTTCTGAGTTGGCATGATAGGTGGAATGTGCAATTTCTCCTAACTTGAATGCTGGAAAGTTTCAAGGGTCGGGAGATGGTTCAGGCGATCGAAATTGGCGCTATGCGTACAAAATTGATGCATTTTTATGCGTCTTTATGCGTCGGTCTCCAGTTGTCGCAAGCGCTCCCGTAATTCTGCTAACTCTGCCAGGGCGGCTTCTTTGGCTTGGCGCTCTTGATCACGTTCTGCTGCAGCTCGATCGCGCTCAGCTAACACATCACCGATCTCGTCTGGCATCGGTAGCCATTGCCCTGTGGCCTCATTAAAGAATCGCAAGAGCGGCCCACAAACTTCTAAGCGCAACCCCAACACAGCACTTTGGTTGTCTGTGATGGGTAAGTATGCCTCGCAGGGGTCACCGTCCGGTGTGCGACTCGGCCCTAATTGATAGCCGCGTAATTGGCCCTCAATCCACTCGTTTTTGGGGTCAAACAGCCAGTATTCCTGTACCGATACTTTTTTGCTAACGGATGCTAACAAATACATAAGTCGAGATGGTCTCTCAACCAAGGCGTATCAACCAATGCCCGTAGGAAGATCCCACGAGCACCATTGAGATCCCGATTCATTGATCGCCCATCGATTTTCGACTTGATGACCCGAGAGCCGCCAATCTTCACGATTTCACCTGTCCACGAAACGGTTTTAGAGGTGTAGGCTTCATTGATGTTGGTCAAGGCAATCTTGCCCAACTCCCAAGCTTTCCACTCTAAATGTTTCTTGAACTGGTAATGCGATAGGGTCAACATTTGCCGCACGGTTTTCGACTTGATCTTGCGACGTGATTTGCTCACCATTTGAGAGGATTCAAAGCTGGGCAACAAAATCACATCAAAGTTTTCAGTCAGGAACCGCGCGGTTTTGTGGTGAAGTTCTTTCACCAGATGTTGCACCTTGGAACGCAGGCGATCGGCGGCTTTCTTGAAGCGGCGCTTCTGGGCTGATTGAGCCTTGGTAATTTTGGAAGTCAGGCGATCCAGCTTGAAGCACAGCTTTTGAATCAGCAAGTTCGAGTCATTGCCAATCCATCCGTAGAAGGATTCAGCAAAGAAGGTCATAAATGTGCGGACACCGGGATCTAAGGCAACCACCCGTCCTTGGTTTTCGGACTGAATGGGTTGCACTTCTGTTGAGGTGATCAGGTAATACTCACCATAGGCAAGTGTCAACCGACCATCACTGAAGCCATCAGGAATTGATTCTTTTAGGGTTGCTTTTCCCAAGATGGTGTAATAGACACCGTTTTCACTGATGGCTGATTTGGGGATATAGATCGTCTGTTGCCGATCTTTGCGCCTGCGGAAACGGCACTTGCGAATTTGTCCGTCTTTTTTGAAGCTTTTCTTGGCTTCCCGAACGGCCGTGCAAGCATCTTTGACCGCAATCTTTTTGATCTGATAGGGAACGGACTTGGCCCATTCCGGTAGCGCACCCAAGATGATGGGCGCAACTGCCATCCAATTGGCTTTGGTTCCCGGCTCCTGAAGATGTTTGATTGTGGTGTTGTAGACGTACCTGGAAACGCCAAACCATTGCTTCAGAAGCGCTTTTTGATCAGGGGTTAGGAAGATTCGGATCTTCCTGGATCGCCTTCCGGTAGCTTCTGAGTCCGGGCATTCGACGAGAGAAGAGGTGAAGGATGGCGAGAAGATCGGCTGTGAGTTCTGATTCTGGGCAGTGAACAGATTGGTCGAGAACCACGAGTTCGCCACCGTTTTGTTGAACCATGAACTCGAACAACTCGAATCCGAATCGACACAATCGGTCTCGACAGGCAACCACAATTTGGAGCTGATCGCCGCGCATGAGTCTGACCAGTAGGGATTGCAACCCTTTTCGCTTGAAGTTGAGACCTGATCCGATGTCTTGGATGATTTCGGCTTCGGGGTAGCGATCACGCATGAACTGGACTTGTCTTGCGAGATCGTCCCGCTGCTTGGCAGAACTGACGCGGCAATAGCAAACAACGGTAGATCGAGTTGCCTTGCGTCCATATGACTCGACGTTATAAAGCCGCTGGCCCGCCTCGTTTCGGATGGTTTCGATCTTCCCTTCATCTGCGTACTTTCTTAGCGTATTTGGATGCAATCCCAGAAATTCGACCGCTTTTCTGAGAGGGATGTATGCCATGGTTAAATATTGGCATACGTTAGCGAATGTTAGTAAATCAATTACTGTTGATCAACCCCCATTTGTTGATAGAGCCAATGTTTATGGTGTTGGTCTTCCTGGCGAGTGCCGGGGGAGGTGACTTCAAAAATAACGCTGGGAATTTCCCCCTCTTCCCAGATTTTGTAGTTGTCTCGGCCACCGGGAGCCACATTAAAAATCAACATCACATCGGGAGCCACTCGCAGCCGGGGATAGCCTTGGCTGTAGTAGAGGAACTGATTTGCTAACACGGTGGCTTGCTGACCCCGCAAGTACCATTCCAGTGCCTTCAAAACGGTGATGAGCGCGTTGAAATGGAGATAGGTTTCGGCGATGCGCTTGCCGTCGGCGGAGGGATAAACAATCTCAGTTAGTTGGGCTGAGGGGGCCGCTGGTGCGATCGCGCTGTCAGGGGTGGACTCCTGGGCAGTGGACAAGCTCGACATCGGCGGGGCGATCGGACGATCGCGGGTCAATTCAATCCCTATTCTAGAGATCCCAAAAATGGCTGGTGCTGGCTGGCTGGGGGCAAGGGGTTTAAACCCCTTGTCTGGCTGGGCTGGAGAAATGAAATGGGGGCGATCCGCTGGGTGACCCGATCGCGGTAGGGTAAGGGGCGATCGCCATAAGCATGACCTCAAAAATCAGCAAGCAATTAGAAAACCATTGGTGTTGAAACCCACCCCGATCGACCCCGCAGAATTCAGCGCCGCCGTGTTGCGCGAAACGGCGCGGCTCGGTGTTCGGTTGCCCAGGTTGCAGGTGCTAGCGGAGACTGGCTCCACCAATCAGGTGGCCTGGGAGCTGGCCCAAGCGGGGGCCCAGCCAGGGACGATCGTGATTGCGCTGCAACAGTCGGCGGGGCGGGGGCAGTGGGGCCGTCAATGGTCGTCGCCCTTGGGCGGGTTATATCTCTCTCGCTATTTTGCACCCCAGTTGCTACCGGAGGATGGGGCCCAACTGACCTTGGCGGCCGCTTGGGGCCTGGGGCAAACCCTGCGAGATCGGGGTGTGCCGGTGGCGCTGAAGTGGCCCAATGATTTGGTAGTTCGGGGGCGCAAGTGGGGTGGGCTGCTGACGGAAACCCGATTGGTGGGTGGCAAGATTGCCCGCGCGGTTACGGGGTTGGGGTTGAATTGGGCTAATCCGGTTCCCGAGACGGGGATCAATGCCACAGAGTTGTTTTCAGAATTGGAGTTTCCAGAATTAGGGTCTCCAGAACGATCGCATGATCAATTGGATCAATCATCAGATCAATCAGTAGATCGTCAATTAGTAGATCGCCTAGATCCTTTAGATCCTTCAAGTCATTGGGTCGATCGCTCATTGAACTCGTCCAAGATTTCTGATGGCTCTAATTCGCTACATGGGGCCAGTGCATTGGCGAATCAGGCGAGTCAACTGCCCCCCCCGCCCCTGTTGCCGCCGACTGATTTCCCTGCGGAGGGTGGGCCACCGATTCGATCGCTGGCGGAGTTGGCGGCCCTGGCGATCGCGGGTTTAGACCGGGGCGATCGACAACTCCAAACGGGCGGCATCGAAAGTTTTTTGGCGGATTATTTGGAACTGCTGGAAACCTGCGGGCGATCGGTGCAAGTGGGCGATCGCACCGGAATCGCCGTGGGCATTACCCCGCGCGGAGAACTCCGGGTCAAGTTTTCTGATCAACTGGCTGCGGAACTGCATCTCCCCCCCGGCGCGGTGCGGTTAGGCTATGCGCGATCACCCCAAGCGCCTGAGCCCCCCGGCCCAGATGGTGGCAAGGTTACGGATTTTTTAAAGAATCCTTGAATAGTCTTTTCGATTTCCGCGAGGTTGTGTTAAGCGCTTTTGCTTTTTCCCTTGCTATCATGACTGAGGACTGAGCCGGAACCCCCTGACCCGTCATTGCCATTCCTGAAGAGAGCAGTAACGTCCTCAGGCTTTGGCAACTGTCCTGGCTCCAAAGCCCCGGTCAAAGGGTGCGTCAGCCGTTTTTGGCTGTGATTTCAGACCGTGGCTCAACATTTTCTGAACATTTTGGGCGATCGCGCCGTCTAAGGCTCGGTGACGCTTCCCCAGCGGCTCGTCCGCCCGAAGCCCACTGCGCTCCTTCTGGAACCAGGTCTTTCACGCTGTTTTTGCTGTACCCGTCCCATTACGCCATGCATTGCGCTCCCAACCGCGCCATGAACCACCGCCCCAACTTCCCCACCCGTCTCCAACGCCGTCGCCGTCGCATTTTGCAAGGTCTCGGGTGGGTTGGCGCAATGACCAGCTTGCTCGGCGGACTGGCAACCCCAATCCGGGCGATCGACGCGGCCCCCAGCGGCGGTTCCGCAGACTTGGCCCCGGAAGCACCCGCCGCACCGCCGGAACCGAAGCCCGCCGCGAATCCCGATCGCCCAGCCCGAATTGAGCGGCCCGCACCGGCTGTGGAACGGACTCCCCAACGGGAACTGCCGAACGTTCCTCGCCTGGCCCCCTCCCCGGAAGAGCGCTCCACCAGCCGCGGCCCGATCGACCAGTCCAATGATTTCAACTTGGGAGCCACCCAACGCCAGGCCCCGCCCAGCGAAATTCAGTTCACAGAACGCTCCACCGGTTGCGCCAGTGTGGGCGGCCGCCTCAGCGCCGGTTGCACCGTGACCCGATCGCCTGGGCAACCCGGCCAAGCTGGCCACCCCGGAATTGTGGCTATTCCCACGGGCGATCGGGGTTCCCACCTCCAAATGGGCAGCCCCATGCGCCTTGGTTCCGTGGGCAGTGCCCTGCCGGCCCAATCGCCCATCTCCGTCAAAATCGGCCCCCTAACCGTGGGCTTAAACGGCGTGAACTTCGATGCCAACAGCTACTATTTCCGCAGCGGTCGCCCCAAGGGCCTGTTGGGCAATGGCAACCTAAAAATGCTGTTTCCGCTCACCAGCCTGGCTCCAATTTCCTCCTCCTTTGGTTGGCGGGTGCATCCGATCCTGGGCTACAGCCGCTTTCATGCGGGCACTGACCTTTCGGCTCCCTTGGGCACGCCCGTGGTGGCGGTGTTGGATGGCAAGGTCTCGATCGGGGGCTTTTTGGGGGGCTATGGGCTAACGGTGGTGTTGGATCATGGCGACACGCAAAAGACCCTTTACGGTCACTTATCGGAAATCTTTGTGAAGCCGGGAGCTACGGTTAAGCAAGGGGAAGTGATCGGTCGGGTGGGCAGCACGGGCATGTCCACGGGGCCGCACTTGCACTTTGAAGTTCGTCAGCTCACGGCCCAAGGTTGGGTGGTGACGGATCCGGCAAAGTTCCTGGCAGGCGCAAGCAGCCCGATCGCCGCTGCTGACAAACCCAAGGATCCCTTTGAAGCGTTGATGGCCGCCACGATCGAGGCGGTGAAGTCTTCCTATAAAGTCCAATACGCCGTGATCGACAATTCTAAGCCACAGTAACAATTAGTGCTAGAGACAGCCTGCTTAGGTTTGTCTCTAAAGTTTAGGCTTTATTCTTGTGGCAGATACCACACTTCTTCAACTGGTGTGCTTCATAGTTATCTAGAATAGCCTGATGCTCCTTTAAACCCACACCCCGAATCGTTACGTCTGAAGCTTCTCCGCGTCGAACTCGAATAATTTGTCCCATCAGCAACCATTTCAGCTTATCAAGATGAAAGCAGCTATCGTTCCAGTGATAGGTTGTTGTATTCGGGTCTATTAGTCCACAGTACTGACTAATTTCAGCGTACAAATGATAATTTTCCTTTTGGGTTTGGAAGAATTTTTCACAAAGTAAAAGTTCAACCTTTTTGAGTAAAGATATCTCTACCCAGGATAGTGTTACTAAATTTTCAGTGATAAAGTCATTAACCTTAAGCTGCACCAACTCAGTCCATTGTTTCTCATGAATAGAAGAATCAACCTCTCTAAGGCTATATAACTGCTGCAGTATATCGTTCAACTTTGAAAATTGAACTACTTCTGCCTGTAGACCCAAGCCCGACAGATTGGAGAGCAGTTTTTGTTTTGATTTTCTAAAAATTTCTTTTCTATCCCAGAACACCAGTTTCTTGGATACTATCGGAACCAAATCAGTCTCTGAATCAAGATTTTGGTCGAGGAAATCATACCTCTGTCGCGACGTATCTAGAATGTCTAGTATCCTTCCATAAGAATCAGTTCTTTTACAAGAAAAATTGGCTATGAAATTTGTAATGAGCATATAAGTTTGTATTTCAATACTTAAATCTTCAAAATCTTGTCTTCTCCCAAAGTTTCGTCGAAACTTATCGTCGAGTTCACTGAGAACATTATTAATTTCTTCAGAGATTTTATGGATCGAGTGAGAACAAGAAATCAAACGAATAGCAACTCTATGAGGTAGTTGACAATCACTATATTGATTCCAAACAATCATTTTAGACAACATATAGTGAGAAAAAGCATTAATTCCCAAAAAATAAATCATTGGTAGTCTTTTTGAAATTTTTTTGTTTAAGTTAATATCAGCAGGCCGAATCTTAGGAAACTCGAACCAGATTTTTTGTTGACGTTTTGCTATTTTATTGATTTCAAGGATATAAGGCACATATTTCACGAGAGTTGACACTGCCAACCCTCTTGCACCTCCGAATTGTCTTGATAGCTGAACTATCCCACAAACACGATCTACATGTTTACGATAAAGGGGGGATCCACTCATGCCCGGCTGAATATCTGAGTCTTTTAATTTGTATGCTGTATTTCCCCACTCTTTTTCATAATATGGCCCCTCATAAATCAAAAAACTAGCTTCACCTTCATTGGGTTGACTATAGTCTGCTGACGGATATCCAAACGTGTAAATTTTGTCGCCTGGCTCAGGGTCATCGAGTTCTAAATCTATAGAAGGAGGCGGAGTGTTTAAGGACTTTTGAAAATCGATTTCTAAAATTGCTATGTCTAGCCAGCTCAGTGTTTCATCATCATCGCGATCATGAAATTCTTTAATAGAACATTTCCAATTTCTCCTTTCACCTCTCCAGGTAAACGATATATCATCCAATGATGATGCAACGACGTGGCCACATGTCAGAATATGATTAGAGCCTATAAAAAAGCCAGTTCCCGTTGAATTATTAGTCTCTATCTTGACTGTGGATAGCTGCAGTTTATCAAGTGACATCGGATTAGTTTAAGAAGTTCTTTGTTTGGTTACCGCTCAAGATTCCATTTCATAGTCACTTTAAAGTTCGCTTTGCTACCACCTTGTACAAGGATTGCTGACAACTTTCCTGTTTCCAAGGATGCTTCAAGTCCCATTTCAATACTGATTTCATCAGGGCATGCAACATCTGATATTTGCTTTACGCTATCTCCTAAATCTTTAGCCAGAGACTCAAGCTTTTGCATTACACCTTTGATAGAAGCCTTGGACGAAGAGACAGGCTGATCTCCAATAGTCTCAACTTCCACATAGATTATTGTCTTGTCTGAAAGCTCAACAGGGATTCGACGCGGGCTTTGACTGTTATGAAATCCACTCATATCCGTTGATTGAATGACTAGCTTTAGCTGATGGAGCTACAGGTTGCAGTTCTAGTTTTTTCCAAGATAGCACAAAACAAAATTCACTTTTCAAAGGAATTCAAAGACGTGGCTCGTTATGAAAAGCTCAAAGGGCACAACCCAGCCTTGGTCAATATCATAATGATTGGGGCTAGGTATTGCAGTAATCCAGTTAGCCGACGCAGAGTCACACCTACGAAGCTTGTTAATCCATTAGCCGCAAACAGTAAAAGCAAGGTTTTGGATGTCAGCTCACCTGATTTAAATCATTTTAAAGGCGTAATACATCAGAAAAATTGGAAATTCTTAGATTCATATATAAGCCATGTCAATTTTCAGCATCATGACTGCAAACGATCGCTCCGCCCGATCGCCCCGTATTTCTGTATCCCTTGTGTCAAGATAGGTAAAACAACTTAACAAATCCCCCATCCAGATCGGTCAAGCCCAGGAGGTGCGAGCATGGTTGTCGCCACAGAACGTCCGCAAACCGAGAAGCGGTTGACGATTCAAACCGCCGAGATTGCCGCCCAAACCCTGACGATTCGATCGCTGGACTGGGATCGCGATCGCTTTGATATTGAATTTGGCCTGCAAAACGGCACAACCTATAACTCCTTCCTGATTCGCGGGGACAAAGTGGCCCTGGTGGACACCTCCCACGCCAAATTTCGCCAACTTTATCTGGATACCCTGAAGGGCGCGATCGACCCGGCCCAGATCGATTACTTGGTGGTGAGCCACACGGAACCGGATCACAGCGGCTTGGTGGCGGATCTGCTGGCCTTGAATCCTAATATCACCGTGGTGGCTTCCAAGGTGGCGATTCAGTTTCTGGAAAATCTGATTCACCAGCCCTTCAGCAAACTGCTGGTGAAAAGCGGCGAGAGCCTGGATTTGGGCCAAGGGCATGTGCTGGAGTTTTTGAATGCGCCCAATCTCCATTGGCCAGACACGATCTTTACCTATGACCACGGGACGCAGACCCTCTACACCTGCGATGCCTTTGGGATGCACTATTGCAGCGATGACCTGTTTGATGCGGATTTAGGGGCGATCGAGCCGGATTTTCGGTTCTATTACGAGTGCCTGATGGCCCCCAATGCTCGATCGGTCTTGGGAGCCATGAAGCGGATGGATGCCCTCCCCGGCTACCACACGATCGCCACCGGCCACGGCCCCCTGTTGCGCCACAACGTGGTTGAACTCACCGGTCGCTATCGCCACTGGAGCCAAACCAAGGCCGAAGCGGAAACCACTGCCGCCGTGTTCTATGTGTCCGACTATGGCTACAGCGATCGGCTGTCCCAGTCGATCGCCAAGGGGATCACCAAAACCGGCGTGGCTGTGGAAATGATGGATCTGAAAGCGGCTGATCCTCAGGAGTTGCGGGAATTGGTGGAGCGATCGGTGGCGCTGGTTTTGGCTGCACCGCCCCAAGGGGAATGCGAAGCGGCGATCGGCACCATCTTGACCGTGGCCAACAACAAGCAGCGGATTGGTGTGTTTGAGTCTGGCGGTGGCCAAGACGAGCCGAGCTATCCCCTGTTCAACCGCTTCCGGGATTTGGGTCTGAAGCCAGCCTTTGACGTAATTCGGATTAGCACCAAGCCCCAAGCGTTCACTTACCAACTTTGCGAAGAAGCGGGCACGGACTTGGGCCAGGCATTGATGGTTAAAGAGACCGTCAAGCAAATGAAGTCCCTAGATTCCGATTTGGATAAGGCCTTGGGTCGTTTGAGCGGCGGCTTGTATATCATCACGGCCAAGAAGGGCGATGTGGCCAGCGCCATGTTGGCCTCTTGGGTGGTGCAAGCCAGCTTCCAGCCCCTGGGAATTACGATCGCGGTGGCCAAAGACCGGGCGATCGAGTCGCTGATGCAAGTGGGCGATCGCTTCGTGCTGAACATCTTGGAAGAGGGCAACTACGGCCACCTGATGCGGCACTTCCTGAAGCGGTTTGGCCCCGGTGAAGACCGTTTTGCTGGCGTGGAAACCCAGCAAGCCATCAACGGCTCCCCCATCCTCAGCGACGCGCTGGCCTATTTGGAATGCCAGGTCAGCAGCCGGATGGATTGCGGGGATCACTGGCTGGTCTACAGCGCCGTGGATAACGGTCGGGTCTCGAAGGAAAATGCCCTCACGGCCGTTCACCACCGCAAAGTAGGTAACCACTACTAACCACCACGACTCCGGGGCGCGATCGGGTCAAGGGTTAATCAACAGCCGGTAGGGTGGGCATTATTGCCCACCTGACCCGTAGACCACTGGCTAATTCAACAACTCTCCTTAAACGGTGTTGCCCGTGCGATAGGGCGATGAATCGACCCGGCGCACCATGCCAATCACGCCCGGTTCGCCGGAAAAGTGAATCCGCTCACCGTACAAGTCGAGGCCAATCAACCGCCCCGATCGATGCAGTCCCGGCAGCAAGCAGCTTAAGGGGCGCTGATTGTCGCGAATGCAGTCTTCCAGCTTGTGAACCAGCATGGCTTGATAGTCCACGGGAATTAAATCCAGGATGGACTCCACCCGTGCCAATTCGCGCCGCCGATAGCCAAAAATTTGAGCAAAGCAGCGGTTAACGTAACGTAATCGCCCTTCAGCGGTGGTGATGTAAAGGCCGGTTTCTTCAAGGCCGCGGGCTTCGCTGGCGTTGACCGCACTTTGGATGCTGCTGGGGAGAATGTTGGAGCTGGCGATCGAGTCTTCAAAGGGGTTCGCCAAGGAGGGCAAGGCGTTGGACTCGCCCCCAAAGGACGGCGCTTCGTGGCTGAGGGGATCCTCTTTGCTTTCGTTTAGGCTGCTGGTGAGCTGGTCATAGAGCAAGGCGTTTTCTAAGTTGAGGGCGATCGCGTCGGCGGCAAATTGGGCCTGCTCCACACGCAAGGGGGTGAAGTGGTGCGGTTGGCTATGCATGAGGGTGGCCAGCGCCAACAGCCGTTTTCCGCGCTGGATGGGGATGCAAAGGGCCGATCGCACCGTGTAGGGTTGGTTGGGCAGTTGCAACCACCGCTCATCGGTCATGGTGTCCATCACGATCGCGATTTGTCGGTGCTGGATCGTCCAGGCTGCCAGCCCTTCTTTCAGAATTTGGTTAACGATTTCTCGCTTTTGCTCCCGAATGGTGGAGCCTCGGGCCAACAAACATTCCGTGGCTTGCAGGTGCTCATCGAGGAGAAAAATACTGCCCTGTTCTGCCTGGCACAGGGATTGCAGGGCTTCCAAGATCTGTTGAGTCAGGGCCCGCAACACCAAGCCGGTGGCGGTGGTCATTCGGGCTGTCACGATCCAACTGCCCAACAGTTCCTGCTGAAGACGAAGGGCAGCGTTGTGGGCATTAAGGCGATCGATTTCAGCATTGAGTCTGGAAACCTCGGGACTGGCCAAGATGCCGGACCCATCGCGATCGCTCATAACCTTGCTCTCCCAACTCGCCGCCGTGAATGCCAACTCTAGCCAAGGTATCACTCATCCCGAATTGCGGGGCCCCGATCGCGGAACTGGTCGCTTTTCGCCACTGGGCATCACCACCAGCGGCTGCCAAGGGACGATCGGGCAGCGGATTGGACGGGGTGCGCGGGGGTTGGCGGATGCTGGAGATGAGCCGATCGGGAAATGCCAAGCTTGGAAACGGCAAACTAACCTTGTCGTGCTCTGGCTGAGAATCTAGCGCTTGAGGGTCTAGCACCTGAGAATCTCGCCACTGAGGGGCTAATTTGCTGGCCGATCGCGATCCTTGGCGGGGGCGATCGTGTTTTCCATTCCCATTCTGGGTGAATTCTGGCAAAGGTGCTTGAACTTTTTCAGCATCTTTGGCAATATAAACAAGCTTGACCCACAAGCAACCAGGGTGACTGGCGCAACGGCAGCGCATCGGACTCTTAATCCGCTGGTTCTGGGTTCGAATCCCAGGTCACCCATTTTTTGAAGCAACACCCTGAGCCGCGTCTTGAATCGCTCATTCTGTTGCGTTATTTTGCGTTATTTAAAGTGAAGGCCGATGGCGGCCCAGAGTCGATCGAGATTGATATTGACCGCCACATCGTCGGCCAGTGAGTCCAGCAACATATCCCGGTGCTCCCGGTAGTCGGGAATTCCCGTGGGCAAGGAAGACAGACCCCGTTGGTGGCGCAAACGGTTGAGCCAAGCCCGCCGCCAAGGACTGCTATCAAAAATATCCGTCAGATAGGTTCCCCAAACCAGTTGGCTGCTGGACACCACGCCCAGCTTGGCATCGTCAAAGAGGGACTGCACGCTTTGGCTGTCCAAAATTTGGGTGTAGCTTTGGCGAAATTCACGGCTGGTGACCGGCAAGCCCGCTTGGGGATAGTTGGAGGTGGCCTGGCGTTCCCGATCGATCCAGTCGCCTGTGGTGATGCTGGAGATGGGCAACAGATCCAGTCCCATCAGTTCCTGGGAAGCGGTGTCTAGCCCTTGCAGTTGCACCACCTGGCGACCCAGCATCTGGAATCCTTCGCCAATGCCCAAAATAGTGCCGCCCGCGATCGCGTATTGCTGGAGATCTTCCGCAAAACCGGATTGGTGCAGGGTCTGGAGATCTTCGGCTAGGTTGTTCGATCGCGGCAAAACCACCGCGTCGGGATAGCCCAATTCTTGACCCAAATCAATGTAGCGAAGGGAAACCGTTGGCTCGGCCGACAGCGGATCCAGATCGCTGAAGCTGGCGATGTGGGGCAAGCGCACGGCGGCGATCGTGGTTTCAATGTCCGATTGACGACGACGGCGAGCAAACAGGTCGATCGACTCAGGCGAGGGGAAGAGGTTCTGGAGCCAGGGCATAACTCCCACCACGGGAATTCCGGTGCGCTGTTCCAACCAATCGCGACCGGGCTTGAGCCGATCGGGATTGCCCCGATATTTGTTAATGATGATCGCCCGTACCAATGCTTTTTCGGTTGGATCCATCAGCTCCAACGTCCCGATCGCGCTGGCCAACCAGCCCCCCCGATCGGCATCCACCACCAACACCACAGGCGCATTCAGGGTTTGCGCCAAGTGCAAGTTACAAACATCCTGCCCCGTCAAATACGCATCGGCCGGGCTGCCCACCCCATCGGCCACCAACACATCAAAGGACTGGGTTAACCGCTCAAGGGATTGTTTGAGCACCGCCCAGACCCGTTCCGGAGACTGATCACCGGAACAGCGGGGATTGAAATCCGCTTGGGGTTCCGTGCGGGCCGCCCAGGCTTGCACCGCCTGGAAATAGGCGATTTGTTCCCCTTGGTTGGTGGTGTAGAGCATCGAGGAGGTGCTTTGGGCTTGGAAGGGAGCCACCTTCAGGCCCCGTCGATACAGCAGCCGACCGAGCGCCGAAGCCAACAGCGACTTCCCGGCCGCGTTACCTGTGCCGATCAGCAAAATTGCTTTGAGAGCCTGTGTGTCCATAAACTTCAACTTCGGAACCGATAAACGATCGGTTATCCCAAATACTGCGATTACTGAAATGTTTTAAGGGGCAAGAGCCTTCACCACGGCGGGGAAGGATTCATGCCGAAGTTCGCGTCGAAATCCGGGCCGAAGCCGGGCGACAGAACTGGAAGCTGAAACTGAGCAATGATCACGAGAGACCGAAACTTAGAGCGGCCATCGTCCCCAGCGCCACAGACCATTCCGCAGGCGATCGCCCCATCGGCCCTGAGTCCAGGCGGCGGGGTTCGCCTGCCACCGATCGAGCAACAAAAACCCCAGGGGCGTGAGCCGGAATCGATCGGTCAAGCCTTGACCATCAACCTCCCGTCGTAACATCCCCACCTGAATTAGCCACATCAGTTCGTTTTCTGCGGCCAACTCGCCCAAGGGTGATCGGGTCATTGATTGTTGCACAGCCGCCACACCCACCAACTCCGCGATCGCCACACTGCGACTGCGCATGGACTCGTAGAACTTCACCCCAAACGGCGCACAACGGACAGCACGCGCGGCTCGATGCACCGTTTTCTCAGGATAGGTGATTTGGATTGGGTTCACCTGCTGATTTGCTTGCTCCGCTGTTTCCACGCCAATACCTCAATCCTTGCCTAGCTGTTGGTTAACCCTTGTGTTGGAAATGCTAAATCCTGGAAATGCTGAATCCTGGGAATTTTCAATGCTGAAGAATGTTGGAAATGCTGAAGAATGCTGGAAATGCTGAAGGTGGAAAATGTTGGCGATGAGAATGGTTGAATTTGGGCAATTTCGACCGCTAATGCACCCCTGCTGATTTCTATCTCCAAAGTACAGCGTCGTTGGATCTTGAGAATGGGAAATTCCGTCATTCAGAGCAGCCTAGTTCAGGATTGGTCGATCGCGTCAGTGGCCGATCGAATCCCGCAGTTTTGAGGCATCCCGGTCAATGATAGATGGGAAAAGGGATCGGCAAAGGAACTGAAGCTATGACTTTCCTCACCTCCGGGCGATCGCGCCGCTGGATTTACGGTTTGCTGGCCCTTTGTGCGGCCGTGATCACCACCCTCAGCACACCACCGATCGTCCAAGCGGTCGATTGGTTAGACCTGCTCCGACGCGGCTTTGAAGTTTATCAACTCTCGAATCTTTCCGATGCCCAAGAAGTGGATTTAGGGCGACAGATCGATCGGGAACTGAGCCGCCAATTACGATTGGTGAATAACAGTCCCCTCAATCGGCTGGTGGACTCGATCGGGCAGCGCCTCGCCGCCGTCAGCAGCCGCCCCAACATTCCCTACACCTTTCGGGTGGTCAACAGCCGCGATATCAACGCCTTTGCCACCATGGGCGGTTTTGTTTATGTCAATTTGGGGCTGATGGTTGCGGCCGAAAACGAAGCGGAACTCGCTGGCGTGATGGCCCACGAAATTGGCCACATCACCGAGCGCCATGTGGTCAAAAACCTGCGGAGCCGGGCCCTGTCGGACGGAATTTTGAGCGCCACGGGTCTTGATCGCCGCCGGGCCACCAGCCTGGGTGTGGAGTTGGCGTTAAATTTGCCCCGCAGTCGCCAAGCGGAATTTGAGTCCGATCAAGTGGGGGTGACCCTGCTGCAACGGGCCCAATATGCCCCGATCGGGTTGCCCAGCTTTTTACAAAAACTTCGTAGTCGGCGGGAACCGCCTGCCATCCTCAGCACTCACCCCAACAGTGATGAACGGGTGGCGCGATTGCTGCAACTGATTGGCCCCAATGGCAGCAATGGCATGGGGCTGGACAATGCGGAATATCAAGGATTTGTGCGATCGTCCCTGCGCTAACGGCCAGGCACTGAAAACGGGCGCTAAAAACGGGCACTGAAAACAGGCGATCGCCCCTAGAATCGACCCACCACGGCCTCTGGCATGATCGAAATCGTCGCTTCCGCCAGGGGCCGAATTCGGGTTTCACTGCGATAAATATTGACCTGGTAGACCATTTGCTGAGTGAGGTCAACGCCCGTCAACCAACCGCTGCGGGGGTGATAGGCTCCGGTGTCAATGTCCAGCCAGCCGGGCCCCCGAGCCAATTGCCCCGGTTCAATGCCCGGGAGCGTGAAGGTGATGGTGTGGCCCGTCACGATCGTTTTGTCGTTGAAGTAGGGCTGGGGGAAGCTGTGGAACGAGTCACGGATCCAACAAAATTGCTGAATGCCTTGCACATCTAGGGGCAAAGTGGGATCCACCCCCGCATGGACAATCCAATAGTCACCCCAATCAACGTAGAGGGGGAGCGATCGCATCCAGTCAAAGTGCGCGTGGGGAATTCCCGGCTCGCCATAAAAATCTTGGTAGCTCACCAGGGTCATTTGTCCACCGCTGAAGAGCCAGGCTTGCAGCGGTTGTTGCAGCACTTGACCCTCGTGCAAAATGTCCAGCAACATGCGTTCGTGATTCCCCAGCAAGCATTGGTAGGGGCTATGCATCACGAAATCCACCACCTGGGCACTTTTGGGGCCGCGATCGATTAAATCACCCACAAAGCAGAGCTGATCATCCTGGCCAGGTGCAATCAAGCCCAACAAGTGCATTAAGCCATCGTATTGTCCGTGGACATCACCAATGACAATTTTTCGAGTCGCTGAAGTCGCATCCATACCTATTATCTTGACGTGCGATCGCCCCAACATGCCAGTTCACGATCGCGATCTGATGGGGGATTTTTTCGCAGACCGCCGTTAATTCGACTTACAGCTTAGCGCCATCGGGTTTTGACCGCTTAATACCTGATCCACGATCGCCCGTGAGAATCGTCACAAGTTACGGTGACGAATGTAGCTGATCGAGCCGATCCAACCGATCGAGCTGCCGTTGTTCGATCGCAGGGGGCAGATCGATCGTGGGGACAAGGGGTTTAAACCCCTTGTCCGGGTGGGTTGGGGTTAGAAGAATCAGCCATCGCGGCCGGACTCGATCGAACCGATGGCTTGTGTTCAAACCCGCTTCCCGTTCCCCTCATCTTCAGTTCGTTGATTAACCCAATGGCAAAAGCCCGAACTGCGGAAGGTCTAGTTGCTGAGGGCCTTCAGGAAATTTTGCAATTGCCCCAGGAAGCCTTGGCGCTGGGCCGCCGCATTCACGGCCGCGTTGGCGCTGTTGGTGTCCTCACCGCCAGTGGCTTGCAGCAAGATTTCATCCAAGGCCTCGCCAGCGGGCCGTTGGGGACGGGTGGCCACCAATTGATAATCAGCATTCTCGTCAGCGGGTTCCAGCCACACTTCCCACTGGCCCGGGAAAGCCCGGCGCACGGCTGCTCCTTCAATGGGGCGCAGATAATAGGCCGTGACAATTCGGTTTAAGAACCGATCGCGCAGTTGCCGGCCCGCATAGCCAATGCCAATGATCGCCAGGTCTTCCATCCGAGGATTCAGGAAAATCACGGGTCGATCGCCCGCCTCTTGGCACAGTTGCTCCACCTGAGTCACTTCCACGGCCGACGGTTCAATGAACAAAAAGATGCCATCCTCCGGTTGCACCTTGCCGGTCATGGGAGTGCGCCCCGATCCCACATCGGTGATCCGAAAAGGGCGATCGCCCCAATCGCGCCGAGCCAAGGCGGCCGCCCCCGCATCGGGAAAAAAGATTTTGAGCCGATCGCCCCAGGGTTCCAAGGCCGCGAGGAAACTTTCCGCCACGGGCATCACTTTCAGCTCCGGCAAAACCAATTCCACCTGAATGAGCGTTAGCCCCTCATCCAAAGCGGCAAGGGTGGCACTGCGGGCTTGGGCGATCGCCTCGGCTAAATCCTGGGGAATTCCGCTCATGATAGGGGTTTCTATGAAAAAACTATTAAGCTACAAATACTGTTCTTTATACCGTTTTTGGCCGCTTTGCCACCGCCGCTATGGGAAACATCACGCTCAATCTGGTTGCGATCGGGGTGTTTGTGGTCACCTTGTCTAGCCTGTTTGGCCCCTTGATTGCCCTCCCGGCGGAAGTGCCAGCCCTGTTCACCGCTGGCTTTTTGGGATTGGCGGCGGTCGATCGCTTTGGGTGGCAAGGTCGGGGCGGCACGTTGCTGGTGGACTGGTTTGCCAACCGATCGACGGCCCACCGCGATCGCATTTTGCACCACGAGGCGGGCCATTTTTTGGTGGCCCACTTGTTGGAAATTCCCGTTTCTGGCTATGCCCTCAATGCTTGGGAAGCGTTCCAACAGGGCTATCCCGGTTCCGGTGGGGTGCAATTTGCCGATCAGGAACTGGCCCAATGGCTCGATCGCGGTGAAGTGCCGGCCCGCATTCTCAGCCACTACGCCACCGTTTGGATGGCGGGCATTGCTGCTGAACAGTTGGTTTATGGCAACGCGGAAGGCGGCAGTGATGATCGCCAAAAACTCCTGAGCCTTTGGGCCCAACTCAGCACCCAGGGCCAAGGCAACCGCCCCAATGCCACCGCCCAAATGAATTTGTCGATTTTGCGAGCCAAGACGCTGCTGCAACAAAATGAGCGGGCCTATGGTGCTTTGGTGGCCCAACTGCGCGATCGGGGTTCGATCGACCAATGCAAGGCTGCGATCGACCAACACAAAGTCTCCCCGATCGATCAACCCTCCCAAGCGGCCTAGGTTGGCTGAATCGCGTGAGTTGCGAAGCGGGATTAGTCTGGGCCGATCGGGAAGGCCCGCAATCGGGGGCTGGTGATTTTGAGATGCACCCGATCGCCCGGTTCCAGCTTGCACCGCCAGTCTGTGACCACTTGCAACCGCTCACCGCTGGGCAATTGCACCAGGTAAACATATTCCCGTCCTAGGAATTGGCGCTCCAGCAATTGGCCGTGGCCTTGGGGATCGGCTTCCAGGGTCACATCCGTTTGGCGAATCGCCAGCTCCACCCGATCGCCCGGGGGATCGTTGCCCAGTTGTTCCGGCAAAATTAGCCCCAATTCCGTTTGCCAACCTTGGGCCGATCGGGTGGCGATCAGGAAATTAGTCTCTGCCACAAACCCGGCCACAAACCGGGAATCCGGCTCCCAATAGAGACCTTCAGGGCTGTCGATTTGCTCGATTTGGCCCCGACGCATCACGGCCACCCGATCGGCAATCGCCATAGCCTCTTCCCGATCGTGGGTGACAAAAACGGCGGCGGCCCCGGCTCGTTTCAAAATGGCTCGCACTTCCTGGCGCAACCGTTGGCGCACCCGGGCATCCAAATTACTCAGCGGCTCATCCAACAGAATTAAGGACGGCTGCGGGGCGATCGATCGAGCCAGGGCCACCCGTTGCTGTTGGCCGCCCGACAGTTCGTGGGGATAGCGTTTTTCCAGGCCTTCTAATCCCACCAGGGCGATCGCCTCGGCCACCCGATCGTGTAATGCCTGGGGAGCCTGTTTCCGCAATCGATCTAGCCCAAAGCCGACATTTTGGGCCACGGTCAGGTGGGGAAATAGGGCGTAATCCTGAAAGACCATGCCCAGTTGGCGGCGCTCCGGCGGAACCCAACCGCCCGGCCCCGCCACGGGCCGCCCTGACAGCACGATCGCCCCCTCATTCGGCATTTCCAACCCGGCAATGAGTCGCAGCAAGGTGGTTTTGCCGCAGCCGGAGGGGCCCAACAATGCCAGAAGTTCGCCCTGCATCAGGGTCAGCGTTACCCGATCGACCGCAGCCGGCCCGGTTTGATAGCGACGGGTTACGCAGTCTAAATGCAAAATGGCCAAATCCAAACGGGCGGCAGCGTCGGTCATGGTCGGGCAATCCACAAGGCAAAGGGCAAGGTCAGCCACAGGTCATCCTATGACGTTCGCTTGCTTCTTGCCAATCACTTGCAAGTATCAGCGCAAAAATGGAGCCTGTGGATCCGATGCAGATCTCGTGTAGATCTATCCCCATGAGATCTACACGAGATCTCGCGGATGCCGTGGACTTTAGGGGCGATCGAGTGGATCCAGCTCTTCCAAAATTCGGAACCGCACATGGTTGAGCGCCAAGTCACCCACCTTCAGATCCGACAACTCCGCCAAGGGTTGCCCGCCCAACTGGATTCCTTGGAATCGAGATCCCTTGGCAATTTCCACATGGTTCCAAGGCAGGGCCATGAAATAGCGAGTGGGATAGGGGCCGCCCTCTTGGATGTCGTCGGGGTTGGACTCCATGGGCACCCAGCCGAACCCGGGAATGAAGAACTCTAGCCAAACGTGGTTGTAGTCGGGATAGAGCGCCACTTGGGTGCGATCGGCCGGTTGTGGGCACTTGTAGCGACCTACGGTGCGGGTGGCGATGCCATTCAGCCGAGACAGGGCCAGCAACACGCCCACATATTCACCGCAACAGCCATAGCCGCGATCAAGCACCGCATCGGGCGGTTCAATGCTGCGACGAATCCGATAACCCAGGCGATCGTACACATAGTTCCGAATGGCCAACATTTGCCGCAGCAAGTTGGTTTCGGTGCCGATCGCCTCGCGGGCCGCCGCCCGCACCGAAGGCTGATCCATCGCCAAATTGTCGTTATCAACTAAATATTTTTCGGTGTAGTCTGCGGGCAATTGACAGTCCGCCAGGGAGGGCAACCGTTCCACATCCGGCGGCGTGAGTTGGTAGCGAATGCCCCGCACATCGATGATCGCTTTCCAACCAAACAGCCGCCCTTCACCCCGCTCGATCGAGCCAAATTTGAAGACCGCCACCTGCTGACCGTCGGGCAACAGTTCAATTTCAAAGGGCATCCCCACGGGTTCGACGCTTTGCACCGTTTGCCGATCGGTGTTGGCCGGCAAGGAAATGCGCCACTCCAAATCCTTCAGCAGACTGAAATCCACCCCTTCCAAGGGTGACAGTTCTTCCACATAGAACATCTCAATCCGGTAGCCGTTGGAGAGGGCATAGCCCCGATCGGGATAAAAGCCATAGTCCAGGGGGCCGATCGTCACCCGATCGCGGAACGCCACTTGCAGGGGTTCCGGATCGTTGGGGTTGTCGCGGATGTAGGGTTCTTCGCCCGAGTAGGCCACCCAGAGGGTTCCCGCTTGATCAAAAGCCAAAGCCGTGGGCGATTCGTAGGGAGTCAGGACGCTGAAATTCACCAGCCCCGTCGCCCGATCGAGACAATAAACCGTTTGCTCCAGGCGATCGCACACCCAAAGTTCTTCGCCCCTTGCCACCAAATTTTCTACCCCAATTCCGGGGGCATAGAACCGGGTAATTTCACGTCCTGTGTTCAGATCCAGCACATAGATACAGCCCGATCGCTGGGAGGACACGTATAGGGTCGATCGATAAATCGCCACCCCTTCCACCCACTCGGGCAGGGTGTACATGGATTTTGGTTCCCACTGGCCCCAATTGCAGGCGAGCACTTCCCGATCGCGCGTGAACCACACCGAAGGCACATCAGCCCCGGCCAACGGCGGCCCAATGGCCAGCCCGATCGCATCCAGAAAATCCCCAACCTGATAAACATTCAGAACTTCAGTGCAGTCGGTTGCCAAGTCCACCAGCAGCAGATGGCCCCGGGCCGCATCCAAGGCCAGCACCTGATCCTGATGAATCGCCAGGCCGCGCAAGGCATAGGTCGCCAAGGGACGACAAAGGCGATGGAGGCGATCGGGCGGGGCCGGGGAGTCGGTGGCCTCGGCGTTGGAGCGATCGGTGTCATGGGGCGATCGAAATGGCGACTGACGAGATTTCGCAAACACGGTTTTTAGGGGGCAGCCTCAACGGCGGCGGCGCGATTAATTTGTACGATAACCCGTTCTCGGAGACTGTATCAATTGCACCGGATTGGAAACCTTCCAATACTGACAGCTAGGCTTGGGGTTTGCTATCGATCGCTCCCAAAAACGCCCCAGAATCTTCAGCAGACTTTTTAGAAAACCTTCAGAATCAATCGCGATCAATTGCTCCCCGATGTTTACCATTGCGTGGCTTATGTCATGCCTTTGCTGACCTTTTGGGGGGCGCGAATCTTGAGCTTTGACCCAGAGCCTGTGTTGGCATTTAACGGGAAAGTTTCGCCTAAGAATTTTGCTGAAAGATCTTGGGTCAATGGAAATTTTGTATCAAAAAGATCAAAAACTAAAAATTAGCCAGAAAAAACCAGTTCCCACGACTTTTTAAAAAATGCGTTAGACTAACCGCCAGCGCCATTGTGATCGATCGCTCAAATGCTCTTGAGGTACAGATCATGGGACTTTCTCAAACAATCCAAGTGAAGCGGCTCGACTCCATGAAGTCGGGAATGGCAGAGTTTTACACGCCCCAATCCTGCCATGAAACAATGTTGGTGCAAGTGCCAGCCATGGCGCGGGATGATTTATTTGTGCATCGATTTCAGACCGATCAATTGTTGGTGGTGCGGGGCAGTTTTGTGATGGTGGTGTTGCAAAACCGTCGCTATCAATACATTCCTTTGAGCGATCGTGTGCCGGTGGTTTTAACCATTCCGCCCGGTGTGCCCCATGGTGCTTTGAACTTCAGCCAAGATCCCTGTTTGGTGGTGAATGCTGTGGTGCGTCACGGAGCAGCCCATCGCCTTGACTACCGACCCATGAAACCACCCTTTCCCTACGATTTGGCAGTGGCGGAGCAGTCCTTGGCGGCGCTGTTGAATTGTGTGGAAGCGGCGGCTTAATCGCCCGATCGAATCGCTCGCTTGAATCGCCCGCTCGAATCGCCCGCTCGATCGGTTGTTGGCTCGATCGCTTCATCAGGACTGACGCAACAGGTAGACCACTTAGATCACTGATTTCAACTAGATCGCTGATTTCAACGGGGTTCAGCTTCCAATTCCTGAAGCCTTGCTGCAATTCGTTCTCCAAAATCGGGATCGTTGTTCGCCAAGCTCAGGAGTTGCACATATTCCTGGGGTTTCAAACCCGCCTGCTCGATCGCCTCGAAAGCCTCCAGCTCAATTTCCTGCTCCAAGCGGCTGGCTTCCGGTTCGGTTTCCGCTTGGCGCAGCTCTCCTTCCCGCCGCTCCAACAGGGCCAGCACTTGCAAATAGGCCCGCACGAATTGGGTCACCTTTTCGGCCGGCACGGCGCTGGCATCCGGTGAAATCGGGGCGGCTGGCCCGGGCGCGGCCAGCGGGATCGGTTCCGTGGCGGCCCAGGCGGGGATCAAGGCGCTGCCCCAAAGCCCGCTGATTAGGCAACCAATCAACCCGATCGAGAGGAAAAGTTTGCCCACCGATCGCCCGGCTTGGCGGAGGCGATCGCCCCAAGAAAGGCACGAAAACTGGCTCGATCGATTGGCCATGGGTCTGCCTGCGGTTGTGCTGATGGGCTGGAGCTGCTGATTGGTTCTAGCTGATGAAGTTGGGCCGTTTATTTGAGCCGATCGATGGCGCTGAGATTGCGGTTGATCGCCCTATCGATCGACCGGATGTTGGCCATAGTGCGGCAATACCGTGGACCAATGGGGCCGAACGTCCTTTGCCCAATCCTGTTGGGCCAGTTGCAAGAGGGCGATCGCGTCTTGGCCCAAATCTGCCTCCGCCGTCACAATCACACAGGGAGCCGGTTGCTGGGCGATCGTGGTTTCCCACTGTTCCGGAGCCAAGACCCGATCGCTCAAATGGGTCACCAAGCCCGCCGCCGTAACCTCATAAATGCCCCCATGCCATTCTCCTCGTCGGGCCGGCATTTGCACCGCCAGCCATTCACCCGGTTGGGCCCGTTGGCGCTGTCGCCAGGCCGCCGCCGCCAGGGTGGAATAGCCAAACAGCGGGAGATCCAACTGTTGCGCAAGGGTGCGGGCCGCCACCACGCCAATGCGGGTGCTGGTGAAACCGCCGGGGCCGATCGCCACCGCCAAAAGCTGCACCGCCGACCAAGGCAGGGGATACACAAACTCCGACAGTCGATCGTGGAAATCGCTGGATAGTTTTGTGCCCAGCTCCCAAACCCGCCCCACCATGTCACGGGGCGAGTCTCCCTTAGCCAATCCCAACTGGGCGCTGGCGGTGTGGATGGCGATGCCCCAACGGTTCCCCTCAGTCATGCGGCAATCTTGTGCTCTTGAAATGCTGTTGAAGTTCTAATCTTGCCAGCTTCCGGCAAAGATGCTGCCTGCGGCCCGCGCGATCCGCCCCAGGTCTTCATCCAACAGCGGCGGCCAGTTCACCCCCTGTCGATCGCCCTGTTCATAGGCCTCGCGACTTTCTACCGCAATCCGATAGAGCGGCCCGGCCAGTTCCCGGCTGAGGCTGGGGGTTCCTTCCAAAGCGTTGTAGACCATTTTCAGGGCCAACAGAATGGAGGTAACTTGTCCGGGAATTGGGGGTTTGCCTGCCTTCAGCCGATTCAAAAATGCATCGGCATTTTCAGAACTCGCGTTGCCTTGGCCAATCAAAAAGCCGCGGGCGGTTTCGTAATCCATAGACAGGGTTGGGTTGAATCAGTTGAATCAACGGATAGCGTTCATGCCAACAGGGCCAGCGGTTAATTAACCCAAGGCAACGAGAAATGGGCCGGGGCGATCGAGCAAGGGTAAACCAGCCGATAGAATGGTTGCACCTCAAGATATTACTGAAAACAGCCCCCATCGATCGTGCTAGACCTGAAGCTACTGCGTGCGAATCCTGATGATGTACAAGCACGCCTGAACCACCGTGGCCAATACGACATTGCTCCGATTTTGGAACTCGATCGGGCAGTGCGTGACTTGGAACAGCGGCGCAATGATCTCCAGGCCCGCAGCAACGAAATTGGCAAACTGGTGGGCCAAAAGATGAAGCAAGGGGCCGATCCCCAGGGGGCAGAAGTGGCGGCCCTGAAGGAAGAAGGCAACCAACTGAAGGCCCAATTGGCAGAGCTGGAACCCCAGGAACGGGACTTGAAAGCGCAAATTGAAAGCGCCCTGATGACCATTCCCAACTTGCCCGACCCCACCACCCCGATCGGGAAGGATGAGGACGACAACGTGGAAATTCGGCGGTGGGGCGAGGCACTGATCCCCACGCGATCGGACATTTTGCCCCACTACGAAATTGGCGAAAAGTTGGGTTGGTTGAACTTTGAACGGGCCACCCGCATTGCCCAAAGCCGGTTTGTGGCGCTGATTGGCGAAGGGGCCGCCCTGGAGCGAGCGTTGATTAGCTTCATGCTCGATCGCCACATTGCCGCCGGTTATCAGGAAGTGTTGCCCCCCATCCTAATTAACTCCGCCTCGTTAACCGCCTCGGGCCAGTTGCCCAAGTTTGCGGAGGAAAGTTTCAAGTGCGATCGCGATGATCTGTGGCTCGCGCCCACCGCTGAAGTGCCGGTCACCAGCCTTTACCGCGATGAAATCTTGACCGATGATCAGTTGCCGATTTACCACTGCGCCTACACGCCCTGTTTTCGGCGCGAAGCCGGCAGCTATGGGCGCGACACTCGCGGACTCATTCGGTTGCACCAGTTCAACAAAGTGGAGCTGTTTAAGTTTGTGTCGCCGGAAACCTCGGAGGCAGAACACCAACAATTGCTCCAGGATGCGGAGGGCGTGTTGCAGGCCTTGAAGCTGCCCTATCGGGTGTTGCAACTTTGCACGGGAGACATGGGTTTCTCGGCCCAAAAGTGCTACGACTTGGAAGTTTGGCTGCCCTCCCAAAACAAATATCGAGAAATTTCCAGTTGCTCGAACTGTGGCGATTTCCAAGCCCGTCGGGGAAATTTGCGGTTTAAGGAGGCGGGCAAAAAGGGAACCCAATTCCTGCACACCCTCAATGGTTCCGGGCTGGCTGTGGGTCGAACGATGGCGGCAATTTTGGAAAATTACCAACAACCGGATGGGTCGATCGCCGTGCCGGAAGCCCTGCAACCCTACCTGGGCGGCAAAACGGTGCTGGGAGCGGCAACCCGTTAACCGCTCAACACAGCACCACCGCAGCGCCACCGCAGCGCCACCGCAGCGCCACCGTAGCACCACCGCAGCAAGGGCGGAGAGGCCATCACAGTACAATCAGGAAACCGATCAAACCGGAATCTTGGTTAGCGGCTATTGACCGTTGATTAACCCTGATTCAGCATTGGGTTCATCAAAATTGGGTTCGTCAACTATGGCAGGCGATCGAACGGCACAGTCTGGCTCTCTTGATCCCAAAATGACCTACTACGACCTTTTGGGGCTGCATCCCTCGGCGGATGTGATTGAAATTCGGCGGCAATATCGCGAACTGAGCAAGGCCTATCACCCGGACACAACCGAGTTGCCGCTCCCGATCGCCACGGTCAAATTTCAGGAGTTGAACCAGGCCTATGCGGTGTTGAGCAATCCCGATCGCCGGGAGCAATATGACCTCTCGATCGGCTATTCCCGCTGGACGGTGGTGCAGCCCTGGCAAAATTTGCAGCCCCCCAGTTCCTTCGAGTCTTCCAATTTGTACTTGGATCCGACCGATCGCCCCCTATCCGGCGGGGAACTGTTTGCTCTGTTTACGCTGGGCCTGTCCTTTGTGGGCTGTTTGGCGTTGGTGTTGGTGGTGGGAATTTTGCGGGGAGAAATTTCCCTCACCCAAATTGCTGGATTGTAGGTTTAGTCAAGTTCCCAACACCAACCCAGCCCGGGGACTTGCTACGATGATCGGCACGGTGTCTCCCGGCGGCCCGATTTGACTGGATGAATCGATCGCCCATCGAGCTGGTGGCGGCCCGAGCTGGGTTGTGAGGGGTGGGTTTTCTGCCCGATCGACCCGCAGCCACGGTCAAACCCAGCCCCCGATCGCTGGTTTATTCAGCGGAGATCCGATTGCTGATTTCAGACTTCCCTATGGATAGTGACGGTAGTAGTCGTCCGCTCGAACCGCTTTTGCATTCTGCCTTCCCCCTCCGTTCTCCATCCAATCGCGCCCTAAAATCGCCCCAAAATTCGGCCTCAGCCTCTGTCCTAAACTCAGCCTCAAAATCTAACGATCCTCCGTCCCCCGTTCTGTTGTCGCGTCCGGCGATGTTGACGGAACCCCCTTCGGCGGTTTGGGCCCGCTGTTTGGGAACGACGATCGCCCTGTTAACCCTGACCTTGCCTTGGATGGCGGTGGTTTATTCCAATTGGGATGCAATGCCCTCCACTGCCCTGCCAACGCCAGCGGTCTTCCGTGCGGAACAGCCGATGCCTTAATCGCTCAAGCGAGCTTTGGGCCCTGGATAGATTCGCAAACTGGACAGATTCGCAAACTGGACAGATTTGCAAAATAGATTCGCAAACTGGACAGATTCGCAAAATAGATTCGCAGTGCTCAGGATCCTGAGTGTCGATCGTTCTGAGCGACCAATTCCGCCGCCCGATCACCGGTTGCTACCCCTGGGGTCGCGCTCCATGCAATTATTGGAGGGCCAAAAGGGGCGCTCCGATCGCGCCCGGTGTCTGTCAGGATCGATGCCCAACCCTCGATCGCCTGAGGGTTAAGAAGCTGGGCCCCAATCCAGCCATTGCAGGGAGTCAATGATGATGGACGATCGGGCGCGATCGACTGGAGTTTGCTCTGGCGCAAGCAAGTATTCAAGCAAGCTTTTAGGATCGAGACCATGGATCTGTCGCGCATTCCTGCCCAACCGAAGCCCGGAATTGTGAACGTGCTGGTGGAAATTCCCGGTGGCAGCAAGAACAAATACGAGTTCGATAAGGATATGCAAGCCTTCGCCCTCGATCGGGTGTTGTATGCCTCGGTGCGTTATCCGTTTGACTATGGCTTTATTCCCAACACCTTGGCGGATGATGGCGATCCCCTCGATGGGATGGTGATTATGGATGAGCCGACCTTCCCCGGTTGCGTGATTGCCGCACGTCCGATCGGTTTCTTGGAAATGGTGGATGGGGGCGATCGGGACGAAAAGATCCTTTGTGTTCCCGCTGCGGATCCCCGCTATGCCGGTGTGAACTCCCTGAAGGACATTCACCCCCACCGCTTGGAAGAAATTGCTGAATTCTTCCGCACCTACAAGAACCTGGAAAAGAAGGTGACGGAAATTCTCGGTTGGCAAGAGGCGGACAAGGTGGCGGCGCTGGTTGACAAGTGCGTGGCTGCTTACCAGTAATTGCACAGTTAACCTGGTCTAATTCAAGTTGGTCTAATTCAAGTTGGCTGAATCCAAGTTGACTGAATTCAGGTTGGCTAAATTCAGGTTGACTTACAGCCCTTACCCCGATTACTAAGCACAGTTGACCGTAGGGTGGGCAATGCCCACCAAACCGTTGCTTCATGGCATCTGTAATATGGCGTGCCAATAATTCTAGGTAAAGGCTGTAACTGCTTAAGTTGACTCAATTCAAGTTGGTTTGATTTGGCTCAACTCGTGTGGCTCAACTTTGACTGGATGAGTTGCTCAACAGCTCAACAGTCGCTGTGGACTAGTTGCCGTTCAACGGGCGATCGGGGTGATGGAAACGAACGGATGGGCGATCGGGCGGTTGAAATCCTGGGCGAGTCTTTGGACGTTTAGCCTTTTGGGTGCGATCGCCCTGTGGGGTTGCGGGTCGGCGGGCCCTCAGTTTCAAGGGGGATCCTTGCCGCCGGCCGCTGAATTCAACAACTCAGCCGGTTCCGCCGAAAGTCGTCCTTCCCCGATCGCCCAACCGGGCCCCGTGCGGGCATTTTTTAATCACAATCCTGCTAGCCAATATCGCGATCCCTACCGGGGCATTGAGCGATCGGGCGATGACCTTGAAGGGCGAATGGTGCAGTTGGTCGAAAGTGCCCGATCGACCGTGGTGGTGGCCGTGCAGGAATTGCGCTTGCCTCGGTTGGCCCAAGCCTTGGTCGATCGCCACCGGGCCGGCCTGCAAGTACGGGTGATTTTGGAAAACAGCGCCAGCCGTCCCTGGAGCAGCTACAGCCCGGAGGAGTTGGCGCAACTGAGCGATCGGGAGCGATCGCGCATTGAAGATTATTTCCGGCTGGGCGATCGCAACGGCGATGGAACCGTCAGCGAGGCGGAGGTGCTGGCAACCGATGCCATGGTGATGTTGGCCCAGGCCGGCGTGCCCACCCTCGACGACACCGCCGATGGGTCTAAGGGATCGGGCCTGATGCACCACAAGTTCATCGTGGTGGACGGCAATCGATCGATCATCACCTCCGCAAACTTCACCCTCAGCGATGTCCATGGCGACATGGGCCGGCCCGCCAGTCGTGGCAATCCCAATAATCTGTTGGAAATTGACAGCCCCGTGGTGGCCGGTTGGCTGCTGGAGGAATTTGGGCTGATGTGGGGAGATGGGCCGGGCGGCCAGCCCAACAGCCGCTTTGGCACAAACAAGCCCCTGCGCCCCCTGCGATCGACCCAAGTGGGTGATGCCACCATTGGCATTCAGTTTTCACCCATGAAAACCGCCGTTCCCTTTGCTGAACGCACCAACGGAGTGATTGCGGCCACCGTGGGCCCAGCCACCCGATCGATCGATGTGGCCCTGTTTGTCTTTTCTGAGCAGGCGATCGCGGATGCCATGGAAACCGCCCACCGCCGAGGAGCCAAAGTGCGTGTGTTGGTGGATCCCAGCTTTTTGGCGCGGGACTATAGCGAAGCGCTGGATCTGTTGGGGGTGACCCTGCGCCGCAGAACCTGTGAACTGGAACCCAATCAGCGGCCTTGGAACCCGCCGATCACCACCGTTGGTTCCCCAGAGTTGCCCATGGGTGACCTGCTGCACCACAAATTTGGCTTGGTGGATGGGCAAACGGTGGTGACCGGTTCTCACAACTGGTCGGCGGCGGCCGATCGCCTCAATGATGAAACCCTGTTGGTGGTCAAGCACCCGATCGTGGCGACCCTGTTTCAGCGGGAGTTCGATCGCCTCTGGAGCAACGCCACCACTGGCCTCACCCCGAAGCTGAAAGAGCGCCTCGCAGCCGATCGGGCCCGCTGTGGTTCCTAGGGGTTGCCTCAACCCATTCAGTAAATTCAGCCTATTCAGCAAGTTCAGCGCATCCCGAGCTTATTCAGCGCTTGACCCAGCCCGTTGCGGTTCTTGCGGCTTCCTCCATGCCCCGATCGTGACCCATCAAAAACCCGATCGAAAACAATCACGAATTGCGTTTTAGGCGGATTGGGCCAATTCCGCGTGAACTTCAGAAATGGGGAAGACAATCAGATCTACCAGATCTACCAGCAGCCCCAAGCCTGAGGCTATGCTCAAGGCACGATTTCTTCCCGGTTTAGTTGATTTCTGATGGCCCCACCCATGAATGCCGTCCCCACTGCATCGATTATTATTCCCGCCTATAACGGGGCAAAAACCATTGCTGAAACGATCGAATCCGTCCTGAATCAGACTTTGCGGGACATCGAAGTGATCGTTGTAAACGATGGTTCCACCGACAACACCTCCGACGTGGTGCGGCAATTCACAGACCCCCGCATGAAGCTGATTGAACAGGAAAATGCTGGTGTGGCCGCTGCCCGCAATCATGGGGCCATGGTGTCCCGAGGGCGATATCTAACCTTTATTGATGCGGATGATTTGTGGACATCGGACAAGGTAGAAGATCAGGTTAATGCCCTTGAAGCCAACCCAGAAGCCGGAGCCGTTTACAGTTGGATTGATTGGGTAGATGAGGAGGGAAATTATATTCGTGACGGGGGCTTTATTGACACGGAATATAACACCTACTTACAGATTTTATTGATTGACATTGTGCAGTCGGGATCAAACACGATGATCCGACGCGATGCCTATTTTGAACTGGGAGGCTACGAAGGCTCGCTGCACCCGGCCGAGGATTGGGATTTTTGGTTGCGCTTGGCGGAGTCCTATGAGTTTATCTGTGTGCCGAAATTACAGGTACACTATCGCCAGGTCAGGGGTTCCGCCTCCACCAATGCGATCAAGATGGAGCAGGTGAGCTTGGCGATTATTAACCGAGAGCGCCAACGCCTCAGTCAAAATCCAGCCGATCGCAAGCGTTTTGGCAAGCTGGTGCAAATGACCCTGAATAATCGCTATAAATTTCTGCTTTATAAGGCGATGGATGGGGGAATTCACCGCAACCGCGCTTTTTTGGCCCTGCGCTATTTGGCCTATTGGATTTGGCGCGATAATTGGGAATTTGTGCGGGAAAACCGTGATTGCACCATCAAGATTTTGACCAAGATTTTGGTCTTTATCTTTTTGCCCAATCGGTTGGCTTGGAAGTTTGTTTATCGCTACCGATCGCACCTGGAAATTGAAAAGGCAGTGCTCTGGACAATTAAGGTCAAACTGCCCGAGTTCTATGAAAAATTGCCGCCGGAAGATGTGCCAATTCGAGTCAGCCAAAAGCGCTTGGCCCGATCGCGATCGACCGCCATGGACTCTTCTCGACGGTAGGGAGAAGGGGGCATGGTGCGGATGATGTTGTCTAAATCCGCCAGCACTTCCAGAGCGCTTTGGTAGCGATCAGCAACGGCCGGTTGCAAAAGTCGATCGAGCACCAAGCCCAGCCCTTCGCTCACCGAGTCAGACACCGGCAAGTGCTTCCGTTGGGACGCATCTAGCGAATCTCCATTGCCCGACAGCTCATCTCGCCACTGGGCCAACTGTTCTCGCCAAGGCCACTGGCCCGTCAGGGGGTTGTATAGCTCCTCCGGTTCCACACCGGTCAGCAGAAACACGCAGATCGCTCCCACGCTGTAGAGATCGCTGGCGGGATAGGCCTGGCCGCCGCGCAATTGCTCATCGGGGGCATAGCCAGCCGTACCGATTTTCGTGCCGGGGCGGCTTTGGGTGTTGGCTTCCAGCACTTTGGCCACGCCGAAATCGATCGGGACAATTCGCTGATCCCGCTGACGACGAATCAGGTTCAAGGGCTTTAGATCTCGGTGAATCGTGCTGCGATCGTGCACAAATTGCAACACGGGCAGCAAATCCCGCAGGAAAGCCAGCAGCTTGGCTTCGCTGAACGGGCCCGATCGTTGCAATTCCCGATCGATGGTTTCCCCGGCGATATATTCCTGCACCAGGTAGAGATAGCCCCCTTCTTCAAAAAATCCCAACAGGGCGGGAATTTGGGGATTGTCGCCCAAATCTCGCAGCCGCAGGGCCTCGCGGGTGAACAGCTCAATCGCCTTGTCGCGGCCAGCGGGGGTCTTGGCACTGGGCAAAAATTGCTTAATGGCACAAGGGGTATCCAACCGATCGCGATCGATGCCCAGGTAGGTACGTGCAAATCCGCCACGGCCCAGGGGGCGAATGGCGCGGTAGTGTCCCCGCAACAGCAAGGGAGCACCGCAATTGAGGCAAAAATTCCCCTGATCGGGATTGTGCGGGCGATCGCACTGGGGGTTTAGGCAAAAACTCACAGTCAGGGATTCAAGCGAGGAGAGATACGAAAATGATTGATTTGATCAAACCCGATGATTTTGGTGCTTGTCATGATTCTTAACCATAACGTTCAGAAAATCCCGCTAATCTAACGATCGAGTCACCCAGCGATCGAGACAGGATTTTGCTTTGGCCGTCTTTCGCCGTGGTTAAGTGCTGCCCTGTGTCGGCAACCGTCGCAACCTAACTGTTTTCAACCTAACTGTTTTAGGGGCCCGCGTTCGGTAGGGGGTGTGGATTTCTCCCCCGCTGCCTTTGCCCAGGAACCGCACAAAATTGGCAAACTGGTATTCGCAGACTTCTCAACTTCTTTAACATGAGCGTCAATTTAGCAACCAAACTACGCGAAGGCACGAAAAAATCACACAGCATGGCAGAGAATGTCGGCTTCGTGAAGTGCTTTCTGAAAGGCGTAGTCGAAAAAAGCTCCTATCGCAAACTGGTGGGCAACCTCTACTTTGTCTACACGGCAATGGAAGAGGAAATGACGAAGCACAAAGATCACCCGGTTGTTGCGCCGATCAACTTCCAAGAGTTGTATCGCAAGAGCAGCCTGGAGCGCGATTTGGCTTACTATTACGGCTCCAATTGGCGTGAAGAAGTGAAGCCTTCGACCGCCGCCCAAGACTACATTGCTCGGGTGCGGGAAGTGTCGGCCACGGCTCCCGAACTGTTGGTGGCCCATTCCTACACGCGCTATTTGGGTGATTTGTCCGGTGGGCAAATTCTCAAGAACATTGCCGTGAATGCCATGAACTTGACCGATGGCCAAGGAACGGCTTTCTATGAGTTTGAAACCATCTCTGATGAGAAGGCTTTCAAGAACCAATATCGGGCAGCATTGAACGAATTGCCGATCGATGAAGCCACGGCCGATCGCATTGTGGATGAAGCCAATGATGCGTTTGGCAAGAACATGAAAATGTTCATGGAATTGGAAGGCAATTTGATCAAGGCGATCGGGCAAATGTTGTTTAACACCCTGACCCGCCGCCGCAGCCGGGGCAGCACGGAAGAGCTGGCCACCGCTGAATAGGCTAAGTCAATTGGCTTGATTGGATAACGGACACTGGGGACAATTTATTACAATTTCCTCAGGAAACCAGTACCCAGATTCAGGGGGCGATCGGGCGATCGTCCCCTGAATTGTTTGAGCGCTTGGCGTGGTGAAGAATGCGTAGACCAGTGGCTATTCCAGCACCTTGGGTTCGCTGGTTTTGTAATTACCAGCATCTTGCCTTCAAGGGGCCTGAAATTGCCTTAAAACAATTGCCTCAAAATGGCCTGAGTTTGGGCTGCGGTTTTGGCCCAACTGAACTGACTGGCACGATCGAGGCTGCGTTGGTGTAGCTCCTGCCAAAGTCGGTCATCGGTGGCCACCTGCACCATCGCATCGGCAATGGCGCGGGGCTGCTCCGGGTCAATCAACAACGCCGCATCACCCGTCACCTCCGGCAACGAAGCCAGATTGGAGGTGATCACGGGCGTACCGCAGGCCATGGCTTCCAGGGCCGGAATCCCAAAACCTTCCCAGCGGGTGGGAAAAACCAACGCGATCGCCTGGTTCAGCAACACTGGTAATTGCTCGATCGGCACATACCCTAAAAAGCGCACCCGATCGCCCAAACCCAATTCCGCAATTTGGGCCGCCAAGGCCGGTTGATAGCGCGGGTTCATGGGCCCAGCAATCCAAAATTGCCAGTCGTTGGCCGGAGCCGCCCGCAAAAATTGGGCAAAGGCCGCGATCGCCCCCGGTAAATTTTTGTAAGGATCATTGCGACCCACATAGAAAAAATAGGGGCGGCGCGGCAGGTTTAAAAATCGATAGCGATCGGCGTTGTGGGCTAACGGAGTGACAGTAATTTTCTGGGCAGGAATTTGGAAAAAACGGCCCAAATCATCGGCCGTAGCCTGGGAATTACAGAGCAAATGGGTGGCCTGTTCAGCGACACGGCGCACATAATATTTGCTGTAAAGATGCAGGCGCGATCGGGGCGGAAAAAACCGCAGCGGAATCAAATCATGCACCATCACCAGGGTGCGCAGGGCCCGAGTGCCAAACTGAATTGGGGCTTCAGGAACCGGACAAAACAGCAGCTCAACACCCGATCGACGGCACAGTTGCGGCAAGCGAAATTGCGTCCAAAACAGTCGCCGTAGATGACCCTTTGCGCCTAAATCTGAGGTCATGTTGGCGGGCACAAGCTGGTTACGAAACCCCGCCATTTCCCAGGGGCTAAATAGCAAAGGATCCCGCGATCGCAAATAGGGCAACAGTTCGATCGCGTAGGTTGCCAAGCCCGTTGGTTCGGGAATCGCAAAGCTCAAATTAATCGCAAGGGTCATGATGCAAAAACGGGCAAGCGGAAAAATTGCCCCCCAGGTTCATGGGGGCCAGAAACCAAAAGCACGCCCCAGAATCGGAGCGTGCTTTTGGTTATACAGTAGTTTGCGGAATTAAAAGAGTGATCGCTAAAAAAAGGCGCGATCGGGCATTCAAGAAAGGAATTGAAAAAGCAATTAAAAGGAAAGAAAAAACAAACAACTGAGTTTTGATTGCGCTTTAAAAACCACTCCGAAGAGCGTTTTTATTCAGATTGTTATGGTTTGTTGGTGGCGAATCACCAAGCCCCTTGATCAAGATGTCTTGACCAAAGCACCTTAGCCCAATTGCCGCGATAGCATTTTCTCGACGGTTTCTTGGGTTTCTCGCAGCAAGCGATCACGGTTTTCTTCCGCTTGGCCCGATGAAGGAACCAGGTTTCGCGCTTGCAAACTCATGTGCAATTGCAATTCGGCTACATAATCGCTGAAGCTTTCACGAACCGGTGCATCGCTTTTGTGGGTCAACATCGCTACTGCCAGAGAAGTAAAACGGCGTGATTCAAGCAGGTTGGCAAGCGGAGCCACTGCCTTCAAGATCTCACCAATTTCTAATTGATGCGGTCAACTAGTTGGATCAGTAATTTACGAAATTCACGATCAATAGTTCACCAATCAATTGGTATTACCCATCAGTTTTAGGAAGCGCTCATGATTAATCTGCGATTAAATTGCAATTATCTTGAACTAATCTTCCGATGTTAATTTCAGCAAGCGAATTGACCGAAATTAAGGTTCCGAATGGGTGGGGAGATATTGATGGCGGTTGGCGCTTTGCTAACCGAGAAGAAAGTTATCACGGTGCGTTTCGGGCGGCCTCGTTCGTGCAAGAAACCTTAACTTTAGAGTTAACATTTCGTTGACAACGCTGCTCAAACGCCGCTGGCCAGGGGGCGAAAACTCCCGGCCGTAGCACAATAGCCGTAAACCACTACTCATCCCCGATCGACCAAGGTGGAGCCATCTCAAGACATCAGCCCCAACAACACCAGCCCTCATGACACCAACGGCGAAGTCATCAACCATGCAGAGACCAATCACACGGAGACCAACCACGCAGAGACCAACCCGGTGACCTCGGCGCTGGCCGCGACGGACGGGCCCAATTTGCCTCCTTGGTTGGAGCAAGCGGCGGCCCAGTTGCTGACCACCCTGGGGCCCCAGGCCGATTTGCTCGATCGCCAGCCAGAAACCCTGACCGCAGCCCTCCAATGGCTGGGGCAACAGGGGTGGTTAGCCCTAAAAGTGCCCATTGAGTGGGGCGGCAAAGGCCTGAATGAAGCGGAATATGGTTGGTTTCGGGAGCAACTGGCTCGCTGTTCCGGTGCTTTGGCCTTTTTGCAAGCCCAGCACCAAACCGCAGCGGCGCTGATTGCCTCCGGAGACAATGACGACCTCAAAACCCAATATTTACCGGCGATCGCGCGGGGCGATCGACAATTGGGCATCGCCTTTTCGCATCTGCGGCGGGCGGATGATCCCCCGATCGAGGGGCGTGCCGTGGCCGGTGGCTGGGAAATTACGGGCACGGCTCCTTGGGTGACCGGGGTGGGGCACTTTCCCGAGGCAGTGTTGGCTGTGCCGACGGCGGCCGGGGTGCTGTTCGGCATTGTGCCGCTGACGGCGGTGGAATCGGGCGATCGCAACATTCAGCCGCAGCCGCCCATGGTGTTGGGAGCCATGAACGCCACCCACACAGCAGCAGTCACGTTCGATCGCTGGCTCATTCCCGAAGCGGCCGTGATCGGCCTCAAGCCGATCGACTGGATTCAGCAACTCGATCGCCGGAACGCCCTGCAAGGGGTCTACTTCGCCCTCGGTTGCACCCAAGCGGCCCTCGATCGGCTAACGGTGTTGTTCCAGGAAAAACGCCTGCTGACGATCGCCGTTGCCCACGACACCTTGCGCCGGGAGTTTGACCAATTGCGGCAACAGGTCTATGGCCGCCCGATTGACAAACCCTATGCCCAAAAACTGCAACTGCGGGCCCAGGCGATCGCCCTGATGGGCCGAGCCACCCAAGTCGCCCTCGTGGCCCAAGGGGGGCGAGGCATTCTGGCCACCAACCCCGCCTATCGATTGCAGGGCGAGGCTAGCATTTTTGCGACCAGCGGCCAAACGCCCGATATTTTGGCAGCAACGCTGGGGGCGATCGTGGGTAAATCGCCAATGGCCATTGATTAGCGGTTATGGATTAATGGGCATTAATTAATAGGCATTGATTAATCGCCCTTTCATCCATAATCAATCGCAATTCAAAAATCGAAATTCAAATCGAAATTCAATCGAATGACTGTGAGTTAGGGTCATTTTCAGGAGCACTATGGCGCGATCGGGCTACACCTTACCGGTATTTGCGGCAGCGGCGGCTCGGGGGGCCCTGTTGCGGTTGCAAGGCGATCTCCCGGCGGTGGTCACCCTGGATCTGTTGGACGGACAAACCGCAGAAATCGCGCTGGAGTCGATCGCCCCGTTGGATGAGCGCACCGCCTTGGCCATCACCCGCAGCGATCCGGGCGATAACCTGGATCTGACCAGAAATACTCCCGTTTGGGCTTGGGTGCAATTGATCGATCGCGTCGATCGCGAAGGCCCGCCGCTCCGGCTGGAAGGAGGCGAGGGAATTGGGCAAACGGCTGAGGGGCCGGCAATCTATCGCTTTGCCCGATCGCTCCTGGAGCATAACCTGTTGCCCCTGGTTCCGCCCGATCGCGTGGCGGTGGTGCGGTTGATTTTGCCAGAGGGTCGCGACTTGGCTAAACGCACATCTAACGAGGCTTTTGGGGTTTTGCAGGGGCTGTCACTCCTGGGAACCAGTGGCATTTCCCAGCCCCACACGGCGACGGATCAACTGGATGCATCGCGCGATCGACTGGCAGCGGTTCTGGCCCACGATCGCCATCTGATTTTCTGCATTGGCAGCAACGGACAGCAGGTGGCCGATCGCCTCGGTCTGTCCGCCGCCGCCCTTGTGCCCGTGGGGAACTGGATTGGGGCCATGTTGGTGGAAGCGGCCTTGCGGGGAGCAGAATCGGTGTTGCTGCTGGGATATCACGGCAAATTGCTGAAGCTAGCTGGGGGCATTTTCAACACCTCCAGCCACATTGCTGACGGCAAATTGGAAATTTTGGCAGCGGCGGCCCTGCGATCGGGAGGAGATGCTACCTTGGGGCGATCGATCCTGGCCAAGGGCACAGTGGCCGAAGCGGTGCAAGATTTGCAGCGGTTGGGCTGGAGCCAGCGCGTTTTGGGGCAACTGGCCGCCGCCATTAGTGAGCGATCGGCCGCCTATGCCCAAAAATACGCCGATCGCCCTTTGGCCGTGGCCGTGGCCCTGTTCGATCGGGCAGGCAACATTCTGGCCACGGGCGGCCCTTGCGATCGCTGGTCAATTCCAACGGCTGATTAGTTAATTGGTTGATTAGCTGATTAACCGCCTGCTAAGGGGTGGCTTCAAACCAATGGCAACCCGCACAGGGGCCACTGGGATTTACGGCACAACGCAACTGGGGCGATCGGGCATTGAACCGACAGCTCAAATTGCCAATGACATAACCCGCTCCCGGAATGTGGGTCAGCTCCGGAGGCTGAGGCCCCGGGAAGGACGGCCGGGGCGATCGGGTCGTCAGGCGGGCCCGGGCAACCGTAGTTTGCACCAGGGCTTCATAGCGGCGAACGGCCCGCAGGGACAGCAACGGTGGCAGCAGGGCGATCGAGAACAGGATCAATAGCGCCAAAGCAGTAACCATCGATAACGAAGCAAGGAGTGGCACATCATCCGATCGATAGCACGCTTTTGGGAACTTGTCCGGTGGTTAATTCCTGCCCCTGGCCTCGATCGCGCCAGTCTCGATCGCACTGGCGATCAGGAACTGACGATCAAGGGCGTTTTTGCCCGTTGGCTCTGGCTAGGGTGCGCGCCAAACTCGCAGCAGCTCATGGCCACCCCGCTGAAATTCGTAGGTGGTGGGCAAAATTTCCACCCGCAGGCCCCGATCGACCAAGTGATCGATCGTGGGTTGCACATGGGGCGATCGGGTCACCTGATAGTTTTCCAGCAACGGAAACACCCGCACTTCCTGCGCCACCCGGGCTAATTCCACGATCGATTGCTGATGAAATTCCAGGGAAAATTGAGCGGAATAGGTAAAGAGCAAATGGGAGCAGAGCGCTAACTCAAACTCCCCATCCCCAAAGGGCAAATTTGGCAAGCAGCATGGTTGGTAACGCTGTGCTTGCAATCCAGCAGGAAAATCCGCCAAAAATTCCCCCATTGCTTGCAACCGATAGTCCGCCAAAGCTTCCGGCGTGGGCAATTCCGCAGACCACACAAACCAATCGTGGTTTTCGTGCAATCCCGCCACAATTTTGGGACAGGTTTCCTCAATCCGCTGGGCAATTTCCGCCGCCGAAAACTGATAGATCGGGTCGCAGGAAATCACCCGTTTTCCCAACCGATGCATCGTTGCATTAAAGCTGGCCGGCCCACCGGCACAGTCGAGGATCGATCGCTCCAAATCCTCCCCCGTGAGGGAAAACATTTTCCGATAGTCTGCAAACGATCGCCCCCAAGGAACCACCTGCGTCAGTTGAAAGGCCATATTCTGTTCACCTTTTGCTCACCCTTTTCATCACCATTTGCATCATTTCAACGGCCATGATTCAATTTTTAGACCCCAGCTTTTGATAGGTTCGTCGTCGCCGCGTTCGGGCCTGTCAGGTTAAACTGTTTGGGTAATCTGCAAGCACGTTGGAGTTGTAGACGCTCTGTGACCGCTCGTTTACCCGTCGTCGAATCCGCCTCAATTGTTGATCCTCGCACGGCCAGTACGGCACAGGTTCCAGCGCCCCCGGGAGGCTGGCGCGGCCTGATCGAAACCTATCGCCGCTACCTCCCCGTTACCGACTCCACGCCCGTTGTCACCCTACACGAGGGTAATACACCGTTAATTCCCGTCCCGTCCGTGGCCGATCGGATTGGGCGTGGCGTGAAAGTTTACGTGAAATATGACGGTCTGAATCCCACCGGCAGCTTCAAAGACCGGGGGATGACCATGGCCGTAACCAAAGCCAAGGAAGCCGGAGCCAAGGCGGTGATTTGTGCCAGCACGGGCAACACCTCCGCCGCCGCCGCTGCCTATGCCCGCCGGGGTGGCCTCAAGGCTTTTGTCTTGATTCCCGATGGCTATGTGGCCTTGGGCAAGCTGGCCCAAGCCCTGCTCTACGGCGCTGAGGTGCTGGCAATTCGGGGCAACTTCGATCGGGCGTTGGAGTTGGTGCGTCAAATGGCCAACGACTATCCGATCACCCTGGTGAACTCCGTGAACCCCTATCGACTTCAGGGGCAAAAAACCGCCGCCTTCGAGGTAGTGGATGCCCTGGGCGATGCGCCGGACTGGCTCTGTGTGCCCGTGGGGAATGCCGGGAACATCACCGCCTATTGGATGGGCTTCTGTGAATATCACCAGGAGCAACGATGCCAGCGGTTGCCCCGAATGATGGGCTTCCAGGCGGCCGGGTCTGCGCCGTTGGTGGTGGGCCGTCCGGTTTTGGATCCACACACGATCGCGACGGCTATTCGCATCGGCAAGCCCGCCAGTTGGGATAAGGCGCTGGCGGTGCGGGATGCCAGCCAAGGCGGCTTTGAGGCGGTCACCGATGAAGAAATTCTAGAGGCCTACCAACTGCTAGCGGGCGAAGAAGGTGTGTTCTGCGAACCGGCTAGCGCGGCTTCCGTGGCGGGGCTGCTGAAGGTGCGCGATCAAGTGCCCGCTGGGGCCACGGTGGTTTGCGTGCTGACGGGAAATGGGTTGAAAGATCCAGATACGGCCCTGAAAACCTCCCAAAACCAGTACCACCAAGGGATTGAACCGGAGTTGGCGGCGGTGGCCCAAGCAATGGGTTTCTAGGGCGAGTCGATCGCCCGGCTGGCCCCTCTCGTGAGTCGTTAGTCTGGCGGGGGGAAATTGCCCGGATGCCATATCTTGCGAATCGGCTATTTTTGGGGCGTTGGTCATGGGGCCAGCGCCCTTTGTACTTGGTCAAAAACCGCCGCCCAATCCCCAATTTTCGGTTGACGAAAGAGTCGGGCCGTGGGATACCAGGGGGTACGATCGGTGTTCAGCAGCCAGCGCCAATCGGGCACGGCCGGCAACAGAATCCAAACCGGTTTGCCGATCGCCCCGGCCAGGTGGGCCGTGGCGGTGTCTACGGTGATCACCCCATCCAGTTGGGCGATCGTGTGGGCCGTGTCCGCAAAATCCGTGAGCCGATCGCCCAAGGCGGGAATGCCCCGATCGGCTAGCCAGGCCCGCTCCTCGGGGCTGGTTTCCGTTTGCAAACTCAAAAACTGATAACCGGGCGATCGCAACAGGGCCGCCCATTGGGCCAAAGCGGTCGATCGCTTGCGGGCTGTGGCTCCTGTTTTGCCGGAAGCCCAAACAAATCCCCACCGTTGACCCGCTGGCGAGGCAATTGGTGAAGGTTCCAGCTCGATCGGCCCCTGGGTTGACGGTGGAAACCCTGGAAGTGACTGCGGCGACTGAAGCGATTGGCCTAGCTGAAAATAGGGAATATCCGCTGGAATGGTGGCCGGCGTGGTGCCAAAGGCGGCCGGCAAACTCATCAACGGCGACCAATAATCAAACGGCGGTGGCGTTTCCCCCCGAATCACCACCTGCGCCACACCCGCCACCGTCCCAAACAGCCGAGCTAGGGGCCTCGGACATTCCAGCAGCACCCGCGCTCCTCGGGCCGCCAACAGGGGAGCATAGCGCACAAAGTTCAGCGCATCCCCAAAGCCCATATCTGAGTAGAGCAGAACGGTTTTGCCCGCCAGCGGTTGCGCTCCCGTCCAAACCGGTTGAGGAAAGGGAACCGGCGGCAGCCCTCGCGCCGTTTCCACACAAAACCAACGGTGCTCATAGTCCACCAGTCCCTGTTCCCATTGGCCGAGGGTCATTTGCACCATGCCCCGATTGGCGATCGCCTCATGGAAATCCGGCTCGATCGCCAAGGCTTGGTTATATTGGGCGATCGCGTCCTCATAGCGCCCTTGCTCCCAAAGAATATTGCCCAAGCTGTGGCGGGCTTTGGCGCATTGGGGCAACGCTGCCACCACCTGCCGAATATGGATTTCGGCGGAAATTAGGTCGCCCAGCTTTTCCAAAGCATTGGCCAAGTTGCGATGGGCATCCCAATGATTGGGATCCAGGGCGATCGCCCGTTCATATTCCGCCACGGCCGCCGGGAGCTGTTGGGCCTGTTTGAGGGCCGCTCCCAGGTTGACCCGCAAGCCCGGATCCGCCGGCCGCAGAGCGATCGCCCGTTGATAGCAGTCGATCGACTGGAGCCAATGCCCCGATCGGTAATAGGCAATTCCTAAATTCTTCCAAGTGGCCTCATCATGGGGGGCCGCCGCCGCCATCTGTTGCCACAGGGCGATCGCTCCCGGCCAATCCCCTTGGCGGGCCAAACTCAACGCCCGATCGTGCATCACCGCCCCATGATCAGGAACGCATTGCCATCACCGGCCACCCACAGGCCACCCACCGTCATTTCTCGATCGCCACCCAAACCTTGCAACTATCTCGCAAAAGCCTAGAACCGGCCCATCGCTTGCTAATTAGTAATCGTATTCCACAAAATCTGCCGTCCCCGGTTCCCGGCGCACCGTCTGATCCTGACGGGCCCGAGGTAAATAGGTAGGAACCACTCGGATGGGGTGGAACGGTTGCGGGCTGTGGGGCGGCGCACCATAGCTTCCTCGGTTTTGCCGGGCCATGGTGGAAATCACCCCCGCCATCACAATGCTGCTGACCGTCAGCACCATGCCCCCCAGGGCCCAAAGGATGCCGTTGCCCCATTGGCCCGGGGGTTGCTGTTCGCCCCGGTTAGCCGCAATTTGCGCCAACTTGTCATCCAAGGCCATGGAAGTGAGGTTTTTTTCCTGGCCCTGCACGGCGGTGCTCAGTTTATCCACCGCCGCCGTTAGACGCTCCCGGTCTTTGCGGTCTTCTCGCAAGTCCGCTTGAATTTCCTTCAGTTGGTCTTCGCTTTTCCGCAGCCGCTCCTCAATCTTGGCGATCGTGCTGTCGCCTGTGGGAGGGGTGGCCGTCGCATCAGCCGCACCATTCGCGGCGACACTGGGGCGGGCGGCGGACAAGGCCGTGGGTGGCGGCGAGGGCAGCATGGTCACCGTGGGGGCCGGGGGCAGTTGGCCACCATCCCCTTCAAGCAGGGGAACCCCACTGGGATTTTCCGACAGCCCGGGAACCGAGGACGGAGGCGCGCCCACCGCAATCCATCCCTTCGCGACCGCAAATGCCAGCGATCCCGTAATGGCGCAGCCTGCTAAAAACGCTACTCGACCCTCGGCCATACTGATGCCTGTCTAAAACTTCTCGCCAATGCTAACTGACAATCCTGCAAAAGGGTAGACGGTCTTTTGCAGACCCGATGGGAATTTCCTGGATTGTCGATCGGGAAATTCCCGCAGCCGAGTTCACTTCAGGGGCTGGCTCGATCGGGGCCTGATCCCGATCGCCCTCCTTGGCTCACTCCAACTGCAACAGCTCCGCGATCGCCTGGCCTTCCTCCGTGGGTGTAGCAGGCATCACCTGTCTGGCATCCGTAATCAGCCAATCCAGGGCCGCCGCCTGCACATCGATCGTCGCGCCCGTCTTATCCACACAATAGCGACCGAACACCAATTTATCCACCAGCCGCACGCCCGGCCCCAAGCGGGAATATTCAAAAATCACGCTGTTTTCCACCGTGGCCCCGCTGCAAATGTGGCAGTTTTGCCCGATCGCCGTGGGGCCAATAATCTTTGCCCCATCATCAATCCGGCTCATGCCCCCGATATACACCGGCCCTTGGATCTCCACCTTGTCCCAGTTGACCGCCACATTCAGCCCCGTATAAACCCCCGGGCGCACCTGCCGTCCAGGAATGGCCACGTTTTGCACTTCCCCTAACAGCACACTGCGAATGGCCCGCCAGTAGTCCGGCACTTTTCCAATATCCACCCACTGAAAGTCCATGGTGATGCCATAGAACGGCGCACCCATTTCCACCAGCTTGGGAAACAAGTCGCCCCCAATGTCATACTCACAGCCCGGGGGAATGTAGTTGAAAATTTCCGGCTCAAAGATATAAATCCCGGTGTTGATGCTGGTGCTGAGGGCTTCTTCCACGGCGGGTTTTTCCTGGAATGCCTTGATCCGGCCGTCCGGATCCGTCAACACCACCCCATAGCTGGACACCTCATCTCGGGGCACGGATTTCATGACGATCGTGGCGAGGGAGCCTTTGGCCTTGTGGAATTTGACGGCGGCGGTCAAGTCCAAATCAATCAGCGCATCGCCACAAAGCACCACAAAGGTGTCATCAAAGAAGGGGGAGAAGTCTTGGATTTTGCGCAGGCCACCCGCAGACCCGAGGGCTTTGCCAATCAGCTCGCCGTCTTCCACAAATCCTTCAAAGGAGTAGGCAATTTCGACCCCAAATCGCTGGCCATCGCGGAAATAGTCTTCAATTTCCTTGGCCAGGTGGCTGACGTTCACCACCACTTGATCAAAACCGTGTTGGCGCAAAAGCTCGATCAGGAATTCCATCACTGGCTTTTGCAGGATGGGGATCATCGGCTTAGGCACGGTGAAGGTGATCGGCCGAACACGCGTGCCTTTGCCTGCCGCAAGGATCATGGCTTTCATGGTTTAGCTGGCTTCTCCCCGGGAATGCTTCACGTTTTATTTAACGGTGCGATCGTCGGATCAGCAAGCCAAGGGAAATGGGCGAGGCTTGCCAGATTCTGACGTGGCTTATTTGGTTTTCGACACTGTAGCGCTTGCCATGGGGTTCGCGAAAGAGAGGATGTGATCGATCGAATGGCGATTGCCCAAGTGTTTGGCGGCAACGGCGGCCGGTGGCGGCGCTGTGGGGATGGGTTTGATGGAAATCGGGCGAGTTTTTGTGGAATCTTGGCCCGAAACTAACCCGAACTGAATCTGAATTGGATCGGGATTGGATCGGGATTGGATCGGGATTGGATCGGGAGCTGAATTTGAATTGAGCCTGAATTGAGTCTGAATGGGATCTGAATTGGGTCTGCAATTGGAGCTGAATTGGGAACTGTTGGGCAAAGGCAGGGAAACGAATGGCGTTGGATGCAGTTGTGTTGGGGAAGTTATACGCCACCTTGGCCGGTGGGGTGGGTTTGGGGGTGTTGTTGGGCCGCTGGCTCCCGGCGCGGGTGTCCGGGGCGATCGGGCAAGGGTTGTTTTGGGTGGGCGTGCCCCTGAGCTGCGTGGCCTTTTTGCGCCAAACCGATCTGAGCGGCCAAGCTTGGCTGGCTCCCTTGGTGGCTTGGGGGTCGATCGCCCTGGCCGGTTGTCTTGCTTGGGGATGGCTGCACTGGCAAGGGGTGACCGCTCCCCAACGGCGAGCCAGTTTTTGGCTGGGGAGCATGTTTGGCAACACGGGCTATTTGGGCTTCCCGATCGCCCTGGCCTTGGTCGGGAGTGGGCAATTTGCCTGGGCCCTGTTTTTTGATGTGGCGGGCACAACCTTGGGGGCCTATGGGGTGGGTTCGGCCCTGGCGGCTCGGCTGGGGGGACAATCAAGCGACGGTTGGGGCATGGTGCGGGCGGGCTTGGTGAATCCGACGGTTTGGGGGGCCCTGGCGGGCTTGGGGTCGCGATCAATCGCCCTGCCCCAGGTGATCGATCGAGGGCTGACGGCCATCGCTTGGACTGTGGTGGCCCTGGCCTTGGTGTTAATTGGAATGCGGCTCAGTCAGTTGCGTTGGGGCAATGCCACGGCTCCGGCGATCGCCCTGTTGGTGATCAAAATGGCGATCGTGCCCCTGGTGGTGGGGTTGACCCTGCGGGGTTGGGGATGGCAGGGGCCAACCCTCTTGGTTTTGGTGTTGCAGATGGCCATGCCCCCCGCCTTTGCCTGTTTGGTCATTGCCGAAGCCTACGACCTCGATCGGGACTTGGCCGTGTCCAGCGTGGCCCTGGGAACCGTGGTTTTGCCCTTCACCCTGCCCCTCTGGCTTTGGCTGTTTGGGGCTTAGGGGATGGCTAGGAGCGGTGACCCGTCACGATATAGGACGCGCGTTGGGCAATATTGGTGGCATGGTCGGCCATGCGCTCAATGTGGCGAATGGTCAGCACCATCAGCAACACCGGCTCGATCGGCCCCGGCACATCCCGCTGCGTGGCCAACAGGCCATAGAGGCGATCGTAAGCCTCGTCCACCACATTGTCCGCCGCTTGGAGCCGGGCCCCCGCCTCGGGATCTGGCTCCACCAACGCCGCCAAACTCATGCCCAACATGGTCAGGGTTTGGCGAGCCATGGCTTCCACCTCCTCCAAATGGGGATGGGGCCCATAGGGAAACAGGCGCACCGCAATATCCGCCAAGTCCTGGGAATAATCGCCAATGCGTTCCAAGTCCCGCACCAACTGCATCAGGGCACTCAGCCAGCGGCAATTTTCCGCCACCGGAGCGTTCAGGGTCATGGTGACCACGCAGTCGAGTTCAATTTGGCGATAGAACTCATCGATGCGGTCTTCGAGGGCATTGATCCGCTCGATCGTGGACAGGTCGCGGGCAAACAGGGCTTGCTGAGTGAGGCGAAACGAATCCTCAACCAGCGCTCCCATCCGCAGCACATCTTGGCAAACTCGCTTGATTTTGCGTTCGATCGCCGTCGGTTTGGTGGCCGCACCCGAAGCAGTGGAAAACAAAGATCGTTTCACGTCTACAGCAATCATGGAACCTTCATAAACAACGGAATGAATCAACAGCTCGTCCCAACCCTACTTTGGAAACCGTGATCATCGGCTCATGATGATGTCTTGTTGATGATTTCCTTTTGAATTGAGACCTTGCCCCGCAATGACGCTGCCCACTCAGTTCTATTGAAAACACTCACTTCAAGGAACCAAAATTCCAATGCCCTAAAAGCCTACGAGCTACATTGATCGATGAGAAAAGATGAGAAAAAGAGTTAGAGGATGGAGGAGTCACGAATGGCGTGATCGGGGAAAGTGAAGGCTCAAAACCATGAATTGCACCATAAATTCTTGATGAATTGCTGGTTCTTGGTTTGGGGGCTAGCAAAGAAAGATGAGTGCGGCTTAGGGCCTTGGCGCTTGGCTATGAATATTTTGGGCAGATATTCGGGCAGAAACTTGGGCAGATATTCGGGCAGATATTTTGAACAAAGCCGATCACACCGAGAGTTTGATTGCCAGAGGAAGACTGATCCAAAAGTGCTAGAAAAACTTTCGGGAAGTTTCTGGGAAGCTGCTAGGAACGAACAGAACTAGAATTAGGGACTGTTGGGTCAAATTCCAATCGATCTTGATGGATTTGACGATTTTTGAGCAATTGGGAAGCTAGCAAGGAATGACAACGGAACATCGGCTGGGGTGCTTAATGACTCATGCTTAATGACTCGTGCTGTTGTCTGATCAAAGGTTCATGAAAGGACAATCTGCGCAAGATCAATCTAGGATTAATCGAGGCTGCCATGGGACTAATTGGCGATTGTCTGATGGATAAGGATTGGAATAAAAATGCCTCGGTAAAAAGGGGAATGGAAATGAGAAATTAATGGATGCATTTCAAAAGATTGCCTTTCCTTTATATCTTATATTTTCTTAAGATGGGGGTTACAGCTCAGAAGTTTAGTGGGAATTTAACCAAATTTTAGTGGGCTGATCTGCCACAATCCCGAGGAGCATCGCCCCTGGGATGATTGTTCAAAATTTTTGCACCGATTGGGGTGCTGTTGGCTACCAAACAGCTCGATCGCCCTGGTTATCGGTGTTTTCGGGAATTGCTCCCCATCGTCAAGCACTACAAATCATCCAGGGGTTGGCGGATGGCCCGAATCGGCAGGGCTACCCGCAGCCTTGCACCGCCGGTTTTGGGGTCGTTGCTGCCGGTAATTTGTCCCCCATGGGCGATCGCAATTTGCCGGGCGATCGCCAGCCCCAGGCCGCTGCCGGTGCTGGGGAGTTGGGGCGCAATCATGGCATCGGTTTCGCGGGTGCGGGAAGCGTCGCCGCGATAGAGCCGCTCGAAAATGTGAGGTAAATCCGTGGGCGAAAATCCAGGCCCCATATCAATCACATCGGCATAGGCCCAGGTGGCGATCGGGTCGTTGTCTGGATCGGAGAGGGGGGTGGCGGCTTGGGGGTTGGGCCGGGACGCTCCGGCGGCCCAGTGCGAGTCCGACTCCGAGGCACGATCGCCCGACTGGTTCGCCGAACCCAACTCCTCCGCTAACTCCTCCGCCAACTCCCCAGGCGGTTGGGGCAAGGTCAAGGCCGGCGCATCTTGGGAAATGTGCAGCCAAATTTGCCCCCCTTCCGGGCTGTACTTAATCGCATTGTCCAGCAAATTCAACAGCAGCCGATGGAGCTTGGCCCGATCGCCCTGGAGCCAGAGATGATCTAACCCATCCCGATCGAGCACCAGCGCCACCGATTTTCGTTCCGCCAAGGGTTCCACCGACTGCCAAGCCGCCTGGGCTACCTCCACCAAGTCCAACACCTCCAGGCGCAAAATTTGCCCCGGATTCTGTTCCATTTGGCTCAAATCCAGCCAATCTTGCACAAAGCGCACCAGCCGTTTCACTTCCGGCATGGCTCGATCGACCCAATGGCTCAGGGGCGGCTCCAGTTGCTTTTGCAGGGTTTCAAACACCAACTGAATGGACGTGAGGGGCGTGCGCAGCTCATGGGCCAAGTCATTAATCCACCGGTTGCGACTGCGGGCCAAATCCACCATTTGCTGGCAATTTTCCACAAAAATCGCCACGTGACCATGGGGCAGCGGAATTCCCCACCCTCGCAGGGCCAACCCCACCCCCTTGGTGGCGGTTCCCGGCCCCGGCAAAGGGGGATCGATCGTCCCGTGGTCGCTCAACTCCGGGCCCTCCGTCGATTCCGTTGGCTCCGGCCGCGGCTCTCCATAAAACGTCCAGTCCCGTTGGCAAGTGAGCCGGCCCCGCCGGGTTTGTTGCACCAACTGATCCAAATCGTAGGAGCGCACCACCTCAATCAAGAGGCGGTCTTGGTTGGGTTGCCACTGACGGATGGCGAACAGCTCCCGCGCCCGGTCATTGCACCACCGCAGGCCATCATCACGATCGACCCACAGAAAGGCGATCGGAGCCGCCGCCAGGGCCTTCTCCCAAATTTCGAGCTGAGACTCCAGGGCCACTTCCCGATCGAGCGCCGCCACCACCCCGCGCCGCACCAAGGACTCCAGCCCCAACGGAATCGCCACCTCATCGGCCAAAATGGGCGCAAAAAGCTGCATCAGGCGAGAACGCAGCCGCGCCTGTTGCCACACCCCAACCCCTAGCCCCAGTCCTAAACCGACTAGGACACTAACCAAATCGATAGCCAAAGCCGCGAATGGTGACGATGTATTCAGGCGTGCTGGGATCTAGCTCAATCTTTTCCCGCAGCCAGCGGATATGCACATCAACGGTTTTGCTGTCGCCAATGAAGTCAATGCCCCAAATGCGCTCCAGCAACTGTTCCCGAGACCAAACCCGCCGGGGATGTTGCACAAACAATTCCAGCAATCGAAATTCCTTCGGCGACAGGTTCACTTCCTGAGTCCGCACCACCACCCGGCATTCCTGGGGATAAAGTTCAATATCCCGATAGCGCAGCACTTCCGGCTGGGCCGCGCTCACGATCCGATTGCGCCGCAGCAGAGCCCGGCAACGAGCCACCAACTCCCGCATACTGAAGGGCTTCGTGAGGTAGTCATCGGCCCCCACTTCCAACCCCAACACCCGATCGGTCTCGCTGCCCTTGGCACTCAGCATCAAAATCGGCACGGGATCTTGGCGCTGGCGCAACAGCCGACACAGATCCAGCCCATTCACCCGAGGCAACATCAAATCCAGAACAATCAAATCGGGCGGGCGGTTCATGTCGCCAGGATTGTTGAGATTCAACAGGTTCAAGGCCGCAGCCCCATCGGCCGCCACTAACACTTCATAGCCCTCGTCGCGCAGGGCCGCAGCCACCATATCGCGGATTAGTTCTTCGTCTTCAACAATCAGGATGCGGCTGGGTTGCCCCGCATCCAGGGGATTAAATTTCAGGGCGCGATCGCTGGCCAGCATACGGTGAAATTCTTGAGGAACAGATTCGGCGGTGATGAATCGATCGAGCAGTTCGGTGGCGTGAGCGAAACCCCGCAAAGCACCAGAACAGCGCCAAACTAGCGCTAAAACGGCGCAAATATAACGTTAGGAAATAAGCTTCCTGATTTATTTCGTATTGCGGTATACGATTTATATCTCCACGATACCAAGGTTCCCGCCGGCCGGCGATCGCCCTCCTGTGGAATTTGTAAAAATTTCCTGACGGTTTTTTTGGCTCAGAAAATGCCCCCTGGGCGTTGGGTTGTCCAAATTGTCCCAGAAAGTGCCAGGGCCATTTCCTCAGAAAATTCGTTGAAGTTTTGCCTAATGGCTGCTTTTTCCTTAGCCATTTCTTTAAGAATCAACCGTAGTCAACCAAAATCGATGGGCGATCGGGATGGTGATCCCATGCCATTCCCGATGGATGCTGGCGGCCGGCCCTACACGGCCCCTGCTGAACTATTGACCCAGATTAGTCATAGTGGCGAATCACCACGGTGCAAACCCGATGGCGAATCCCACGGAGCCTAAAGCTGTTTTCCATGGTTCATGCCGTGGTTCATATTCCCGTGGTTCATATTCCCGTGGTTCATATTCCCGTGGTTCATTAACCCGTTGCCCGTGGAATCCGTCGCCGTCGATCGCCCGCATTGGCCACCATTCGGGAACCAAGCCCCCAACCAGGTTTGCATCTGACCAATCTCCTGGCTTTGGGTGCGAATCACATCCTGAGCCATTGACTGCACTGGCGGGTGTTTCACCAATTGACCTTGAATCAGGCTTTGGGCCATCATCACCGCCCCTTGGTGGTGCATCACCATATCTTGCAAAAACTGCTGATCCAGCGCATCGCCTTGCAAGGGTTCCAGGGGACGCATCATGGGCTGATAGGCCTGGGTGCTGGTTTGGTTGGGATACCAGGTTTGCAGCCATGTTTTCATTTGGCTCACTTCCCGGCTTTGGGCATCAATAATCGCCTGGGTAAATTGCCGCATTTCCGGCCGTTGGGTCCGATCGCGCACGAGCTTGGCCGTGTCGATCGCCTCCTGGTGGTGCGGAATCATCTGACTAATGAACTCAAACTCGCTGCTCACCTGCATCGAGTGCATATGATGCGCCATGCCGCCGGCCGCGTCCCCACCGGGCGGACAAAGGGCGGGGCTAGCCTGGGCGGTGGTGGTGGAGCCTGGGGCTGTTGCGGCGGGTTGTTGGGCCCGCCATTGGCTAAATCCCCAACTCCCGATCGCGGCGGTGCTGGCGATCGCGAGGGACAATCCCACGAGCCATGGGCCTTGTTTACCAGTCCATTTCATTGAATCTTGCTCCTAACTTGCTCCTGAATTGATCAAAATTCATCAAAACCAAGACCGATCGGGTCAGAAATGCCCGATCGACCAGGGGTTACCTTCAGCATAGGAGTTGGAATCTGAATTGCGGGCGAGGAAACGGCGTGGTGAAGAGGCGTGGTGAAGAAAAGCTAAGGAAAGCCCACAGCGACCCGCTTTGAAGTCTAGAACGGAGCCGTATTCTGCAATTTTGGGATGTACCCCCCATGTCGGACGATTTGTTTAGCTTTGTGGTCACCAACAACACAGACCAAGCCATCCTGGAAATTTGGGTTTCGCCCGATGATGAGGAATGGTCGCAGTTCGATTTGCCAGAAGAGGGAATTGCTTCTGGAGAGGGGGCAACGGTCACCTGGGCGGAGCATACGAATGATTCGCCCTGTGAGTGGTACATCAGCTTTGTGTTTGAGGATGAGTCGGAAAGCGAAACGGTGTTGGTGAATTTCTGCGAGGAGCCGAATATCACGGTCGGCTAGAACGCGCGTTAGCCGATCCACAACCTGGGGCGATCGACTGAAACCCGCCTTGTTTCGCGGAGGTTGTGGATCGGTGGATCGGGCAAACCGACCCTTTCCGATCGCTTGGGCCGCCATCATTCTCTCCACGATCGCTTGCTGTGGCTCCTTGGTGTCACACCGATCTGGCCATGCCCATTCCTGATCGGCAATCCTGAGGTTTTGTTCTTTGATCCGATCATGCAAACCATGCGATCGCTGTTCCTGAGCCTGGCCTTGCTCTGCCTTGGCACGCCCGCCTTGGCCACCACCTGTGAAGAAAGCTTCGACAAAAAAGGCGATTTCTTCAACGGTTCCGCCTATTTTGCCCGTGTGCAGGTTGAAGGCCTATCCGTCGAAAGGGCCTTTTTTCAATTGCGGGTGATTTTGGCCCGCGAAGGCATTCGCACCCTCAGCACTGATGTGGCCGGCGGCATGATGCGAGCAGAAAACCCCGCCACTGCCTTTCAGCGGGCCTTGCCGATTGACGTGTTTGCCTTGGCGGAAAACAACCAAACCACCGTTGAGATGGTTTTCACGCTGCCCAGTGGTGTGACTGCCAGCCGCGAAACCGTCAAGAAATATATCTGCGGGGCGCTCAATCAGCTAGAAGCACCTGCCCCAACTCCATAGGCTTGGGCCAGGGCGATCGCTCCCGATGCCATGGCGGTGTTTGGGGAAGGTCACAGGCGCGCGCGTCTCATGACATTTACAGCTCGGTTACTGAAGCAGCGAGCGATCTCGTATTGATCGCTTGCGCGAGTTTGACGAAGGGCAATCTCACTTCTTAACCCGCAGCCACAGCTTGACCAGCAGTGTGGAGATTTTGGCAGCACGGTCAGCCACGATCGCGATCGCAACCAAGGCCACCAGCCAATTCGGCATCCCAGCAGGAACCGGTAACCCCAAAATCGAATCGGCTTGGGGGATCTGCACCTCCTGGGAAGTTTGGTTGGCCGGCAGACTGGGCTGAGAAGCGGGCGAACTTTGAGGAGGGGTCATGGTAAGTGGTCGCCTAAGCTGACCATAAGATTTAGTAACCTTACTTTAGCTTACCAAACTGACCATGACAACATGGTGATGTAAAATTGTATTGACGTTGTTACTCATATCCCGTGTCTCCATTGCCTGAAGACTGGTTGCGCCAGATTAGTACTCAGCACCAGTTATCGTCCGAGCAGGCTGATGCCCTGATTGCAGTGATTCAGTCTGAGTCTCAGACAATTGCAAAAGTTGCGGCAACTTTAGGCATTTCCGCATCTGCACTCAAGATGCGGATGGGAGGAGTCTATGAAAAATTAGGAATTACTGGTGCGTCTCGTGGCAAGCTGTCTCAGCTCAAAAGGTATCTCCAGGAGGCTTACCAAAATCAAGAGACTGACTTACAGAGTCACCAACTGACCAGTAGCCCATTTCTCAAGCCGGAACAGTCTTCTCAGCCACTCCTGGTTCCTGGTCGTGTGACTACTGAGCCACCGACTAATCTGGGCGTGCGGGGTGTTGCCAGTGATCGCTTCTTTGGACGCGACCAAGAGCTGATGGCGTTACACGAGCAATTACAGGGACATGATCATCGTGTAGCGATCGTTAGCCTAGATGGCATGGGAGGCGTGGGCAAAACGGAGCTGGCAGTGCAATATGCGCGATCTCACCTCAATAGCTATCGCGGCGGGGTGGTGTGGCTGGCGGGAGAACGGGCGGGGATTGAACTGTTGAATTTTGCCCGATCACATTTCTTCCCAAATCAAGATTTGTCAGACTTGGGCGACTTGCCAGAGCAGTTGGCCTATTGCTTTGCCCAGTGGCCGGCGAAGGAAATACCGCCAGAGTTGGTGCTGTTGATTTTCGATGATGTGACAGACTATCGCACCCAAGTTGAGGCAATTTTGCCCGCCGATGCCCGGTTTCGGGTATTGATCACGACGCGGGCCAAGTTTCAGGGTATTGCACGTCTGGAGTTGCAGGTCTTGACTCCGGTGATGGCGCTCCAGTTGCTTGAAAGCATTGTGGGAACGGAGAGGCTCGCGGCAGAACGGATGACAGCGGAGGCGCTGTGTAACTGGCTGGGCTATTTGCCGTTGGGGATTGAGTTGGTGGGCTACTACCTCAAGCGAAAGGCGGATCTATCGCTAGCCACCATGCAAGAACGGCTGGAGGTGCAGCGGTTGCAGGCCCGGGCAATCGACCCGAAAGACCGAGACTTTCCCGAGGGGATAACAGCGCGGTACGGGGTAACAGAAGCTTTTGAGTTGAGTTGGGAAGAGTTGGAGCCAGCAGCGCAACGACTGGCGGTGTTGTTGGGTTGTTTTGGACCGGCTCCGGTGTTGTGGGATTGGGTGCTGGGTTGTTTGCCCAATGACGATGAGGAAGATCTCGAAGATGCGCGAGATCAGTTGGTGAAACTGAGTTTGGTGAAAGCCGAAGAAGGTCAATATGCTTTGCATCCGCTGATTCGGGAATTTTTCGCAGCCAAGCGCTCGGACTGGCCCGAGGGCGGGGCGCTGCAACAGGCGTTTTTAGGTCAAATGGTGAGCGTGGCGAAAACGGTTCCAAGGACGGTGACGCTGGCAGACCTGGCGCGCACCCGCCCCGCCTGGTCGCACTTGGAAGCGGCAGCGGCGGCTAGCGGCGAGATTACCGATCCAACAGATTCCATGTGGGTTTTTAGTGCCTTGGCGCAGTTGGCTGAGGGGCAAGGTCTCTGGGCTGAGGCTGAACAGCACTGGAGCGACTGCTTAAGCATCACCGAAAGCCGCTTTGGTCCCAACCATCACGCCACCGCCACTAGCCTCAACAACTTGGCATTACTCTACAAATCCCAGGGACGGTACGAGGCAGCAGAATCCCTCGTTCGGCGAGCACTGGAAATCTGTGAGCAAGCGCTAGGAGCCAACCATCCCGACACTGCCCTCAGCCTTAATAACTTGGCATACCTCTACTATTCCCAGGGACAGTACGAGGAAACAGAATCCCTCGTTCGGCGAGCACTGGAAATCTGTGAGCGAGCGCTAGGAGCCGACCATCCCAATACCGCCACCAGCCTCAACAACTTGGCAGAACTCTACTATTCCCAGGGACGGTACGAGGAAGCAGAACCCCTCTACCGGCGAGCACTGGAAATCCGTGAGCAAGTGCTAGGAGCCAACCATCCTGACACTGTCCTCAGCCTCAATGACTTGGCGGCACTCTACAAATCCCAGGGACGGTACGAGGCAGCGGAACCCCTCTACCAGAGATCGCTGGAAATTTGTGAGCAAGTGCTAGGAGCTGACCATCCCTTGACTGCTACCAGCCTCAATGACTTGGCGGCACTCTACAAATCCCAGGGACGGTACAAGGAAGCAGAACCTCTCGTTCGGCGATCACTGGAAATTCGTGAGCAAGTGCTAGGAGCTGACCACCCCGATAGTGCTGCCAGCCTCAACAACTTGGCATTACTCTACGAATCCCAGGGACGGTACAAGGAAGCAGAACCCCTCTACCGGCGAGCACTAGAAATCTATGAGCAAGTGCTAGGGGCTGACCATCCCGACACCGCTACCAGTCTCCATAACTTGGCAGGACTCTACGAATCCCAGGGACGGTACAAGGAAGCAGAACCTCTCTACCGGCGATCACTGGAAATTCGTGAGCAAGTGCTAGGAGCTGACCACCCCGATAGTGCTGCCAGTCTCGATGGCTTGGCATACCTCTACTATTCCCAAGGACGGTACGAGGAAGCAGAACCTCTCTACCGGCGAGCACTAGAAATCTATGAGAAAGTGCTAGGGGCTAACCATCCCGATATTGCCACCAGCCTCAACAACTTGGCACTCCTCTATCAAGGCCAGAAGCACTACAAGAAAGCAGAACCCCTCTACCGGCAAGCACTGGAAATCTGTGAGCAAGTGCTGGGAGCCGACCATCCCGACACCGCCACCAGCCTTAACAACTTGGCAGTGCTGCACTATTACCAACATCGTTGGGGTGAAGCCGAGCGGATGTTGGTGCGTGCTTTGGAGATTCGGGTGCAGAAGTTGGGTAAAGCGCATCCTCACACCCAAAGCAGCATCCAAAGTTTGCAAAACCTGGTGCAAGCCGTCATTAAAGCCGATCGCGCTGCCGACCTCTCCAACCACCCCCTCACCCAATCCATCCTGCAACAACTCACCACCCCACCAAACCCGTAGGGGCGCATGGCGATGCGCCCTCCGATACGCGAGATCTCCGCAAACCAATTCGTTTCAAGCGATCAATCCTGGCGGAGGGCGTACAGCGGTACGCCCCTACCCATGCGGGAAAACCGATTTTTGTGGGGCCACATCGCCATGCGCCCTCCGATACGCGAGGTCTCCGCCAACCGATTCGTTTCAAGCGATCAATCCTGGCGGAGGGCGTACAGCGGTACGCCCCTACCCGATCTCTTCATCGATACGGAGAAAACCAGATCGTGTATCCCCAGGGGCGATCGCCCCACCCCAAGACCCGCAATACCATTGAAACAACGCAATCCTGAACGTCCTGCACCCACGATTAATGACCGCCAACACCATCACCGAAGGAATTCTCGATGGAACGAGTCGAAATTACTAAACAAGATCAGGGCTGGACAATCATTTTGCCCGAGTCGATCGACTTCCTCGGCGAAGCGGTTTATCTCAAGCCCCTGGGCAGCGCCCTGATTTTGCTCCCCGCCGCTAATCCCTGGCAAATTTTATTCGAGAGCCTCACACTCTTTTCCGAAGATTGCTTCGAGGACTGGCCAGAAACTCGCCCCCAAGACTTGCCCCAAGAACGCGAGGAATGGTTTCCATGCAATTCCTCCTCGACACCAACATTTGCATTTACTTAATCAAACACAAACCGCCCCAAGTTATTGATCGCTTCCGCGCCTGCGAACTCGGCGATATTGCCATTTCGAGTATTACCGTTGCTGAACTCGACTACGGCATTGCCAAAAGCCAACAGCGCAATCGCAATCAGGCCGCCCTCGATCGCTTCTTGTTGCCCTTAACGTCCCCTTCGATCGCAATGCCAGCCATCACTATGGCGAACTTCGCTACAGCCTCGAACGCCAGGGACAATCGATCGGCGACATGGACTTACTCATCGCGGCCCACGCCCTCAGCTTGGGCCTGACGATCGTGACCCATAATGTCCGAGAATTTAGCCGCGTTCCCGACCTTGCCATTCAAAACTGGGCAGAATAACCCTCGGCTGAACTTCTCTCATCCTGCAACTACTCAACACCCCACCCGAAACCCCGTAGGGTGCGTAGGGCAACGGTTCGCAGGTTCCAGAGGTGGGGTTTGTGCCCTACGCACCACTACTACCATTGGCGCGGGCAAACTCGTGATTCTGAGGGGCGATCGACGGTGCGTGGGAGCCAAACCAGCCAAACCGTTACCCCGCAAGCATTCTCCCACTCACCCTACCCGATCGCCCCATTGATGCGGGGAAATTACAACGGGCGATAGACGCGGTAATTGACGTTGGGGAAGATGTTGTCGATCGCCTCCACCTTTTGCAGCCAGCCCGAATCCACCTTGCCCGCGCGGATATCGTCGTAGAGCTTCGTGAACCGCATCATGTGCGATCGCGTCCGGCGCACCGCGTAGGGAACCATCGTCCCCGTCCGCATAATGAACGCCCAGTCAGACGACTGCGCCAACAGCAATTCCCGCGCCGCTTGGTTCAGGGCCCGCCACTCCAGCTCATCGGCCGGCTCCAGTTTGGACAGCTCAATCATCCGTTCCGCGCCCTTGTGCAGGTGCGGATAGATCCAAGCATTCGTATCGTTCAGCCAATATTCATGGAAGCCCTTATAGCCCCAGCTCGATTGGGACGGGCGACAGACTTGCTGGGTCGGCTGCTTTTGCAAGTAGTCCGACAGGTGGGTCATTTGGAAGGTGTTTTGGTCAAACCAAGCCTTCCGGAACAGGAAATCTAGGAACCAGGGGCCTTCGTACCACCAGTGCCCAAACAACTCTGCATCGTAGGGCGACACGACGATCGGGGGCCGCTGCATCAAGCCATTCAGATAGGCCACCTGTTGGCCCCGGTTGAACATGAAGTTGGTGGCATGTTCCGCCGCTTTTTCCCGAGCCCAGTAGGGATCGTAGAGCGCCTTATCGGACAGGCCCGCCGTGCGGCTGGTGATTTTGTGGTACTTGATGCCTACGTTCTTCCGCTGGCCGTTGGGCATGATGTAGGGCTTGATGTAGTCGTAGTCCGCTTCCCAGCCGATGTCTTTGTAGAATTCGCGGTACTCGGCCGCGCCGGGGTAGCCCACTTCCGAAGACCAAACCTGTTGGGAGGATTCGTGGTCGCGCCCAAAGGCAGCCACGCCAGCTTCGGTGAAGATCGGTGCGTAGGTTCCGAAACGGGGACGGGGACGGGCGTACAAGATCCCGTGGCCGTCGGTGAGGAAGTAGCGCAGGCCGGCATCGGCCACCATCCGTTCAAGGCCTTCGTAGTAGGCGCATTCGGGCAGCCAAATGCCCTTGGGAGCGCGGCCAAAGTTTTCTTCGTAGTGGTCAACGGCAACTTTCAGTTGGGCCCACACGGCTTGGGGATACATCTTCATCAGGGGCAGGTAGCCGTGGGTGGCGCCGCAGGTGATGATGTCGATGTTGCCGGAGTCTTGGAATTTCTTGAAGGCGGTTACGAGGTCGCGATCGTACCGTTCCCACAGTTCCCGTACTTCCTGGAATTCTTTGATGTAGTGCTCGGCCAGGTAGCGCAGGTGTCCGTTGAATTCGTTGTGGACGTATTCTTTTTCGACGAGTTCTTGCAACTGAGCGAGGTGCTGATCGTAGCGGTCTTGCAAGAGGGGGTCGCGGAGCATGGACACCAGGGGCGGGGTCATGCTCATGGTGATTTTGAAATCTACGCCATCGCGCTCGAGTCCTTCAAAGGCGCGTAACAGGGGGACGTAGGTTTCGGTGATGGCTTCGTAGAGCCACTCTTCCTCTAGAACGTAGTCGCTTTCGGGGTGCCGGACGAAGGGCAGGTGAGCGTGCAGGACGAGGGCGACATAGCCAAGGGTCATAGCAATTGTCCTAGAGCGCAATTAATAAGGCTGAGGCGATCGCTCGTGGGATCGCCCTGGCCGGATCGGCGTAAAGCTTGGCTTAAGCTTTAGCAGATTTTAAGGCGAAGTGCGACCGGGGGTAGGTCGTGAATTTGACCAGATGTTGGGCGATCGGGATCTATGGGGATCTGTGGGGATCTGTCGGGATCGGTTGAAGTCTTGAGAGATCCCAGGCAGAAGGGCGGCAAACAACCCCCTAACCACTGTAAACGGGGAGACAGTGTGAACTAATGGCGTGCATGGGCGTTGGTAATCAATGGGCTGGTATCCCAGGCGATCGGGTGTTGGCTTTCGATCGCTGGGGAGGGGTTCGGCTGCCCGTTCGCAGCGTGGCTGGGCGGTTGCTCCCAATCAGCGTTGGCCGCGCCAGAATGGAGATGATTCCAGTTGTGCTCCATGGGCCACTCTGCGCCGAGCACAAGGAGCAAAACCCATGCATTTAAGCCTGATGGGCGATTCCCTCAGAATTGACTTGGAGGGTTGGGAAAAGCTGTGGGCTTTTCATTGGCCCCTTTATTTGGAAGTCCCGATCGCGCAAATTCAAGCCGTGCAGTTAGGAGCACCGCCCAGTGACTGGCGAGAACTGCGTGCGCCGGGTACATTTCTGCCGGGTGTGATCAAAGCAGGAACCTACTACACAAGGCGCGGCCGGGAGTTTTGGTATGCCACTCATGACGGTGGAGCGTTTCTGACGTTGAGGCTGACGGGCCATCAATACGCTCAGGTGGTGTTGACGCTGCCGGATGCGGCAGACTGGCAACGGCGTATCGATCGAGTCATCCCGCCGCCGACTCCCGTGAGCTTGGGGCAACTTCAGTTTGGCTCGCTCTAGCTTTGGCCCGCCCTAGTTTTGGCTCGCGATTGCCCATGGACGGCTGGCGCTGGGCCCGGGTTGGCGATCGGGCGATCTTAGAGATCGGCGGTGAGGGGCAACCACACTTCAAAACTGGTGCCGGGTAAATCAAAGGGGCGATCGGGATAGGTTTCTGGCCAACGGGGCGATCGCAGGCGGAGGTGGCCCCCATGGCGCGCAATGATTTCGTGGGTGATGGCCAGGCCCAGGCCCGTTCCTTTCCCGATCGGTTTGGTGGTGAAAAAGGTCTCAAAGATTTTGGTCTGAATCGCTTCGGGAATGCCGGGGCCATTGTCGGCAATTTCCACCATCACCCAGCCCGTCACATCCATGGTGCGGGGTTCCACCGCCGCGATCGAGGCCGGTTCGATCGCGGCCAAATCCGCCGGTAACTCATCCACGCATTGGGTGCGGATCATGATCGTCGGTTGCCAGCGTCGCCGTTCCAGCAGTGGAATTTGGCTTTGTACCTCCAGCAGCGCATCCACCGCATTGGCCAGCAGGTTCATGAACACTTGGCTCAGGTGTCCCGACTGGCAAGCCACCAGGGGCAATTCGCCATAGGTGCGGATCACTTCCACCCCTTCCCGCAGGCGGTTGTTGAGCACAATCAGGGTGCTTTCGATGCAATCGTGCAAATTTGCGGGTTTAAAGGTTTCCGATCCCACATGGGAGAAACTTTGGAGACCGGCAACGGTTTTTTTCAGTTTGTCTGCCCCGATCGCCATGCTGTCGATCAGTTTGGGCAAATCCTCCCGCAGGAAGTCAAACTCCATGGTCGATCGCAACTGTTGCAAGGTCTCGGGAATTTCCGGCAACAGGGCTTCATAGGCCGTCACCAGTTCAATCAAATCTCGGGCGTATTGAGTCAGATAAACCACATTGCCCGAAATGAAATTCACCGGATTTTTAATTTCATGGGAAATGCCCGCCACCATCCGCCCCAGGCTGGCCATTTTCTCCGCTTGAATCACCTGAGCGCGGGTTTGCTCTTGAATTCGCTGCATGGCTAGCTCGTGAATTTGGGATTGAGCCACCAGCAACTGGTGAATATCCAGCAGGCAATAGCAGCCTTCCTGGGATTCCACTGCCAACGGTTCATAGAGCAAATCGGGCGATCGCTCCAGGGCCGCCCGCCCCGCCTGCACCACAAGCGTGCTGCCCGACAACACCAACAGCGGCACATGGGCGTATTGATACATTACGCGCAGGGGCCGATGTAAGAACAACTCCGGGCCGTATTGTCGGCTCAGGTGCTTAAAAAAACGCCGCCGCGACAGCAGCCCTGCAAAGGCTCCTCGATCGAGCAATACGGCCCCTGGCAGCAGGGGATCCGCCTCCAAGGCTTGGGCCAGCTCAATCCCCGGCTGTGACAAATCCATGGCAAAGCAGGATAGGCACAGGTCATTGAGCGTGGACTCCAAATTCAGCGAGGCAGCAAGATTGGGCAGCACAGCCGGAGCAGCCATGGTTGAAGTGGAAGTGGCAAGCATAGGAAATGAGGGTGCAGAGGGACGGGCGAGCCGCCAACAGGTTCAGAGTGTTGCACTCGGAGCCTGGGGCCGATATCAGAACCGAGATGTCATGGGAAAGAATGAATCAGGCTGGCACGCTCGATTGACATCGCCTTAGATAGCCATACAACCCCAAGGGAATCCAGTGTTGATCAACCAATCGCCTTGGTCAGTGGCCTCGGTCAATTGACTCGGTTTGATGAATCGATCGCTTGGAATCGGGGTCTTAAGATTACTTGGTCGCAGGTAAACGTTCCCGACTTCTATCCTTTTCAAGGCTAGCATCTTACAGCAGGAAAGACAGAATAGATCTACCATGAAATCTTGTCAAAGCATCTGATTTCAATCAGCCTGGCATTGTCGGGGCAAGGCTTTGCCGTGACAATAAGATCATTATTGAATCATCGGTTTAAGAGATCTTCATGATCTTTTTTGGGGATATTTTTAGGAAATGAGCTAAGGGGATGTTTATTGAAATTTGATCTGTTGATAATATGCGTTTAACCAATATTTAAACAAATGACAGTAACAATCTTTTCTGCACTCAATTTTGCTGCCTTGAGCTGTGGCGGCCTTGTCCGATCTTGATTGCGCGTTCTTGAGCCAATTCCCGATCGAGGTTTTGATATTGTCATTCGATCGGGCATCGATCAGACCCGATCGCGACCATGGGGGTTAATCAGCAACTTAGCAGAGGGGATGGCGAGCCGACTGGGAACGGGGCAAGGAACGAATGGCCGGTGGCAATCCGGCATTGAGAAACTGACCAGCTTCCTCGGCGGGCACGGCTCTGGAGAATAAATAGCCCTGGCCAAAGCCGCAGCCCAAGTCTTGCAGGTGATCAATTTGGGGTTGGGTTTCAATGCCCTCGGCAATGACGCTGAGGCCCAAATCGTTGGCTAAACCGATGACGGCACGGACGATCGCCGCGTCGCGTTGATTTTCGAGCATGGCTTGAATGAACGATCGCTCGATTTTGATCGAGTCGATCGGGAATTCCCGCAAATAGTTGAGGGAGCAGTAGCCCGTGCCGAAGTCATCGAGGCAAATTTTAATCCGCCGTTCCCGCAGTCGATCGAGACAGGCGCGGCTGGCGTTGGGATCCAGCGCCAAGGAGGTTTCGGTGATCTCTAGGCGCAGTTCGTAGCCTTCCAGGTCGTAGGCATCCATCAGCACTTCAATCAGGTCAGCCAACTCGGGAACCAGTTGCCGGGCCGAAAGGTTGACATTCACCCAAATGGGAAACACTTCGGGCATTTGGGTTTTCCAGATTGCAATTTGCTTGCAAGCGGACTGCAACACCCAATTCCCGATCGGGACGATCGCCCCGCGATCCTCCGCCAACCCAATGAAAGAAGCGGGCATCATTAACCCGTGGCGCGGGTGTTGCCAACGAATCAGGCTTTCAAACCCCACAATCGATCGAGAGTCGAGGGAAACGATCGGTTGGTAATGCAAACAAAATTCCCGCCGCTCGATCGCCCAGCGCAAATCCGTTTCCAGTTGCAAGAGCTGTTCCGTGTCCGATTGCAGGGCCGCATCAAAAATCACAAAACTGCCATTGCGCTGTTGTTTGGCCCGATGCAAAGCCGCATCCGCATCGCGCAAAATCCGATAGGGCTGGTCGGGGCGCGAATCTCCATGGGAATCGGGGCGGCAAACAATGCCCATGCTTGCTTGCAAAAACACATCGCGCCCATCCACCACAAAGGGATCGCGAAACACATCCTGAAGGCGGTGGGCGGCGGCCTTGGCGGCGGCCAATTGCCCCTCGTCGGAGGTGGCGGCGGACTCCACCAACACCACAAACTCATCCCCCCCCGTGCGAGCCAGCACATAATCGGGGGAAATGGCCTTTTCCAAACGGCCCGCCAGCATCATCAGCAGCCGATCGCCCACCCAATAGCCCAGGCTGTTGTTAATCCGTTTGAAGCCGTCAATATCCAGAAACAGCAGCACAAAGCGAAACTGCGGATCGCGCCGCCCCCGAGACACGGCCTCCACCAACCGCTCCAAAAACCAAGCCCGGTTCCACAGGCCCGTCAGCACATCATGGGAGGAGTTGTATTGCAATTGGGCTTCCACCCATTTGCGGGAGGTGATGTCTAGCAGGCATCCCTCGTAATACAGCAATCGTCCGTTGCGATCGCGCACAGCCTGGGCCCGTTGATCCACCCAAATGCGTTGGCCGTCTTGGCAATAGACCTGACATTCAAAGTTGCAAGCGTCCTGACTTTGTTCCAACAGTTCCAGGAAACGCACTTCATCGGCCGGGCGCACGTAGAGGCGGCGATCGGTGGCATTCAGGGCCCGCAGGGCCGCTGCGGGAGACTCGTAACCCAAAATGGCCGCAAAGGCGGGATTGGCATGGAGATAGCGACCATCGGGGGCCACCTGAAAAATCCCCTCGATCGCCCGTTCAAACAGGTTGCGGTAGCGGGCTTCGGCCTGTTTGTGCTGCAAAATGGGCCCCAGTTGGGCAGTGACGATCGCCAACCGGTTCAGCAAGGTTAAGTCCCGCTCTCGGGGGCTGGTGGCAAACAAAGTCAGCACCGCCAACACGTGATCGCCGGTCAAAATGGGCAACACCACGCTCGATCGCAAGCCCACCCCCAGGGCCATTTGGCTGCGGCTGCAATGGTCGATCGACTCCAGCTCGTAGTTGCTGATCCATTCCGGGCGTTTGGTTTGCCAGACTCGTCCCGGTGGCTGGCAACCCAGCTTTAGGGTCAAGTCCAAGCTAGCCTGCCGAAACAAGTTCACCCCCTCGATCGCACAGAACCAAGCGGGGCTGCAAACCAGCGACGCACCATCTAGGCTGGGAACCCAAGCTTCGCCCGCCACCCAGCCGGTTTCTTGGCCCAACACTTGCAACGCTTCTTCCAAAGCGGAGTCAAAATCGGCCGCCGCACTGGTCACAGCCACAACCCGGTTCCATAAGTCGGCATAGGCCGGGGATTGGGCTTCGGCTAAGGACGAAGACGCAGCCGCCGCAACGGTGGAAGGGCAAGATTCTGCACTGGCTGCACCCCCCATGGGCCCCATGGAACGGTTGCCCCCTTGCACCACCCCATCCCCCAACGCCTCAGGGTTGGCATGGGCCAGAAAACGGGGCAATCGGAGCGATCGGGGAAATTGGGGCGATCGAACCCGAGGCCAGAGCCAGCGCCAACGGCCCAACGGCCCAGGAACCGCCCCCAAGGAATCCGCCGCCATCAGGCTTGGATCCAGAACCTTCAGCAGGCGATGGCGCAAGAGGCGATCGCTCAGCCACAGCACCAGGGACAAACCCGTTAAGCCCAGGGGGCCCCACAATTCCGTGTAGGGGCTGCGATGCGGCAATTCTTCGGGCCAAGGGGTTGTGGGCGTTGGGCCGGTTCCCAAATCTTGGGGCGATCGCGCCATGGCCGATCGCCCCACCCCCTCAATGCAACCCAAGCAGATCACCAAGGCCACAGCCAACCCTAACGGGAGAACCGATCGTGGCGGACGACTTTTACCCCCCGGCCGCCGGATTCGGCAGCTCGATCGATGATTTCGTTGACTGCGCACTACACCCCAACCATTTCGTCCTTGAGTCATGCCTGCCCCTACTTATCAGCGACATCAGCCCTAGTTTTGGCAATCCCGGGCCGTCGTTTTTGAGTGCTAGTCAGCCATCGCTCATCGATCGTCTACCCAATGGTCGATCGGGAATAACCCAACCAACGCTTTGCAGAATTGGCGAAAAATCGATTGGCGTTTGGGATTAGCGTTCAATTTTTCGCGCCCAACTTTAAGTGTCCTCTATTTAAATTGTGACCTTCAAAGCATGATCTTTGGACAGTAGTTGATCGCGCCGCACCAACCGACCGTTAAACCCAACAATTTCCCGAGGTAGCTGATCATCACGCAGGGAGCGGAAAGGATTGAGTTGATAACTGCTATACCGCAAGTTGGGAGATCCAAACCGTGCATCAATGACGGTCAAGGTGCGGATTGGAGTGCTAGAGGTGCCCAGCCACGATCGCGCACCGCCTCCCAAACATCCCAGGTGTAATAGATCGACCATACCCATACGCGCCGGAAAGTAAGCATGGTGATGGCCCGTGATGTAGGCAGTGACTTGGGCCCGTTCCAAGAGCGATTGCACTGGAGCCGTGTCTCGCAATACATTTCCCGGCTGGTTGCGTTGGGGAGTAACCGCATGGAGTGGCATATGACCCAACAGCAATCGCACCTGGGCTGCTCGGCCGACTTCTGAGGTAAACAACTGTTCGGCCCGTAATAATTGTTCCGCACTAATGACGGGCCCCGAAGCATCCCAGGAGACAATTAGGGCATTTCCCATTCGAAATGCATAAAAAAAAGGGAACCAGGCATCATCCACCCAGTCCCAATTCATGGTTGATCGCTGTCTTCGCCAATAGGCTGCGGCTTCGTTTCGATCGAGTGCATATTTAAAAGTTCGATCGGGCAAGGTGATGTTTGAAGCGTCGTGATTGCCCAAGGTGAACGCAAAGGGAATCCCCCCTTGGCGCAGCGGTTGATAGATGGTGCGATCGAACCCGGCCCACATGGCTTGGAACTGCGATCGGGTGAGGCCCAGCTTTTGGCCCGCCACCATGTCCCCGCCACAAATCACCAAATCCGGCTGCCAGCGCTGAATCAGGGCGATCGCCTGATGAACCTCCGCGCGGTAATCCGTTTCGCCATAGCCATTGTTCAGATCGCTGATGGCAATGATCCGCAAATCACCCCGATCGGGCGGAGGGGCTGGCTCCAAATTGGGAGCACTTTGGGCCCAGGTGCGATCGGCCCGTTGCAGCCAGGTTGCCGCCCCCGTGGCCAGCAAACCACCGGCCAATAGATTTTGAACAAACTGGCGACGGGATTGGGTCACAATGGCGGCCTCTGGGGGGTAATCAACGGTGATTGATTGACTTGATTGATTGATTGACTTGATTGATTGACTGGCTTGATTGATTGACTGGCTTGATTAATTTTCAGTGGAGCCAGTCACCTCCGGCCGCAAGACTCCGCGAATACCCACCAGAATTTGATCCACCACCTGGGCGGGGGACTGTTCCAGCCCGATCGCCACTTGCAAGTCCGCTTGGGCATATTGGGCCGATCGGCGATCGCGCAACTCCGCCAAGGCCGCCGCCGGGTCGGGCGACTGCAACAGGGGCCGCTGGGCAATTTCGGCCGGATCCGCCTGCAAGCGGTTCACGATCGTCTCCAGGGTGGGATCCAACCAAATCACCAATCCATGGCGCAAATAACCCCAATTTTCCTGTTGGGTGACAATGCCGCCCCCGGTGGCCACCACCAATCGCTTATAGGCGGACAGTTGCGACAACACTTGGGTTTCCAGTTGGCGAAAGGCCGCCTCGCCTTCGGTGGCAAAAATTTGGGCGATCGACTGGCCAGCAGCCTGCTCAATCAACTGATCTGTGTCAAAAAAGCGATAATCCAGGGCGGCAGCTAACTGGCGGCCGGTGCTGCTTTTTCCTGACCCCATTAGCCCGACTAAATACAGACTGGTGCCACGAATCAAGGTGGCGAGATGTTGGGGATTGGGTGGCTCGGAAAAGTCAGTCATGGGATAAGGCAAAAATGGTGCGGTCTATCGTGCGGTTGCTATAGAACACGATAGGGCAGGACAGAACAAGCCAGAACTAGACAAAATTAGACAAAATTACAAACCAGGTCAATGAATCACTCGGAAAGTCTGTGGGGGGCGGCTTGGCGGCGATTTTGTCGCGATCGGTTGGCCCTGTTTGGGCTAATTTGCCTGGGGGCGATCGGGCTGGCGGCCCTGGTGGGCCCGTGGCTCTATCCCCTTTCGCCCACGGACTTGGACTATGGCCGCGCCTACCAAGGCCCCAGCCTGGCCCATTGGTTGGGCACGAACGATCGGGGGCAGGATTTGTTGGCGCGGGTGCTGTCCGGTGGGCGGGTGTCCCTCACGGTGGGCATTGCTTCAATGCTGGTGGCGGTCACCTTGGGCACAACGATCGGGGCGGTGGCGGGGTTCTATGGCGGCTGGGTGGATGGGCTGTTGATGCGGCTCACGGATTTGTTTTTGGCCTTGCCTCAGTTGCCCCTGTTGTTGCTGCTGATTTATCTCTTTCGGGAACCGTTGCGGGCGATCGCGGGGCCAGAATTGGGGATTTTTCTGCTGGTGATTGGGGCGATCGGCGGGCTGAACTGGATGAGCGTGGCGCGGTTAATTCGGGCTAATTTCCTGACCCTGCGAGAACGCAATTTCGTGTTGGCGGCCTATGCCTTGGGGGCCCGATCGGGCTGGTTAATTTGGCGGCATATTTTGCCCAATGCGATCGGCCCGGCCATTGTTGCGGCTTCCTTAGCGGTGGGCACGGCCATTTTGACGGAATCGACCCTGAATTTTTTGGGGCTGGGCTTTCCGCCCGATGTGCCCACTTGGGGGCGAATGCTCTACGATGCCCAGAATTTTTTGGAAACCGCGCCGCATATGGCGATTTTTCCGGGGCTGGCGATTTTTATGACGGTTTTAAGCGCCAATTTCATCGGGGATGGGCTGCGGGATGCGATCGACCCGCAACAGCGATCGTCTTGAGGTTGCCCTGACGATCGCCCTGTTGCCTTGTTTGAATAGGAACAGCGTTTTCACTACCCATGGGCGATCGCATGATTCGACAGTTGACGGCGAGCCTGGCAGCCGTAATGGTGGGCAGCACGATCGCGCCGCCGGGTTGGGCCAGCCAGCCCAGCGAACCCGTCACCCCCGCCAACGTGGTCAACAAAATCGAAGCGTTGTGGGAGGGAGAATACGAACGCCAATTCAACCGCGACTTACCCGCCCGACGCATTTCGGCGGCGATTGTCTCGGAACAGTTGCGGGAAATGGAACGGCGCACCGGCCAGCGATCGGCGCTGCTGTACATGATGCCCCGGGACAATGATGTGGAATTGGTGTTGGTCACCGGCCGCAGCGAACCCAGAATTGAAATCATTCCCGGCGCGTCCCAAGCAACCGTCAACGAAGCGGTGAAGCTGCTGACCGTTGCCATCACCAACCCGGTGCAGCGGAACGGGGTCAGCTATTTACCCTACGCCCGACGCTTGCACAATTGGTTGATTGCCCCGATCGAGTCACAACTCCAGGCGGAAGGGATTGAGCTGCTGATTTTTTGCCCCGGCGAGGGGTTGCGATCGGCTCCCTTGGCAGCCCTGCACGATGGCCAGCGCTTTTTGATTGAAAAATACGCGATCGCTCGAATTCCCGGCTTCAGCCTCTTTGATCCTCAAGCGGGCAACCTCCAGCGATCGCGGGTGCTGGCCATGGGCGCTTCGCAGTTTGAAGACACCACCAACCTCAGTCCCTTGCCCGGTGTGCCGATCGAACTGGAAGCGATCGTCGGCAATGGCGATCGGCCCGGTCTGTGGCCCGGTCGTTATTTCTTGAACAACCAGTTCACCTTGGGGGCGCTGCAACGGGAACGCCAACGCAGCGACTATGGCATCGTACATTTGGCGACCCATGCGGAATTCAAAGCCGGTCGCCCCGAAGCGTCGTTTATTCAGTTTTGGCAAGAGCGATTAAGCTTGGCGCAAATCCAGGCGATCGACTGGATCAGCAAGCCGGTGGAATTGCTGGTGCTTAGTGCTTGTCGAACCGCCGTGGGCGATCGGGAAGCGGAGTTAGGCTTTGCGGGCATGGCGATCGCGTCCGGAGTCAAGGCCTCGATCGCCAGCCTTTGGTATGTGAGCGATCGGGGAACCCTAGCCCTGATGAACGAGTTTTATCGCCAGTTGCGCCAGGCCCCCACCAAGTCGGAAGCCCTGCGCCAAGCCCAATTGGCGCTCCTGCGCGGCCAGGTGCGAATTGAGGGCAATGAGCTACGCGGCTCCGGGGCCCGGGGTGGCACGGTGTTTCTGCCACCGGATATTGCTGCTACCGGTCAGGAACTGCTATCGCACCCCTACTACTGGGCGGCGTTCACCGTCATTGGCAATCCTTGGTAGCGTCTGGCAATCACAACCCTGTACGCCCCCAGATCAACACAGACAAGGGGCTTAAGCCCCTTGTCTTCACGACGACTGAGGCTTGTGTTGATAACTGAGGCTTGTATTGATATCGGTCGATCGCCCATCGGGGGGTCAATTGCCCATCAGGGGGTCGATCGCTCCGGGGCCCGTGATGCATTTAGTGATGTAGTCGTTCACTAGGTGATAGGCTTCGGCGTTGAGTTCCGGATGCAACACCATGTCTTGGCCATTGTCCGGCAACCAAAACACCAGCCGCCCGTTAGCCGATCGGGAGAAGGCCCGAATGGTTTTCAGATTGATGGTGTATTGCCGTCGATCGTAAACCAAATTCACCCAGTAACAGTCGGCGTTGGCATCCGGCAGGCGATCGATAAATTCCATCACCTGCCGGTAGGCCGTTGGATGATCCTGGGGAACCAAAACAACGGGCATGGCAGAGTCCGGCAGCCAAAACGAGATGCGCTGGCTGCTGTCACGCGCAAAAAACCGAATACTCGCCAAATTCACGAGATATTCGTTGCGTTCGTAGGAAAACTGAATCCAATGTGCCACAGCCGCGCGATCGCCCGAACGACATCAACCTTACTCTACAAGACTCTACAAGTTCGCCAGTTCCGCCTCTGCATTACTTGCAAAAGTGGACAGGGGATCTTCTGCCGGATCCTCCACGGAGTTCACCGCCTCTAGGGATGCCAAAGCCGGTTCCGGCGGGGCGATCGGAGCTGGGCTGCTGGGCGCTTGTCGGGCGATCGCCGCTTGCACAAACCCCAAAAACAGGGGATGGGGACGGTTGGGCCGTGACAAAAATTCCGGGTGAAACTGCGTGGCCAAAAAGAACGGGTGGCTCGGCAACTCCACAATTTCCGCCAGCCGACCATCCAGCGATGTGCCACTGATGCGGTAGCCGGTTTCGATCACCTGCGATCGATAGGAATTGTTGAACTCATAGCGGTGGCGGTGGCGCTCATAAACCACCTCCTTGCCATAGAGCCGGTGGGCCAAACTGTCGGGTTGCACTTGGCAGGGATACAGCCCTAGGCGCATCGTGCCGCCCAAGTCCACCACGTCTTCCTGTTCCGGCAGCAGCCCAATCACGGGATTTTCGCATTGGGGATCAAATTCCGCGCTGTTGGCCCCCGGCAGACCGGCCACATTGCGGGCCCACTCAATCATGGAACATTGCATTCCCAAACAGAGGCCCAGGAACGGAATCTGGTTTTCTCGGGCGTAGCGGATGGCGGCGATTTTGCCGTCAATGCCCCGAATCCCAAACCCACCGGGCACCACGATGCCGTCCACATCGCTGAGGTATTTTTCGGGCCCCCCGTTTTCCAAGTCTTCGGAGCTGACCCAACGGATGTTGAGTTCGCTGTGGGTGTCGATCGCGCTGTGGCGCAAGGCTTCCACCACGGACAGGTAGGCATCGCTGAGGCTGACGTATTTACCGACGATCGCCACGGTCACGGTGCGCACAGGATTATGTAGGCGATCAACCAAATTCCGCCAACGACTCAGATCCGGCTGGCGAGGCTCCATCCCCAACAGATCGAGGACTTGGTGGGCGAGGCCTTCTTCTTCCAAGCTCAGGGGCACATCATAGATGCTGGGCTTGTCCATGGCGGGAATCACGCAACTTTCGGGCACGTCGCAAAATTCCGACAGCTTGGCCCGTTGGTTGGCCGGCAAGGGCTGAGAACATCGACAAACAATGATGTCGGGCTGAATCCCGATCGATCGCAGCTCCTTCACCGAGTGCTGAGTGGGCTTGGTTTTCGTTTCGCCCGCCGCCGGAATCCAGGGAATCAGCGTCACATGGACATAGAGCACATTGTTGCGCCCCGCATCCTTGCGGAACTGGCGCACCGCCTCCAGGTAGGGCAGCGACTCAATATCCCCTACCGTTCCGCCAATTTCCGAAATCACCACATCGGAGTTGGTGTTGCGGGCCACCCGATGGATGCGATCGCGAATTTCCCCCGTGATGTGGGGAATCACCTGCACCGTGCCGCCGTTGTAGTCGCCGCGCCGCTCCTTGTTCAGCACCGATTGATAGATTTGGCCGGTGGTGACACTGTTGAGCCGCGACATGTCCGTATCGGTGAAGCGCTCATAGTGGCCCAAGTCTAGGTCGGTTTCGGCTCCGTCGCCGGTCACGAAGACTTCGCCGTGTTGGAACGGACTCATCGTGCCGGGGTCAACGTTGATGTAGGGGTCGAGCTTGAGAATGGAAACCGAATAATTCCGAGACTTGAGCAGCCGACCGAGACTGGCGGCGACGATTCCTTTGCCAATGCTGGAAACGACACCACCGGTTACGAAGATGAATTTGGTCATGGCTGGCAAAAATTTTGGTGCTTGTAGCGTCGGTGCGCGTGAGGGGCGATCGGGTTGCCGATGAACTGACAGATGATTAACTGACAGATCAATCGATCATCTCAACAGATCGTCAGAAGATCGTCAGCAGATTGTCAGATGAAACCCGTCGGGTTTGAACAGCCGGGTTGAACGCCCGGGTTGAACGCCCTCAATTCTGCCATAGGGCCTTGGCGCGATCGCTGGGATTTTAGGGCGATCGCTCCTGACCCCAGGCGCTCAAAATGCTCAGTCTCCCTTGCTAATCGGCGGCGATCGTGTGAATTTTCAGGAAATTGGTACTCCCAGCCTTGCCAAAGGGAACACCGCCCATCACCAAAACCTTATCCCCCGGCGCTGCATATTGACGAGCCAGCAAATCTTGCTCCACCAGCGCCAACGCAGAGGCCAACGTTTCCCCATTAAATCCCTTCAGCAAAATGGGCCTGACTCCCCAACTTAAACTCAAACGGTGATAAACCTTGGGGTCGGGGGTGTAAGCAATGATGGTTGTTTTGGGGCGCTCCGCCGATGCCAGTTGGGCGGTGTATCCCGTTTCGGTGAATGCCACAATGCATTGCAAATCGATCGTTTCATCGATCGCGTGCAGGGCTTCACTGATGGCATCCGTATCCTCATTTTGATTGGGTGGATAGTTCACAAATTGAATCGAGGGTTCCACCTCCGTGGCAATTCGCGCCAACATTTTGACAGACTCGATCGGGTAGCTGCCCACCGCCGACTCACCGGACAACATCACCGCATCCGTACCATCCATAATCGCATTCGCCACATCACTGGCCTCCGCCCGCGTGGGGCGTGGATTATGGATCATGCTGTCCAACATTTGGGTTGCCGTAATCACCGGAATTCCCCTTTGATTACAGAGGCGAATGATCTGTTTTTGAATCAAGGGCACTTTCTCCGGGCGCATTTCCACTCCCAAGTCCCCCCGCGCCACCATCACCGCATCACATTCATCAATAATGGCCTGCAAATTGGCGATCGCCTGCGGTTTTTCCAACTTGGCCAACACCGGAATTTCCGCACCCTTAGCCGCCAACAATGCCTTCAACACCTGCACATCTTCCGGCTTGCGCACAAAGCTCAAAGAAATCAGATCAACCCCCTGGGCAATTCCAAATTCCAAATCCCGTTTATCTTTGTCGGTAATGGAAGGTAACTGCAAATCTAGGCTAGGAAAATTCACCCCTTTGCGACTTTTGAGAATGCCACCTTCAATGACCTGGCAATGAACCGCGTGACCATCAATCTGTTGCACAGATAACTCCAACAGCCCGTCATCCAGCAACACTTGTGTGCCCGGTTCCGCTTCGGCGGCCAAGTGCGGATAGTCAATGCCGACGGTGTTGGGTTGATTTTGATATTCTGCGATCGGGACGAGGGTTAAGATTTCCCCTTCTATGAGGGGAATTCCTTCGGGTGGTAAATCACCCACGCGGATTTTTGGCCCTTGCAAATCTTGCAGCAGCATCAGGGGCAAATCCAGTTCTTCGGAGGCTTGCCGCAGTCGCCAAATTCGCTCCGCATGATCATCATAGTGACCATGGGAAAAATTCAGCCGCGCCACATTCATGCCCGCCAAAAGCATTTTGCGGATCATTTCTGGAGAATCGCTGGCCGGCCCGATCGTGGCCACAATTTTGGTGCGATGGGTTAACGGTTTCATATCATTCTTGCCTAACTGACAATACCGGCATCAAATGCGGAACCTGAAGAGATTCACCCCAACGCAATATCCCTGATCATTCAGACCCAATGATGCAGATCAGAACAGCGGCAACTTCAGCACCTTTAGCAACATTAATGTTGAATAATGAAATTAAACGTTAATGTTGCTTATGGATGGCAAATCGCGCCATGGGAATTGATCGTGGATCCCTAAAAATTGGATCACCGATAACCCGATCTTGGTTTTAAAGACCGAGAACTGTCAATAAAGAAATTAGGAAGATTTGCCTACTGTGCTCTGCAATACCAAACTCGCAGAGTTGATAATCAATTCAATTGACTCATTCAATGATTCGTCTGTAGGGTGGGCAATGCCCACCAACTAACTGCTTCATGGTGTTTACGATATGGCGTGCTAATTCGCTTTAGGCAGTGGCTATATTAATGCAATGATTAATCCTTTGAAATAAATAATTGTTTAATAATAATTGGTTAACTTAAAATCAGAGTTTTCAACTCAGGTTTTTTGATTTTTTACTTTGATTCTAAATTTTTACGCTAATTCGGGTATTGTGTGATTTTTGTAATGCTATCTTAATCAGGTCATTGACCGACCGCCTATTGAACTAATCATCATGAATAAACTATCGGAAATTGCGAATGTGGTCATTTTTGTGGCGTTGCTGAGTTTTATTGGCTTGAGTCTGTTTCGGATTGGGGCCCATTTTTGGCCGATCGTGACGGGAGGTTAGGGGATGAGTTTGGACGATCGCCCGAACATGAACCGATCGGGGCGAGTGGTGGTGGTGGGCGGTGGGGCCGCAGGCTTTTTTGGGGCGATCGCCTGTGCGCGGGCGAATGCTGACCTGGATGTGACCGTTTTGGAGGCGGGGCCCCAATTTCTGAGCAAGGTGCTGATTTCTGGGGGCGGCCGCTGCAATGTGACCCACGCTTGCTTTGAGCCATCCCAGTTGGTGCAACATTACCCACGCGGAGCCAAGGCTTTGCGGGGGGTGTTTAGCCGGTTTCAACCCCGCGATACGGTGACGTGGTTTGTGGGGGAGGGGGTGCTGCTGAAAACCGAGCCGGATGGGCGGATGTTTCCGATTACGGATCGATCGAGCACCATTGCCGATTGCTTGATGCGAGCGGCGGAAAGAGCGGGCGTGCGGCTGCGATCGCGGGCGGCGGTCAGCAACATCACCCACGAGGCGGGACAATTCCAAGTTCAGTTGCGATCGGGGGAAATTTTGACGGCCGATCGGGTGTTGCTGGCCACGGGCAGCCAGCCGACGGCCTACCGTTGGGCGGCGGGGTTGGGCCATCCGATTGTGTCACCGGTTCCCTCGTTGTTCACCCTGGCCATTCCCGATCCCCGGCTAGACACGCTGGCGGGGTTGGCCGTGGAGCGGGCCCAGGTGCGGCTGGTTTTGCCGGAGGCCGACCGGGGTGGCAAAGGCAAAAAGCCACCGGACTCGGAGCAAATCGGCCCGGTGCTGATTACCCATTGGGGCCTGAGTGGGCCGGCGGTGTTGCGGTTGTCGGCCTGGGCGGCGCGATCGCTCCACGAGGCTCACTATCGGGCCCTGTTGCGGGTGAACTGGCTGGGCACAGCTTCGGCAGAGGAGGCACGCGATCAGCTGCGAACCCTGAAGCAACAAAACCCACGCAAGGCCGTGTCCACCGCTGGGCCGCCGGAGTTGCCGAAACGGCTTTGGCAAAAATTGGTGGAAGCGGTGGGGGTGGCGGCGGATTTTCGCTGGGCCGATTTACCGAAGGGGCCGATCGAGGCGTTGGTGCGCGAGTTGGTGCAGGGAGAATTCAAAATCACCGGCAAGGCAGTCTTCAAGGAAGAGTTTGTGACCTGTGGCGGCATTGATTTGAAATCCGTGGACTTCAAAACCTTGGAAAGTCGCTCCTGCCAGGGGTTGCACTTTGCCGGTGAAATTTTGGACATTGACGGCATCACGGGCGGGTTCAATTTCCAAAGCGCCTGGTCTACGGGTTGGATTGCGGGCCAGGCGATCGCCCAGGGAGTTGCCGCCGCGCCTTCGGGGGTGAACCAGGGCTGAAGTCGTGGAGTTTGCGACCTAAGCCGACAAGGACGGCAAGCTACAAACATTGGGCCAGTCGATCGCCGTGGCAGACTCGATCGGGCGATCGGCTGGCTCCTGCTGTCGCTTAATCACAATCAGGGTGATGTCATCAAAAATCTTGGCCTCACCAATGTGGCGATACACATCATCCACCACCAACTTACAAATTTCCTGGGGGGTGCGATGGTGCTCAGTTCGCAACAACCGACAGAGGCGATCGGCCCCATAGAGCTGGTTGCTGTGGTCGGCCGCCTCGGTCAGGCCGTCCGTGTAGAGCACCACCAAATCGCCGGGATTGAGATAGACCTCCGCTTCGGCAATGAAACTGCTGACATCCGCTTCAATCCCGAGGGGAAAGCCCAAATCTAAGGTATCGACCCGATCGATCGACCCATCCGCCCGCACCACGATCGCCTCCTCATGCTGACCGCTGAGGCGCAGTGACCCCCGCTCATAAACCAACAGGGAAAGGGTCATGTTTCGGTACGATCGCATCCGCCTGGTGTTGTCATACACCAAGCGATTGAGGGTGTTGATCGTTTTCACCTGATCAATTTCGCCCACCGCTTGCAAGGTGCGCACCGCCGCCTGCACCATCAGCATCACCATGCCGCTTTCCAGGCCATGGCCCGTCACATCGCCAATGCTGATTTCCACCCGGCCATCCCGGTGCAGCACGTCGTAGTAATCGCCGCCCACCTCATCGGCCGGTTCCATGTAGGCGGCAATTTCCAAATCCGCCGTGTTCAGTAAGTCTTCTTCCTTGGGCAGAATCATTTGGTGCAAACGACGCACCACGGACAATTCCGCCCCCATCCGGCGATTTTCGTCCGTGAGCTGCTGGTTGAGGGTCACAATTTCCTGATTAGCCCGCGCTAGGTCATAGGTGCGCTCGGTGACGCGCTGTTCCAGGGTTTCCAGATGCACTTGCAGTTGGGTGACCATCCGCGCAAAGGAGGTGGCCAATGCGCCGATTTCGTCTTCCCGATCGGTGGGCAAGGGTTGATCCCAATGGCCACGGGCGATCGCCTGGGAAGCCCGATTCAGGGCCACAATCGGCTCCACCAACCGACCCGCCATCCAATAGGACACCACCACCACCAGCAACAGCACCATGCTGGACACCATCAGGAGCGATCGGGTTTGGGTGGCCAACGCCTCTTGCAGGGACTTCAGCGAGAGGGTGACCAGGGCGGATCCTTGCAGGGCTTGTGACTGATCGCGCAACGGCACAATCACATGCAGCAGATTGCCATTCACCACGCGGGCCGTGGCCTGAGTGTTGAGGCTATTACGCAAGAGAGACAATTGCTGCTCGGCCAATTGCTTCCCGAGGCCGCTTTCCGGGCGAGCTTGACCCGCAATCACCTTGCCCTGCAAGTCAATCACCCAAATGCCCAGCACGTCCGGTTCCCGCAGCAACTCCTCAATCAGGCGATCGAGACCCAGGGCCTGGCGCAAGGATTCCAAAAAGGCCACATGGTTCCCCACTTGCACAATGCGGCGCTGATCAATCCCCGGAACCCCCACGTATTGAAAGACGCGATCGTCAATTTCCCGCCGCCGAGGTTCTTGGATCACCATCTTGGCCTTGCCCGTCAACAGGGGCCAAAACACATGGGCTTGGGGTTGTTTTTTCGGATCGGGATTAAAACAAAAAACCGCCTCCCCGGGCGGTCGCAAGCGGGCACATCCATCCGCATCCGAAATCCAAACTTCATCAATGATCGAATCGGCCAGAATCTTGTTAATTCGTTGTTGGAGTTGGGCAGTTGGTTCGCCGCGTTTTTGGCTCAAATCCACCAACTGAGCTAAGGCGGTGGCGGTGGCGGCCATTTGCTGGCCCAATTTGTTTTCCACGGTGGCGGGCACATCCCGCAACACCGACAGGGCACGGCTGAGGGTGTTGGCCAGGCGCACGCCGTCTGTTTCGGAGCGCCGAATCAATTCGTGATGGGTGTTCCAGTGAAAAATGGCAATGGTGGGCAAGACGGCCACCACTGCAACTCCCGCCATCATGAATAGCAAGCGTCTTTGTAAATTCATACGTAAATGTTACTTAAAAAATTTTGTCACTTAAACCGTTTGTTCGTCGTTTCAATCCTAGGCCATGTCATTGGTTGCGCCCAATGTCGGGTCAAAACGATGCAAAGCTGACCCCATTTGGGAAAGAACTTAATTCAGAAACAGCCCGGTTCAAGGCCCAATTTGAATCTCAGTGCCAAATTTGCTTCAAAGTCTGTTCCAAAGTCTGCTTCAAAACCTGATCCAAACCTTAATTGACGGCTTGATTCTCGGCCTAATTCTGGGCCCAATTCAAGATCTTTCTCATTTAGCGTTAATTCAGTGCTAATTCAGCGTTAATTTCAGAGCTAATCCTAATGAATTCGCATTTCAACGGCCGATCGAAGGGCGATCGTTTCGTTGCTGAGTTCGTCAGCCACCACCACCCGATTGCGTCCCTGTTGTTTGGCGGCATATAGGGCCCGATCGGCCCGGGACACCAACAGGGTGGGCGAGGTGGTCAAGGAGGGCGAGATGGCCGCCACCCCAACGCTCACCGTCACACAAGGGTTAACGGCCGATCGGGGATGGGGCAGGCTTAACCCCAACACGGCCTGGCGAATTCGGGTTCCCACCAACTCCGCCTGCTGCAAGGTGGCGCGGGGCAACAAGACCGCAAATTCCTCGCCCCCATAGCGAGCCACCAAATCCGAGGTCGATCGAGCCACTTGGGCGATCGCCATCGCCACCTGCTGCAAACAGACATCCCCCGCCACATGGCCCAGCAAATCGTTGTAGGCCTTGAAGGAGTCCACATCCACCATCACCAAGGCCAACGGCTCAGACCGGCTGCCTCGCGTTTGCCATTGTTGCTCCAAATATTCATCAAACCGCCGCCGGTTGGCCACGCGCGTCAAGGCATCCATCGTGGCCTTGGCTCCCGCTTCCGTGGCTTGCACATAGAGCTGCTCGATCATGGCATCCCCATGCTCAATAATCAGCCGCAGCACATGCTCCAGGTCTTCCCGTTCCCGGGTAATGGTTCCTAACAGCGATTGCAGTTTTTGTTCCGCGTTCCGGTGTTGATGGGCCTCGATGGTCAACCGCTCATTGGCGCTCAACAGCTCGTTTTCAATCACGCTGCTATGCTCGATCGTGGTTTGCAAAACCCACTCCAGATCTCGCTTCTGTTGGGCCACTTGCTTCAAAATCGTCTGCAATCGCTGCTGTTGGCGACGGTACAGCGACAGGGTGGACTGTAGTTCGTTTTCAATACAGTCACCATGGATGGCGGTGGTTTCAAGGGCGATCTGGAGATCGCGGTTGCTTTGCTCTAAAGCAGCCACCTGCTGGCGAAGGCGTTTGTTTTCTTCAATCAACGCTTGTGGATCAGACGATGCCGCCGGATCGGGCAGCGACTGGGGATCGCGCACAGTATCTCCAAACAGACGCGGCATAGACCGCTTGTAGAGGGTAGAGCCGAGGGAGCGATCAACATCAACGCCACAGCCTAGTGATTGAACCGATGAATGTTGAACTGAGCGTTGCACAGACCTGGAAGGATCAAGGGCAATTCAGGGAACCCATGCTGCGTGATCGATGCCATAGGATTGCTCACCGCAGGATTACCCACCGAATGATGGCTGGTCATGATGATGACTCAGTGGTGATGACTCAGGGTCGATCGACGTTGAGCGATCTACTCCGAGCGATCCCTTCTGAGTGAGCCATTCTGAGCCATCCCTTCTGAGCAAGCCATCCGGTTATGACCCACGAAACTATCTCCAAGCTCATGATCGCTAAGTTAGCACTAGTTCAATGCTGGGCATGAGGCGCTGGAGATTTTTGAGCGATCGCGTTTGCCAAACAATATTAGCGGATCCTTTAAAAGTTAACTTTGCTGTCCCCCGCTGTCGCAACCGAACTACAAACATAGACAGCATACTGATACCGGAGCTATTGAGGAATTCGAGTTCCTGGAGGTCAACAATGATTTTCTCGGACTCTTCCGCCGCCGCTTCCAAAATATCGAGCACAGGACGGTAAGCCTCAAGGCCGTCCAGACGCAGGGAACCACGGCAGAGAATCGTTGCCGTGGCGGGGTCATACTGAATGCTGTAGTCCGGTTGTTTTAGTTCCATACGAATGAGTGGTGGGAAATTGCGGAGGACTGGGGCATTGGAGAAAACCAGGAACTAAGAAGTATTAACAGAAAGATAGGGCCATGATGTAAGGCGGCAGGGCTGGGGGCGAACCATGGAGAAGGCGCGATCGAATCGTGATCCTGTGGTGATGCTGACCGGTGTGGCCGCATCTTCAGATCCCGTTGGTAGATCCCGTTGGTAGATCCCGTTAGCTAGATCCAGTCACCCGATCCAGTCAGTCACGCGAATGAGCCATCGCAGTTGGTGCAGTTTCACCATGCGATCGAGCCTTAACTATCCTTACATGAACTTGCTCTGGGCCATGCAAGGTTTCGGGATCCCCCCATCACCGAAATGCTGGCAAGAGTTTGACAATATCTTGGTCTCTTTGCTCAGTTCCAGGGCGATCGACATTTTAATAGTCAATCACTACACTGTGAGTCGGGCCATCACGCTGATCGCAACGGAGTTGTCATCATTAGTAGACGATGTAAACCGCCACCCCATTTTCACTCCGTAATCTGCCATGATTGAAATCAGCCCCAGGCAAGATTCATTGGACTCTTCACGCCCCATTTGCTCTAGTCGTTGAGCATAAAGTAGGTCAAGATCAGTCGTCAAAATATCATGGATGTGCTTCTGAAATCGGATGGCGCGATCGGCCGTTGTGCTGTTGCAAACCAGCAGCAAGATGCTGGACTCATAGAGATAGAGAGAAATGGTGACTGGGCTGTTCACCCGTTCATCACTGAATTTAATCGCATTCTCAATGAGTTCATTGGCGACATAGCTAATACAGGCCTTAACATTTTCTTGAGTGCTGGAGCTATCGGCCGCGTCCTCATTGTTGCCCGGAAAAAAGGTGGCGAAATAGTCGCCCAAAAAATCGGCCGATAGTCCATAGTTGCGCCAACGAATTTTGCGAGCTTGCGCACTCGGTGAAAACCCCAAGGTTAGGTATTCTTGGGTATCAGGTAGGGAATCGTAAAACTCGCCTAAGGTTACATTCATCACGCTTATGCATTGACCAAGCTAAGAACAGGATAAGGCAAAATTTTCCGAGAGTAGAGGGCTGAATTCAGCATCAACAATGTTTTGGAATGTTTTGGAAACTCCAAGTCATACCCTAAACTACCAAAACATTCGCACCATCATAGTTTTGCGGGCTGGTTCGGGCGGGCTTGGATTCAGCCCCGGTGCATGATTGCAGGGCTTTCTCCTGGTGCGATCGAGGGCAATGGCTCACTCAAAATCATGACTTCAAAGGCTCCACCGAATTTTTAGAATGATTTTTAAGATGATCAGAAAGATGATCAGATCTCCCAAAACCTTATTCTCTCCAGTGACCCCGACCGCGCTGCGGTTAATGGGTCGGCAGGCGCTGGCGATCGCCCGGCGGATTTTGCAGGAGTTGTGGCGACGCAAGCGCAGTTTGGTGTTTTGGTCGCTGTTTCCGGCGCTGGTGTTGGTGTTGAATGGGTTGATTTTGGCGGAGCGGGTCCAACTGCCGATCGCGGCGGCCTTTGAGCGAGCGGCTCCGGTTTCCTGGGTGGGGGCGGCCCTGTTTTTTAGCTGTCTGGGCGGCACGGTGGCAACCCTGGTGGGCGAGCGAGAGTCAGGCACGTTTCGGCGGCTGGGCCTGTCGCCCCTGGGTGGCATGGCTTATTTTTTGGGAATTAGCCTCGCTCACGGGGCGATCGCCCTCGGCCAGGCGGTCATTGTGGGGATCATTGCCACCGCCGTGGGGGCCCAGTTCCAGGGGGCCTGGTGGTTGGGCGGGGCGATCGGGTTGCTGAGTGTGTTGGCCTATGTGGGGGTGGGCTTTGTGCTGGGGGGACAATTTGCCCGGCGCACGGAGGATGTGAATGCGTTGGTGGCGGCCTTGGGCGTGCCCCTGCTGATTTTGGGCGGTAGCTTTGTGCCCGCCTGGCTGTTTCCACCCCTGTTGCAACAGTTGGCCCGTTTTGACCCGATTTACCACATGAATGAAGCCCTGTTGCGGGTGGCTAGCGAGGGAGCCACGGCCGCTGATATTGCCTGGCATCTGTGGGTGTTGGGCGGGGTGGCGATCGGGGGCTTGGGTCTGAGCGCGGTGACCTATCAACAACTGTTACGGCGCGATCGTTGCCTTTAGGACGCTCCATCCTGGGGAACGCGCTACGCTGAACTTGCAGTCGTTTTGGCCCTTTCCGAGGGGCCTTGCTCCCAACCATGCCTAGCTATCCCGGAATTTCCAGCGAAGCCTTTCGTCATCCGCTCGATCGCGAAGCCGAGCAAGCCCTGCGAAGCCTGCCGGGATTTGACTTGGTGGCACGCAAATTTCTAGAAGTGGCGGTCGATCGGCCCCAATATCTCTACCACATGGGCAACAGCGTCCAAGTGGGGCCCCGTCAATACGCCAGCCTGCATCAGCTCCTGCGGGAATGTCTGCGAGACCTCGATGTGTTCCCGGAGCCGGCCCTGTTCGTCAGCCAAAGCTATCAGGTCAACGCCTTCACCATTGGTCAAGAACAGCCCACCTTGGTGCTCACCACCGCCCTGCTGGAATTGCTGAATGAAGCCGAATTGCGCGTGGTGTTAGCCCACGAATTGGGACATTTGAAATGTGGCCACAGCACCCTCACCCAAATGGCCATTTGGACGCTGTATGCGGCCTCCATGGTGGGGCAAATGACCATGGGCTTAAGCAACATGCTGATTAGCAACGCATTGGTCATGGCGTTTTATGAATGGAAGCGCAAGGCCGAACTGTCGGCCGATCGAGCCGCCCTGATTGCCACCGATGATCTCGACACCGTATTGATGACCATGGTGAAAGTGGCCGGCGGCAGTCCCAAACATTTGCAAGAACTGAGCCTTGCGGAATTCAAAAAGCAAGCCCGCGACTACCAATCCCTAGACGCGGATGCCATGAATCAGGCTTATAAATTCTTTCTTTACAACAACTTGCCCCAGGGCATGTACAGCAGCCATCCCTTCCCTGTGGAGCGAGCCAGCTATCTCCAAGATTGGGCCACTTCGGCGGAATATCAAGCCATTCGACGCGGGGACTACCAACGGGATGTGGCTCAAGGGGCCGTGAATGTGACGGCGAATGCAACCACCACGGCGCGATCGACCGGCAACACCGAAGCCGATCGCCTGCGCCAACAAATTGAAGACCTGCAACGGGAACTCGATCGCCTGCGCCCAGCGCGATAGAAGTTGCTAGAAACTCGCAAAAATCCGCGCGAGTAAGCACAAGTCGCCAATCGCAAAGTCCAAGCCGAAAGGCAACAAGTGCAAACCCAAAAACACAAACCAACCAGGGCAGATTGAAAGGGCAGATCAATGAGAGTAGATCAGTAAGAGCAGATCAGTAAGAGCCGATCAGTCCCTTCAAGACGCACCCCCAAAAAACCAGAAAAACAAGGGGCTTAAGCCCCTTGTCTCAGGAATGAGAACAGAGAGCTTAAGCCCCTTGTCTACCCCCATTGGTGCTAGGGGCTATTTTGCAAGTTATTCTTCGCCCTTGCCGTCCACTTGCACCAGGCGAATGTGCTTGTAGCCCAGCTTGATCTCAAACTCATCGCCCGGCTTCAAACCCATGCTTTGGGTATAGGTCGAACCGATCACGATTTGGCCATTTTGATGCACCGTCACGCGATAGGTCGGTTCGCGACCCCGACCATCCTTGGCACTTTCCGGATCAATCCGCGTGCCCTTTGCTTCCAACAATGCATCATAAAACTCAGCCAAGTTCACCTGGACTTGGCCGCTTTTGGTCTCTTTGTAGTAGCCGCAGCGCTTTGCCTTTTCGCGACGGGGCAGATTCGAGAGTTCCTTCAGTTTTTGCAGTAGGGCTTTACCCTTCAGCGGTGTTGGTTGTTGAGCAGTTGCGGAATCACTCATTGCTGTCAAACATTCAGTTCAGTTAAAAAAGCCTAGCTCGGCTGAAGCGGGGTTCCTCAGATGCAATTGCCCTTTAACCCAAGAACACCGCCGACTTAGCCTAGCGCGTCCCCTAGTCGAGGCCAATTGTTCCGAACTTCCCCAATTCAGACATCACCTCCTCAGAGACTCTTCGACTCATTGGAGGGTGATCAAACCCCGATCGATCTTGGCTGGATCGATTGTTCGATTCGACTGGATTGGCCCCCTCAAAAATCAGGGATTTGCCAGAATCTGGCAAAATCCAGCGGTAATTCTACAAACGATCAAACCGCACAATCTTGCATCGAAGGATGGTCGGTGAGGATGTCTCTCTCGATCGGAATCAGGTTTTACCGGTGTTGATCATGCTCTGACAGGCAGCCTAAATTTAGACCGGCCAATGCCAATCATGGCTGAAGCCTAGGATTTACCCATAAAAATTGATCGCCTAGAGACTAAGCACGGAGATAAATTTTTGAGGCAGCTTTAGATGCGCTCCTGGGCAGAATCCAGAAAAACACCGGAATCGAGATTGACTACATTAAGACTATAGCCCCAAGCGGCAGAAATTTGAATCGGACTGCTCAAAATTTTTAGATTAAAAAAAGCTCTTGCCTCCCTATAGATTGATCTATCCCCCAGGGTGGGTTCGATTGCTTTGATCAGTTCGGGATGACGGCCTTTGCCGCTAAGGCTAAAGCGGGGCTGGCCAAAAGCAAAGACAAGGGGAGCGGACGCATCCCACAAAAATAGAAAATGTATCCTCTTCAGGGAAGAAGCACTGCAAATTGGGTGTTTTCGGATGATTTTTACGGAAGGGGGCAAGGCGATCGGACGATGGCCGCGGGGTGCCCAAACCCTCCTCAAAAAACATTGCAGATTGTGTGATGGGGGAGCGGGTCTCCCAGCAATTTGCGACTAGACTAGTATCAAATCCCTGCCGTATTTGCCGAATCGACCAGCCGTGCAAGTCACTTTCCAAATCATGCGTCGGGAACCCGGATCGTCTCCTCGGGTTCAGTCCTATCGCCTGGACAATGTTTTACCCGGAAATACGATTCTGGATTGCCTGAATCGTATCAAGTGGGAGCAAGATGGCAGTCTTGGCTTTCGCAAAAATTGTCGAAATACGATTTGCGGAAGTTGTGCCATGCAGATTAATGGCCGATCGCGCCTGGCCTGTAAAGAAAATGTTTCGGAGATGTTGACCCGGGCGATCGGGACGGATGAGCATGGCGAACCGGTGATCACCGTGGCTCCGATGGGCAATTTACCGGTGATTCGAGATTTGGTGGTGGATTTGCAACCGTTTTGGGCCCGGTTGGAATCAATTCACCCATCGGTGAGCCGGGCGGAGCAGTTGGCGGCGGCGGAAACGGTGGCGGCCCAGGAGCGATCGCCCCAGCAAAATCAGCCAGTCTCAACAGATCGGGTCAATCAGGCAAGCCAGGCAAGTCCAACGGATCAATCTACGGATCAACTTCTAGATCAACCTCTAGATCAGCCTCCAGATCAACCTTTGCGGGAAACGCGCCAAACGCCGGATCAGCGGGCCCTGTTGGAGCAGGCGGGCAACTGCATCGCTTGCGGGGCTTGCTATTCGGAGTGCAACGCGGTGATGGTGAATCCGCAGTTTGCGGGGCCCCAAGCCCTGGCGAAGGCGCAGCGGTTGGTGGACGATACGCGCGATCGGGCAACGGCGGAACGCTTAAGCCAGTTGGGTGAGGATGGCAGCGGCGTTTGGGGTTGCACGCGCTGTTTTGCTTGCAATGAAGTTTGCCCGATGGAGGTGAACCCGCTCGATCGCATCTCGCGCATTAAGTCGGTGCTGTTGGCGCAGGCGGCAACGGCGGGCGAGGCGATCGAACGACCTTTGCGCCACCGCCAAACGCTGGTGCAGATGGTGCGTGAGGGAGGGTGGATTGATGAGCGTCAGTTTGCCATTCGGGTCATTGGCAATTCGGGACGCGATTGGCGGGGGCTGGCTAGTTTGGCTCCGGTGGGCTGGCGGATGGTGGCTCGGGGCAAAATGCCGCTCACGTTTGAAAAATCCGAGGGCACTGACCAAGTGCGGGGTCTGATTGATGCGGTGCGGGTGGTGGAAGCGGCCCAAGGCACGGCCCAACCCCCCCTGCCCGATCGGGAACCCTAGGGGATCGCGAATCCGGGGAATCCTGTTGTTGAGGTTGAAAGTCGCCCCTACCGAGAACCAAAGGGATCGGGAACCGCTGGCCGGCCCAGCTTGGCCCACAGTTCCGCCTCAATGCGTTTGACGATCGACTGTTCATCCAAGGTGGCTAACACCCGCCCGATCGCAGCCCTTGGCCCATCGGGGCCCCAGGAGGCATCGTTGGCTAGGTAGGTTTTGGTTGCTTGGCCGATCGCGTAGGAAGAAACTCCGGCGATCGCGGCTTGGGTGGCGGCGATCGACAGATAGGGCACGGTGGTGATCCCGCCAGTGGCAACGGTGGACAGGCCCAGAAATCCCTTGAGGGCGCTGAGGCCCAAGCGGGCGATCCATTCTCCGGCACTGAGGCCGCCTAGCCCGATCGCGATGGTTTTCATCAGGGCGATCGCGCCCCGTTGACCCATGGGAATTCCGTAGAGCCGCGAGAGGGCCAAAATGGTGGCCAGGTCGATCGCCGCGCCCCCCACCAAGTCCAACACCACCACGGGATTCACCGCCACGGCGATCGCTTTGGCAATCGTGCCATTCCAAATCAGGCGATCGGCAGAACGATCCCGCAGGGCCAGCTTGCGCGACAGGATCCGATCGCCCGCCGCTTGGGCATAAAGCAAAGAATTCAGGGCCACCAATGCCTTGCCCTCCCTTGCCAATACCTCCAAAATTTTCAGCTTCAGGCTTTCCACCTGGGGTGCGCCTCGTTGCAAATCCGCCGCGATCGTCCCGTCGGGCCGCTGCACCACCTGGGCCACCAGGGGAGCCGCCGCCACCATCACAATCTCATCGGGCGACAGCAGCTCCCGCACCCGATCGTCCCGAATCTTTTCATAAATGGCCTGTCGATCGGCCTCGGGAAACTGATCAATCTTGTTCAACACCAGCAGGATCGGCTTACCCGCTTCCCGCAACTGAGACAGGGCCTCGCATTCCACTTGGGTCATGTCCCCGGCCACCACAAACAGGATCAAATCCGACGCTTGCCCCACCTCCCGTGCCAGGGCCGCCCGCGCCGCCCCATTCACTTCATCAATGCCCGGCGTGTCCACCAGTTCCACTTGGCCCAAGCTGGACGGCACTGTCCAATGAATGCTCCGGCTGGATTGGGTTACACCGTGGGTGGGGCCCGTTTCAAAGACCGATCGCCCCAACAGGGCATTGAGCAAAGAAGACTTGCCGCGACTGACGGCCCCAAACACGGCAATTTGAACCCGCTGATCCTCCAGCTTGTCCAGCATTTGCGCCAAACCCTCCAGATCTGGCTCCAGACCCGATCGCTCCCGAGGGGTCAAGTCCAACCGCTCCATCAGCGATCGCAGGGCCGATCGGGCTTGGCGATAGGCCAACTCCGCATCCAAATCCGCCAAGGACTCGATCGCCGCATCCAATTCCCGATCGACCGTATCCCACTCGTCTAGGCGATTGCTACTCTCAAGATCATTACTCTCAGAATCATCGCCCTCAAAATTATCGCCCTCAAAATCATCACCCTCAAAATTGCCGCGATCCAAGCCACTCCCATCAACATCGGTGGGTCGATCCATCGGCCCTTCCATTGACTCAGAAAATTCAGGACTTGGCGGAATGGCAGCCATGGGCGATCGGGAATAACCACTAAGAATAGAAATTGATCTAAACCACACTTGTCAGAATTGGATCAGACCTTTTTTGGCGATTACTAATTCCTGACCGGCCTTCGATCGCTTGCCTTGGGTATTGGTCATGCTGTAGGGCTTTGTCCAGGGTAAACAATCCGCCCAATCGGCCGGATAGAGATCCTGAATTGCTTCACAATTATCGATCGTCATCAGCCAATCGTGGGGACAGTCGCGCAGGGCTGCCGCCAATTGTTGATGATTAAACCCCTTGTGCAAATCGCCCGATCGCCCATAAAGCCGCGATTGTTCTGCGGAAAAATAGGGCGGATCGAGAAAAATAAACACATCTTCACCGGGCGCATGAATCAGCGTCTGATAGTCGCCGAGGGTCAAGCGCACCCCCGCCAGCCGACCTTGCAAATTCTCCAGCCGTTGGATGCTGGACTCCGTGAATCGACCGCAATAGGCCGCCGCCGTCATGCCGCCGGATTCTGTGAGACCGCTGGCGGTGCTGCGATTCAAAATAAAAAATCGCGCCGCATTATGGAGCCGATCGCCCGGTAAGTTCGCCAACTTTTGTTGATAGCGATCGCGAAATTCCACCCATTGATCGCACTTGCGCCGCTCGCCGTCGTAGTCATCCCGCAGCGATCGCACCAACCGGGCCAGGGCGATCGTATCGGTCTGCACCTGCTGCCAAAAATCCATTAACAACGGATTCGCATCATTGGCCCAAAATGCTTGCGCCACCTCCGACCCGATCGCGTGGAGCAACACACTACCGCCCCCCAGAAACGGCTCCCGATATTCCTTAGCCGATCGAAAATATTGCGTAAAAATCGGCAAATCTTTTTGTTTTCCCCCCGGATATCGCAGGGGCGATCGCCAACTGTGCAACCGTTCCGATCGGCTTTGATCGGCGACCACAGGGCGATCGGGTGAATCAGGAGTCATCGTTTTCATGGAATGCTGAAGGGCCAACGGCCATACGCCCCTGCGAATGTTGATGGGTCTGATTCGTGACTATATCTGTGACTGTATTCATAACCATGATCGCCTCCAAGTCAATCAACGGGCGATCGTCAGCGACACGATAGAATAAGACCTCTGAATCGGCCCGGCAAGTTGCCCGCCGATCGCCGTTTCCCCGAGAGATACACCCACCACAGAGCGATCGCCCGTCATGAGCCAAGGAACCCTCTTCGACAAAGTTTGGGATTTGCACACCGTCGCCACATTGCCTTCGGGCCAAACCCAACTGTTCGTTGGCCTGCATCTGATCCACGAAGTGACCAGCCCCCAAGCCTTTGCCATGTTGCGCGAGCGGGGTCTCAAAGTGCCGTTTCCCCAGCGCACCGTGGCCACCGTTGATCACATTGTCCCCACCCAACTGCAACAACGCCAGCGCCCCTTCATCGATTCCCTGGCGGAAGACATGATCGTCGCCCTTGAGCAAAGCTGCCAAGAATTCGGCATTCGGTTCTATAACATCGGCTCCGGCAAGCAAGGCATCGTCCACGTGATCGCCCCCGAACAGGGCTTGACCCAACCGGGCATGACGATCGCCTGCGGAGACAGCCACACCTCCACCCACGGCGCATTTGGGGCCATCTCCTTTGGGATCGGCACCAGCCAAGTGCGCGACGTGCTGGCCTCCCAAACCCTGGCCATGACCAAGCCGAAGGTGCGCCGCGTGGAAGTGAACGGCGACCTGCGCCCTGGAGTCTACGCCAAAGACGTGGTGTTGCACATCATCCGCAAGCTGGGCGTGAAAGGCGGTGTGGGCTATGCCTACGAATACGCGGGCACGACCTTTGAGGCCATGAGCATGGAAGAACGGATGACCGTTTGCAACATGAGCATCGAAGGCGGCGCACGTTGCGGCTACGTCAACCCCGACCCAATCACGTTTGACTATTTGCAAGGGCGCGAGTTTGCCCCCAAGGGAGCCGATTGGGATGCGGCGGTGGCTTGGTGGACGAGCGTTCGCAGCGATGCGGATGCTGAATACGACGATGTGGTGGTGTTCGATGCGGCGGACATTGAACCGACCGTCACTTGGGGGATCACGCCCGGTCAGGGCATCGGCGTGACGGAAACGATCCCGACCGTGGACGAACTGGACGAGGGCGATCGCTCGATCGCCAAGGAAGCCTACGACTACATGCAGCTCGCCCCGGGCCAGGCGATCGCCGGAACCAAGGTGGATGTCTGCTTCATCGGCAGTTGTACCAACGGCCGAATCAGCGACCTGCGGGAAGCCGCCAAGGTGGCCCAAGGTCGCCAAGTGGTTGAAGGGATCACCGCCTTTGTCGTGCCCGGTTCCGAGTCGGTGAAGCAAGCGGCCGAAGCGGAAGGCCTGCACGAAATCTTCAAGGCCGCCGGGTTCGAGTGGCGGGAAGCGGGTTGCTCCATGTGTTTGGCCATGAACCCCGACAAGTTGCAGGGCAGCCAAATCAGCGCCTCTTCCTCGAACCGCAACTTCAAGGGCCGTCAGGGTTCCGCCAGCGGTCGCACCTTGCTGATGAGTCCGGCCATGGTGGCAGCGGCGGCCGTAACCGGTTCCGTCACCGACGTGCGCGAGTTGTTATAACGACGCGCAAGGTTTGTTCTTTATTCGCTGAAGTTACGGGTTAGGGCAGGTTTGAAACCTGCCCCTACCGCCGGCCGTGCTTGATACAATTGCGGACATCTGCAAATCACGCTAATCAGGTGAACCTATGAGTGCAATGTCCCAACTGCAATCCGCCCTCGATCGCGGCCAAGCGTTGAAGGCGATCGCTGGTTTGAACAATTTCGACGGCGATCGGGTCGAAGCGATCGTCAAGGCAGCCGAGCTGGGCGGTGCAACCTTCGTGGACATTGCCGCCGACCCCGCCTTGGTGCAACGGATTAAGGCGATCACCAGCTTGCCCGTCTGTGTGTCCGCTGTGGAACCCGCCAAGTTCGTCGAATGCGTGGCGGCTGGCGCTGACCTGATTGAAATCGGGAACTTCGACAGCTTCTATGCCCAAGGCATTCGCTTTGAAGCTGCTGAAGTGTTGGCCATGACCCAAGAAACCCGCCGCCTGCTGCCCAATGTGCTGCTGTCGGTGACGGTTCCCCACATTTTGGCTCTCGATGAGCAAGTGGCCCTGGCCGAAGCCCTGGTGGCCGCTGGCGCAGACATCATCCAAACCGAAGGCGGCACCAGCAGCCAACCTGTCCATGCCGGTAGCCTGGGCTTGATTGAAAAGGCGGCTCCCACCCTGGCCGCTGCCTACGAAATCAGCCGCGCGGTGTCCGTGCCGGTGCTTTGCGCGTCGGGCATTTCGGCGGTGACGGCTCCCTTGGCGATCGCGGCGGGTGCTGCGGGCGTGGGCGTGGGTTCGGCCATCAATAAGCTGGACAGCGAAATCGCTATGGTGGCTGCTGTGCGCTCGATCGTTGAGTCGTTGTCGGGCACGGGCACAGCTTTGGGCACTAAGAACCTGCAAGCCGCCTCAGGCACTGGCACTGGTACAGCTTTGGACACCGAGAACTAGCGCCTCAGAGTCCCGATCGCTGCCAAGTTTGGTGGGCGATCGGGATTGAGCCTAAGCTCAGCCAGTAACCTCACGGATAGCTGATTTTCCCAAACCTCAAAAATGAGCACAGAAGCCGCCTCGCAAGGGTGGCTTTTTTGGTCTTGTTTTTCTGATTTGATAGGATCAATCGCGATCATCCACCCATTCAGCAACGGCGGGATCATTGATGCTCACTCCTGATCAGCGGCGGGCCGCGGAAGCACCCCAGAGTGTGGCAGTGTTGGCAGGGGCCGGCACGGGCAAAACCCACATGCTGGCTGCACGCTACCTGTACCATGTGACGGCATTTGGCTGCTCCCCGATCGAGATTGTGGCGGTCACCTTTACCCGCAAAGCGGCGGAGGAGTTGCGATCGCGCATTCGGCAGGATTTACAACAGCTTTTGGCCACCGAAGCCGCAGCGCTGGCCAGTGGCCATCCATCAGCCCTGACCCAACTCTACGATCGCTGGCCAGGCTGTGACCTATTGGCCGATTTGGAAGCGGCGGCGGTGAACACTTTCCATGCCGTGGCGGGACAAATTTGCCGAGAACAAGCGCACCACTTAGAATTAGCGCCCAACTTCACAATTCAAGAGGCTTGGGAAACAAGTCTTTGGCAAAAGGAACAGTTAGATTTGGCGTTGGATGAGCTGCCAGAATCGCATTATGCGGCTGTGCCCTATTCCACTTTGCGCCCTATTTTGGAAGGATTATTAGCCGATCGCTATACGGCGGCACAGGCCTTGCAGCGCGATCGCGCCGATTGGGAAACACAGGTCAAAATTTGGCGACAAGCAGCGCTCGATCGGCTGGTGAATGCTCCCAGTTGGCAATCGGCACAACAGTTTTTATCCCAATGGGCTGGGAAGCCCGGAGACGGAGCCGAGGGCAATCGGCAGCGAATTTTGGAATTAATGGATGCGATCGCCCAAGATCGCGATTCCGATCAATGGGCCGCTTGGACAAAGGCGATTGATTTTAATAAAGGACGAGGCAGCAAGAAAAATTGGGATTCTGGGGAGCTTTTAGAATCCGTCAGAGCAGCAATGAAGGCTGTGAGAGGTCAAATTAACCAGGCCTTAAAAGAAGGAGCCATTCTTTGCAAATTAGGAGAAGTTGACGATCGCTTTGAGGAAAAACTGAAAACCATTCGTCAAGTCTATGTTTGGGTGCGTTCTCGCTTGGAAGTGGCGAAAAAGCAAGCCCGGATCATGGACTTTAGCGATCTGGAATGGTATGCCCTCAAGGCGTTGGAAATGCCGGAAGTTCAAGCCTACTATCGTCAGCGATGGCAAGCATTTTTGGTGGATGAATTTCAAGATACAAATCCAGTCCAAAGCGCCTTGCTCGATCGCCTGCAACACGATCGGGCAAAGGTGACGATCGTTGGTGACAGCAAGCAATCAATCTATCGATTTCGCCGGGCAGAAGTGGGGCTATTTCAAGATTGGTGCGATCGCCTGGCTCGGTCTGCCGAGGGCGATCGGGTCAGTTTGTCCCAGAGCTTCCGCACCCATCGAGATTTGGTGGTCGCGGGGAATGCGCTTTGTGAGCCGTTGTTGAACGAGTTGCACCAACCCTTACGGGGCGATCGGGCAGAACCACCCCTCGATCGCCCCGTGACCCTGTTGGCGGTGGCGGCCACCAGCAAAGCGCAGAAGGTTGCGATCCGGCGGGTGGCCGAGGCCCAGGCGATCGGTCAACGATTGCGCGATTGGGTCGATCGGGGATTGCTGATTTTTGATAAGGCCTTGGGAACCCCTCGCCCGCTGGAATTTCGCGACATTGCAATTTTGGGGCGCACCCATCGGCAACTGAGCATCATTGCCCAAACCCTAACGGCGGCGGGGTTGCCGGTGAATCTCTGCTCCGGCGACTTGCTGGATACCCGTGAGGCGAAGGATGGAACCGCTTTGCTCCGGTTTTTGGCAGATCCGCAAGATAGCGTGGCCCTGGTCACGATTTTGCGTAGTCCTTGGTTTGCGGTCAGCGATCGGGCCCTATTCGCGGTCAGCCGTCAGTTTCCAGCGCCGGAACCCGCCACCCCTGACGGATTCCCCGCGCCGCGCCGATCGCCCAATTGGTGGGCCGCTCTGCAAGAGTTGCTCACCGATTCCGTGACTTTCAATCAGTTAGACGAGGGCGATCAACAGGCCCTGAAGCGGGCGGTGGAGCAGTTGCGGCGCTGGCGGGGCGATCGGCGGCGGGAACTACCCTCCCAGTTGCTGCACCGGGCCGATCGAGCCACGGGCTACAGTGCCACGATCGCTAACTTACCGGACGGGGCCCGCCGCCTGCGGGATTGGCGCGACTTTGCCGACTGGATCGCCCAACTGGAGGAAGGGGTGGGCGACACCTTTGGCGTGGTGCGGCGGTTGCGACGCATTGAAACCGTGCGACGGCTGAATTCTGGTGACCTCAAAACCCTCTTTGCCCGATCGCCCCTGGAAGCCGGTAACGCCATTGACCTGATGACCATCCATGCGTCCAAGGGGTTGGAATGGCCGGTGGTGGTGTTGCCGGATCTGAATCCCCAGCGAGATTTCCAACAGTCAACTTCTTGGCGAATGAGCGCGGACTTGGGATTGGTGTTCCAGTGGCGTGATCAACCCCAGGAAAATCCACAAATTCCCGCCCTGTGGCACTTGCTGGCAGCGGCCGATCGGGAAGCGGAGCAGGCGGAAACCCGCCGATTACTCTACGTTGCTTTGACTCGGGCCCGCGATCGGTTGCTCCTGAGCGCCAATTTGCCTTGGCATGAAGAAAAGGCTGAAAAAGGTGAAAAACCGGACAAATCGGACAAATTCGAAACCAGCGAGGACGAAACGGGCGATCGCTTCCGGCCTTGGGATTGGGTGCAAGGGGTGGCCCAGGCCCAAGGCTGGCCGATCGACTGTGTGATGATCCCCGCAGACTCGCCGGATTTTCCCGATCGACCCGATCCAACCGATCGGCCCGATCCAACCAATCCAGCCAATTCCCAAAGCCCCCAAGACCCAACCGCACCGGGCGATCGCCCCCCAACCGCCCCCCGCCCACTTCCCGGCGACGGTCAGCCCCTTTGGGGTTGGGTGTCCTCCGGCTTGGATGAATTGCCCGTGGTGGCCCTCAGTGAATATGCACGCTGTCCCCGGCGGTTTGCTTGGCGCATTGTGGACGATCGCCCCCCCAGCGGTGACGGCCCCGCCCGATCGCGCCGGATTGGCACGTTGGTTCACCGGGCGATCGAACGGCGCATTCAAAATGTCGCTACCCTGGCAGCCCAGGATCCCGGATTGGATCTCGAAGCGGTTAGCGAAGCCCTGACCCTCGCCGATCGATTTTGGCAGGATCCCGCCTTGGTTTCCCTGAGCCACGATCCCCAAGCTCAGCAAGAAGTGCCGATCGGGTTTGATTTGGCGCTGCCTCACGGCCAAACCCTGCGGCTGAATGGGGTGGCCGACTGGGTGGGAACCACCGGAGTTTTGGACTTCAAGACCGATCGCGATCGCGTGCCCAGCGAACACCGACTGCAACTGTGGGCCTATGCCCATGCCTTGGGGGCCGATCGGGCCGCCCTGGTCTACTTGCGCCATCCCGATCGCCCGATCGAATGGTTCACTCAACCCCAACTGCAACCGCTGCAAGCCCAAGCGATCGAGATTGCCCAACGAATTCGGGCAGGACAATTTGACCCCACGCCGGGCCCCGCCTGTCAGTTTTGCCCTTACCACGACACCTGTGATGCGGCTCCAAAGGAACTTTCAACCTAGGCCATTACCGAGAACTGGGGCGATCGCGCAGCACATCCCCCGCCAAGGAAGACGGTTGCCGGATTGCCTCATAGGGCAGCGCCACAATTCGATCGCGCCCCTGCTGTTTGGCTTCGTATAGGGAGCGATCGGCCCCGGCAATCAGATCAGAAATTTCATCTCCCGACTGGGGAATATGGCTCATGATCCCAATGCTTAAAGTCACGTGGCTACTCACCTGGGAACCCCTGTGGGGAATCGCCAACTGATGAATTTGGCCGCGAATTTGATGTGCTAATTGCACCGCTTCCGCTAGGGTCGTATTGGGTAGCAAAATTGCAAATTCTTCGCCCCCATAGCGTGCCGCCAAATCACTACTTCGGCGGGCATGTTCCCGAAGAACTTGAGCGATCGCCACCAAGCATTGATCGCCCATTAAGTGGCCATAGGTATCATTATATTTTTTAAAATAATCCGCATCACAGAGCATTAAAGAGAGGGGTTGGGTCGATCGCAAACATCGATTCCACTCCGATTGCAGCACTTCATCAAAATGCCGACGATTGGCAATTTGCGTCAGTCCATCGATGCGAGCTTGGTGAGCCAATTGTAATTCTAATCGCTTGCGATCGGTAATATCCATTACCAAAAAACCAACACGATAGGGCTGATGATCCATATCAAAAATCGGAAAATAGGACACTAGCCAAGTGTTATCAATTCGAGATTGAGCAGAAATTTGGGCATTAATTTCCTGATTCAAAATCGAATCACCCGTGGTGAAAACCGCCTGAAACAGTGGCTCCAAACTCGATCGCAGACCAGGAACCACATCCCAAATCAAGCGCCCCAAATGCCCCGACTCCGGTAAGCCATTAATCTTCGCCAATACCTGATTCACCCGCACATAGCGATAGTGATGATCAATAATTCCCATGCCCCAAGGCGCTGCCGAAAAAAACGCATCCAGTTGCGCCTCGCTCAACCGTAAGTCAGCGGTACGCTCTTCAATCCTAATTTCCAACGTTTCCAGCATTTGCACCAAATCTGACCGAATCGCTTGGCGCTCTTGAACCGTTGCTGACAAAATTAGCCCCGTAATCGAAAGAATCCCGATAAATGATTGCAGCAAAATAATTGATTCATTGGGCGTGCGATCGGAGAAGGATCCTGTTCCTTGGGAAGTGGCGATAATTGCTGCCAAGGAAATGATCGCCACTCCCAATGCTGAAATCAGTTCTCCTAAGCGAAAAACACTCCAAATCAAAATTGCAAAGAGCACGTAAGCCAAAGGATAGCCATAAAAAAAGTCAATCCAAACAATGGCTGCGGTGAAAACCACAATGGCACTGCTTTCAAAAGTCCAGCGCATTGCTCGGTGCAACCCCGCAAAAATCTGTCGCCACCCCAATTCCTTGAGAAGCAAAATGGGAGGAGTAAAGATTAAGTGAGCCAACGTGCTTGCCAGCCACCAGGACAACCAACACACTCCATAGTCTTTCCAAGTAATCGTGCCAATCCAATAGGAAATGGTGATGCCCATGGTGGCAGACACGAAGGGCCCGGCGGCCGCTGCAATGACGAAAAAGGATGCGGATTGCACTCGACCGGAGGCGCGATCGAGCGTGGCTTTCTTCTGAAAAATCCATGTGCTGATCAAGGGCTGAAAGCAGTTGGCCAGGGTGCAAACTAAGTTAAAAAGAACAAAGCTAGCGAAAGAAAATTGCCAATCAAAAAATAATGGAACTAAGCCAAACATCGATCCACAAATGATGCCAGGCAGAGCCTTGAATCGGTAATAGTAAAAAATAGCGAAGGTAAGTCCTGAGGGTAGCCAAACCGAAGCAACCTTACCCGGCAAGGAGATAAATTCTAAGCTAACGGTTGCCAAGAGGGAGTAAACAACGGCGATCGCTAGGTTAGAACCAATAATCTTGAGGGAGTCTTGTCCAGAGAGATGCTGACGATCAGAATCAATCTCGTTGAGAATTCGCTGCCAAAATTTTCTCATCGTTTCATGGGTCTCTTGATGTTTATATACATGCCAATGCATATAACAGACTTGCAATGTTTTAAGTTTACAACTTTTGTTTTATGGATTCATGATCACAAATCCATAAAGTCTAACAAGAAGATTGTTTTTTGATCAAATAGATCTCTCCATGAATTTGATTCAAAAATCTGATCTAATGAACACAATCTTCAGGGCCTTGAAAATGCGCGATCGCTTAGCGTTGACCCACTTTGGGAAAAACACTAAAGAAATGACAAGCCTTAAGGCTTTCACCTATTTTTACCCATTGTCGATCCCAAGATCACCAGCCTAAGATAGGCGTTGCGTTTACACAGCATCCAACGCTGCATTCTGGTTAACGAATTAACGAAATGTTGACCGAATGCCGATGGATTGTTCACGGAAGTCCTCGATCGAGCGACAAGGACATTTTTATGAAATCAACGATTGGACTGGGTTTTGCGAAAACATTGGTTGTCACCCTGCTGACAACGGGGGTCGCACTGCCGGCGGTGGCGTTGCCGGTGGCCACGGCCCACAGTGCGACTGCCGCCCAGACAGACAAGCAAACCCAAAAGAAGCGCATTGTGGTGCTGGATTTTTATTACGGCAACACAGGCGACACGGGCTATTGGTCGAGCTACCGGGGCGGCGCTGCGGGCACGGGGGTGAGCGAGTTGGTGACCAATGCGCTGGTGGAAGGGGGTAAATATCGCGTGGCCGATCGCAGCCAAGTGGCGCGCACGGACGGAGAAGTGAGCACGGCGCGGGCGGTGGAAATTGGCAAGGCCAATGGGGTGGATGCGGTGATCATTGGCACGGTCACGCAGTTCACGGTGGAAAGTCGGCGGGCCAGCGGGGGCGCTTTTGGCATTGGGGGCAACTCGGAAGAGACGATCGCCCGGGTGAAGTTGTCGGCCCGCATTGTGGACACGGCCACGGGTGATATTTTGGGCACGGCGCGGGGGGAAGCGGAGGCCAGTTCCCGCAGCGGTGGCGGCTCGGTGTTTGGTGTTGGTGGCAGCAGCAGCAGCGCCGATGGCAATGCCCTGTTAAGCAAGGCGGTTGAAGAGGCCGTTGGTAAACTGGCAACGGATATTCAAGCGAAGTTTTAAGCGGTTTGGGCGAATTGGGCGAATCTCTTGTGCTGGTGCTGACCGATGCTCCTGACTCAGGATCCAAACCGATCGCCCTGCTCCATAGCTCTTAGCCCACGACTCTTAGGGGGCCTGAAAAGCCAAAACTGCCACCTTGCGGGTCTCAGCGATCGACGAAGACAAGGGGCTTAAGCCCCTTGCCCCCACGACTAGATGCTTTTCAGACATCCTCTTAATCCATGGCGAAATCGTCGTTTCGATCGCGCCGATCGGGGTTTGCTTCTCGCCTGCCGCCGGTCTCGCCCCCTGCTCCGCCGCCCGAATCTGCCCCACCGGCTCCTGTCCCCGTGCAGGAACCTGTTACGGCCCTCGCGCCGCTTGCCACTCCCTGGCAACTGACTTGGGGCCATGACTTGGCGCGATCGGGCGATTGGGACGGCGCGGCGATCGCCTATGGTCAAGCCTTGGCAGCCTACCCGGGAAATGGGTTAGCGGCCTTGGCGTTGGCGCGGGTGGAGCTACGGCGCGATCGGCCCGCTGCGGCCTGGGCTGCCTTGGAACCCCTGTTGCCCCAATGGCCCACCGCCGGGCCCCTGCTGCTCACGGCCAGCCAGGCCCAGGCGGCCCAAGGAGAACTAGCCATGGCGGAAGATTTGGCATTGCGGGCCTGGTTGGCGGATCCCGATCGCCCGGAAGCTCGCCGTTGGTTAGCCCAGCTTGATCGCTTGGCCCATTCTCCCTTTCAGCTCATCGATAGCTGGCGGGGACGACTGGCGGATCATTGGCTTTGGGCCCTGGCCGATCGATTGGGCCATCAAGAGCAGCTCACTCGCCTGGAAACCGCGACTCCCCTAGACGATCGCCCCTTTGCGGCCCAGGTGGACAACGGTTCCCTCTGGCATTGGCGGGGCATGGTGGGGGTGTTTGATGCCCAGCAACGGCTAATTTTGGAGCTATCCGATGGGGCCTTGCCCCGTTGGCTGCAAGTGCAACCGCCCAGACCGATGCCAACTGTGCAAGTGGCGGGCCGGGTGGCGGTGGTGGCCAGCGGCGCGGGGGATGCGATCGACCGTTGGTTTCAGGAACTGTTGCCCCGGCTGCAGGTTTTGCAAAGTTTGGAATCAGAGGGGGGAGCCTTTTGGGAACCCTTCGCGGCGATTGTGGTCGATCGCTTGGCCCATCCTTGGCAACGGGAAACCCTCGATCGCCTGGGCATTCCCGCCGATCGGCTGCTGGAACTCGATCAACACCTGCAAATCCAAGCCGACAGTCTCATTGTGCCGCGCCGCTTCAATGGCCCTTCCAGCTATGGGGTGGCCGCTCTGCGGGCCTTGGGAGCAGACTCGAATCGATCGACCCTGGTTGGGTTTCGGCAAACTGCGCCCAACTGCCGTCGTTGGGTACTTTCGGCCAGTGATGGGCGCGATCGCCCTTGGTTAAACGGCCCCGCCGTGGCCCAAGACTTGGCCCGTTGGGGGTTCAGCTTGCTGGATCCAGCCGCCTGCTCGTTGGCAGATTTAATCGGGATCTTTCAAACGGCCGAGGCGATCGTCTCCCCCAGTCATCCGGCCCTGGCACTGTTGCCCCTTTGCCCGCCGGACACGATCGTTCTGGAAGTTGGCTCCCGTACCTATCAACCCTTGGCGCAACTGGCAGGACTGCAAGGGCGATCAATCCCTGCGGAACCCGCACCCCCAGGTAACACCAGCCCAGTGCTTTGGGTGCGATCGGCTGAAGTGCGTGCCGTACTAGCCCGTTGTTTGCGAGGCCTGCGGGTTTAGCACCGCAATTTTCAGGCTAATACTCAGGAGGAGCGCCGCAATATTCATCAAAAACACCCACCCAAAATTCATCAACACAGGTCAAATTTGAGCAAAACTAATCCAAAAGACCCATCCGAAAAATATCCATAAAAAAATGGGAGCCGTTTAAAACTCCCACTCACCTGACTTTAGAGACCTTAGAGACTAGAGAGACTGGTATCCGAATCACGACAGTCGCTATCTGCCTTCGTGCTGCCGCTAGCGCAGTCCCCAAAAGTGCATGACCCCTTGTCGGGAAAGCAATTCTGTGATCATGGCCGCGAGGATGCCAAGCATTGCCAAGCGACCATTCCAGACTTCGGCGGTGGCGGTGAAGCCCCACGGATGGGCTGTGCGACTGTTGGTTTTCATCGACCAACTCCTATTTGTAAAATAATGTAACAAATACTTGTTGATCGTGCAACTTTGTTTCTCAAGGGCTTGCCAAATCGGCGGGAGTTGGCATTCTTTAGCGGTTGATTAGTTCCATGGATCAGCCCCGTTAATCCGCCCTAACAATCGCGGTGCTCATGGTGGTGTTCATGGTTGCCCCTGCGATCGCAAGAGATCCTCAATGGCCGATCGCAAAGGTAAGGCATCGATCGCCCCCGGGTTGGTGGTAGTCAGGGCCCCGGCCGCGCTGGCAAAGGCCACGACCGATCGGGCAACGGCCGGATCGGCCATGGCCGCCAGCCCCCGTGCCAACAGTTGCGTCACAAACCCCGCCGTGAAGGCATCGCCCGCCCCGGTGGTGTCCACCACTGGCACATTAAAAGCGGGCATCACTCCCCCATGGCCACTGATCCAGTAATGACAACCGCGCTCCCCGTCCGTGACCAGCACGGCTTCTAGGTGATCCAGCTTGTCCGCGATCGCCATGGGATCGTGGGTATGGAACAGCCAATCGGCCTCCTCCCGCGCCAACTTCAGAAAATCCACCCGCTCCAGCAACGGCATGATCGATCCCGGTGCAATGCCTGGGTCGGGCCAAAAGACTGATCGCCAGTTCACATCCAACACAATTTTGAGATAGTGCTCATCGGCCAAGTCCAGGGCCCGGCGGATGGCGGCGCTGCTGTCGGGATAGGCCAAGGCCAATGTGCCCAACACCAAGCAATCGGCCGCTTGGAACTGCCGCGCCAACAGCAAGGAAGCTTGCAGCCGAGTATCGGCAAATTCTCGGGTGTCGTGGCCAATGTATCCACCACTGCGAAAGGCGGCAAACTGTCGATCGCCCCGATCGTCCCGCAAGACGCAAACTTCACGGGTGGGGGCCGTGGGATGACGTTGCACCCCCTCCAAATTCACCCCCAAACTTTGCAGTTCCCCCAGCAGGCGATCGGCCGACTGCTCACTGCCCACACAGCCCACAAACCCAGCCGACACCCCCAACCGGCTGAGGGCACAAGCCACATTGGCCGGCGCACCACCGGGGTAGGTTGTCCAAGACTCCACCGCTTCGATCGATCGGCCGGGTTGATCAGCCAGACAGTCCCAAAGCAATTCACCCACGCAAAGGACTTGCGGGGAGGAGACGCGCGCAGTCGTCATGATCTCTCCTCGGTTAAGCTGGATTCGATCGGCCAAGGCCGACCTATCTAGTTATTTGGACTAGTTATTGGACTTATTGGACGGTTGATTGCTTAGACGGTTACTCGTGGTTATTCAGCCGTAGATCACCGCCCCATGGTGCTCCCGCCAGTCACGAAGGCAATTCAGCAAAATTCAGCAAACTTGATTTCAATTCAGCCAATTCAATTCAGCCAATTTAATTCAGCGGATGTTGCCACTCCCATCGGCAATCGGCAGGGTCTTCCGAAGACCGAGGGTTTTTAGCCCAGTTCAATGGGGTCTGTCCTCTGAATCCAGCATAACAAGCCACTTCTAGGCTGCTTGTGACAAAAAATGAATCTCTGTTAACGAGTGCATCCCTCTGTTAAAAGCAGTTGATTTAAAAACAGTTGATTAACCCTTGCCCAGGCCTTCATGAGGATCATGCCGCAGCGATCGCCGCTCTCAACCCCAGCCCCCACCGTTCATCCTCGCCCCGCTGGGCTAACGGAAACCGGGAGGCGGTCAAACATTGGGCAACGTCGAGGGCGATCGAGGGGGGCGTGGGGGTTGCGCCCGTTGCGGGTGTTGTTGTTGGTGGTTTGGCTGGTGCTGCTGGGTGGTTGTGTGGATTTGGATACGGAGGTGCGGTTTCCGGATGCCAACCATGGCGCATTGGTGCAAAGGGTGCGGCTGAGTGAAGGGTGGCAGGTGTGGGGCGAGGTCACGGCCAAGGCCTGGCTCGATCGCTGGGCCGCCCAAGCCAGGACGATCGGGGGTCAAGTGTTGGAGCAAAGCGATCGAACCCTGACGATCGCCATTCCCTTCCAGAACGGGCAAGATTTACAATCCACCTTTCAGACATTCAGCCAAACCCTGGGAATCGTCGATCGAGAAGCGGCGAAGTCGGGCGATCGCTCCGACCACCAGACCACCGCCGCCCAAACGAGATCCATTGCCAGAGGGGGCGATCGGCTGGCCGATCAAACGCCAAAGGTGAATGGGGATTCGTTGCCGGATCCGGCTTTGCTCGATCCCTTGGCCTTTCCCAGCCAGTTCCAATTGCAGCAGCAAAATTGGTTGGTCGCCGTCCGAAACCAACTTCGCTACGAGGTGGACTTGCGATCGCTGGCGGCCCTGGGCGGCGAGCAGTTGGCCCTGGTGGACACGAGCCGGCTCTTGCGTTGGCAATTTGGCTTGCGAGTGCCCCATTGGGGCCAAAGCACTATCCAACGGCCCCACCCGGAACCCGACTTGAACCCCCAAGCAGGACAACCGGGCCCGACCCAGCCCAACCGCCCCAGCCCCCAACGGCAACAGGGCCGCTGGGTTTGGACTCTGGAACCGGGCACGCTCACCACGATCGAAGCGGTGTTTTGGGTTCCCAGTTGGGTGGGCATTGGCGGCCTGATGATTGGGTTGTTGGGGGCGATCGGGTGGTGGCGTTGGCGACCGATCCCGATCAGTTCTCCCCCAGAGACAGAACCCGCCGAAACCCCCAACCCAACCGATTCAACCCCTGCCCACTGAGCCGTTTCCGTGCCCATCGGCACCCGATCGCCCCAGCCTCGGCCCTGAAAATGACTCTGAAAACTGTCGCCTGTGAACCTTGCGGAACGGGGGCATTTTTTAGAATAACCTCCACAGAACCCGCGCCCCAATCACTCCCTGATTCAAGCTTGGATCGGGGTTTAGACCACGGCTTGTTTGCTCAACCTCGGCCTACACACAACCTGACACTGTTATGACCGCCCAGCTTCGCATTCTGATGTGCTCGCCTGACCACTACGACGTGGATTATGTGATTAATCCCTGGATGGAGGGCAATGTCCACAAGTCCTCGCGCGATCGGGCAGTGGAGCAGTGGCAAAAACTCTACAAAGTGCTCAAGGCTCGGGCGATCGTCGATTTGGTGGAACCGGCCAAAGGTTGGCCCGACATGGTGTTCACCGCCAACGCCGGCCTGGTGCTGGGAGACAAGGCCGTTCTCAGTCGCTTCTATCACAAGGAACGGCAGGGTGAAGAACCCTACTTCAAAGCCTGGTTTGAGCAAAACGGCTTCACGGTTTACGAACTGCCCAAAGATTTGCCCTTTGAAGGGGCTGGCGATGCCCTGTTCGATCGCGAAGGGCGTTGGCTCTGGGCGGGCTATGGCTTCCGTTCCGAATTGGACTCGCATCCCTACCTGGCCCAATGGCTGGATATTGAGGTGCTGTCTTTGCACTTGGTTGATGAGCGGTTCTATCACCTGGATACCTGCTTCTGTCCCCTCGAAGGCGGCTACTTGCTCTACTATCCCGGTGCATTCGATGCCTACTCCAACCAACTGATTGAGCGACGGGTTCCGGCGGCCAAGCGGATCGCGATCGAGGAAGCCGACGCGGTGAACTTTGCCTGCAACTCCGTGAACCTGGGCCAAGTGGTGGTCATGAACAAGGCCAGCAACAGCCTGAAATCCGCCCTGGCGCGGGCCGGGTTTGAGGTGGTGGAAACGCCCCTCACGGAATTCCTGAAAGCGGGTGGCGCGGCCAAGTGCCTGACCCTGCGGGTGAATGAGCCGGTGATGGAAGATCGCCATGCGGTGGCCGGCGTTGAAACCCGTGTGATTCAAATGCAAGGGCACTTGCTGGACTCGGGGCTAATTAACCGCGCCCTGGACTTGATTGTGGAAGGGGGCGGCAGCTTCCAAGTGTTGGATTTCCGGTTGGGTGAGCAGCGCCAAAGCACCTCCGCCGCTCGGATCAAGGTTTCCGCACCGTCCCATGAGGTGATGGAAGAATTGATGGCTCAGTTGATCGATCTGGGGGCCGTGGCTCCGGACGATCGCGCCGAGCGGGATGCTCAGTTGGAACCCATTGAGCTGCCCGGCGTGGCTCCCGATGACTTTTACGTCACCACCATTTACCCCACGGAAGTACGGATCCAAGGCCGGTGGGTGCGTCTGCAAAACCAACGCATGGACGGGGCGATCGCGATCTCGGGCCTGAATGAAGGGCAACCGGTGGCTCGCTGCAAACTGCTGCGGGATCTGGAGTTGGGTGAATATGTGGTGACCGGCATTGACGGGATCCGCACGGTGCGCAAGGCCGAAGCCCGGGGCGATCGCACGGCCCGCGAGTCCCAGGAATTTACCTTCATGGGATCCGGCGTTTCCAGCGAGCGCCGCGTGGAGCTGGTGGTGGAACAAATTGCTTGGGAACTGCGCCAGGTGCGGGAACGGCGCGGCAAAACCGTTGTGGTTGCGGGGCCGGTGGTAATCCACACGGGCGGCGGTGAGCACCTTTCGCGGTTGATTCGCGAAGGCTATGTCCATGCCTTGTTGGGCGGCAACGCGATCGCTGTTCACGACATGGAACAGGCCTTGATGGGCACTTCCTTGGGGGTGGACATGAAGCAAGGAATCGCCGTGCGCGGCGGCCACCGCCACCACCTGAAGACGATCAACACCATTCGCCGCTGCGGCAACATTGCCAAGGCCGTGGAACAGGGCGTGTTGACCAATGGGATCATGTATGAGTGCGTCAAACAGGATGTGCCCTTTGTGCTGGCGGGATCAATCCGCGATGATGGCCCCTTGCCGGATACGGTGACGGACATGGTGGAAGCCCAGCAGGCCTACGCCCAACTACTGGAAGGGGCAGACACCATCATCATGCTGTCTTCCATGCTCCACTCGATCGGGGTGGGCAACATGACCCCAGCGGGTGTGAAGCTGGTTTGCGTGGACATCAACCCGGCGGTGGTGACGAAACTGGCCGATCGCGGCTCCCTGGAGTCCGTGGGCGTGGTGACCGATGTGGGTCTGTTCCTGAGCCTGCTGATGCGGCAGTTGGATAAGCTGGAAAGCCCCTACGAACTGGCAGTTTAGGCGTTAGGCGCTCAATGGGCTGGGTTTCGGGGCCATCCGCTTTGGCAACCGATCCCAGCCCCTGTCAGTCCATGGTTGCCACAACCGGCCTAGGCCTTGAGCAAGCCATGCATTCCCGCTAACAACACCCAGCCCAATAAATTCACCCGCAAATCAAACAGGGTGACATCCAAGAGATGGTAAGCGGCGAGATTGGCGAATCCCAAGCCCCAAGCGGCTAAACGGGTTTGGGAGTCCCGATCGCCCCAACGACCGATCGCCCGGGTGAACTGGGCCATGATCCAGCCACAGAGGCAAATCAGCCCCAAAGCCGCTGGCCAGCCCGTTTCCATGGCCAACATCAGGGCCAAGTTGTGGGGATGGCCCAGCCAATTGCCCGTGGCCTGTTGATACAGTCCTGTGAAGTTTCCCAGCCCCCAACCCGTCCAGGGCCGTTGGGCTGCCAAATTCCAAGCAAAGTCCCACTGGCTCCGGCGCAGGGTCGCTTCGGGGCGATCGGGATAAAGAGCATCATTCAGCCGGCCCCAAATGGCCTTCGGGACGATCGCCCTCAGGGGCCCGGCGGCCGGTTCCGGGCCAAAGGCCGCCCCCAGCGCTAAGGCGATCGCCCCGCCCGCCAGGGCCAACAACCAAAACCAACCAACGTATAGTCCCGTAGCCAACAGGTCGATCGCGGCCAGGGCCCAACCACTGCGAGAGTCCGTCAGCCCGATCGCCCCCAGCAGCAACAGCACTGATAATCCATTGCCCAGGATCACCCCCCAACCGAGGGTGGCATGGGTCGATCGGTGGGTTTGCGCTTGTCGCTGCTGTTCCCGATCCATCACCAACAACCCCAAGGCCAGCACCAGCGCTACCCCAAAGTAGCTGGCGGTCACGTTGGCATATTCAAACGCCGAAGACAGTCGCCCTGGCGGATTGCCGCCCGCGGCCAAAATCCAGTCAATCACCGGCACGACGCGCACCGGGCCGCGCCATCCGCCAAACAGTTGCCCCAACCCCAACCCCACGGCGGGCAGGCAACCCCACACGATCGCCTGAGCCAAGGGCCGCAGGTGCGATCGATGGGTGATCAGTTGGCTGAAGGCCCCAAAGGCCCAAAAAAACGGTAAGAAATTCGCCAGCCCCAACGCCGCCCGCTCCAAGTTGGGCGAACCGGGCAAGGACAGCAACATCACCAGGCCGATCGCCCCCCAGGCCCAAACCAGCCGATCACGCCGAATTGCATTCCAGCGTTGCCAATAGGTGGCAATGATCCCCAGCCCGATCGCCACCGCTCCCAAGGCCGGACTCAGGGGCAACACCAACAGCCCCCACCAAAGCCCCGCCCAAGGCCCCAACAGGGCCGGGTCAATCACAATCGAGCGCGTGGGCCACAGCCAAACCCGCCCCAGCGCGGCCAACTTCCCCATGGCCTAGGCGCGCTCCCTAGGCAAATCCGTAGGCGATCGCGTCATCGCCGCGTGTCATCCGAATTTGAGCCAGGGCAAACACCGCTGGCACAATCCGCCCGTAGTTGGTGGCGATCGTTCGCCAACCCAAATCCGCAAAAAACCAGCCCCACATCAGGGGCCCCATCACCGCCAACACCGTTTGCGCAGCACCATAGCGAGCGGCCGTCATCATCATTCCCCGTTGGGCCATCTTGGCCGCCACTTGGGTTTCCAGGGCCGCCGCCGCGCCGCCGGAAGCCGCGATCGCCACCTGGGCCGACTGATATCGCACCATGTGGGTCACAAACTGCTGGGCAATTTGCCGCAACACCAGGGGCCGCACCACCGCATCCAGGGCGATCGCGCTGCCCCCTTCCAACAGCAGCCGCACCGGATCGCGCCGCAGGGTTGCAGGAATGGCATCCACACCGGGAATCGTGGCGATCGACCGTTGCAAGTCCTTGGTCAGGGCGGCCCGCTGGCGCTTGGGCAATCGCTTCCAGGCTCGATCGAGCAAATGCAGAAAAATTTCCGCCTCCAGCTCCGTTGCCGTCCAGGTTTCACCGTAGGGCAATCGCAAATGTTGGCAAACCCTGACCAACACATCGCGGTAGGTCACCTCATGGAACCGCCCCCGCAACACCGTTAGCCCATCGGCGGCCAAGTAGCGAAATCGGCGGTCGATCGCGTCCAACCAAGCTTCCCGATCGCGGCTCTGCACCGACAGGGGATCGGGCGTAGCAACGTAGTCCAAGGGGTTAAACTTCCGCGCGAACAGCATCTCCGTCAGTTCGCGCAACTCGTCATTAGTTGCTAATTCCAATGCTGCTCGCAGTTCGTCCACAGCCCCAACTCCGCATCATTTCCAGCGTGATTGCCAGCGTTTAAATAGCGTTTGAATTGCCAATGAATGGCTCGCTAATAGCCTGTTTATGGCTTGGTTTCTATGGCTTGGGTGAGAGTTAGCGCCAATCGCTCCCAAAGGTGTCACACAAGGGCGCAGGAATGGCAACTCAACGCCTAAATTTGCTTTGCCCTGGGGTCAGCCCCATTGTACAAAGGGATGGGAAAACGCCCATGGCCTTGACGTAAGATCGCGCTAAATCTCGCTACAATCTTTAGATTTTCTTTGCATTTCGTCTTAGTGTCTGAAGTTCCGGTAACCCTGACCATGGGCTTGGCCGTTTAGCCCGTGCTGCTGGGTTGCCCCAAAAATAACGCAAAGTCTCCGTAAAATTCCTGGCCCGATCGCCCCGATATCAAGTCCCTATGACAACGCTTCCCCCGACTTTAACTCCCTCTCATTCTGTCGCGGTGATTGGCGCAGGGTTGGCGGGACTCACGGCAGCCCGCCAACTGCAAGCGGCCGGGCGATCGGTCGTGGTGCTGGAAAAGTCCCGGGGCTTGGGTGGGCGGCTAAATACCCGTCGCCATTTGGACAGTCGGGCCGATCGAGGCGTGCCCTACCTGGAACCTCAGGGGCCCTTAACGGAAGCTTGGATCCAGGAACTGCAAAACACCAGCGACCTGCAACCTTGGCCCCAACCGCTCCATCACCTGACCGCCGAGGGCTTGCGAACCATTCCGGGGGATCAACGCTGGGCCATGCCCGCTGGTTTGAGCGTTGCGGCCAAACAATTGGCAGCGGGGCTAACGATCGCCCGTGGCCACCGGGCCATTGCCCTGACGGCTCCAGAAAAACCGGGAGAACCTTGGACAATTCAGTGTGATTTTCCGGCGGCGATCGAACCGGAGCAACAGCAGGAATTTTGGACTGCTGGGGCGATCGTGCTGGCCATTCCGGCTCCCCAGGCGGCGGACTTGCTGGAGTCGGTGGCCCCCGACTGGGCCAAGCGGGCCCGCCAAGTGACCTTCGATCCCTGCTTCAGCGTCACGGCCGCCTATGGCCCCGATCGGGAATTGCAGTTGCCCAATGGGGAAGCTTGGCAGGGAATTCGGGCCCAAATTCCCACCGATTGGCGCTGGTTAGCCCGCGAAGACAGCAAGGCCGACGGGATCTGGGCCATGGGGCAACCGGTGTTGCTGTTGCAAAGTTCGGCCGCGGTGGCCGAGCGGCTGTGGGATGTGCCAACGCTGGAGGCCGTGGGGCAAGCGCTGCTCGATCGCGCCGGGGCCGATCTGGGCTTGCACCTGCAACAGCCCGAATGGATTCAGGTACACCGTTGGCGTTATGCGATCGCCCGAAACCCACTGGATGAGGGGTGTTGGATTGATCCCGATCGGTCCCTGGCGGTGGCGGGGGACTGGTGTGCAGCTCATCCGCCGGGACAATCCCTAGAAGCGGCAATGCGATCGGGGCTATCTGCTGCCCAAGAACTGCTGGCCCACTGTTTTTAAGACCCGTGGTTTTTAAGGCCCCTGATTTTTCAACTTCCAAGGCCCTACCTGATTGAGGGCCTCACTGCCGCCGAGATTTCGGATTGATTGTGCCCCCTAGGTTGGGGGAACGAGACCTGGGGAATTAGACCTGGGGAATCGCCTCACCGGGAAAGGCTTCCTCATATTCCGCAATCAAATCATCCAATTCTTCCAAGGCCTGGTTCACGTCAATCCGAATCGGGCCCAAATCGGCTCGATCGAGTAGCGACAATAAATAATCTCGTTTGGCCGCAATCGATCGCACCTGATCTTTCAGCACTTGCACATCCATGGCACAGTCATCCTCAGCTTTACGAAAGCGTTCTAAAGGGTTGGGGGCAAAAGGGTTCGGGTCGGTTATCCAGTCCTGTCGGTGCGGAGTTGGGGATCGTCCCGTCCGCTAGACGAATGGGCCATTCCATCTCAGAATTTACATTAGTTAATGAATACCCGGAACGCGATCGTGTTTGGCAGCCTTCCCCTTGCTCGAATTTTGCTCTATGCCGGTGGAGCCTTAACGGCGATCGCGGCAGTGGCCTATGTCATTGGTAACTCAACCCTGAATCTGATCACCTTTTTTTACGGCGTGCCGGTGCTGTTGGGGGGCTTGGCCCTGAAGGCTGCGGAGTTGAAACCAGCCCCCTACAAAACTCCCACGTCTTCGGAGGTCGTTGCCCTGCGCGATCGCCTGGCCACCCCCACCCAAAACCAGGTGCGCAAGGATGTGACCCGTTATCGCTACGGTGAAGAGGCCCATCTTTCCTTGGCGCTGGAGCGTTTGGGCTTGGCTCCCACGGATCCTGAACGGCCCAAACTGGTCAGCGTGGAAGAGGTGGACTTGCAGGGAGACTATGGGCTGATCCTGGAGTTTGAATCTCCAAAAATGCCCTTTGAAACCTGGCAGACCAAGCGGGACAAAATTGAGCGCTTCTTTGGCCCCAACTTGCGAGCGGAGGTTGCCCAAGGCGAAGGCTCGATTGTGGTTGTGTCGTTGATTTCACCAGCCCCGACGGCCTAGATCTGCCAAAGGACTGCTTCGATCAACCGCTTCGATCGGGCGCTGTCTCTGCCTAAGGCTCTTCAATGGCGGGTTGATCGCGCCGTTGCACCCCTAGCCCTGGCTCGATCGGGGGCAACAACCGACCACCGGGCGCAATCGCCGCGCCCACAAAGGGATCGTCCATCAAATTCAGATGGCTATCCAAGTCCAAGTAATCGGCCCAGGGGCCCAACTGCAAGGCGGCGGTGTTGGCCAAGGCACTGTCGGAATAGCAGCCAAACATCACTTGCAAGCCACAGGCCCGCGCCGTGGCCACCAGCCTTGTGGCCGCTGTCAGACCGCCGGATTTCATCAGCTTGATGTTGATGCCGTGGATGTGGGGCGCAAGCTGCGGAATATCTCGCTCATCAAAACAGCTCTCATCCACAAAAATCGGGAGGGGCGATCGCGCCTTCAGTTCCGCGAGTTGGGTTTCTTGGCCCACGGGCAAGGGCTGTTCCAGATACAGCACGCCCCGATCGGCTAACCAGCGGGCCATCTCGATCGCCCCGGCCAAGTCCCAGCCCCCATTGGCATCCACCAAAATTTTGGCCGTTGGGGCTTCTGCCAACACGGCTTCCACCAGGGCCCGATCGGCCGCCAACCCCTCGGGGCTACCGAGCTTCAACTTCAGCCAAGGGGTTTCAATCACCGATCGCCACTGTTGAACCCGCTCCCGGGCCGCCGCCGGAGAGCCAATCCCGATCGTGACGGAAATGGGCGGAATCCGTTCCCGATCGCCTCCCCACAGTTGCCAGAGGGGCAATCCCGATCGCTTGCCCGCCCAATCCCACAGGGCTAGATCGATCGCCGCCCGCGCCGCCGAGGGCAACGAGCGCACCCGATCAGCAATTTGCTGGCGATCGAGCGGGTGGCAGTCGGCCAGTTGCGGCCCGATCGACTCCAGAGCCTTGGCCAAGGCCTCAGTGGTTTGGGCGTGGGCCCCATGCACCACCGGGGAAGCCTCGCCCCACCCTTCGTAGCCCTCTGCAAAGATCCGCAGCCAGAGATTGGTGTTGCCGTGGTTGGTGCCGCGACTGATGGTGAGGGGCGATCGCTTGGTGACCGTGAAACGTTCGACGCAAATTTGCATTGCGAGAGAGGAGGGGAATGAGTGGCTAAAGGGCAATCCATAACCGATCGCCCCATTAATCAAACGTTAATTCGCCGTTAACCCATCCAACTGTGCGCAGGCAACCTCCTGCAAACTCTTTCAATCGCCTTGATGCAAGTGTGCCAAGATCGACTAGACTCTAATTGAATAGTTTTCTCAATAAATCAAGCCTGATGGGCTGAAGCGGGGGTGGCGATCGACGTACCCCCTTTGTTTAGCCTCCCTTATTGCAAATCTTTCTGGATAGTTGGAGGACTTCGTGAAGCCGTTTTCGTTCGATCGCCCCTTGCATAACGCGCATAATCCTTTCAACCCCGCCACGCCCCCTCGGCTTGGGCTGCAATCAGTCTTTTATCCCTTTAAAAAACGACAATTTTTCCAACTGAGCGGTCGCATTTGTGCCACCCACACCGACAAGGCCGGCCGCTGCAAGGCGCTTCAACTCGAAACCGACGGACGCATTGAACAGATCAAGTTGGCCAAGCCGTTGCGATCGCGCCTGGGCCACACCTTGCACGTGGGCAGTTGGGTTTCCCTGGCGGGCACGGCTAAATGTCATCCCTACAAAGGGTGGGTGAAGTTCAAGGCCAAGGCCCTCACGGGATCTTCGGTGCAACCCATGGAACCGGCAGGGCGATCGCCCTTCAATCGTTCGGCTAATTTGCCCTGGACTCGGCAACCGGCAGCGCCCCCCACCCGCCCCGCTGCGGCTCCCATGCCCCACCGGGCCCCCTTCACGCCGCCTGCACAGTCCCCCTCGCCCGATCGGTCATCGGCGCGCCCAACCGATTACGCAAGCGATCGCTCAACCGATCGCGCCACCACGGGCCCTTCCAACCGCCCCGTCGGCAGAATCCTGATTTGTCAAAAGTCCAGTTGTCGGAAGCGGGGCAGCGATGGTGTTTGCCGGGCCATTAACCAGGCGTTGGCCGATCGGGGACTGAGCGATCGGGTCAAGGTACAAACCACGGGCTGTCTCAAGGAATGTAGCCGCGGCCCGGCGGTGGTGACCCTTCCGGACAAAACCCGCCACACCCGGATCTCGCCCGATCGGATCCCCGAGCTGATTGAAACCCACTTCGGGCAACTGTCTTAGGGTTGGTTCTCCAATCCCTCAGCCCCTTGTGACGACGATTTGGGCATCGAAAATTAACCATTTCCGCTGGATTCCAGGAACAAACGACAGGCCCTAGGGTCTGTCGTCTTCTTTCTGAAACCCTGATGTTTGCGTCGCGCGGCCTGGAGAAACGGAGGCATGGCCCAGAAGACCTCTTGCATCAATCAAAACCCTCACCCTAAATCCCTCTCCCAAGTCGGGAGAGGGACTTGGCAACCAACAACGAAATCGCCGTTATTCCCGATTTCTGGCTCCCCTTCGCCCTCCTTGGGAGAAGGGGTTGGGGGATGAGGGCTGTTCGCTGATTCGCGCAAGAGGTCTAGAGAACTCGCGTTTTGGTAACTAACCAATGCAAAGTTCTACAGTCTGTTAAAAATTGCGAGCGATCGGTCACAACTCCTTTCCATCTCAGGATTCCACCGATATTCTGGGGTTCAGAAGCGGTAGATAAAAATCGAGTTGGATCTTCTCGGCGGGGGTGTGTAACATCTCTGCCGATTGTTTTTCTCAGCTTCTCAGCCGTTTTGGATCCGTTTCCCAATGTTTTCCAACTTATGAAGCAGTCGATGATGTCTCTGCCGGCGATCGCCTTGGCCATTGGACTCGGTTTGGCAGTTCCAGTGATTGAAAGCGCGATCGCCCCGTCGGTGGTTTTGGCTCAAAGCTTGCCCACCGGCACATTTTCCGATGGGGAATGGACCGTGCGCATTGCTTACCAAGGCAACGCGCTCACCTACTACGGCCGCAATGAAAATAGCGGGGATTCATTGTTTTTGAGCGGGGCTTCCGTGGGTGGCAATGCCAGCCGCCGCACCTACACCTGGAACAATAGCGGCCATCGCTATCGGGTGAGCTGGCAACCGTCGGATCCGGACACGATTCGGGTGGAAGTGTTTTCGCCCAATGGTCGCAGCATTCTGAATCGACTGCTGTATCGCTAGGGTTGCAAGACCTGGGCATGGTCGCCAGGGTGATACCCTCTCAAAACAACAGGCGCGATCGCAGTCGGTCTCCCCATTGATTGAGCTGCTCCAGCCACTGACCACCCCGATCGCGCCATTGTTGCCAAGTTTCCGCTAAGTTCACCAGTCGATCGACCCGCAGATCCACATTCTGAGTTGGGTACTTTTGCAGTAGCTCCAACAGGGAAATTTGACCGTCATTCTCCGCTGCGGCCATCAGGGCCCGGCGGAGATTTTGATTGTTGTCGGTGCGCTTGGGCCCTTGCAACACTTGGCTCAACTGCTCCAACAGGATTGCTCCCTGGGAACTGGCCAGGGCCCGATCGAGCAAGGTAGAGGGCATGGTCACCCGCTGGGTCAAAATTTGGCGCACTCGATCGGGTCGTTGCTGGCTCAAGATCAAATAGGTTTCCAAATCATCCGAGAGTTCTCCCCGATCGGCCCAAGTCACCAAATCGGTGACCGGCAAGGCTCCCCCCAAAGGGCCGTAGCGAAGGGTGATGGTTTCCGCCGCGATCGCGGGGCCAGTCCCGGCTCCCCAGGCGATCGCGAGGCCGGCGATCGAACCGGTCATCCAACGGGCCAGGGCGCGATCGGGTAGCAGGGTGTGATGAATGGAATCAAGGCGAGCGGCTTGCTCAGGTCGATCGGGACAGGGGCGATCGGAAAGAAAGGTCGGCACTGGAATTGGAGTTGGATGAAGAAGGGTCGCGGGAAGAGTTGGGGAACGCGGGCAATTCATGAACCGACTCGGCGGGGGGATTCAGGGGTGGAGCCGGAGCCACCCGCTGGGCCGGACGGGGCAAATCATCGCGCCAAGGGCCCAACAGTTGCACCGAAACCCAGGCATAGCCCGCATAGGCCGGAATGGTGACCGCCGCGAGCAGGGCGGCAATTCCCCAACCCCAATTGCGGAAGCCGGGCCCTTGGTATTGGGTGCGATAGGGATCAAAGGGCAGAGCCGATCGATCCAGTTCGTCGCGCAAGTGCAGCGGCCGGCGAAATCGTACCCGGCGATCATCAAACTTTTCCAACAAAATCCAACCGGCCAGGGCTTCTTCGCGACAAAGTTGGGCAAAGGTGACAGGATTGGCAAAGAAGGGACGCTTGGCGCGCACAATTTTGTATTCCCACTCGATCGCCTGGCGCTCCGAAGGCGCGGTGTCTAGGGGGGGTAAGGCGGCTACGGCTGGATCGATCGGGCGGTGCAAACTCCGCAAAAACTCAACGCAATCGATTAGGTCGGGCTGTGTTGCAAGGTCGGGTTGTCCGGCGCTGGGGTCTATTTCCCGCAGCACCGATGTGAAGTCTTGGGGCGATCGGCTGGCGGGGGAACGGGGCATCCGGCGCGTGGGCCACAATGGCACGTCGCGGGAATCGGCATCGTAATCATCGCGGTAATGATCAAAACCTTCTTCACGAGCTTCATCCGCCAAGGGAAAGCCGGAAGCATCGGGGCCGGATTGCACCGTCATTGCTGCTGAAGCCTGTTGGAATGCGTATGGTGGAATGCGTATGGTGAAATGCGTACCGTGGAAGATGTATCCGCTTTGGGCATTGGGTGGCGAGATGGGCCTCATTGTATCTGAGATATTTGCGTTGGTCGGTGGTGGGCTGGGCCAGACCCGGAACCAGGAAACGGGTGGGCGATCGGGCCCTTGGCGCTGGTTGCTTTGGGGGGCGATCGCCTTGGGGCCCGTCCTGATGCCCGTTACCCATGCCAATGCCCAAGCCGCCGAACCCCCTACCCCCGAGCCAAACAGCAACCCCTGTGGCCCGGCGGTGCTCGATCGACTGGTTCGCCATCGGTTGGCCGCCGGAGAAACCGTCGAAAGTCTTGCCAGTCGCTATAACCTTTTGCCCAGCACCCTGCTGGCCCTGAATCCCAACCTGCGGGGCGGCCAACTGCCCAAACCCGGCACGGAAATTTTGATTGCTCCCATTAACGGAATTCGGGTGGAAACCCAACCGGGCGACAATTGGCAGTCGATCGCCCAGCAATACCGCGTTCGGGCCGACTCTCTGTTTACGGTCAATGGTTGCCAGACCCAACCGGGGCGATCGGTCTTTGTGCCCGGCGTGCTTTGGTCCCCGATCGACCCTGGAGTCGGCTCGCCCCCCAGCGCCAGCGACCCCGACAACGACCTACTGCGCTACCCCCTGTCGGAAATTAGCCGCCCCCTAACGGACTTTGGTTGGCAAGTGGGGCCCGCCGGAGCCGCCGTCTTTAACAGTTACATCACCCTTGAAGCCCGACCCAGCGCCGTCGTCTTGGCCGTTGGGCCCGGAACCGTCGCCTTTGTGGGCCCCAACTCTGGCTATCCAGGACAACTAGTGGTGATCAATCACCAGGGCGGCCGCCAAACCCGCTATGCCAACCTGGGAGCCACCTCTGTCCAGCGCGGGCAACGGGTCAACGCGGGCACTCGCCTGGGCACGATTCCCAGTCGCCCCGCCAACGGTCGCAGCCGTGGCCTGTGGTTTGAAGTTCGCTACAACTCCTCCGTGGGCTGGGTGGCGCAAAATCCTGGCCCTTACCTGCAACGCATGGAACCGGCGCGATCGACCCCGCCCAGCCCCACCGCCCCCACTGGCAACCGACCCAGCCCGCGCCCCAGTCCGCCCCGTAACGGTTCCAGCAATCGATGACGGTTGGCCTTCGCTTCTGAATTGACCGCGATCGCCCGACCCGATAAGGTTCTAGGAGGAAATTTCTAGCGCAATAGGCAACCCCGAACCTTGGCTAAGACCGTCATTGCAGGCAACTGGAAAATGTATAAAACCCAGGCCGAAACCCTGGAGTTTTTGAAGCCCTTCGTTGAGCAAATCGCCGAAACCCCGGACGATCGCGAAATTGTGCTGTGCGTTCCCTTCACGGATCTCAGCGTGCTGTCCAATGCTCTTCACGGCAGCCGCATTCGCATCGGCGCACAAAACGTCCATTGGGAAGCCAACGGAGCCTATACCGGCGAAATTTCGGCTGAAATGCTGACCGAACTGGGTGTTCGCTACGTGGTGGTGGGCCACAGCGAACGGCGGCAATATTTTGGTGAAACCGACGAAACCGTTAACCGCCGATTGAAGGCGGCCCAAGCGGCCGGCTTAACCCCGATTTTGTGTGTGGGCGAAACCAAACAACAGCGCGACGCAGGCGAAACCCAAACCCACATTGCCCAACAATTGAAGGCGGGGTTGGTGGGCGTGAACCTCAGCAATCTGGTGATTGCCTACGAACCCATTTGGGCGATCGGCACCGGGGACACCTGCGAATCCAAAGAAGCCAACCGAGTGATTGGCTGGATTCGCGATCAACTCAATGGTGAAGACTTGCCGATTCAATACGGCGGTTCCGTCAAGCCTGAGTTGATTGATGAAATTATGGCCCAACCGGAAATTAACGGTGTGTTGGTTGGTGGCGCTAGCCTTGACCCGATCGGCTTTGCTCGGATTGTGAACTATCAATAATTGCCATCATTATTGCCACGATCTGTTCCACTGTTTTGCCTTGCTTTTCTCAACCATTGCTAACCAATAGGCGGGCGATCGAGCGGATATTCCAGCTCGATCGCCCGCCTTCGTTATGATTTCTCGCGCGTGATTGCTAGCACGTGATTGCTAGCACGTGATTATTAGCGCGTCGCCACATCCTCCGCTTCGCTCAAGAACTCCTCATAGGTCAGGCGAATAAATCCATCCTTGCGGGGTGGGGTCAGCTTATTGCCATCACCATCCCCACTCACCCCAGCAGTTCCGCCGTTATCCTGTCCGTGGGGATTGAAGACCACCACGTAGCGCTGCCCACCTTCCTCAAAAGCATCAGTCACCGTGTAGGCATGGCTGCCATAGAGCAATGACACCTTCTTCGGTGTGGAAGCGGTCACGGTCAGCCCGCCCGCCAGAGCGTCCCGAATGATTTCAAAGGTATAACCGGGATTGTCATTCTCCTCAGGCTTGTTGGTGTAGCTCGTTGGTTTGCCACCCAACACCTCGCCTTGGGCTTTGGCTTCTGAGCCACCATTGCCCATCTTGTCGTAACTACCCAACCACTGGGCATAGGCACGCTCCATCACCACAGGCCAGAGGATATTGTTGGGATCCTCAGGGTTTTGGGTGCGGGTTGAACCCGCAATCTTGCCTTCATTGGTGATGAAAGTTTGGTCAACCGTCACATACTCTGCCCGTCCGGTTTGCGAATTGAAGAATCGCACCGTATAGGTTTGGTCGCCATTATTGGTAATCGCATCCAAAATGGTCTGCGATGTACCGGAACCCCGGAACGGATTCTCTTCAGACGAGGGGCCCAAAGGTTGGCGACGGAATGTTGATCCCAAGGCAGCGATGTAATAGCAATTGCCGAATGGCTCCTGGGCCAAATCGCCAATGATCGGTTGTCCCCTCGTGCCGTAGAGCGTTCCTTGCACGGGCTGATAGGTGAAGTTTGTGGTTGAAGGGTTGGTTGCTGATGAGAATGTATCTGACCAAGTTGGTGTTGGACGCACTTGTCCTAAGAACCAGTTGCCCACCACATCGTCGTTGAAACTACTGGCGCTGATTCCCTCGGCGGCCACTTCGCCTGCAACTTTGCCGGCCAGGTAAAGAACCGGGGCGGGCACATCGAAGGCATCTGTGGAACGAGAGAGGGTTTCCAGGTCAGCCGATTCACTGGCATCAATTTGCCCATCGGCACTCATCACTTGGTAAATCGCCAAATAGTCAGCACGATCGAGCACTTCGTCATTGGCGCGGGTTTGTACTTCCGTCCGCACACCGTCACTCTTGAGGGCCCCGAGATACGTGCTCAAGCTCGGGCGTGCACGCTGTACCGTGTTGCTGCCGGGAGCGGCCGTGACCGTGAAGGCTCCCACTTGTTCTTCGATCGAGCTGCTGACGCGCACCAGATAATTGCGTCCCGCTTCCGGCGTGAACGTAAGCTGGGAATTCACATTATTCGGGAAACTGATGTCGTCATTGTCGGCAACCACTAATCCCGAAGCGGCATCTACCACCTCTAGGTAAGGATCCAGAGCCGTGGAGGAGAGGTTCAGTTGCACCGCCTGCCCCGCTGTCACACCGGTCAGGTTGTAATCAGCCCGATAGAACCCTTCGGCCTTCAGAGAACTACCGGACAGGGAACCGCTGAGACTTTGCCCCAAACCCAAACTGCCAGCCAGGGTGCTGGAGCCGGTGACGCTGACGCTGAAATCACCCACGGCGCTGACACCCGTGACAAAGCTGGTGACCCGTAGGGTGTAGTCCGTATCGGGTTTGGCGGTGAAACTCAGACCCGCATTCTTGGTGGTGGGGCTACCGTTGTCATTTTCGGCAACCACCTGGCCGGTCGCTTCATCAATGATTTGGACTGCCGGATCAAAACCATTGCGACCGGCAACGGTGATGTCAACTTTTTGATTGCCAACCACATCCGTCAAGAAGAAGTCTTGAGATCGCGCACCGCCTGCTCTGGTGGGGTTCAAGGCGCTGGTGTTGGTCAGAGCGCCACTAATGGTTTGGCCTGGCGCAACCGTTTCAATCGTTTCATTCCCCGTGGAACCGCTGCCCAGGGCTTCCAAATCTAGGCTATAGGTGGTGTTGGCTGCTGAGGTGACACGAGCAAAGTAAGTGCCCGCAAACTGTTGTGGGAAGTAGATTTCACCAGTCTGTCCAGGCGTGGCGATCGTCGATTCCAGCATTTCGCCCCCGTCCAGACGACCGTTATTGTTCAGGTCGCGGAACAGTTCTAGGGTGGCTGGCGCACTGTTTTGGTAAAGGAATAGGCCAAAGTCGCGGTTGCGATCCAGCGAGAAGCGGTACAAGTCACTCTTTCCAGGACTCAGGGTTCCTGTGCGGGTGTCAGTGCCACTGAGAGTTCCTGCGTTGGTGGCGCTGCCTAGGGATAGCCCGATCGCACTAGCCGGAGTTGCTACCGCTTTTTGCTGGAGAGCCAAATTAAAGTTTGTGTTCCCCTCAAACTGATACACGTCCAGGAAATACTGACCGGGAAACAGATTCAGCGTCAGGGATTCAGCCGCAGTGCCTTCGTTTTCCGAGAAGATCAATTCTTCTTCTGGTTCAAACAGGCGGTTTTTGTTTAAGTCTTGCCACAGGGACAGATCTGAATCGGCACTCAGGCCATTCAACGTGGCCGATAGGGTTGAGGTTTCACGAATGCCCAGCTCATAGCTGACGATCGGTTGGTCATCGCTAATGCGACCGGACAAGGTGCGCGTTCCCGTCAAGGGGTCAAGGCTGGTGGTGGGCACCTCCACGATCGGCTGCGGTTGAATGCTCTTGTAGCCGAACCGAGCCAGGGCGGCCGCCAACAGCTCTTCGTAGCGCTTGTTGTCTCGCCTGATTCGATCACTCGCTTCGCCTGTCAGGGGATCTACGCCCTCTGGAAGTGCTGCACTGCCTCCCTCCGTGGGCAAGGTTGTGGAGTTCACGAACAGATCGCTAGAAATGCTGCCCAAAAAGCTCCCAACCTGATTGACACCCAAAAATTTTAGAGTGTCTGCCAATGTGCCATTGGCAACAACTGCACCCTGATTTCCACTAAGCGTTTCGATCGATCGCTGCGTTGCATCGATCGACCCAAAGAGATCGCTACTCATAAGCTATGCTAAGCCCCAAGAGAGTACTGGAGAGATTAAGTCAGTGACTTTAGCTGCTGCAACGATCATTCCAGTCGATCGTGCAAAACATCACTAACTTTTCCGTGCCAGATTTAGCCGCTCATGCTAACAGCCCATAATCTGGAATGGGTTTAGTGTTACAAGAGTGTTACGGCAGTGTTACGCCTCATAATTGCCTATTTTCTCAAGTATCCATTGCCTCACCGCCACTTCATCTCCATCTAATTGTTGGCTAATTATTATTGCTACTGCTGCCTTCTTCTTGCGTCTCTGCTGGTCCTCCAAACGTGCCACCGGGGCCAAACAAGGATGTGGCCGCCTCATCCAATTGTTGGAAAAAGAGCAGGAAACCCAACACATCTCGGAATGGTTGGGTCACGGTGTTCAAGGCATAGGTAACGCGAGCGATGAGGTTGCGATTCACAACTACCACGTCGTTATCGCGCAGGGGAGGATTATTGGCTGGATCGCCCATAAACGCAGCTTTGCCATCCAGAATTCGGGTGACCGGTTTGCCCTGTTCTGGATCAAAACGAATGAGGGCAATTCGCCGGAGCCGGGCGGTATCCAATGACACGCCATTGAGCGCATCAATGAAGGTGCTGCCGTTGGGCAGGGTGAGGGTGACCAGTCCACCGCGACCGGCATAGTTCACCATCCGAATCCGAATGGCGGCGCGGGCTACGTTGCTGCGGGCCATCAGGTCTGCGTCATAGCCCGGATCAATGCCGGATTCGCGCCGAGGCACCACGATCGCATCGCCATCTTGCAGATAAATCCGTGGTTCCGGGGCCCCTTCCACGAGCAGCGAGAGTAGGTTCACATTTTTCTCGATCGTGGAACCGTCGGGCAGTTGGCGGCGAACTTTGATGGCCCGTAAATCAGCCCAGTCGGTGGCTCCGCCGGAGGCCACTAGGGCGGTCACAACCGTATCGAAGGGGCTGACTCGATAGAACCCGGGTTTGACCACTTCACCAGTGACCACAATGTCAGGATTCACGGGGGTGAGCACGCCGACGGTGACGATCGGGTTAACGAGATAGCGTTCGTAACCCTGCTGTAGAAACTTTTGCAGTTCGGCGGTGGTTAGCCCTTCCGCATTGACGATTCCCAGTAGGGGGACGGAAATTTGCCCCTGAACATTAACGATGGTGGAGGTGTTGAGTTCGGGGAAGCCTTGCACCTGAATGGCGATCGTGTCATAGGACGAGAGGCGATAGACCCGCCATTCTGGGGGCGGTGCGGTGAGGGATTCGGGCCAGTCGGGAATGGGTTGTCCCGGTTGCCCCGGTTGTCCCAGTTGCCCCGGTTGCAAAAGTGGCACTGGGGCGGCGTTGGGGCCGGAGGGTTGAGCCGGGGCCGGGCCGGGGGCCGGTTGGGATGGGGTTGTTGGGGTGGCTGGCGGCCGGTTGGGCTGGGGGGCCGCTTGGATGGGTTGGAGTTGGGGGCGATCGGGGCCCGATCGGGGAATGTCCGGAAACACGACTTCAGCGGTGGATGCGGCGGCGGACGGATCGGAATCGCGATCAGGCTGATTGACGGGCTGATTGATAGGTTGATTGACAGGTTGATCTAAACCTGAGCCATTCGCTCCCTGGCGAGGCGTTTGGGCCAAGACGGCGATCGCCTGACTACTGAGCAGGACGATCGGTAAACAACGGCTGAGGGCCAAGGTCAAGGCGGGCAGGGAGGAACGGGCCATAGGACAGAAAAGGGCAGCAACGGCAGAATCAGCGGCATCCAAAGCATCCAGTCAGCAGAATTCAATCAGGGGCAAAGGGCAGCAATGCCATCCCGATTGAGCCATGCAGCAATTCGCGATCGGCGCTAGCGATCGACCTTGGGGGGGACGGGTTTCAGCGGCCCCGTCAGTAGAACTTGCTGCACCTGTTGCGCCAGGTCGGTTAAGCGGGCTTGATAGTTCTGATCCCACTCATCCAAGGGCTTATCCGTAGGCAACAGCAAACTGACCGCTACCCAAGGGGTGTGGCCCTGTTGCCATTGGGCCAGTTGATCACGCCAAAACCATTGGCTGGGGGCCGGGTCGCCCCCTTGGGGCCAGGCATACCAGGACAGGAGGAAATAGGTTTGGTGCTGACTGGTCCAAAGCCGCACCAGCCGGGCCCGAAAGGGCGGCAGGCCCGCCGGGGCCAGGGTCAAGGTCTGTTCTGAGTCTGTTTGTAGGCCGTCGCCCAGCCAGTTGCCGGAGTCGAGGGCGGTCCATTCCACTTGGGGCCGATCGCGCCCACGCTTCATGGGCATCAGCAACAACACGGCGCGATCGCGTTGGGCTGCGGCGTTGGGGGTTGCGCCCGGGCCTGGGGGCCGCACTCGCTCGATCGGCTGCCAAAGCCACTGTTCACCGCCCAAACTGCGCTGGCTGATGGGTTGGGTTTGCCAACCGGGAATGGCTAAACCCTGTTTGGGTAACTGCCGTAGGGTTTTCAGTTGGCTGGGGTTGCCGGCCCGTTGCCAGCGCCAGGCCCCGCCCGCCACATAACCCGGCAAGGATCCCAGGGCGATCGCCCCCAACAGGCCCAGGGCCAGCAATTTGGAGCGGTGGCGGCCCCAGAAATTTTGAGCGGGGGTGGGTTGCAAGTCCGAAGTGGAAGAGTCGGTCATGGGAGAACAGCAGCGGCGGGCAAGGACAGGCTCAAAAGCAAAAATCAAACGAAAGCAATCAAACGAAAGCAATCAAACAAAAAACCAAACTGAAACCAAAGCAAAGCTCAAAACACCGACTACAACACGAACCCAAACAGCAACAGATGCACCACGATTGGCTGATCCGCAGGCCAATCCTCTCGCCAGGATAGCGGGCTGGGACTGGTGGCCGCCAAGGGCAACACGATCGCCCGGGGAATCGATCGACCCGTCTGGAGATCGATTCGGGATCGATTCGGGATCGATTTGAAATCGATGACACGGCCGCAAATTACCAAGGACTGCCAATCGTGGTGAAGCTGGCCCAATAGTAGGGGTGAGCTAGGGAAAAAGTCGCTAACTTGCTCGACTCCGGCGGCAAATCGACAACGCCACCGGGAAACACCAAGCGCCCATCTTCGGCTCGGGTTTGCCCCCGCAACATAGCAATTTGGGCCCGGCGCAGGGCTTCCGCTTTGATGGGAGCCGATCGCAGGGCATCATAGAACCCCGCCATCAGCCCCAAGGTTCCCTCGTCACTCACATACCAGAGGCTGGCCACCACGGATTTCACCCCCGCATCCACCGCAAAGCCCGCAAATCCCAACTCCGCCGACTCATCCCCGATCGCCGTGCGACAAGCGCTCAGCACCAACAATTCCACGGGCGGACTGCCCAACCCCAAGTAGCGCAAATCACTGACGGCTAACCGTCGATCCCATAACCGCACAAAGGAATCTTGGGGAGAGCCGGGCCGAAAATCCGCGTGGGTGGCCAAATGCAAAATCGGGAACGGGTTCGATCGCCGCTGACGTTTCAGGTTTTCTAAATTGAACTCTTCATTCAGAAAGGTTTTGTCCCGGGGAATCAGCCGCTGAATCGTGGCCAGTTCCACCGGCACGGCGGGCAACGGCGGCAAATCCGTGAACTCCGAGGCCCCAAAACTGAGCACCGGGGCCGATCGAATGGGTTCAAACTGCGTATCGGTCAGGTTGATGCTGGGAATTAACCCAACGCTGTATTTCTCAATCAAAAACTGTTGGCCATCGTGCAACACGGACACGGGCAGCGATCGCATTCCGCGATCCATCGAAAAGGCGATCGTGTCCACCTGATGGCGCACCAACTCTTCGGCCACGGGCCCCACAATCCAGCGGTATAGCTGTTCGGCCGGAGGGCGGTAAGTGTTGCTGATGCGGGCAACGGGGGTGGTGATGGCGGCTCGCAAATCAATCACCGCCTTCAAAACCCGATCGCGCGGGGCCTCGCGCACCACGCGATAGATCGGTGGCGCGTCGGGAATCACCAAAATCACATCCAACTGCTCAGGGCGAGCGAAGGTATACAAAATCGCTGGTTTCAGTCCCGTTTTGGACTCCAAACGGCGCAACGTGCCCTGAAGATCGGGAAAACTTTGCACATCGTTGCTCAGGGCCCGACCCAGATGGCCGTTGGTGAGGGTGGTATAGAGTCGATCGATTTCCACCGCCGCCCGATCCGAAGCGCCGCCTTTCAGGTGGTCAATAATTTGCCGACGGGCCACCTGTTCAATGGCCGCCAAATTGTCCCCCGATCGCCCCCCGTTGCCCATGGGCCGTTGCTGCACGATGCGCCCCGCTTCCGGGTCAGGGCGATCGCCCTCCGCTTCTGGCTCCACAACGGGTGTCGGTGTGGGACTCGGAGAAGGAGTCGGCGTGGGACTCGGAGAAGGCGTGGGCGTGGGACTGGGAGAAGGCGTGGGCGTGGGACTCGGAGAAGGAGTCGGTGTGGGACTCGGAGAAGGCGTGGGCGTGGGACTTGGAGAAGGCGTGGGCGTGGGGCTAGGGGTGGGACTGGGAGAAGGAGTCGGTGTGGGCGTGGGGGTGGGAACTGGCTCGCCCGTGGTGATGAATTCGATGTTGCCCTGGGTGAAGGGGCCCGGAAAGGAACCGGTGCTGATGGTGCTGCTGCCGGTGGATACGCCACCGGCCAAACCATTGCCGCCGCTGCTGGGCGTTTCGCCCACCACCAAAGGCACAACGGGCGTTTGGGAACCGCCGCCATGGGTGATGCGCACGGCATTCCCTCCCTGGCTGCCGCCCGTGGCAATGCTGGTCAAAACACCCGATCGATCAATAAAAGCCCCCAGAGCCCGGAAAAAGCGCGTGCTCACAATGTCCACACTGCCGCCCCGACCATCGCTCCCCCCTTGGGCGTTCAGGCTGGTGATTTGCACATCGCCCGGGCCCGTGAGGGTGAGGTTGGCGTTGCCGCCGTTGCCTCCAATGGCGCTGAGATTCAGGGTTCCCAAACTGATGCCGGTGCTGGCGCGGGCCTGGAGATTGCCGCCTTGGCTGTTGCCGCTGGCGTTCAGGTTGCCCCCACTGATCTGATCGGTGGCGCTGATCAGCGTGATGCTACCGGCGGCGTTTTGTCCCTGGGTGCTGAGGCTGCCAAAGCTGAGGGCCCGTTGGGCCGTGAGGGTGATGTTGCCGCCGCCGTTGCCCGCGGCCGTGATCAAACCGGCGATCGCGGCGCTGTTGTTGCTGCTGGCGATCGCCACATTGCCGGCCACGCCAATCACCGGAGCACTGGTGGACAGGTCGCCACTGAGGGCGATCGGGCCGCTGCTGTCGATCGTCACGCCGCCGCCGCTGCCATTGTTGCCGATCGCCTGGAGATTGCCCCCCACCGTCACCCCCGTGCTGCCATTGAGCGTGACCGCTCCGCCGGACTGACTGCCGCTGCTGGTGATGGCTCCGGTGGCGATCGCCCCGCCCGAGGTGCGCAATGTCACTTGCCCCCCGATCGGGCCCTGGCTGGAGATTGCGCCCGTGGTCAGGTTACCCGGCGCAGACAGGTTAATCGCCCCGCCGATGGTGTTCATGTCGCCCGTGGTGATGGAGCCGCTGCTGCTATTGAGGGTGATCGGGCCACCTTCGTTACCGGTGGTGCGTAAGGAGCCGGTGGTGATGCTGGAGCCGGCCGAGAGGTCGATCGCCCCGCCCTGGGTTTCCAGCCGCCCGATCGAGATCGCCTCGCCCGCTTGAATGGTGATTGGTGCGCCCAAGGTGCTCAACACATCGGCGGAATCCAAAAACCGCACATCGCGCCCGGCTGTGAACCGCACCGACCCACCATTGGCCATCCGCAGACTGAGGCGATCGTCAAGCAAATTTTCCAGCACAATATCCCGCTCCGCTTCCAGGATCAGGTTAGCGGTGCTCAACAACAGCTCTAAACGCCCCTCACTGATTGTGAAGTCCACGGGAGCGGGCGGCCCTGTAAAAAAGCCTTGATCGGTGCGCAGAATCTGATTTTCTGGCTGGCCAAAGGGCACATTACTACTCAGTTGTGAATCATCACTGCCCACTAAACCGGGCACAATCCGAATATCCTGGGGATCCAGCAGCAGCGTGCCCAAGGGGCCCAAGGGAGCCGTCAGATCCACCGTTCCCCGCACGGCCAATTCCTCCTTGGCCGACAGCTCCACAAAACCACCTGGGCCACCGTTGGGGCCGCCCCGGGCCGCGATCGCCCCGCTATACCAAGTCAAACCATCGGCCCAGACAATCACCTGACCACCGGCCCCTCGGTCGGTGGCATTGGCCTGAATTTGGCTGGCCCGATCGACCCAAGTGGCCCAAGCGCTGAACAGATTACCGCTGCCCCGTTCGCTGCCGCCAATTTGCACCCGACCGCCCCCCTGGGGGCCACTGGCTTCCAAGTTAGCCCCCACCAGACCCACCCGATCGCCCCCGATCGTGATGCTGCCGCCGGGGCCAATGGAGCGGGCGCTGTCCACATTTCCGGCCACCACCACACCCCGATCGGGCAAGGCCACGGGCCCCGACGCGGCAGACTGCAACAGCACCGAGCCATCGGGATTAATCACTAACTGGGATGCGGCGGCGGTGGGGCTACCGGCCAGCAAGTCCGCCAGCGATCGCCCCCCGATCGCCCCCGGTTCCGGCAAGGCCACTTCCAAGGTCAAGGTGGATCCATCGGGCGCGATTCTGACCCGATTCGTGCCGGGAATGGCGGCCACGGTCACGTTGCCCCCGGGCGCTTGCAGCCGGCCCGTGGACACCACGGAACCACCGCCCAACAGCCACAGATTTTGTCCTTCGCCTACGGCCAAGGAACCCCAGCTCAACAGATGACCAGGGCGATCGCTCACAAAATCTAGCCATTGCAGGGAACCGCTCAAGCCGCGAAAGTCCACGGGCCCTTGGGCAGAAAACCAACCGCCATCGCTGAAACCCAGCCGATCGGCCGTGGTGGCCATAAACGAGGCGGGCACATCCAACCGGGCCCCAGCCCCAAACAGGATCCCCGCAGGATTCATTAGATATAAATTGGGCTGGCCACCGGAGATCCGAATCAGCCCTTCAATCACGGACGGTTCACCCCCAGTGACGCGCCCGACGATCGCCCGCAAGTCCGGTGTGGCCAAAAAGTTGGCAATTTCCTGGGGACTGAGGCCCAGCCGCTGAAAGCTGTGGAACAGGTTATCGCCCGATCGAGTTCCGCCGCCGATGTTGTATTGGTTGCCCTGTTGTTGAACGGTAGTGCCCAGGCCGTCGTTGGCGGGAACGATCGCCGGTTCGGCATGGACGGGGCTGGCCATGAGGGCCATGCTGATTCCAAAAATCCCGATCGCCGTTTGCCGGTAACTACCCATGGCTTTTCCTCGCTCGATCGCTGGGGGTGGATCTGTCCTTAGGGCGATCGTAGCTCGCAAACGGTTGATTAACCCTGGCTTAATTTGGAGCGGCGGGGTGATTGGGGCGATCGGAGAGGTCAGCGGCGCGATCGCCCCTCGGGATCGCGGGTTGGTTGTCGGCGGCCATGGAGCGGGGTCGGGTTATGCGGCCTGGTTCTGGCTGGCGTTCAGGATGGTTAAGCCGACCAAGATTTCGTTGTGATAGTGATAGATGATGTTGTCTTCGAGGGTGCTGTCGTTGGCGTTTTGGGGTTTGCGAAAGCTGAGATAGAGAACATCGGCGATCGGGTCGTAGCTGCTCCAAATTTGGTTGGAGGGAGCCTGGAGCAGGTGGGGGATAGCGTTTAGGATTGCGGGCGTTGCCATTGGATACCTCGTTGGGTGATTTTGTGGGGTTTTGAGGTCAAGAATGCAGCGCTCACGCAGCCGTCTCTTGTTCAGGAGCATTGGCCCCATCGATCCACACTAAGGACACAGATTGAGTGGTACAAGGGCTTGATGAAGCACTGTGGGGCGAGCGCTTAGATAAACTTCACATTGATTGCTTTCGTTGTAGCCTACGACAATCGCCCCAACTTTCGCGCCAATAGGTGGATACATTGCTGGTTTCATAATGCCTTGATCGAGAAAATCAGGCAGCTTAATTAAACCTTTAGCGATGGGATGATTAATGTTTAGAAAAATGCCGAAGGGAGCGTGATGCTCAACGATACCAATGACCAATTGACCTAGCGGGTAGCGATCACTGAGAACTTCTGATGGCTCGATCGAGGTAGTGGTGGTCATGGAATTTACTCTGGCTTTAAGAGCTGATTTATAAAGACAATATTAATCAGCCATCCCCGCTAATCGTTTCACCATCAAATGCATTAAGCAGCCGTAGATCATCCCTTCGCTCGTCTCCGAATACAACTCATAGTCCTTGCTCAATCGCCGAAATCGGTTCAGCCAGCCAAACGTCCGCTCGACAATCCATCGCTTGGGCAACCTCTCAAACCCTCTACCGATTCGGCTGATCACCTCCACGCGCACACTCTCACCACACACACGCTTCACAGCATCCGCAAACTTTTTCCCGGAATACCCCTGATCGACCCAAACAACTTCTAGCCGAGATAGCTTCTCCTTCACTTCCTCTAACACCACAATCGCTCCCAGTCGCTCAGAAGCATTCGCTTCAGTCACCAACACCCCCATTAGGAACCCTTGCGAGTCAACGATAATGTGGCGTTTACGTCCCTTAACCTTTTTGCCACCATCGAAGCCGTAGACCACCCCCTTTTTTCCGTTGTTTTCACCGACTGAGAGTCACCGATACTGACACTAGATTGCTCTGAACGACCTAATTTGCTCCGCAGTTGCTCTCGCATCTGGTCATGCATTTGCTGCCAAATTCCTTTCCGTTGCCATTTCTGGAAGTAATGGTAGACCGTGCTGTAAGGGGGTAAATCGTGAGGCAGCATTTCCCACTGGCAGCCAGTGCGCTGGACGTAAAAGATGCCATTGAGGATTTCTCGGAAATCAACTTCTATCGGATGTCCAAAGCCTTTAGGAGCGGGCAGCAGCGGCTGGAGGAGCACCCACTCATCATCGCTCAAATCACTGGGATAGGCTTTGCGGGTAGGATTGGCAATGACCGGGAGACGACTCATGAGCTGGGTGATACTTCGGGTAGGTCTAGCCTAAAACCGAATTTAGAGCTGCCAAGTCGGCTTTAGCTTCTCTTTATGAATTAGCTCTAAGGGTCGTTGAATGCGGCATGGGTGAGGGGGTGGTCGGAGAGGTCGGCGGCGCGATCGCGGGTCGGTTGTCGGCGGCAATAGGGCGGGGTCGGGTAGGGGTGTACCGCTGTACGCCCTCCAACCGGGTCGATCGCCTGAAACGAATTGGTTGGCGGAGATCTCGCGTATCGGAGGGCGCATGGCGATGCGCCCCTACGGGTTGGGTGGGGTGGTGAGTTGTTGCAGGATGAATTGGGTGCGGGGGTGGTCGGAGAGTTCGGCGGCGCGACCTTGCTGGAGGGCGGCTTGCACCAGGTTTTGCAAACTTTGGAGGCTGCTTTGGGTGTCGGGATGTACTTCACCCAACTTCTGCACCCGAATCTCCAAAGCCAGCAGCAACAGTCGCTCGGCTTCACCCCAACGATTTTGGTAACAGTGCAGCACTGCCAAGTTGTTGAGGCTCTGGGCGGTGTGGGGATGGTCGGCTCCCAGCACTTGCTCATAGATTTCCAGTGCTCGCCGGTAGAGGGGTTCTGCTGCCTCATATCGTCCCTGGGATCGATAGAGTTCTGCCAAGCTATTGAGGCTGGTGGCGGTGTCGGGATGTTCGGCTCCCAGAACTCGCTCTTGGATTTCCAGAGATCGCCGGAAGAGGGGTTCCGCTGCCTCGTAACGTCCCTGGGAATAGCAGAGTCCTGCCAAGTTATGGAGGCTGGTGGCGGTGGAGGGATGGTCGGCTCCCAGCAATCGCTCATAGATTTCCAGAGATCGCCGGAAAAGGGGTTCCGCTGCCTCGTACCGTCCCTGGGATTGGTAGAGTCCTGCCAAGTTGTGGAGGCTGGCGGCGGTGTCGGGATGGTCGGCTCCCAGCAATCGCTCACGGATTTCCAGCGATCGCCGGAAGAGGGGTTCCGCTGCCTCGTACTGTCCCTGGGATCGATAGAGTCCTGCCAAGTTGTGGAGGCTGGCGGCGGTGTCGGGATGGTCGGCTCCCAGCAATCGCTCACGGATTTCCAGCGATCGGTGGTAGAGGGGTTCCGCTGCCTCGTACCGTCCCTGGGATTCGTAGAGTACTGCCAAGTTGTTGAGGCTGGCAGCGATTTGAGGGTGATTTTCAGGAAAAACTTTCTCCTCAATTGCTAAACATCTTAGGCGTAAGGGTTCCGCTGCCTCGTACCGTCCCTGGGAGTAGTAGAGTGCTGCCAAGTTGTTGAGGCTTTGGGCGGTGTCGGGATGGTCGGCTCCCAGCACTCGCTCACGGATTTCCAGCGATCGGCGGTGGAGGGGTTCCGCTGCCTCGTAACGTCCCTGGGATTCGTAGAGTCCTGCCAAGTTGTTGAGGCTTTGGGCGGTGTCGGGATGGTCGGCTCCCAGCACTCGCTCACGAATTTCCAGAGATCGCCGGTAGAGGGGTTCCGCTGCCTCGTACCGTCCCTGGGATCTGTAGAGTCCTGCCAAGTTGTTGAGGTCGGTGGCGACTTCGGGATGATCTGGCCCGTAGACTTTCTCATCGATTTCCAGCGATCGCCGGTAGAGGGGTTCCGCTGCCTCGTACCGTCCCTGGGATCGGTAGAGTTCTGCCAAGTTGTTGAGGCTGGTGGCGGTGGAGGGATGGTCGGGGCCGAAGCGGCGTTCGGTGGTGCTCAAGCGATCGCTGTAGTGCTGTTCGGCTTCAGCCCAAAGACCTTGCCCCTGAGCCAGCCGCGCCAGGGCTGTGAAGGGCCAACCGCAATCGTCATCATTAATCTCGCCACTGGCCGCCGCTGCCGTTTCCAAGTGCGGCCAGGCAGGGCGGGTGCGTGCCAAGTCAGCCAGCGTCACCATCTGCGGAACCGTTTTCGCCACGCTCACCATTTGCCCCAAAAACGCCTGTTGCAGCGCCCCACCCTCGGGCCAGTCCGCCCGTTTAGCTGCAAAAAACTCCCGAATCAGCGGATGCAAGGCATATTGCCCATTCTCGGATTTCACCAAACTCAGCTTCACCAACTGATCTCGCGCCTCTTCCAGATCCTCCTCATCGTCATTGGGCAAACAACCCAACACCCAATCCCACAACACCGGAGCCGGCCCAAAACAACCCAACAACACCGCCAGCCGTTGCGCTTCCGAGTCCAACGCTTGCCAACTCAACTCAAAGGCCGCTGCCACCCCGCGCCGCGCCGTCATCCCCTCGGGAAAATCTCGATCTTTGGGGGCGATCGCCGGGGCCTGCAACCGTTTTGCCTCCAGCCGTTCTTGCATGGTGGCTAGCGACAGATCCCCCTTGCGCTTCAGGTAGTAGCCTACCAACTCAATCCCCAACGGCAAAAAGCCCAGCCATTCGCACAGCGCCGCCGCCGTCTTGGGTTCCGCCGCGATTCGCTCCCGCCCCACAATGCTTGTGAGCAACTGGAGCGCCGCCTCTGGGGTCAGCACCTGCAACTCCAGCCGCTCAACCCCCTGAAACTGCGATCGCGTCGTGACCAACACCCGAAATCGCGAATCGCTCGGCAAAATCGCCGCCACTTGGGTGCGATAGTCCGTCACATCATCAAAAATCAACAACACCGACTCCGGCGGCACTTCCTGGGCCGGCCAATGGCCAAAGCAATAGGTCAACTGCTCCGGCAAATCGCCCAAGTCCGCGAGATCCACCATCGGGAAAAAGCGCGATCGGGCAAAGTTCAGCAGCTCAACCCCCGCCCGTTCCCCCGCCAGCCACACCACCCCGCCGCAATAGGTGTCGTGCAGATGTTGCCGCGCATATTGCACCGCCAGCTCACTCTTGCCCACACCGCCCATGCCATCCACACTGGCGATCGCCACCCGGTGATCGCCCTTCTGGAGCAACTGGTGCAACTCTGCCAACACCTGATCACGTCCAAAGAAGCGATCGCGCGCCACCCCCCGATCCTGCAAATTCGTCGGCGGCCCATCCCCAGTCGGTTTCGGCGGTGGGGCTGACTGGTAAACATGGACGTGCTTATCACGCGCAACGTTATCGCCCGAACCACTGTGGGTTTGCTCGATGCGATCGCCGATCGTCTGTTCAACCTTGCCGATCTCGATCTGGGCTTGATCGTTAGCAATGATGCCCTGCTGGATTTCGGGTCGATCGCTCATGGCTCGTGCAACTCCAAACAATCAATCTCAGAATTCGTGAGCAATTCCCGAATCGCCTCAATCCCTGACCGCAGCATCGATTCCACCTTAGCCGTTGGAGCATTGCCGCAACGCAACCACAGCACCTTGGGCGGCGAACCATAGAGCCGACTGCGTTCCGCAAAGTCCGCATCCTGGGTGACGATGCAAAATCCGCGATCGCGCGCAAACTCCCAAATCGCACTGTCAGGGGCTTCCGCCAGCCCTTCCAACTGCACATGGCTCGCGTCCGGCAACACATCCGCCAGTCGTCCCAACAGTTTTCGGCTCAGATTTTGATCGAATAACAGTCTCATGCCGCGATCGCCACAAGTCGATGATCGCGATCGGCTGCAAAGGCCAAGCAAGCCAAAATATCCTGCATCGTCAACTCTGGGAAATCATCCAAAATTTCCTCAAAGGACATTTCCGCCGCCAACCAACCCAGCACGTCATAGACCGTAATTCGCATACGCCGAATGCATGGCTTTCCACCTCGTTTATCCGGCTCGATCGTAATGATTTGGCGATAGTCGATCATGGCTTTGTTTGTCGGTTGCTCTTAACTGAAATGTTGCGTGATCGGCGCGTTGAAAACGGGGGGCTGATTGGCCATCGGAACCGCGATGCCTGCGAATGCCAATGTTGTGGGTTCCATACGTCCTACCGATCGAATGCTCTTTTGATTTGATTGATTTAATGCGATCGAATCCTCCTGACTGGGGGCAAACCGGGGCGATCGCGCCTCACATCTGCCTTAAGTTTACTCACTCCCCCAAACAGCGCCATGGTATCGGGGGCGATCCAACCGCTCGATCGGCCCGTGCTATCCTTCAGGCGAGTTGCGAACTATGTCGATCGTGCGGACGCGGGATCGATTTGGTGTGGAAAGCAACACAAACCCTTGGTGTGGAGTGAGCGCAATTATGGTTACGTCTCCTGTTCGGTTGGGTCGCGAATCGGGCGAACTTGGGTTGAACCAAAAACCCCAGGATTTGGAGCAACCAAGCTTGAATCTGAATCTGCATGGGTTGTCGCCCCTGGAAATTCCCGAGAGCGTGCCCCTGTTTGGAACCGACGGGATTCGCGGGCGTGTGGGCGAGGTGTTGACCGCGAGCCTGGCGCTGCATGTGGGCTATTGGGCCGGGCGTGTGTTTGCAGCGCGATCGGGCAAAGGGGCGATCGTCGTGGGCCAAGATTCCCGCAACTCCAGCGAAATGCTGGCGGCGGCCCTGACGGCGGGGCTGACGGCGGCCGGGCTGGAGGTGTGGAATGTGGGACTCTGCCCAACTCCTTGCGTGGCCTATTTGGTGGAAGCGACTGGGGCGATCGGGGGCGCGATGATTTCCGCCAGCCACAACCCGCCCGGCGACAACGGCTTGAAGTTCTTCGGCCCCGATGGGCACAAGCTGGCCAAGGAAGCCCAACAACAAATTGAATCGGCCCTGCGCCACCACGTGTTGCCTGGTCTGGAACCCGTGACCGGTTGCGGGCGTGGCTATTTCCGGCCCGAGCTGGTGCGCGGCTATGCGGTGTCCCTGGAACAAACCCTAGAGCAAGAGGGCTGGGGCGATCGCCCGTTGGCGGGTTTGAAGGTGGTGTTGGATACGGCTTGGGGAGCCAGCGCCAAGGTGGCCCCGGCGGTGTTTGAGGAGTTGGGCGCAACGGTGATTCTGCTGCACGGGGAACCGGACGGCGATCGGATTAATGTGAATTGCGGCTCAACTCACTTAGAGTCCCTGAAGGCGGCGGTGGTTGAGCATCAAGCGGATTTGGGTTTCGCCTTTGATGGGGATGCCGATCGCGTGTTGGCAGTGGATGGCCAAGGGCGCGTGGTTGATGGCGACTACATCCTTTATTTCTGGGGCCAAACCCTGCGATCGAGTGACAAGCTACCGGAAGCAACGATCGTTTCGACGGTGATGGCCAACCTGGGCTTTGAGCGGGCTTGGCAAAAACAAGGCGGCAATCTGATCCGCACGGCCGTGGGCGATCAATATGTGCAAAAGGCGATGCTCGATCGCGGCTACATGCTCGGCGGTGAGCAGTCGGGTCACATCCTCTGCCGTCACTATGCCGTCAGCGGCGATGGCACGTTGGTGGCGCTGCACTTGGCGGCCCTGGTGAAGCAGTCCGGGCGATCGCTCACCTCCTGGGTGGATGACAGCTTCCAGAAATATCCGCAACTGCTGGAAAATGTGCGGGTTGAGGATCGCGCGCGCCGGTTGGGCTGGCAAGATTGCGCCCCCGTGGCCGAGGCGATCGCCCAGGCCGAAACCCAAATGGGCGATGCGGGCCGGATTTTGGTGCGGGCTTCGGGCACGGAGCCGGTGATTCGGGTGATGGTGGAAGCGGCCGAAGCGGATTTGGTGCGCCATTGGGCCGATCGCCTGGCCGCCGTGGTGCGATCACACTTGAGCTAGGTTCCCAACGCGCGATCGGGTGGGTTAATCCGGGCGATCGACCCACCCATTTCCTGTTGGTTTTCTGGGCGGGTTATTGCGTCAACCTTGAAGCCGCTGATCTACCCAACGTCCTCCAAGTCAGTCCAGTTGATTCAATTCTGAAAACCCTTGAGAGTCAATAAAATTCAACCCAAATTTTAGAAGCCAAAGTCTCATTAATACTTAAAGTTTTAAAATCAAAAACTTAAAATTTCAAAACCAAAATCATCAGACATTACAAAAAGCCTTCTCATTTTTATTGATTGGGTTAGTGCTTAACAGATCAACATATTTCCTGTGCAATCGGGCAGGTAATGCCTATCTTGATGGGAGTAGTTGTTCTGGATCTGAAATGATATTTTTCCAGCTAAAGATTACACAACAGAGACCGCCTCAAACCCAGTACCAAGCTAGCCCCATGAATTGGCAGCGGCTAGGGGAGTTCGTGGGCCGCCGTTGGGTTGTTGGGTTTGTGGTGGGACTGGCGATCGCGCTGCTGACGGCAACGGGACTGCAAGCCGCGCCACCTCCACCCGACTATTACCCCTTTCCCTTGAATGGTCGTTGGGAATATGCCACGACCAATGCAGCACAGGGCACAACGGGCAACTTGCTAATCAAGGTGATTGGGGCCGATCGCGACGGCTCGCAAATGCGCTACACCACTGAGCAAGATTTGGGATTTGGGCCATCTAATTTGCTCTATCTCAAGGGAGAAGGTTGGGTCAAGGAAATTAAGTTTGTGTTGGCTCGTAATGGCATGACCAACGAAACGGTTAATGATCCAATCAAGCCCATTTTAAAAAATCCACCGAAGGTGGGCGATCAATGGTCTTGGACTGGTCAGCAGGTGGGTGCAGCCACCACGAACGCCTCCGAATCCTTCAAGGCAGCGGCGGCGGAAGAGGTCACGGTTCCAGCGGGCAAATTTAATACAATTCGGGTGGAAATTACGGGAGAAAAAGCGGGAACGGCATTCCGCAAGGTGATGTGGTATGCCGATCGTGTTGGGCCAGTGAAGTGGCAAATTTGGGATGCCAGCAATGTGCTACAAACCACCACGGAGCTGAAGCGATACGAATTTCCCAAGGCTTCCTAGCCTTGCCCGATGACAGATTTGGCAGCCGCAACACGGGGCGATCGGGGGATTGAATGGTCATTATCCCCCTCGCCGTCAATTATTACGGGTCTGCGATCATGCCCCAGCCTTTCGCCTACATTTGTTGCGGTCGGGATCCGGGAGACAACTATGCTCGATCGCCTGAGATAGCAAAGCCATGAAATTAGTTTTCATGTGCGAATTTCTATTGATCAATTACTGGGGAAATTTCTGAAGTTGCAATGAATTGATAGGACTCTGGCAAAGTACCACGCCAAAGATATTGAGTTAACATCCGTCCGGCGGCCGGTTCTTGGTCTGCTTGCTTCGGAAAGGGTAATCGCAAAGCCTCGTAGAGCAAGGCGCGATAGAGATCAAAACTCGCTTCGATTAAGTCGCCATAGGTTTTGGCCGCGGCGATCGCCCAGTGATAGGCAAAGCAAATTGAGAACAGGGCGATTAGTGCTGCCCACCAAGCCCAAAACGCCCAAATGAAAAATAACCAGCTCCAAATCCACAGCCGAGCCATGGCATTCAGTTCAGCCCGCGCTGCCTGTAAATCTGCTTTGGCGGATTCGGGCAGCAACAGCCACAATCGTGGCCAACAAATTACCGCATCCAACCCATATTTATCGAGCGATCGCAACTCCGCCGCCCGCAAGATATTCCCCAACGGCGTGGGCATCATATCAATATCTTGGACGGGAAAATTATTGAGTTGGCGATCGAGTTTGACACGTAATTGGCGATCGCGACTGGTGAGTCTTGGGAGATTATCTAATTTTTGAAATTGTGATTCAAGCTTTTCCTTAGCCTTGATTTGCTGGCGAATGAAGTGATCTTTAAATCCATTAAAAATAGGATACCAATAGCCCTCAAGGCCGCGTAGTGCCATCAGTTGAAACCGTTCCACTACGGCTGCTGAGGCGATCGCCCCGCCCAGCACGGCCACCAACAAAGCCAACTGTAATGGTTCCGGCTGTTTGGTGAACCAATCCGTGAAGGGTTGCCAGCCAAATCGCTGAATAACCGCCACTAAGCCCCCCGCCCAAAAGACAATGGCAGAAGTCAGCAGACTCGAAATCCACTGTTCTGCAACCTTGCCGCCTGCGCCTTCGAGTACCTTGGCAGTCATGGGTTCTCCTGCGAGAGATTAGACCGTAGCTGCTGAAATTCAGCGATCGGGATTAGGGAAAGATTATGGGTTGGGCAACGGGGAATCGGTTGGCCAACGCTGCGCCGTGACCAGCGATAGTCGCCGTGGGGACAAATATATTTATCGGTCGCAACGTAGCTGGCATTCCCGGGAAGGGCTTCAAAACTTTTGCGTTGGTTGTTGGATGAGTCAATCAGAAAGGATTGCAGCCAAGTTTTTGTAGATTCATGTGTGTTTAAGTACTCTTCGACTTGAGTGGCGATCGCGCTGATGGTTTCGTAATGTAGATCGCGCAGATCAAAAGGTACTTGATTCAGCAGTTCAGCGAGGCGATTGTCTAGGCTTTTTGCAGTTTCGGGAGCCAACAAATCCGGTAATTCGCTGCGAATCGTGCGAGCAGCCTCAAATAAATCTTCGTCCGTGTAGAGCATCGGTTTCGAGGGCTTTAATCAAGACAGGTTAGAAGATGAATCAAATTGAGAATTTTCGTGTGGCATTTGTGATTCTGAGCTAATGCATTAGAATGCCAATCAAGACTCGGAGTAGATGTTCCAATTCCGTGAAAATTGAATAGAGGTTTAGATCTTGATAAATCACTTTTTTCTCAAAATCGAGTAACGAAAATTGCCAAATTTTCCCGATTGAAACAGCTCCCCAAAGTTGGGGTTTCAGAACTAAGCTTTCTTGGTTTTCTTGGGCAATCGCAATTAGCTCAACGGCCAGTTGCTTGAATCCGCGCTCTAGGTTTTCATCCTTGGCTTCAATCACGAGTAAGCGATCGCGTGACTGCAAGAAATAGTCGATCGAGCCTCGTAGTTGGCTACTAACTTCCACTGGATAGCTAACCCGCAATTGGCTATTGGTGGCCAGCACTACCTCCGTAAGCAAGGGTGCGATCAAAAACTCCCGCCGAGCCATTTCGTTATCTGCTCGAATCAGGTGCATAGTTTTTTTGAGCCGTAATTGCAGCGGCTCGATCGCGAAGGGCAATGATTCCGCCTGGGGTAATGTCAGCTCAGCTAGTTCAAAGCCGTAGCCGAAATTTGCCAAAATTTCTTCAGGGTAGGCATTGAGCTTAAAGTAGTCGGAAAATGAACAGCTTTCCGGTAGCTTAATCGGTCGAATCATGGGCTGAATTCCAATTCATCTGATAAGATAAATTCCAACGTAAATGGCGCAGTTTCGGGAAATACAGAATCAGCAAGGTTAGTTTCTTGAATAGCCAGGTCTCGCCCATCAAGATAAGCTTCGCGGAAAGCTTCGTCTAAAAATGGTTGCAAGCTGGGATTATTTTTGAGTAGCCGCTGAATGCGTCGTCGCTGCTCGCGAATCGTGCCGATCCAGGAGTTTTTTCGCCTCTCAGGCTGATAGCACCACTTCAACAGATGACCAATCAGAACACCTAAGCGATTGATCAACTGCTCACGTTCTTGGCGACCCAGGACGGCGATTTCTTCGATTAAATTTGGGAGGTCGATCGCCCCGAAATCACGATTTTGCAGCAGCGCGATTTGCTCCTGTGTCCAAGCATAAAAGTCGCGGTCATAAGTGGTGTTCATGCTGACAATATTTGGGGGGCGATCGGTACAGGGATAGAGTCTAGATAAAGCGTGTCTGGGCAAATATCTTGCTCATTGGGCCAAGTCACTGTGCCATTGAACGCCTTGGCTTTCCGAAAATAAGCTTCGTCCCTGAGTTCCTGAAACACGCCAAAATCTAAGAGCGATAAGCAATCATAAGCTCGCACTTCTTGATTGGTGAACTGAATTTCAAGTGTGTAATTGCTGCGTGGAATAACGCTGTGGACTCGGGGATTCATGTCTGGATTATATGCCGGTGTAGCTGAAGCCTGCCCAGTAGTAGGGGTGGGCAAATGGGTGTTCAGCTCCTCGAAGCCCGATGCCTGTGAGCTGGCGAATTTCGGAAGGGGTTGCGGTGCGGAGCCACTGTTGGGCTTGGCGGAGGGCGATCGGTGGGGTGAGGTGATCGTTGCGCCAGAGGTCGTAGAACTTGGTGAGTAGGATCATGGTGCTTTGCTCATTCACAGCCCAGAGGGAGGCGATCGCCCCGGCCACGCCTGCTTGCAACAACCCAACGGGCAAGCCGATCGCCTCGTCGGCTAAGTCTAGGCCGGGGAGACCCGTTTCACAGGCGGAAAGGACGGCCAGCCGGATGCCGTGTTTGCCGCCTTCGGTGAGCTTGAGGTTAAACAGGTCGCGCAGGGTCAGCAGGTCGTCGTTCATCAGCAGTCCGCTATTGAGGGGTTCGTTGAAGTTGGCGGTTCCGTGGCAGGAGAAATGGACGATCGCCTGTTGACCCAGGTTTGCAGCAACGGTGGCGGTAGTGGCTTTTTCGTGCCGTAGGACGGTGGGGCGGGGAAAGGTTTTGACGGCGGCCATGACTTCCCGTTCGGAGCTGGGGAGGTCTTGGCGGGGGTTGTCGATCGCCAGGATTGAATCGAGGTGGCTGTCGGGGAATCGCTGGGCGATCGCGCGGGCGGCCACGAGGGATTGGGCGTTGGGGGCGTAGGTGAAGGTCAGCTCATCGAGGGCGTAGCGGCGGCCGGTGGGGCGGCTGGGGTCGGGTGTCCAGGCGGCATGAAGGGGCAACAACCCGAGCAAGCCGGTGGGAATCAGGATCGCTTGGGTGTAATTGTGCTGCTTGAGGCGATCGATTAGGGGAGCCATCAGGTTGTCCCACAGTTGGCGGGTTCCCTGGTCGATCGCCTCCAGCCAGCCGGGGAAGTCGTTGCGGTGATTTTGGGAGGCGTTGAGCCAGGTTTGCACCAAGTCGGTAAGGGTGGCTTCGGGGAACGCATCGAGCCACAGGGGGTCGATCGCCTGGGGGGTGGCGATTAGGGCGAGGCTACCGTTGGGGGTGGGAATCAGGTAGACGGTGGGTGCTTCGGTGCTGAGGTTTTGTTGAATCTCTGCGAGGCTGGGTGCTTGCAGGAAGGTTTCATAGCCGGGGACTTGGCGAATTTGGGCGATCGCTTCGGTCAATTCCTGGCGGAGTCTTTGGGCTTCGTTGCGGTGTTGTTCGGGGGTGATGGCTTGGCGATCGCGGACTTGCTGTTCGCGTTGGAGGCTTTCCAGGTTTTGCAGTTGGTTGGTGATGTCGCGATAGCGATCGAACAGGTCGGGGCGCTGTTGTTGGAGTTGCACGAGGTCGGCGCGATCGCGTTGGAGTCGTTCGCTGAGACCCCGGGCGCGGCCCCGTTCGATCGTGGCAACCGCTTGATCAAGTTGACCGATTTTGGCGTAGGCGTAGGCAGCGCGGCGGGGAAGATCACCTGTTTCTTTAAGTTCACCGGCTTGGCTGTCGAGCAAAGTACAGGCTTGATACAAATTTTCCGCAGCGGCGAGGGCTTGCCCATAGGCTTGGGTCGCAGCATCCCAATTCTGTAACTCGCTTTGGAGCTTGCCAAGGGATCGAGCAGTTTGGCGGCATTCATTAGGAAATGCTTGATGGGTTCTGACTTTGAGCGCTAAGTTGTAGGCAGTAATAGCCTGCTTTAAGTTTTCAGCTTCATCTTCTTGAAGATAGTCACGGTAAGTATGAGCCAGGTTGTTTTGTATAGCTGCCCATTGATATGGGAAAGCATCATACTTATAGACTTTTATGGCAAGTTTATAAGCAATTATTGCTGCTTCTTGATTTTTTCCTTTAGTACCTTTTACACGTTGACTATAAGCTGTTGCTAAATTATGCTGTGTTGCTGCCCACTGCACAGGCAAATTGTCAAATCTTCTTATCTTTAGAGCAGCCTTACATAAGGCAATTGCCTTTTCTAAATTGTCAGCTTTCTCCCCTTTTAGACGATTGCCATACATAGTCGCCAGGTTGTTTTGTATCGTTGCCCATTGTCTTGGAAATGTATCACGAGTATAAACTTCTAGAGCAAGTTTGCAGTGATTAATTGCCATCTCTAAATTTTCTGTTTTTTTACCTCGAATACGATTGCTATAAGCCACTGCAAGATTACTATGAGTTGCTGCCCACTGTTCAGGAAGCTCTTTCTTTTTTCTGACTTGCAAGGCAAGTTGATACGCAGCAATCGCCATTTCAAAATTATCTGCTCTTTCTCCAAAAATACGATGACGATAAGCGGCTCCAAGGTTATTTTGGATCATTGCCCACTTTTGAGGAAAAGACTCTCGAGTATAAACTTTTAAAATATCCTTGTAGATATCTATTGCCATCTCTAGATTGTCCGATCTATATCCCTGGACTCGATCATAGTAAGCAATAGCAAGATTGTTTTGCGTCATTGCCCAATCTTGAGGAAAAGATTCATAAGTGTAAACCTCTAGAACTTTCTTGTAAATATCTATTGCCATTTCAAGATTGTCAGTGATTTTCCCTTGAATACGATTACGATAGGCATTAGCAAGACTATTCTGTGTCATTGCCCAGTCTTGAGGGCAAAAATCACGACTTCTGATTTCTAGTGACTTTTTATAAATGGAAATCGCTATTTCTTTATTTTCTACCTCACTGCCCCAAATACGGTCTAGATAAGCGTTAGCTAGATTATGTTGTGCTGTTGCCCAATCTTCAGGAAAAGATTCACGAGTATAGATTTCCAAGGACAGATTGCACGATACAATTGCCATTTCTAAGTTTAACCAACGAATGCCTAAATGAAATTGTCCAATCAGATTTCCAAATTCACCAAACATGGCAGCAACCAACTCAGGTGAATTTTGTTTTTTTAGAACTTGAAAAGCCAATGGCAGCGCGATCAAAAAGTCCCAATTTAGCTTCCTTAAATTTAATTTCCAAAATTCATATACACGATTTGCACTACCTTGATTTTCATAAATATTTATCATCACTTCTCCTATAAAACTCATTGTAGTTGGATTAGCATACACGGTCTTAGATCTCAGTTCTAAAGTCTGTGCTATTCGGTTCGCCCACTGCTTTAGCCAGACAGCATCACGGTGACCAATAGATGCCATATGGCCAGGAACGAAATACATTATTTCTACTAGACCCGCATCCACCAACTCCGCCTGGGCTTGCAAAACGCTTGCCTCTTCTCCCTCTGGACAAGCCAACAACTGCTGAATCAATTGCAAATAAGCCTGAAGTCGTTGCTCGTCCATGGGGCCGCCTCAATCCCTCGGTGAATCATCACCAAAACGCTGCCCCCACCCTAGCGCCCCATTCCCCTCACTGCCCAGCGCCTTTGTGAGCCAAGCCCCCAACCATCACCCCCCAGAGCTAATCGATCGCCCTGCCTCCCTCCTTTCAGCGGTGCTAAGATCGCCGCAAACCACAGACCAACAGGCAGCAGGCGATCGCCCAAAAATCATGGGACTACAACTCTCAATTCCCGATTCAATTGTTCAAGCCATTCGCCTACCAGAACCCCGCATCGAGCGCGAACTACGGCGCGAACTCGCGATCGCCCTCTATGCCCAAAACCTGCTGGCCTTCGGCAAAGCCCGCGAACTTGCTGAAATGGATAAATACGACTTCGGCCAACTACTTGCCCAACGCGGAATTCTGCGACATTACAGCCATGAAGAACTAGACGATGACCTCGCTTATGCTAGTCGTTAGCAACACCTCGCCAATTTTGAACTTGGCTATCATTAATCAACTTTTTCTTTTGCAACAGCAATTTGGCAAAGTCCTCATTCCCAAAGCTGTTGTAGAAGAACTAAAAATCAGCGAAAATCGTCCTGGATCTGCGATTATTCAAGACGCGATCACCTCAGGATGGATTGAAGTTCAAGAAGCTCATGATCAGTCCTTGACTCGACTGCTAAAGCAAACTCTCGATCAAGGAGAATCCGAAGCAATTTCCCTCGCGCTAGAACTCAATGCTGACTGGATACTCTTGGACGAGCGAGAAGGTCGAAAAACAGCTAAATCTTTGGGATTGCAAGTAACAGGTATTTTGGGAATTTTGCTCCGAGCGGAACAAGACGGCCAGCTTGAATCCTTGCCAGTAGCAATCAACAATCTCATTCATCAAGCCGGCTTTCGGATTGCTCCAGATTTACTCAAACAAATATTGGAGTGAAAATCAGATTATTTAGACTAAGGATCTTCTCAAAAATCAAATGTCTCGGCATCAATAATAAAATCACTGATGACGCAAGTATCCAAAAGATAACGCATCAAAATAACTCTATTTCTTGGGGATCAATTAACTCGCTGCGATCAGACTCAAACTCAGGAAAATCGGGACTTGGTTCATAATTCAAAACCGCCCCCGGCCACTGAGTCGTGATCACTGGTGGCATCTGGACTAGCTGCCGAAGAATCTGTAGCACAATCAACGGCAAAGGGAGATTAGCCTGGGCCGCTTGGCGCAGCAAATACCCCTCCAAATCCGGCGGCAAAGTAATCGTGATTTGCATCGATACCCTCCAAATCGTGAATGTATCACCAACCTCGACAGCGGCAACCCAAGTCCTCACCATTTTAGCCAACCGCTACCGGCGATCGCCCTGCCCAAATCAGTACAATCAACATAACGCCCCAGCCTCGCTGTCACCGACCCAGCGATAACCCCCATGGTTGCCAATGCTGACCCGAAAAATCGGTGGACAACCGCCGATTTAGAATTCTTCCCCAATAACGGCGATCGCTACGAAATCATCGACGGAGACCTATACGTGACCCGCGCCCCCCATTGGAGACACCAGGATGCTCTAGGAAACCTCCACACATTCTTGACCCTCTGGGCTAGGCAACACAAGCAAGGCAAAGTTCTGCAATCACCGGGTGTCATCTTGACCGGGGAAGAAAACGTCATTCCCGATCTGGTGTGGGTTAGCAATGAGAAGCTGGCAACCTGCGTCGATGAGTCAGGTCATTTCACAGCAGCTCCTGAGCTGGTTGTTGAAGCAATTTCCCAGTCTTCCCAAGATATTGCGCGCGATCGCCAGGTGAAATTAAAGCTCTATTCCCGAGTTGGTGTGCGGGAATATTGGATCGTGGATTGGCAACAACAAACCGTTGAGATTTATCGGCGATCGCAAGCCCGTTTAGAGCTGGTCTATACCCTCTTTGCCGAAGACGAATTAACTTCACCCTTATTCGCCAATTTCACCCTCAAAGTAGCTGAGATCTTTACCTAATTCGGCTTCTCAAGTTACCGGTTATTTTTGGATTTTTGATGGCATTAGGGCAGTTGCAAAATGCAGCGAGCATCGAGCAGTTGGAGGCGCTTGTTTTCGAGGACAGAACAGGGAGCGATCGCCCGTTCCAAAGCTGGAGTTTCACCGCGATCGAGCCGATCGCTCACGTCTTGAATGAGCGGCTGAAATTGCTGTAACCAAGTGTTATCTGCCAAGTCAGACTTTGAGAGTGACCAGGGTTCTAATAACCAGAAATTCACTTGATATTTCCGCAAAAAAGCTTGCACCTCCGATAGGTTGCTGGTGTATTGAGCGCGGATGGTGTCTTCAATGCGTTGGCGCAAAACTCGGTAATAGCCCCAATGGTAAGGCAGGGCAAATTCGCGGCTGGCGAGAATCGATCGCCGGGCAAAGATCGGAATGAAATCCGCTTCCTTGGATAAGGAAACCACTAGGGTATCCTTCGGTTGTTTTTGCAGAAATTCATAGACTTCGGCCATGCGTCCTTCCATTTGCAATTGGCTGGACACGGCCAAGTTAGGAACCATGGGCACAACGATCGACAGGCTGAGGACGAGGCTCACCAGGGGCCAGAACCAGCGCGGTTTTTGGGATTGGGTGGCTTGCATTTGCCGATCGAGCCACAGGCCCAGGGCGATCGCCCCCGCCACTGGCAACACCACCCGCAAGGGCACATAGCCGTAGCGATTGGGTAAATACAACCGAAACAGCAGGGCATGGGCCGCGAGAAACAGACCCAACCCACCCCAAACCCAATCCCCCAGCATAGCCAAGTGAGGCGAAAGGCGACTGGCTAGGGGAAATTGACGGGCGCGGGCGGGCCGGTTCAACCAACGGGGCAAGGCCAAGGCCACCAGGGCGATCGGGGGCACAAATCCCACCCACAGGAAGCCGCTACGGGGGGCAAACAGCCAAAAAATCAGCGGATTGGGGTGAAAAAAGAACGATCGCCCGTATTCATTGCCCACAAAGTTAAATTCCGGTAGGGCGGCGGCTTGGGATCGGCTGATCACGGGGCCAAACTCGCTGCTGGTGAACAGTTCCGGCAACAACACCGCAATAGCCATGGCAATGCCCCCGATCGCCAAGCGCCAGTCCAGGGGAGTCAGGGCTTCGGGATGCGATCGCCCCCGACGGGTGGCCCACCAGCGCCGACCCAAATTCACAGCCAGGGCCGCCGCCGCCACCACCGCCACCATTGGATAAAACAAACCGCTGAGGGCGATCGCCCCTAAACAGCCCCAGAGCGATCGACTCAGCAGCGCATCCATCACCGCCAACACCAGGGGCGTGGCAAAGGCTCGCGGCGTGGATGAGGCCAAATCATCCTCCATCCACAGGCTTTGATTTACCAAAATGCAGCCCAACAGGGCCACCCACGGCACGGGCAACAGCCGAATCATCACGCGCCAGGTCAGCGCCGTGGTCACCAACCCCAAAATCACCGGCCAATATTTACTGACCGTTAGGGGATCCCAGCCGAGGAGGGCCGCTCCGTGATAGAGCCACTGATAGCCCAGGGGAGCAACGGATTGGTAATAGTCAGCGATCCAGTCGCCGGGGAAGAGGCCAGGATCCAGGTAACGAAAGGCCCAAAACACATGCTGGCGCACATCGTCTTGCACGATATAGGGATTGCGTGTGGCCCACTGCACCGACTGCCAGCCATAAAACAACGCCATGGCTCCACTGAGCACCATGCTCCAGCGCCGATCGCCCGATCGCGCCCCTATCCAAGCCCATGCGTTTTTCATCCAACCAAACCTTTCGGGATTCCCGGCAACTGATCAGCCAGAAGCCACCCTAAACCAAGGTTGGGCCGTTTGGGGCGATCGCTGGTGTCGGTTTCCGTTTGGGTAATGGCGAATTGAGGGGGCGGGCCCCAGCGGCAGAGGGGCTTTGGGGTTGGGCCCTGGCTGCAGGGTTGCCAGACCCGATAGAATGGAAGCAGTAATTGTTACCTAAAACTGGGCCATCGCTCCAAGGCTCGTTCTCGTCTAGGGTTTTCGCTCGCTTCTCCGCCGTCTCTGTCCAGCGGCTCTCGTTCAGCCTCCCCAACCCCGACCGACGCTCCAACCACTCTCTGATCCTGCTCCGGTGACCCTAACTATGTCCGAGCATCACCATCACTCATCGGGCCATCACCCATCGAGCCATCACCCGGCGGGTCATCATGGCCACAAGGCGCACTCAGGAACCCATGAGCCAGGAACCCATGAGGGTTGGGTGTCGCAACTGCGCGAAACTTTCAGCCTAACGCTGGTGCTGAGAAATCTGCGCTGGTTGGGTGAACCCTTCATCTGGTTGCCGGCCATGGCGATTTCGATGGCGACCTTGGGGGCTTGGGTTTTTTGGAAAAATCCCGATCGCTGGACTAATGCCGAACCTGAGCCGGACAAGGTGGATTGGCTCTCGATTCTGGAGTCCCAGCCCGATGATGATTCGGTGGCGGCTGATATTGACTCGTCTAATGTGTTGGCAACGGAGCTAACCCTGCCCCAAAACCAGCGCCGGAACAATCGCAATAACCGCGATCGCCAGAATGAAGAAAAAACGGCGAACAATACCAACTCTGAGCTGGCGGATATTTTGCAGTTGCTCAGTGGTGGTTCGGCGGGCCCCGTGGGCAGTCGATCGCGCGGTGGCGAGGGCAGCGGTTTGGCCCCAAGGGCAGTGAATCAATTTTTGAGCAATGACCCTCGGGCCGCCAGTGCCAATGGCAGCACCTACAGCGTGGGGGGAAGCTCGACCATGCTCAATGGCAATGGGACAACCACCGGCCAGCCCGTGAGTCCCTTGCAAGCGGCGCTCGATCGCCTCTACCTCAACAACGGTGATGGCAGCAGCGATTCCAGCGGCACAACGCCCACCACCAGCCCTAACACCACCACTCCGACGGTTCCCGTGACGGGTTCCAGCGGCACAACTTCCACCATCGGCAGCGGCACAACCAATCCCGCGCTACCGAATGTGGCGGTTCCCAATGCTGGGGCCGGCAATGTGAACTATGGCGGCTTTGGCAGCCCCACCGGTTATCCCAGCTATGGTTCTGGCCCGGCAACGGCGGGCAGCACCTTGCCCAAAATCCCAACAGCTCCGATGCCGGGCTATGGTTCCACGGGTTCCGGTGTGCCCTTAAACGCCGGTTACAACACGGTTCCCAACAGCCCCGCGATCGCCCCGCCGCCCAGCCAGCCGGCCGTGGCTCCGGAGCCCGTGACGCAGCCATCCCAATCCAACATCGGTGGGCGACCGGTACGCACCTTCAGTAATCCTTGGTAGGGCCTGAGGGCGAAAAATTGGTCCATGTGTTGAGTGTTGATCTACCTTTATCTTGACCTACCTTTGACCAGTTTTCGAGCAGCTTTCGAGCAGTCGATCACTCAGGTCAAACTCTGTGGTTAGCCCTGGTAATTGGCTGGTGAAGCGGTCTATGCAGACGCGGCAGTTTTGAGAGTAGTTTTGAGAAAGGCGGCGATGCGATCGACCGAAAGCGCCAACTGTTCCGGGGTTTGCACCAGCGCAAAACGCACATAACCTTCACCGGAAGGGCCAAAGCCCACCCCCGGGGCCACGGCGATTCCCGTGGCAGCCACCAGTTGCTTACAGAATTCAATCGACTGGTTTTCCCAAGGCGGCGGCAACTTAGCCCAGGCAAACATAGTTGCTTGGGGCGTTTCCAGGGGCCAACCAATCCGATTCATGGCGGCCACAAACGCATCCCGGCGATCGCGAAAAATGGCTAACCGTTCTTGCACATCGGCTTGGGGCCCCTGAAGCGCTGCGATCGCCCCCCTCAAGATGCCCTGGTATTGGTTAAAGTCCACGGCGGCCTTGACACTGCGCAGGGCCGAAATCAGGTCGCGGTTCCCGATGGCATAGCCCGCCCGAAAGCCGCCCATGTTAAAAGCCTTGGACAGGGTGAAAAACTCGATCGAAACCGTCTTTTCCGGATCCGCTTGCAGCACCGACGGCGGGCGATCGCCAAAGGCCATCCCGTCGTAGGCAAAATCATGAATCAACACCATGCCATGCTGCTGACAAAACGCCACCGCCCGCCGGAAAAAGTCCAGGTTAGCCACCGCTGTGGTTGGGTTGTGGGGATAGTTCAGCACCATCAGCCGTGCCCGATCGACCACGGCCGGCGGAATTTGGTCAAACTGGGGCAAATAGCCATGTTTTGCCAGTAGCGGCATCGGATAAACCTCACCGCCCGCCAAATGCACACCGCCGTAGTGGGAGGGATAGCCCGGATCGCCCAACAGGGCCACATCCCCTGGGTTTAAAACCGCTAGGGGTAAGTGAGCGGTTCCTTCCTGGGAGCCAATTAAGGCCAGTACTTCCGTTTCCGGGTCGATCGCCAGGCCAAATTGCCGTTCGTAGCGATCGGCCACCGCCTGTCGGAAGGCCGCCGTATTGCGAAAGAGTTGGTAGCCGTGGGTGCTGGGATCCTGAAGCGCTTCCCCGATCGCCGCCAGCACGTGGGGCGAAGTGGGCAAGTCCACCGATCCCAGCGATAAATCCACAATCTCGTGGGTTTCAGCCGCCGCAGCCTTCGCCCGATCCATTTCCGCAAACACGTTAAATTGCAGCGGTTTTAGTCGATCGGCAAATTGCATGGATTGAAGCCTCAGGATGCTGCTGCGATGATCCTCAAACTGCGCTGGGCACTGCGCCCACATGCGGCTTGAGGAAATCCGCCAACTTCTCCTTGGTCAGGGCCCCTTCGCTGGTGTCCAGCAATTGGCCATCCTGAAACAGTCGCAGGGCGGGCACCCCTTCCACCTGGCAATGTTTGACGCTGACGGGGTTAGGATCCACTTCCAATTTCACGATCTGGAGCCGATCGCCCCAGGTGGTCGCCGCCCATTCCACACTCGGACTCATCAACCGGCAAGGCCCACACCAAGATGCCCAAAAATACGCTAAAACGGGCGTTCCCGAGGCTCCCAGCACGTCGCTTTCAAATTCGGCATCCGAAATGACTCGCACTTGACTCACGATCGTTGTCCTTGCTTCTGAAAATTCGCCTTTTGCATCTTAAATCCACAGGTGTCTTGGCGGTAAGGGCAATATTTCGAGGGGGCGGTCGCCTGCGGGTTAGGTCGCAAAATGCGTTGATTCACCACTGCATGGGCAATGCCACAGGGGCGCACGGCCGCACGCCCCCACCCGGACTCGATCGCGGTTTTGGCTTGGCGGTTTTGGTGTCCTGCCTACTTGGTGTCGTTGAGCTGGCGGCGCAGGGCTTCCAACTCGGCATCGATCGCCGCGTCTTTTGCCTCCGTGGCCGGTGCGGCATTGCTGGCCGGCAGGGCCCCCGCTGGCGTTGAGGAACCACCCAACATTTGCGCCTTCATTGCCGCCAGTTCATCATCCACATCGCTACCGGCTTCCAGGGATGCAAATTGTTGCTCCAACGAAACGCCGCTCAGTTCCAACGCTGCCGTGGAGCGGGCTTCCATTTCCAGCACCTTTTCTTCCATCCGCTCAAAGGCGGACATGGCGCTGCCGGTGTTCATGGAGCTGAGGGCCCCTTGCAGTTGCTCGTTGGCCTTGGCGGCTTGGGCCCGGGCCTTGAGCATGTCTTTCTTGGTTTTGGCTTCCGAAATCTTCCCTTCCAGGGCGATCAGGTTGCGCTTGAGCTGATCCACCATCCCCACTTGCTGATCCAGTTGGCCCTTGAGGGCGGTGGCAGCTTCGGTCTGCACCTTTTTGCGGTTGAGGGCTTCGCGAGCCAAGCTTTCATCGCCTTTTTGCAGAGCCAGTTGGGCGCGTTGTTGCCACAGGTTGGCCTCACTTTGGGCCTGGTTATATTGCTGCTGAATTTTTTGTTGAGCGGAGATCGCCCGGGCAACAGCCTGGCGCATTTGCACCAGGTCTTCTTGCATGTCGATGATCGATTGCTCAAGGATTTTTTCGGGATCCTCGGCTTTGTTCACAAGGTCGTTGACATTGGCCCGAATCAGGCGGCTGACGCGATCGAAAAGGCCCATGACGGTGGCTCTCCTGCTGGTTAAATCGGGGAAGCGATCGGGATTGGGAAGCTTGGCCCCAAGGCCAACTGCTTTATCCAAACTACCAACTCCATCGGTCAACGGCCGCGTGATCAAGCCCGGCAGTTGCGATCGTCCTATTAGCCTAGATACCGAAAATCAGCAGCCCATGGCAAGTTCGGTTAGCTCTCCCGCCGTGATCGGCTATTGGGGGGCTGAGGGGCCCGGGCCCTGTGCAATTGCCCAAAACCGGGGATTTTGGCGGCTAGGAGGTTTGGGAATCGCCGCTGGGAACCGCTGCCGGGAATTGCCCAAGGACGGATTTGTGATGCTGCTGAATGATCGAAATTATCGAAGCTCCGGGGGGCGACGGGCTTTCAGTTGTTCTAAGTCCCGCTCTAGGCGCTGGTCAGACTCTAGGGTTTGGAAGGCCTGTTCCAATGGATCGCGACCGGCGGTCTGGGACAACTGGGCACGAGCTTCGAGTTCCATGGTCCAAGACTCCAAACGCTCCAGCGGATTGTTGGGCCGGCTCAGGTAATTCAGGGTGTCGTGCATTCGTTGGGTGGCCATGGCCGATCGGGCACGGGCCACGTACAAATCGCGTTTGGTGCGAGTTTCCAGCAGCTTGGCTTCCAAATCCCGCAGGGTGTTGCGCAGTTGGGCGATCGTGTCCCGTTGGGTTTCCCACTGTTCCTGAAAGTGGGCGGCTGCGTCTTGCTGACCGTGACACTGACTCAGGGCCGATCGGGCCCCTGGCTCGTCACCAACATTCAGCAACTGTTGGGCCCGTCGATGCCAATCCTCAGCGGCGCGGGCGGCGGCTTCCCGTTGGCGCTCCGTGCGCTTTTGGGTGGCGATTGCCTGGGCCACCGCTTGGCGCAACTGCACCAAATCATCCTGCATGTCCATCAGGGCCTGATCTAAGGCCTGTTCAGGATCTTCCGCCTGGGCGATCGCCGCGTTCACATTGGCGCGCACCAGTTTCCCAAGTCGCTGCAATAGTCCCACGCTCGATCTCCTTCTGGCTCTTGCCCCGATCCTATCGCTTCGATCGTTCGGTGGGGCCTTTGGGGGGCGATGCCGTTGCGGTTGGTCAGCGATTGATCAATTACTGCTCAACCGATCAATGACCGCTCAACTGATAGTCAGTTGCTGGCTGATGCTGACTCGCTTGCTGACTGTTGACTGAACCGGCCAATGGCTGGCTGGTTTACGGATTGGCTCAGGGACTGGGCTTCGGGCTGGAACTGGATTGGGAACGGTTGCCGGCCGCAGATTGATTGCGACTATTGGGCTGGTTACGGTTGGCGGCGTTGCGATTATTGGGCTGGTTGCGATTGGCGCTATTCGCATTCGGGCTAGGTTTGGCCCCTGGGCTAGCGGCTGGTCTGGGGGCAACGGGGCGATAGACCGTGGCGGGAATCCCGGCCGCCTTCAGTTGCTGAATGAGCTGGTTGGCCTGTTGTGCATTGTCCAAGGCCCCAAACTGAATTCGCCGCCCGATCGACAATTCCCGCACATAGGCATCGGCCACCTGTTTGCGCGCGGCAATCAGGCTAGCGGGGCCACTGTAGGGCCCCACCACATACCAACGCCCATCCGCACTCGGATTAGCCACCGCTGGGGCTGCGGGTGAGTTGGCTGGGGGATTGGTTGGCGGACTGGCTGGAGCACGCTGGGCTTGGGGAAACGGCAAGGGGCTGGGGGCCGGTTGCGGGGCCAAGTTAGCCCCAGCGGGCGCGGTGGCCCCGATCGTTCCCGTAGGCATTGGCGGGCGATCGCCCAAAACCGAAAGGCTCTCCAGGCTCAAATCAGCAAACTCATCCCGCGTCAAATCCACCGTGACCCCAGTGGGAGCCGTGGGCAAAGGGGTGGGTTCCGCAGGGGGCAATTCTGCCAAAACCGGCTCTGGCGATCGAGTGGCCGGTTGATTCAGCCCGATCGCCCGGCCCGTTCGTTCCAAAAATCCACCCACCTTTAGCCAACCGTCACTGTCGGGATAGTTGCTGTAGTAAGTCCAAATTGTGCCCGACAGCATCACCAAAATCGTTCCGATCCCAATCCCCGTCCAGGTGGGTTCCTGTCTCCGCCGCACCCGCCGCCGATCCCAGCCATTGCCATTGGCAACCGGTTGGGCCCCCTCCAGCAGCATCGCCGCCTGCACTACGGACTTCGCCGCCAAGGGTGCATCCTCGCCCAACTCATCCGCCGCCGTCAGCAATCGAGGCGAAGCCGGGCGGCGGTTTTGCTGAGCCAAAGCCGCTTGCAAATCGCTAGTATCAGGCACAGGGGGCAAGCTCAGGGCCCCAGAAGCCTCCAGCGCCTCCGCAGAAGCCAACAGGGGCGGTTCTCCAGCCCGTTCCGGGGGCTTCAGAAAGAAGCGGCGAACAATGCCTTGGCGAGGGCCCCGCAGGCGGCGATAGCGCGCGAGTTCCGCGTCTAAGTCCAACTCCATGCATTCCAACGCCAAGGACAGGCGACGGTGCAGGGTTGGCTCGGTCTCCGATCGCGCGGGTTGTTGGCGCGCTGGGCGGAATTTCATAGCGGTTTCGAGGCTCCTCGGTGCAGGGTTAATAATCACCCAAATGGTTCAACGTGACCAGGAAAGATATGACCAGAAAAGATTAAACGGATGCCTCAGAGGGTGTCTGAAAAGCCAAAATGGATACACCGCTTCCCCCCAAGATCGATAGTGATCGACACAGACAAGGGGCTTAAGCCCCTTGCCCCGACGACAATTGGGGCTTGACTAGGGCTTCAAGATATTTTTCAAACATCCTCTTAGCGGGCTTGCTTCTCGCCTATTTTAGATTTTGCGAAGCGTTTGTCCAGATTAAACGCTGTTTGCTTAACCCATAAGGCTTTCCCACGGGTTCTGAATCTGGGCTGCTGCGATCTGAGCCGCTGTGATCTGGATGTGATCCGAGCTGATGCAGCCTGAGCGAACCCAATCCGCGCAGATTCAACGCAGGTTCAGCGCAGATTCAACCTGATCGAATTTAACCCGATCGAACTGATTCTGAGCCGTGAGTTGTGATTGGGTTCACGGAATTGTTGAGCAGGGCCATGGGCTGGATTCACAAGGCTGACTGGTTCGATCGATCCCGGTTGTTTCCCAAATCTCTGCTGACTAACCCCTTTGCTCCCCCATACCTTCCATGGCCTTTGACCCGATCGATGGACTGCTCAAACGGCTTGACCAACACCCGGCTTGGCAGTCAAACCGATCTTTCCTGCAACTCTGTCAGCAATGGCGAGTCATTGTGGGCGAGGCCTTGGCCGGTCACACCCGCCCCATTTCCGTGCATCAGGGGGTGCTGTGGGTGGCGGTGTCCAATCCCGCTTGGGCCCAAACCCTGATGTTTGAGCGATCGCGCCTGATCACCAAAATCAACCAATCGATTACGCCCCCTTTCAACCCGCCCCTGACCGACGCGCGATTTTCTACGGCCCGCTGGTTTGAAAATCGGTCTCAGTCGATCGCCCTGGGATCCGCTGCCACTGCCCGATCGCCCCAAAGATCCCAGCACCTTCCCGATCGACCCCGACCCGCCACCGCCACCGAAGCGTTCACCCAGTGGGCCGCTTCCGTGCAAAGTCAACTGAAGCGCTATGATTGCTGTCCCCATTGCGGGCGATCGACCCCACCAGCGGAATTAGAGCGCTGGGGAGTTTGTAGTTTGTGCATGGTTGAGCGCTGGTCTCAAGACCGTTCACCCGGCTCTGGATCTTGAGATCAGCTTGTATTCAGCTTGCATTTGGAAGCTCGATGCGCAAGCCAGAAACCCCAAGCCAGAAATCCAAGCCAGAAGCACAGGAACAGAAAAACCACAACTCCACAATCATATGAATGTGGGTGAATGTGGGTGAATACAGATCAATACCAATTCAATATCAACGCGAAATCAATGCGAATCAATGCAAGCAGTGAAATGCGGGCGCTGGTTTCATGGAAGCCTCAAAACCTTGCGCAGAATTTGCTTGCAGGATTTGCTCACCAAAATTCTGGGAGGGTTTCTTGCGAAATTTCCTGGAGAAGGTATCAAAAATAGCTCAACTCGATTGATCCCAATCCCAAACTCATCGCAGATCCAAATGGCTTCCCGATCGAGCAATGAGGCCAACAGTATGTCCAAAAAAAATTGATCTTGAATGTCCTGCCTTCGTCAATTTCAAGAGATGTTGCCAAATATTGCGTTTTGTATGATGGCATCTCTTGGGAAACGGTATTCTAGGTAACCGTTCACTCCTAGACTTTCATAACCTACCATTACTAAAAACCCAGGTTCCTAGCGCCATCAGAGAAAGCGCACACCCTTTTTAAAGACTTTTTAAAGTAATTGACAAAAACTCTTCAAAATGATTAACGATTGATTTTAAGTGATTTTTCTTTGATCCCCTAACTGATTTTTCAGGAAAATCAATGGTCTTCTGAAGAAACTTTCTGAAAAAGCCAAAGTGGAAGCTGAAGATAATCTAAATTTCTAAAAGTGTTTGGGATCGCTGAATCTCAGAGTAGATCTAGGTCTTAAGGACTTTTACAGCAATTCGTCTCAATTCCATAATGAAGTTAGCAAATTCTCAGCGGCGCTCTGCGTTGGCAGTGCAAAATATGAGTGCTACGCCCTTCCAAGTTTCTGCTTGCCGCCATTGTCGCTACTACACCCCAGAAGGGCGACGTGGTGGATATTGCGGTCAGTTTGATGCAGTGGTTCGTGCGGGCTGGAAGGCTTGTCCGCTCGCAATGCCAGCATTCGCTCCATCTTGGGAATCGTTAGAGCGGTTGGTTCACAGCCCCGCAGAAACGGGCGTGGCAATCGTGGCGACGGTGGAATTTAAAAATGAAGCGGCCCTGGCGGCCACTACGCCGGTTTTGCGATCGAATGCTTCTGCTTCCATTGCCTAGGGGATCAGTCATGCCGTTGGCAATCAAGGGCTGATGAATGCTAGCTTCAGGGTGCATCAATCCCTCAATTCAGTGCCTAGCCAATCAGGCGATTTTCTGGTAGTGATTCCCTGGGATATTGTTCCACTTTCAGGATGAATACTTAAAGATCGCGACCGGGAATGCTAGCTTCAGGGTGCATCAATCCCTCAATTCAGTGCCTAGCCAATCAGGCGATTTTCTGGTAGTGATTCCCTGGGATATTGTTCCACTTTCAGGATGAATACTTAAAGATCGCGACCGGGTTTGAAATAGGGACTGAAACAACGACTAAAACCAACTTTGACCCACCATAGGCGACTGATAGATGCGACTGGGTAAACGCCATGTCATCAATCATTCAAAAGCGAAAAATGAACCAGGAGACTAAGATGCTCCGGGTTCATTTTTTTAGATCGGATTTTGTGTTGGTTGGGCAAGGGTGAGCCTAATACTGAGAAACCCGAAAAAGGTTCCCTGCTATGGCTTAGGGTCGCCAGGGATAGCGACGGAAATTGGGCGATCGCTTCTCTAGAAAGGCCTGTTTGCCCTCGCTGCCTTCTTCGGTCATGTAATAGAGCATGGTGGCATTTCCAGCCAATTCTTGTAAGCCCGCTTGCCCGTCGCAATCGGCATTCAAAGCGGCCTTTAGGCAACGAATCGCGATCGGGCTTTTTTCGAGTACTTCTTGGGCCCAGCGCAGGCCTTCCGCTTCCAGTTCCGCCACGGGCACCACGGTGTTGACCAGACCCATATCTAAGGCCTGTTGCGCGTCGTATTGCCGACACAAAAACCAAATTTCGCGGGCTTTTTTCTGGCCGACAATTCGGGCCAGATAACTGGCTCCAAAGCCGCCGTCAAAGCTGCCCACTTTCGGGCCCGTTTGCCCAAAAATCGCGTTGTCAGCGGCGATCGTCAAGTCACAGAGCAGGTGCAGCACATGGCCACCCCCGATCGCATAGCCCGCCACTAGGGCGATCGTCACCTTGGGGATCGATCGAATCAGCCGCTGCAAATCCAACACATTCAACCGGGGCACACCAGCCTCATCCACATAGCCCGCTTCCCCGCGAATGCTCTGATCCCCACCGGCACAGAAGGCATATTTCCCATCGGTGTGGGGGCCCGCGCCGGTCAGCAAAATCACGCCCACGGCCGCATCTTCGCGAGCATCACAAAAGGCTTCGTACAGCTCAAACACTGTTTTGGGGCGGAAGGCGTTGCGCTTATGGGGGCGGTTGATGGTGATTTTGGCGATGCCGTCGGCTTTGACGTAGAGGATGTCTTCGTAGGGTTTAACGGTTTGCCACTGAATGGTCATGGTTGGCTGGTTTGTTAATCAAAAATTGGATGCTTGACCAGCATAGGGGTTGGCGCGATCGCCCGGATGCTGGCCGGGCCGAGTCTTTGCCAATGGAGCCTTGCCCCCTGGAAATGGTATCTGTGACGAGGGGCACACCGCGATCCCCGATCGAGCCGTTAGCTTAGAGGGGATCCCATGCAAATGCACGATCGCACGTGATTTTTGATTTTGGGGCAAAACCCTTAAGGTTTCTGCAACAAAACAGCAACGGGGCGATCGGGCGCGTTTAGCCACTCACGACCGCTTCAACAGGAGGTAGTCCCCGTGGAAATCGGTGTTCCCAAGGAAATTAAGGATCTGGAATTTCGGGTGGGTTTGACTCCCCAGGGTGTGCGGGCGTTGGTCGATCGGGGGCATTCGGTACGGGTGGAAACCCAGGCCGGTGCCGGTGCGGGGTTTGGCGACGAGGACTATCGATCGGCTGGGGCGCGGATTGTGCCCGACGCGGACTTGGCTTGGGACTGCGAGTTGGTGGTGAAGGTGAAGGAGCCGCTGCCCGGTGAATATGGCTTCCTGAAAACTACGCCGCTGTTGTTTACCTATTTGCATTTGGCGGCGGAGCGGAGCTTAACCGAAGCCTTGCTGCGATCGGGGATCAGCGCGATCGCCTACGAAACCGTGGAAACCCACGATCGCCGCCTGCCCCTGTTGGCCCCCATGAGTGCGATCGCCGGTCGGTTGTCCGTGCAGTTTGGGGCCCGCTACCTGGAAAAACAACAGGGCGGGCGCGGAGTCTTGCTGGGTGGCGTGCCGGGGGTTGCGCCGGGCCGCGTCACAATCCTCGGTGGCGGTGTGGTCGGCACCGAAGCCGCCAAGATGGCCGTGGGCTTGGGGGCCAAGGTGCGGATCTTGGATGTGAATGTCGATCGCCTGAATTATCTGGAAACCCTGTTTGGCTCGCGGGTGGAGTTGCTCTACAGCAGCAGCGCCGCGATCGAAGCCGTTGTGCCCGAAACGGACTTGCTGATCGGTGCGGTGTTGGTCACCGGGCGGCGGGCCCCGATCTTAGTGGGGCGATCACTGGTGGAACAGATGCCCACCGGAGCCGTGATTGTTGATGTGGCCGTCGATCAAGGCGGTTGCATCGAAACCCTGCGCCCCACCTCCCACAGCCAGCCCACCTACACCGAGTGCGGCGTGGTGCATTACGGCGTGCCGAATATGCCGGGTGCTGTGCCTCGCACCTCCACCCAAGCCCTGGAAAACAGCACCTTGCCCTACGTGTTGGCCCTGGCGGATCACGGACTGGCCGCGCTTGATCGCGACCCGGCCTTGGCGAAGGGCCTCAACATCAAAGACGGCCGGATCGAACATCCAGCCGTCCAAGCGGTTTTCCCAGATTTGTAGGAATGAGGAGGGGTCGCTAAAACCATCCACGGTTACGGCGTGATCAAAATCATCCCCATTCGGGTCGATCGAGACCCATCAACCCTGTAGGGGCGTACCGCTGTACGCCCCTACCCGGATTAATCCTCATTACAACGGAATATTCGTGACCGGCTCCGCGTCTTGGAACAACGGCGTGCTCAGGTAGCGCTCCCCAAAGCTGGGCTGAATCGCCACAATCAATTTGCCCGCATTTTCCGGGCGGCGACCCACCTGAATCGCCGCATAAATCGCTGCTCCCGAAGAAATCCCCGACAGCAAGCCCTCTTCCCGCGCCAACCGACGACCATAGGCGATCGCGTCGTCATCGGTCACCGTAATCACTTCATCAATCAAATCCACCTTCAGCACCTCGGGCACAAACCCCGCGCCGATCCCCTGGATTCGGTGGGGGCCCGGTTGCCCGCCGGACAGCACGGGGCTGTTGGCCGGCTCCACGGCGATCGCCTGAAATTCCGGTTTCCGCTGCTTAATCACTTCCGCCACGCCCGTAATCGTGCCGCCCGTGCCCACACCGGAAATCAAGAAATCAATCTTGCCGTCCGTATCCGTCCAAATTTCCTCAGCGGTGGTGCGGCGGTGAATGTCTGGATTTGCCGGGTTGCGGAACTGCTGCAACATATAGGCATTGGGAACCGTGTTGGCAATGTCCTGGGCCCGCCGAATGCAACCGCCCATCCCTTCAATGCCCGGCGTGAGTTCCAACTGTGCCCCGTAGGCTCGCAGCATGGCCCGCCGCTCGGCGCTCATGGTTTCCGGCATGGTCAGGATCAGTTGATAGCCCTTGGCAGCGGCGGCCATGGCCAGGGCAATCCCCGTGTTCCCGGAGGTGGGTTCCACCAAAACGGTCTTACCCGGAATGATCGTGCCGGCCTGTTCGGCGGCTTCGATCATGTTGATGCCGATCCGGTCTTTCACCGAAGCGGAAGGGTTCATGCTTTCCAGCTTGACCAGCACTTCGGCCAGGCAGCCTTCCGCTTGGGGCAGGCGGTTAAGCCGAACTAGGGGAGTGCGGCCAATCAGTTCGGTGATGTTGTTGGCGACGTTCATGGGCATCTGGCTGGAACTCTCTCGTCAGGTCTGAGGGGGTCGATCGCCCCTATGGCATGGGTCGGATCGAACAACGAAGCATTGGGCAGTGAGTAGATCAGTCGAATCATCCGGCCATTCAGCCAGCCATTCAGCAAAAATCAAGCAACCGCAAGCAACCCAAAATATCCCGAGCCTTCTAAGGATTTTTTCAGTGCTCTTGATTGCCCCTGGGCAGCCATGATCCCCAGAGCCTAGATGTAATACATCAGGTCAAGTTGCTTGCGGGCATCTCGACGATCCTTGAGATCCTGGAGGGTGTAGCGTTGCAGCACGTCGTTGGCGGCTTGATCCACTTCAACCCAAATCTCGTAAATAATGGCGCTTTCGAGCGGGCGATCGCGCCCACCGTCGTTGGCAATGTTGGCATCGGCTCCTTCTAAACATCGCAGCACATCCAGCAGCGAGATCGTCCAGGGCGATCGCGCCAGCAGATAGCCGCCTTTGGCCCCGCGTTGGCTTTTGACCAAACCGCCTCGGCGCAGGGTGGCTAAGAGTTGCTCAAGGTAGCGATCGGGAATGTCCTGATCGGCAGCAATTTGGCGGATTTGCAACGGCTCGTCGTCTTGGTAGCGATCGGCGAGTTGCAACAGGGCCAGAAGGGCATATTCGCTTTTGGATGACAGTTCCACGGGTGGAGAACCTAGGAGCGAGGCTGGATCCCCAAGCGCCCGATCGCCTCATGACCGTTGATCTAAATCATGGATCTGAATCGTTGATCGGCGAGTCGATCGAGATAGCTTCGGGGCGATCCTAGTATACCCCGGTTTTCCGCTGGGTTTTGTAGGGTTTCATCCCGGGAAATAGCTGTGCTCTGAAGCTCCGTGATCTGCTCCGAAAACAGTCTGGTAATTCCGAAAACAGTTCGGTAACACAGTCTGGTGATCCAGTCCGGTGGTGCAGTCCGGTGACCTGGCTACAGGAATGAGGCAAACCTAGCCAGTGATCAGCTTGACCAGCACAAAGGGCGCAACAATCATGGCCTGAAAACGAACATCGCCCGATCGATCCCACTCCGCAAGTTCGGCTTGGGTGGGTTTTGTGATCGCCTGTTCATCAATCCAGCGCTGCACGACGGCGGTGTTGTCGCTGGCCAGGGCCTCGCCCACTTCGGCCAAGTCCAAATCTGGCGTAACCACAATGACGGCATCGCGGCCGATGTGGGGCTTCAGCCAATCCCATTCGGCTAGGTCGATCGATTCCGTGAGGCTCGATCGCAGGTTGCCGCTGGAGGAGTCATCGGCCGGAAAATTGGAGTTACTGGGTTCGCTATCCATGCGCTTGATGGGGGCAGGTGATTTAGGCGGGCCGCACCCGCATCAGAACTTGATCGAATTCGACGGGTTGGGCATTTTCCACCAAAATTTCCACCACTTCACCGCTGATTTCGGCCTCTAGCTCGTTCATCAGCTTCATGGCTTCGATGATGCAAACCGTTTGCCCCGAAGTGATTCGATCGCCCGGTTGCACAAAGGGCGGCTCGCCGGGGGCCGGGGCCCGGTAAAACGTGCCCACCATCGGGGACTTGATTTCCAGCAGTTTGGGATCGTTGAGGGGCGGTGGCGAGGCGGGCGGCGCTGCTGGCTCCAGGGGGGCGGCCGTGGTCACCGGGGCCGCGACCGGGGCGATCGGGGCCGCTGCCATGGCCACCGGGGCGATCGCCGTGCCTGCTGCTGCCGCCGCCACTGCCTTTCGCACCGTCAGCTCATAGTCACCTTGCTTGAGCGTCACTTCGGCAATATCCGTCTGGTTCAGAACCAGCAGCAGTTCCCGCAATTCGTCAAAGTCCAGCGGCACGGGTCGTCTCGCTCCTAATCGCAGAATGTTAAAGCGTTAAAGGGATTCAAAAAAGAGCCGTCCATGGGGCCTTGGGCCCAGGCTCCGAGTTGAAAAAGAGGCAATCTAGGCAATCTAAAGCAATGCAAACCAAGGCAATGCAAAATGCAGGATTTAGTCAGGATTTAGTTTAGAGAGCTACCTGGTCTGAGGACGATCGCTTGGAGATTCCCAAGGGTTGCCCAGACCAAGGGTAGGGGCTGATTCAGTATCGGTTGTAACACTAATTGCCTAGCCCCTGGCGATCGGTCGTGGCGTTCCAGGGCCCAATCGCCAGGAGCTTCAGAAGGAAATTAATTTTCGCGGCCAAGGTACTTGTCTTCGCGGGTGTCAATCCGCAATTTTTCGCCCACGGAAATGAACAGGGGAACCATGACCGTTGCGCCGGTTTCCAGTTTGGCGGGCTTTTGGCCCCCGGTGGCGGTGTCGCCCTTCACGCCGGGATCCGTTTCCACCACTTCCAGAACCACGGTGTTGGGCAAGTCCACTTCAATCACCTTGCCGTTCCAGGTCACCACCTGGGCTTCCATCCCTTCTTTCAGGTATTTGACCCGATCGCCAATTTGGGCGGCGGAAATGTTCATTTCCTCGTAGGTCTTCATGTCCATGAACACATACTGCTCACCGTCCATGTAGGTGTGCTGCATGTCGCTTTTTTCCAGGGTCGCTTGTGGAACCGTTTCCCCTGCGCGGAAGGTGCGCTCAACCACGCTACCGGTCTGCACGTTTTTCAGCTTCGTGCGAACAAACGCTGCGCCTTTGCCGGGTTTGACGTGCAAAAACTCAACAACTCGCCAGACACCATTGTCTAGCTCGATCGTGACACCGGGGCGGAAATCGTTACTGGAAATCATCGGAAGCTGGTTTACAAAGCACCGCAGGCGGGCATAGGACGGGATACACTCTACCGCTTTTTGGGGCCGTTGGGTATTGGGCCCAGGAATCTGGAATCGACCGGGCTATGGCAAGATTGGAAGATTGGCAGTCTCCCGATGCGCCCATGGAAACGGGCGATCGCGCTGGGGCTGTTGCGATGGTTTGAGGGCTTGCGGGCTAGGGTTTAGGGCTTCCTTGCGAGTCCTGGGGGCTGGCTTGCAGGTTGGCTGGCGCAATTGCCGGTGTAGCCAGTGGTCAGCCAGCCGTCAAGCAGCCATATTTTTTATTCACTTCGATTGACCTCGATTTATCTTCGATCATGGCTATTCCAAGGCGACTTAAGGCAGGGCAAACCCGCTCCGGGTGGGCGAAGACGATCGAAACCTGGACAGCGGTGGTCGATCGACAACTGCAACGACGGGAGCAAGGGTGGATGGGCGGTTGGGCGATCGCCCTGAGCCTGGTGATGGTGCTGTGGACGATCGGGGCGGCTCCCGCTTGGGCAGCACTGCCGGCCGGGAATGCCATCACTGACGGCAAGGCCCTGCTGCGCTATTCCTTGCCGATCGACAATGTGCCGATTCGCAAGGTGCAGTCGGAGGTGGAATCGATCGCCGGATCCTTGCGGGCTAAGCGTTGGAGTCCCGTGGCCACCAGCTTGAAAACGGCCGATCGGACGGTGACCTACAAGCGCAACCAGATTTTGGCGGCCGTTCGTCCCGATCGCCAGGAAGCCGCTGCCCAAAAGCTTGATCAGATCAGCGAGACGATCGCCAAGGCCCAGGCCGCCGTGGAAACCAAAAATAAGTCCACGGTTTGGGAACTGCGCCGGGAGATTCTGGACGCAGTGGGGGCGATCGAAGCGGATATGGTGCAGGGTTTCCCCTTTGAAGTGCCTGCTCAATATGCCAACCTGCCCCAACTGAAGGGCCGCGCCACGATCGAGATTGAAACCAGCAAAGGCAGCGTCACCGTAGTGGTGGATGGTTACAGCGCCCCCGTCACGGCCGGCAACTTTGTGGACTTGGTGCAACGAGGGTTCTATGACGGGTTGCCCTTCACCCGTGCCGAAGATTCCTACGTGTTGCAATTTGGCGATCCGGCTGGCCCCGCTGAAGGCTTCATTGATCCCAAAAACAACGAATATCGCGCCATTCCCCTAGAAATTCTGGCCAGCGGCGACAAAGAACCCACCTACGGCATCACGCTCGAAGATGCGGGCCGCTATGGCGATTTGCCCGTGCTGCCCTTCTCGTCCTATGGGGCCCTGGCCATGGCCCGACCAGAACCGGATCCCGATGGCGGTTCGTCTCAGGTGTTTTTCTTCCTGTTTGAACCGGAACTGACCCCCGCCGGGGCCAACCTGCTGGATGGTCGCTATGCGGTATTTGGCTACTCGATTAGCGATGCCAAGGCGGTGTTGGATAAGATTCGCCCCGGTGACCAGGTGGTGAAGGCAACGGTGGTGGATGGGTTGGAAAATCTGGTGCAGCCCAGTTAGGTGCGGCGGGTTCTGAGTGATGCCGTTTGCCCAGAACCTGTCTTGCAGCGAACGCCTCCCCGAGGATTGAGTCCCCGCTTGGCCTGGATGCCAAGGGGGACTTTGCTTTGGGCGTTGGGAACCGTTCCGGTTGGCTGGGTTGCTTGGGTTGCGGGGTCATTATGTTTGGGTTGGGTGCGTTTGGAGTCAGTGCGAGAGCTTATGGACGCGGTGGAATCGTTGCGGTTAGCGGATGTGGGGGAAGCGGGGCTACTGGCGCGGTTGTTTGCCTTTTGCGATCGCTCGGTGGTGGGTGATGACGCGGCCCTGTTGGACTGGCCCGAAGGTCGATCGCTCGTGGTCACAACTGATGTGCTGGTGGACGGGGTGCATTTTAGCGATCGCACCACCCCTCCTAGGTCGATCGGGTGGCGAGCGGTGGCGGCTAATTTGTCCGATTTGGCGGCTATGGGGGCAACGCCTCGGGCAATCACCGTGGGGCTGTCTCTGCCGGGGAATTGTGCGATCGACTGGGTGGAGTCTCTCTATGGGGGGATGGCCGATTGCTTAGCCCAATTTGGCGGGGCAATTGTGGGGGGTGATGTGACCCGATCGACTGTGGCCACGGTGGCGATCACGGCGATCGGGTCGGTTTTGCCCGATCGATCCCTCCAGCGCCACGCGGCCCAACCGGGAGATGCGATCGTCGTGACGGGTGAACATGGGGCTTCCCGTGCGGGGTTGGCCCTGCTGTTGGCTGACTGGCCCCCGGAGGCTGCGGAACCTTCGGCCGCAGCGCGATCGGCCTGGATTCGGGCCCACCAATACCCAACCCCGCGCTTGGACGTAATCGATCAGTTGGATCAACTGAATCAACTGCGCCCCAGGCTGGCCGATCACCCCCTGGCTGCCATGGACTCCAGTGATGGGCTGGCCGATGCGGTGGTGCAATTGGCCCAAGCCAGCGGTCTGCGGGCGAAACTGTGGGGCGATCAGCTGCCAATGCCGGCGGGGTTGGTGGCGGCGGTGGGGCTGGCGCGGGCCCGCCATTGGACGCTCTATGGGGGCGAAGATTTTGAATTAGTCCTGTGTTTACCGCCGGATTTGGCTGCTGATTTGGTGCAGTCCTTGGGCGGTTCGGCGGCCATTGTGGGGGAAATGGTGGCTCCAGAGGCGGATCCTGAGGCGCTTTCAGAGGCGTTAACCCAGCAGCCGATCGCCTGGGTGGTGGATTCAGGGGCGATCGAACCGATCGGGCGATCGGCCAGCTTCCAACATTTCGGAACATCGGCCACCACCGGGCCCGCTTGAGGCTGTCCCGCTGGGCCAGGCCCAAGGCGGCCATGCCCAATTGGCCCAGGATTGAGCCATCATGATTGAGCAATGCTAGAGGCGCAAAATGCGGAGCTGTTCAACCGCAAAGCCACTGACCTGAGCCACTGACCTGAGCCATCTCCATGGGCCCATCGGAGCAACCAACCTTGCCCATTGCAGAACCCGCGATCGACCCCATGGGCCTCGATTCCAATCCGCATCTCCCTGGGTCGGCGGCAGAAGATGCCCGTGATGATCGATCGAGCCTGGCCCCGATCGCCCCAGAATCAGCACCGGATTGGTCGGCAGTGATTGAGCAATTGCAAATTTTTCAGCGATCGCAACTTGACCAGCTTGCCCAAGACCTCGATCGCCTGAGCGCCGAGAAAACCCAATTACTGTTGGATCTCGATCGCCTAGCTCGCTATCGCCAACAACTGCGAGCACAGCCCGCTCCGGGACAATCCCTGTTGGATCCCACCAGCCAAGCTTGGGCCCAACAGTGGGCAAAGCAACTGGCTCAACACATGGGATCCCACCTGAAAAGGGCGATCGACCAACGGTTTCAGGCCTTAGCTCAGGAATTGCGGCCCAGGGATTCCGGCGAGGCGATCGGCTCGCCCGTGGTGATCCATGGTCGTCTCAGTAGCACCGCGATTGAGCGACAATTAATGGCGCTGGATCAAACCCTGGCCCAAGTTTTCACCCATCTCCATCAAGACTTAGCGGCCTATGAACAGGCGCTGGCCCAACGACTCAGCCGATTGGCCCGGCGGCAACAGCAGGGGGAATTGTTGTTGAAGCAGGTGATGGCTCGTTGGGAAACCTCGATCACGCCCAATGCTCTCGCGCCCGATTCCCTTGGGTTGAATCCTGTGATTCCCAATCCTGGGGTTCCTGATCCTGAATCAACCGCGCCCGATCGGCCCGCTTCCCCGATCGCCCCCTTGTCCGATCCGGCTCCTGTGTTGTTCCCTCCCCCCCTTGTGGCCGTGAAACCCTCCGTCCCCCATCCTCAGACCCTGCGGCAACCGGGCTGGCTGTTGGCCCTGGTGGCGGCCCTGTTGTTGGCCCTGTTCAATGTGGCCCTGAAGCTGTTGTTTACGGGCAATGCTCCGGAAACCCTGTTAGGGGTGGTGACCCTACCCGGCATCATTGCACCGGGGCTGGGCAATTCCCTGCTGATTTTGCTGTTGCGCACCCTGGCGATCGTCCTGGTGTTTCCAGCGCTGGCCACTTGGCTTTATCCCGCCACTTGGCAGGAAATTCGCCACCTGTGCCAAAGCCGCGATCGCCGGTCTTGGCAAATGATCTTGCTGAACGGCTTTTTCATGTTTGTGTCCCAAGTGCTGCTCTATGTGGCGATCGGGAATTTGCCGACGGGCTTGGCGGTCACCCTCTTTTTTCTCTACCCCGTCTTTACCCTGCCCCTGTCCTGGTGGCTATTGGGCGATCGCCCCACGGCCCTGCGCTTGTTTCTCACGGCTCTGATTCTGCTGGGGGGCGGCTTGGCCCTGCCCGAGGGGGGCCCGACCGCAGGCGATAACTGGGTGGGTCTCTCCAGCGGGCTAGCGGCCGGCGCAGCCTTCGCAGGCTATCTACTCACGGTGCAATGGGGAACCAAAACCTTGCATCCCGTGCCGTTCACCCTGGTTTCCTTCCTGTGGGTGTTTGTGTTGGCTTGCTTTGGACTCATTGCACGGCCGGAGGCGGTGACGGTGCAGGTGTTGCCGGGGACTTGGGGCGGCCTGCTGTTGGGTGGAGTCATTTTGGGTCTGTTGACCTTGGGGGGCTACCTGCTGAATAACTTGGCGGTGCAACGGGTGGGAGCCGCTTGGACGGCCATTCTCAGCGCCTCGGGCAATGCTTTGACGGCCCTGGCGGCCTGGATTTTGATCCAAGAATCGCTGGCCGGGGGGCAATGGCTGGGCATTGGGTTGGTGACCCTTGGGGTGACGCTGCTGAGTGTGGAGCAGTTGAGCAAGCCGCGCCGATCGCCCCGATCGCGCCAATCGCCCCAAAGCTAGGCCAGGTTAATCAACCATCGATGGTCTCGTGGGCCCCTTCTGAGACAATGGGGACGCTTTTGTCCTGATGCTTGCGTGCCGATGAAATCCTATTCGCTGCGATCGCCCGCCAAAATTAATCTCTATTTGGAAATTGTGGGCGATCGTCCCGATGGTTTCCATGAGTTGGCCACCGTGTTCCAGAGCATTGACTTGGCGGATCTCGTCCATGTGCGATCGGGAATGCAGGGCGTAATCCAAGTGGAGTGCGCCGCCGAGGGTGTGCCTAACGATGCCAGCAATTTAGCCTATCGGGCCGCAGCCCTGATGAGCGAGCGGTTTCCCGAAGCCTTCGCCAAATGTGGGGGCGTGTCGATCGAAATTGAAAAGCGAATTCCTGTAGCCGCTGGCTTAGCTGGGGGATCGGGCAATGGCGCGGCGGTGTTGGTGGGGCTGGACTTGGCCTGGGGCTTGGGCCTCACCCAAGGAGAATTGCAGGAGTTGGCGGCCGAGTTGGGATCCGATGTGCCCTTCTGCGTGGGCGGAGGAACAGCGTTGGCCACGGGACGCGGTGAGGTGCTGGATCCCCTCGCGGGGGTGGATCAGGTGTGGTTGGTGTTGGCAAAATATCGCAGTTTGGGCGTTTCCACCCCCTGGGCCTATCAAACCTATCGCGCTCAGTTTGGGGCGGAATATGCCCGCACTCCGGAGGCCCAAGCGGCTCGGCATACGGCGGCCAAGTCTGGGCCCCTCGTGCGATCGCTCCAATCCTTGGCTACGGGCGATCGAGCTGGTCTTTCGGGGTTACGGCCCCTGTTGCGTAATGATTTGGAACGGGTGGTGTTGCCGGCCCATCCCCAAATTGCGCAGTTGCGGGACTTGCTCGATCGCCTGGCCCCGCTGGGAGCGATGATGTCCGGTTCTGGCCCCTCGGTTTTTGCCCTGGCCGAATCCGCCAGCCAAGCTCAGGAAATCCAAGCCGCCGCGCGATCGGCCCTGCCGGATCCGGATTTAGAATTTTGGGTCACCCAATTCAGTGCGGCGGGCATTCGGCCCGTTAACCAGTCGGTTTAGCGGTGGATTCGGCCATTAATTCAGGGATTCACTCAGAGGTTAATTCTTATTCAGGGATTCACTCAGAGGTTAATTCAGGAGACGGTGAATTCGTTTCCGCCAGGGGCAACCAAGCCACAGCCATCGTTCCCTGAGCGATCGGGGGAAGGAGTCGATCGGGGGTTTCTCGCAACCGCAACCGAGCAGGTAGGGCGATCGGGGGGCTAAACAGTTCCAAGCGGCCGCCCATCTGCATCATCAACTGACGGGCGATCGCCAAACCCAACCCCGTGCCTGGAATCGGGCTGGCGGCCTGAATTCCCCGAAAACCGCGCTGAAACAGCCGCTCCAAGTCCGCTGGCGGGATATTGTCGCCCTGATTGCTGACCACCAGTGCCAGACCCCAACCGGCCGCGGGCGCATCTTGCCAAGCGGCGACCCGGGCCAGCACCTGCACCCGACCCCGATCGCAGGCGTATTTGATGGCGTTATCCAGCAAATTGCTAAACACCTCTCGCCAAGCCGTGCCATCGGCCAAAACCGGCGGCAAATCGGCGGGTAACGACATTTGAAACGATCGCCCGCGTTCGATCGCCACCGCTTCCGCCGCCGCAATCGCATCCATCACCAAGGCCTCGACTGGCCAAGGGGCGATTGTCACTCCCGGCAACAGCAGGGCCGCCCTGTTTTCGGCGGGGGCGGGCAACTCCGACGGTGAATGCTGGTCGGCACTGGGGGCCGCTGCCCCTGTCCAGTCCGGCGTATCAATCACTTGGCTAAAGTCCGTCAACATCCCTTGGAGTCGATCGCCCTCCCGCAGCAAGCTTTCCAGATGTGGGCGCGATCGATCCTCGCCGCCCAACCGCTTCAGCACCAACTTGCCAAACGTCCGAATGGCCGTCAGGGGATTGCGAAACTGGTGCAGCCAATTGTGTAGTAATTCCGCCTGGCGCTGTTGCGTGGTCTGTTGTTGGCGATAGGCCGCCTCCAACAGTTGATTGCGGCGATCGAGTTCGCAGGCCGCCGCCAAGGTCACCGCCACCCGCCCCGCCTGCTGGCGATCCTTGGGAGTCCAAGGTTTAGGGCGATCGAGCACCAACAGCCCCAACATCATCCCCCCTCGGGCCAAGGGCAGCACCAATCGGCCTGGGTGGGGTTGGGGATTGAATAGGGGATTCAACGCGGGGTCAACGGCTGAATGGGAATTGGCTGAATGGGAATTGGTGGAACGGGCAGAGGCTGAATGGTCAGCATCCGTGATCTGGTTGGCCGCCGGGGGAATTGCTTCCGGCGCGATCGAGAAGTCCAGCACGTCCGGCCGATCGCCCGCTTGGTGACTAACCTCGGCCTCGGGCGCGATCGCAGAGGTGATCTCCGCCGGAGCCGCTGCCCAAGGGCCCGATCCCGACAGCAACCGCGATCGGCCCCGACTGCGCGATCGGCCCGTTCCCGCTTCCCCCAAAAACTGCGTCTTGGCCCGAGCCGGATATTCCAACACCGGCATCCAAGCCGGTTCCGCCGTTCCCGACCAATCCTGCGCCAAATACACCACACCCCGTCCCAGGTGCAGCGTTTCCGCCATCAAGGCCAACTGCGCTTGGCACAGGGCCAAAAAGGTTGAACTCGCCATTGCTCGCCACTCCCCCCTGGGGGCCTCCATCGGGGAACATTCGCGGTTGCCAGGGATTGGGGAGCGGCCGCGCCCGGTTTCCCGCATGGGGCGATCGCCGGCTTTGTGAAGAATTACGGCGTTGCTCTCCCCAAGGCTTGAGAACTCCTTAAGCTGGAGCTATCTCAAACCGCTTCTATTCAAATTGCTCCATCTAAACTGATTAAAAACCATTAAAAAGCCGCGAGGGATCGCAAGAACCTGGGGCGGCAATTGTGCAAAATCCAGGCGGTCTCTAGGTTTCTGGATGGGCCAGCACTCAAAATGAAACTGCTAAGAAATCGACAGAATAAACAATTGTAATTGAATCCATGTCGATCAATTAAAACAAGTTGAAATTTTGGCGCAAAGGCGATATACTTTGCACGGCTTTTGTAACCGTCACTACACTTATCTTGGCACGGGAGGTAAGGAGGTTGGCAAGGAGACGCAAGCGCAAGAGCCGTCGGCGGCAAGAAGGGCGACGGATTCTTGAGAATGTGCCACAGTATAGCATCGAATGTGGCGAAGATAAGCCGGTCACGGCCGCTCGCAAATTCATTAAGGCAGAGGGAATTCATCCCCCCGCTTTGGTGTTGGTGAAGCGCAACGAACACACCACGGATCGCTACTTTTGGGCCGAAAAAGGGTTGTTCGGAGCGCAATACGTTGAAGAAAACCACTTCCTGTTCCCGAGTCTTCGGCTCTGGGGCGATCAAGAAGGGGATGTGCCTGCTTTGGGAATGGTGGCCGCTGCGGCCCGCTAAGTCCATGGCAACAAAACTGAAACCCGCGTTGTGTGGAGCCTGAAATCAGACGTTTGAGGTCGTGGCTGCTCTGCAATTCGGGCGAAGTTAAGGTGCAAATTGTCTTGGGGGATGGATGCACGGAAACGTGGATTAATTGGTGATTTGTTATTGATTGGTGGGTGATGACCGTTGACCTTCCCTTGGCGATCGACTCCTACATCGCAGCGCCAGTGGACGATCGAGTGCATCACAGTTGACACATCAATCTCTCATTAGCAAAAAGCTCAATAGCCGACTAACGACGGGCCTAAGCGCGATCGCTTCTTGCGCGATGGCCTTGTGCGGCCCTGGGTGCTTCCAATTCAAAAAAATCCAGCAACGTCCGCGATCAGTCCGCTGATCAGTGGGCGTTGCTGGTTTTTTATGGGTTTGCAGGTGTGGGGTTCTAGGGCTGTGCTGTTCTTTTGAGCTAGGCAACCTGGAACAGCAAGGAACGGAAAAATCGGCTCGTCAATGGGTTCATCAACAAATCAGCAGTTACCACATGCCGCGAATTGGTTGTGCGGGGCGATCGGGGGTGACGGTGGTTTGTTGAACAGTGGTTTGTTGGCCGCTGCGTTGTACGGTGCGTTGTTGCACGGTGGTGGTCGTGGTCACGCTGGCTTGACTGGTGCTGACGTAGGCGCTGTCAGCATTGGCCAGTTGAATGGAGCCATTGCGAATCACGAGGGCATCGTTTCCCAGGGCAACGGCTTGGGCAAAGAAACGACCATCGACCAAGGCCAAGGTGATTTGATCTCCCGGATCGAGGCCCAGTCGGGTGCGATCGAGCTGGGTAATGCCCACCAAGCGCGTGGAACCATCGGTCAGCAACAGTCGCACCCGATCGCCCACCAAATCTTGAATCTCGCCGGTCACAATTTCCACATTTTCAGCGGGCCCCACCATCCACACCACTTCCGGCATTTCTGCCCGGGCGGGCAAGGGGGCCAGGGTGGCGGTGGTGACCAAAAGGGCGATCGAACCCATCACTGCGCAAGTCCATTTGCAAGCCATAACCAACTTCTCCAACGGAAGACTGTGAGTGCCAACGGAAGGACTCGATCGGGCGATCGAATCCGCCAACTGATTACTTCGCGGCCGTTGGGGGAAAGTCAGGATCACCAATTCGGCCTCGATCGGGCCCAGAGGAGCGATCACCAGGGGTTAATCAACCAATAATGAGGATTTTCTACAGCGGTTTGCGTAACTATAAGGGACAACAAAGAGGATAAAAATCAAGGGGAACTCTATGCCAGCTTTATCGCAAGACATCAGAGAGCGGATCGTCACCACTTATGAAGGCGGAGGCACTTCTATCCGGAAACTAGCAGAACGTTTTCAAGTCAGCAAAAACGCAGTGCATCAGATTCTCAAAAGAAAGCGGGAAACGGGTTCCATTACTCCCCAAAAAGCGAGCGGCGGTAAACCAAGTCAACTGCAAGGGAAAGATGAAGAAGCCAGAGCCATGGTCAAAGACCATCCTGATTATACGCTGTCCGAATATTGTGAACTCTGGCGAGAAAGGACGGGTATGGATATCCATGAGAGCACGATGTGCCGATTCCTCCAGCAACTGCGACTCACCCGAAAAAAACAAAAAGGAGCAGTAAGGCAAGTACGGAAGAAGTACGACAGCAGAGAGTAGACTACTGATCGGTAATTTTGGCAGAGAAGATGGAAAATTTGGTGTTTTTAGATGAAATGGGAATATTACTGGGAATCATGCGAGACATGGCTAGAAGCGAGGCGGGGACAAGAGCCTATGATTTTGGTTGTGTCTATCGAGGGAAAAGACTGCACTACATCGGTGCAATGAGTATCAAAGGCGTACTGAGTCTAAAAGCCCTGCCCAAATCGCTGAATGGGGAATTATTTAAAGAGTTTATTGAGACAGAATTAGCACCAAAACTATGGGAAGGAGCAGTAGTAGTGATGGATAACCTGAGAGCGCATAAAGTAGAAGGGGTGACGGAATTAATTAAGGCAAAAGGAGGGAAGGTAACCTATTGTGAGAAGGTACAGACCAAAATGGGAAGAAGCAGTAGAGAAACTGCTGAAATTGGGGATGCTATTGAACACAGAGGAAATTCGTAGAAATTATTTTACCCACTGCTGTTATTGCCCCTTGTAGTCATGCAAGATGCTGTAATTGACAAAAGATCATCTCACAGGTTAAACCGATGCCCAAAATCTCTAGCCTTGACAAGGGTTGCATTGATCGAGTTAGGTTGAATTATACGCAACCTAGTCTACAGATTTCCTATATAATAGATCTCTCAAAAATTCGTTAAGCCTTCCAGATGCAATACTCTAAATACCACGCCCTAGGAAATGATTATCTAGTCATCGATCCTCAAGATTTAGCATTTGAACTAACTCCAGAAAAAATTGAGCGCATTTGCCATCGAAATTTTGGACTTGGCTCAGACGGAATTTTGTTTGGTCCGCTACAATCCAATGATGCAAGATTTGGGTTGCGGATTTTTAACCCGGATGGCAGCGAGGCAGAGAAGAGCGGAAACGGACTGAGAATATTTGCTCGCTATTTGTGGGATCATCAGCTTGTTGAAGAAGAGGAATTTAGTATTAGTACACTTGGTGGACGAGTCAGAGCACGGGTTATTGAGTCAGGTAAAAGTGTTCAAGTAGAAATGGGATCTGTAAGCTTCCAAAGTGAAGAAATTCCTGTAGAGGGTCACTCCAGAGAAGTTTTAGGAGAAAGTATCACTGTTGCTGATCAGACTTTTACCTTTTGTGCTGCTACGGTTGGTAACCCGCACTGTGTCATCTGCTTGCCCGAAGTAAAACCCTCAATGGCAAAGCAATATGGCTCTTTGCTAGAGGTTCATCCTTACTTTCCAAACCGTACCAATGTTCAGTTTATGAAGATTCTTGATCGCAAAAATATTCAAATCGAGATTTGGGAGAGAGGCGCAGGTTACACCTTAGCATCTGGTAGTAGTAGCAGTGCAGCAGCAGCAGTTGCTTACAGGCTGGGCTTGTGCGATTCAACTATTGTAGTCCAGATGCAAGGAGGACAAATTCTAATAGAGATTAGCAATGATTTTATGGTGACGATGACAGGTGCTGTTACTAAAGTGGCTGAAGGATTGATGTCGGGGGAGATATTCGAGTATTAATAGCCAATAGACCTCTTGCACGAATAGAATAGCGGTGTGGAAAGTCGCTGTCACCACCCTCGGGAGATGCTCTACGAAAGCCTCGCCTCGCTACCCCCATCACAGTTCCGCCGGGCCTGTGGCTTTAGTCGTTCCACCTTCCAAGCCATGCTGGAAGTTCTTCGTCCCGCGCTAGACCGGAGTGGGAAACGAGGGGGACAAAATAGTCTCAGCGTCGAGAATCAGCTCTTGCTGACCCTGCAATACTGGCGCGAGTATCGCACCCAATTCCATATCGGTCTCGACTTCGGGGTCTCAGAAGCCACCGTCTGTCGCATCATCAACCGCGTGGAAACTGTCTTGGTCAACAGTGGTCGGTTTGCATTGCCCGGCAAACGCCGTCTCTTAGACCCCGAAGCGGATGAGTCAGTAGTGGTGCTGGATGTGACCGAAGTCGCCATTGAACGCCCCCAAAAAAACAGCGTGCTTACTACAGCGGTAAGCAAAAGCGGCACAAGCTGAAAGGGTAATTGGTGATTGATTGGCGCTCTGGTCAATTCCTAGCCGTGACGGTGGGTCGAGGTCGCACCCATGACCTGCGACTCTGGCGCGAGAGTGCTTTTCGCTTAGCCCCAGACCGGCTGTGTCTAGCGGATAGTGGATACCAAGGACTTGCTCGTGACCATGAGGCTACGATTCTCCCGAAACGAAAACCGCCTCGAAAGTGCCTGCCCGAAGTGGAAAAAGCTTGCAATCGGGCGTTGGCGGCGGTGCGCATTCGGATTGAGCACGCCATTCGTCGTTTGAAGCGATTTCGGATCTTCTCAGGACGCTATCGCAATCGTCGTCGCTGTTTTGGCTTGAGGCTTCATCTGCTGGCCGGGTTGCTCAACTACCAGGCAACACATCCAATTTGATTCGTGCAAGAGGTCTATTGAACACAGAGGAAATTCGTAGAAATTATTTTACCCACTGCTGCTATTGTCCCTTGTAGTCATGCAAGCCGCTGTAATGAGGATTTTCTGAAGCGGGCGTGCGCTAAAACTCTGGGCCAGCGTCGATCGCAGCGGCCACCACATCCACAACGGCGGTGGTTTGGCGACCCGTGAGCCAATAGGTGCGCATGGGGCCGCGGCCCTTCACATCAATCTCGCCTCGGGATTCAAACTCATAGCGATCGCGTAGGGCCTGATACACCGTTTCGGTCACCTGAATTCGGCTGGCCAAGCCCTGGGACTCCATGCGACTGGCAATATTGACCGTATCGCCCCAAAGGTCATAGATAAACTTGCGAATGCCAATTACACCGGCAATTACGGGCCCGGTGTTCATGCCAATGCGAATTTCCAGCGATCGCCCCAAGGTTTGCTGAAACTCATCCTGAAAGCCGTGAATCACCCGCTGCATATCCAGCGCCATGTTGGCCATGGCTGCGGTGGGATCTTCCATGGGCAGGGGCAACCCAGCCGCCACCATGTAGGCATCTCCGAGGGTTTTGATTTTTTCCAGGTGATGGCGTTCTGCCAGGTGGTCAAACTGGGAAAAGATGCGGTTCAACCAGGTCACCAGATCGATCGGGGGCAGTTGGGACGAAAGGGGCGTGAAACCCACGATGTCCGCAAACAGAATGCTGACTTCTTCAAAATGTTGGGCGATCGGTTCCGATTCCGTAGATCCATCGGGCTGCACATTTTGCTTTAGGCGATCGGCCACGGTGCGGGGCAGGATGTTCAACAGCAATCGCTCTGATTTTTCCTGTTCCCGGCGCAGGGCTTCTTCGGCCTGTTTGCGTAAGGTGATATCTTCCACCACCCCCAACAACCCAATCACGCGGCGTTGATTGTCGTGAATCGGAATTTTGCTGATATCTAGCCAAATGGTTTCGCCCGTGGCTCCCGGTTTTTGCTTGGGGGCGATCGCGTGCCAAACGGGTCGATCGCTCTCAATCACCCGACGATCTTGCTCCCGAAAGGCCTCCGCTGCCTCTGGATCTCGCACCAGGTCAAAATCCGTTAGCCCAATCACCGCTTCAGGGTTTTCCAGCCCCGCCGCTTCTGCCCAGTTTTTGTTGCAACCCTGAAAGACCAGATCGGTATCTTTCCAAAACACATGTTGGGGAATGCTGTCGAGGATTAGCCGCAAATATCGTTCCTTTTCTTGCAGCTTGGCTTCCGAAAGGGTGAGGGCGGCGGTGCGTTGTTGTACCTTCAGCTCTAGATTTTGGTTGGCTTCCTCCCAGGCGGCGAAGGCCTGCCGCAACTGAAAGGCCATGCGGTTAAAGGACTCGGCCAGGCGATCGACCTCCAGAATTGGGCTGGCGGCGGCGGTCTGATTTAAATTACCCTCAGCGATCGCTTCGGCGGCCCGGCTGATGCGACTGACGGGATCCACAATCCAGCGTGTGGTGGCGATCGCCATTAAGACGGCCAAGCCTAAAGCGCCCAAACAGAGCAGAGCGGTGATGCGGGTATTTTCCTGGATTTGGGATGTGAAATCCCGCTCGGGGACAACCGTCACGGTCACCCAGTCAAGTCCATAGTCATTTTCCAGGGGCAACACATCGATGAAGACACGATCGCTCCCCTTCGGTCGCACAATGCCCTGATATCGCTTGCTGACCTGGCGATAGGTGCCAAAGCGCTCCCGCAAAAACTCACCCGCTGCCCGAATTCGAGGATCGCGGCTCTCCTCCGGTTTCAGCCGCTGGGGTTGGTTTTGGGCATCCCGCAAGAACAGGGGTTCCTCGGATGACGTGGCCACGAGGGCCCCGGTCAACCGCTCCACAATAAACATTTCTCCGGTTCGCCCTACCTTCAGACCCCGTAAAAAAGTGGAAAGCTGCTCCAAGGGAAGGTCGATCGCCAGCACACCCTTGAGTGTTTCCGTGGTCAGCGGTGTGCCACTGGCGGTCACCGTACTGGGGTTGCTGGTGTAAACGGGCAAGGCCGGAGTAATGCCCAAAACCGGCGGCTCCGTGAACACATAAATGGGCGACCAGGCCAAGCCCCCCCGAGCCACAGCAGCCCGATACCAAGGGCGTTTGCGGGGGTCGTAGGGCCGGGAGCTAACGAAGCGATCGCGCTGGCCCTGCTTATTCAGGGTGTAAATTCTCCAGTTGGGAGCCGTGGCCGTTGTTCGCACGGAGACTGTGGAAGGGTTGCCGCGCTCAACCTGCAAAAAATTGCCCTCCGCGTTGCCGTAGTAGAGGGTGGAGACCTCCGGTGTGATGTGTACCTGATGCCAAAAGTAGCGCTGAAGGGCGGCGAAGTCGTTGAGGTTGAGGTTGCCCGCCGCCACGGATGCAGCATCAATGCGCAAAAACAGCTCGGATGTGCCCAAATACCCCTGCACATGCTGTTCCACCTTGGCCGCAATTTCGCCACTGAGCCTGGCCGCGAGGTCATTCACGGCCCGCTGGCCATTTCGCAGTGAGAGCCATCCCGTGAGTCCAACGGCCCCGGCCACTTGCAGGACAAGCGGTACGACCAACCAGCGCAAGCGTAGTTGTCGGAACCGCTTCGGGATCGACTGGATGGGTTGCACGAGTTTCATAGGGTGTCTAACGGTGCGGGTGGGGCATGGTCAGGATCAGGAATGGAAAACCAGGCCTCGCTTGGGTTTCCATGTTGCAATTTGTTGCGGCTGAGAGAAACCGGCGCAGCAAATTGCAGCAGCCGACGAAAGTGCTCCGATGAAAAATGAAAAACGTGCCGAGACTTGAACGAGTCTGGGTTGCAGCCTTCGCGCAGGCATCAGAATCGTTGAGGACGGTGGTTTGATTCTGGCATTCTCGGGGGAACTTGTGGGGTGATACACCCAGGCGCAGCTTGTGACTTCCTGCGGCGCGACGGTTGATCATGATCGACCCGATCGACCCGCTGCGGCCCACCCAAAGATCGTTAAATCCAGTAAGGCAACCAGCGCACACCCTCAATTCCCCAAATCCGCAGTTGCCAGTCAAAGGGGGTGAGGGGCCAACCCAAATAAACGGGAAGCCAAAACAGAAAAGACAGCCCAATCAAAATCATGGCGGCGATCGAGAGGGGGCGATCGGAGCGGGATTGCCAGAGCCGATCGAGCAGCCAAGCCAAGACCAAGCTCGAAAACACAAACGCTCCCATGTAGTGGTAGAGAAAGGTGCAACGAGAGACCTTGGCCCAGGGCAGCCAGTTCGCCCCGTAGTTCACCAGGCAATAGGTCAACATCAAAACTTCAGGCGATCGCGCGGCGGCCCCGATCGCGCCCGATCGTTCCCACATCAGTCGCAATTGCCAGCGGTGGGATCCCAACCGCACCACGGGACTTTCCAAATAATCGGTGCTGACCAAGGGGTTCGCCAAAGCGGCCGGTTGCGCGATCGAACGCCACCAGCACCGCCCCAACCACCACAGGGCCACAACCAACGCCCCCGCCGTCAGCCACCAAAGCAGTGGATTTCCCAGGGCATGTACGTCATAAACCGTTGGCGTGCCGGCCGGGAGATCCTTGGGGATCGGGTTTTGATAATCGATCGGGGCGTTGGGGCCGCTGGTGCGGGCATAGAAATAGGCGATCGGGCGCAACAGCAGGGGCCAAGTGAACCAACGGGAACAGTAGGGATGGGCATCATCACCCCCAACCCGATGGTGGTAGCGCAACAAGTCTTGGTTAAACTCCCAAATACTTTTGCCGGGATTCATTTGGGCATGGGGAATCCACAGCAGCCAATAAATCACCAACGGCAGCAGCCCCAACATCAATCCCATTTGGATCGGACTGAAGCGCTGAAGGAGTGTTAAGGGATTTGCGGCCGATCGGCCCGTGCGGGAACTGGGGCTGTTTTCAATGCTCGCGGGTGGTTCGGCATTCTCGATCGGCTCGGTTGATTGCCGGGTCGTGAAACCAGGGCGATCGAGCCAATGCCAAACTCGCCACAGGGCCCAACTGCCCCAAGCCCCCACCAAAAAGGCCAAGCCATTCCACTTCACACTGGCTGTGCAACCAAACCCCAAGCCCGCCACCGCCAGCCAGGCCCACACCTGCCAGTGATAACGCGATCGCCCGGCCATGGCCCGCGCCGCCATCAGCCAGCCACAGTGACCCAACAGGCCAAAGATCACCAGGTAAACATTGTTTAACCCATAGCGGGATTCCACCAAAAACAGCCCATCCAGGGCGATCGCCCCCGCCGCCACCAGGGCCAACAGCCGCCGCCCGGAAATTAACCAAGCCAACCAGGCCACCACCAACGGCATCAAAGATCCCACCAGCGCATTCAGCCAGCGATAGCTGACCGTGGCTAGCAGGGAACCGGTTGCTTGGTTGGTGTTGTCGCGCCCCCACTGAAAATGCTCACTGATGGCAATCCCGATCGCAATCAGATACTTACTGAGGGGGGGATGGCCATCTTCAACAGGTTTGCCCACCAAGTAATCGCGGGCGAACTGGGCAAAGTAAACCTCATCAAACACCAAGGTGTTCAGGTGGCCCAAGTGCCAAAATCGAACGATCGCCCCCGCCAGCACGATCGCCCCCAGAATCCACCACCAATGGGATTCCCAGTCCCATCGCAACCTGGAAGATCTTGGAAAATCCCCCCGATCGGCTTGAGCTTCCTGGTGTGGTGAGTGGTCTAGGGGCGATCGCACATCAGCCATGACAAAACCCATGGAAAAAAGGCCATTTTAAGGGCCATTGCAGCGGCCGCAATTGCGAGGCCCCGCGAACGGACGCTTAAGGATTTGCGTTGGAACCCGTGCCTTGCCAGTCGCTGCCGATTTGAATCGTCACGTCGGATCCCAAAATGCCCGAGCTATCCACCCGCACATCACCCCGCCCGATCGCCGCCTTCACCTGTTCCGCCGTATCCGCATCCCCATTTTGGGCAATCACCCGCGTCGTGCTGATCGTTTCCTTCCAAGACCGCGCCACAAACGTTTGGCGATAGCCCATGGATTCTAATTGCTGCGCCACCGCCCTGGCGGCCTCCGGATTGCCGCTGGCATCCTGCACCGCCACACGCACCTGCGACATCGATCGACTGTCGCCAGAACCGACCCCATGTTCAAAATGCTTAGCCATCATGTCCCGAATCTGATTCGGGTAGGGCAACCAATAGCTCGTGCCGTAACGGGCAATATCTCCGTAATCCCCCGGAGTCACTAGCATTTGCACATTTTGGCGATCGACCTGGGTGGCAAAGCCCGCCAGCGCCACAATCTCCTCCATGCTGAGGTTGGTGTCCAAATTCTCCCGAATCACCGACAAAATATCCGGTAACTTCAGCAGCGTGGTGGGGTTCAGGGCCTGTTCCTTCAGGCTGCGCATGGCCATCTGCTGGCGCTGGACCCGGCCAATGTCTCCATACTCATCGTGGCGGAACCGCAAAAACGCCAGCGCCTGTTCCCCATTCAGGTGTTGCCGTCCCTGTTTCAGATTGATGTAAAGGTGTTGGCTGTCGTCTTGATACTTCATGTCACGGGGAACATAGACCGTTAAGCCCCCCAAAGCATCCAGCAGCTTTTCCACCCCTTGGACATTAATCCGCATGTAGCGGTCGATCGGCACACCCCCCAGCAGCTCGCTCACCGCCTTGGCGCTCAGGGCCGGCCCCCCACGACTGTTAGCAGCATTAATTTTGGTCATCCCCAGGCCATCCACCCAAGCCCGCGTATCCCGAGGAATCGACAGCACCGATAGTTTTTTCTGGCTGGGGTCAAACCGCACCAAAAACATCGTGTCCGACAGACCCTCAAAGGAGTTCACCAGCGCATGGTAGCCATACTTGCGACTCAGGCTATCATCCACGTCGGAGGTAATGACCTTAATCCCCAGCACCAAAATATTGACCGGCCGGGTGAGCTGCGGCAGTTGCAGACCCAGGCTGGAAATGGGTTGATTGTTCCCAAAAACCGCCTTTTCCTCTTTGCTCAATTCCCGCTGACTGAGGCTGGGGGAACTGAGGGAAACGGCCAGCAACGCCCCCGTGGTTGCGGAGATGGTGGCCACGCCCAAGAGGCTAAACAACAACCAGAACCAGCGGAAGCGATTGGCCCGAGGCTTGGGTTGCGGCGCTGGGGAGCGAGACATATCGGTAGCGTTGGTTTGGGGATGTCGATCGGTCAAGGGTGAGGAGGCGCGGTTGGAATGGCGAGTGGACACGGAATTCCTCAAAAGGGGGTCAAGGGCGGAGAGTTGATGAGAGAGTAGCGCACTGAATGGGCGATCGGGCAGGGGCACTCAGGTGGCTCTGGCAGGGCGATCTCCACTTGATGAGGCTCTGAGAACCGCTGGGAGTGCGGTGTGGGGTGGCTGCCCAGACACCAATCTGACCGTTCTGACCATGGAAAGCAGAGCACAGCGACCCGGCCGCATCGGCGGGGAAAACCACTAGGTGCAACTGCCGTAGCGCAATCATCGGGGATGGGTGCGCAAAACTGCCGTCATTTTAGCGGCGTTTTGGTGCGATCGCGGTGGATCATCCGGAGAAGACTAAGCAAAAATTCGCCGGAACTTTTTAGCAGGATTTAACTAGCTTTGACTGAGAGTTCAGCCGAAAATGCGATTCCCCAAGCGGTTCCCGATCATCATTCCCAAATCCCATTCCTAGATCTCAGCTCTTTTCAGGGCTGCTCAGGATGGGTTGGGAATCAGTCCAGGATCGGCCCCAGATTTGTTTGGGGTAAGGTTGGCCAGCTCGTGATTGCAGATCGTTGGCAGCCGCCAAGCTCGGAACCTAACTGCTAGCGGGTCTTGTTTGAGTCTTGATTTAGTAGCGACTTGGTGGCAATTCGATGGCGAGTTGGTGGCGATTCGATGTTAAGGCGCTGTTGAGGCGATGCTGAGATGCGATATTGGAATGCGATATTGAGATGCAATATTGAATTGAACCGGCGTTAACACTATTGAAGCTGGCGTTGAAACCGTGCAAGATACCAGGCTCAACAACCTCCTAGGCGCGATCGCCCGGGGATTAGGAGGATGGCTCCAAAATCCTTGGCGGCGCACTTCTGTACAGTGTTTGGCGGTGTTGGTGGGGTTCTTTGGGGCTTCCGCCTTGATCACCACAGCGGGCCAGGAAGCCGCCTGGGACTTGTCCATGGCGGGCATTTTGGCGGTGTTCTGCGAGGTGGTGAGCATTGTGGTCTATCGCCGCTGGAATGCTCGGGCTACAGATTTCAACGGGCGATCGCCCCTGTGGCTGTCGGTTTTGAATTTACTGAAATTAGGAATGGTTTACGGCCTGTTCTTAGAGGCTTTCAAATTGGGAAGCTAACCCCAAACAGGAAAAAAGCCCCGCCCTGCTGGGGCGGATGGTCTGAAGTTGGGGAGTGCCTGTGAGGTGATGATTGACAGCGAGTGAGCGCTGACATTGCAAGGCTTTCACGAGCTGATCGTGCCTAAATTAGGGCACTACCCAAACGCCCTCATGATTCCTAGTCGCGCTCTAACTCACCTTGAGCGACTTGCTAGCCAATCCAGACCAAATTCTCAGCCGCGTCTCGAAAATCGTCGGACGCAGACACACCATTACAGGTGGTAATTTCCGGGGACTCCTCACCATCGCGGGGGCGATCGGGTGGGGGCGGCGGTGGTGGAAAGGAAGGCGGCGGCGGCGGTGGTGGAGTTAAGCCCGCCGTGGTTTTTGCGCTGGTGGGGCCGTAATGCTTGCGGTGGCGCAAACTAGCATCATCGGTGCGGAAACTGCCCGCCGGATCAGACACAGCAATCGGCATTCTGGCGGATGGGGGAGCCGGGGGCCGCTTGTTAGGTTCCACCGAGGTCGAGGCCGATCGCACAAACCCTTTGCGGTGGGGACTGGCGGGCGCGGCGGCCCGGGCGGCACTGGTGCGCTGGGTTGCCACAGCCATGGACTGACGGAGCGATCGACGTTCCGGCTCGATCACTTTGTCCATGAAATATTCGATGGTTTGCTCGCGAACCCAACCCCGTTTCGACAAAATTTCCCCAAACCGCAACCCCGTCACACTCTGATCATTCAGAGCAACCGTGACTTGAGCGGGCGCGAGCAAACCCGCCTCCACAAGGTATTGACCCAGGGGCTTAAGGCCGATCGACCGGGGCCGCGCTGCTGGCTGTCCTGAGACCGATCGATCTGTGCTGGGAGACGGTTGATTCTCCATAGCCAACCTCTACTACGACAAGGGATACAAGCGGGAGCGCGATCATGGCAGGGCAGAATCCAGATGCGTCCCTCCGCAAAAGCCGAATTCGGGAACCACCAGAGAAGGAAAGGAACTGGATTGCAACGGAACAACGGAACTGACCATCCACGTTATTACAGAGTTAACGGAGGGTTCAGTGGGGTTTAGCCCCCTAGGGGGTTGCCATCGTTGAATCTGGTCATGTTCAGAATATTATGGCACTGGATTTGTCATCCGAGTAATTACGGAGAATTTTCGAGATTTCAGGCTCCGCCTCAAGCGTAACATGCCCCAATAGTGCCCCCCGGTCATGCGATCGCCCCATGAATTGTCGTTAACTTTGATTAATCTGCCTCGATCGAGCAAGCAAGCTCAGCCAGTTCCATCACGTCATAGCGCTCAAATGGCTGATGAATCCAGGGATTATGGGGTAAATAACAGTCGTAATAATCCGGGGCGATTGATGAACAGCCCTTGTACCAAATCACGGCCGTGCGCAGGTCGCTGAGATCGTAGCGATCGCGCAGCCACTGAATCGAAGCCTTCAGGGTTGCTCCCGAGTCGGCCAAATCATCCACCACCAACACCCTCGGCCCCAGGCGATCGCCCGTCATGGCCAAGCTTTGGGCAAATTTGAGCTGCCCCCGTTCCCGCCCCAACTCTCCGGCATAGGAACTGGCAAACAGAATGGCTAAGGGTTTGTGAAACAGGCGCGAGAAAATATCACCCACTCGCAGGCCCCCACGGGCTAAACAGACAATTTGGTCAAATGCCCAGCCCGATTGATGCACTGAACAGGCTAACCGTTCGATCACCCGGTGATAGTCCTCCCATGAGATGTATAAATCACTACTTAGATCGTTATTTTCTATCCGTAATTGCCGCTTGGGTGTTTCAGTCTCGATCGGGGTTCCAGGGGCGATCGGGGATGGGGCTTGGGAATTGCAGGGCGAATCAGAGGGCATGGCAACCATATCCAGGAGGAGTATCGATCAAATCATCAAACAAACATTGAATAGATCAAACTGAATAGATCAAATAGATTGAAGAGCACGATCCGTAACGCGATCGTCAGCGAGGGCCAGGCAATCGGGAAACCGGGAATCCAAACCCACAACAAAGAGCGGCCATCAACTCATCTCCAGCCCGATCGCGTAGATCTGGGTATGGAGAATGGGTCGATCGCCGCTGTAATTTCAGACTTGGGCAGTGATTGCGAGCCGGGCCGTTGAAACCTGTTGATTGTTTTTGATCGGATAGACCCATCGAAAGCGGTCTATTTAGATCCAACTAGAGCCAACTCCGATAGATCCAACAGGCTCTTTCAACAGCCCCTAGCCAACTCTCAAGCCCTACAGCTTGGCCCCGCAATGGGAACAGAACTGGTGGCTCGGGTGATTATCCGTCTGACAGTTGGTGCAAGTTTGGTGGCTCACGGGGGTTTCCCGCTTCACTTCCGGCAAACCCAACATTTGGGCATTGCTCTTACCAGGAGCCACCATCGGGTAACAGTTTTCATCGCGCCGCACCCGCACATCCAACAGCACCGGGCCATCATAAGCCAGCATTTCTGCGACGGCCGGCGCAAGCTGGCTGCGCTCCGTCACCAAAATGCCCTTGATGCCAAAGGCTTCGGCCAACTTGCCAAAGTCGGGCATCCCCACTTCCATGTTGGAAGACGAGTAGCGCTCACCATAGAAGGCTTCCTGCCATTGGCGCACCATCCCTTGCCAGCCGTTGTTCACAATCACGGTCTTGGCGTTGATTCCAAACTGGGCCAGGGTTCCCAGCTCCTGGATGTTCATTTGCACACTGGCATCGCCGGCCACACAAATCACCTGGTGATCTGGCAAGGCCACCTTCGCGCCCATGGCCGCCGGAATCCCGAAGCCCATGGTTCCCAGGCCAGCGCTGGAAATCCAACGACGGGGGCCGTTCTTCAAGAACTGCGCTGCCCACATTTGGTGCTGCCCCACATCGGTGGTGTAGTAAGCATCGGGGGCTTGGCGACCCAGTTCGACGATCACTTCTTGGGGGGCGATTTCGTTGTCGTAGCTGGGGACTACCAAGGGATAGTCGGTTTTCCATTGGTTGATGCGGGTGTGCCAAGCGGCCGTTTGGGCCGGATCGCTGACGATTTCCAGCTCCCGCACCCGATCGAGCAGTTCAATCAGCACCTGCTTCACATCACCGACGATCGGCACATCAGGCACGCGGGTTTTGCCCACCTCAGCCGGGTCGATGTCGATGTGGATCACCTTGGCGCGGCTGGCGAACTCATCGAGCTTGCCGGTGACGCGATCGTCAAACCGCGCCCCCACCGCAATCAACAAATCGCACTCGGTCACGGCGAAGTTGGCGTAGGCCGTGCCATGCATCCCCAACATGCCCAAGGCCAGAGGGTGATGCTCATCAAAGGCCCCCTTACCCATCAGAGTCGTGGTGGTGGGCAGGCGGAAATGGTCGGCCAAACGGGCAATTTCCGCATGGGCCCCGGCTGCGATCGCGCCACCACCCACATAGAGCAAAGGACGCTGACTATGGCGAATCAGTTCGATCGCCTGGGTGATTTGGCGCGGGTTGCCCTTCACGGTCGGCTTGTAGCCCGCCGGCCGGATCGATCCTGGCTCCACCGGCACATAGTCAAATTCTTCCAGGCCCACATCCTTGGGCACGTCAATCAGCACCGGGCCCGGACGACCGGAAGAGGCGATATAGAACGCTTCCGCCACGATCGCCGCCATATCGGCCGGATCGCGCACCACGTAGGAATGCTTAACGATCGGCAGCGTAATGCCCCAAATATCCGTTTCTTGGAACGCATCAGTCCCGATCGCCGTGCGCGGTACTTGGCCTGTAATCACCACCAAGGGAATCGAGTCCATGTGGGCCGTGGCAATCCCCGTCACCAGGTTGGTGGCTCCGGGGCCAGAAGTTCCGAAGCAAACCCCTACCTGACCGGTGGCGCGGGCGTAACCATCCGCCGCGTGGGCCGCGCCCTGTTCATGGCGCACCAAAATATGTTTCAGTTGGCCCGATACTTCAAAGCCGTAGAGTTCGTCATAGATCGGCAGGATCGCGCCGCCGGGATAGCCGAAAATGTGCTTCACACCATGACGGCACAGGCTATCGAGCAGAGCATAAGCGCCCGTGCGCCGCGTCACAGGCACGATCGAAGAGTCAATTTGGGAAGCGTTTCGCGATCGCACGAGCAGGAACCTCTAAAGGCGAAGAGTAAACGGTGGGCAAACGATCACATCGAAGGAAAGCTCTACCACAACATGACTTCGATCGGTGCGATCGTAACCTAGTTTACCGATTGATCGGGATTGGAAGCTAGGTCTCTGTCAAGGTTTTCTGGCCCCGATCGCGAGTTTGGGCATGGGGGCAATTCGGTTGTGATTGGGACGCTGTGGTGATCCCCCGTTCAGGATCAAAGAGTGATCTACATCACAAATTTTCGATCCGCTTAAGGTTTCTGATCCGCTTCGGGTTGGTGATCCAGTTTGTTTGTTGGCGTTGCTTCACCGCGAGGGTTTGGCTTGGCCGTTCAAAAATTGCTGATATTGGCGCAAAATCATGCGCTGAACCGCAATAATTGCCGGATTGATTTCCACATACCGCCGTTGCGGATCGCGATCGATCGCCCGTTGCTCGCTTTCCATCATTTCAATGTCTTGATTCAGAAAGCGCATAAAGATTTTTTGCTCAATGAGCTTGGCAGCCCAGGGCCGCAACGCCTGCACCAGCCAACCGGGCAGCCCTAACCGCAAAAAGAAAATCGCAAACGATCGGCTCTCCCGCAGCCCCACCGGCAGGCGCATTAGATAAAGGCTCGAAACCCCTTCTAGGCGACTGAAAAAGTGCGGATAGCGATATTGCACCGTCACAGTTTTGGTGGTGACTTGATCGGCCGACTCCGTAAAGCCCAAAAACTTGGCCATTTGCCCCTTATAGGACACTTGGTAATCGGCCACGATCGCGTTGCCTTCGTCCTTGAGCTTCAGCAACACCGGATCAAACCAACCCTGCAATTCTTCGTGCAAAAACCCGTGGAACACATCCATCGAGTTTTCATTACAGACCGAAAAATGGGCCCGAAACTGTCCCGTCACCGGCACGGCCAGCCATTGGGGATCGTCAAATTCAGGAATTTCCGGCAGCGGCATTTGATCCGCTAGGCTCTGGTCGCCGGGAAACACCCAAATGATCCCGTAGCGATCGACCGCTCGATAGCTCTGGGCTTGGGCACAGGGCAGCTTTTGGCTCGGTGGCAAGTAGGGAATCTTGCGACATTGGCCCGCTCCGTCAAACTCCCAGCCATGGTAACGACAGGCGAGATGGTCGCCCATCACCTTGCCCCGGCTCAGTTCCACGCCGCGATGGGGGCAGGCATCTTCGAGGGCCTGGACGGCTCCCGATCGATCCCGATAGAGGGCTATTTTTTGCTGCCACACTTCCACGCCCAACACTTGCCCCGCTGCCAACTGGCTAGACCAAGCCACCGCGTACCAGAAATTGGGATTAATTCCCGCCTGGCGCACGCTGTTTTGCACCTCGTGCTGCTCTAGGGCGATCGCCCTGATGGGGGCTGCTCCGTCGCTGGAATCACCCAAGGCCGAATTGGCAGACTGCTCAGGAGTCTGATTGGCAGATGTCACCATGACAACTTTGGCAACTGATTGGCAACTAAACGACTCTGCCAGCTTAGTACAGCGTCGTTCTTGTGGTTTAGGTCGCTCGATCGCAAAACGCGATCACAAAAACGGAGAGAGAGGGATTCGAACCCTCGTTAGAGTTACCCCTAAACAGCATTTCCAGTGCTGCGCCTTCAACCGCTCGGCCATCTCTCCAGATGACAGGACGTTATCTTATCAGGCTGATGCCGGTTATGGGAAGAGAACGATAAAATCTAGCTTCAGCGCGGCGGCAATCCCTGCGACCCGATCGCGCTGTGCTGGTTGGCCCCTAGATGCCCAAATCCCCCATGACCTACAGTGCTGAAGATCGATCGACCGCCACCCAAACCTATCGGGTGCGGATTCATAACCGCCAGCGGGGCACGGTTCATGAAGTGCAAGTGCCCGGCGATCGCTACATTTTGCAATCCTCGGAAAATCAAGGGGCAACACTACCTTTTTCCTGTCGCAACGGGGCTTGCACGGCCTGTGCGGTGCGCGTGCTGGAAGGCAAACTGAGCCAGCCGGAGGCCATGGGCCTGTCGCCTGCTTTGCGCGATCGGGGCTATGCCTTGCTTTGTGTCAGCTATGCCGAATCGGATCTGGTGGTGGAAACCCAGGACGAAGACGAAGTATATGAACTGCAATTTGGCCGCTATTTTGGCAAGGGCAAAGTCCGCCGCGGCCTGCCCCTGGATGAAGATTAAGCCCCTGGATCGGGGTCAACCGTTGCTCCAAGGGCGATCGAGCACCCCATCAGCCAGCCCATTCGCGACCCCATCAGCAATCCCACACATCGGGACAGCCACCAGCCCCAAACAGCTCGCCAACATACCCACTCAACCCCGCACCGGGCCACTCCCCCCAGTCATTCGCAACCACCCCTGGCGCAGGGCGATCGCCCTTAGCCTGATCCTGGGGTTGCTCACCGGTTGTGGCAATTCGTCCCTCACCGGGGTGCAGGTGGTGGTGAACCGCGTGCCCAGCGGCAACACCCTGGAGGTGCGCGGCACGGGAGCCGATGCCAAGCGGCTGGAAACCGTCCGCCTTCTGGGCATTGATGCTCCGGACTTGCGCCAACAGCCCTGGGGGATTAAGGCTCAACAAACCCTGATGGAGTTGGTGGCGGGGCAAACGGTTTGGTTGGAATTTGAGTCCGGGGAAGCACGCGATCGCCTCGGGCGACTCTTGGCCTATGTTTGGCGGGATGGGCAGCTTGTGAATGAGCAACTGACCAAGGCGGGCTGTGCGGTTCCGGCCAGTCGATCGGGGCTGCTGAAGTACGATCGCCGCATTTTCTACGCCCAGGAATATGCGCGGATTTTGGAGTTGGGTGTTTGGGATCCCCGATCGCCCATGCGGTTGCGGCCCAGCGAATTCCGTCGCCAAAACCCCTCCTAACTGGCGGAAACAGACTGCGAGGTTAATCAACAGCTTTTGCAGGATGCATAACCTTAAACAACGTCGGATTGAAGCATGAGATTAAAGCATGAGTCAGTTACCGGATCAGGCAACGTTGCAACGACTGCTGGAAATTGCCACGGAAGCGGCCCTGGCCGGAGCGGCAGTGGTGCGATCGTTTTTGGGCAAAATTGAGGCCGAGGAAAAGGGGCGATCGGGCGACCTGGTGACTGCGGCCGATCGCGCCTCGGAAACCGCCACCATTGAGGTACTGAGTCGCCACTGTCCGCAAATTCCCATTTTGGCGGAAGAGTCCGGGGCGATCGGGGGAACCCAAAACAGTGACTATCTTTGGGCGATTGATCCCCTGGATGGAACCACCAATTTTGCTCACCAATACCCGTTTTTTGCCGTTTCGATCGGGCTGCTCTTTCAGGGTCAACCGATCGTTGGGGTCGTGGCCGATCCTGAGCGCGGGGAACTGTTTCGAGCGGCCAAAGGACTCGGGGCCACGCGCGATCGGATCCCAATGCGGGTATCACGCACCGATCAACTAAGCCGCAGCCTATTGGTGACCGGTTTTGCCTACGATCGCCGCGACACCAACGACACCAACTATCCTGAATTCTGCTACCTCACCCACTTAACCCAAGGGGTACGACGCGGCGGATCCGCCTCGATCGACCTAGCCTATGTGGCCTGTGGGCGGTTGGATGGCTATTGGGAACGGGGCCTCTCCCTTTGGGACATTGCCGCCGGCATCGTATTAGTGCAAGAGGCTGGCGGCCAAGTCAGCGCCTACGATGGCAGCCCCGTCAATCCCAGCAGCGGCCGACTCGTGGCCACCAACGGCCACCTACACGATCAACTCTGTGCGGCCCTGGCAACGGTTCCCCAGCTTGACCTGTGGCACCAGCCCCCCGCCACCTGGCCGAAAGTTGGTCAGTAGCGCCCATTGGGGGTTAATCAACCGCCAGATTCCTCAGTCCCCACCCGTAACCAAGATCACCATAGTCACTGATCACCATGGTCAACCCAGGAACCCGATACACTACTAGATAGCGATACTAGATAGCGATTAACCAAATAGCAATTCAACGGCGATCTTTCCGATTGCCCCTCAGGCTGCATCCATCCCAACGGCATTCAGCCCGGCTCTATCCGGCCAGGCTCTGCCCCTGTCTCGTCTACTTCTCCTGCTCCCATCCCCCTTTAGCGACTCACAGCACCGGCGGCGCGCTATGTCATTCGAGATTCAACGAGGGCTTTTTGGTCACGATGTGACGGATCACTATGCCATCCTGGGCATTCCGTTGGGGACAGATCCCAAAACCGTGCGCAAGCGGTTTTTACAAATTGCCCCCCAACTGCATCCCGACACCTGCTCCGCTGCCAATGCTCAGGGCAAAGCCTATGCCCAGCAACTGATGTCGCGGCTGGTGAACCCCGCCTACGCTACCCTCTCCAACGATGCCAAGCGGGCAGATTACGAGGCCGTGTTGCGCACATTGCATAGCCGCTTGCCCCAGCAGTCCAACAAGGTGGCCATCCAAGGGGCCCTGGCCCGCGAGCTAAGTCAGGCTGCCAATGTACAGGGCACGTATCTCAAGGCGTTACAAACCCTCACGGCCAACCAATACGACGATTTGGAACAGGTGCTGAACCGGATTGCCGAAATCAGCGAACTGAATTTGGTTTACCTGCTCAAAACCACATCGGGCAGCGCCAGCCCAGCGCGTCCGGCGGCTGCTCCCCCGCCGCCGGCCCAGCGACCCGCCCCCACCCCCACCAGCGGCGGGGAAACCACGGGGGCCCGAGAAGGAGCCGCCAGCAATACGCAGTTTGTGGTGCGGGCTTTGCAACGGGCGGAGGAATTAACCGCAAAGGGCCAATTTGCGATGGCGATGCAGGAGTTGAAGGATGCGCTGAAGATTGATGGGAACAATGCCGATTGCCATGCCTGGTTGGGCAAGGTGTATTTGGCTCAAAAGCAAGGAACCTTGGCCAAGGTGCATTTGACACGGGCGTTGGCGATTGATCCGCGCAATGCGATCGCCCTGGCCGCTAAGCAGGAACTCGATCGCGCCACGGGCGGCCAAGCCACGGGCCAAGCTACGGGCCAAACCGCCAAACCCAACAAACCACAGCCCAAAACAATCGGGGGCGGCAAAGATAAACCCGGCGGTGGGTTGTTTGGGGGCCTGTTTGGCCGTAAGAAGTAGGGGGCCGATGTTCACTGCCCGATCGATTCCGTTTCCCCCCTGACACCATGGCAATTCACCAACCCCCGACCGGCGCGCGCGATCTGTTGCCCCTTGATGTGGCCCAGAAGCATTGGATCGAAACCAAGCTACAAGACGTGTTTCAGCGCTGGGGCTATCAGTGGATTGTCACGTCCACCCTGGAACGGGTCGATACATTGGTGGCGGGCGGTTCGGTGCGCCGGGACAAGGTGATTCAAATCTATGACAGCGAAAGTGAGGATCTGGGGCTGCGGCCGGAGCTGACGGCTTCGATCGCCCGGGCCGCCGTTACCCGCATGGCCGGCGTGACTCACCCCCAGCGCCTTTGCTACAGCGCCAATGTGTTTCGCAAGCCCCCCAAGGGCAGCGCCAGCCGCCAGCAGGAGTTTTTCCAATCGGGGGTGGAGCTGTTGGGTGTTGGGGGCGTGGCGGCTGATGTGGAGGTGCTGTTGCTGCTGACGGACTGTCTGGAGCGATCGGGCGTAGCCGATTGGCATTTGCTTTTGAGTGAGGCGGGCTTGACTCGATCGCTCCTGGAACCCTTCCCCCAACCCTGGCGCGATCGGGTGCGTTCGGCCATGGCGCGGCTCGATCGCCTGGCCATCGAAGCCATGCCCCTTGACCCCGCCCTGCGCGATCGGGCTTTGATTTTGTTTGATCTGCGCGGCCGCCCCATGGACGTGATTCAACAGGTGGGCCAACTGGACTTAACCCCCGACCAGCAAGCCATGCTCGATCGGCTCAAAACCACCGTTGACCTGCTGCAAGATTACGGTCGAGCCACCGAACAAACCCTGCCGATCGTCCTGGATCTGAGCCTCATTCAAACCTTTGACTACTACACCGGCATCGTCTTTGAAGCGATCAGCAGCGCCGACACCGGCCACGAAATCCTCGGTCAAGGGGGGCGCTACGATCAACTGCTGGGCCTATACGACCCCGACGGCAACAGCTATCCCGGCATTGGCTTTTGTTTAAATCTGGAACCCTTGCACCGCGTTCTTTCCAGCGGCGAGCGCCTGCCCAATCAACTGCCCGCCAGTGACTGGTTGGTGGTTCCGGCGGGGCCCCGCGCCCGGGCTGCGGCCTTTGTCTATGCCCGTCGTCTGCGCACGGAAGCCCCCAGCTTGATTCGGGTGGAATTGGACTTGCAACCCACCGTGACGCGGGAGTCGGCCCGCGATCGCGCCCGGGCCCGTCGCATCGGGCGGCTGGCTTGGGTGCAAGAGGACGGCTCGATCGAAACGGAAACGATCACCAAACGCAAAGGGCCTGAAGCCCCCTAGCGATCGGGCCCATCGGCAATCAGCGAGTCCGCGAGCACCGGATCCGTTTCCAACAAATCCCCCGTGGACGGCAACTGAGCATGGGGAGCCATTTGTAAAAACAGTCGATAGCGATCTAACTGGGCCGATCGCAGGCTGCGGCGCAACTCATTGTCATACAACCCTTCAAACACCACCCGATCTTCCTTCTGGGTGGTTTCCGGGGCCAAGGGTAATGGCTCCGGCCCATCGATCGAAACCAGGTTGTACTGGACATTTTCCGTGTAAATTGCAAACGTCACATTGAAAATGTCAAAGAAATAAATGGCCCAGCGACATTTTTCCTCATCAAACTGTTCGTAATATTTCACCAATCGCGCAATACACAAATCCAAGTGCGATCGGGTGCTGGGGGCAATCAAAACCAACTTCAACAGAAAAATGGTCAGCGTTAACGCACTGCCATTCGACAAAATGAGCAGAAAAAGCCGCGAGGGATTATGCAAATCTTCCGTCGTCAGAAACTGAATTAAGTGGCGGCAGGTCTCCGCCTGCAAATCTTCCGTAATCACCTCATCATGATGTTCCGCCAGCAAGCTCGCTAACTTGTCTTGTAACTTTTGGCGAACCACCTTCGTCATGTGATCTTGGGTACTTTCCAAGATGATGTATTTCAGCAGACTTTTTTTATAGCCGTGATACCTCAGCCCTTCCGTTTGTTGCAAAAACAAATTGGCCAAACTGGAGTAGCTATATTTTCCCGTCCGCAAAACAATTGACTTCACAATTTTGAGCACCTGATCACCCAAATTGGTTGGATTTTTCAGGCGCTCTCGATCGCTCCGGCTCGATTGAGACTTGGCCATATACATCGCCAAATCAAACTTAAAACGCTCCCGCCACTGTCGCGCATAGGCCGCCGCCGCTTCCCGTTGCTCTAAGGGGTTGTTGGGATCCACCGATTGGGCCACCAACAGTTGCCCCACGTAACGACTGCTCCAATGCTGCTCATCAGGTGTAATAGCAGTTGCTGTAATCTGATCGGACTGCAATCGAGTGCGCGTGGCCGTCATTTCTGACTGACTTTGGTCAGAAGCTTGGGAATGATCTAGCTCGTGACGCGCAATGAAAAGTTTTAGCTCGTCATAGTCATTACTACTAATGAAATCCGCAACCCACTGGCGCACCCGATTCAACGACAAGGACGCGCTATCACTATGTTCATGGGAATGCTCAAACATCGCAATCAGGCGATAAATAAAAGCCTCATTCCGACGACTAGCCCAGTTATTAATCAAGATGTAGCAAGACCGCTTGAGAGTAGTTTGAAAGGCCTCTTGATTATTGAGAAAAACCAATTGATATAAAGCATGTAAAGGCTTGCTATCGGTTGTGTCACAGCAGTTGATAAACAAGCAGCAAAATTCGTGCAGAACTTCCTCCGGCGAAAGATTCTGCACCGATCGAATCAGATGCTGAAAAATAATGTCTTGAATTTGCGGAACCGTTAAACGGCTTGGAAGTTCACCCTTGGGCGCAGGCGAAGCTCCCAGTCCCTGAGAATCGGACTGATGGCGGCTGGCAGATCGATCGCTCATGGCAGAAAGAGGAGAGGAGGGCAGGAGAGCGTCCATGGTGGAGTTGTGCCGAAAACCCATCGGTTGTAGATGCAATGAAACAGAAACAATACGTTAAATGGGGTTGAATGTTGGAAATTGCTCATTCCAAACTGATCACCAACCTGCCGCATTAGCCCGGAACCTTCACTCACTGAAATCGCAGCCATCAGTCTCAGTGATAGCTGTGTGATCGCTGTTGAGGGCCGCTGCTTGATGATTACAGTTGAGCAACTTAATCAACATCAATTCAGTAGGGATTTGCATTGGTCAGCGCCAATTCCTGACAAGTTCTGCCAATTCTGGCTCATCAGTCGCGAAGGTTTGTGATGACAACCAGGGGGCAACCACGAGCACCAGCAAATTGGTGTAAAAAAAGGCACTTAATAACACTTAAGTATGAACATATTCCGAGTCTAGCAAATTCAGATTCACTATCGGTAGAGTGTTGTCAGCCCTACCCCCCAAATACTTCACCATTAGCCACTAACAGTTCAACAATCAAGCTTTGTTGACTGTCATGGGTTTGGGGAAAATTCCCTAGCTCTACGTGGGGATACTGGAATTTCTATCAGGCTGAGTTCAAGGGTTTGGATCGCTCAACAAAAAACCCCCTGAACCAGGAACCAGTTCAGGGGGTGATGAATTGACCGGCAATTCAACAGGTCGTTCAACCGTCAATTCAGTTGTTAATGGGTGATGCCCGAGAGCACCACAAAGCAAAAGACCGCTAGCCCGTGATGCCCGACAGCACCACAAAGCCCAAGACCGCCGCAAACACGATCAGCGCGTAGAACTGGGCGCGACCGTTCTCGAAGTACTTCAGACCTTCGCCGGAAATCAGGGTGACGAAACCGGTCAGGTTCACCGCGCCATCGACGATTCGGAAATCCACTTCCATCACCTGGCGGGCCAGGCGGCGGCTGCCTTGGACAAACAGTCGATCGTAGATTTCATCGAAGTACCACTTGTTCAGGGACAGGCGATAGAAGAAGGGAATCTTTTGGGCGATCGCGCTGGGGTCGATCGACTTCTTGAAATACATCAAGGAAGCCAAGGTAATCCCGATCAGCGCAATGCCCACGGAGTTGCCGCCCATCACCAAAAACTCGGTGAGGTTAAAGGCGTGCTCCGCGTGCTCGGCGGCGTGGGGCGACTCCAGGAAATGCTCAAACAGGTTGTTCCAGGGCACACCCAACAGCCCAATCAGCATCGAGGGAATCGCCAACACCACCAGAGGCAGTACCATCGTGGTGGGCGACTCGTGCGGCTCGTGGGCGTGGTGATGGTCGTGGTCGTGGCTCAGTTCCTTGGGATCCATCGCGCCGGGGCCGAAGTTCGGGGCAACTTCCACGGGCACGGGCACAGCGGCCGCCGCCAACAGTTGTTCTTGGATCGCCTTGTCATTGCCCCGGAATTCGCCTTCAAAGGTGTTGAAGTACATCCGGAACATATAGAACGCCGTCACACCAGCCGTCACCCAGGCGATCGCCCAGAGAGCCGGGTTAGCCTCAAAGGTCAGACCCAGAATTTCATCCTTCGACCAGAACCCGGCAAAGGGCGGAATTCCGCAAATGGCCAGCGTTCCAATAAAGAACGTGCCCGCCGTAATCGGCATATATTTCCGCAAACCGCCCATCAAGCGCATATCCTGCGCCAACACGGCGTTGTGGCCCACCACCGCTTCCATCCCGTGGATCACGGAGCCGGAACCGAGGAACAGCATCGCCTTGAAGTAAGCGTGGGTCATTAGGTGGAACATCCCGGCGCTGGATGCGCCCACGCCCATAGCCATCACCATGTAGCCCAACTGGGACATGGTGGAGTAGGCGAGGCCTTTTTTGATGTCGTTTTGGGTGATGGCGATCGAAGCGCCCAGCAAGGCCGTGAAACCACCCGTCCAGGCGATCACGGTCATCACGTCGGGCAGTCCTTCAAACACCGGAATCATCCGGGCAATCAGGAACACGCCCGCCGCCACCATCGTTGCCGCGTGGATCAGGGCAGAAATCGGCGTGGGGCCTTCCATTGCGTCCGGTAGCCAGACATGCAACGGGAATTGGGCAGACTTGGCGACGGGGCCGAGGAATACGAGGATGCAGAACAGGCTGGCCACGCCCGCGCTCAGGGAGCCGGAAGACACCAGCTCTTGCAGGCGATCGCCCATCACGTTGAAGTCAAAGCTGCCGGTACACCAGTAGAGCGCCAACAGCCCCAACAACAGGCCAAAGTCACCCACCCGGTTGGTCACGAAGGCCTTTTGGCAAGCTTCGGCGGCGGGTTTGCGATCGAACCAAAAGCCGATCAGCAAATAGGAGCACATCCCCACCAGTTCCCAGAACACATAGATCTGAACCAGGTTGGGGCTGATCACCAGGCCCAGCATCGAGGAGCTGAACAGGCTGAGGTAGGCATAGAACCGCACATAGCTCGGATCATGGGCCATGTAGCCATCGGTGTAGATCATCACCAAGAACGCCACGGTGGTGACAATCACCAACATTAGGGCGCTCAGGTGGTCGATCGTGTAGCCCATCGTGATGTGGAAGTCTCCGGCGGCTGCCCATTCGATGCTGCGGGCGAAGGCTTCGTGGCCGTTGAGTTGGCTCCAAAACAGGGCAAAGGCCATGGTCATGGCCCCACCGATCGTGGTGAGGATGACGATCGCGTTAATTTGCCGCAGCTTGTTGGTGAATTGGTTAAAGGAAATCAGACCCAGGCCGACCAGCGCTGCACCAAGCAACGGCAAGACCGGCACGAGCCACGCATACTCGTAAAGCGGTTCCATCGCACAAGCCTGTGTTACAAGACAGGACGTTCAAAAGTTGTCTGGCCGGGCGATCGGGCTGGGGCTGGTGGCGGGGAATGCAGCCAGTGACGGATGCAGCCAACAAACGGCCCCAGAGTAATCGTCACGATCCGGCAAAACCAGTGACTATTGTGGCATGGGTGGCCGAGGGCGATCGGGCAGTTTTGCGTTGGTATTTGGGATCACGGGGCGATCGGGCAGCCCCTGAGTTAAAAACGAGTTACAAACCTCTTTACATTTCTTAAAAAGCAGTTACAATTGTTTACAGCACCCCAACCGAGAGCAACCACCATGACGCAACGCGGCTACACCACGGAAGAACTGGGTCGTTTGAACAACTTCGCCGTTGAACCCAAGGTCTATGTAGACGACGTGCAGCGTGTGGGCTTCACCCAATACGCCGAACAACTGAACGGCCGCCTGGCAATGATTGGCTTCCTGTCTGCCCTGGCTGTGGAATTGGTCACCGGCCATGGCGTTGTAACTTGGCTCACCAACCTGTAATTGACCCACCACCCCAAGACTCACGGATTCTCATTTTTCAGGGGATCCGTTCTCAGCAAGTCTTCTTTTGGTCAATCAACATTAAGTTTCCCTTCGATCTCTAAAGAATCCATCATCTAAGGAATCATCCAGGGCTGCCTAGGCAGTCCTTTTTTATTTTTTACTGCTCTATTTTTACTGCTCTATTTTTGATTTCTGAATTCTTTATTGGATTCATCCCTTTTTTGATCAATTCCTTGCTGGTTACAGCCCTGGCGGCGATGGATTGGGGTTGCCTAATTTGGCCCAATAGACCTCTTGCATTAATCAAGACCCTCACCCTAAATCCCTCTCCCAAGTCGGGAGAGGGACTTGATCACCCGCCACGAGATCGCCGTAACCCAGCAGTTCTGGCTCCCCTTCGCCCACCTTGGGAGAAGGGGTTGGGGGATGAGGGCAACGAGCTGATTCGTGCAAGAGGTCTAATCAGCCACCTCAAAAGACCAGATTGGCTGGCAGGGGGCCAACAGCCCCCCAAATATCGCCGCCAGCAAGAGACTTCTAGATCTGTAGCCTAGAGACCCAGGCCCAGAGACCCAGGCCTAGAGACCTAGCCTAAAAATCTAGAGCCTAGAGATCTAGGCGCGGAATCCTCGTTGGTGCATCACCAAATCCATGAATTCCTGGCGGGTTTTCGGATCTTCCGCAAACACTCCACGCACCGCGCTGGTCACAGTCCAGGATCCTGGCTTTTGCACCCCACGCATCACCATGCACATGTGGGTTGCTTCCACCACCACGGCCACTCCTTGGGGCATCAGCAACCCTTGAATCGCATCGGCAATTTGGGCCGTCAGCCGCTCTTGCACCTGGAGCCGTCGGGCATACATTTCGCAAATCCGAGCAATTTTGGACAGGCCAATCACTCGGCCATCAGGAATGTAGGCCACGTGGGCCCGGCCAATGATCGGCAGGATGTGGTGCTCACAGGAGCTAAACAGGTCAATATCGCGCACCAAGACCATCTCATTGGCGTTTTCGTGAAAAACAGCACCATTGAGCAGTTCATCTAGGGATTGTCGATAGCCCGAAGTCAGAAACTGCAAGGCTTTGACCACTCGCTTGGGGGTGTCGCGCAGGCCTTCGCGATCGGGATCTTCCCCCAATCCAATTAACAGCGTCCGCACAGCTTGCTCCATCTCGGCCTGGCTGACGGGGGGTTTGGCCGCCGTGGTGATCAGGTTGGGCCGAGGTGACTCGATCGAAAGGGTCATAGGAATTGAGATCGCGGTGAATTGGAGTGGATTGGGAAACGCCCACCCAGCCCGATCGGGTAGGTGAGCGTGCAGGTTGAAGAGATTCAGAGTTTGGGCGGCGCAACCCATCCAGCCCTAGAAACCAGCATTGGCTCCATGACTTGGGTTGGCATCAGACCAGTTATTTGGAGCAACTGGCTTGAATTTCCCTTGAGAAATTATAATGATAATCATTCTCATACAATCACTTTTGCATCAAATTGCTGATGCAGATCGCTAATACAGATCGCTGATGCCGGCTGAAGCGAGAGGCTGACCCATCGATCGCGCCATACCTAACCACACCGTCTCTAACAGCACCGTCTCGAACCGCGCCATCTCGATCGCACTGACTTTTGAAAACGACTTTTGAAAATCGGAGTGTTTTAATGACCGTCACCCCCATTTCACCGACCACCCAGACCACAGACCCGATCGCCCCGGAATCCACATTGGAACCAATCCTGGAGCCAACAGCGGAACCAATCGCGCGGCCACGGCGATTGCGCCGATCGGCCACCCTGCGGCGAATGGTGGCGGAAACGGTGTTGACGGCCCAAGACTTGATCTATCCGGTGTTTGTGATGGAAGGGACGGGGCTGGTGGAGCCAATTCCCTCGATGCCCGGTTGCGATCGCCGATCGCTCGATCGGTTGTTGGAAAAGTTGCAGATGGTTCAAGGGGTGGGCATTGGGGCGATCGCCCTGTTTCCCGTGATTCCGCCCGCCCAAAAGGACGCGATCGGCTCCGAAAGCCACAACCCCAACGGCCTTGTGCCCCGGGCCGTCACAGCCATCAAAGCCGCCTTTCCTGATCTATTGGTCTTTACGGATGTGGCCCTCGATCCCTACACCACCCACGGCCACGATGGAATTGTGGATGAGGCGGGACGGATTTTGAATGATGAAACCGTGGCGGTCTTGACCCAACAGGCCCTGATGCAAGCGGCCGCAGGGGCGGATTTTGTGGCTCCGTCCGACATGATGGACGGCCGAGTGGGGGCCATTCGCCAAGCCCTGGATGCGGCTGGATTTTGGCAAACGGGCATCCTGGCCTACAGTGCCAAATATGCCTCGGCCTATTACGGCCCTTTTCGGGATGCCCTGGATTCCGCTCCGCAGTTTGGCGATAAGAAAACCTACCAGATGGATCCGGCTAATCGACGGGAAGCGCTCAAGGAGGCGCTGTTGGATTTGGCGGAAGGGGCGGATGTGTTGATGGTGAAACCGGCTTTGGCCTATTTGGATATTATTTGGCAACTGAAGGCCCAAACCCAACTGCCGGTGGCGGCCTACAACGTGTCTGGGGAATACGCCATGGTGAAGGCTGCCGCCGAACAGGGGTGGATTGATGAACGGGCGATCGTGCTGGAAACCCTGTTGGGCATGAAGCGGGCCGGGGCCGATTGGATTTTGACCTATCACGCGGTGGACGCGGCCCGCTGGTTAAGGGAGCGGCCCTAGCGGATGGCTAGCTCGATCGCCCCCACAACCCGATCGAGCTGCTCCAGGGTCAGGCCCGGAAACAGGGGCAACGAGAGAATTTCATTGGCTAACTGTTCCGTCACCGGGAAGGCCCCAGCTCCGTAGCCCAAGGATTGCAAGGCCGGTTGCAGATGGCAGGGAATGGGGTAGTGAATGCCCGCAAAGATCTGTTGCTGTTGCAGGGCCGCCAGCAGTTGATCGCGATCGAGCCGACAGGTGGGCTGCACCCGCACCACATAGAGGTGATACACATGGCCCAGCCCCGACTGATTGGCGATCGGGACAATGCCGCGATCGGCCAGGGCCGCCAACCGCGCATCGTAGGCCGCCGCCAACTGGGCCCGGTCTTCATTCCAGCGGGGCAAATGGGGCAACTTCACGGACAACACCGCCGCCTGCAACGTGTCAAGCCGCGAATTCATGCCCAACTCTTCGTGGAAATATTTGCGAGGTGCGCCGTAATTGCGCAACATCCGCACCTTTGCCGCCACGGCTGCATCGCTGGTGACCACGGCTCCACCGTCCCCGATCGACCCCAAATTTTTGCCCGGATAGAAACTAAAGGCCGCCGCCCGTCCCAAGGAGCCGGCCAACCGCCCGCCCCGCCGCGCCAAGTGGGCCTGGGCCGCATCCTCAAAAATCAACAGACCGGTGCGATCGGCCAAAGCCAACAGGGCTTCAGGATCCACCATTTGCCCATAGAGGTGAACCGGAATTAGGGCCTTGGTTTTGGGGCCGATCGCCCGTTCCGCCGCCGCCAAATCGATCAGCGCCGTGTCCGGATCGCAATCCACCAACACCGGTTGGGCCCCCGATCGCAACACCCCCAGCACCGTGGCAATGAACGTGTTGGCTGGCACAATCACCTGATCTCCCGGCCCCACGCCACAGGCCGTTAGCCCCAAGGCCAACGCATCGGTTCCCGTACCCACGCCGACACAATGTTCAACACCACAAGCCGCCGCAAAAGCCGCCTCAAAGGTAGCCAAAGCCTGGCCGAGCACAAAATCGCCCCGATCGAGCGTGCTGGCAATGGCGCGATCGAGTTCGGCCCGCAAGCTCTCGTGCTGCATCGACAAATCCACCAGGGGAATCGGCATTGCCATGGGCGTAATCGGAGCGGTCACCATTGGAGCATGGGTCAGGGAAGCCGGCACAGCATCGGTCATAGTCAATTGCTCAATCCAAAAAGTAGCGGGAAGATCGTTCAGTATCTCGATTTTGGAGCCTGATTTCGCCAATTGGTGTGCACCGGGTGGTAGTTGCTCCTGTACCATGCGTTCAGTGTCCCGTTTGCGGTTTCCTGAATCGTCCCGAATCGCCTCCGGCAACCATCTTTAGGTAACTGTCTCGGGCACTTAATCTTCGAGGCAACACCGTTCAGGCAACACCATTCAGGCAACACCGTCCGGAACCCCACAAGGCACACAGCCCCATTGTTCCCACCCATGCTGTTGGGGGTTAATCAACAGAACTTTTGGAGAACGTTGTTCATGGCCCCACTGAGTCAGGATTCAGTCGATCGCCCCAAGTCCAGCCCCCTCCCCGATCGCCCATCCGGTTGGCAGCGGTGGCGGGAAAGCGTGCAAATTATCGGCATTGCCCTAGTGCTGGCCCTGTTGATTCGCACCTTTGTGGCAGAACCGCGCGTCATTCCTTCTGAGTCGATGTATCCCACCTTGGCCGTGGGCGATCGGTTGGTGGTGGAAAAAATTTCCCACTGGTTCCGGCCCCTGCAACGGGGCGACATTGTGGTTTTTGCGCCGCCGCCCCAACTGCAAGCCCTGGGTTACCCCCGCGATCAAGCGTTTATTAAGCGGGTTATTGGGTTTCCGGGCCAAACCATCGCCGTCAAAAACGGCCAGGTTTATTTGGATGACCAACCCCTCACGGAGCCTTACACCCTGGAACCACCCACCTACGAGTTAGCGCCCGTCACCGTTCCTGCACAAATGTTGTTTGTCATGGGTGATAACCGCAACAATAGCAATGATTCCCATGTGTGGGGCTTTTTGCCGATCGAGAACGCGATCGGGCGGGCCTGGTGGCGGTTTTGGCCGCTCGATCGGTTCGGTCTCACCAGCCGCTAGCCCCAGCCACTGGCCGGAAGCGCGACCCAACCCACCGCTTAAATCCAAGATGACTCCGTGTAAGTTTTCTTGGATTGAAGTTGATCTCGCTCAGATGTAACTTAAATTCAACTGTTTCAATCGTTTTTAATCATTTTGAATCGTTTTTAATTATTAATTCGACTATTTCAGAGCTAATTCATAAAGAGAAGCTAAAGCCGACTTGGCAGCTCTAAATTCGGTTTTAGGCTAGACCTACCCGAAGTATCACCCAGCTCATGAGTCGTCTCCCGGTCATTGCCAATCCTACCCGCAAAGCCTATCCCAGTGATTTGAGCGATGATGAGTGGGTGCTCCTCCAGCCGCTGCTGCCCGCTCCTAAAGGCTTTGGACATCCGATAGAAGTTGATTTCCGAGAAATCCTCAATGGCATCTTTTACGTCCAGCGCACTGGCTGCCAGTGGGAAATGCTGCCTCACGATTTACCCCCTTACAGCACGGTCTACCATTACTTCCAGAAATGGCAACGGAAAGGAATTTGGCAGCAAATGCATGACCAGATGCGAGAGCAACTGCGGAGCAAATTAGGTCGTTCAGAGCAATCTAGTGTCAGTATCGGTGACTCTCAGTCGGTGAAAACGACGGAAAAAAGGGGGTGGTCTACGGCTTCGATGGTGGCAAAAAGGTTAAGGGACGTAAACGCCACATTATCGTTGACTCGCAAGGGTTCCTAATGGGGGTGTTGGTGACTGAAGCGAATGCTTCTGAGCGACTGGGAGCGATTGTGGTGTTAGAGGAAGTGAAGGAGAAGCTATCTCGGCTAGAAGTTGTTTGGGTCGATCAGGGGTATTCCGGGAAAAAGTTTGCGGATGCTGTGAAGCGTGTGTGTGGTGAGAGTGTGCGCGTGGAGGTGATCAGCCGAATCGGTAGAGGGTTTGAGAGGTTGCCCAAGCGATGGATTGTCGAGCGGACGTTTGGCTGGCTGAACCGATTTCGGCGATTGAGCAAGGACTATGAGTTGTATTCGGAGACGAGCGAAGGGATGATCTACGGCTGCTTAATGCATTTGATGGTGAAACGATTAGCGGGGATGGCTGATTAATATTGTCTTTATAAATCAGCTCTCAGCCGTTTGAATTCTATTGACTCGATTTCTGAAGACTTTTTTCACGCCATAGCCATTTTTCAATAGACTTTTCATCATCCGTTGGCAACCCTTCCAGCCATCCAGGTAGCTTCCTGACCCCGATCGCTCCATGACCGTTGCCGACTCATTTTCCTGGGATTTTGACCCCTCGTTTAGACCTATCAATCCCCCTATGGATGATTGGGATTTGTCGCCTCCGCCGCCCTCCGAAATGGGGGATCGCGAGGTGCTGTTGGATGGGATGCATCTGGCCGGCCGGCGCATTGCCCTCCTCGTTTGTGGCAGCATTGCCGCCTATCGATCGCCCGATGTGGCCCGGGCCCTGCGTCGCCAAGGAGCGGATGTGGTGGCCTTTGTGTCGAAGGAGGCCCGCCGCTACGTCACCTTGGAGGCCCTGGAATGGAGCACCACGAACCCCGTTGTCACCAAACTCACGGCCGCGGCCGAACACCTCAGCGATGCGCACCCCTTCGCGGCTTACTTAGTGGCCCCCGCCACCTACGACACGATTAATAAAATGCGGCTGGGGATTGCCGATGGCGTGGTGACGGCGACCCTGGCTTCGGCCATTGGGCGCATGGAGGCGGGCCGCACGGAGGTGTTGGTGGCTCCGACGATGCATGGCACGATGCACAACTCCCTCCTGACGGATTCGTTGCAGGCCCTGCGATCGATTGGGGTACGGATGATTCAACCCCGCCGCGCCTATGGCAAGAACAATTTGCCCGATCCGCAAACCCTTGTGGTGCAGGTCTGTCGGGTGCTGAGTCGATCGCCCCTACACGGTGTGCCGGTGATGGTGACCGGTGGGCCAACGCCGGTTCCCTTGGATGCCATTCGTCGAATTACCAACTGCTTCACGGGGCAACTGGGAATTGAAATCGCCAAAGAACTCTATCTCCGGGGATCCCAAGTGCATCTGGTGCATGGGGCGGGCAGCACCGCGCCACCGGACTGGATCCCCCACACCATTACACCGACCTATCACGACTATCGCGATCAGGTGTTGTCGCTGTTGCAGGAGCGGGATTATCGGTTTGGGATTTTTTCGGCGGCCGTGGCGGACTATCAACCCGTGCAGATTCACCCGGGCAAAATTCCCAGCGGCGGCCAGTGGAAGACGATTCAACTGCAACCCACAGAGAAGGTGATTGACCTGGTGAGCGAGTTGGCTCCCCAGTTGGGTTTGATCAGCTTCAAGTATCAAGAGGGGGTGACTCACGAAGCCCTGATGCAAATTGCCCACGATCGACTCCAGCGGGGTCACTTGGCAGTGGTGGCCAATCGGGGAAATGAGACGGGGCCCCGGGGAGAACAGGTGGCCTATTTGGTCACCCGGGATCGATCGCCCCTGCGGATGTTAGACAAGCCGGGAATTGCGATGGGCATTGCCGATTGGCTGGAAAGCCTGTTCTAGGTTTTGGCTGGGGGTATGTTGTCAAGTTGCCTGAAATCCTGATTCCACCGTTAGCGGATCATGGAGGACAAGGGGCTTAGGGCTTGTCATCAAATCGCCTGAAACCCTGATTCCGTCGTTGGCAGATCGTGGGGGACAAGGGGCTTAAGCCCCTTGTTACGATGATTGGGGCATGGAAAATCAACCGTTGTTGTCTGATCGCAAAGTGGGGCCGGGGCGCTGGTTAGCCGATTTGGAGCGATCGGTGCGATGCTATAGGCGCTCGCAATCGCCCAAGGGGACGGCCCCAAAAACATGCAACCTGCGCATATATCGTTTAAAACCGATTGAGATTGAGATTGCGATCCTGCTGAAATACTGTTGGAAGACTGCTCAAACAAGCTTGCCCATAGGAGCTTGGTGTGGGCAAGTTTTAAATCGCGGCTGGATAGCGGTGCTGGGCAAACAGTTCCCGCAACTCCCAAAATTTCAGCAGTTCCGGCAATCCAAGCAATTCAAACAGTGCAAGCAACTGAGTGGGTTCATCGCCAGCGCTCACCCCGGTCGATCGATTCCCCGATCGCCCAGGGCCCGATCGCGTGATGTTGAGGAGTTAGAACACAATGGTTTATGCGGCTGGGGTTAGTGGTTCGGGAAGCATCGGGTTGACGTGGGATGCGGGCACGTTGGCGAGTTGGTTCGATCGCTACCTGGCTCCCCATGGCATCCGCACCAAGGTTTCGGCACAAATGACCGGCCAAATTGATGTGTGGGTGGAGTGCCAGCAAGAACCGGAGCGCGATCGGTTGGTGCGGTTCATCTGCCACCGACTCCATGGCTTGAATTTGGCGGCGGTGGAAGGGGTGCGGATCATGGCCCGGCGCGTGGGTCAGCCGGAATTGCTGTGGCAGCAGTCGGTGCAGTTGGAGCAGCGGCCGGGCCTCAGTTCCACGGCCTATTATCAGCAGGTGTTGCCCCGATCGCCCGAGCAGCAGGTGATGCAACGCTTGGCCCATAGCTGGCTGGTGGCGCGAGATGGTTGGTCAGCACTGGCGACGGCCACGCGCGATCGCTGGAGATCGCCCGTTGGTATGGATCTGGGCACTATTTCCCAATGGCTGCAGCCGGTGGGGCAAAGCTTGGGGGCTGGGCTAACGGTCGATCGGCTCAATGGTCGCTGCTTGGTGGTGGAAGTGCAGTTACCGCCAGAGGCCGCGATGGCAGCAACGGCCGCCGAAGTCATCTCCAGCGATGGGGAAAGTCTGGCGACCTCAAACACTTCAGGCAGCCCTTCAGACAGCACCTCAGACAGCGCTTCAGACAGTACCTCAGAATCCCTGAGCCAACCCTACATCGTGCAAACCATTTGCCGACGACTGTGGCAATTCAACGCCTCAGAACAAGGCCAAGTCAGCGGCGTGCGGATTCGGGCCACGGTGTCAGGGCAGGTGGATCCCCTTTGGCAACAAACGATTCGGATTGCGGCTCCGGCGGGCCGGCGGGAGTTAGGGCTAGCGGGATTAACCCAATGGGCCACGGATCCGGCCCTGGAACCCATCTGGCGATCGGTGCTGTTGGGCGGGGCGACGATCGTGCCCTTTGTGTTGGCCCTGTGGCTGGCTAGTTCATCGCCCGATGCCACCCGATCGCGCCCCCAACAACCCTTGGCCAGCCCTCGCAGCGGGAATCCCACGGAGCAGGTCTTGCCCCTGCGCCCGGCGATCGCCCCCGTGGCCAATCGGGTGCGGCAGGTGCGGCCGCCCGTGGTGCAGGGAGCTTTGGAACTGTTGCCGGTGGTGAATCACCCACCCGCCAATCCCACCGATCCGGCGGTGACCTTGATGTTTGGGGGAGATGTGACCCTGAGCGATCGGGTCAAGCGGCGGTTAGGGGGAGATTGGTCGGCGGCGTTGGCCCAGTTTCCCGAGTCCCGATCGGTCGATGTGGCCATGGTGAATTTGGAAAACCCAATTACGGATGCTGACCGCAAGCGATCGGGCAAGCGTTTCAATTTCCGCGCGGAACCGGAATCGGTGGCCGCCCTGGAAGCGGGGGGCATTGACCTGGTGACGCTGGCCAACAACCACACGATGGACTATAGCCGGCCGGGTTTGTTGGACACCTTGGCAGCCTTGGATCAAAGCGACATCCACGCGATCGGGGCCGGGGAAAACATCACCGAAGCCCGTCGCCCCAAAATCTTGGACGTGAAGGGTCAACGGATTGCCTACTTTGGCTATTACAACGCCCATTGGCACGCGGCCACGGAAACCAGCGCGGGCACTAACCCACGCGAAAACGAGGCCTTGGCGGCAGATATCCAAGCCGTGCGCGGTCAGGTGGATTGGGTGGTGGTGAATTTCCACTGGGGCGAAGAATTGGCACGCTATCCCGCTCCCTACCAACGGTCGATCGCCCGGCGAGCCATTGATGCGGGGGCGGATTTGGTGGTGGGTCACCATCCCCATGTGCTGCAAGGCGCTGAGGTTTACAAGGATCGGGCGATCGTCTATTCCCTGGGTAACTTCATTTTTGGTGGCCACTCGCGCAGCACCTACGATACGGCGGTGCTGAAGGTGGCCCTGCGCGATCGCCAAATGAAGGTGGACTTTGTGCCGGTGCGGGTGCAAAACTACCAACCCCGGGTGGCTAAGGGCGATCGGGCGAAGGAGATTTTGCAGGAGCTAACCTACATTTCCCGCCGGTTTGACCAACCCCTGACCCAATCCATGGTGTTGACGGCTCGATCGGCTCCCAATCTGACTCCCGATTCCGGCTCGGGTGATTTCGTTTCAAGCAATTCCGATTCTGGTAATCCCGGTTCTGGTAATCCTAGTTCCAGTGCCCTCCCAATGGCGATCGCCCCAACGGCTCCACTGACAGCCACCGGAGATCGCCCCCAACCCCAACTGCCGAGCTTCACCCGATCGGCCGCAACCACCAACGGGCAATCGCCGATCGTGGTCGCCCCCTTGCCCAGCCCCGCAGCGGTTCCGATGCCCAGCAGCTCGCCCGCCGTGGCCAGTGCCCCGATCGCTCCTCAGCGCCCCTCTCAAGCGGGGGCTAACCCCATCAGTTCTTCTGACGGCAGCGCGATCGGCCAGCGAATCCAAGCCACTGGTCAATCGGCACGCGATCGACTGGCGCAATTGATGACCGCCGTGGAACTGAGCGAACTGGTGCGCAATGCAGAAGCCCCCACGGATGAAGCGTTGGGGCCTAGCAACCGTTCCGTGGCGGCCATCACGGCTCCGGCAGGAAACCCATCAGCAACACCTAGCCCCATGGGCAGCGGCCCGCGCCGATCGATTTCCTTTGAAATTGGCCCAGAGGCAACCAGCTCAGAGCCAGCCACCGGGCGATCGACCACCAGCCCTCAACTGCCCTTTACGGCCCCTACCCAATCGGGAGCCACCCAGGACAGCGGGTTCACGGCCGCACCATCTTCGATGCCCACCAACTACAGCAGCCTCAGCTTGCCCGCGTTGGTGAAGTCAGCAGCCGATCGGGCCCAGGCCATCCTGGAGCCATAGCCATTGATTAGCCCCCATAGTGCCAGGTTCAGGCTTGGGGCGATCGGGGCTGACATTGAGGGCAAACATGGCTCGATCGACCCGCAATCCGCAACCGCTCGATCGCCGTGCCACAAACGCGGCAGGGTTGCCCCTTGCGGTTATACACCCAAGCTTCCCCGCCGTAGTTACCGTTTACCCCTTCCAGGTTCACAAAATCGCTAAAGGTTGTGCCGCCCGCCGCCAAGCTGGCTTCCAGCACTTGCCGAATTTGCTGATGGAGCTTGCCAACCTGTTCCATGCTCAGGTCTGCGGCCCTTGTTTCTGGCCAAATGCCTGCCAAAAAAAGGGATTCGTCGGCGTAGATATTGCCCAAACCGGCCACTAGGTCTTGATCTAGGAGGGTGGCTTTGATGGTTTTGTGGCGTTTTCGCAGTCGCTCCGCAAAGTAATCGATCGAAAAAGCCGGGTCAAAGGGTTCTGGTCCCAACTTCGCCAAACCGGTGATCACTTGCTCGATCGGGCGATCGGGTGACACCCACCACAAATGCCCAAACGTGCGCTGATCCACAAACCGCAATTCTCGCTCGATCGCGTTGGAGCGCAGTCGCAACCGAATCCGCGTGTGCTGATGTACCGGAGTCGCCGGATCCACCCACAAAAACTGGCCCGTCATTCGCAAATGGGCCCCCAACCAGCCGGCCGGCCGTTGCGCTCGCTGCAACTCGCCCAGCAAATACTTGCCCCGTCGTTTCCAGCTCACCAGGCAACAGCCCTGCAAGCCCGCTAAAAACGCCTCGGGTTCCGGAGCCGCCACCGCTCGATCGAGCAGCACTTCACCCCCCACAATCAGCCAGCCGGGAGTTGCTGTGGCCAACCCCCGCCGGACGGTTTCTACCTCTGGCAGCTCTGGCACAACATCCCCCAGCCTTGCAAAGAACCAACCCACGAATCAGACCAAGGCCAGCGCCCTGGTTTGCGCAACGCTGCCACCATCCCCAACGGGCGATCGCAGCGGTGATTCGCCTATTTTTTCGGAGCAGCTTTCGGTGCTTCCACCACTTCCAGCTCTTCGGGCGCAAAGTTGTTGGTGTTAATGCCCGAGTAATTGACCTTCTCAAAACGGACAATTACCGGGTATTTGATGCCGCTTTGGTCGACCGAAGCAACCGTGCCCACATCCCGATACCAGTACGACTCGGGGCGCAGAACCCGCACCTTAGCACCGCGTTGAACCGCCATAGGTTTATCTTCCTTTGGTTTATTTTTCTCTCTTTTGACCCTATCCCCAGGTCTAAGACTCAGGGACTTTGGCCCTAAATTAAACAGCCGAAACTGTTTAATTCATCCATGGGTTGACGCTGCCTTGATCGCCCCCAGAAATCTGGATGAACCCGATCGGCGCGTCGATGTTGAGTCTCGGACTGACTGCCCGTGACGATCGCACCCACATCGGAAGGACAGCCCAGAAGGCCAGTCCTGTTGAGTCCCGTTTAGGGTGAAGTGGCTGCTCTCTAGGCTACTATCGCCCAGCCAACGACTAAAGGGGTGAGGTTTTAAGTTTTATTACTCGCTAAACCGAGGACAGCCAACCAGGGCACTGATTTGGCCGTTGATCAAGCCATGGTCGATCGGGCGATGGTCGATCGGGCTATTGATCTGAGAACTGATCCGAGAACTCTGGATCGGAATCCGTACCCGTCTAGTTGTTGCCAACGTTGGGCCAAACACAATCTCCCGCCCATTCCCGCTTGAAGCCCAGGCGCGATCGATTGGGAACCGTCAAAATCACAGGGTTTGTTTGCTCATCGACCAGGTTGTAAGCCTGGAGGTGTTGCTGAGTGGTGATGTTGCAGTAATACCGACGGCTACCCACGGTGTAGAGAAACTGCCAAATATTGCGCCAGTTGGTTTCGCGATAGATGCCATCGGGCCAAGGGCAAATCCCTGTATCCGTCCGGCCCCGATCGAACGTGGAGCGATCGCCCACCACTCGCACCACACCATCGCCCCCAAAAGCCGTCAACTGATCGCGATTCATCACACGGCACATGCGACCATCACCCGCAACCCAACGGATAGTGGAATCGCTCATTCGCCGATAAAAGCCCGGCGGCCAACTTTGCTGGGCGTTGCTCGGTAACGAGTTACCAACCATGACCACCGCAGCGGTGGCCGCCATGCAAGTTGTGGCCAAAACGGCCCGAATCCACGTTGTTCGCGTTAAACCAGCCATGTCCTCACTCCTTTCTGGTTCACTTCTTCCTCGCTCGGATGCGTGGCTCAACCATTGCTGAACCGTTCTAAACCTTGAGCACCCGAGGACTCTCTCCACAGCCTTTAACCATGAAGAGTCGGGAACTGCGGATACCCAAAACCATCAGCAGCCACCAGTCACCCAAACAACAACATCAGGGTTTTAGAAATTTGATAACAGACCGTCAGGCAAATTTGGTTCAGCAAATTTGGTTCAGCAAACTTGGTTCAGCAAACTTGATTAAGCAATTTTGGCTGAATAATTCTGGTTGGGCAATTCTGGTTGGGCAATTCTGGCTGAGCAAATCGGGTTAGGGAAATTTAGCTGAGCCAGTTGGGTTCGGCAATTGCTTGAGCAATCTTGCTGAAGCAATCCCTAACGCATGGCGATCGGTTGGGCACTGTCGCCCACATTTTTCGCCACTTCTTGGCCGTATTGCTCAAAAATCACCACCGGATCCAGAGTCTTGCTCAGTTCCACCCGCTTCACCAAAACCTGGCCATTGGCAATTCGATCGCCCACATTCACGTAGCGCTCGGAGTTCTCACCGGGAATTTGCACAATGATTTGGAATCGATCGCCCACTTGCACCACACCAGTCACCCGCAAACTGAGGGCATCCGTGGGCGAAGGAGGCGCAGGCGGCTGGCTGGGAACCGTCACAGGCGGCACTTGCGGCCGCGCAGCCACCGGAGAGCGGGCAGGCGTGGGACGACGCACCGCCGGCCGCGGCTTGGGCGGATCAACCAGCGTTGGCGGTGGATAGCCTCGGAAATCGCGGCCTTCCACATCGGTTTCCGGCTCTTGCCAAGTGGGGGAGGGAATGGCAATCGGTCGGGGAGATTGGGTCACGCTGGGGCCCACAGGGCTGCCATCCGGCAACTTGGCCAGGGGCTGCACTTGCAGCGGAATCGCAAAGGGATCGCGCCGACTGTTCTTGCTATTTTGCTGAATTTCGGTTTGGGTTTGCTTGGCCCTTGCGTCAATGTTGGTGGGCTGAATAAACCGCTGGATGGTGGGTACGGCCGTCTTGGGGCGACCGGCAACCATGGGTGATTTAAAGTCAGCCTTGGGCACGGTGGCAGTGGGCGCATCCGTACCGCTGGCGGGGGACGCAGTTGGGCTGGCCTCGTCAGTGGTTGCAGTGTCTGTGGGGCCACCACAACTGGTGGCTGCCACCAGCAGGGCTACGGCTGCCCCAAACCGTACCAGGCTGGGCATAGGTGAATTCTCCGATGGTTGAGTCCGCGGGATGGTTGAGTCCAAGGGACTGAGCTGCCCAGCATTGTAACCAATGGCTAGGCGATCGTCTCGTTTTCTGAGTCCTGATCTCCGATTGGCCTCGGGTTTGGCAATGCTGCATCGAGAGCAGTCTCAATCAGGTTGAGAACTGGCCTCTGGCAGTTGCTGAATGGTCAACGTTTAGTCGTCAACAGGTTCCATCATGTCCTTCAATGACTCGAGACCCTTGCGCACCCGGCGGGAAACGGTCACAGCACTGATTCCCATTCGATCGGCCACTTCTTTTTGGGTCAAGTCATGGAGGAAAACAAATTCCAGAATCTGGCGAGTGCGCTCTTCTAGCTTGACCAAGGCTTGGTTCAAACGCAGGCGGTCTTCTTCGGCCAGTTGGAAGCTGCGATATTTACGATCGGGGAGCGTGTCCCCCAAGGATGACGGTTCTTCTTCGTCGCTGCGTACCGGCGCATCCAGGCTAAGGGGCGATCGATTTTGACGAGCCAGCTCCACATGCTGCCACTCGCTGAGTTCAATACCGAGAGCTTCCGCAATTTCCCAATCATTGGGCTGGCGACCCAGAGATTCCCGTAAGTTGCGGGTGATGGTGGCGGATTGTTGCTGGAGTTCCAACCAGCGGCGAGGAATCCGAATTGAACTACTGCGATCGCGGAGGTAGTGCTGAATTTCGCCCCGAATGTAGGGAAGGGCGAAGGAGCTAAAGGCGTTGCCCTTGCTAGCATCAAACCGCTCGATCGCCCGAATTAGGCCAATGCTGCCAATTTGGAGCAGATCTTCGTAGCTTTCCTGGCATTGGGCAACCCAGTGGGCCGCTTCTTTCTTCACCAGGCCAAAGTTCAGCTCAACCAAGCGATTGCGCAGTTCCGTTGAAGGACAGGCCCGATAGGCGTTCAGCAACTCCAAACTGCGGGCGCGCAGGTCGTTGGGCGCAATACAAGCAGGACGAGCAGCCATGGTTACTAGCAGGGTAGTGCGTTGACTTTAGGGGGTCTGACACCCTGTTTCTTAGTGTATGGCCATTACTACCCGATCGCTGTGATTCATAGCACAGCAAAACCGCATTGTGGTTTTCTAGGTACTCTGCCTGGGATCAACGCCCCTCGGCCTTAATTCAGAGGCAGATCTGAACCAACCCGCTCAACCAAGGGGCCATTCAGCAGTGCGAGTGATGCCAGCCATCCAAGCGATCCCGACAAGCAGTCCAAGGCCACGATGCAATGGCAATGGCTTGACTTCTGCGCTGCTCAAGCCTCCGCTTCCAAAGACTGGAACGCTAAACCCAAACTTTGGAGCCGGGCCACAGCCCGTTGGTGTTCTTGCTCCACGGCGGGTAACCATCGCTGGGCGAGGGCAAGGTCTCCTTGCTTTGCAGCGGTTTCAATTTGCTGGCTGGTTTGATACACCAACAGGGCCCCCATGGTTCCGCTGGTGGACTTGAGGGAGTGGGCCGCATCCTTTAGGTGGGCTGTGTTGCCATTGCTCAGGGCCGATCGCACCTTTTCCAGCAGCATGGGGGAATCGCGCAAATAGAGTTCGATCGCCTCATCCAGCACCTCCACTTCCCGCAGACTGCTCAGGATTTGCTCATCCAAAATGGGTTCCTGATTGGCCGCCCACCCCGGAGGCAAGGGCAACCCGGCCGGCTCCGGGGCTATTCGGTTAACCGCCAGGTCAACCTCCGACCCAACCCCATTTCGCTCCCCATGGCTGGTATGGGTTAGCGCCTCAGGGGCAACCGGTTCCGAGTCACCACTCACCAGGGCCGTCACCAACTGCGGCAGGGCGATCGCCACGGCTCCCGCACCGTTCTCCGCCACCGCAGGCAACACCGCATCGGACAAGGTTGGCGGTTCCGGCGCAGTTTCGCCGGTTCCCCCTTGGACAAACCCCCGAGAAGGACAGCGCCCCAAAGCCTCCGCCAGCTTCTGAATTCGGATCGGCTTGCTGATGTAATCATCCATCCCTGCTCGAATACAAGCCTCCCGATCGCCCTGCATCGCGTTAGCGGTCATGGCAATGATGTAGGGCCCTTGCTCCGTCACCCATTCCTGTCGGATCCGCTCCGTGGCTTCCAGCCCGTCCATCTCCGGCATCTGCATATCCATCAACACCACGTCATAGGGTTGACGACGCAGGGCCTCTAGCACCTCAATCCCATTGCCCGCCACATCAGCCCGATATCCCATGCGCTGCAAAATCTGCAACGCCACCTTTTGGTTCACCGCATGGTCTTCCGCCAGCAAAATTCGCAGTGGGTGGAACTCGGCCATATGGGAATCCACATCGGCCATGACCGATCGAGCGGCCACCGTTTCCGCCGTGCGCCCACCCAACACCGTCACGATCGCGTTGTAAAGCTGAGATTGCTTGATGGGTTTGTTCACCACTGCCGCAAAAACCGGCGAGGCACTGCGCTCCTGGTAGCCCATCGGAGCCATGGCAATCATCCGTAATGGCGTTGTTTTGGGCAGCGCCAAATCCTGCAACCGTTGGGCCAACTGCAAGCCGTCCATCTGCGGCATTTGCAAATCCAGCAGCGCCAAATCAAAGGATTGTCCTTGCATCATCCAGGCGATCGCCTCCTGGGGTGAAGCGGTGCTTTGGGTCACCGTGCCCCAGGCCTCCACCTGTCGCACCAAAATATCCCGATGGGTGGCGTTGTCGTCCACAATTAACACCCGCTTCCCTTGCAGATAGGGCTGGACTTCGTAAAAATCCACCAGGGATGCATAGGGAGCCGCCGCCGCCACGATCGTGAAGTGAAAAACGGAACCTTTGCCCAGTTCGCTTTCCACCCACATGCGCCCACCCATCATTTCCGAGAGCCGCTTGCTGATGGCTAACCCCAACCCTGTGCCGCCGTATTGGCGAGTAGTGGAAGAGTCCACTTGGCTGAAGGATTTGAACAGGCGGTTCATGCGATCGCTTGGAATACCGATGCCCGTATCTCGCACCGCAAAGTGAATGTCGTACAGCGGTGCGTTGTAGTCGTGGGAACGGGTTGGCGGCAGGGTGCTATCGCTTTGCAGCAAGGCATTCGATTCGTCGCTGGTGGTGTGGGGCTTGGCTTCCACCTGAATCACCACTTCCCCCCGGGCCGTGAACTTGACCGCATTGCCCACCAAGTTCACAAAAATTTGGCGCAGGCGCGTGATGTCCCCCACGATTAGGTTGGGAACGGCTGATCCCATCCAGTAGGCCAAGTCCAAGCCCTTGTCGCTGGCTTTGGCGGCTAACAAATCCAGGGACTCTTCAATACAACTGCGCAGATCGAAGGGTTGCGACTCCAAATCCAACTTGCCGGATTCGATTTTGGAAAAGTCCAGGATGTCGTTGATGATGGCCAACAGGGCATCGCCGCTACTGCGAACGGTTTCCACAAAGTCCCGCTGCTGACTGGTCAGTTCCGTATCCAACAGCAATCCGGTCATCCCAATGACGGCGTTCATGGGAGTGCGGATTTCGTGGCTCATGGTGGCCAAAAATTCGCTCTTGGCTCGGGTGGCCTCTAGGGCTTGGTCGCGGGCCCGGGCCAGGTCGTCGGCGGCTTGTTTGCGTTCCAGTTCGCCACCGATCCATTGCCCCATCAGCTCCAACAGACCAATATCAACGGCTTTGAAGGGCTGGTTACGGGTTTGATTGCTCCAAAAACAGAGGGTGCCGTAGCCCCGACGGCCGACGGTGATGGGTGTGCCGAGGTAGGCTTCGATTTCCAGGGCCGCATCGACGGCGGTGGGGCCGAGCTGGGCCAGGGATTTGGACTCGAAATACAGCGGCTCTTCGCGGGCAACGGCAATTTGAAAGATGGTGTTGCGCAGGGGGAACCGATCGCCCGCTTGCCAGTCCCAGGTGCTGGGCATTTGGGCGCGATCGCCCGTGTGAAAGATGCCCACTACGCGACATTGCAAATCGCCCACGGCGGCCATGCCGCCGTTGTAGTCCGCAGGGTCTGGATCCGGGAGGGTGGCAAATCGATCGTCAATTTCCACCAGCAGCCCCAATTCCAAGCCAAATTGCTCGCAACCCATTTGCAGCAACCGTTGCAATCGATCATCAAAGGTCAGTTGGCGGGCGGCGGCAATTTGGTAGAGGCGACGGATGGAACTTTCGCTGTCACGCAGATCTTGCTCCACCTGTTTGCGGGGGGTGATGTCCCGCGAAACGGACAACGTGCCCTGAAATTCGCCGTTGTGGGAGTCGTAGATGGCGCGGCTGGTGGTTTCAAACCAGATGTAGAACCCATCGTGGCGGCGAATTCGATATTGGGTGGTGTAGGTGGCTTTGCGATCGCGGGCGTGCTGGTCTTCTTCAATGAGGCGAGCGCGATCGGCCGGATGGATAAAGTCCCAACGTTGTTGCCCCACCATTTCTTCCGGGTGATAGCCCAACAGGGCCATGCAGGCGGGGGAGGCATAGATATAAACATTGTCGGCCGTTTGCCGGGAGATCAAGTCGGTGGAGTTCTCCGCCATGATCCGGTAGCGCTCTTCGACACTCGATCGCTCCCGTTGGAATCGATCGAGCGCCTCCAGCATTTCATCGATATTGTTGGCCAGGAGACCCAGCTCGTCGCTGCCAGGCATTTCTAAGCGAGTGGCCAGGTTGCCGCTCTGGCCAATGGTGGCCACCGCAGTGCTGAGGCGGGTCAAGCGGGCAAGCACCAATTTCTCGATCGACAGCAGGGCCACGCCCCCAAAGAGCACCCCACAAAACACCGTGGCGGCTCCCAAGTAGCGGATAGCCTGTTGGCTACGGTGATCAATTTCCCGAGGCAGCGTCACCCCCAAAATCAGGGCCGGTTCCCCTTCCAAGTTCCGCAGCAGAATTTCCGCCCGCAACAGATCCAAGGATTCCAGGGCCGTGATGGAGATTGGGCTGCGGGCCAAACCGGGCCGACTCACCTCCAGGGTCATGGGCTGGCCGAGGGTTCCAGAGTCCGCGGTCTGAAATTGTTCTAGGCTGACCGCCGGCCGCAGGGAAAGCTGTAATTCCACCCCCTCCGCCAGGCGATCGATTTCCGCCTGATCCAACCAGCGGCCCACCACCAGCGCGCCACGAATGGGGCCGGCTCCTTGACTGGTGACGATCGGGCGGGCCGCCACCATCAACACCCCTTCCGGCAGGGACACCAACCCTGAAATTACGCGATCGGGCTGATCCTGTTGTAAAAGCGTCGTTTGGCCCGGCCCAGCCAAATAGTCCAACAGGGAGCGATCGGCCGGTTGCAACCGTCCCCGCTTCGCATCAAATCCTTGGCTGTAAAGCACTTGCTTCTGGCGATTCACAATCGCGATCGCATTCAGCCGCAAAGCCGTAAACGTGCGATCGATCAGATTGGACTGGATATAAGCAGGGTTGCGCGTTTCAATGAATTCATAGGTATCGTCCCACTCCGCATATTCCTGAGCCGCCACCGCCAGACTGTCGAAATCCGCCGAGAGGGCATCCATGGCCCGTTGAGCATCTTGGCGCGCATATTGCACCTCCAGGGCCCGAAAGTCCCCAGAGACCAACACCGACAGCGCAATGCAGAGCGTCACGATCGACACCACCGCCGCCATCCCCACAATCGCCAAGGTTTTTCGGCGTAAGTTCACGCGATCACCCTCCTGGCCCCCTGATAGTTCCGCCACATCAGCCCTTGGCCAATGGATTCGGGCCAACATCGCTGACCTGACCTGACCCATGGTTGACCACAGGGTTGATCGATCCACTGCCCCCGATCGGCTGGAGACCCCTGGGTCTCGGCCGGTGGTTTCGGTCGAACCTGACTTGGAAGCTGCCATGGCGACTGCACAACGATTTGCAACAGCAACGGCAAATGCACCTGAATAAATTCGCGATCGATCAATTGGAGACTTAATTGGCGACCAATCAATTCGCGACAATGGTTCGGAGCGCACTCCCACGCCCAACTTAACCCTAGTGTGATCCCGTAGGGTTCTAACTCAAGCATAGGAGGGGTGAAACCCCTAGCTTCAAATTGCCCTAGTCGCGAGCAATTACTAACCATTCACTCGTCCAACAAGAATTACTCAGGCAGGTGTTTGCGTTGCTACTCCTCAATTGCCACAGCAGCGAGGCAATGGTCGGGATAATGCCTCAATCGATTCGCACAGAGCCGCATAGAGAGCCGCATAGAGAGCCGCGTAGATTGTTGCAGCCTTGCATCAACTTGCGCCTTTACCCCCAACATCAGACAAGCAACCCCAAGGTTTAACCCAGCCGTAGACTCTTGCGGGATTGTGGACTCTGCGGCCCCCAACAGCAATGATCGCTCTATTCGACCCCGATTTTGCCGAATTCTCCGAACCGATTTGCCTCCCAAACGGTTTTGTTGCATCACTTTCGACCAGCCCCCATCCCATTGAAGTTGAATAGGCTCCCCGTTGTCCCCGGTGCGGACTCCCCCGATCAACCGCTATGGGGGGTGAGACCCATCATTGAGATCTAGAAATCGATTCTAACGGTTCCCAGAGCAAGACTCCGTAGAATTTCGAGTTAGATCTCAATTCCCCTCCTCGAACTTCGTGAACAAGCAAGGCCCATTCATCTAGTCGAAATTTAGCGCGCTGGATAGGGAAGCTTGGGCCCGTTTTGAGGGGTTATTTGGAGGCAGGGCTAGGAGCGGCTGACCGTTGGTGGCTGCAATATTGCTGACCAAGGGCTGACAAGAAATTGACAACCGTTGCAATCCCCTTGAGCCAATTTTACGGCGATCGCCTGGCTAGCCAGGGAGATTCCGATCACAATTGCCCCCACTCCTTTGGCGGATGTTCCCGATCGCCCCGGCACAGCTTGTGGCCCCTGGGTCTCCCTCAAGGGTTCATCAACGGCTGCAGCGTTGCCGCGATCCAGGAAAATAAACCGTCTATAGTGTCATTAAGTCCCTGCTGTAGCCTATGACCGCCTCTCAGTCCCGTCGCGATCGCCTGGAGTATTTCGATCGGCTGATTTCCCAGGTCATTTTGAACCGCCAACACCCCATCAGCGGCCTGATGCCTGCCAGCACCGCCGTTAATATCCATGGGGACTACACCGATGCTTGGGTACGCGATAACGTTTACAGCATCTTGGCAGCCTGGGGGCTGGCGCTGGCCTATCGCAAGGCGGGACTCGAAGCGGGACGCGGCTACGAAATTCAGCAGAGCGTGGTGAAGCTGATGCGGGGGCTGTTGTCATCGATGATGCGGCAAGCCCACAAGGTGGAGCGCTTTAAGCACACCCAAGATCCATTGGATGCGCTCCATGCCAAGTACGACACGAGCACGGGCAACACGGTGGTGGCCGATGACGGCTGGGGCCATCTACAGATTGATGCCACCTCAGTGTTTTTGTTGATCTTGGCGCAAATGACGGCCTCGGGTTTGGAGGTGATTTACACCACCGACGAGGTGAATTTTGTCCAAAATCTGGTCTATTACATTGGACGCGCCTACCGCACGGCCGATTACGGCATTTGGGAACGGGGCAACAAGATTAATCACGGCAACCCGGAGCTAAACGCCAGCTCGATCGGGATGGCAAAGGCGGCATTGGAAGCGCTGAATGGCTTTGATCTGTTTGGGGCAAGGGGATCGCAATCATCCGTGCTGCATGTGCTGGAGGATGAAATTGCCCGATCGCGGGCCACGCTGGAATCCCTGTTGCCGCGCGAGTCGGCCTCTAAGGAGGTGGATGGGGCCCTGTTGAGCATCATTGGTTTCCCGGCGTTTGCGGTAGATGATGCGAACTTGGTCGATCGCACGCGGCGGCAAATTGTCGAAAAGCTGGAGGGGCACTACGGCTGCAAGCGGTTCCTGCGGGATGGTCACCAAACCGTCCTTGAAGACACCAGCCGCCTGCATTACGAACCCTACGAACTCAAGCGCTTTGAGCATATTGAGTGTGAGTGGCCGCTGTTTTGGACTTATTTGTTGCTGGATGCCCTGTTTCGGGGCGATCGGGACAGGGCCTTGGACTACCACCACCGATTGCAAGGGGTGGCCGTGGAACGGGAGGGATTCGCCCTGTTGCCGGAGGTCTATTACGTGCCGGAGGAGGCGATCGCCGCCGAACAGGCCAACCCCGGTTCCCAAACCCGCTTGCCCAACGACAACGTACCCCTGGTTTGGGCCCAATCCCTGTGGCTGCTGGGTCAGTTGGTGTTGGAAGAGCTGATCGATGTGGCGGATTTGGATCCCCTTGGCCGGCGATCGCGCCCGGGAGCCGTGCGGGAACCGTTGGTGCAAATGGTGTTGCTATCGGAAGATGCGGCCTTGCAACATCAACTGGCAATCTACGGGATTGAAACCCAAACGCCGGATCAGGTGGCCCCGATCGAGGTGCGGCCCGCGCGGGATCTTTCGGCGGCCTATGCCCAAATCGGCCGCAACGAAGCCCTCGGCCTCACGGGGCGGCCCCTGCGGCGGCTGCGCACCCTCACCACGTCGCGGATTTTTTCAATTTGCGGCAAAACCATGGTCTTTCTGCCCTCCTTCCTAGATCAGGAGCAGTTCTATTCGGGCGCAGATCCGGAGTTTTTGACCTCCCAAATTCGCAGCGAACTAGCTTACATTGCCCGCCAGTGGCGACAGTTGGGGCGGCCGACCATGACCCTGTTGCTGACTCGGGAAATGTTGGGATCCACAGAGGCCGACCTCGACACCCGATCGCCCCTGCTTTCCCTGATTGCGGACTTCAAAGCTGGCAAATGCAACAATGTGCCGATTCGCCTGGGACGGCTGCAATCCTTTGTGCTCACAGCCGGGAGCGAGCGGATTGACTTTCTCCACGGCTACGAATTCGAGCAATCCGTGGCCAATGGCGCACCCTTGCCCCTGTCCCAATACCTGGCTTTTTCGGCGGCGGATACCAAACCCCTCAGCAGCCGCCAGGAATTTCAACTGGAGTCGGAAACCAATCCCAAGAGCTTGCTCACCCGGTTGCGGGCCACGGTGAACCTGTATGAGCAAATTGAGCTAATTCAAGACCTGTGGCGACTGGTGGGCCCGGATTTTGAGACGGGCTTTGCCGGGGACGATCGCGCCGTGCCGCTCAATCTGCTGGTGGAGGAAATCTATAACCGGGCCCTTCAGGGCTACAGCGTCGTGGAATCTGACGGGATTGCTCGCCGTCGGCCCTATTGGGCAATTGTGCGGCGGGCGGCGGGCCTGCTGAACAAGGCGGATATTAACCTTTCGGATGCGGTGACGGATTTGCTGGTGCGGCAAAAGTTCATCGCCGTGGGCCGCGCCTACAGCGAGGGATCCTTGATCGATCGCCCCATGCCCCACGATGAGATCATGGCCAAGATTGATGAATTTTGTGGAGAAGACATCCGCGATCGGGTTTTGAGCCAGGAAATTTTGGTGGCCTTGGGCGTGCTCATTAAGTCCAATCCAGCCCTGTTCAAAGGCTTTTTGACCCTCCGCACCAGCTATTTCCTACTGCTGTTGGTGAGTGAATTGGGTCGCGAAATGCTCGTCACGCCCGATGAGGCCTACGAGCAACTGATGGAACTCAGTCCCTACGAGGTGCAATTGCGCTTGCGCCACGTGCTGGAAGGCTATCAGGGCGCAACCTTGGCCTTGCAACAGCAGGAATCGTTGCACCTGCGGGCCACGGGCCGGGCAATCGAATGGACAATTGTGCCGCAGCGGGAAGAGGGTTTGCCCCCCGCCGGGAGTTGGGCCCGCCAGCGGGAATTGGACGGCGCATTGAACCGCGTGCCTAAGGATTTCTATCCCCAGGTTTGGAACCTGTTGGGCCACTGCAAGGGCCTGGTGATTGGGGACAAGCTGGAACGTCGCAACCGGCTCGACAGTGCCTTGGTGTTGGCGGAAATGACCCCCGGCGAAAAGAACTTCGCCCTGCAAGTGGAACACCTGCTGAACAAGATTGGTGCGCCGCTTTATCGACAGGTTTGTATGGAAGCGTTGGCGGAGTTGGCAGCCCTGACCGATCGCAACCCCGAGCTGCAAATTGATGATTACCTGGTGTTGGATGTGTTGGTGGGCCACGCGGTGCGGTTGGCCTGGCTCGATCGCCATCCCCAGGATGAACCCATTTACAACGAGCGTAAGGGTCAGGCCTGGCAACAGTTCTATGAAACGTCGCCCTACAATTGCGCCACCTTTATGGTGAAGGCCTTCCAGTTCCTGATCGAAATGGCGGAACAGTCGGCCCGCGATCGCGCTGAACAGGCGATTGATGAGTCCCTGGAGCCGGTGGGGTAATGGGTTAGCCATTCCCGCCCGTCCGCTTCAACCGCCCATCCTGAGGGCGATCGCCCAACCCGATCGCCCTGGCCGCAATTGGCCCTTATCACCCTCGCACCCATGCTGCTCCATCACTGGAAACTTCTGCGGTTGTTTGTCACCACCGCGATCGCGGCCGAAATGGAATATCGCGGCAACTTTCTCTTAGCCAGCATTTCCTCCATTGGCGGGGGAATTGCCAGCGGCTTTGGGCTTTTTTTGTTTTATCGAACGGGCTACACCTTCCAAAACTGGAACTGGCATGAAGCACTTTTGGTGTTAGGTCTTTTTCTGTTTTTACAAGGCTTTTCCAACACCTTTTTAGCTCCCAACCTCAACAGCATCGTGCGCCAGGTAGAGCTAGGAACCCTGGATTTTGTGTTGCTGAAACCCATCAGCAGCCAATTTTGGCTATCCACCCGCGCCGTTTCCCTTTGGGGCTTTCCTGACATTGCCCTTGGTTTGGGGTTGATTTTCTATGCGGGGATCAATCTACAACTTCCCTGGTGGCAATATGGCTGGGCAATGTTGCCCCTCAGCTTTGGATTGCTAATTTTATATAGTCTCTGGTTTGTGTTAGGAGCCACCAGCATTTGGTTTACCAAAATCTATAACATCACGGAAGTATTGCGGGGACTATTGGAAGCTGGGCGCTATCCCCTCACGGCCTATCCGGCGGCATTTCGCTTCTTCTTTACCTTCATTGTGCCGGTGTTGTTTATGACTACTGTGCCGGCGGAAATTGCCTTGGGCCGCGATGCTTGGTTTTTAGTAGGAGTTTCAGGGTTGCTGGCGATCGGGCTGTTGTATTTGTCCAATCAATTTTGGCGGTTTGCCCTCCGGTTCTACACCAGCGCCTCTAGTTAGATTGCCGGTAGATCACGCGCAGCTCCGACCAGAAGCACTGGCCGGAGCTTTGGATGATAAATGGGTTTAAGGATGGGGGCAGAGGGGCTCGAACCCTCACGACCGTTTAGGGTCAACGGATTTTCATCTTCCTGTGGCTTTCGCCCCTGCACAATTCGGCTCGTGAGTCAGCAGAACTGCTCGATCGACCGTTTGGCGTTGAAGATTGGACTCTCCCTTTACCCTCGGCTGGTTACGTTAGGGTAGCTCCCGTCGAGTCTCTGCACCTTCCGAAGAAAAAGCCCGTAAGCTTTTTGTACCTTCGGCTTGGCTCAGGATTGCCGTAGCGATCGGGGTGATCTGCGAACAACGTCCCAGAATTGGTTCCGTGCCTTAGGTTTCCCTGAGTTTGAGAGCTGCCACTCGATCGATTTCTCAACCGAGGCTCAATTGTCTTAAGTCCGTAGCGTCTACCATTCCGCCATGCCCCCTTAGTGGAGCCAATTGATTAATTAGACCGATCGATTAGACCGAATCAATTAAGCTGACTCGCCCCTAAGGACAACTCAAGTTAACGGGTAACGTTGAGCCGTCCCATCATACCTCGCAAAGGGGGAAGAGAGGCAAGCAATGACGACATCTTCTAAACCCCTTGCCCTCGCTCCTGATGGTGATTGGTTAGGGCCATTGACCGATCGCTAGGCATCTGGCGATCGACTAATGGTTGCAATTGTATTTTTTGAGGGGCCGATCGCCCTTGGAAGGGGAAGGGGAACGATAAAATGTGGTCTGGTTGTGGTCTGGTTACGGACAAAGGCGCAGCGCTGAGGATCGCAACCGGAAATTAGGGGCCGACGCTGGCTGCTAATGGGTTGCAAGGGGCTGCGGTTGTCCGTGCGGGCTGTCAGGATGACGTTCAGGCGAGGGTCTGGTTTATGGCTTTGACGGATTTGCCGATCGCGCTGATTCTGTATGTGGCGCTGGCGGGGGCTTACCTGGTGGTGTTGCCGCTGGGTCTCTACGTTTATCTCCAAAAACGGTGGTATGTGGCCAGCTCGATCGAGCGGCTCTTGGCCTACTTTGCGGTGTTTTTGTTCTTCCCCGGGCTGCTGTTGTTGTCGCCGTTTTTGAATCTGCGTCCCCAACGTCGGGCCATTTAATGTCTGGCCATTTATTTAATGCCTAGGATGCCTCGATTGTCCCGTTTGGGCGATCGAGCCAAGGTGATGGGTTGGATGATGGTGAGCAATCGTGAGCAATTGACAGGGGCGATCGAGCAAACATGCGGCGAATTGACGCGATTCTGATTGGGTTAGGTGTCTTTTTGGGTGGGGGGCTGGTCTATGGTCTCCTGCAACTGGTGGGCATGGATGCCACCAATGCGGGCATCTGGACTCAGGCCGCGTTGGTAGTAGGATTGATGGGCTGGTTGCTGACCTATCTGGTGCGGGCCCTGACCCAAAAGATGACCTACTCCCAGCAGTTGCAAGACTACAAAGACGCGGTTTTGCAGAAGCAGTTGGAAGCATTGTCACCAGAGGAGTTGGCCGCCTTGGAAGCTCGCTTGGAAGCGGAAGCGGCGGAAACGGATCGATCGAACCCGACCCATCCGTCACCCTAATCCGCATTCTTCGCCACCAACGCGCCGCCCGTTCCCCCAATTCAAAGCCAGCATCCTCAGCCCCCAACAAGGGTTCACCCTGAATCCAGCCTGTGGGCGAAGTTGCTGGCCGTTTTTGATGTCCTGACCACCGAGTTGATCGATCGCCTGCCACCATGACCGTCTCTGTTTCTGAACGTTTTGCCACCCTGCGCCAAGCAGAACGCTGTGCCCTGATCCCTTTCATCACCGCCGGGGATCCGAATTTGGCAACAACGGAGGAGGCCCTGCGGCGACTCGATCGGGCAGGAGCCGACCTGATTGAACTGGGCGTGCCCTACTCCGACCCCCTAGCAGACGGCCCCACCATCCAAGCGGCCGCCACTCGGGCCTTGGCAAACGGTACTCGCCTTGATGATGTGTTGGCACTGGTGCAGCGGGTGTCGCCGGAACTGTCCGCCCCGATCGTCCTGTTCACCTACTACAACCCAATTCTGAATCGAGGAATTGAGCAATTCATTCAAGATGTGAAAGCGGCCGGGGCGGCGGGCCTGGTCGTGCCAGACTTGCCCCTCGAAGAAGCAGACGGCCTGCTGAAGCCAGCGGCAGCAGCGGGCTTGGAAGTCACTTTGTTGGTGGCTCCGACGAGTTCCAGGGATCGGATTGAAGCCATTGCCCAGCAGTCCCAAGGGTTTATTTATCTGGTCAGTGTGACCGGGGTAACGGGGATGCGCAGCGAAATGCACGGGCGCGTGTCCGAAATTTTGGCCGCCATGCGCCAGGTTACCGATAAGCCGATCGGGGTGGGCTTTGGCATTTCCTCGCCGGAGCAAGCGGTGCAGGTGCGTACTTGGGGGGCTGATGCGGCGATCGTGGGCAGTGCCTTTGTGAAGCGATTGGCCGACGGCACGCCGGAAGCGGGTCTAGCCGCCGTTGAAGCATTCTGCCGGGATTTGCGAGCCGCCCTTGATCAGTAAAGATCAACGAACTAAAGATCAACGAGCTAGATCAACAACGGACTGGATCAACAAACTAAAGATCAATCAACTGGGTCAATTCTGTTGAGGCAAGTTCCATTCCCTCAACAGAAACAGTCCAACTCAAGCAGTCCAAGTGGGGGCGTACGGCCGTACACCCCCACAAAATTGACCGATGGAACTGGTCAGTGACAATTTTGAGCAATTGTTGTGAACAATTCTTGAGCAATTGCATTGAATTGACCCTACACCCAGTCGGCCATGGATTCCCAACTGTGGCGCAATTGGCTGCTCAATAGTCCATTTTCCGATCGCCGATTGCGGCGGCGGGATTTAGCAGCATTCGAGCGTTTCCGCGATCGCTTATCAACCACAATTTTCCTCAGGTCGATCGCATCGTCCCAAGAATGAAATCGGTCAGGAAAAGTTCGCTGAGTCATGATTCTGACCTCCCAAAATTGACGTTGGGGGAATTGCCAGCCCAGTTGCTGACTTCAGAGATGCAGCCCCGTCGTCGATGGAATGATCCCAGTGCAATCCAGCTTCATCATCGAAGCGAGCTAGGGATGTGGACGCAAATCTCTAGGGTATTGTTCTGCGAATCGGGAACCCAATCCGGTTAACTTCGCCAGAAGCCCCCGGTTCGATCGTACCGCTTTTTCTCAGGGGCGGCGACTCACGGATCCTGATTCCTCAGGAATGAAGTTTTCAGAATTGTCCAAGGAATCCCAGCCCAAATTGCTTACTGGGCTAAGTGATCACGCACCAACTGGCGCAATGCTTGTTCAGCAGCAATTTCATCTTGCTGAGCCTCTGCCAAAAATTGATATAAATACGCTTTTTGCACCCAAGGAAAAATGGGGCTGAATTCCGATTCTTGATAATCCCCATTTTCCAAAATAAAAATGCGCCAATCACGGCCGTTATATCGCCACAATTCTGGAACACCCATCGCGGCATAGAGCCGATTTTTATCAATATCCGTGTGGGTGATATCCACTTCAACCACCAGATCCGGCGGAGGATCTTGCTGCAAGTTCACACTTCGTCCTGCAACCCGTGCTTGATTCTGAATGTAATAAGCATTGTCCGGTTCTGCGCCTCGGTCTAGATCCTCACGATCCAATGTTGTGGATCGTAGGGACTTCAACTTCAAACCCATTTCTCCAACTAAAACGCGAATGAAAAGCCCCAGTAGCTCACTAGCATTTTCATGTTCCTCTAGAGGCATCGTGATCTCCAAAACTCCACAGTTAAAAATTAAACGAGCAGTCCGGCTCTGGGGTAATGCATCCAAAATTTGTTGATAGGCTAGCCAAGTTAGTCCACGGAGGACGACACGTTTTTCGCCGATGAGTTGGGTGGGAGCCAGCGGGGCGATCGCAATCATTGCTCACAACTCCTGAAACGGTTGATTAGTTCTATTATCGCCAATGGGGCCAAGCAGTGGGCGAGCTACCCGATCGCCCGGTGCGCAAAGGGACTGCTATGCTGAGGGCGAGCATTCTGCAATCGCCCCATGACCGACTCCGCAAAGACCTTGCTTTTGGTAGATGGCCATTCCTTGGCTTTCCGAGCATTCTATGCCTTCGTGAATGGACGAGATGGTGGACTACGTACTTCCACGGGCATTCCCACCAGCATTTGCTACGGATTTATTAAGGCCCTATTAGACACGATCGCCCTTGAAAAACCCCAAGCGATCGCCCTGGCTTTTGATACTCGTCAGCCCACCTTTCGCCACGAAGCCGATGCGACCTACAAGGATGGGCGGCCGGAAACTCCCGTGGAGTTTATTGAAGATATTCAGCATCTCGAAACCCTGTTGGTGGCGCTGAATTTAACCATTGTTAAAACGCCAGGTTTTGAAGCAGATGACGCGATCGGGACAATGACCCAACAGGGCATCGCGGCGGGCTATCGGGTCAAAATTTTGAGCGGAGATCGGGACTTATTTCAACTCATTAATGACCAGCAAGGCATCAGCGTTTTGCACTTGGGTGGGCGTGATGTGAAGTCTTCCCGCTACAGCGAATATCGTGCAGCCCAAGTGGTGGAAAAATGGGGCGTTCGTCCGGATCAGGTGGTGGACTTCAAAGCCCTTTGCGGGGATAAATCCGATAATATTCCGGGGGTGAAAGGCATTGGCGAAAAAACCGCCGCCCAGCTTCTGCAAGAGCATGAGTCCTTGGATGGGATTTATCAGGCATTGGATTCTCTGAAAAAATCCGTCAAGAGCAAATTGGAAGCCGATCGAGAAGCTGCTTACCATTCTCAGTTTTTGGCGCAAATTAAATGTGATGTGCCCTTAGATTTGGCCTTGGCCGACTGTGAATTAAGCGGATTTGATCGCGCTGCCCTCACCCCCCTGCTGGAAAAATTAGAACTGAATCAGTTTTTGAAGCAAATTGAACGTTTGGAGGCTCGATTCGGTAATGGTCAGTTAACGCTGGGAGCGGAGCCAGGGACAGGCCATGAAACGAATTCTGCGGGCCGATCGCCCCAATTAGCGGGCAGTTCCCCAGCTTCGACCTTAGAAGCAGAAGATACTTGGTTTTTCAGTGCCGAAGAGACCGATTTGCTCAAGGAAAATCCGCCACTACCGGCCGAATTCACCCCAGAAATTATTACTACACCCGATCAATTGGAGGCGCTGGTTTCCGCACTGTTGCGCTGCCAAAACCGTGACTATCCCACCGCTTGGGACACAGAAACCACTGACCTAGATCCCCGAAAAGCGGCCTTGGTGGGAATGGGGGTTTGCTATGGCAATGCGGAACAATTCACGGTGGCTTATATTCCCGTGGGACATAGTACGGGAAAACAGCTCGATCGATCGCTGGTGTTGCAAGCGTTGAAACCAATTTTGGAAAGTGAAAACCATCCCAAGGTGCTGCAAAATGCCAAGTTTGATCGGGCAATTTTGCGCAGCCAAGGAATTCAACTGGCCGGGGTAATTTTTGACCCAATGCTTGCCAGTTATGTGCTGAATCCAGAAGCCAGCCATAACCTAACAGATTTGGGATTGCGCTATTTAGGAATCAGCGCCACCAGCTACCAAGATCTGGTGCCGAAGGGACAAACCATTGCAGCGGTGAGCATTGCTGCCGTTGCCAACTATTGCGGCACGGATGTTTATAGTGCATTTCATTTGGTCAGTATCCTGCGATCGCAACTGTCCAGTGAGCAGGATTTGTTGCCACTGTTTGAGCAGGTGGAGCTGCCCCTTGAGCCGGTTTTGTCAGCCATGGAAGGGCGAGGCATTCGGATTGACACGGCCTATTTGGCGGAATTTTCTAAGCAATTAGAAACAGATTTATTGGCGATCGAACAGCGGGCCTACGCAGCGGCTGGGGAGACTTTTAATTTAGGTTCGCCCAAGCAACTCAGTGAATTGTTGTTTGGCAAATTGGGTCTTGATCCCAAAAAGTCTCGCAAAACCAAAACCGGCTATTCCACGGATGCCGCCACCCTGGAAAAGTTAAAGGATGATCATCCCGTGGTGGAAGCGATCGTGGAGCATCGCACCTTAGCCAAACTGAAGTCTACCTATGTGGATGCGCTGCCGCAGTTGGTTTCGCCCCAAACCGATCGCGTCCATACGGACTTTAATCAAACGGTGACGGCCACGGGTCGCCTCTCTTCATCCAATCCCAACTTGCAAAATATCCCGATTCGGACGGCCTTTAGTCGGCAAATTCGGCGGGCTTTTTTACCCAAAGCGGGCTGGCTGTTGGCCGCAGCAGACTATTCCCAAATTGAGCTACGAATCTTGGCCCATTTGAGTCAGGAACCGGTCTTAATTGAGGCCTATCAAACGGGGCGAGATGTTCATGCTTTGACCGCGCAATTATTGCTCGATCGCCCTGACATTACCCCCGAAGAACGACGACTGGGAAAAATCATCAACTTTGGGGTGATTTACGGCATGGGGGCGCAACGGTTTGCTCGGGAAGCGGGCGTGTCGCGCATGGAAGCCAAGGAATTTATCGATCGCTTTAACCAGCGCTATCCCCAAGTCTTTGAGTATTTGCAACAAATGCAGCGCGAGGCGATCGCCCTGGGCTATGTGCATACACTCCTGGGCCGACGGCGCTATTTTCAATTCATGAGTCCTTCGTTGAATCAATTGCGCGGCTCCGATCCCCAGGCGATCGACCTCGATCGGTTGCGGGTCAATGGTCAAAATGATGCCCAATTGCTGCGGGCGGCGGCCAACGCTCCCATTCAGGGTTCCAGCGCCGACATCATCAAAATTGCCATGATTCAACTTCATCAACGGTTGCAATCCACCCAGGCGACTTTACTGTTGCAAGTGCATGATGAATTGATCTTTGAAGTGCCTCCAGAAGAGTGGGACTTTGTACGCCCAATTATTCAGGAAACCATGGAATCAGCGGTCACCTTGAGTGTGCCCCTGGCGGTGGAAGTTCATGCGGGTCAAAACTGGATGGAAGCGAAATAGCCGATCGGGAATGAGTGATGCAATTAGGGGTGAATTTAACCCTACTTAAACCCGTTGACTTCTATCACGCTTAGAAATGTCTTCTTTTTAAGTCCACGACTTTGTTGCGACCAATTGTTAGAGTCAGCCCCACTTTCAGTCAATTAAATTCTAGTCAATTAAAGTTGGCATAGACAGTTACAGATTGGCACAGAATTGATGGAGTTCAATTGAGAACCCCCATAGGATTGAGGCGATCGCGCGAATGCACTTGAAATAGCCTGAGAGGATGTTTGAAAAGCCGCAATGGCTACCTTGCTTGTGGGTCTCATGCACCGACAAAGCAAAGCTGATCAAGTCCCTTGATCCAAAGACCGTTAGGGCTTGACCATTGCCCCCAGTCGCTTCAGCCATCCTCTGAGGTTTGTTAATTCCAGTTGATTCCAACCGATCGAGACAGCAAGCTGCGTCTTTTGTCCTCAACCATTGCTGCGATCGCTTGTGTTGAATTTTGCGAGCTATTTTTTTGCCCCCGGTGGCTGGGGAACCCATGCCCGATCGCTCGCGGGAGCACTGCACCCGATCGAGCCGATCGCCCTTTGTGATTGGCAGCCTCCCCAGCCCCTGGCCGACTGGGAACGGGGCGTGCCGGAACTGTTAGCGGCCGGTCTCAGCCCGGCGGCCAATGCCCCCACCCTAGTGATTGTGTCCGGGTTGCCGATGCCGCCCTTTCCCGGTTGCTGCCAAATTGGGCTGTTTGTGTGGGAAACCACCCACATTCATCAAAAATTTCAGCAATTACTCGATCGGTTCGATTACCTTTGGGTTCCGTCCCTTTGGCAGCGCCAGGTGGCGATCGAGTCCGGGCTTGACCCCCAGCGCCTGGCCGTTGTGCCGGAAGGGGTTGACCCCCAAGTCTTTCAGCCCCATCCCCACCGCCCCTCAGCCCTGAATCGCGACTTGCGGCAGCGGCCCTTTCGGTTCCTTTGTGTGGGCAAATGGGAACGACGCAAGGGGATCGATCTGCTGATCCAAGCTTTTGCCAAAGCCTTTGAACCTCAAGATCCCGTGGAACTGGTGTTGCACGCCCACAATGGCTACATTCCCCACTTTGACCTCCAGGAATCGATCGACTATGCCGCGCGGCTGCTGGGGGCCGAGGCCTATCGCATTTTGCCCAGCCATCCAGCCGGACGATCGGGCCTAGTGCAAGTTCTGCAAAAAGCCGATGCTTTTGTGTTGCCCACCCGGGGCGAGGCTTGGGGATTGCCCATTTTGGAAGCCATGGCCTGTGGACTGCCCTGCATTGTCACGGACTGGAGCGGCCTGCGGGCCTATGCTCACCCGGGCAATGCTTACCTGATTCCGGTCAAAAACCTAATTCCCGTCAATGATCCGCAGTTTTTTGACCCCGCCTTGGACTGGGGCCACTGGGCCGAGCCGGACTTGGATGCGCTGGTGGCCTTGATGCGGCAGGTTTATCACGATCGGGAAGCGGCCCAACAACGCGGGGCGATCGCCCGAGCTGAAGCCGCCAGCCTCTGGACTTGGGAGCGAGCCGCCCACACGGCCCAACAGCAATTGGCCGCCCTGGGATTCCGCCCCGATCGCTTGCCCCCTTCGGTATCCGCTGCCGCTTAGGTGGCACTTTTGTGCGCTGATTCAGCAGAAAAGCCAAAATTTCTCCAAAACAGCGGAATTTTGGTCAAAACTAGAGAAAAATCAGAATCTACCGTTGATGGCTGAAACTCGCGTTTAGGATCAGCGCCATCTTGTCGTGTCTAGGGATCTAACGCAACTTCTGCGCTACCCACTCGGGGCGGATTTGCCATCAAATCAAGATCGGCTTTCACCAGATTTTCACCCCTGACCGCTATATCTAAACTCGTCGGTTTTCTCACTGGCGACTCTGTTGAGCCATTGTTGAGCCATCGATCATTGGGTGCGCCTTGCCTCTTGTGGGCAAACTAATCGCTAATTTTCTAGTTCAAACCATCGCAGACAAAATTCGCAAGCTCTTTGCCTCCAGAATTGCTCCCCGATCGTCGTAACGATCCGTCGTACAGTCGTCGATACCAATCGTTGCAACAAGGATCTGAAGTTCCTGACTGCCTAAGGATTGGCTAACAGCAGCATCAGGGTTTCAAGTGCTTTGACGACCAACCCTAAACACCTAGTCAATATTAATTGTGATTACTATGCAATTTTCTCCTCTTCAAGTGGCGGACTTGTACCCGGTCAGCAACTCGGTGCAGGGCAAAACGATTCCCCTGATCTATCACCAAAATTTGGTAGCCCTGGCAGATGGTCAAAATCATATTTTGGAGCTAATTGCCCAAGGCCAACCCTTAGAAACCGTACTCACGGAATTAGCTTTACTCATTGAAGCCCACACGTCCTGTCAAACTTTTTGCGCTTTCTTATTACTAGAAGCGGAAACCCAACGATTACGCCATGGGGCAGCACCCAGCCTGCCGCCCGACTATAACCAATGCATTGACGGCATCCCGATCGGGCCTGCGGTGGGATCCTGCGGCACGGCCGCCTATCACAAAGCTTCCGTAATTGTTGAAGATATTGCGATCGATCCGTTGTGGGCTGAATTTCGGGATTTGGCGATCGGCTTTGGCCTGCGGGCTTGTTGGTCCACGCCCATTTTGTCCTGTGAAGGTCAGGTGTTGGGAACCTTTGCCATGTATAACCCCTTTCCCCACCGCCCCCATCCCCACGATCGCAAATTGCTGATTAAGGCAACCTATTTGGCCCGTGTGGCGATCGAACGACATCAAACCGAAAAGGCCCTGCAAGCGGCAAATGAAGATTTGGAACGACAGGTCACCAAGCGCACTCAAGATTTGCAATTGGTTGTGACTCGTTTGCAGCGGGAAATGCAGGAACGGGAGCGAGCAGAAGATCAATTGCGCCAACGGACGATCGAACTGGAAGCCACCTTGGATGAGCTGAAAAAAGCCCAGCTCTGGATGGTGCAAAGCGAAAAAATGTCTTCCTTGGGCCAGTTGGTGGCCGGTATGGCCCATGAAATTAATAATCCGGTGAATTTTATTCATGGCAACCTCAAACATGTGCAAAGTCATGTGGAGTTGCTGTTAGGTTGGACAGAAAAACTCCGAAATTGGGCCCAATCCAGTTCTTGTGCCAACCATCCTGAATTGGTGCGGATGATTGCTGATTTAGATGAAGAATCGGATTTTGAATTTATTCAGGAAGATTTGCCGAAAATCCTATCTTCCATGAATTTAGGAACCGAGCGGATTCGCCAAATTATTCTGTCCTTGCGCAATTTTTCGCGGATGGATGAGGCTTGTTATAAACTGGTCAACATTCATGAAGGCATTGACAGCACCTTGGCAATTTTGCAACATCGGATGAAGGCTGCACCCGACCACCCGGAAATTCAGGTGAAATGTGACTATGGCGATTTACCGGCGGTGGAATGCTATGCCAGCAATTTAAATCAGGTCTTTATGAATTTGATTGCCAATGCGATCGAGGCAATTACTGAAAAATATCAAATTGATCCGCTGGGCGCTACGAACCCTGATTCATCAGTTAGGGGGCAATTTAAGGGTTGTATTGAAATTCAAACGCGCCTTTTGCGGGGCGATCGGGTGCAAATTCAAATTACCGATAATGGGGTGGGGATGCCGGACAGCATCCAATCACAAATTTTTAATCCCTTTTTCACGACGAAGCCGATTGGCAAAGGCACGGGGCTGGGAATGTCGATTAGCTATCAAATTGTGACGGAGCAACACCAGGGCCAGCTTCGGTTTAGCTCTGTGCCGGGTGCAGGATCGACGTTTACGATCGTGATGCCCCTGAAGCAAGAAGGGCAATCCACTTAGCCCCGAGCGTCAGTCGGGATGGCCAGGGCAGGAGGCAGAAGTTAGGGTTACAATAGGAACCTCACTCAAGATCGACGCGCTCTCCAGCCCATTGCGCCATGCCTGAGCCTGCTTCTTCAGCCATTCATTCCTTCATTCAGCGGTGGCAAGCGTCAAGCGGCAATGAGCGGGGAAATTATCAGCTTTTTTTGAGTGAATGGTGTGACTTGTTGGGGGTGGCGCGGCCCGATCCGAAAGGGGTGATCGCACGTCCAAGTCTTGCGGATTCACCCAACTGTTGCTCAGCGATTCTACTGGCTCTTGTCATGAGGATGATCACAGGACTGAGTGCATTGTCTGCCTGATCTCTGTCGGTTGCCGATGGCTATCACTGCAAGGGTCTCGCAGCGCAGCGGCATAACGGCAAAACGCAGCGGCGGCAGATAACCTTGAACTCAACACCAGTGGCTTTCGTCCGTCCGCTGCCGTGACGTGTTGGGCTGTGCTATTTATGTGACTGTGTAGCTTGAATAAGTTTCCATAGCATCCCATTATCCCCAATCACTAATGAACGACAGCTTTCATAGTCTAGTTTCTTTAAATCATCAATATGTGCTGCTCGATTACGATAATCCCGCGTCAGCAGTGAAAGCGTAGTATACAAACCGTTAACATCGAGAATCCAATTTGCATTTGGGTAATTATGCAGAAGTTTGATGAACGCTTGCATTAAAGCACTTGTTGAACGTCTCTTCTCACTATTAATAGTAGTTTGCAAAAAATGAGCAAAAGTGCCTAGTTCTGGTGGTTTTTCTGTTTCATTTCTACAGAACTTAGCAATTTTGCCAATATCCTTATCTTTGACATCTTCATTAAGCAAGGCAGAACCGCGTAATACGGTCAACGGCATGATTAGTCGTGCAACCACTTCCATTTCAACAGCTTTACACAGACCGATAATTGCAGGCGACCAGTCAAGGTTTGCAGCACTATCCAAAGATTTTGAGACATACTCCGCAGTAGCCAGGAACCGAAGAGTGATTTCGGATAAAAACTCCGCCCGTTTTTCAGAAATCTTAAATAGGCGTTGCAATTCGCGTTCTTGGTCTGTATTAAGTAACGAGAGAAGAAGATTAGCTAAAGCTTCTGCTTTTTCATCATCTTCTCCAGTACCAGCCTTAATTTCATAAATCGATAATAAACGACCATAACAACCGTTGCATAAACGACGGTTCCAATCTTGATCATATATTGTGATTAGCTTTGCCTTTTTTGAAGTTCCACACCGGAAACAGTGAAAGGCTGTTGCTTCCTTAAACCGGAACTGTTGTAAAGGACCACGGGCAGGATACTCTTTTTGAAGCTGTGATGGGATGGGTTTCAAAAAACTACCTCAGAGCAACGCTACATCAATAACTTTATGGTGAATTAATTTCTGATACCCGCAGATATCCCTGCTGTACTGTCCTCACCAAGATATCAAGCAGCCCAACGGCTTAGTTCAACGGCGGCAGATGATCGTCGCTACTCCTCCCCACTCTCGGTTCCGTCCGTTGCAACGCCGTGTTAGCCACGCCCTTCAACATATCCCTTAATCAATTGGGTCATAGCTAATACAACTAACATGAAGTAAGTGAAGGCATTAGCTATCAAGAACGATTGATTTACTTTGCTTTTTTCAATTTCTTTAAGACGAAAATTTCCTGTAAATAATTCTATGGAGACGGAAATGAAAAACATAGGAATAAGTGTGACGATTATTTCTAAAGGCAGAAACGGAAAAGCGCCAGGTTGTACAGGCACAGTTGATTGAAAGATTATTTGTCCAATAAATGCCCCAAATAACAAAACTAAGATCCCTCCAACAAGCGTCGATAAAATGTTGGTTACAGAGGAAATATAGACTGCCTTGATGATGCTAAGTTTAAGTATTTTTTTGTGCGTGTAAGCTTCAATCGCAATAATCGGGATTAACAGCCAAAATTGGTATCCAACACTTTGAGTAAATAATGGAATTCCTGAATTTGCTAGATAAAGAGACTTGTTTAAGTACCAGAGGGAGTTCATGGGAAACATAGAAACTTGTAGGAATTTTGTTTCTTGAGAAGGAGCAAGAAATGAAGGCTAACGTTCCGGTTGAGCGGCAGCAGATCGACCACAACGATAGACGAAAAGATTCTTAACTGTCCGCTCCAACCGGGTTGTTATCTCGCTGTTGCTTTACTTTCATGGCTACTCGAAGTCCGTCACAACACCAACATACTCTTCTGGAAGGGGAAGATTGAAGTATTGCTGCAATAATCGAACGTCATGAATATCTTTTGCTTGCGGCTTGTATCCTGTGTGACATAGCATCTGAGCTTCAGGGGTGATGCAAGAAATTACATTGCCGTCGATCATGCCCTGTCCAGCCAAACTATTTTGTGGATAGTGAAAAGGCGTACCATCTTGCAGAACTTGAATGAACTGCCCGCTACCACCCTGTTTTACTGCGTGAAAGTCAACACTACGACCGTTAGCATCTTTCATCACAAACCGCGTCGGCAACTCGTTCAGTATGACAGCAAACTGATGAATCGCGAGGGTCTCCTCAATATGGTTCACATCCTCCAATCTCACGACGAGATCAAGATCACTGTGCGCTCGTGTTTGTTGACCGACGAGGGCATCGACCCCCCAACCGCCATCTAACCATACTGGAATGTCTGCCCCCTCTAACCAGGTCACAATCTGCAAAACATCTTCTGATTTCATACAGGAATGAGAGATTAGAACCGCGATCCAAGTCTACATAAACTTCAACACAACTGAACGAAGTGACACAACAATGCTTTGAATGCTAACAGATCAGCTTTCAATTACTGCCACCACCCGAAACCGAAGCGAGATAACTATTCATTAGACCGCAGGTACAGGATAACTTCCCTCAGCAGAGTGTTATCAAGCAGTTGCGGTCTAGCTCCGGTACTAAGGGTATTATCCCGCAGTTGCAAGATAATACCCCCCCCTTATAGGACTTTTACCGCAACGATCGCCCCAGAAACACCACAGCCCTAATCCAACGGCGCGATCGCCCGCTTCACCGGGTTCTCAGCCGTCAGACCATTCAGACCCATCAGTTGGCCAGCGGTAGCCGTCGTTTCGCCGCGCTTCCAGGCAAACACATCGCGCGGAGCCGTGCTGCGCAGGACGATCGCCCCTTGCCCCTGCCCAAGGAATTCAAAGAGCGCGTCGCCGCCGTCCGCGATCTGTTCCGCACCGAAGGGGGCGAATGGACAATTGATCGCGCCACCAGCCGATTCAGCGGCAAAAACACCAAAGCCAAAGCAAAGAACATCAGACAGGCGATCGAAGCCCTCGAAGGCGCGGGGCTGCTGCTGTCCTACGAAGATAACGGCGAACAACGCTGGTATGATGCCAGCCTCCAGGCGATCGCCTAGCGATTAGCGATCATCTTCAGCTCAAGATTCTTCGCGCTGCTCGATCGACCGGACTAGGAGCGGGCCAGTAAATTGAACGGGCGATCGCTCTCTTGCAGGTTAGATTCCAAATCCGCAATTAGGCGAGGATCGTGCTGCTCCAGCAGTTGAGTGGCGGCGCTGGCCTGAAGCGGCTGGGCCAGCCAATAGCCTTGGATGTAGGTGCAACCCAGGTTGGCCAGCCAGACCAATTGCTCAGCGGTTTCCACCCCCTCGGCGATCGTGGCCATGCCCAACTGTTCCGCCAGGGTGATGATGGCGCGGACGATCGCTTGGGTGTTGTCGCGCCCGCCCAGTTGGGAAATGAAGGACTGATCGATTTTCAGCACATCCAACGGGAACCGATGCAAATAGCTGAGGGAAGAGTAGCCCGTGCCAAAGTCATCGAGACAAAGGACGATCTGGCGCGATCGCAGCTCATACATGGTGGCGGCTGCCAGATCGGAATTGTCGGCGATGGTGGTTTCCGTCAGCTCCAGCTTCAGGGTTCCGGGATTGATGCCGGTGCGATGCAAAACCTGATCAATTTGCTCCATCAGGTCAAGGCGGGAAAATTGCTTGGCGGAAAGATTAACGGCAATTTGCAAATGGCCCAGTTGCGGGAAAAGTTGTTGCCACTCCCGAAGCTGATAGCAGGCGCGATAGAGCGTCCACAGACCAAGGGTGACAATCAGGCCCGTTTCTTCGGCGATCGCAATGAACCGATCGGGGGAAATGGGCCCCAATTCCGGGTGATGCCAGCGCAACAGGGCCTCAAAACACTGAATTTCGCCCGTGCGAGCCTCGGCGATCGGTTGATAGCGCAAGCTGAAGGGCATGGGCACTTCCGGGTGGCCAGCCCGATCAATGCCCATGTCCTCAATTTGAGCGATCGCCCGGCGCAGGTCATGTTCTAGGCGCAGGGTGGTGAGCACCTGTTGGTGAACAGCCCGATCGAACACCTCATGGCGCGATCGCATGGCCTTGGCCCGGCGCATGAAAATATCCGCATCCCGCAACAGCAGCTCCGCACAGTCATATTCCCGAGATCCCAGGGCAATGCCAATGCTGACGCTGGTGAAAATTTCTTGGCTGCCCAAGGTCACCGGCCGCGCCAAAGAACGATGGATCGATTCGGCCACCTGTTCCGCCTGGGCCCGGGTGGTCACGTCTTGCAGCAAAATGGCAAATTCATCGCCATCCAACCGGGCGATCGAGTCGGTGGGCCGCAAGCAGCGCCGCAATCGGTGGGCGATCGCCACCAAGAGTTCATCCCCCGCTTGATGGCCCAGACTGTCGTTAATCACCTTGAAGCGATCGATATCCACAAACAGGATCGCAAAACCCCCCTGTTCCGTCACTTGCATCAGGCGGATGGTTTTGGCCAACTCTTCCATCAAAAAGGTGCGGTTGGGCAACCCGGTGAGCCGATCATGCAGGGCGTTGTAGCGCAATTGCGATTCGGCCCGTTCCCGCTCCTGAATTTCCTGTTGCAGTTGTTGCACCGCCGCCCGCAGCTTCAGGGTGCGCTGTTCCACCAGGCTCTCAATTTGCATGTTGAAGCTGGCCAGCTTCACATCGCTTTGGTGGCGCAAGATGGTGCAGCCAATGCCCGCGGCCGCCAACCGCAGCAGGTTGCATTCCGCATCCGTCCAGAGCCGATCAGTTCGGCAGCGATCGAACCCCAAGAACCCCCAAAATTCCCCTTGCAAAATCATGGGCAACATCAAAACCCCATGAACCGTCTGCCCATGCCAAAAGCTGCGATAGGCATAGTTGGCGGGCAAATCTTGCAGCCGGAAATTCAACACCCGATCGGTGCTGAGGTATTCATGCCAACTGGGGTCTAAATCTTTGTAGGCAATGTTTTGCAGCTCCAAATGCTCCATTTGCAGCGTCAGGCCGGCGCGAGTCCATTCCCAACGCTGGCTGGTGAGCAGCTCGCCCGTGACCGGGTGGGGATGGTTCCGAAACACATAGGCTCGATCGGCCTGGGTCATGCTGCCCAGCATCTGTAGGGTTTGGGTAATGGCGCGATCGCCATCGGGCAACAGCATCAAACAGCGCATGGCTTCCCCCACCGCCAGCGCCGTCGCATCCCGCTGTTCCAAGTCCTGTTCCGCCAGGCGCAAGGCCTTGGCCAAGGTGGGTTCCAACCGCTCGTCTAGCCCCTCAATCAGCAGCAGGGGTTCCCCGTGATCCGGCAAAGTCAACCGCGAACAAAGACAGGGCAGCGACACCAGCTCCCCTTGGCGATAAAACGTCCAATGTTCTGTCCAGGTCTGCCGCTTGCTGAGGGCTTGCTGAATTCGCTCTAGGCGCATCCGCACTTGTTCGTGGCGGCCATGCTGGGCATGTTTCACCCAGGCCCGCAGGCTCGATCGGCTCCAGAGTTCGCTCCCCGATCGATTGGCCCAGTGGAGCCGCATGGCGAACAGATCAATCACCCAAATGGGCGAAGTCAGTTGATCCAGTAGTTGCAGGGGTGGCGGAGTCAAGATTGAACTAGTGCGAAGGGGATTAAACGCTTCCGTCATGGATCCGCAAAGATAGTGAGCTAGGAGACGTAGACCAACCTAGAGACCCTGATCACCTTCAAGACCGGTAGCGGGGCGATTGAGTCTAATCCCTATCCCCACACCAAACAGCAGGCTATCCGCCCTTTGTGGGTGGGCCGCAGATCCAGATTCCACAGCCAATTTTGGGTCAGGGGGTTTAGACCTGTCCAAATCCTAGCCAACCGATTCGACAAAGTACGGAAAAGTACGGAGATAACCCAAGAAATCTTGGGAAAACTGCCGAAATCAACAGCGATCAACCGCAAGGGCGCGTCCGAAACTTCACGGAGCGAGGCATTCCGATGAGATCCCAAGGAAATAGATACACTTTCAGCAAGGGTAGATGGGCAACCGTAGAACCGGTTCGCTTTGCTGGCAACGGCTTCAGCCTTGACGCGTTGCTGTCTTATCTTTAGCCGATCAATCTGCCATTTGTCGATTGCTTTTGAGGATGAACGGGGGTTCCCCTCTATCCTGTCAAGGGAGCCTCTGTCGCTGTGTGATCGGCTGCCAAATTTCTTGTGATCTTTTTGAGCATAGGGATTGATCTGAGGTGGGTCAATGCCTGAGCAGAAGCCAAAACTATCTCCTGGGTTGGTTAAGGCGATCGATCTCCGCATTAGTCCCGATCGATGCTAATTCGGTATTGATGGGGTGCGCTGGATTTGGCGAAACTTTTCAGGATTGCGGTGACAGAATTCGTCTGAATTGAGGGGAACTATCCTGAGATCACGCTGAAGTCTTGGAGAAACCGGATCGCGATCGCGCCAGGTTCAGTCCAGAAAATCAGCCACCAGCCGTTAGCCCCCAAAAGCGAGTAGCCAGTCAAGCCCAACGCTTAACTCAAAACCCAGCCCAATCTTCAATCTCAAATTGATCTCCAAATAAAGCCCCAAATTCAACTCAGCAATCAACCTGGTGATTAACCCAGCCATCACACTGGTCAACTAACCTCACGCCTAACTCCCATTTCCAAAAATGTCTAATTGGGCGATGGGCGGCTCTGAGGCGCTGTTTAGCTCATTAGCAGTTTTTGAGTGAGTCCGAGGCCCCGTTTGGGCGGTTTTGCGCAGGCCTACGGCGATTTTCGAGTGTTTTTCAATTTGGGCCATGATTTCGCGGGCCCGGGCGATCGTGCTGGGGGGCAACCCAGCCAGGCGGGCCGCTTCGATGCCGTAGGAGCGATCGGCTCCGCCCGGTTGCACCTGATGCAAAAACACAATGCGATCGGGCAATTCTTTGACGGCCACTTGGTAGTTAGCCACGTTGTCTAACAGGGTGGCCAGTTCGTTTAGCTCGTGATAGTGAGTGGCAAAGATCGATCGCGCGCGCAGTTCGCTGGCCAAATATTCCGCCACCGACCAGGCGATCGCCAGGCCATCAAAGGTGGCCGTTCCGCGCCCAATTTCATCAAGCAAGACCAGGGATCGATCGGTGGCGTGGTTGAGAATATTGGCCGTTTCGTTCATTTCCACCATGAAGGTCGATTGCCCGGTGGCCAAGTCATCCACCGCCCCCACCCGGGTAAAGATTCGATCGCAGATTCCCAAATGGGCCGCCTGGGCTGGCACGTAGGATCCCACCTGGGCCATGAGCTGAATGAGGCCCACTTGCCGCAAATAGCAACTCTTGCCGCTGGCGTTGGGCCCCGTGAGCACCACTAAATCGGGCAAATGGGGCCCGTCGGGTAAATCGGCCTGAGGCTGATTGGCCGATGACCCAGGCGAGGGCGCAAGGGATGGATCAAAAGTGGCATGGCCAGCCGAATCAAGGGCTGGATTAAGGTCTGAACTAAGGGGTGGATTTTTTGAGCGATCGAACGGTTGATCAAAGTGTTGATCAAAGTCACGATCGACCGGATTCGGTCGGGTATTAATTGATACATCGATTGATTCGTCAATCGATGCATCGAAGGAAGCAGCCACCAGCGAACCGGACTGGCTCCCCGCCCGATCGCCCGATCGTTCATACCCCAACTGGGTCGAGTTGGGCACAAAGAACCCTTCCGGTAAGGATTGTTCAACCACCGGGTGGCGACCCTGCCGAATCTCGATCGTGCGGCCTTGATCAATCACGGGTCGGCAATAGCCCCGGGCGATCGCCAGTTCGGCAAAGTTGGTCAACACATCGATCGCCGCCACCGCCAGGGCCACCTTGCGAATTTGATCCGCCAGTTCCCCCGTGGCCGATCGCAACTCACAGAAAATTTCGTATTCCAACCGGTTCAGGTCTTCGCGGGCCGACAAAATTCGCGCTTCCCGCTCCTTCAGCTCCGGGGTGATGTAGCGCTCTTCGTTCACGAGGGTTTGCTTGCGGATGTAGTCCTCGGGCACGAGATCCGCCTTGGCCCGGGACACGCCAATGAAGTAGCCAAAGGTTTTGTTGTAGCCCACTTTTAGGGTGTTGATGCCGGTGCGTTGCCGCTCGATCGCCTCCAAGTTGGCCAGCCAGTCCCGATCGCCCGCCGATTGCTGGCGCATGGTGTCCAAGGCATGGTTTACGCTATCCCGAACCAGGCCGCCTTCGGTGACCGACAGGGGCGGCTCATCAACCAGGTGGCTGCGTAGGCGATCGCCCAGTTGCTCCAGGGACGGCGGCACTTGTTGCAACACACGGAAATAGGGCGATCGGCCCCCGCCCACCACTTGGGCCAGTTCCGGCAACCGACCCAAGGAATCCGCCAAAGCCACTAAATCGCGGGCGTTGGCTGTGCCCGCGCCGGCCCGCCCCGCCAATCGCTCCAGGTCATACATTTCCCGCAGCAGCCGTTGCAAATCCTGGCGCAAGTCGGGCTGGTCAATCAGTTCCCCGATCGCCCCTTGGCGGGCCCGAATTCCGTCCAAATCCAGCAGGGGTTGCAGCAACCAACGACGCAGGGCCCGACCGCCCATGGCCGTTACGGTGCGATCGAGCGCCCACAGTAGCGATCCGGTCAGGGTTCCATCGCGCACGGTTTGGACAATTTCCAAATTCCGGCGGGTTTGGTAATCCAGAATTAAATAGTCTGTAATTTCGTAGGTTTTGAGCAGTTGCAGCGGAATTTCGCGGGTTTGGTCTTCGGAGCTGGGATGGGTTTCCGTGAGATAGGTCAACAGCCCGCCCGCCGCCCGGGCCGCCAAGGGCCGGCGATCGCAGCCCACCCCTTCGAGCGATTGCAGCCGGAAGCGATCGAGTAACCGTTGCCTTGCTTCCGCCAGCCCAAACCGCGATTGGGGCCGCAGGGCATAGCAAAACTGGCCGGGTAACCAATCGGGAAAGTCCCGCCCCTTCAGGTGCGATCGACTCTCGCCCGGCCGCAACAGCCCCACCAGATCCAGCGCATTCACCGGCACTAACACTTCCGACGGACTCAAGCGCAACAGCTCCTGCACCAAGGGTTCTGGCTCTTCCCCTTGGGTGGCCCAAAATTCCCCGGTGGAAATGTCCGCATAGGCCAAGCCCCAATGGCGACGCTCCAGCACGATCGCCGCCAAAAAGTTATTTTTGCGGGCCGCCAACATGCCCTCTTCGAGCACCGTCCCCGGCGTGAGAATTCGGGTCACCTCCCGCCGCACCAACCCCTGAGCTTCGGCAGCATCCTGGGTTTGGTCACAGAGGGCCACCGCATAGCCCTTTTCCACCAGTTGCGCCGCATAGCGCTCGATCGCGTGGTGCGGCACACCGGCCATGGGTACGCGCCCAATATCTTTGCCGCCCTCCTTGGAAGTCAGCACCAACTCCAGCACTTCCGCGATCGTGCAAGCATCCTGGAAAAAAGTCTCGAAAAAGTCGCCCACTCGATAGAGCAATAGGGCTTGGGGATGTTGTTCTTTGACCGAGACATAGTGCTGCATCATCGGCGTGAGCTGATCGCGGTTCAGCAGCCGATAGTCAGCGTTAGGAATCTCACGCGGCGTGGCAGAGGCACTCATATGGCCAAAGGAGTCTTTCGGAGTCTTTCATAGTATCGGGCAACGGTTGGTCGTGGGGGCTTCCGCCCGCCCAGCGCAACCGTTGCAACCGACCCTGCAAACCGGTCGATCGCCTGAGCTAGCATGGCCAGGACAAGCTTGGCTCCGTTGAACCAGCCCTTGGACTCAGCCTTCGGGATGAGGCAACGATCCAAAGTAGCCATCCAAAAGCAGCCATGCACAGGAACGGCTCCAAGTCACGGTTCAAACAACAGCCAACCCCTAACCATCAGCATCAGCAAGCAGGAGGACACCACCATGGGCCGAGCGATCGAGCGAAGTTGTGTGGCAACAGCGATCGGGGTTGTGGTCTTGGGCGGTGCGCCCGCTTGGGCCCTGTCGGCCAGCCAGCGATCGGGGGATGCGGGCCCCAGCGTGGTGCGCTTGCAACGACAACTGAAAACCCTGGGTAATTACGGCGGCCCCCTTAATGGCCAGTTTGATCACGCCACGGCCGCCGCCCTAGAAGCCTTCCAGCGATCACGGGGTCTCTATACCAAGGGGGCGGTGGATATTGTGACAAAGCGATCGCTCCTGGAAGCCACGGGGGCTGATTTAACCTTGGTGGCGAATCTGCAACCGGGCGATCGGGGCCCCAGCACCAGGGAATTGCAACGGCTCCTGAATCGGTTGGGCTTTTTGGCCGCCGAACCCACTGGCAATTTCGACAGCCCCACTCGCCAAGCCCTGGAACGGTTTCAGCAATCCCTGAACCTCTCAACCACGGGTCATGTGGACTTGGCCACCATGCAGGCCCTGCGCGATCGAGCCGGAACCGACAACGGCCAAGGCACGCCAGCCCAGCCCAACCGCCCGATTTCCAGCCAACCGGCCACAGCCAGCAATGGACTGGGGCCCGGCCAACGGAGCGCCGCCGTTCGGCAACTGCAAACCCGCTTGCGCCAGTTGGGCTTTTTCACAACCACGCCCACGGGGTTCTATGGGCCAATCACCAGCCGGGCGGTGCGAGCTTTCCAACAGGCGGCGGGGTTGACCGCCACGGGCCGGGCAACACCGGAAACCCTGCGGGCGATCGAAACCCGTTTGGCGGCCCAACCGGCGAATCCCCGATCGACCAATGCCCGATCGACCAATAGGCAACCCGCCGATCGCCAAGCAGTCAGCCAGCGATCGACCCAGCCCACCCCAACCCAACCGGCCACCCCGGTCAACCCACCCGATCGCCCGTCCATGCGGCCCCTGAATCCCGATTACCAGGCCTTGAAACCTGGGGACAGCGGCGATCGGGTCAAGGCCCTGCAAGACCAGTTGCGAGCCTTGGGATTCCTCAAAGCCCGCAGCACCGGATTCTATGGCGACATCACCCAAGCGGCCGTCACCGCCTTCCAGCAATCGCGCCAACTCCCCGCCACGGGCCAAGCCAGCCCCGCCACCCTCCGGGCCCTGTTTGGGGTCTCCAGCGGTAGCCAAGCCAGCCCTAGCCCCAACTCGGCAACACCAGCCCGCGCCGTCCCTGCCTTCCAATCGCCTCGGCCCGCCGCCGCCCCGCGAGCCATTCCGAACACCAGCCCCCTGGCCCAGCGATCGCCCAGTGCCCGCAGCGATGATCGGTGGCTGATGCCGGGCGATCGAGGGGTGCGCGTCACGGCCCTGCAACAGCGCCTGGCTGCCCTTGGTCTCCTGGGGTTCGATCGGGTAAACGGAGTCTATGACAACCTCACCGCCCAGGCCGTTATCAACTTCCAGCGATCGCGACGACTCAGCCCCACCGGCATTGCTGACCTAACCACTCAGCGGGCCATGGGCCTGCTTTGAGGTGGCGCTCCCACGCGATCGGCTCATCCCCTCTCCACCTTCCTATGCAACTCCCTGACCCCCGGCCTCGCCCCCTGCCCCTCTGGCTGGAATGGACCATCGTTAGCAGCCTCGTGGCCGGAACCGTTGGCTTTGGGCAACATCACCTGGCCTCTTGGCCCCAGTTCCCTTGGCTGCCCTGGTTGGGGCCCTTGCTGGGTGCGCCCTTTGTGGGGCTGGCCCAAGGCTTCGTGCTGCGATCGCACCTGCGCCGGGGCCAAGCCTGGGCCAAGGCCAGCGCGATCGGCCTTTGGGTGGGTTTATCGGTCGGTGGTCTGATGGTCTGGTTGGGGCAGCGGTTGCCATCGGGCAATTTCTCAATTCTGCTAGCGGCCTTCCCGATCGCTGCCGCCATCCAAGGAGCCTTCCAAGCCCCCGTCCTGCGATCGCGCGTGCAACACCCCAACCGCTGGATTTTGATCTGTGCCCTGGCCTGGTTCGTGAACCTTTTCCCCATGTTGGTTTTTGGGGCCATGAGCCTGGACTGGCTCGATGGCGCAATTGTCCCCGCGAGCTACACCCTGCTGAATGGCCTCCTGAGCGGGGCGATCGTGGGGCTAATTCGGGGCGTTGGCCTCAGCCTACTGCTCTATCCCCCAGCCCCCCGGCAGCCGGCCCAATCGTCCGGATCTTGACGGGGCGATCGCCCGCAGCCAGCCGCTCAAAGCAACACATCCCAGAACAGTCCCCAGGAACAGCCCCAGAATCCTCTTGAATACTTTTTGAATACTTTCTAGAAAATTCCTAGAAAAATTTTTCTGAAACCCTTGACAAATCAAAAAACTCTTGGCATTCTACTAAAGCGTCAAACGCAAGCGGGTGTAGCTCAGTGGTAGAGCGTCACCTTGCCAAGGTGAATGTCGCGCGTTCGAATCGCGTCACCCGCTCTTTAAAAACAAAAAGCGACTGATTGGAGAAATCTAATTGGTCGCTTTTGTTTTGCGCACTTTCTTGGTGCATTGGTTCGATCCCGATCGCGATCGTCGGCAAAAACACGACCCCCGCCCCCTTCAGTTGCCAGCTCGGGCCAGGTATTCCACGACAGACACAAACAGCGCGATCGCCTAAGGGATACTCAGCAATGCCCCAAGATCATATCCAGCGCTGGATCGTAGTTTTTTGGCTTCAGCTCCAATCACCAAATCACTGATTAGAGTTCAGATACAAAATTAGCGATATCCGTATAGAAATTGAGACATTAGGCTAAAAAAGATACCCAAAAAGGAAGTTAATTGAAGTTTCTATGAAGAGCAGTTCAAGTGTCTTGAATGGCCCAAACAGATCGAATATCGTTAGCTATATACCCAGAAGAGATGTGTTTTCGGCAAAAGCTCCTGATGTCGAACTAGCAATTCAAGTTAGTCATTGCATCTTCACTTAGATAAAGCACTGGGTTTGAATTGCGCCAGTCAATTCCACCGTACCTACCAAGCCCTTTCCCTACTACTCTATCCTTGCCGGTCAATGACAATGGAACGACAAACTACCAATCTAGTTAGCTTTTGGGGTCGTGCAGTTGGCTCCGCTGCGGTTGCAGTCGTCGCTTCAGCACTGTCTGCCGCCAGCGCTCACGCTGTTACTTTTAACTTTACAAATATCACTGGCAATAGCCCAGCCAATGCCCTCTCAGGTGAGAGCCAACTGCGCCTTGATGTGACTGATAGCGGCAGCAATAAAGTGCTGTTCAAGTTCAGCAACAAGGGCCCGGCGGCATCCTCAATCACTCAGATTTATTTTGATGATGTGGATAGCTCGCGCTTCCTGAAGACCTCGGGTGTCGGCATCAACGACTCCGGTGCTGGTGTTAATTTTGACTCGTTGGACAGTGGCGGCAACTTGCCCGGCGGCAACACGGTCAAATTTGATGAAGATTTCAACTTCAAAGCCAAGTCGCCTGTGCAGCCCAGCGGCGTAAACCCAGGTGAGTGGGTTGAGTTTCTGTTTAGCCTCAATACGGGCAAAACCTTCAATAGCCTGATTGACGCGATCACGGCCGGTGCGTTTGACATTGGTTTCCACGTTCAAGGATTTGCCAACGGCGGCAGTGAGTCCTTCGTGATTGCCACCCCGACTCCCACTCCGACCCCAACCCCAACCCCGACTCCCACTCCAACCCCGACTCCCACTCCGACTCCTGAGCCTACGCCGGAACCCACTCCCACTCCGACTCCGACTCCCGAGCCGACCCCGGAACCGACTCCCACTCCGACCCCGACTCCTGAGCCTACGCCGGAACCGACTCCGACTCCCACTCCGACTCCTGAGCCTACGCCGGAACCGACTCCGACTCCCACTCCGACTCCTGAGCCTACGCCGGAACCGACTCCCACTCCTGAGCCGACCCCCGAGCCGACTCCTGAGCCTACGCCGGAACCGACCCCGACTCCCGAGCCGACCCCAGAACCGACTCCCACTCCTGAGCCTACGCCGGAACCCACTCCGACCCCGACTCCCACTCCTGAGCCGACTCCTGAGCCGACCCCGGAACCCACTCCCACTCCCGAGCCTACGCCGGAACCGACTCCGACCCCGACTCCTACTCCTGAGCCGACCCCGGAACCCACTCCGAAGTCTGTGCCGGAACCTGTGAGCGTTATGGGCTTGGTGGCTTTGGGTGCTGCGCTGCGCACCATGAAGCGCCGCCGCGACTAGACCCGATCGCCTGGATGGGTGAAACCCAGTTCTGAAACCAGTTCTGTCTAGCTAATAGTTGAAACCCCTGAGATCCTGAGCGGATTTCGGGGGCTTGTTTGTAGGCGAGGTTATTCAGTGGGAAACAGGCCGATCGGGATTCGCTACCCTGAAACTAGCCAGCCTTGAGCGAGGGCGCGGGGGTTGGTTTGAGTTCACATTCAGCGATCGGGAACGATCGGGAAGATTGCGATGTTGTTGCCCCCAGCGATTCGAGATTACGTCAAAGCCCAGTTCCCGATCGAACAGCAAGAAACCGTGCTGGGAATTTTGGTGAACTATCCCCAAGACCCGGCCGCCACAGCCCACACGGAGCAAGTGTTAATGGCGGCGCTGACCCTGGCGGGTGGCAACCTGGGACAGTTGAAGGCCTATGTGGAAGTGGCGATCGAGGATGAGGCGGAATTGCTGGGTTGGGCGGCGGCGGAAGGGATGCACCCCTAATCGGTTTTTTTGAGGGGACGCAAGTAGCCCTCGATCGCGAAGTCTTGACCCACCGATCGCCAGGTGACCCGCTCCAGGGCGATCGCGTCGCCCATTTGCGTCAGCCCCAAATCGCCCACCGGGGACGGGGCTGCCACGCCGCCGACAATTTTGGGCGCAATAAACGCCAGGATTTTTTGCACCGATCCATCGGCGATCGCCTGGGCCGACAGGGCCCCGCCACATTCCCACAACACCGATAGAAATTGCCGCTGATTCAGCACCTCGATCGCCCGGGCCGGCGACAGATCCGGCACTTCCTGCACCTCAACACCCCGATCGCGCAGCCAAGCTTGCATTTCCGGATTCGCCCCCGGCAAAGTCAACACCAAAGTTGGCGCTTCCGACGGCTCCCACAGGTGCAAAATTCGACCATCGGCCGTGGTTTGGGGCAACTCCAGTTGCCGGGTCATCACCACCCGCAGCGGATCGTGACTTTCCAGGCCGTGGCTGGTGAGCTTGGGGTTATCTCGCCGCACCGTGTTGCCCCCCACAATCACCGCATCGCAACCGGCCCGCAGGTGATGCACCTCCGCCCGGGCCCGCTCATCGGTCACCCAAGCGCTGTGGCCGTGGGTGGTGGCGATTTTGCCATCCAGGGTCATGGCATATTTCAAAATGCCCAGGGGCCGACCCTGCTGAATTCGATAAAAAAACGGCTCATTCAGCCGATCGCACGCGGCCCGTTCCACCCCCACCAGGGTTTCAATGCCCGCCGCATTCAAGGTGGTGATCCCTTGGCCCGCCACCTGGGGGTTCGGATCCACCGTTCCAATCACCACCTTGGCCACGCCCGCTGCCACCAGCGCCTTGGAACAGGGCGGCGTGCGGCCGTAGTGATTGCAGGGTTCAAGGCTGACATACACGGTGGCTCCCCGCGCCCGATCGCCCGCGGCCCGCAAGGCAAACACCTCCGCATGGGGCTGGCCCGCGCCGGGATGGAACCCTTCTCCCACCACTTCCGTACCCTGCACAATCACGCTACCCACCATTGGGTTTGGGGCCGTGCGCCCCAGGGCCTGACGCGCCAACGCTAGACAACGGCGCATCATTGCCCGATCGAACTCGGTGGCAGCGGGGGCATCGACGGCGACAAACTCAGACATAGGACGAGACAGGAGCAAGGGCGATCGCGATCGAATCCGCGATTCTTTCAACCAAATGGTATAGGCAGAGGCCCATCCACCCCCCAAAATGGCCCGATTCTGTTCTGAAGTGCCTTACCCGTCCACTGGCCGATCGGGATCGATGCCCAGGGCGCGTAACTGTTCCGCCAGGCGATCGGCCCGTTGGCGCTCCTGTTCAGCCCGTTGGCGCTCCTCCTCGGCCCGTTGGGTGGCGGCTTCGGCGCGCGATCGCTCGTTCACCAGTTGCTCGCCCAATTCCGCGTAGGTCAAAAAGGGCTGACCGTTCGGCTGAAACAGATTCAGGCCAGTTTCGGTGAATTCAAAGCGGATACCCAAGCGCGGACTCACCCAATTTTCCATGGACTCGATCGGGGTCAGCCAGGGTGTCGGTGCTGCCCCGCGCAAAAACCCGCTGAGTTCATGGCGATCGGGGTCATAGATGTAATATTCTTCGACTCCGTGGCGATCGTAAAACGTCTGTTTTTTCAGCATTTCTGCTAATCGATTGCCGGGCGACAAAATCTCAAAAACCACCTGGGGGGCGATGTTTCCTTCGCGCCATTGCCGATAGGAACCCCGATCGCCCTTAGCCACCCCAAACACGACCATCACATCGGGCGCTTGGCGGGTTTTGTTGTCGCCTTCCACGGGATACCAAAGCAGGTCGCCGGCCACAAACACTTGATCATTCTGGGCAAAAATCCAATCCAGATTGCCTTGAATGACTGTAATCCAGCGGAATTGTTGGGTGTTGTCTGCCATCGGTTGGCCGTCGCTGTCGGGATAAATCACCGCTGGAGGAGTTTGCGGATCGAGTTGAGCAATCATGGGGTGGGCCTCGCGGGTGTTGCGGTTGCGGTTTGGGCCATGGCTCCCATTATGCCCATGCGGTTTGGCTGGAGCCTCAGAAAACTCGCGGCTGATGCACCGATTCAGCGGGCATTTGTTGCACGATTTCCATAGTTTTGATGCTAATGATGCAGACGCGCTGAATCAAATCGATCGCCCGTTCTTTGTAGTCAGCGAAGCGATAAGTATTAAATAATTCGCGAATGGTGGGGTCTTTGGGGGTCTTTTCTTTGTGTTGATCTAAGACCCATTCGATCGCGCTGCGGTTGCCAAGTTTGTAGTCCCAAGCGATCGGGGGAATGCCGCTGAGGGTGGTGAGCCGATCGATTTGAATGGTTCCTTTGGTTTTGTCGGCTTTCAGTTTGGGTGGGTTGGCTTTTTCGTCGGGGGGCAGGTCGGCGCGATCGAGCGGGTAGGGTTCGATCGCCTCGTAATTGATATGCCAATCCATCAGGTCGCGGCCCCAATTTGCCCATTGCCAAAAGTCGGCATAGAGGGGCAGTCGGGGAAAGTCGCGTTTGAGGTTGATTTCGTATTTTTGCCGATAGGCGGGATGGTGCAAAACGGCGTAGGTGTAATGAAAAATATCGAGCCGTTGAATCTGTGAATCCTGATAGTTGTCGCGGAATTGTTGCAGTGCCCAATCGGTGATATTTTCGCTGCGATTGCCGTCGCGATCGTAGGTATAGAGCGGAAGATACTGTGCAGCCGTGCCAACTAAGTGTAAATCTGGAATAACATCACTGGCTGTGATCATAAATGGTGTTTGTGTTCCAGCATCTGTACAGCAAATTAACTGATTAATGCTGTCAGGAAATGGAAATGTCACCATGTTCTGATAGATTCGTCCATTGAAATGCTTGTCAAAGTAGAGATATTTTTTGATAAATGGTCGCCATGCAGATCGTCTCAAGCTAGAAGCATCAAAATGCTTGGTAATTCTGTTTAGCAAATGTCTTTCTGTTTCTGCATCCCACTTAGTATCCATCTCCAGAGGATTATTGTGTTCAAGTCTATGCATATAGGCAGCTACCATATGCGTTGATTTCTTTGTCAGCTCATCCAGAGAAAAGTCATACACCCATTCATCTCGTAATGTTTTTACTCCCATTGAAAACAGGCAGAAAATCGCATTATTTCCCCGACCCGCCTTCACTTCCTTATCAACCAGCGGCAACAACTGATCAAAATCGTTATCCGTCTGATTAATCCAGTTTTGTTTTTTGTCTGGTCGAACTCGCTCAAAATTAATGTCAGAAAATTTGGTTGCTTTCAAATAATTGAGCTTTTCAGAACGCAACGCATGAATATGAAACGGATGGCAATAGAAAAGCTTGCAGCCGTCATGATTGCCGCGTTTCTTGACTAAAAAGCCAATCACGATCCCAGTCATAGCCGAAATGCCAAAGATCGTATGCTCTTCACCGATAAAAATTCCATCACGTCCCGAGATTTCGCGGACATTGCCACCTAAGTCGAGAAAATAAGCATAATCAAATTCTTCTTGAATACACTTGCGGAATCCATCAAAGGCTTTTGAATCCAAGAATGATGAATTGGTGATAAAGCACAAAACACCTTCTGTTAGCCGATCCGATGCCCAACGATAAAACCGCACATACATATCATAAACAGCGATTTTATTTTGAGCCGTCCCCTTCTTGATGTAGGTATCCTTCAGCCGCTTATCAATTTCTTGATAGGGACGATTTGGATTGCGGAGATTAAAATTTTCCTGCCAAGCGTTATAGGGCGGATTGCCAATAATCACCGTCAAATCTTCCGCATTTTGCCGCCGAATCCGTTCCGTATTTTCCACCGAAATCGAAAACAGATCCTTTTGCTCCTCCTTCAACCCCGCATGATCCAACGTATCCAAAAAGCAAATATTGTTGAACTCCTCATACGTTCCAGTTTTCTGCTGATAGCAATATTCAATATTCAAATTCGCAATGTAGTACGGCAAAATCGCCACCTCATTGCAAAACAAATCCTCCCGATATTTTTGCTCCAGCGATCGCACCGGCAAATATTCAATCAACTCCGTGATAAACGTCCCCGTGCCCGTCGCCGGATCAAGAATCTTCACCCCTGCATCAGACAACAGCCGATCGAAATGTTTCTCCAGCAGGTAATTTGTCCCCTGGATCATGAACTTGACAATTTCCGACGGCGTGTAGACAATCCCCAGCCGATCGGCCGCCTTCGGGTTATAAGCCTTGTAGAAATTTTCGTAAACCGACTTCAGAAACTCTTGCTTCTCGCGATGATCCGCGATCGCCGCCGACTGCTGCCGAATCACCCCGTAATAGTGGTCGATCGACTTCAGCACATTTCGCCGCAACCCACCCGTAAAAAACGTATCCACCACCGATTGCACTTGCCGCGCAATGTTGTTGTCCCGGTGAAATTGCGCGTCATTAAACACATTCAGGAAAATATCCTCAGACAAAATATGCTGAATCAAAATTTCCTGCACATCAAACAGCGTAATTTGCGGATTGATCGACGTTTTGCAAGTTTCCCAAAACCGATCGCGCAACTCCAAAAAACGCTGGTTGCTGGTTTCTTCCTGGGCAATCGTTTCCCGCAAGACCTCCACAATTTGCGGCAAATCCTCCCGAAACTTCTCGATCGCCTGCCGGAATCCCTTCACCTCCGGCCGCTCATAATCTAAAAACTGATTGAGGCAACGATCCAACGCCGCCGCATCCGCCAATTCAATCCGAAATGCTTCCTCACCGCTTTGAATCAGAACCGCCGTTTCGGTGTTTTCAAATAAAATATTGTCGTCGGGATAACCCTTTTCAAATTTGGCCGCAATTTCCCGATCTAAATCGTCCTTAGTGTCTTTGGCTTCCCAATAGCCCAAATCAAACCGCAGGGCATTTTTCACCACCCCATCAAACTTGATGATGTTACCTCGGGCCGTGCGAGTCGAAATTTCCTCCACCAATCGATAGTTGCGAGGCCGGCAATAGCCATCTAACAAATTGGCAAAGGATTTTCGCAAATTGCTTTCGTTGAGCTGCCCGCCATATTGCTTGCAATCGGCCAAATCGGCATAGTAGCGATCGATTAGCAGGCGCGACATATCCCAATCTCCCAGCCAAAATGCGGACATCCCACCCGCAAAGATCCTATTTTTTTGTATCACATTTCAGGAAGCCGTAGAGATTTTGCGGATCGGATTTTTCCGCATCGATCGCTCCATTCAACAAGGCCCGATCGGGTAGGGGCGTACCGCTGTACGCCCTCCAACCGGGTCGATCGGTTGCCATGAATTGACAATTCGAGATTTCGCGTATCGGAGGGCGCATGGCGATGCGCCCCTACGGGAATTGATCGATTTTTTCCGCATCGATCGCTCCATTCAACAAGGCCCGATCGGGTAGGGGCGTACCGCTGTACGCCCTCCAACCGGGTCGATCGGTTGAGTGGTCAGAATTTTCGGTATATGGGAGAAAAATCAACCATTTCATCACAATTTAGCCTTACTTCCATCCAACCGACGGGATGATCGATTCAGTTGATCATTGACATTTAAGGATTCATATTTTCTCAGCAGTTTGATGCGATCTTAAGGATCACGCAAACTAATCACTCAGAACAAAAGTAAGCACAATGACTGTAGTAGCCGTGTTGGGCATGGGGTTAATGGGTCGGGCCGCGGCCGGGCGGCTGGCAGCAACGGGGCAGGAGGTGCTGGCTTGGAACCGATCGCCCGAGGCTCTGGAACCGTTGCAAGGGATCGATCGCCTGAACACTACGACGGACTTGGCAGCGGCGATCGCCCCGGCCGATCGGGTGGTGTTGTGGCTGGCGGATGGGGCCGCGATTCGATCGGTGCTGCTGGATCGGGCGATCGGGGCGCTGTTGGCGGACAAAACCGTGGTGCATATGGGGACGATCGCCCCCGAGGAAAGCCGGGCGATCGGCGCGGAGTTGACCGCTTTGGGCTGTGACTATTACGAAGCGCCCGTCCTGGGCAGCATTCCCGAACTGAGCGCGGGCAAGTTGCTGTTGATGGTGGGGGCCACGCCGCAACAGTTCGATCGCGATCGGGCTTGGTTGCAAACCTTTGGCCCCGAGCCGCTGTTGGTGGGGCCCGTGGGGTCGGCGGCGGCCCTGAAGTTGGCGATGAATCAGTTGATTGGGTCGCTGACGACGGCGTTTGCGGCCAGTTTGGCTCTGGTGCAGCGGGAAGGGATTGCCGTTGAGACTTTTTTGCAGATTTTGCGACCCAGCGCCCTCTACGCGCCGACCTTTGACAAGAAATTGCAACGGATGCTCGATCGGGACTTCGATCGCCCCAATTTCCCCACGAAGCATCTGCTGAAGGATCTGGACTTGTTCACCCAGGCGGCGGGGGCCCAAGGAATCGAGACGGCTCCGGTGCAGGCAGTGCGGGCGGTGGTGGAACGGGCGATCGCTCTGGGGTTGGGCAACACGGACTATTCGGCGCTGTTTGCGGCGATCGCTCCGGCGACGGAACCGGAACCTTAGGCCGATTGGGCAGCGGCGTGAATGGGCGATCGTTGGGGCGATCGTTTTTAAAATGAGCTTTGGGCTACGGCGGCCGTTGCCAACGGTCATGGTGACCGCTGTTTAGCCCTTGAAGCTTTCATCGATTCATCGTTGAATAGTTATTCTAAATTCATTACCCCCGATCGCCCACCCGATCGACCCGCCTGCTCCCATCCCCTAGACCCCAAGTTGCTGCCATGTCCTCTGTTCTGTTGAATCCTGTCGATCGCACCACCGGGCCCCGCGCCCGTCGGGTCTACATCGTCGGTGCGGGCGTGGCGGGTTTGTTGACCGCTTGGGCCATTCGCCAAACGGGCCAAACGGAACTGCCCTTAGTCATGGTCGATCGCGCCGCCACACCGGGGGCGGGTCTGACGGCGGGCAATGGGCGCAGCTTGACGGCCACCGAAGGGCTGGTGGCCGGCGGTCTCACGGCCGCGCAATTGGCCCAGGCCTTTGAAACACCTGTGGATCAGGGGGGCTATGCCTATCCGGGGTTTGTGGCTCAGGGGGCCGATCGAGCCGCGATCGGGGCATTTTTGGAGCGGGCGCGGGCCCAGGAAGCCACGGCGGCCGATCGGGAGCGGGCCATGCTGCAATTGGGGTTCCGCAATTTGCACCTCTGGCGCGAGCTGGCTGCTCAAGATCCGCACCTGGCGGCCCGCACCGGTTTGCAATTGGGGGCGAAACTGCGGGTTTATCAGGGTTCTCAAGCCGCGACCAAGGCCAACCAAGAGGTGGCGCGGCTGCACCGGGCCGCAGGCGATCGCTCCGTGGCGGCTCTGGTGTCGGTGGCGGAAGCCTTGGCCCTGAATCCCGGTTTGGCTCCTTTTTTGGGAGCGGCGGCCTTTGCGGGCCAAATCACCCGCCAACCGGGGGGCGCGATCCATGCGGGGCGACTGGTGGCGGAATTGACCGATCGGCTGAATCAAATGGGGCGGATTCAGTGGCAACTGAACACGGAAATTGCCGGAATCGATCGGGATGCCAGCGGTCAAATCCAGCAATTGCGGGCCCACCAAGGGGGCAAAGCGATCACCCTCGGCCGCGCCACCGATCGGTTCATCTTTGCCACGGGGTTTGATCCACTGCTGGAACAAAGCGGCGCGGTCAGCCAACCACTCTTCCCGATCGCGGGCACATCGATCACCTTCGCCATTCCCCGATCGGCGATCGCCCAGGGTCTGACCTTTCCCCGCCGGGCCTGGAAACAGGACGGCAGCGCCGGGCCGTTGGTGATCAGCCCCACCCTGATTCCGGCGGCGGCTTTTCTCGATTGGTTGGATCAGCAGCGGGCGCTCGATCGCCTGGCGCTGGATATGAGCGGGGAGGCCACTGATTGGATCGATCGCACCTGGGCCGCGGCCTGGGGCGATCGGCTCATTCCCCTGGATGTTTTGGATCCGCGTCGGCTCGATCGATTCCAGCCGGAAGCCCTGGGAGCCAACGCCGGAAATTGGGAAATTCGGATCGGCGGCTGCAAGTTCTATCCCGGGGTCGATCGGCCCCTCGATTTACAACACCCCGGCGCACGGTGGGCCCTGCAATCGCAACTGAGGGCGGCGGCGCAGTTCTTTCCGGAGCTGTGGGCGCTCCATGGCTCCCCCAATTTGGAGTCCGAATCCCCGGATGGGGCGGTGTTGGCGGCTCTGCAACCCTGGGTGGGGGCGCGGCCAGTCCATGCGGATGGCCAATCAACGGTGGCTCCCTGTGGCCCCAATGGGTTCGTGATTACGGGAACCGGGTCTTGGGGTTTGGCCAGCGGCCCCGGCAATGGGCAACGGGCGGCCAGTTGGCTGGCGGATTTACCCGCCGCGATCGACTCCTAAAAGATCCAGGAAATCAAGATCCAGAAAATCAAGAAACCAGCACCCAGAAATCAGTGCCCAAACCAGCGGCCCAAAATTCATGAGCCGCCCAAAACCAAAAGGCGATGGCCATTGAGACCACCGCCTTTTTGGGCTTAAAAGTTCAGGTTGAAAACCAAGGGCCGGGTCAATTACAGACCGTTCGCAAAGGTTTGGAACACGCCCGACTGCACCACGGAATAAACCGCGTAAGCGAAGGCCGCGCCGCCGATGCCACCGATCGTGAAGCCGCCAGCGAACTCACTCCAGCCTTCCTTCGTGCCCAACTCAGCGGGCACTTCGGACACGGCCACGGAGGCCAAAGGAGCCTTGGTCGTCACGTTGCCATAGACCGACAGGCACAGCGACAGAATCGTCACCAAAATAATTGCTTCAATCAAGCCCACCAAAGTGCCGTAGCTGGTGTTGCGGAATTGGCTCGTGAAGGCAAAGGGCCCAAACAGCAAATAACCATGGGCCATGCCCACTTCCAAACCACGACGAATCGGCGACAGCCCCTTGCGGTAGGCCGGCAGATTTTGAATCAAAGCCTTCGTAAAACCAGAACCGGAGATCGGAGTCACCAGATCGCCGACCTGGGGATCGCCGTTATGAGAAACCACGTCCAAAGCCATAGTTTTCCCTCTAGAGGTTAAGCGTGCAATCAGCGGGACAAAGCGTTTTCAAAACTGGTTGTTTGGATCGTGGGCCGGTGTTCTGGCTGCCCTTTGGCAGACCCAACCCAACGCCCAAACTGCGATCGCCCTTTATTTAGAAGGGCGGCACCAAGTAATCCGGATGGAACCGGTTGAATTCAATCAACAGGCCAGCGGTGAAGGTAACCCAAGCGGCTGCCAACACGGGAGCCGAGGACAAATAGCGCTGCAAGTCTTTCATGGATGGTCTCCGAATCCAGATCTCTAAAAACAGGGGAGTGGGGGTCGATCGGCCATGGCCCAGGCGGGAACGGAAACGGGGCGATCGCTGATAACAGGGAAGCGATCACCGGGTCGGTTGGTTGTGCCTCCCAGCCCCAGGCGATCGCTCACAGAATCAGTTGTTTGCCAGCAACGGAGGCTGACCGATCGAGGTCGTCATCCGATTTGTCACCATAAACCTGTGCCCTTACCGCACCCCGGTAAACCAACCGGGTTTAGCGAGGCGAAACCGTAATTTCGCTGTCTTTGGCCAACAACTTACCGCTGCTGAATTCAGCCAAGGCCGCTGCGGGCCAAGCCGCACCACCCAAGGAGCACTTCACAGCCAAAGGCACGTTGATGATGATTTCGCTTTCTTCGGGGCTGTCACCCTTCTTGACGGCTTGCAGGTACGAACGACCAGCCCAGCCAATCCAGCCAGCGATGTACAGGAAAGCCAAGCTCGGGATCGTGAATTCTGCCAGGTGAGACAGGTTGCCATCGGTGATCAAGTGAGGCAGACCCTCTTCACCGCACAGCAGCGTGGAATACTTTTCAAAACGAGCTTTCGCCTGGGGCGTGGTGGCTGCTTTGGCGCGTTGGACGAAGGCAGCGTTCTGGCCGCAGGGGGTCAGGTTAGCGTAGTAATCTGCCTTAGCCGGGGCAGCAAACCCAAACCAGAGGCAAACCGCTAGCGCAATTGCAAACAACTGACGCATAGATTGTTTCCTTTCTTTATGAAACAATACGTTTCTGTTACAAATCACGGCAATTTGTCGCGAGAACTTTGCCCGATCGCCCCGTTGGTTTGGATCCCTTTAAGGAGGAACACCAGACCGCGCAAGGCTAGGCAGAGGGCGCGTTTGAAGTCTTCGGCCGAAACCAGTTAGACTTCAACAAATGGCCAATACTGCCCCTCACCATATCAGCCAAATTCCCAACGATGGCGACTGCTTTAGCAATTGAAACAAGTTGTGATGAGACGGCGGTGGCGATCGTAAAGAATCGTCAAGTGCTGGCCAATGTGGTCTCGTCGCAAATTGCCCTCCACCAGCCCTACGGCGGCATTGTGCCGGAGGTGGCTTCCCGGGGCCATGTGGAAACGATTAATTGGACGATCGCCCAAGCGCTCCAGGAATCAGGTCTCGATTGGGGGGCGATCGACGCGGTGGCCGCCACCAGTGCGCCCGGTTTGGTTGGGGCCCTGTTGGTGGGGCTGACGGCGGGCAAAACCCTGGCCATGCTGCACCAAAAACCCTTTTTGGCGGTGCATCACCTGGAAGGTCATATCTGCGCCTCCTATTTAATGGAGCCAACGTTGCAGCCGCCGTTCCTGTGTTTGTTGGTTTCTGGGGGCCACACCAGCTTGATTGCGGTGCGCGACTCGGGTGTTTATGAAACGGTGGGTCAAACCCGGGATGACGCGGCGGGGGAGGCTTTTGACAAGGTGGCGCGGTTGATGGGCTTGGGCTATCCGGGCGGGCCCGTGATCGATCGCCTGGCGGCCGAGGGCAATCCCAAGGCTTTCAAGTTGCCGGAAGGGCGCGTTTCGTTGCCGGACGGGGGGTTTCATCCCTACGATTGCAGCTTCAGCGGCCTGAAAACGGCCATGTTGCGATTGGTGCAAAAACTGCAAGCGGAATCCCCTGAGCTGCCTTTGGCGGATTTGGCCGCCAGCTTCCAAACGGCGGTGGTGAATGCCCTCACCAAGCGGACGATCGCGGCGGCACAGGATCTGGGCCTTTCGACAATCGCGATCGGGGGTGGGGTGGCGGCCAATCGTGGCTTGCGGGCAACCCTGGCGGCGGCGGCGGAACCCTTGGGGCTACGGGTTTTGTTCCCGCCCATGAAGTTCTGCACCGACAATGCGGCCATGATTGCCTGTGCGGCCGGTGAACATTTCGATCGGGAGCGACAATCGCCCCTCAGCACCGCCGCCCAATCGCGCCTGGGTTTGGAACAGGTGCTAACGCTCTATCCGAAGATGGAACCCCCGAAACAATCTCCCTGGGTGCTGGAATCCCTGAAGACCTAGGAAGGTTGGGCAATTCCCGTTGAACGATCGGAGCCAGATCCACAGGGACGATTTCCGGTTAATTGAGCAAGAGCGGTGGCCCTCAAAAACAACGGGACTCCACCAGGGAACTGGGCGACACCCCTCCCATCATCGCGCCACTGTCCCAAGTCAGATCAGAAAACATTGAGGGCAGCGGTAACCGCAAGCAGAAACTGCTGCCTTCTCCCAAGGTTGAGTTCACTGTCAGCTCGCCCTGATGTCGATCGACCACAATTTGGCGGGCGATCGCCAAACCCAACCCCGTGCCACGCCCCACGCCTTTGGTCGTGAAAGCCCAATCAAAAATGCGCTGCTGCACCGCTTCACTCATTCCAAAGGCATTATCACGAATCCAAATTTCCACCGATTGTTGATCGGGTGCTAGGAGGGTTTCGATCGTGATGGTTGGCTGCCGAGTTGCCAATTCCATAAAGGATTGTTGATGGGTGGCTTCATCGAAGGCATCGATCGCGTTGGCCAACAAATTCATAAAAACCTGGTTGAGCTGTCCCGGAAAGCAAGGCACTTCCGGCAAGTTCCCATACAGTTTTTGAATCAAAATTTCTGGGCGGCGATCGCTCGCTTTCAGGCGATATTTCAAAATCAACAAGGTACTATCCAAGCCCTCATGGATATCTGCCAACACCTGAGCATCTTCATTATCACTATCCGATCGCGAAAAAGTTCGCAAACTGGTGCTAATTTCTGCGATGCGATGGCTAGCGGCCTTCATGGAATCGAGAATTTTGGGCAAGTCTTCGCGAATTAAGTCCAGCTCAATATCTTCCGCATGATCCAAAATTTGGGCACTCGCTTCCGAGTAGGTCTGTTGATAACAGTCCAAATGCTCCATCAAATCTTCCAAATAGTCTTGAATGTGCTCAATGCTGCCCCGTAAAAACCCGATCGGGTTATTAATTTCATGGGCAATCCCTGCCACCAGGTTTCCCAGGGCAGACATTTTTTCACTTTGAATTAGGTGCAATTGGGAAGCTTGCAGAGCCGCATTTTTTTGATCCAAATCCTGTTCTAATTCCTTGGTCAGCGATCGAATTTGCAAATGGGTTTTGACCCTTGCGAGCACCTCTTGTTCTTGGAAGGGCTTCGTGATGTAATCAGCGGCTCCTAAGTCTAAGGCCCTAATTTTGCTATCCGTATCCGAAAGCGCGGTCATAAAAATAATTGGCACCGATCGAGTCAAGGGGTCGGCCTTCAAGCGCTGGCAAGTTTCAAACCCGTCAATTCCCGGCATCATCACATCCAAGAGAATCAAATCCGGCAGTTCTCGCTGCACCTGCTGCAGCGCCCGTTCACCGCTGGTGGCAATGGCCACCTCAAGTCCCGCATCGCTCAATGCTTCACAAACCACATCCAAATTCGTTGGCGTATCATCCACAATCAAAATCAAACCCGATAGCATATTGGTCATGAGAACTCTCCAAAGGTTGATGGCTGACTGGTAATGGCTGACCCAGCAATGGCCGGCTCAGTGTGATCTTCGCTGGGCAGCGATTGATCTTGACTGGCCAGGGCCGTTTGCAGCAGGGTTTCAATCCGTTCCGCTTGGAAGGTTTTCGCCAAAGATCGCAATTCCTTCCAAAAGGATTGCAGTTGCGGATCTTGGGTTTGCAGGGGGTCAATGACTGTCAAGAGTTGTTTTAAGCGTCCCCGCTGGGCCAGATCTAGCAGATTTTCCAGGGTTGCCCGATCGGGTAAATGAATGGCTTTTTGTTCGGCGAATTCATTCGTTAAATGGGCTGCTGTGGACTGAGAACCCGCAGCAACATCCTCCGATTCATAGCGCCAAACCACGCCCAAATGGCGCTGCAAACTGTCCAGCAAATTTGCCATTGACACTGGCTTGGCCAGAAAATCATCACCACCCGCTTCGATGCTAGTTTGGCGATCGAGTTGCGTCACAGAAGCGGAAGAAACCAAGATTTTCAAATGGCAGAGCAGCGGATCATGGCGGACTTTTTCCAGCATTTCAAAGCCATCCATCACAGGCATGGCTAAATCCGTAATCACCAAATCTGGGAGCTGATTGGGAATCTGCGATCGCAAATAGTTCAAGGCCACTTGCCCATTTTCCGCTTCGACCAAACCAAATCCCAGCGGCTCTAGAAATGCCACCAGCACCGATCGATTCTCGGGGCGATCGTCCACAATCAGCAAATTGCGCTTCGCCCCCTCATAGCCCACCACCAATTGACTGTAGGACTCCAGCAACGGCACTTGCCAGCGATCGGTTTCTGGGAATGACAACTGGAACGAAAAAACACTCCCCACGCCCAAGGTACTTTGTACTTGAATGGTTCCGCCCATCAACTGCACCATTTGCTGGCTGATGGCCAAACCCAAACCGGTTCCTTCGGCATTTCTGCGGCGATCGCCCACCTGCTCAAAGGCCGTGAACAAACGCCCCAACTGATCGGCACTCATGCCAATGCCCGTGTCTTTCACCACGAACCGCAAGCAAGGTTGTGCTGGTTGGTGGGATTTTGCGGCGGTTTCCACGGGGCGATCAACCCATTGCACCTGCAACGTTACCGATCCCGCATCGGTGAACTTAATGGCATTGCCCAACAAATTAATTAGCACCTGGCGCAGACGTTTTTCATCAAACAACAACCCTTCCGGCAAAGGGCGATCGGCTTCATAGATAAAATTCAGTTCTTTCTGTTCGGCACGGATTTTGCAAATTTCGATCACACTTTGCAAAAATGCTGGGAAATTCACCGGAGCGGGCAAAATTTCTAGCTTTCGCGCTTCGATTTTAGACAGATCTAAAATGTCATTAATCAAATTCAACAGATGGGAGCCGCATTGGTAAATTACCGTTAACCCATGCTTCTCCTTTTCGGTCATGGTGCGCGATCGCAGAAGGATTTGGGCATAGCCTAAAATGCCATTCAGCGGTGTTCGCAATTCATGGCTCATATTGGCCAAAAATTCACTCTTGGCCGTGTTAGCCACATCCGCCGCCTCTTTGGCTTTGGCCAGGGCCACCGTTTGCTGTTGGGCTTGATTTAGCAAGGCAATATTTTGGGTAAAAATCTGCTCAAATGTTTTTGCCAAAAAGCCGATTTCATGGTCAGGCATTTGCGGAGGCAAGGTGAAAGTCATGCCTGCCTGGCTAACCCCGATCGCCTGCTGAAGCTGATTCAAAGGCCGCAACACCAGACGCTGCAACAGCAGAGTTCCCAAACCCAAAATGCCAATGATGCCAGCCCCCCAAGTCACCATGGAAGTCAAAAAACTCTGGCGAATTTCCAAGGCCGTTTGCTCTTGATCCAGCATTACCACGGCCAACCCTCGTTTCCCTTGCACCTGAAAAAGCGTGCTGCTAAAGGGCATCAGGCTCACCAACACCGATCGCCCCTGCAATTGCATGGGGTAACTGGCTTCGACCCCCGAAGCGGCCGCCCCTTGAATCGGTTCCGCCAGGGCAGGATATTTTGCAGCATAGGCTTGGTTTTCTAGGAAGCCCGAACTATGGGTTAAAACCGTGCCATCGGGTCGCAAAATGGCAATTTCCAACACCGTTGGCAAGGTTGCATAATTTTGCACCACTCGCCGCAAAATGCTCTCTTGGCTAATTTCCAGCAGTCCTTCCGTCGCAAACTGCAACCCTTGGGTAATGGCAAAGGCGCGTTTGCCCATTTGGTTTTGCAATTGGGCCGAAATCAGGTGATAGTTCACGCCCAAAATGGACACCCCGATCGCCATCAGGGAAATTCCTAGCTTGCTGAGGAGCTGCCGAGCCAAGCTGCGGGCAGGGGCAACCGCTTTGGGAGATTTGGGCGATGGGGTAATGATGATTGTCCCGGACTTTTGGTCTGGGTTTTGTTGGCTTGAAATTAGGGTTTCCATTGTTCAATTGCAGTCATCATCGGCCCACGATCAAACTCAATATCTTCACGAATAACCTGGCGATGGCGCGGGTCTAACTTCAGCAACTGCACAATTTCATTTTTAGCGGCTTCAAGACGACCCTCAAACATCCGGCGATTCAATTCAACTCCACCCTTTAGTAGGCCGGAGTAGTCCTTAGCAACGGATTCTGGCGTTTGGCCCAACTGACGCGCAATGCTGGCAAACACGCGATCGGGCTGGGTATCCACCGCATGAATCGCATCTAACCAAGCCAACATGAGTTGGGTTAATTCCGCTTGATGATTCGCCGCAAAGCTAGCCCGCGTGGCCAATCCATCAATCACCAAACTATCCACATCTTTGGTGGTAAAAATCACTTTACCTTTAATTTTGGCCGCCGTTTCACTCAGCAATGGTTCCCAAACCACCGCCGCATCCACTTCGCCTTTGGACAACAACTGCACGGCAATATCGTTGGAAACGTCTTTAATTTTCACGTCCGTTGGCTTCAGTTGCTGAGACTGCAAAGCCTCTAGCAAGATCAGATGGCTGACGGTTCCCAACTTGGCCGCCACGGTTTTGCCCCGCAAATCTTTCACCGAGGGCACGGACGATCGCGCCACAATCCCATCGGAACCATGGGAAATGTCCGCCACCATCACATAGGCCGGGCGATCGTTCCCCGGGTCTACCTGCATTGCCTCCCACAGGGGCACAAAACTGGCATCCAACGAGCCGCGAATGGTAGCCCGAATATTATCTTGCTGATTGGTGAAGCGCACTAACTCCACCTGGAGACCGCGCTTTTGGAAGAGGCCCGCTTCTTTGGCGTAGAGGGCAATCATGTAGCCGGGCCAATTATTCATCCCCACTCGCAAGGTCGGCAGCTCGCGATTTCCACCGGCCAAGCAGCCATGAATCACCAGGCTCAGAACGAAGGCGCAAACCAACAGAAATTGTGGGAACCGTTTGGGTCGAAATTTTTGGGGAACCATCATTTTGGAGCCATCAGTTTCAGCAATGAGGAGGATAGGAGCAGTGAGTGGCAGGCTCACTCTGAGCCGAGGGCCGATCAGTCATTCAGACCGAACCACAACAACAGATGGCAATTCAACTTTTTTAGGATTATTTTATTTTTTCTCTGATTCATAGTCTCAGGATTTAGCTTTCACAGGCCGCTTTACAAGCAATGCCGGAACAACCAGGATTGATCAATACAGATTTTCTGGTTTAAATTGATACCAACATATCGGGATCAAGGGGGCAAGATCGTGACAGAGACAGGTAATGGGCAGGGGTAATGCTTCGAAATGCTCGAACTAATTTACGAGTTTTTCCGGACTTTCAAGGTAGCACGCCCGTTTCTCCATTGCTAGAATCCGATCCCAGCAGTTGACAAAATTTATAATTAAGTTCCCAATTCAGGAATCAACAATCAGTATTTACCCTATGATTCTCAGATCAAAAATTAGTTGATTAATTTCAATTAAATCAACTAATTTTTTCATTTTTCAATCACAAAGTTGTTAGTGATTAATTTTTGAATTTTCATCAAAAGAGCGCATGGCAAAGATGCAAATTTCGCTTGTTTAAATCTTAGGTTATGCTGCCTTTGGGAGTTGGGTTGAGCGCCTTAACCATCTTGTAATTCACAAAACTTTCGCCTCGAACACTTACGGTCTGGGGAGAGAGCATAATAAAGCCCATCGCTTCAAAAAAAGGGCGCGCTGTGATGCTGGATTCAACTTGCAATTGTTGAAGGGAACGATCGAGTGCTTCAGTTTCTAAAGCCTGGTAAAGCTGCCGACCCAAACCACAGCGTTGATAGTTTTTGTGGCAGTAGAAGCAATCAATGTGGCCATCGGGTTCCAATTCACAGAAACCCGCGATCAGGTAGCGATCGGGTACTGACCGATCTTCAGCCACGATTGTCCAGCGGGTTTGGCTGCGTTCAGCCCAGTTACGAAACGACAAATCATCCGGGGCCCAAGCTTTCACCTGCGAGGGGCTGTAGTCACGGCTGTTAATTTCTCGCACAGTATCGTGAAAAAGTCGGGCAATTGCCGCTGCGTCGCTGGGCAAGCCAGGGCGAATGACGATCGCCCTGAGTCGATCGTCATTCGCCCTGGGAGGATCCGCCTGCGATCGATCGGCCCTGGGTTCATTCACTCGCGGTTCAGGAACCATAGCTTCGGGAAACAAAAGCTTCGGGAAACGGGGTCAGCCCGTGGGTCAGGGGCGATCGACCATTAAATCGTGGACTCAGGCTTGTGATGGTGGGTTGTAATCGTTGGTTGTAATGGTGGGTTGCAATCGTTGATCAACCCTGTTCCGATCGCCGTTTTCTGGCCGCTTCCTTGCGACGACGCAAATTAGCCGCAATCACGGATTTATCGATCGGGAAGCCCGCCGTGGGAATTTCTTGATAGCGCCGTTCTTCTTCAAGACGCTTCAGCTCCGCAAAGGGAACCCAATGGATGCAGTTCACCGGGCAGGTGTCGATCGCCTCTTGGATCAATTCCTCGGGGTCACCATCTTGGCGAATGGCTCGGGCCCGGCCATATTCCAGCTCAATGTAAAAGGTGTTGCGGGCCACGTGGGCGCAGTTCTTGCAGCCAATGCAGGTAATTTCGTCCACATACACGCCTTTTTGGCGCACCAGACCGCCTAGCTCCGGTTCCAATCCGGTGCGATCGCCCAGGCCACGCAATGCACCGCCCAGCTCTGGCGCAAACCCGGGGCCCGCGTCATTGTTGACCCCCAGGTTGGTGGATCCCATTGCGGATTCCATCGCGGATTCCATTGGTGCTTGTGGTTCCTGATCCATGGTTTTTCCTGCCTCTAGTGGCATAGCAAGCCGACAATCGGAAAAAACAAATCGGGGCAAGTTCCGAGTTTGGACTCTGAGAACCTGCCCCGATCGCAAGCGAGAAAATCTGGCGAGATCGCCACTGCTTTGGGCAAAGCCAGCGCTAGACAATGGAGACGACGCGGCCGGTTGAGTCGTTGCGCAGAAAGGATCAAAGCCTCTCCCTTAACGAACCTTAACCATTCCAGCGTTGCAACACCAGACGGATCGATCCGTCCTCATTCTTGACCTGCTCGGCCACTTGGAAGCCCTGTTCAGCACCGCTGTTGATCACGGTGTGGAAGGCATAGCGCTGGGTCACTTGCTTCAGGAACCGATCGACCGAGCCGTTCAGTTGCCAAAATTGCATATCGGTCACCAGGGCATATTCCTGACCGTTCCAGGCAAAGCCGATGTCGTAGCCGTTGGGCTGTTCGATCGCCACGTCGGCAGTTTCCGTTTGCCCCTGGTAACCACGCACGGTGGCGGGGCCTTCTTTCCAATCCATGCCCAGATCCGTCAGGGCGGCTTTCAGGGAAGTCAGGTTGCGAAGTTGCGTTTTGATTTGGCTAAAGTGCGACATGGTGGTTTTCGTTAACAGCGATCTGAACGGGTTGAACGATGCAGACCCCCCGGAGCAAGCGCGGCTGAAATTTTTAAAGCGCCGCTCCCGAATGGCTCGAAAGCTGCGCCTTAGAAATCCCAGAGTGCTACCACTCGCTGAAGGTTGTTTGGGCTTCGATCGAGGCCTCGCGATCCGCTTGGGCCCGAGCAAAGTTTTCGGAAGTTACCTCGCGGCTAATGACCCGCCCCAGTTGTGCTTCGATGGCGGCGGTCACTTCGGCACAGGAGGCCCCGATGATACCGGTGACTTTCTCCTGTACCCGACCATCGGGGTAAATGATGAATTCCAGGGTTTCCATGCAGGGTTTCCAGACTAGGCGGCCAACAGGCGGTCTCAAGGCCTTTGCACAAGTTCCCAAGCGGGATAACTCGTACCGGTGTTTGAGCACTGACTCGGGCGATCGCTCCGCAACGGGGAACCCAACGGAGGAGTTCCGGGCCGCGAAAAGCGCCAACCGAGCAAACCATGGTCTTTTTAGAATCGGGATTTCACCGAGTTACCGAGGGTCTGAAATGTCGATCGAGAGTCGATCGATTCGGATCGTCCAAAAAACGATCCATTTCGAGACGCTTCTTGACAATTGTTTAAATTGAATAGGAGCGCTGACTTTGCCTTTTTGATAGTGTGGCGTAACTTCCGATCGCAGTCAAGGGACGCATTGGCAAGGGTTTGGGGCAATCGATCGGCCATTGAGCGCCCACCATTTATCGCTCGAAAGTATTGTCAGCTACCGGTTTGGGCAACCCACCGCCCAGGCAATCTCGATCGAAACCCGCCGAGTCCAAGCAGGTGGCCCGGCGATCGCGATTGCTGAGATTTACCGATCACTGCAATGATTGGGGGTTATCTTTTTCCAGCGTTTTCCCGCACTGGGAATTTGTTGGAATCTGTATTGTGGGAATTTGTTGGAAGTTGATTGACCCGTTCAGTTTGGGGATTCCGTTATGAGTCATTCGGTTGTGGACTTGGCATCGGCGCAAATGGTGAATTCGGACAAGGCCGGCGCAATTCGGGTTGGGGTGATGGGCTTTGGCGGTTTGGGCCAAGCGGCGGCGCGGGTGCTGGCTCCCAAGCGCGAAATGCTGTTGGTGGCAGCGGTCGATCGCGATGGCTTTGCCTACAGCCCCGAAGGGCTAGATCCCGATCGGGCGATCGCCACCTACCGCGATCGGGGTTCCGTGGGCCATCTGCCCGGCGGCTCCCTCAGCCCCACCAGCATCATCGAGGCGATCGAAGCCGCCAAGGGTAACGTCGATGGCTTCTTCCTGGCCCTGCCCAACCTGCCCAACACCTTCATGGCCGAGGTTGTCGAACAAATCATCGCCTCCGGTTGGCGCGGCGTGTTGGTGGATGCCCTCAAGCGCACCAGCGCCATGGAACAGATCCTGGCCCTGGGCGATCAGCTCGCCAACGCTGGCATCACCTACCTCACCGGTTGCGGAGCCACCCCCGGCCTGTTGACCGCCGCCGCCACGATCGCCGCCCAAAGCTACGCCGAAGTTCACAGCGTCAAAATTACCTTCGGAGTGGGCATCGCCAACTGGGAAGCCTACCGCGCCACCATCCGCGAAGACATCGCCCACATGCCCGGTTATGACACCGAGCGGGCCCGCCTGATGACCGATGCGGAAGTCGAAGCCCTGCTCGACACCACCAACGGCATCCTATCCTTGGAAAACATGGAACATGCCGATGATCTGATGCTGGAGCTGGCGGGCATTTGCAGCCGCGATCGGGTCACCGTCGGTGGTGTGGTGGATACGCGCAACGCCAAGAAACCCCTCAGCACCAACGTGCAAGTGACGGGCCGCACCTTCGAGGGCAAAATCTCCACCCACACCTTCACCCTCGGCGACGAAACCAGCATGGCCGCCAACGTTTGCGGCCCCGCCTTTGGTTACCTGAAGGCCGGCGTTTCCCTGCAACGGCGCGGGCAATTTGGCCTGTTCACCGCCGCTGAAATCATGCCCCAATTTGTCCGTTAAGGCCGATCTGGCCAAGCGACACCCGCCCAAAGCGATCTGCACGGCGGGTCTCGCTGGCTACGGGGCGATCGGCCCCAAAGGCCTATCATCGGTCTGAATTCTGAACTTTGAACTCTGAACTTTGAACGTTGGTCAATGCCCTGATCAATCGTTCAATTCAGTCATTCAATTCAGGCATTCGATTCAATCACTCGATTCAATCACTCGATCCATCAGCCGGGTCAATCGCGACTAAACCCATGGGGCGCTACTTCCTCGGACGAATTGGGGTGGCAATTCCAACGCTGCTCGCCATCAGTTTGATTATTTTTGGCATCCTGGCCCTGGCCCCCGGCGACCCCTTGGGTGAATTTGCCGCCAACGGGGCCCTCTCCCCCGAGGTGCGATCGCAAATTCGCGCCTCCCTGGGGTTGGATCAACCCGTTCACATCCGCTATTTCAAGTGGCTGCTGTCCCTGCTACGGGGCGACTTAGGCTACTCCTTCGTAAGTCGAGTGCCCGTTTTGGAATTGATTGGCCAACGGTTACCCACCACCCTGGCCGTGGTGGGGGTGGCCTATGGATTCAGCGCCCTCATTGCCCTGCCGTTGGGGCTAATTGCCGCCCTCAAGCGCCATGGCTGGGTTGATCGCACGGCCACGCTCATTTCCTTCATTGGCTTTTCTCTGCCGCCCTTTTTCACGGGCTTGCTGGTGATTTTGCTGTTCAGTGTGCAACTGCGCTGGCTGCCCTTTATCTATGACAGCAACCTGCAAGTGGTGGATTTCGCTAGCCTGGGAGAGCAGATCAAGCAGTCCATTATGCCGATCGGGGTGTTGGCCCTGTTTCAAACGGCCGGCCTGATGCGGTTCACCCGTGCTTCGGTGCTGGAACAGGTCTATCAGGGCTATGTGCGCACGGCTCGGGCGAAGGGACTACCGGAATGGATCGTGGTGGGGCGGCATATTTTGCGCAATGCCTTGATTCCCGTGGTGACGTTGGTGGCGCTCGATGTGCCAGCGGTGTTCACGGGGGCGATCGTGACGGAGCAGGTGTTCCGTGTGCCGGGCATTGGCTCTTTGCTGGTGGACTCCATCCAGCGTAACGATACGCCCGTGGTGATGGCGATCGCGTTTATCTATGCGATTTTGATTGTGCTGTTCAATCTGATTGCGGATGGACTCTACGGAGTTTTGGATCCGAGGGTGCGGCTCGATCGCTAGCCCGCTGTCATCCCAACCCGATTAACTCGCCCAAATTCGCCAACCAACTCGCAGCTCAATTCGCAACTCAACATGGACGGGCAGACAGGTCAGACAATTTTGTATTTGGGCTTAATCGCCATGGCCTTGGTGGGCGTTTTGGGATCCTTCATCCCCGCCATTCCGGGGCCCAGTTTGGTGGTGTTGGCCGTGGTGATTTGGGGAGCCGTCAAGGGCTGGGCCCTGGTGAGCACGGCCCTGTGGGTGTCGATCGCCGTGTTGGTCTTGAGCCTGTTAATCGACAACCTGGCGGGCATCATTGGCGCACAAAAGGCCGGAGCCAGCCAGTGGGGGCAAATTGGCTCGATCGTGGGGTTGCTATTGGGGTTCTTTGGCCTGTTGCCGGCCCTCCCGATCGGAGGGCCTTTGGCAGGCATTTTGTTGGGGCCGGTGTTGGGGGCCGTGGTGGGGGAAATGCTCTACCGGCGCACCGTACCACTCGTGCCCCGCTTCAAAGTTTCCCTAAAGGCGGCTTTGGGCATCCTGTTGGGATCCATCATTGGCAACGTGATTCAAGGACTGTTGGCCCTGATGGCGGCGATCGTGTTTGTGGGCACGACCTGGAATCAGGCGATGTAACTTTTCCCCAAGCCTGAACTTATCCAATGGCCGCCGCGATCGCCGATCGATCCAAATCGCGACCAATAATCACCAATTGGGTTGATCGCGCTTCATCGGGCCGCCAGGGGCGATCGAAGAAGGTCTCGAACCGCGGCCCCACCCCTTGCACCACCAACCGCATCGGCTTGCCAGCCACATCGGCAAATCCCTTAATGCGGTAGATTTCCCACTCCTGAACCAATCGCTCTAGGCGTTGCACCAGGGCGCGAGGCTCCACGGTTCCGAGGGTGAGGGCGATCGCGCTGATGTCGTCGTCGTGGTCATGGTCATGGTCATGATCGTGATCGTGATCATGCTCATCGTCATGATCGTGGTCATGGTGGTGATGATCGTGGTGGCTAGGGCGATCGTCCAGGTTGTCCTCCACGGCCGCATTGAAGCCCAACAGCAGTTCCGGCGCGATCGCCCCCCGTTGGCAACGAACAATTTTTACCCCGGGTCGCAACTCCTGCTTCAGCCAGGCTTCCACCCGGGCCACATCCTCCGGCTCCACTCGATCGCACTTGGTCAACAACACCAAATCAGCACAGGCGAGCTGGTCTTCAAACAACTCCTCGATCGGGGTTTCGTGCTCCAGGCTGTCATCGGCGGCCCGTTGCTCCAACAACGCGGCCACATCGCCCACCACGCGACCAGCGGCCAGGGCTTCGCAGTCCACCGTGGCAATCACGCCATCGACCGTGGCTCCCGTGCGGATTTCCGGCCAGCGAAAGGCCTGCACCAACGGCTTGGGCAGCGCCAGCCCCGAAGTTTCAATCACAATGCAATCGATATCTTCCCGGCGATCGAGCAACTGTTGCATCGTCGGCAAAAATTCCTCTTGCACCGTGCAGCACAAGCAACCATTGGTCAGCTCAATCACGTTGCTGGGGCCGTTATTGGGGCCAGTCGCCTCCTCTTCGTCACAGACTTGGCACGATCGCAGCAAGTCCCCATCAATCCCCACTTCGCCAAACTCATTCACCAGCACGGCAATCCGGCGGCCTTGGGGATTTTGCAACAAATGGCGCAGCAGCGTGGTTTTGCCCGCGCCCAAAAAGCCGGTGACAACGGTAACGGGAATTTTGTGCATGGTTATTGGTGTTGAATTCAGTCCTTGAACTCCAGTCCTGAACGGCCCTAAGCGCCCAAGGCCGAGGCTAAGAATGCCGCGCCCGCACCCACAATGACAAAGCCGATGTAGCGCAGGGTTTGGGCGATCGAGCCTTCCGCCAACTGTTGCACCAACCCCCGCACCCCGAGGGCGATCGTGAGCTGAATGGCCGTGAACCCAACCAGATAGGCCGTGAGGGGAACCATGCCTGCCCCCACGATCGATTCACCGTAGGCATAACCATGAAACAGGCCAGCCACCAGGGCGATCGCCCCCAAGGCCACCGTCGGCAGTTGGCGACCCATGGCCAGCAACAACCCAAACAGCACCACCGAACCGGAAACCATTAGCTCCGGGAAGGGTAAATCCCAACTTTGCAGGTGCAGCCCCGTGCCGCCGAGGGCCGCCGCCGCAAAGACCACGGGCACAATCCACCCTCGGGCAGCCCCGATCGCCACCAAGCCGGAAGCCGCCACAAAGGCCAAGTGATCCAAGCCGATCACCGGGTGAGCCAAACCGGACATGAATCCTTCAAAGCCGTTGCTGGGCACTTGACCGCCCATCATGTGGTGTGCCGATGCGGGCAGAGCAGCCAACAGCAGGGCCAAACCGGTCACAGCGCCAGCAAAACGACCTTGAACCGATGCCAATGTTTTGGTTTGTCGCATGGGTAATTTCTCCAAGCCCTAGTGGGCGGATGGGATGAATATGGGATGGATGCAGAATTCTGGGGAATGGGCAACGGCCCCTAGGCAATCGGAACCGTGGTGGGGGGAATGCGGGCCAAAACGCCGTTTTTCAGGGGTTCCGGCCGCTCACCCCAAGCCAAAAGACCATCGGGGCGATTGACATAGAGATCGGCACAGGCGGCGATCGCCTCCACGGTCTGATCCAGGTGGGCCGGATCGTGGGGCAAATCCCCAAACAGATAGCTGTGTTTACCGGGGGCCGCAAAGGCCACCACACAGGCATGGCTACAGGCGCTCATGCATTGGGTGGGAGTCAGGGCGATCGCCCCATGCGCCTCATCCGCGAAACGGCTTTGCAGGCGATCAAGCAGTTGCTCACCGCCACTGATGCCCACGCGCTTGCCGTTTTGCCAAGTGCTGGCACAGGTGGTGCAAACCAACAGGGCCATGGGCACGGTGGCGGGTTGGTCGGCCGACTGCACCACAGCGGCCAAAGCGGCTCCATTCGTTGGCGCTGGGCTGGTTTTCCCGGAGCCAGCTTGGCTGAAAACGACGGATGGGGATGCGGAATGGGCCGCGAGCGTTTCGCCCGTCGGTGACAAAAGTTGTGAGGACTCCACAGTCCGAACCTCGCAGAAGTGGAAGGGGTAAACATCGCGCGGCGGGCATCCTGACTCAGGGCGATCGCCCATCACAGTTGCGGGACAGCGCCGGACTTGCACCGGACTTTCCCCGTTACCTCTGGTGGCTGGTCTCCACCAGAACCGCAGTTGAATCACGAGCTGGTTGCCCAGCGGCTGGCTACGGAACGCCAAATGGTTTGGCTGTGGCCGCCGTCGATCGAGCTGGGCCGATTCATCCCAAGAGCATAGTTCAGATCGAAGATATTTCAACAGGGGTCGATCGCCACCCCGGTTCGCAAGGGGCAACTTTGGCGGGCTTGGGGCCATTAAGCATCGGGAACCGTCACCCATTGCCCCCGATCGTGGGACTCGTGGGCCAAGTCCATTAGCTGCTGAGACACAATCCCCTCCTGGAGGGATGGGGCGATCGCCTGGCCTTGATCGATCGCCTGCACCCAGCGATCGACCACCCGCAACACGGCCGCCATCCGCCCATCGGGATAGGTTTGGGGAAACGCCAGGCGATCGGGAACGGGCAATTCTTGCAACGGCTCGCCTGCGGGTGCATACCAGAGCTTGAACCCATGGATATAGTCCGCTTGGTTGTCGCTGCCCAAAATCAGCGTGCCCCGATCGCCATAGACTTCCACCCAATGGCCGCGCCCTTGGTAGGTTGTGGAGCTTAAACAGACCTGAACCGGCGTGCCATCGGTCAGCTCCAGCAAGATTTGGCAAATATCATCGGAATCCACCGGTTTCAGTTGGCCGCTGCTGGGGTCGGGTCGGGCGGGCACGGAGGTGACCAAATGGGCAAACAACCGCCGCACGGGCCCAAACAGCCAATGGATGTAGTCAAAGGTATGTGACCCGATCGCCCCGAGGGCCCCGCCACCGCTCGATCGCTGGGCATACCAATTCCAAGGCCGACTGGCATCGGCCCGGCTGGAAGCCATCCAATCGATTTTGATCAGTCGCTTTTGGCCCACGCGATCGTCCGCCAGCAGTTCCGCCAAATATTGCCAAGCCGGAACCATCCGAAACTCAAAATCCACCGCCACGATCGCCCCCGTTTTTGCAGCCAAATGCTCTAGGGCGATCGCCTCTTGCACCGTCATGGTCACCGGCTTCTCCAGCAGCACATGCTTTCCGGCTGCCAGGGCCGTTTGGGCCATGGTGTAGTGCAAAAAGGGCGGCGTAGAAATCATCACCGCCTGCACCTCCGGCAGGGCCACCATTTCCTCAAAGCTATCGAAGGCATAGGGGAGCTGATGCCGTTGGGCGATCGCCTGGGCCGTTTGAATTTGGCGATGGTACAGGGCGATCGGGCGAGTGCGATGGTGCTGCTGCAACACCGGCAGATGGATTTTTTGGCCAAACCCCGTACCGGCGATCGCCACGCCCAGGGTGCTTGTGGAATAGGTCATGATTGCTCGAAACAGTTCAGAACGGTTCAGATTGCTGCAGGGAACTGTAGCAATACCCATACTAGACAAGGGGCCGCAGCCCCTTGTCCCCCACGATCTCATGGCCGCGGGATCAGGGTTATGAAGAACCGCAACCGCCCCCTAAGGCGTTCAAGACTTCATCAGATCGGAGGCCACAATCATGGTTCCGATCCCCGCGTCCGTAAAAATTTCCAGCAAAAGGGCGTGGGGAATGCGGCCATCAATAATGTGAGCCGCCCGCACCCCCTGAGCCAGCGATCGGACACAACAGTTCACCTTGGGAATCATGCCGCCGCCGACGATGCCTTGGGAAATTAGCTCCCGGGCCCCTTGAATATCCACCTTGGGGATCAGGGTCGAAGGATCTTTATAGTCCCGCAGCACCCCGGCCGTATCCGTCAGCAGGATCATCTTCTCGGCTCCCAGGGCTGCCGCCAACTCCCCGGCCACCGTGTCCGCATTGATGTTGTAGGCCTGGCCGTCCGCATCGGCCGCCACGCTGGAAATCACGGGAATATAGCCATTGTTCAACATCGGTTCCAACACATCGATGTTGATGCTGTTGACTTCGCCCACAAAGCCAATTTCCTGGCGGTTGCCCTTTTGGCGAGCGGTGACCAAGTTGCCGTCTTTGCCACAAAGCCCGATCGCCATGCCACCGGCCTGGTTAATCAGCGAGACCAATTCCTTATTCACACGGCCCACCAACACCATTTCCACCACATCCATGGTGTCGGAGTCGGTCACCCGCAGCCCGTCGCGGAATTGTGGCTCGATGTTGAGTTTGCCCAGCCAGTTGTTAATTTCGGGCCCGCCCCCATGCACCACCACCGGACGTAATCCCACACAGGACATGAACACAACATCACGAATCACCTTGTCCTTGAGGCGATCGTCTTTCATGGCTGCGCCGCCATATTTCACCACCACCGTGCGCCCGGCAAACTGCTGAATGTAGGGCAGGGCTTCGCTGAGAACGCGCACCCGGGTGGCTTCGGCTTTGCTGATGTATTCGCTTTCGTGATCCATGGTCAGTCAGTGGCTCTGAGGGTTTGTTGGGGGAGGTTAGGAGTGACCGGTTGGTGGCGGCCGGGCGAGGGTTGCCCATGTTGTTTTTCATTCACCCTTTGGCCGCTGCCCGTGGGTCAATCCGAGACGGGGCCCGCTTCGGTTGCATGATACGAGGCAGGCGATCGGATCGTGGTGACCAGACGCACTGAAATTGCTGTGTGGTTTTCTTGAGAACTGGGCTGAGATTGAATCGATCGGGCTAAAACCGTAACAGAGGCTACGTAATCGTCTGGGCGCTCGGCGGTTGCTTCTCGATCAATGGGTAAATACATACATTGGACTTTGGGGCTGATCACCATTCTGGTGGGAGTTGTGCGAGTGGCCACCGTTGGCTGGGAAGTCCAGCCTGCTTTGGCGGGTGGCTCCTCCAGCCTGGCTGAGTGGCAATCGTTAATTGAGCAGTCTGAGAAATTACGCGAGGAAGTGGCGATCGCGCTGCGGGTCGTGAGCCGGGCCCCGGAGGAGGTGTTTTGTGTGGGGGCGCGCATTGGCCACCCGATCGAGTCCTTGAGTGGCTTTCGGATCACACCGGTCACCTGTCGGTTCGGCAATTGGATGCTGGAGTTAGAGGCGGACAATTTGGCTGTGCAGACTGATGGCACAGTGTTGCCCGTGGAGCAATTGCTCGATCGCCCGGTGGCGGAACGGGCCCGGTTCACCACACTGCGGTTTCGGCTTCAGCGTTGGCGTTGGTATCCCGTGGCTCCCGAGCTGGGCCAGGGCGTGAGCGAAAAAGCGAAGAACTAAACCAGCAGCCCGCGAGCCAACCACCCGCGAGTTAGCGCAAGCAGGCCCGATCGCGATCGCCCCGCAACGCACCCAAGAGGGTTGACACAAACACGCAACTCCGGCGGCTATCCACCCGATCGCGCAGTTGAAAGGTGATGCGGCCCAGTTGCCCATTCACCCAGCCGCTGCCTTGGAATTGCATTCGGTAAACGCCACTGCGCGATCGCAGGGTGCTGTTATCCACATCGATCGCCACACCGATCGTGCCCGTGGCCTCCGCCAGCAGAGGTTCCCACCGGGCATTGTCACAAAAACCTGTCCGAGCGGGCTGCACCGCCAACTCAACCGATCGGCCCGTGTCCCGCAAACACAATTCCCAAACCCGGCGATTTTGGCGGGCCCGGGCTTGGGCAATTCGCAACGTCCGAAAGGCCGCATCCTGGGCTTGGCTGAGGCGTTGATTATCCGCAAAAGATAGCCAAACGGGCGCGGCGATCGCGCTAAGGATGCCCACCATCGCCGCCACAATCAGCAATTCCAGCAGCGTAAACCCCACCGCTGAGTCACCCGCCATCAAGCGATTTGAAATCAAACAGCCTAAAATTGAGTGAGGAGCCTTCTGGGTTTGATGACCCGATCGCCCATCACTCAAAGTCACAGAACCAGCAACCGATCCAGAACCCGGATCTTCACCCACAATACCCACAACTACAGAGCTAGTCGCCAATCCTGAACCCGGATCATCAGCGGGCCGCAGCCCAGATGTGCAGGATCGTCGCACAAGCCACCGCCACACAAAGGAAGAGTTCATGACCGGATGTAGATCAGCCCATCGGTGATTATTTTGACATTAGCTGGGTATATTTTCTGGCTTATGGCAGGTCGCACTTGAACCCCAGCCCCGGATCGATCGCCCATCCCCTGCGAGATCGGTATGGACTGCCGTTTTGGGCTAAATTCAGCAAGGAATTGCACGGCGAGTGGCGGCAAGGCACATGATCGGGGTTGGTCAGACAACAAACCAAACGGCGGGGCAACCCACCACAGCGCCCGATCGGGTCACCGATCCCAACCTTGATCAGGCCCTCAAGCAATATTTTGGCTATCGCAGCTTTCGGCCCGGCCAGCGGGACATTGTGGAAGCGGCACTGGCAGGGCGCGATCAACTGGTCGTGATTCCCACGGGCGGCGGCAAATCCCTGTGTTTTCAACTGCCCGCCCTGTTGCAACCCGGCTTGACCGTGGTGGTGTCGCCGCTGATTGCCCTGATGCAAGACCAGGTGGCCGCCCTGCGCGATAACGGGATTTCCGCCACCTTCCTGAACAGCAGTTTGGGCGTGGCCGAGTTGCGATCGCGCGAATTGGAACTGCTGAACAACGTTTATAAATTGGTCTACGTTGCGCCCGAACGGTTGATGACCGAAGGGTTTTTGCCCCTGATCGATCGAATCCACCAGACGATCGGCTTGGCCCAATTCGCGATCGATGAAGCCCATTGCGTTTCCGAGTGGGGCCACGACTTCCGCCCGGAATATCGGCAACTCTGGAGCCTACGCGATCGCTATCCCAACGTGCCGTTCATGGCCCTGACCGCCACGGCCACCGATCGCGTCCGCCAAGACATCGTGCATCAGTTGCAGTTGCGCGATCCACGCATCCACATCGCCAGCTTCAACCGCCCCAACCTCTACTACGAAGTGCGGCCCAAGGATCGCAACACCTATCCCGAACTGTTGCGGCTGTTGCGAACCACCGATGGCTCCGCGATCGTCTATTGCTTCAGTCGCAAACGGGTAGACGAGCTGACCCGCAAGCTACAAATGGACGGCATCGAAGCGCTCGCCTACCACGCGGGCATGGACAACGAGAGCCGCGCCGACAACCAAACCCGCTTTATTCGCGACGATGTGCGGGTGATGGTGGCGACGATCGCCTTTGGCATGGGCATCAACAAGCCCGATGTACGGCTGGTGGTGCATTACGACCTGCCCCGCAACCTGGAAGGCTACTACCAAGAGTCGGGCCGCGCCGGCCGCGATGGCGACCCCGCCCGCTGCATCCTCTACTTCGGCACGGGCGACATTCGCAGCATTGAATATCTAATCGGTCAAAAGCCCGACCCCAACGAACAGCGAATCGCCCAACAACAACTGCGCCAGACGATCGACTATGCCGAAAGCACCGTCTGCCGCCGCACGATCCAACTGGGCTATTTTGGCGAAGCCTTTCCCGGCAACTGCAACGGCTGTGACAACTGCCGCGATCCCAAACCCCTGGAAGATTGGACGATTCCGGCCCAGAAATTCCTCTCCTGCGTGGCCCGAGTGCGGGAGCGGTTCGGCACGCAATACATCATCGACGTATTGCGCGGCTCCAAAAGCGAAAAGATTTTGCGCAATAACCACCAGGAACTCTCGACCTACGGCATTGGCAAGGATCGAACGGCGGAACAGTGGCAATTGCTGGCGCGATCGCTCCGGCACGAAGGCTTGGTCGATGAAACCACCGACGGATATCGGGTCTTGCGGTTAAACGCCCTTAGTTGGGAAGTGTTGCGCAAACAACGCGAAGTCTGGGTTGCCGTGCCCCCCCAGCGGCGCGATCGCCCCACCAGCAACACCGAAGACCTAGCCCCCGAAGAACAACCCCTGTTCGATCGGCTGCGGCAACTACGCAAACAACTGGCCGACGAGCAAAACGTGCCGCCCTACGTGGTCTTCACCGATGCCAGCCTGCGGGCGATGGTCAAGCTGCGGCCCCTGGATTTGGCGCAGTTCGCCGATGTGCCCGGAGTCGGTCGCCGCAAACTGGAGCAATACGGCCAAACCTTCACGGCGGCGATCGGGGCCTATTGCCAGGAATTCAACCTGGATTCACCGGCCAAGGCGATCGACCAGCGAATAAGCGATCGTACCAGCCGCGCCGTCAGCACCACCATCTACAGCACCTGGGAACTCTACCAACAGGGCCAGCGCCTGGCGGACATTGCCGAAGCCCGCAACCTACGCACCACCACGATCGTCACCCACATCGAAGAGCTAATCCGCAAAGGCTACGCGATCAACATCGATGATTTTGTGGCTCCCGAGATCCAGCAAGAAATTGTCCGGGCGATCGACCATTGCGGCTCCCAACGGCTCACGGAAATCTACGACTTCTTGCAGCAACGCTACACCTATGCCGACATCCGCCTTGTCCGCGCCGCCTGGGAAGCCGAAACCGCCAACGAACTCGCCCATTAACTGTTTTTGCTTGGAATGGCTTCTTATAATTAGTAGTAATAGTCACTCATATCCAGTGTTGGCAACCTATGGAAATTCAAGTTAAAAATCTAGGGCCAATTCAAGAGGCTAAATTTACTTTGGGAGATTTCACAATTATTTGTGGATCGAACAATACTGGCAAGACTTATGCAGTTTATGCCCTATTTGGCTTTTTATTAGGGACTTGGGCTCATAATCTAAACTTTGAAATTGAGCCAAGCATTATCAGCGAGCTTTTTTCAAAAGGAACTGTCTCACTGCATATTCCCAGCTATCTTACGCAAGCCCAAGAGATCCTTGAACAGGGCTGCCGACTTTATAGCCAGCAGCTTTATAAAATCTTTGCCGCCCCAGAAAACAAGTTCGGAGATGCTGAATTTAGGATTAAATTAGACTTTTCGCGACTTCAATTTAATCAAGAATTTGAAAATCATATTCAATCTAGAAACATAGAAATATTTTCCTTGATCAAGCCTCAGAACAGTCTTGAATTAACAATTACACTTTTGATTTCTAATGAAAACAATTTAATTCCCGAGTCAGTTGTTGCAAGTATTATCTCAAATGCACTAAAAGATCTGATCTTCTCGGATTACCTTCCGAATCCCTTCATTGCGAGTGCCGAAAGAACAGGTGCGGTTATTTTTCGTAATGAACTGATTTTTGCTCGCAATCGCTTGCTAGAAGAAATGAGACAATCTAATGAAGATTTTGATCCGATGGGACTACTTTTCAAGGTCTATCGAGACTATGCATTACCGGTTAAGCAGAACGTGGATTTCACCCAAAATCTTGAAGTTATTGCGAAAGAGGAGAGCTTCTTGGTTCGTCAGTTTCCCGAAATCTTAGAAGATTTCAGAAAATTGGTGGGCGGTGAATATAGCGTTCGCAACAATGGAATTTACTATAGTCCCAGCCATCGCAAAAGCCTGAGGCTAACGATGGATGAAAGTTCTAGCGCAGTTCGATCGCTCTTGGATATTGGTTTCTACCTAAAGCACGCTGCCCAACCTGACGATCTGTTGATTATCGATGAGCCAGAGCTAAACTTACATCCCGAAAATCAGCGCCGTATTGCACGGCTTTTGGCGAGGTTGGTAAATGTGGGCATCAGGGTTTGCATTACTACCCATAGCGATTATTTGATTAAGGAAATTAATCATTTAATCATGCTTAATCGTGACCAACCCCATCTTCAAAAAATTCGAGACCAATGGGGATATCAACCGGAAGAGCTGCTAACTCCTGAACAAATGAGGGTCTATATTGCTCAACTAGATTTAATTGCTGTTTCAGGGCGAAAAGGCAAAGTCAAACGCCAAACGCTTTCTGCGGCCGATATTAATGCCGATCAGGGCATCGAAGTGGGCAGCTTTGATCAAACGATCGATGAGATGAATCAAATTCAAGAGGCAATTATTTGGGGTGCAGATTAGATGGCGGAGATAGAAATCTTGCGCTCCATGATTCATGAGCAACTACTCGTTCCCTGCCAGCCCCAAGACATCAAGTATGGTCGCCATTGCTATCAGGTAGAACTAACGGAGCGGCAAAAACAGGCAGGAGCTATGCACAAGGTCTATTCTCTCACTGTGACTAACTGTCCTGAACAAACGCTGGTGATCCGTGCTGATCAATTTTGGGATCGGCGTAAGCTGTTCCAAGGAACTAGGGGTGAGCAGCGCTGTGCCGACTATATTTTGATTTGCGATGATCCTGCCATAGGTCAGTGGATTTTATATATTGAGCTGAAAAAGTCCGACGCTAATTTAAAGTCTATTAAGCAGCAAATTTTAGGTGCGCAATGCATTCTTAATTACTGCACTGCGATCGCTCAGCGTTTTTGGAATCAAGCAGATTTTCTAAGCACATACCAACGTAAAAATATTGCCGTTACCCACATCACCCTTAACAAAAGAAAAACCCGAGACTTCCAAACGCCTCACTCTCAACAGGCTAAACCGCTATACCAAGACAGCAATCTCATCAAGCCGATGACTCTCCACGGCAATCGGGTTAGTTTGGGAGCACTCATTGCTTGAATTGCTGACCCTGCCGCAGAACCTTGAGCCAACCCCTCCGCCACTGAGTGAATCATCATCATTTTTAATCACTAATAGAGTATGAAGCGATTAAAGAATTCATCACTGAGTCATGCAGTGTCGTGCGATCGCCCAGATCATTTATTTCTCAACCGGGAATGGATCCAGATCGCCAAACTTCGTTACCAATCCTCCCGTACCAAGCCAACCTAATGCCGCAATGTCACAGACACAAAACTTTTTGACGGAAATAATTAAGCTTTATTTTTAATTCATGTTTGATTTCTTACGAAAGTCCTCAAAAACAACCATGATTGGCTAGTCAGTTTCCGTAACTGATTTTGACTGTAGGCATTAATTTTAACCAAGTTAATCTCATAAATTCCTGAGCACCATGAGGATAGTCAGAAAGATCCCTTGACGCTCAAAACTGCCGTCTTTATATAATGAACATGATTAAGCAAAATTGCTGATCATGTGCTCAAAACTCCCTACTCCGTCAGATCAGGATTTCACTTTATTTTTATGTATGGCTTAATTAACAGCGCCTTGCGGATGATGATGTGCGAGCAATATGGCCAGGAGATTTGGGACGACATCATGGCCCATGCTCAGCTTTCGGAGGAGCATTTTTTTGTGATGAAGTCCTATCCTGACGACATCACCCACAACATTGTGCAAGCGGCGACCACTATTCTGGATATTTCTGCAACGGAATTGTTACGCAAATTTGGCCACTATTGGGTGGGTTACACCAAAACAGCGGGCTACCAAGAAATCATGAATATGTGCGGTGATAACTTGGTGGATTTTTTAGGCAATTTGGATGATTTGCACACGCGGCTAGGGGTGCAGTTTCCCGCGTTTCGTCCCCCGTCCTTTGACTGTGATCAGGTGGGCCATCACACGGTGGAATTACACTATCGATCGACTCGCCAAGGTCTGGGGCCGATGGTGGAGGGATTGATTGAAGGGCTGGGCGATCGCTTCGATACGGAAGTGGAAATTACCCAAATTGCCGATCGCGCCCAGGGTGACGAATGCGACACCTTCCTCATCCACTACACCACTGACTAGGGCTATGGATCAGTTGCCCTTACCCCCATTCCACCTTTCAGCAGAGTTGCTGGTGCAGCTCTTTCCGTTTCATTTGGCCCTCAATCATCAACTGCAAATTGTTCAGGTGGGGCAAGCGCTCGATCGAATCTATCCCCACCCCTTGAGGGGACGCTTATTTGCAGATCATTTTTCGATCAACCGTCCTCGCATGTCTATTAGCATTGAGGACTTTCTTAAAAAAAGACAATCCCTTTTTCTGCTGGAGTCTCGAGATTTATCTTTGGTTTTGAAGGGGCAGATGGTGGATTTGCTGGAATCAGAAATCTTTCTTTTTCTGTGCTCACCATCCGCGATCGATGCTAAAAAACTAACAGATGTAGGAATTCAACTGAAAGATTTTCCGCTTCATGATGTAACCCCAGATCTGGTTTTTCTGCAACAAACCACCCAGATGTCCGTGAAGCAGGTGGAGACTCTCAATCAACAATTGATTGCTAGCCAAGAACAGTTAAAAGACGCTTTATCAATTCAGGAACATTTGCGATTTAAGGCGGAAAAACAAGCCCGCCAGCTTGAACAACAACTCAAGGAGCTAAAAGAAACACAAATTCAACTTGTACAAGCCGAAAAAATGTCCACTTTGGGGCAAATGATTTCAGGCATTGTTCATGAAATCAATAACCCTCTACATTTTATTTATGGCAACTTAGATCACTGCCTCAATTATGCTCAGGCTCTACTAGAGGCTTGTCAGGTTTTATTACAAGCCTCTCCCCGAGCAAGGGAATGGCACGAGATATCCCATGCCAATTCATCCAGGAGTTGGTTGAGCGAAGCCACATTAGGCTCAAATACTGAAGATCAAGCCATTGATCCTGAGCATTCTTTGGATGGTGCTGTGGCTTTGGCTAGTTTGGACTTGGAAAACCTTGCTTTTGCTTTGGATGATTTTCCAAAGGTGCTTCAGTCCATGCGGATTGGCAGTCAGCGAATTCGTGAAATTGTGGAGGGGTTGCGTCAATTTTCGCGCTTGGATGCTAGTGCGCTCGATTGGTTTGATATTCATGAAGGCATTGATAATACATTGATGATTCTGAAGAGCCGACTCAACAAAGCTAAGGTTTCCTCGAACATTGAAATTATTAGAAACTATGGTAATGTGCCACCGATTTCTTGTTATGGGGGACAGATTAATCAGGTTTTTATGAATATTTTGGCGAATGCGATCGATGCCCTGGAAGACCATAATCAGGCTTGTGAGTTACCGGCGCGATCGGGCACAAAACGAGAATCACCCAAAATTTGGATTGAAACAGCTTTGATTAATTCTGGATGGCTGCGCATCTCGATTCGTGACAATGGGTGCGGAATGCCCAGAGATATTCAATCGAAGATGTTTGAGCCGTTTTTCACAACAAAGTCCGCCCATCGAGGCACGGGTCTGGGCATGTCAATTAGCTACAAAATTGTGACGGAACGCCACGGGGGCCGGTTGCGCTGCATCTCGGAACCTTGCCAGGGCACGGAATTTGTGATTGAGCTGCCGATCGAGCCGGCCCAACTGCAAGGCAAGAGCGCGGTTTAGGAATAGTCCCAAAATTAAGAATTGAGAATTAAGAATTGAGAATTAAGAATTGAGAATTAAGAATTGAGAATTAGGAATTGAGAGAGCTGGTTGATCCTAACTAGGAAATAGCTGGGAAATAGCCGGGAAATTCGCAAAACGCAGCTCAGGAAAGTGCTTCCGCAGGGGCCTGATCCCTTTGCCGACGACGCGGGGCGATCGCATGGCGGCTGACCGCATAAAAATCGGCGGCTTGGCTCATGGTGTAGCTCAACCACTGAGGATCGCCGATCGGGATGGGGCGATCGGGCAAGGTGGGTTCGCCCGGCAGGCACGATCGCACCTGGGCAGCCACAGCCCGCGCCAACAGGGGCGGCACTGAGTTACCAATTTGCCGCATTCCATGCCATTTCGTGCCGTGAAAACAGAACCAGTCGGGGTAGGAGTGGAGGCGGGCCGCTTCGCGCACGGTGATGCAACGCCCTTGGATGGGGTGAATGGGCCGGGGCGAGGTGAACGCACCGCGATTGCTGGGGGTTCCGGCCCGTAGGGTGTTGCAAATGCCCTCGGGGTGCAGTTTTAAAAAGCGACTGATCCGATCGACTTCGCCGGGGAGCGTGGTTTGGAACCGGGCCACTGAGGCGGCGCTGTGGTCGGTACGCAGACAACCGGACAAGCCGGATCGAGGCGATCGACGGGGATGGCTGAAATCAACGGGATCCCGCAATGCACCCCGTAACCAGCGGGCATAGTCGCCGGGGGGATCGGCCAGTTGGCCCAAGTCCAACCAATCGCTTGATCGCAGCTCGGGATATTGATCCACGTCGGGCAAATCCCCGATCGCCCCGGCCACGGTGGGGCAAATGGGCAAATGGGCCAGAGTTCGATCGCGCTTGGCGCTTTTGCAAACCGGCGGGCGGCGGGTTTGGGGCGCTGGATAGCTGGGCAGCGGCCAGCCCGATCGGGCCCCCAACAGAAACAAACGTTGGCGATCCTGCGGTACGCCGTAATGGGCCGCATTCAAAACCTGATAGTTGGCTTCCACTTGGTAGCCAAAATCGGCAAATAAATCAATTAATTCGCTCAAAAACGCCCGATGTTTGCCCAGGGTCATGCCCCGCACATTTTCAATCACAAAATACTTGGGCCGCAGCTCATTCACCAACCGAGCAAAGTGGAACATCAAGGCATTTCGCGGATCATCAAAGGCCCGCTTTCCCATCATGGAAAATCCCTGGCAGGGCGGCCCCCCAAACAGCACATCAATTTCCAGCTCTGGTTCTTCTAGCCCTAGGCGGCTGGTCAGCGCTGAATCACGAACCCGTTCGGAATCACTCGGGCGATCGCCCCGCAACACCGCCGCCAATTGCTGCCGAATTTCCGCCCCCGTCACCTCCGCCGCGCTCCGACAGAGCACCGCCCCCTGCGGAAAGTTGTACTGATGGGTTAAACAGTGAATCGGGTCAATTTCCACCGCCACCGCCACATCAAACCCCGCCATCTCGAACCCTAAGGACATCCCTCCGGCTCCGGCAAACAGGTCAACGGCGATCGGGCGGCGGGAAACGGTCACGGCAAGGGGGTCAACTTTCAGCAACAGCGGTCAAGCGACCCATATGGTAGCGGAATTCCGAGCGATTGATCGATCCACTGCCCCTACCCTTTCTTGGGCGATCGGGCAACAAACTGATTACTCAATCAATCTTGTGGATATTTAATCTATCTGATCGGCAACTCTTAGCCCCTGAGTCACCCAACCTGAATAACCTGATGAATGGCTTCGACTACGCCAACAATGAAATCCACAGCATCACTCACTTGCATTTCATCAATTCCCCAACGTTCGCCAATTCCCAATATTGGATTAATATCGGCTTCATGAGCAATCTTATTTCTTCGATCCACAATCAAGCTAAGTTGTTGCTTAACCTCTTTTGCGGATCTTTTCATTCGATCAGCAACTGTATCCCATAGCTTTTGATCGGAAATTAGCCTAATTGCATCAGCAATTTTTTCAGCCTGCTGAAAGCTCTGATATCTCAAACGCTCTCGAATTTCTGTTTCTAACCACAAAGTGTCATCTAGTTTATTGGAAAGACTATTAGACAAAACTGGAATTAATTCGGAAATGGTATAAGTATTTTGCAGGAATTCATAACCCTGAAGTTTTTGAATTTCAAACTCCAGCCAATCTGCGAGATTGATTGCAGTCAGGCGATCTTGACGTGCATTACCCAAGGAAACCTGAAAGCGGGCAAAGGCTGATTGGGCTATGTTTCCGGCAGGGCTTGGCTCAGGGCGATCGCCTCGATAGATTTCCAGCATTCCCAGCGTCACAACCTCATGGATATAGTAATCCAGAGCACTCACCGTCAGCACCAAAGCTGCACGCAGCATATCCGACACATCCAATGCACCGGTTGCCTGAGCTTTCATAGAATTGTGTAGTGCAATCAGGTCTCTAACTCGACCAATACTGATGCGAAATTGATCAAGGGCTGACTGCATACACCGAACTTTCAGAACTAAGCGCAATAATCTTATCGGCCAAATCAGAAAACATTTGTCTAAACTCTTCTTGCTTCTTTTGATTACTTTTCAGAACAATACCTGTTTGCCCAAGTTGCTCAGGAGTCAAATCATAGACAGGCGTTCGGTGCTCTTGAGACAAGGCAATTAAGTTATTGAAGTTGGGAATTTTAGCTAAGGAAAGATTGTCTTGCACTCCTTGCTCTCGATATAAATAATCAGGCAACGTCATATTACTTTTTTGAAGTGCCGGAATAAGCTGTTCAGAAACTGCCTTCTCAATCTTTTCAGTCCAATTTTGAAAGGCTGTTGTTGCTTTACCGTGAATAATGCGATTATTTTGTATAATAACTCCCAAAAATTTCAATTTTGTCGCTGGAAAAGGGTAATGAGCTTCTCGAAGAACTTGCAGTGAGCTTGCGACTTTTGCCCATGCGTACCATCTAGGTAAGACCTTGATTAGAGAGTCAATAGCCATTATCGAAAAGAAATCAGCAGTTGTAGGAATCAGAAAAAAGTCACTAATTGCTAGTAAATTCTGGTTGATTGCTCCCAAACTTGAACTCATATCAATCAAAACATAGTCAGCATTGATTTTTTCTGCCGTCTTATCTAACAAGTCATTGATTGCTCCTGGTATATTTCTCAAAGCCTGAATTGAACCGCTTAACTCTTGAGCGAATCCAAGTGCCACTTCATACTCAGCAAAGCTAAGATGGCTGGGTAAAAGGAATAGATTTTGGTAGCCTTCTAAAGGCACACAATCAATGGCTTCAATTGCCCGTGGCTGGGATTCAAACGCAGGGGCAAGTCCTGTTTTTATATTGGAAATCGTCTTGTAAATTTCTTGAATTCTTTCTTCATCTTCTTCTGTGACCTTACCCAATACCATGCTTGTTAGATTGCATTGCGGATCACTATCAACTAAGATAACTCGTTTACCTTTTTTAGCTAACATCCAACCCAAGTGAAGGGTTATTGTGGTTTTACCTACTCCACTCCTATGATTAAAGAGAGCGATTTTTTTAGCCATTTCTATCCAGTCTCCTGAATGTCTTTAAAACTTAAACCTACGGAATCAGTCAAGTTTTAGGATTGATGTTTTTATGATTTTCTAGGAAGTTTTCATGAATCATAACGATCGAACCAAAGATATTGAAACTAGAGATCAACGATTAGGTCAGCAGTCTCTAGTTTCTTTTGACCTGATCAGACTCAAAACCGAAAGCTCTGATGTGGTTGGCTAGGTCTCATTCTCCAACCATAGCACACATCAGAATTGAGTCTATTGTGAGGGGAGAGCTTCGTAGGGGACTGGATCGGTTAAGCCCAATTCTGCGAAGGCCGCCAGCCGCAGCCGACAGGAATCGCAGCGGCCACAGGAGCGATCGCCCCCCGCATAGCAAGACCAAGTTTCCGCCCAAGGCACGCCTAAGCGATCGCCCAGTTGAATGATGTCCGTTTTGCGCAGTTCCACCAAGGGCGCAACGATTTCGATCGGTTGGCCTTCCCGGCCCTGGCGCGTGCCCAACTGAAACACCGACTGCATCGCCGCCAAATAGTCGGGCCGGCAGTCGGGATAGCCGGAATAGTCCAGGGCATTCACGCCGATATAAACCCGTTGCGCATCGATCGCCTCCGCGTAGGCCAGGGCAAAGCTCAAAAAGATCGTGTTGCGGGCCGGCACATAGGTGATCGGAATTTCCGTCGCCATGCCGTCCAAGGGCCGATCGCTCGGCAAATCAAGCTGGTTATCCGTCAGCGCCGAGCCACCCCATTGGGTTAGGTCAAACCGCACCACTTGATGGGCCACCACGCCGGCCGCTTGGGCGATCGCCACAGCCGCTTGCAGTTCCCGACGGTGGCGCTGCTGATAATCAAAAGACAGGGCGTAGCAGTCGCACCCATCGGCCTTGGCTTGATAGAGCACCGTGGATGAGTCCAAACCACCGGAGAGCAACACAACGGCTTTGAGCGGTTGGCACTGGGGCGATCGGGCAGAGGGCGTTGGGGCGGCTTCCGGAGTTCCAGGCGGTACGACGGTCATGGGTCAAGAATTCTCGCGAAAATCCACCCTATGGTAGGATGTGGCCGGCCGACGCTGGCGGCATCACTCCTCGCCCCATTGCCCCTTCACTGCTGCTGTTAAACGCGCGTGCAATCCCGTAGCGAATCGCTCGATGCTCAAATTCGGCCTGCCCTCGCCCGGCCGAGCCACCATCCCATCCGCGTTGGCGCGATCGGGGTCGGCAACATGGGACAACACCACGCCCGGATCCTGAGCTTGCTTAAGGATGCGGAATTGGTGGGAATTTCAGATCTGAATGTGGAACGGGGGCTGGAATTGGCCAGCAAATACCGCGTTCGGTTTTTTGAAGACTACAAAGACATGCTGCCCTTGGTGGATGCGGTTTGCATCGCGGTTCCCACCAAGCTGCACTACACCGTGGGCATGGATTGCCTGCGGGCCGGGGTGCATGTGCTGATGGAAAAACCGATCGCCGCCAGCATCATTGAAGCGGAGGCCCTGGTGAATGCGGCGGCCGAACGTCAATGCATTTTGCTGGTGGGACATATTGAGCGATTTAACCCCACGTTTCAAGAATGCTTCAACGTTCTGAAAACGGAACGGGTGTTAGCGCTCGAAGCCCATCGCATGAGTCCCCACGCCGATCGCGCCAATGATGTGTCGGTGGTGTTGGACTTGATGATCCATGACATTGATCTGATTTTGGAAATTGCCAACTCCTCGGTGGTGCGTCTGTCGGCCAGCGGCAGCCGGGCCGCTTCCGGTCAGTTGGACTATGTGACGGCAACCCTGGGCTTTGCCAATGGGATTGTGGCTACCCTGACGGCGAGCAAGGTGACACACCGCAAAATTCGCCGGATTGCCGCCCATTGCCAGGATTCACTCGTGGAGGCGGATTTCCTGGCGCGTCAAATTTTGGTTCATCGCAAAACCTCCAGCTATCCGGCAGGCGATCGCGCCAGTCAGGCTTGCTATCGGCTGGATGGGTCGATCGAGTCGGTGGCGATCGGGAACACGGAGCCGCTCCATGCGGAATTGGAGCATTTTGTGAACTGTGTGCGGGGCGAGATGCAACCCTCGATCGGCGGCGAACAGGCCCTGAAGGCCCTAAAAATTGCCAGCGCGATCGAACAAATGGCCCTGGACGAACCCTTGGGCAAAGGCGACGATCGGTGGGGTTAATCGGTTAATCAACCGTTAGACCATCGAGCATCCCCTTCGTGACGGGCCCAGCGGCCCAATTTACCCATGCAGTCTTGGTGCGATCCGTTGGTTCGGCTCGATCGGCCCAATCAACTGAACCGGCCTGTTAACCGGCGATCGCGACTCACTCGGCGGGCGATCGCCCATCAACCGGTGGCCATGGATGCCCCCCGACCACAACTTGGCTCCCGTTCCAAAATTTTCAGGCCGTGAACAGCGGCATCGGTCTTAATTTGTCGTTTCCCAAAAGCCCTCAAGCGCTGGCCCAGCGTCAAGATTAGCCCATTGATCCGTAAACAAAGTTGGCAAATTACCTAGCCAGATTGTTATTTTCTGGCTAACCTAGCTACGGTTCCCTGCATTAGATTAGGGTTGATAGTAGAGTTAACCAACGGTTTAGATTAGGTTTGCGACTAAGTTTAAGCAGCGGATTTAGCTAGCCACAATCTTGCTTTCTCGATAAGCTGATCTTTCTATGTCGATCGGGGCTTGGTTGTGTCCCGTTCCAGCCTTCCTTTTGGTGTGTCGTTTGGCCTAGAACCATGTCCGAGCCTTCTGTGGCAGTCCAGCCGTTCTACCAGCGCGATCGATGCACCCTTTACCAGGGCGATTGCCTTGAAATTTTGCCCCTGTTCCCGGCCAATAGTGTGGATCTGATCTTTGCTGATCCGCCCTATAACCTGTCTAATAACGGGTTTACCTGTCATGGCGGCCGGGCCGTCAGTGTCAATAAAGGCGATTGGGATCGCAGCAATGGCATTGAACAGGATTTTGAATTTCACCGCGCTTGGATTCAGGAATGTCGGCGGATCTTGAAACCCAATGGCACGATTTGGATTTCAGGAACCTATCACAATATCTACGCCTGTGGCTTTGCACTGCAATGTTTGGATTTTCATGTTTTGAACGAAATTTGTTGGTACAAACCCAACGCTAGTCCCAATTTATCCTGTCGCTTTTTTACGGCCAGCCATGAAACCCTAATTTGGGCCCGCAAAAGCAAAAAAGGAAAACATGTCTTTAACTATGAAGCCATGAAGCTGGGAGATTTTCCCCGCGATCCCCTCAAGCTTTCTGGCCGACAAATGCGGAGTGTTTGGTCAATTCCCACCCCACCGGCTTCGGAGAAATTGCAAGGCAAACATCCCACCCAAAAGCCTCTGGATTTACTCGATCGAATCATTTCCGCCAGCACCAATCCGGGAGATTTGGTGCTCGATCCCTTCAGCGGCAGCGGCACAACGGGCCTTTCAGCCCTACGAGTCGATCGCGCCTTTATTGGCATTGAAAAAGAAGCGGCCTACCTGCAATTGGCGGTCGATCGCTTCACCACCGCCCCCCTCCCAGGCTCCGAGACCAGCGCGGGCGATCGCGTTCTGGCCAATGGCAAATCCAGTTCTCAACCGGGCCGTCAACCCAGCCAGCAACCCGATAACCAGACCAACAGCAAGGCCAGCGGCAAGGCCAACAACCCAGCCAGCAGCAAAACCAGCAATCAACCGGCGGGAGCGTCAATTATGGAACCAAACAGCTCCCCAACAAGCTATTCCAGTCCCCCAAACCATCCAAACCATTAAGAAACCAGGCGATCGAGATTTGTTCAGCTTGATTCGACAGACCCAGTGCGACAATTAAAGATCGCTTTTCTGGATCGGCTAGAGAGAGCAAAACCCCATGTCCGACAATTTCCGCAGCCAACAGATCACCAGCGGTGTGCAGCGATCGCCCAACCGCGCCATGCTCCGTGCAGTGGGCTTTGGTGACAATGACTTCAGCAAACCGATCGTCGGCATCGCCAGCGCCTACAGCACCATCACCCCCTGCAACATGGGCATTGCCACCCTGGCCGACAGCGCCATGGCCGCAGCCCGCGAAGCTGGCGTAATGCCCCAAATTTTCGGCACGATCACGATCAGTGACGGGATCTCCATGGGCACTGAAGGGATGAAATATTCCCTGGTGTCGCGGGACGTAATTGCCGACTCGATCGAAACCGTCTGCAACGGCCAAAGTCTGGATGGCATCCTGGCGATCGGCGGTTGCGATAAAAACATGCCCGGAGCCATGATCGCCATGGCCCGATTGGATATTCCCGCCATCTTTGTCTATGGCGGCACGATCAAACCCGGCCATCTGCACGGGGAAGATCTGACCGTCGTCAGCGCCTTTGAAGCCGTGGGCCAATTCAGTGCTGGCAAAATTGACGAAGCCCGGCTGATGGCCGTGGAACACAACGCCTGTCCCGGTGCAGGTTCCTGCGGCGGCATGTTCACCGCCAACACCATGTCCAGCGCCTACGAGGCCATGGGCATGAGCCTGCCCTACTCCTCAACCATGGCCGCCGAGGATGACGAGAAGAACGCCAGCGCAGCCGAGTCTGCCCGCGTGTTGGCCGAAGCGATCAGAGCACGCCGCACACCGAAGCAAATTTTGACCCGCAAGGCCTTTGAAAACGCCATTTCCGTGATCATGGCCGTGGGTGGTTCCACCAACTCGGTGTTGCACCTGCTGGCGATCGCCAACACAATCGGGGTGACCCTCACCCTGGACGACTTTGAAGAAATCCGCGCCCGCGTGCCCGTTTTCTGTGACCTGAAGCCCAGCGGTCGCTATGTGGCCACTGACTTGCACAAGGCCGGCGGCATCCCCCAAGTGATGAAAATTTTGCTGAATCAGGGGCTGCTGCATGGGGATTGCTTGACAATCACCGGCAAGACGATCGCGGAAACCCTGGCGGAGATCCCCGACGAACCGCGCCCCGACCAAGATGTCATCCGTCCCTTCGACAAGCCCCTTTATCAACAGGGTCACTTGGCCATTCTGAAGGGCAACCTGGCCAGCGAAGGTTCCGTGGCCAAAATCAGCGGCGTGAAAAATCCCGTGATCACCGGCCCGGCAAGGGTGTTTGAGTCGGAAGAGAATTGCTTAAAGGCGATCTTGGCGAATCAAATCAACCCCGGTGATGTGGTGGTGATTCGCTATGAAGGGCCCAAGGGCGGCCCCGGAATGCGGGAAATGTTGGCTCCGACGGCGGCGATCATCGGTGCGGGTCTGGGCGACTCGGTGGGGCTGATCACCGATGGGCGCTTCTCGGGCGGAACCTACGGCATGGTGGTGGGTCACGTGGCTCCCGAAGCGGCCGTGGGTGGCACGATCGCCCTGGTGCAGGAGGGTGACAGCATCACGATCGATGCTCCGAACCGCAAGCTGCAACTGAATGTGTCCGATGAGGAGCTGGCGGCCCGCCGGGCCAACTGGCAACCGCCGGAACCGCGCTACAAACGAGGCACGTTGGCAAAATATGCCAAGTTGGTCTCTTCCAGCAGCCTGGGAGCCGTGACGGATTTGAACTTGCTGTAGGGTTTGGGGCTGGGTCAGCAATTCAGCCCAGCAATTCAGCGCGACCCAATCCACCCAGTTATTTCCGATCGTTATTCAGATCCGCATTTCGATCCGCAAAACCCCGCCCGATCGCGACTCGATCGAGCGGGGTTTTTGTAGACCGCATCGCGAATTAATTGCGAGTGGGGCTACTGGGGGTCACGCTAGCACCGCCTTGGCCGTTTTGTTCCAATCGCTGCTGGCGCTGGCGCAAAAACTCATTGGCAGCGTTGTCAATCCGTCCCGATTGTTGTTGATTGAAATCATCCAGGGTTTGCCCCGGGGCCAACATGATGTTGCGAATCAAGTCTTGGGCAGAAACGCCGGAGCCTTGAAACACTTCATTGGGGCGCACATCACCGGACGATCCATTGGCATTTGGGTCACCCAGGGCCGAGGATTGGGCGATCGCGGGGTTGCTGCCCAAGGCCAGAATGCTCAAGACGGTGACGATCGAGGATCCCGACAACCAGGCAATCGAGGGAGCGATCGAGAGATGGCTCATGATTCAGCTAACTCCAATTCAGGGATATTAACGGGTTCGTTAGAATGCACCAGCAAATCGGACAGGGGAACCGCAAACAGCGAATCCTGTTGAGGGTTACCGGAAGTGGCGCGAGCAACCATGGGCGATCGGGACTGGTTTTTTTCGTAGCCCACCAACAGCAGAGGGGTACCCCCCACATCGCCAATCACCCGCCTTTCACTGTGAGGCAAAAAGTCCGCCTTCGGTTCCCAGTGGTTGCGATTCACGATGTTGTCGCGACGGCCGGAACCCGCCAACCCCGATCGCGGTGGATGGGTTGATGCCAATAGGCTAGCGTCTTCGATCGCATCCTGGCTGAGGTCAAGGCCCGGGCGATGGAGTTCCAAGGTCTGTCGCAGCCGGCCGCTGGTTTGGGCCAACAGGGGCCCCCGTCGCTCCAGCAACAGGGACATGGTTTTGCGATCGGTTTCCAGGGTTCCGGCATCGGTCAAACTCGCAAAAATCTCCGCCGACTCTTGCCCCAACTCCAACAGGAGGAGCAACCAATCCGGCAAGTTCGCCATTGCGCCGGCCGCTTCGCAATATTGTTGCAACCATTCCGAGGCATGGAGGTAAGCATATTCCCCCAGCATCGTGCGTCCATAGGGGGATGCTAAAAAGCAATCCAGCTTGTCTTTTAGATTCTGCTCCATGCCACGTCTAGCCTGCTCCTGCGATCCAGCGCCCTATGCCATCCGCCGTTGCAGCAATGGCCGCACAAGCCCGATCGCCACCAAATCAAAAATGAATAGAACCCCGAGGGCCATACCAAAACTAACCGATCCAAAGGGCGCTTGCATGACAATGCTGCTAAAACTCCAGTCCGGATGCAGATAAAGATAGCGAATGGGTTCGATCGCGTAGCTCAAGGGATTCAACACCGCCACCCACTGCAACCAACCGGGCATGAACGACAAGGGAGCCAAGGCCGTGCTGGCAAAGAGCAGGGGCAAGTTGGTGATAAAAATGGCGGCAATTAATTCCACGTGGCCCGGCAGCGCAAAGGCCAGACCCAAGCTGAGGGAGGTGACCCCCGCCACCAACAGCAGCACGATCGCCCCGACCACGGCCAACCCCGCCACCCCCGGCAGCCCAGCCCCCAAAACAGCCGCCGCAATCACGATCGCCACGGTTTGGATCAAGGCCAGCAAGCCAATATACAGGGCTGAGGCGGTGATGATCGAAAAGCGCGACACCAAGGGGGCCACCAACAGCCGATTCAGAAAGCCAAATTCCCGATCGAACATCACCGGCAAGCCCGCATTCAGCGCCCCGCTAAAGGCCGCAAAGGCGATCGTCCCCGCCCCCAAAAACTGCCCATAGCCCACATGCTCGCCAAACAAATCGGCCGGGACATTTTGGAACAGGGCCCCAAACAACACCAACCACATCAGGGGCTGAATAGTGCCGGCCACCAAGGTCACCGGCCGCCGTTGCAGTTGAATTAACAATCGCCGCAGCAGGGCCGCCGTTTCTTGCCAAAATTCCGCCAGGGGCGAGGGTTCCAGGGCGGGCGATCGGGTGGGACTGTCCGTGGGCAAAGTCGTGCTCATGAGGCTTAGGGGAATCTGGAGGGTAGGGGTGAATATGGAGAACTAGATGGAGAACTGGAAACTCTGGAAGGAATGGTCTGAGGCCTAGCGCATATTTTGCTTGCGGGCCAGCTTAGGATCCCGATCGCCCGCTGCCAAATCCGCATCGAGCAATGTCCGGCCCGTCGCAGCCAGATAAACATCATCCAAACTCGGGCGCGATTGGGCAATGCCAAACACTGGCAACCCCGCCTGTTCCAAGGCCTGCTGCACCAGGGTCAACCCCCGATCGAGATCATCCACCACCAAATTCAGCGTATTTCCCTGGCTCCGGTTGATCATCGCATCCTTGACACAGGGCAGCGCCGTCAGCAGGGTTTGGGCCGTTTCCGCCTCAGCAGCGGGGGTAAACTCCCGAATGCGCAGGGAAATGCGATCGCCCCCCAACCGAGCCTTCAACTCCGACGGTGTGCCCAAGGCAATCACCTGGCCCTGATCCAAAATCGCCACCCGATCGGCCAGCGCATCAATCTCTTCCAGGTAATGGCTGGTGATCAAAACCGTTGTCCCCCACTGGGGCAACTTCCGCAAAAACTCCCACACGGCCATCCGGCTTTCGATATCCAGCCCCGCCGTGGGTTCATCCAACACCAGCACATCTGGCTCGTGGAGCAGCCCCGTGGCCAAGTCCAGGCGCTTGCGAATGCCACCGGAATAGGTTCCCGTTTTCCGATCGAGCCAGTCGCCCAGCCCCAGCAGATCCGCCATGGCTGCAATCCGCTGCCCGATCGCCTCGCGTCGCAAGTGATAGAGCGCACCATGCAACTCCAGCATTTCCCGCCCGGTCAACACCTTGTCCAGCGCAGCATCCTGAGCCACATAGCCCAACCGCTTACGGGCCGATCGGGGTTCCCGCAACACCGACACCCCCGACACAAAAATTTCTCCCCCGTCCGGCTGGGCCAAGGTACAAAGACAGCGAATCGTGGTGGTTTTGCCCGCGCCGTTGGGCCCCAACAGGCCAAAAATCTCGCCGGGTTTCACCTCCAGCGATACGTGATCAACGGCGGTAACATCGCCATAGCGTTTTTGTAGGTTCCGAATCGCAATTGCAGGGGTCATAGGCCGCGCGAGAGTCAGGGGCGATCGCCCGGCCCCAGGGTCTGACACCGTTGGATAGCAACCAGAACAGAGACCGGGGCTGGCAGGTAGCTAAAACAGCAGCCGAAAACCGGAGCAAGGCAAGACGAGCAGGATTTCTCAGGAGCCGTCTTCCAGGGAGAAGCTCTCCAGGGAGATTGCGCAGGAAATTCCTTGGATCATCGGCAGGGGCTAGATCCTCCCCACCCCGGCGATCGCACCCCCTCGCCATTCCTCAACAAATCTTCAAACTGATGCGCAATCCATTCTAAACCGCCGGGCAACGGCCGGGGCCGCCGGCCCGCCAACCAACGCTGAACCCAAGGGGCGATCGCCCCTAACCCCCCAAGCGCTTCGCCAGCAACTTCGCCTTCAGCCCAAACTCGATCGTCTCCAGCAGCTTGGTCATCCCCGTGGTGTTCACCATCTCCGGTGAAATGCCCATTTTCTTGGCCGACTGAATCGCCTTTTCCGTCAAGGAATGGCTGGCATAACCGGTCACGATAATCACCAAGTCCGCACTGGAGATGTGGCTTTCCCCCTGCTGAGCCATGTTCAGACCCGCCTGGGCCGTACACCAAACCAATTCCACCTTCGATTCCCGCAAGCGATTGCGCACCGCCGACTCCAAGCGATCGTGGCCCCCAAAAACCACCACCTTACCCGCCAGCTCCGAGTAGGGATTGGGACGGCGCTCAGACGATCGGTGCCGCGTTTGGGGCCGCACATCGGGACTGCGCTCCACTCGCGCCCGATTCTGCATCGCCTTTTCATAAATAAACATCAGCGTCTGTTCATCATTGCCCCGACGCTTGGCCACCGGCCCTTCTTCACTGTGTTGGTTAATTTGATCCATCAAGGCTTCCAGCACTTCCGTGAGGGCATCGATCGCCTTCAGGTCATGCATATAACCCCGAATCGCCACGGCCGCGTCCGTTGCGCTATAAAAATCCTGCTGGTCGCGAATCATGTCCAGCAGGTCTTCCCTTAGCTCATAGCGCCACCGGTTTGTTTGATCCAGTAAGCGTTCCTCAATCAGTCGTTCTTCTTGCAAAATCAACTGCCGATCGGCCGCTTCTGAAGCCAAGCGCGGCGCATCGGCCAGTTGCTGCAAAATATCCGCTTCCTTCTCTTGGAGTTTGCGGCGGGTTATGCTGTCGCCAAACTCATCGGCCGGCAACTCTTTGAGGGTGGTTTGCACTTGCGCTAACACCGCGTTCAACCGGGCTTCGATTTCCGCAAGGGCATGTTGATAGTATTCGTCTCGCTGCTTTTCTAGGCGTTTCGCTTCTAGCTCGACCTTTGCCGCCGAAATCAGGTCTTGGACGGAACTTTCGAGTTCATTCAGTTCTGTGATATCCATGGGAAGACTCCTAACACAAGGGGTTGGGGATTAGGAAATGGGCGGCCATTTTAAACATGACTTAATCCTATCGCTTCCCTTCAACGGTGCGTTATGGGCCACGGATCCAGTCCGCCCCAGCCAACATGGCTGAACTGGCGATCCGGCGCGGCATTCAGCATCGCTGTCTAGCATGGGGTATGGCTGTCTAGCATTGGGTTATTGAACCTTGCCACGCATTCCCTTGTTTCTAAAACAATTCCTCAGATCCCAAAAACCCATGCTTTATCGACGGTTTGGGCGCACAGAGCTATCAATGCCGGTGTTTTCCTGTGGTGGAATGCGCTACCAACAGGCCTGGCAAGACCTCTCACCCACACAAATTGACGCGGCGGGCCAAGCCAATTTGGCCGCCACGATCGAGCGGGCCCTTGCTGTGGGCATTAACCACATCGAGACGGCGAGGGGCTATGGCAGCTCCGAGATGCAACTCGGTTGGGTGCTGCCGCAATATCCCCGCCAGGATTTGATTGTGCAAACGAAGGTGGGGCCCGCTGCCCAGGTGGCCGACTTTGAGCGGGACTTTGAACAGTCCATGGGCTACCTCAAGCTCGACTATGTGGACTTGCTGGGCATTCACGGAATTAACACCCGTGAGCATTTGGACTGGACGTTGCGGCCGGGGGGCTGCCTCGATCGCGCCAGACGCTGGCAGGCGGAGGGACGAGTGCGGTTCATTGGATTTTCCACCCACGGGCCCCTGGACGTAATCATGGAGACGATTCAGTCCAACCAATTTGATTACGTCAATTTGCATTGGTATTACATCAACCAAACCAACTGGCGGGCGATCGAGGCGGCCACCCAGTTGGATATGGGCGTGTTTATTATCAGTCCAGCCAATAAAGGGGGGCTGCTATACGAGCCATCGCCCAAATTGGTGGAACTCTGCAAGCCCCTGAGTCCGATGGTGTTTAACAATTTGTTTTGTTTAAGCCATCCGCAGGTGCATACCCTGAGCCTGGGGGCCGCTCGGCCTAGCGATTTTGATGAGCATCTGAAAACCCTGTCCTTTTTGGATCAACCGGGTCAGTTGCTGCCGATGATTACGCGACGGTTGGAGCAAGCGGCGATCGAGGCGTTTGATCGCGAGTTTGGCCCCGGGGAAGGGAAGGCCTGGCTGCGCACTTGGGAACAGGGGTTACCAAAGCCGGAAGAAGTGCCGGGCGAAATCAGTGTGCGGACGATCGTGTGGCTTTGGAATTTGGTGAAGGCCTTTGACATGGTGGCCTATGGCAAGATGCGCTACAACCTGTTGGGCAATGGGGGCCACTGGTTTCCGGGACAACGGGGCGATCGCCTGTCGGAGCTAGATTTGCGCCCCTGTTTAGCCCGCAGTCCCTATCCCGATCGGGTCTTGAATATTCTGACGGAGGCGCACCAGTTACTGGCGGGCGGGGCGGTGAAGCGCCTTTCGCAATCGTCTTAGCTGAAGTCTTGGCGGAGATTTTGGCGGAGGGCTTTGTTGAGATCTTGGCGAGATCTTGGCCAAATCTTGGCGAAGGTCTTAGCAGATGCCTGATCAGTATTTTGGGAGACTGATCAAGCACCAACCCTCACGGGGACAAGGGGCTTAAGCCCCTTGTCTGGGTTGATTCTGGGAGCAGGCGGCGGATCGTTGCTTCCGGTCTGCTCCCGATCGAGCCTTAGGACAGGTCGGTTTCTGCGAGCTTTTGAGCCAAGAACTCAATTAGGTCTTGCTTGGAAGCCCCGGCCTGATTGCTGTTCGATTCAATCCGTTTCACCACGTCCGGCGACAGGGCCAACAGCCGCACCAATTCACCATAGGCGGCGGATTCTTCGGCATTAATCACCGCTTCATCGGGCGTGCGGGCGCTGGAGGCAATGGTTTCATAGGCCAATTCCAGGGCCAATTCTTTGTCAGCGTCGTTGGTGAGCTTAGGCACAATTTCTGCCAGGGGCAGATTTTGCACCAAATATTCCCGCAAGTCTTGTTTCAGTTCGATCGATTGTTGGCCGTCGCGGGCAAACAGTTGGCTGAAGCGATCGAGCATCACTTCAATTTCTTCGTCGGCCAAATGTCCGTCGGCCCAGGCCATGGCAGCAACCACCCGCAGCAGGTTCATTTGCTTGGGGGCGATCGGGGGAGGTGGTGGCGGTTTTAGCATGGTGGCTCCCTCCGGTTTGGGATCCGGTGATTAGCGCTGAATTCTCTTTTCGATCTAGCCAATGGCCAGGGCGATCGGGGCGTTCTGGATCAATTCGCGATGGAAGTTGATGAAAGTCCACAATTGATCGTCACCGACCGTCACCTTGGGGTAATTGCATCAAGATTTATGGCAGATCTCAGGGTTTCCAGACCGAGTGCTTTCCGCATTTTCAGGGCGATCTCGCTGTTTTGGATTCTGCCCCTGTCCCGATCGCTCTCCCGATCGCTATTCGTGCACGGCCCAACGGAAAAACTCTAAGCTAAGGTCTAAGGAAAATCTGAAAAGTATCTGAACTTCCGTGATTTCCACCTTACCCACCGCTCCAGGAATTGACCTATCGAAGTTACGGTTAGATGTGCGAAATTTGTTGCCGCAATTGGTGTCTTGGCGGCGACAGTTTCATCAGTACCCAGAGTTGGGATTTCAAGAGGCCCTGACGGCCGCTTTTGTGTGCGATCGCCTGCGAGAGTGGGGTATTGATTACCAAGCGGGCATCGCCAAAACCGGCATTGTGGCGGTCATTAAAGGCAGCCAACCGGGCCCAACCATTGCCTTGCGGGCCGATATGGATGCCTTGCCCGTGCAAGAGCAAAACGAAGTGCCCTATCGATCGCGCCACGAGGGCAAAATGCACGCCTGCGGCCACGACGGCCACACGGCGATCGCCCTGGGCACGGCCTATTATTTGGCCCACCATCGATCGCAACTGGCCGGAACCATCAAGCTGATTTTTCAGCCGGCCGAAGAGGGGCCCGGCGGCGCAAAACCGATGATCGAAGCCGGGGTGCTGCACAATCCCGATGTGGATGCCATCTTTGGGCTGCATTTGTGGAATAACTTGCCGCTGGGTACGGTAGGCGTGCGGCCGGGGCCATTGATGGCGGCGGTGGAACTGTTTGCTTGCACGCTGTTTGGGAAAGGCGGCCATGGAGCCATGCCTCACCAAACGATCGACTCGGTGTTGGTGGGGGCGCAAATTGTCACGGCTCTGCAAACGATTGTGGCTCGCAACATTGACCCGATCGATTCGGCGGTGGTGACCGTGGGCGAATTTCACGCGGGCACGGCCAAAAACGTGATCGCAGATCAGGCCCGCTTGGCTGGCACGGTGCGCTATTTCAATCCGGCCCTAGAAGGGGTGATTCGGGAGCGGGTGGAGTCGATTATTGCGGGCATTTGCGCCGCCCACGGGGCCCGGTACGAACTGGACTATCGATCGATTTATCCGGCCACGGTCAACGATCCGGCCGCAGCCGATCGGGTGCGACGGGTGGCCGAAACGGTGATTGAAACGCCGATCGGGGTTGTGCCCAACTGCCAAACCATGGGCGGTGAGGATATGTCCTTTTTCCTAAAGGAAGTCCCCGGTTGCTATTTCTTTGTGGGGGCGGCCAATCCCGATCGGGGCTTAGCGTTCCCCCATCACCACCCCCGTTTTGATTTTGATGAAACGGCGCTGGCCATGGGAGTGGAGTTGTTTTTGCGGATCATCGAATCCTTTAACACGCCCTAAACTCAAAGTCCTAGACCCAATCTCTCCACTCCCGATCTCGCCACGTCCCGATCGGGGGGGCAAGGGTCTGAATCCCTTTTTCTAGGGTTTATCTAGGGTTTTGCAGCCACAGGAGCCGATCGCTAGAAATCGGGATCTCGTTCTGCGACTTCCGGTTGATCCTCCGGCGCGATCGGGTCAGGTCGGGGCGCAACCTTCGAGGGCGATGGGGCCAGGGCAGCATCCGGCCCTTCGCCCACAAACCGCTCAATGATTCGGAACCAAAGCACCACAGTCAGCAACATCACGGCTGAATACAGGTCGCCGCCGGTTCCCTCATGCATGAAGTCGAACAGGCCGTCCTGACCCGTACCGTGCAAGTAGGCCAAAATCGTGTTCCGAAAGACATTCATCAACACGCTGATGACCGTCGTTCCCACCAAAAACAGAGCGATGGGCGATCGCCCCCGCACCGTGCCGCACCAATAGATGGCCATCAGTCCCACATACCAACAGGTCAGGAGCATTTTCAGGCCCGCGCAGTGGGGAGCCACTTCCACCGCCCGATCGCGCACGTAGAGATAAATGCCCTCCACCTGCGCTTCCAGTCCCACTTGGTTCAGCAAAAAACCAGCCATGGCGGCAATGAACCGCTGCAACCCCACCACGTAGGGCGAAATGAGGTAGGGAACCTCGTTGGGCGTGGCCAGGGTGGTGAAGACCAAGGGAGCCGCCATCAGCCGCCAACCGGCCGCCCCTTTCCAAACACCACAAAGCCCCCAGAGGGCAATCGGGAACGACAGGTTCACCCAATCGGCCACACCGCTCAGGTAAAACGCCACACTCAACCCCAACAGCCCCCAACCCACCGGGTGCGATCGATCCGCCAATTGCTGCCAGCGTGATCGCTTTTCCCATGCCAAATAGGCCGCAAAGGGCAGCCCAATCAGGCCGTAGCTGAAATATTCATGCTCAATGCTGATGTCTTTGGTGAGCCAACCGCGCACCCAATGCACCAACAGCGGCCCATAGGCCAGGGCCAAGCAGGCCGCCCCCGCTGGCAACAGGGCCCGATCGAGCCAGTCAGAACGATTTGCAACGGGGCGATCGGCAGTCATGAACTTCAACCTCAGCGATCAGCAAATTCCAGCGGCCTCTTCCAAAATGCCACAGCCGCCGACCCCTAACCACTGTTGATGCTGAGCGATCGGCCACAAATCCGGCTCGATCAGCCCAAACTGTCCAAAATCATGCCTCAGCCATCACTCAACAGCCCAGACAATGCTGGCCTATTGCAACCCGTTGGCCATGGCTCGAATGATGTCGCCCCGAGTCAGGATGCCCACGATCGCCCCCGCATCATCTACCACGGGCATTCGGTGAATATTGCCTTCCAGCAAATGCCGCGTGGCATCGCGCAGCAATGTATCGGGCTTGGTGGTTTTCACCCGATCGCTCATCACATCGGCCACCGTACTGCCCAGGGCCTTGTGCAATTCCTTTTCAAATTGCAGGGGATTTTTGAGATAAATCACACTGTCCAAAATGGTAATGAACGGCGGCACATCCACGCCGGTCTCTTGCCACATCAGATCGCTTTCCGACACAACCCCAACCAACTGCCCCGCTTCATCCACCACGGGCACGCCGCTAATGCGCTGTTCCGCCAGGAGTTTGATGACCTCGATGAGGGAGGTGTCACGACGGACGACGATCGGATCGCGGCTCATTACATCGGCAACCGTTGCAGCCATTCGCTCGATCCCTAAATGCTTCTGCCCTCATTCTAGGACGGGCGATCGGTTGGAGAGCGCAACTGGTAACGATTTGACACGCTCTGTGGCCCCAGCTCGGAAGCGAAGGACTTGATCGTTGAACGGGGGCTAGGGTTTGGGGGGTGTTTTGGCCTTAGCTGTGCTGGAACTGGCTTTGCTATTAGATTTGCTGCTGGTTTTGCCGGTCGATCGGGCAGTGGATTGGGGTTTGGCCTTGGTTGTCGTTGCGCCCAGTCCCTTTTGGGGACATAGATCCGCCAACTGGCAGCGATCGCAAGCCGGTTTCCGGGCATCGCAAACGGCCCGCCCGTGATAAATCAGCCGAATCGACCAATTTTCCCAGTCCGGTTGGGGCAACAGCCGCATCAAATCGCGCTCAATCCGCACCGGATCCTGATGCTCAGTCATGCCCAAGCGATAGGCCAGGCGCTTCACATGGGTGTCCACCGTCACGCCCGCATTGATGCCAAAGGCGTGGGCCAGCACCACATTCGCCGTTTTACGCGCCACCCCCGGCAGCAACAGCAGTTCCTCCATCCGCTTGGGCAGTTCGCCGCCAAATCTGTCCAGGATCATTTGGCAAGCGCCCTGGATATTTTTGGCTTTGTTGCGATAGAAGCCGGTCGATCGCACCAAGGCTTCCAACTCGGCCCGATCGGCCCCGGCCAGGGCCACCGCGTCGGGAAACCTCGCAAACAGAGCTGGCGTAACCAGGTTCACCCGCTCATCGGTGCATTGGGCCGACAGAATTGTCGCCACCAACAATTGCACGGGGGTTTCATAATTCAGGCTGCATGTGGCATCGGGATAGAGCACTTTCAGGCGATCGAGAATTTCGATCGCCACCTGTTGTTTGGCGGCCCACTTACGAGTGCTTACCGGCATGGTTGGGAATCAGTTGAAAGGAGCCTGAACCTATGAAGAAGCCGTCATCCAATCCCCAAGGCTCCGATCCTGCCGTGGCAAGGTCGAGGGACAAGGGGCTTAAGCCCCTTGTTGGGGGCAATTGGGCGAGGATAATCAACTATTGCAACAATCCATCAGATCCGTGATCAAAATTGAATTTGATCACACAGATCACTAGCCCTGGGAATGGGGCCAACTTAGCCATCCCCTTGGACAATTTGCTTGATGGTGGTCAACATGTCCAGGCCGATCGCCCCGCGTCGGTAGCCCTTTTGATTCGACATGCCCAAAAACACCGAAGCACTGCCCCGGGGATTGCGCTGGAATCGGGGTGAGGCATTGATGTAGGTGGAGGCGCTGTCAAGGCGGGAGGCAAATTGGTGGGCTTCTCGATAGGACTCGGTGGCGATGCAGTCCGCGTGGCCGCTGCTTTGGGTGTGAATCACCGCGATCGCCTCTTCCACGCTGGCCACGGTGCGAAACGCAACGGTTTTGGTTAAATAGGGCCGATTCCACTCATCATCGGCCGCCAAGGGCAAGTCGGGAAAATCCTGTTGCAAATGGGCATCGACCCGCACTTCAAACCCATCCGTTTGCAAGGAGCCAAAGAGCACCCCCAGCATCGATCGGTTGTGGCGCTCGTGAACCAGCACCTTTTCGATCGCGTTCACCGCTTCCGGATCACCCTGGTGGCTGTCGGAAATGGCCCAACGCACCACGTCTAACTCGCCGGACAGGGCCCAGTAGAGATAGCAATTGCCGATCGCTGCGCCCAGAATGGGCACGGTGGCAAACTGACTGGCCTGTTGCACCAGCTTTGGCCGGCCATAGGCCACAATCAGGTTCAAGTAGCGCTCCTGGGCCAGCAGGTCGCGCATGGAAATATCCCGATCGGGCGGAATGGCTGTGACACATTCGGGCGGCAATTCCCCAGCCGTCAGCCCATCGGTGAGGGCCGCCGCGATCGCCGCGTTGGTGTGCTTGGTGTCGCTGCTGCCATACAAAATCATGCTGTTGCCGGTTTTGATGCCCATGCCCGCCGCGATCGCCCCCAATTCCGGCAGTCCCTCATGCACCAGGGCGATCGTCCCCAGGGGCATCAGTTGGCAATAGCTTTGTAGATATTGGGTTTGGTGGGTGGCGCGAATGGCCTGCCGAGTGGGGTCGGGCAAATCCGCCAGCCGATCGAGCATATCGGCCACCTGTTGCAGTCGATCGGGCGTGAACTTAATCCACAGGGACGGTAAGCCGCTGTTGGCCTTTTCGCGGCTGGCTTCCAAGTCCAGCGTGTTGGCTTCCAAAATTTCGTTTTGGGCGGCTCGCAAAGCCTTGGCCATCACTTTCAGCGCCCGCGATCGCTCGCCACCACGCATGGCCACCAGGGCCGATCGCCCTCGGGCCGCCGCCGCCAATGCCCCAAATAAATCCAGCGCTCCCGAATTAACCAGGGGATTTCCAACCATAATCTCAGCGCCGGTATGCCAGCCATAACAACAACAGCGGTAGCCCAATCACCAGCAATCCCGGCAACAGCCAAGCCGCCGTGCCTGCCAGTCCTTTGACAATCAGGGGCAACCAAGCCAACACCAAGACAAATCCAGCCCAAAGGGTAATGGGCAAATAATTTTCACGCAAGGGTGGACGCACGGAGAGCCAGCGCGTTCCTGTCCATCGCCACAGCCGTCGGTAGATTGCCCCAGAAGACACCTGCTCAATTTGATCGCCCGATTCGGTCACCACAAAAATTTGCTGGCAGCGATCGCAGCCAAATGCGTCCATGAGTGCGATCGGCCGCAGGGTGCCCCGTTGCCGACAGGGACAAGGGTAGGACTCCGTTAGCTCAATCTGAGAAGTCTTCAACGATCGCCCGATCGCCCGGTGGGAATAAACGACTTGGCCAGGGGTTTCTCATGCTCTTAGCTTAACAGGGCCGCCCCAACCGCAAGGAAACACCCCTGATCCAAACCCCAATCACCCGCGGATCCCATCCGAATTCCATAGGAGTTCCATAGGCGTTCAATACGAATTCCATCTTGATTCAAGACTCAAGATTCAAGATCTAAGATTCAACCGGCTTCGGTTTTGTTTCAAGTTGATTTCAAGGCTACAAAAGGCGGCTCATGTCCGCATTTCACCACAATCTGAGCCGAATACCAACCATCAAAAGGCCACGCGCTGGCAAAGTCGGGCTTGAGCAAATTCTTTGGTTAATATGGAGGCTTGACCCCACCCATGGGGAACATTCCCACAAGGATGAGGTCAGGCATCGAGAGATTGGTAACAGCGGAGGGAAGCGTCACAACGAAGATTCCCTCCGTTCTGCTAAGGAGCTATGGTCAAGGATTTCGGGAGTTGAGTCCTGCGATCGCCATCATCATTCCCTGTGATTCTGGTTAACCTCGCTAGTGATTTTTGCCTAGAGGCCTGACGGCATGGGGCGATCGGCGTTTTTGTTCGATCGCCTGCAATTGTTGAGCGCCGTTCTGCAAACAATTCAGAACCAACTCAGAACAATGCCCACAAAAAACCGGAGATCGACTGTTCGATCTCCGGTTTCAGGTTGGTTAGCCCTCATGCAAGAGCCATGGAATTGGCCCCATACCTCTCGCCACTAGGCTGCTGGAGGAGGCCGGGGCGGGGCTTTTAGGCCCTAGTTCTTTAGGTGGCCGCCGCTTCGGCCGCATCGCGGGCCGCCGCCGCTTCGTCGGGATGGATGCCCAAACGGGTCAGGTTGATCCGGCCGCGATTGTCGATTTCGCGCACCTTGATGATCACCTCATCGCCCACGGCCACCACGTCTTCGACTTTGCCCACACGCCGATCGGCCAGTTGGGAAATGTGGATCATGCCTTCTTTGCCGGGCAAGAATTCCACAAAGGCCCCGATCGGGATGGTGCGGGTGACTTTGCCCACAAACACGCTGCCCACTTCGATCTTGCGGGTCATGTTTTGGACAATTTGGGCCGCGCGCTTGGCCTTTTCGCCATCATTCGAGGACACGGTGACTAAGCCGCTGTCTTCGATGTCGATTTTCGCGCCGGTTTCTTCGACGATGCCCTTGATCGTTTTGCCGCCGGGCCCGATCACCATGCCGATGTCGCTCGGGTCGATCCGGAAGGTCAGCAGACGCGGGGCAAACTTCGACAGGTCGCCACGCGGTTGATCGATCGCCGCCATCATCTTTTCCAGGATGTGCAGACGCGCCGGGCGGGCCTGTTCGATCGCCTTGGCGATCGTGCCCATGTCTAACCCGGTGATCTTCATGTCCATTTGCAAGGCGGTGATGCCGCTGTCGGTGCCCGCCACCTTGAAGTCCATGTCACCCAAGAAGTCTTCCAGACCTTGGATGTCCGTCAGAACGCGAATTTCTTCGCCTTCCTTGATCAGACCCATGGCTGCGCCGCTGACGGGCTTGGCGATCGGCACACCGGCATCCATCAGGGACAGGGTAGAGCCGCAAACGGACCCCATGGAGGTGGAACCATCGGAGGACAACACTTCCGACACCACGCGCAACACGTAGGGGAAGGCATCCTTCGGCGGCAACACGGGAACCAGGGCCCGTTCTGCCAAGGCCCCGTGACCGATTTCCCGGCGACCGGGCGATCGCATCGGGCGGGTTTCACCGACCGAGTAGGGCGGGAAGTTGTAGTGGTGCAGGTAGCGCTTCTGCTCGTCCGGGTGCAGATCGTCCAGTTCCTGGGCATCGCCGGGGGTTCCCAGCGTCACCACAGACATCACCTGGGTCAAGCCCCGTTGGAACAGGCCGCTGCCATGGACGCGCGGGGGCAACACCCCGGCCCGGCAGGAGACCTGCCGCACCTCATCCAGTTTGCGACCATCAACGCGCACGCCATCTTCAACGATTTGGCGACGCATCAGGGACTTGGTGACGGCCTTGAAGACCTTGGGCAGAGCCTTGGGGTCAGCGGTGGCGGCCACCTTAATCGCGTCGTCATCGGCGCGATCGGCAATTTCCTGGGCCACAGTGGCTTGCAGGGCATCCAAGGCCGCGTCGCGCCGGGTTTTGCCCAGCTCAAATTGCGACAAGATGCCTTTGATTTCGCCCGTGGTGCGCGATCGAATGAAGTCTTCGAGGGTGGTGTCGATCGCGGGGGGTTCCGCCGTCACCAGCTCCAGACCCAATTCAGCGATGATGTCCCGTTGCGCTTGAATCAAGTCGCGCACGGCTTCATAGCCAAAGTCGATCGCTTCGATGATGTCCGCTTCGGGCAGTTGATTGGCCCCCGCTTCCACCATCACCACGCCATCGGGCGATCCGGCAACCACCAGATCCAATTCACCCTTTTCAATTTCCGCATAGGTGGGGTTGATGATGAACTCGTCGCCCACCAAACCCACGCGCACCGCCGCCATCGGCCCCTGGAAGGGAATTTGGGCCAGCAAGGTGGCGATCGAAGCACCCGTCACGGCCAGCACATCCGGCGGCACGTCGGGATCGAGGGACACGGTGGTGGCCACCACTTGGATATCGTCGCGCAACCAATTCGGGAACAGCGGGCGCAGGGGGCGATCGATTAAGCGCCCGGTCAGGATCGCCTTTTCCGGCGGGCGACCTTCGCGGCGTTGGAAGCTACCCGGAATGCGGCCGGCGGCATACAGCCGTTCTTCGTAATCAACAGTGAGGGGAAGAAAATCAATGCCCTCGCGCGCTGAGGAACGGGTGGCGGTTACTAACACTGCGGTATCGCCCGACCCAATCAGTACCGATCCACCAGCTTGGGGTGCGAGCAAACCGATCTTCAGCCGAATATCCCTTCCATCAAAGGATATTGACTTGTCAATTTCTTGCATGAATGATGATGATCCTTGGAGATTCTTTCTATTACTGTGGCAATCCTAACACCGTTTGTTAGATACTAGACCGTTTGTTAATTCACGGCCAACTGTCTCGACAAAACGACGTAAAACAAGGCTCCATAAGGATTTAGTCCCGATCGCTTCGGTGGCTCATTCAGCCGATCGCCCCCCTTTGGGTTCCACTCACCTACCCGATCGCGGTTCATGATCTCGCCCCCGATCGCAAGGTTGATTCCAAGGGCAATTGCCAGTGATCATTGCCAACGATTATTGCCAACGATCAGAGTCCACAACCATTCGGATTTCTAACGCGAAAGCCAATCTTTTAAGGGGCTGGCCGCAGTGGCCCCGATCGCCCACTGTTCTCCCGATTTGGCGCTCCATTCAAAACCGGTGCAGGCCGACCGGCGATCGGGGTCAAATTCCAACGCAGCCAGGCATCCTGGGCCAAATCCAGGGCGATCGCGGCGGCTCCGTAGCGGTTGATGTGGCTGGGGTCTGCGAAATAGTCGTGGCGATCGGGCCAGCGCAGCAACCAATCTTGAACGATTAACCCCTGATCTCGCAGTTGTGCCAAATAGGTCTGGAATTCCCGTTCATAGGTCAGCCGGGCCGGATCCAAATAATCCTGACTGAGGGGCAAGTTCACAAAACTCAGACGAATGCCGCGCGATCGAGCAAAGGTGATCAACTGGCGCACCGCTCGATCTTGAACACCGCCTGCCAACTGAAAACCGCTGTACATATCGTCATAGCGACCGGGCACTTTCGGAAATTGTTGGTAGTAGCGATCGGGCGCAAAACGGCGCAAATCAGCCAAAAATCCCAGCCGATCGAGTTCTGGCTCTGGGCGCAGTGGCAAGGGTGGTTGTCGTTGAAGCCAACCGGGCATCAGGCCGGGCATCAGGGCTGCACTGGGATAGGTGCTGCTGTTGAGGGTCAAGGATGGCAACCCGTTGACCGATCGCCCCCAAGGAGATTCCCGCCACCGCGCCACAGACCAGGGGTGACCGCCCCGGGCGCGGGCCATGGCCAGTTGTCGAAAGCCCTCGGAAGCCGCAATGCTGGCAAAGGTGCGATCGATCCGGCCACTGTTAAAGGCCCGCGAGCCATCGCCCCAAACCACCACCCGAGGCAACCAGTCCGGCGGAAACAAATCCATCAGCAACCAGCGCACCACCTGGGCCGTTGCGCCGTTAATGCCAAAGTTAAACACCCGCACGGGCCGCCGCAGGGTTGTTGACAACGAACGGGCCAAAACCGTCGGGTCAATGCCCTGGAGCGATCGGGAACTGCCCACAATCAACAAATCCGGCGGCTGGCCATGGGTCGCCAAATATTGCCGATAGAGCCGCAACTGCGATTCCAACCGAGGACTCCCCCACCGGGCGCGATCGAGCGAAACCGGCGATCGCGGAGTCAGGGGCCACAGGGGCCGCCGACGCTCCGGGGGCAAGGGCGCTTCCCAGTTTTTGAGCAAGGTTTGCGCATCCAGGGTTTGCGCATCCACGGGGGGTTGAGGCGGCTCGATCGGCCGATCGGCATCAGCTCGATCGATCCCCAAACCCAACAGAACCGCCCACACCAGCGCCCCACCCGCCATTAACCGGCCCATAGCTTGAGCAACCAACCCAACACCACCCCCAAACTGCCAAACCGCACCGCTTGCCAAAACACTTCCTTTAAACCGCTGTCTGCAAAGAGGCGACTTTCCAAGGCCAAGTCCAGCTCTTCCAGTTCCCGCTGCAAAGTCTGGATCGTTTGCGTTAATTCGCTGCGAATTTCTCGATCGCGCGCCCGGGCCAAATCCGCCCGCACCACTTCCACCTGATGGCCCAAACTGGCTCGCCGCTCTCGATCGGCCCGCACCTGCTCCAGGCGCGATCGCACCTGGCCCATGGCGGTTTCCGTCGCCGCTAACCGATCGCTCAACTGGGCTAAAAAAGCCGAAAACTCCGCCTCCTCAGACAAAGGCTCCTTAGGCAAAGGATCCGGGCGATCGGCAGATGATGGGGATGGGCGACGACTCATTGGACAGCCTTGAGACCATTCAGCAGGGCAATTCATCCCAAAGTCTACCGAATCGATCGAACCCCAATCCCGAACGCCCAACTAACAAAAAAAGTCGCCATCTTGCCAAAAGACAGCGACCCTCTCTCAGGAGTCAGTTCAGCCAACCTTAAAACGATGTCCAAGAAATAATCTCCAACCCTACAGGTCGATCGAGAGGTTTTGGCTCATCGGTCGATCGGGTTGGGTTCCTAGGAAGGAGGAGCTTGAGCCACCATTACCCAAGCCTGAGGGCAATCGCAACGGTGGCCATCAGCCGACCAATTCCGGCCAAAACGCCGAAATTTGCGTCAATTACAGGGCGGCGAAATAGTCCTTCGACTTCACAGGATCCGGATTCATCGTCTTTTCGCCCGGTTGCCAACCAGCGGGGCACACTTCATCGGGGTGAGTTTGCACGTATTGAATTGCTTGCAGCACGCGCAAGGTCTCATCCACGCTGCGGCCGAAGGCCAGGTTGTTGATGGTGGCGTGTTGAATCACACCTTCCTTGTCAATAATGAACAGGCCGCGCAGGGCAATGCCTTCTTCGGTCAGTACGTTGTAAGCGGTGCTGATTTCCTTCTTGATGTCCGAAACCAACGGGTAGCTCAGATCGCCCACACCGCCGGACTTGCGATCGGTTTGGATCCAAGCCAGGTGCGAGAAGGCGCTGTCCACCGAAACGCCCAATACTTCGGCGTTCAGTTGCGAGAACTCAGCGTAGCGATCGCTGAAGGCCGTGATTTCCGTGGGGCAGACAAAAGTGAAGTCCAGGGGATAGAAAAATAGGACTACATACTTGCCACGGTAGTTCGACAGCTTAATTTCTTTGAACTCTTGGTCAGAAACGGCCGTAGCGGTGAAGTCAGGGGCAACTTGGCCCACACGGAGGCAACCTTCGGTCATGGGAGTGAGTCTCCTGTTGCGCTGTTTTAGACGAATTACGAACTGTTACGAGAATATCATAGTCATTACGATTTTGACATGACGGATTGCCATGAGTTTATTTCCGCCGATCGACCCCTATCGCCAAGGGACACTGCCCGTTTCCGATCGCCACACCCTCTACTTTGAAGAAAGTGGCAATCCCACTGGCAAGCCGATCATGATTCTGCATGGCGGGCCCGGCGGTGGCAGCCAACCGAGCTATCGGCAATATTGCGACCCGACCCAGTGGCGAATCGTGCAATTTGACCAGCGCGGTTGTGGCCGCAGCCAGCCCCATGCGGACTTGACCGACAACACCACTTGGGATTTGGTGGCGGATATTGAGCGTTTGCGGGAGCATTTGGCGATCGAGCAATGGGTGGTGTTTGGGGGCAGTTGGGGCAGCACCCTCGCCCTGGCCTATGCAGAAACCCATCCCGATCGCTGTTTGGGGTTGATTTTGCGGGGAATTTTCATGCTGCGGCCCCAGGAACTGCGCTGGTTTTATCAAGAGGGAGCCGGCTATTTGTTTCCCGAAGCCTGGGCCCAATACCTAGAGCCAATTCCCCCAGCCGAGCGACATGACTTGATGGGGGCTTACTATCGTCGCCTCACGGATAAGAATCCAGCGGTGCGACGACAAGCGGCCAAAGCCTGGGCCGTGTGGGAAGCCAGCACCAGCAAGCTCATTCCCGATGCGGATTTGCAGGCGGCCTTTGCCGATCCCTTTTTTGCGGAGGCCTTCGCCCGAATTGAGTGCCACTACTTTGTCCATGGGGGCTGGTTTGACCCGGCCGATCAACTGCTGCAACGGGTCGATCGGATCCGCCATTTGCCCGCCGTCATTGTCCACGGCCGCTATGACGTGGTTTGCCCGGTGGTTTCCGCCTGGGAATTACACCAAGCCTGGCCGGAAGCCGAGTTGCAGATCATCCCCGACGCAGGCCACTCCATGGCGGAACCGGGAATTCTGAAGGCGTTGGTGGCGGCAACCCAACGTTTTGCCCAACTGAAAGTCTGATCTCAGCTTTAAAATGGGACAATCTGCATCAACCTGGAAACGGTTGTTCTCAGTTAACAATTACGTGCGATCGCGCCATTAACTCTTATGCCCGTCAAAAAAGGTTCCTTTGTTCGTGCCATTCGCGAAAAGCTAGAAAACAGCGTCGAAGCAACCGCCAGTGATCAGCGCTTTTCTTCCTACCTATTTGAAAGCAAAGGAGAGGTGCTAGATCTGCGCGGTGACTATGCCTTGGTGAAGTGGTGCAAAGTGCCAACCCCCAATATTTGGCTCCGCTTGGATCAACTCGAAGAATTTTCAGGTTAATGCTCTAATTGCCTTAAGTCAATCTTGGCTTATTTCATTTCAAAAACTTTCTAAAGTGTCCGATCAGAAACCTTTTGGCTACCGATCGGGCATTTTTCTCTGATCTTAATTTCAAGATAAATCTAACTTTTTCACGGATTTTTATTTTTCAGTGAATTAGATATTTTTGATTTAAATCTTCAATTTTTTATCAAGATCTATCTAGTATTTTAGAGATTGATTTTTTCATACAGAGCATCTATCAATCATGAATTGAATTTCAAATTTATTGCAGTCAGTCAATACAGATGGCAAGAATTTAGCAATTCCTAACTAAGTTTTTATCAAATCCAGATTCATTTAAAGATCATCAAAATCCGAATTTTTAATTCCTCAATTCAGCTCTTTAGCCAGCTGCCGAAATGATCTCAGAAAATTTGAATTATTTATCTTTTCAATTAACAAAATCCAATCAAATAATCCAGCATTCACCCTGGAATCAGTTGCGCTAATACAGGATCCGGGCTGACTGAAACGGCGAGGACAAGCTAGAGGTCAATAGCCCTGGGGTCATCCTGCAAATAGATCGGGAATTCGGCGCTGTAAGGCCGCATTCAACTCCGGCAGGCGATCGCGCAGGGATTGATACCACTCATATCGTTGGCGATAGTGCTGGCACATCAGCCGGTTTTGAGACACCCACTGATAGGCGTTTTGGGTCAGGGTTTCGCGTAATTGGGGGTAGTCAACCAGGGCAGCTAGTTTTTGCTCAAAGTCCGCTGGGCTGTAGTAGAGCAGGCCCGTTTGACCATCGATCAGGGTTTGTTGATAGACCACGGGGCTGGCCAGGGCGGCGGTGCTGTGGGCGGCACACTCAATGAACTTCAAGTCTGATTTCATGCCGTTGAAGCGGGTGCGTTCCAGGGGCAACAGGGCCACATCGCTTTGGTGCAACAGTTCCGCATATTCCTCATAGGGACAGAAGGGGCGGAAGGTTTTGTGGGGCGTTTGCAGGGCTTCAAAAAAGCGGCGATCGTGAATCACATGCACCAGAATTCGATCGCCCCGTTGATTGAGTACGCGGTTAATGCCGTCAATCAGCGGTTTCCAATCGTTTTCCCGGTTTAGGGCCCCAAAAAAGAGGGTGACCGGTCGTTGTGGATCGATGGCGGCGGGTGGCGGCAATTCCGCCAACTGATTGGGAAACACGGCCACGTAGGGGTTCACTTGGCGCAGGAAGGCGGCCAGGGGTTCCGTGGAGGTTTGGATGGCGTGGACGCTGCGATAGGCGAAAAAGTCGGTTTTTTCGGTGCGGGCCCAGCGGTAGGGGTCGTCGTCCACTTCCAAGATGATCAGATAACCTCGGGCCAGAAGTTTGCGCTGCTGCACCAAGTCCTGTTCTCGGTTCAAAATTGCCCGTTGCCAAATAAAAATTGGCTCTTCGTGGGCTTGCACGGCTCCGGCGGTGGCGGTGCGATCCTGGGCGATCGCCCGCATTCCGGGAATTCGATTTAAAAACTCATTCGGTTCGGTCACTCGCACTCGTTTGCAAACCTTGGCTTCCATCACCAGGGTTTGGGCAAAGAAGTGTCGCTGGGGCCGATCGCCCGGCCGCATGGCTCGCACCAGGTATTGCACCGAAGCACTTTGCTGATTAAACCGCTGCCGATCGACCCCCAACCGATCCAGCAGCGGCCCGATCGCCTCTTGGAATTTGTCGCGCATTTCGTCGGGGCGACTGCGACCCCGAATTTCTTCAATTTCTAACCCCGCCTGCTGAAAAAGCTGGGTAATGGAATCCTTGGTGAAGAAGCGCAAATGGCCCCGATCGAAAATGCCGTAATCCGCATATTCCCAACGACCCGACAGCAAATCCACAATGGCTCCCCAATATTGAATATTGGGAATGCAGGCAATCACTTGGCCACCGGGAGCCAGCCAGCGTGCATGGTGGGTCAGGGTTTGCCAAGGATTAATGAAATGCTCCAGCACATCCCCATAAACCAGGCAATCCATGCTTTCCGGGGGAATCTCTGCCCCCAGTTGGGGATCTTCCGCATTGCCCACATAGACGCGATCGAGCCGGCCCGCCGCGATTTGGGCCGCCGCTGGATCTTGCTCTAAGCCGATGTATTGGGCAAAGGGGTTAATTCGTTTGTAGGCCTGTCCCAAGGCCCCTGTGAAACAGCCCACTTCCACAATCGATCGGGCATCTCCGGGCAGCAGTTTCAACAAATCGGCATTGTGAATGTCGCTGTAGGCCAGGGATGCGGCGGGTTCAGAAGTCATCGGAACAGGAGGATGGCGAGCGATTGGGTGAACAGATCACCGCCCTAGGCTATCGCGCCCGATCGCCCGACACAAGCCACAGCCGCCACTTTCCATCAACGGAACCTCCCCCGGTGGCCCTGCGTCCACAACCTTAATCCGCCCTTGTGATTGAAGTGATCAAATTCATGATCTAGATCTATCCCCGCGTTCCAATGCATTCTGGCCAAGGCTTTTGTTCCCTATGTCCTGTCCCCAAGGCATTGAGCACCCGTTTTCCCAACGCAACAACCTATCCGGCTTGATTCCAGGCGCGATGGTATTCTTTGGAAGATTCATGCTCCACCCCATTCAGCCACGATTGAATGAGCGGCTTAACTGACAGGGCAACCCAAACACAAAACTGATGCGCACCCCAAAGTGCCACACCAACCCTGTGATGGTTACCCGATCGCTGCTTAATGGTTAGTTGATGACTGACTGAATCCATTGGCCAATCACCAGTTAGTCGTTAACGTTTCGTTTACACTTTTTGTTCGTTTTGCCTGCAATCGCTGCAAATCAATTCACCATGGCAGGTCTCTTCCAAATTGGTCCGAATGTTATCCAAGCGCATGAGATGCTCTCGCTGCTCAGTCGCTATCACCTGATGCCGCAATTCCTACGCGGATTGGTGATCGATCGGGCGATCGCCGATGTGGAGTTCACCGAAGAAGAACGGCAACAGGCCGTGATCAACTTTCGGAAGCAACATCGGATTATTGAGGACGCAGACATTACCCGTTGGATGCAGGAAAACAACCTCTCCATTGAAGGGCTTGAAGAGCTGGCCATTCGGCCCATGCGGCTGGAAAAGTTCAAAGAGTCCCAATTTGGGCGCAAAGTAGAAAACTATTTTGTCAGTCAAAAGAGCCGCCTAGATAAGGTGGTCTACTCCCTGATTCGCGTGCAGGATGAAGGGCTGGCCCAGGAAATTTATTACCGCATTGAAGAGGGCGAGTCTTCCTTCGCAGAAATGGCTCGCACCTATTCCCAAGGTCCAGAAGCTCAAACCAATGGTCTTTTGGGGCCCGTGCCTCTGAACCAGCCTCACCCCTTCATTGCCCGCATGTTGGAAGTGAGCCAGCCGGGTCAATTGTGGCCCCCGCGTGCCCTGGTGGAATGGTTTATTATTGTGCGGCTGGAACAGTTTTTGCCGTCGCAGCTTGATGAAGCCATGCGCCGACAAATGATCGATGAAATGTTTGAAAACTGGATGCGCGAACAAATTCAAGCCCTTGGTTCGCCCCAGTTACTTTGGGCCGCTTCCGATTCGGGAAGTTGAGGGCGATCGGGATGAGCCAGGGCGATCGCCCGCTACGGTTAGTTTGATCAAGGGCAATTTGACCCATCCAATTTGACCCATCTTGATTCAGCTCCTGACTCCGCAAATGATCCATAAAAACGATCCATAATTTGCGAAACCGTTAGCCAGCCGTGAACCCATGCGCTGATTTGGCTCTCAATCCCGATCGCCGCCCGCCTCGATCGCCCCGCCTGACTGCTTTGACCCGTTTTTGCCCGTGCCTGGAGTTATGACTCAAGCTGCTAGCCATCAGCCCATTCAAGTGTTTCTGGCGGAGATCGATCCGTTCAGCCGCCTCAGCTCCGCCAGTTTGGAACGCTTACTCCAGGGGGCCCAGCTACTGCGCTACCGGGTGGGGCAACCACTGCTCGATCGCCAAACCCTACCGGCCCAAGTCTTGGTTTTGTTCCAAGGGCAAGTGCGGGTTTTGGGATTTGACGAGCGATCGCAACGGCCCGTCAGCCTCAAACTAGCCACTCCCGGCGAAATTCTCGGTTGGGCTGGGCTGTTGCGAGGCGTGGCCTGCGAAACGGCGATCGCCTCCACCGAAACCACCTGCATCAGCATTCCCGCCGCCGACTTTCTGACCGTGATGGCCGAAGAGGCCACCTTCCGTCAGGCCTGGGAGTCGCGCTGCAACCTCTGTGAACTCTTCAGTTTGCTCAGCCAGGAGCTTCAGCGCCAAGCCGATCGACGTGGCAACCTAAAAGACATCACCCTGCGGATGCTCGATGAAGTGCAGGTGATGGGCATTCCCGAAGGACTTGTCGATGAGGCCACCCTTGAACGGCTGATTGATCCGCAACTCGTCTGGCTCCTGAGTGGTGGCCAAGCGGAAACCGTCAGCGGCAAACTGATCGCGGGCGATCGACTGCAATGGGCCGGCAGCGGCTCCGTTACCATCACCGGCGGCCATGCGGCCCGCGTCGTTGGGTTCACCCAAGACTGGCTCCGGCAGCGCACCCCCCAAACCGAAGCCGCGATCGCCCCACCTCCCCCCCCGGTTGATATCGTCACCGGCAACGCCGCCCCCGTCACCGAACCGGCTCCCGTTGCGGCAGCTCCGGTTCCCGTTCCCGAAATTCCCTTCGCCCCCGAAAAACCGCCCGAACTCCCCCGAGAAGCCCTGCTAACCCAGCCCGCCACCTATCCCCATGTGCGGGGACGGGGGCCCGTCAACGGCACTCTGGCCTGCTTCCAGATGCTGAATGAATTCGTGCCCGGGTTGCAATTCCGCAAAGACCGGATTCGGCGGCTCCTGGAAGATCAACTGCGGGCCACCGGGCAAATCTCCATGCAGGTTTGCGGGGCGATCGCCCAAACCATCGGCTTTCGGCCCCAACTGATCCAAATTTCCGGTGTCCTCATCAATCGGCTGAAAGCACCCGCCCTCACCCCCTGGAAAGATAGCTTCGCCGTCATCTACGACATTTCCGAAACCCGCATCATCCTCGCCACCCCCGAAGAAGGCGTGATGCGCAAGACCCCCCAGCAGTTCCTAGAAAGCTGGGGCGAAAGCGGCATGGTGTTGCTTCTCGAAGCCCCCGTAGAAGAACTGCCGGAAAAATTCGGTCTCAGTTGGTTCGTTCCCTGGATCCTGCCTTACAAACGCGCCCTGATCGAAGTGGTCGTCGCGTCCTTCTTCGTTCAAACCTTTGGGTTGGTGCAGCCGATCATCACCCAGGTGATCATCGACAAAGTGTTGGGCCAAGGCAGCATCGAAACCATGGATGCCCTCGGCTTCTTCATGTTGGGTGTGGCCGTCTTTGAAGGGATCCTCAACATCCTGCGGACTTACCTGTTTGTCGATGCCATGAACCGAATCGACATGAACGTCGGTTCCGCCATCATCAGTCACCTGATGCGTCTACCCCTGGGCTACTTTGACGTGCGCCGGGTGGGTGAGCTGGCGGGTCGGGTCAATGAGCGCGACAGCATTCGGAACTTCCTGACCGGCACAGCCCTCACCGTTTTCCTGAACGCCATCTTCTCGGTGATCTACATCGTGGTGATGGTGGTCTACAGTTGGCTGCTCACCTTGGTAGCCCTGGCGGTCGTCCCCATCTTGGGCGGGATTATCGTCTTTGCCGCCCCGATCATCCGCCAACTCATTCGTCGCCAAGCGGAACGCCGCGCCGACGTGGACTCCTACATGGTGGAAGTGATTTCCGGGGCCCAAACCGTTAAGGCCCAGAACATCGAAACCAAGGTGCTGTGGCAGTGGCAAGAGCGCTACGCCCGCATGATCCAGGCAAACTTCAAAACGATCATGACCGGCACCACGATCGGGGGGGCCACCTCCTTCCTGAACAGCCTGTCTACCCTAGCCCTGCTTTGGGCGGGGGCCTATTTGGTGATTGGCAACCAAATCACCCTGGGGCAATTGATCGCCTTCAAAATCCTGGCCGGAAACGTCACGGGTTCCCTCCTCAGCCTGGTGGGTGCTTGGCAACAGGTGCAGGAGATTTCAATTTCTGTGGAACGTCTGGCGGATATTGTTGACAGCCAACCGGAGTCCAGCGATGCCGATCGCGACAATATTCCCATGCCGGAATTGGTCGGCTCCGTCAAGTTCTCCGACCTCTCCTTCCGCTTTGCAGAAACGGGGCCCTTGCAGCTAGCCAACGTCAATCTCGACTTTGCCCCGGGCACTTTTGTAGGAATTGTAGGGGAATCCGGTTCCGGGAAATCCACCCTCATGAAACTCCTCCAGCGGCTATACGCTCCCACCGCTGGCTACATCCAAATTGATGGCTACGACATCAGCAAGGTAGAACTCTACTCCCTGCGCCGACAAATCGGGATGGTGCTCCAAGACACCCTTCTGTTTACGGGCACGGTGCAAGAAAACATCATGCTGGCCAACCCGGATGCCACCACCGAGGAAGTGATTCACGCCGCCAAGGTGGCCGCCGCCCACGACTTCATCATGCAGTTGCCCAACGGCTACAACACCGTGGTTGGGGAACGGGGAACCGGACTTTCTGGGGGACAACGACAGCGGATTGCGATCGCCCGTACCGTTTTGCAACAGCCCAAACTCCTGATTTTGGACGAAGCCACCAGCGCCCTGGACTACAACTCAGAACGTCAGGTTTGTAATAACCTGGCCGTTGAGTTCCGAAACCGCACGGTGTTCTTCATCACCCACCGATTGAACACGGTTCTGAACGCAGACTCCATCATCCTGATGGATAAGGGGGCCGTGGTTGAACAGGGAACCCACGAGGAATTGATGGCTATGAAGGGTCGCTACTATTGCCTGTTCCAACAACAGGAGGGGTCGTTTAGCTAGCGATTCCCCCCGTCCTCACCCCGTTTGTTTGTAACCCGTCAATCCTTTCAGTCCTTTCAGTCTGCTATTTGGTGAAACTCAATGCTAAAGGCCTTTATCGAACGGGAAGAGCAACCGGTCTTGCTACAACGGCCGGCATTGCTCGCCAGTGGATTTATTTGGTTGATTGTGACCTTTGTGGTCGGCGGTATCACTTGGGCCGCAGTGGCCCAGATTGACCAGTCCGTCCCGGCGGCCGGTAAGTTGCAGCCCAAGGACTCCACAAAACCGATCAAAGCACCGGCCGGCGGGGTGGTGCGGGAAATTGTGGTCAAAGACGGCGAACGGGTCGAAAAGGGCCAATTGCTCGCCACCTTTGACCCCACGGGGCAGGCGGCGGATGTGCAATCCCTGAAGGCCAACCAGGACTCTCTCGAACGCCAAAAGCAACTGATTCGAGCGGAGGCCGCTGGCTTGGGCTTAACCCGCGAGGGCCAGGCTAGTATTATTGACCTTCAACGCAACCGAGCTGTGCGAGTGGCGGAAAATATCTATCTGCGGGCGCTGCTGCGGGGCGATCGCGCGGCTCCGGCCGGCCAAGCCGGTCGTTTGGCAGAAAACCGCGCGGCCCAAGCTTCTCGACTGTCGCAACTGCAATCGCGCGTGGCGGAACTGAACTCGCAAATCAACGAATTGCGCAGTGATGTGGCCAACACTCGCGCCCAACGGCGGGCCATCCAAATTCGATTGGGACAGGCCCAAGAACGCCTGAATATCAATGAGGGAATCATCGCTGATTTGCAGCCCCTCGTTGAAGAAGGGGCCGTTGCCCGACTGCAATTCAAAAACCAACAGCAGGCTGTGCTGTCGAATGCTGATGCGGTGGCAACCCTGGAGGGGCAAATCGCCAGTTTGAATGAGCAAGAAGCTCGCCTGATGGCTTCCATGCAAACCAAGCAGGCGGAAATTGGGACGCAGTTGGCGGAAATTCGCACCACCCAAACCAGTTGGGCGGCGGATTTGGAAAACCGCATTGCGGACAACGATCGGGCGATCGCCGATATTGACACCCAGTTGGCGAAGTCCCGTCTGGATAACCGCCGCCAGGATGCCAACGTGGTCGGCCAGCTTGCCCAGGTGCAAAGCCAATTGGTGAAAGCAGAGCAAGCGGTACGCTATCAAGAACTACGCGCCCCCATTGCTGGCACGGTTTTTGATATTAAGGCTAGCGGTCCGGGCTATGTGGCCAGCCCCACGGAACCCATGTTGAGCATTGTGCCCGATGGCGAGTTGGTGGCATCGGTTTATGTAACCAACAAGGATATCGGGTTCGTGGAAGTGGGAATGCCAGTGGAGGTGAGTGTGGACACGTTCCCCTCGCTGGAATTTGGCAGCATCAAGGGGAAATTAGTCTCGATCGGGTCAGATGCCCTAGCACCCACCCAAGAGCGCCCCACCTATACGTTTCCCATTCGGATTGAGCTGGAACGGCAGACCCTGAAAACTAATCGGGGCTTGGAGTTAAAGATTCAAGCTGGGATGTCGGTTTCGGCACGGATCAAGACCCGCAAGCGATCGGTTTTGGATATCTTCCTGGGGCAATTCAAGTCGCGTGCTGACAGCTTCGAGACGGTGCGCTAAGCTTCATCCTCTTTCAAACAATCAGAACTGCAATGGCAAGCGGGGCGAAGGCAGGGCAACCTGTGCGCCCCGCTTTTGCATGGGTCTTTTCTTGAATCCGTGGAGACTTACATCATTCAAGCGATCCAGCGATCCTGAATCGATCGCCCTAGGTCTCCAGAGATTGCAGCGCCCTACCAAGCGAGCCATTGGAACAAGCCATTAGAATCTGAATCGATTGAATTGAATTGAATCGATCGCCCCATTCTGCAATAGCAAAATCCCCCAATCTCAAAGAGACCGGGGGATTTTTGCTAGTTACCTAGGAGGCAATTAGATTTAGCCGAACTTGCTCGAAGTCGAGGCGATCAAGAAGGCTGCGTAGGTCACGAAGTAGCCAACGGTGAAGTGGGCCAAACCAACCAAACGAGCTTGCACGATCGACAGGGCCACCGGCTTGTCCTTCCAGCGAACCAGGTTCGCCAGCGGAGTGCGCTCATGCGCCCAAACCAGGGTTTCGATCAATTCTTGCCAGTAACCGCGCCAGCTAATCAGGAACATGAAGCCCGTTGCCCAGATCAGGTGACCGAACAGGAACATCCAAGCCCAAACAGCGAGGTTATTCATGCCATAGGGGTTGTAGCCGTTGATCAACTGCGACGAATTCAGCCACAGGTAATCGCGGAACCAGCCCATCAGGTAAGTCGAGGACTCATTGAATTGAGCCACATTGCCTTGCCACACGCACAGGTGCTTCCAGTGCCAGTAGAACGTGATCCAGCCGATCGTGTTCAGCATCCAGAACATGGCCAGGTAGAACGCATCCCAAGCCGAGATGTCGCAAGTACCGCCACGGCCGGGACCGTCGCAAGGGAAGCTGTAACCAAAGTCCTTCTTGTCGGGCATCAGCTTGGAGCCACGGGCATCCAAAGCACCCTTCACCAGAATCAAGGTGGTGGTGTGCAGACCCAGAGCGATCGCATGGTGAACCAGGAAGTCGCCAGGACCGATCGTCAGGAACAGCGAGTTAGCGTTGCTGTTGATTGCTTCCAACCAACCAGGCAGCCACACATCGCCATGGTTCGGCCAAGCCGTCGCCGCCAAGCTATCGGGGTTCGACAGCAGCGTATCGAAGCCGTAGAGCAGTTTGCCGTGAGCCGCTTGAATCCATTGAGCGAAAACGGGTTCGATCAGGATTTGCTTCTCAGGCGTACCGAACGCCACAACCACATCGTTGTGAACGTACAGACCCAAGGTGTGGAAACCGAGGAACAGCGAGACCCAGCTCAGGTGCGAGATGATCGCTTCTTTGTGCTGAAGCACGCGATCGAGCACGTTGTTCTTGTTCTGGGCGGGATCGTAATCACGCACCAGGAAGATTGCGCCGTGGGCAAACGCACCCACCATCAGGAAGCCAGCAATGTACTCGTGGTGAGTAAACAGGGCAGCCTGAGTCGTGAAGTCCTTCGCAATGAAGGCATACGACGGCATCGAATACATGTGCTGAGCCACCAACGAGGTCACAACACCCAGCGAAGCTAGGGCCAGAGCCAGTTGGAAGTGCAGCGAGTTGTTCAGCGTATCAAACAGACCCTTGTGAGCGTCGCCCAGCTTGCCCGAAGGTGGCTTGTGCGCTTCCAAGATTTCCTTGATGCTGTGACCAATACCAAAGTTGGTACGGTACATGTGACCGGCGACGATGAAGATCACCGCGATCGCCAGGTGGTGGTGAGCAATATCCGTCAGCCACAGGGCTTCCGTTTGGGGGTGGAAACCGCCCAGGAAGGTCAAGATTGCGGAGCCAGCCCCTTGAGCCGTGCCAAACACATGGCCAGCCGTATCGGGGTTCTCGGCATACACGCCCCAGTTACCGGTGAAGAAAGGAGCCAAACCAGCCGGGTGAGGAGCCACCGACAGGAAGTTATCCCAACCCACATGCACACCGCGCGATTCAGGAATCGCCACGTGCACCAAGTGACCCGTCCAAGCCAGCGACGACACGCCGAACAGACCCGCCAAGTGGTGGTTCAGACGCGATTCTGCGTTCTTGAACCAGGAGAGGCTGGGGCGGAACTTGGGTTGCAAGTGCAGCCAACCGGCAAACAGCATCAAAGCCGCCAACACCAGCAGGAACACAGCGCCTTGGTACAGGTCGCCCACAGTGCGCATCCCGATCGTGTACCACCAGTGGTACACACCCGAGAAGGCGATGTTCACAGGGCCCGACGCACCCGCTTGGGTAAACGCATCAACGGCGGCTTGGCCGAAGTGCGGGTCCCAAATCGCGTGGGCGATCGGACGGACGTTCAGGGGATCTTTCACCCACTGCTCAAAGTTGCCTTGCCAGGCCACATGGAACAGGTTGCCCGAAGTCCACAGGAAGATGATTGCCAGGTGACCGAAGTGCGACGCGAAAATCTTTTGATAAAGATTTTCTTCCGTCATGCCATCGTGGCTTTCAAAGTCGTGGGCTGTGGCAATCCCGTACCAGATCCGCCGCGTCGTGGGATCAGCGGCGAGATCCTGGCTAAATTTTGGGAATTTGGTTGCCATAAGTCCTGTTTTTGTCTTAATCCTCGTTGCCGAAGTCGCGTCTCGACCTCAGATGCAATCCGGGGCTAAAGGGATTAGCCGCTGACCGAAATAATTCGAGCCAGGAAGAACGACCAAGTGGTCACAATGCCGCCAAGCAGGTAGTGAGCAACACCCACCGCACGACCCTGAGTGATGCTCAGAGCACGGGGTTGGATCGCCGGAGCCACCTTCAGCTTGTTGTGCGCCCACACGATCGACTCAATCAGTTCTTGCCAGTAGCCGCGACCGCTGAACAGGAACATCAGGCTGAACGCCCACACAAAGTGAGCACCCAGGAACAGCAGACCATAGGCCGACAGAGCCGAACCATAGGAGGTGATCACCTGCGAAGCTTGCGCCCACAGGAAGTCACGCAGCCAACCATTGATGGTAATGGCGCTTTGAGCGAAGTTGCCCGCCGTGATATGAGCCACCGACCCATCAGGGTTCACCGTGCCCCACACATCCGATTGCATCTTCCAGGAGAAGTGGAAGATCACGATCGACAGCGAGTTATACATCCAGAACAGACCGAGGAACACGTGATCCCAACCGGACACTTGGCAAGTACCGCCACGACCCGGACCATCGCAAGGGAACCGGAAGCCCAAGTTCGCCTTATCGGGGATCAAGCGAGACGAACGCGCATACAGCACGCCCTTCAGGAGAATCAGCGCCGTCACGTGAATCGTGAACGCATGGATATGGTGAACCATGAAGTCCGCCGTACCCAGGGTGATCGGCATCATTGCCACCTTGCCACCCACCGCCACGATGCCGCCGCCAAAAGCGTGGCTGACGATTTCCAAGGCATTAGGAGCCGTGTTACCAGGCGCAAGGGCGTGCAGGTTTTGCACCCATTGCGCAAACACCGGCTGCAACTGAATACCGGTATCCGAGAACATGTCTTGGGGACGACCCAAAGCACGCATCGTGTCGTTATGGATGTACAGACCGAAGCTGTGGAAGCCCAGGAAAATGCACACCCAGTTCAGGTGCGAGATGATCGCATCGCGGTGACGAATCACGCGATCGAGCAAGTTATCAACGTTCTTCGCCGGATCGTAGTCACGAACCATGAAGATCGCCGCGTGAGCGCCAGCACCCACGATGCAGAACGCGCCAATCCACATGTGGTGGGTGAACAGCGAGATCTGCGTCGGGTAATCCGTCGCAATGTAGGGGTAAGGGGGCATCGCGTACATGTGGTGCGCGATCACAATCGTCAGCGAACCCAACACAGCCAAGTTAACGGCCAGTTGCGCATGCCACGAGGTATTGAAGATTTCGTAGAGACCCTTGTGGCCTTGGCCGGTGTAAGGGCCCTTGTGGGCTTCCAGGATTTCCTTCATGGAATGACCAATGCCCCAGTTCGTGCGGTACATGTGACCAGCCACGATGAAGAGCACAGCCAAAGCCAAGTGGTGGTGAGCCGTATCCGACAGCCACAGACCACCAGTGACGGGGTTCAAACCGCCCTTGAAGGTGAGGAAATCGGCGTAAGCGCCCCAGTTCAGCGTGAAGAAGGGGGTCAGACCCTGAGCAAAGCTCGGGTAGATCTCCGCCATCAGATCCTTGTTTTGGATGAATTCATGGGGCAGCGGAATATCCTTCAGCGCCACACCCGAATCCAGCAGGTGGTTGATGGGCAGAGAAACGTGGATTTGGTGACCAGCCCAGCTCAAGCAGCCCAAGCCCAGCAAGCCTGCCAGGTGGTGGTTCATTGCCGATTCGACATTTTGGAACCATTCCAGCTTGGGTGCTGCTTTGTGGTAGTGGAACCAGCCAGCAAACAGCATCAGGGCAGCCATCACCAGCCCACCGATCGCGGTCACATAGAGTTGATCGCCATTGGTGAAACCGGCGGCCCGCCACATTTGGAAGAGACCGGAGGTGATTTGAATACCGTGGAATCCACCGCCCACGTCGCCATTGAGGATTTCTTGGCCCACAATCGGCCAAACCACTTGGGCGCTGGGTTTGATATGAGTCGGGTCGCTCAACCAGGCTTCGTAGTTCGAGAAGCGTGCACCATGGAAGTACATGCCGCTCAACCAAACGAAAACCACGGCCAAGTGGCCGAAGTGAGCGCTAAAAATTTTGCGCGAAACGTCTTCTAAGTCGCTGGTATGGCTATCAAAATCGTGAGCGTCAGCGTGGAGGTTCCAGATCCAAGTCGTCGTCTTGGGACCCCGAGCCAAAGTTCGATCAAAGTGACCCGGCTTGCCCCACTTCTCGAAAGAAGTCGGAACCGGATTCTTATCAACCGAGACCTTGACTTTTGCCTCTCGCTCTGGAGGGCTAATCGTCATCGAGATTCTCCTCTCTCAAGACAGGAAACGAGGACTATCCACCCGGCTGGCCTTCGCAGCGCCCCAAACAGGGGGGTACAGCGGGTCAGCGATGGTGTTGATCACGGCTTGGATAGCAGGGATCAAGACACGCATCACAGCCAGATTGCCTGGAATTCCCGTCGCATCTAGCTCGCAGTGAACGACCGGGGTGGCTTCTCTCTTGAAGATTATAGACGTGGGTTTTCAAGGGACTTGAGGGGGTTAACAATATTTCAAAATCCGTAAAGCCTCATCCCATGAGGCATTGGAGCTTTTTTATTCAGTAGTAAGATCCAGAAAGTTAGGTTTATAAACTTTACAAACAGTTTGATTAAGAATTGCAAAGCATCTGAGGTCGAGTTGGGTAGTTCTTTGTGGTAAAGGCTGGAAACCGCGGCCCGGCTATGGTTCTCGGATACACTGGACTCGATTTCAAATCGCCTTCAGATCGCAAATTTCGCAGATTTCGCAAGTTTTCCAAATTCTGCATTGCCTAGGTTTGCTTAGGATCGCCTAGGTCATATCAGTTCCTATACCCATTACTGAAGATTGCAAAGAGGTAACGAGATGAGGTGGCTCGGGGCGCTGGGTCGAGGGCTAGGGCGGCGAATGGCCTGGGGATGCGTGGTGTTGGTCTGGGGATGCCTCCTGTTGCCGATCGGGGGATGCGCCAAGGAGCCACCACCGCTGGCGACGGCCACGCCGCCTAAACCCAATCAAGGCAAGGTGGTGGGGGCCATTGATGAGGTAGCACCACCATCGATCGTGCAGCGATTGAATCGGGAGTTGGATCGCTATCAACCCCAGGTGCAGATCATTGCGCCAAGGCCCGATGAAACCCTGACGCAAACACAGGTGGCAGTGCAGTTGCGGGTGCAGGATTTGCCGCTATTTAAGGATGAAGCGCTGGCCGCCGGGCCACATTTAAAGCTGATGTTGGACGATCGCCCGGTGGCGGAGATTTTTGATGTCACGGATCCGATTACGATTAGCGACTTAACGCCGGGAACTCACACAATCCGGGCCTTTGCGGAACGTCCCTGGCATGAAAGCTTTAAGAATGATGGGGCCTATGCTCAGGTTTCTTTCCATGTGTTTGCAAAAACCCAAACCCAGGTTCCCGACTCGGGCCGGCCACTGCTGACCTATAACCAACCGATCGGGACGGTGGGTACGGAGCCGGTGTTGCTGGACTTTTACTTGACCAATGCACCGCTGCATCTGCTGGCTCGGGAGCGGGATGATGATGAGATTGTGGATTGGAAGGTGCGGGTGACGGTCAATGGCGACAGCTTTTTGCTGGATGATTGGCAGTCTATTTATTTGAAGGGATTCCGTCGGGGCAAAAACTGGGTGAAGTTGGAGCTGATCGACGATCGGGGAGAGCTGCTGGAGAATGCGTTTAATGAGTCGGTGGCGCTGGTGGAGTTTGACCCCAACCAGACGAGCGCGATCGACCGACTGCTGAAGGGTGCGTTGCCGGAGTCGGAAGCTCGGGCGCTGATTGACCCAACCTATGAGCCACCGGCCCCGGAACCGAAACCAGTGACCGCGCCTGAGCCGATCGCGCCGATCGCACCGTTGCCGCAAGACCTGCCGGCCGTGACCGAAGAATCAAAGACCGAAGCGCCAAAGACCGAAGCACCGGAGGTGATCGCCCCAAAATCAGAACCGGCGGCCCCGTCGATGGAAGCGGTCGAGCCAGAGGACGCAGGCGACGAGAAGGCAACAAATAACGACACGATCGACCCGGGTGAGACCCTAGCTCCACAGCCCAGTGCTGTGACTCCGGCGGAGGCCACCGCTCTGGCTCCAGAACCGGAAACGGCCGAGGAGTCAGCGATCATTAACCCGCCTGCGGCTCCGGAACCGGAGCCAATGCCGGAACCCAGTGCCGAGCCAGCTAGCCCAGAGCCAGCTAGCCCAGAGCCACCGGATGCAGCCCTGCCTCAAGCAGAGGCCCAGAGAATCGACCGTTCCCTGAGCGAAGACCGCGAAGAGTCTGCTTCGCCAGCATTGGTGAGCGAACCGGAGCCGGAAGCTGCTCCACCGGATGTGATTGCACCAGCGGAGGCAACACAGCCGGAAGCGTCAGCAACGGAAGTTCCCACCACGGAGCCGATCGAACCGGCAGCCCAACCGGAACCGGCAGCGGTGGCTACACCCAAGTCAGCGCCTTCAACAGAAGAAAAACCGCCGATTGTGCTTGAGTCGATCGAGCCGGTGACCCCGGAGCCGATCGTTGAGCCAACGCCATCGGAAACCCCATCGGCCACGGCAACGCCCGATCGCCCCCTCAAGGGCTTGCGCAAACAATTTCTGAAGTGGCTGAAACAGACTCAACAGCAGTTGCCGGATGATTTGAACCTGCCCTTCGACATCAAGCAAGTGCCGATTCCGTCGGGTGATTAGGCAACAATCCCAATCCAGACAGCCCCCAGCTAGGCAGGTCAAATCTAGACAAGGGGCAAAACCAAGTCAGACAAGGGGTTTCAACCCCTTGCCTCATCAAGCACTTTCTAGCGCTGAACCTTCGTTGAACCTTGCGGGTTAATCGTCTGGATCGGTGGGCGGTTGGTGGTTGGCGAAGGCACGCCGATCGACCCGGAATAATTGATAGGAACCCGCGGCGGCGATCGGTTGACCCACTTGGTCTAAACCGGTTTCCGCCAATTTTTTGCGATCGCCCAACAACAACACCGTGGTCGGTTTGGGGTTGGGGTTAATTTTGAGCGCTTCCCGCTCTCCTTCAATTAACGGAGTCGCCCGTTGGGAGAAGTTAACGATTTGCTGGGTGTAGAACACCACACTCGGTTTGGCAAACCCCACCATCATCAACTCTTCCTCCGGTTGCCGCACCCGAATTACGTCCGTCGACAGGATCCGCAGGGGCAATTGACGTTGGGAATCGAGGGCAAAGGTCACCGGCACGATCGTGCCCACGAAAAACAGCACGCCACCCACCCACGTGATCAGCCACAGCCAGCGATAGCGCCGCCGGTAAATCATCACCGCACCGAAGACAGCAGCGATCGCCCAATCGATCGCCCCCCGCGTAATGGCTCCGGATTCGATCAGCACCTCCCGAATTCGGGGCATGGTTGGATCCTTGATCAACGGGAGCCAGAGGTTTTGGGCACTGAGGGCGATCGCTAAAATGCCCATCACGACGACGGCAGCAATCGCCGTGCGGTGGAATCCCGGCGACACCATATCTTCCGTGGCGATCGGCGGTTCGCTCAAACCCGGTCGAGGCATCGATCGACGGGGAGCCAGGTCTCCACTCAGCAAGTCCCGCCACAGCAGCGCCACCAGCAGCCCGCCCGCTGGCATCAAGGGCACTACGTAGCTGGGCAACTTGGTCACAGCGATCGTGAAAAAGCCAAACACCCCCAAAAACCAAGCACCCGCAAACAGAGGCAACCGCTCCGCGCGCGATCGCCGCAGCCACCACTTGCGCCGCCAAAGTTCCAGCCGCCCCAGGGCGATCGGTAGATACACCGACCAAGGCGCAAAGCCCCAAGCCACCACAATGAAGTAGAAGAACCAGGGAGCCGAATGCTGGTTGACCACGCGGGTGAAGCGATCGATGTTGTGGTAGCCAAAGAAGGATTCAACGTAGGCATCCCCATTGGCCAAAATCACCAGCACAAACCAGGGCACGGATAGCAGCGCCACCAGCAGCAAACCCCAGAGCGGCTTCGCTTCCTTCCAGAGCAGCTTGAATTCTCCGAGATATAGCCCAAAAGCCAGAATAATCAGCCCCGGCAGCACCACCCCGATCGGCCCTTTGGTGAGCACGCCGAGGGCCATGGACAGATAGCAGCCCCCATAGGCCAGGGTTTTGACCTGGGGGCGATCGCTGGCATAGCCCCAAAAGAAGGCCAGCAGGGCGGTGCTGATGCAGCCGGTGAGCAACATATCGGACACGCCAACCCGGCCCCAGATGATCATGTGGGGTGAAAAGGCGATCGTTCCGGCCCCGATCGCCCCCACCAGCCAAGGTCGCCAAGGGGCCTGTTGACGCGCCTCGCCAGTGACGGAAAAGCGCCAAAGGGTGGCAAAGGCCAGCCCGATCGTCGCAAGAGCCGCCAACCCCGAGGGCAACCGCACGGCCCACTCATTCACGCCCAAAATTTTGTAGGCGATCGCCGTCAGCCAATAGATCAACGGGGGCTTGTCGAAGCGGGTCGCTCCGTTGAAATAGGGCGTAATCCAATCGCCGGTGACGGTCATTTGGCGAGCCGCTTCCGAAAACATCGGCTCCGTTTCGTCCACCAACCCCACGCTGCCCGAGTGCCAAAACAAGGCGATCGCCCAAACCAGCAGCACCCAAGCCAGGCCCAGCCAGCCCCGCCCCCGATCGTCCAAAGCCGCCAGCCGCCCCATCCAAGAGCGCAACGGCTCCGGCAGCGATCGAGTTAAGCGCAAGTCCAGCATAGGTTTCCGAAAAAGTGGGCCAAGCAAGTCGAGCTTTACTTTAGCGCCGTGGGGAGCCGTTGCGTGTGGATCGCCAACTTTGCCAAGCATCGGCCACGCCCTGGAGCTTGGCGCGCGATCGGGCGGGATGCTGTGGCCACTGGGCGATCGCGCTGATCAAAATCCGCGCCAACCGGTAGACCAGCGCCCAACGACTGCCGTGAATCGCCAGGGCCAACAGATAGCCCCCGATCGACCAGCGCAGTTTCCGCTCTGGCTCGCGACCCGTCACCGTCGAGGTGGCATGAATCACCCGCAAACTCGGGGCGATCGCCACCGAATAGCCTTGGCGGGCGTAGCGGCGGCAAAACTCGAAATCTTCGTAATACAAAAAGAAGCGGCGATCGAACTGGGGCAAGACTCGAAACGCCGCCAAATGAATCAACAAGCTGCATCCGCTCACCCAATCCGTGGGCTGAATTTTGGGATCGGTGGGGGCTTCTTGGGTGATCGGCTCGATGAGGCCCGATCGCCGATCGAACCGGCCGCCCCGAAACTCTGGCCGGCCGTCGGGCTGGTCGATCGCCGTGCCCAAAATCGCCCAATCAGTCTGGCTCAGGAGCGATCGGGCCGCCGCGATCGTCCCCGCCGATAGCCACGCATCGGGATTAATCAGCCAGATGATCGCCCCTGGATCGCGATCGGCCACCCAGGCGATCGCCCGATTGCAGGCCCGCCCAAATCCCAGATTTTCGCCGGTTTCCAGGATTGTGCAATGGGCAAATTCAGCGCTGAAGGCATCAAGCGATCGATCCTCCGGTGAATTATTGACAATCAGGATTTGGTAATTCTGGTCGGGGCTATCTTGGGCAAGCGATCGTAATAAATGGGTGATCGATTCCCCACACCAATAATTCACAATCACGAAATAAAAAATCGGCATTTCGCCCCATTTTGTAGGGGCGCACCGCCGTGCGCCCTCAATCAGCCATACACCCTGAATCCCATCACATTCTTGTAGGTTGGGTTGAGCCTTGCGAAACCCAACGCGATCCACGCGAGGATTGTGGGTGTTGGGTTTCGTTCCTCAACCCAACCTACTGTTGTTGTTAGGTCAGCTCGATGTGGGAGTCGTCGCCGATCATAAAACGCAGGGCTTTCGGGCGTTTTGGCCCCACGTGGAGTTTCACCCGTTGACCGATCACGCTGTCGATAATTCGCTCCGTAACCCCCACAATTTCCGCCCCTTCCAAGACCACGCTGTGATCCAAATCCACATCCACCAAATGGGCGCGATCGCTGATGCTGCTGTAGGGGCCAATGTAGCAATTCTCGATCGTGCAATTCTCGCCAATCACCGCCGGGCCGCGCACCGTTGAATTGACGACCTTTGAGCCTTTACCAATTTCCACCCGCCCGATAATTTTGCTCGATTCATCGACTTCGCCATAGTTCCAAGGCTGTAAATCGGTGTCCAGAATAATCCGGTTCGTTTCCAGCAAATCATCCTTTTTACCGGTGTCTAGCCACCAGCCTTCGAGGGTGCAAGCCTCAACGGTTTTGCCCGTGTCAATCAGCTTTTGGATTGCATCGACAATTTCCAATTCGCCCCGGGCTGAGGGTTGGATTTGGGCGATCGCCTCATGAATCACGGGCTGAAAGAAATAAATCCCCACCATCGCCAAATTCGAGGGGGGACTTTTCGGTTTTTCCACCAACCGAATCACCCGGCCCGCCGCGTCCACTTCTGCTACTCCAAAAGCACGCGGATCGGGCACTTCCCGCAGGATAATCACCGAATCCACACCGGGCTTTTTGAATTGGTCGATAAACTGCCCCAAATCCGCTTGGATGACGTTATCGCCCAAATACATAATGAACGGCGAGTCACCAAGGAATTCCTGCCCCACGGAAACCGCATGGGCTAGCCCCGATGGATGCTCTTGCAAAATATAGGTAATGTTTGCGCCAAACCGACTTCCATCGCCGGTTTTTTCGCGCACTTCGTCGCCGGTTTCCGGGCTGATAATAATCCCAATATCGGTAATGCCTGCCGCCACAATTCGCTCGATGCCATACCAAAGAATTGGCTTATTGGCCACTGGCACGAGCTGTTTTGCACCCGTATAGGTCAGGGGTCGCAGGCGGGTTCCTTTGCCACCCGAAAGAATCAAGGCTTTCATGTTGTTAACTCGCTGCGATCGCGGTTGAGTAATCGTTGAATCGTTGGGGGCAAGGGGCTTAAGCCCCTTGTCTGGAGTCGTTGGGGTGAGCGCTAGTAGGTTGGGTAGAGCTTTGCGAAACCCAACGTGATTTTGGCAAGGTCTGCTGATGTTGGGTTTCGTGCCTCAACCCAACCTACGGGGCTGGGATTCGGGTAGCCATTTAGCGGTTCAGCAGTTCTGGCAGCATTTTGCGGAGGCTGGCCCGCCAATGGGGAGCCGGACTGCCGAGCAACGCCGCCAATTTGCCGCCCCACAGCACCGAATAGGATGGGCGCTGGGCTGGGGTTGGGTAATCCTCCGTGGCGATCGGGACGATCCGTTCCACCGCAAGTTCCAGCCCCAGGGCGCGGGCCTCTTCGATGATGGCTACGGCAAAGTCATACCAGCTAACGGCCCCGCTGTTGGTGTAGTGGTAGACCCCGGCGGTGTCGGCATCCAGGCGGCCGGCAAGCTGCCCGATCGCCCCGGCCAAGTCCCGCGTCCAGGTGGGCGAACCGATTTGATCCGCCACCACCCGCAGCTCCGGGCGATCGGTCGCCAGCCGAATCATCGTTTTCACAAAGTTGCCGGTTTTGCCCGCGCCATAGACCCAGGCGGTGCGGACGATCGCGCTCTGGTTCGGGGCTGTGGCTAAGATCGCCGTTTCTCCCGCCAACTTCGATCGCCCGTAGCTGCCCAGCGGATCGGTGGGGTCAGTTTCCCGGTAGGGTCGCCCCTGCTGCCCGTTGAACACGTAATCCGTGGATACATGGATCAGTCGCCCGCCCAAATCCTTGGCTGCTTGGGCCAAAATTCCGGGAGCCGTGCCGTTGACGGCCATCGCCAAGTCGGCTTCGGTTTCCGCCTTGTCCACAGCCGTGTAGGCGGCGGCATTCACGATCAAATCCGGCTGGAGCGCCATCACCGCGTCGTAGAGCGTGGCGGTGTCGGCCAGGTTGACCCGATCACGCCCGGCCGCCGTCAGCTCCCCGATCGCCCCCAACATCGGTTGCAGGGCCTCGCCCAACTGCCCCTGTGCGCCCGTCAATAAAATCCGCATGGTTCCGCGATCCTAGATTTGCCCGTACTCAAACAGATCCGCTTCCGCCAAGGGCTTGGCCGCCTGGTCTTTGCCCGACAGGATCGGTTCACCATCCAGGTTCCAGGCAATGTTGATTTGCGGATCGTTCCACAAAATCGAGCGATCGCCCGCGGGGCAATAGAAATCCGTCGCCTTATAGAGCAATTCCGCCGTATCGGTCAGGGTGAGGAACCCATGGGCGAATCCCGGCGGAATCCAGAGTTGGCGCTTGTTTTCGGCACTCAGCTCATAGCCCACCCATTGACCAAAAGTGGGCGACCCGCGCCGAATATCCACCGCCACATCAAACAGCGCCCCGGCTCCGGCCCGCACCAATTTGCCCTGGGGTTGTTGCACCTGGTAGTGCAGGCCGCGCAGGACATTTTTGACGGACTTGGAATGGTTGTCTTGCACAAAGGTCACATCCAAGCCGGTTTTTTCAGCGAAGGTGCGACTGTTGAAGCTCTCATAAAAAAAGCCGCGATCGTCTCCAAAGACCCTCGGCTCAATCAGCAAAACATCGGGAATCTCGGTCGGCGTGACGTTCATGGCGCTGGGGATCGCTCAAAACCGGCCTGAGACTACCACAGACCGGCAACAGACCGGCAACAGAACCGATCGCAAATTGCGAGCGATTAACTCTGGGCGGTTAATTCTGGGCAGCGAATTCTGAGCTGCTGATTTTGGGCGGTTAATTCTGGGCAGCAAATTCTGAGCCGCTGATTCTGAGCCGCTGATTTTAAGTCGTTGATTTTGGGGGATGAATGCTCAGGGATCGAAGCACCCAGCCTTTGGCAACTGGTTAGCTGGCCCTAACTCTCCAAGAGATAGCGCTTGCAGTAGGTATTGCGCCCTTGCTGTTTGGCCTCATAGAGGGCCGCATCGGCGGCGGCGATCAGATTTTGGGGAGTATTGCCCATTTTGGGAAACTGACAGGCTAAGCCCAAACTAATCGTGACCCAGGGGCTAGCTTCCGATCGCTCGTGGGGAATTTTTAAGTTCTCGATCGCCCGTCGCAGTCGATCGATCACCTCCACTGCCATCGTCAAGTCCGTGTCTGGCAACAGAATCGCGAACTCTTCCCCCCCATAGCGAGCCACCAAATCCGTCGCCCGGCGTGTGCCATCCTGCAAGGTGCGGGCCACTTGAATCAAACAATCGTCTCCCGCTTGATGACCGTAATGGTCGTTGAAGCGCTTGAAATAGTCCACATCACAGAGCACCAACGACATTGGGCGATGATCCTGGGCCAGGCGTTGCCATTCGCGATTAATCGTGGTGTCAAAGCAGCGACGGTTTGCCACCTGCGTCAGGCCGTCGCTGGTGGCCAGGCGCTCCAGTTCCAAATTCACCGTCAACAGCGTGGCTTCCACCCGCTGCCGCTCCGCCACCTCCCGCTCCAGTTCTTCATTTTTGGCGCGTAACTGCCGGGTCAAGTCCAAAAGCCGCAATTGCAGCTCAATGCGGGCCAAGACTTCTTCTTTTTGAAAGGGCTTGATGATGTAGTCCACTGCGCCCAGTTCCAACCCTTCGAGCTTGCTGGACAAGTCCGAAAGGCCCGTCATGAAGATCACGGGCACATCCCAGTCAGGATAAAGGGTTTGCAAAGCGCGATAGGTCTCAAACCCGTTCAGCTTTGGCATCACCACATCCATCAAAATCAGGTCAGGATGATCCTTAGGTGGCACATTTTGCAGATATTCAAGGGCCAGTTGACCGTTTTCAACACTTTGAATGCGAAATTTCTTGAAGCGCATCAGGTAGCGCCGCAACAGATCCACGTTGTCGGGAGTGTCGTCAACGATCAACAGTGAGTAGTGTTTGCGGCTGGACTCCATGTCTGGCGATGCGATCGGGTGGGAGAGAGGACTAGATGAGAGTGATGGGTAACTGGCCGCAACATTGGCATCGGTGCGGGCGGTGATCGAATTGCGCATTCTGACAGGTGATCCTCACTCAGCACGACTGGATTCTGCTGCACTGGAGTGATGCAACTAGGGGGGCGATTCACCCCGCTTCAGCACTCCAGAGCGCTGTTGGTTACCCCCTAACTCAAACTCCTGAATAGCACTATTTTTGGCAATCGATCGCGTTTCGAAAGCGATCGCGGTCAATGGACAGGAATGATATGCACCAAGAGACAACTAGCTCCGATGGGTGATGAGCGCACTGGGATTGGGATCCATGGGCCAAGGACTAGTGGTGATCGATGCTGAAAAATTTCTAACCCCCCAAATTCCTAAGACCTAAAGCGCTAGTGGTTGATATCAGTCGGGTTGCAGGTGGAGTTTGTTGAATCTTTCATCCTGCTTCAGCGACTTTCAGGTCAAATTTCCCTCAACTAAGTCAGGTTGGCTGGATCAAGCGGCGACAACAATCGAAACAATAGTCGGAAATTGATTGTAAAAAATGACACAACCAGACCCCGGGAAAGTCCTAAAGACACCCTAGGTTTAGCCATGGCAATTTCGGTTCCCCAACCCAAAATCGAGGACGCATGATCGGGATCAGGGCGATCAAAATTGGGAGACCAGTCAACAGTTACAACGTGAGCAAGGGATAGGCAGAAACCGTCAATTGTTGTTGATCTTGGGTTGGGGTTGGAACTTCTGAAGTTACCCTTACCCACCCCAAGTACCTAATGGTTTGCTAACGGCCTTTTGGGATCTAGCTTACCCATTAGAAGTTGCGAGGTTTCAAACTATCCCGAACTCAGGTGAATTCAGCATGGGGGCTTAGACCACATCGGAGTTCTATTGCACCCAATAGCACCCAATGAAGCCCAATGCAGCCAAGACTGAAGTTGAATGTTTTATCTTGCTCATGCTAACGAATACGAGTCAATACTCGCCAACCCTTGCACATCGTGCCCCAATGTGGCCTGTCGGTTGGGGGAGCTGCGAGCTGGCGAAACACCCCTTGGGCAGCCCATGGCGCTGGTTCAGGGATGAATTAGGGATTAACAGCAAGTTCAGGGATGGCGGGACTTACCAGAACTTAACTCAGTTGGGCGATCGGGCATTGGTTAAGCAGGGTGCGATCGCTCAGCAAGTCTTCAACGGTGACTCGCAAGGTGCGATTGGCATCCACTTCAAAGGCCACCCGAATTCGGTCAATGCCAGGCATTCCAGGCGGATCCAGTTGAGCCAAACTGCGTGCGCCATCCCGATCATTTAGCGGTTGCACTGAGGCTTGACCGCCGATGGTTTTGGTGACCAATCGATCGCCATCAAAAAAGATTTCAGTGCGCTGTTCTTCGTCGCCCAATTCTCCAAGGATCAGTTCAATTTGGGGCTGATTTTCAATGGAAGCTCCCAAGAGCAATTCAACGGGCTTGGCGGTGGGATAAGGCTGACCTTTGGGGATGATGGGATGCCAACTGTGGCGTTTTTCCCGTTGGTTCCAATAGCGAATTCCGTAGCCGTGATAGAGAAAATCGCGCACTTCTAAGCCGCTGGCCAGTTTCAAGGCTCCTTGGGCGATCGCTTCAAAGGGGCGATCGGTGGCCACTTTTTCGGCAGGGAAATAGTTGCGAATCCAGGACTGAATGGCAGGAATTTGGCTAGTGCCACCTACTAATAACACCGCTTCGATCGACTGGGGTTCTAGTCCCTGGCGAATAGCTTGCTGAAAAATTTGATCTAACGCGCGATCAAGTTGTTGAAACAGACCCCGATCGCGCAAAATGGTTTCCAATTCCGTGCGTGAAAGGCTTAGTTCCAAGCTATTAAACGTCGCGTCATCAAAGTAGACTTCCTGGGCTGTTTCCTGATGCGAAAGGGCAATTTTGACCCGCTCCGCCAATCGCAGCAAAATTGGCGTTTTCTGGAAGGAATGACCCGCGAGATTGCCCGAGGAATTACCCAAGGCATTGCTTGGCAAATCCACCGCAGATTGCTGTTGACTCCAATAGTCCACAATCCAGTTATCCAAATCGGATCCGCCCAGGTTTAAGCCTGCTTTGGCCAAAACCCTGGCGGTTTTCACGGTTTGTTGGGAATCCTCGATGGCGCGGTTCCCCCACTTCAACAGAAACCCCAAGGGCCGGCCGGCGCTGGTGGCACTGGGGCGATCGAGCCGCACCAGGGACAGATCCAACGTGCCGCCACCAAAGTCCACCACCAACACCAAGTCCCGATCGCCTGCGCCATAGCCCAAAGCCGCCGCCGTTGGCTCATCCAGCAAACGCACCTGTTCAATTTGCCCCAAGGCCGACTGGGCAATCGCCCGGGTTAACCAATTGCGGTATTGCTCAAAACTATCCACCGGCACGGTCAAAATCAGTTGTGACCCAGCCCCTGCACCGCCCAAAAACTGCTGCTCTGTCAGGGCGCGGGCGATGGCATCTAAAAACCACTGCCCCGCCTGCTCAAAGTCCACCGATCGCCCGTCTAACTCGGGCACAAATCCTTGGACGGCGGTTCCGATCCCCCGCTTGAATCCCCGAAATAAGCGCCCATCGGCCAATTGATCCAGCCCCCGATCGCGCACTGCTTGACCAGCCACCACCTGACCTTCGGCCGCCTGGGCCACGTACAACAGGCTGGGAATGAGCGGCGGGTTGGGAGACTGTCGCACCGAAAGTCCACTGAGATCCAGGGTTTCGGGATTGCCGGTTACGGGGTTGAGATAGGTCACCACCGTGTTGCTGGTTCCAAAGTCGATCGCAATGGTCATGGCAGTGGCAAAGGTGCAATAGGGTGCGTTGGATCATGAATCCATGGCTCAGCCGACAACCAGCCAACCAACCGGGAGCAAGCCATGCTGGGGATTCAGAACTCCAATTCGGTATTGTGCCAGTTTCCCAACGGGTTTCCCAATGGCCTTTTGCCGCTGCCTTTCCCCACTGCTTTTTCCAAATTTTGGTCTCAAGCATGGCCTCAGGTGCTGCCCAAACCCCGATCGCCCCAATTTTTCGAGCCATTCGCGATCGGTTTCTGTTTTCCGCATCCCTTGGCCCGATTCTTGCGGAGTGCGATTTAATGCCAAGATTTGCGAATTAATTGCGTAATTTCACGTAGATATTTTACAAAGCGCCCGATCGCCCGGCAAATCCTGACAAATTCCGACGAATTGTCCATCCCATCCTGACTTGCAACCCCCTACTGAAATCTCGCAATCCGAAATTGAGATCTTGCAGAGAGCTTGCATGGCATGGCCGATCCATGACTTGCCAAGGCTTGCCCATCCTGAGCCTTACTGAGCCGCTGATTTCGGAACTAGAAACCAACCGATCGCGCCCGCATGGCAGGGTGAATCTATGGCAAATCCGTAGCCAATCCTGAGCCAAGCCGGAATCTCAACGACGACAGCCGATCACACCCCGCTTCAAGGTCGCTTTAATATTGCACACCCAGCGATCGACCAAAGATCGCAAGTTCATCAATTCCCATCCTGGCGCAAACGGCTTAGGGTTCTTGAGGTTAAATGATTCCAGCGCACGAATCTGGCCGAATCCTCGTAGAATCAATGGAAGTGTGCTTCCGGATAGACGGCTCTCGGCGAAGTGGCACCCCCTCGCTGAGACCCCCAGCAAACTAGCCGTCTGAGCGCGGCGCAACTGGCTTACCCCCATGCTTATGGAACGTATCGGAAAATACGCCCCCGATTTTGAAATTCCTGGGGCCGATGGCAAAGTACACCACTTTGCGACCTATCTCGGTCAATACAAAGCGGCGGTGGTGATTTTCATGTGTAATCACTGCCCCTACGTGGGGATGTATCTCGATCGGCTGAAGGCTCTGCAAGCGGAATTTGAGCCACAGGGCGTAACGCTCATCGGGATCAATGCCAATGATGCCAATCAGTTCCCCGAAGATAGCTTTGATGCGATGAAGGTCTTTGCTCGGGAGCGGGGGCTGAATTTTCCCTACCTGTGGGATCCCACCCAGGATGTGGCGGACTGCTTCGGGGCCAAGAAAACGCCCCAGGCTTTTTTAGTGGATGCCAACAGCGTGATGCGCTACATTGGCGCGGTGGATGACAGCCCCCAGGATCCATCCGTTGTCACGCAGGCTTATTTGCGGGATGCGATCACCAGTTTTTTGGATGAACAGCCGATCGCGATTGCCTTCACGGAGGCGATCGGTTGTTCTGTGAAATGGCGGCCCGGCCGATGATCGGCAGCGTTGAGCACACAGAACTTAGCCCCAACATCTCCCCAAATCTTGATCAATCTCAATCGCGCGATCAAGCGGATCAGCGACCGTTGATTTTGGGAGTTTCGGGAGCTTCGGGCTTGATCTACGCGGTGCGGGCCCTGAAGTGGCTGTTAACAGCGGGCTACGCGATCGAACTGGTGGCTTCCAAGGCGGCCCACATGGTTTGGCAGTCAGAAAACCAAGTGCAGATGCCCCTTGAACCCTTGACCCAGGAAGCTTTTTGGCGATCGCAGGCCGGCGTGCCCACCGGAGGGCAGCTCATCTGCCATCGTTTCGGCAACGTGGGGGCGACCATTGCCAGCGGTTCCTATCGCACGTTGGGCATGGTGGTGATGCCTTGCAGCATGAGCACCGTGGGCAAATTGGCAGCGGGTTTAAGCAGCGATCTCCTGGAACGGGCCGCCGATGTGCAACTGAAGGAGGGGCGACCGTTGGTGTTGGTTCCTCGGGAAACCCCTTGGAGCTTGATTCATTTGCGGAACCTGACCCAGTTGGCCGAGGCCGGCGCGGCGATCGTGCCGGCCATCCCCGCTTGGTATCACCAACCGCAATCGATTGAGGACTTGGTGGATTTTGTGGTGGCCAGGGCGCTCGATCGCCTGGCGATCGACTGTGTGCCTCTCCGGCGCTGGCAAGGGGGCAACGAAACGCCCGAAGACTTGCCGGGCTAAACCCCCTTGTTGAACTTTTTGCAGCCATTCTCATTTTTCAGGGATTCCCAATTACAAACCCAAGGCCAGACCGCTCCGCATCCCTCCTCCAGCGGAAGCACTCCCATCGGCCCCAATCCGAGCTAGGTTGGTTGAACGGCCAGGTCACGAAACAGCTAAGGTCGTCCGGAGAAGGAGAGAGAGCGGGTAATGGCGCGCCTGTTGGGATTGCTACTGTTGGTGGTGGGGTTGCTGTTGTTAGCAGCTCAAAACCCCTTGCCCCTGCTGCCTTTGGTGGTGTTTGGCCGGCCGATGGTGGTTTTGCCGTTGGGGTGGTGGCTGGCTGGGGCGGTGGCTGCGGGGGCCGCAACGATGGGCCTGATTGGCCTGTTGGTTCAATTGGGCCGGCCGCCTCGCCGTCCGGTGATCGATCGACGGCCAGCCCCCGAATCCGAGCAGTCTCGATCGCCCCGTCAGCGTTTGATTAATCAGCCCTTAGGCGATGAGTTGGAGGACGAGTGGGGCAGCGGGGAATCGGCCAACGAGGGCCAAGCGAAAGGTCAACCGGGCAACGCCTCTTGGCGATCGCATCTGTTTTCCCTGCAAGCGGAACCGCGCCCTTCTGCAACTGCCGCCGAACTGGAGCAGGAATTGGCCGATTGGACTGTGCCCGATCGCCCGCAGAAAGGTTGGAATCACGATCCGGAGTGGGATGAATGGTCAGAAGCGGCTCCCGACAGCAACCGAACCCAGCCGAGTCCGCCCCGATCGAACCCATCGCCGCCTCAGGATCGTCCCCGATCGACCAATCGGATCGATCGCCCCTTTGACCCCGACCCGGCCCCGGCTCGCCCCCAAGCCCCTCAGGCCGCCCCCCCAAAACCAGAACCTAAGCCCCTTGAAGCGCCCGCTCGCCCCGCTGCCACCCGCCGCGAAGGAACCAGCTACTCCATTCGCTATCAACGGGACGAGGACGATTTAGCAGAACCAGCAGCAGAAGCACCCAAAAAAGTAGAAGCACCAAAAGTAGAAGCACCCGCAAGATCGGCAGCACCACCCAAGGCCGATCGCGCCGCAACGGCCCAAGGCACAGAACCTTCAAAGCCAGAATCAGAATTGCCGCCGCCCGCCGAGCGATCGCGCTCCGTCACCGATGCGGAATATCGCGTTCTGACTCCCCCCGCCCCCCAATCCGCCGCCCCTCAGGTCAACGATTGGGATCGATCGGCCCCCGATGATGACTGGGACGACAATTGGTAGAGCTTGAATTGGTAGAGCTTGAATTGATAGAACTTGAATTGGTAGAACTTGCACTCGCCATTCAACGCCCATTCAACCCAAAGCCAATCAAACTCAATACTCAATACAAAGGGGCCGTCGCGATCGCAACGGCCCCCTCAATTTCGTGGCAATCCCTAAACCAACTCAGCCATTCCAGCCCAAAACCGGGGTAGGAGCTGAATCCTCAAGGTTTAGTAGGTTTCCACGTGCCAGCGCTCTTCCTTGCGCATCTGCTTCTGATAATCCGCCCAGTTCACACCAAACTTAGACGCGGCCGCCGACATCCCCTCATCAATGCCCGGCTCCATCCCGCGCAGACCGCAGATGTAAACATGGGTATTGGGTTGTTGCACCAACGCCCACAGCTCATCCGCATTTTCCTTAATGCGGTCTTGGATATACATCTTGCCGCCTTGGGCGTTCTTCTGTTCCCGGGAAATGGCGTAGGTAATCCGGCAGTGGTCAGGGTTTTCCGCCTGCATTTTTTCCAGATCGTCCTTGTACAGGACGTTGCCGGTATAAGCCACACCAAAGAACAGCCAAGCAAGACCCTTGAATTGATAATCCGGGTTGTTTTCCTTAAACATCCGCCACAGGAAGGCGCGGAACGGTGCAATCCCGGTTCCAGTCCCCATCATGATGATGTTGGCACTTGGATCCACGGGCAACAGCATTTCCTTGCCCACGGGCCCCGTGATGGTCACGTCATCGCCGGGCTTCACATTGCAAAGGAAGGTGGAGCAAACCCCTTCAACCCGCTCGCCCGCATCGTTGGTGTAAACCAATTGGCGAACACAGAGGGAAACCGTTTTGTCATCGAGCAAGTCACCATGCTGCGTCGAGGCGATCGAGTACAAACGCAGCTTGTTGGGTTTGCCGTTCTTGTCCGTTCCGGGCGGGATAATGCCGATGCTTTGGCCTTCCAGATAGCGCAGGTTGCCGCCGCTCAGGTCAAAGGTGATGTGTTGCACCACCCCTTCGCCACCTTCGCGCACCAGACCTTCATTGGAAATCACCTTGCCCGTGAAGGGATTTTTGGGCTTGTAGGTGTTGACCGGTACATCAGTGGGGAAAATATGCTCATGGCTGACGGCGGCGGGCGGCTCGGCCGGAGCACTCGGGGTCGGTTCCGGAGCGGCGGCGGCGGCCACCGGAGCGGCTGGGGTCAAGCCATCATGGCCCGAATCCACGGTCACCGCCACAATGTTGACGATTTTGCCCCCGAGCCGAGCGATGCGACGCATGAAATCATTCATGCGGCTGTAGGGCACGTTAAAGAACACGCTGCCACTCTTGCGAATCGCGTAACCGTTTTTATCGGATTCACTGCTTTGACGTAACCCGGTTACTTCGTAACGAAATACGCGGTTTCCGGCAGTTGTGTTGCTGGCGCTCCCGGCTGCACTGGGACTATACATGACTTGCTATGACTCTAATCAACGTTTAGGAGTGGGTTTCGATCTGCAAAGATTTTAGCCCCTCTGATGCAAGGCCTTCGCTGGGATTCGAGAAACGGTTGCGCTTGCGGGGGCAATGGCAGCTCGCTGGCCAGGTAAAGAATGGGGCGATCGGCCAGGCAAGACCCCCATTAACCTAAACTTGCACGAACGATATCAGTCTGATACGCTACTGACGGTTCGCTTGGTAAAAATACTTAACGAACTATTAATTTTAGACAACGTGCTCGTTAAACAACTTGTGCGATCGCAACGTTGCGGTTAACGCTTGCGGAAGTTGCTTGGGGAGCACTGGTTTCCAGCAATCCTTTGGTCACCAATCCCCTGGTAACCGGCTTCCGGTAATGCCTTTCGGCAATGCCCTGCTTCCGGTAATGCGTTGATGACCGATCGCGGTTTCGTTATTTCGCAACGGTAACTTCGCAACGGTCACCCAGCAATTGACGAAACAGTTCGATCGGCTCCGGCCCTGCACATCGCTGGTCGCAGCGATCGCGACAGGTCAATGGCCGCTTCATTGGGGTCTCGAATCAGCACTTGCTGCCCTCTCCTTTGGAGATCATCAATGGCCGATTCATTTCCCAAAGCAACGGTTCTCGGTGTAATTCATGCCCTTGGGGTTCATGCCAAATAGAGCGCAGACCCGATGTCGTGCATGATTTTGATCGAGTCGCTTTGATCGTGCATCAATTGACTGCGATAATTGCAGGGATTTTCTTAGGCGTTGTTCGCTGCCGAGCACGCCACACATCCCAGCCAAAGTGTCTAGTGATATAGAGGAAACTTATGACCAGCAAGCCAGATCGCGTCGTCTTAATTGGTGTGGCCGGCGATTCCGGGTGCGGTAAATCGACCTTTTTGCGTCGCCTAGAAGACTTGTTCGGCGCAGAGTTAATGACCGTGATCTGTCTGGACGATTACCACAGTCTAGACCGCAAGCAACGTAAGGAAGCGGGTGTGACGGCTCTGGATCCGAGAGCCAATAACTTTGATCTGATGTATGAGCAGATCAAAGCCCTTAAGAATGGCGAAACCATCAATAAGCCCATCTACAACCACGAAACCGGCCTGATCGATCCGCCGGAAGTGGTACACCCCAACCACATTGTGGTGATTGAGGGCTTGCACCCGCTCTATGACGAGCGCGTTCGCAGTCTGTTGGACTTTAGCGTCTACCTCGATATCAGCGATGAGGTGAAAATCGCTTGGAAGATTCAACGCGACATGGCTGAACGGGGTCACACCTATGAGGATGTGCTGACCGCGATCGAGGCCCGTCGTCCGGACTTTGAAGCTTACATTGACCCGCAGAAGACCCATGCCGATGTGGTGCTGCAAATTCTGCCGACGCAGTTGATTGCCAACGACGAAGAGCGCAAGATCCTGCGGGTGCGGATGATGCAACGCACGGGTGTTGAAGGATTCGAGCCGGTGTATCTGTTTGATGAAGGCTCCACGATTCACTGGACTCCCTGCGGCCGCAAGCTGACCTGCTCTTACCCCGGCATGAAGCTGTTCTATGGGCCTGACACCTACTACGGCAACCAAGTTTCGGTGCTGGAAGTAGATGGCCAGTTCGAGAATCTCGAAGAGATGATCTACGTAGAGAGCCACCTGAGCAACACCTCTGCGAAGTACTACGGCGAAATGACGGAGCTGTTGCTGAAGCACCGCGACTACCCCGGCTCGAACAATGGTTCGGGTCTGTTCCAAGTGCTGACGGGTCTGAAGATGCGGGCGGCCTATGAGCGTTTGACCCAAAAGACGCTGGTGGGTGTGGGTCTGTAAGCGTTCTGAATTCTGGCCTCGAAGCTGGTTCGAGACTAGGCTGAGGAAACAGATAGAAACCCGCCTCGAAGCAGGTTTGGAAACTCAATTTCTGGATCCTTTTCGTTGAAATCCGGGGATCTGAAACAATTTGAAGATAATGGTGGGGATGTTCCATGGGGACATCCTCCTTTTTTGTCGATCGGAATGTCGATCGGGGTGGAGATCGAAGTGGCGATCGAGGTGGTGATATTGGATTGATGATTTTGTTGATTAAGCTAGGACATGAGCGCAGGACAAACTGGACGCAGCGAGGCTGATGGGCTGACCAAAGCCTGATAAAAGGGGTTGGGGCCGCGCGATCGGGTTGCCCAACGGCCACAAAGGAACGAAGCGAATGGGTTTGGTGGGAGGACAGACAGGCGATGGCATCGGCGGCAGCCCAAGGCGGTTGTCGTTGCGTTGGCTGCTGGGGCTGGGGGTGGTGCTGCCGGTGGGGGTGGCGTTGGTGATTAGCCAGGGGATTTATGGCTGGCAGGTGCGCGATTTAAGCGATCGCACGGCCCAACGATGGCAGCAGGTGTTGGGGGCCCGGGCTAGCGATCGACTGGTGAGCCACTTGCAAGGTGCAATTCAGCTTAATCAATCCTTGGGCGATGGGGCCCGCTGGGGCCAGTGGGCCCAAAGTCCCCAAGACCTGGAGCGTTGGCTGTGGCAACAGTCCCAGCGATCACGGGCCCTGCGATTTGCGGCCTTTGGCCGAGACAATGGGGCCCTGACGGCGGTGGAACGCACGGAAACGGGATCTTTGCTGCTGTGGGCTGCGCCGCCGAAACCGAATCAGGGGCTGGCCATTTACAACACCAACAGCCAAGGAGATCGATCGGGTCTGCTGCGCAGCCAGGGCGATTTTGCGATCGAGCGGGAGGCTTGGTTTCGGGCAGCCACCTTGGCGGGCCGGCCCACTTGGTTTCTGTGGCCCCTGAGCGAACAGACGGCAACCCCGATCGCGGCGATCGCGGAGCCGGTGGTGGGGGCCGATGGCCGGCGCTTGGGGGTGTCGGTGTCGGCGGTGTCTTTGCAACCGTTGGGGGTGGAACTGGCCCAGTTGGGGGATGTGGATGTGGCGGTGGTCGATCGATCAGGGCAACTGTTGGCCCTGAGTGAGCGATCGACCCAGGCCGGTCAGCCGCCAGCCCGCAATCGCTGGCCCCTGTTGCTGGAGCGTTGGCAGCAGGCCAGCGGCCCCTTGGAACAGTGGGATGGGGAGCGATCGACCACAATTCGCCTGGGCAACCAAACCTATCGCCTTTGGGCCCAACCTCTGAAGAATCCGAATTTACCTAACTGGGTGGTGTTGGTGGCCGCCCCGATCGATAGCCTCAGCGATCCGGGCAGCAATGCCCTCACCGTCGCCGTTCTTTTCCTTTCCCTGGGCTGTGCCCTGGGTGTGGCCTGGTTGTTGCTGCGGCTGATTGAACAACCCTTGGCCCGGTTTTCCCAAACGGCCCAAACCATGGCCAGCGGTCACATTACGGGCCCCATTGAACCCACGGGTCTGCGAGAGCTAGATGAAGCGGCCCGCCAAGTGCGGCTGATGATGCGGGAGTTGCGGGCGGCCATGGCGGCCTTTGAGCGCGATCGGGACACCCTCCAAGAACGCATCCGCGAACGCACCAGCGCCCTCAGCCTTTCCGAAACCAAGTTTTCCAAAATCTTTTACGCCAGCCCCAGCGGCATTTGTCTGATGCAACTGGATAACAGTTGCGTTTTGGACTTCAACGACAGTTTCCTCGACATTTTTGGCTATAGCTTCGAGGAAATGATGGGCTTTGCCAGCATGGAATTCAACATCTGGCTGCGGGCGGAAGATCGCCTGGCCGTGATGCAGGCCCTGCAACGGGGCAGCAGCATCCGCAACCAGGAAATTCCAGTCCGCACCAAGGGCCGAGATATCCGCACGGTGCTGCTGTCGGCGGAGTTGCTCTATCTCCACGGAATGGAATGCGCCCTGTTGGTAGTCCATGACATCACGGACTACAAAGGCCTAGAAGAAGACCTGCGCTATTCCCAACAGCGCCTGGAGGAAATGGAGCGGCGGCGGGCCTTGGCGCTGTTGGAGGTGTCCCGCGATGAGTTGCGATCGACCCTAGAGAAGCTGGAAACGGTTCTTGGCTCCGTACGCGATGCCCTCGTTTGGACGGATCCAGCGGGCAAGGTGCAATGGTGTAATCCTGCCTTTGAGCGGTTAGTCCAGCAGTCCCATGAGCAAGTCATTGGCCAAGATTTAATTGACTGCTTGCCTCTGATCCATCGTGGCAAACAACTGCCCGCACCTCTGCATCCGGTCACCCGGGCGTTGGAAATCGGTTCGGGCAACACGGCTTATGAATTTCACAACTCAGCAGGCGATCGCTATTCCCTGGAAATTGCTTGGTCTAATGTGACGCTACCGGATCCCGACGGCGCACCCAACCACAACCAAACCAGTGCCGTTCTGGCGATTCGAGACATCACCGAGCGCAAGCGGCTGATTGCCGAGGTGCTGCGGGCCAAGCGCTTCATCGACGGCATCATTGAACATATTCCGTTGGCGGTTTATGTCAAGGATGTGCGGCAGAATTTCCGGTTTGTGCTCTGGAATCGAGCCAGCGAAAAGCTCTTTGGCATTCCGCGCGATCGGGCATTGGGCAAAAACGCCGATGATTTGTTTCCCATTAAGCGAGCCACCACCATCCTGGAACAGGACGTGCAGGCCGTGGAAGAACGGCGCGAGCTGGAAATTCCCGAAGAGCAGGTGACTGGGCCCAATGAATCCCTGGTGTTGCGCACGGTGAAAGTGCCGCTGTTTGATCCCAACGGAGGCGTGGCATATCTGCTTTGCATTACGGACAACATCACCCAGCGCAAACAGGCGGAACAGGCCCTCAGTGAAAGCCAAGCCCAATTCCGAATGCTGACGGAACAGGCCAGCGGCGACCTGATGTTGGTGCATGACGTGCATGGGCAAATTTTGGATGCGAACCAACAGGTTTGCACCGTGTTGGGCTACTCCAAGGCGGAGTTGCTGCAAATGAATGTGCGGGCGATCGACACCCTGGCTTCCTTGGATCAGCACGATCGAATCTGGGCCATGATGAAACCGGGGCAACCCGTGACCGTGGAAGGCATGTATCGCTGCAAGAGCGGCCGCACTTTGCCCGTGGAAACTCGGGTGGGAATGCGCGAATCCCAAGGCCAGAAAATTTTCCTGGCGATGGCCCGGGATGTGACCGATCGCAAGCAAATGGAAGAGGCCTTGCAACGGGCCGAAGAAAACTACCGCAGCATTGTGGAAAACGCGGTGGAAGGGATTTTTCAGTGCGCCCCCCATGGTCAGTTTTTGGGGGGTAACCAATCCTTGGCCAAGATGTTTGGCTTTGACTCGATCGAGGAAATGCTCGGCCCCTTGGGCTTAAACCGCACCCGCCGATTCTATGTGGATCCAGAACGATGGGGCAGCTTCCTCACGGTCATTGCCGATCGAGGCACGATCTATAACTTTGAGTCGCAAGTGTTCGATCGCGATGGCGATACCTTTTGGGTTTCCGAAAATGCCCGCACGGTGTTCGATGGGGATGGGCGACTGCTGTATTACGAAGGCACGATCCAAAACATCACCGAGCGCAAACAGGCGGAAGAAGCCCTGGTGATGGAGCAAGAAAAGTCCGATCGCCTGTTGCTGAACATTTTGCCCAAGGCGATCGCCGAGCGCCTCAAACAGGGCGAAGGATCCTTGGCGGAACAATATGCCGAAGCAACTATTCTGTTTGCCGATTTGGTTGGTTTCACGCCCGTTTCTGCCCAAATGCGCCCGATCGAGCTAGTGAACCTCCTCAATCAAATCTTCTCCACCTTTGACCAACTGGCCGAAAACCACGACCTCGAAAAAATCAAAACCGTCGGGGACGAATACATGGCCGTGGGCGGCTTGCCCGTCCCCAAGCCCGACCATGTGCAAGCCGTGGCCCAACTGGCCTTGGACATGCAAGCGGCCATCTCCAAATTCACCACCCCCAGTGGCAAGCCTTTCCAAATTCGGATTGGGATCAACACCGGCTCCGTGGTGGCCGGGGTGATTGGCATCAAGAAATTTGCCTACGACCTGTGGGGCGACACGGTGAACGTGGCCAGCCGCATGGAAACCCAGGGGGAACCCGGCAAAATTCAGGTTACCGAAGCGGTTTACGAAATTTTGCGCCAAGAATTCCTCTTAGAGCCGCGCGGTGAACTGGAAGTTAAAGGACGCGGCATGATGACCACCTATTGGCTCTTAGGTCGTAAACCCCAATCTCAAAGCGAAACGGATGAGGCCGAGGCCATGTCTATTTTCAGTAATTAGCAATGAATAGCAAACAAGCGGGTTGGCCAATGGCAAATAATGAATAGATCATTGGCAAATCATTGGCAAGTTAATCACTAGCAAATGGCTGGCGATCAAGGCGCTAGTCATGAGTCGATGATCGCTGGTTCATGCTTGCAATGTTGCTGTCACGAATGAATCGCAATCATGGTTACCAGCAAACGGCAATGATTAGCAGTTACGAAGCCATGATGGAGCAATTCTGAGTGACAGTTCATGAACTTGAGTTTTTCTTTTCAAAGAATTTGGGTTATGAAGGATAAGGAACGGCAGTCTGAGTGATCACCGAGGTATTTTCAGCCATCTCAGGTATTGATCAGCACCGATTCTGATGGGCGATCGATCCATAGGTAATTTCCCTGATGGCCCCGATCGCCCCAATGCTTCCCCTCCCCAGAACGCTACTTTCTAGAAGGCTTGCCCATGTCTTGTGTTGCATCTCGTGAATACAAAGTGATTTTGCAGGCTAATCAATTTACCGATCGAGCGGCTGGAGTCGATCGATTTTGGTTAGTTGTGCGCAACCTTGCAGAAGGTTTGGGACTGAAGGTGACAGGCGAACTCAGCGAATTGGTGAAGCGGGAAGTGGTGTTTTTGGACACACCAGAACATGACCTACTCGACACCGGCTACATCGTGCGCCGTCGGGTGGAACTGAAGGCCGGCAAACCCGCCCGCACGAAGGTGATGCTGAAGTATCGATCGCCCGATCGCTACATTGCCTGGGGTGCAGATGTTTCCACCCCCACGCTCAAGGGCGAAACCAAATTTGAAGAGGACATTGTTCCCCCCTTCCGCAGTCAGTTTTCCCATTCCACGAGTGCCGTTGTGGAATCAGCAAATTGGACAACGATCGGGGACTTGGCCACCAACTTCCCGGGGGTTGATTCCCTGGAGCTATCGGCCAGCAAACCCTTGACCGTTGTGAATCAGTTTGTTGCCAAAGAGTTTGTGCAACGCGGGGCGATCATTGACTTTGGCAAACAGGACGCAGAAGTGGCCCTCACCGCCTGGTATGTAGACCCCGAGCGCCAAAAGCAGCCTTCAGTGGTTGAGTTTTCTTTTGCTTACGGAGAAGACGCGGAAAACTTCTCCGCCCGCAGCGCTCTCCGGGCCAAAAAACTGTTTGATGGACTCCAATCCCTCACCGATTGGTATGACCCGAAGGCTATTACTAAAACACAGTTTGCCTACCAGTTTTCGGGCTAATTTTCTGGTTGGCTTTTGGTTGTCTGGTTGGTTTTCTAGTTAATCTTCTAGTTAATCAGCCAAACTCATTCACCGGGAAGATAATTGGTTGGCAAATCAGTTAATTCACATCAGTTAATTCACACTAAATCAGTGCTGAATTGGCGATGAATTGATGGTGATTTATTCTGAGTTTGCACTTGTGAATGAGTTACCGATGAACTAGCTGACAATAGACTAGTCACTAACTAACAAGTTGCCAACCAAACAAGTTGCCAAACACCCCATCTTTCCAATCACTGACAAGGCTCATGGAAACGCTCGATGCTGGTTTGCAGTTCCTTTATGGTTGGATGCCCATCCTAGCGGCCCTCGCAGGCATCTGGATTTGGCAACGCTATGGCCAATTGGGCTGGGGTTTGTTTGGCACGATCGCCCTGTTGCAATTCGTTGCTCCCTACGTTTGGCCAGCGGTGGCCCTGGGCGCTTCTAACGATCGCGTGAACTGGTTTGCGATCGCCCTGGTGTCGTTTTGGTCTGCTGGCATTTGGCAACAATTCCAAGAACAACGGGCGAAAAAGTTGGATGTTGAATCTGCTCCCAATCGCCCCGCCCTCGATGCATCCAGTCACTCTGATGAGTCTTGATGCCCAGAAGCAATGCCCAGAAGTAATGCTTAGAAGTGATGCCGCAATGCCCAAAAGCATTGACCCTTTTTCAACCTCCCTCGCGGTCTCTTGGCTTGACCACCGCCTAACACCATGTCTGCCTCTGCCAGTTTCCTTAGCCCCGATAAACGTCAGCGAAAGATTCGGTATATCCTGTGGCTGACGCTGCTGCTGAATCTTTTGGTGTTGGTGATCAAAGCCCTCGTAGGTTGGGCCACCGGTTCCCTGAGCCTGTTGGCCGATGCCCTGCACAGCGTGACAGATAGCGCCAGCAACGTGCTGGGGTTGGTTACCAGCCAGCTCGCCGATCCTCGCCCCGATCGGGAACATCCCTACGGTCACCAAAAATACGAAGCCCTGGGAGCCTTGGGGATCGCTGCGTTTTTGGGAGTGGCTTGCTTTGAAATTACGCAAGGGGCGATCGAGCGATTAACCGGCCAGGGCGAGGCCGTGAACGTCTCCGGCCCTGCGATCGGGCTGACCGTGCTGGTGTTGGGGATCAATATTTTGGTGGCCCTCTACGAACGCCATTGGGGCCAAAAGCTCCACAGCAACATTCTGCTAGCCGACGCTCGCCACACCATGGGTGACGTATGGATCACGATGACCGTGATTGGGGGGTTATTGGGCGTTTGGTGGGGACAGCGCTGGCTGGATGTGGCCCTGGCGTTCCCCGTGGCCCTGTTGGTGTTCAAGAGTGGCTGGGATGTGTTGCGATCGAACCTGCCTTGGTTGATTGATGCCATGGCTGTTCCCCCCGAAGAAATTCACAGTCTGGTGATGAGCGTGCCGGGTGTGGTCAATTGCCACGACATCGCCTCACGGGGCGTATTGGGGCGGCAAGTCTTTATGGAAATGCATTTGGTGGTGGAGGCGGAGGACGTGCGCCGGGCCCACGACATCACGGAAGCGGTGGAGTCAGCCCTTTGCGATCACTACCATCCCGTGCGCATGACCATCCATGTGGAACCCAACGGTTATCAGAGTGATCAGTTGACCTACAGCATGGACTCACTCACCCATAAGGAAGTTTAAAGAAGATTTAATAATTGGTTAAAAATCCTGAGTTTTCCACAAGAGCGGCCGAGTTTTCCACAGAAAATGTTTAGTTTTCCACAGGATAACCGTCCCCGCATCAACGAATTGAGCGGGGAAATTGGGGAGCGATCGGTTTAATTGGGGAAATTTCGTTAAGCTGAAGGGTTTGCTTTGGAGAGCACCTGGTTCGATCGACCTCAAGGGATCTCGATCAAGCTCCGTGAATCGAGGTTAATCGAGACCAATCAAGATTAATCAAGGTCGATCGAGCCAACCCCTAATCAGCCCTACTCCCACTCGATCGTGCCCGGCGGCTTGGAGGTCACATCATAGACCACCCGGTTGACCCCTTCCACCTCGTTCACAATCCGGTTGGAAATGGTCTCCAGCAAATCGTAAGGAACCCTGGCCCAATCGGCCGTCATGCCGTCTTCGCTGGTCACCATCCGCAGCACGATCGGGTAGGCATAGGTGCGCTTATCGCCCATCACCCCCACACTACGCACGGGCAACAACACCGCAAACGCCTGCCAAACATCGTTGTAAAGGCCAGCGCGGTTAATTTCTTGCCGCACAATCAAATCCGCATCCCGCAGAATATCCAGCCGCTCATCGGTGATTTCGCCCAAGATCCGAATGGCCAAGCCCGGCCCGGGGAAGGGCTGCCGCTTCACGATCTCTTCGGGCAAGCCGAGGGCCCGGCCCACCTTGCGTACTTCATCTTTGAACAGCTTCCGCAGCGGTTCCACCAGCTTGAAGCGCAAGTTGTCTGGCAACCCGCCCACGTTGTGGTGGCTCTTGATTTTCACGGCAACGCGCTCGCCGGTTTTGGGATCCATGTTGGTGTCCGCCGACTCAATCACGTCGGGGTACAGGGTTCCCTGCGCCAGGTAATCGAAGGGGCCCAAGCGGGTGGATTCTTCTTCAAAGACGGCAATGAATTCATGGCCAATGATTTTGCGCTTCTGCTCAGGATCGGAAACTCCATCCACGGCATTGATGAAGCGGCGACGGGCGTTGACATATTCCACGGGAATGTGAAATTCCTCTTGGAACAGCTTCAACAGGCGCTCTGGCTCGCCTTTGCGCATAAAGCCCTGGTCAATGAACATGCAGGTGAGGTTGTCCCCGATCGCCTTGTGCAGCAAAAAGGCCAAGGTGGAAGAGTCAACCCCGCCCGACAGGGCCAACAGCACCCGCTTATCGCCCACGCGGGCCCGCACTTCGCGCACGGACTCTTCCACAAAGGCTTCCGTGGTCCAGGTGGGTTGGCAATGGCAGATGTGATAAACAAAGTTGCGAATTAGGGCCGCGCCTCCGACGGAATGCACCACTTCCGGGTGGAATTGCACGCCGTAGAGTTTGCGTTGGTGATCGGCGATCGCGGCGCAGGGGGTGTTGTCCGTGTGGGCCAAAACCTCAAACCCGCTGGGCAACTGGGTGCAAGAATCGCCGTGGCTCATCCACATGGTGGAACCATCTTCCACGTTGGTGAGCAAGTCGGTGGGATCATCCACAAACAGGGCCGCTTTGCCATATTCGCCCCGATCGGCTGCTTCCACGAGGCCGCCCAACTGCTGCACCATCAACTGCATTCCGTAGCAAACGCCCAGCACAGGAACGCCCAGGTTCCAGAGTTCCGGGTCGCACAGGGGCGCACCATCGGCATAGACGGAACTGGGGCCGCCAGACAGAATGATGCCCTTGGGGCTAAGTTGTCGCAGTTGCTCTGCGGAGGTGCGATAGGACAGAACTTCGGAATAAACCTGGGTTTCGCGAATCCGACGGGCAATCAGTTCGGAATATTGGGAGCCAAAGTCCAAAATGGCGATGAACTGGCGATTGACTCGGGAGTCAGGAGCGGCGACGGTGGGCGATAGGGTTTCGGTAGTCACGGGTCGTCAGCGAGAAGGTAGACGGAATAGCATATCGGACAGCCTCGCTGCCAGCGGCCATTTTGATGAAGAAATCAATAGGGGCGATCAGGCTAGGCCAGTCAGTTACCGTGACTGCCAAGGCAGGGTGCTGCGGCCCGACGCTAGGTTATGAAAACTGGTTGATCCGAAAAATCCGCAAAGTCCGAAAGATTGGACTCAGGATTGGACTCAGGATTGGACTAAAAAATTTATAAATTGCGGCGGCTGAATGGAAGGCCCTGAGCTGGTGAATCGTTGGCTGGCAACGAAGACACCAAGCGCGATCGACCAAACCGAATGAAGCGGGCGGGCGATCGGCGGCGGCTCAGTCCACGGCGGACAGCGCGGGCACAGCCAGCCCTGAGGGGCTAACGAGCCAAAAGAAGTGTACCAACCTAGATGGCCGTTGAATGCCCCGATGATAACCCATGGGGCGGATGAATGAACCAAGTAAACCGGTTAAGGATAACCCATTAGGTATGAACGAACCCGTCAAGAAAAAGCACGGATTTTGGTCGAGATCCTGAATAATGATTGGCCACATCGCCACGAACAAGTTCGTCAGGAACTGGGTTGGGCACTTATGGCCGCTGAAACGATTGATTATCTGCGCATCAGTTTGATTGACCGCTGCAACTTCCGCTGCCAGTACTGTATGCCCGAGGGAACAGATTTGCAGTTTGCGTTGCAACAGGATTTGCTGACCGATGGGGAGTTGCTGCTGTTGTTGCGGGAAGTGCTGATGCCGGCGGGGTTTCGGCGCTTTCGACTCACGGGGGGAGAACCCCTGTTGCGGCCGGGGGTGGTGGAAATTACCCAGGCGATCGCGCAGTTTCCAGAAACCCTAGACCTGTCCCTCACCACCAATGCCTTTTTGCTGAAGGATTTGGCCCAACCGCTCTACGACGCAGGATTACGACGGATTAATATCAGCTTAGATTCCCTGATTCCAGAAACCTTCGATGTCATTATTGGGAATCGGGGGCGATCGCGCTGGCAACAGGTTTGGGATGGAATCCAAGCGGCTCACCGGGTGGGCTTCGATCCGCTGAAGCTGAATGTGGTGGTGATCCCGGGCATCAATGACCAAGAGGTGGAAGCCTTGGCCGCCCTGACACTCGATCGCCAGTGGCATGTGCGGTTCATTGAGTTCATGCCGATCGGGAATCAGGATCTGTTTGCCGATCGGGGTTGGATTGATTCAGAGCAGTTGCGCCAACGGATTCGATCGCGCTGGGGCCTGACCACGGGTTGGGTTACCGGCAATGGCCCCGCCGATGTGTTCCAAATTCCGGGGGCCAAGGGCACGATCGGCTTCATCAGCCAAATGTCTGAATGCTTCTGCGATCGCTGCAATCGAATGCGCCTTTCGGCCGATGGCTGGTTGCGCCCCTGTTTGCTGAATGAGTCGGGGCAAATTGACCTCAAAAGCCAACTGCGATCGGGCGTTGACCTCCAGGACTTGCGGGCCCAAGTTAGCCACCTGATCCAAGCCAAACCAGAGATCAACTTCAAAAATCGCGAATCAGGAACCACCGGACGCTACGCCCGTACCATGTCCCAGATCGGTGGCTAGGGGCAAACTGAAAACAGCCAGCTAAGATTGGAATCAGCCATTACCAGCCATTACTAAGATTCCATTTCCATTGCCCAGAAGCGGCGAGATCCAGGGCAGTCAGCCCATTTCAGGGCGCTGGCTCCCCGTCGATCTCACCGTTACCAACCTTGACCTTGGAACCTGTGGCACTCATTCTCTCGTCCAAAACTCCTATCGCAGGGTGTAATCAACCCGTCAGGCAATGCAGGTGCAAGCCAGTGCAACACACGCTGGAGAACCAGTCATGAGCGACCCTCAGAATAAAACGCCCACTCGGAACCCATTGGCAACCCGAAGCGCAGTTGCCATGCTGCTATGCGGTGGCATTGCCCTCTCCCTGGCCCCTGCCCAGGCCGCCTCGATCGCAGGGCCCGCTTTCCCCAACACCGAAAACCGAGGCGGCCCCAACCGCACGATCGGGGGTGGCACTCGCTTTGGGGCACCTCGCTCCGGGCTGCGGTTTCCCCAAACGGAGGATCGCGGCGGCCCCAATCGCACCACTGGCGGTGGCACTCGAGGTGGTGAATGTATTGCGGCCACGGGGCCCAACTTGACCCTGTTGTTGCCCCAAAACCAGTCAGGCCAAGCCACCAGCGCCAACCCAACAGTCTTCGTTTACGTGCCCTCCACGGTGGTCAAAACCGCAGAGTTGGTGGTGGCCGATCAAGACGGCAATTTGATCGATCGCCAAGCCGTGCCGCTCACCGGCCAGGCAGGGATTTTAAAAATTTCCCTCCTCAGCCCTGGCAAGGCGCTGCAAACGGGCAAAACCTACAACTGGGCTTTTTCGATTGTTTGTGACCCCAGCGATCGAGCCAGCGATGTGGCCGCGATCGGGGAAGTGAAACTCGTGGCCCTGCCGGACAGCGTTAACCGCCGCCTCAGCGCAGTCCGCGATCCCTTCCAGCGGGCCCAAGTCCTGGCAGAAGCACGCCTGTGGTACGACACGTTGGCCACGGCCATTGCCCTCCAAACCACCCAACCGGATCAATGGCAAAGCCTGTTGGAATCGGTGGGACTACAAAGCCTCGCCAGCGCTCGACTCCTGAATTAGCCTGAATTAGGTTGCCCATGCCGCTTCCCCCATCCGGTTCTATGGTTAATCGGTAGTCATGAAATCCTGGGCCAAAATGCTCAAACGGTGGGTTTGGCAGTGGCGGGGCGTGCTGCTGGCGGTTCCCACGGCCACCGGCTTCGTTTTGGGAATGCGGGAGGTTGGCCTCCTGCAAGGGCTGGAATGGTTGGCCTATGACCAAATGCTCCAGGCCCGGCCGGCCGAGGCTCCCGACCAGCGCGTGGCAATTGTGGGGATCACCGATGCCGACTTGCAGCGGTTTGGCACCACAACCCTGCCCGATGGGGTCTATGCCCAGGCGATCGACCGGTTAAAGGCCATGGGACCCCGGGCGATCGGGCTGGATATTTACCGCGACTTGCCCCAGGAACCGGGTCACGCCAACCTGGTGCGCCTGTTTAACAACACGGATTACCTGGTGGGCATTGCCAAGGTACGGGGGGAAACCGCCGCCGATCGGGTTGCCGCGCCACCCGCCCTGGCCGCCAAAGGGCAAGTGGGCACTAATGATTTTGTGGTGGATGCGGATGGCAAAGTGCGGCGGGTTTTGATTGATACCCAAGACACCGAAAACAACAAAATCTACGGTTTGGGTCTTTACCTGGCCCTGCTCTATCTGGATCCAGAAAACATTGCGCCCGAAACCGTGGCCGCCGAACCCGGAGCCTTTCAGCTCAAAAATGCCATTTTTCGGCGGTTTCGGAGCCATGACGGCGGCTATATTCGGGCCAACGATGCGGGCAATCAACTGCTGCTGAACTATCGCGGCGGGAGTGGCTCCTTTGAAACCGTTTCCTTGCGGGATTTGGTGGATGGCAAACTCCCCACCAACTGGGCCCGCGATCGGGTGGTACTCATTGGCAACATCAGCGAAAGCGGCCGCGATCTATTCCTCACGCCCTACAGCGGCAAACCCCTAGAACTGCCCCAAAGAATGGCCGGGGTTGAAATCCATGCCCACTTCACCAGTGAAGTGATTGCCGCCGCCCTCGACAATCGCCCCCTCCTCACCACCTGGCAGGAGCCGATCGAGTGGTTGTGGATTGTGGGCTGGGCTGCCATTGGTTCCACCCTGGCCTGGTTATTACGACTGCCAGACTCGCGCCGCTGGATTGCCATTTGGGGCATTGGAGGTTCCGGCGGTCTGGTGTTGCTGTTGTGGGGAATTTGCCAAGGGGCCATGATCCAAGGCCTGTGGGTTCCCTTTGTGCCGCCCCTGTTGTCTTGGTTGGTGGGAGCGACCATGGTGGCCCTTTACCTGGCCCGCACCGCCGGCCAAATCCGCAACACCTTTGGCCGATACCTGAACAATGAAGTGGTCGCCAATCTGCTGGAAGATCCCGAGGGCCTGAAAATGGGCGGGGAGCGGCGCAAAATCACCATCTTGACCTCCGATTTGCGAGGGTTCACGGCCACCGCCGAACGGTTGCCCCCGGAAAGGGTAATCGAAATCATTAACCTCTACCTGGAAGCCATGGCCGATGCGATCACGGACTTTCAGGGCACGATCGATGAGTTCATGGGGGATGGGATTTTGGTGCTGTTTGGGGCCCCCACCACCCGATCGGACGATGGCAAACGGGCGATCGCCTGTGCGATCGCCATGCAGCAAGCCATGGGCGGCGTGAACGCCAAAATGCGCGAAATGGGCTACCAACCCTTGGAAATGGGCATTGGCATCAACACGGGCGAAGTGGTGGTCGGCAACATCGGTTCCTACAAACGAGCCAAATATGGCGTGGTGGGGGCCCAAGTCAACCTGACCTATCGCATTGAGTCCTACACGATCGGGGGGCAAATTCTGATTACCGAATCGGCCCTTGAAGAAGCTGGCGGCTCCGATTACGTCAAAATCGCCGACACCCAACAGGTGCAGCCCAAGGGCGTTCCTGAACCAATCACCATTTACGACGTGGGCGGCGTGGGTGCGCCCTATCACCTCACCCTGGAACGGGCCCAGGAAACCTACTACCCGATCGCCCCCCTCCAATTCACCGCTCAGCCCCTGGATGGCAAACATGTCAGCAGTCAGGCTTGGGCCGTTGCCTTGGTGGAGCTGTCTACCAAAGGCGGTTGGCTGAAAATCCAAGGGGCAATCAACCCGGCCAGCAAGGCCCCGGCCCCGAACCCCCAGGCCTTAACCAAGCCCCTAACGAATCTCAAGCTGAACCTGGCGGAAGCCTCGGCCCCAGATACCTTGCCCCCGGGCCCAGAAAACCGCGAAGTTTACGTCAAAGTGCTCCCCGGTTCCGATCGCCCGGATCACGTTCTGGTGCAATTCACATCCAAGTCTCCGGCCCTGGGTCAATGGCTGCAATCCCTGGGCGATCGGGCCCAGGCCGCAGCCTCAGAATCGAACACCACTGCCCCTCAAGCTTAAAAATCACCGGTTCCCGGCTGAAAAATCACACTATTTTTGCTTCAGCATCAATTCCTCACCCGAGCAACTCAACTACAGTAGTGCGGTCAAATAACGGCTAGTCTGGCTTGATTTCAGCCTCTAGGTTGCTCACCTCTCCCTAACATGAACTGGTTCAAACCCCTTCAGCAAGGCCTTCTGGATTTGCTGCAAACGCCCCTGTTTCAATTGGGCGAAACGGTTATTTCGCTCGGGTTTTTACTGCAACTGGTGCTCTACAGCGCCCTGGTTTATGGCGGTGCGCAAATCATCAAGGGATTTCTGCAAAACCGCCTGCTTGCCAAACTCCGCATTGATGAGGGCAATCGCGGCCCGATCGCCGGCATTGTTAGCTACGGCATCGGCGTTTTGATTTTCGTTGCGCTCTTACAAAGTGCCGGATTTAATCTCAATTCCCTCGCTGTGCCGGCCGGCGCTTTGGGGGTGGGCGTGGGTTTGGGCCTGCAAAACATCACCAAAAACTTTGTGGGCGGCTTAAACCTGTTGTTGGAGCGCAAGCTGAAGGTGGGGGATTTCATTGAATTCGATGGGCTGGCGGGTCATGTGGTGGAGGTGGCCCTGCGATCGGCCGTGATTCGCACCCTGGATGGGGCCCATGTGATCGTTCCCAACAGCGATTTAGTGGAAAAACGGGTCATTAATTGGCACTACAACGACCTGGCCGCAAGGCTGCATATCAAAGTCAGCGCGGCCTACAGCAGTGACCCGTTGGTGGTGACGGAATTGCTGTTGGATGTGGCCTATTCCGAGTCTATGGTGCTGGATGATCCGGCTCCCACCGTGATTTTGCTGGGATTGGGCGATCATGGGCTGGACTTTGATCTGCGGGTTTGGATTCGGGGCTATGAACGGGAGTTTGATGCTCGCCATGCCCTCAACTGCGCGATCGAGTATCGATTTCATCAACAGGGCATTGAAATTCCCTTCCCTCAACGGGATTTGTGGCTTCGGAACCCGGAAGTGCTCTATCCCCTCGGGCGCAGCAGTGATCCAACGGCTGCTATATCCCCTGCACCCTTGGCCCAACGCCAAATTTCCAGCGAAACGCGATCGAGCCTGCTGACGGAATCCCTGAAACGGGTTCACTACTTTTCGCATTTGAATGATTTGGATCTGCGGCGGGTGATTGAGTGCGGTTATCGTCAGCGCCTCAAGCCAGATGAGCTGCTGTTTCGGGAAGGGGATCCGGGCAATAGTTTTTACATTGTGCTGTCGGGATCGGTGAAGGTGTTTGTGGCGGAGTTGGATAAGCACCTGACGGATTTGGAGGCGGGGAGCTTTTTTGGGGAGTTGGCGCTGATGCTGGGCATTCCGCGCACGGCAACGGTGAGCGCCACTGAGGAAACCTTGCTGTTTGCCATTAATCAGCGGGGGTTCACGGAGTTGTTGCGAAAGCATCCCCCGATCGCGGAGGTGATTGTGCGGGAACTGTCTGTGCGCCAAGAGGAATTGCGCGATCGACAGGCCCAGCTTCGGGCCTTGGGTTTGATTGCGGCCGATGAAGATGACAGCAACCCGGTGCAGTGGGTGCGCAAGCGGATTGCTCGCCTGTTTGATTTGGGGCTTTAGGGCTGGTCGTCTAATTGCCCGAAACCCTGATTCCATCGTGACGAGTCGTGGGGTAAGGGCGAATCGTGGGAGTCGTGGGCGAATCGTGGGAGTCGTGGGGGCAAGGGGCTTAAGCCCCTTGTCTGGGGTGGTTAGGGCATGGAAGAGTAACCGTTTTTGCGTGATCCCAAGACATGACGACTGGCCCTCATCCTGACCATGGCTTGGCCCTTGGTACTGAAAGAGATGAAAGGGAAATCGCTGAAAGAGATGATGCGAAATCTTCCAAAAAAATGTTACGAAAGATGAATAGCGTTAAGCTTGTATGTAGATTGGTTAGTTTCTAATTTGCCTATGTCGGCTCCTACCCCTCCCGATCCCAATCTGCTGAAGACCGTCTTGCAGCCGCTGCTTGAAGATTTTCAATATTGGTTTGGGCGATCGCGCACCTTGCTGGAATCGGAGCGCTTGTCGTTTTTGAGCGATGAGCAACAGGAAAGCTTGCTGGCAAGGGTCAAACAGGCCCAACAGGAAGTGAGCAGCACTCAGTTGCTCTTTGAGGCCATGGGGGCCCAGGTGGGTGTTGAAACGTCAACCCTCATGCCTTGGCACAACCTAGTTCAGGAATGCTGGCATGTGGCAATGCGGTTCCGGGCTGAACAGAATCCTTCGGGTTCGGCGGGGTAATCGCCTTCTCAGATCATGTTAGAGACTATTTATTTAGAGATCATCCGTTAGGGAGACGACGGCCGTGCTACAGGTGTTGTATATCCTGGCCTTTGCAGTGTTGGCATTCTTGGCGATCGGGAATTTAGTCCGCAATCTCTTCACACTGGGAACTGAGGCGGGCCGCACGGCCGATCGAGTGGATCATTCAACGCGGGGGGCGGCATCGGCTCAACCGCCCATCTCGCTGCACCCGGAAATGCTGGATGATCGGGGGCAGCCGATTCGTGAACCCCTGTTGGTGATGAAGTCAATCACGGTTGAAGATGCCCGCAGCCGTCTGGATGCGTTGTTTGATGCTTCGCCGGGAGATTCGTCTAACCCTTCTTCTAACTCTCAACCGACGGATGAGGCTTAAGGATCCACAACGATCGGCTCAACCGGTTCTCGGACAATGTTCGGGAGATCGGAATGGCCGGTCTGGGCTAGATCGGTCTGGGCTAGATCGGTCTAGGTTCGTCTGGAAACCATTCAACGGACAGAGACGGCGATTTTGGATACTTTTGGGGGCGATCGGGCTGCTTGGATGGCCGATCGCGCCGGCCGCTCAGGCCCAAGGGCCATCCCAGCCGCGCCGTCCCCAACCGACCAACCCGACCCGCTCCCGATCGCCCCAACCGGCCCGCAATGCGCCACCGGGCCCGGCACAACCCAAACCAGCCCAGCCCAATGCAGCCCGCAGCCAACAGGCCCAAGCGGCCTATGCCAGGGGAACCACTTTGGCGGCGGCGGGCAAGCTTCAGCAGGCGATCGAGGCTTTTTCAGAATCCCTGCGGCTGAATCCGGCTTTGGTAGAGGCCTATAACGATCGGGCGACGGCCTACGCGGCCCTAGACAATTCCTTGGCGGCCATGGCGGACTACAACCGGGCGATCGAGCTGGATCCCCAATACGCCAACGCCTATTTCAATCGGGCTAACTTGCTGGTGCAACAGCAGGCCTATTTCCGGGCCATTGAGGACTACGATCGCGCCCTGGCGATCGCGGCGGACGATGCGGAGGCCTTTCACAATCGGGCGATCGCCCAAGCGGCCGTAGGCAATTTGCAAGAGGCCGTGGATAACTTGCAACAGGCGGCCCGGTTATTTGCCCGGCGGGGCGATCGCGAGGGCTACGAACGGGCCCTCAACACGCTGCGGCTTTTGCAACCGGCCGAGGCGCTGCCCAACGCCAATCCTACGAACGCTAATCCTCCAAACACCAATCCTACGAACCCGTAACGTTCAGGCGGCACAACCCCTCGCCCCCGTCCGGCGCGATCGCCAATTGAGCTAGCCAACCTAGTTTGCTAATTTAGCTGGCCCATTCAGCAATGCAATTTGCTTGGCTCTATCCACGCCTCTATCCAGTCTTGGAGGCCAGCTTTCCCTTGGGTCTGTGGGCCGGCAATCCCGATCGCCGGGAAATTGCTCTCAGCTTTGACGACGGGCCCCACCCAAAATATACGCCAGACCTGTTGCGCCTGTTGGATCAAGAACAGGTGACCGCTAGCTTTTTTTGGTTGGGCTGTTGGGTCGATCGGGCCCCTGCCGTTGCCAAACAAGTTTGGGATGCGGGCCACTGGCTGGGCCTCCATGGCTACCATCACCGATCGTTTCCCCGCCTCAGCGCAGACGAACTGCAACGGGATTTAAAACGCACCCAACGGGCGATCGCCCAGGCCTGTCAGCTTGATCCGGCTTGGGTGCAACACCATGTGCGAGATGTGCGGCCACCCAACGGGCTATTTTTGCCCGGGGCCTTGGCTCAGTGGCGCAGTTGGGGATATCGACCGGTCATGTGGAGCGTTGTGCCGGAAGATTGGACACATCCTGGGCCGGCGGTGGTGCAGCGGCGGGTTTTGGATCAGGTGCAAAACGGTTCGCTGATTGTGTTGCACGATGGGCCCTGTGGCGGGCGGGATGTGGTCAAAACCGTGGCGCAACTGATTCCGGCCCTGCGCGATCGGGGGTGGCGGTTTGTGACGGTCGATCGGCTGTGGGATTCGATCGAGGAAGATGCTCTCAACCCGGCTTCCCCAAAACCAACGGCTCATGAGATTGATCGGGCGACCGATCAAATGCCCAAACACATGCCCAAACACATGCCCAATGAATAAATAATCATTGAATACTTGCTCAATCCTGGGTTGATGACCGCGCGATCGACTGACCAATCACCCAATCCACAGAACTGTTCTTCACGCCCTGAAGGATGAGCCAATTCAAATCCCAAACATGAAAACTCGAAAAATGAAAACCAAATGAAATCAATAGCCCTGTGATTTAGAAAAGAGCGTGTTACAACAGAGGAAGGCACATGAGAACGCGGAAGCGTCACCTTGGAGGTCTGTAAATCAGCCCCAATCGAGCCTGTCTAGGGAGACAAAATCGCTGGAAGTATTTCAGCGACAATGACCGGGGCGATCGCGAGGAAAAAAGACCGTTCCTCTGCTGACAACATTTGCCGCTTATCCAGGGAAATATCAATAACTCATAACTTAAACCCTAGCCAAATTGCCCACTTCAGCCGACACCAGATCGGTCATGGGCGGCAAATCAGCGTCAAATCAGTTGTTTCGTGCCCGTTTCTTGCCTGTTTGTTGTGATTTTTGGAGTTAATTGCCAGCAAATTTTCGATCGTCCCGGCAAAATTTCGTAAGACAGGCTACAGTTTATTGGGACATTTCAAAAATCTGGGGCTAATCTGGATCTCGGCAAAAAATCCAGCCCAGACTGCGGCGTTGCCAGCCCTTCAGTGCCTGTTTCCGCAACCGTCGCAGTTTCCAACTTCCCACCGATCACTGCATATCTACCCTACTTCGTTGAAAGGAGCGAGAGGACTCGGCATGACCCAGGCCAAAACCGTACTCGAAGAAATGAATGTATTGACTGATGCTGTGGATGATGTAGAGGTCGAACTAGAGCTACTCACCACAGAGGACGAAGATGAGGTCGATATTGATGAGTATGATGACCCGTCTGCCGAACTCGACGAGGAAGACGAAGAGCAGCCTGGCAAAGCGGCCGCATCTCGTCGCCGTACGGCTGCTAAGAAAAAGCACTACACCGAAGATTCAATTCGGCTATATCTTCAAGAAATTGGTCGGATTCGCTTGCTGCGCGCCGACGAAGAAATTGAACTGGCCCGTAAAATTGCTGACCTGCTAGAAATCGAACGGGTTCATGAAAAGCTGCTAGACCAACTCGATCGCGCACCGAACGATCGGGAGTGGGCCGAAGCGTTGAATATGGGCTTGCCGGAATTCCGGAAGCGGCTGTATGTGGGTCGGCGCGCCAAGGACAAAATGGTGCAGTCGAACCTGCGCTTGGTGGTTTCGATCGCCAAGAAATACATGAACCGCGGCCTGTCGTTCCAGGATTTGATCCAAGAAGGTAGCTTGGGTCTGATTCGCGCCGCCGAAAAGTTTGACCACGAAAAGGGCTACAAATTCTCCACCTATGCCACTTGGTGGATTCGGCAGGCAATCACCCGGGCGATCGCCGACCAATCTCGGACAATTCGCCTACCGGTGCATTTGTACGAAACCATTTCGCGGATTAAGAAAACCACCAAGTTGCTGTCTCAAGAAATGGGTCGCAAACCCACGGAAGAAGAGATTGCAACGCGGATGGAAATGACGATCGAGAAGTTACGGTTCATTGCCAAGTCGGCTCAGTTGCCGATTTCGCTGGAAACCCCGATCGGGAAGGAAGAAGATTCGCGCCTGGGCGATTTCATTGAATCTGACGGCGAAACGCCGGAAGATCGCGTTTCCAAGAACCTGCTGCGGGAAGATCTAGAAAGCGTGCTCGATACGCTCAGCGCCCGCGAGCGTGATGTGCTGCGGTTGCGCTACGGCTTGGATGACGGTCGGATGAAAACCCTGGAAGAAATTGGGCAAATTTTCAACGTGACCCGCGAGCGAATTCGCCAAATTGAAGCGAAGGCCCTGCGGAAGTTGCGCCACCCGAACCGCAACAGCATCTTGAAGGAATATATCCGCTAGGAAGCTGGGTTCAATTCATCTCGCATGGGGCGATCGTCTGAGGGCGATCGCCCTTTTTTGGGCCCGTCAATCTGAACCGCGAGGATACAGCCTTTATCTCAAATAATTGGCACGCCATATCGCAGATGCCATGAAGCAACGACTCGGTGGGCAGTGCCCACCCTACGGACTACTGAGAATTGCGATGGGGAACCATCTGAAAAGCCGAAACTGATCCCTGATTGATCCCATTATTGAAGTGATTCACAGACCCTATGTTTCCAAGAAATTTTGAATCGCCTGGGCTGTGCGATCGGGCTGTTCCAAATGGGGCACATGGCCGCAATTTTCCACCCAAATAAATTGACTTTTGGGCAGCGCTGCTTGGAATTTTTGGGCCGTGGCTTTGGGCAAAATTTGATCGCGATCGCCCCACAAAATTAGGGTTTCTTGGGGCAGTTGGGCAATGCGATCACCCGTAATGGTGTAACCACCGTTGCGAGTGAAGGAAATGAGCGCCTCACTCCATCGGGGCATTCCCAAATGCAACGCACCGCAACGATAGGCCTCTTCGGTGGCACAACGATCGGGGTCGGCGTAGGCCTTGCGCCCAATGCCCGATCGCACCTTTTTATTTGCCAAAAATTGCGTAGCCCATTGTCCCAAGGGCGGAATCAAAAACCGGCTGGCGATCGGTTTGCCCACAAATCCAGCACTATCCAGCAACACCACTTTCTGCACCGCCTCCGGATAGGTGAGGGCAAAATCCATCACGGCTGCACCTCCCATGGAAGCCCCCACCAACACCATCGGCCGCCCAATGATTTGCTGCCAAAAGCAATATAAATGGGTGCGAATTGCTTCAGCGGTAAATTCCAACTTCTCAGGGCGATCGGTGAACCCAAACCCCAACAAGTCCACGGCCCAAGTAGCGGATTCCTGGATTAAGCGTGGGAACAATCGACGATATTCCAGCAGTGAGCTGTCAAAGCCATGAACTAGCAAAATAGGCGGCGCATCGGGCAATCGATCGCGCAATTCCGGCGGTTGACCCGTGACAAAACTGGTTTCGATCGGCAATACACTATGGGGATAGGGCCAGGAAGTCTGGATCGTTTGGCGCTGAATTTGACGCACAAAGTCGATCGACTCTGATTCCGTTAAATTGGCCACTGCTTCAGGTAAAAATTCCGGGAATTCACTCATGGTTTCCTGATGAATTCCCTGACCAGATTCCTGATTGATGTCCTGATTGATACCCTGATTAATATTTTGATTACTGTCTCCCTGCACAATCACCACCTCAAATGAAAATTCAGTCCCAACCCAATGCGCCAACCCATGGATCATCCACCTACCCATCATCGTAGGGCAACACCCCAAAAATCAAATCGCCCTTGTTGGTCTCGTTGGTTTCCGTTTTCCGCAAGCTATCCCCGCCTAATGATCTGGGTTACAGGCACGATCGCCCTGCTAGTGACGATCGCCCTGCCCCAAGCGGCTTGGGCCAATAGCTGGCCACCCATGGCTGTCCCCCTGTTTAACTTGCCTCTTTTCGCATCATTCATCAGCTTTGGGTGGGGCTTGGTGGCCATCATCGCTATTGAAGCAATCACAATCCTTAAGCGCGAAACTTATTCCTCTAAGCGAGTTTGGATTGCAGTAACTGGCGCTAATTTGGTTTCATCAATCACAGGTCTTGTTTTTTCATTTGGGTTGGTTGGCATACCGTTTTTAAGCTACGGTGATGACTGGAACCGAAGAATTACTTTCGTACTCATTGGCTGCTTAGGTTTAATGGGACTGACAACCTATGATGCTTTGCGGCAGCTAACACCCTGGTCTGTTGGCTGGCGATGGCTGTGGTTGTTGTTTTGGCCTTTTAATTTAGTATTGGCATTGGTCATTATTGGCATTATCAATGCCAAGTTTCCCTTTTGGATTGAGCTTTTCTGTGCCTTTACCTATTTTATGATTGGCTGGGCAATGAGTTGGGCGATCGAGGGAGCTTGTCTAGCGAAGTGGCTGCCCAACCCTTCAGTTCATCTTGGCCGATCCATTGCCATTGCAAATCTTCGATCCTATGCCTATGTGGTCATTCCCCTCGTGATTAGGCTATATCTACAAACCAGGGCATTTTTTAACTAAAGAGCATTTTTTAACTAAAACGTGGTTGGAGATGAAAAACCCTGGCTATCCCCTAGCCGGCCACAAGGCGACCATTTTAGTGTTGAATTTTTACTGATTATTGTCTTGAAGCAACCTCACCCCGAGTTCCATGACCCGTATAGCCGACGCGATCGCCCCTCACGGCGGCACGCTGATTAACCGCATTGCCAGCCCTGAGCAAAAGGCCGAATTCCTGAGCAAGGCCGACCACCTGCCGCGCATTCCCCTGGACGATCGCGCCGTCTGTGACCTGATCGCGATCGCCATTGGTGCGTTCAGCCCGATCGATGGCTTCATGGGCCAAGCGGACTACAAGACCGTGGTTGACGACATGCGCTTGGCCAACGGGCTGCCCTGGGCCATTCCCGTGACCCTGCCCGTGACCGATGAGCAGGCCAACACCCTCAGCGAAGGGCAATTGGTGCGCCTAGACGATCCCACCGGTCGCTTCATTGGCGTGCTGGAGCTGACAGAGAAATATCACTACGACAAAACCCGGGAAGCCCTCAACGTCTATCGCACCAATGAAGAGAAACACCCCGGTGTGGCGGTGGTTTATGGCCAAGGGGCGACTTATTTAGCTGGGCCCGTTTGGTTGCTGGAGCGCGAGCCGGATTCTCGCTTTCCGCTCTATCAAATCGACCCGATCGACTCGCGCCATGCTTTCCGCGACAAGGGTTGGAAGTCGATCGTAGCCTTCCAAACCCGCAACCCAATCCACCGCGCCCACGAATACATCATCAAGTGCGCCTTGGAAATCACCGATGGCCTGTTCCTGCATCCCCTGGTGGGAGTGACCAAAAGCGATGACATTGCCGCCGATGTGCGGATGCGTTGCTATGAAATCATGCTGGAGCACTATTTCCCCCGTGGCCGGGTGATTTTGGCCATCAACCCTTGCGCCATGCGCTATGCGGGCCCCCGGGAAGCCATTTTCCATGCCCTCATTCGCAAGAACTATGGCTGCACGCATTTCATCGTGGGTCGTGACCATGCGGGCGTGGGTGACTATTACGGAACCTACGATGCGCAGTACATTTTCGATGAGTTTGCGCCGGGTGAGTTAGGAATCATGCCGCTGAAGTTCGAACACGCGTTCTACTGCAAGCGCACCCAAAGCATGGCCACCACCAAGACCAGCCCCAGCGAACCGGACGAGCGGATTCACCTGTCGGGCACGAAGGTGCGCGAAATGCTGCGTCGGGGCGAGTTGCCGCCGCCGGAATTCTCGCGGCCTTTGGTGGCGGCTGAGTTGGCCCGGGCAATGCAAATCCCTGAGAGCTACTCAATCTAGAGCTACTCAATAGACCTCTGACGCGAATCAGCTAACAGCCCTCGTCCCCCAACCCCTTCTCCCAAGGGGGGCTGATGGATGCAAGAGATCTCGTGAACTGGTTTTCATCGGTTCAGATCAAGCAGGGCGCACGATCGTGTGCCCTTATTTTTAGAGCCTGATTTTTTTGGAGCAATCTTCTCTAGGCATCAGGAAAGCGCTGTTTCAGGGCTTCGATGATGGTGGTGTTGGCCTTGGGGAAGGGAAATTGGTCAATTTCGGCAAGGGTGACCCAACGCACTTCATCACACTCGATCGCCTGGGGTTCCCCTTGCAGATGCTCGCAAAGATGCACATGCAGCGACACTTTGAAGTGGGTGTAGGCATGATCCACCACAATCAGTTCTTCACCGACAGCAATTTCAATGCCTAATTCTTCTTGAATTTCCCGGCGGATGCAGTCGGCGATCGACTCATTGGGTTCCACTTTGCCGCCCGGAAATTCCCATAGGCCGCCCAATAGCCCTTCGGCGGGCCGGCGATCGATCAAGATTTGCCCCTGGGGATTGCGGATCACGGCCACGCCAATCACTTTGTGGGGAATCGGTGCTTTCGGTTCGCTCACGGGAATTTGCTGCTGCTGGTTGGTTTGGTACGCCTGACAGTATGCCATCCAAGGACAAACCAAACAGGCCGGTTTTCGGGCGGTGCAAACCGTGGCCCCCAAATCCATGAGGGCTTGGTTGAGGTCTCGGGGGCGATCGAACGAGACGACCGCTTCGGAGGCGGCCCAGAGGCGATCGAGCGCTTTGGCTGGCGCAACGGGCAGCGCAATCAACCGCGCCAACACCCGCTTCACGTTGCCGTCCAAAATGGGCAAGGGCAAATTAAAGGCAGAACTCAGGATGCCGCCGGCCGTGGTGCGGCCAATGCCGGGCAGGGCGATCGCCTCGGCCAGGGTGCGGGGAAATTGTCCCCCATGCCGTTCCATCACCAACTGGGCAGCCCGGTGCAGATTGCGGGCCCGGCTGTAGTAGCCCAGGCCTTCCCAGGCTTTCAGCACCGCTTGCAAATCGGCCTGCGCCAAATCCGCGATCGTGGGGAATCGATCGAACCACCGTTGGTAGTAGGGCAAAACGGTTTTGACTTGGGTTTGTTGGAGGGCAATTTCCGAAACCCAAACCCGGTAAGGATCCAACACATCCGGGGGTTTTCGCCAAGGCAAGTCGCGGCCGTGGCGATCGTACCAATTCAGGAGCGATCGCTGCAAAACCGCCGCCGAAACCGGCAGCGGTTCTGAGATTTCAGCAATTGAGGAACGCAAAATCACCCAAGATTCATAAAACAACCGGCTACTGAACCGAATCGGGCCTAATCTGCCGTCGGCGCGTCGCCAGCCAAATCACCCGACCAGTTTTGCAAGGACTTTTCAAAACTCATCCGTTGCTCAGCATTCCGCAAAAAGTAGCCACTCATCATGGCCGAAGCCAGCAGCCGCCCCAAATGTTCGCGGTTGGTGGTGATGGACACATCAAACTGCTCGCTGGGCAACACGCCCAGCAAACCTACGATGTTGTGCTCCATCATCCGAATCGTTTCCGGGGAAGCCGGCCGCGACAGATGGGCGATCGTTTCCGGATTGAGGGATTGGATGTATCGCATCAACGATTCGCTCGGTTCGCGATCGGTGATTGGCTCGCTTTTCCAAAAGTTAGACATGGGGTTCAGTTCTGGGGCCACGATTCAAACCTCGCGGGTGGACGGTGCGCATGGTCTCCGATGAACAAGCACAATCTAACAAGCAAATGAGCAACTGGGGGGTCGTCAGAACCGAACCGCCTTGGCGCGATCGCCCAACGCGCTTTTAAGCCTTGGGCCCTGAATTTGCTCTGCATCGGCTTTGCATCGGCTTTGGCTTTGCTCGGAGCTACTTTGCAAGGCTCCGAGCTGGGCCAAATTTGTCCAACCACCTGTTCTCAACCGCGCACAGCCAGCCGTTAAATTCCTTCGGGCGACATCCACCGTTCCAGCCAATCGAACACCCGATCGAGCTGTTGCGTGGTAATTGCTCCGTATTGCCACAAAATCGTTGGCAGATTGTTGCCACTGTCGGGGTGCTTGAGGGCCAGCGCCAAATCTGCGGCACTCAACTGCAAATCTTCTTGCAAAAACCGAACCAGACCTTCTAATCCCTGACGTTGCATAGCTTTTTACCTCCTAGCCACCGTCGTCAACGGCTGGATCGGATTGGCAACAAGTGCCTGATTCTGACCGGTCTCGATCGCGCCTTGGTTTCGGCGGCAATTAACAGGGTTCACACTGCGATCGAGGCGGGGCTGAATCACCATCCAGCGGTTTTCTGACTCTCTGTTTCGGGGCCCTGGCTCAGGCTCAGGATCACGTTGTCCAGTTTCTGAGCTGTCCTGTGTTGAGGAATGGAAGCACCGGGCGCACCCAACCCAAGCACTGGGTCAAGAGTTGCGAGAGTACAGGGTTAGAGACTATGAAGCGCTCTAGCCTTAAGTTTCGGCCGCAAACCCGTTAGAGTCTGCGATCGCGATCGCCTGATGTTGCGATCTTGATCCCCATTGACTGGGTATGGCTTCTGGCGGTTCCGGCGAACCCATAACGGCTCAGCCAATTACGACCGATCGCCACTGAGGTGCTACCAATCAAGATCGATCGAAACCCAAGCGCGATCGACTGCTGCGAAACCATGGCAACCGATTCCCAGCGATCGCCATCCATTCACCCCGGGAACAACCGCTAATCTTGCTGCTGAGAAAACCGCTGGGCCCCTAAAAACGCCAACACTGTGGCCACCGCCAGCAAAATTGGGATGCTGTACCAAGGAAACTCGCTCAGGGGAAGGTAAGCAGCCGATCGCAGACCAATGCTGGTGTAGGTCAAGGGCAGGCAATAGACGATCGGTTTCAGCAGCGGCGGCAACTTGGCCGGGTCAAAAAACGTGGCCCCCAAAAAGGACATGGGCACAATCAGAAAATTGTTGTACAGCCCCACCATTTCCAGGGACTGCACCGAAAGGCCCACGATCACCCCCAAGCCCGCAAACACAGCACAGTTGAGCACCAGCAACAGCAAAAAGAGCGGATTTAAAAAGCTCCAAACCTTGCCCGTAAACAGAACCGCCACCAAAATCACCGAACCAGCCGTCAGCAGGCCGCGCACAATGCCCGCCATCATCCGTCCCAAATGCATGGCCAAGGGATGCACCGGCACAAGCAGCATTTCCTCAAAGGTCTTGGTAAACAGGCGATCGCCGCAAATTGAAAATGTTGTGCCCCCAAAGCTAATGGCCATGGAAGACAGGGCCACCATCCCCGGCAAGATAAATTCCAAATAGCTATCGCCTGCGGAAGGCTTAGCCACGGCATCAAGGGAGGTTCCCAACCCCAACCCGAAAGCCAGGATATAAATCAGCGGGGACACCAGCCCCGAAGCGGCCACCTGCCCAACCCGCACCCGCAATTTCAGCCAGTCGCCCCAAAAAACGGATAGGGCATCGGCCCAAAAGGTTTTGAAAAGGGCGGGCTGGGGTCGATCGCCCTTGGGAGTCATGACAGGGCGATCGTTCGATCGGGCAGTAGCTTCGTACATAGGGTTTTGGCAAAGAATTTAGCAAAAGATTCGGACAGCGCTCCGAAAAAGCCCAACAGGCTTAGGGTTTGCGCAAGCTTGGCTGGGAATCAACTTGGGGATCAGCTCAGGAATCAACTTGGGAATCAACTCAAGACCAGTCCAGACCCGCGCAAAAAACTCAATTCAGAAAGATTGAACCATCAGAAAGATTGAACCAACAGGAGCGCGGGATTGAGCCAAGATTTCGCAGGCATTTCGCAGAAATTGGGTAGAAACCTGGCGACCATGAGCCGCTAATCGCGATCGGGGTGAAATTCCATGGGGGTGAGATCCCATAGAATGATTATTAAGGATTTGTTACAAAAAGCAATCCACCCATCAACGTACCTGGTCAACAAAGTTGCGCTCACTTCGGGTCTGCGCCAGTTCGCCCAAGGCTTGTGGTGGCGAGAACGCCGGCCCCCAGCCACCGATCCCCGCCCCGGCCCTTGTCCAGACGGTGCATGAACTGGCCAGCAGAATCAACCTGGTATTGTTAGCCTCAGAAACCATGAAGAATATCCAACCGGTCGGGGAACTCTAGCTGCCCATGATGCGTCTAAACTCTGCTTCTACTGAGGTTGTGCCGAACGCCCCGACTGTCCAAGGGCCATCCAGACCGGCCAGCAGCACCGTCACCATGTCGATGGTGAGTGATTCGGTGCCAGGGACGGCGCGGGGGACGGTAATGCAGCTAGACGACCCGCTGAATGCGGAACGCAATCTTTCCTCCAACAACGGCGATCGGGCAGATTCTCCCAGCGAACAGCAGCCCGCCTCCCCAGCAGCGCCGGGGCCAACCCATCAAGCCACAACTCAAGCCCCGACTCACCCAACCCAGGATTGCCAAACCCCGACTCATCAAGCCACGACTCATCAAGCCATGGATCATGTGGTTGATTCTGGGTCGATTCGCTCCTGTGTGTTGCCTTGGCTCGCGCGGGTGCTCTATCCCCTGGCCCGACGGGTTGTGTTGCCAACCTATTTTGGTTCCGTGACGATCGAGGGCTTGGAAAACCTGCCCCAAAACGCCCGATCGCTCCTATTTGCCCCCACCCATCGATCGCGCTGGGATGCCTTGGTGGTTCCCTGCGCCATTGGCCGGCCAATCTGCCCCGCCGATTTGCACTTCATGGTTTCGGCCAACGAAGCCTCCCGAGGCCTCCAAGGCTGGTTTATTCAGCGCATGGGTGGATTTCCCGTAGACACCACCAACCCCAGCATTGCCAGCGTTCGCCATGGCATTAAAGTGCTGGAAACGGGCAAGGCCCTGGTGATTTTCCCGGAAGGCGACATTTTCCGCGATGGCCACCTGCACCCCCTCAAGCCCGGTTTAGCGCGGATGGCAATCCAGGCGGAACGCAGCCATTCGGGTGTGCATATCGTGCCGATTCATGTGGAATATGGTTCGCCGGAGGTGGGTTGGCGCTGTGGTGTGCGGGTGATGATTGGGCGATCGCTCCCGTTGGCACAATATCTCGATCGCCCGGCCAAGGTGGCCGCCCCCACCCTGACCCAAGATTTAGCCGATGCCTTGAATCAACTGGCACAGCCTCCTACGGAGCCACTGAACGGCGGTGATTTGCCCCGCTAGTCTCGCTAGTTTGCCCTCCGAATTAAGGGCTTGACCCTGACCGGCAAAGATCCCCGCGCTCTCTTAAAATCAAAGCTTGAACCAGCAATCCAATCACCCGGATTTTGGCCATACTCCTGGCCATGTCATTGGCGGCCCAAAAGCTGACCAAAGTGTGACAATCGCGACGGGGCCGCATCGGAACAACCTCTCAAAATTTGAGTAAAGTTCAACCTCGATGCGCCGCCAGTACATGTCAAAACATACATGTCAGAAAATACACGTCAAAATGGGTACTCTTGCACAGCCCAGTTCGATGAGTAAAAGCTTGTCACGCCATATTGAAACCACACCGGGGATTCGGGGCGGTCGTCCGCGGCTGGCCGGAACCCGGATTACCGTGACCGATGTGGCCCTGATGCATCTACGACTTGGCCAATCGATCGAGGAAATCGCTGGGCGCTATCAACTGCCCCTGGCGGCCCTCTATGCAGCTATGGCCTATTACTTTGACCACCGCAGTGAAATGGACTTGGCCATTCACGAAGACCTGGCCTTCGTTGCCGGATTTCAGCGAAGCCAAGTCTCCGTTCTTCAGGAGCGCCTCAGTGAGCTACGCGGAGATTAGGGCTGAGTGCGTCCTTAACTGAGCGTTTTTCGGTCAAGTGATTGAGTGCCGATCGAGCCGTTAGCCCACCTCATCCCTGAGCGTTGTGGCGATCGCTCCGGAGCGGCCGCGAAAGGGTGCGGAAAGTTTCAGGAAATTGCAATCGATCGCGCTTCAGGCTATATCCAATCCTGAGATGCTCTTGACACCCCCGCAACCCGTGAGCCAACCACGCTTGGGATTTTACCTAGACGACAGCCTTGATCCCGCCGTCAGCGCAGCCCTGCGCGGCTATGGGGTGCGGGCCACCCGGCCTACAGAGGTGAAGCTCCAGAACCAGAGCGATGCCACCCAGCTTTTGTTTGCCTATCGCCACCAATTGGTTTTCGTGACAGCGGAAGTGACGCTGGTGAAGTTTGCCGGATCGCAAAAAGATCATGGGGGCGTGGTTTATAGTCCGCTGGCCCTCCCGATCGGGCGGATAGTGCGTCAATTGCTGTTGCTCTATGAGACCTTTCAGCCGACAGAATTAGCTGGCAAAATCGAAATTTTGAGCTAATTTTTCAGCAATCAGCGATTCATGCGGCACGGTTCACCAATTGCCAGAAATTCACCTTGGGATCAAGGGCAATTAATAAGGGTAATTGATTAGGAATCCGTAGCCGTAGCTTGCCAGGGCGATCGCCAAATTTCACCCCGCACCCGCAACACCAAGCGCTCAATGCCAAGCTGACAGGCCGCTTGATTAAGTTGGGCCCGCTGTTCCCAAAGCTTGTGGGCCGCGCTCTGGGCCCGGCAATCAATGGCCAAGACCGATCGCCCCTCCAATACATCCAAATACATGGCATACCCCGCAACGGGTCGGCAGCGGGCCAACTGCCAAAATCGCATCACCAAAGCTCTTTGAAAGTCGATCGGCATTGGATCGCCTCCTCTGCTGGCCGGTAAATCCTGAACTTTGGCCATTGTGGCTTGTGGAGAATTCAGCGGTCGAGGCGATCGTTACAGCTTGATGATCATTGCAATAATTAACCTACGCATAAAGACCAGAAACCCATTGTCCATAGCCGTTGTAGGGACGGGTGGGAACCGTTTTCCAGGCGAGCGGCGGGCCCGATCCCAATAACCGCTCCGTGGCCTGCGACCAGCGGGGATGGGGAACCAGGGGATCCACATTGGCCTCAAAGCCGTATTCATCAGGAGCCAGAGTGTTCCAAAAGGTCAGGGGCTGCCGGGGCAAAAACTCAATTTTGACGATCGACTTAGCCCCTTTAAAGCCATATTTCCAAGGCAGGACAGCCCGAATCGGTGCGCCGTGCTGCTTCGGCAAAATTTGCCCATAGTTACCCACCGCAAAAAAGGCGAGGTCGTTAGCCATTTCCGCCAGCGTGAGGCCTTCGGTGTAGGGCCAAGGGAGGTCGCGATAGGCCCAGGCCGGCCCGATCGCGATGTCTTTGTTGTAGTAGGAGGTGAAGCGGACAAATTTGGCATCGGGCAAAGGATCGACGGCTTCGATCAGTTTGCGCATCGGAAACCCGAGCCAAGGCACAACCATCGCCCAAGCTTCGACGCAGCGAAACCGATAGATGCGTTCTTCAATCTCAAAGGCTTTGATTAAATCCTCGATCGCCCAAGTTTTAGGCTGCTTGACCAATCCAGACACTTCCACGGTCCAGGGATTGGTAGGCAACCGTTGGGCCCGCTGGGCAATGTCCTTTGTGCCACCAAATTCATAGAAGTTGTTGTAGCGGCCGGCCAAGTCTTGGGGCGTGACGGCTCGCTGCGGATCGGCAAATTGGGAATTGCGCTGCACCCCAACGAAGGGCGATCGCATGGTGGTGGGGCCGGGGGGTGGGGCCGCTTCCAGCTCGCCAGTCGGTGTGTTTTGGCAACCCGTCAGCGACAGAACACCACCGGCAATGCTGAACCCGGCGAGGGATTGCAAAAATCGGCGGCGATTGAGAAACAGGGCTGGATCCGTTGCTTCGCGATCGCGCAATTGCCAGTCGGGGCGCAGATTAAAGAAGGTCATGGGATAGACAGGGCGGGCAGTCAGCGCGGTGAGTCGAGCACAGTCGATCGGGTGCGATCGCTAGGATTACAGCTTTTCAGGAGAACACCTAAGCCAAAATTATATTCTCCCTCAAGAACACTCAGAACTTTTTTTAGTCTAACGCTGATTTAACCTGCAATTTTGTTCCAAAATCATCAAATTAAAGTCAATGTTGGGCGGCTATTTCTTCTCCATATCGATGTCTTTCGTTGAATCCCATTCTTTTCTTAAGATTGCAAATTGCATTGTATTCTCGTATCTCGGCGTTCCGTCATCATTATTGATGAACGTGATGAATTCCTTGAAACATCCTTCCTTTCTCATGCCTAGGCGTTCACAGACCTTCTGAGAGCGAATATTATCTTCTTCCACATAAGCGTAAATTCTTCTTGCACCTCTATCCTTAAAAAGATAGTCTAGCAGCGCCTTAGCGCTCTCAAGAGCATATCCTTTTCCCTGATAGTCCGCGTTAAAATTCCAACCCACACTGTAAGTGTCTGGCTCCTCTTTCTGGAGAAATAGGTCTCCGATCAGTTCATCAGTTTCTTTCAGGCAGACAGCAATGAACTTATCAGTTCTCTGTCGTTCCTCCACAACCTTCATTGCTTGATCCATTGTCTCAATTCTGTCTGAAGCGAAGCAATTCACTTGCTTTCTCGACAGGTAGCGGAACAATCCCTCGGCATCTCTCTCTGAGAACGACCTCAACACAAGCCTATCTGTCAACTTTGGTTGCACCAAGTTCTCCCAAAATATAAAAAGCTTCCAGTGCGACAATTGATGACTATCTTCACAGATTCTTGTTCGCCCAACGGTTGCGCTCACCAAGCACAAACAGGTTTTGCAAATCAATAGACCCGATTAAACATTCTGGTACAGCATGTTGTTAGGTTTTGCTGCTTTGCGCCACAGTAATGACAACATTCCCTTTCTTATGTCCTTGTTCAACATACCTGTGAGCTTCGGCGGTCTGTTCCAGTGAATAACGCCTGTCGATGACCGATTTCATCCTGCCCATTTCAATTAACTCTTTCAGGAAAATTAGATCTGCTTTACGCTCGATCGCTACCCCACCTATGACTTTTTTGCTGCCGGTAATTGAAGTCCACATCCCTCGGAGTATCGGCAATAGATTGATATGAACAGCTCTAAGATAGATGCCATTATTTTTTAGCGAGCTGAGACAGCCTGAAAATGGACTTTTGCCGCTTGTGTCGAAAATAATATCGTAGGTTTTACCATTTTGAGTGAAATCCTCTTTCGTATAGTCAATAACGTTGTCAGATCCGAGAGATTTCACCAGTTCTAACTTCGCTGTACTACACACTCCGGTCACTTGTGCGCCAAAGAATTTGGCAAGCTGTACGGCAGCCATCCCTACTGCTCCAGAAGCGCCATAGATCAAAACTTCCTGCCCACTCTGAATCTTTCCCTTATCTCTTAGGAAGATCAATGCAGTTGTTGCTCCAAAAGGAATAGCAGCAGTTTCCTCATAGGTCATATTGGTAGGCTTGATCGCCACCGCTCCTGCTTCAGGCAGACAAATATACTCAGCATTTGCACCGAGGCTGGTTCCTGCGCCAGCAAATACTTGGTCACCTGCTTTGAATTGTTTTACATTTTCACCAACTGCTTCAATTTCTCCGGCCAGCTCCGACCCGAGTATGGTGTTGTTTTTAGGTCTTGCGAAACCGTAGAAAAATCTTACGGGGAATGGGTCAGCCTTTCGGATGCGAATGTCTGCTGACGTTACTGTTGTTGCATAGATTTTAATTAGCACCTCGTTTGCTTTAGGAGTTGGTTTCTCTACTTCTTTAAGCTGCATAGCATCAGGAGATCCATACTTTACACATACAATTGCTTTCATGAATTTTCCTCAAAGATAGCTTTAGTTTGCCATATTTTTTATTCATTGACTTTGCGAAACCCAACGTTTCTGGTCAGCGACTTTAATCCTCGTCACGTTTCTTATAAATCAATTTTCGACAGCCTGCCGCACTAGAATTCCTAGATCATGCCGCTTCGTCAATAACTTGAGGACAATCATCTTACAGCCTTTACCTAAAATAATTGGCACGTCATATCGCACATGCCATGAAGCAACGGTTCGGTGGGCACTGCCCACCCTACAAGCGACTGTGCTTAGTAATCGAAGTAAGGGCTGTATTAGGAGGTATTACTGAAAAGCGCCCTCATTTGATTGACGAATTTTATTGATAACTTTTAAAATAGCTTCTCGGTTCTTAGCTGATTGAATCCATTTCGGCAAGCGTGAAAATAAGCTGCGATTCGACCAAAGATCATTTTCGTCGCGTTGGCTTTCTCGCAATCTTGCGCTGACAAATACTTCAATAAAATCTAAGTGTTCAAAATTGTAAGCCCAAAGCGTTTGACCGCAACAAGGTGCTTGCAACCATAAAGGGTAATGAAAATAATCATCTACTGGTGGCTCATTTTTCCAAGTTCTTGAAATTGTACTTTCAGCCCAATCCTTGTAGGAACCACAGGCTTTGCAGGAAAACCTGCGAGGAGAAAATCGGAAATTTTCAGGAGTGGTGCAACGCACAACAGCACATGAACCACAATGAGGACAGCGCACAAGAACCTGATCTTGAAATGATTGAACTGTATCTCCTGTATCCTGAAATCTTTCCATCATTTAAACTGTATCTCCTGTATCCTGAAATCTTTCCATCATTTAAGTTGAAATACTTCATTTCCTAGCCCAGAGTTTAGCGGTCTAACTCCGGCATTATGAGCGTTGTCCTATCACTGCGGAATATGCTCTCATTTACGGGACTTTGACCGCAACTCGTAGGGCATGGGTCAACGTTGCGGAGTCAGTCGTGGTGATCAGGAGATTAATACCTTCGCTGCCTACCGATCGAGTAGCGGCAAAGAAACACGCACTACAAGATCAGCGATCGCGCTGAGCGTTTTTGGAATCAGATACCGCAAGGGGCTACCTTTGCTGATGCCTTTCCAACTCACCCTCTGGGCGTTTTCGAGAAAATAAGAAACCTTGAAGAACGAGTGCAGGAACGTTCTGCGGAGCCAGCTAACGACTAGAGAGACTGGTATTACGGTTATTGCTAGGTATTGTAAAGATTGCTCCCTCTAACTGTTTTGTCAGTTTCACTTGGCAACCAAGACGAGATGTCGCAGTTACTTTAGGAGCTAAGTCAAGCATGTCATTTTCTTCGTCCGAGATTTCTCCTGTCATGGGATAGTGAATTTTGTCTACTATGACATGACAAGTTGAGCAAGCAAGTGAACCTTCGCAAGCACATTCCAAATCGTTAAGTTCACTAGGATAGGATTGTTTTAATTGCAGGAGTGATTCCCCCTCTTCTCCACTAAGTAGAAAAGTCTCTCCACCGGGCAGCACAAATTTAATGTTGACACTCATTTCTTGCCTCCTTGTTTGGATATTAATTTATAAGAGTAAGATCTTTGTCAAAAGAAGCTAGCTACTAAATCATCAGGCAAGTTGCCGCCTAACTATGTATTAGATCGCATGTACAGGATAACTCTCTTCAGCAGAGTGTTGTCAAGGATGCGCAGTCTAACTCCGGCATTATGGGCGTTGTCCTATCACTGCGGAATATGCCCTCATTTACGGAACTTTGACCGCAACTCGTAGGGCGTGGGTCAATGTTGCGGAGTCAGTCGTGGTAATCAAGAGATTAATACCTTCGCTGCCTACCGATCGCCCAACAGCAACAGTCATTTGACCTGACCGATCGAACTAAAACAGCCACGCTACTAAACTCAGCGATCGCCGCAGGGTTTTGGGAGTTCGCTAGGATTAACTCTGAAAGCAAAGTCCAAAGCAAATTCCAGTCCCCTCATTGATCGCCCGGACGATCGCCCTTACCGATGAACCTCTGGGAAAGCCTCAAAATGGCGATCGCCACCTTGGCCGCCAACAAATTGCGCAGCAGCCTCACCATGCTGGGGATTGTGATTGGTAATGCTTCGGTGATTGCCACGATCGGGGTGGGCGAGGGGGCCCAACGGTTTGTGACCGCCGAGGTGCAATCCTTGGGCCCCAATACCTTGTTTATTCGCCCCGGCAGCCCGGAGGCCGATCGCCGGCCCCTTTGGCCCCCACAAACCCTGGTGCTGGAAGATGCGGAGGCCATTTCTACAGAAGTGCCCACCGTGGTGGCCGTGGCTCCGGAGCTGACCGGGAACGAGGTGGTGAGCTACCGGGGCCGCAACGCCAGCGTCACCGTCATTGGCACCACGCCGGACTATACCGAAGTGCGAGATTTCCAGGTCGATCGGGGCCGGTTCATCTCCAAGCTCGATGGCCAACGGGTGCAGCGGGTGGTGGTGCTGGGGTCTGAGGTGGCGCGGCAATTGTTCAACGGCCAAGACCCGATCGGGCAGTCTGTGCGCATTCGCAACCTGCGGGCAGAGGTGATTGGGGTGATGCAGCCCAAGGGATCCAGCTTCGGCATGGATATGGACATGACCGTGTTTTTGCCGCTGCGCACCATGGCGAACCGGTTGGTGGGTCGTCGATCGCCCTATGGAACCAGTGTTAGTTATATTTCCCTGTCGGCGCGGGATGAAACGGTGATGCGGGCCGCCCAATTCCAGATTGAAAACCTGCTGCGCCGACGACACAAAATTGTGGGCGAGGATGATTTCACCGTTCGTAACCAGCAGGATTTGCAAAACACCCTGGGGGCGATCACCGGCACGTTGCAGGTGATGTTGGTGGCGATCGCCAGTATTTCCCTGCTGGTGGGTGGCATTGGCATCACAAACATCATGCTGGTGTCGGTGGCGGAACGCACCCAAGAAATTGGGCTGCGCAAGGCGATCGGGGCTTCCCAACGGGATATTTTGATGCAGTTTGTGATTGAAGCGACGATTTTGGCTAGTTTGGGTGGGGCGATCGGCACGGCCGTTGGCGTGGGCGGCTTGGCCTTGGTGAGCGCGGCCACGGACTTGGAAGCGGCCCCCTCCAGCACCGCGATCGGGGTGGCTGTGGGTGTCTCGGGCGGGATTGGTCTCTTTTTTGGCGTAATTCCAGCCCAACAGGCGGCCAAGCTGGATCCGATCGTGGCCCTTCGCAGCGCTTAGGCAGCACCTAGATCATGGCCACGGAAGCCACCGAACCCGAAACCAGCAGCACCGAAACCAGCAGCACCAAGGACAACAGCACCGAGGACAACCACCGGCCGCGGGTGTCGATCGTGCTGCCGGTGTTCAATGGGGCAGACACCCTGGCGGATACGGTGGCCTCGATTTTGGCCCAAACGGAACCCGATTGGGAACTGTTGATTATTGACGACGGTAGCCACGATCGCTCCCGGGCCTTGGCTGAGTCGATGGCGGCCGCCGATGGCCGGATTCGGGTTTATGCCTTTGCCAACGGGGGACAGGCGATCGCCCGGAATCGTGGGATCGATCGGGCGCAGGGGAACTGGATTGGGTTCATCGATGCGGACGATCGCTGGCATCCCGACAAGTTGCGGGCCCAACTGGCGGCCCTGGCGGCTAACCCCGCCGCCGGTTGGGTTTACAGTTGGACTCAACTCACCGATGATTCGGGCCGGGCGATCGGGCAGCCGGTCACCAGCCCCTTCAGCGGTTGGATCTATGGGCCCCTGTTGGTCACGGATTTTGTTTCCAGCGGGTCTAATGTGCTGGTGAGTCGATCGGCCTTGAACCAAGTGGGCGGTTTTCAGCCAGACTTGGTTCCCTCAGAAGATTGGGATTTGTGGCTGCGATTGGCTTGGCAGTTTCCAGCGGCCCAAGTACCCGAATGCCATGTGTTCTATCGCCAACGGCCCACCTCCTCATCGGAAAACGTGTGGCGACAGGAGCGCGTCAGTCGGCAAATTTTGCAAACGGCGATCGCCCGATCGCCCAACCAACTCACCCCCCATCGGGCAATCATTTGGGGCAACCGCTACAAATATCTGCTCTTTAAGGCGTTGGACGGCCCCGCCCAGCCGCGCCGCGCCAAAACCGCCGCCCGCTTTGCCTGGCAAGTGTTGCAGTGCCATCGTGGGGTCTTGAAGCAATGGCCCTTGGTGGCGCAAATCTTGCTCAAAATGGGGCTGATGGGGCTACCGGGGACGATCGGGCAAAGGGCGATCGAGCAACTAGGGCTACAGCGCATTCAGGATCGAATCTTGGCCCTGACCCTCGTGCCCCGCTTTCAGGAGCCAATTCATTGCCAGCTCGATCAGCTCGATCGCCCCAAAGGCTGATCGCTCCTTGGCGTTTGTCTATCCGGCTATCAATACCCCTTCCGTAAGTCAAAGCAACCGATTTGACGCACCGTGAGTAAAAAATTTGACTCCTGACTTTGCCCGAGGTTAATGCTAGGTGGGAGTATTTCGCCAAAGTGCCCATTGCTTCAATTTTTTCCAATTGAAGCCAACAATCTAATCTGACTCCAAGATCTCAAAACCCACCTAGGCCACCGATCGAATCGAATTGAATTCACGGAACTTTTTCTGATTAGGCATTTTATTTTTCATAATCCATTCTCGTCAGAACATAAGCTTCTTTAATTGAAAAGCGTTTCCATGAGTGCGCTTTGGCACTTTGCCTTTACAAAATAAAACTATCTTTTAGATCCGGTTTCAATTCTAAATTTCTGAAGAAAAAATTATATTCCCTAAAAATCAGCCACGACTGACGGAGTTTTCCCATGAACTTTAACGAGTTTGGTGTGGCAAATTTTGCTTGTCGAGAATCAAATCCTGGGGCGCAAACGTTTGAAATCAGCCGCTCCTCGAACCCAAGTTTCCCAAAATTCAGCTTCTGGCACTTGGCATCCAACAATTTCCCAGTCAACCAAGTTTCTAGAAGTGAAAACCCTGTTTCCGAAACGGTTTCAGCAGCGGCTTCAACAGCAGATTTCTTGCTCAATGCGGCAGCGAGCCATTTAGTCGCCAATTCTGCAATTCTGGCCACCACGCCCGTCTCCCCATCCAACGGTGAATTAATCCCCCCGATCGCCCCAGGAACCAAGGAACGCCGCAGCGCCAATGATGGTTTTTATCGTGTGGAGCTAACCACCGAAAACGCCGATTTGGTTCTTGGGGGGATTGGCCGGGACTGGATTCAAGGCTGGGGTGGTGATGACGAATTACACGGCTTGGATGGGGACGATCGCCTGTTGGGCAACCAAGGCCGTGATCAGCTATGGGGCGATGATGGCCATGATTGGATCCAAGGGGGACAAGGGGCAGATAGCCTGTGGGGCGGCAGCGGCAACGATCAGTTACTGGGGGATTTGGGAGACGATTGGCTCGCGGGCGAATTGGGTCTTGATACGATGACTGGTGGCTTGGGGGCCGATCGCTTTTTGATTGGGATGGCGACGGATGGGGGCACGATCGACCAAGCGGATTTGATTTTGGATTTCCGAACCAGCGAGGCAGATCAGTTGGTGCTGCCCAGCGGTCAACGGTTTGAAGATTTGGACTTCATCGCCGGAACAGGAAACAACAGTGGCGATACGATCGTGCGCGATCGGGCGACGGGCCGAAACTGGGTGATCCTGAAAGGAATCAGCCCCAGCAGCTTCAACGCTAGCAATGTGGTGTCCCAAGATAGCTTGGCCCCGACCCCGGCCGTGATTCGGTTCAGCAAGGGTAATTTTCTGGGCGTTGAGCTGGACGGCAAGGCGACCATTACCCTAGAGCGATCGGTGAACACGGCAACGGACGTGAGCGTGAGCTTCAGCACCAGCGGCGGCACGGCCACCCCCAACCAAGACTTCACTCCCATCACCGGCTCGATCGCCTTTGGGGCCGACGAAACCCGCAAAACAATCACCATCCCATTAACAGACGATCGGCGCACGGAACCCAACGAAACCGTGATGCTGCTGCTGTCCAATCCCGTTGGAGCTGAGCTGGATTTGGCAACCGCTACCCTCACCATCAGTGATCATGGTCTTTGAGCAGCGTTGAAGTGGGCCGAGTAGTTGCCCATCGTCCATTTCGCATTTGAATCCAGAGCGATCGGGCATGTCGATCGGCGTGCCCCTGCTCCATTAGCATTGGTCAAAAATTGATTGATCAGAAAATTGATTGATCAGAAATGGGTCAACGATGCCTCAAAAACATCTCGAACAAGCGATAGAATTTCGACCCCTTTTCATTGTTGATCGATGAAATTGCTGATGAAATTTGCAAATAGCCATTTTGGCTTTTTAGACATCTTGATTAAATTCCCTTTTGCATTATTTCTACAGCTCCTCTGATTCCCAAAAGACCCATCCAATTCAGTTTCAGAGCGCAATTCCGGTTTCTCAGGAAAACTTTCGAAAAGAAACGTTAGGGTCTGTCATCAAATCCTCGCAATCTTGATCCTGTCCTGATCCGAGGGCAGGAGGCCAAGAACTGGAGCCTTCGTGAAAAACCGGTTTCAGCGGTCAGGGCCCACGGTCGATCGCACCGGCATCAGGGATTCAGTGAATGCGATGACAGCTCCTACCCTTCCCTGCGAATCAGTTTTGCTAGACGGAGCCGATCTATGGATTTCACCGGTTTTGAGGTGGCGAGTTTTGCCTATCGTGAAGCGGATTATTTAGCCCGAAATCCCGATGTGAACCTTGCGGTAAGCGGTAATTTGCTGCGATCGGGCTTTGCACATTTTTCACAGCATGGTTTCAGCGAAGGCCGCAGCCCCAGCGGCGATTATGAAATTTTGCAAGCGGTGTTGCCGCTTTACAACGAAGCAAACTATTTAGCCCAAAATCCCGATGTGCAAGGGGCGATCGGGCGGGGTCAGCTCACTTCGGGTCTGGAACATTTTGCGCGATCGGGATTTCGGGAACGGCGCGAACCGGGCGGCGGGTTCAACCGCTTCAACTTTGGCAGCGAGTCCGCCGATTCGCTCACGGGGGGCGCTGGTCGCGATTTGCTGTTGGGTTGGAGTGGTGATGATCAAATCCAGGGGCTAGCGGGCGATGACCAATTGGCTGGCAACCGTGGCCGCGATTTGATCTTTGGCAATGAGGGCAACGATCGACTGCGCGGCGGCAAGGAAGCCGATACCCTCTGGGGCGGTGCGGGTGATGATCAACTGCTGGGCGACCTGGGTGATGATCTGCTGTCGGGGGATTTGGGAGCCGACACCCTGGCCGGTGGCGCTGGGGCTGATCTGTTTTTGATCAGTGCGGTGGCGGGTGGCAGCTCGATCGCCTCGGCCGATGTGATTTTGGATTTTTTGCAGGAAGGAGCCGATCGGCTGGTCGTGCCCAGCGGTCAACGGTTTGAAGATTTGGACTTCACGGCCGGCATCGGCGTTAACAGCGGCGACACGATCGTCCGCGATCGGGCGACGGGCCGCTATCTGGCCGTTCTCAAGGGCATCAACCCCAATAGCTTCAGCGCCAGCAACGTGATTTCCCAAGAAAGCCTGAACGCCAACACCGCGATCCTGCGCTTCCTGGGCAGCGGCTTTGTGGGCAACGAGCAAGATCGCAGCGCCGTGATTACCATTGAGCGTTCCGGCAACCTGCAACCCGCCGCCCAGGCCACCTTCAGCACCGGTAGCGGCACGGCCACCCCCAACCAAGACTTCACCCCCGTGAACAGCGCGATCGCCTTTGCTCCCGGCGAAACCCGCAAAACCATCTCAATTCCCCTAACAGACGATCGCCTCACGGAAACCGATGAAACCGTGGCCCTGCTGTTGTCGAATCCCGTGGGGGCCCAGCTCGATCGAGCCACCGCCACCCTCATCATCCGCGACGGCAGCGGCGGCGGCAGCAGCACGACCCCCACCGGCCCCACCGTTTCCCTGGATGGCAACAGCTACAGCATCAACGAAACCGGCGGCTCCCTGGCCATTCCCGTGCGACGGACTGGCGACCTGTCCCAACCCCTGTCGGTGACCTACGCCACCAGCAACGGAACCGCCCTGGCCGGCCTCGACTACAGCACCATCAATGGCCAGCTCACCTTCGCCGCCGGCCAGAGCGTCGCCAGCCTCACGATCCCAATCCTGAGCGACAGCCTGGCCGAGCCAACGGAAACTTTCCAACTCAACCTCAGCAATCCCACGGGCGGACAACTGGGTAGCATCAACGCCGCCACCATCAGCATCATCGACAGCGCCGCCAGCGGCTCCAGCGCGACCACAACACCCACCAGCGGCCCGGTGCAATCCTCCGTGGCCAGCGCCGTTGCCTTCAGCCCCAGTGATTCGGAAGCCGCGATCGCCGCCAAAAATGGCCCCAAAATTACCCTCGGCAACACCAACATCTACATCGGCTATCAACAGGTGTCGGCCCTCAATCAGGATCCGATCTTGGTCAGCTTCACCAACGGCGTGCGCAATTGGGTACGCACCGACTACGAAACCACCGCCGATGATGGAACAGGCACGGGCTTGGCTTGGGATGGCTCCAATCTTTATGCCGTCTTCACCTCCACCGGCAACCAACCGGGGAATAACCTCAGTCGCTTCACGGGCAGTGGCTGGCTCACGGGCTACACAGACGGCAGCCCCAGCGGCGGCGGCGGCGGCAAAGTGGGGATTTTGGCCAAGGTTGACCCCACCACAGGCAACATCCAAAACGCCACTTACCTGACAGCTCGCAATGACAAGGGAACCGCCCCCCTCGGTGACGACACCACCAACTCCCTGTTTGTGCGGGGCCTCAGTTTCACGGGCGGCAATGTGCTGGTGCAAGCGGATTCGGCCTATGCGCCGCGCCGTCCCGACAAAACAGCCATGACCCAAAGTGTTGGCAATGGTGCGCTGCCCGCCAGCACGGGCTACAACTACGAAGTGGTACTCTCAGCCAATTTGGGATCTGCCCTGTCCACGCGGGCCAAAGATTTCATTTGAGGCCTAGGATGCCAGGGCCCGCTCACGATCGTCTGGAGTTCTTGATGGCATCTACTGATTTTGAGGGAGGAAGCTTGGCCAATTCGGCAACGGCTGTTCTGGGCCAAGGCATTGAGCCACGTTGGACGATGGGTTCCAGTTGGGTTGCATCCTACTTTCCGCCCACCCATGCTCACAATTCCGGAGGCGGCTTCAGCACCCATCACGCGATCGAGACCCAAGATTCTGAGATCAAAAACATTGATCACGTTTCCGAATTTCTCAGTACAAAGCAGCTTCTTTCTGGAGTTGATTGGCCTGAACGTTCTTCGGTTGATGCTGGAGTGAATGATCAGGTTAATTTGGGTCAGATCAGTTTGGGTCAGATCAGTTTGGGTCAGATCAGTGATGATTTTTGGTTGAATTCCTGGGGACAAAATCGCAACCTGAGGCGCGGTGGAACGGGTGGCGATTTCAATCAGGATTGGGATCATTTTGGTCGTCTTGATCGTCGATCGGGAACCGATGCCCCCGATCGCCCGCTGGATCCCCTGACCGGAACACCTCAGGAGGAGGCCGCCGCGATCGCCCCAGACCTGCCCCGATCGGTCAATGTGCCTCGCAACGGTGTGCAATCTTCGGTGAAAAACGCCGTTACCTTCGGGATCAACGACTCGGAAGCCGCGATCGCCGCGAAAAACGGCCCCAAAGTCACGATTGGGACCACAACCGTCTATATCGGCTATCGCCAAGTGACCTCCGCCAACAAGGATCCGATCCTGGTGAGCTTTAACAACGGGGTCAGACGATGGGTGCGCACGGACTACGAAACCACCAACGATGACGGCACGGGCACGGGCTTGGCTTGGGATGGTTCCAACCTCTACGCCGTCTTTACCTCCACGGGCACTCAGCCGGGCAATGGCTACAGCCGATTCACGGGCAGTGGTTGGCTGCGCGGCTACACGGATGGCAGTCCCGGCGGTGGCGGTGGCAGCCGGGTCAGCATTCTGGCCAAGGTTGACCTGGCCACGGGCAACATCCAAAACGCCACCTACCTGACGGCTCGCAACGATCGGCGCACGGTCAGTGTTGCGGACGATCGGACCAATTCCTTAACGGTCAAGGGGTTGCGGTTCTCGGGTGGGACTGTGATTGTTCAGGCCGATTCCACCTATGCCCCTCGTCGGCCCGACAAAACCTCTATGACCCAACGGGTGGGCGGTGGCGCATTATCGGCCAACAGCAGCTACAACTACGAGGTGGTGTTGGCGGGCAATTTGGGATCTGCCCTTTCAACCAAGGCGAAGGATTTTGTTTAATCGCCAATCCAGCGCTAGAGTGCTGAGGGGCAAGGGTTTTGACCTTTTCCCTCAGCATTTCGACCCGAATCAGAACCCATGAAGTCGATCGCAGTTTTAGGAACCTCCTCCAACGCGGGCAAAAGCTGGGTAACCACGGCCCTTTGCGCTTGGTTGCGGCGGCGAGGTCTGCGGGTTGCGCCGTTCAAGGCCCAAAACATGTCCAATAATTCCTTCGTGACCCTGGAAGGGGGCGAAATTGGGCGGGCCCAGGCGGCCCAGGCGGAGGCTTGCGGGTTGCGGCCCGTGGCGGAGATGAATCCCATTTTGCTGAAGCCTTCGGGCAATAGCCGATCGCAGTTGGTGCTGTTGGGCCAGGCCGGGGAACATATTGCGGCGGCGGACTACTACCAACATATCGATCGCCTGTGGGAGGTGGTGGCACAAACCCTGGCGGACTGGCGCGATCGCTGTGATGTGTTGGTGCTGGAGGGAGCGGGCAGCCCGGTGGAATTGAACTTGATGCACCGGGATTTGGTGAATTTGCGCCCGATCGAGCATCTCCAAGGGCGCTGGCTGTTGGTGGGCGACATTGAACGAGGCGGCATTTTCGCCCAAGCGGTGGGAACCTACCAACTGATGCCCCGATCGGCTCAGGCCTTGGGATTGGGCTTAGTGGTGAATAAGTTTCGGGGCGATTTGCGGCTATTTGCCGATGCCGATCGCTATTTTCAGCAGCATTTGCCCCACCTGCCCTACTTGGGAACCTTGCCCTACGCGGCGGAGTTGCAACCGGAAAGCGAAGATAGCCTCTGTCGATCGGCCGAAGAGACCCCCATGGAATGCGATCACCCTATGATTGCCTGGGTTCGGTTTCCGTTTTTGTCCAATTCCCAAGACAGCCAACCTTGGTCGATCGATCAAGGGGTGGCGGTGCGCTGGGTGACCCGGCCGGCCGAGTTGGCCACCGCCCGGGCGATCGTGTTGCCGGGCAGCAAAAACACCCTGCGGGATTTGGCTTGGCTCCAGGAAACGGGCCTGGCAGCGGCCATTCAACGGGCCGCCGCCCAGGGTGTGCCGGTGGTGGGCATTTGTGGGGGCTATCAAATGTTGGGCCGATCGCTGGTCGATCGCACCGGCATTGCGGGGGCCGCGGGCGAGATGGCGGGGTTGGGGCTGCTGCCGGTGGAAACGGATTATTTTCCACAAAAAACCGTGCGCCAAGTGACGGCCCATTGGCCCAACCAGGCCGGTGCAACCTCACAGCACGAAATTCCGCAGCTCGATCGCTGGCAAGCCTATGAAATTCACATGGGCCAAACCCGCCCGATCGCCCCTTGCGATCCATTGTTGACCCTGGGGCCGATCGAGCAACCACCGGAACCGGAAGGGGCCCGATCGGCCCAAGGCTGCGTTTGGGGAACCTATGTCCATGGTCTGTTTGAGTCGGCGGCGGTGCGCCAAGCCCTGACCCGCTTGGCCGGCATCACCACCCATCGCCCCAACCCCCAATCCTGGCAACAACATCGGCAACAGTTGTACGATCGAATGGCCGACCTTTTGGAAACATCCTTAACCCTGGATCGGCTGTGCGACTACCTGGAGGTTTGAGCCAATGGTGTTCGATCGACCGATGGTTTCTCAGTGGCAACTCGCGATCACCACCGTGATCACCAGGGGTGTAGGGGCGATCGGGCTGTTGGCCCTTGTGACCTTGGGCACGCCTACCGCCCAGGCCCAAAGTCCCGGCCTGTTGGACTGTATGCGCCGTGCGGGAAATGATCCCTATGCCCTGGCCCGTTGCCGCAACCCCAACGCCCAGGCTCCCAACCTCGAAGAACCAATTACGCCCTCGCCCGGCAGCGGCAACTCCGGCGGGCCGCCGCCCAGCCAACCCAATTCCGCCAGCGGCCCCAATAGCGGCCCTAATCGCGGCAGTGGCTCCGCCGCCACCAGCACCGGTGTTCCGGCCAGTCGCTACAACTCCGCCAATCGATCGAGGATCACGATCGACTGTATGAGTGCCTACAGCGACCAACCCAGCGCCCTCCTAACTGAATGTGGTGCTTGGGCCCCCAGACGCAACACCCCCACTCCTTCCGCAACGCCCCAATTCCCCACCTCTCCCAACCAAGGGCCACCCGCGCAAACCATTCGCTAGTTGAGGTTAATCAACAGTTCACCGAAATTCACTGAGATCGCTGGCTCAGATTGGCGGTTAGTCCAGGTCTGCGGTCGGTTTGGGAGCTGCCGATTCCGCAACCTTGCCTGATCGCGGACGGATCGCCTTGGGGCGGGGACGGGTCAAAATTCCCTGGCTCGGGCTAAACAATAGGGCCATCAAAAACAACCCAAAAATCACCAGGGCGATCGCCGCGCCCGAGGGCAAATCCCAATAGAAACTGCTGTACATGCCCCCGATCGCGGCCAATACCCCTAAGCCAGCACCCACCAACATCATCATGTGCAGCTCTTTGACCAACAAATAGGCTGTGATGGCCGGGCCCACCAGCATTGCAATCGCCATAATCACCCCCACCACCTTCAAGCTCGTCACTATCGCTAAAGTCACTCCGGCCATCAGGCCGTAGTGAATCCAAGTGGTGGGTAATCCGGCCGCTTCGGCTCCCAAGGGGTCAAAGGTATAAAACAGTAATTCTTTATAGTGCAGCTTAATTAAAACTAATAAAATCACCGCCACAATTACCCCATGGAGCAAGTCTCCTTGGGTGACATTCAAAATATCGCCAAAGAGAAATCCTTCCAAATCGAGCTGCGTTTTGAGCAGTGAAATCAGGGCGATTCCTAAGCCAAAAAAGGTGGAGAAAGTGAGGGTCATGGCCGCATCAACCCGCACCCGCGATTGCTGTCGAATCCAGGCAATGACGAAGGTGCTGCACATGCCGGAAATGAACGCCCCGATCGATAAATCAATGCGCAGCGCGTTGGCGATCGCCAAACCGGGCATCACTGCATGGGCAATCACATCACCCAGCAGAGACATTCGCAGCACAATGAGATAACTGCCCACCACGGGACAAATTACGCCCACGATCATCCCGATCGCGATCGCATTGCGCACAAACTCATACTGCAAAGGATCAAGCAACCAGTCCAAAATTAGCCCTCAGCATTCGGGTGAATCAAATTTAGACCTCCAATCAGGATAGTCTCGCGGGATTTGCTAACAGGCTAAAACCGATTCAAAGGGACTGTGGCGATCGGTCGTTTGCATATTTTCGCCATAGGCTCGCCGGATATTATCCAGGGTCATCACGGCTTGGGGCCGATCGTTCGCCAGGAGCGATCGATTCAGCAACAGCAGTCGATCGTATCGTTCCAGAGAGCTGCCCCACTCGTGAGAGCAAACTAACACCAAATGGCCTTGGGCGCGGAGTTCAGCAAACAGATTCAACAACACCAGTTCCGTTTGCTTGTCCACACCGGTAAAAGGTTCATCCAACAGAAAAAATTCTGCCTTTTGGGCCAGGGCCCGAGCCAAAAAAACCCGTTGCTGTTGCCCGCCGGAAAGGGAGCCGATCGGGCGATCGCGCAAGTCCCAAATATTCACTTGCTCCATGGCCGATCGAGCTGCGGCCCGGGCTGCTGGGCCGGGCGATCGCCACCAACCCGCCGCCTTGGCAAAGGCCATCATCACCACCCGTTGCACCGTGATCGGATAGTCCCAGTCGATTTGTGACCGTTGGGGCACGTAGGCCACACGATGGCGCAGTCGCCGCAAGGGCACACCCCGAAAGGTAATCATGCCCGATTCGATCGGCACGAGGCCCAACAGGGCCTTGATCAGGGTGCTTTTGCCCGCGCCGTTGGGGCCAATCAGCCCCACCAATTCACCGGGCGCGAGGTCAAGCGAAACATCGTCCAGAACCGAGAGTCCGCGATAGCGAACACACAGCGATCGAACTTGCAGCATGGAGGCGATGGGTTCCAACCTAAGGAAGGCCAACAAAACCGCCAGCCACCACCGCGCCTCAACAGCGCCGCACAATGGTGGTGGCTCACGGAGATGTCGGAGATTAGTTTGAGAATGGTTCTCAAAAAAATTCTAACACCCCCCTGAGTCCCCGTCGCCCCCGGAATTGCCAAGCTCGATCGATCCCTGGGCGATCGCTTGACCCTGCTGAATTACCGTCGAATTGCTGCTGAATTACCGCTGAATAACTACTGATTAGCCCCGATCGCGTCTTCTGCCGTCCCTCGGTTGGTTACCTGAGTTGGGCAATCGGAAGACCGCCAAATCGCCTAAACTGAATCTTTACTGGATTTTCTGCGCTGGGTTTTGTATGGCATCACTGCGCATTCTTCGCAGGTATTAGCCCTCATCCATTGCGTTAGCTTTCACGCATTTGCATTTTTTGCATTTCTATTGAGCAGCAAGCCTATGTCGGTATTGGTGGCGATCGGTGTATTGGCGTTGCTGGTGTTCGTTCACGAATTAGGACACTTCGCAGCGGCTCGGTTACAGGGCATTTACGCCAACAAGTTTTCCTTGGGGTTTGGGCCCGTCCTCTGGAAATATCAGGGGCCGCAAACGGAATACGCCATTCGTGCCATTCCCCTCGGGGGCTTTGTGGGCTTCCCGGATGACGACGAAGACAGCTCCATTCCTGCCGATGACCCCAACTTGATGCGCAATCGCCCGATCGCTGATCGAGCCATTGTGATTGCGGCCGGCGTGGTGGCTAATTTGATTTTCGCCTATGGAGTTTTGGCGGCTCAATATGGCTTCATGGGCGTGCCCGATGGCTTCCGCTATGAAGCAGGGGTGATTGTGCCCCAAGTGCTGGCTCCTGACAATCCGGCCGGGCGAGCCGGACTGAAGGCGGGAGACATTGTGCAGGCGATCGATGGGCAAACCCTCAGCGCCGAACAAGCAAGCGTGAAGGTGTTGATGGAGCAGATCAAGGCGAGTCCCGATCGCCCCTTGATCTTGGAAGTGCAACGGGGAGCCGATCGCCTCACCCTCCGGGTCACCCCCGAGCTGGATGAAGCGGGGCAAGGGCGCATCGGCGTGCAACTGGCCCCCAACGGCCGACCGGTTTATCGCCCCGCCCACAACCCGATCGAAGTGTTGACCCTGGCAGCCGATCGGTTCCAAAACATGGTGACCCAAACCGCTGGCGGCTTCTTGACCCTGGCGGCCAACTTCCGAGAAACTGCACCCCAAGTGTCTGGCCCCGTCAAAATCATTGAATGGGGAGCCAACATCGCCCAATCCGATGCCGGGAACCTCTTTCCCTTCATGGCGCTGATCAGCATTAACCTCGCCGTCATCAACATCTTGCCCCTGCCGGCCTTGGATGGTGGGCAGCTCTTTTTCCTGGCGATCGAGGCCCTGCGCGGCGGTCGGCCCTTGCCCCAGGAATTTCAAGAAAACGTCATGCAAACGGGTTTGGTGCTGCTGTTGGGCTTGGGCATTTTGTTAATTGTGCGCGACACCACCCAACTGGAATGGGTGCAACGGCTACTGCAACAACAATAGGCTAATAGGCTCGCCCATCAGCTTGCCAATCCAATCAGCTCGCCTAGGCAAATCAGCCAACCCAGCCCAAGGATGGGGCCCAGTCGGGCCCCAAAAGCCAAAGGCTAAAAACTCAGAAGCGAAAACTCAGAAGTGAAAACTCAGAAGTGAAAACAAAACGGGGCCAACCATCGTCGGCCCCGTTTCGTATGAGTTGGGCATTGCTACCCGAAGAAAGGCTTAGTACAGCTCTTCTTCCTTGTGGGTTTCGATCGTGCAGTCTGAAGTGGGGTAAGCAGCACAGGTCAGCACATAGCCCGCTTCGATTTGATCGTCATCCAAGAAAGACTGATCCGATTGATCCACCGAACCGGCAGTTACCTTACCAGCACAGGTCGAACAAGCGCCCGCACGGCAGGAGTAGGGCAGATCGAGGTTTGCCTCTTCAGCCGCATCGAGAATGAACTGATCGTCGGCGCAGTTGATGACCTTTTCGCCGTCGGGAGTAATGAGCGTTACCTTGAAGGTCGCCATGGTTGTGACTCTCTCTCTCGCGTAAAAACAGGGGCGGTATGGGGCTAACGCAACGGATTAACCGGGTCAATGGCGCAGCTTGCACGGGGTTGCCAACTTGCGACCATGGGATTTTGACTGCTGACACAACAGTCGCGATCGGGAGTCTCAGTCAACGCGATCGGCGGGATGCCCACTGAACCCTTAGTTACGTTTGAGGCCACCGACAACTGAAGCCATGGGGTTAAGACATGGTTCACTTCCGGCGTAGCCAACCTCGCCTTCTGATGTTACGAGAAATTTTTATTGCTACTACGGATGAGCACAGAGATCCGAGAACGTTATTCTTAATCGTTTTTCCAGATTCGATTCTAATTACTTATACTTATTGGATATTTTTGCGAGAATCGGCAGAGTTTTTGTGGGTTCTTGGCTTAGTCTAAAGTCTTGAAACCAATATTTTCAAGGCTTTCCAGGCTTATTGTTCTGAGACTGCTTCGATTTATAACCCTAGCTAAAGCTTTGTTTTAAAATAAGAAATTTTTATAAAAACACCCCGAATTGTCGGTTTTCCGGCCCTTCCGCCACCCGAAATCAGCGCTAGGAGACCGGGGCAAAAGGCTAAGATCGGGGGGCTATGTTGGTGATCTGTAGTCATGCTATTGGGTAATCCGGTGCGCGTCGGCCTGGTGGGCACGGGCTTTGTGGCAAAGTTGCGGGCAGAGGCCCTGTTGCCGGATGCACAGGGAGATTGGTTGGCGGCCAAGCTGGTGGCGGTGGCGGGTCGCACACCGGAGAAGGTGGCGGATTTTGCGGCAACTTACGGGGCGATCGCCCTGGACTCTTGGCGGGAGCTGGTCAGCCACTCGGATGTGGACTTGGTGATGGTTTGCAACACCAACGCCGAGCGAGGGGCGATCGTGCGGGCAGCCCTAGAGGCCGATCGCCATGTGGTGACGGAATATCCCCTGGCGCTGGATCCCAACGAGGCGGCGGAATTGGTGGAATTGGCCCGATCGCGCGATCGGCTGTTGCATGTGGAGCACATTGAGCTGTTGGGCGGTGTGCATCAATCGCTGCGGACTTGGCTGCCCAAAGTGGGCGAGGTGATCTCCGCTCGCTACAGCACCATCGCGCCGCAAATTCCCACCCCAGGCAAATGGACTTATAACCGATCGCTGTTTGGATTCCCGCTGGTGGGGGCCCTATCTCGGCTCCATCGTCTGGTGGATGTGTTTGAAAACGTCCGCCAGGTGGGAGCTGTGGCTCGCTACTGGCCAGCGGAGGTGGAGGATTATCACGCCTGTTGGTGCGAAGCGAGGCTGATTTTTAGCAGCGGCCCGATCGCCACGGTCACCTATGGCAAGGGCGATCGATTTCACGGTTCCCAGCGGCTGTTGGAAGTGCGCGGCAGTCAGGGCACGTTGATTTATGAGGGCGATCAGGGGCAACTAATCCAAGGCGATCAGGTGACACCGCTGGAGGTGGGCGGTCGGCGGGGGTTGTTTGCCCGCGACACCCACGCGGTCTTGGCCTACCTGCTGAATGGCACACCGCTGTATGTGCGCCCGGAAGAGAGTTTATACACCCTGCGGGTGGCGGATGCGGCGGCGCGATCGGCCAATACGGGCCGCCCGATCGACCTGCTCTAGAACTTGCTTGAAGTGAGTTCGACGAAACCGGCGACTATCAGCAATGGTCTATGTCCTCTTGTCCTGAATCTGTTAGCCCTGAATCTTTTAGCTCTGAATCTTCTCGTCCTGAATCTGTGAGTGCTGAGCCTTTTAGCCCTGAATCCTCTAATCCTGGCTCCTGTGGCCCCGATCCAGACCAGCCCTATCCCATGCCAGGCCAAGGGCGCTTGGTTTATTTGAAGCCTTTAATTAAAAATCCTCAGATCATCGTGGGTGACTATACCTACTACGATGACCCCGCTGGGCCGGAACGCTTTGAAGCCAATGTGCTCTACCACTTTGACTTCATTGGCGACAAACTGCGGATCGGCAAATTTTGTTCGATCGCCGCCGAGTGCAAATTCATCATGAACGGTGGCAACCACCGCACCGATTGGTTCACGAACTATCCCTTTCCCGTGTTTGGCAACGGTTGGGAAACCGCCATGCCCGACGACTGGCCCCACAAGGGCGACACGGTGATCGGCAATGACGTGTGGTTGGGCTATGGGGTGACGATTATGCCGGGGGTGCAAATTGGGGATGGGGCGATCGTGGCGACGGGGGCAGTGGTGACCCGATCGGTTGATCCTTACACGATCGTGGGTGGTAATCCGGCCCAACCCATTCGGAAGCGGTTTGATGAGGAGACGATCGCCGCGTTGCTAGAAATTCGCTGGTGGGATTGGGAGCTTGCCAAAATCACCCGCAATTTGCCCGCCATCTGTGGTGGCGATTTGGCAGCGCTGCGATCGGCCCAATAGCACCAGCCCAACAACCACCCTCGATCGGCTCATGGCCATGGTTATCATGGGGCGATCGCCCACACTGAAAACCAGGAGCTGAAAACCAGAAACCCCTAAAAAACCTCAAGGGAGTGCGTCTTTCAGGGCCGTGCGAGCCGCCAGGTGGTTGCGCGTTGAACTCAGAATTTCGGCTTCCCGTTGCAGGCGCACCGCCGTATCTTGCATTTCCAACAGGGCCTGTTGTTCCGCCGCCACGCCATAGAGCTTGGCCGCAACCCAGTAGGACAGTTCCGTGGGCAGGGTGGGAATTTCGTCCGGTAGCTCAATTTCCCGATCGGACAATTTGGCCGACAACCGCACCACGTCCTTCAGCAGGGTTTCCACTTCCCCGGCTAACCCATACAGATCATCGCTGGGTGGATCATCTTGGATCCATTCCACCAAGCCAACGCGGTAGGGCTTTTCGCGCACATATTCCAACAGCCGAAAGCGCTGTTGGCCGAGGGTCAACATCTTCAGCCGGCCATCGGGTAACCGTTGATAGCGCAGGACTTCCGCACAACAACCAATGGTGGCAATTTCGCCGCTTTGCTCATCGGACATCAACACCCCAAACCGTCGATCGGTTTCCAGGATGGTGTTCATCATGATCCGATAGCGATATTCAAAAATGTGCAGCGGCAGAGGTTGTCCTGGAAACAACACAAGGTCGTTAAGGGGGAACAACGGCAGTTCACGGACGGCGATCGAGGACGGAGAACCCATCGGCAAAAAGCTGGGAGAGTGAACAAAGCCGCCGCAAACCGCAATGGCGGGCGGATGCTGGCAGCCCCTAGTCTATCGCACTGGGCGGGTACTGGACGGTTTCGCCCCTAGGCCTTGGCTCGTTGATAGTGCCAGATCAACACAGCCAATGCATTGGTGGTGATGTGGGCAATGGTGGGAACCAGCAAGTTGCTTGTCCACCAAGCACTGCCGCAGAGAATGGCCCCGGTGATGCCGGCCCAAGCGGCGTAGGGCCAGTGCTTGCGTCCTGCCAAATGCAGCCAACCAAAGCAAAGGCTAGATCCCAACAGGGCCAGCCAGTCAGCGCCCAAGCCGGGAAACATCACCCCCCGAAAGAACAGTTCTTCGCTGGCTCCGGGCAACAGGCCCACCCAAAGTGCATCCCAAGGCAAAAGGGAAGGCATCAACCAGTTGAGATAGGCTTGGGCGCTGCGACGATATCCGGGCCAAACTAGGGCGATCGCGCCGCTGAGGCCGGTGATGGCGAGGCCCAGCCCCAGCCCGATCGCCACCCCAGTCCAAGACCAAATCACAGGCCAGCGCTGCACTTGGCCCAACCAGAGCCACAGTTGCGCCCCTCCCCAAAAGGCCAGGGCAGTGAGGGCGATCGTCATCAAAAGCTGCGATCGCTCTAGGGGTTCTAGATCCAAATCCTCAAAATCATTCACAGGGCTTGACGGGGCGGAGCGGGGATGGAGCGAGGGCAGGGGTGCATGAAAAATGGCTCTGAAGGGCGAATCAACAGCGATGGGTGGCGATGGGTGGCGATGGGTGGTGCTTAATCCCCAGGCGAATCAACCGTTGGCAATAACGGCATGATTGGATCCGATCGCAAGGCATCGGGCCAGAGGCCAGCCCGGCGGGCCGTGAGCCAACCGATCGCCTCTAAGTATGATCGCACCCGTGTGGCTCGCAAATTCAGCGCTTCGGGGGGGACTTGCATCGTCGTGGCGTTGTCGTCCACCGCGAGGATATCGGCCCCGGCGGCGGCCCAATGCAAAACGGCCGCGCCGCCACAGGCACTCGTGGGCGTAATCACCACATCGATCGAGTTGCGGGTGATGTCTAGGGGTTGCCATTGGGCCCAATCGCGCAGGAATTGGGGTGATCGCCACAGGCCAGCCAGCACGCAGGGCAGGAAAGTATGGCCCAATTCTTCAGCGGCCGATCGCGGGGCCAAGTCTGCCACTGGGGGGCCGCTGACCAAGGCCGGCGCATGGGCACAGGGCACGGCAAATTCTCGCACCACCAAATGGCTGATCACCGCTTCGGCTCCGGCGATCGGATCCACGCCCCGGCCTTGACGATAGGCGGTGGTTAGGGGGGTGTCTTCGTCGGGAAAACGGGCCACCACGGCGATCGCCTCGGCTCCGGCTTCGATCGCCCGTTCCGCTGCCCTCAGCAGGCTGGCGGGTTGGGCAATGGTTCCCCAAGAGGCCCCGGAAGCGGAAATTTTGAGAGCCACTCCCAGGGGGCGATCGGTCACAATTGCCGCCATCACATCAATGCCCAAGGTGGCTCGGGCCGCGTCGGCCGCTTGCAGTTGTCGTCGCTGCAATTCCGGCTCAATGGCCCGATCCAAAATCAGAGCGATCCGGTTTTGGCGCACCGGCCGCAGCCCCCAGTCACCAGCCGCGAGGCGATCGAGCGCATAGCCTTCCACATACAGGGTGTTGGGCAACGGCCAATAGAGCATGGCCCCGTTCAACACATTGGGATGGGTGATTAAACAATCCACCGCCGAGGCCATGGCCCGCGCCACCGGTAGCCCATCGCCTGCGTAACCCCCGATCGTTGCACCAATGCCGGTGGGAATCAGCAAGACCGCCGTAAACGGGCGAGTTCGGTCAACGATCGCAGATTGCATCGGGCACAGCTTGCATCAGACGTAGGACATGGAACAACAACGGCTTGGCCCCCGGTCTCGCGCATCGGCCGGGTTTGATCCGGATATTTGCGGAATGAAGCCGGGAGCCAAACAAGCGCTTCCGGTCTGAAGTTTAAGGCCTGGAGTTTAAGGCCTGCGGTGCGCCATTAAACGTTCGACTCGATCGGTTCGCTGGTCACCAGGCCCGTGGTCACAATCGCCTCCACATTGGCCAAATCATCCTCTACCTGGGTCACTGCCCACCGCAACGGCTCACCCCGTTTGTGCAATTCCGTTTCGATCGCCTGGGGCAGCGCCATCGGCGACTCGTTCAAGTCAATCTCAAACTCAATGAAATGGGTGGTCATAGAATTATCCAAATTGATGAGGAATCAGCAGCGGCCAAGGCGGCCACCTAGGGCATGTGCAGGAGGGGCTTGGGCTGATTGGCGCAAGGAATTTTGACCAGCAATCTCGGTCAAAAATCTTGGCCAGCAGTCCCAGCAGTTGCTATCTATCCTAGGCAGCTCTTGGCCCGCCTGGGTCAACTGAGATCAACCGAGGTCAACCTAGGCTGACTTGCTGGCGGCATACATGGACTCGCGCACCTGCACCATGGCATCCACCAACCGATCCATCTCGTCTTGGGTATGGAGCGCGTTGGCCGTGATCCGCACCCGAGGCTTGGCAATGAACCAAATCGGAGAAACCCAAATGCCATGCTCAGCCATCAGTTGGCGGGCAAAATATTTCGGGTTCATGTCCGGTGGCAGCAACACGGGCAACACATTGGTTTCGCCCATCACTTCAAAGTTGGCGGCCGTCAACCGCGATCGCAAGTAGCGAGTGTTGTCTTGCAGGCGCTTCACCAGCTCTGGATGTTGGCGCACTTGGCGAATACTCTCCAGGGCGGCGGCGGTCATTGGCGGCGGCAGGGAAATGGTTCCGATCGAGGTGGGCGACACATTCATCAGCGGCTTGAATTCCGCCACATGGGTGCTGATGGCCGCACCGGCCGAAGCCGCAAACTTCGAGAAGGTGGTCATGATCAGGGGCACAACGCCTTTGGCGATCGCATCGCTGGGCAAAATCCCAAAATGCTCATAGATGCCGCGGCCCGTGGGCCCCAGAGCACCGCTGGCGTGGGCTTCGTCCATCAACAGCACGGAGCCGGGATAGCGACTGAGCACCTCGATCATTTCCGGCAGAGGAGCCACATCCCCATCCATCGAAAACACCGCATCCGACACCACAAAAATGCGATCGCCTGGCCGCGCATGGCGTTCCAGTTTGCGAGCCAAATCTTGCGCATCGCAGTGGCGGTAAGCCTTCACCCGCACATGGGGGCTATAGCTAAAGGTTTTGCCCGATCGCGTCCGAGCGTGGGCCAAGGCCGAGATGATGCAGCCGTGGTTCAACACGTCCGACATGATCAGGGTTTCGCGATCGTGGGTAAAGCCCGGCACCTGAATGGCCAAATGGCAGAACCCATCAATCACGGCCTGCATGGCCATCCAGGCATTCATGAACAATTGCGTGTGAGGCAAATGCTTGAAGCTGGAAATTTCATCTTCCAGTTGGCGGTGCAGATCAATCCGACCACTTAACACCGAGCAGGAACTATTCGAGGTGCCGTATTGCAAAATTGAGTCGATGGCAGCCTGGCGCACGGCCGGGTTCATCGTTAACCCCAGTACGTCATTCGTACAAAAGGTCAGCACCTCGAAGCGTTCCCCCGTTGTCGCCTCCTCAATTTCGACCCAGTTGCCCTGCTTCTGGTGGCAAATATATTCATCTGGATCGAGATCGCTCTCATACCAGCGCTGGACGTACTCTTTGACGACTTCCACAGGTTTCTCCTCGCCTCAAATTGCTGGTTGCGATCGATCCTTATCCGACCCAGGGTGCGATCGCGTCGTTGCAGTCACTGCCGCAGATTTCCCGCCAAAACAGCTTAGGAGGGGTTAGGAGTCGGGGGGTAATGATCCGAGTCTCCTTCCCAGTCACTGGGCAGGGTATGGGATTGCGATGGTTTCGGTGTATTGCGATTTGTTGCGCTCGCAAATTGCTCTTAACTGTATCTCAGTTCGCGCCTGCTCTTGCAAGGGGCAATGGATTGGTCATGCAACTGGGCCCCTATTCAGACCCCGCGCGATCGCGTGCAACCCCCTGGGGAACAATTCTAAAGATTTGTATTCCGTAACTCTTGATACAGAAATTGGCAGAAATTTTTCATCTGCGCTACTCTCAGGAATAGGACAACGGCCTGAAACCGACCTTGATTTCTGGCCCAGTAGAGCCAGTAACCAAGGCCCGATCGGGCCAGGGATTGCCGCCCACCCGGCGCAATGCCTGCATCGCCCTCCAACAGTCCGGGAGTTAATCAACGGTTGTTGTCGCTATAACCCTCAATCAGTTTTTCCTCGGAGGTTGCTCCCATGTCTAGTCTCGACCGCGCTCGTGCCCTGATGACCCAGCGTCACCATTCCGTTAAGCACCGTCATCAATCCCTGCTAGGCCGCGCTAGCGTCACCATGGGTCTGACCGCCGATGCGGCCAACCGCCTGACCCACATTCAAGGCAAGTTGGTTAGCGATAGCTATGATCGCAGCCCAGCCACCATGAGCTAGGCAAGCATCACGGGGCCAGGCGATCGATCAAGCAATCGAGCAATCGATTCAGTCGATCGCCTGATTGCCCAGTTGATCACCCAGTTAATTGCCCAGTCCTGATCCAGACCCAACCCACCAGCCCCCTGCTCCACAACAGGGGCCACTGAGGGAAACGCCGGGTCAAGCACAAAACCAAATCCAAAATCAGCAGCGGGGCCGGATGTTTAAATCTGGCCCCGCTGCGATTGACGGCTTGGCTCAGAAACCAGCTTGGGGACGGTGTCCTTGGGTGATGATCGAAAGCGATCGATCAAATCAGCGAAATCGATTGGGCGGTCGCTGAGGCGTGTAGAATGCTCTATTGGGACGCTTGGCTTGGTATATCCAGCGATCGTTGGGATTGATTGAGATTGATTGTTTTCTCAATTAACCCCAAAATTCGGATGCCTAGTGGCGTGGTGTTGCGCTGTAGATCGCTTGCTCAAGCGGATTCTTCGGGTGATTTCACGCGGGCCATCTAGAAAACCTTGGACAGCGGGCTTGGGTTTAGTAACTGCCCGATCGGGTAGCCTGCTTGCCCCTTACGGTCGTGACCCCTCGCCGATCGCTGCCACGAGACTTGTCCCAGTCTTCTTCTAATATTCCTTGAGACCTTAGCAAGACTTTAGAGATTGAGGTTCACCATGCGATACAAAGCTTTGATCGCCGCGCTTCTGGCCCTGTGCCTGAGTGTGCTAACGGCGGCCTGCGGCGATGCCTCAATGGCCAGCGATCGCCCCCTGACCTACGAAGAAATTCGGAACACCGGTCTGGCGAATAACTGCCCTGATGTCGATACCGTCACGCGCGGTTCGATCGCCCTTGAAGCAGGTAAAAATTACAGCATTCAAGCCCTGTGCTTACAGCCCCTTAATTACTACGTAAAAGAAGAAGGCCTTAACAAGCGCAGAGAAGCAGAATTTGTGGAAGGCCGTTTGCTGACCCGCAAAACCAGCTCCCTCGACCAAATTCAAGGCTCCCTGGCCGTGAACAGCGATGGCTCGCTGACCTTCACCGAAGAAGATGGCTTTGACTTCCAACCTTCAACCGTGCTGCTGCCCGGTGGCGAAGAAGTGCCCTTCCTGTTCACGATCAAGCAACTGGTGGCCACCAGCCAAGCCGGTCAAGCGGCCATCACCTCTTCCACCGACCTGAAGGGTCAATTCCGCGTTCCCTCCTATCGTGGTTCCACCTTCTTGGATCCGAAGGGTCGTGGTTTGGCCAGCGGCTATGACAATGCCGTGGCGCTGCCCGCTGATGCTGACAGCGACGAACTGGTGAAAGAAAACGTCAAGAAATACGACATCGGCACGGGCAACATCTCGCTGCAAGTGTCGAAGGTGGACGCTGACACCAACGAAATTGCCGGCACTTTCGTTAGCTACCAACCCTCGGATACCGACATGGGTTCCAAGAAGCCGAGCGACATGAAGATTGTCGGTCGCTTCTATGCCCGTGTGGACAGCGATGCCTAGGCCATAAACAAGGGACAAGGGAAGGGGGACATGCAGGGCCAGCGCTGGGCAGGGGAAACCGAATTCCCATGACAAGGCGGCCCTCTCGTCATGCCCCCTAGGTTCTTTGCCTAAAAACCTTTGCTTGGGAGCCATGCCTAATCGGCGTGGCTTCCTTGTTTTTGCACGTTGTTTTTGGTGGAGATGGCTCCACTGCTTGAGGTTCCTGAGTTGGCTGAAGTCCCTGAGCTTATTGAAGGGGATGCTGAAGCGGAAGTGGAATTAGCGGAAGTGGCTGAGCTTAAGGAGTGGGCTTCGGGGGCAAAAAAGGGCGTGTATTGCTGGTGTTCGACCCGGAAGACGTTGGCATAGAGGTTGGCGGCGATTTGCTTGCCGGTTTGGGTTAGCTCCAACAGGCCGAGGGCTGGCTCAATGTACCGGTAAACCACATTCCAATAGAAGCTGGGATATTTGGCGCGCAAGTCATCGGGGCTGTGGTAGCCCAATTGTTGATTGGTGCCAATTTCCTCGAATTCGTAATAGAGGGCGGGAATTTTTTGTAAATAGCGCGGGTCGGAGAGTTGGCCGATCAAGTCGGCGGCTCGCACCAGGCCGGGATAGCCTACGGTGTCGGCGTGGTCGTTGTCTTGGGGAACGGGGAAGCGGGTGAGTTCAATGTTGTCTTGCACGGCCTGGGTGTCGATGAGGCGGTGCTTTTTGAAGCGGTCTTTGATGAAACGTTTGCCCCGATCGACGTGGTAGGGAGCCATGCTGGCATCGGTGGCTCCGGTGGGGAGGGCGATGGTTTCGTCATCAATGCCGGTGGCGTAGATCCGCTGCTGGGGGCGATCGCGGTGACAAACGCCGCGCACATAGCCAATGTCGTGACACAGCAGCGAGACATGAAAGAGCAGCCAATCTTCGCAGGTCACGCCGCCTTGGCGAATATGCTTGCCTTTCAAAATTTCTTGGCCCACCAGGGTGACGTACATGGTGTGCTCAACGTTGTGGTAGAGCGCGTCACTGTTGGCGATGTTTTCCAGGGCCATGTTGGCAACCCACCCGAGAATTTCCGCATAGTCCGGTTTCATACCGCCGTAGGTTTGGCGGTAGCCGTCTGCTAGTTCTCGGGTGAGTTCGTCCACGATCGACTTTGTGGGGTTGAGCACGATCGCTACCTCCGCATGAGTCGGCTGAGTTGAGAGGGCAAGGCACTCAAGGGGTTCAAGGCAGTTGCTGAGAAATCGACTGGTGCGAAGTTAACTGGCGCAAAATTAACCTGCATGATGTTTCTATCCTAGCGAGTGGCCGGCGGGATACGGTGACAGGGGCTGGGATGGGTGGTGATGACGGCGGGGGCCCGGGGCGATCGTATCTTGGTTGTTGCTGCGATCGAACTCGCGATCGTTGGTGACCCATGCCCCACGCCTCAATTCACACATCCGCTCAACCACAACCGCACTTCCCTATGGCGATCGATGAGTTTTCTAGCTCCATGCCTCATCAGCCTTCATCTTTCCCATCACAGCCCGATCGGGATCAGTTTGCCCAGGCGGCGATCGCCCAAATTCCCAAAATTTTGACCCTGTGCGATCGCAACCCCCATAGCCCCACCTACGGTTGCTTCGATCGCAACTACTGGCAATACAAAATCGTTGACTTTCCCAGCGGCATGAGCCAGGAATTTGTGCTGCCCCTGGCGTTGGTTTGGGCCTTGCCTTTGCCGAACAATCCTTTCTATCAGCAGCCTAACCTTCGGCGCTGGGTTGAGGCAGGCATTCGCTACGGAGCCCAAAGCTCTCATCCAGACGGCTCCTGTGATGATTATTTTCCCTTTGAGCGGGCCGGGGGGGCGGCGGCCTTTTCTTTGCTGGCCTGCATTGATGCCTGTGAGCTAATTGGGCTGGATGATCCGCAAATTTGGCAATTTTTGAGTCGGCGGGCTGATTGGTTGGCCCATCACCAAGAAAGCGGCCGGCTCACCAATCACCAGGCATTGATTGTGCTGTGTTTGGAGTTGCTGGGGCAACGGCTCCAGACCGATCGATGGCAACGGGCCAAGGTCGATCGCCTCAATCAGGTTTTGTCTTGGCAGAGCGCCGAAGGCTGGTTTCAAGAATATGAAGGGTGCGATCCGGGCTACCACACCCTCACCATTTCCTGTTTGGCGCGGTTGCTGACTTTGCAGGGCGACAAGGCGGATCCAAGATTGCAGCCCGCCTTAGCCCAAGCGGTGGAGTTGGTGCAGTGGTTTGTGCATCCCGATGGCTCTTTTGGGGGGGAATATACGAGCCGAAATACCTATAATTTCTTTCCCCATGGCTTTGAATTGGTGGGGCGGTGGATGCCGTCGGCCCTGGCGATTAATGACCAAGTTTTGCAAGGACTCGCACGGGGATTGGGAGCCTGTTACGCAGATGACCATATTGTGGGTCATCACACTTGGAATTATTTATTAGCTTGGCGGGATTTTGTGCCCGATCGCCCGTCCATTCCAGATCCCACGCCCCTACGAGTTTGGCTGCCAGAAGCCAGAATTTTGATCGATCGTCGCCAAAACCATGAAGGTCACTGGCTGACCTTACTGTTAGCCCTCAACAAAGGCGGCACTTTCAAGATTTTCCGAAATCAACATCTCTTGGCATCCGATACGCAATTTTCACTGCAAGTACAACAGGGCAAAAAACTGAAAAATGCTGTGGGTCACCTGGTGGATCAATATGATTTGCAAGTGGAACCCGATCGCATTGGCATTTGTGGGCAACTGGGCTGGGCAAAACAAACCCTCATGACCCCTAGCAAGTTAATGATTTTGCGGTTGGTGATGTTGAGTGTGGGGCGATTTTTTCCGAACCTGATTCGGCGCATTTTGCAGCAGATTTTGATCGTGGGCAAGCGATCGACCCCCTATCGTTTTATTCGTCGTTTGGAATGGGTGGGGCAAGGCTGGCGGGTGCAAGATGAGTTGCTGGCTCCTGATTGGCAACCCGTGCAAGAAGTGGAAATCGGTACTGATCAAACTTCGATTTATGTGGTGATGAGCCGCACTTACCAAGCGGGTCAGCTCCAAAAAAGCTGGGATTTGACGAATCAGGTTCAGCATCTCCAGCCCGGTGAACCCCTGAAGGTCGATCGCCTGTTTTCCTAAAGCCGCCAACCTATCCCCATCATTCTTCCCGCCTGAGATTTTCTATGAAGCGTTGGGTTTCAATTGCCGTTAGCTTGCTGATTTTGATTGTGATTTACACCCGCATCGACTTTGCCGGGTTGGTGCAAGTGTTTCAGCAATGCGATCCGGTATGGATGGCCATCAGCTTGGGCATGGTTGTGCCCCTAACCTTGCTGACGGCCTGGCGGTTGCAGCAGTTAATGCCCCGGGTCAGGCCCCAGGGGGCTATACCGCGCGGGATTCCGTTGCCCAACCCAGCAAGCTCGGAGGATTCAGACCGGGCAGCATCCCCGGCGATCGATCCGGCGGCGGTTTCCGCTACAACCTTGAGCTTTGGAGAAGCCAATCGGCTGATTTTGGCGGCCAGTGTGTTGAATATGGTGTTGCCGTCCAAAATGGGCGACCTGGCCAAGTCCTATTTCATGCGCGATCGGGGACATTTGGATGGTTCCCTGGCCTTTTCGTTGGTGGTGTTTGAAAAGGCTTGCGATATGTTGTCGTTGCTGGTGTGGTGCGGGTTTGGCCTGCTGCTCTATCCCAGCAAGGATCCCCTGTTTTGGATCATGACGTTGGCCACGATCGGGGGGTTAGTGTCCGGGGTGGCGCTGTTGAGTTGGCCCGCCTTTGCGCGATCGGTCTTTGCCGCCAGTCAGCGAATCGCCCCCGGCAAGATGCGCCGCAAGCTCGATCGGCTCAGCGACTCCTGGCAACTGATGCATGACTACTTTTGGAGCGATCGCCGCCAACTCGCGATCGTTACCCTCACCTCGATCGTGATTTGGTTTCTGCATCTTTTGCAAATCTGGTTTTTCATCTTGGCCCTGCGTGCCTTTGCGCCCTTCCTAGCTAACTTAGCCCTCTCGCCGCTGGCCATTCTGGCCGGCCTGTTGCCCTTAACCTTCGCGGGCGTGGGCACTCGGGACGCAGCCCTCATTTTGTTTTATCAACCCTACTTTGCCGCCCCGATCGGGGCCGCCCTTGGGCTGTTGTGTACCTCCCGCTACCTGCTCCCCGCGATCGGAGGGCTACCGTTTTTGGGTCAATACCTACTTCAGCTCAAGCGCTGGCAGCAGCCCACAGCCGGCTCCGACCAATAAACTTTTCTCGGTTCGCCAGGGATTCCGCAAACCCATTTGCCATCCCATCCTTGCCATCTCGCCCACAAGGAGGTTGATCAGTAGGGGGTTTACCAACAGGGATTTACCAATAAGGGTTACCAACTCAGCAAATCTCGCATAGGAGCCATGCAAAGTTTGCGAATCCGATCGCCAGAGGATGCCAACCGCCAAAACCGAGATCCATCGGGCATTTTCGCGGACTGACCTCGCCCATTGACCGATTTGCTAGCCTTTATTCAGGGATCTCACAGCCAGCAGCCAACATCGATTTTTGTTAAAGGTTTTGACCTTTTCTAAAGGAAACATTAAGGATTTCTGACGAAATTCTAGACAATTACCGTTTTTGATCGGGGCGATTTCAGTTCCTGATTCTTCGGACTAAGTTTTTATACCTAACCTTTGCAAAAAAGCACAAAACTCAGTAAATCCCCACACCACAAAACCTTGAGTTCCCAACAGCCCAGAAATCTACCTCCATCGCCCTCAGCCTTTAGCAACATGGGAGTTTCTTTAATCCTTCGTTGCTCATGCCGAACATCCCTGAAGAAACTTAACAACTTGTAATGACCAAACCCCTTTCTGCGTTGTATAAAGAAATAGCCGAGAGGTGTTTAACAAGCAAACGTTAGTCAACGCGCTACTGCTAGGGATTTTTTTCGGTTCTCATAAAACTTGAAAAGTCTCTCAGATTTTGAGCCATGACTGCGGTTAATTTAACCGGCAGATTTGCCATGGCTACCTATTGAGATCCCCAATTTAAGCAAAGCGTTGCTGAACTAAGACGGAGCTGAAAAACCTTCTCGCACTGCGCTAGCAGGTGAAGGCAGCGAACTGAGTTGTCTACAGCGCAAAACCACAACCAACCTCGACAAACACCTATTCCTTAGGAGATCGATTCCATGTTCGACGCATTTGCGAAGGTTGTTTCTCAAGCCGACGCTCGTGGTGCTTATCTGAGCAACGAGCAACTGGATGCTCTGAGCGCCCTCGTTGCTAGCGGCAACAAGCGTCTCGACGTTGTTAACCGCTTGACCAGCAACGCTTCGACTATCGTCGCCAACGCTGCTCGCGCTCTGTTCGCTGAGCAACCCCAACTGATCGCTCCCGGTGGTAACGCTTACACCAACCGTCGCATGGCTGCTTGCTTGCGCGACATGGAAATCATCCTGCGTTATGTGACCTACGCAACCTTGGCTGGCGATGCTAGCGTTCTGGATGATCGTTGCCTGAACGGTCTGCGCGAAACCTACGTTGCTCTGGGCGTGCCCGGCGCTTCGGTTTCTGCTGGCGTTGCCAAGATGAAGGATGCTGCGATCGCGATCGCTAACGATCCTGCTGGTATCACCCCCGGCGATTGCTCTTCGTTGATTGCTGAAGTGGCTGGCTACTTCGATCGCGCTGCTGGTGCAGTTGCCTAATCGAAGCTGCCGTGAAGTCACTTAGGATTTCAATCTTCTTTTGACTTCAATCTCGTCTCGATTTATCGGAAAACAGGGTTTAAAGCCCCGCCCTTCAGGGCGTTTTAGTCGATGAATGGCCGCTAGGCTAGCGGTTTCAGTCTGCGGAACAACTGTAAGACCAAACATCCTTCGAGGTGGAGGCAGGTGGTGTGAAGCAGAAACCCAAACTGTGAAGTTTGGGAATCCCTGTCCGCTTGCGGTAGGGAAGATGTCAACAACGCTAACTTTAGAGACACCTAACACGGGACTATGAAGACTCCGATCACCGAAGCTATCGCAGCTGCTGATTCGCAAGGTCGTTTCCTGAGCAACGCTGAACTGCAATCGGCTCGCGGTCGCTTCGAGCGCGCTCAAGCCAGCATGGAAGCTGCTCGCGCCCTGACCACCAAGGCTGACAGCCTGGTGAGCGCTGCTGTGCAAGCTGTGTACGGCAAGTTCCCCTACACGACCCAAATGAACGGCGCTAACTACGCCTCGACCCAAACCGGCAAGGACAAGTGCGCTCGTGACGTGGGCTACTACCTGCGCATGATCACCTACTGCTTGGTTGCTGGTGGCACCGGCCCCATGGATGACTACCTCATCGCTGGTTTGGCTGAAATCAACAGCACCTTCGAACTGTCCCCCAGCTGGTACGTTGAAGCTCTCAAGAGCATCAAGGCTAACCACGGTCTGAGCGGTCAAGCTGCTAACGAAGCAAACACCTACATCGACTACGCTATCCAAGCCCTGAGCTAGTTGATGCAATCCCGGAAGAGTGTCCGAGCCGGTTGTGGCTGGTTTGCCCAGCAACGGTAACCTGGTTCAATTGGTTGGCTCCTCTTCCGGGAGCTTTTTTGTAAGCCGTGCTTGCTGTGATTTTTGGGAGATTTGTTCATGGCCGTTACTGTTGCTGCTTCGCGCCTGGGGACGGCAGCCTATGCAGATGCTGCACCCGTTGAGCTGCGGGCCTATGCTTCGGCAGATGATGTTGAACTGGTGATCCGGGCGGTTTACCGTCAGGTACTGGGCAACGATTATGTGATGCAGTCTCAGCGCTTGATTAGCTCTGAGTCGCTGCTGCGTAATCGTTCGATCACGGTTCAGGAATTTGTCCGCTCCGTGGCGAAGTCCGATCTATACAAAGAGAAGTTTTTGTATAACAACTTCCAAACTCGGACGATCGAGTTGAATCTGAAGCATCTGTTGGGTCGCGCGCCCTACGATGAGTCGGAAGTGATTGAACACCTCGATCGCTACCAAAACGAAGGCTTTGATGCTGACATCGATTCCTACATCGATTCCGCAGAATATCAAAACGCTTTTGGCGAAAATATTGTTCCCTACTACCGCGGTTTCGCGACCCAAACGGGTCAGAAGACCGTGGGCTTTACGCGTATGTTCCACCTGTACCGGGGCTATGCCAATAGCGATCGGGCACAGATTGAAGGAATCAGCCCGCGTCTAGCCACGGAGTTGGGACGCAATTCTGCTTCGGCCGTTGTGGGTCCCTCGGGCAGCAACATTGGCTGGGCCTTCCGTAATTCGCAAGACCTGGGCCAAGGCAGCCTCACCCCCACCTCTTTTGGCCAAAGCCAAAGCGATCGCCTGTATCGCGTGGAAGCAACGGGCCTGTTGGGCGCTGGCTATCCGGCCGTGCGTCGTAGCAGCCGCACCTTCACGGTTCCCTACTCGCGGTTGTCGGATCAAATGCAAAAGATCCAACGTCAAGGCGGCAAAATCGCCAGCGTTACCCCTGTTTAGGGTCTTGGCTTGAAATAAATGGAATGATGACTCAGCCCCATTGGAAGGTTGTGTTGCTTGGTCACCCTGCCCTGTACCCAGCTCGATCGGCTTGGATTGTCGGATGGCAACGGCTGCTGACTGGGCTGATGCAGCACAGCGGTGACACGCCGCAACAGGGCCAAACCATGAATGGCTGGGACTTGTTTGCTTGCTCCTGTTTGCTTGTAGTGGTTGCGATTGACGAGGTGCAATGATCATGATTCATTCATGCGTTGTACCTCGTTTTCTATCGTCTTGAAAGAGACAGTATTCCACAGTTAAACTGCGACATTTAACTGCGAAGTTTTTTAACAGTTTGAGGGAGAGTTTATGCTCGGTCAAGCGCTTGCGGGTTCGTCGGCCAACACCACTGCTGGGGCCCGTGTGTTCCGTTATGAAGTGACGGGTTTGGCTCAAAATGACCAAACCGATCGCCAGTCCTATTCTGTGCGCAATAGCGGCAGTATCTTCATTAACGTTCCCTATAGCCGCATGAACCAAGAAATGCAACGGATTCTGCGGTTGGGCGGCAAAATCGTCAACATCACTCCTGTGGTTGTGGGCGACGAAGGCGCGGCTGAATAGTTACGGTTCCATCCCCAGGTTCTTGGATCGATTCTCGAATCTGTAGGGGTTAGTTCCGGTGGGAATTAGCCCAAGGATCAGGCTCCGTGACTTGCTTGCCAGTTTCGTGCCTCTTCGGCATTCCTTTCAATCGCTAAGATCCATCACTAAGATCCGTCTCGCCAGCGGGAGTCCAGCTTCAAGATCTGAAGTGGCTCCCGCTTTTTGCATAACGAACCGCATTCCCTAGGCAGCTCCTAACCAACCGGTGAGGAGTTGTTCTTGCAGCGGGCTGATGTCTTTGAGAAGGGCAACTTCGTAGCGACTGGGCTTGGGATCAGCCAGTTCTACGGTGGTGGATTGGAGTTGATCTTGATGGAAATAGGTGATGGTGAGTCGATCGCCCGGTTGATAGTCTCGGAGGCGATCGGGCAATTGTCCCGCTGCTAACCGAATGCCATCCAGAGCCAGGATTTCATCACCAGGATCGATGCCCGCATGATAGGCGGGTGATTGAGCTTCGGTGAATTTCACCATTTCGCGGCCCTGCTCGGTAGCCAGACGCAAACCCAAGTGGGGAACTGCGCGATCGACAATTCCCCTTAGCTCTAAGCCAAAGGGTTGCAGATAGGTTTGGAGTGGCAATTCTTCAGTGGTGTGCAAATAGCGCTGGAAGAAATCACTCAGGTTTTCTTCAGCCACTTCAGCAATAATGGACTCTAATTGTTGAGCGGTAAAGCCCACTTCTGGTTGGCCAAATGCTTGCCACAGGCGTTGCAAAACATCATCGAGCGATCGAGCATTGTCAAACTTAGCCCGAATTTTTAAATCCAATAGCAAGGAAACCATTTCTCCCTTCAGGTAATAGGAGATTTGGTTATTGCCACTGTGGGCTTCAGCCCGATAAAGCTTAATCCAAGCATCAAAGCTCGATTCGGCCAAAGGCTGAATTAACCGTCCCGGTGTATTCAGATAGCGAGTAATTTCCTTGCTCAATTGTGTTAGGAAATCTGCTCGGCTATAAATACCCGCACGGCAGGGAATTTGCAAATCATAGTAGCTGGTGGTTCCTTCGCAAAACCACAGGGACGGCGTGTAATTTTCCGCATCATAATCAAAGGTTTCTAGCTCTTTGGGCCGGATCCGCTTCACGTTCCAAAGATGGAAAAACTCATGGGCCACCAGTTGCATGAACTGATGGCGTTTTTCCGTTTGCTGGAATCCATAGCGGTTATAAATCAGCGAGCAGGAGTTTTTATGCTCTAGGCCGCCATAGCCCTGACCGGTGAGATGCAAAATAAATAGGTAGCGATCGTAGGGCAGGCCGCCAAATAGGTTAGCTTCAACTTTGATGATTTTTTCAAAGTCCTCAAGGATCGATTGGGGTTCCAGGTTGCCATTACCCCAAATTGCTAATTCATGGGATTTGCCCAGCACTTCAAAGCGATGCAGTTGATGGGTTCCAATTTCAAAGGGACTATCAACCAGTTGATCGAAATCGGCCGCTTGAAAGGTTTTGTGGGTTCCTTGATCGTTGACCAAGGGCAGAGCAGTGGCCACTTGCCAGTCTGATCGGGGCAGGGCAATGGTCACTTGCAACGGAATTTCCAACCCCCCAACGGGATAGAGGAACGTGGCTGCCCCGTTGAAGTAGGCATGGGTGCGATCGAGATGGTTCGTGCGCACGGTCAATTCGTTAGCAAACAGCCGATAGCGAATGGTGACCGTTTCTAACTGCCCGATCGCCACTTGCCAGTGATTTTTGGCCAGCTTTCGCCACAGCAGTTGCTGTTGGCTTGCCCCCCAAGCACTGAAGTCTTGCAGATGCCGTTCATACTCCCGAATCAGATAGGAACCGGGAGTCCAAACGGGAAACTTGAGATCTAAGGTGGTGCTTTGCCAACCCTCCAACACCAGTTCAATTTCAAAAAGGTGGGTTTGTGGCTCGGGCATGGCCACTTGATAAGTTAACCGTGGCAACTGGGCTACTCGACGATCGGGCGGGGTGGCAATTGCTTGGGTCATGGGTCGGAGAAAGAGAAAACGTCATCAACAGAATGCAATCACAACAGAGGAAATAATCAGCAACACACTGACCATGCCATCTGACTATGCCGCTCCATAGCCTCTCACTAACCTTGGCTTGCCAGTTGTCGTAACTGTGGCAAAAAGGGCAAGTGCATAATTTTTTCGTGCGGATCGATCTTCACCCAACCTTTTTCTTGCAGTTTCGCCATAATTTTGGCGGTTTCTTCGAGGGTAATATCACTGACTTCTGCCAAATCCTTGATCGGGATATTCAGAATGTCGCGTCCCCGATCGGCCGGTTGTCCGTAGTCATCGGCCAAAGAAGCCAAGGTGTTTGCTAATTTGACGGCGCTCGGTTTTCGGCGCAACTGCAAGCGGGTGTTGGCATTCCGAACCCGACGCACCATGAGTTGCAGCAGTCGGTGGTGTAGCTGGGAATCTTTAAACAGGGTTTGGACAAATCGTTGAGCGGAGATGCTAAATAGTTCCACTTCGCTCAGGGCCAACACATCGGTCGATCGAGGCGATTCGTCCAAGATGGCCATTTCTCCAAAAAAGTCACCCTGACCCAAAATGGCCAAGGTCATGTCTTTGTCCCCCGAGAGCCGACGGACTTTCACCCATCCGGAGGCAATGAAATAGACCGCATTTCCCCAAGAGTCTTCCATTAAAACGGCGCGTCCTGCGGGGTAATCATGCTCGACTGCGGCCGCCAACAGCCAATCGAGCGTTTCTTGACTGGCCGCATTGAACAATGGAAAAAGCTCTGTAAAGGTTTCAGTTTGCATTGCCGGAGAGTTAGTTGGCATGGTTCTTTGAGCCTAGCAAGATTCTGTCCTAGATGGCAGATGAAACACCCAGAGTCTTGACGAATTGCGGTTGGGTTTCGGCGGTTCGGGACGGGGCGATCGCCCCATTCTCCTACGCTCAGTTACGGGTCTTAATGGTGACTCTAAATGCCTGGCCCCATGACTTCGCTCAGTGGCTGGCCACAACGGGCCGCCGTCAACCATCGGTTGAATTTAGCTGAATTTAGCGCCCCATGGCCATCTTCTGGTCACGGGTTGAATGGTCTGGTTGAATGGTCTGGTTGAATCATCTTCGATGACGTTCTGAAGCAACATTCCGGCCAGCCCGAATTAACCCTAGTTGTTTATGGTTAATTCCCGTTAATCGTCCCCTCCTTAGGATCTTCGTCGGCTGATGGGGACAATCCTCCCAAAACCAAACGAAATTCCGGTCTTTTAGGCTCAGCACCGATCCACAATTTCCAGAACATCTTGGGGCTGACCATGCTTGCGCGATCGCCCCCATCGTGATGCACTAAAGGGTGTCGTTGCGTTCTGTAAAGAAATCTGTTCTGTGAAGATTTCTGTATTTCATACCCCGGAGTTAACCCCCCAATTTTCGGGGAGCGAGTCGCCGACGACCCCAGCGCCGGACTGTGCGATCGCCATTGATGTGTTGCGGGCCACGACCACGATCGCCACAGCGCTGGCCGCCGGAGCGGAATCGGTTCAGGCCTTTTGCACCCTTGAAGAATTGATGACCACCAGCGAGGCTTGGCCGGCCGATCGTCGCATTCGGATTGGCGAGCGGGGCGGCAAAACCGTGGAAGGCTGTGATTTGGGCAACTCTCCCCTAGACTGTACCCCCGATCGGGTGGCGGGCAAACGCCTGTTCATGAGCACCACCAACGGCACTCGGGCCCTGCAAACCATCCAAAACGCCCCGGTTGTTTTGGCGGCGGCCCTGGTGAATCGACGGGCGATCGTGGACTTTGTGTTGGCCCAACAACCCGCCACCCTCTGGATGACCGCTTCCGGCTGGGAAGGCAGCTTTTCCCTGGAAGATACGGTCTGCGCTGGTGCGATTATTTCTGCCCTGTTGGAAAAACTAGGTCAGGACTCAGATTGGTTCGGCAACGATGAGGCCGTGGCGGCGTTGGCGCTCTATGACCAATGGCGCGATCGACTGCTGCAACTGTTTCACCAGGCAAGCCACGGCCAACGCTTGCTGCGGCTGGGTTTGCTGGAGGATTTGGAATATTGCGCCAGTCAGGATCGCCTAGATGTGGTGCCCATCCAAACGGCCCCGGCAGTGTTGACCCGCGCTTAGTTTGCACTTAATTGGCATTTAATTTGGCGTTGAATTCGTGCTGAGTTCTTGCTGCGTTCTTGCTCAACTTGCATCATTCGCACTGAGTGAGCCAAACCTGAGCCAAAACCTAAGCCAAAACCAACGCCCAGTCAGCTATCGGCCCCGGCTGATGGCTGGCTGCACCATGGACAGGGCTAATTCACTAAAGATCTCATCCACATTGCTGCCACTTTTGGCGGAAGTCCAATAGAGCGAGTAGGTCACGCCGGCCAGAAGGGTTTCCACCTGAAGCTGTAGATGGTGCTTATGGGACTCGTCCATCAAATCGACTTTGTTGATGGCCAAAATCACGACACTGGTGGGCGAGACCGATCGCACTAAATTGGCATGGTCGCGCAGATGACTAACCGTGTCGGGGCGGGTGGCATCGGCCACGACGATCGCCCCAGAGGATCCTTGAAGATAGCTGGGGGCAATCCGCTGAAACTTGGTTTGGCCCTCCACATCCCAAATCAGCAACTGCAATTCCATCGGCTCCGGCCGCTCAGAGGCCCGATCGAGAGACGGATCTGGCAGCGGCACGGGCACAATCTTCCGAGAGATTTTTACCCCAATGGTGGACAAGTAGCGATCGCTAAATTGCCGATCCACAAATCGACGAATCAGGCTGGTTTTGCCAACTGCATAATCACCGACCAAACAAATTTTTTTTGAAAGGGTTTGCATGGCTTTAGGGGGTTGGCAAACGCACCGGCGACTAGGCCGATTGTAGAAGACAGGATGGAAACTGGCCGAAATTCAACGGCAAAACTCCCGATTTTCGGGCCCCCTGGCGATCGCGGATGGGCAATTCAGGACATGATTCAAAGCAAGGGAATTGCTCAGGAGCCTTGTTCCAGCGGGTTAATGATGCAAATCAAGCTGGTCGAACATAGCAGGCAAATCCAGCAAACCGAAGCGATGGCTCATTCATGGGCAAGCCAGGGAGGAACATCGTGAATCGAGTCGTGAATCGATTGGCTTCACGATGGATGGGGAATGGATCAGGAATTTAAGGCGCTGGGATTGCTTCAAAGCGCACGCAACGACTCATCCATTCCCCATCGCCTTGGGTCACATCCGGCGGGGGCCCAACCTGGGCACTGGGCACTAGCCGCTGGGCCGAAATGCCTCGGCTAATGAGGGCTGATCGCACCAATTGCGCTCGCTGCAAGGCCAGGGCCGACGCATTCGGTTCGGTGGGGGCGCTGTGGCCCACCACGCGCAGGTTCAGATCCGGATAACTTTGCAGGAATTGGCGAATGGGATCGATTTTGCCGGCAATATCGACATCAACGAATCGATCGGCTCCTAACTCAAAGTACAACCGAACGGTCAGACTCGGAATCACAATTTGCAACGAATTGACGACACGGTTAGTGCCGGGAACCCGCTCAAAGGCCGCCGCGATCGCGCTGGCTTCGGCTCGGCTGCGGGCGGAGCCGGTGACGGTGACCGTTCCGCCGGATTGCGCATCGATGCTGTAGCTAGCGTTGACCACGTTGCCATCCCGGTTCAAGGTTTTGGCAATCCGCTGCACCTCGGCAGCCGCCAGAATGGGATCCGTGGGCAACTGCACGGCAATGATTTGATTTTTGGGGGGTGTGGCTTGCTGAAACCGTTTTGGGTCGATCGCCCGATAGGTGTCGGTGGCTGTGCGTTCCGCCTGGAATCGCAGCCAAGGATAGGGAACTTTGCCCCGCAATCGCAACTGATCGCCTTGTAAATCAACGGATAGGTTATACACCGCCAATTGGGGAGAGGTATTCAGGGCCCCTTGCACGGCCGCCAACAGGCCTCGATTGCGCTGGTTTTGATAGTTCCACCAAATCCAGGGGGCCGCGATCGCCGCGCTCAGCACCAAAATTAGCCCCGTCAGGGCCCAAGGAAACCCACCCCGCCGATTTAGGTTCAGGTACGAACGCCGTTGGATGGGTCGCACCAAGCCGGTCACGGCCGTGTGAACGGGGGCCGGCAGGGTGCGGGAGTCGCCATCAAAGGATTGCAGGGGGCGATCGTACCGTTCCACCAACCGCTCCAGGGTCGATCGCAACTGACGGTAGAAGCCCTTGGACGGTTGACCTTTCACAATCACCGCCAAATAGCAGTAACCGGCCACCTCCATGGCAATTTGCGAATCGTTGTACTGAATTTCGTGCAATTCGGACACGTTGCCATCTTGCACCATGCAATCATTCACGAAGCTGCGAATGGCCGTGAGCATTCCCGCCAGCATGTCCCCTTCGAGGGGATCTTGGTCAGCGGATTGACATTCGCTCATCACCAGACCCGAGGCCTTGTGGATCAAAAAAGCAGCCTGTACCCGATAGGGCATGGCTTCCCGCAAAATCAGCTCCGCTTCGGAGACCCCTTGCATTTTGGCTCGCATCTTGCGGCCCACCCCTTCCATACTCAGGGTGTTATGCACCTTTTCGTTGATGGAGTCGATCGCGTCTTTCATGTACTTGGCGATCGTGTTGCCAATGACGGGATAGAGCGCATCCACCATGGCATCCCGTTCTAGGGCAATTTGCTCTTTGATTGAAGCCCCCATCATGGGCCCAAGGGCTTGAATCATCGAGTCCGCATCAAGCTGGTACTGCTCCCGCATGGCGGAGGCGGTTTCGGGCGCAATGGCATGGGCGATCGCCAGGGCCAAATCAGCGGGAGCATCTTGCATTCGCTGGACGATCGCCGCATCCAGCACGGGGGCGATCGCCTCGGCCATGGCTTGTCGATCCTGAAGCGATCGCTCATAAATCAGGCGATCGATCGTGGGCAACAGGGCTTGGCAAATTTCTTCGCGGGCATCCAGCACCCGCCGTTCAATCAACCGCGCAATCAGGGGCGATAGGTGCGCCACCAGTTGATCGGCATTTTGCAGCAGGGACTCAATCGCATCCACCTGCTGCTGAACCCGTTGCATTTTGCCGCGCAGGGCTTCCACCCGGTCTTCCACGCGGACAAAGTTGTCACCAATCAGCAGCGATTGCAACTGCTCCCAGGCATCTTCCCCTGAGCTGCCGTTGCCTTCGGAGGGTGCACCGTTGCCGTTGGCCACGTTCCCTGCTTTGGTGGTTGTATCTTGCCCCGATCGCCCCGTTGCGGGCGAAGGCGGGGTCAACAAATCCGGATCGGCCCCAAATGGATTGATCGGTAACTCATCACGATCTGCTGAGTTTTCTGCCAGGTTTCCTGCCAAATCGGCTGTTAAGTCGGCGGCCAAATCGGCTTCTACCAAGGTCGAGCGAGATCCTGTTAAGTCGGATCCCGCTCGGCCTTGCAGTGTTTCATCAGGAACCGCGAGACGGCTCGCCACCGAACCTTGGGGTTGCGGGGCGATCGAACTGGGTGGCCGCTCCGTGGGCGACTGAGACGATCGGCCCAACTGACTCAGCAGATCTAGCCAATCCTCCACCGGCTCCGACTCGGAATGATTGCGATCGGGCATAGGGCCAGCACTCCAACCAACTCAATCCAACAGTGACAACGGGTTCCATCCAGTCTAGGAAATCTTCCTGAGAAAAACCCACCGTTGGCCCAATGCCCGATCGGCCAGGATTGGCGAACCGGCCCGCATGATTGTTGCGCCCCAGTCCGGTTAACCGTTGACTAACCCTCTGATTAACCCTCCGGCGACACCAACTCCACCGACAGGGCACTTGGCGGATCGATCGCCGCTTGCAACGCCGGAACCACATCCTGACCCTTCAGGCGCATTCCCAGCTCAAACATCAACTCCGCCAAAGTCTCACGCTCCACTTTGTTATCGCGCAAGGACGAGAACCGCGCATCCAGCTCCTCAAAAATTTGAGTACGCAGGGTGCGGATGTCCTCTTGCAGCTTGTCGCGGCTTTCGTTCAAACGGCCATCAATCGCCGTGGTTTTTTCCTCAAAGGCTCGATCCAACTCCTCAAAGATGGCCTGAACCCGCCGACCCAGGCGATCGTTCTGTTGCTGCAAGTCCGTAGTTTCCTCTTGCATCTTGGTGGTGAACCCCTTCAACCGCTTATCCAGCGCCTCCAGGGACGCTTGCAATTGGGTTGAGAGGGAAACCTTCACCTCCTCAATCCGATCCTGCAAATCCTGATGCAACAGATTGAGTTCCGACTCCATTTGCGCAAAGCGATTTTCATAGTCGCGAAGCTGGGAGCCGACCAAGATGTCGCGGATTTGATCAATGTTGCCTAACCGTTCCCGAATGTCTTGGCGATCCATGGCTTGCCTCGCTGTTGCTGATACCTAAAAACAAACGACAGAGCTTGTCAGAAAAAGAGGGTGGGTGTGGTTCGGTAGGAGCGCGCTGCAAAAGCCGATCTGTGATGGCACAGGGTGCAATGGCACAGAAATAGCCCCGAACGGCCTGATTGTATCTCGATCGCCCCCTAGGGTCGGCCTCGAATCCGTGAACCACAGATTCAAAACCACCGGTTCAAAATTTGATCCGGATTTGATCTGGATTTGATCTGGGCTGCTGCATAGGCTCAGACAGCACTTCAGACAGCACTAAGGCGAATCAAGGGGCGATCGACTGAACCGGCTTAAACACTCAGCTTCAGGGCCGCCACGGGCACATCATCCCAAGAATCCACGGTGCGCATGGTCACCACCCAACCCTCCTGGCGCTGTTCATCGGTCAGATTTTCTTGGAAAGACTCATAGCAGGCCTGGGCCTGTTCTTCGCTGGTAGAAGCAATGCAAGCGTGGGAAATGCCTGCGGGATCCATTTGTTCGTTTACCCAGATGGTCATGACGACTGATTCTCAATGGCTGCAAGGAGTGGCAATGGATAGATTGCAATCTCCGTCTCCAGTCTATCCATTCCCACCCAGCGCCCTGGGAAATGTGTCGGGTCGGCAATGCGAGGGTTAGGGCGATCGGGGCGCTGCCCCAGAAAATCAGCTGAAAATCTACTATCCGGAAATTTTGACAAAAATTTGAGTTGGGGACTAGAAAAATAACGAACGTTCGATTTAAAATAAATCCGAGTTCAGAACCCCAACCCTCAACTCATCAACTGGCAGCCTGCGACCCCATGTCGAGGGTTCGAGTCCTGAAGATGCAAATTAAATGCAAATCTTTTGGTCTTGAATCTTTCGGCTGAGGATTCGTCCCAAGTTGCCACCATTTCGGTTACAAAATTCAGTCATCCAAGCCTGAAAACAATGACCAACCATTCTTGATCACCGTTTCTGAAAACAACCCCCAAGAGAATTGCTCTAGGGAACTAATCGAGAGTATTCCTCAATAAGTTGCTAGTGATTTCACTGATGAACTCCTTGATTCAGCATTGCTCAGGCATCGATTCGGCATGAATACGACACTCATTAGGCATCGATCGACCCCTGATCATGCATTACACAATGTCGATTTCAATGCCAATTTCAGTGCCAATTCTGCGCAGGTGAGGTAGTGTGGCCGCACAAAAACCGATTAAAAACACTTGCGTATTGAGCCAATGCCCAAAATTGTTGATCACGAGAGCTATCGCCAAGAACTCCTGAGTCGTTGCTTTGCTTTGTTTGCCGAACGGGGCTACCACGCACTCACGATTCGGGAAATTGCCAAGGGACTCGGTGTTTCCACCGGAACCCTTTACCACTATTTCGAGAGCAAAGAAGATCTTTTCATCCAACTCATGGACTACCTGAGCTTGGAGGATACGGGAGAGCAAGTGCTCAGTCAGTTGAGCCATCCGCTGACCCTGGCCGAACGAATTGTGGTGGTGATGAATTGCGTGATTGACAACGAGGAATATTTTCGCCAGCAGGATCTGTTAATTGCGGAGTTTTGCCGCCACCAGGGGGAAGTGGTGCGCAAAAATCCCTTGATTCAGGGGGCCCACGATCGCTATGTTCAGGCGCTGGCAGACTTTTTGGGAATTCACGATCGTCCGGTTTTGGAGTGTTTTTTGGCTTGGGTGAGTGGCTTGCTGTACCGCCGAATGCTTTTGGGTGAGCAGTTGGACTTGGCGGAACAGGCAGTTTTGATGTCCAAGATGCTAGCGGGCTACTGGGAGCAAACCAATCGTGATTGTAAAGTTCAGGAATTTCAACACGCTGGCTCTGGCGGCTAGCGCGGCGGCGGCAAGCATTGCCCTGGGGGCGATCGGGCTGTCGCAGTGGAACCGGGCAACGGCAGAGCAACAGGCCCAAAGCTCAACCCCGGGCCCGGTGGTGCGATCGGGCGTGACGGCCCTGGGGCGACTGGAGCCGGAGTCGGAGGTGGTGCGGTTGGCGGCTCCCTTGGCGCTGGATGGCGATCGGGTCAGTGAGTTGCGCGTGCGGGAAGGCGATCAGGTGCGGGCGGGGCAAGTGGTGGCCTTGTTGGCTTCGGAAACCGTGTTGGCCGCCGAATATAACGAAGCGAACCGCCAAGTGCAGGTGGCCGAAGCGCGCCTAGCCCAAGTGAGGGCCGGGGCCAAAACCGGTGACATCAACAGCCAGCGGGCCGCCGTGAACCGAGTGCAAGCAGAATGGCAAGGGAACACTGATGCTCAACGGGCCCAGCTCAGCCGGTTGCGGGCCCAGTGGCAAGGGCAGTTGGCCCAACAGTCGGCCGCCGTCCGTCGCTTGGAAGCGGAGTTAGCCAATGCCCAATCAGAATATCGGCGCTATGAGGCGCTTTATCAGGAAGGGGCGGAATCTGCCTCCCGGTACGATTCCAAGCGGCTGTCGGTGGAAACTTTGTTTCGGCAGCTTCAGGAAGCCCGGGCGGAGCTGAACCGGCTCGATCGCACCGGTCGCCAGGAAGTGCAAGAGGCCACGGCGGTGCTGAGTCGGGTTGAGCGGGCGGGCCAACAACAATGGCAAGAGGCCAAGTCCACCCTTAGCAGCGTGGCGGAAGTGCGGACGGTGGATGTGCGCACGGCCTTGGCGGAAGTGGCGGCGGCCAGGGCCGCGCGCGATCGGGCGGCGGCGGCCCTGGAGCGGGCTTATTTGCGGGCCCCCAGCGATGGGCAAATTTTGAAGATCCATGCCCGGGCAGGCGAAAAGATTGGTGATAGCGGCCTGCTTGACCTGGCCCAGACCGATCGAATGGTGGCCGTGGCGGAGGTTTACCAAACCGATGTGGGGCTGGTGCGCGTTGGCCAACCGGCAACTATTGTGGGCCAAGCTGTTCAGGGCAGCTTGCGCGGCACGGTGACCCAAGTGGGACTGCAAGTGCTGCAACAAAACGTGTTTAGCAATCAGCCGGGCGAAAACCTCGATCGGCGGGTGGTGGAAGTGCGCATTTTGCTCGATCCGGCCAGCACGGCCCGCGTGCGATCGCTCACCAATTTGCAAGTGGAAGTGAGCATCGAAACCGGCACGGGAAACGCTCGCTAACTCGCTAATTGGCGGTTACTTGATTAATAGTCATTTGATTAATAGTCACTTGATTAGCAGTCATTTGATTGTTATTGAATCAATTCTTTTGCCAGCACGCTCGCTAGCGTTGCAACCGACCCCATGCCCAAAAAAACTCCCCTTTCTTGGCTATTATTGGTGCGCCAGAAAAGCCGCCTAATTGTGGCCACTGCTGGCATTGCTTTTGCAGATATTTTGATGTTCATGCAGTTGGGGTTCCAAAGTGGTCTATACGACGCAGCCATCAAACCCCACCTCAACCTTGATGCGGATTTAATCCTGATTAATCCTCAGTTTCGGACGCTTTTTTCTGTTAAGAGTTTCCAACGCGAACGGCTCTATCAAGCTCGCGCACTGCCCGAGGTGAAAGAGGTGAGTTCTATTTACATCAACACCGGCCAATGGCGCAATCCAGAAACCCGTGAAAGTCGCGCCATTTTGGTTTGGGGTGTGGAACCGGGAAAGCCCAGTTTCAAGCTGCCGGAAGTGGAACAGCAACTCAATCAAATCACCCTGCTGAAAACAGTTTTGTTTGACCAAGCAGGACGACCAGAATATGGCACGGTAGCCGATTGGTTGGCCCGATCGCCCCAGGGCTTAGAAGTGGAGTTGAGCGATCGGCTCTTGAACGTCAGCGGTACTTTCACCCTGGGGGCATCTTTTGCGGCAGATGGCAACACGATCGTCAGTGATTCCACCTTTTTGCACTTGTTTCCCGATCGCTCCGCCAGCAACATTGAAGTGGGGTTAATTCAACTGCAACCGGGTAGCGATCCGGTGGTGATGCAACAGAAACTGTCTGCCTTTTTGCCCAAAGATGTGCGAGTTTTGACCGTTGAAGAATTTGCCAACGTTGAAAAACAATATTGGGCTGAAGGAACCGGCATTGGTTTCATTTTTGGTCTTGGGGCCATCATGGGCTTCATTGTGGGCATCGTGATTGTTTATCAGATTCTCTATTCCGATGTGTCCGATCACCTATCGGAATTTGCCACCATGAAAGCCATGGGCTACAGCAACGCCTTCCTGGTGCGCGTTTTGATCACTGAAGCCTTGATTTTGGCAGTGATTGGCTTTTTGCCCAGCATGGTTTTGGCAATGGGTTTATATCAAATCACCTATTCCGCCACTCTTTTGCCAATTTTCATGCGGCTCGATCGCGCCATCACCGTTTTTGTGTTGACCATTGCCATGTGTAGCGCCTCCAGCGTGATTGCCATGCAAAAGCTTTATCAAGCGGATCCAGCGGATATTTTCTAAGGATTTTTGCCCACTTTTTGGAAGATCAATTTGGGAAGATCAATCTAGCAGAGGGTTAGGTTATGGATCAAGTCATGGATCAGGTTACGAATCAAGTCCTTGGGCAACCATCTAGCCAAGCCAGTGCCATTCTGATTCAGAATTTGAATCACTATTTTGGCAATGGTGATCTCAAAAAACAGGTGCTTCATGACATTAACCTGATCATTCAAGCGGGTGAAATTGTGCTGCTGACGGGGCCATCTGGCTCTGGAAAAACCACCCTATTGACCTTGTTGGGAGGGTTGCGATCAGCCCATGAAGGAAGCTTGAAAATTTTGGGCCAAGAAATGTGTGGAGCCAGCAAAGAACAGCTCTTAAAAACTCGCTGCAACATTGGCTATATTTTCCAGGCCCACAATCTTTTGAGCTTTTTAACCGCTCGCCAAAATGTCCGCTTGTCCTTGGAATTACATGACCATTACACCGATGCGGAGTGCGATCGGCTGGTGGATGAAATGTTGACGGCGGTGGGATTGGGAGAGCGATTGGACTATTATCCCGAGCAGCTTTCGGGGGGACAAAAACAGCGGGTGGCGATCGCCCGGGCCCTGGTGAGTTCTCCCAAAATTGTGTTGGCCGATGAGCCAACGGCCGCGCTCGATCGCAAGTCGGGGCGGGATGTGGTGGAAATTTTGCAACGCTTGGCCAAGGAGCGAGATTGCACCATTTTGTTGGTTACTCACGATAACCGAATTTTGGATATTGCCGATCGACTGCTGTATATGGAAGATGGGCGATTGGTGAAGGATAAGACTGAGTAGATTTGCAGGAAATCAAACTTGGCGATCGTGCTCTAGGTTATGCAAAATTTGACGGAAATCCGCTGCGATTTTTCCTTGATTTTCAAGGGTCAAAACCGGCACATGGATAAACAGAGTTTTGGCTAATTGGCGGTGGAGCAACAGCCATTGCAAGACTCGGTAATAGAGCGCATTGCAAACAAAATTTCCCGCATCAAAGCTAATTTCAGAACACTCAGTGCCCGCCAACAGTTGCGGCAAATGAAAACCCGTTGCTAACCGACTGCCCCCTTGGCTAGCTTGGGCTTCGAGGGAGAGGTGAGATCGCCCCTCAGCCATGCCACACAACAGGATTTTCCGAGGACGATGTTGCTCGATCGCCCCAATCACCCGCTCAGGAGCCAGATCAAAATCAACGGGTAATTGTCGCAAGCAAATCGCCTGCGGGGGCAGTTGCCGTTGTTCGATCAGCAAAGCTAGCAAATCATCGGAGGCGTTGGATTTCTGATGGGGTAACCAAGTTTGAAAGGAGGTGATCAGCCAGGGAGATTGCGCCATTTCAAACCTATAATTTCAGTGGTTTCGATCTTTTGAATGATTTGGATGATTGAGATCGCTTTCGATCGCCCGTCATCCAAATCACAGTTTCAGTCAATACAATTGCAGCAATTGCAGGGGTTTGGTGTCCTATGACAACGATTGCCGTGGTCGATTACGATATGGGCAACTTGCATTCCGCCTGCAAGGGGCTAACCCAGGCGGGAGTTGAGCCGATCGTGACTGACTCGGCAACGGTGATCGATCGCGCCGATGCGATCGTCCTGCCGGGAGTCGGGTCTTTTGATCCGGCGGTGCAGCAACTGCGCGATCGGGGATTGGAAGCGCCCATTCGCCAGGCGATCGCCCAAGGAAAGCCCTTCTTGGGCATTTGTTTGGGTTTGCAAATGCTGTTTGAAACCAGCAGCGAGGGCCGGGAACCGGGCCTGGGCATCGTGCCCGGCTCCGTGCGGGCTTTTCAGCCAGAACCAGGCATCACCATCCCCCACATGGGTTGGAATCAATTGACCCTCACCCAACCCACATCCCTGCTGTGGCAAGGGCTGGAGCCGTTGCCCTGGGCCTATTTTGTCCATTCCTACTATGTGGATCCGGCGGATCCAGGGGCGATCGCCGCCACGACCACCCACGGCAGCCAAACGGTGACGGCCGCCATTCACTGCGAAGCACTCGGTTCCGGTCGGCCCAATGTGATGGCGGTGCAGTTTCACCCGGAAAAGTCAGCGGCGGCGGGCCTGCGGATCTTGGCGAACTTTGCCACCACGGTTCGATCGATGGTTCCTTGCTAGGGTTAATCGACCGATTTGGCAACGCTTAAAAATGCCTAAAAACGCTTAAAGCTGAACGGAGCGCAGGTGCGATCGGGGATCGGTCGATCGCGCCGCCCGCACCTGTTCATAGGCGGCCCGCTCGGCCGCCGTGGGCGAACTGGGCAAAGTCACCGCCACCCGCACCAACAAATCCCCTCGTTTGCCGCTGGGTTCAACCCAACCCTTGCCCCGCAACCGCAGGGTTTGACCCGACTTGATGCCCGCTGGCACATTCATGGTCACCAACCCATCGGGGGTGGGCACATCGGCCTTGGTTCCCAACACCGCTTCATCTGGGGCGATCGGGATTTCGCAAACCAAGGTGTCGCCCTCAAATTGAAAAAAGTTGTGGCTATTGAGGCTGACCTTCAGGTACAGATCTCCCCGTTGACGGCTGTAGGGGTCGTATTGCCCCTTGCCCTTGAGGCGAATTTTGCTGCCCGGTTTGGCCCCGGGAGGAATGCGCACGGTGATGGTTTCGGCTCCCAGGCTCAGGCGCTTTTGCGTGCCATTAAACGCTTCCCCAAAGGACAGGGCCAAAGTGGCTTCCCGATCGCCCGCGGCCGATTGGGGGCCAAAGCCGCCCACATCCCCAAAGCCGGAGAAGCCACCCCCAAAATTGCTGCTGTTGTAATTGCCGCTGTAGTTGCTGCCCGTGCCGCTGCGATAGTTGTAGCTGCTCGATCGCGTCCCGGCGGCCCCTGGCCCGCCAAACCGTCCCAGCAGCTCATTAATAAATTCATCAAAGCTGCCGTAGCGGCCAAACTCAAAATCATCAAACCCGGCTCCCCCGGATCCGGTTCCTCCCCAGGCTTGACCGGCGCGATCGGCCTGTTGCCAATATTGACCAAAGCGATCGTACTTTTGGCGCTTGTCCGCATCGGACAGGACTTCATAGGCCTCGTTCACTTCCTTGAACCGCGCCTCCGCCTGTTTGTCGCCCGGGTTCAAGTCCGGGTGGTATTTGCGCGCCAACCGTCGATAGGTTTTCTTGATTTCCTCGGCACTGGCGGTTTTGGTCAGACCCAGCACCGCATAGTAATCCTTAAAATCTGTCGCGGCCATGCGCTATCACCTTATTTTGCTGCGGTCGATCGGGATGGATTTAGCCTAACGAAGTCTAGCGCTGGCTGGAGATCGGGTGCGATCGCGCTGATTGGTGCAATTCCCGAACCTAACCAGATTTTGGCTGTCGCCTGGATCCTGATCCTCAGCGGTTTCCGCCCCCTTTCCGGCCATGGGAAAGGGGTTGGGAAAACCAAGATTGATCGACCATTTCGGGAGCAAGTTTCGGGGGCAAACCTAGGGATAGAACGCCAACTGGGGCAACCCGATCGTTTCATCCAAGCCCAACATCAGGTTCATGCACTGCACCGCCTGACCCGATTGGCCCTTCATCAGGTTATCGATCGCCGACAACACAATCACCCGATCGGTGCGTGGATCCACCTCCACACCCAAATAGCAAAGGTTGGTTCCTAGGGCCCACTTGGTTTGGGGATAGACCCCACTGGGCAACACCTTCACCCAAGGACTGTTGCGATAGAAGGCGTTGTAGATGGTCAGCAGATCTTCGCGCACCAGGCCCGGATCGCGGAGGGTGGCATAGACGGTGGACAAAATGCCGCGCGGCATCGGTATCAGGTGGGGCGTGAATTGAATCCGCACTTCATGGCCCGCCAAATCCGTGCAAATTTGCTCAATTTCCGGCGTGTGGCGATGGCGACCGACCCCATAGGCAGAAAAGGAACCGCCCGCTTCCGCCAACAACATGTTGGTTTTGGCCTGGCGACCGCCGCCGGACGTGCCGGACTTGGCATCAATGATCGCCGTTTCCGGAATGATAATCCCCTGTTTCAGCAGGGGCAGCAGGGCCAACAGGCTGGCCGTGGGATAGCAGCCGGGACAACCAATCAGGTTCGCCTCCGCGATCGCCTCGCGATTCAGTTCCGGCAGCCCATAGACCGCCATAGCCGCCACTTCCTGATCGCTGCGACTCTTGCCATACCAGTCTTCATAGGTGTTCAGATCCCGGAACCGGTAATCCGCCGACAGATCCAGCACCTTGCAACCCCGATCGACCAGTTGAGGAGCCAAGTCACAGGCAATCCCGTTGGGCAGCCCCAAAAACACCACCCGACAGCGCCGGGCAATCTCATCCAGGTCGATCGACTCCACCTTCAGGGAAATGCGGTGGGCCAGGTGAGGATAAACTTGCCCATAGCTTTGGCCGGCACTGCTTTCGCCGCCCAAATAGGTCAGTTCCACATGGGGATGATCTAACAGAATTCTGACCAGTTGCACGCCGCCGTAGCCCGATGCGCCAACGATGCCAACTGGAATCTTGTCTGTATTACTCATAATCCGGCTTCTGATTCCCTTTGCTTGTGTGGGTGCCTGTGTCTGTGGACGGGCGCGGTGCTGCTGGGTGCGGGCCAGCCGGCGGGTGCGCGCGGCTTGTTGCCATGCATTCTAGTACCGTTTGCCGGTGTTCCTGCGTTCGGTTGCAGGGGGTCTCACCCCTAGGGGATACAGGGCGATCGCACAGGATCAGAAAAGCCGCAATTCACCGCCGGGTGAAACTGCTACAGGAGATACAATGGAGACCATAAGTTAAGAACTGTAACTGTTTATTAGCGTCCGTCCTAGCCTCTAGCCGACAGACGCGCTGTTCGCCTTTGGTTGCTGCCGCAATGACCCACCACACTGTCCCCCAGTCTGTTCCCGCGTTTGTGTTTGACACGATTCCCGCCATCCTGGCAGACCTGAAGGCCGGGCGGCCTGTGGTGATTGTGGATGACGAAAACCGCGAAAACGAGGGGGACATCATCTACGCCGCTGAAAAGGTGACGGCGGACGCGGTGAACTTCATGGCCACGGAAGCGCGGGGGCTAATTTGTTTGGCCATGACGGGCGATCGGCTCGATGCGTTGGAGTTGCCCTTGATGGTGACCAACAACACGGACAGCAACCAAACGGCCTTCACCGTCAGCATTGATGCCTCACCGGCCTTGGGGGTGAGCACGGGCATTTCAGCGGAAGACCGCGCCAAAACAATCCAAGTGGCGATCGACCCCCGAACCCGGCCGGAAGATCTGCGGCGACCGGGGCACATTTTCCCCCTGCGATCGCGTGAAGGGGGGGTGCTGAAGCGGGCAGGGCACACGGAGGCGGCCGTGGACTTGGCTCGCCTGGCGGGGCTTTATCCAGCGGGCGTGATTTGCGAAATTCAAAATCCCGATGGTTCCATGGCCCGGTTACCGCAACTGATTGACTATGCCCAGCACTACGACCTGAAAATCGCCACAATCGCGGACTTAATTAGCTATCGGCTGCAACATGAGCGGTTTGTGATCCGGGAAACGGTCACCAAACTGCCCACGGAGTTTGGCCTGTTTGAGATCTATGGCTATCGCAACGAAATTGACGGTTCCGACCATGTGGCGATCGTCAAGGGCGACCCGGCCACCTTCCACGATCGCCCGGTGTTGGTGCGGGTGCATTCGGAATGTCTGACAGGGGATGCGCTGGGATCCTTGCGCTGTGACTGTCGAGCGCAACTGATCGCGGCCCTGAAAATGATTGAGCAGGCCGATGAAGGGGTGGTGGTTTACCTGCGCCAGGAAGGTCGCGGCATTGGCCTGATTAATAAGCTCAAGGCCTATTCCTTGCAAGATTTGGGCTTTGACACGGTGGAAGCCAACGAAAAGCTCGGTTTTCCAGCGGATTTGCGCGATTACGGTGTGGGCGCACAAATTTTGAACGATTTGGGCATTAACCAAGTGCGGCTGATTACCAATAACCCGCGCAAAATTGCCGGTGTTCGTGGCTATGGGTTGGAAGTGGTCGATCGCGTGCCCTTGTTGATTGAGGCCAACTCCTTCAACACGCGCTATCTGACCACCAAGGCGGCCAAGCTGGGGCATCTGCTGCTGCAAACCTATCTGGTGACGATCGCCCTCCATTGGACGGATCACCCCACCACTAGCGAAGCCTACGAACGGTTAGCCCAGTTGCGACAATTGGTGAGCGATCGGGATTTGCGATTGCGGGAAGAGGCGCGGCCGGTGGCGGTGGCCCTGTTTGGCAATCCGGCGCTGATTGTGCATTTGGGCTTTGACCAATCCAATTTGGCCATGGCCGGTTGGTATCGCGAACCGGGCCATCCTTACCTGGAGGCGATCGCCCAACTCCTGGATCAGTTGGCAGACTGGCAAGCGGTGCAGCGGCTGGAATTTTTGGTCAGTGAAGGGGGCGACCCCATGGCCGGGCTACAGGTGAAGCTCGATCGCCTGACCTACAAGCTGTCAAGCGGGCATCGACCATCCACCATTTGCCAAGATGTGGAAAGCCAGCAAATTTATAGCTTCCTGCGCTAGCGGCCTGCGTTAGGGCTGTCGGGGCGATCGTCCTGCGCTAAAGTGCCTTTGTTGCAAACTGCGGGCCGCCGATCGGGAAATGTCCCCTAGCTAGCGGTTCCCCGGCGGTTTGGCAACGGTTTTTCAGGGCAGGACAGCGCGTGCAACAGGAACCGGGCCATCACCCCCCTCAGGCCATTCAGGCATTTTGGGCACAAGTTTGGAGCGTTCTTTTTCAGCCGATCGCCCATGGGCGCGATCGACGGCTCTGGTTTTGGGGCGGCCTCTGCGGAGCCGTGGCCCTGGCCTATGGCGGGTTGGCCCTGCAACAGGCCCTGGCGGGCCCCTATGTGATCCAAGATGATGCCCGACAGCATGTGTTTTGGATGCGACGCTTTTGGGATCCAGAAGCCTTTCCCCAAGATCTGATTGCCGACTATTTCCAGTCCGTGGCCCCGGCGGGTTACCAATGGCTCTATGGCTTGGTGGCCAAGCTGGGGCTAGATCCTTTGCTGTTTAACAAATTTGTGCCCTTGGGGTTAAGTCTGCTGGCGGCGGTGGGAGCCTATGGCTTGGCGGTGACCCTCTGGCCGATTCCATTGGCGGCGGGGTTGAGTGGGCTGCTGGCGGTGCAGGCCCTGTGGCTGCGGGATGATTTGGTTTCCGGCACACCAGCGGCCTTTGCGGGGCCCCTGTTGCTGTGGGGGTTGTGGGCGATCGCCCGTCGGTGGTTGGGGGTGACGGTAGGGGCGATCGGACTGCTGGCTTTGTTTTATCCGCAAGTGGCCCTGGTGCTGGGCGGCGCGTTAGGACTGCAATTGCTGCGATCGGGGCGATCGGTTGCTTGGCGCTGGCGGGCGGCCTGGGAACGCCCGGAGGTGCGGGTGGCCTTGGCGGGTTTGGGGGCGCTGGTGGTGACCATGGTTCCCTACCTGCTGCGCGATTCTCCCTTTGGGCCGGTGCTGTCCGTGGACGTGGCGCGATCGATGCCCACCTTGGCTGATAAGGGTTGGTCTGCCTTTTTCACGCGGGATCCTTGGAACTATTGGGCCTGTGGCCAACGCAGTGGCTTTTTGCCCACCGAATGGTGTCGGATCATGGCCTTCCATTCGGTGCTGGTGTTGCCTTTGGGCGTTTGGTTTGGCCTGTTGTGGCCCCTGCTGTGGTGGCAGCGTGATCGCTTCCCCCTGGTGCGATCGGCCCAAGAAGCCTTGCCCCTGTTGGGCGATCTGTTGCTGTCCTCCGCGATCGGGTTTGGGGCGGCCCATGGGTTGCTCTTTAAATTGCACCTGCCCAATCGGTATGGGGAGCATTCGGTGCGGCTGGTGGCGGCGCTGGTGGCGGGTTTGGCGATCGCGGCGGTGCTGGAGCGGGCGGTGCAATGGCTGCGGCGGGGTGGATCCCGGGCGATCGGGGCCGGGCTGGGGGCGGGCCTGTTGGTGCTGTGGTTTGTGGCCTATCCAGTGGCTCTGACGGCTCAAAATTACGCCTTTCCGGTCACCAACTACGTGCCAGGCAATGCTCCGGGGCTTTACGCTTTTTTGCAACAACAACCGCGTGATACCTTGGTCGCTTCCTTGGCTCGCGAGGGGGATAATCTGCCCGCCTTTGCGGGACGATCGATCTACGTGGGCGGCCAAGGCTATCTGCTGCCCTATCATCTGGGGTTTTATCAAGAACTGGTGCGGCGGCTCGATCGACTCGTGAGCGCCCAATTTGCCCCCAGTTGGGCCCCCATTCGCCGGTTTTTGGCGGAAACGGGCGTGGATTTTTGGTTAGTGGAGCGATCGAGCTTTCAGCGGGACTTTTTGGATAGTCGTCGGTTTCGCCAATTCAACATTGGTGCAGCCCCATTAGCCCAGCTCGATCGGGGCGAACAACCGGTTTTACCTAGCGCGATCGACCGTTGCGCCCATTGGCAAGCGAGCGATTTGGCACTGTTGGAGGCGAAATGCTTAATGGCTGGCTCCGCGCCCTAGACCCAACCAGCCCTAGGGGCGATCGCGCGGGCCGCTGGGCCTTGGCGCTCAGTTTGGCCGTGGCGATCGGTTGTGCCCTGCCCGCCCTCTTTCAGGCCTTCAGCGGCCCCTACGTGGTGCAAGACGATGCTCGCCAACATGTGTTTTGGATGCAACGGTGGCTCCATCCCGATCGCTTCCCCAATGACCTGATGGCGGACTATTTCCAATCCGTGGCTCCCTGGGGATATCAAGGCCTCTATCGGTTGGGCAGCATCCTCGGCTTAGATCCGATGGTTTTCAATAAATTGCTGCCGATCGGCCTAGGAACCCTGACCACATTTCTGTGTTTTCAAGTGGTTTGGCAACTGTTGCCCGTGCCCTTGGCGGCCTTCAGCGCCTGCGTATTTTTAAATCAAAATTTATGGATTGCTGACGATCTCGTTTCCGGTGTGCCCGTTGCCTTTATTTATCCCCTTTTATTTCTGTTTCTAAAGGGTTGGTTAGGGCGATCGCCCTGGCAACTCTTCAGCGCTATTGGGCTTTTGGCCGGCTTCTATCCCCATGGCGTTTTATTGGGATCTTCCCTGATTGGTCTAGATTTAATTTGGCAAATTTGGCTAATTGCTCAGCGATCACCGTTCCAGGTGCGATCGCTACTGAAAACCCTATGGAATCAGCGCCGATTAGAACTCAGTTTGTTGATATTTTCAGGCTTAGTTCTATTGCCCTTCCTCGGCAAATCAAGTCAATACGGCCCGGTGCTAACTGCCACTGAAGCCAAAACCTTTTGGGCCCAATTTTTCCAGGTGGAACCGGCTTGGGCCTATTGGTTCAAGCATCGACGCACGGGACTGATTCCGATCGATTGGTGGGAAATTGACTTCGCCTTCCCGCAAATTATTTTGACCTTACTCTTTCCGATTTTGTGGTGGCAGCGCGATCGGTTTCCCCTGGCCCAGTCCACGCGATCAAGCTTGGTCTTTGTGCCGCAGTTATTAATCGTTTCTGGTGCTTGGTTTACCGTTGCCCATCTCTTGCTCTTTCGGCTGCATTTGCCCAACCGCTACTCAGAACATTCCCTGCGGATCGTTGTAGCCATTGTGGGTGCGATCGCCCTGAGCTGGCTAGTGCAAAAGGCTTGGCAATGGGCAAAATCACGCCCACCCAACGCAAAATTGAGCACCCCAAAAGCCAAAGGCTTAGTGTTGCTCATCACCGGTTTGTTGCTGATTTATCCCTTCACCTTTCCTGGTTTTCCCGCCACGCAATACGAAATTGGCAACCATCCCCAACTCTATGAATTTTTTCAGAACCAACCGGTTACCATTCGGATTGCTTCCACCACCCGTGAAACGGATAACTTGCCCAGTTTTGCCCAACGCTCCATTGTGGTCGGCCCCGGGTTCACCATGCGCTACCATCGTCGTTATGCCACGGAGCTATTGCAGCGGGCAACGGATTTAATTGTGGGTCAATATACCCCGAACCCCGATCGCCTACGGGAGATTTTGAACCGCTATTCAGTGGATTTTTGGTTGCTCGATCGGGCAGATTTTGACCCCAATCAGCTTCAAAAAATGGGCTGGGTGCGTTGGTTCCGCGCCAGCCCCCAAGAACCCCTAGCGATCGCCCATCGCCAAGCGATCGAACAATTACGGCGGGGCGAAGTGCCCGTGATGCAAACGCTGCTCGATCGTTGTCAGCAATTCACCGATCAATCGTTGGTTGTTCTGAATGGCAATTGCTTAAGATCATCCCTTTAATTCCATGCATTCAGCCTGTCTGATCACGGCTTACTGATGAATCTCATTCATTAATTTGATTCACGCCCTTCATTCCATTGCAGATCAACTTCCATCAAGATGATTAACCAAACAATTAGCCAAAAAATTCTGACCAGTTTGCAAAAGGGATTTCAAACCGGGTTCCAAAGTCCTCGCCAAGCTCCCCGCTGGACAATCTCCTTACCCCTCTTGGGTTTGATTTTGTTAAGTGGCGCGATCGCCCTCTATGGCATTAACTGGGGATTGCCAGACTGGAAAGGTTGGGCCGCCGATGAGCTAACACCAGAACGGGTTTTAGAGGCGATCGATCAAAAGTTTGCTAACGGTTGGCACTATAAATATCCACCCTTTCACTATTACTTATTGACCCTGCTCTATTCGCCCCTGTTGGTTCTGAAACAACTGGGCTGGGTTTCCTTTGAAGACCTGAAAACCTATAGCCTTTTGTTCTATCTCAATCGGCTGCTTTGCGTGGTCATGGGCATGGGAACCATGGTCTTGATGGTGCGGTTGGGAGAAATGATTTTTGATCGCAAAACGGGCTGGCTAGCGGCCTTATCCATGGCCCTCACGCCCCTTTATGTCTACTACGCCAAAATTGCCAACTTAGATATTCCCGTTTTGTTTTGGTCGATCGCCTTTTTAATTGTCTATGTAGAAATTCTGAACCATCACCGCTTTCGCGACTACATCATCGGCGCAGTTTTAGCCGCGATCGCCGTTTGTACCAAAGATCAGTTCTATGGATTTTGCATCCTCACGCCGTTCTTTGTGATTTGGCACTATTGGCAAAAACAACGGCTGAGCAATCCTCAATTCACCCTTTGGCAAGCGGTGCGCGATCGACGGGTGGGCTATGGCCTTGGTGCAGGGGTTGGAGCATTTTTAATTCTGCAAAATGCCCTCTTTAACTTCCAAGGGTTTATCGATCGATTCAACTTAATTCTGTACGGAGGAGCCAGCATTCGCCCTCGCTACGAAGAAAGTTTGCAAGGGCAGTGGGAAATGCTGGGCCAAAGTTTTGGTCATTTGCAATTTTCCTTTGGCTGGCCCCTTTGGTGGCTGGCTTGGGTCGGCATGGCGCTCTATGGCTGGCGATTGGTTCGATCGCTCCGAGGCCATTCCCAACCGGGCTGCACCTCTCCTCATCCCACCGATCGGCAATGGTTGCCGCTCTATCTTTGGGTTCCCGGTATTTCCTATTACCTGTTTTATATCGCGCCTATTTTGTATAACGATGTGCGCTATTTAATGCCCTTAATGCCCCTCTTTGCCTTCTTCGCGGGTTCTGCCATGGCCCAGTTGAGCAATCGCCTGAAACTCTGGTTTTTTCCCGGTGCTTTCATCACCACCCTCGCCTTGATTTACAGCTTGGGTTATAGCTGGACAGTCAACAGTTTAATGACCCATGATTCGCGCTATTTTGTTGAAGAATGGATGCGATCGCAAATTCCCGCCAATCAATTAATTCTGGAAGTGGGCATTGAGAAATATTTGCCCCGTACCACAGGATTCCAAGCCAAATTGCTTGAAGAACCGGATTTGGGCCAGGTGAGCGCCCTCAAACCCCAATGGATTATTGTCAGCAGTGGCTATGACCAACGCCGCTTTTTGCAAAATTCTCCAGGTCACCAATTTTTTGAGCAGTTACAATCGGGAAAGTTGGGCTACGAACTGGCGCTGCAATACCAAACCAAGCCCAAGTGGTATTGGTTCGATCGCCCCACGGTGACCTATCGACTGTTGGATGACATGAAAATTTATTCCAACTTCGACAAAATCGACCCTGAAATCACAATTTATCGATCGAATAAATCGACTGAATAAACCGCCAACTTTTAATCATGATGCCCTTCCCCGCCCTGCCCCGCGCTTCCCGTCGCCCTCGGATCTTCGCGTCCCTCCTGGCTCGTTCTGGGGTGGTGGGCTGGGGGTGCTTGGCCTGCTTGCTGATCGGCTGTGGCAATGGGAACCGCAGCGATGCAGCAGTCACCACCGAGGCTCCGGCAGCTCCCGCGACCCAACCTGTGGCCTTAAACAGCGAGACCCCATCGGCTCCGGGAGCGGGTCAGTCGCCCACCGTGAATCGGGTGGCGGCGGTGGATGCGAATCGCGAAATCGCCAACGGTCGCCTGGGGCGGGTGCGGCTGGGCATGACCCTTGCCGAGGCCAAGCGGCTGATGGGGCCCAATGTGCGCTGGGAAAATGTGCCGAATCTGCTGGTGGATTTTGGCGGCATTGCGGCCAAGTCGGGATCGCAAACCCTGTTTTATGTCATTTACGAAGCAGCAGGCGGAGCACCACGCGATCGCGACCCGATTTCCATGCTGATGACGGAGAACGCCGCCTACAAAACCGCCGAAGGAATTGGCCCCGGCAGCTCGATCGCCCAAGCCGAAGCGGTCTATGGCAAAGCCACCCTCAGTTTCAATTGGGACGATGAAGCGCGGGAATATGTCAAATTTGCCAGCCAACCGGTGGGTCTGATTTTTCGCACTCAAGGTCAGCCCAATGACTTCGATGGCAACTATCCCACCACCCAAGGCCAAAGCGACAGTTTTTACAGCACACAACGTTATCACCCCACCGCAGCCATCAAAGCCGTGTGGGTCGCCTCGCCCTAGGATTCCGCGCTGGCCGCCAACTCCGAAAACCGCTTTGCTCCAGCCGCCCGCAAGCGTTCCGCCCCCTCGGGCCAATCCATCAACAATGCCTGATCGAGATGGGTGAAGTCGGGGCCATAGTCACCGATTCGGTTGGGGTCGGCTCCGGCGGCCAACAAGCGGCCGATCGCGCCGGCCTGCCGCCAAGCCACGGCAAACCCAAGGGGCGTTTCTGAATCATCCGTGACGGCGTTGGGGTCGGCTCCCCGTCGCAACAGCAAATTGATCATCGGCAAGTCCCCTTCAACCACAACATTGAGCAGGGGCGTGCAGCCAAAGTTACCGGGCGGGCCATCCACGGGCGCGCCCCGATCGAGCAGCCAAGTCACCATCGATCGGTTGTGCCAAATGGCGTAGTCCAGCAACATGGCTTCGTTGGACTGGTAAAGCTCGGGATGTTTGCCCAACAACAATCGCAGCCGCCGCCGATTGCCGCGTTGAATGTAGCTATGTGCTCGACGAATAAGACCACGACCCATGGGCGATCGACCTGCTTTAAAAAGGGCAAAAGGCAAAAGGCAAAAGGCGAAAGGGGAAAAGGCGAAAGGGAAAAGAGCACAAAATGAATTTGCTCTTGTGTCATCGCTTACTTTTGCCCTTTTACTTTTTACTTTTTACTTGAAGTAATAATTGCTCCGATGATTTTCATAATTTCTGCTGCTTCAGATTGAAGAGTCATGATGCGATTTTCAGGAAGAATGTCTGTGGCGCTGAGTAATTTCAGCCAGTAGTGGGTTTCGCGAGCTTCTTTGAGAGCGATCGAGTTTTTGCTAATGAAATCCGCCTTACTCTGTCCTGACTGCGCTTCTTCCAAATTAGCACCAATAGAAGTTCCAGAGCGAAGCAGTTGCTTGCTCAGTGTCCTACTTACTCCTGGCTTTTCATCCAGAAACTGACAGACTTTCACAATCCGCACCGCAAACTCAAATGCCCTCTCCCGAATATCTTTCATAGCAAAAGGTAAAAAGTAAAAGGTGAAAGTAATAGTAGACGCTTTGTCTTAATAACTAAACATCATCAAGCATAGTTTCCCTCTCGTTTCTCTCCTCTTCACTTTTTACTTTTGCCTTTTTACTTTTTACTTAACTCCCGGTAAGCATTAAGGGCGGCTTCTTTGACTGGCTCGGGGACGATCGGGAAGGTGCTGAGAATATGGGTAAATTCTGCTTCGGTTAAGTCATACAGGTGGGCAATGATGCCATCGAGTTCGGCGCGAAGTTTACCCCGTTCTATTTCGTTTGTGATGCCGTTTTTGTGGGAGCCTAAGCCAACTTCTTTGGCTAAGTCGTCAAATTCGGGGGTGGTGCAGATGAGTTTGGCGGCACAGGTTACTATGACATCAAACCATGTGTCTCCTTTTTGGAGTCGTGGGACTGGGATTTGATAAAGATAAAAAGTATTAAGATTTGCCGTCATTCGAGATCGAAGTATATAATCTGCAGGAAAACTACTCAAGAACGAAACTAATACAAGTAATTCTTCACTTGTAAATCTTAACCTATTGTAATTATGGGAATTGTTTTCAAATGGGAAATGAACAGACAAAGAGTTCCCTGCTAGACAATTTTTAGGGATTAAACACGATATTAATGTTCTAGAGTCAGTATTTCTAGCAATTTTTCTTATCGCAATTCTATATGCTTCATAATCATTTTTAAGATCTTTTGGAATCTCATTTAATCCAGTTCTTTTTCGACGTTTCTCAAGAAAATCACTTCTCAAATCAGATTCTTCAATCCAATATCTAGGCTCATCATAGCAATGAGAGAAATGTAAAATCATTCCACCTTCATACAAAGGATATTCAGTTTTCTGAGTTTGAAAGAATTTAGCTCCACGATTCATGTGTAATTCTTCGCCATAAAGCTCTAAATTCCAACCAAGTTCAGAATCATATATAAGAGGAAATTGCATCATTTTCTTGGCAATTTGAATGTCAATCTCATTTTTGAACTCCGTGATTGACAAATAATCTGGCGATAACTTTCGGATGAGAGAGATATCTAAACGGATATCATTAGGTGCAGGAAAATTGGTTAATTCAGCGACATCGTGACGCATGAACCGCACGGGAAAAGCTTGTGTTTTTCCACCTTTCCCGAAGCTCAAGATTACAAACTTAAAGCGACTATCCACGCCCTCAAAAATTGCCTTGCGGTTCTCGAAGCAAAATAGTCCTGTTACTTCTGTTTGCGAAAAAAGCATTTCTCGGAGTTGCTTTGTTCCCAAATCGGTATAGATACCACTAGGAATGACAATGCCACACTCACCACCATCCCGTAATAAATGATGACAGCGTTCTAAAAATAGTTTGTAAAGGTTTATATCAGTTCCAGCTTTTTTCCCATTCACGATCGAGATTTGGTTGATGTAATCTTCCGATGATCGAAAATAGGCACTAACGTGGGGGAATTGGCTCTGATACTCATTCCAAGCCTGGGCAATATCTGGATCTTGTAAAAGCCTCTTCTGCTCCTTTTCAAATGCCTTGATATCCATTTTCTTTTTAGCTACAAGGTCACTGTGATTAGCGAAAAATTCCTTAGCATTGGGTTTGAAAACTTCCCACGGCGGATTGGCAATAATCGCATCAAACCCACCCCGCGCAAACACCCGATCAAAATGGTAGCCCCAGTGAAACGGCTCCAGCGCATCGATATCCGCAATGGTCAATAGCCGCTTTTGGGGTTTGCCCACCAATTGCGCTTGCTCATACTTAATCCCCAACCGCTGGCTAAACTCATCCAACAACAATTGATTCAGCTTTGCTTGAGATTCCCGGTTGAGCTTGTCGATGTGGTCACGCAACTGCAACAGGCGAGTTTCCTGGGGCAATTCCGAGTCCGCCTGCTGGAAAGCGTGTTTTTTGTAGAGCGCAATGGTGCGATTTTTGTCCTCCAAAATTCGCTGATATTCCGAAGCCGCCAACCCTTGCAGCAAATTGCCCTGCACCGCCGTTGGCCCCAACAAATTAATTTGCGTCGAGTCAAACCCGCTGCCCCTTTGCCCTTTACCTTTTTCCTTTTGACTTAAGCGATCAAACCCTTCCCCATCGACTCGAATCAAACCAATCAGCGAATTGCCCGCCATAATATTGAAATCAATATTCGGCAACGGTTCCAAATCATTAACCGTTTTTGCCGAAGAAACCAACGCCAAAAATAGCCGCAACTTCGCAATTTCCGTCGCCTCCTCCATGATGTCCACACCATAGAGATTGTCCGTAATGATCCGTTTTTTGATGTAGTAGTCAAGGGATGGATGCTTGGCAGCTTCCTGCAACCATTGAGTAATGCTTGCCCTCACCCCCAGCCCCTCTCCCAGGGAGGGAAAGGGGGGTAAGAATTCAGCGCGAATCTGTGATAGAACTGTGGGCAAATCTCGTTCTACAGAGTTGCTGTTAACACGAACAAATCGTAATCCCAAGGACTCAAGTAACTGTTGACGCTGTTGATCCGCTTCTTGCTGATTTTGATGCACACCACCGTCAACTTCTACCACTAAGCGCTCTTGAGCACAGAAAAAATCAACAATAAAAGCGCCTATTGGTTGCTGACGTTTAAACTTACGTCCATCTAATTTACGTCCGCGTAATGCCTGCCATAAGATGGCTTCACTGGCTGTAGGTTCTTTACGAAATTGGCGAGCAACTTCCCTCATCCGTTGTCTCAATACTGAGGAAATTTCCCAGTACATTTCCGCCTCTTGTCCCCCTTCTCCCTCCTTGGGAGAAGGGGCTAGGGGATGAGGGTTAGTTTCCGCCATGAGACCCTCACCCCCAGCCCCTCTCCCAGGACGGGAGAGGGGAGCCGGAGCGCCGACGGCACGAACCTCTTGTCCCCCTTCTCCCCCCTTGGGAGAAGGGGCCAGGGGATGAGGGTCTTCTAACAACGACTTAGCCCTTGTAACGACCCGTTGATAAATCCCAATCAACGTTTTCATCGCCGCCACCAAAAAGGCCCCCGATCCACAGGCCGGATCGAGCAGCGTCAGAGTTGGCAAAATTTCATTTAGTAGGCGATCGCATTGGGTAGCATCTAATGTTTCAAGGAGCGATGAAAGGCCCTCTCCCCCAACCCCTCTCCCAGGGTGGGAGAGGGGAGCCGGAGCGCCGACGGCAATCGATTCTTGTCCCCCTTCTCCCGTTTTGGGAGAAGGGGCTAGGGGATGAGGGCTTTCTGTTGGGGCAAGGCGATCGAGCACCAATTTGTTGATCGTGCGATCGCAAAGATACTCGGTGATTTCCGGCCGGGTGTAGTACGCCCCAAATTCTTTTTGGTTAATGTATTTCTCGAAAATATAGCCCAACACATCCGGGTTAATTTCCAGCGGGTCTTTTTCAGGGCGATCGTCCAAATGCCAAGAATAGCGAGAAAACAGATCGAAAACCTGCGAAAAGGCACGATCATCAATCTGAATTTGAGCATATTTCTGCTCAATGGTATGGCGTAAAAACAAGCCCCCATTCAGATAACAAATCTTGCCTAACCGTTTCTGAATCTCTGGATCACGTAGATATTCTGGCTCCGCAAACCCAACAAAAAACAACTCCTTGAGAAACTCATAAAAATTTCTCCCTTCCCGCTGGCAAAGTTGCAGTTTATGTTGCAAATACAGCGCATCTTGATTATCTAGGAAGTAGCGCCGCTGCAAGAAATAGATGAACATTAACCGATTCAGCAAAACCGACGCATACCAACGGCGATCGCCCTCCGAATCGATTCCCTCGATCGCTAAACAAAACGTCTGGTGCAACCCCTCAAAATCCTGAAAGAATTGCTTCGTCACCCGCTCAACATCAAACCCCTGCTTCACCTTTTGGGCAACATCCACATGGGTCAGATTGCCTTCTTCCTTGAAATCGACAATCAGCGCCTCTAGCTTTTGCAGCAAGGTTTCCGGGTTTTGGCTCACCTTATAGGAATGCGATCGCACTGCCCTTGTCGATGTCACCGTCTCTGCACTTTTACCTTTTCCCTTTTTACTTTTGCCTTGCTTAATTTCTGGCTTCAGCCACAACCATTCCTGCTGCGTTTTGCTCTCATCCCCAAACACCAACAGGTGGGATTTACTATAGTCCGTTAATTGTCGATCGAGCTTGACCCGAATTGGACGCGCCGGAATTTCTGGCGTAATGCACTTAAAGACCGTAAAGCCGCGCTTTTGGGCAAGGGAAACCACCTCAAAATATTCGCCATCCACCTCAAAGGGAAGCATGACGCGATCGACCGTATCCCAGCCCAGTTCTTCAATGAACAGAGACTCAAAATCAAACGTTTGGAGATACTTTTGAGCGCGTTGGCGATGGAGCGGCATGGCCTTGTAACTCAGATCGGGTTTAAATCAACTGGAAAGTCAGGATCAAACAATTGCTCGGGGCTGTAGGGACAATTTTCGGGTAAATCTGCGTAATCTAAAGGGGTTTCCTTAACCACCAAGTCTAACCCAGAAAAGATTAGAGGGCATCTTTGTTTTATTCGGATTCTTCAGATTCTTCGGGTGCTTCTAGCCACATATCATGATTTAACATTGGCTCGATCGAGCGATCGTAGGGCCATTCTGCTGGGAAAGAAGTTTTTGGATATTCCTTCCGCGTATTTTTCAGGGCAATTTGCCAAGCCTTATCAAAGCTGAGTTCCCATCGACCACTGAGGCTAGGAACAGCATCCAGCAAAACTTCTAGCTCTCCTCGCTGCGTCCGAATTGTTCGCTCCCATCCGTTATAGTCATGGGGCAAGTTGACATATAACCGCTTCAACAGATGTTCTAATAAAACAATCAGGCGGCTAATCAGCTCCTTTTTTTGCGAAATTCCCAATGCTTCTACCTCTTCAATCAAATGTTCAAGATCGAGGTGATCGAAGTCCCTCGCCCTCAGTTTGGCAACCGTATCTTCTGCCCACAGCAAAATATCTTGGTCGTAGAGAAGGTTGAGATTTTGAGTTGGAAACATTGGTGAATCTCCTTGAGAATATCCAACAATTTGATGCTCTTCAGCTTACCGGTCTTACTCTCAGCTAACCCCTAAATAATCCCATCGAGCAGATAATCCGTGCCCCGTCTCGACGTTCATCTAGGTTGATCACACAGAGCGCGTCATGCTCTCGCAGGAATATCACCAGTTTTGCCAACTGCTCATCACTAATTCCCGCCTTGAGTTCTCGATTCAGACGCGCGATCGCATTTTGCTTCAAGGGATATTGGTTAATTTCCTCGATCGCTCGTTCCAGACTTTCCCATTCTGTCCCCGTTGCCAGGATGGGTGCTGTTTCGCGGACATGCTGGGTATAGGCCATCAGGCGATCGTAAGTCCGAGATGCCGCGCTGCGCTTATTGCCCAGCGTTCCCGCCACAGTCTTGGTCTGCTCAGCAATCAGCTCCGATCCGCGTGTTACTAAATCATGGTGCTGAGGATGACGAGGCAAAGACGGCGTATCAATGCTGCACCGAGCCATCCGTAAAATTCGCATTTGCGACTGCGTGACGCTGTTGCCGTCTTTGTCCACCCACGCCAGCGCATCAGTACCGCTATCGGTGCGGAGGTAAAGCAAAACGCCCTCTGGGTCGGCTTCCGTTGGTTCATGCTCACGGGTGGCATAGGCCACGTCGGGCAGTTTTTCAATCATGCCCTTGAGCGCCGGGTTTGCCTCGATCGCACTTTGCCAAATCTGCAACGCCTCCGAGGTTAAATCCACCTCCCCTTCATCAACTTCATCCAACACGCCCGATCGCTCATTGTAGAGATTGAGCAGCATCTCCTGCGCTTTTTCATCCTCAAAAAACGCCTCATCCGTGCCCACAACTTCTTGGTTTTGATTGAGGCGATCGCGCAGCCGTCCCCGCAGGTTAATCAGCCGCTCCACGCCCTCCGCAGGCAAAAACGAATAGCAAAGAATTTCTTCCGCCTGTTGCCCAATCCGATCGACCCGCCCCGCCCTCTGAATCAGCCGAATAATTGCCCAAGGCAAATCGTAATTCAGAATGATGGCGCAATCTTGTAGGTTTTGCCCCTCACTCAACACATCTGTTGCTACCAATACCCGCAATTGCTCAGTTTCTGGAATCTCTTTTTGATTACTAATCGGACTAAATCGCCAAGCCAGAGCCGTCGGGTCAGCCGATTGTCCCGTTGCCAAGCCCACTTGCTGAATGCCCAAATCTGCGAGCGCCCTTGCCAAATATCGTGCCGTATCCGCAAACTGCGTGAAAATCAGCACTTTTTCAGTCGGATGTTGTTGCTGTAATAACGCCACCAGCGCCTTTAGCTTGCCATCCAACGCTGGGTTCCAATTCCCCGCCAGTTGCAAAATTCCGATCAAAGCGGTGGCATCTTGCTGCAGGTTTTGCCGCAACTGGGGACGAAACAGATCAGCACGAATCCACTTAAATCGACGGGAATATTGCTCTCGATATAAACGATAAATCTCTGCGGCTCGTTGAGTAAAGTTCTGCTGTGGATCAATATCTTCTTCATCCAAAGTGTCAGACAGATCCTCAGCGGTTTCCCAGTCCTGACTCAAGGGCAAATCTTCATCATCACCCACTTCATCCAGTAGTGCAGCATCCTGAGCACCAATGGGTAGGGGAAGATCGTGATTAATTGCATGGAGATACACATAATTTCGCAAAATATGCCGCTCTAACGACTGAATAAAAGCAGCCCCACTACTCTCCAATCGCTTAAACAAATTCGTGCGACAGAATCCCATTAATCGCTGACCCGCATGGGAAAGATTCGCCAATAGTTTTTGTTCTTCGTCCGTGGCTCGTTGTTTGGGTTTAGGGTCTTGATAAATACCCAGCCCATACCGAGGCAAACTTAGGTCATTAATCACATCCACCACGCGATCGCTATACAACCTTGCGTAGGGATCACGCTGCGGTTGGTCGATCGTAAATCGCACTGTCCGAGGACGACGGATTGGTAAATACGATCGCCGCCCATCGGCAAATTCCAGATAGAATCGTTCGCCATCCTGTTTGGCATAGGTATTTTTGATGAAACTGCGCGTCCGCCGCACCATGTAGCGACTCATCAACTGTTGCCAATCTTCGGGTTCTGGACTCTGCTCAAAGGCCAACAGCGATCGTACTGGACTAGCACTATGTTTGCGGCGAAACTGCATCTCACCGCCAATACTGCGAATATAGGCTTCCGGCTTAATTCCTAAATCCGCATCGGGTCGTAGGAATAACTGTAACTGCGCTGACAAGTCTAGATAGGTTTTGTTATAGGGCGTTGCTGTCAGCAAAATACAGCGACTACCACTCTGTTCGATATAGTCTTTAATGGCTTGATACCGCCTGCCATCCTTATTTCGCAGGTTGTGGCTTTCATCAATCAAAACCAACCGAAACCGCGCCGGAATATTGGGCAGTTCTTGAATCGCACGGCTAATTGGAACTACCTTGCCCCTCAAGCCATAACGATCAATATAACCCTGCCACATTCTTTCTAGATTCTTCGGGCAGATAATCAGCGTACTCGTACCATAATCTTCTTCACAAAGATGGGCGATCGCGGTTCCTACTAAGGTTTTGCCCAACCCGACCACATCGCCAATAATCACCCCATTTCGTTTGCTGACATGGTGTGCCGCAATTTGGACTGCCGCTTCTTGAAATGGCAGCAGTCCAAAACTGGCCGGAGCGCGGTATTGACTCAACCCATCCCGCGCCTCTTGGGACAGGTGATAGGCCATTTTTAGATAGACAAAATAGGGTTTGAGCGATCGTCCCGCCCAACTTTCGTCGATAATTTCCGCTAACTGCTTCGTAATATCGACACAAAAGCGATCATCCCAACGATCAACAAACCACCGCTCCAACTTACTCGTATCATCGCGATCAACCACTTCCACATTTAGCTCACCCTGAGATCTCAGCCCCGATAAAGTCAGGTTGCTACTGCCCACGTAGCTGATAATGGGCGTGGCGCGATCGTGGCGATAAATTAAATACAGTTTGGCATGGAGAGCATTTCGTAAAAATAGCTTGACCTGTAGTTTTCCAGTTAATAACTGTCGCCGTAATCGCTGTAAACCCTCCTCATCAGCCGCACTGGGCGCACCGTAGGTCAACTGCTGCCGAAACTCTTGCGCCATAAAGGTTTGTAGTCGAATTGTCTGCCCTTGGTCAATTCGCTCTGGCTCTACTCCGATCGCTAATGCTCGCCGTAGCTCTTCTTTCGGCAAACGGTACATCCCCACCAGCAATCGACAAGTTTTCCCTTCCCCTCCCTCAAATTGCTCAATATCAGAATCAATTTGTTGCCATCCCCGCAAGTTGAAATAACCCACACAAAAATCAGCACGGTAGGCTTGCTTCAGATAATGCTGCAACTCAGGTAGGATCGGTTGCTCGATATTGTCATAAATACTAGACATCGATTTTATACAAAGCAGTCTATTAGATTGCTAGGATTGAAATTACGCAACAGATGATCAAACTACAAAGCTCATTCTGTCCGCTGTTGGTTGGCTGAACCGATTAGTAGACATCATTTCGAAGCCCGGTATACGCTTTAGCTACCATAACTGACATGGCGTTCCTTAAACCCTACCTAAGAGAAATTATAAGGAGTCACACTGCCCCCAGCCACTTGCCAGCCCGTTTCGCCCCTGCGCCACACCCGCATATAGCGGAAGTCTCCCGCAAAAGCATTTCCTAAATACGATCCACTCAAGAAAATATGCGCCGATGCAAGCGCAACATTTTCGCTCAAAACTCGGATTTCTAGCGCCTTAGACACCAACTCATGAAACTGAGTGCCTCCTGTGCGATGTAACTCCAAATCCATCACCTTAGTCGCTAGCTCACCAGTCGGCCCAGAAAAGAGCAAATCATCAGCAATGAGCGCGTCCAATTCAGACAGATTAGACGTACTCATCGCGGCACGCAGTCGCGCTTCACACGCGCGAATTTCGGTTGCGATCACTGAATTCATAGCGGCTGATGACGTTTTGATGATGCTTCATTATGACTCATCCTTTCATTCACCAGCCGCCACCAATTTTCCAAGGTGTTGATCGTGACTATTATGGTTGTCGATCGCCCCAACACGCCATCAACCGATCGCAACCTAAGCACTCCCAAATACAGGATTTCAAGCCCGTATCAACTAAGCCTCACTCCCACTAATAAACGGGTTCTTCCTCATAATTACCCGGCGGACTATAGCGACAAACCAAAACTGCACTACCGCCCCCGATCGCGACACCACAGCCCACTTGCGTCGTGTTCCGCCAAACCACTTGGGTATAGTGCCCCACATCGGCCCAGTTGCCCGTGGTACTGACATCCGGGAAAATTCCGGGCTGAAAATATTGCTTTTCGCTACCCCAAAGATCAACCAATTTCGCAGCACTATCGGCTCCCACCGTGCCCTTGGCGAGGTTCTCGCCTTCCCTGTGGGGATCGGTTGAGTGATCGAATTGGCCAGTGCTGGCTAACTGGTTAGCCCAGGATTGGGCATGGGCCGCCAATGTGGGCGACCAAGTGAGGTCGGGCACGCCAACTTCCTTTCGATATTTGTTGTGGGCTGCCAGAATTTCTTGCTCCAAGGCCTTGGCTTGCTTGGCTTGGCCAGAAGCAATCGCGCGGCCAATATCGCGAGTCTTGGCAACAGCGAGATCCGGCAGACCACTAGCCGCGATCGCCCCAGCCAGCACAACGGAACCCACCACCCAAGGCGATCGGCTCCCCCCAAACTTACCCAACACTGACTTGAACATAGATCACCTCTTAAGGATTTCAAGCATGAGCATGATGGAGCCGATCGCCCCTAGCCAATCGTGCCAAATAGCCTCTATCTTCTTCGCTGCTTTTTCTGGTTTCTTACAGCGATTTTAGCTATCGTTCCTCGCCACAAAATACTGAACATCACGCTCAACGATCGCCTTGATCGGCTGATGGAAAGGAATCGTCTCAGAGGTGCTCAGTTCAGTTTTTCAATCTGCTTCTGAGCAACTCAGTTGACTAACCTTAATTGAGGCGATTTTGTGACCGCAGTTAGGAGCAGGTGCGTCCTACAAACGGCCTGCTGTCATTATTTTTAACTCTAGAAATTTGGTCTGGGGTGATCGCTTAACGATCCCTTCATACCCAAAATCGAGGGTTAACAAGGGGTTGAGACCCCCTGGCTGGGATGGGAATGATCGCTATTGCAGTTGCGGATCGCGCCAGAGAATTAGCCGATCGCTCATCGGTTGTAACTGCGTGCCAGGGTAATAGAACTGCAAAATTCGACTGGCATTCCAACCGAGCTGAGCCAGCTTTTGCGATCCCGCTTGGCTCAGGCCCGCGCCGTGACCCCAGCCGCCACCCACAAAGGCATAGCCCCGCAACGGTTGCGTGCCACCCCCGATCGGCTCCAGGTAAAACAACGTGCTGCGCGGAGCCATGAAGGCGCTGCGAACCGCATCTTTTTCGAGCACCAGGGGGCCGCGATCGGTTGCGACGGTCAGCTTGCGCACTCGGCCGCCGGGCGATCGCTCCGTCACGGTCAGGCTTTGGACGGTTTTCAGGTTGGCGCAATCACTGTTTTGGGCCCGACAATAGCGCTGCAAGCCTTGGGCAATTTCCGGCAGGGTGCTGCTGCGTCGCCAGCGGAAATCGCGCCAACCCAGCTCGTTCCAGCCCTGGGCGATCGCCAGGAATTGCCGCAGGTTGCGCTCATCGGACAGGGGCCGCGCCGCCAAGTCCCAAATCGGTTGATGGGCATCGACTACGGGCCGCAGGTAGGGGCGATCAGGCCCGTCCCACACATCCGTGAAGTGGGCTGTTACGCCGCCGGAGGTGGAAAAGTAGAGCGCGTCGATCAGCTCGTTTTGATAGGTGAGCACCTGACCATTGGTAGCGGCGATCGCCCGATCGACCCGAGCTGTGGCCGCCTTCAGGCCGCGATAGACCTGGCAATGGGTGTCCGCGCAGAGTTGGTAGCCATCGATCGCAAACCGCCGCAAATTCCGCAGGGCATAGGTACGCGCCAAAATCGCCTGGGCTTGCAGGGCGGATTCCGGTGCGCCGGCCCCAATTTCGTAGGGAACCACGCCGCGCAGATAGGTTTCCGTGGGCACGGCATTAACGATTGTGTAGCTGCCATAGGCGTTGCGCTGGAGCTTCAGGGAACCGGCAAATCGATCGCGCCCCACCTCGATCGTCCCTTTGCCCGCCGAAATCTCTAAACGCTCACTGGCAAAGGATTGACCCCCGATCGCCCCACTCACCAACAGGTTGCGATCGCGCCGCTGACTAAACAAACTGGGCTGGCCGCCAGTTGTGGCGGGCGGGTTGGCCCGAACGCTATCCAGCAACAACCGCCGCAACAGGGGCTGGTGATAAATTTCCCGCTTGGCCCACACCTGCCAGCGCTCCGACGGTTGGGCCAACTCCACCTGAATCCCGCGCGATCGCCATTGGTTCGCTGCCGCCTCCGCCGTTTCAAAGCTGCGGTAAGTACCCAGCACCACCCGCTCATCCACAACGGGTTCCGGCAAGGGTTGGGCGATCGGCTGCAACACCAAGCGATCGCCCGTCAAGGTCTGGGTGCGATCGAGCGAATCCACCTTTACTGTTAGGCGATCGCCCGGCTGCGCCTTCAACTCCAAGGTTCCCGGCTGTTCCCCAAACCGCTGCACAATCCCAATTTGCAGCACCGGATTGGTCGCCGCGATCGCTTCCGGAGCCATCACCCACAGCAGCGCTCCCACCCAAAAAACTTGCCGCATTGTTCCCCTCAAAAACGAACCCATACTAAGTGATTTTACTGATCTCCATTTGCCACAGGTCAAGGGATCAGCAGGCTGCACCCACTCCCCGCAGTCAGGATAATTTGACGTATTGCAACTCGAAGTCAATATGACTATGATAAAGACAACCCGATCGCGCCCCTCCGTTTCCCCAGCCCCTGTCTTAAAGTCGTTTCATCAAGTTGGGTAATTCACCATGGCTGTTTCTGCTCCCATCATTAATATCGGCATTCCCGAAGCCGATCGCGCCAACATCGCCGCCGGCCTCTCCCGCGTCCTGGCCGACACCTACACCCTTTATCTGAAAACCCACAACTTCCACTGGAATGTCACGGGCCCCATGTTCAACACACTGCACCTGATGTTCGAGGGACAGTACACCGAACTGGCTCTCGCGGTGGATTTGATTGCGGAACGGATTCGATCGCTCGGCTTCCCGGCTCCCGGCAGCTACAGCGAATATGCCAAGCTAACCTCCATTCCCGAGGCTGAGGGCGTTCCCAGCGCCGAGGTGATGATTGCCCAGTTGGTGGAAGGCCAAGAGGCCGTCGTGCGCACGGCACGGGCGGTGTTCCCCCTGGCTGATGCGGCGAACGATGAACCCACGGCCGATCTGTTGACCCAGCGCTTGCAAATTCACGAAAAGAACGCTTGGATGTTGCGGAGTTTGTTGCAATAGGTTCAGCCTTTCGCCCCTCCCGATCGCGCTAAGGGCGATCGACCATCACGCGAGAACCCCGATCCTGCCAGCACTGGATCAGGGTTTTTCGCGTTAGTTTTGAACTAATCCACCTTGACCCACCAGGGCGATCGTCCCTTCTCTGTCCCTCAGGAGATCCCCACCATGCTCCAAAGCCTCGAAATCGAAAACTTCCGCCAGTTTTCTCACTTCACCATCCCGAAACTGGGCCGCATCAACCTGCTCACTGGCAGAAACAATAGCGGCAAAACCTCAATCCTAGAAGCAATTTACTTGCTCATGACCCAGGAGCATCCCGCCCAGTCCATCGTTAACTTACACATCAATCGTGGCGAAGTTTCTCCTCTTGGTAACTCTGGAGAATATGTAAATTCTAGAGAATACATTGCAGAGATCACCCATCTATTCAATAATCGAAATGTGAATAATGGAGAAGTTGTAAGAATTTTGGGTTTACACCAAGAAGGAACGAAAGAAAGCATTTCTATTCAAATTGATACAAGTCAAAAGGGAGGCTTAAAACTTCATAGTCTTTCCGACATTCGCAAAGAAACTTGGCCAAAACTTCTTCTAGAAAAACAAGATCAAAACTTCGGTTCGCTGTCATATTCAGTTGACATATCTCCAGACTTCAAAATTCCTTTTGATCGATCTCTCTATTCTCAAGATTCTTCTCCATATGATCAGGATCTTGAATTTTTAGTATCAACTGATTTGAATTCTGAAAAAGTTGCAAAACTTTTTGATGAAATTGTTCTAACACCAGAAGAAGATCTGGTTATAGAGGCAATTCAGATTATTGAGCCAAAAATCAGAAGAATCGCACCTGATCACGGTAAATTTGAAAGAGTCAATCTGAGTTCTAGGCAAGGATTTCTAATTCAGTTTCGTGATGAAAACAACAGAAATCCTATGGGAAGTATGGGAGACGGAATTTGGCGACTACTTGGCATTGCATTAACGATGGTTAATGCAAAAGGGCAAGTTCTATTAATTGATGAAATTGACACTGGCTTTCACTATAGTGTCATGGTTGATCTCTGGAAATTTATCTGGAAAAGTGCCAAAAAGCTAGATATCCAAGTTTTTGCAACAACCCATAGCCGCGATTGCTGGGAAGCTCTGGGAGAACTGATCGAAGCTGAAGAAATTTACGATGATGAAATCATGATTCATCGAATTGATGCGAAGCGCGATCATAGCACCAGCTACGACACAGATAAAATTGTCATCGCTGCTGAAGATAAGGTTGAGGTTCGATAAAGATGAGTTCAACGAGTCATCGATCGCGGGTTCTGTTCGTTGAAGGCAGTAGCGATAAAACAATTATCAAGGAAATTCTCAATATTTACTTACCGCACTGGAAAATCACTAGAAAACGATCAGGATCATCACAGCCACAAATTGATATTCAAGATCTTCAAGGGATTAGAAATATAACGCCAGACAAAATATTTAACCAGCTAGCTGATCCTAATGTGCCTGCTTTGGGAATTGTGATTGATGCTGATAGTAGTGCTTCAGATCAGTGGCAGGAAATTTGTCAAACTTGCCAGTCTGTTGAGCAATTGCGTTCTATTTCCTTCCCTAGCCAAATTCCTGAAAATGGATTTATTTGCTCAGTTAGCGATGATCAAAAATTCGGTATCTGGATAATGCCAGATAACCGATTGCCTGGAATGCTGGAAACTTTGCTATCTCAGCTTATTCCCAGCGATCGTGAAAACTTATGGATACATTTACAGGAATCCGTTGCTCAGGCAAAACGCCTGGGTGCGCCATTTCGTAATCACCATTTAGATAAAGCGCGCATTTATACGTGGCTAGCTTGGCATCATAAACCTGGTGTATGGCCTGACACTGCACAGCGAGATGTTTTTAATTTTGATCATCCCCAGGTTCATGCCTTTGTGGACTGGCTAAAGACACTCTATGACTTATGAGCCGGTAATCTGTAGGGCGGGCTTGCACCCCAAAATTGATTCAACCAATTGATTCACAGGATGGATTGGCGCTGTGGCTGACCGGATGCGGATTTGTGTGACGATCGGGACTCGACCGGAAGCGATCAAGATGGCTCCGGTGGCGCGGGCGTTTTTGCAGGACGATCGCTTCGAGACCCAAATTCTGCTGACGGGCCAACACAAGGAAATGGTCGAGCAGGTGATGCGGCTGTTTGAGTTGCAGGGCGATCGGGACTTGGCAATTATGCAGCCCGGCCAAACCCTGACGGATATTACCTGCCGCAGCTTGACCGGGTTGGGGGAGCTGTTCGCGGAAATTCAGCCCCACTTGGTGTTGGTGCAGGGCGACACGACGACGGCCTTTGCGGCGTCCCTGGCGGCGTTTTATCAACAAATTCCCGTGGGGCATGTGGAGGCGGGTTTGCGGACGGACAATCTCTACAGTCCGTTTCCCGAGGAGGCGAATCGGCGGCTAATTTCCCAGGTGACGCAGTTGCACTTTGCGCCGACGGATTTGGCGGTGGCGAATTTGCAGAAGTCGGGGGTGATGGGCGAAATTCACCAAACGGGCAACACGGTGATTGATGCGCTGTTGGCGGTGGCGGCAAAAAATCCGCCTTGCCCGATCGCCCCGTTGGCTGGAACTGCAACGGCCGGGCGATCGCTCGATTGGTCGGCGGGGCCGGTGATTTTGGCAACGGTGCATCGCCGGGAAAATTGGGGTGATCCGTTGACTGAGATTGCCGATGGGTTCCTGGGGCTGCTCGATCGCTTCCCGGATCTGTCGTTGGTGTTGCCGCTGCACCGCAACCCGACCGTGCGCGAACCGCTGATTGGCAAGCTGGGGCCCCACGATCGCGTGTTTTTGACCGAACCGCTGGACTATTCGGCGCTGATTGGGGCTATGCAGCGATCGACCCTGATCCTCACGGACTCCGGCGGGTTGCAAGAGGAAGCCCCGAGTCTGGGCAAGCCGGTGCTGGTGTTGCGCGACACGACGGAACGGCCCGAGGCGATCGCGGCGGGCACAGCCAAACTGATCGGCACGGCCACGGCGGACATTGTGCGGGAAGCGAGCCTTTTACTGAGCGATCGGGCTGCCTACGAGGCCATGGCCCACGCGGCTAATCCCTTTGGGGACGGTCAGGCGGCGGCACGAATTGTTCAAGCGGTGGCCGCTTGGTTGGCGCAACGATCGAGTTAGGTAGCGGACGACGCTGAGCAGTTCCATCGCTCGGGGACGGTTAGCGACCCCAGAGCGAGCGCACCACTGAAAATCACGGCAGATGGGAGCAAGCCAAGTGGCCGCCACGATGGTTTGCTCCCACTTTGCTTACGGAAGACCAGGTATGAATTAACACAGTTGTTTACGTTTTCCTGAGCCTAGCGTTGTCAGTTGCGTATTTTTTTTAACCCGTGAAAGGGACTCAGTAAACCTTGGTTGAGCACTAATTTTCTGGTGATGAAGCTGGGTAATTTTTTTGACCTCCAAAACTGCTTTTTCAATAGTTATTAAGATTTCCCGATCGCGCTGTGGGATCGGTCATTTTAATCGCGATATTTAGAGTATCCTCAAAAGCCCACAGTTCCTTGATCCCCGAGATCAGTCCTGAACTTCGCTGAATTTTGCAGTAATCAGGGCGGGTGGTACTGTTGATGACCGTTTGCCTCGGTTGCATCAGGAGCCTGGTTTCAAAGGCCGTTTCTCAGATCCTTGAGCGAATGGTTATGATTTGATCCCCGCGCTCCCGCACCGATCGCCCCTTGAGGATCAGCCTCAGATGCAGCACTGTGACTCCTAGTCCAGATCATGGGTTTGTTCATCATGAAATCCATGGGTTTTGGGTTGTGCAGATGTCGAGTTTGGGGTTGAGCCGTCGCTGTGTGTGGGGCATTTGGGATGGTTAATTTTCTTAAAAAAAGTCATAAAGACCATGGCTAATGCTGTGAATTTATCGGATGCAACCCTGATGGAAATTTACGCAGATGCGATGACTTCAGGGGTCATTACAGAGGATCAATGCGAGCGGCTCCATGAGGCGCTGGTGGACAGTGACTTGACGGAGCATGAGCAACAGGCGTTGAATCGAATTTTCCATTCGGTTTGGCGAGGATGGCTCCGTTATGGCGATCGCCCCTGAGCGCGCCCCCCGATCGACTCATGCAGCGCCGTTGTTGGGCAATCCATTTCGATCGCCCACCCAGCGGTTAATGGGATGGATGATCCAATGGAGGATCCAGATGATCCATTGGTTCACTCGATCGCGCCCTCGGTGGGTGGTGATCGGGTTGAGTTGGTTGTTGGGATGCCTGTTGGGATTGGGTTGGCTGTTGGGGTCAATTGACCTAGCCCGATCGCAGTCGTTGCCGGAGTTGCGCCAACAGCAACAGCAATTGGAGCAGCAACGGCAAACCGTCAAGGAACAGCGGCAAACCGTCCAGCAACAGCAACAGGCGACCCAGGAACAGATGAAAACCCTGGAGCAGTCGCTCGATCGTACCGAGGCGGAGTCGGATCGCACCCAAAGCCGTTTGGACGGGGCGGTGGATCAGTTGGCGATTTTGGAGCGCGATTTAGCCCTTGCGGAACAGAACTACCAGCGCAAGCGGTTGGCGATCGTGGCGCGGCTGCGGTTTTTGCAACAACAATCGCCTCAGTGGGGATTGGCGGCGCTGTTGCAAAGCAAGTCGATCGAACAGTTTTTTGATCATCAACACCGGCTGCAAGCGGTCTATGGAGCCGATCGCCGACAACTGAAGGAACTCGATCAGGCGGCGGATCAGCTCAGTTTGCAGCGCAGTCAGTGGCAAGAACGCCGCCGGGAATTAGCCAGCCTCAGCCAAGATCTGAGCCTGGAGGAGTTGGAATTGCGCCGCCGCACCCAAGCGGAGCAGGCCCGGGCGGCCGCCTTGCGGGCCGACCAAGCCCGTTTGCAAACGGAACAGGCCCAGCTCGATCGGGACTCGGCCAACCTCACGCGCTTGATTCAGCAGCGCATTACCGAACAGCAACAGGCCGAGGCGATCGCCCGTTTAAATCGCATGGCCGCCTTTCGAGTGCCGGGCCAGTTTGGGAGTCTGAATGCCGGTGAACCCAAAATTTTGAAGTTACCGGGCGGCATTTTGGCCACGCCCGTGGACGCACTGATCACCAGTGGGTTTGGCTGGCGGGTGCATCCCATTTTGGGCTACGGCCGACAGCACAATGGGATTGATTTTGGGGCAGCCCATGGAACCACGGTGCGATCGGCCCATGGCGGAACCGTGGTGGTGGCCGGCTCGTTTGGGGGCTATGGCAACACGGTGGTGATCGATCGGGGCGATGGCCTATCCACCCTCTATGGTCACAACAGCGAACTGTATGTGCGGGTGGGGCAAACGGTGCAGAAGGGCGAGGCGATCGCCGCCGTTGGTTCCACGGGGCTGTCCACGGGGCCCCACTTGCATTTTGAAGTGCGGGAAAATGGCGACCCGGTGGATCCAGTGCCCTACCTGCGATAGAGCTATTAATTAACGCTGTTGATTAACGCTATTGATTAACCCGGATCGAGGGCTGGGGCCGCAGCCCGATCGGCTCTGTTCAGCTCGCTCCCAGGGCCGCGAGGCGATCGAGCAACGGTTGGGCCGCCGTTTCCAGATCCTGACCAAAGGACAACACTCCATCCTCATGACCCGCCATTACCAAAATGCGGCATTCCGGTAAGGGGCTTGCGGTAAACAGCCGCGCCATTTCCCGCGCCATGGCCGGTGTGCCGTAGGGAACCGTTGCCCGAGTGGTGGGCAGGCGATCGCGCTCTTGATTCCAAAGGGCGGGACAGTGACCGTGAATAATCGCCCGAATGTTTGGATCCAGTTGGTAAATGGCCGCATGGGTCAGGGATTCCGAAGAGGCGCAGATCGGCCCCCAGCAGTGAAGCCAGTTGCGATCGATCTCCCAGCGATCGACCAGGGTGTAATGCTCGGGGCCGGTGCGGGTGAGGTGGCCCGTCTGCGTACCGGAGATCAAAAATCGATCAATCCCCAGACGAATGCTGAGGTTGCCGTAGCCAATGCCGTTGGGATACACCCCGATCGCCCCACACTGAAACAGTCGATCACGCCAGGTGATCAGTGCCTGCAACGCCATCGGATCAAGGGCGATCGGGGGAGCCTGCTGCCAATCGCAGGCAAATTTAATTACGCCCTCATCCATGGTTTTGGGCCCCCTGTTCGGGAAACAGACCCAGCAAGCCCGCTTCGGAGGCCGCGCAAAGGCCGCGCTCGGTAATCAACCCCGTGACCAGCCGGGCCGGGGTCACATCAAACCCATAGTTCGCAGCCGGAGAGGCTTCTGGGCAAATCAGCACAGAGGCGATCGCTCCCGATTCCGTGCGGCCATCCATATATTTCACTTCCCGATCGCTCCGCTGTTCGATCGGAATTTCCCGCACCCCGTCCCGCAATGTCCAGTCGATCGTGGAAGACGGCAGCGCCACATAGAATGGCAGATCATTATCTTTGGCGGCCAAGGCCTTCAGGTAAGTGCCGATTTTGTTGGCCACATCGCCACAGCGTGTGGTGCGATCGCTCCCCACAATCACCAAATCCACCAAACCATGCTGCATCAGGTGGCCGCCCGTGTTGTCCGCAATCAGGGTATGGGGCACGCCATGTTGGCCCAACTCCCAAGCGGTCAGCTTTGCACCCTGGTTGCGTGGGCGAGTTTCATCCACCCACACATGGAGCGGAATTCCCTGATCAAAGGCTTGATAGATGGGAGCGGTGGCGGTTCCCCAGTCCACGCAGGCCAGCCAGCCCGCATTGCAGTGCGTCAGCACATTCACAGGGCGGCCGGTGCGGGCATAGATGTCTGCAATCAGGCGTTGGCCGTGGTGACCAATTTGGGCGCATTGCTGCACATCGGCCTCGATGATTTCGGCGGCCCGCAGCCGCAGCCGATCGAACGCGGCCGCCCCAGACTGACAATCGGCCACTGCTGCCAACTGCTGAGCGATCGCCCAATGGAGATTGACGGCCGTGGGCCGCGTTTTCAGTAGCCGTTGGGCCGCCTCCGCGATCGCCCCCTGAAAGTCCGCAGTCGATCGCACCGCCATGCCCGCCAGGGCCATCCCCACCGCCGCCGTGGCTCCAATCAGCGGCGCACCGCGCACCACCATCTCCTCAATGGCCCAAGCCGCCGTTTCCAAATCCGGCAGCGGTTGCCAAACCAGTTGATGGGGCAATTGCCGTTGGTCAATCACCGCCACCGCTTCCGGGCGATCGGGATCAAACCGAATGGTTCGGGTCGCAACACCAGCAATTTTCATGAACCACCACCACAATCCAAAGGGCGATCGTCATCTTGGCATTGAGGGTTGGCCTTGCTCAAGCCAAGGGCGAATTCACAGCCGGGAGCACCCGTCGGCAACTATTTCACCTCCGGATGCGGAAACAGCGTCGTGGCAGGCTGAAATTGATTGATTTGGTGAATTAACTGGTGCAACCGACCCAAATCCCGTTGGTTAAACGTCATCACCAAGCGCGGCAACCCCACCGTAGGGCTGTTGCGTTCTGCGGGCAGAGCGGCGGACTTTTCGATCGCCCCACTGACCAAAATGTCACTGAAGGTTTCGTTCAGTTTTGCCAACCATTCATCCGACAGTTCCGTTCGCAATCGCAACACCAGCCGATCGCCCACATAGCGACTGGAATGATAAATCCGATAGAAGTCGGCGATATAGTCACAGGCGGCGGCCGGGCGATCGGTCATGAAATACAAATTCAAATCTTCGGGGCTGATCAGGCCACGGTGCAGCAGGTGGTCACGGTGGTAGGCTTCCCAGGTTTGCCAATAGTCTCCACCGGGGCGATCGAGCAGCACAATGGGAGCCGGGCCAAACTTACCCGTTTGCGACAGCGTGAGGCACTCAAACGCCTCATCCTGTGTGCCAAAGCCCCCGGGAAACAGCGCCACCGCATCGCTTTCGCGCAAGAAGAACAGTTTGCGCGTAAAGAAATACTTGAAGTTCACCAGCTTGGGATCCCCGTCAATGTGGGGATTAGAGGTTTGCTCAAAGGGCAATTGGATATTGAGGCCAAAGGATTTTTCCCGGCCGGCCCCCTCGTTGGCCGCCTGCATAATGCCTGGGCCGGCTCCCGTGATGGCCATGAAGCCCCGAGCCGTGATGCAACGGGCAAAAGTCAAGGCCGCCTCATATTCCGGCTCTTGTTCGGGTGTGCGGGCCGAGCCAAAGATGGCCACCTTCCGCACATGGCGATAGGGATAGAACACCTCGATCGCCCGTTGCATGTCGATCAGCGCACCGTTCAGAATTTTCCAATCCAGGCGATCGGCGTGGCTGTCGGCCAATTCCAAAACAGTTTCAAGGGCTAATTGCACCAGGCCGCTGTTGGGAAGGGTTTCCAGGCGATCGAGCAAATCCACCATCTGATGGCGTAACCGTTCTCCACTGTTTCGACGGTCTACGGATAATGACGAAAAGGCCACAGTCCCTCCCTGGCTTGCTTGGGCCAGCGCAATCTGTACTTTTCTTCAATATCTCACTTTACGATCCCCAGCGATCCCCCCTTAAATTGCCGTTAACGTTGCTTCCGCGCCCAGGAGTCACAATCGCCCCAAACAGCCTCCAAGAAATCGAAAACAGGGCAAAACGAGGCAAAACAGAACAAAGCAGCCCAAAACAAAAGAACCTGGCAAGGCCAGGCTCTTCAAACCGATGAATTTCAGTTCAGTTTCAGGGACTTTAAAAACGTCTGCTGACCTGAGCCAGAACTCGCCCCTTGGCTTTGCTCTAATCAACGTACTTGGCAAGTGTGCCGGCCAACGTGGTCTTCGGCACTGCGCCCACAACCATATCCACGCGATCGCCACCCTTGAAAATCATGAGGGTAGGAATGCTGCGGATACCGTACTGGCTTGCAATGCCAGGATTTTCATCGGTGTTCAGCTTCACAACCTTCACTTTTTTGTCAAATTCTTGGGCGATTTCATCAACCACCGGCGCTACCATCCGACAAGGCCCGCACCAGGGTGCCCAGAAATCTACCAATACTGGGACTGTGCTTTGGAGCACTTCTGCCTCGAAGTTTGCGTCGGTAACTGCCGTTGCTGCCGCCATGCTGACCTATCCTCTAAACCGTTACTAAATCAGTCTTTTGACTCAGACCAATCTTGACATCTTTCCTCGGCCAAAACATGGAAAATTTCCCAAAGCCAAGGTTAGTTCCTGAACCGCCGTTCCCCTGCCTAGACAAGTCCTTGAGGGATTTGGCACGCCATGCTTGATACGAGGCAAATCCAGATTACCACAAGCAAAACTCCAGCTCTGACGATTTGACCGATCGCTCAGAAACTTTACGAGATCGGGTACGAGATCGCGGCGGATCAAGGGAAATCACAGCGAAACCACCGGGGATCCGGGCTGTTTCGGGGTTGCGCTGGGGCGATCGCTGGCGGTGGCTCAGTTAGGGCGCGATCGGGTCGGAGAACCTAGGGATTGCTCCGATCCCGATCGGGCGATCGGCCTTGTTGTTGGCTCACTAGTTTTGCCTATGGCCCATATCAGCCACCTGCATTAGCCACCTGCATTAGCTACCTGCATGAGACACCACAGCGAGACCAACCGCTAGCCGGCCTTGGGTTAGTCGGCCTTCTTGCCCTTGCCTTTCTTGGCCGCGCCCTTTTTACCGGCTGTTTCGGTGTCGTCGGTGTCGTCGGTGTCAGTGTCGGCGGCGCTCTCAGCGGTCACATCGACCGTGGCTTCAGCGGCGGGGGTTTCCTCTGCCTCAGTTGCTTCTGACTCTTCCGCCTGGCTCAGGGAACCGGGTTCCAGCAGCTCAAAGCTGTTGTTTTCCTTCAACCAAGTCAGCACCTTGCCCCGGTACAGGTCTTCGTAAACCACGGATTCCAACCGAGCGCGATCGACCTTTTGGCCAGAAAGGGCCGCCTTCAGCTCCTTCGCGCGGGTTTGCACTTCCTCATCGCTGACCTCGATCGACTCTTTGCGACCCACAGCCCGCAGCACCAAATCCGTCTTCACTTGCCGAATGGCATCTGGGCGCGCCGTTTGCTGCATGTTGGCCATCAGTTCATCGTTCATGAACTTGCGCACATCAATGCCCTGGCTTTGCAGTTGATACATGGACTGGTTCACAATCCCGCGCACCTCTTGCTGCACCAGGCTTTCGGGCAAATCCACATCCACATTGTCAATCAAGGCGGCAATCAGGGCTGCTTCCTTGTTCTGCTCGGTTTGCTCGTCGGCTTCCTGTTGGTACTGGGACTCAAACTCAGCCCGCAGATCCGCCAGGGTTTCGTATTTGCTGATCGACTTGATGAATTCGTCGGTCAGCTCGGGCAGTTCGCGCTCTTTGATGTCATGCAGGGTGATCTCAAAGGTGACTTCGCGATCTTGCAGGTCTTCGCGGCCGTAATCCGCCGGGAAGCGCACGGTGATTGACTTGCTCTCACCGGCATTCATGCCCACGATCCCATCCACAAAGCCGGGGATGAATTTCTTCTGATCCAAATCCACTTGGAAATCCGTCGCTTCCAGACCGGAGAGATCTTCCGGATCGGTTTTGCCTTCTTCGGGGGTAAGGGTTCCTTTGTAGTCAATCACCACAGCATCGCCCAACTGGGCCGGGCGACCTTCCACGGGAATCAAGTCGGCGGAGGATTCCCGTTGCTGTTCCAGGATCCGATCGACCCGGCTGGGATCGGGATCAACGCGCTCGGCCTGAACGGTCAAACCGCTGTAGGGGGGCAGGTCAATGTCGGGAACCACATCCAGCTTGACCGCAAAGGTCAGGGTTTGGCCCGGCTCAAACTTCGAGAACAATTCCTCTTCGGAGGAGGTGATTTGGGCCTGGCCGGCAGGTTCGATTTTTTCTTGCTTGATGGCGGCTTTCACGCCCGCTTCCACCAACTCATCCAGACTGGCGGCCTTGAGGGCGGCGGGGCCAATTTGCTGAATCAACACGGCGCGGGGCACTTTGCCCTTGCGGAACCCAGGAAGTTTGACGGCTTTGGCGTACTTACTGAGGGTGTCTTCGTAGACCTTGGCCGACAGTTCAGCGGGCACTTCGATCGTGAGGCTAACCTGACTGGCGGACAGTTTTTCCTGGGTGACTTTCATGGATGATCCAACAACTGACAAAACGAAACGGACTCAACGAAACTTGCAACACAAGCTGGCCATAGCCAGACCTATAACCGAGCGACGTGCGGCGCTGGCATAGTGCTGCGGCATCGTGCTGAAGCGAGGTGCGACGTTGACGGGCAAGCTACGCCAGATGAACCGCAATAGACTATCCTAGCTGAAATGCGCCCCTCTGCATGGGCGATCGAGTTGGCTAGTTTTTGGCGTTCCTGGGGAGAGAAGACCTTGGCTGGATATCGCGTCGCCATTTTGGGCGCTACGGGCGCTGTGGGTACGGAGCTGCTGCAATTGCTGGAAGAACGGCAGTTCCCGATCGCAGAACTGAAGTTGCTGGCTTCGGCGCGATCGGCCGGCCAGACCTGTACCTTTGGCGGCGAAACCCTAACCGTGGAAGCCACCACCGCCGAGGCATTCAAGGACGTGGATATTGTGCTGGCTTCGGCCGGCGGCAGCACCTCCAAAGCTTGGATCGACACGATCGTGGCCGCTGGAGCCGTGACGATCGATAATTCCAGCGCCTTTCGGATGCGGCCCGATGTGCCCCTGGTTGTGCCCGAGGTGAACCCCGACGCGGCAGCCCACCACGAGGGAATCATCGCCAACCCCAACTGCACCACGATTCTGATGGCCGTGGCCACTTGGCCCTTGCACTTGGTGCAACCAATTCAGCGGATTGTGGCCGCCACCTACCAATCGGCCAGCGGCGCGGGCGCTCGGGCCATGGAAGAAGTGAAGGTGCAGTCGCGGGCAATTTTGGATGGGGGGGAGCCGGTGGCCGAAATTTTGCCCTATCCCTTGGCCTTTAACCTGTTTCCGCACAATTCGCCCCTGGGAGCCAATGGCTACTGCGAAGAAGAAATGAAAATGGTGAACGAAACCCGCAAGATCTTTGGCACCGAAGCCGTGCGGGTGACGGCCACTTGCGTGCGCGTGCCGGTGTTGCGGGCCCACTCGGAGGCGCTGAATTTGGAATTTTCGGAGCCGTTCCCGGTCGATCGCGCCCGCGAGATCCTGAAATCGGCGGCCGGTGTCACCCTGCTGGAAGATTGGGAGCGCAACTATTTCCCGATGCCGATCGATGCCAGCGGCAAAGACGACGTGTTGGTGGGTCGGATTCGCCAAGATATTTCCAACCCCAATGCGATCGACCTCTGGCTCTGTGGCGACCAAATTCGCAAGGGTGCGGCCCTGAATGCGGTGCAAATCGCGGAACTGCTGGTGGAAAAAGGCTGGGTGAAGCGCAAATCCGCCCGTTAAAGCAACCGGTAAATCAAGGGGCCGGTCAGGTGCAGACAAGGGGCTTCAGCCCCTTGCCCCCTCACGGTGCGATCGCGGTGGGGGTGTGATCGGTTTTCTGGGCGATCGCGCCTTGGCCACCGCGCTAAGATGATCCCGGCTGCGCCCCACTCGATGAAGGCTGAATCGGCCAACTCCCAAGCTGTTTCTGGTTTCCAGTGCTATGTTCACGATCGAAGTTGCTCTCAAGAGTTCGCCCGCCACGTTTTCGGTGCAGCGCAAGAATGCGGAAGATGCGGAAGCGCTCTATGCGGAAATTTTGGGTTTTGTGCAATCGGGTCAGGCCCAATGGCTTGATTTGACCTGTGAAAAAATGGTGGGCAAGAAAATTTCTATCCTGACCAGCGAAGTGGTGGCTGTGCAAATCAGCGATAAGTCTGGCGCAGCCCAAGCGGGTGGCCGGACGGCCGGTTTCTTGGCCGCCGCCACGGGCGCAACCAACTAAGTCTGCCGTGATCGATCCAATCGCCACTCAACCAGACAAGGGACTTAAGCCCCTTGCTCCTCAACGGATTTGAGCACCATCATGCTGGTTCGTTGGGTTGAGGTTGCCCTGTGATTGGATCGGTCTTGCGGACGGTTCAATATCTCTATCGCGCACTGTTAAGGACGATCGCCCCCATGCAAGGCCAGCCCAAACCGGATGAGCGGGGATTGTTCCCAAACGATCGGGTGACGGAACCAGCGATCGCGGTGCGGCAGGTCTCGTTCCAGTGGGCAACTGATAAACCCGTCCTGAAAAACTGTTCCCTGAGCGTGCCCGCCGGGGAATTTTGGATGTTGCTGGGAACCAATGGCAGCGGCAAATCAACCCTGATGCAGCTCTTGGCGGGGTTGAACCAACCGAGCGCCGGCCAGGTGTTGCTGCGGCGGCCCGTGGGTTTTGTGTTCCAAAATCCCGATCGCCAATTGGTGATGCCCACGGTGGGGGCAGATGTGGCCTTTGGGTTAGCTGAAGAGAATTTGTCGGTGATCGAAACGCGCGATCGAATCCGCAGCGCCCTGGCTGAACTCAATATTCTGGACTTAGAGCGCCGCCCGATCTACGCCCTCAGTGGCGGCCAAAAGCAACGGGTGGCCATTGCCGGAGCGATCGCCACCCGTTGCGAAGTCTTGTTGCTCGATGAACCCACCGCCCTGCTCGACCCCGACAGTCAATTGGACTTGGTGCGCTGCGTGCGGCAGTTAGTGGACGATCGGGGAATTACAGCCCTTTGGGTGACCCATCGCCTCGAAGAACTGGACTATTGCGATGGGGCCTTTTTGCTGGAAAACGGGCAGGTTGTGGCCGCCGGCAAACCAGCGGCCATGCGCGATCGACTCCTGACCCCGTAAGCGCTCAGGGGCTATGGCACGGTTTCCGTTTCAATGTCCGCGATCGCCAGCAGCGTCTTCAAGACTGAATCCGGGTTCAAGCTGATGGAGTCAATCCCCTCCTGCACCAGGAATTGGGCAAATTCGGGGTAATCACTGGGCGCTTGACCACAAATCCCAATTTTGCGGCCGTTAGCCTTGGCGGTCTTAATCGCCATGCTCACCATCCGTTTCACCGCCGTGCAGCGTTCATCGAACAGGTGCGCCACCAATGCGGAATCGCGATCGAGACCCAACGTGAGTTGCGTCAGGTCATTGGAGCCGATCGAGAACCCATCAAACACCTCGCTGAAGGCATCGCCCGCGATCACGTTGCTCGGCAGCTCGCACATCACATAGACCTGCAAGCCGTTTTCGCCCCGTTTCAGGCCGTTTTCCGCCATCACCTCCAACACCCGCATTCCTTCTTCCGGTGTGCGGCAGAACGGAATCATCGGAATCACATTGGTTAAGCCCATGTCGTCCCGCACCCGCTTCAGGGCCTGGCATTCCAACGCAAAGGCGGCCCGGAATTTCGGATCGTAGTAGCGAGATGCGCCGCGCCAGCCAATCATCGGGTTTTCTTCGACTGGTTCAAACTGCCGCCCGCCCAGCAGGTTGGCATATTCATTGGTCTTGAAATCCGACATCCGCACAATCACCGGCTTGGGATAGAAGGCCGCCGCGATCGTGCCCACCCCTTGGGCCAGCTTCTCCACATAGTATTGCGGACGATTGGTCTTATACAGGTGCGTCAACTCGCCCACCTGCTTACGCACCGACTTATCCTCCAGCTTGTCGTACTGGATCAGCGCCATCGGGTGTACTTGGATGTGGTTGGCAATAATGAACTCCAACCGAGCCAAACCCACCCCATCACAGGGCAACGAGGCCAAACTGAACGCCTCTTCCGGGTTGCCCACGTTCATCAAGATCTGGGTCTTGGGGCGGGGCAAATTATCCAGGCGAGTTTCCTTAATCTCAAAGGGCACTTCTCCGGCATAGACCTTGCCTTCATCCCCTTCACAACAGGACACCGTGAGCATTTGGCCCGTTTCCACGGCACTGGTGGCGTTGCCGGCCCCCACGATCGCCGGGATGCCCATTTCGCGGGCAATGATCGCCGCGTGACAGGTGCGCCCGCCTTGGTTGGTGACGATCGCGCTGGCCTTCTTCATGATCGGTTCCCAGTCCGGATCCGTGCGGTTGGTCACCAGCACTTCACCCGCCTCGAACTCGTCAATGCGATGCACGTCCAAAATCACCCTTGCTCGACCGCGGCCCACCTTTTCACCGACGCTGCGACCGGTAATCACCACCGGTGGCCGTTGTTCGGGCGGCAGCGTAATCACGTAGTTTTGCAACACATTCCCGCTGCGTTGGGACTGCACCGTTTCCGGGCGGGCTTGCACAATAAACAAATCGCCCGTTTGCCCATCCTTGGCCCACTCGATGTCCATCGGAGTCGGCACGCCACGCACTTCGGAATAGTGATCCTCAATGATCACCGCCCAGCGGGCCAGTTGCACAATGTCATCGTCCCCGATCGCATAGCGGTTGCGATCGGCCACGGCCACCGGCACATTTTTGGTGGGTTTGGTGCTGCCCGGCGCGTAGATCATCTTGATCTCTTTCGTGCCCAGCCGCTTACTCAGAATGGGCCGCTTGCCCTGGGCCAAGGTGGGCTTAAAGACCACGTATTCATCGGGGTTCACCGCCCCTTGCACCACGTTTTCGCCCAAACCATAGGCCGCCGTCACCAGCACCACATCCCGGAAGCCGGTTTCCGTGTCCAGGGTAAAAATCACGCCCGAGCTGTCCATGTCGGAGCGCACCATCTTTTGCACCCCCACGGACAGGGCCACTTCAAAGTGGTCAAAGCCCTTAATTTGGCGGTAGGAAATGGCGCGATCGGTGAAAATCGACGCAAAACAGCGCTTACAGGCTTCCAACACCGCCGCCATGCCATGGACGTTCAGATAGGTTTCCTGTTGCCCCGCAAAGCTGGCATCGGGCAAATCTTCCGCCGTGGCGCTCGATCGCACCGCCACATCCACATCCGCCCCGTATTGCGAACAGAGCGCCTGGTAAGCCCGGGTGATTTCCTCTTGCAAATTCATCGGAAATTCCGCGTGCAAAATCAAATTCCGAGCCTTTTGACCACACCGCCGCAAACTTTCGCCATTATCCACATCTAAGGTGGCAAAAATGTCCCGCAGCTTGGCTTCTAACCCCGATTCTTGAATAAACGACCGGTAGGCAAATGCCGTGGTGGCAAATCCGTTCGGAACACGCACGCCCTTCGCGGTCAACTGACGAATCATTTCCCCCAAAGAGGCATTCTTACCGCCAACCAAGGGCAAATCGGCAATGCCCACTTGATCGAACCAAAGCACTAACGCCCGATCGCGATCGGCCGCAGGGCGGGCATGAGGCACTGACGTGGCATGTGTCATAACCAAAGACCTCAGAACAACCTTGAACAACCTTCTTGAACAACCTTCAAGAACGGCATCTGCAATCGGCAATTATTGTCAGGAATCCCTTGATTGATCCCCTCTTTAGCCAACAACGACCAGAGGCGATGGTTGCCATCCAACCCTCGCTAAAATTCGGTTAATTTGCCCTCTGACCGCTCGCAGAGCCAGCCCAATGACCCTCATCCTTCAGCAGCATTGCAGCAAAAAATCCGCATCACCGCTTATCGAAATTCACGGTTTGAGGCAAGTTAACGATCAAAACCCGACATTAATGGTCAGAAATGGTCAGATGATGCGAAACGATGGCACTCCGTTGAAATCAATCTTTTGAAGTCAATCTTGGTCAAGCCTATGCAACAATAATGGGGATCTCAGACCTTAACAGTTCGTAATCTTGAATGAAATGAGGGAATCGATCAAAATCTGAGGAGCCGCCACAGGGATCCACCGGATGACTCGATCGAATGATCGTGTTAAGAGAGTTTGTGAACCCATTGACAAAATAGTCCGATCATTTGCCGACTATTTTGGAATTTGCTGAACTTGACCTTTATAGGAGGAGATACTTCAATCGTTCCTCAAAGGACATGATTTAGGCAAGGTCATTTCCAAGTTGATTCTTGGAATCCGAAAGTAAAGAATTCAATCTGATTTGACGATTGAGGGCAATCTAAAGGAAAATAAAAATATCCGAAACGTCTTTGAGTCCTTGAGAACTCCCTGAGAAAGTTTGAAGTTTCCTGACTTTTAGTTCAGAGACTTTAAGTTTCCATGACTGTCGATTGGATTTCTATCAATTCTTAACCGCTGAAATCCCTTAACTCGGCGGTGATTTCAATCCAGTCAGTCAGTTCTTGGGTTGCTGCTTCTGGTCAGCCTTCACTGTGGACACCATCAGCCCCCAATTCCCAAAACCATGCACAGGAGCTGTGTTATCGCAATTTTTGGCTTGGGATGACGTAATTCAGTGCGTATGATGAGTAGATGGTTATCTTATCCAATCGTCATGGTGGTAATAGCAACCACTGCCGGCGATGGATTAAGCATGGGCTATCGTGCCTTGAACGATCGTGCGTTAACGATGATGTGTCTACGGCCAGGTCATGGGCGGTGTTACGGCTAGTACGCCGCTGACTCACTAGTTGCCCCGCTGGCTCAGGCCCGCGCGCTGCAACCGGTGGGAATGACCGGTTATAGGGCTGGCTTGGAACAGGCCCAAGGGGCGATCGCCCTGCGCATCTGGCACTGCCCACCAATGGGCAGTCACAGCACCCAGTCAACGTCTAGACCGGCGATCTCAAAACTCTCATTCATTTCTCAATTCCTCATGTTTGAGGATCCACAAAGGGTGGAACTGGGAGGGGGAAATCAATCATTCCCAGTGTGTTTTAGGAGGCACAACCATGGGTAAACAACAGGGGTTGATGACGGCTGAGCAAACCTGCACCGATAGTGCTTGCCCAATCCAGGTCGTTTTGGAGGCGATCGGTCATAAATGGTCGATCTTGATTTTGCGGCTGCTGCGCGATCAACCACGGCGGCCCAGTGAGCTGATGATGCTGTTACCCGGCATTAGCAGCAAAACGCTCACTCAACGGCTGCGGGGTCTGGAACGCCACGGCTTAATTGTGCGGCGGGTTTATCCCGAGGTGCCGCCCCACGTGGAATATGCTTTGACGGCCAAGGGTCAGGAGGTGGAACCGGTGATGCAGGCGATGGCGCAGTTGGGTTTGAAATGGGTCGATAGCGACGATCCCTGTGGTTGCCACCCCAATGCTAAGTTGACGGTCGTTTAGGCTCGGCCGGGCTGGAGTTGTGCCGGGCTGGGACGGGACGGGACTGGGACAGCACCAGACGAGGACTGTACCGGCCTGGGACTGTTTGGAAACTAAAGTTCGGGATAAGCTGAAACCTGGTATTCCCGGTTGAAACGCCCCCAGTGGGGTTCATCAACCATCAACGGGAATCCTGGCTTAGCCCGAACAACCATTAACGCAGGCCCCACAACAGCCGGCCCCACAGGACGGAGCTTGAGACCCGTTTTTGCTGATGAGTGACAAGAGCCTATGCCCCCCGGTGTTGCATGAGCCGGCCAGTTCGTCCTTGGGGCTGGAGGCAACCCTGGCGGATTTACCAAGCTATGACTGCCTGGTGGATGTGGCGGTTTCGGGATTCGCGCTGGCGAGCTGGCTGGCCCGTTATCCCCGGGTTCCTGGGGCGATTGTGATCGATCGCGGCCGGCTGGAGGGGGTGATTACCCGTCAGCAATTATTGGAATTTGCCATTCGGCCCTCGGGGGCAGCCATTTTGGAGCAGCCGCTACAGGCCCTGTGGGGCTATTTGGAGCGAGATTGCCTAACTTTGCCAGTGGAGTTACCGATCGTCCAGGCCATGAAACGGGCCGTGAGCCGCTCGATCGGGCTGTTGACGGATCCGATCGTGGTGCAATGTGCCGAAGGCCCTCGGCTGCTGGACACGCGCGCTTTGATTGTGGCGGATTGGCAAATTCGCGGCATTGAAACTCAGGCTCGCTATGAGCGAATGCAGCTTCAGGCGATTCAAAACGACAAGCTGGCCAGCCTGGGGCGGTTGGTGGATGGGGTGGCACACCAAATTTTGGATCCGGTGGGGTTCATTTGGGGCAACCTGAGCCATCTGGGATCTTACGGGGAACAGTTGGTGCAGTTGGTGGATGCCTACCGAGATTGGGCAGAACAGTCTAAGCAACCAATCCCCTGGACGATTACCAACTTGGAAGAGTCGGTGGATTTTGACTTTTTGCGGGATGATTTGCCGCTGTTGCTTAGTAGTTTGCGCAATGGGGCGGAACGGCTGAAGGCGATTGTCAGCAGTTTGCAAAATTTTTGCCATCTCGATGATGTGTATCCGCATCCAACGGATTTGCACCAACGGCTGAATAGCATTGTGCTGCTGCTGCAAAGCCGGTTGTCGGTACAGATTGAGTTTGTGCGCAATTACGGTTCGTTGCCGCCGGTTTGTTGCTATGGCAGTCAGATCGATCGGGCGTTGATGGCGGTGTTGGTGAATGCGGTGGATGTGCTGTTGGAGCGGGGAACGCGGGCCCAACTCAAGGCGGTGACCCTGAGCGCGGCGGAACAGCCCTACATCGAAATCAACACTTGGGTGGAACAGGATGCGGCGGCTCATTCCTGGGCGGTGGTGTCGATCGCGGATAATGGCCCCGGTTTGACGGCGATTCAGCGCCAGCAAATTTTGGAAAATTTCCAGCTCGATCGCCACCGGGTCAAGGAAACGGGCCTCACGGCGACCCATCACATCATCACTTCGCGCCATGGGGGGCAGTTGGATTTGCTCGATCGCCCCAGTGGGGGTCTGGAAGTGGTGATTCGGTTGCCTTTGGCCTAGGGAGTGGCGGTGGCCGTGGGCCGCAACTGCGCCAATTGTCCCCATTTAGGCTGTTTAGGCTTGGATCCTTGGCTTAACATGGAAGCAACTCAATCAAAGGGTGATTGCTGCCCTGTGCGGTATGGTTTGCTGCTTAAATCCGCACTGTCATCAACCGATGAATCGGGATGATGCCCAATTTTGCCAATCCTGCGGGGCAGCCTTGGTGGCACAGTTGCGCAATCGCTATCAACCGGTGCGGCCGGTGGGGCAAGGGGGATTTGGCCGCAGTTATTTGGCCATTGACCTCGATCGACTCCAGCAACCTTGCATCATCAAACAGTTTTCGCCCCAAGGCGGCAACCCAATTCACTCGATCGCCGGGGGTTCCATCAGTCGCGGTCTGTTGGCGACGGACTCCCTCACCGGCACGATCGCCCAAGACAGCAGCTACGACAAATACGAGCAGCTCTTTGCCGAAGAGGCCCAACGGTTAGCGGAATTGGGCGAACATCCCCAAATTCCCGCCCTCTACGCCTATTTTGCGGAAGGGGGCCGGCTCTACTTGGTGCAGCAGTTTATTGCGGGGGACACGTTGGCCCAGCGAGTGGCCCGCGTGGGCCCCTGGAGCGAGGCGGCGGTGCGATCGCTCCTGTTGGACTTGCTGCCGGTGTTGCAGTTTGTCCATGGACGCAATGTGATTCACCGGGACATTAAGCCAGACAACATTGTGCTGCCGGAGGCGGGCGAAAAGCCGGTCTTGATTGACTTTGGCGTGGCCAAGCAACTGACGGGCGAAACGGTGACCCGGGGGGGAACCCGGGTGGGCACGGAGGGCTATGCGCCCTTGGAACAATTGCGGAGTGGCCATGCCTACCCGGCCAGCGATCTTTACAGCTTGGCGGCGACGAGTTTGTTTGCGCTCACGGGCCATGCACCGGAGGAGTTGTTTGATCCTTTGGCGGGTCGGTGGGTATGGAGCGATCGCTTGCAGGAACAGGGGCGATCGGTTGATCCGCGCCTGGGGCAAGTGCTCGATCGACTGCTGAGCGATCGCGTCAGCGAGCGTTACCCCAGCGCCGAAGCCGTGATCACCGCCCTGGCGGAAGGCGACGCAGCCCCCGCAGCCGCACCCAGCCCCCCGGTCACCCGGGATCTCGGGCACTACAAGTGGCGACCCACCGTCACGATCGCGGCCCACAGCGATCGGATCTGTGCCCTGGCCTTTAGTCCCAATGGGCAATGGCTGGCCAGCGCCGGGGGCGATCGCCAAATTCGCCTTTGGCAGTGGGCCACGGCCAGCTTGCAAGCCGCCTGGGATGGCCATGATGGGCGGATCACGGCCCTGCTCTTTAGCCCCGATGGGGACAGCCTGATTTCTGCCAGCAGCGATCGCACCGTGCGGGTTTGGCCGATCACTGGCGGCCCTGCACGCCATTGCCTCAAACATCACCAGGATTGGGTCAGCGCGATCGCCCTCTCACCCGATGGTCAAACCCTGGCCAGCAGTGGCGACGATGGGCGCTTGGTGTTGTGGAACTGGCGCAGCGGCGAACTGCTCCACAGTTGGCGCGCCCACAGCCGACCGATTCCCGCCCTGGCCTGGAGCCACGATGGCCAGGTGCTGATTGGCGGATGCAGCGATGGGCTAATTGGCTTTTGGGATGCCCGATCGGGCGATCGGCTCCACAGCCTGCAACAACACCTGGGTCGAATTTGCGCCCTGCAAGCCACTCCCAACGGCCAGTGGCTAATCAGCGCTGGCGAAGACAAAACCATCAAGCTCTGGCCCCTGCAAGCCGGTCAACCCAGCAACGACAAGCCCCAGCACATTTTCCGCGACAGCACCGAAGCCGTCTTTGCCCTGGCCGTTGCGCCCCATACGGGCCTGCTGATTGCGGGCGGGGAAGATCGCAAGGTCTATTGCTGGAACCTGGCCGACCAGGAACTATTGCAGGTAATGAAGGGCCATGATTGGTGGGTCAATGCGGTGGCGATCGCCCCCGATGGGTTGACCTTGGCCAGCGGCAGTGGCGATCACACCATCCAAATTTGGCAACCCACCTAATTTGGCAACCCACCTAAGGCCAGCTCAAGGCCAAACTCAGTCCAACAACCGCCAGCCCATTCAGCAGGCGGTGATCTTGACCAATGCCCGAGATTCGGAGGGCAACGCCCCAATTCACCGATCATCTGCAAAACGGGACTTTCAGCAACTTCCGTTGCCAAACCCCTTAAACTAAGGGCTAGTTTGGCAGGCCCAGCCCGGGCCGTCGATCATCGTTATCGCCCCACCATGCCGTAACGCCATTTATTCCAAGCAAGACGACCGATGAGGAGGATCGAGCATGGCCACTGAGCAAGAGCTGGACATGAATTCGGCTCAGGGGATTTCTCGGCGGGAACTCCGCGACCTCGTGCGTGAACAATTGCGAGTCCTCTTGGAGCAAAACAACCTGACCGGTGCCAAGGCGCTGTTGGTTCCCGTCAAGGCCCCTGACATTGCCGAGGCGATCGAGGGTTTACCCGAAACCATGCAGGCCCTAGCCTTTCGGCTCTTGCCCAAGGACGATGCGGCGGAAGTTTATGAACACCTAGAATCCAACGTTCAACAACTGTTGATTGAAGACTTCAAGCGCCAAGAAGTCTTGGATATTGTCGATAAAATGTCGCCGGACGATCGGGCCAAGCTCTTTGATGAGTTGCCCGCCAAACTGGCGCGGCGGATCGTAGACCAACTGAGCCATGCGGAACGGGAAGCCACCGCCCTGCTGTTGGGTTATGAAGCCAGCACCGCCGGCCGAATCATGACCCCCAAATACATTTCCCTGAAAGAGGAAATGACCGTTGATGATGCCCTGGCTCGGATTCGCCGCCTCGCGGACACCACGGAAACCATCTATTACCTTTATGTAACCGATAACACCCGCTGCCTGACGGGCATTGTTTCCCTGCGGGATATCGTCACCTCCCATCCACAACAGTTGGTGAGCGAGCTGGTGACCCGGGATGTGGTCAGCGTCACCACCGATGAAGACCAAGAGGAAGTGGCCCGCATTATCCAGCGCTACGACTTTTTGGCCGTGCCCGTGGTCGATCGGGAAAAGCGTTTGGTGGGCATCGTCACCGTGGACGACGTGATCGACATTTTGGAAGAAGAAGCCACCAAAGACATCTATGCCTTGGGCGGTGTGCAAGCCGGTGATGATGACTATTTCCAAACCAACCTGGTGACCGTGGCCCAGCGGCGGGTGGTTTGGTTGTTGGTGTTGTTGGTCACCAATGCGGTCACCGGGGCCATCATTCGCGGCCAGGACGACATCCTGAAACAGGTGGTGTCCTTGGCTTCCTTCATCCCGCTGTTGATTGGGACGGGCGGGAACGTGGGGGCCCAGTCTTCCACCGTGGTGATTCGGGGACTGAACATTGACCAGATTCGATCGGGGCCCCTGCGGGTCATTCGCCGGGAAGCCGTAGCCGGGGCCCTGCTGGGGATGATGCTCGGAACAATGGTTTGCGTGGGGGCCATGCTGTTTCAATATCCGCCCGCCGTCGCCATCTCCGTGGGCGTAAGCCTGATGGCCATTTCCACCTTGGCGGCCACGGCGGGATCGGTCTTGCCCTTTTTGTTCCAGAGCGTGGGCTTTGACCCAGCTTTGATGTCAGCGCCCTTCATCACCACAGCAGTAGACATGTTGGGGGTTTTGACCTATTTCACCGTGGCGCGGTTCATGTTGGCCCGCTTCCACGGGGGCTGAAGCGGAACTAGCGATTCAGCACTTGCTCCAGGGCCTTCAGCAGAGTCAGCACCGTTTCGGGCCGACTGTTAAAGCCCATCAGCCCCACTCGCCAAACCTTGCCGGCCAACTCACCCAGGCCGCCGCCAATTTCGATGTTGTAGTCCTCCAGCAGGCGGCGAGCCACGGCCTTGGCATCCACCCCCTCGGGTACGCAAACGGTGGTGAGCGACGGCAGGCGAATCTCTTCGGCTACCTGGCATTTCAGGCCCATGGTTGCCAGCCCATCCCACAACAACCGTGCATTGTCCGCATGGCGCTGCCAGCGAGCTTCGAGGCCCTCTTCGGCCACCAGGCGCAGGGCTTCCCGGATGGCGTAGTTCATGTTGATCGGGGCGGTGTGGTGGTAGGTGCGATCGCTCCCCCAATATTTGCCCACCAGCGCCATATCCAAATACCAGTTGGCCACGGGGGTTTTGCGGGCCCGCAGCTTGGCCAAGGCCCGATCGCCCAGGGTGAAGGGCGAAATTCCCGGCGGGCAGCTCAGACACTTTTGGCTACCGCTGTAGGCCGCATCCACACCCCAAGCATCCAAAAACAGCGGCACACCACCCAAGCTGGTGACCGTATCCACCAACAGCAGGCAGTCAAATTCCCGGCAGAGATCGCTCACGCCCTCGAGGGGTTGGCGGGCCCCGGTGGAGGTTTCCGCATGGACTAAACCAAGGATTGCCGGCCGGTGGGTTTCCAAGGCGGCGCGCAACTCCGGCAGCGAAAACGCCTCACCCCAGGGCCGGTGGATTTGCCGCACCTCCGCGCCGTAGCGGCTGGCCATGTCGCTCATCCGATGGCCAAAATAGCCATTTACCCCCACCAACACCACATCACCCGGCTCCACCAAGTTGGCCAGGGTGGCTTCCATGGCGGCGCTGCCCGTGCCACTGACCGGAATCGTCAAGCTGTTGTCCGTTTGCCAGGCGTAACGCAGCAGCTCTTGCACCTCGTTCATCAGCTCAATGAAGCACGGGTCGAGGTGGCCCACTTGCCGCATCCCGATCGCCTGGAGCACTCGGGGGTGAGCATTCGAGGGGCCAGGCCCCAACAGCAGGCGCGGCGGCACGTTCAGTTGGCTGGTTTGCAGGCGGTGGCGATCGCTAACGGTGGGCGCGGAGATGGTGGGGTTAGGGACTGCGGCAATCATAAGGCTCTAAAAAACAGGTCTTTTATGATTGACCCATGATAAAAGCTGGCCGATCGCCCAACGATGAAGCCTGATTAAGATTTTTTGGCCCCTCAGCCCGATCGCAAACTCAGCCGCTGCAACTCGTGATCGACCAACAGCCACAACTGACGGTTGCGGGGGTCGGTGTTGAGGGCTTTTTTCAGATAGGTTTCGGCGCGGCTGCCCTGGCCTCGATTAATGAGTTCCCGGCCCCAACGGTGATAGGCGATCGCCAACCACTGTTTCACCTCTTCGTCCCGATCGAGCCGTTGGGCCAACCCCTCCGCCAGGGCGATCGCGCTGGGGAATCGCCCCCCCTGGAACAGCTCCTGAAGCCGACGGAACGCATTTTCCTTTAACTCTTGCTCAAAGGGCGACAGGGAGGGATTCACCTGCACCTGAGGTTTCGCAGTCGATCGCGCGGTTGATCGCGCGGTTGATTGGTAGCGATTAGACTGCGCCGCTGCTGGGTTGGGCCCTGGGTTCGTTGCTGGATTCGGCGCGGGGCCAGGTGCTTGATTCGTTGCTGGGCGAGTTGCTGAGTTAGGCGCTGGGGCGGGTTCCTGAGGCGGCGGCGCGGCCGCGGCCGGTGGGGGTGGTGACTGGGGCGATCGGGCAGCGGGCGGCGGCGGGGACGGTGCAGCAACCGCAGCCGACGACCCAGACCAAGGAACCGTCGCACTGGGCCGCCCCGATCGCTCCATCAGGGCCCGGTAGGCCTGGGCCAACGCCGCAAAGGTTTCTGCCGAGGCCGATCGATGGCCCGAATCGGGATGGTAGCGCCGGGCCAGCCGCCGATAAGCCCGCTTGATGTCTGCCACCGGAGCACCCGGCGGCAGTTCCAGCAGTCGATAGCAGTCCCGCACCGTCAAGGCCATAGCCACCTCAGTTCCTCACCCGAAATCCTCAAGATTGCCCCAAACCCTTTTCAAAATAACCGATCGCCCTTGCTTGTCACGCCAGGCCACCCCCCAAAGATTAAGGGCGATCGACCCCTTTCAGAATCGATCGCCCCGTGGTAACCCCTAATGTGACGGGGCAAGGGGCTGAAGCCCCTTATCTGCTGGGATTCTTGGCTACCGGAAGGCTGCGCGACCGGTACTCCGGCCCCTAATCGCGGGATTCAATCACCCGATCGATCAGGCCGTAGTCCTTCGACTCCTCCGCCGACAGCCAATAATCCCGCTCCGTATCCTTCTTCACCTTCTCCAGGCTTTGGCCCGTCCGTAGCGCCAGGATTTCATCCAACTGGCTGCGGGTTTTCAGGATTTCCTTGGCCTCAATGTCGATATCCGTGGCTTGGCCGCGGAACCCGCCCATACTCGGCTGGTGAATCATGATCCGGGCGTGGGGCAGGGCCAACCGCTTGCCCTTGGCCCCGGCCGCCAGCAGGAAGGCCCCCATCGAGGCCGCCAAGCCCACACAGACCGTCACCACGTCGGACTTGATGTGTTGCATCGTGTCATAAATCGCCATCCCCGCCGTTACCGAACCGCCCGGCGAGTTGATGTACAGCACGATGTCCTTGCTGTTGTCTTCCGAGTCGAGGTAGAGCATCACCGCCACAATTTCGTTGGCGATTTCGTCGTCCACCTCTTTGCCCAAGAAGATGATCCGCTCCTGGTACAGGCGGTTATAGATGCTGATCCACTGGGTGTATTGGCTACCCGGCAGACGATAGGGAACTTGGGGAATGCCAATCGGCATAGGATCGAGACTCCTTCTTCAAATGGCTGACTAGTGGGTGGTTGGATGGATTGGGAGCGTCATCAGGGCGATCGGGCAACCTAGCCCAACCCCACCGAATTCACCACCGGCTTAGGCAGCCCCTCCGATGATTCTAGGATCGTGTCAATGATCCCGTATTCCTTCGCTTCGGCCGGAGTCATATAGAACCGGCGATTCATGTCTTTGGTGAGCTTGTCAGTGGTTTGCCCGGTGCATTCCGACAAAATATCCAGCATCACCCGCTTGTTGCGCAGCACCTCTTCCGCCTGGATTTGAATGTCCGTGGCCTGACCGCGTGCGCCGCCTTGGGGTTGTTGCAGCACAATCTTGGAGTTGGGCAAACTGGCCCGACAGCCCTTCGTGCCTGCTGCCAACAACATGGCCGATGTGCCCGCCGCCAAGCCCAGGCAAATCGTATGAACCGGCGGCTTGATGTAGCGCATCGTGTCGCAGATGGCAAAGGCATCCGTCTCGAACCCGAGATTACCGAAGGAGTTGATATAGATCCGAATTGGCTTTTCGGGATCGTCGTATTGCAAATACAACAGCTCGGCAATAATCAGCTCGGTGACGGCAGGTACGAGGGGCATTCCCAAGTAAACGATCCGCTCCTTGAGCAACAGGGAGGGAAGGTCTGGCGGGGGAGTCCGGTACGCGGTATCGCCGTAGTAGGGCGCTTGAACGGCCTCGATCTTGGGAGTCATCGGCAGATTCAGAAAATTCAGGGCGCTGCTGCGCAAACAGCAGTCATACTTCCAAAATACTAACGCGCAACGCTGACGGCCGGTTGAGTCCGGGCTTGGCGGTTCTCTGGGCAATGGGGGACGGTTGGACGATCGGTTAGCATGACCGCACAGCGCGATCGACCCAAGGATCGGTTAAGAGACCTCTTGCATCAATCAAAACCCTCACCCTAAATCCCTCTCCCAAGTCGGGAGAGGGACTTGAAAATCAACAACGAAATCGCCGTTATTCCTGATTTCTGGCTCCCCTTCGCCCACCTTGGGAGAAGGGGTTGGGGGATGAGGGCTGTTAGCCGATTCGCGCAAGAGGTCTAATCGATCGCTAGATCCAACACCACGGGGGTATGGTCGCTGGGCTTTTCGAGTTTGCGCGGCTCAATATCAATCTCGCAACTGCGGGCAGTGGGAATCAAGGCTGGCGACAAATAAAGATGGTCAATGCGCCAGCCACGATTGCGTTGGAAACCACCCGATCGATAGTCCCACCAACTGAAGCGATCGCCCTCATCACAAAACAACCGAAAAGCATCCTGAAATCCCAAGTCCAAAACGCTAGCTTTCAGGGCTGCCCGCTCATCATCGGAGGCCATGATGTGGGTTTCGCGGTTCTTGGGATTATGAATATCGCGATCTTCGTAGGCAATATTAAAATCACCGCAAACACAAACCTGAGGACACTGGGCTAGTAATTCCGTCAAATAGGTTTTGAGCAGCGCAAGCCAACGCAGTTTGTAGACATATTTTTCACTGCCAATTTCGGAACCATTGGGCACATAAAGATCGACCAAAACCAAGTCGCCCGATCGAACCATAATCACCCGTTTTTGATCGTCCAAATCGCCGACCAATTCCGCATCCAAAACCGCGCTAAACCCGATCGCGCAGTGATCCACCGGTTGCCGACTGGCGATCGCTACGCCGTTATAGCTCTTTTGGCCCGAAATTTCCAGGTGATAGCCCAAATCCGTAAAAGCCGATCGGGGAAAGTCGCTATCAATCACCTTGGTTTCCTGTAAACAAAGAAAATTCACGGGATTTTCCTGCAACCAACCGGTGACATGATCGAGGCGCGATCGAACAGAATTAACGTTCCAAGTGGCGATTTTCATAGGGGCGATCGACAGGGATGCAGCGTCAGAGGAGGGGCAAACAACGGGTTGATGTTTGGCAAGGGGGCCCCAAAGCTTCCTCAGAATAGCGCTACAGTCGGGCCCGCGCCCGTACAATAGACCCCGGACATGAATTTTTTGCAGCATCCCATGGCCGATCGTTTTGCCTATCCCACCAGCCGCACCGTTGACCAAGTGGACATCTACCACGGCGTTTCCGTGCCGGATCCCTACCGCTGGTTAGAAGATGCCAACACGACCGAAACGGCCGATTGGATTGCCGCCCAAAATCAATTGACCTTTGATTATTTGGCGCAAATTCCGGCGCGATCGCCCATTTATGACCGGATGCTGCAACTTTGGGACTATGAAAAATTGAGCGTGCCCTGGAAGCGGGGCGATCGCTATTTCTATTACAAAAACGACGGTCTGCAAAATCAAAGTGTTTTGTATACGCTCGATCGCCTCGATGGAGAACCGCGCGTTTTGCTCGACCCAAATCGGCTGTCGGATGATGGCACGGTGGCCCTGTCGGGGATTGCTTTCACCCAAGATGGCTCGCTGATGGCCTATGGCTTGTCAACGGCGGGTTCCGATTGGCAAACCTGGCGCGTGCGATCGGTGGAAACCGGGGAAGATTTGCCCGATCGCCTAGATTGGGTGAAGTTTTCGGGAGCCTCTTGGACACCGGATAATCGCGGCTTTTTTTATAGTCGCTACGATGAACCCAACGCCGAAAACCAGTTCCAAGAAACCAACTATTTCCAGAAGCTTTACTATCACGAACTGGGCACTGAACAAGCCGCCGATCAACTAATCTATGAGCGACCTGATCAGCCAGAATGGGGCTTTGGCGGCACAGTCAGCGATGACGGTTCCTATCTGTTAATTTCCGTTTGGAAGGGAACTGAATCTAAAAATTTGTTGTTTGTGAAAGATCTGCGGCAGTCGGATTCCCCTGTGCGGGAACTGGTGGGCGATTGGGTCGGTGGCTTTGGGTTTATTGATAATGACGGAGCGATCGGCTGGTTTGAAACCAACTGGCAAGCGCCCATGGGCCGGCTGGTGGCGATCGACCTCGACGCGACCAGCACCGATTGGCAATCGACGATCCAAGAAGTGATTCCCGAAGCCACCTACAAGCTAGATGCGGTGTCCACCCTGAATGATGGGTTTGTGGTGGAATATTTGCAGGACGCGCGATCGGCGGTGCAGTTCTTTAATTTGCAAGGGCAATTCCAGTTTGAAATTGAGTTGCCGGGTCTTGGTTCGATCGGGGGATTCCAGGGCAAACGGGGCGATCGGGAAACCTTCTACAGCTTCACCAGCTACACCACCCCCACGCGCATTTATCGCTACGACTTTGCTAGCCAAGCCAGTCAGCTTTTCCGTGAGCCAACGGTAGCGTTTAACCCGGAAGATTACGAAACGCGCCAGGTGTTCTATCGCAGCAAAGATGGCACGAAAATCCCGCTATTTATTAGCCACAAAAAAGGGCTGGAATTAACCGGCGATCACCCCACGATTCTGTATGGCTATGGCGGGTTCAATGTATCTCTAACTCCCGTATTTTCCGTCTCCAATTTGGTGTGGATGGAAATGGGCGGCATTTACGCCGTAGCTAATCTGCGGGGCGGTGGGGAATATGGCGAAGCCTGGCATGAAGCGGGCACAAAACTGCAAAAGCAAAATGTCTTTGATGACTTTATTGCTGCCGCTGAATGGTTGATTGCGAATCAATACACTAAACCCCAGCGCCTGGCAATTTCCGGTGGCAGTAATGGCGGTTTGTTGGTGGGTGCTTGCCTGATTCAGCGACCGGATTTGTTTGGGGCGGCTCTGCCAGCGGTGGGGGTGATGGATATGCTGCGCTTCCCCCAATTTACGATCGGCTGGGCCTGGTGTTCTGACTATGGATCGCCGGAAAATGAAGCGGAATTTCAGGCCCTTTACGCCTATTCACCGCTACATAATTTGCGATCGGGCACGGCCTATCCCGCTACCCTCGTTACCACGGCCGATCGAGACGATCGCGTGGTACCAGCCCATAGTTTCAAGTTCACGGCGGCCCTGCAAGCGACCCAAGGTGGTGATGCACCGACCCTGATTCGGATTGAAACGAAAGCGGGTCATGGAGCTGGAAAACCCACCACCAAAATCGTGGAAGAAGCTAGCGATAAGTTGGCATTCTTGGTCAAAACTCTCGATTTTCAGCCTCGGCTCGTCGCCAAGGTTGCTGAGTCCTAATGATGGGGTTTACGCCGACTGTGCGACCCACTTTGCGATCCATGGAAGCAGTTCCCACGGGTGAATTGTGCATCGATCCGCTACCGGATTTGCTGTTACATCAATCCACCTGGGGGGAACCAACCACGGCGGAGTTTCAGATCGAAATTCGCCATGCGGATCATCTTCAGCAACCCCTAAATTTAGATCAGGCGATCGCCCAGTTTGCTGACCTCTCGCCCCGGGGTGGCAAGCTGACGGTGATGGCGCGATCGCTGCGGTTTTCCTTAGTAATTCCCACCTACGAAGAAGCCGAAAATATTGAAGCCTTGGTGCGATCGCTCGTGGCGGTTTTAGATCCCGTGCTGCCCCATGATTATGAAATTATTGTGGTGGATGACAACAGTACCGATCGCACCTGGAAAATTGCCCAGGAATTAACCACCGAATTTCCCCAATTGCGGGTGCTTTGTCGTCACTATGAACGGGGATTAGCCACCGCTGTAATTCGCGGTTGGCAGGTGGCCAAGGGCGAAATTTTGGGCGTAATTGATGGCGACGGCCAGCACGATGAGCAACTGTTGCCGGAGATGGTGGCGCAAATTTTGGCCGGGGCTGATTTGGTGGCCGCCAGTCGCAATGATCCCGGCGGCGGCATCAGTGATTGGAGCCTGTGGCGGCGGCTCACCTCTCGGGGCGCGCAGATTTTGGGGTTGACTCTGTTGCCCGACGTGGTGGGGCGTTTGTCCGATCCCTTGAGCGGTTATTTTGTGTTGAAACGTAGCGCGATCGCCCAAAAAATCCTCAATCCCTTGGGCTATAAAATCCTGATTGAAGTATTAGCAAAAGGTGATTTTGGGCGCGTCAAAACCCTCCCCTACGAATTTCGCGAACGGCAATCGGGCGAAACCAAAGTCACTTGGTATCACGCGATCGACTATTTCGCCCATTTGCTGCGGCTGCGGCTCGATCGCTTCCCGGTGCAGCGCTTCATCCGGTTTGGTATTGTCGGCTTGAGTGGAGTAATCGTAGATATGGCGGTGCTCTACGCCCTTAGCGATCCCAGTACCTTGGCTTGGGGTCTCACCCGCAGCAAAATCATCGCAGCGGAAGTGGCAATTTTGAATAATTTTTGGTGGAACGATCGCTGGACATTTCGGGACTTATCCCAACGCCAAACCGGCTTTCGTCGCCGCCTCGAACGGTTCCTGAAATTCAATTTAATTTGCTTAATGGGGCTGATTCTGAATGTCTTGATTTTGAATCTCTTTTTTAATGTGATTTTTGCGGGTCAATATCGTTATTTAGCGAACCTAATCGCGATCGGCTTAGTCACCTTCTGGAACTTTTGGCTGAATACCAAACTCAGTTGGCGGGTGACCGATCGCGATCGCGCCGAACTCCCCAATTCCTAGATCACCCAGCCGCTCCCCCCAAGCACCCCATGAAGCCCCCTAAAAAACGTTGGATTGTGCTGCTACTGTTCTTTTGCCTCGGGGCGATCGGGGCAATGTTTTACAGCTTGGGCATGATTGATGTAGAGCGGCTGCGCACGCAAATTGGGGGTACGGGTTGGCTCGCACCATTGGTTTATATGGTGGTCTATCTTGCCGTCACCATGCTGATGCTACCCTCAACGGCTTTAAACCTTTTGGGTGGCGCATTATTCGGCTCAATTTGGGGCACAATTTGGACGAGTTTAGCCGCCATTTTGGCCGCGATCGCCTCCTTTTATCTCAGTCGTTGGCTGGCTCGACCTGCCTTTGAGCGCCGCCTCGCCGATCGCTGGCAAGAAATGGATCAAGAAATTCGTCGCCACGGCTTTGCCTATATGTTTGCCGTGCGTTTGTTGCCGATTTTGCCCTACGGTTTAGCCAACTACACGGCGGGTTTAACCTCCGTGCGCTTTCGAGATTATTTAATTGCCACCGTGGCGGGCACGGGCCCCGGCGTATTTTTATTTGTGCAATTGGGCAGTTCCGGCACCGATGCCATTAGTCGGGGTCAATTTTTGCCCCTGAGTTTGACCCTGGGGGCGATCGGGCTGCTGATCATTGGGGCTACTTGGTATAGCCATCGGTTGGCGCGTTTGGCGGGGCGCGAATAATGCCGCCGGGGCCGATCGATCCCCCCCAAGCGGTATCCTGAGGCAAATATCGGCGGGAATAGGCTGAAACCATCGCCTAGTCTAGGCTTGGCATTAACCGAGCCTTAATCTACATCGGGCGATCGCCCGTCTTGCGCCGCTGCCCCCTTGCTCCTTTTGTCCCTGTTGCCCCGCACGGAACCTATGCGAATTGCGCTGTTTACCGAAACCTTTTTGCCCAAAATCGATGGGATCGTGACCCGTCTGCGCCACACGATCGATCACCTGCAAAAAATGGGCGATGAGGTACTAATCGTCACGCCCGATTTGGGGTTAAAGGACTACAACGGCTCAAAAGTTTTCGGGGTTTCGGGGTTTCCACTGCCGCAATATCCTGAGCTAAAAATCGCCCTGCCACGGCCGGCAATTGGTCGCGAATTGGATCATTTTCGCCCCGATTTAATTCACGTGGTTAACCCGGCCGTCGTCGGTTTGGGCGGCATTTATTACGCCAAAACTCGTCAATTACCCCTCGTTGCTTCCTATCACACGCATCTGCCCCAATACCTACAACATTACGGATTGGGAATGCTAGAAGGCTTGCTCTGGGAATTGCTAAAAACCGCCCACAATCTCGCAGAAATTAACCTTTGTACCTCCACCGCCATGGTGCAGCAACTGAGCGACCATGGCATTGAGCGCACCGCCCTTTGGCAGCGCGGCGTAGATACAGACAGCTTCACGCCCGATCGCGCCACCGCCGAAATGCGCGACTTCCTCAGCCAAGGTCACCCGGACGCGCCCCTGTTGATCTACATCGGTCGCCTATCTGCTGAAAAGGAGGTCGATCGCATCCGGCCCGTGCTCGAATCGATTCCCGGCGCGCGGCTCGCCCTTGTGGGTGACGGCCCCTACCGCGCCGAGCTAGAGGAATTTTTCGCGGGAACCAACACCCACTTCGTCGGCTACCTGCGCGGTCTGGAGCTGGCCGCCGCCTATGCCAGCGCCGATGCGTTCATCTTCCCCTCGCGCACGGAAACCCTTGGGTTGGTGCTGTTGGAAGCGATGGCGGCCGGCTGCCCCGTGGTGGCGGCCAATGCGGGCGGCATCCCCGATATCGTCACCGACGGCGTGAACGGCTTCCTGTTTGACCCCACCGATGACCAGGGCGCAATCACCGCCACCCAACGCCTGTTTGCCGACCCCAGCCAGCGGGCTGATCTGCGATCAGCTGCCCGAGCCGAGGCCGAACGCTGGGGCTGGGCCGCCGCCACCCGCCAACTAAAGGACTATTACTACGGAATCTTGAGCATGAGTCAGCGACAGGCGGCTTAGGCTGAAATGGCCAGCCCAATTCGGGCGATCGACCCTACTGGTTTATGGAGCACCTCTCAACAATGACTGACTCAACGGGCGACACAATCACCATCGGCATTCTGGGCGGCAGCGGTCTCTATCGGATGGAGGCGCTGCAAAATCCCCAAGAACAGCGGATTGAAACCCCCTTTGGCCCCACCTCCGACGCAATCATCACCGGAACCTTGGACGGTGTGCCCGTGGCCTTTCTGGCCCGCCATGGCCGCCACCATCACCTGCTGCCCACGGAAGTGCCCTACCGCGCCAACATCTGGGCCCTCAAAACCTTGGGCGTGCGCTATCTCCTGTCCGTATCGGCGGTGGGATCGTTGCAAATGGCGGCTAAGCCTCTGGATATCGTGTTGCCGGATCAGTTCATCGATCGCACCCGTAACCGGGGTTCCACCTTTTTTGGCGATGGCTTAGTGGCCCATATTGCCTTTGGCGATCCCATTTGTGCAGCCTTGTCGGGCTTGGTGGCTGAGGCGATCGACTCCCTGGCCCTGTCGGAGGTGACGTTGCATCGCGGCGGAACCTATCTCTGCATGGAAGGGCCGGCTTTCTCCACGCGGGCCGAATCCCAGCTCTATCAAAGTTGGGGAGCCACCGTCATTGGCATGACCAACTTACCGGAAGCCAAGCTGGCCCGAGAAGCGGAAATCGCCTACTGCACGATCGCCCTGGTCACCGACTATGACTGTTGGCACCCCGATCACGACAGTGTGACCACCGAGATGGTGATTGGGAACTTGCATCGCAATGCCGACAACGCCCGATCGATCATCCGGGAAACAGTCCGCCGCTTGGGGGCCCAACCGCCCGAGTCGATCGCCCATCAGGCCCTGGCCGGTGCGCTGCTCACCCCCCTCGACAAAGTGCCCACTGCCACGCTCGATCGGCTCGCCCCCCTGTTGGCTCCCTACCGTTAAACGCAGCACCCACTGAGCACATGAGCAAAAGACCCCGGGCCTTTAGGCTCTGGAGTTCAGGGACGGGAGGCTAAACAACCGGCGCAGCCCAGCACTGGCGGGCCAATTCCCCTAATCGATCGGCTGAATGGGGTAATCCACGGCTTGTTAGTAATGGGCTTGGCCATCCGGGCCGATCGCCCCCGTCCAAACCACCGCCCGGGTGTTGGCCTGGGACAAATCCGCATCAATCAACACCGCCCCCCGCAGCACAGCACTGCTGAAATTCGTCCATTGCAAGCGAGCCTGAAACAAATTGGCATCGCTCAAATCCGCTTGGCGCAACGTTGACCAACTGAGATTGGTTTCCCGCAAATTTCCCTTCAGCAGTTTGGCCGCCGTGAAATCCGCCCCGATCGCCTTGGCTCGCCGCAGGTCGCAACTGGACAAGTCCGCCGCCAAAAACACCGTGCTACTGGCATAAACCTCCAGCAACATCGCCCCCACCAACACCGAATCTGAAAAATTGGCCTTGGTCAAATTGGCCCGCGTGAGGTTCGCCTTGGTCAAATTGGCTTCCGTGAGCTTGGCGTGGTGCAACGTGGCCTCTCGCATGTTGGCCCCTTCCAAGTTGGCCTGATGCAAATCCGCTTCACTGAGATTGGACTCGATCAACACCGCTTCCCGCAAATTCGCCCCGACCAACTTGGTGGCCCGCATCGAGCAACCGGACAAATTCGCCTGATCGCCCAAATCCACGCCGCTCAAGTCCGCCCCAATGCAGTTCGCATTCACCAAATTGGCTCCCCGCAACGACGCATCCCGCAACTTCACCTCGCGGAGATTAATCCCACGCCATTGCACATGATTCGCCTCCACGCTCAGTAAACGCGCTTCCCGCAGGTTTCCCTCTTCCAAATTGGAGCCGGACAACTTGGCCCCTGATAAATCCGCCCCCTGGAGCGAAATACCGGGCAACAGGGCCCCACTGAGATCCGCCGATGACAAATCAACGCGGTCAAAATCTCGCTCTCCGGCTGCGTAGCGTTCGAGCAATTCGCTAACTTCCATGGGGGAGCCTCATCACGGACTTCAATGCTGCTGTCTGGGGGATATGAACAATCCACATTTCAATCGTCCTCAAAATCCCCCGTAGGACTGGGGCAGAGATTTCAACACCAGCTCAGCAATTCAGCAGTTCTAGCAATTTCACAGAGCCATTCAAAACTCATTCACACCCTTGGACTTCAGCCCCAGCAACTTGGCCAATCAAGGACAGGGCCAACCAGCGACATGGCGAAATGACTAGGCGATCGGGATTTTGTTTGGGCTGCGATCGTAACCATGCTGATTTTACACCTCGGCTCAGGGTCGCTCCTGACGGGACGGGGCTTGCACCCCCAACGGCCGCCAACGATATGGCCAGTCCTGCCCGATCGCATCACCCATCTTCAGCTTTTTGTCCCGGTGAATCTACCCACAGCCCAGGACGATCAGTATCGCTAGATACAGAACGATACTCGACAAAATTGATGCAATTGCCTGTGTTTAAAGCAAGTCCACGTCGATCGACAATTGCTGCGCCAAGAGACTGTCTTGGATTGCAGTCTAGCTCTCATTGAGTCCCTGTCAAACCCTGGGGCAAACCACTCCCAAAGGCGATGCATCTACAAAAGGCGGCCAGTCCGATCGTGTCAGCCTGTGGAGCAAATGAAGCCAACTTCGCCGCGATGGAGCAGGAAGCTTCCTGATTGCCGCATTCGTGAGCGAATCGCAGCAATTGTTAGTGAAGGAGTGATGGTCTTAGTTTTAACCAGTCAGCAACCGCCCTGTCTCTGAACCATCCATATCAACATCAACCCCTATAGGAACCGTTAGTCTATGGCTAGGCTCAAGTTCTCGGGTCGCCGTAAGGGGCATTCGCGCTCCCTTAACGAGGGCACCGATCGATCCATTGACCAGATCCTGAGTGCCGGGCGATCGTTCTTTCACGACGTATTCGGTCGCCGCACCTCCCTCGGTTGGTTAGCCTGCATTCCTTTGGCCGCCGTGATTGTGGCCACCTGGAACCTGGCTGCCCATGCCGCTGAACCCATCAAGCCCGAAGACGTTCAGGGCCTGCTGAACATGACCTGGGTTCTAGTGGGAGCCATCCTCGTGATCTTCATGAACGCGGGCTTCTGCATGTTGGAAACGGGCTTCTGTCGTCAGAAGAACGCCGTTAACGTTCTGACCAAGAACCTGATTGTATTTGCTCTGGCCACCTTGGCATTCTGGGCTTTGGGCTATGGCTTCATGTTTGCCCAAGGCAATAACGTAATTGGCACGACGGGCTTCTTCCTGTCAGGAACGCCCGAAACTTACGGCATTGAAGCAACGGGGCTGCCGGTCTCGCTGCACTTCCTCTTCCAAGTTGCCTTTGCGGGCACCGCCGCCACGATCGTGTCCGGTGCGGTGGCTGAGCGGGTGAAGTTCGTGGACTTCTTGATCTTTAGCTTGCTGCTGGTTGGGGTGTCCTACGCCATCACAGGCCGTTGGATTTGGAGCGGCACGGGCGGTTGGTTGTTCAACATGGGCTTCCGCGACTTCGCTGGTTCAACGGCGGTACACTCCGTCGGTGGTTGGGCAGCGCTGATGGGTGCTTCGATTCTGGGGCCCCGGATGGGTAAGTATGACAACGGCCAACCCCGCGCCATCCCTGGCCACAACATGAGCATTGCCACGTTGGGCTGCTTGATTCTGTGGGTTTGCTGGTTTGGGTTTAACGGGGCTTCGACCCTGGCGGTGAATGCAGCAGTGCCTTACATCGCTGTGACCACCAACTTGGCCGCCGCAGCGGGTGGCGTAACCGCCACGTTCACATCCTGGTGGCTGTCGGGCAAGCCGGATCTGTCGATGGTGATCAACGGCATCCTGGCTGGCTTGGTGGGCATCACGGCGGGTTGCAACGTGGTTGACTACACCGGTTCTGTGTTGATTGGTGGCATTGCCGGGATTCTGGTGGTGCTGTCGGTGGGCTTCTTTGACTCGGTGCTGAAGGTCGATGACCCAGTGGGTGCTACTTCGGTGCACTTGGTTTGCGGTGTTTGGGGCACGCTGGCGGTCGGCCTGTTCAGCATTGGTAAGGATGCAACGGGTGCGGATGCGGCTGGTTTGGGCCTGTTCTATGGTGGTGGTTTGACCCAGTTGGGTGTGCAATTCCTGGGTGTTGCCATTGCTGGTGGGGTGACGGTGTTGCTGTCCACCATCTTCTGGTATGCCCTGAATGCCTTTGGTGGCATTCGGGTTTCGCCCGAGGAAGAAGCCATTGGCCTCGATATCGGCGAGCACGGGATGGAAGCCTACAGTGGCTTTGTGAAGGACAACACCTCGATCGGCCCCACGGGTACGGCGGCAATGGGTGTTTCGGATCAAACCGCATCCTAGGGAAAAGCCTCGGTACTGGGGCGAGGTCGGGTAACGATGCTTTTCTATCGTTTCGACGACCTTAGCTGTTAGCCGAGTTCGGATGCGACTGATTACCACAGGTGTTCAATGACACAGGAGGGGGCGATCGCCCTCTTTTGTGTTTAGGGATGTTTTTTTTGCGGCCAAAGTTCGCTAGAGTTCTTAGTGAATTGGTCTTTTGGCGATGGATGCAAGGTCAACGGAGCCAGTTAGGGCCGGTTGGCTTGCACCGAGGCAGGGTCACCACAACGTTTCAGGGCAAATCGTGTTTTCTCGATCGCGTGCTCGACGAACAGGAATTTTTGGCCGCTCGATTGGCTGGTCACGCCGATCAAGTGGTTTCTCACCGTCTAAGCCCCGCGCTCCTTGGTGGGTCAAATGGTCTCTATGGGGCAATGGATTATTAGCAGTGGCCTTTTTGGTGGTCGTCACGGGCCTAGACCGTGCGGCGGCCAAGGCCATTGCCCAAGCGATTGACCAGATTCAGCAAACCCAAGAGTCTTTGGAGCGATCGCCCACTAGGGCCGTGGCAGCCACGGTGACCACTCCGAAGCGATCGCCCGTCGCGGCCACCAGTTATGAAGGATGGGTGGCTCGGCGGCGGCAGGAAGCCAATGCGATGGCCCTGCGACGGCCCGCCCGGTTGGCGGTGTTGGTGGGCGATTCCTTAACTCTGGCCTTTCCGTCCCGTCTGTTGCCGGCGGGAACCACTTGGCTAAATCAGGGCATCTCTGGGGATACGACCCGGTTGTTGTTGCAGCGCTTGGATGGGTTGGCGCGTCTGCAACCGGAGGTGATTTTTGTGGCGATCGGGATTAATGACCTGATGCAAGGGGTCAGTGATGACACGATCGTGGAAAATCACCGGGCCATCACCCAAGAATTGCGCCGGGCCCACCCCAATTCGCGGATTGTGTTGCAAAGCCTGTTTCCCCATCGCGGGGCTAGCTCCACTTGGGAAGGTCGGGCCCGCTTGCGCCAGGCCACACTCGATCGAATCAAGCGCATTAACCGCCGGTTGAACCAGGTGGCCCGGGATGAACGGGTGGGCTTCTTGGATTTGTTTCCGATGTTCACCGATCCGCAGGGCAATCTGCACCCAGACCTCACTACTGACGGCCTGCACCTGAGCGATCGGGGCTATTTGGTTTGGCGTGCGGCCCTCGATTCTTTCTTGCAACTGTCGCGATCGGGAGCGGCGGGGTTAACCGTCACACCGCGACCCGCCGAAGAAAACCGGGCCGGGGCCCAGCGCTTGACCGATTCCGACAACCGGAGCGTGGCAACTCCGAGCGATCGCCCTTCCCCCACACCCAAGGCCTCACCGGCCGATCGCAAACCGTCCAGCAGCAGCGCTGCGCCCGCCAATCGTCCAGCGGAGTCGCCCGATCGGGCCCGCAGCACCAACCGGCGCGAAGCACCCGCCACCACCGACGACCAGCGCCCCTAAGGCCGTAAGATATTCACCAACTCACCAGCCAGACGGGCAACGACCAGGCCACGGGTAACCAGGCCATGCACAGAACGCCATGCACAAATTGATCAAAGGCTTGCGGCAGTTTCAGCAAGATTACTTCGCGTCCCATCAAAAGCTGTTTGAAGAGCTGGCCCATGGGCAAAAACCGCGCGTTCTCTTCATCTCTTGTTCTGACTCCCGCGTTGACCCGGAACTGATTACCCAATCGGATCCTGGCGAAATTTTCGTGATCCGCAATGCCGGTAACATCATTCCCCCCTATGGCGCGGCTAATGGCGGTGAAGGAGCGACGATCGAGTATGCGATCGAAGCCTTGGGGGTGAGTGAAATTGTGGTTTGCGGCCATTCCCACTGCGGAGCCATGAAAGGCCTGCTGAAGATCAAAGAGCTGGAAGACAAAATGCCCTTGGTCAGCCGCTGGCTGGAACATGCGGAAGCAACGCGCCAGGTGGTTTTGCAAAACTACAGCCCCTGTAGTGGTGAAGATTTGCTGGAAATTGCGGTGGCCGAAAACGTGCTCACCCAAATTGACAACCTGCGCACCTATCCCTGTGTGCGAGCCAAGCTGAACCAGGGCAGCTTGCGACTCCATGCTTGGGTTTATGAAATCGAAACGGGGCGAATTTATGCCTACGACCCCCAAACCCAGGAATATGTGGAGCCGGAAAGTGCCTGGAATCGGCCCACGCCGACCCTGACCTTGCCCCAGCGCCAAGCCCAAGCCTGTGCCTGGTTGCCGCCGGAGCAGTCAGAGCGAATTTATCGCGGCGCACGCTAGGGCCCGCTATTAAATCGTCCGTAACCCTGATTCCACCGTGACAAAATCGTGAGGGGCAAGGGGCTGAAGCCCCTTGTTACGACGATCGGGGCGTGAACAATCAACCGTTTTCGCTTGATTCCAGGAGCTGCCGATAGGCCGCTCAGCTTCCCGGCACGACGATCGGGGCGAGGTAACGATCGAGCGAATGATTCTCGATCGAGCGATTCCCTAATCCGTAGTGGGCAGGGCCGCATGAACCGATCGCTCTAAATAGATTTGAGCCACCCGATCGCCCGGAAATTGCCGCAAACATTCCTCAAAACAAACGGCCGCCGACTTGAACTCTTGACGGTGATAGAGCCAAGTACCTTCCTCAAAATGGGCCATGGTGGAAAGTTTTTGGTCGCGGATGGGGGACGGATCGCCATCGATCGCCTCAAACACCGCCACGGGCCGAGATTTGCCTGTCACCTGTAACCGATCGATAAACCGCAGGTGATAGCGCGTTGGATCCTCCATCTGGGCGATCGTGTGGTGGGAAATCAGGATGCTGCTTTGGTAGCGCTTGGTCAGGGTTTCCAACCGGGCCGCCAAGTTAACCGCGTCACTGATGGCAGTCCCATCCATCCGATTTTTACCGCCCACTGTTCCCAATCGCATTTGGCCAGTGTTGATGCCAATGCCAATTTCGATCGGCACTTCGCCCGCCTGTTGTCGTTCGCGGTTAAAGACTTCCAAATTTCGCCGCATTTCGATCGCGGAGGCCACCGCGTCATCGGCCGATTCCGGAAACAGCGCCATCACCGCATCGCCAATGAATTTGTCAATGAAGCCGCCATTTTGCTGAATCGCCGGTTCCATATGGGCCAAATAGCGGTTAATGAACCGGAAGCTCTCGGCCGGTAACAGGTTTTCCGTGATCGTGGTGAACGATCGAATGTCGGAAAACAAAACCGACATCTGCCGTTCCACTTGGTCGCCCAGTTCCACCTCCAAAATGCTCTGTTTATTCAGCAGACGCAGGAACTCGTGGGGCACAAACCGCCCGTAGGCAATATTGATGTGGGACAGTTGCAGATGGGTTTTCAGACGAGCCAGCAATTCCTTCTTGGAAACGGGTTTCGTGAGGTAGTCATTGGCTCCGGAGTCGAGACCTTGCACCAAGTCTTCCACCTGGTTTTTGGCCGTGAGCATCAAAATCGGCAGCTTGTGGGCGGGATAGCGCGATCGCAACTGCTGGGTCAGCTCATAGCCGGTCATTTTCGGCATCATCACATCCACCAACACCACATCGGGCTGAAACCCTTGTTCCAACACGGCCAGGGCAGCAGGGCCGTTGTCGGCGGTCACGATTTCATACTCCTCCTGGGACAGGAAATTTTCCAGCACCTGAAGATTCACCGGCTCATCATCCACCATCAGGATTTTGAACCGTTGATTGGGTTGGGTGCGGGCGGCGCTGGCCTTGGCCAAGAGCTGTTCCGTGTCCCGCTGGCTAAGGGCTTCTAGGAGACGATCGCCCTCCACGGTGGCCGGAGCCAGGGTAATCGGTTCCGGTGCGATCGGGGCTTCGGGAGCCGGTTTGGGATTGGTGGGGGCAGGCTTGCGCAACATCATGGGCGATCGCCGGAAGCTGGGCATTTCGTAGGTGAGGGCTGGCGCTTCCAGGGCCACCGGCAAGGTCAGCGTAAAGATGGATCCCACTTCGGGACGGGACTCCACCCAAATTTTGCCCCCATGCAGTTCCACCAGTTGCCGCACAATGGCCAACCCCAACCCCGTGCCGCCATATTCCCGGGCCGTGGAGCGATCGGCCTGTTCAAAGGATTCAAAAATGCGCTCGATCGCCTCTGTGGGAATACCAATGCCCGTATCACTGACGGAAATGGCCAGCCACTTTTGGGCAGCCGTTTCCGGGGATGACTCGGAAGGATGCTCCCGCTCAAACTGCTCAGATTCTGCCGGATCCAATCCGGGGCGATCGAACAGAGCACCCTGCCCGATCGCGCTTGAGGGCATCACCACCCCCGTTAATTGATCCAATTGTTGACCCAATTGCTGATCCCCCAATTGAGGATCTAGGGAGTTGGCAGGATCGACAGAAGGCGGCTGATGCAACTGATGCAACAGTTCCGCGTCCGGCTGCCAACGGCGAGCATGAACAATCACCTCACCGCTTTGGGTGAACTTGAGCGCATTGCTAACCAGGTTGTGCAAAATCTGTTGCAGCCGGTTGAAGTCCGCCAACACGGGCGGCAGAGCCAAATCAATGGCATTCACCAGCGCCAAGCCCTTACGTTCCGCTTGGTCGTAGTGCAGTTGCAACACCTGTTCCACCACCACAGCCAAGGTGCAAGGGCGCAGGGCCAGGTCAATCGTCTGGTGTTGCAGTTTGGCAAAGTCCAGCAGATCGTTCACCAAATTGGCCAACCGATGGCCACTGGCGGCGATCGTGTCCAGGTTTGACCGTTCCCGATCGCTCAATCCTCCCCGATCGTCATCCAGCATCGCCTCCGCCAAGCCAATGATGCCGTTGAGGGGCGTGCGCAGTTCATGGGACGTATTTGCCAGCAAATCATCCTTCAGGCGGTTCAGGCGCTGGAGTTCCTGGTTGGCGGTTTCCAACTCCGCCGTCCGCTGCTGCACCTGGGCTTCCAGGCTCGCATTCAGGGACTCCAGCGCCTGGGACTTTTCCTGCAAGGCATCCATCACCTGGTTGTAGCGCTCGGCAATGTAGCCCACCTCCGTGAACGGATCCACCGGTACTCGCAAGTGCAAATCTCCCTGACGAGCATGGTGATCCATCACCTCAAATAGGTCATAGACCTCCGTTTTCACCTGGTGCTCCGCCACGTTCAGGCCCATCTGTTCTTCCGCAAGGGAAACCCGCAGGGGATGCAGGCGATCGACCCAGCGCAGCAACCCGTAGGACAACCCAAAAGACCAGAGGGCGCAAACTCCAATGCCCAACAGTTGCACGGCAATTTGTTGGGGGCGCTCCAAACCGCCCGGCATTTGGCTCAAATCCCCAAATAACCCCACACAGAGCGTGCCCCAAGCCCCAGCCCCCGCATGGATAGGCACGGCTCCCACCGCATCATCGATTTGGCGGCGATCGAGCCACCATTCCACCGCCAAGGCCACGGCGGCCCCGGTGAACCCCACCACCAGGGCGATCGGGGTCGTAATCACATTGCAGCAGGCCGTCACGGCCACCATGCCCGCGAGGGAACTGTTGATCAGGCATTCCACATCCGGCCGGTGGCGATAGTACCAACCCAGGGCCCCGCCGCCCAGCATCCCCGCCACACCCCCAATCACCGTATGCACCAGCACCGCCGGGACATGTTCATTGAGGGCCAGGGTGCTGCCGCCATTGAACCCCAACCAGCCCAGCCACAGCATCATGGCCCCAAGCATGGAAAAGGGCAGATTCGACCCGCTGATTTTGTGCTGCCGGGTGGCTTCGTCATAGCGCCCCCAGCGCGGCCCCACCACCAACAGCGTGGCCAGGGCAATCCAGCCCCCCACGCTATGCACCACTGTGGAACCCGCAAAGTCATAGAACCCGAGCGATCGCAACCAGCCCACCCCCTGGCCGGCAGGACTTGCGCCCACAATTTCCATTCCCTTCCAAGCCCAATGGCCAAACAGGGGATAGATCAATCCTGAACAAAGGAAACAAACGATTAGATAAGACGAAAACCGCATTCGTTCCGCCACCGCACCGGAAATAATGGTGGTGGAAGTGCCACAAAACATTAATTGAAAAATTAAAAAAGCTGCCAGTTGAGGCTGCGATTCCACCGATAGGGCAAAGTAGTCATGGCCCATCCAACCCCACCAAGAGGGGCCAAACATCACCCCAAATCCAAACAACCAGTAGAGCAGTGCCGAAATGCCAAAATCTGATAGGTTTTTGGCCGCCACATTAATGCTGTTTTTCGATCGGGTCATGCCCGATTCCAAACACATAAAACCAGGCTGCATCAGAAACACGAGTCCCGAGCACCCCAGCAACCAAGCCACATCGCGCATATTCAGCCAATTGAGATGAGCAGCCACAGGATCCCTACTCCAACATGGGGAGCATTTACCGTTCGTTGCATCTTTTCTTCAATAATTTTTAGCAACTGCTTCAGTCTAATCAGAAGTCTCCAGTGGGGGGCAGATTGGACTTGCCCGATCGAACCCCACAGTCAACCCAAAGGCATGGATTAATCTCAGTCCGCATTGGGTTTTATTGCTTTTGCTGATCTTCTCACTGCCAAGGGAATTACGGAATTAATGTCCTATTTTAGGTATTAATTAATACATTTAAAAGGATTACCGAGAACCGCTTCAATCATCCGAATCTATCCTCTTTTGGACTGGTCTTGAATCGGTGGCCGCAGGCCATTGCCCATGGAGTTACCCAAGGACTGCTGACCCAGAATTCAGCAGTTGCCGGATCCGCGATCGAATTCGCCTGATATTCTGAACAAGCTGACCGGCTGAGTCTTGGGCCCATTCAACCCCATCCATCGGCTCAGGAAACCATCCCCTTGGGTCAGTCTTAACCTGTTTTTGCGCTGTTGAGATCGCCCTGCTTTGCAATACCTGCGCGATGGTCAAGCCATTTATGAACAGTCCTTCGCCACGATTCGGGCGGAGGTGGATTTGGCACAATTGCCCACGGATTTGCAGCCGGTGGCGGTGCGGCTGATCCATGCTTGCGGGATGACGGATTTGGTGACGGATTTACAGGCCACGGCCAGTGCAGCGACGATCGGCCGATCGGCCCTGGCGGCCGGTGCGCCGATCCTTTGCGACGCGCAAATGGTGGTGCAGGGCATCATCCGCGATCGATTGCCGGCCACGAATCCGGTGATCTGCACCCTGGGCGATCCAGCAGTGCGGCCGCTGGCCCAGGAAATGGGCAACACCCGATCGGCAGCGGCGGTGGAACTGTGGCGGCCCCACTTGGCGGGGGCCGTGGTGGCGATCGGGAATGCGCCCACGGCTTTGTTTCACCTGCTGGAATTGCTGGATGCGGGTTGGCCAAAACCGGCGCTGATTTTGGGCTTCCCGGTGGGATTTGTGGGAGCGGCGGAGTCGAAGGCGGAATTGGCGGCCAATTCGCGCGGTGTGCCGTTCATCACGCTGCATGGGCGGCGGGGCGGCAGTGCGATCGCGGCGGCGGCGGTGAATGCCCTGGCGAAGGAGCTGGAAGCGTGACGGGCAAGCTCTACGGCCTGGGCGTGGGGCCGGGCGACCCGGAATTGCTGACCCTAAAGGCGTACCGAATTCTAACGACCGTGCCGGTGGTGGCCTATCCGGCGGCGGCCGATGGCGGCTCGGTGGCGCGGGCGATCGTGGCGGCGTTCTTGCAACCGATGCAAATTGAAGTCCCGATCGTCCTGCCCTTCAGCCCTCAGGAGTCGGCGGCGGCGGGCTACGATCGCGGCGCGGCGGAGATTGCGGCTCACCTGGCAGCGGGGCGCGATGTGGCGGTGCTCTGCGAGGGGGAACCGATGCTCTACGGTTCGTTCATGTATTTGCTAAATCGACTGGGCGATCGCTTCCCCACAGAGCTAGTACCGGGCATTTCCTCCACCCTGGCGGCGGCGGATATGGCCCAAGTACCCCTGACCTATCGCCAAGATGTGCTGACGATTTTGCCGGCCACGCTCGATCGCCCGACCCTGCGCGATCGCCTGGCCCAAACCGATGCGGCGGTGATTATCAAACTGGGGCGGCATTTTGGGAAGGTGCGATCGGTGCTCGATGAGTTGGGGCTAACGGGGCGATCGATCTACATCGAACGGGCAACCCTACCGCAGCAACAAATCCAGGCGATCGACCAGGTAGACCCGGCCGCCGTGCCCTACTGGTCACTGATTCTGATTCCTAGCCACCGCCAACCGGGAGCTTAGGCTAAAAAATCACCATGGTTGCCGCAGGTGCAACGGCCGCTGTCCCCGGTGCTGAGGGTCGATCGGGCGGGCGAATCAGCAACCCTTGGCCCGTGGGTAACGAGGCGATCGCCACCTGTTTTTGGCGCGCAAATTCATCCATTCCCAGTTTCTGCGGGCGATAGCCGTTGTAGGCGTAGTCATCCAGCAAAATCACCGCTCCCGGCACGAGTCGCGGCCACAGAAACTCCAAGGCCGCCACTTCCGGCGGTGAGCAGTTCAGGTCAATGTGGACAAAGGCGATCACCTCAGAATCAATCTGCGGCAAGGTTTCCGGAATCGATCCTTCAATGATTTTGGCTTTGGGCCATTCACTGAAGTTGCGGCGCACGGACTCCACACCGCTGACGTAAAAGCCGTTGTCGAGCAGCTCGCGGTTTTTGTCGAGGATGCCGCCGGCCCGTTCGTGCTCAGACACGTACTTGGGATCTAGCCCCTGGAACGTGTCGAGCAAATAGAAAGTGCGATCGCCCCGGTTCCAATCCAGGTAGTTCATAATCGCCGAACTGAGGAAGCCGTGATTCACGCCGCATTCCACAAAGTCCCCCGGCAGTTGGGCCGCCGTGGCCGCCGCCCACAGACCCACATGGACGCGCCAATGCCATTGGTAATCCCAGCCCACGGCCTGCACGCCGCGCGCGTAGGCCCGTTGGAAGGCGGGATCGTCCATGAATTCGTGGTTGTGGACGCTGCGGAGACCGTCGCGATCGTAGACGACTTCCCCCAGTTCAGGATTATGCATGGCTCGCTCTAGACCTCAGCCAGTTCCCGCTCGGCGCGCTTGTAGGCTTCGTCGATCACTTCCGAGAGGGTCGGGTGAGCGTGCACCACAAAGGCCAGGTTCTTCACGGAATCGCGCTGGGCGATCGCCGTGGCCACCTCTTGGATCAAGTCCGAAGCGTGGATGCCAAAGATATGTGCGCCCAGCACTTCGCCCGTATCCTTGCGGAAAATCACCTTGGCCAGGCCGTCGCCTTCGCCCTCGGCCACGGCCTTGGAGTTGCCCTTGAAGTAGGTGCGGGTCGTGCCGACGCTGAAGCCTTCTGCCTCGCCCAGTTCCTTGGCTTGGGGTTCCGTCAAACCGACGAAGCTAATTTCGGGGTGGGTGAAGGCGGCGGCGGGAATGCTGCGGTAATCCACTTCCCGATCGCGCCCGCAGATGTTTTCGACCACCACCACGCCCTGGGCCGAAGCCGCGTGGGCCAGCATCATTTGTCCCGTCGCATCCCCGATCGCCCAGAGGTGCGGCACCGGTTCGCCATCCTTCAGCACCTGCATCTTGCCATTGACGGGAATGAAGCCGGGGCGGTTGGTTTCCACACCCACATTCTCCAGACCAATATTGGCCGTGGCGGGGCGGCGACCCGTAGCCACCAAGCAAGCATCCACCTCCAACACGTCCACCACTTCCTTGGTTTTCGCGTCGGTCAGTTCGATCGTGACCGGCGCGCCGGGGGTGATCTTGGTAGCAAACACGCCGGTATAGGTTTCGATGTCGCGCTGATCGATCAGCGTCCGCTTGGCCACCTTGGCAATGTCCGGATCAAAACCGGGCATCAGTTGATCGAGGGCTTCGATCATCGTCACTTCCGCGCCCAGAGCCGTGTACACATCGGAGAATTCCAGCCCGATGTAGCCGCTGCCGATGATCGCCACCCACTGGGGCACAGATTCCAGCCGCACCGCTTCATCGCTGGTGAACACCGTTTTGCCATCCAGCTCGATCCCCGGCGGCACAAAGGGCACCGACCCCGTAGAAATCAAAATATTGCGAGCGCTGATCGTTTTGGTGATCGTGCGGTTGCCGTCGGCGGTGTTCACTTCCACCTTTTGGGGAGCCAGCAGCTTGCCCCAACCCTGGATGATGTCTACGCCAATCCGCTTCAGGCTGTTGGTCAGGTCGCCTTGGATTTTGCCCACGAGATTAGTGGCATGGTCGGCGATCGCCTGGCGATCGAACTGCACGCCGCCCACTTGGATGCCCATGGCTTTGAGGTGTGCGGCATTGCGAAGATCGCGCACCCGGCCGGAAGCCGCCAGCAAGGCCTTGGAAGGAATGCAACCCCGGTTAACGCAGGTGCCGCCCATTTCGGCTGCTTCCACGATCGCGGTTTTCAGGCCGCAGGCGACGGCGTGCAGTGCTGCACCATGGCCGCCGACTCCGGCTCCGAGGATCAACAAGTCGTAGTCGAATGCTTGAGTCACGCCCGCCTCCTGGGTTTGGATTGCTCTCAAAGTCCCCATTGTCCGGCGAAAGGGGCGATCGGGCAATTGCCACCCGGCCACCAAGCCGCCCCGGCTCGCTCAGTCTCGCCGTTAGCATCCAATAGATTGGTCGATCGCTAGCAACTGGGATCCCGTTTCACAAAGGGCATGAGGTGCATCATAAAATCTCGCTTCCCAATTGCAGCACCAGCCATCCGCAAAATGCCATAGGTTGTAGTTAGGTGAAAGTAGAAGTTCGGCATCAAAAAATCATCCACATAGGCTAATCCTGGCAGCTCCAGCGATAGGCCTTCTCCTAGGTCAATGCGATGAATTTCTGAGAGTTTGGCATCTCCGGCGTTAATCTGACTCAGCAACTCTCGGGTGGAGGTGATGTAATCCCGAGCAGTTTCCAAGGTGGTCACTTCGGGGTTCAAGTTGCTAGCGGGTTGGTCAGCGCACCAAAGGGCAAAGTTACGCGGCTGGTTACAGGTAAAGGCGATTTGTGTGCCAAAGGGCAGCATGTCGGGTGCAAGCCGAAGCTGAAAGAGGGCAGCCCGATCGGTGACAAAGTGAGAATCGGCAATATCCAGCAAATGGCTTAAGGTTTCTAGGCGAGATTCAAAAATCGCCCGAAATCGCTTAATTCTGATGTTTTCCATGATATTTGAAGCAATAGAGCGAAAGCTACCAAACCTGAGCAGCTACAGATAAGGCGCTCTTTCAAAACAATATTAACTATAAATTTCAATTTCTATCGTGGTAGTATCATATAAAATAAATACTGTCCACTGACGATCCGCAACTTAAGCGATTTGTTAGTGTCGTAATTCAGTAATAATGAGCTAATGAAAGCCTTACGGAGTAAGCGATCAATCACCAAAAGTCATCACCTTACAGGCACTACCAGCGATTTGATTCAAAACCAGAAAGACGCGCATTTAAGTATTTTCAATTTCAAAAACATCAATTATTTTCCGAACTACCAACTTAAAAAGACGGATATTTCATGAAAATGGAAGATTCAACTCAATTTGAGCAATATTTTCACACTAGAGCTGATATTGCAGAAAGTCTTTGCCAAGTACTAAAAAGTCAAATAGATGCAAAAATCATTATAACTACAGCAATTGATGCGTTGTCAAAAATCTGGCTTCAAGATTTTCCTGATGAAGCAATTCAACTCAGGGAGAGTTATGGTCAAGAAATTTCAGAAGCTAGAAGATTTTCTGAATTTCTAAAAACCTTTGCAAGCCGAGATTCAAGTTCCAGCAAAATTGCTGTTATTTGTTTTGCAGAAGATTGGAAAGAAAATGCTAAAAGTTTAGAAGATCAAGAGCTTGCTAATTTATTACTGAGAAAGCGTATTAACGAAGATGATCCTTATCAATTTCCAAAATCACATCTCGATCTTTCAATTTCAGAGCTTGAAATAGAGTGTCCTTTAATTCTTGAGAATTCTAGTCTTAATAAAATAGCGAGAGAATACGAATATGGAGCCTTTATTTATAGATTTTATCGATGCCCATTAGTTCATTCTTTTAAATATTCTGACCGAATTCATGGATTTGCAAGAAATTTTGAAATTAGTTACTATCAAGCTACTAATTCCAAAACAGCTATTGATTTTGGCTTGCAACGGTTAACTCACTGGTTAAGGCTAGCATCAACTGAGTATGTTCAGTATTGTAAACAAATGGGAAAAATTCCAGCAGAAACTCTGAAATCGGATGAACAACCAGAACATGCGATGAGTCGTCTTTGGAATCGATACACAAGGTAATTAGAAATACTAGCAAACGATCTCAATAGGATGACCTAAGATCGATCGCCCGATGGGCAAACGCCACCACTTCATCAATTTGATCAGTTTGCGCAGGATAGACAATCGAAGGGCGATCGATCACCAGCAACTGCACGCCTAATTCCCTTGCCAAAGATTGTTTGAGATCCAGCCCCCCTGCTGCCCCGGCTGCTTTGGTAACAACCACTTCGATCGCCCGATTTTGCCAGTCGGCTCGCTCTTGGGCCGGATCCACCGGCAGGCGCTGGCCAATCACCTCTGAGCGATCGAACCCGAGGGCGATCGCCTGGGCCACGGACTCCGGCAACACCCGCACCCACAAAGCCGCCACCCGATCGCGCCAGGGCAAAATCTGCGGCAAGGCCTTCACCCCCAAAGTGAACAACACCAGCCGATCACGCAGGAATCGATCGCACAATGCGGCGGCTAGATTGGGCAATTTCAGGGCTGGCGGCTCCAGGGGAATGGCGGGCCGCTCAAATCGCAGATAGGGAATTGAGCGAAGGGCGGCGGCGGCGATCGCCTGCTGGGAAATTTCCGTGGCGAAGGGGTGGGATGCGTCGATGATGCCCCGGATGGCGCGATCGGCTAGCCAGGGCATGAGGTCAGCAGGAGCAAACGCGCCCGATCGCACCACACCGTTTAAGCCGTCATAGAGCCGCGCGGCCGCCGGGTTCACCACCGTGGCAATCCAGGGCAAACCAGCGCGATCGAGGGCTTGGGCAAGGGTACGGCTATCGCTGGTTCCGCCAATTAACCACAACATCAAGGGGCCAGAGCCTGCCACTCAGGGAAACGAAAAATTTAGTAGTGCCTGTGAAGTAATGATGAGTCATCAAGCGATCAACAAGGGGCATTGTGGTGATCAATCAATTGCTAGCTTGCTGCTTCGTGACGGGAAAAAGACAGGGTTCGCCAAACCAAACGACAGATCCGCTAACGCAATGCATGACTCAAATGCATGACTCAATTGTTGCTAGGTAATTGATCAATCTGGTTTCTTGGCCCGCAAAGTGCGACCACCTGCAACCGCCACATAAGATTCGATCCAAGATTCAGAAACCTGCGCGACCCGCGCAATGGCTGCTTGGGAAAGGCGCTCTAGGAGCAGACGATCAATGAGCGCAATCTGCTCGGGTGTGACTCGTTTCTGAGTAGGGTGCTCAATGAACTGTCGGCCACAGGCTTTGCATTTGAAGCGTTGCTTGCCGTTGTGGATGCGACCATTTTTGACCGTGTGGCTGGATTGGCATTGAGGGCAAGCAGGCATGAACTGAAGTCATAGATTACTGCTGCCAGGTTAGCATCATTACTCCACAGGCACTACTAAATAACCCCCATCATCCTGAGCTGAAACCGCAGTTGCTTGACGATACCCATCCAAGGACAGTTATCCTATACTCGCGGTTGAAGACATAATTAGCTGCCTTGTCTAGGCTCATATTGTATGCAAGCACAAACTATTCAAACTTATCTCAAAGCTTGCTCAAAAGAAGAACTCGTGCAAATTTTGCTTGATTTGGCAAAGCGCAATCCTCCTGTTGAGCGTTTCCTAATTGCCAAGTTTGACCCCACTACACCAATATCTGAATTTGATGACTATAAGGCGGAAGTCCGAGCTGAGTTTTTTCCCAAACGTGGGTTCGGAAACGGCAGTCCATCAATTGTCTTTCGTATGTTGCAACGTGTCGAAGCCGAGGCCATCAGCCCGAAGCAGGTGATCGATTTTATCTATTACTGTGTCGAAACTGGGGTGGAGTTTACCGCTGCCTACGGAGACATCAATGAAGAGTACTATATATCCTTCGAGGATCTCTTCGAGCGAGCTGCAGAACTTGCAGCGAGCGAAAACTTGATTAATGAGTATGAGGCGCGTGCCCTGCGCATTGTTAAAAGCACAGATAGGATGGGGTGGGGATTCTATGACAACTTGGAGGACATCTTCAAAAGGTACTTTCCTGCGACCGATGAAATCTAACACACCACTATTGCGACCATAAAGCTCTGGTAGACATGAGTTTTAGGAGTTTAGCGAGTTATCAATCCTGAGTTGGGCGATCGCCTCCAGATCAAGACCCGTTGTGCGACTAATCGCTTCATCATCCAACACACCCAACAACTGTCGGGCGATCGCCCGTTGCGCCGCCAGTTTTCCTTGCTCAATGCCCTGCTCGATGCCCTGCTCGATGCCCTGGCTGAGAGCTTTTCTAATTGAATTACGCTGATCCTGAATGAAAATTTCCTGATGCTCCAGCTCATCAAGCTCTTGAGCATTCAGGTTGGCTTGGTTTGCGATCGCAAAAGCTTTTTGAATCTCCGGAACCGCTTCCATGCTGGGTGGCACAGACTCCAGCTTTCGGGCAGCTTTCAAAAAATACAACCACTTATCCATCAAGGTTTCTAGATCTGGAAGTTCTTTTTGGAATTTGGGTAATTCAATGAACACCAGCTCAATATCATAGATTGATGAATAATCAGTCAGATAGGTTCTCTCTTTGAGAACGAAGCGCGAAATGAGTTGATCTAGCTCAGGAAACATCTCAAAATCAACGATCGTGAGCGCAATCACCGGTTGCAGATCCGTATAACCATCCCCGATCGCCAATTGATTACTGTAAGTTTTGGCAGCATTGTAGAGAATGCGTTTTTGGAAACCTTCGACATTTAAGACCTGCATTTCAATGATCACCGTCTCGGTTTGGCCGTGACTGTCGGCGATCATTGCTTTAATGTCGAGATAAGTATCTTTGAAGCCACGGATTCGTGGCCCAAGATGAGGATTGAGAATCTCCAGCTCGCGAATGGTGGAATTTCCCTCATATAAAACCGCATTCAGAAAGCTAATTAAAATATCCTGACTCTGCTCGGAGCCAAAGATTTTTTTGAAAGCATAATCAGTTTTAGGATTGATAAAGCGCATAGTTCTTCTCGATAGAATTAGAAATGCTACGCGATCGCTAGTCAAGCTATTGCCATCATAGCGATTATTGATGCGATCCTTGGGTTAGCAGAACATTAAACCTGTTAAGTGCGATCGCCCCCAATTCACCAGAAATGAACAGGGCAATCGCTTTGTCCCAGTCGATCGCCCCGATTCATTTCCTTTCGATGAATTAGATAGCTTGCTCTAGCTGCCGCGATGGCGCTGGGCGATCGTGGCAATCCGCTGACCATATTTCTCAGCCGTTAAGCGATCGCCTGGGTGAACGATCGCTTCACCACCATTGGGATTCAGATCGCTTTGACCCATCACCCCCAAATACGACCCGAGGCGATTCACCCCCTCATCACTGCCCACGTATTGACTGGGCATTTCAGCCGCCCCCACCCAGATCATCCCGTGCTGGGCCGCGTTAATCGCCATATACAGCAGCGTGCCCTGCTTGTCGCCGCTGGGGGAGCCGGAGTGGGTGAACCCGCCAGCGATTTTGTCCTTCCACTGTTGGGCAAACCAAGCTGAGCTGGCCGCATCCACAAACGCCTTGAACTGGGCCGCCACGCCGCCCATGTAGGTGGGCGACCCAAACACGATCGCATCCGATCGGGTCAAAGCATCCAGCATCTCCGGATCTTTCCAACGCCCCTCGGTAATTTGCGCACCCGTAATCCGCAGCAACTCGGCCGTCACACCGTCCACTTGGCTGGCTCCCCACGCCACCGATTCCGCCATCAGATGGGTGTGCCCAGATCCCGAAAAGTAGACCACTGAGATCGTCGTCATAAAAACCTCAATACGGACTGGAAACGAGCGGCCTCGGCCCGTAGCGTCGATCCTAGAAGTCAATGCCAACTAAAGTAAAGTAGGAACCTAAAAGTAACTAGCTTCCTTTTTACGCCCAAAATTGAGTCTGGAACTGCCTGCCCATGCCTCGCCCCTCCAAAGAAGTGAAGTGCTGCCCCGTCAGTCTGTTGATGGATATCTTGTCTGGCCCCTGGACGCTATACCTGTTGTGGGTGATGACGACGAAGGGGCCGATCCGCTTTGGAGCTTTGAAGCGGCAAGTGAAGGGCATTTCCACCAAAGTGCTCACGGAACGGCTGCGGCGGCTGGAGCGTGAGGGGCTAATTTATCGCCACTACGAAGCGACCGTGCCGCCCCAAGTCAGCTATGGCCTGACCGATCGGGGGCTGGAACTGGTGCAGGTCTTGGATCAGCTCGGTGACTTGGCCCTGCGCTGGTATGGCGACGGAGCGATCGCCCCGTGTAACCCCGACTCCGAGACCGCTGAAATTGTCGTTAACTATCCCTAGGAATCGATCGCTCAACTGTCCTGGTTAGCGATCACACAGGCTGGGTACAACAGGCGATCGTTTTGCCCAATTCGTAAATTCCTATAATTTCAGCAGTAGGAACAAAAAATAGCGCTCGACCTAATCTATGGCTCCGATTCACCTGCTTGATACCCGCACCGCCAGTTTTGGCGACCTACTGGGCAATGGTAAACGTTATCAAGTTCCACTATTTCAGCGTGATTACTCTTGGACTGAAGAGAATTGGGAAGACCTCTGGCAAGATATTTTGGGCTTGCATCAGAATCCCAACACTAGCCACTACATGGGGGCGATCGTTCTGCAAAATTCTCGAGAATCTGACCAGCAATTCACCATTATTGACGGACAGCAGCGATTGGCGACCCTAAGCATTATTGCGATTGTGGTGATTGACAAAATAAAACAACTAGCAGAAAAAGATATTCAGCCTGAAGAAAATCAAGAGCGGCAAGAAATATTAAGACGTACTTACTTGAGTGATAAAGATGCTAGATCATTGCGCTATTCAAGCAAAATTCGTTTGAATGCCAACAATGATGGCTTCTATCAAGATTATCTGATCAATCTGAGAAAACCAAGAAATATTCGATCTTTCGCGAAATCCAATCAGCTAATCTGGCAGGCTTTTGACTATTTTTCCATTCAAATGAGTCAACAACTGGAGGTAATCAATGATGGGGAGAAACTAGTTGATTTTCTCACAGATATTGTTGCCCGTCGGCTGTTATTTATTCAAATCAACGTAGAAGATGAACTAAATGCTTACACAGTATTCGAGACCTTAAATGCTCGGGGGCTAGAACTTAGTTCAACAGATTTACTCAAAAATTATCTCTTCTCATTGTTGCGAGGCCCAGATGACTTGCAAGCAGCACAGCGCCAATGGCAGCAAATGATCAGCACCGTGCGGATGGAGAAATTTCCTGAATTCTTACGATACTATCTCAGTCTCGAACAACCATGGGTTAGGCGAGAGCGACTCTTCAAAATGGTTCGAGCATCGGTCAAAGATGGTTATCAGGTATTTGACTTGCTAGATCGACTCGAAAGCTATAGCAGCTTATTTGTTGCTCTTGGCAATGCCCAGGATGATTTTTGGCGCGAAACACCTGCCAATCGGGCCTACATTCGAGAATTAGAGTTGTTTCGGGTAAAGCAAGCTTATCCGATTTTATTTGCTGCTCACGGCAAATTTTCTGATGCGGACTTCACACGACTTCTGAAGCTGATTAGCATTCTGTCTTTTCGATATACGGTTGTTTGTGGTCTGAATCCCAGCGAACTAGAGAAGGTTTATAACCAGGTTGCGATCGCGATTCAAAACTCAGAAATTACAACTCCTAAACAAGTCTTTGAACAATTGCGATCGGTCTATGTTTCCGATGAAAAATTTGCACAGGACTTTGAGCTGCTGACGGTTGCTACGAGAGGGCAGCAGAAAAAACTGGCTCGCTATATTCTGTGGAAGCTCGAAAATGACGCAGCCAATCAAGAGATTGTTGAAGAGAGTTTTTCGATCGAACATATTTTGCCCGAATCACCGGAGCAGGATTGGCTCGATGATTTTACCGATGCTCAAATCACTGATATGGTGTACCGATTGGGCAATTTAACTCCCCTGGAGCCACCTCTGAATCGACAAATTGGGAACCGGCCTTACGCCATCAAGCGGGATGTTTATCCAACGAGCACCTATCGCCTAACTCAAGGAATTTTGGCTGAAGAATGGACTCCGAATGCGCTGGCGAATCGCCAAAAACAACTAGCCAAGCGAGCGGTACACATCTGGCGATCGGACTTTGCGACCTAGCAGCAATTGCCGATTGATTTCGCTACTTAATCCTAGGAATTGATCGCCTGGAATTGTTCCATTAGCCAACGGATTGTGTCTGCATCGTCGTTGCGATCGGTGCGTTCCAAGGCCTCCGCGACGATCACCATCGATAGCCCCGGCAACACCTGGGATTCCTCGATCGCCCGGCTGCCCCGATCGGCGATCGCGAAGGCAATCACCTGTCGCTCATTGGCGTTGATCACCCAATATTCCCGCACGCCCAATTGTTCGTAGAGCAAGCGTTTGGGGCCGAGATCGTCGTTGAAGCTACTGGCTCCCACTTCCACCACCAAGTCCGGCGGCCCAAAGCGATCGAGGTCGATCGGTTCGTTGCCTTTGGGTGGCCACTCAGGGCGATCGCCCACATAGACCGATAAATCGGGCTGGCATTCTTGAGCGCCGGTTTTTCGCAAGCTCACGTTCAAGTAGCGCACCACTCGCATCTGCCGTACCAAGGCATAGAACGCCACAATGTCGGTGGGCGGCAGGTTTTGGCGAGCGTGGTCATGGCCTAAAGGAGTCATCTCAAAGCGCATCCGGCCGTTGTAGTAGTAGCTGCGGCGATCGGGTGGGGCGGTGGGGTCATTGGCAATTGCGAGGAATTCATCCCAGGTGGCGGGCAACCACTGGTCTAACGGCGGATCGGCAAGGACGGTAGGCGGGCTTGTGGCGGCGAGGGTCATGGCGAATTCCCCAGCGATCGGGCGGTTTGGTTCCAGTCTAGCGAGGCGGATGGTGGTGCTGAGGGGGCTTGGGAAAAGACAAAATCTTGAGTGGCGGTAATTCTGCCAAGAATAAGAGCTGGGTCTCTCTTGATTCGACAGAGACCCAGAACAAGAAAACAACTCAAGAAGAAACTGAGTGTGTGGCTCTACGGGGCTTCCGATGTGGAATTCCCCAAAAGTGCGTCAGCCATTTGTGCAACATGCTTGGCGGTGTCATAGCAGACAGCAGCACATTGAGCATTACCGTGACTATTTTGCTTCAGAATGCGCACACCGCCGAGAATTTCAGCCAAAGTCCATGCTACGAGTTCAGCAAAAGACGCATGATCGCGAACATTTGCATTTTGATCAAGTCCCTTTAACTTTCGCAAGGTCTTAACGGAAGCACCCTGCAAGCCACGGGATATGGCATTGCTACAGATCCCATAGCCACGGCCGCGTACACCATGCCTAGCAAGTACGGACGTGAACCACTTCCGAATTATCTTGCACAGAGAGCGGATACATAGCCATTCGGCAGAATATCCATTACCATTGTTTAGCTGTGGCATAGAAGTTTCCTACTCTTCTAAAGGCTCAGTCACTGTTTAGGAAGTAGTGGGATTTGAACCCACAAGTCCTTAATGGATACTGGATGGCAGTCCAGTGCGTGTACCAATTCCGCAATACTTCCGCGAAGACCGAGCCAAGCGTCAGCTGTAAGGTGCTCGGTCTCTCTCTATAAACCTTTATTGGGAACGATCAAGACAGGGTTTTATCAATCATTTCCCTCAAGTCTCCTCCAGAGTTCACTTTCTTCTGTAGAGCGTCAATTTGCCGCTTCTGCTCGTCGGCCTTCTGATTTGTCTTGGAGAGATCAGTCTGGAGTTTCTCAACTTGTTGGAGGAGTTGATTAATTTCCTCTGACTTTTTTTGATCTCTAATCTTGAGGTCTCGTACCTCCAGAACTAATCGTTTAACGGCATAAACAATGTCTGGTATAGACTGATCAGCTTCTGGCGCAGCAGTAGCCCTGTCTCGTTGAGCTTGCGCGATCATCTCCCCAGTCACGTAGGGCATCAGGTAGTAGCGGTATGACCCGTACTCACCTTGAACTCGTTCGATAAGAGGGAAATCCACTCGTCCTCTTCTGGGATCCATCAGTTGGAGCAGATATACCGACGCAGTGGAGTTGTTGATACCTAGGTTACTCTGCAGATCTTTAACTAACAGTCCATCCCCTTGTCCCTTGGGAGGAACGTAGCTGAGAACTTTCAGAAGGGTATCAGGCACCTGATGAATAGCTTTCAGCCCCTCTGCTTCAGTTGGAACCGGTTCTACTTGATTGTCATTATCCATAGGCACTGAGGACTGTTCTTTTCTTCTCAGTCTCATGCTACAGACTTTTTCTTACAGCGTCAAGCAAGATTAGAGTCTCTTTCTCGTCGGAGAGGGTATTGGATTTTCGATCACTCCACTTTCAGCTCTTGTTCTTCGTATAACAAAATCATGCTTCTTTCTTTTTGCCTTGTAGGATCAGAATAAATTGTCTTGACAACCGAGAAAGAAGAGTTGAGCACTTTTTCTAGGATTTTTGTTCTTAAAAGTGTAAAAAATCGCCGAATAGGCTGGTCTACAAGGCTTAAGCGTATGTAGTAGATCGCTGTAAAAGATGTCAAAACCCTCACTAACTATCTAGACCGAAATTGTTCCATTAGCCAGCGGATTGTGTCTGCGTCGTCGTTGAGATCGGTGCGTTCCAAGGCCTCCGCAACGATCGCCATCGATAGCCCCGGCAACACCTGGGATTCCTCGATCGCCCGGCTGCCCCGATCGGCGATCGCGAAAGCGATCACCTGTCGCTCATTGGCGTTGATCACCCAATATTCCCGCACGCCCAATTGTTCGTAGAGCAAGCGTTTGGGGCCGAGATCGTCGTTGAAGCTGCTGGCTCCCACTTCCACCACCAAGTCCGGCGGCCCAAAGCGATCGAGGTCGATCGGCTCGTTGCCCTTGGGTGGCCATTCAGAGCGATCGCCCACATAAAGGGATAGATCCGGCTGCGACTCTTGAACGCCTGTCTTGCGCAGACTCACGTTGAGATAGCTGACCAACCGCAAATTCCGAAAGGCAGCATAGAGACCAGCCACCCACAGCGGGCTGGTGTTTTGGCGAGCGTGGTCATGGCCTAAAGGAGTCATCTCAAAGCGCATCCGGCCGTTGTAATAGTAGCTGCGGCGATCGGGTGGGGCGGCGGGGTCATGGGCGATCGCGAGGAATTCGTCCCAGGTGGCGGGCAACCATTGATCCAGTGGTGGATCGGTGATGGTGGCTGGTGGTGGCGTTGTGGCAAGGGTCATGGGAGAGTCCCCCAGCGATCGGGCGGTGACTGTTTCCAGTGTAGCGAGGCGTTTGATCGCAACCGGCCAACAGGGCTAATCAACAGTTGATGGCCATTGGTTGACGACCATTGATGGCTATTCGGCCCCAATCGGCTAAACTACGGTTAGTCGATCGGAAAACCGGCTTATTAAGCCGTCAGATTAGCCATGACCGCTGTTGCTTCCCTCCATCATCCTCTTCTGTCCAAAGGAACCCGCCTGTTTTTGCGGCGATCGCCCTTGCCCCTCGCGCCCGATCGCCTGTGGCAAATCGAATCCGGCGTGGTGCGCACCTTGGCTTGGTTAGATGACGAATCCTTGGTCACTTTGGGGCTGTGGGGGCCCGGCGACTGGGTGGGCGCGCCCCTCTCCAACGTGGCTCACCACCACGCCGAGTGTCTGACAGATGTGAAGGTGCGGTCTGTGCCGATCGGTCAATGGGCCCCCAACCCTTCAGACCTGTTACGCCGCAGCCAACGCACCGAGGAACTGCTAGCCATCCGCAGCTATCGGCGCGTTGAAATGATGCTTCTGAAATTGTTGGACTGGCTGGGGCAACATTTCGGCCGCAACACCCAAAATGGTCGCGAGATTGACTTGCGGCTGACCCATCAGGATTTTGCCGACCTCCTGGGAGCCACCCGAGTCACCATCACCCGCGCCTTTGGGCAGTTAGAGCGCCAAGGATTAGTCACCCGATCGCTCCATCGAATTGTGTTGTGCCCCGATCGAACATGGCACTACGAAATCTAGTTCTCCCTCGATCGCGCAATAGCACCCAGATGCAACCGGCAAATCATGATTGGTGGGAGACCTAGGAATTGATTGATGACCAATTCCTAGCCATGATTCCTAGCCACGATTCATCGCAGGTTCTGGGGAAGTGAATTGGGGAACTTAAGCTGAATCTCGAAATCCCAGCCGATTACTGACTAAGTAATAGGGCCGCTGCTTCACTTCGTCATAGATTCGACCAATATATTCTCCTAGGATCCCCAGGAAAACCAATTGAATTCCTCCCATGAAAAAGGTTGTGGTCAAACCATAGGCCCAATCTAGAAAGCTATGGCCCAAAACAAATTTGAAATAGAGACCAATCAACCCCAAGGCAAAGGCAATCAGCGCACAAAGCAGACCCACATAAACCGTAATTCGTAAGGGAATGACGGAAAATGAAAAGATGCCATCAAAGGCCAATTTAAACAATTTGCTGATAGTAACCCGAGGTTCGCCACTGAAGCGGGGCCCCCGTTCCACCACCACTCCCGTTTGCCGAAACCCAGCATAGGCCCGCAAACCGCTGAGGTAGCGATTACGCTCGGGCATGGATCGCAGAGCCGCCGCCACTTTGCGATCCATGAGCGAGAAAATCCCAGCATCAAGGGGCAAGGTTAACCCAGACAGATAATTTAAGAGCCGATAAAACAATCGAAAGGCAAGGCGTTTAAGGATGAATTCTTTGCGTTTACGACGAATGGCATAAACCACATCATAGCCCGCTTGCCACTGTTCCACGAAGGATAAAATGGCGCTGGGCGAATCTTGTAAATCACCATCCATCAAAATCACCGCATCCCCTTGAGCGTGATCAATGCCAGCAGCAAGGGCGCATTGATGACCAAAGTTGCGAGAGAGCTGCAAGAGGCGAACTTCAGGATCGCGATCGATCAAATCCTGCACAATTTTGGCAGAGTGATCAACACTACCGTCATCTACAAAGATAATTTCAGCGGGATCTGCTAGTTGATCAAGGGTGGCGCGGAGTTGTTGCCATAATTCCAAGATTGTTGCTGCTTCATTAAAAATTGGAATCACAATCGAGTAGCGAGGTTTCACGGTGTTTACCCTGTCGAACCGCTAGAGAGTATCTGAGAATTATCTTGGGAAATGTGTGCTGATTGATAACTTTGAAATTGATAATCTTGAAAAGGATGATTTTTAAAAGTAAAAGTGCCCTCTGATGAAAAAAGCTGAGTCATCAAGGCGATCGGATGGTGGTGCGGTTCCCAGGGGCGATTGAACTGGGATTTAACTGGATTTTGCGGGGCGATCGAACCCGATGACTTCTGACAGGGTATAGAGAGGGCGGCCTTTGACTTCTTCATAAATTCGCCCCACATATTCCCCCAAAATGCCAATGCTGACGAGCTGGACGGCTCCGAGGAAGAAGATGGCGATCGCGATCGCGGCAAAGCCTGTGACGGGGGATTGGGGTTGGGAAATGCGCCAGTAGAAAACCATGGCGGCCATGACCAGGGCGATCGCAGCGGAAAGCAACCCCAGGTAAACCGACAGCCGCAGGGGCGCTTTGGAGAAGGACACTAACCCATCGATCGCCAGCCGCGCCGACTTGCGGAAGGTATATTTCACTTCTCCGGCAAAGCGTGGATCGCGGTGAAACTGCACGGCGGTTTGTCGAAAGCCCACCCACGATCGCAGGCCGCGGATATAGCGATTGCGTTCGGGCATGGTGTTGAGCAAGTCCACCACGGCGCGATCGAGCAGGCAAAAATCCCCCGTATCAGTGGGAATTTCAATATCCGCCAGTTGCTTGAGCAAGCGGTAGAACCCATAGGCGGTGAACCGTTTGAACCAGGTTTCTTTCTGGCGGGAAACCCGCTGGGCATAGACCACTTGATGGCCCGATCGCCATTGTTCGAGCATTTCAAAAATCAGTTCCGGGGGGTCTTGCAAGTCCGCATCCAGAATCACCACCACTTGGCCTCGGCAGAAGTTCAAGCCGGCCGTGACAGCGATTTGGTGACCAAAATTGCGGGCTAAGGAGAGATAGCAAACCCGAGAATCTTGGGCTTGCAGCTCGCGGATCATGGCTAGGGATCGATCGCGACTGCCGTCATTAATTAACACCAGCTCAAAGGGCCCATCCAATTGCTCACCCACGGCCACCACGCGCCGATATAACTCTGCGATCGTTTCCTCTTCGTTGAAAATGGGCACAATCAGCGAGTAGCGCGGGTTCATAGAACAAGAGCCTAAAGGTCGCAGCAGCAGGGATCGGCTCTCAGGATACGCTGTCTTTGGCCTGGCGTTCAGGTTTCTGCGAACTGGATCAGGGGGCAGACTTAGCCGATCGCGCCGGGAACCAATCCCAACAACACCCCTGCAATTGCCCCGCAGGCCAATACCTGCCAAGCCGCCAACCGCCACCGCAACAGGCCCACCATTCCCAAAATCAAGAGTGCCCCGGTGGCCGCCGACAGCCAAGCCACCCCCCGATCGATTTGGAGAGCGGCCTGCACCAAAGGCAGAGTAACCGCCAAAATGGCCCCGAGCACGGCGGGTGTGATCCCTTGCAAGAAGGCGCGTACCCAAGGATTATGGCGCGATCGCCGCAACAGGGGCGCGGCCAACCCCACGAAGCCAAAGGAAGGCAGAAAAACCGCGACGGTGGCGGTTAGGGCCCCGAGAACACCGGCCACTTTGTAGCCCACAAAGGCAACGGTGAGCAGGACAGGGCCGGGGGTGACCTGCCCAATCGCCACGCCGTGCAAGAACTCGGGACGGGTCAGCCAGCCCAACCGCTGCACCACTTCCAATTCCAGCAAGGGCACGATCGTCAGTCCACCACCAAAGACGAGGGTTCCCGCCCGCAAGAACGTGCTGATCAGTTCGGGGCCGTAGGTGTGGATGCGTTCCCAACCCCAAAAGCTGGCAACGGTCAGGGATTCCGGCGGCAAGGCGGCAACAAAGGTGGGCAGCAAGATTCCCCAAGGGCCGATCGCCCCTAAGGCGGAGCGGCGCGGCCCAAAAAACACCAACCCGGCTAGTCCCGCCAAGACAAAGGCCCACAAGATTCCCCCAGTGCTGAACCGCAGCAGCCCAAAAGTGCCCAGGGCGATCGCCCAGCGGATCCAAGGGCGATCGCCGCCCAGCAAAACCTTGCGCCCCAATTTCCAACAAAAGGTCAAGACAATGGCCACCACGGCCGGGGAAATGCCCAAAAACAGGGCGGAAACGGCCGGTAATGCCCCATAGCGAAAGTAAGCCCAAGCAAGGGCCACCACCATCACCCAAGCGGGGGCAATGAAGCAGAGGCCTGCCAACAGGGCCCCGAGCCAACCGGCACGGCAATAGCCGATGTAGATGCCGAGTTGGGTGGAGGCGGGGCCGGGCAACATTTCGCAAACGGCAATGCCTTCGGTGAATTCTTCCGCCGTTAGCCAACCCCGCTGCACCACCACGGCTTCATTCATCAACGCCATGTGGGCTTGGGGGCCGCCAAACCCGGTCACACCCAAGGTAAGAAAGAGGCGGGCCAGTTCCCGCAGTCGATCGGGCAAGGAAGGGGTGGGCGATGCGGCAGTCATGGGCCAAGCAAACTCCATCAAAACCATCACATCCCAGCAGCCTAACGGACAGGGCGATCGAGCCTAGGTATTCTGGCCAACATTGCTCTTGATTAGCGATCGGGCAATTTGGACAGTCAGGGATCGTAGGCTCAATGGGTTGATTGGGCACAATGGCGCTGCAAAATCACGCGGCAACGTTTTAGTTCGATCGGACTAATAAACGGATGATTGCAGACGGTTAGTCACCAATAATCACATAATCACAGAAGTTTGATTGCAAACGGTTAATTTCAAATCAATAATTTCAAATCAATAATTTCCACCGGCTCAGGCGGTGGTGTTGGCAAGCTGGAGACTTTGACCTTGACCCTTTCCCCGATTGGCGATCGCTTTTACACGGCCGACGTGTTTACAACCCAAGCCTTTGGGGGCAATCCCCTGGCGGTGTTCCCGCAGGCCAGCGGCCTGAGCGAGGAACGAATGCAGGCGATCGCCCGAGAGCTGAACCTGTCGGAAACGGTGTTTGTTTTGCCGCCGGAAACACCCCAGGGTACTCGACGGCTGCGCATTTTTACGCCAGGGGGCGAAATTCCCTTTGCTGGCCACCCCACGGTGGGCACAGGCTATGTTTTGGCCAAAATTGGCGAAATTAGCCTCACGGGTGATGACACTCGTTTGATTTTTGAGGAAGGGGTGGGGCCCGTGCCGGTGACCGTGCGATCGCGGGCGGGACAACCGATCGCCAGTGAGTTAACCGTGGCTCAATTGCCGGTGGTGGAACCCTGGCAGGGCGATCGCGCGACCATGGCTCGGGCGATCGGGCTAACGGTGGCGGATTTGACCGTGCCGGGCTGGGAACCGGCCACGGCTTCCTGTGGCTTGCCCTTCACGGTGATCCCCCTGCGCGACTTGGCGGCCCTGAACCGGGCTCGCTTGCAGATCGGCCCCTGGGAAGAGACCTTTGGATCCACGGCAGCCCCCCAGTTGTATTTGGTGACGGGGTTAACGGGCGATCGCCCCCTGACGGTACGGATGTTTGCTCCGGCCTTGGGCATTGCGGAGGATCCCGCCACCGGCTCGGCGACAGCGGCCTTGGGGGGCTATTTGGTTCAGGGGCGATCGTTTCCCGACGGCGAACCGTCTTGGACCATTGCCCAGGGGGCGGCGATTCAGCGGCCCAGCGAATTAACTGTGACGGTACGAATCGCCCAAGGGAAGATCACCGAGGTGCGAGTGGGGGGCAGCTCGGTGCTGGTTTCGGAAGGGGTAATGTATCGCGCCTAATTCTGGCTGGCTTAATCTTGGCTGCCTAGTCCTGGCTGGCCTAGTCCTGGCTGGGTAAATAACCCAAACGATCGAGCGCGGCCAACACCTGTGCCGTGCAATCCTCTAGGGAATCCCGATCGGTGCGGCATTCCACCTCCGGTTGCTCCGGCGCTTCGTAGGGATCATCAATGCCCGTGAAGCCTCGAATCAAGCCCGCCCGCGCCTTGGCATAGAGGCCCTTCACGTCCCGCGATTCGCAAACCGCCAGGGGGGCGTTGACATAAACTTCCACAAACTGCCCAATCATCGATCGCACCTCTTGGCGAATGGCGCGATAGGGCGAGATGGCGGAAGCGACCACAAACACCCCATTCCGAGTCAGCAGATGAGCCACGAAGCCAATCCGCCGGATATTTTCATCGCGGTCTTCTTTGCTGAACCCCAGGCCCTTGCTCAGGTGTTGCCGCACCAGGTCGCCATCCAGAATTTCCACGCGCTGCCCCCGGGCTTTGAGGGCCTCGGCCACGGCCTGCCCGATCGTGGTTTTGCCCGCGCCACTCAACCCCGTTAACCAAATGGTTGCGCCGATCATCGAAGCTGGGTTTGCCGTTGAAGATTCCATATCAAACTGCTTTAAAAGTGCATCTCAATGCATCAAAAATGCGTCTCGAAACCAAATTCTGCGCAATACAAAATTCTGCGAAACAAGAATTCCTGACAGAATTTTTAGAGAACAGACAAGACACCGCTGATTCCCGGCTCCCAGCTCAGCAACAGCCTAGCTAGGCCCCCAGGGGCGGATCCGCACAGCCACGCGGCAGCAGCCCGCCCCGATCGGGAAGATTACTCAGCCGTAGACGAATCTTGTGAATTGGTGGTCTCTTCCTTGTCCGTTGGTTTCAGGTCGGGCACAAAGTCGGGCCGGTCTCTGCCTTCCCAGCCCGCCGGACGCTTGGAGTTATACCAGGCGATCGACCCGATCGACACCGCCGCAATGAACCCCACAACATAGACCGCCACAAACGCCCAGGGAAAACCCTGGCTCACGCCGGGCAGTGCCAGCAACTGGGAGGTCACCAACGAGCCAAACAACGTCGGCAAGGAATGGCCAAACAACAGGGCGGTGTCCATAAGGATTACAAAAAGTTACAAACCACTATCCAAACACAACAATACCCTAAGGGCTACCACCGCCGTCGCTGGTGGTGGGGGGTGCGACGGGTGGTGGGGGTGCAACCGGGGGCGGCGGCGGTGCAGCCGGGGGCGGCGGGGCAACGGGCGGCGGCGGTGGGGCAACGGGTGCTGAACGAACTGGGGCCGCCGGTTCCGAAGTTCTGGAGCGGGCTGGGGCCGTCGCGGGACTTGGGGCACTAGAACGCGGGGAACGGCGCTCACCTTCACCACGGCTCTCTTCGCCACGACCCGATCGCGATTCACCGCTCCGGGGTTGCGGGGAACGCTCCGATGAACTGCCGTTCCGGGGATTCTCTTCGCGATCCTCCCGTTGACGACGCTTCAGATCGTCCTCGGAAGCGGCTTGGCCTTCTCGAGAACCCCGATCGGCCCGTTTCTTGGGTCGGAAGCGACGGCCAGACAGGTTCGGCAGCTTGTCAAAGGTTTCCACCTTGAACCCCTTCACGGCCTCTTTCATGAAGTCGTTCCAAGTGGCCGCCGCCGCCGCACTGGCTCCATAGGTGGGTTGGTTATTGTCATTCCCCAACCAAACACCGGTCACCAATTGCGGAATGAAGCCAATGAACCAAAGATCCCGCGCCTTATCCGACGTGCCGGTTTTACCCGCCACCGGGCGGCCTTCCAAGGCTGCGGGGGCCCCAGTTCCGTCATTCACCACCTGCTGCAACATCCAGTTGATGATCGCCGAATCGTTGGTGTTCAAGGCTACGACGGGGGTCGTTTTGTTTTCATAGATCACCTGACCTCGGCGATCGCGAATCCGCCGAATGCCGTAGGTGGGGAAATGTTTACCCTTAGCGGCCAATGTGCCATAGGCCGCCGTCAGTTCCAGCAAATTCACCTCCGAAGCCCCTAGGGCCAGGGAGTAGGTGGGCTTTAATTCTGACTGAATGCCCATCTTGCGGGCCAGGTCAATCACGTTTTCCCGACCCACATCCAGCATCACCTTCAGGGCGATGATGTTCACGGATTTGGTCAGAGCCGCAGTGGCCGACTGCCAACCGGAGAACTTACCGCTAAAGTTTTTGGGTTCGTATCCCCCAATGCGATAGGGTTCGTCCGCATAACCCGCATAGGGAGACATCCCCGCTTGAATGGCGGCACTGTAGACGAAGGTTTTGAAGGTGGAGCCGGGCTGCCGTTTGGCTTGGGTGACGCGGTTGAATTGGCTGGCGGTGAAATTGGTGTCTCCGCTGCCCACCATGGCTCGAATTTCCCCGGTGCGCGGATCGATCGCCACCAAAGCCCCTTGGGAAAATCGTTGATATCGACCGCGTTTTTGGACAGCCTCTTGCACCGCGCGGGTGGCGACTGTTTGCCAGTCGGGGCGGAGGGTGGTTTCAACGGTCAGACCGCCGCGCTCAATCACTTCCGAAGGCAGGTGTTTGGGCAGCTCTTGCAGGATATAGGACGTGAAGTGCGGGGCCGTGACAATCAGGCGGCGCGGAATTTTTTGGTTAAGGGTAATTGGCTCGCTTTGAGCTGCGTCCGCTTCAGCCGCGCTCAGGAAGCCGGCCACCACCATTCGATCGAGCACAATGTTCCGGCGCTCTTTGGTAATTTCCGGGTTAACCAGGGGCGAAAAATAGCTCGGGGCGGGAGCCAAACAGGCCAGGGTTGCCATTTCCGCCAGGGTGAGGCGATCGAGGCTTTTGCCAAAGTAAACCCAAGCCGCATCGGAAACCCCATAGGCTCCGGAGCCAAGATAGACCAAATTTAGGTAGCTTTCGGCGATTTGGTCTTTGGTGAGCGATCGCTCCATCTTGGCCGCCAACAGCGCTTCCCGCAGTTTGCGGGTGGCGCTGCGCTCTTGGTTCAGGAAAACAATCCGTGCTAGCTGTTGGGTGATGGTGCTGCCACCTTCCACCACCTCTCCCGCGAGCAGGTTGGTCCAGGAAGCGCGCAAAATCCCGATCGCATCAACCCCGTCATGCTCATAAAACCGCCGATCTTCAGCGGCCATAAACGCCTGGAGCAGCTTTTTGGGAATTCGCTTCAGGGGCGTTTTTTCCCGGGTTGCGGGCCCCTGTTGCTGCAAAATCGTGCCATCGGCAGCAATGATCGTGACCGTGCCATCTCGGGAAAACGTGAAGACATCTTGGGCAGAAGGCAGAGTATCTTCAAAGGCTTTGACGGAACGCCAGCCGGCCCAGCCAAGGGCAGTGCTGCCACCTAAAAAACTGATCCCAATCAGGATTCCCCAATATTTACCAAAGGAGCGGGGACGGCCATCGGAGGGGTGGCGGGTCGATCGGGAGGGTAAACGCAACCACCGGGGCCAAGAAAAGGCTGCCCGTTGTGGTGTGGCAACCGTTGGCGGCAGCGTTGGCAATGGATCAGCCGGAGTCGCTGTCGATCCCTCACCACCCTGGCTAGGGGCTGGTGGTAAATCTGTAAATCCCGAATCTGATTGACTCACAGCTTTTCCTCGTTGCTGGCCCGTCGGTGCAGGAGGAGAGAATGCGGCCCGCCGGTTGGCAAATAACTTAACATGACCCCAAGGAAGTCTGAGGAAAAAAGTCGCTCAATGACTTATGAAGTCTAACTTTGGGCTGATTTAGAGTGTAGAAGCCATTGGGTAATATCTGCCTCTGTTGCTTGCCTCTGTATAAATTGCAAAATCATAAATTGCAAAATCTGCATCATGCCGATGAAGGTTTGGATTCGGGGCGATCGCCTGGGACGGTCTTGTGCTGGCAAATCGAATCGATCGCCTAGAACGATGTCACGCTGACTGGTTCGCAGCAAATCCAGTGCGAATTGAGTGCAAATCCAAAGTAAATCCAAAGCCAAGAGGCCGAATGCGCGGGTAATCTAGGGGCTGAAATGTTGATGAGAGAACGAGTTGAGGCAATGCAAGACCGATTCGATCTCGATGATCGTGGCCTTAAGCTGGGTTACTGACCAAAACTCATGAAGTTGATTGATTGCTCTATGAGCCTTCCCTCCCACGTCACCGACTTAAGCAATCAAGATTATTTGGTTTTGGGCTTGGCCACTTGCTTTCTCAAAGAAGAGGGCGAGTTGCAGTCAGTCAGCCTCATTGAGCCGATTCCTTCAGCAGCCCTAGAAACGATTTTGCAAGGCATTCCCACCTCTTATCAGTGGGCGATCGCCCTGCCGATCGAAGCGGCTTTGGCTGCCAGTGCGGCGGGACAGTTGCCGGAAGGGTTCCCGCCCGAATCCCATTGGTGTGCTGATTTTGAACCACGGGCGATCGCGGCGGCTCGCACCTACCGCAGCCGACCCAGCGCCCAACAACACATCCCGATCGGGCAACGGCGCACGGATTTGAATCACTCGGTCGATCGAAAGCGTGTTCTGAACGCCAACAGCATGGTGCGCCCCGAAGACAACGTGAAGCAACATGCCTACACCCATCAAGTGCTCTAGCCTTGGGGTTCAGCTAGCTGGTTGAGAAGGATTCAGAACTGCCGAGTCAGGATTGCCCAGCCCAGTCGGGACAAACTCACAGCTCTAGGGATGGGCATGGGCTTGCTGAAAATCCATTCGCAGCCGCTGCACCGTGGAAGTGCCAATATACAAATCACACCAACGGGCCATCTCCCACAACACATGACCGATCGCTTCCTGGGACTCGTAGGCGTGGTCTTCGTAGGGCAGCAGCACCAGCCGCGCTGTTCCCCCTAATCCGCGCATGGCATCATACATCCGTTCACTTTGAATGGGATAAGTACCAGGATTAGAATCCCGCTGACCATGAATCAGGAGCAGGGGTTCATTAATGCGATCGGCAAAGGTGAAGGGAGATAGACGGGTATAGGTTTCTTGGGCTTGCCAGTAGGTGCGTTGTTCGCCCTGAAACCCAAAGGGGGTGAGGGTACGGTTATAGGCTCCGCTACGGGCAATCCCGGCCCTGAAGAGATTGGTATGAGCCAGCAGGTTAGCCACGGTGAAGGCTCCGTAGGAATGGCCCCCCACTAACAATCGCTTGGGATCGGCAATGCCGCGATCAACCACATAGTTCACCGCCGCTTCGGCTCCCGCGATCAGTTGCTCAATGTAGGTGTCATTGGGTTCTGCGCCGTTTTCACCCACGATCGGGAGGCTAGGATCGAGCAACACCCCATAGCCCAAGGCCAACAGAAACAGGGGTGAATCGGCTTCAGGGCGACTGAAGAAGTTGGCGGAGGTGGTGACCTGCCCGGCGGTGTTTCGATCGGCATATTCTTCGGGATAAACCCAAAACACCATGGGCAAGGGCCCATCCCGATCGCGTTCGTAACCGGGAGGCAGATAGAGCGTGGCGGAGAGGGGAACACCATCAGCCCGCTGGTAGTAGACAATCTCTTGCTGAATGTCAGCCAAGGCGGGGATGGGATCGGCAAATTGGGTCAAGGGCTGGGCTGGGCTTTCGGAACTGGCTAAGTCCCGCAAAAAGTAATTGGGAGCCTCGCGCTGGGATTGCCGTTGGGTGAGCAGTTGCCCCTGACTGAGCAGGTCGATCGGATATTCATAGTAAGGATCAGTGGCCTGCCACAGCCGCTCCGTTTGATTGGTCACCAAGTTCCAGCGGTCTAAAAACGGATGGATGCCCTGAGGCGAGGCCCCTTGACCCACGAGGTAAAGGGATTGTTGATCGGTCGCCAACCGCAACACCTCAAGACCATAGGGACCTTGAGCCATCAAAGGGTCGCCGGGGTCACGGTATCGATCCTGATAGTTGCGATCGCCCCGCAGCACGGGGGCCGCGCCGGGGCGATCGGGAGCCACTTGCCACAACCGCACCCGCCGTTCATCGAACCAAAATTCCTCAATCAGGGCCAGGTTGCCATTGCCCCACCAGGCATAGCGAAACCGAAATGAGGATTGCCAAAGCCGCTGAGGTGGCTGATCCAAGGCAGTGGCTTCCTGGACGTAGAGAGCATCCCGATCGGTTGCGGCCTGTCCTGGATTGCCCCCGTCCAGGGCTTCAACCCAATAGAGCGTGGCGGGGCGATCGGTTCGCCACCCAAATAACCGTTTACCCGGTCGCACAGCATCAAAACCGAGCGGTAAGTTATCCGCCAAGGGCAAGCGGGTCAAGATCTGCGATCGCCCTTGGTTTCGCCCTTGATTGAGGTGATGCAAGGCAATGCGACGGGGAAAACGATCAATCGGTACCTTATAGGAAAAAGGCGTTTCCACCGTTTCGACCAGCAGATGTTGACCGTTGGGCGAGGGTGTAACGTGGTCGTACAAATCCGGGGGGAGCAGTAAGGAGCGACGACCCTGTAGATCAATCTGCTCGATCGTGGCGCTTAGGTAATGCCTCAGGAGGGCCTCATCGTGGGGGCTGTTGAGCAGATTGGTGTAGGTGCGATTGGGCGATCGTTGTCCGTCGTGATCCTCAATGATCGGCCCCTCGGGCGGCACGGGCATGGGTGGAGGCGCACCCCGATCGGTGGGAATGACCTTACAAACCAAGCCCTCTGTCCCCGGCAACCAATCGCAGGGCGACCCATAAGCCCCATTCAAAATTGGCCCCGTCAACATTCGGGGGCTAGCCGTTTCCAAATCAATGACCCACAATTCCAGTCCGCGATCGGTTGTTTGAGTTAGGGCCAGCGATCGGCCGTCCCGTGACCAGCGCAGATTACTGAGGCGACTGTTAGCCGGTAAGGATACCGCCTGTCGTTGTCTTGTACTTAGCTCAGTAATTGTTATGCCGCGATAGTAAGTCCCCAGCGAGGGGCCGTTCGTTTGGGGATTAATGCGCAAACCGGCCAAGGGTAAAGCCGGAGCAGCCAGATCAACAAGGGCCGCCATCCCCACCGGTAACAGCTCGATCGTGTAGCGCCGGTTAGGGGAAACCATCACGATCGGCGTGGCCGGTGCTTTCAGCATTTGATCGATCGGTGGCGGTGCGGGTTGCCAACGGGCCGCCCCAGTCACCGACGGTAACTTCACCGATGGTTGTGCCAAAACCGATGATTCAACCCATCCCCAACCCATGACTGTGGCCAAACATCCCAGAACTGACCACCAGCACGATCGATATCGGCTCGATCGATCTCCATCCACCACAGGCCTCACACTCCTGACTAATCAAAAACGGCAAGCAATCCAACTCCACCAGTCGCATCAACCATGACCGCGTTCTTGTTTGCCCCTTAAAAATCAATACTCGAATCAATAAAACTCCACGCTGACATTCCAGTCGGATCATGCTCAACACAAGCAAGATCTCAACTCAATTAACAAATACAAGGCGACCCCGTTTTTACGGTCAAGAATTCTCTTAAAGGCATTAATTTCGTTCTAGGTTTAATGACTTTAAGAGCCTAATTAACCCATCTTAGTCCTGATTACAGATCCTTTATAACCGATCCGATTTCCGTGAGTAGAACCAATGGGACGCAATCAAAAGCATCATTTTTTACATAGACAAATTGGCATTTTTTAAATCAGCGATTAGGATTTCACCACAACCTAACCCTGATCAGCCATTGATTAATATCCCGAATTTGACATAGTAATGACTTACGGAAAGTACCGCGTCAAAAATATAGCTAGCTTGACTAAATTTGCAAATATTTCAGAACTCTGATCAATTTCTAACATTTTCCCCAACGACTGCTGCCTACCTTCTGACACGGTTTAAGCGGGCGATCGTCCCTACACACCCAAAGAAAAACTCCCCAGACCCGGAATCCGAGCTGGGGAGGAAAGGCAGAGTCGAAACCCTGCCTTGAGAGTCAATCTGCCAAACCTTAGAAGATCACGATATCGCGACCGTAGGTCAGGTCGGTGACAGGTGCACCGCCCTTGAGCACTTGCGCGAACGGAATCGGCAGGAGATTGGTGCTAGTACCCGCAAACGCAGTGGGCACTTGGGGCGATTGCGGTAGGATGATGTACTGCACCGTACCGATGGTGTTTGCAACTGTCGGAGATCCCCCACTCTGCAGCAGTATGCTGCTAGTACCATTCCAGCTGGTACTAGCAAGAGTACCTGCTGTAACCCGGGGTGTTGGGTCATAGAAGAACTGGGTGCCAAAGCTACCTGCTCGGTTTGCATTTGAGGTAGAGGTAGCTGCGCGACCGTACAGAATGCCGGTGTCTTGAGCGTAGAACAACAGAGCATCTTTGCCAGCAATGTTGGTCACACTAGTTCCGGAAACTGATGCGACCGTCAGGAACTGACCAGGATCATTCGCGCTCGGAGCGCTGGTTCCATTCGAGAAGAGGCGACCTTCCAAGCGAATTTGGTCAACCCCAGCCTCAAAGTCAGTAATCGTATCGAAACCAGACAGCGAGTAGCCGTAACCTTGAATGGGAACTAAATTAGTACCCGTCGGGGCTTGAGAGCCGAACTGAGGAGTGACCCCTGTACCAAAGCCACCGGCTGTGCCATAGGCAATTGTTAGAGTTGCGCCGTAGGTCGGTAGGCTACTTGTGGGAATAGAAATCGGGGCGGTACCGGCAGTACCAACGCCACTGACAATCCCGATCGTACCAGCACCGCTGGAGAAGGTAAACGAAGCACCAGCAGTGCTAATGGCAGCAGTGCCCGGAGCTTCAGGAGCACCAATACCGGGGTTTCTAACAAAGTATGTCACCGTCTGGGGAGTCAGCGGGTTGGTTCCTTCGCCAATCGTCCCAGCAACAGGAATTGCATTGTTAGTAAAGGCAACCGAAGCAACATCGCGGATCTGAACGCCCCGGAACAGGAACACATCAGCGCCTGCGCCACCGGTTAGCACATCAGCGTTGCCCAGGCCTTCTAGGGTATCGTTACCAGCGCCACCGGTCAGGGTATCGCGGTTCGGGGTACCGGTCAGGAACAAGCCAGTGCTGCCAGCAATGATCGTAAAGGGAGCGGTACCCGAGATGATCGTGTCGCCTTCACCAGGGTTGAAACCGGAGATTGCACCACCTGCCAACACGTTGAAGGTGTCGCGACCAGCGCCGCCCACCAGGGTGACGTTCGACCCTTGGGAGACCAGCGAGTCATCGCCAGCGCCACCTTGGATCGTGTTCGCACCAGCGCCGACCAGGGTGTCACCCAGGCTGCCGGCAATCAGCACGTTACCCGAACCCGTGATGGTGGGCAGGATTTGCAGGAAATTCTTGCCACCGCCACCGGAAGCGGTCGAGAAGGCAGCACCACCGTCAAAGGTGATCGTATCGTCGCCTTCGCCACCAGCCAGGGTGTTGTTAGCACCGGTGTTGCGGAGGATATCGTTACCAAGGTCGCCAGAGATGAAGGCACCCGAGCCGCTGGCGGTCAACACGTCAGCACCCGAGCCACCGTATACGGAGTCAGCGGCACCAGCCGTGATCGTATCGTTGCCTTGGTTACCGAACAGCAGGGTACGGCCACCACCGGTGATTGCATCGTCGCCGTCGCCACCGTAAACCGTTGCACCAGCAACGCCGGAGCCGCCGCTCAGAGCGATATTGTCATTGCCGCGATCGCCGTACAGCAGGCCACCAACGGTCGAGGTCAGGGTGTCGTTGCCTTGACCACCGTACAGGGTGTCGGCCCGATTGCCAGCTACCAGTGCGTCGTTGCCCTGGTTACCGAACAGAGCCGAAGGACCAACGGAGTTAGCAACCAGCGAGTCATCGCCTTCGCCACCGTACATGGTGTCGCCACCGCCAGCAGTCGAACCGCCGATGATACCAGTGGAGACAGACTCACCCACGATCGTGTCGTTGCCGCGATCGCCATACAGCAGCGAGCCGCCGCGGCTGCGGATAATGTCAGCGCCTTGACCACCGTAGATGGTGTCAGCGCCACCTTGGCTGATCAGCGAGTCAGCGCCTTGGTTACCAAAAATTGCGTTACGGCCGGCGGTGCTACTGACGAGCGAGTCAGCATCCCCCAGACCGATCAGGGTATCTACGCCAGACCCAATCAAAAAGTTGGGTAGGTTGTTGCCGAACTGAGTCACTTATTCCACTCCTCTGAAATTTGCTGTAGCTGTATGTCTGTGCTTGTACCAAACGATCGACAATTCAGCGTTGCATCCAGTGACAGGCAGCTTATGAGCTTTCTGTTGATCTGAGACTGCCAAAAAGACTCGTACAGCCAGCGCAAGTTTACCTTAGGTTGACTGATACTGTCTAGCTGAAGCCCTTGACGACTAGGCTCTCCAATGGGTTCCCCAAGATTCACGGGAAAATTGGGAGAGGTGGTGGAGATCGTGGCTCAGGTTATGGGGCATTGTACAGGGGTGGGATGATTTTGATGAAATTCGGGTCAGCATGGGCGTTAATCAACGGTTGCTCATTCACGATCGCCCCCGTTTGGTGACCCGCTTGGCCGAGTTGCCTCGGGAGCCGGGGGTGTATTTCATGAAGGATGATCGCGATCGCATCCTTTATATAGGCAAGTCCAAAAGCCTCCGATCGCGGGTTCGCTCTTACTTCCGGCCGTTTCAGGGTCAGTCCCACAAGCCGATCGGGGAGCAACTGCACAGTCCGCGCCTGGAACTGATGGTGCGGCAGGTGGCGGAGATTGAATTCATCGTTACCGATACGGAATCGGAAGCCCTGGCCTTGGAGGCTAACCTGATTCGGCAGCATCAACCCCACTTCAACACGCTGCTGAAGGATGACAAGAAATATCCCTATCTCTGCATTACTTGGTCGGAGGATTATCCTCGGCTGTTCATTACCCGCAAACGCAAGCTGAGCCAACCCGGCGATCGCTACTACGGCCCCTACACCGATGCGCGGGCCTTGCGGGAAACGTTGCGGCTGGTGAAGCGTTTGTTTCCCTTGCGGCAACGGCCAAAGCCCTTGTTTCGAGATCGCCCCTGCTTGAACTACGACATTGGCCGCTGCCCGGGTGTTTGTCAGGGTTTGATTACACCAGCGAATTACCGCCAAACAGTGCAGAAGGTGGCCATGGTGTTTCAGGGACGATCGGGCGAGTTGATGGAGCAACTCCAGCAGCAGATGATTGCCGCAGCGGAGGAACTGAATTTTGAGCTGGCGGCTCAGTTGCGCGATCGACTGCGAGGCTTGGAACAGTTGGGGGCCGATCGCAAGGTGGAGCTGCCCAACGATCGGGTTTCTCGCGATGCGATCGCCCTGGCCACCAGCGATCGCCATGCTTGCATTCAACTGTTCCAAATTCGGGCCGGGCGGCTGGTGGGGCGGTTGGGTTTTGTGGCGGAAATTCCCGCACCGACCACCACGGCCCCCATAACATCCGAGTCCCGATCGCCCGTTGTCGCCGAAGTGATCGCCCCAGCCACGACCGAAGTTGCTGCCGAAACCGAAGCCGCTATTCCACCAGTTATGGCCCCAGCCATTGCCCCCAGCGTTTTGGGGCGAATTTTGCAACAGGCCCTCGAAGAGCACTACAGCACCGTGGAATCCGTTGAAATTCCGGCGGAGATTTTGGTGCAGTACGAATTGCCCGACGGGCCTTGGCTAGCGGACTGGCTGAGTGAGCGCCGGGGCCGCAAGGTGGCGATCGAAACCCCTCAACGGCAACTGAAAGCGGACTTGATTGCTCTGGTGGCCCGCAACGCGGACTACGAATTAGCCCGCACCCAACGCAGCAGCGATCGAAACCAAGCCGCCCTCCAGGATCTGGCAGATCTCTTGGACTTGCCCGATCTGCCCCGTTGGATTGAGTGCTATGACATTTCCCACATCCAGGGATCCGATGCGGTGGCCTCGCGGGTGGTGTTTGTGGATGGCTTGCCTGCCAAGCAACATTACCGTCATTACAAAATTCGGAACCCTGAAATTGGCCCCGGCCACTCCGATGACTTCGCCAGCTTGGCGGAAACCATTCGGCGGAGATTCCGCGATTACCAACCCCGTAGCGCACCCAATGCGGCGCTGAGCGTTTTGGGTGGACGTGAGCGTCAAACCCAAGATTGGCCAGATTTGGTTGTGATTGATGGAGGCAAGGGGCAACTGTCGGCGGTGGTGGCCGTGTTGCGGGATCTGGATTTGTTGGATGAGCTGCGGGTGGTGAGCCTGGCCAAAAAACGCGAGGAAATCTTTTTGCCCGAAGAATCCCAGCCCCTACGCACGGATCCAGAGCAGCCGGGAGTGCAGTTGGTGCGCCGTTTGCGGGACGAGGCTCACCGATTTGCGGTCAGTTTCCACCGCCAAAAACGCACGGAACGAATGCGGCGATCGCGCCTCGAAGAGATTCCCGGCTTGGGACACCATCGCCAAAAGCAACTGTTAGCCCACTTCCGCTCAATCGACTACATCCGCGAGGCTACACCTGCCCAGTTACAGGAAGTCCCCGGCGTTGGCCCCCGCTTGGCCCAACAAATTTATGAGTACTTTCATCCGAGTGATTTGACCGGCACGGTTTCGTGATTGCCGCCTTTAGCCGATCGCCCAGTGGCGGGCGCAACCTGGCTCAGGGGGCCACGCTGGGGTTCATCAACAGAAAACTGGGTCGATCGCAACGTTTCAGCCCCTTGACTCCCTGAGCCAACAGCCCGATCGAGGAGCAGCGGCTGGAACCATCACCGCCCGTCTCAGGTCGTAATCTCCGAACCTTTTCCAGGGTGTGCCGGGCCGCTCTCTTGACAAAATAGCCTTGGTAACGGGCAACGATCGGGGGTGCGCCCCATTTGGTAGTCCAGTTAGCCCCGTGTAACTTGCGATCGCGATTACCCTATTAGGGCGATCGCCGCCGCACCTCCACTCTCCTCCAATTAGCAGAATAGACCCGTGGCTCGAAATACGGGGCCGGCCCCGAGCCGGTTGTTAATGCTCGCTCTCTAGGAAGGTTTATGGTGCCCATGATGTACAGCCCTCATGTACTCGAACTCCAAGGTCGCTGCGACACCCACAGCAGCGCCGATCTGCGTCAACAATTTGAGCAACTGGCCCAGGAAGTTAGCGCTACGGACACTTCCGCCCCGGTTTGGTTGCTGGATTTATCTCAGGTGAGTTCAATCGACAGTTCCGGTCTTTCGGCATTCATTGCTGGTTTCAAATTGGCTCGACAGCAGGGTGGAGCGCTGCTCTTCTGTGCGCCCTCGGATCCGGTGCGGATGGTGTTTGAAATTGCTCAGCTCGATCGGGTGTTTCCCATCTACGAATCGCAAGCGGCGGCATTGGCCGCTTGGGAACAACAGACCCTGGAGCCGACTTTTAATCCCTTGGCGGCTTAGTGGAAACCGCTTGGGTTGGAATCCTGCCTGTTAGATGCCATGGAAGCAGTGTTTAAGGGGTTTCGGATTCAGGATTGGCAACCTCGCGATCGGGCGGCTGCCGCAACTGTGATCCGTACTGTGCTGACGGAGTATGGTCTGCCTTGGGAACCGACAGGGGCCGATCGAGATGTCCTGGCCGTGGAAGATTGTTATCTTGCGACCGGGGGAGAATTTTGGGTGATCTATCAAGGGTCGCAGCTCGTAGGCACTGGAGCCTACTATCCGATCGACCGAGGCGATCGCGCGGTTGAGATCCGCAAAATGTATCTGCTTCCATTGGCCCGTGGTCAGGGTTTGGGGCGCTGGCTGTTGCAACAACTGGAGCAAGCTGCGGCTAGGCATGGCTTCCAGATTGCTTGGTTGGAAACCGCCAGCGTCCTTGCAACGGCCGTGCAATTGTATGAAGCCAGCGGCTATCAATTAACCCAAGGGGTTGAAACGCCACGGTGCGATCGTCTCTACTGCAAACCGATCGCCCGTGGATCAATTACCGCCCATCAACCAAGTGCCACAAACTCAATTTCCACAAACCTATACACAAACTCATAAATTCATGAATTCATTGGCCGATTAGAGCCGGTGGTATGGTTATCGTTGGCTCCACTAGGCTTGGTTAATCCAGCACAATTGGCCTGATTGATCGAATCAGATCGATCGGGTTGGGGATCGAAGATTCGCGAATACTGAATCACGGATGCTGAATCACAGACGATGAATCACGGATGCCGAATCGTCAGTCGCACCCCAATTGTGCATACCCCAAACCATTGCCCAGGAGTCCATTCAACTAACTCAATCCCTTCAAACTGAATTTCCTATGCTCGCCCTCGACACCCTGCTGCAAGAGTTGAGCGCCCTCGCCAGTAGCTACAACAGCTTGGGGACCCGGCTTTCCCTGGCGGCCGGTGAGTTAACCAATTTGGGTACGCCACCCAGTGCCGGTCTGCTCCAGGAAGCTGCCCGCTATCAACAAGTGTTTGAAACCCTACGCGATCGCGCGATCGCCCTAGCCAAGGAAGCGGGTTTAACAGGGGGAGCCATTCCGGCTAACTTGGTTTCTGTGCGGGAACTGGAAGCCTTTATTCGCTCCTTGATGCCCATTGGATCGCCGGAAGCGGTTCAACAACAGGCGCTGGCCATGCTCGATCGCCTGCTGTCTATTCGCTACAGCGGCAGCAGCGATGCCCAAGGGGCCCTCGAAGATTGCCAAACCCAAGCGCGGCAGGTGCGCGGCCTGGTAGCCACCGCTGTGCCCACGAATTTGCCCCAGGTGGCCATCTCCCTGGTGAAGGGTAATCATCCCCTTTGTGCCCTTTTGACCCTGTTGGAAGAGGCCGATCGCCTAGATGACGATCGCTGGGTGCAACTGGAAGACACCGTGGCCCGCTCCTTTGGTCGATCGCTGGCCGTGGCCGCGTCCCGAGGCAAGCTGCAAGTGGGTGGTCAAGCGGCCCCCGCTCCCCGCGAAGCCCCCAACACCCAAACGGTCGCGCCTTTGCAAGCCAATGATGTGATTTTTGGGGCCACGGCTTCGACGGTTGGCTCGGTGGCATTGGAAGTGATGGTACACATCGGCGGCATTGGCGATCGCACCTTCAGCGATCGGGAATTTGCTGGAACCATCGGCGAATCTCGCGCCATTGAAGGGATGCAAATTCGCTTTAAGCAACCGATTCCCGGTTTGGGCATCCGCTACATGGGTCACCTGCAAAGCACCGGTGACACGGCTTGGGTGGGTGAAGGGGAATATGTCGGATCCCGTCGCGAAAGTCGCCGCCTAGAAGGATTCACGATCGAGCTGACGGGCCCCGAAGCCGATCGCTATCAACTCTTCTACCAAGGACACTTTGCCCGCTATGGCAACTCCAATGTGCTGAGTGGTGGCGAGTTCTGCGGTTTGCGGGGTGATGGTTTGCAACTCGAAGCGCTGAAGGTTTGGATCGATCGCAAATAATCGCAAATAACATCCAGACCGGCGCGTTGAGACCCAACCCTCTCAGCAACACCGTTCCAATGGACAATTAGCCCGATCGGGGCCGGTCAATTTGGCTCTTGGCCCCGATCGATGGCGGTGGTTTGCGGGCTGGTTTCATGTCCCCAACCGATCGCCACAGCCCACTAGAGCCAGCCCAGCGCAATCAAGGGCGAGAGCCATCAACCAAACTCTAGTAGCGCGGCTGCCTTAATTCACTGGGTCAGACTATATGACTGTTACCGTCACCTGATCGTTAGGCAGCAAGGGGCTTAAGCCCCTTGTTACCACGACTAGCCCTGCAACTTTGACCTAATGCATTATGCCTGTCGCGCTACTAGCTAGCCCCGAAGACCACGCTAAGAATACTGCCATGGCTTCCAAGGTTTAAGTTGTTTTAATTTGTTGGGATCTAAGTGGAGGTTAGCGGACTCGAACCGCTGACATCCTGCTTGCAAAGCAGGCGCTCTACCAACTGAGCTAAACCCCCGCGCCGTTGTGCGGCGAAACCAAGTTTAGCAAATTTTCCGAGAGATGCAAGCCCCCTGCGGAAAAAAGTTGCCCCGATGGCGTTGATCTAGGAATTCGCCGCCTCGGCCCGTAATTCTTGGATCAGTTGCTCCAAGCCTGAAACATCCGTTTGATAGACCGAATTACAGAAATGGCAGGTGGCCTCTGCGCCGCCGTCCTTGACAATCATGTCCCGAAGTTCATCTTCGCCCAACGTCTTCAGGGCCCGCAGCACACGCTCATTGGTGCAACCACAGTGGAATCGCAACATTTGCACTTCCGGGAAAATTTCCAACCCCATATCCCCCAACAGATCTTGCAGGATCTCGGGCAAAGACTTGCCGCTCCGCAAGAGTGGGGTGAACCCTTGAAGAGCTTCAATGCGGCTTTCCAACAGCGCCAGGGCCGAATCCTCGATCGAGGCCTGCGGCATGACCTGAATCAGCAATCCCCCGGCCGCCGTCACTCCGTCTGGCTCCACAAACACCCCCAAGGAAAGAGCCGAAGGCGTTTGTTCAGAATTCGCCAAGTAATGCGTCACATCCTCAGCCACTTCCCCGGACACAATTTCCGTGGTGCTGGAATAGGGATAGCCATAGCCAAAATCACGCACAGCGTAGAGGTAGCCTTTCCCGATCGCCCCGCCCACATCGAGCTTGCCCTTGGCATTGGGTGGCAACTCCACACTAGGATTACCCACATAGCCCCGAGCCGTGCCATCACAGCCCGCATCCGCCATCACCACGCCCAAGGGCCCATCACCCCGAAAGCGCAAATTGACGCGAGCTTCCGTGCGCTTCATGTTGGCAGCCAGCAGCAAGCCGGCCGTCATGGTGCGACCCAATGCAGCGGTGGCTACGTAGGATAGGTTGTGCCTGGCGCGGGCTTCGTCGGTCAAACGGGTGGTGATGGCTCCCACCGCGCGGATACCCCCATCGGCGGCAGTGGCTCGGATTAGACGATCGCCCATGACAAAACCCTTACATTTCTTAACCTGCGTTATTAATTCATTGTATCCATTGGATCTGTCCAAATCACGGCACAACCTACGGAACCCCAAAGCCTATGTTCGGCACATTTCAACAAGCCCAGTTGCGCATTGAACTCGAAGCTTCCGCAACCCTAATTGGCGATAGCATTCTGCGCCCTAGCGAATGGCCCCATTGGATTGGCCCCCAGCGGTTTTCGGCAAATTTGCCCGATCGCCTGGTCACCGGCACGACCTACACCAGTTGGCTAGGGCCCCTGGAAATTCAGCATCATGTTCAGTGGGCAAACGATCGGGGCCTCTCGCTCATTCTGGCCGGGGCGATCGATGGCCACCACGAATGGCATTGGGGCGATGGATGGCTGCAATCGCGCGTTGAAGGGATCTCGATTTTGCCCTTGCGGTTAGGCCATGTGACCAGTTTGTTGCGCCTGAAGGCCTATCTCAGCCGCCAGAACAACACCGTGCGATCGGGCATGGCCACCTAGAGCCGTTGATTGCTCCATGCTCAGTGCCCCCCAAACGCCGGTTGCGCCAGTCCCGATCGCCCCAACAACGGCTTTAAGTGGGGCCCGTTTGTTGCAAGGACTGTTCGGCATAGACCCGGAAGCGCTCCAAATCTGCTTGTAGCGTCGATTCCACAATCCGCCCCAAAAACAGCCGATCCATCAACTGCCCAACGATCCCCGGAATGTCATAGGCGATGCTCATGCGCACGATGCTGCTGCCCTTGCGATCGTAAAACCGCACGGCTCCCCGGTTGGGCAACCCGTCGATCGATTCCCACTGAATAATTTGGTTATCCACCAGCCGCACAATTCGCGACTTCCAATCAAACCGGAAATTTCCCGAAGCAAACTGCCAAATGGAAATTTCCGGATCCGCATCGGAAATATGCACCGAATCAATCCATTTCATCCAGCGGGGCATTTGTTCTAGGTCAGACCAAAGGCTCCACACATGCTCGATCGGAACCGGAACTTCTACTTGAACGCTGTGTTCGAGCCAGTCGGTCATGGGGAATTGGCGGGCTGTTGCGATCGCCCGGTGAAACGCTCAACCGATGCCTACGATAGCACTCTGGCTCTCGGTCGTGGCGATCGCCTTGATCCGGTTGCAAGGGCTAGATTAAAAGGGTCGATCGCCCTGCTCACAAATCTATGCTGATTGAATTAACCGCCGCTCAGTTGCTGGAAATGGTCGTGGATGGCTTCATCGCCGCCGGAGCCGGAAAACTGACCGAAGCGGCCCTGCCCAAGCTGCAAACCCTCTGGCGCAAAATCCGAGATCGCCTGGCCCGCCGCCCGGAACTGCCCGCCCTACCGGAAACACCGACGGGGGCGATCGATGTTCAAGCGGTGGTGATTCTCGATGCGGAATTGGTGAACGATCCGCCCTTTGCGGAGGAAGTCCGGGCGATGGCCCAAGAATTGCACCCCCTAGTGCAACAAGCCCAATCCCAAACCCAACAACAGGCCGATCGCGCTGGAGTCAACATTCAAACCGGCGCAAACAGTACCGTGAAAGTGGTTCGCGATATTCATACCAATGGCGGCAACGTTAGTTTTTAAACCGTTGAAATCGGGAGGCTAGAAGCCTGCGCTATAGAGCATTGATCTCTCAATGCGCAGGCATCTGACCCGCAAGATGTCGCCAAACAGGACAGAAATGATGCAAATTCGCTATGACCCCGAGGCAGATGTGCTGGTATGGATTTTGAACGATTCATCACCAATCGAAGCAACTGCTGAACCGGGCGGTCTTATTGTCAGCTATGGCGAAGATGGGGAGATTGTAGCGATCGAATGGTTAAACGCATCTCGAAAAATCGATCTTAACCATCGACGTTAATAAGCTGGAGACAATGATTCAATGCCAGAAATCAGCCGCTTCTTTGGTATCGCCGTGACAATGTTTTATAACGATCACAGCCCGCCCCATTTTCATGTGCGATATGGAAATCAGCGAGCCTTGGTTTCGATCGAAACGCTGTCGGTTCTTAAAGGGAATTTATCGCCTCGGGTACTAGGTCTTGTGGTCGAATGGGCAGCAGCTCACCAGGCAGAACTACAAGAAAATTGGTTGTACGCTCGCTCAGAGAAGCCTTTGCAAAAGATTGATCCGCTAGAGTAGGTCAGCCACCCATGCTTATTGATATTGTTTCGGTGCGTGTTCTAGATCAGTTCTGTTTAGAAATTGGTTTTGAAGATGGAGTGATTGGCACAGTTGATGTAGCCCAATTAATTTCCTTTCAGGGTGTGTTTGCACCCTTAGCCGATCGCCACTTTTTTGAGCAAGTGTGTGTGAATTCCGACATCGGCTCGATCGCTTGGCCCAATGATGCCGACCTCGATCCTGATGTGTTGTACTCGATCATCACAGGTGAGCCGATCGCCCTTGATCGCCCCTTGATTGAAGCGTAATTGACCGCCAGGAGACCCGACCCATTGGCTACTCAGGACGATCGCCAAGAGATTGACCTCCAAGCGGGGGACAATGCCGACATCAAAGTTCTGCGGGACGTTCATGGCGATGTCTACATGGGGACTCGCCCTGATCGGCCGATCGACCAGTCGGATTTGCGGCCGGGGCGATCAACCGGTGAAATTGAGCGGACGGCGGAGTTGGCGCGGCTCGATGGGTGGCGGCGGTCGCAGGGCGATCGCTGGGCGGTGATTGTGGGGCCCGGTGGGGCGGGCAAAAGCACCCTCGCGTCCCAATGGTTCGATCGCCCCCAGAAAGCGGAACCCTGGGCGGGGCGACTCTGGACGGATTTGGGGCGGGGTCAGGGGTTTGCGGAGGTGGCGCGGCGGGCGATCGTCCAGTTTGGCGCGGCAAACCAGGAGCAGGCGGAACGGCTGGAGGAGTCGGAATTGTTGCGGCTGTTGCTGCTGAAATTGCAGCAAAGTCCCTGTTTGTGGGTGCTGGACAACCTGGAAACGGTGCTGGAGGGGCGGGAGCTGCCCGCCGACTATCGGGAGTTTTGGGAACAGTGGCGATCGTGCCGGGGGGCGGCGGGTTGGGTGTTGTTCACCAGTCGCGACTTACCGGCGGGGATGGGGACACGGCGGATCGACTTGGCGGAGGGCTTTTCGATTGAGCAGGGAGCCAATTTCCTGCGGGATCGGGGAATTCGGGGCGCTGAGGCGGAGTTGCGGGCTTTTTCGGCGCAGGTGCATGGCTACCCGTTGATTTTGGGGTTGGCGGCGGGTTTTTTGGTGACGCAATGCGATGCAGATCCGCATTTGTCGAAGTTACCGGCGGATTTCTTTGCGATCGCCGATCAACACCGAGACGATCCGCAAGCGACGCTGGAAACGGTTTTGCAGTGGAGTTTTGAGCGGTTGTCGCCGGAGTTGCGGGACTGGTTGGGGCGGCTCTGTGCGCTGCGGGTGGCGTTTGCGTTTGAAACGGAGGATTACCCAAACCTGTTGCCGGAGTTGGCGGGGCGATCGTTCCTGATCCAAGACTGTTTGCCGCTGACCGATCCCGATGCGCCGCGCCAATTTGTCTATCGTTGGCAACCGATCGTCCAGCAATTTGTGCAGCGCCAACAACCGGACTTGATTGAGGCCCACCGATTCGCGATCGCCTATCACGATCAGCGGTATGTGGGCTTGGGTAAATGGCAAACCAAAGCCGATATCAACAACTACATCGAAGATTGGCATCATGAGGGCGAACTGGCAAGGCTGACGGGTGATCGCCAAGGAGAAGCCAATTCCCTGGGCAATCTGGGCAATGCCTACGATTCCCTCGGGCAAGTCCAGCAGGCGTTCAATGTTTACAAGCAATCCCTGGCAATTATCCGCGAGATCGGCGATCAGCGAGGAGAAGCCAACTCCCTAGTTGGTCTGGGCAATGCCTACTATTACCTTGGTCAATTCCAACAGGCAATCGACTGTTACGACCAATCCCTGGCAATTGCCCGCGAGATTGGCGATCAGCGAGGAGAAGGCAACTCCTTAGGCAGTCTGGGCAATGCCTACGATTCCCTGGGTCAATTCCAACAGGCAATCGACTGTTACGACCAATCCCTTGTGATCGCTCGCAAGATCGGTGATCGCCAAGGAGAAGCTGCCTCGCTGGCCAATATTGGCAATACCTACCGTGCTCTCGGGCAATTCCAGCGAGCGATTGATTATCAAGAGCAAGCCCTGGCAATCGTCCGCGAGATCGGTGATCGCCAAGGAGAAGCCACCTTCCTAGGTAACCTGGGCAATGCCTACTATTCCCTCGGGCAATACCAGCGGGCGATTGACTTTCACGAGCAATCCCTAGCCATCAAACGCGAGATCGGCGATCGGCAAGGAGAAGCTAACTCCCTGTGCGGTCTGGGCAATGCCTACGATTCCCTCGGGCAATTCCAGCAGGCGATCGACTTTCACGAGCAATCCCTGACCATCAAACGTGAGATCGGTGATCGGTCAGGAGAAGGTGGCTCTCTATGCAATTTGGGCAATGCCTACGATTCCCTCGGACAGCACCAGCGAGCGATTAACTTTTACGAGCAAGCTTTAGTCATTTGTCGCGAAGTTGGACATCGTCAATTCACGGCCAACTCTCTGGGCGGTCTGGGCAATGCCTACTATTCCCTCGGGCAATACCAGCGGGCGATCGACTTTCACAAGCAATCCCTAGCGATCAAACGCGAGATCGGTAATCGCCAAGGAGAAGCCAACTCCCTGTGGGGCTTGGGCGATGCCTGGGCCAAACTTGGCAAAATCTGGGAAGCAAAAACCGCCTACGAATCTGCTCGGGATTTATTTCGCGAGTTGGGTCTCGATCACGAAGTCGCAACCTGCGAAGAATTACTGGCTGGCTTGACGCAAGTGATTTCCGTCGAAATTCCCCGCGCTCCCCAAATCGGCGAGCCATCTCCTAACCACCGCCCACAACGATCCGGCTCATCTTGGTGGGTGCGTCTGTGGCGGGCCTGGCGGCGCTAGCTCCGTCGCCTCTTCGATTTCGATCGCCCGTAGATGATGTTGTAGCCCAACCAATCTCAGCAAAGGAATTGTTAGACATGGGGTAACAGCTACAATCGCCCTAGAGGAGGCAAAATCATGCAAATTAAAGACTTAACGATCGAAGAATTCACGGATTTATTTAAAAGCTTGCTGCGGGAAACCATCCAAGAAGTCCTCGCAGAAATGCTCACGGACTCCGAAGCCAATTTACCGCTCAAGTCCGGCCTGGCCGAAGCACTCTTGCAACAGCGCGATCGGCGGCAATCGGGTCAAACAACACCCCTCAGCACCGAACAAGTCATGGCCCGTTTAGGACTCGACCAACCATGAGTTATTCGGTTGAATACGACCCACAAGCCGTCATCGACCTTGAACAGTTGCCCAAAACAATTCAGAAACGAGTAGTCAGCAAAATTCAATGGCTAGCTGATAACTTTGCCCAAATTCAGCCCCTGCCCCTCTCCGCAAACCTACGCAGGTTTCTATAAACTCCGAGTCGGCGACTATCGCATTATTTATGAAGTTGATCGCATCATTCGAGTAATCACAATCGATCGCATTGGCCACCGCCGCGACATCTACGAATCCTGAGCGCTTTTCCACTCATACAAGGGTGCGTAAGGCAACGCTCCCTTGATTCCCGACAATTCCTTCATGCCCTACGCACCGCTGCAATATCGCGGCCCAACGACTTCGTGGGAATGGTCGTCAATGGCGGTGCGGCTGCGGTGCGTGGGAGACAAGCCAACCAAGCCGTCACCCCGAAAACGTTCTCCCAAATACCCTACGGTTTGTCGATTGACCGCCACCCATCCCGAAGCAACGATAATCCCCGATCGGTTGGGCCGCGCTCAATCGTCGGTTATCGCTCGTTTGAGCGATCGGCGAGGGGCGATCGGGCACGGGTCATCACGCCCGTGGCTTGGCTGTTCATGCGCATGGCGCGGGCGGCAGCTTGGGACAGGGTGTTCACCTCGTGCAAAAGCCGTTCCGGGTCAAATTTTTCCCCCAGCACCACATCTACTGTCAGGTTGGGATGATCGACCAAAATCGGTGAGGCCTCGGCGCGATCGCCCAACAGCAGCACTTGCACTCGGGGCGCTTGGCGGCGCAATCCGGCCACCACTTCCCAGCCATCCATGCCCGGAAGCCGCAAACTGACGATCACCACCTGGGGTTGCAACACGTCTAGCTGGGAGAGGGCGATCGCCCCGTCTGGAGTCCAAACCACTTGGTAGCCGGCCGCCATCAGCAGCTCACAAACGGCGATCGCCCGCTCCTCTTGGGCATCGATCAGAATCACCGAGCCTGACGGTCGCCAATCCACTGGTTCTTCTCCGTTGGGAGCGGTGGGTTGCTCGGCGGCGGGGGCTTGGGAGGGAATTCCCACCGTGAAAGTCGATCCCCGATCGGGCAAAGAATCCACCTCAATCCAGCCCTTGTGCAGATCCACTAACTGCTTGGTCAGGGCCAAGCCCAAACCCAAGCCGTCGTAGACCCGCCCGTAGGACGGATCGAACTGGTGAAACATCTCAAAAAGTTGCGGGATCCAATCCTCAGGGATGCCGATGCCCGTGTCTTCCACCTGCAACATCAACAGGTCTTGTTCGCGCCAAACTCGGACGATCGCTTGGCCACCTTCGGGTGTGAACTTGATCGCATTGCCCAATAAATTGCTAAGAATTTGCCGCACGCGATGACAATCGGCCGAAAAGCGATCGTCTTTGGTCAAAATTTGCACTTCTAGCAGCAGTTCAATGCCGCGCTCAATGGCGTGGGGCCGCTCGCCATTCACCACCGAGTACACCAGTTGGGTAATTGAAAAATCGCTGACGTTCAAGACGGTGCGCCCGGCTTCCACCTGCGACATTTCCAGCAAGTCTTCAATTAGCTTCAGCAAATGCTCGCCGCTGTCGTGGATGGTTTGCAAATAGTCGCGCTGTTTTTGGTTCAGTTGCCCGAAAGACCAGCGCAACAGGGTAGCCGACAGGCCAATCACGCAGGTTAAGGGGGTGCGCAGCTCGTGGCTGATGGTGGCTAAAAATTCACTCTTGGCCCGGGCCGCCGATTTGGCGGCCAGCAGCGCTTCCTGCAAAACCCTGGTTTGGGTGCTGATTTGCTGACCGAGGGTTTGTTGCTGCTGCTGCAAGGTGGCATCCAGGTGAGCCGTCCGCACGGCCACGGCCAAGCCCTGGGCAATCTGTTGGGCCAGGCTCACTTCTTCGGGAGTCCAAAGCCGGGCCCGATCGCACTGATGGAGCACCAAAAATCCCCATAACCCCACCGATCCGCGCATGGGAGCCAAAATTGGCACGGCCAGTTGGGCCCGCGCCGCCCGATCGCGCCCCCCATCGTTGACGATCCAAGTTTCCTGTTCCTGCGATCGCCATTGGGGTTCAAAGTCATCCACAAAGCAGCGATCGGCCCCCTCATAGAGCACCGAACCCACCTGGTCGTCCAAACGCGCTTCATAGGTCACGCAATCGCGAGTCATTTGCCAGTTCGGATCGTCCCAAGGGGAGGGCAGCCCCGCCGCCTGATCCGCCTGTCGCCAGAGCCGAATGGACTGTAACCGCGCCTGAAATTGGTAGATCAACGCTCGATCGACCCGCAAGCCTTGGCAGAGGGTTTGCAAGGCGCGGTCAATCACCACGGGCAATTCTTGTTCCTGAACAATCCCCACCAGCAAATCAATCAGGTGACGATCGCCCTCCAATCGGGTTGGGGAGGGCCGAGGGGCCGGGGCCTGGGTCAACAAAGGAGCCGCCAGGGTCTGCGTCCAAGTGGCCAGCCACCGCACCAACACCGCCGATTGCAGCGATGCATTGGCCTTATGCCAGCCCTGGGGCACTTTCAACAGTCCCCGTTCTTTCATTAGCGCCTGAATGGCCCGCCGATCGTCCGTCAGCCGCAGGTGATAGATCCCCGGATGGAGCGTGGTTTGATCTAAACCCTGGCGTAGGGTTTGGTGAGTGGTGGCCGCTGGATCCTCGATCGGCCCGCGGCCATTGGCCTTGTGGCCTCGGCCCCGCCCCCGTCGCATCGATGATTCCGGCGCTTCCGTTGCCATCCCGGTTGGGGTCTCGCCCTCGCTCGATCGCTCCATGGTCAACAACCAAGCCAGCCCCGGCCCCGTCACCAGGGCAAAAGCGGGCTGCTGTCGCTTCCCGATCGTTGCGTCCCCCTCTGTGGCGATCGCCCCGGATTCCGGCAAATTCCCTAATTCCTGGAGACAATCCAACGTTGACTGCCAGAGCAGCGATCGCACCTGTTGACAGCCCTCCGCCGTCAAGGTCCATTGCAGTGATTGCGCAAACGAGCCACTCATGATCGGTACGCTGGCAGGCAGCGTTCTAGGGGATGGCAGAAACTCCCAAATTCGACGTAGATTTGCGTAAATTCAGGCAGCCTGTAACGGATAAACGGTTCAACCTCAATCACCAAATTCAGCCACACTATTCAGATTGTCATGACACATTTGACCGTTGTTTGAGGCGTTGACGACTGGGATCATCCCGGCAGTGAAAGCTTAATGGCAGCCAACTAATCCAGAACTTGATTCCGGCAGATGCGGGGTCAAAGTGAAACAGTGCGCTAACTCGTCCTGACTAGAGGTTTTCTCAATGGGGCCAGGGAATGAGAATTATTTTTTTTGAAATCACTCACCCAACCCAAAGCCGCCGAAAAATGCCTTCTTTCCTGGTAGCCAACACTCAATAGGGCCAAGGGCATTGACAAAAACATCAAAAGAGAATCGCCAAAAAGATGAGAAATGCCCTGTGGTCGCCTCTTTGGGCAATAGCAACGATCACTAAGCCCAATGGCTGATGGAGCCATCTCGCATCAATGTTCTCTACTTGAGTAATTCTAAGATAGTCAATTTACGAGGAAATTAATCTAAAAAGTTTCTGGATTCTAATTCTGTAATTAAATCTGGCTCTTCCAAATTCAATCCGGATCACTTAAGGAATGAAAAATTCTGAAATCATGACAAAAATCTTGTTCAAGAAATGGGTAGTCAGTGTGACTTTCTTGAGGTTTTTCAACTAAATCTCAAGATTGTTCTCAAGATCCATAAAATTATTCATGTAGTTTTCAATAGGAGAAATGCTCAAAACTTTTTGAAATGAAATAAAACATTACAATTGATCATTGCAATCAATAACTGCGATCAATTATTCAAGAAAATTTAACTTGGAGGCTCAATTAATCCTAGGTTAACGACATGATAATTGCAGATTTATTTCGTAGCAATGGTGCATCAGGATCGTTAGATGACGCATTGATGGTGTATTAATTGCACATCAATTTCAGATTAATTTCAGATTAATTTCAGATCAACTACGCAGCCCCAACAGGGTGGCAACGTGGTAATGGCGAAGGGATTGTGGAGAAATTGTGGAGAAATACGTAATTAATGCGTAATTAATGCGTGATTTAGGATGGCGTTAAGGTCTTTTTGAGTTGGGTTCTTTCATGGAACCAGTGGATTTGTTGTGGCTGGGAGGATTGGCGTTGGGGACAGTGGGCCTCTGTGCCAGTCAAGGCTTGGGGCTGACGCGGGCTTGGGGCCGGGCGATCGGGCGGGCCCTGTTGCAACTCACGGCGGTGGGCAGTTTGTTGGCCTTGGTTTGGGCGGCTCCGTCTCCGGGCAGTCTGGCGATCGCCCTGGGGGGATTGTGGGGGCTGGCGGTGGTTTCCGCCCACCAACAGATGGGGCAACGATGGCCCCAACTCTTGCCCTGGCTGGTGGGCGGGCTGTTGGGGGCCGGACTGTTGGCCAGTGTGCCGGTGGTGCTGTTGGTGCTGCGGCCGGGGCAGTGGTTTGAGCCTCGGGTTTGGGTTCCCGTGGGGGCTGTGGTGTTGGGGGCGGCGGCCAATGGGGCGGCGATCGCGGGGGAACAGGTGATGATGGCGGCCCGATCGCACCGCAACGATATTGAACAGCGATTGAGTTTGGGGGCCACGGCCCAACAGGCGATCGCGCCCCATTGTCGCGCCGCCCTGCGATCGGCTCTTGTGCCTACCTTGAACGGTTTCACCAGTGCGGGACTATTCACTTTGCCAGGTCTGGTGAGTGGGGCCCTGCTGGCAGGCATGGATCCGTTGATGGCCGTGTCGGTGCAGCTCTTGGTGATGGTGGCGGCGGCGCTGGCTGTTTCTGTTGGTGCGCTGGTGGTGGCCTGGGGGGCTGGTCGTTTGTGTTTTGACCCGATCGCCCAACGATTGCGCTAGAGCGATCGTGCTAGGCCGATTACGCTCGGCCGAATTGAGCCACCTTGTACCAACTTGCCCCCGGGGGCGGACTACATAGGGACGGAGTTCCCGTGGCGTGGTTAACCCTTGGATGCTTCTTCCTCGGTGCCAGAAACTACCGGAGCCGAAGCCAAATGGGGCGACCGATCGTGACTATGACTCAAGCCCCGCTGAAGCTGGTTAAATCGCAACTTCATTGCCAACTCCTCCTGGGGTTTGGTTTCGCGAATCTGCTTCAGGGGCAACAAAATAATAAATTCACTACCTTGATCCGGCTCAGAGATGCAGCGAAGTTGTCCACCATGCTGCGTAATAATTTGATGGCTAATAAATAACCCTAGTCCAGCGCCTTGCCCAACGGGTTTGGTTGTGAAAAAGGGGTCGAATAATCGCGATTGAACTTGTTTGTCAATGCCTAAGCCATTGTCAGCAATGGAAATCAAAACCCAGCGGTTTAAATCCACTTTGGTGCGAATTGTGATAGTGGGTTGTAATGGAGCTTTAGCCGCCTCAAATCCTGAACCATTAGCATCAAAGGTTTGCAATTTGGATCTCAGTTGCTCTGCAAAGGAAGCCCCTCGATTTCGCCGATTATTGTTAGTGTTATTGGCATTATTGCTCGTGCTAGCGTTTTCAGAATTTAGGTTGCCAATACCCGCATTTTCCAGCTTTGATTGGCTCGTTGGTTGACCGGAATTTCGGGGGGCCTTTGCGGGTAGGTCAGTGGAGGTTTTCAAGACCGGTGAACGATAACTTCCTCCATCAATGGGTTCTGAATTGCTAAGGTCAATTTCGGTTCCTGGCCCCGCCCCCAAAATGACGGGAGCGGTGGTTGGGGTGCTCGGGGCTGAGTCTGCCGGTTTACCATGAATGCGTTGATAGTGTTTTTTCATGGTCTCGTCGAGGGAGTCGATCGAGTTCATGAGTAAATGCATAAAAACTTGATTGAGCTGGCGTGCATAACACTCAACGAGGGGTAATTCGCCATAGACTCGCTCGATCGCAATCGCTGGTCGGAATGAGCGTTCTTCTAAGGCGTGGTCTAAGAGTTCGATCGTGCTGTCAATGCCCGCATGGAGATCCACCGATTTCAAATCCGATTCATCCAATCGCGAAAAATTGCGTAGGGCATTCACAATCCGATAGATCCGATCGGCTCCACGATCGATGGACTGAATGACCCGATCGCTATCTTCTAAGATGAAAGCCAAATCCACTTCTCGAGAGCGATCTAAAATTTCATCGTAGGCAACGGGATAATATTTTTGATACAGCCGTATTAGGTCGCAAAGATCCTGCTGATATTTTTTAAGGTGTCGCAAATTACCCTGAATAAAGCTCACGGGATTATTCACTTCATGGGCAATGCCCGCCACCATTTTGCCCAAGCTTTCCATCTTGGCGCTGTGGATCAACTGAGCCTGAGAAGCCCGTAAATCCTGAAGGATTAACTCCAGTTCCATGATGCGAGCGCGATAGGTTTCCCGATCGAGATTTTGAGTGGCCGATTCAATTAGGGCGGCCTCCGCTCGATCGCGCTCATCCAAGTTCTGCAAAGCCTGTTGCAGGGCCTGCCAAGCCAGGCTAATGAATCCCAAACTGAGCAGCACCAAAATGCCGCCAATGCTTAAGAGTCCATACAAACTATGTTGGTGTAGGGTGCGCGTAATGGTGACCCGGGCGATCGCACTAGGTTTGCCATACACATCCACTAAGTAGCGATAACCCACCAAATTGCGCGATGAATCAGTTACTTCGGTGCGCTGATTTCGTCTGGCTTGACCCGTAAAATCAAAGGCTCCATAGAGGGGCAAATTGTTGGAATGGCGGCTGACCTTAATTTCCAAAGCCCCCGGAACCAATTGGCTTAAATCTTGAAGCAACCGAGCATCCAGCCGCTGACCCATCACAAACCAACCATCCACTTGATCTGGTTTTTGAGGATTGGGAATGCTGCAAATGGCAATGCTTAATAAATCATTGTCAATGGCTACCACACCTGCCAGCCGCTTTTGGTCTGGGTTTGATTGAAATCCTTTCGGCAAGGATTGCAAAAAATACGTCAGGGTTGTGGAGGGTTCATGGTAGCGATCGTTGGCGGTGCTGCCGGACTGATTCGAAACTTGTCGCTCTCGGGCATAGCGAATTTTGCCATCACGACCCACCACGCCCATGAGGGTTAAATCAAAACTTTGATAATTGGTTGGACTAAAATTATTGCGAATAAAGTCTTCATTGGGCTGCCTTAGAAACTGATGGGTTGCATCCCAATAGCCATAGTCACAGGCCGATGGCAAAAGCTGGGCCGATCGCCGGTAAAGTAACCGAGTAAAGCGGTTGGTATGTTCTTCGATGGTTCTTTGTTCGAGGCTGGTGATGGTGTTCAGCAGGACACTCGCCACGCCCGTGTAAAGCAACCCTGATACCAACAAAATAGTCACCACGAGCTGCCGAAAGCCGCGTCGCACCTGCTCACCTTCAGACGAAGCTGATTTCAGCACAGAACTGCCTCAAGATCCTTTTCCATCTTTCCTTCAGAGTTATCACAAATAGAGGGGTCGCAACTTCAATTATTGTTAAATTTTTTCCTCTGGGATCCAATTTAGATAACTTTCTTTCGGGTTAACTCGTTTTTGAATTAGTGGTAAATATCTCGGGGAGCAAACTGCCAGGGAGATTGCCCAGCCGATGGGTGGGCATGGGAGCGGCCGCGACTCAGACCTGACGGGCGGCCAGGGCGGAAAATTAGCCCCGATTCCGGTTGGCCCCATGTGGTCTCAGGGGGGCGCAAGTTCAGAGAAAATCCGTAGGATCGCTGGAATCTGGGGCACTAAAGATGAGCAAAGGTTCATGATCGAACCCTTGCTTTTGCGATCGGGAATTCTATTTCTTAGCCCTAAAATCCTGCTTCAAGAATGGCACTTTGACGCAACACCTCCGTGGCATAGGGTTGCCAAAGATGTGACTTTTTAGACCTCCAAAGGTAGGGGTAGTGGTTGCAAAGTCTGAATACCGTGAAGAATCAGGCCGTATTCGATCGCTTCCACAACGGCTTGATAGGAAGCTTCCAAAATGTTGCCGGAGACTCCCACGGTTGTCCAACGCTGGTGGCCGTCGCTGGATTCCACCAGGACTCTGGTTTTGGCGGATGTGCCCGCGCCGCCATCCAAAATTCGCACCTTGTAATCGGTGAGGTGGAACTGAGCCACCACTGGATAAAACTGCACCAGCGCTCGCCGCAGGGCCGCATCCATGGCCGCCACGGGGCCGTTACCTTCCGCCACTTCCAGCAGGGTGCGATCGCCCACGGTGACCTTGACGGTGGCCAAGGATTCCCGATCGCTCGGTTCACCAAAGTCGTAGTGAACGCGGCAATCTTTCAGGACAAAAAAGCTCGATCGCTGACCGAGGGCCGTTCGCATCAACAGGTCAAAACTGGCTTCGGCGGCCTCGAACTGATAGCCCTGATTTTCTAGGGTTTTGAGGGTTTGTAAAATCTGCCGACAAGCGGGGTCTTGTTTGTCGAGATCTAAGCCAAAGGAGCGGGCCTTGGCCAACACGTTGCTCAAACCCGACTGATCAGAAATGACGATTCGGCGTTGGTTTCCCACCCGATCGGGCGAGATATGTTCATAGGTTTGGGGATTGCGTTCCACGGCGCTGACATGGATCCCGCCCTTGTGGGCAAAGGCAGACAAACCCACATAGGGCGCGCGATCGTCCGGAGCCAAGTTCGCCACTTCACTAACAAAGCGACTGGTGGCCGTCAACTCCGCCAACTGGGCGGCGGGAATGCAGTTCAGCCCCAGTTTCAACTGCAAATTAGGAATCAGGGTGCAGAGGTTGGCATTGCCACAGCGCTCGCCATAGCCATTGATCGTGCCTTGCACCATCCTTGCGCCCCCTTGGACAGCGGCGATCGCGTTGGCCACTGCCGTCCCGGAATCGTTGTGGGTGTGGATTCCCAATTGGGCCGCGGGCAGCCATTCCCGCACCTCAGCCACAATCCGAGCCACCTCGTGGGGGAGCGTGCCGCCATTGGTGTCGCAGAGGGCCAACCAAGCGGCCCCGGCCTCGTGGGCTGCCTTGAGGGTGGCGATCGCGTAGTCGGGATTCGCCAAATAGCCGTCAAACCAATGTTCTGCGTCGTAGATCACCTGTCGCCCTTGGCTGATTAGGAAGGCGATCGAGTCGCGGATCATGGCGATGTTTTCATCGAGGGTGGTTTTGAGGCCCTCGGTCACATGCAAGTCCCAAGATTTTCCAAAAATGGCTACCCAACGTGTCCCAGCGGCCAAAATCGGCTTCAGGAGCGGATCTTCCTCGGCGTTCATGCCCGGTCGGCGGGTTGAGCAAAAGGCCACCACCTCGGAAAATTCCAGCGGTTCTTCCTGAAGTTGCCAAAAAAACTGCACATCCTTGGGATTGGCCCCGGGCCAACCCCCTTCAATGAAAGGAATTCGCAGGCGATCGAGCTTGCGGGCAATCCGTAGCTTATCCTCAATGGAAAATGAGAGACCTTCCGACTGGGCCCCATCCCGCAACGTGGTGTCATAGAGCCACAGTTGAGGACTTGCCTGGTGAGAACTGGGCTGGGCTGGGCCGTTGCTGGGTGCAGCATCCGGCGCGGGGGCGGAGAAAACCATGGTTGCAGTGCCTAAACCGATCGCCTATCAAGGGCCTAGTAAATGGCCGATTAACTGAATCGCCTACTGCCGATCGCTCAGGGCCCATGAACTTACTGGGCAGCCATGCGAAGAGGCGCGAAATAGTGCCAATGATGCTATTATCGCGCCTTTTCTGGGGCATTGCGAGTGAAGTTTTTCAGGGGTTTTAATCCCGGCTTGAATCCAGCTTGAATAGGGATGTCTGAAGAGCTAAAACCGCTATCTTGGGGGCCTCATTGATCGATGCCTGTGGGGCTTACTGATCAATACCTGCGGGACTTATTGATCGATGCCTGTGGGGCTTGTTGACCAATGCCTGCGGGCCTCATTGATCGATGACGACAAGGGGCTTAAGCCCCTTGCCCCGACGATGACTGGTGCTTGGCAAGTACCCTAAGTTACTGCTCAGAGATTGCCTAGGCTAGAGATAGGAACTTTTCATAAATGCGATAGGTTTTGTAGATTTTGCCGCCGGCCGCTTCGATCAAACGGCGCGATCGGGAATTGTCCTCGTAAACCCAACCTAACTCAGAGGTGCGGTAGGGTTTGCCCTTTTGCTGACAAGCTCGCAACCCCAAATAAATCAAGGCCAAGGGAACCAATTTGCGTTGATATTCCGGCAAAGAACAAATGGCAACCACCCGCCCCCGATCGATTTGCCGCCGATACCAAAGAAACTTCAACGTTCCCCACCAATTCAGCTTGCCTTTCACTTCCTTGAGCGGGATGTTGTAGTCTGGCAAGCCCATAAAAAATCCCACTGCTTTTCCGTCCACTTCTGCAATCAAAACCACATCGGGATCAACCAATTGTTGAAGCGATCGCGCTTCTTCCAAAAACTCTTCTTCGGTGCGTGGGGTGGAACTCCAATTTCCTGAAAAAGCTTCGGTGAATAGACGATATAAAATCCTGGCATCTCGCTCAAAGGCTTCACCCTTGGTTTCAATGGAGCGGAAGCTCACGCCGGATTTGGTGGCAATTTTATAGGCTTTTTCAAATTCAGTGGGCAAGGGGCGATCGAGCGGATATTCATAGGCATAGGCATCTTTTGCTTTGTTGAATCCCCCTTGCTCCACCAATTCAGGATAGTAAGAAGGGTTGTAGGGCATCATCACCATGGGTGGGGAATCAAACCCATCAATCAGCATCAAGCAATTATTGTGGGTAGACAGATCAATGGGGCCGCGAACTTTGGTCATGCCCTGTGCTTTTAACCAAGTTTCAGCAGCCGTAAACAACCCTTGGGCCACACTGAAATCATTGATGGTTTCAAAATAGCCAAACAGCCCGATCGCTTCCCCTTCCTTTTCCACTAATCGTTGATTCACCGTGGCCACAATCCGCCCCACCGGTTCAGGATTCAAGGCCACAAATGCTTGTAATTGGCCATAGGTGCGGAATGAATTCTCCGGTGACAATTGCCGAGCGATGCTGCTGCGTAGGGGGGCAACCCAATAGGGATCCTGGTGATAGACCCGATCGGGCACATCTAAAAACTGTTCCAAATCAGCCGGCGTATTGACGGGGCGAATTTCCAAAGCACACATAGCAGCAAGACCAGACGATGGGAACGGGCGTGAACACCGGACTTAGGGCCGGCTGATTAACTTCTGCATTGTAGGCCCTGGTTTCGGGTCGAATCGCCCGAGGGAATCTCGCGAATCTGGGGAGGAACCGAGGAAATCGCGCCAGCTTTGCACGAGCGATCGCATTGGATCGCTTAACCAGTCGTCAAAGGCGGGGTAAATCGGTAACCGGGGGCGCAGTTGCCCACCCGCTGCGGCCACCCAGTCGGTGAGTTGGGCCAGGCTCGGGTGTTCATAGGTGGGGTTCACCTCATCGATCGGGCAAATTCCCCCCAGGTCGCTTGCCCCCAGTTCGATCGCCCGTTGCAGCAATTCCGCTGTTTTCAATAGATTGGGCGGCACTTGAATCGCAATTTCCGGTGGTAACAGTTCCCGGGCGATCACCACCGTTTCCAGCAACAGGGCCGCCGAACAGGCCTCGCCTTCCCAGACTTGATCCCGACCGGGGCTGTGGGGTTGCACGATTACTTCTTGGATGTGGCCGTACTGGCGATGAACTTGCCCGATCGCCCGTAAGCTGTCCAGGCGATCGGCCTCGGTTTCGCCAATCCCAATTAATAGACCCGTGGTGAAGGGAATCTGTAACTCTCCCGCTTGGGCCAGTTGCGCCAACCGTCGGGATGGATCCTTGCTGGGGGCGTGGCGATGGACGGTTTGGGCCAGGGCAGGACTCACCTGCTCAATCATTAAGCCCATCGAAACATTCACCGCTTTCAGATAAGCCATCTCTTCGCGATCGAGCGGCCCCACATTGGCATGGGGCAAAAACCCTTCCAACAGCGCCAACCGACAGAGGGACTCAATGCGCCGAATCCAGGCCGATCGCCGGGGACTGCGGGGATGCACCTCACCACTCAGAATCAGAATCTCAATCGGCCCGGAGCTGGGGGGGCTGGTCGGGGCGATCGGGAATTGCCCCGATTGTGGTTTGTAACAATCCCGCAATGGATTGGTGAGTGATCGAAGCTTAACTGTTGCTTCTGCCAGGCCCAGCCAGCGATCGGCCCCCGGCTCCACCCGAAAATTACAGTACTGACAGCGGTTGAAACATTCATAGGTGGGAACCAGCGTGTAGGCAGCGCTGTAGGTTACCAGAGACCCCAAAGGCTGACGGGTACGGCAATCCGCCTCTGTGCGATCGGCCATGGCCCTTGACCTCAAACGTTAAGGAAAATGGAATTTGTGTAAATCATCGTCAAAACCTCTTTACAAAACTAAACACAGCAGTTAATCTATATTCACGTGGGAAACAAAACCCGCCAAATCATTCTTCTACAAAGCAATTCATCCAACCATGACTGCAACCCTGCAACAGCGCCAAGGCGCTTCCGTGTGGGATCAGTTCTGCGAGTGGGTAACCAGCACCAACAACCGCCTGTACGTGGGCTGGTTCGGTGTCCTGATGATCCCCACCCTGCTGGCTGCCACCATCTGCTACGTTATCGCTTTCATCGGCGCTCCCCCGGTTGACATCGACGGCATTCGCGAACCCGTGGCTGGTTCGTTGCTGTACGGGAACAACATCATCTCTGGTGCTGTGATCCCCTCGTCGAACGCCATCGGTTTGCACTTCTACCCCATCTGGGAAGCTGCTTCCTTGGATGAGTGGCTGTACAACGGTGGTCCTTACCAACTGGTTGTGTTCCACTTCCTGATCGGCGTGTTCTGCTACATGGGCCGTGAGTGGGAACTGAGCTACCGCCTCGGTATGCGTCCTTGGATCTGCGTGGCTTACAGCGCTCCTGTGGCTGCTGCTACTGCTGTGTTCCTGATCTACCCGATCGGTCAAGGTTCGTTCTCTGACGGTATGCCTTTGGGCATCTCGGGCACCTTCAACTTCATGTTGGTGTTCCAAGCTGAGCACAACATCCTGATGCACCCCTTCCACATGTTGGGCGTTGCTGGTGTGTTCGGTGGCTCGCTGTTCTCCGCAATGCACGGTTCCTTGGTGACCAGCTCGCTGGTCAAGGAAACCACCGAAGTTGAGTCGCAAAACTACGGCTACAAGTTCGGTCAAGAGGAAGAAACCTACAACATCGTTGCAGCTCACGGCTACTTCGGTCGCTTGATCTTCCAATACGCTTCGTTCAACAACAGCCGCTCGCTGCACTTCTTCTTGGGTGCTTGGCCGGTTGTGGGTATCTGGTTCACCGCCCTGGGCGTGAGCACGATGGCATTCAACCTGAACGGCTTCAACTTCAACCAATCGGTTGTTGACTCGCAAGGTCACGTAATCGGCACCTGGGCTGATGTGATCAACCGCGCCAACCTGGGTATGGAAGTGATGCACGAGCGTAACGCTCACAACTTCCCGCTGGATCTGGCTGCTGGTGAAGCTGCTCCCGTAGCTCTGCAAGCTCCCGCAATCAACGGTTAATTCTGAAGGTTGTGAGTGCCTGCTAGCCTGAGCAAATCAGTCTAAGCGACACAGTGGAGGGGGGACGATCTTGAATCGTCTCCCCTCTTGCTATTGGTGATCCTGAGAAACTCATGCGGGCAGTGATTCGCAGGATCCAGAACGGTTGGAATCGCCCGATAATTGGGTTATCGGTACTGGTTGTGCGGCGGCTCCCGGGGAATTCGTAGGAATTCAAGATTTGAGGAATTGAAGGTTTATGTTGCTCGATCGCCCAGAAATGCATAGCGAATCTGATGTGGCGGTGGCGGAAGCGAAAGCGGCTGCAATTCCCACCTATGACGTAGCGATCGTTGGGGGTGGAATTGTGGGATTGGTGGTGGCCTGTGGGTTGCGCCAAACGGGGTTGAAAGTGGCGATCATTGAAGCCCTAACCCAGGCCACGGCAGCAAAACAAGCCCAGGCCTATGCCTTTTCCCTGTCTTCGGCCAAAATCTTCCAGGGATTGGGCTTGTGGGATCAGGTGCGATCGAGTCTGGAACCCTTCCGGCGCATTCGGCTTTCCGATTGTGATTGGCCCGATGTGGTGGAATTTTGGCCCCAAGATGCGGGAATGCAGACGGAGTTGGGCTATGTGGCGGCCCACAATACCCTGCTGGAAGCCTTGCAAGGGGCCGTGAATCGATCGCCCCATTGCACTTGGATTGGCCCGGCCACGGCCACCGTTTTGGACTACGGGGCCGATTGGGCTGAGTTGGTGATTGCGCCCAATGGCGAGGGGGTGACGGTTCCGTCGCGACTGCGGGCCAAACTGGTGGTGGCGGCGGATGGGGCCCGATCGCCCCTGCGGGAAGCGGCCGGCATTCCCAGACGCGGTTGGGCCTATTGGCAATCCTGCATTGTGGCCGCCGTCAAGGCTGAACAGCATCACCAAAACATCGCCTACGAACGGTTTCAGACCAGCGGCCCCTTCGCGATTTTGCCCTTGGGGGATGTTTGTCGCTTGGTGTGGACGGCTCCCCACGCGGAAGCCCAGGCGATGTTGGCGTTGGATGACCCAGCATTTTTGCGGGCCCTGAGCCAACGGTTTGGCCCCCAGATGGGGCAATTGGAATTGGTGGGCGGTCGCTATCTATTTCCGGTGCGGTTGATGCAGTGCGATCGCTACGTGGGGCATCGGTTGGCCCTGGCGGGGGATGCGGCCCACTGTTGCCATCCCGTGGGGGGACAAGGTTTGAACATGGGCATTCGCGACGCGGCGGCCCTGGTTGATGTGATCCAGGGGGCGATCGCCCGGGGTGAAGACTTTGGGCAAGTGGCGGTGTTGCGGCGCTACGATCGCTGGCGGCGTTGGGGCAATTGGGTGATCTTGGCGTTCACCGATTTGCTCGATCGACTCTTTTCCACCCAACTGTGGCCCGTGGTTTGGGTGCGACGGCTGGGCTTGGCGGCCCTCAAGCGGGTTCCGCCCCTGAAGTCCCTGGCCCTGAGGTTGATGACAGGACTGCTGGGGAAAATGCCGAGCTTGGGTCGCCTGGTGGATTCCAACCCTTGAGCGTTCGGCGATCGCCCCGCGTCAATTGGTGGTTACAGATGGTGGTTACAGCCGCGCGATCGCAGATTGGCCGATCGCAGATTGGCAAGCTGCTAGCCTAACCAGGCGGCCGGTGCGGGCCGGGCGGTCGATCGACCGGCGGGCCGCACCTCGTAAAGCTTGCCTTCATTCAGTTGCAAAACTCGGTGATGACTGCGCCGCACCCACAACTCATCATGGGTCGTGACGATCGTGGTTGCTCCCAATTCGTTGAGCCGCTCCAGGATCGCAATGATCTGTTGGGAGTTGTCGCCGTCGAGGTTGCCGGTGGGTTCATCGGCCAAAATTAAGGGGGGCGTGCTGACAATTGCCCGGGCAATGCTGGCCCGTTGCTGTTCGCCGCCGGAGAGTTGTTCGGGGAAGTGGTCTGCCTTGTGCAGCAGCCCCACCAACCGCAGGGCGGGCGTGAGACGACGGCGAATTTCCGCCTGGGGATAGCCCTGGGCCAACAAAACGAAGGCAATATTTTCGGCTACGGTGCGGCGGGGAATGAGTTTGTAATCTTGAAAAACGATGCCGATTTTGCGCCGCAGGAGCGCCAGTTGATTGCGATTGAGATCGCTAACCCGTTGCCCATCGATGATCACTTCGCCCCGATCGACCAGTTCTTCGCCATAGAGCAGCTTCAGCAGGGTAGACTTGCCCGCGCCAGAGGGGCCCGTAATCATCAAAAATTCACCGCGATCGACCCGTAAATTAGCCCCCAACAGGCCGCGCTGACTGCGGTTATAGATTTTCACCACCTCGCGCAATTGCACGATCGCCGCCGCATTCGACCTCACACCAGCCATGGCCGTTCTGTCCTTTGTGGAGGGTGGGGGTCGTCAGGATGCCAAGCTTGGGCCACTGGGCCCGCAATCGCCTGAATCGATCGCCCTGTTCCACCCAATTGTTCGTTTTGGTTCGTTATGAGTTTAACCGCCGATCTCCTTTCCACCATCCCCGGCCAACCGTTGGCGGGTTTAGCGCGAGCCGATCGCCTGTGGCAACAACTCCGGGGACTGGATGATCAGGGGGTCACACCCCCCATTTCGGTGATTTACGAATCTTCACAAAATCTGGCGGCCGATCCTGACAACTGGCCGCTGGCCGATGCCCTCAGGGTTGATTTGGTGGTGCTGGGGGGAACCTTAGGGATTGTGATGGCCACGGCCCTGGCCCAGGCCGGTTGGCGCGTGGTGTTGATGGAACGGGGACAACTGCAAGGGCGAGATCAGGAATGGAACATTTCCCGATCGGAATTGGCCGTTTTGGTTGAACGGGGGCTGTTGACAGCGGCGGAACTGGAGCGGGCGATCGCCTCGGAATTTAATCCCGTGCGGATTTCCTTTGCGGGTGGTCAGGAGCGATGGGTGCGGGATGTGCTGAATCTGGGAGTCAGTCCCGCCATTTTGGTCGCTCAATTGCGGCAAAAATTCTTGGCCGCTGGGGGCATCCTGCTGGAGCAAACCCAGTTTGTTTCCTTGACCGTGCAGCCCGATCGGGTTTGGGTGCAGGGGCGATCGCTCCTGGGCGGCCCCACCGGAGCCACCGGAGCCGGGGGCAACGCTGCCTATGGGGATTGGGTCACCGCCCATCAGGCTACGGTCACGATCGGGGCGCGGCTGGTGTTGGATGCCATGGGGCATCAGTCCCCGATTGTCCGGCAAACCCGCGGCCCCGCCAAACCCGATGGCGTTTGTCTGGTGGTGGGCACTTGCGCCACGGGCTATCCTGCCAACGACAGCGCTGATCTCATTGCCACGACCACCGGCATTCAGGACGATCGCCAATACTTTTGGGAAGCGTTCCCCGCCCAAGCGGGCCGCACCACCTATCTGTTTTGCTATGGGGATGCCCACCCCAGCCGTCCCAGTTTGCACGACTTGTTTGAGGACTACTTCCGGCTGTTGCCTGCCTACCAAAACTTGCCTTCCCTGGAGGGGTTGCAATTTCAGCGGGCCCTATTTGGTTTTTTCCCTGCCTTTCGTCAAAGCCCTTTGCAACCAACGGTCGATCGCCTGCTGTTTATTGGTGATAGCAGCGGTTTGCAATCCCCCCTCAGTTTTGGTGGCTTTGGGGCCCTGTTGCGCCACCTCGATCGGCTCTTGGATGGCATCACCAACGCCCTGCAAACCGATCGGCTCGATCAGGCCCACCTGAGCCTGTTGCTGCCCTATCAACCGAATCTTTCCGTTACCTGGTTATTTCAGCAGGCCATGCGCGTGGCTGTGGGGCAACAGTTACCGAGCGATCGCATCAATCGATTGTTGGATGCGGTGTTTGGGGAAATGGCCGCAGCGGGCGATCAGGTACTGCGGCCCTTCCTGCAAGACGTGGTGCAATTTCCCGCCCTTTCCATTGCCCTGGCCCGTGTGGCGATCGCCCAGCCGGCCTTGGTGGCTCAACTCATTCCCCAACTGGGCTTGCCTGCCTTGTTGGATTGGATGCGGCATTATCTCGCCTTGGGGCTATATCACGCGGGCGATCGCCTGGCCTTGCCCGCTCGCGAACCGGTGCGATCGGCTTGGCGCTACGGTTCTGGCAACGATTGGCATTCCTAACGGTTGGTTAATGCTTGGCTAGTGAATGCCGGGTTAGTTAATGCTTAGTTAGTGACAGCCTTTACCGATGATTGAATGGCGGATTCTGCTGATTAATACCAGCAGGCAAATGAATAATAAATTGAGTACCTTGATTGGGTTGAGAGCGACAGAAAATTTTCCCTTGGTGTCGCTCCGTAATCACTTGATAGCTAATTGACAGTCCCAAGCCTGTGCCTTTGCCAACGGGTTTTGTGGTGAAAAATGGATCGAAAATCCTTGCCTGCACGGACTCTGGAATGCCGGGGCCATTATCAGCAATGCTGATTTCAACCACATTTTCACTAGCGATAAACTGGGTGGTAATTTCAATTCGGCTAGGATTAGCCTCAATTTCTGCCTCGCTCCAACCGGCTGTTTTTTGCTCCAAGGCATCGATCGCATTAACCAGCAAATTCATAAACACCTGATTCAGCGGGCCTGGATAGCATTCCACAGGTGGCAAATCGCCATATTTTGTGATTACTTCAATGGCTGGATGATCAGACGTTGCTTTCAAACGATGTTTGAGCAACAGCAAGGTGCTTTCAATGCCATGGTGCAAATTGGTGACACAATCTTTGGTTTGATCAGTTCTGGAAAATGTGCGCAGGGATAAAACTAGCTGCCGAATCCGATCGGTGCCCACAGTCATCGAATCCAAAATTTTAATCAAGTCAGCTTGAATAAATGCCAGCTCTTCAAAGTCGATCGAGGCTTGACCGTTAGATTGGCTGGCTTGACCGGCATGGATTGCATAGACTTGCGTTGTGGCTTGGAGTAACTCGTGAACGTAGTCCCGCACATAATCTAAGTTGCCATGAATAAAATTCACGGGATTATTAATTTCATGGGCAATTCCTGCCAAAAGTTGCCCCAACCCTGACATTTTTTCGCTTTGAATCAGTTGCAATTGCGTTTGTTGCAATTGGTTCAGGGCCTCGCTGCGGTCTTGAACGGTGGCTTGCAGGGTTTGGTTGGTTTCGGCCAAAGATTGCAAGGTTGCCTCCACTTTGGCAGCCATTTGATCAAAGGAATGACATAAAAAAGTCAGCTCATCCATGTGCTGCCGATCGCGAACCGCAAAAGCGAAGACGGCCTCTGAAGTGGTGGCTTTTGGGGTGGCCATGGGCATGATTTTCTCCGTGGCCACCAAGGTATTGCATTTTTCTAAAATCGGCTTAAGTTGGCGATTGAGACGGCGCACAAAACCCAATACGGCGATCGCTAGCAGAATGGCGGCGATGCTGACACTGATGATTAAAATGCGCCAAAGGGGCCCCAACACTACATCACTGGGAACAACGGCGATCGCAATCCAGTTGGCACTGGGAATTCGCTCATAGGCGATGATTTGATCTTGGTGATAAATAATATCGGAATTTTTGCTCTGCAAGATGGGCCACAGTTCGCGCAAGAGTGGCAAATCTCGATAGCTGGAATTGGCTTGAAGAGACTTGCGCTTCGGTGGGTAAGCCAGTAATTTGCCAGATCTGCTGAGAATGGCAAAATAGCCTTCATTGTTGATGACGGATCGATCGACTCGTTTGCTGAGTTCGGTCACGCTGAAATCTGTTCCTGCCACACCAACTAGTTTTTTTTGACTGTCATAGAAGGGAACTAAGTAGCTGGTCATGACAATATTTGACCACTCATAGGGTTCTATCCAAATTCCCTTTTGATTACCCACAGGAATTCGCCAGTAATGTTGGTCAGGATATTGATCGTCTTTATACAACTCTGAGTAAATCCAGTCGGAGTGGGGAGGTGGTAGGCGCTCACCGATCGGATTGGGCTGACCTTGATCGACATAAAAATATGGATAAAACCACTGACGATCGCGCAAAACCTGAAAGGCATTTTGGCCGAAGCCTACTCCCAACACTAAGCTGGGACGTTGTTTGAAAAATTCTAAAGTTAGTTGCTTATAGAATTCTGGATCTTGAATATTTCGATCGCGATTGGTCAAAACAGCCGCCGACAGAATTTCAATGTAGCGCTGCGACTCTAATAGTTGCCCTCGGGTAAATTCAACTTGGGCGTTCAGTTCCGCACGAATTCGCCCAAGGGATTCCCGTTCAATGGATCGATAAAAGACGGCGGCCATGGTTCCCAAGGCCACGAGGGCCCCACCCAAAACGTAGAGAAAAAGTTGGGTGCTGATGGATCGAACAAGTAGGCGATCTCGTAATCTCTGGAGCCACTTGGCCAGCATAGGGATCAATAGTTGGAAAGAGCAGTGAGTTGCGAAGGGAATGCGCTCTGGGCTTGGCTTTGGTGATCAACAATTGTGGCTATTTCTCAGGAAGTTAAGGGACTCTTGAGGTATTTGCTAGGACTAAATGGGCTTCATTTGGAGGAAATGGGATGGAGGATAATCAGGATCGGCTTCTTAATTGATTAGTGATCTGTTTTTAGCTATAAATAATTGCAATTGGGTGCTGATTCTTGATCTGTCAGTGCCCCTATTTTGACATCTTCTTTTCAGAATTTTAAGTAATCGATGAAACGGTGGGGATTGGGCGATCGCCCCGATCGCAGCCTTTGGAGCTTTACGGATTCCAAGGGCAACCAACCGGATTCCTTGACTGAATGATTTGGGGAAGCAGACCTGTGGATGGGTGGCCGGAAGCGATCAAGATGAACAGTACGATCGCCCCCAAACAGGTTAAAAGGGGTGAGAATGTATTGTGCAAAACAATTTCTCGTTTCTTTCGCCATGACGTTTGCGCCCCCAGTTCAGCACCATGTTTTTCCCAATGGTTTGACGGCAATTGCGATCGAAAATCCGGCAGCGGACATTGTGGCGGCTCGTATCTTCATTAAGGCTGGGAGTCTGTGGGAGGCGCGATCGAAAGCGGGGCTAGCCAACTTGGTGGCAGCGGTGATGACGAAGGGCACGGAACGCCTGTCATCGATGGAAATTGCGGAGCGGGTGGAATCGATCGGGGCTAGCTTGGGCACGGATGCCAGCACCGATTACTTTCTGGTTAGCCTCAAGAGTGTGTCCCACGATTTTGTGGATCTGCTGTCCTTGGCGGGAGAGTTGTTGCGATCGCCCGCGTTTCCGGAGTCGGAGGTGGAACTGGAGCGATCGCTGATGTTGCAGGGGATTCGTTCCCAACGCGAGCAGCCGTTTTCCCTGGGGTTTGATCAACTGCGCCAAGTGCTGTACGGGCCAGAGCATCCCTATGCGTTTTCACCCTTGGGCACGGAAACCACCACGGGACAACTGACCCCAGCGGATTTGCAGGCGTTTCATCAAACCTACTTCCAGCCCGATCGGGTGACGATCGCGGTGTCCGGTTGCCTGAGCACCCAGGAAGCTTTGAAGGCGATCGAAGCAGTGTTTGGCGATTGGCAGGTGAGCGATCAAGTCATTGTGGAGCCGCAGTTTCCGCCCTTGCCCAACACCATTGAGCAACGGGCGATCGCCCAGGAAACTCAGCAGGCGATCGTCATGTTGGGTTATGGGGCCGCATCGGTGTTGGGAACGGATTCAACCGCAACCGAGCAACAACATCACCCGGACTATGCGGCGCTGAAGTTGGCTAGCACCTATTTGGGCAATGGCCTTTCGAGTCGCCTATTTGTGGAGCTGCGGGAAAAACGCGGCTTGGCCTATGAAGTTTCAGCCCTCTATCCCACTCGCTTGGGCCCGTCGCACTTCGTGGTTTACATGGGCACTGCGCCTCAGAACGTGCCTGATGCGATCGCCGGGTTGCAATCGGAGGTGGAACGCTTGATTCATCACCCGATCGAAGCAGCAGAATTAACCGCCGCCAAAAATAAGCTCTTGGGTCAATATGCCCTGGGTAAGCAAACCAACGCCCAGTTGGCTCAACTCTATGGTTGGTATGAGGTGTTGGGCTTGGGTCGCGAGTTCGATCGCACCTTTCAAACCGCGATCGCCCAAGTGAGTGCCCAAGATATTCAAACGGTGGCCGATCGCTACTTTGCCGCACCGCACATGGTTTTGACGGGCCCCGCTGCCGCCGTGGAGCCGGCCCTGTTGGTGACCCCCTAAGTGCAGCCAGCGAACACCAAAACAGGCCAAAGCCAAAAAGTCCAAAGAAAATCAGAAGAAAATCAGAAAATCAAGGGCAAGGAACTTCAGCCCCTTGCCCTTGTTCTTGACCTTTTAGTGGTTTTAGCTGTTGATTAACCCTTCCACTTCACCTTCGGCAAAATTTCCGAGTTGTCCACCCGCCCCTTGTATTTCACCGCGAAGTTCAACAGGGAATCCAGCAGCGAATCGGACAGGTAGTGTGGTTGCAAGCCCAAATCCAGCAGATTGGTGTTTTTGGCGTTGAAGTAATGTTCTTCGGCTTCGACGCGGGGGTTTTCGATGTTGTTGATTTCCACCTTCAGACCCATGGCCGCGCTGGCCTCTTGGACTTTCTTGGCCAAGTCCAAAACGCTGAACAGTTCCGTGAATTGGTTGAACACTCGGAATTCACCGGGTTTGGCAGGCGTTTCGATCGCCAGTTCCACGCAGCGCACCGTATCGCGAATGTCCAGGAAACTGCGGGTTTGGCCGCCCTTGCCATACACCGTCAACGGATGGCCCACGGCGGCCTGAATACAGAAGCGGTTGAGCGCTGTGCCAAACACGCCGTCATAGTCCAACCGGTTGATCAGCAATTCGTCCATGCCGGTTTGGTCGGTCAACACGCCGTAAACCACCCCTTGGTTGAGGTCGGTGGCCCGCAGACCCCAAACCCGACAGGCAAAGTGGATGTTGTGGGAGTCGTGGACTTTCGAGAGGTGATAGAAACTGCCGGGTTGCTTGGGATAGGGCAGGGTATCTTTGCGACCGTTGTGCTCGATCGTGATGTAGCCCTCTTCGATGTCGATGTTGGGCGTGCCATATTCGCCCATGGTGCCCAGCTTGACCAAGTGACAGTCGGGGAACTTCTCACGAATGATGTAGAGCAGGTTGAGGGTTCCGACAACGTTGTTGGTTTGGGTCAACACGGCATGTTCGCGATCGATCATCGAGAACGGAGCCGATCGCTGTTCCCCAAAGTGAACGATCGCCTCAGGCTGAAACTCGGTCAGAGCCTGATCCAGGAAAGCATAGTTGGTGATGTCGCCAACGTAGAGGTCAATGTGCTTGCCGGTCAGGTCTTTCCACCGTTGGATGCGCTGCTTGATCGGGGCGATGGGGGTCAGGGTGTCAATTTGCAGTTGTTGATCCCAGTGCCGACGAACCAGGCTGTCCAGGATGCCAACTTCATGACCGCGATCGGACAGGTATAGAGCCGTTGCCCAACCGCAGTAACCATCACCGCCAATGACGAGGACTCTCATAACTTCTTGGAGCTAGCGCTTGCCGATTGTTTCGCTCAATCTATCAGGGTTTGGTTAAATTTAGGCCTTCCACTGAAGGATGGGCGCTGGATCCCAATTGATCCTGATAGGCTCCTGATGGGCTGGGCGTTTCGAGCACTAAGATCTCGCTTTCGAGTTCTGATTGGTTTCGGGTTGGTTGTCGGTGGATCGTTGATTGATCATTGATTGATCAGCGATTGTCGGTTTGTGATTATTTGCAAATATTTTCTGGGCGGGTACTTTTTGCAAGTCCTTGCTGCAAACCGATGGCTCAAAACAAGTCCACTTGCCAATGGCGGAACCCATCCATAATGCCCAAGAGGCCAGGATAGGGACTGTGGTAGAGGGTGGGCCGATCGCCCAATGCCGCCAGCAGCTTGGGTTCACTGTTGCCCACGGCGATCGCTCGGTAGCCCGCCGCCAACAGGTTCAAATCATTGAGGCTGTCTCCGGCGGTGATGATTCGATCGCCCGGCCAACGCTCCAGCTTGGCCAGTCGTTGCAGGGTAGATCCCTTGGCAACGCCCTTGGGCATCACATCCAAATAGCGATCGGCGGACATAATCACATCAAAACCGGCCGCCTGGATCAGGTTCAGCGTGGCTTGCCGCAATAATTGCGGGTCGTAGTCATAGGACACGCGGTAGGCAAATTCCCCGCGCTGCAACGAGAGACCCGGCTCCCCCGCCAGCAAGCGCTTGACCCGATCGTTCGCGCAATTCCAGCGATTGGCGATTTCCGTTTGGATGGTTTCGATCGGGCGGCCCTGACCGTCATAGACCGTTGTGCCCACATCGCCAATCACAAAATCCGGTTGGGGCACTGGGCAATCGCCCGACCACAGCGGTTCAATGAGCTGCCAATGGCGACCGGTCACGAAAACCAAAATCAGCTGATCGCGCTGTTGTTCAATCCGTTGATAAAACGCAGCGCGATCGGCCTGGGAGCCGTGCAGAAAGGTTCCGTCCAAATCCGTCGCCAGCACCCAACGGGGCGCGGTCGTTGCAAAAACCATAGATCACCAGTCCCCCACCGATGCGATCAATCCCTGGGCATTGTACCAAGGCGTTTCCTGCTTCCTGGGGGAGATGGGTTCCTGGCTGGGCTATGCACCGACGGCTTCCTTGGCGGCGTAGAGCACTTCAGCGGTAATTTGCGTCAGCCCCCGATCGCGCGCAAATTTTTCCGTATTGCGCTTCACCTTGCCCCGCACAAAACCCGGCACACGGTTCAACTCCGTCAGCCCATCGCGACTCCAATTCAGCTCCGAATCCGTGGAAACAGACTTGGTAATCACTTCCTTGGTGTCGTGGCCGCCAAAGATTTCCAGCAAATGATCTTCCATGCCCAAGGTGAAGGAGTTATAAACCAAATCCACCACCTGATTGGCTCCCTCGTAGCCCAAATAGGGTCGATAGCCAACGGGGAAATTCTGAATATGAACCGGAGCCGCAATCACACCACAAGGGATATCTAATCGCTTGCCCACGTGGCGCTCCATTTGCGTGCCAAAGATGGCGGCCGGTTCAATTTCCGCGATCGCGTTGGCCACCTGGGTATGGTCATCGGTAATTAAAACCCGATCGCAATATTCACTGACCTGATCCCGGAACCAATCGGCATCATACTGACAGTAAGTGCCCGCCAAAACCACCTGAATTCCCATTTCCCGGGCCAGGATTTTGGTCATGGCCGCTGCGTGGGTGTTGTCACCAAACACCACGGCTTTTTTACCCGTTAGATTTTGACAATCGATCGAACGAGTGAACCAAGCGGCTTGCGAAGCAAATCGGGTTTGCTCATCAATAAACCCTTCATAGTTCACCGGCTCGCCCTGGCTGTTCAACACGGCTTGGATCGATCGAATGCAGCGGGCCGTTTCCACAATCCCCATCGGCGTGATATCCACAAGCGGCATCTGAAATTCCGTTTGCAAATATTGCGCCGTCAGCCCGCCAATTTCGCGGTAAGGAACCAAATTAAACCAAGCCCGGGGCAACTGTTTTAGTTCTTCCACCGAAGCCCCATCGGGAATCACCGCATTCACTGTAATTCCCAAATCCGCCATTAATCGCTTCAATTCCGTGCAATCGTGGCGATTATGAAATCCCAGCGTGGTCACTCCCAAAATATTCACCGAAGGGCGATCGGTCTTTTGGGTTTGCAAATCACCCACTTTGCGGGCTTTTTCAATGTAGAACTTGACGATTTGCTGAAGGGTCTGATCCGCCGCTTGTAATTCGTTCACGCGGTAGTGATTCACATCAGCAAAGAGCACATCGCCCCTAGCATCCAACTGGGCCCGTGCCACAAAATTTTGCAAATCCTCTTGCAAAATGCTCGAAGTGCAAGTGGGAGTCAGCACAATTAAATCGGGCGCTTCTTCTCGATCTTTGCGAACAATATTATCAACAACTTTTTCTTGGGAGCCTTGGGCCAAAACGTTGCGATCGACCACGCTGGTGGTGACGGGGGTATAGTCTCGCTCCCGTTCCAGCATCGATCGCATCACATTGAAATAGTCGTCCCCCAGTGGGGCGTGCATGATGGCATGGACTTTTTGAAAAGAACTGGCAATCCGCAACGTTCCAATGTGAGCCGGCCCGGCATACATCCAATAGGCTAATTTCATCTGCTGCTCAACTTGGGCCCAATAGCCCGACGCATTGACGTTGAATCAGGTCTAAATTTGCATCTAAATCTAAGCCCAAGTTTGATTCTCGCAGACGAATAATTGATCCCCGCTAAACATGAAGCATTGCAACGTAAACAAAAATCTGCAAGTGTTGCGAGACCTAACAACCCTTGCAGACGAATGAATGGCGTTTGCCTTGTTTGGGATTGGCTTTTCGAGAATTAACCCTGTTTTGGCTTTGTCTTCTTTTGAACAAACTTGAATTCAATTGGACGCTGGAGCCAATTGGGCTGGAGGCAATTTAGGGTTGCAGAGCCGAAGCGATCGCCCAACCTGGCGCTTAAACCGAAGCTGTGTCGGCCACGGTTTCCACGGCGCGATCGTCCTGGGCCGGCAATTCCAGACAGTAACCCGCACCATAAACGGTTTTGATGTAGCGCGGATGGCGGGGATCGGGTTCTAACTTGGTGCGCAAATGTCGCACGTGAACTCGAATGGTTTCAATGTCATCGTTGGGATCGTAACCCCAAACTTCCTTGAGAATTTCGCTGGGGGCAACGGTTTGGCCGTGGCGCTGCAACAGGCAATGCAACAGCTCAAATTCCAGGTGAGTGAGCTTAACAGTTTTGTCAAACCAAATGGCCTCAAACCGTTCAGGAACCAGGGTTAAGGGGCCGTAGCTCAGGATTTCGCTATGTTTGGCGGCTTGGGGAATGCGATCGGTGCGTCGCAACAGGGCCCGCACCCGCGCCAACATTTCTTCCACTTCAAAGGGCTTGGTTAAGTAATCGTCTGCCCCTGCATTGAAGCCTTCAACTTTATGTTGTGTTTGCCCCAGCGCTGTCAGCATCAGCACTGGAATATCGGCGGTGCGTTCATCGCGTCGCAGCCGCTGACAAACGGTGAACCCATCAACCTTGGGCAACATAATGTCCAACAAGATCAAGTCGGGCATGAGTTGGAGCGCTAGGGCTTGGCCCTTGATGCCATCGGTGGTTTGGTTCACGTCATAGCCGGCCATTTCTAGGTTGACGGATACCAGTTCGGAAATGGCTGGATCGTCGTCAATAACGAGAATGCGCGGCATGGCCTTTGGCTCCGAAAAACGTGCGATCGGGGACAGGCAAACAACTGCATATCCCTGATCGGATTATAAAGCGGCTGAGAAGAAGGCTGGAAAATCACTATTTTGTTTTAGCAATCGTTCGCAACTGACGGTAACAGTTCGCAATATTGCCATGATTCGCAATCGGGCTGGGGCTAACCGGGCCGGGGCTAATCGGGCTGGGGCGTGGCTGCTGTGGCTGCTGCTCGATCGCCCCCATGCCGACCGCTTGGGGGTTTAGGAATTGCAGGGATTAGGGATTGTAAGGATTAGGGACTGAGATGAACTTGGCCGAGGATCGCTCGCAGGCGATCGTAATCATCCTTGAGCAGAACGCTGAGGGCGCGGCCCGCCTGCACCAACCAGGGCCGATCGCCCTGTCGCAGCCGATAAACCTCCCGTAGCGTGGCGGCAATCAGCGCATCGGTGGGCGTGCCGCTCATTTGCAACAAAGTCCGCAAAAAGTCCATTTTGGCCGTGAATTCCACCACCTCTTGGCGATCGCACCCATACACCGCCTGGTGAATTTGGGGTGGGCGAGGGGGCAAATGTTGATAGATCGGGCCGTTGATCAGTTTGGCCCCCGCTTGCAGGAGGTTGGCGATCGCCCCTGGGTTCACGCCTTCTGTCCCGATCGCGTCGGGATTCAAGGACTCCAGCGGCACAAACCCCACGATCGCTACCCGAAACTCCGTGCGCAACATGGAAAAAATCTGCGGCTGTTGTTCGCGCAAATCTTCCAGGGACAGCCCCAAGGCCTGGGCCCGGTGTACGGAGTCGATCGGGGCGGTGGTGGCGTGATAAACCACCCCATAGATCTGATTGCCGGAATCCTCATCGCGCGATCGCACCCAACTGCCAAAGGGCGGCATGGTCGGAAAACTAAGGGTTTCTGGCTCCAAACATTGGGCCAAATATTCCGTCGTGGCCGTTTCAATCACTTCCGCCAGGTGATGGGACGGGCGATCGCGCTGGGCAAATTGCGGCAGGGGTAAACGCATGGCCGAACCAAAGCGGGGCTAAGGGGAGCAAGGGTTAGGGGCCTGACGGCCTTGAACCAATGCGTTACTTTTTGCCGCGACCAGCCGTGGCATCCACCGTCTCCAGTTCCGAGAACCGGAAGGTGACCAATTTATCCCAGTTGCCACCCTCAAACAGCACGGCCACTTTGCCATCGGTCACGCGCTGCACTTGACCTTGAAACTGATAGTAGGTGTCGTTGGGGTTAATGACACGGACTGCGGAACCGGGCAGGATCATAGGATTAGCCTGAACTCAACAGGGACTGGGATTGGCTTGGGAATCAGGGCTTGGGGCCCCGGGGGCAGTTAACCGATGCCCAGCCCTTACGATAGCGTGCGATCGAGCTGCTTTGATCGCCCAATCCCGCCCGATCGCCCCCAAAATTTTTGATATCCCCAATCAGTTGAACAGTTGAATATGGCTGAATCCTGTGCCCCGCGTCTTTAGCTGGCCAGCACCAAGTTATCCCGATGCACCACCGTTTCCGGCGCGTCATGCCCCAAAATTGCGGCAATTTCGTCCGATCGCTTGCCACAGATTTTCTCCAGCGCCTCATGGCTGAAATTCACCAGGCCGCGAGCCACCTCCCGCCCTTCCAAATCACAGAGCTGCACCGCATCTTGGGGTTGAAACTCCCCTTCCAAATCCCGGATTCCCGCTGCTAACAGGGATCCACCGCCCGTGCAGATGGCCCGCACTGCCCCGGAGTCAAGATAAAGCTTGCCCGCTGGAATCAGGCCATGGGCGATCCACCGCTTGCGGGCGCTGGTGGCCTGGGGTTGGGGGGCAAACTGCGTGCCAATATCCGCCCCCTCCAAGATTTTCAACAAGTTACGTGGTTGGCTGCCGTCCGTAATCACCACGCGAACCCCGGCACTGGTGCCAATTTGGGCGGCAGTGATTTTGGTGGCCATGCCGCCGGTTCCCCACTGGGAGCCACGGCCGCCAATGTCCAGTTCCAACGCCTCCAAATCGGACATTTGCTCCACCAGGCGAATGGGTTCCGCGTCGGGATTTTGGCGCGGGTCGGCGGAATAGAGCCGATCGACATCCGTGAGCAAAAACAGCCACTCCGCTTCCACCAAGCTGGCCACCAAGGCCGAAAGGGTGTCGTTATCGCCAAATTTCAACTCATCCACGGCCACCGTGTCGTTTTCATTGACGATCGGGATGGCTCCCATCCGCAGCAGTTCTTGAAAGGTGCTGTAGGCGTTGATGTAGCGACTGCGCTGGGCCAAGTCTCCCCGAGTCAGCAACACTTGGGCGATCGGCTGGTCAAACTGACTAAACAGATCGTCATAGACCCGCATCAGTCGCCCTTGGCCCACGGCGGCCACGGCCTGTTTCTGGGCGATCGCCTTGGGCCGTTCCGTCAGCCCCAACCGTGCACAGCCCACCCCCACCGCTCCCGACGACACCAGCACCACGGGATAGCCCCGATCGCGCAGATCACAAATCACTTCCACCAGCGTGGCGATCGTGGACAAGGCCAGCCGGCCGCTGTCCGGTTGGGTCAAGCTGGAAGTGCCAATTTTCAAGACGATCGGGCGCATAACTAACCACCACTTCTGGAAGGGTTGCAAGGGGCAACCAATTATCAAACCAGCGAATGGCCCCAGTGGCCCAGGCTGTGGCCCCAGGGCGATCGAGGTTTATGGGGATCAAACAGTTGAGGTATGGGGGGAATGCGTGGGGCTAATTCTGGGCGATCGACTCGCCTTCGTGCGGATCCCCCACCGGAATACTTGAGATTACCGCGAGACCTCCGCCCCCGATCCCGACCCAGATCCTGGGTGAAACGGCGATCTCAAGCACCGTGATCCCAAAAACCCTGAGCAACAGGGCCCCAAAACAGCAGGGCCAAAAACAAAGTGCCGGGATCCGGAGACCCCAGCACTTTGTGTGTTTAAAAAAGTTGGTTTTATGGTTAGGGTCTTTATTGGCTGACCCCATTTGAACTGTTATTAGAATCGCAGATTTTTGGGATGGCGTTTTATTTCCTTATATTTTTTTTATATTTGTTTCTTCATAAAAGTTAATCAAAAAGGCGAGATTTTGTATTCTAGCAAGCGATATATCACGGGATCAGTATCTTTTCTTTAAAAAATGTTTCAGTCATAGCGGCAACTTGATAGAGAAATCCCCCCAGGCCAGAAAACTAAGACGATTTGAATAAAAACTGTATCGGGATTGACAAAAAATTATTAAGTGCCCTATTCCCTAGATTTTCACCATGAATCTGTGCGTTACACCGCAAATTGCAACGATTAATGATGGCAAAAACCATGACTAATCGCTCCTAAAGTTAGCCCCCAAATCCTCGGATTGGATTCCGAATCTTTGGGGGCGGTTGTCAATGGTGCTCTGTTGGTTTTTTGGGGCCAAGACTGCTTAATTGTGTGCTCATCTATTCAGGTGGGATCCACCCAGTCGAGATCCATGAGCACCGGCCATTTTTAACTCAATCTCAGAATGACTTCGAGTTGGCCATTGATTGAGTTAGCTGGTGGGGCGATCGGGCGAGGAGGTCGCTGTGGGCAGGGGCGAAGGATCGCGATAGAACGATGCGCCAATCAGTTTTGAGAGCCACACTTCGAGGGAGTGAATCGGGTAGCCCCGATGGGCCGACAGGGGATTCACCATCGGTTGCACCAACACGGTGAACAGCCCCAGACGGTTACCGGCTAACACATCGGTGAACAGGCGATCGCCCACCATGGCCACCCGCTCCGGCGGCAGTTGCATTTCTTGGAGCGCTTGGCGCAACTTGCGGCGAGAGGGCTTGGCGGCTCCGGTGAAGTAGGGCAAGTCGAGCGATCGGGCAATGCTGCCAATTCGCGACTCGCTCAGGTTGTTGCTGGCCAACCACAGTTGCACATGGGGCCGCACCGCTTGGATCCAAGTCACCAGTTCCGGTGAAACCGCGTCGGTGGTGGTGGGAACCAGGGTGTCATCCACATCCAGAATCAAGCCCTGCAAACCGTGCTGCACAATCACTTCCGGCGTGAGGGCCAAAATGCAGTCGCCTAGGATTAAGTCGGGCTGAAGCAGGACACCAAACGTCACGGGAACCTCACAAACTTGTGGCGATCGAACTGAGCAGCGAAACTGAGCGGCAAACTGATGAAGGGGCGATCATCAGGGCGATCGGGGCGATTGTGCCTAGGGGCTGGGGCTGGCCGCCGGTTGAGGGGTCGATCGAGTCCTGGCGTTGCGCTCGGCCCGAATGCGCTTCACAGCGGCTTCGTGTTCCGCCAAGGTTTTGCTAAACACATGGGTTCCGTCATACCGTGCCACAAAGAACACATAGTCTGTTTTGGCCGGAGCCAAGGTGGCCTCTAGGCTGGCCTTGCCCGGTGCGGCGATCGGCCCCGGCGGTAACCCAGGATTGAGATAGGTATTGTAGGGCGAAGGCTGGCGAATATCCGTGAAAGTCAGAGGACGATCGGGTGTTTGCCGAATTTTCAGGGCATATTCCACCGTTGGATCTGATTCTAGCTTTTGCCCCCGATTCAGCCGATTGCTAAACACCCCCGCAATCACCGATCGCTCCTGGGGAATCACCGCCTCTTTTTCTACAATGCTGGAAAGCGTCACCCACCCCAACAAATCCAGCTTGGTTTGGCCGCGATTTTGGTTCCACAGGGGCAAAGCCACCTTCTCGAAGCGATCGAGCATGGAATCAATCACCGCCTGCGGGGTAATCGTGTCTCCCGGAAACTGGTAAGTATCTGGAAAAAGAAACCCTTCCAAGGACGTAATTCGCTGGGGCAGCCAGGGGTAGCGATCGCGCGGAATTTTTTGCGTGAGGGCCAAAAACTCCTCCGCCCGAAACACCCCTTGGGACTGGAAATAGTCGGCCATTTGCCGCACTGTCCAGCCCTCCGGAATCGTCAGGCTCTGTTGAATGGTCTTGCCCTGCCAAAGTTGCTGGGCAACGTCCGTCATCGGGGCCGTGGGTAATAGTTCATAGGTTCCCGCCTGGAAGCCGCCATTGTCGTCATTCCAAGTCAGCCATCGGGCCCACAGTTCCCAAGCCGCGCTGGAGCGAATAATCCCCAACCGTTCCAAATCGCGGCCAATTTGCCGGGCGCTGGTTCCCCGTTCAATTTGCACTTGTACTGCTTTCATGGCGGTGTCGCCCTGGGCCAAGTCCATGGGACGGTTGGCCCAGCTCCACCATTGCCATCCTTGCCAAGCACCAACCAAGGCCGCCGTGGGCACGAGGAGAGTAAATATCACGCGACCCAATCGTTGCATGGCTCGATCGAACTACTCCAACCCATTAAATAGTTGTTCCTCGATCGACGGTAGCAAATCTTCGATCTGCTCCAGCTCCTCGGGATCCAGTAATTCTGGCTGTCCCTGCTCATTCATGCGGGCCACAATGAAAAATGGATCCAGCGGCGTATAAACCGCGTACTCCGTTTCATTATGAAAAAAGCTAGCTAACCACTGGAACTCATCCACATCTTCGCCGGAGCCGTTCCCTTCCCAGGGTTCATCGTCCTCCGGTTCTTCGGGTAATTCGCCCTCAACGGTCAGCACGATCGCCGTGCGCTTCAACTTCAAGTTCTCCTCTGCCAACACCGCCTTCGCCGTGTTGAACAGGAGATCGATCTGTTGCTCGTTCTCGATCGGGACGGCTTCCTCGTCCTCGTCGTCACCCTTCCAGGTCACAATCTCAACCGGGGAATCCACCGGGTGTAAGAGCACATACTCGGAGCCTTCCACCTCGATCGAGTGCTCAACAAAACACTCCAATGTCCGACCCGTGGCATCGGACAGGGTGATGGTGGGAACGTCCCACGCAGTATCTTCTTGGGTCATGCGCGCGATGGGAATCGAGACCTTAAAAGTATCCCCCATGAGGGCAGCGTTGCCGCAGGGAATAATGAGGATTTTCCCGCCCTGCTCTCAACCACCGGACTGACAGCAGAACGGCCAGGCCATTGGCTCACCCACAAAAAAGCCCCCTGCACAGGAGGCCCATTGCGGACTAGAGGAGTAAGTTCACCCTCAATACCCATCTTTCACTCAGTGCCTATACCCGATCGAGAAACCCATAGCAGTGCTGTTCCGAGTGCCGTGAATTGTGCCGAACACTGGGCCACCAATTGAAGGGAAAAAAAGAAAGGGCGATCGCACCGGTATTCTCAGCCTCAGGGGCATCATTGAGAATCAAGATGGGATTGATCGTACTTGAAAAATGAATTGGGAAAAACCGGTTGCAAACTGCTGAACATTCTCTTTTGAAGCGATTGTTTCAGTGAACAACCTTCAACCCAACATCTCAATTCAGCGAATCTAGCAAACTTCATGAATGGTCGTTGCCTAATCGCTGATTCAGCCATTCAACCAACGGAACCCTTAACCAATGGCATCTTCTTCAGACAGCATCTCTAGAAGATTGTCGGGATCCACATAATGGCAAACCGCATCATCAACACAAATCAAAGCCCAACCCGATGCATCAATATCCATTAATTTGTAGGAGGCTTCTTGGACAAAAAAGCCCTTATGATTACGGGTTTCCGGCTTAACAGTAACGTTGTTCGCAGACATTTCCCTAACTCCTGAAACGGTGTGACGACGAACTGAACTGGTCGGGTAAAGCAAGTCTAATAACTTGTATCGCAAAATCCTATCATTCAATTTTTGATTGTCCAGTAAAGTTCTGTGACATCTTGCAACCCCTTGTTAAATGTAAACGCTGTAACCAGGGAGCTGCTGAACCCTGTTTTTTCGAGGGTTTGACCGGTCGGAGATTTGGCCTTTTGGGGTCACAATCGTTCGAGAAAGTGTAAAGTTTTTTGACAATTAAAAATGGAGCCAGTTTTTACCTGACTCCAATGCCAAAAAATCAATAAGAAGCGATCCCAGCGCGATCCCTAACTATCAAAGATCCAAGCTTTGATCCGCTGAAAGCCTTTGCTGTTGGGTTTTTGGGCGATCGCCTCTTCCAAATTTTTCTGAACTTCTTCGGCCGCGTCTTGGTCAATCAAAACCAACTGGCTGGCGATTTCCACCTGTTCGCGCACCCCTTTTTGGCCGTCTTCGATCATGGCAACAGCCAGATTTACACGGGCTTGGGCATCCTGGGGATTGAGTTTCACGGCTTTTTTAGCAGCTTTGAAAGCCAATCCCGCTTGGTCAGTCAGCAGATACAGCCATGCCAAGCAAGTCCAAGGGGGGCTGCTTTTGGGGGCCCGATCGCACACGGACTTGAACAGCGGAATCAGCACAGCGGGATCTTCACCGGCTTGATAGCGATCGATGCCTTGCAAGAACAGTTCTTCGGCGGTTAACGTCGCGGAGTCAGTGGTTTCCGCATCCGCAAGTTCTGAAGTGACAACAGGAGTTTCGGCCATGGGTCAACCACGAAAAAGAATGAGGGTCAGTCCTGACGAACGATCGCCAACGGGAAGCAACCCGCCAGCACCGATCGCCCAAAGGCTTGGTCTTTGACCACTGTTGAAGGGTTGCGTTGCGCGCACAAAGTCGCGATCGCCCCGAAAACGGAATGGCAGGGATAATTCCGAATCCTAACGATACCAGCAAACGCGAAACGGCAATCCCGAAGGACTGCCGCCGCTGACAGAGGGGCGATCGATCGTCCCCTCAACGGGTTCCACCAAACTGATGAAACCTAGTTAAGGACAGGAGGCCCAGTTCAAACCAACTCAACTCAAGCTAAATCAGCTCAAGCTAAATCAGCTCAAGCTAAATAAACTCAAACTAAATCAGCTCACTCAACCAAAACCCAGTAGCTCGTAGCTTGTAGGGTGGGCAATGCCCACCGAATCGCTCCTTCATGGCATCTGCGCTATGGCGTGCCAATTATTTTAGGTAAAGGCTGTAGGTTCAATCCCAACTAAGCCGAAAAAGACTTCCCACAGCCGCAGGTTTGGGTAGCGTTCGGGTTGCGGAATTGGAACCCGCCGCCAATCAAAGCCGTGCTGTAGTCCAGTTCCAAACCATAGAGATACAGCAGGCTTTTCGGATCACAAATCACCTTGAAATCGCCGTAATCAAACACATCGTCATCGGGGCGAATATTCGCTGCCGTCTCAAAGTCCATCGTGTAAGACAAACCCGAACAACCGCCTCCCCGAACGCCAACTCGCAAGCAGAGGTCGCTTTGGCCTTGGCTCTGGCGCAGGTTGAGCAGGTGTTGGCGGGCCGACTCGCTAATTTGAATGCCTTGCTTGGCGGGAATGGTTGAAGTAGTCATAGGGTTCAAAGGGCTGGGACTAGCAACTGCCTGGGGATGGCTCCGTGGAGGAAGGCCCCAGAGTTTCGCGGAATCTGTGAAATCGATGAAATCTGATGAAATCTATTGTAAGCAACTCCTCCAGCTAATTTTCAGTAATTCCAGGAGGCTATAGGTTCTGGCGATGTGACGATCACTTAACGATCATCTAATGATCGTCCTCTGCCTGAATGCTCTGGGCTGAAACCACGGCAAAATAACCACGGTAAAATCAGCCCGCCGCAGGAAATCACAGCACAATCGCCCCACCGTAGTGGCATGACAGGCTTAATACATTGGGTCAAAGTTGCGAAGCCCGTCGTGGTAACAAGGGGCTTGAGCATCTTGCTGCTTAACGATCAGGTGACGGTAACAGCCATGTAATTTAGCCCAACGAATTGAGGCAGCCACGCTAGTAGGGTCTGTCGTCAAATCCTCTGAAACCCTGATTCCATCGCTAACGGTTCTTGAAGGCCAAGGCCCCTAAGCCCCCTGTTGCGACGATCGGGGCACGGAAAATCAACCGTTCCTGCCTAATCCCAAGACATCACAACCGCCCCTAAAACCTACCGTATGGTTAAGCCACCGTTTCGTCAGGCTAGCGCTGATGCTGGGTTTGGCAAGTGCTAGTTGGGAAGACTTGCGATAATGGAACCGGAAAGGCTGCGTCAGAACGTGAAAATGGGGTGCGCACTGCTCTTTCCAATGCGCTGTGTTGTTGGGGATCTGGGATATGCAAAGTTTGCCAAAGGCGACGATCGAACGGTTAACACAACTTCCGTTGTTGCGAACCACTTGGCAGGGAGACCTGAGACCGGTTCACAGCCGTGCCCTCAATACCCGCGCAAACCATGATGCCCAAAGGCTCTGTGTGTTGTGGATGGATGTTAGTCAACCCTCGTTGCGCGCTTTGGAACCGGTGACAGAAGAGGCGGGGTTCGGAGCGGTGGTGCGGGTTTTGCTGCAGGCCATTGAACAACCCCGAGGACAACAGCCGCCAGGACGGCCCCAGCGGTTGGTGGTTTGCAACCGAGAATTGCAATTTTTCCTGCGCGGCGCACTGCAAGGGCTAGACATCAAGGTGGAATACGGCGCGAAGCTGCCTCTGGTTGATGATGTGGTGCAATCGCTGGAAGCCTATAACCCAGAATTGGAAGTGCGAGACATTTGGGATTCGCCCCACGCCAAACGGCTGGTTCAAGCAATTCGGGCCACCTGGCGATCGGCCCCTTGGATGTTGTTGGCTGAATACGAAGTGGTGGAAATTAAATTTGAGCTGGATGAGCCACACCAGTTCTATCTATCCACTTTGGGTATGGAGGGGTTGGAGCTGGGATTGTTGCTCTATCGATCGCTGGAATCGTTGGAAAAATTCCGCAAAGATATCATTAGCAGCCCCCATCGAGCAGAACCGCACAAGATGGAAGAAATCTTTCTGAATCAAGATTGTTTCTTCCTCACCTTCAATGATCTTGAAGAGAGTGAAGCACCATCCTCCCAAAGCCCGATTCTTAGTGAATCGGCTTGGCCAGAACTGGGCAGCATTCATCCCCTTGAAGGAATGCGGGATCATCTATCGGATGATGAATTGATGGTGATGGTCGTAATTTTGGAAGCGCTCAATCAGTTCATCAAGCGCAATAACAAAATCCTTTACGATGCTGACGATTTCCCAAGCCTCAAAAACCAATTTCGGATTCTGAATCCCTTAGCGAATCCTAATCCTGGCCAGAAGCGTAAACAGGACAACATTGCTGTCACGATTCAAACGCGCCCTGATGTGACCCTGCGATTGCTGGAATCCGTTGCGGATCCGGAATCCCTGGCGGCTCATTTGCTGATGCCCGATTTTATGGATGACTTGGATGAGGATGCGGAGGGCATGGCCGCTTTGGAGCAAATCCAAAAATTGCTTTCCCTTGCATCGGGACGGGATGTTCCTCTGGGATTGGGCAACCCTAACTTGAATCCTGGCTATGTTCCCAGGGCGCTGAAATCGGCATCGTCTCAACAATTGTCATCGGGTTCACGCCACTATTCTCAGGAAATTGAGATGGATTGGTTGCCGGAGGGAACGTTGGTCAATTTGGAAACCAATTTGCCTCGGGTGACCTATGACATGATCCCGGATACTTTTCGATCGCCCTTGGTGGACTATCCCTTCACGCCAAATAGTTTGACGGGTGGCGGTTCGGTGCAGGAAGTCCAGCGAAAAAAAGCTGGTTCCGGAAAGGCTGCTGGAAAGGCCGCTGCTCAGTCGTCGAAGCGATCGCCCCAGAGTTTCCCGCTACTGGCTTTGCAAACCTCCCAGCCCAAAGCCAAGGCGTTGATTGATGAAGTGCTGAGTCAAGATCGCCCGATCGCGATGGGGGTAATGTCGAGTTATGACCAGTTTGATCAGGCTTACGATTTATTGGTGCTTTACACGGCGCAAGGTCGTTTGCTGGGGGTGAATGTTTATTGGCAAGATGACCCGTTCGATCGCGCATTGATTGAAGACTGGCACAAACGAACTAAGGCGGCGGGAAATCGCTGCTCGGTGGCGGTGTTTAAGGGAGCCACGGGCAAGAATCGCGGCATGGTTGATCCGTTGGATTTGATGCGGTTGTGGGATATCCATGCATTGAGCATGGAAGATTTGCTTCGATCGGCAGTGCAGGCTCAAATTGCAAGGGAGAAGGCCTAGGGGCGACGGAAGCGGGCAACGGCGATGTTACAATCTGTTAATATTTTGGGCGATCGAGTTGGGTTAACCGTTCCAGGAACCCGCCGCCCGATCGCCCCTACTCACCCGATGCACAGAAGGATTTGAGGCAGCCATGCGAGTCGCGATCGTGGGAGCCGGATTAGCCGGATTAGCCACCGCCGTGGATCTAGTCGATGCGGGCCATGAAGTGGAAATCTTTGAGGCCCGCAACTTTGTTGGCGGCAAGGTTGGCAGTTGGGTTGATGCAGACGGTAACCATGTGGAGATGGGCTTGCACGTCTTCTTTGGCTGCTATGAAAACCTGTTTGGCTTGATGAAAAAGGTGGGAGCCTTTGAAAATCTGTTGCTGAAGGAGCATACCCACACCTTCGTGAATCGGGGTGGCAATTTGGGCGAGCTGGATTTTCGCTTCCCGATCGGGGCCCCTTTCAACGGTCTGAAGGCTTTTTTCACCACTTCGCAACTGTCGGTTGCCGACAAGCTGGCTAACTCGATCGCCCTGGGAACCAGCCCGATCGTCCGGGGATTGGTGGACTTCAAGGGCGCAATGAAAACGATCCGTGAGCTGGATCGGGTCAGCTTTGCCGACTGGTTTCGCAGCCACGGTGGCTCCGACGGCAGCTTGAAGCGGATGTGGAACCCGATCGCCTACGCCCTTGGTTTCATCGACACCGAAAATATTTCGGCGCGGTGTATGCTCACCATCTTCCAATTCTTCGCCGCCAAAACGGAAGCTTCGGTGTTGCGGATGCTGGCCGGCTCGCCCGATGAATATCTGCACAAGCCGATCGTGAAATACATCACCGATCGCGGAGGCAAAATTCACCTGCGTCGCCGCATTCGGGAAGTGCAATACACCGAAAGCAGCAACGGCGAAATCCGCGTCACGGGCCTTGACGTGGCCGACGGGGAAGCCACCGAGCGCATCACGGCCGATGCCTACGTGGCCGCCTGCGACATCCCCGGAATTCAGCGCCTGTTGCCGGAATCCTGGCGCAAAATTCCCGAATTCGACAACATCTACAAGCTGGAAGCCGTGCCCGTGGCCACGGTGCAGTTGCGGTTCGATGGCTGGGTCACGGAAATGCAAGATCCCGAAGCCATGAAGGATCTGAGCAAAGCACGGGGCTTGGATAACTTGCTCTATTCGGCCGATGCGGATTTTTCTTGTTTTGCGGACTTGGCCCTTACCAGCCCCAAAGACTACTACCGTGAGGGCCAAGGCTCCCTGCTGCAATTGGTGTTGACTCCCGGCGACCCATTCATCAAAAAGTCCAATGAGGAAACGGTTCAGCATGTCCTCAAGCAAGTCCATGACCTGTTTCCCTCATCGCGCAGCCTGAATCTGGTGTGGTCAGGGGTGGTGAAGCTGGCCCAATCGCTGTACCGCGAAGGGCCGGGCATGGATCCCTATCGCCCCAACCAAAAGACCTCGATCGAGAACTTCTTCTTGGCCGGCAGCTACACCATGCAGGACTACATCGACAGCATGGAGGGCGCAACTCTCTCGGGCAAACAGGCCGCGAAGGCGCTGTTAAGCACCAAACTCCCGATCGCGGCCTAGCCATCGACTGCCCATGATGGGGTTGATGGGGTCATCCTCGGGCAACCGGGGGTAACCGGGCGATCGGGTCATATCTTCAAGTGCTGATTGCAGCAGCGTGTGGGGTGGTTAATGGCCACCCTCCAGGTTTAACAGTGTTGATCGTGCAGAAGTGTTGATTGTGCAGACGATTCAGACCAGTTCAGGCCAGTTCTGAACCCACTTTTCTGCATCTCAAAATTCTGGTGTCAAAATAAATCAATTGGTTATAAATCAATTGGTTGCAAGCACGGTGATGTTCACATGCTAGAAACCCTGACCGCCCCGATCGCCCTGGCAGACTTTTTGGAGTTGCCAGAAACCCAACCAGCGAGTGAATATATCGACGGGCAAATCCTGCAAAAACCCATGCCCAAAGGAAAACATAGCATCATCCAAGCTGAACTAGCTGCCGCCATTAATGCCGTAGTTCGTTCCCGCCGTCGGGGGCTGGCATTTACCGAATTGCGTTGCACCTTTGATGGGCGCTCGATCGTGCCGGATATTGCTGTCTTTTCTTGGGAACGGATTCCCAAAGATGAATCGGGTGAAATTGCCGATCGATTTCTGCTGGCTCCCGATTGGGTGGTGGAGATTCTGTCTCCTGATCAAAGCCATGCCCAATTGTTTAAAAAACTACGCCATTGCTTTCAGCACGGAACGATCGCTGGTTGGATTATTGATCCTGCAAACAAAGCGGTGATGATCTATCGGCCGGGTCAAGAGGCACTTTTGTTTGATCTAGAAGAAATGCCCGATCGCCCCTTGCCCATTCCAGAATTTGTTGGAGAGCTAACCCTCACCTCAGAAGTTTTATTTAGTTGGCTGGCACTCTGAAACTGCGAAGAATATCAAGAATTCAAATTCTTCAACTCCTGCAATTTCTTGTCCAGCCTTTGCCTGGAATTATTTTCCTAGAACAATTGGTACGCCAGATTGCAGATACCATAAAATAACGATTCGGTGGGCATTGCCCACCCTACGGGCTAAGGTTCACCATTAATTAGCTCACCATTAGTTAACTATTAATTCACCAGTTTCTGTTGGGCTTGCCGTTGCTTTTTGCGTTCCACCATGGCCGATAAATGCCGTCGCAACAGAGCGCTACCTTGCAAATTCTGATTTTCTAAATATAAATCTCCCGCCTTCACCAACCGAGGAACTGCTTCATTGTCATTGAGCAAATTGGCCAAGGCCAGACCCCAGTTATGGTAAGCCTCCGGCCAATTGGGTGCTAATTCTAGGGCCGTTGCAAATCGCTCACCGGCTGCTCGGTAGTCCCCTTGCGTAAACAACGTTTGTCCTTGATTGAAAGCCGCGATCGCCTTAGGAATTCGATCGCCGTTCTCTGTTGGCAAGGGAACCGCCTCCGTGAACAAAATCGATCGGCTACCCTGGCCGCGATAGGCCCAAATCATAATCCCTAAAGAGCCACCCAACACCGCACCAATTACGCCAAACCAAAGGGCAAAGTCTCCCCACTCCAAGCCCAGGCGATCGAGCAATGGGGAGTCAACCACTGCCGTGAGTGCTGTCATGAGTGTTGTCATCACTGCTGTCATTACCCCGATTATGATCATTGATGGATGAATTTGCTGAATTTGACGAATGAATCTGATTCGTCGGTTCCATAGACCAATTTCTAATCAGTTTAAAACCAATCAGAAACGAATAGAGCCAAGGGATAACTCGATCCTCCCTTGGCTCTGCAATATTGAGTTTCATCTCTGGAGCTTTATCACTGGAGCTTCAACTTTTCAATTGAAGGCTGATTGCGATGGTTAATGCTGTTGCCTTCCTGATCGCCCGATCGCAGGCCAAGCCGAGCCAAAACCCCTAAGCCGGTTGGCGAAACAGCGTTGATAGATAAACCCGCGACACCCGCCGATCGCTCTCCCCGTTTTGCAACAGAAAAAGCGACAACGCCGCTGCAAACACCCGGTTCAAATCCCAGTCGGGATGCACTTCCAAATAATCCTTAAGGGCTTCGTGGAGTTCTTCAGGAATTTCCGCCACGATGCTAACTGTGCCACTCATCGGCAAAACCCCAGCCACATTGGTAAGCGGCAACATTGTGCGCCAGGCTCCCGGCGATGTCAATGCTGCGAAATATTGCGATCCAGTTCAAAAACTCAGAATTTTTTCTGAATAGCACATATTTTTACTCATTTAATTTACATAAAGTCATGAAAAATCGCCTTTTATGAGAAGTCGGGCGATCGCCCAAAACAATCCCCAACTGAACGACAAACCGTATCGTTGGCGACATAGCCTGTGGAAAACTCCGTCATTTCTGTGGAAAACTTGGGGGTCTTCTGTGGAAAACCTGTGGAAAACTTTCCCCCAAGATAAGAATTTCCCCTTTGCAAAATGATTTGCATCCTCAGAAATCCTGACCGGGGGCCTTGGATCGTCAGCCCAGCGCCCAATGCGATAATGGAGGTGTTGAATTCAGCCCAGCTAGTCGTGACCGTAACCCCGCTCCGTTCCGCCACCTTCAATGCCCAAGTGCCCGATGCCCTCGGCCGGTTTGGCCAGTTCGGCGGCAAATACGTTCCCGAAACCCTGATGCCCGCCCTGGCTGAGTTGGAGCGGGCCTACGAGCACTATCGGCACGATCCAGACTTTCAAGCGGAACTGCAAGGGTTGCTTCAGGACTATGTGGGTCGCCCCAGCCCGCTCTACTTTGCCGAGCGACTGACGCAGCACTACGCCCGCCCCGACGGCAGCGGCCCGCAAATTTACCTGAAGCGCGAAGACCTGAACCACACGGGCGCACACAAAATTAACAACGCGATCGCCCAAGCCCTCCTGGCCAAGCGGATGGGCAAACAGCGGATCATTGCCGAAACCGGAGCCGGTCAACACGGCGTGGCCACGGCCACCGTTTGCGCCCGCTTTGGCCTCGACTGCGTGATTTACATGGGCATCCATGACATGGAGCGCCAGGCCCTGAACGTGTTCCGCATGAAGCTGATGGGTGCAGAAGTGCGACCCGTGGAAGCGGGAACCGGCACGCTGAAGGATGCCACCTCGGAAGCGATTCGCGACTGGGTGACCAACGTGGAAACCACCCACTACATCCTGGGTTCTGTGGCTGGCCCCCACCCTTACCCGATGATGGTGCGCGACTTCCACGCCATCATCGGCGAAGAAACCCGCCAACAGTGCCAAGCCAAGTGGGGCGGACTGCCAGATATTTTGCTGGCCTGCGTCGGCGGTGGCTCCAATGCTATGGGGCTGTTCCATGAGTTCGTGACGGAGCCAACCGTGCGGATGATTGGCGTGGAAGCGGCCGGCGAGGGAGCCGAAACCGAAAAGCACGCGGCTACCTTGACCAAGGGCCGGGTGGGCGTGTTGCATGGGGCCATGAGCTATTTGCTGCAAGATGGCGACGGCCAGGTCATTGAGGCCCACTCAATCAGCGCTGGGTTGGACTATCCCGGCGTTGGCCCGGAACATGCCTACTTGAAGGATGCGGGACGTGCGGAATACTACAGCGTGACGGATCAGGAGGCGTTGGATGCCTTCCAGCGGGTGTCGCGTCTGGAGGGAATTATCCCGGCGCTGGAAACGGCCCACGCCTTTGCCCATCTGGAAAAACTTTGCCCGACCTTGGAAGGTAGCCCCAAAATTGTGATTAATTGTTCGGGCCGGGGCGATAAAGATGTGCAAACGGTGGCTAAGGTGTTGATGCCTTAGGCCTGGTTGGCACTCCCGATCGCTTGGGACGGGAATGGCTGATTTTCTGAGCCACATCTGTAGGGGCGTACAGCGGTACGCCCCTACCTGGATGCCTTCTACTCCCGAGGTTTTGCCCCAAGATTTTGCCCCGAAATTTTGCAAAGGGCGACGGCCAAATCAGGGGAGCATCGCCACCGCCAAAACCGCACGAGGGCGAGAGTTGCAACAACCATGAAAATTTTGGGCGCGGGCCTCAGCAAAACGGGCACTTCTTCACTTCATGCGGCTTTGCAGATTCTGGGGTTGTATGGGCTGCATTTCGATCGCGATCGCCTGAACGAGATCCTCTGCGGCAAGGTCACCCAACCCAATTTCCGCTGCTATGACGATGTGGATGTGGTGACGGATTTGCCCAGCGCCTATTTTTATCGGGAGTTGGCGGCCGCCTATCCCGACAGCAAAATCATCCTGACCGTGCGCGATGTGGATGCCTGGTGGCGCAGTGTGGAATTTCATATTAATCACCGCTTTCCCGTGTCACCTAGCTTGGGGATTCGGGCCCAGCTTGCCCAGCGTTGGCAGCTCGATCGCTGGTTGAGCCATGGGCCTTGGCCGACGGATTGGCAAGTGGGTTGGCAAAACTTTTGGCAAGAAAGTGCATCGCAACAGTTTCGTCGCGACCTGCGCAATTGTGTTTATGGCTCGGCGATCGCCACCGAATTTCTTTATAAGAAGAAGTATCTGGAGCATAACGATCGGGTGATGGCAGAAATTCCGCCCGATCGACTGCTGGTGATGAATATTCCCGCCGGGGATGGTTGGGAAAAACTCTGCCCTTTTTTGGGTATGCCAATTCCCGATCAACCCTTTCCCCACGCCTACAAAACCGAGCACCAAGCCTACAAACGCTGATCAACAAAAAGCAAGACTGACCCTGTGTTAGAGTCATTCCGACCCGATCCGGATGGTTTAAACAATTCCCATGGCCAGACTCAGCGGAATCTTGCTGCACCCCACTTCGCTCCCCAGTCGCTACGGAGTGGGTGATCTGGGTGACCAGGCCATTGCCTTTTGTGACTGGTTGCAAGCGGGGGCCCAGCGGGTGTGGCAAATGTTGCCCTTGGGGCCGGTGGGTGCTGGCAATTCGCCTTATATGAGTTTTTCTGCGATCGCCGGGGAGCCGTTGCTGATCAGCCCCGATCGCCTGGTGGAAGCTGGCTGGCTGCCTGCCGCCGCCCTCGAACAAGTGCCCGACTTCAATCCCCATCGGGTGGACTTTGCAGCGGTGCGGGCTTACAAAGATCGCCTGTTTGTCCAAGCCTGGGCTGGATTCCAAGTTCATGCCACCGCAGAACAACGCACCGCCTTTGAGGAATTTTGCACCGAGCAGGCCGACTGGCTCGAGGATTTTGCCCTGTTCATGACCCTGAAGGCAGAATTTGGCCAAATTGTTTGGAACCGTTGGGATGTGGGATTTGCCCAGCGAGATCCGGCCGTGTTGGCCGCCGCCCGCCAAACCCTGGCCGAGCCGATCGCCCTGCAACGGTTTTTACAATTCGTCTTCTTTGAACAGTGGCAACAACTGAAGACCGCTGCCAACGAACGGGGCGTTCAATTGGTGGGCGATGTGCCCATCTATGTCTCCTTCGACAGTGCCGACGTTTGGGCCAATCGTGAATTGTTTGCTCTGGATCCGGACACCCTGGATCCGGCTCAAATGGCCGGCGTGCCCCCGGACTATTTCAGCGCCACGGGGCAACTGTGGGGGAACCCGGTTTATGACTGGGAGACCAACGCCCAAACGGGCTATCACTGGTGGATTAACCGATTCCGCCATTTGTTCACCATGGTGGATTGGGTGCGAATTGACCACTTTCGAGGATTCGAGTCTTTTTGGGCCGTGCCCCAAGGGGAAGAAACCGCCATCAATGGCGACTGGGTTCCGGGGCCGGGCGCTGCATTTTTTGAAGCGGTGCAGGGGGCCTTGGGCAAGCTGCCGGTGATTGCGGAAGATTTGGGGATTATTACGCCCGAGGTGGAAGCCCTGCGCGATCAGTTCCAATTTCCCGGCATGAAGATTCTGCAATTTGCCTTTGACTCCGGCAGCGGTAACCCCTATTTGCCCCACAATTACCGCAGTCCTAACTATGTGGTTTATACGGGAACCCACGATAATGACACCACGGTGGGTTGGTTTAATGGCCGATCGCCCGAGGAGCAACAGCGCGTAATCCGCTACGCTGGCTATGCGGGCCCCGATGGCATTCAGTGGGATCTCACCCGGATGGCCATGGCCTCGGTGGCCGACTGGGCGATCGTTCCGTTGCAAGACTGCTTGGGCTTTGGCAGCGATTGCCGCATGAATGTGCCCGGCCAGGCCGATAGTAATTGGGAGTGGCGCTGTTTAGAGGGATCCTTTGCCCCTTGGATGGCCGATCGACTCCGGGAGTTGGTGGATTTGTATGGCCGCTGGGGCTAGGGGCAACCTTGCCACGATCGAGCGCCTGATAGTCGTCATCATCAGCCAGGCCACAAAACCGGCCTGAGGACACGAAGGATCAGATTTTGGAGCATAACCCCCACCCGATCGACTCGGGTGTATGAAATCAGGCGATCGCCCCGCATGAGCAGAAACTTTGCCAATCGCCGTCTTGATCTGGCGCGAATCATGCCCGAATCATTCCTTGAAGAATTCGGGCAGAAGGACGCGGGCACAAGACGGTTTTTGCTCAATGCCCTCACCCTATTTGCCGCCATTTCCCCCGAGCAACAACACCAAGCCATCAACGATCTGATTCAGTTTGAAATCATCATTTTGTCCGATCGCTCGCGGGAATTTTTGCGACGACGGGTGCAAGGCTTGCTGAAGCGGTTCTACTTGCAAAAAAATCTGGGTGAAAACGATATTCGTGAATATTACTATCGTTATTACATCCTCACGGGTACGATTCCGGAGCGCCTAACGCCCGATTATCTAAACTTTTTGATGAAGTTCATCGTGGGCATTGAACTCATCATCATGATTTTCTGCATGAGCTTCATGGAGCAGCAGCGCTTCTTTGAACTGCAAGGAAAATATTCCACCCAAGCCCTGTTGTTTTATCACTACATTCGCCCCATCCGCGACAAGTTAGTTCGAGAACGAGTGGTGACGCGAGATCCATCCGGCAATCACTACTATCGGCGGCCCAGCCTCGATCATTCCGAGGTGATGGATTTTGTCTTTGATGTGTTCGATCTCGATCGAATCGTTGCCTTGGGCGAATATGCCGAAAAACTAGCCTTCGAGCGGGACTACATCCACAGCGGCCCCGATGAGCTGGAGTCGGACGGATCCTGAGCGCCATCCCCCTTGCGATCGATGGCTGGCCGATGGCGTAACCGTTGCCTGAACCTTCCCAAATTGCCCTAATCATCCTGCATCACCCTAATTGTCCTGAGGAACCGGGCCAGCCCTTGGGAACCTGGTGATACTGGTTACGTCCTTAATTGAGGAGCCATCGAAAAATAGCCCATGGCCACGATTTACTGAAAAGAATCAAGCCCCTGGGTTCTAATTCCAGTCACTATCAAAGCCTGCTTTTAAAATCAATCCAACCACTGGATTTTGTTTTCAGTAATTCTTAAAATCAAGAAACTGACTGAATCAATTAGATAAAATTTCTAAGCTGCAACCACCAGAAAACTATTAATAGAAAACCCTAGCCTTAAGCTGCATTCCCCAGGCATGGGCAGGAGGCTTGGGGGGATTGCGGTTGATGATCCCTAACCGAAGGACGGGATCGATCGGCCATCGATCGCCCATAAATCTCCTCAGCCCTTCAGGATCAATCCGCCTGGGATGCCTTCCTTTTGGTTCGATCGCCCCTTAGGCCCCAACCCCACACCATTGCTATCCCCAAACAACCCGAGCCGATCGCCCCGATGGGATTGGGCGGATTGAGCGATCACTCCACCGGAGCGTTGGCCAAGACGCGATCGCCATCCAGCCGATCCTGAAAATCCGGTTCCCAACAGTCGCTCCCCAGACGAGCCAGACAGGGCGATCGTTCCCGATTATTTTCCAGAAAAATCAAGAATTGCGGGAACTTTTTGAAAACTTTTCAGAACATTTTGTTCCCGCAAAATTCCCCAAAAAAAATTTCCCCACTTCCGGATTCTTCGATCGCTTCCCGAAGGAATAGGCAGCGAACCACAGTTCACCAACCCGCACAGGGAACGCAACAGCAATTCACTTGCACCTCGATAGCGGTTCCGGTTCCACCGGCCCCTAAGCACCCAAGAATGCAGGACTTGCACCAGCGTTTGGGACTCGAACTCGTGACCGCAATGGTTGCGGCTGTTCGTCCGCGCCTCTTCAACTCAACAGCTCACCTTTTGCAACTCAAGTCCACTGGAGGAGTCAATGGCTGTTATTAACGGAACCAACTTTCCCGATGTCATCCCCATTACTGAAACCCAAGCCGCTCTCGACAGCCTGGCCGGGAATGATGTGATCAGCGGTTTGGATAGCAACGACATCATCCGGGGCTATAACGGAGACGATCGCATCCTGGGCGGCAACGACAACGATCGCCTGTTTGGCAACCAAGGCGTAGATACCCTGGAAGGGGAATCCGGCGACGATGAATTGCTCGGCGGTGCTGGCAATGACCTGTTGTTGGGCGGACTCGGCAATGACCTGATGTTCGGCAACATGGACAGCGACCAACTGTATGGCGGCAGCGGCGGCGACGAGCTGTATGGCGGCAAAGGCAACGACCTGCTGTTTGGCGAAGACGGCGACGATGTGTTGTCCGGCGACCTGGGCGCAGACACCATGCGCGGCGGTCAAGGCAACGATACCTTTGTGATCGGTCGCCGCAGCGACAGCTTCTCGGCCCAGACCGGTCAAATTTCCACCGGCGGTTCCACCATCCTGGAAGCCGACGTGATTGAAGACTTCAACCAATTTGGCCAAGACCAAATTCGGCTGATTGGCGGAGTCACCATGTCTGACCTGGAAATCTTTGATGGTTCCGGTCAAACCGCTGGCAGCGCCATCATTCGCGACAAAGGCAACAACCAAATTTTGGCGGTGGTGAAAGGGGTCAGCGCCAACCAACTGATGAACACCCCCGGCACGTTCAGTTCCGATGGTGTGCAGCCTGGATCTGTGCCACCCCAAGGCGCACTGCAATTTTCGGTGGCCAACCTGACCGGCACGGAAGGTTCCCAAGTGGAAGTGACCGTGACGCGGGATGTGAACCAATCGGCGGGCGCGGTTTCCGTGGATGTGGGTGTGTTGGGCGGCACGGCAACGGCCAACGCAGACTACAAAACCTTCAACCAAACCCTGAACTTTGCGCCGGGTCAAATTAGCCAAACCTTCAAGGTGGATCTGATTGACGATGCGCCTTTGGCCGACAGCGGTGAAACGATTCGGATGTTGCTGTCTCGTCCCACGGGCGGCGCAATCTTGGGCAAGCAGGATTCGGCAATCTTGACGATCGTGGACAAGGGCGCAACGGGCGGCGGCGGAACCACTGGCTCTTCCACTTTCCAATTCAGCGGCGCAACCTACACGGCGACGGAAGGCACGGCCACGGTACAAGCGGCCATCAACATCACCCGCACGGGCGACACTTCCCAAGCTGGCTCCGTCACCTTCTCGACCGGTACAGGCGGCACGGCGACGGCTGGCTCGGACTACACGGCGGTTGCAAACCAAGTGGTGAGCTTCGCGGCGGGTGAAACGGTGAAAACTGTGAATGTGCCGGTGTTGTCCGATGCGATTACGCCAGAGGCCGATGAGACAGTTAACCTGACTCTGACGGCTCCCACTGGCGGTACGTTGGGCACTCAGGCCACTTCGGTGCTGACGATCAAGGATGTTGCTTCGGCCCCTCCCACAACTCTGCCCCCTGGTAGCTCAGCAGTTGGCAACACATTGCAATTCAACAGTGATCCGAATGCGGTCACGATTGATGCTGGATTACTCAATCTCTTTCCTGGTGGTGTTAACGGCGGAGCTGGGGACGATCAACTGACGGTTCCTGCTACTACCCCTGCAACGGCTGCAACGGTTCGCGGCGAGGCAGGAAATGATGTTATCAGTGGCACAGCAGCCACTGCCGCCATGACCGTTGATGGCGGTGATGGTAATGATGCGATTACGGGTAGTACCGTGGTTGGTGACAAGCTGTTGGGTGGCGCTGGTGATGACATCATCAATGTTGGTACTGCTGGGGGTGCAACTGTCGTGGGCGGCCCTGGCTTGGATCGAATTGTTGGTGGTACTGGTGCTGGTGCTAACACCTATGCCTATCAAGCTAGCGACACAACAGGCAGCCTCTTGACGGCCGACCAGATTACTAACTTCAAGGCTGCTGACAAGATTGGTCTTGGCCCTGGCTTAACCAGCTTGGTGATTACGCCAGAAGTGGTTAATGTGGCTGGCGTGGCTGGCACGGCTGATTTGGCGCTGTCTTACGTGGATGCGAATAACACGAAGAAGTATCTGGCCGTGTTGGTGGACTATACCGGAACTTTCACAGCGGCAGCCAATGTGACCAACGTTGCGGCGAGCACGTTCACGATCTAGAACCGCATGAGTTGAGGCAGGACGGAGAAATTCTGTCCTGCGAAGACTGCCAAAAATTTCACTTCTGTTTGGAGGGGCTGGGTCGATCGACCTGGCCCCTTTCTTTGGTCGTTAGCGTGGGGCCTTTGTCCAGCCGGCCGCGATCGCCTCCGCCTCCGAGCAAAACCAGCGTTCCCCTCGCGATAGGTCGATCACGGTGCGCTCATAGTCCCGCATTCCTGGCAGGTGATATAGCCGTCGCCCGGTGTTTTGGCCGTCCGTGGTTTGGGAGATGTTGCCTTTGATCGGGCAGTTGGGATCGGGTGGGGTGGTGGAACGGCTGCTGGGGGCTGATTGGGTGTTGGGTCGCTGTTGGGCCTGGGCCGGTGCGATCGCCGTGGAGCCGATAACCAGGGCGATCGCACCGCATAAAAGCTGATGAAGCATTGAGATCACCAAAAGAAAAGGGTCTGAAGCCCCGCCCTTTTAAGGCGGCTTTTTCTATGATCAGTTTCTATAATGCTAGCTATGAAAGCACGATTTCGCTACCGAATCTATCCCAATCGCCTACAAAGAATAATGCTGGCGAAAACATTTGGTTGCGCTCGTATGGTGTGCAACGATGCAATTCGGTTGCGTCAAGACCTCTATCAGCAAGGGGAAAAAGTTGGCGACACTGAGCTTCAGAAATGACTGATTACCCAAGCCAAACTTTCTGCTTTTTGGAACCAACAAATGACCAAAGCTCGTCCAGTTGCAGGATTAAACAGCCTTTTTTTTAGGGCGTACTTGGGCCTGGCGAGGGATGTTTGAAGTGTAAGATATTACTTGCTCAGAACCCCAAATAACATTAATTAGAAAAACACAAGCATGACTTTACTGGAACTTCGTGAAGCAACCTTAGCCTTGCCATGGCGAGATCGGTGGTTACTACTTTGGACTGTCATTCGATCGCTCTTCATGTTCAAACCACAGGAAATGCCACCGACGATCCTTGAGCGCATGGGTGGATTACCAGAGCATTGGCTGCATGATGGTGATTTGGCTGATCGAGATTTAAGACGAGTAGCCTTGGCCGATCGACTCCATCAATCCACTACAGATCAATCATGAAGCCAGCAAAAGTGCTAGTGGACTCAGGCGTTTTAATTGCTTTTTATAATGCTGAGGATCGATACCACAGTCGAGTTGTTGATTTCTTTAGAACTTGTCGAAGTGAACTGATTACAACTTTGGCTTGTGTCACGGAAGTACTTTGGTTATTGAATAAAAGCTGGCAAGTTCAAAATATTTTTCTGAACCATATAGCACAGAATATTTATCGCTGTGAGTCATTAAATCGTCATGATTTTCAAAGAATTGTAGAACTCAATGAACAATACTCAGATTTGCCTGGAGACTTTGCAGATTTAGCATTGGTAGCTATTTCAGAACGATTACGAATTGCAGAAATTGCAACTTTAGATCAGGATTTCGATGTTTATCGTCGCTACCGCAAAGAGCCTTTTATTCGGGTCTTTCGCCCCTAACTTGATCAAACTCAGGTTACGCATTACCCACTATCTACTCGCTAGTGAAGTCTAGCGGCATGAGATCGCGCGGAATTTGTGGGGAGTGGGTTCCCTGAGGGCGGCCAGTTCATAAACAGGAAGTGCCTCCACGATCGGGTGGAGCGTGGGCCGCATACTGGATTTATTCGCGATCCGGCGTTCTGCCAAGTTTTGGAGGCCCGGCTGCTCACCATCAGGAGATGCTGCCATGAAAACCAACCGATTTTTCTCAATTTTGACCGCCAGCCTGGCGATCGTCACGATCGTGCCTTGGGCAGCGCCGGTTCGGGCCGATTTGATTGCCCTGGGGCCGGGCATGAGTGAGCCGATTCTTCGATCGGGCACGGCCGGCGGCAGCACTAGCACTAGTTGTGGCTTTGTGGCCGGTGCGCCCAACCATCGCTTGGCGGTGGGTCAGGATTTTGGCTCCCTGCGGGTGAAGGTGCAGGGGGGTGATGGTTTAACGCTGTTGGTGGTGGGGCCGAGCGGTCAATTTTGCATTCCGGCGGCCAACGGGGTGGCGGAAATGCCGGGCTATTGGGGCGCGGGCAACTATGACATCTTTGTGGGCGATCGCAACCCCAGCGGCCGCCAACCCTATCAACTCTCGATTTCCACTAATTAATTCCCACTAATTAGTGCTCAAGATGAGTGCTCAAGATGAGTATTCGAGAACTGTAAGAGCGTTCAATAGCGTTGGTCGGGTGGGGTGGCATCTCTTAGCTCTCGTTTGCCCACCTCCACCGCTTGCACATCGATCGTGCCGGGGGCCGATTGGCGCTGCACCGTTTGCCCCAAACCGCTGAGGGGAGTGCCGCAGTTCGGGCAATTGCTGCTGAAGCCGCGCAGGGTGGTGACGGGATAGCCACAGGCGGGGCAGGGGCCGGCCACTAAGTTGCGCCGCAGCCACCATAAACCAACCACACTGAGCACGATCGGGGTCAAAATCACCAGCAACAGCAACCAACCGATCGCCTGCACCACCACCCCTAAACCGATCGCATTCAGCAGCCCGATCGCCCCTAAAATCAGCAACCAGGGCCCCAGGGCCGCGATCAGAATGGGCCAAGCTTGGGTTGATTTCCAATTAAAACGGTTCACGATCGGGTCAGCCTCTCAGCGAAACAATGGGGGCGATCGGGGTTCCTCAGAATTGGTTATTTAACCTCATTAAATAACCCCAAAAATAATCCCAAGTGCAGCAATGCCATGTTCAGCGCTGAGCTGTCTGGAATGCAGAAAATACCCCATTTCCAGTATGGGCCGCAGGGGTGGCCAACCCAAGCCGATCGGGGGTGGGGTTGCCCGGCGCGATCGGGCGGGATCGCCCCCCTAGCGAAGGGTGGTTTTTGAGGCAATACGGGTCTTTTTGCGATCGGCCTCCGACAGGTCATCGCCCGCCTGGAGTTTGGTGGCTTGGGTTTGCAGCACCGTCGCCGCGTTGCGATCGCCCATTTGCAAAGCCGTTTGGGCCGCCGCTTGCAGCATGGTCACCGCACCTTGGCGATCGCCCGTTTGCAGCTTGGTTTCGGCAATTTGGGTTTGGCGATATTTGGCCAATGCGCCGATGTGAGCCTGTACCGGGGCATTGGGAGCTGGGTGAAAGAGTTCCAGCGATCGCCCAATCACCGCGATCGGCTCCGACAGCAGATCCACCTGACCCGTCGCCGGATCGTCATAACAAACCTGCACTTGAACCAACCGATGATCCCCCGGCGGCAACTGGGCCACATAGGCATTCACCAACACCACCCGCGGCCCGTCCACCATCAAATCGCCCAACCGCACCTCCAGCCGACCATCGGGCAACTCCTGCGCCGTCAGTTCCACCGTTTCCGGGGCCACCTGGGCGATCGGCTTCAGCTCCGCCAAGCGCACAGGTGACTCCAACGCCAACAACAACCGCGCATTGGTTAATTGCACCGACTGCACCCGGGCCAAGAGCCTTTCAAAGGCGGCGGGCGCATCTTCCGGCTGTTCGATGTAGCAAAGGGCCCCGGATCCCGCGTCGGCAATCTGCTCCAGGGTGTCTTGGTTCCAATGGCTGCCAAACCCGAGACAATGGACTGAAATGCCGTAGCTCGCGGCCAATTCCGCCATCTTTAAGCAGCGGGGATCGTTGCCATGCTCGTTTTCCCCATCGGTTAGCAGGAAAATTTGCGACACCGAGGGTGCAGTGGGCAAAATTCCGCTGTGATCGGCGTTGACATTGCCCAAAAGGCCCGATTCCTTACGCGATCGCGCCAGTTCTTCAATGCCCAGCTTCAGACCCTCATCAATGCAAGTGCCGCCGCCGGCCGTTAAGCCCTCGATCGCCTGCAAAATTGACAGCGGCTCCGGGGCCACTTCCTGACAGGGCAAAATCACTTGGGCCTCGTGGTCAAAGGCGACCAACGACAGGCGATCGCCCAGGGCCAACTGACCCACCAACTGACGCGCCGCCGCTTTCACCATCTCCATCGGTCGGCCGCGCATGGAACCGCTGCGATCGAGAATTAGACACAGGTTCGATCGCACCCGCCCATGGCCGGCCTGGGCCGCCACCGAAATCGCCAGTTGCCGCTGGTTGCGGGCCAACTTGGCATCCAAATTGGCATCACTGAGGGCACATTGCACAAGGGCTGGCATGATTTGCACCTCCTGCCGGAGAAAAACGCATGGAACGCTGGCGGGCCTCAACCATCGCCATCAAAACGATAGCAAGGAACCCAACGCTGAAACCTGCAACCGCACCGAAGACCACTCATCGCCCCGGCAACCAACGCACCGGCAGCTCCAGGAATCGCCACCCACAGCAAACCACCCACAGCAAACTACCACCGCAAACATTGATTGAGAACCATTGAGCAGTCATGAGCGATGGCTTTTTTCTAGGCTATGACTGAAGCGCGACCGGAATCTATTCTGAATCGTCCCGCTTTCTCCGGTTCTAACAAAATTCTATGCAGAAGATTCACCCGAATCTGCGGCGATGGTTGCTGGGCTTCGTGAGTCCCGTGGTGATGATCGGGGCGATCGGGTTGCCGGCCCAAGCAGAGACCGTTGCGCCCAGCTTTTTCCAAGGATCGACTCCCCTCAGCCTCACGCTTCAGGAATTGGACGATCGGTGGCGTGTGTTTAGTGTCACGGGGCAAATTGAAACCAGCAATATGCTGTCTCTGACGGCGGCGGTTTTTGGCGCATCTCCCAGCGACTATTACACGAAGGGCGAAATTGCGGAGGTGGGCGGCGAGCGCTTTTTGGTTGCCTACCGTGTCATGCCCGGCAGCATTACGGAACCGGCCGCCGTCAATGGCAGCACGCCAATTCATGTGTCGCTGATTCATCTCGATCAGGTGGCTTCTTTGAACGATTTCCGGCCCTTCAGCCTGGTGACGGAGATCGATCGCCTCAAGGCCCTCATCCAAAGCCGCGCCGCTTCGCCGTTCAACATGTTCAACAGCGGCGGCCCGCCGCGCTCTTTGCCGCCACTTCCCCGATCGACTCCTTAAAACCTTTTCCAGAAATTTTGCGGGGCGATCGGTTTGTAGTGAATGGGAAAACCGGTCGATCGGGGGTGATCACATATGAGCCACCCGGAACCTTACGGTTTTTGGGATGGTTTGACGCGACAAAATTGCTGTAAATCCGCCGGCGCATCCCGATTCGTCGTCAAATAATCCCGCAACCAATCACATCCTATTTGTAGCAAGCCATCCAGATCTTCTGTTTGGGAGAGGACTCTTAACCAATCAGATTCAGTAAAATTGTTTAGATTAGTATGCAAGAGACTGTTCGAAATACTAGCATTATTTAATTTTAAATTTTTTGCAACATCTAGCTGCAACAAGTTTTCTGCACTCATTTTTTTCATCGCTCGATCTCTCAGTGATTCAAGGTTCACTGCTCCTTGATAAACATTCCAGAATCGAATCACTCCACCATTGGAACCAGAAATAACTTGCTTCTCGTCAGAGCTAAACCTTGCGCGCTCAACCCAATTTGGATGTGGGAGAGTGATTGTTTTTTTGTGTAGATGAGAATTATTTTCGCCAATAAAATGATTCCACTCCCATACCATGGCACTTTTATCACTGGAAGCAGTGACTAACAGGAATTGATTTTTTTTTCCAAAAGAGATGCTTCTCACCGAATCCGAGTGATTCGTCAGTGAAATTGTTCTTCCATTCGCTGACCAGTTCCATAGCTTAACAACGCCATTTTTCAAGGCAACTCCAAGCCATTGATTATCTGCACTAAAATCTGCACTCAGAATACTACTGTCAAATTTTTTGGACTTTATAGAATTAGAGATTTTTAAATTCTCATTTTTTTGCCAATCCCAAACTTTGATTACTCCATCACCTCCAGCGGTAAAAACCAGTCTCCCATCGGGGCTGAAGTTGGCAGAACTTAGCCATTGATTGGCTGAATGAACAAGAGTAATAAGAGGAGCATGAACACTTTTGCGTTGCTTATTCCATTGCCAAATTTTAGCCTCTCCATCATCTCCAAGAGTTATGATCCACTTACCAGTACTATCAAAGCTGGCTGCTCTAATTTCTCCTGAAACACTATGGTTAAGAGTTGAGAATGGTCTTTGAGACTCGGGATCAGTCAAGTCCCAAATTTTAGCTGTTCCATCTTGAGCAGAAGTTAATAGCCATTGACTGTCAGGGCTAAAGCTGACGCTATAAACTGTCTGTGCGTTTTTAACACTAGAGTGTTTTAATCTACGAATTTCCTGCATTTCCTTAATATTCCAAATTCTTGCTGTTCCATCTTCTAGGGCAATAGCTAACAGTTGATCATCTGGGCTGAGTTTGATATCCCGAATATGGGCTTGGTTATCTACCTTGAGCAAATTGATTTCTTGGACAGTCAGAAGATACTTTCCAAGAGTTTCTCGAAGAGATATCAGTGATTGAGAGTCCAATCCTAGTTGCTTGGCAGTAAACCCGATGCGTAAGAGATTAGACAATTGGGCTAATTGATCATCCTGAGTAGATATCGTTCGTAAAATTGTTTGTTCGCGCTCAATTATTTGCTTAAGGTCTTGAGAAGAGTCCCACGACAAAAACGAAGCAATAATTGTCATTATAAGGCTAGCCAAAAATACTACATTTACTCTTTTTTGAAGTTTCTTCATTCGTTGAATATTGCTTTTTAAGCTTGCAAATCGCCGCTTTGCGATTTGGTGCTGCTTCAGTAGTTTCAGCTCGGTAGCTTGGCGTTGAGCTTTTTCTTGAGCAATTTCTGCTAAAAAGGTGACCTTAGTCTGTTTCTGGATAAACTCTGCAATATAGTCATGAACAATTTGATAGGTGACCTTGTTTTGAGAGTGATTTTTAAGAAGTAAACCAGAATCAGTCAGGATTTCTAAAACCAGATTTAGAGCACTTGGATCTTGCTCTAAATCTGTCACCTCTTGGTGAAGAAACAACTGGCTTTTCAGGGGTCGGATCGGTTGATCGCCTGTCAGCAAAAACAAAATCAATTTTGCCAGTTCCACATTCTCCGGGCCACAATCCCCCGTTGCCGCATCGAGATAGCGCTGCACCAACGCCACCTTGCCGCCCGAATTCGCGTAGCCAGCAGCCGTGGTGATTCCCTCCGCTTGCACCTGCGCCCCAACAATTTGCAGCTCGATCGGGCGGACTTTGTAATAGTTGCCCGACAGATCCGAGACGATCGCCTCAATCAACTCCGGCTCCCAATCCAGTTCAGCGCGATCGATCAAATCGCGAATCACCTGCTTGGCTTCCTCCAGCCGGAAATTCCCAATCCGATAGAGCACATGGGTACTGAGTAAGCCCCCATCAATCCGCTGATCCAACTCCGCTCGATTCAGCAAGTAATAGATATATTCCCGACGAATCGAAAAGATAATTTTGAGGCCCGTAATGTCCAAACATTGACTTAAAAATGCAAAAAGGGGCGATCGCCCTTGGCGCTGGCCATGCTCAAAAAAGAACTCCTCAAACTGATCAAAAATCAACACTGTGGCCAGGTTGCGTTGCTCCGCATTCCGTACCAATTCCCGGGCGATCGCCCCTTGCCAGTTGCCATCCGTCGGCGGTTCGATTCTCCCTTGATGTTCTGCCAACAAAGCCTGTTTCAGTGACTGCCACAGCTTTTCTTCCCAGTTGCTATAGTCACGCAGCACCACTGGTAGACCACTACGAGATCCCAATGTCTCCTGTCTTACTGCTGGAATGATGCCCGCATTGAGCAGAGAACTTTTGCCAGAACCAGAGAAGCCAAATAGTACAGTGATCGAGTTACCTCGGTCATTTTTTAAGCGCCCTAGGATACGCTCTACATCATGCTTGCGCCCAGCAGCGGAAATAGCTCTTGATGAAAACTCTAGATCAAGTTTTGATCCTTGTAATTCTTTGACTTTTGGAGTTGCTAAGTGGCTGACTCCTACGAAAGCACGAAAATTAAATTCTTCTTCTAGAGATTGATATAAGAATTTATATGAAAAAGCATAACGATAGTCTCGCAATTGCCACTCCGTTTCAGCTAATTTTTTGAGAATAGCAATTGATAAGCGTGGATCAAAATCTGGTTCACCCTTGTTGTGAGCTGTTGCCAAAGACTCACGACTCTCCTCATACTGTTCAAGTCCAAATTGTGCTTGCCCCTTCCCAAACCAATAGCTAGCTTCATCTCGATATCGCACCCAGTCCTTTGACTCTGGATCTCCCGGTAGCCAATGAGATCCAACTGATAGACCTTGGATAGTTGCTATTGCCTGTTCAAACCACCTAATTGCAATTTGCCAGTCTTGGTTTTGGAGTGCAAGCTCACCGCATAAGCCATACACCTTAGCCTGCTTAAAAGGGTTGAGATATTGACGATGTAGCTCTAGTGCTTGTTGTGTTACTAACTGCAAAGAATGCCATTGATTCAGTTGAAGGAGTGTATCTCCCCAACTATTAATAAACTTGGCACAAAGATCTAGGCGATTGGCTTGGTTAAAAGTTGTAATGGCAATTTCAAAAGCTTCGCTTGACTGGGTTAAATAGTCTTTGTAATGACGACGGCTGAAACGAGCGCACCGTTGCCAAAATTGTGCCAATGTAATTTGAACTGCTCCAAATTGGATCAAGTCACCGTTTTGCCACCAAAAATGGCTTGCTTTTTGATAGCCCTCGTGAGCTTCTGCTATTGAGTTAGGCTGGGCAGTTATTAGCGCTTGCAACCAAGCTACGTTGGCTTCTTGAACGGCTATATCTTGGCTAGTAAGGTCAGGGCATTGCAACAGAGTTGACCAATCAACCGCGATCTCAGTCAGCTCATGAACGCAAATTTTAGGGTTTTGAATTGCTGATGTGAAATTGGTTTCTAAAACCCAAGCGCGTATGCGATCGGCCATTGTTTGTATCCAATCAGCAAGCTGGGTAGCCGTGGCCTCAAAGGTTTGGGTTGTCGTCCAACTAGCCAAGTCGCTGGCGGTGGTTTGCAATTGCCGAAGCGCCCGATCATCCAGCCACCACACTAACGGCAAGGGGAAGCGATCGCGAAAGGCTTCCCGGCTGCGGTTGGCCTGGGCAAACAGCTCGCGCAGGTCGGCATCGGTCAGCTCGCCAAGCCCCACCACAGCCAAGGCTCCCGGCGGGTTGGAGTCGATCGCCCGCTCGATCGCCGCAAACAGTTGCCGATCGCCCGGTTGCAGCACCAGCCGCCGCACTTCCACCTCGCACAGGGTTTGCAGCCGCACCAATAGGCGATCGACTAAATCCCCATAGTTACAGCGGGCAATCAGGAGCTTGAATCGCCCTTGACCGGCCTCGATCGCAAAGGCCAGCCGCTGCAACGCGCGCTCCTGGTCTGGCGAGAGCGCTGCTGAGTCAAATCCTGGGCGATCGGCAGTCATAGATCCAGTCCTGATTTAGCCCTGCATTTCTTCGGCTTCCAGCAAAATCGGGTTCACTTCAAACCACGATTCACCGGCTTCTAAATATTCAAAAACAAACCGCTTATGAATCAGTTGATCATAGCCATCCGCATCACTAACCTTGTTGCCCCGACTACGCACGGCCCGCAACAATTCCCACTCCGGATCACTGAGGGAGAGTTTCATTTCATTGCGGTGCGATCGAATCACTTGCTCCAGAGTCGATCGGGTCAGGGGCAAGCTCATTTCCTCCTGAATCCAACTGTTCAGTAATCGCAGCAAATCTCGGGCATGGCCGCCGCTGGCTTGGCAGAGCCGATCGAGCGTGGCCGGCTCATCCACCACCGCTGCGATCGCCATCTGCCATTGGGTCGCATCGCCCGCCGGGTCAAAGGCCGCATCTGCCCGCAGCAACACCATCTGCCGCAACAGTTGTAGCCCGGCCTCGTGCGATCGCCCATCGCGATGACGCACCGGAACCATCGGCAACACCTTGGGTTCTTCGGGAAACTTTTGGGTTAATAAGCCATAGCTATCATCAAACCGCAACCGCAACGGCATGGTGTAAATCAGGTGGCAATTCAGCGCCGACAGCAGATTGCCCCGCTCCACAAACAGATAATTTTGTTGGGGATAACCATTGGGTAATAGGCGGTTATCAATTTTTTCCAGGTTATCAACAATCACCACCAAGCCCTGGAATCCTTTAGCTTTGAGTTGGGCGATCGCCGGTTCAATCAGTTCTGCATTAATCGCATCTCGCAGTTGCCCAGTTTGCGACCCCAAAAACTGATGGAGTTTCTCGCGCAGCTTGGGATTGTCTTTGGTTTTAGCGGTGACTTTGCCAATCAAAAAATCTAGGGAAACTTCGCCTTTGTTGTTACCAGAAACTTTCAGACCTTGGGGCAAACCGGGGATTTTGTCGGAACCCAATTCCAGATTGCTCAACTCAAATTCCGTGGTGAGAATCCGTGCCGCATCATCGAGAATTTTGCGAAATCCTTTGGGTTCACCGAGATCGATATTGTCCAAACTTTGGCTGATTTGCCGGGCGATCGACAGCAACACATCGCCCGCGTCCACATCGGTCATTTCCAAGTCGCGATCGACCTGAAAATACACCACATGGAAGCGATCGCCGCGCAAATCCTTCACCAATCGCTGCAACTCCGTGGATTTGCCACAGCCCACATGGCCCGTAAACAGGGTACAAGTGGGTTGGTCGGGACTCAGAAACGAGATCCGATTACGAATTTTCTTAATAATTTCGCCGCCACGCACGGGCGCAAAGTCCACATAGAGTCGCGCATCGTTGGGATCAGCCACATTCAGGGTTTGGCTGGGGTCTGTAGCCCGATAAAAGGCGCGCAAATCGGTCATGGCGGCAGATGTGAGAACGGCATTGCTTCAACCATAGCCCACTGATCCGGGAGAGATGCAATACCTTTCACCCCCGACACGATCGCATTTAGTTATTAACAAGTGATGCCATGGAGTATTTGACGATCGGGTGGTAAGCAACGATCACCGTGGTGGCCTGCCCCGGATAAAGCTGCTTGTTCTCATTGATCTATTATTAAGTGCAGATTAATTAAATATTAAATCCATGTTAATCAAAGCAGCCCAGCCGCTACAGACCTTCCATAACAGCTTCACCCAGCCTATGCAGCGAAACAGCCACGACCCGTGATCGCGCCGAGCCAGAGGGTAAATTAACCCGCCTCAGCCAAAGCCCCCATCACAAGCGCCACCCATCAGCCAGGCGATCGCATCGGGTCAGTTATTTCATATTTCAGAACCGCAACCCCTAGATGGAAATCATCCCGAATTTGCGGTTTAATGCATAGTTGTAATGCCTGAATAGCTGGTAATTATTTATACATTCGCCATGCAATTATTGATCAGACCGTAATAACGACGCAGAGCGCTAAGCCAAATGTGCTCTCCATTACAGATTAAGCAGCGCATTTATTATTTTTTGCTCATGAAACTTAACTTGATCGTCAGTGTCGGTCAGGTAATAATTCCTGTTGAAAGATGACTGACATCGTAAAGCTTTCAGGACAATCAAGCTAATCACGTTGATCAGTCCCCTTGCAGAGGAAAGACACATGCTCAAAACAGTTCTTGGTCATAGTGATGATCCTGACTCCCAAGATGCTATTGAAGAAGTGCTAGAGCAATGTACCCGTGAATTGGCAGGAATGCTGCCCAAGGCAGGATTGTTATTTGCGGCTATTGATTTTGATCATGCCTTAATTTTACAAAAAATCAATCAGGTTTTCCCGGGTTTGCAACTCATTGGTTGCACCACCGATGGAGAAATATCTTCAATTTTAGGGTTTCAACAAGACTCGCTGACCCTAACGCTATTTTGCTCAGACACCGTAGAAATTTACGCGGGTGTGGGTCGCCAAACCGAACAGGACGCGATCGCCGCTGCTCGCCAGGCCGTGCAGCAAGCCACCGAAAAAAGCCTAACCCCCGCCAAACTCTGCATCACAGTTCCAGCCAGTTATACGGCTGATGGTTCAACAACCAGCGGCGAGCAAATTTTGGAAGGATTGGAGCTAGCTTTAGGGAAAAATGTCCCCGTTGTGGGTGGAACCGCAGGCGATCAGTTTCGGTTCCAGAAAACCTATCAATTTTTTGGAACAGAGGTCTTCACCGATGCTCTGCCGGTTCTGATTTTTGCTGGAGATTTGCGCTTTTCCCATGGCACTGGCTGCGGTTGGCAGCCCATTGGCTCTAAGAGCACGGTCACCAAATCTCACAACACAGTTTTGTATGAAATTGATGGTCAATCGGCGCTGAACTTTTACCAAAAATATTTGGGCGATCGCCCTCCTACCGCAGAGCATCCTCTCTATGTTTATGAAGGAGATAGCGATCGCTGCTATCTCCGAGTTCCCAACACTTGCGACTTAGAAACAGGCAGCATTAATTTTTTGGGAAATATTCCCCAAGGCGCGATCGTGCAGTTGGCTGAAATTAGCCGGGACCAAGTGATTGCTGCCTCTGAAACTTCTTTCAAGATGGCCCTAGACAATTATCCTGGAACCGAACCAGAAGCAGTGCTGATCTTTTCTTGTTGCTGTCGTCGTTGGCTGTTGGGAACAAGAGCCAAGGAAGAATATGATTTAGTTAAAACTGCGCTGCCCAAAGTCATGCCGATCGCGGGCTTTTATACCTACGGCGAGTTTGCACCACTTCAACAACAGGGTTCTAATTACTATCACCAAGAAACTTTCGTCACTCTGCTTTTAGGCACAGCATAAAAGTCCTATGGAAGCCAATGCTGATCAGCAAAAGCTACGAGAGTTAGAGAAAAAAGTACGGGTTCTCACGAAAAAATTAGAGCGTTCAGAGGCTGATCGACGACAACTGGAAGATGCGAGCGAAGAGAGAGAACGTATCCTTAAAGTTGTTATTCGAGACTTTGAACTATCCCAAGCCAATCTAGAACATCGCACTCGCGAACTAGAGGTGGCGCTGAGGGATCTCAAGCAGTTACAAGTCAAACTAATTGAGTCTGAGAAAATGTCAGCCTTGGGTGTGCTGGTGGCTGGCGTTGCCCATGAAATCAACAACCCCATTAATTTCATCCATGGCAATTTAACTTACATCAAAACTTATACTCAAAATTTATTAAAGCTTGTTACAGCCTATCAAAAATATATTTCTAGCCCCATTCAAGAATTACAAGACTTGAGTGAAGAAATTGATCTTGACTTCTTGCAAGATGACATGATTAACATTCTCAGATCAATGCAAACTGGGAGTGAGCGAATTCAGAAAATTGTGCTCTCGTTACGCAACTTTTCGCGGTTAGATGAGTCCAAATTCAAAGCAGTTGATATCCATGCAGGAATGGATAATACTCTGATGATTTTGCAGCATCGGCTTCAAGCAACGGCAACTCGCCCGGAAATTCAAGTTAGAAAGCAATATGGCAACTTACCTCCAGTGGAGTGCTATGCCGGATCGCTCAATCAAGTGTTTATGAATTTGCTGAATAATGCTATTGATGCGATTGAAGAAGCCAATCAAGCCTGCACTGATCAAGAGCTACAGCATAATCCTCATGCAATTTGGTTACGCACAGAAGTTAATGGTCAAGATCAAATTAAAATTACGATCGCTGATAATGGCCAAGGAATTCCTGAAGAGGTGCAATCACGTATTTTTGACCCTTTCTTTACAACAAAACCCGTAGGTAAAGGTACAGGTTTAGGACTTTCCATTAGCTATCAAATTATTACTGAGAAACACAAAGGCAAATTCTACTGTCACTCAACAAAGGGGGTGGGCACGGAGTTTATGATTGAAATTCCTGTGCGGCAACAGTCCCCAACCTCTCGATAACACAATAGCGCTGTGGCGATCGATCGCACTCCAATACAGCAAGCGATCGCCCTTTCACTGCCGAAGATTGCACCCATGAAAATAGGCACAATCTCCAATTAACTGGTAACTAACCTCGCGAAACACTTGGCGATCGATTTATACTGCCCTCGATCGCCTCAAAACAGCCCAGTCGCTACAGACCTTCCGCTACGGGTTTGCCAAACCAGCGATCGCTTAGTTTCACATACCAAGCCGCCGCTTGCACCTGAATGATGTAGCTCATAGAAATAATCAGAGCAATTTCAGCGCCGGCCTTAGCCCCAAATACTGTCATGGCGATGGCCAGAGCGATCGACAAATTGCGCATCACCGTGCCATAGACTAGGGCGATCGCATCTTCGCGCGAAAACCAGACTTTGCCCACCACCGTGCTCAACACAAAGTTGATCAGATAAATCAGCACCAACGGCCCGAAATAGCCCAAAAACACCAGTGGTGAAGCCACAATTGCCTTGGCCTTCAGGGCCATTGCCACAAACACAATTCCCAGCACGCCCAGGGTTGAAAAGACCGGAAACTTTTTCTTCAGGTTCCCCTCATACTTTTGTTTTCCCACCGTTGAAATCAGCACTTTTTTCGTGACCAAACCTAAAATCATGGGCAAAAACACCACGATCGCAATTTGCTTAAAGGTTTCCATCAAAGGAATTTCAATAGCTCGTCCCAGCAAAGCTTGAGCATAGAGCGGAGTGGCTAGAGAACCTAAAATCAAGCCGATCACGGTCATTTGAATTGCGGCTGTTAGGTTTCCCTTTGCAAAGCCTGTCCAAGAAATGGTCATGCCGCTGGTGGGAAGTAATCCCGTTAACAGCAACCCTAGCCAAATCAGTGGTTGATCGCGGAAGAAGAGCCAGCCGATGCCATAGGCTAAAAAGGGCACAACTCCAAAGTTAATGAATTGGGCGACCCCTTGCAGCTTCCAGTTTCCCCCGGCCACTAACTTGCCAAATTGCAAGTTAATCATCATCGGGTAAACCATTAAGAAAGTTAGGGGAACAATCAGATCCTTGAGACCGCTGGGGTCTGTTGCTAAGCCAAATAGAATTCCGACAATCATGCTGATTGGAACTGACCAAATCAGTTGATTTTGCAACAGTGATAGTAATGTCCACATATGCATTTTTCTCCGATTTGTTTTTCTCCAAACTCTGAATCTTGGCGTGATCAATCTCCCAGCGGTTGAGTGATGAATTATCAACCCTGAAAGTCATTAATCCTGAGAATCATCAATCCTGAAAATGGTCAAACTTTAGGACTGAATGCTTGGGGCAAATTCTTGAGACAGCCTGAAGCCTTGTTTGGCGGGCCACGCCCTGCCCGATCGCCCAATTGCGATGCAGTCTCATTCAGGTTCAGGCTTGCCCCAAGGGTTTCTGAGGGAGGCGATTAAAGCTGCTCCATCACCTTGTCCATCAGGGTTTTCGCTTCCAGAGCAATCCCCTTTGCGCCGGGGTTTTCGAGGGCCGCAAACATGACTGTGGGGTCGATCGCGGACACTTCCACGGCTCCGCCCTCTTGTTCTTGCACCACCACGTTGCAGGGATAAAAAACGCCAGCTTTGTCTTCCGTTTGCAAGATGCTGTAAGCAATGCGTGGATGGCAGGCTCCCAAGATGGTGTAGCGCCGGAATTCCACATCGAGTTTTTGTTTAAAGGCCGCTTTGGCATCAATTTCCGTCAGCACTCCAAAGCCTTGCTGTTTCAGGGCTTCTTTGGTGTGGGCAATGGCTTCATCAAAGGACAAATTCAAGACTTTGCTGAGGTGATACATCCGAAAAAAAACTCCGCAATGGGGGATGAGGCGGCGAGGGGTGGCTCGGTCAGCCACGGGAACCGACCGGCGACCAGGAATCAATCAACAGGGGGTCAATGTAAGGAGCGATCGAACTGGTCGGTTGAACCTTGGGGGTGCGATCGGGCCTTGCCGCTTTCTGTATAATAAACTATATAACTAAATAAGCAAGTATGAAACAAGGGAGCACCCGGCAATGGCACAGGTAATCGTGATCGGCGCAGGATTAGGCGGCTTGCCCACGGCCTATGAACTGCGACATTGGCTCAAGGGCGGGCATCAAATTACCTTGGTGTCTGACCGTCCCCAGTTCACCTTCATTCCGGGCCTGATTCAGGTGGCCCTGGGCAAAATTCCCCTGGAGCATGTGCAGCTTGATGTGGCTTCCCTCTGCAAGCGCCATGGGTTGGGGTGGGTGGACAGTGCGGTGGTGCGGGTGGATCCCGATCGACAAACGGTGCAACTCGCCAATGATCAGGTACTCTCCTACGACTACTTAGTCATTGCCAGCGGTCCTTCGTTGGCCTTTGATGAAATCCCCGGGTCGGGGCCCCACGGGGGTTATACCCAGTCTGTTTGTAGTCCGGCCCATGCGCTGACAGCCCGGGAGGTCTGGGAAGCTTTTCTGGAAAATCCGACGGATTTGGTGGTGGGAGCTGCGCCTAAAACCGGTTGCCTGGGCCCGGCCTATGAGTTTGCGTTGTTGGCCGATGAGGAATTACGTAAACGCGGCCTGCGCGATCGGGTAACGATCACCTACATCACGCCGGAACCCTATGCGGGCTATTTGGGCCTGCCGGATCTGTACATGGCTCGCGAGCTAACGGAAGGCGTTTTGGAAGAACAGGGGGTGCAGGTGGTGACCGATGCGGCGATCGCCCGAGTGCTGCCCGATCGGGTGGAACTCAGTGATGGTCGCCAATTTCCCTTTGGTTACGCGATGATTTTGCCCGCCTTCCGAGGTGCGGAATACGTGCAGGCTTCTGGGCTAGGGAACGATCGGGGCTTTATCTCGATCCTGCCCACCCAGCGCCACCAAGACCACGAGCGGATTTATGCCCTGGGGGTGAGTGTGCATCTAGAGCAGCCCTATCACACACCTGTCCCGATCGGGCTGCCCAAAAGTGGTCAAATGACCGAAGCCATGGGCGCTGCGGTGGCTTACAACATCGCCGTGGACTTGGGAGCCTTGCCCAGTCCGCACCAAATTCCCACCCTTGAAGCCCTTTGCTTTGCGGAGTTTGGCCAAACCGGCATTGCTTATATTGCTGCTCCCATCTTGCCCGATCCTGCCAATGGTCAACGACGCTATTCCTACGCCACCCGAGGCGCTTGGGTGAATTGGGCAAAAGCCGCCTTTGAACGCTACTTCCTACTCAAAATGCAATGGGGAATTGGGCTACCCTGGTTTGAACTGTGGGGGCTGAAGCTTTTATTTGGTCTTTCGCTCCTGCGGCCCGTAACCCAATCTGTTCGGCCAAACCTTGGCCCCAATCTTCATGCCCCGCACCACACCTGATTCTGTGTTGAACTTGTCGGCTGAAATGGCTGCTGCTGCTGCCAATCCTGATTTAGATCGGCTAGCTGACCTATTCAAATTGCTGGGCGATCGCAGTCGATTAGGAATTCTTTGGCGCATTTGCCAAGGTGAGTGCAACGTAACTGAAATTAGCGAGTCAACCAACCTGAGCCAAGCCAATGTTTCTAAGCATTTGCAAATGCTGCGAATGGCTCGAGTGGTTGCTTGTCGGAAGGAAGGAAATGCCCGAATTTATTTCCTTTCGGATCCGAAGTATTTAGGACTTTGCGCTCAATCGTTGATTGATCTTGCAACGTTTTCCCCACCGGAGATATCCACATGCGACGAATCCTAATGTTGGGCATCGCTTTCATTTGGGCGATCGGTCTGAATGGCGCGATCGCCCCGACGGCCCAAGCCAATACCAGCCCCGATCAGTTGGCCAAAGCCGTGGAAGCCATTGAAAATCTCGATGCCCTGCGATCGGGACTCGCTTCCACCTTGGAAGGCAAAACTGAACCCCCCACCGCCGAAACCATGAAAACCGTGTGCAAGCCGGTGGGGATGGAAGCCAAACGGATCGCCCAGACGGAAGGTTGGCAACTGCGCCAAGTTTCCCAGAAGTATCGAAATCCAGAACACCGGCCCCAAAACGCCACAGAATTGGCGGCCTTAGAACAGTTTTCAGCTAATTCCGAACTACAAGGCTTGTGGCAGCGTGGCCAAGTGAATGGTCAGCCCGGAACGCATTATTTTCGCCGCATTAATGTATCTCCCGGTTGCCTAGCTTGTCATGGGCAAAAATCGCGTCGGCCCCAATTCGTAGCCAACAACTATCCCGAAGATTTGGCTTACGATTTCAAGCCCGGTGATTTACGGGGAATGTACGCCACTTTTATTCCCGATCTAACGGCTGCCTTGAATGAATCCGAGTCGTAATGTTCTGTTTGCTCTGGCTGATGTGTCAAGTGTTGAAGGGCTAATTGGATTCTGGGTTGAAGTTTAGTCCTCAAGCCTTTTCAAAGTATCCCCAAGTGTTCCAAAACACCCCCAAATCATTAGGAGAGAAGGATAATGCAGATTCAAACGCTGGTGACCCATGACATGACTTTGATGAGCGATCGCACCAGTGTGACGATCGTGGGAAAACGGATCTGTCATTTAACGAATGAGGTTCATTTGAGCTTTGCGTTGAAGCAGCCTCAAGCCTTGGATGACTGCTTGGGGCAAACGGAATCGCTGTGTTTGGTGATGTCTGATGAGGACGCGCGGCTATTGGGGCGATCGCTGTTGGATTTGGTAACAACGGAGGATTAAATTAGGCCACAGGGCGATCGACCATTGAGACCTATTGCTCGATCGGCTCGATCGTCCACAATTCACATTGATCTACAACAAGGTAAAGTCTGGATTCAATATGACGGCACAGAAGTTGGGGTTGCCAACGAGCTAGTTGAGCGTGGAATTCCCAAAGAAGAAATTGTGCTGGCTTATCACTCACCCCTCATGCGCCAATATGATGGCTTTGCAGTGAGTTGACTAGCAATAAGATTTTCACGCATGACATTAATCTAACCCTGTAAACCATTGAATTAGAGACAACAGAGACGACGATTAATGACTACACGGCAACTCAATCCTAAACTGCAATCTCGATTAGGGATTACTCCAGAACAGCTTGCTGAGTTTTGCCAACGATGGAAAATGGTTAAACTCGCGCTCTTTGGCTCTGTTCTCCACGACGATTTCCGACCCGACAGCGACATCGATATTATGGTTGAGTTTCATCCAGAAGCTCGCCCCACATTCAGCACCTTAGACCGTATGGAAGCAAAGCTGAAAATTATGTTCGATCGGGAGATTGATTTAATTACCCGCCAAGGAATTGCCAGCAGTCGCAACTATCTACGCCGCCACGAAATTCTTTCTTCTGCTCAGGTGATTTATGCAACGGGATCTGCAATCTCTGCTTAACATGCTGCAATCCGTCGAGGGGTGTGGTGTCGGAGGTGGTCACTGATGGCAAAAGATCTGTTTCACCATATTGTCAAGTCAGCCCTGATGGCTGAGGGCTGGGAGATTACCCATGATCCTTTTCCTGTGGACTATGGTGATGTGCAAATGCAAATTGATCTGGGGGCAGAACGCTTACTTGCGGCTCAACGCGATTCCGAGAAAATTGCCGTCGAGGTCAAAAGCTTCACTCACCCCTCAGCTATTTCCGAGTTCCACACGGCTGTCGGTCAATATTTCAATTATCGCCATGCGTTGCGTGCTCAGGAAGCGCATAGAAAGTTATATCTAGCTGTACCTAGTCAAATATATGATCAGTTTTTTAGACTTAAATTTGTTGAAGAAATTGTGAAAGAGCAGCAGATTTTGATTGTGGTTTACAACATCAAAACCGGAGGGATTCAATGGATAAACTAGAACGCTATCGGAAAATCATTCAAGAGGTTCTGGTTGAACATAGTCAGATCCAGCCTGCCTATGGCGAAATTCAGATGAAGTTGATGTTTGATGTGGAGCGCGATCGCTATCAACTGCTGCGCACAGGCTGGCTTGAAGAACGCCGGGTCTATGGCACATTAATTCACATTGATCTAGAGCAAGAAAAAGTTTGGATTCAATATGACGGCACAGAAGTTGGGGTTGCCAACGAGCTAGTCGAGCGTGGAATTCCCAAAGAAGAAATTGTGCTGGCTTATCACTCGCCCCTCATGCGCCAATATGATGGCTTCGCGGTGAGTTGACGATCAGTAGAACGCTTATACGCATCGTGAAGCAAGCCTTGTAGATTATCACTCTCGATTGTCTTGAAATTCAGTGAGAGTAGCAGTAGGGTGGACATTGCCCACCTATACCTACAATCCATCGCTAATGCAATCTGATCGCACTGTGGGAAGAAGCGATCATTGTTTTGTGGATGAGTGCTTTCTGGCTGGATAGCGGTGGGCATTGCTCACCCTACTCACTGAAGCAATTTGATTATGATTTGGGAGCAGATGATTGTTACTTTGAGAAGTAAGTGCTACTATAATTAGGTGACACTTAGTTATATCCACTCTGCAAATTTTCAAACTTATATTCCGATCAAAATTGATTTATTGATACTTGTGAATAGGAGAAAATAATGACGAAAGCAAAACGCAAAGGTGGAAAAGGTTTTGGTCAACCTTCCAAGCTAGATGGACTTGGAAAAACGTTTGATTTTGAGGGACTAGCTAAGGGTAATTTGATTTTGATGACAAATATAATTGCAGACGATGATGCAGTGGTTGGTGATATTTTCACATTATTAAATTATAGTGACCTTGTTGGCGGATTGGCGAGTTTCAAAACAGTTATTAATCTTGCATCTGACTCTTCCATTATTTATATGGCGAGGCGAAGACAGCTTGAAAATGGAGCAGGTTTACTCACTCTTACACCAAAAAAATATCGCCTACTCTGGGGACTGACTGATGAGTCTGATGGTGAAATTATTTTTAATTGGTGGACTCTACCTGAGTTGAAAGTCGTTCAAGAGCGGAGCTATATTTTTGGGGGCAGTCGAATTCTTGCCCATGTATCAAAATGTTTAATCAACCTTCCCAATAATCGATTTCCAATTATTTGTCATGCTGTTCCATTTACTTCTGTTAGTCAAGAAATGAATTACGCTCACTTGATATTTACTGTTTCTTTTGATCCTGAAAAAGCACTAGGATATCGACAAGTTCATCTCCTTGAGCAGGAAACTGAATCATTAACAAATCCTAGTTTGTAGGGTAGTCCATGTACACCCATAGCCCATACCGAAGCAATTTGACAATGTTTCGAGAATAGGTAATTTTTGCTTTGAAGAGTAAGTGTTACTTGACTTGGATAATGGTGGGTCTGGTCTACTCTACAAGCTACAGTTTTCATTACCCAAAAATTGACTCTGATCTACTTATTACTCAATAAAAAGGGACTGAGAAAAATCTCAGTCCCTGGTCATTCAGGTGAAAATTGCGCCTACGCGGTGAAGTACTTCGCGATCGGGTGGTAAGCAACGATCGCCGTAGTGGACTGCTCCGGATAAAGCTGCTCGCTCTCGTCCATATACATGTTGATTCGATCGGTTTGCAGCAACTGCAACTGAATCAATTGATCCTGAATATTCGGACAAGCCGGATAGCCAAAGCTGTAGCGCGATCCCTGATAACGCTGGGCTAAAATGTCCCGCAAACTATCCGGTTCCTGCGCGCCAAACCCCAACTCCCGACGGATGCGAGCGTGCGTCCATTCCGCCAGTGCTTCCGCCGTTTGCACCGCCATCCCGTGGAAGTACAAATAATCGGAATATTGATTCGCCCCGAATAGTTTTTGAGCGTATTCCGTGGCAATTTCGCCCACCGTCACCGCTTGCATCGGGAACACATCAAAGATGCCCAACTCCTTCGGCGCAAAGAAATCAGCAATGCAAAGGCGACGCAGGGAACCTTGGCGCGGAAACTCAAATTGGGCGATCGGCTCCAGGTTGGTTTGCCCCGCACTGACTGCTTCCGGGTCGTAGATATAGAGCGTATTCCCCTCCGCATTGCAGGGGAAATAGCCATAGATCACCTGCGGTTGCAACAGGTTTTCCGCTAGCACCTTGGCTTTCCATTCCGCCAAAATCGGCCGCACTTTGGCATCAATAAAGGCATCGTAATCCTCGCGGGATTGCTCCTTCGGTTTGCGGAATTGCCATTGACCGACGAACAAGGCTTGCAGGTCGAGATAGTTGAACACCTCCTCGATCGCAATGTCCGATGGGTTCAACAATTGGCTGCCCCAGAACGGCGGTTGGGGGCGATCGATATGCGGATCAACCGCGTCCGATCGCCGCGTGTCAATCACCTTTGGCTTCTCGGCTTTAGCGGGTTTTTCGGCCGCATCGTCGCCATCTGCTTTAGCTTGGCCATAGCGACCCAGCGCCGCCGGATCATCGGCAAATTCCCCTAAAAAGCCCTGGAAATCATCCCATTGTTCAGCGGCTTTCGCGGGCATCAACTTATCCATAAAGCTGAGATCCGAGAAGGCATCTTTGCCATAGATCACCCGACCGCGATAGGTCTTTTGGCAATCTTCATAGACAAATTTCGGCGTGAGGGCCGCGCCGCCCAAAATCACGGGCACGGTAATGCCGCGATCGTTGAAGGTCTCCAGGTTTTCCTTCATAAACGCCGTCGATTTCACCAACAAACCGCTCATGGCAATGCAATCGGGCTTGTGTTGCTCGTAGGCATCAATGATGTTTTCCACGGGCTGTTTAATGCCCAAATTAATCACCCGATAGCCATTGTTAGTGAGGATAATATCCACCAGGTTTTTGCCAATATCATGCACATCGCCCTTGACCGTGGCGATCACGAAAGTCCCCTTGGCGTTGTTGCTGGTTTCGGATTTCTCCATGTGCGGTTCCAAAAAGGCCACCGCCGCTTTCATGGTTTCCGCCGATTGCAACACAAAGGGCAATTGCATTTGACCCGAGGCAAACAATTCCCCCACCACCTTCATCCCATCCAACAGATAGGTGTTGATGATTTCTAGGGGTGGATATTGGGTCATCGCCTGTTGCAAAATGGCTTCGAGACCCAACCGTTCGCCATCGATGATGTGGCGTTTCAGTTTCTCTTCTAGGGAGAGATTTTCATCTACACCCGCTGCTTTTTTGGTGGTGGCTCCTTCAAAGAGTTGAGTTAACTGGGTCAGGGGATCGTAAACACAAACATCCCCCTCAAACCGGCGGCGATCGAAGATCAAATCGCGACAGACTTCCTGGTGTTCTGGCTCAATTTTGGCTAGGGGCAAAATTTTGGCCGCACTGACGATCGAGGAGTCCATTCCCACCTGCATACATTCATGCAGGAACATCGAGTTCAGTACCTGCCGCGCCGCCGGATTCAGACCAAAGGAGATGTTGGAAACACCGAGCAAAATGTGGCAGCCGGGCAGATTTTCCCGAATCAAGCGAATTGATTCGATCGTGGCGGCTCCGTTTTTGCGGTCTTCTTCAATGCCGGTGGAAATCGGCAAGGCCAGGGTATCAAAGAAGATTTCATGGGCGGGAATCCCAAACTCCACCGCTTGCCGATAGGCTCGCTGGGCGATCGCGAATTTCTTTTCGGCGGTGCGGGCCATCCCGTCTTCATCGATCGTCCCGATCACCACCCCAGCGCCGTAGGTTTTGGCCAGCTCCAGCACTTTCAAAAAGCGCTCTTCACCGTCTTCATAGTTGGTGGAATTCAGCAAACATTTGCCGCCGGCCACTTTCAAACCGGCTTCCATCTTTTGCCATTCCGTGGAGTCCAACATCAGCGGCAAAGTGACATTATTCACCAGCCGTGAAACTAACTCCCGCATATCCCGTTCGCCATCGCGGCCCACATAGTCCACGTTCACATCCAGCACGTGGGCTCCTTCGCGAACTTGGGCTTTGGCCAGGGAAACCAGCCCATCCCAATCTTCCGCATTCAGCAGTTCGCGGCATTTTTTGGAACCGCTGGCGTTGAGCCGCTCACCCACAATCAAGAAGGAATTATCTTGCTGATAAAGCTGCGTTCCATAGATCGAGGCGGCGGCGGGTTCGTAATGCAATGGGTTGCGATCGAACCGGCCCGGTTCCAAGTTTTCAGGAACCCGAATCTCGCGGGCTTTCGGTTGCAAGGATTCGGAAATACCGACCAATTCCTTGATGTGATCGGGGCGCGTACCGCAGCAGCCGCCCACCACTTGCACGCCCCAATCTTCCACAAATTTGTGCAGGGCCATCCGCAATTCCAGCGGGGTCAGGCGGTAGTGGGCATGGCCGCCGACGTTTTCCGGTAAGCCCGCGTTGGGAATGCAGGACACCACAAAGGGCGATCGCTCGCAAAGGTAGCGAATATGCTCCGCCATCCGATCGGGGCCGGTGGCACAATTCAACCCCAAAATATCGATCGGGTAGGGTTCCAAAATCGCCACCACGGCGTTGATATCCGTCCCGACCAACATCGTGCCGGTGGTTTCCATGGTCACCGAAACCATCAGCGGAATCCGCGATCCTTGCTCGGCAAAAACCTCTTCGATCGCGTTCAGTGCTGACTTGATTTGCAACACATCTTGGCAGGTTTCAACAATCAACAAATCAGCCCCACCATCGATGAGGGCGCGAGCCTGTTCCGCGTAGGCCGCTTTCATCGTGTCGTAGTCAATGTGGCCCAGGGTCGGCAACTTGGTTCCCGGCCCCATGGAACCGGCCACAAAACGCGGTTTTTCTGGGGTCGAAAATTCGCGGGTGAGTTCCTTGGCCAGTTCCACAGCCTTGCGGTTAAGGGCATAGGCTTGGTCGGCCAAATCGTATTCCGCCAGGACGATCGATGTGCCCCCAAAGGTGTCGGTTTCGATCACATCTGCGCCCGCCTTCAGATATTCCCGATGCACATAGGCCACGGCTTCCGGCTTGCTTTGCACCAAATACTCATTACACCCCTCATACTGCGGGCCGCCAAAGTCATCGGCCGTCAGGTTCTGCGCCTGGAGGAGCGTCCCCATGCCGCCGTCAAAAACGATGACCGGACGCGAAGGGTGATGCAACCGTTCCAAAAAGGGATGAGTCATGGTCAGGGATGGAGCAGCAATTGGAATGCGAATGGGTTGGGGCGTGGCACTGTACTGTTGACCAGCGCGGTTGATTAGCCCATGGGGCCAATGTCCCTATTGTGCCGGATTTGGCCGAGAGGTCTAGGCCCGGCGTGATTTCCACAACCAGGGAGCACCGATCGCCCAGGAGGTCTAAACAGCCCAAACCGCCACCGGGTGAGCCTCATCAATCAGCAGAGACCAGATGCTCAAGCCCTGGCCCCCAGGCCTACGAGGACTTGGCCAATCACCCAGGCAACTCCTCAGACCACTTCTAAGACAATCGCCCTTCAGCGATCAGGGCCTGGTGAATGAAGCTGGCCAGGTCGGCGCGGGTGGTGGGTTGGTTGGGATTCAGGCGATCGGGACTGGGTTGCCCTTGCAGGATTTGGCGCTTGAGGGCAGCGGCAATTTTGCCCTGCACGGCGCTGGGAATTTCGGCGCGATCGTCCAGCACTGCCAAGCCTTCGGGGGACTCATCGGGCCAAGCCAGCCCCCCGGCCAGGGCCGCGGCCAACTGCCAACGGGGCACACCCAACTCGGGGCCAAATCGATCGGCATCCATCCCCGAGAGGAACTGACCCCGGTAGGCGCGATCGATCGCCGCCGCCGCCCAATAGCCCGATGGCACATCTTGAAAGACCTTGCCCGATCGCCGATCGCCTGGATCAAAGGCTTTGACCAACACCGCCGCCAATTGGGCCCGGTTAATCGGCTCATCGGGATGGAACGAGCCGTCCTCGTAACCGCTGAGAATGGCCTGTGCCGCCAGGGTATTGATGAAGGGGGCGGCCCAATGGTCGGTGATGTCGCTGAAGGCGCTGCTGGCCGGATCACTGTTGGCGTTGTTGCTGCCCAAATCGACAATGTAGGGCGATCGCAGGGCGCTGGCCAGGCCCTTGGTGACCAGGGCTTGGTAAAGGAAGGCGGACACTTCGCCCCGGGTGATGGCCCGCTCGGCTTCCAGGCGGGTGAGGTCGGGATAGTTCACCACCATGCGCCGCACCGTGGCCGTGGCGATCGCGTCGCGGGCAAAGTTGGGAATCCGAATCGCATCGCTGTAATAGCTCAAAACACTCAAGGTTCCCCCCGTCAACCCCAGGCCATTCACCAGGGCGACCAACGCTTGGGCCCGGGTGAGGTTGGCATTGGGCTTAAAGCTGCCGTCGGGAAACCCTGCCAGCAATCCGCGTCGATAGCATTGGTCGATCGCCCCGGCGGCCCAAAAACTGGCCGGCACATCCCAAAATTTCGCCCCCGATCGCAGGTTAGGCAAACTGGGAAAAGCCTTCACCAACAGGGCCGCAAACTGCCCCCGCGTCAGGTTGGTGTTGGGGCGAAAGGTGCCATCCTCCTTGTAGCCGCTCATGATTTGCCGTTGGATCAACTGGCGAATAAACGCTTCGGCCCAATGGCCCGTCACGTCATCCCCCAGCGGGCCAGGACTGGGGGTTGGGCCAGGACTCGGAGCCGGACTGCCGCCGCCCGCCCGTCTTCGGGCCTCCAACACCGCCTTGTAAGCGTTCACCTTGCCGTAGCCAAACCACCGGGAAAACCCGCGACTGTCATAGGAACCGTAGCGAAATCCAAACTGTGGATCGGCGTTGGTGTCCACAATTTTGTCCGCCGTTGATTCCAGAATTTGTTTCACTTCCCGCGCCGTCAGGTTGGGATTCGCGGACAACACCAGGGCCGCCACACCCGCCACCACCGGGCAAGCGCTGGATGTGCCCCCAAAGTCGGCGGTGAAGTCCGTGCTGCTGTAGCCCGCTGACCCCAGGCGATCGGTCGTGAACACTCCGGCTCCGGCCAGGTTGCTGGTCACCTGGGGCGGAGTCAGAATTGCGCCGGTTTCCGGCAACCAAATTCCCGGCGGTGCATTGTTGCTGGGGGCGCAAACGGAAATGTTATCGCCCCAATTGCTGTAGGCGGCTTTGCGGTTCAAGCTGGTGGAAGCGGAAACGGCAATCACGTCCGGGTGGGCCGCAAACCCGGACAGCCATTCTGTGGATCCCGACAACACCTTGTTGGGCCAACCCTGCTCATTCACCGTGCCATTCACGGGCCGGTTCGCGTTGCCGGCCGCAAACACAATTACACAGCCTTTGCCGTTGCGGCCCTGGGTGGCGGCTCGGTTAAGGGCCGCTCGCTGCCGGGTGGACAGGGGAAAGTAAATGCTGCCTGGGCCCCAGCTACAGGAAACCACGGCGGCCCCCCGGGACACGCACCAATCAAACAGTTCTTCCACCGCTTGGTCATCTAAATAGCCGGTGGTGCGAATGGGCATCAAGGCACAACGGGGAGCCACGCCCACAATGCCGCTGCCGTTTTCTTCGGCCACGGCAACCCCAGCGCAGGCGGTTCCGTGGCTGTCGTCCCGCGTGCCGGGCAGGGGGTTAAAGTCGTTGTCTTTAAAGTCTTTGGGGCTGACAATTTTGCCGGTTCCCTGAAAGTCCGGGTGGCTGAGGTCGATGCCATCGTCGGCGATCGCGATGATGATGGATCGATCGCCCCGGGTAATGTCCCAGGCTTTTTCCGCATCGATGTGGGAACCGGCGGTGATGCTGCTGCCCCCATTGTTTTGCAAATACCACTGGGAACTGTAAAACCCATCCCGTGGCCGGTAGAAGGGCTGGCTTTCGAGGATGGCGTTGGGTTCGGCGCTTAGAACGGCCGGATTTTCCAGCAGGGTGTTGGCAATTTTCAGGGGGTTGAGGGGCGTTCGATCGCTCAGGCGATAGATAAACGCATTGGGAACGCCGTCCAGGGGTTTTACCAACACCAGCCCCAGGCCTTGGGCGATCGCATCCACCGCCTGGGCCACCAGGGTGGGATGGAACACGATCGTCACCTCATCCCCCAAATAAACCCTTGTGGCCCCCTGGCCTTGGTACTGATAAACATGGCTCACGTAGTCAAAGGCTCCCGATCGGCGAGCCTCATCCATCACCGAATCCAACTGGGCCGGAGCCACCAGCAACTCCACCAGGGCCACGCCTCGCCCCAGAGGTCGCACCTGGGTTACGTCCGGCAGACGGGTGGGATCGATCGGCTGGGCGGCTTTGGGGCGCACCACGAAGCGATCGGGCACTTTTTCTAGGAGGACTTCATCTCCGCCCCGTTGCAACACCAGGCCCAGAAACTGGGGCGGCACACCAACGGCCCCCACAGAGTCCAAATCGGACGGCACGGGATGAGAAGAAGGTTGCAAATCCGCCACGGGGAATATCTCCTGAAACAGGCTGGAAACAGGCTGGGAAGCAGATTGCCCTGAAGACGACAGGGGGGTCATCGACGGCGACGGAAATCAGCCAGCCAGAATGGTCAATGCCGCCACCAATCTAGGCTGATCGGGCGCGGAGGGGCCCAAGGGCGATCGAACCTTGTCGTAGAATAGAGCCGATTTGACCAAAGTAATGGATACAAGCCTCGCCCTTGGAGAGTGGCTTGATCCCAGTCGCGGGCGGGCAGTCCGAGACTCAAAACGGACGCAGAGGCCAGCGTGAATCCAGTTCGCTGGTGGCGGCCCATGAAGCGTCAACCCATGGTCTAGTCGAGCAACCTCGGTTGCTTGGTTAGCACCAGAATCCCCACGCCTTTGGGGTGGGGAGGATGTCAAGCGGCTCCTAATCAATCCACCCAGCCCATGCTAGCCCTTCGATTCCCCCGGTTGCTGCGTGTTGTTTTTCCCTTGTTGGCAGTTGCCGCGCTGGCCCCCAGCGTGCGGGCCCAAGAAACGAATTTGCCCGATGCCACGCCAGCTAACCCTGAACCGGCGGTGGTTCAAGCAACGGGACTGTTGAGCATGGCCGGCGGTCAACGCTTGATGGACGAAGCTGCCCGCGCGATCGAGTCCCAAAACTACGGTTTGGCTCAACAGCGCTTGCAGCAAGCTCGACAGGTGTTTAACCAGTTGTCGAACTTCCATCAGCAATTGTCTGGTGCATTTTCCGCGATCGACAACCGCATTTCCCAAGAACAGCGCAAGAACGCCCTTGAAGCGGCCCAAATGCGCGATTTATCGACCTATCAGCTTGCCTTGGTTCACCGGGCCCAAAATCAACCGGAATTAGCCATTCCTCTGTTGGTGCAGATTGTTTCGAGCCAAAGCCCCACGCGAGATTTGGGAACCAAGGCCTATCAACAACTGGCGGAGCTGGGCTTCATCAGTCCGGGGGCCCTGCGTCCAGCGCCCGCACCGGCTCCCGCTGCCACACCTCGCTAGTTGGGGTAGGGACAATTGAGCCGACCGCCAGCCCTCAGCAATCGGCAGCGCTGGTTCCAATCCCAGTGGCTGGAGGTTGATCGGGCCCTACGAGACGGGGCCACGTTGGCCCAACGACGCGATCGCCCTTGGTGGGATCAGTGGGTCTTGGCGGGCCGGCAGCGCGAGTTGCGGGCGGCCCGCTCGGTTTTGGGCTGGCTGGCGGGCGGCATTCCCGACCCATCGATCAATATCGATCCGACCAATCCGACCAATCTGGATCCAACCAATGTGGATCCAACGAATCGGGGCGGGAGCGGCTGGGATCCAGAGGACGATACGGCATCGTCAGCATCGGTGCTCAATTCGCCTTTGGGTCGATCGGCAACGCGCCCGATTAACCGCCCACCAACGCAACCGACCAATTCAGCCGCTAATCAGGCTGCGGGTGGGGCCAATCCATCGGCCAATGCGCCACCCAATCGCCCAATCGGCTTCGGAGCGATCGACTCCAGCCGTAATCCACCCCCACCCCCTGAGGATCCGGCGGGTGGTTCCACACCAACCGCCCTAGACCTGACCCTTTGGCGATCGACCCTCTTTGACGATGCGGTGGCCCGGCTGACGGTCGATCGACTGGTGAATTTGACCGGTTCCCCCCTGGAAATTGAAATTTTGCATCCCGATCGCCGCCGGGAACTGTTGGCCCTGGTGTTGCGGCGGGTGGAACGGGGTCTGGAGGAAGTGCGCCGCGATCGACTGCGGGGCGATCGGCTGCTGGCCCAACAGGAAGCCTTGTTGCAAACCTGGTGGGTTCAGCTTCTGGATGACTTTTTAGGCGACTGGCTCACGGAGCGCTCAACCCTGCGATCGGGCAGTGGGGCCTTGCGGCTCCAACGTGATCGATTGCTTCAGGATTGGCCGATCGTGGCCACAGACATTCTGAATCGCGCCGTGGAATTGGGCCCCCTGCTAGAGCATCTGCTGTGGGGTCTGCCCCTAACGGTGGATGGGGTGACGGTGGAGGCGGGAACCGGGGCCGCCCTCGATCGGGCCAGTGCCCTGCTGCATAACCTGGTGCTTTGTTTGGCCTGCGCCGTGGTGCAACCGGTTTTGAATCGCTATGGCGATCGGGAAGGCCTGAAGCTGGCTCTGTTCGATCGGCGCTGGTTGCCCACCCGGGAAGTGGAACGGTTTCGGAATGACCTGGCTTGGAAATATCGAGTGCAACGCTGGGTCAGCGAACCCAAAGCCATCTACGAAAGTCGCTATTGGCTGCTGACGGCCAGCGATCGGGGCATTGTGGCCCTGCCGGTTTATGCGCCCCGCAACCAGGAGTGGCGGGCCCTGTCCGGTGTGCCCTTGGGGGTCACGTTGCTGATTGAAGCCCGCGACGCGATCGCCCCTCGGGTGCGGGCCACGGTCACCCTGGCCGGTCGTGGGGCCCTGATGGTGCTCCAGGCGATCGGCCGAGGCCTCGGCTTCATTGGCCGCGGCATCATTCAAGGATTGGGCGATGCGCTCGATCGCCGCAAGACTTGATGGATCGCGAGTCAAGACTTTTCTTTGGGGCTGCCGGATGGGCATTGCTCCCCTGCGACCCAACGCCCTCGATCGCTCGCCTTCGATGGTCATCACTGGCCCCGATCGGCTAATCCGACACAATCTTCAGCAGCCGCACAAACAGCACCCCCAACAGGGCATAGGTCAGCATCGCCACGATCGCATTCAGATCCAACGCATTGAACTGACCAAACCGAAACACCGGGAATAACGTTGAAAAGGGGCCAATGTAAGGACTGGCCAAAAACTCAATGCCCTGAGCAAAGGGACTGCGGGGATTCGCTCCCGTCAATTGCAACAGGAATCGCATCCCAATCAAAATTTCCAGGGCCACAATCAGGTAATAGGTTCCCTGTTGCACCCGCCGCAACACCTCATTGCGCCGCGCGATCGCCATTTGCCGGGCCTCTTCCCGCAAGCGGCGCTCCTCCGCCCGCAACTGCACTTCATAGAGCTTGCGGGCGTAGTCTTCGGGGGGCAGTTGGTCACCCGGCAGGCTATCAGCGCCCGGTTGAGAGGGGCGATCGTGAAACGGATTGCCGTTGGTGCTCATGGATTCGGGATCAGGCCCTAAAAACAGCGATCGAATCCATGCAATCGTTTTGCGGCTCCGTCGTCAAGCGATCGCCCCTCCGAATCCATGATCCACGCAGCGGCCATTGGCTCGGCCTTAAGCCAGCCTTAAGCCAGGTCAAACAGCAACAGCTCCGCATTCTCGGAAGCCGTAATTTCCACCTGCTCCAGGGCCGTGATGGCCGCCGCGTCGCCCGCCTCCAGCGTCACCCCATTCAGGGCGATCGCCCCACGAGCCACCTGCAACCATCCGCCACGCTCAGGGCTGGCAAATTGATGCACCACCCGATCGCCCGCCGCCAACGAGCTGGCAAAAATCAGCGCATCCTGATGAATCGTCACCGAGCCATCGCGACCATCGGGCGAAGCCACCACTCGTAACCGCCCCTGCTTGTCTTCCGGCGCAAAGAACACCTGCTCATAGCCCGGTTGCAAGTTGTTGCGATCGGGCAAAATCCAAATTTGCAACAGGTGCAGCGGCTCCGAATCCGACGCATTAAATTCGCTATGCAAAATGCCCGTTCCGGCGCTCATCCGTTGCACATCGCCCGGCCGAATCAGGGAGCCGTTGCCAATGCTGTCCCGGTGCTCCAGCAACCCACTCAGCACATAGGTCACGATTTCCATGTCGCGATGGCCATGGGTGCCAAACCCTTGCTTGGGGGCAATCACATCCTCATTGATCACTCGCAACGTCCGAAATCCCATGTGATTGGGGTCGTAGTAACTGCTGAACGAAAAACTGTGATAGCTATCCAACCAACCATGATTGGCATGGCCCCGATCGCCCGATCGCCGAATCGTGATGTTGCCCGCAGCGGTCAGGGCGATCGAGGCAGCAGCAGAAGACGAAATAGTCATGGCTCAATTACTCCACTGTTCAACCTAATCAAACCCTGCAAAATCCAGAAACGCAAAACTCAGAAACGCAAAATCCAGCAATCAGCAAATCACATCAACAACCGAAACCACTGGTAACGCCGATTCACCTCAGGATCATGATCTGATCAGCCTTTGACCATTTCAATGCACCGAAAAATCAGCCATTTTTACCGAATTCGAGTCCTAATGAGCCACCAGCGGCTGATGAGAACCATCACAGAAAGGTGAATTTTGAGTTTGCTTGCAATTACAAATCGCGACCTTCTTCGTTTCTGTCACCTCAAAGGCGAAGGGCGTGAAGCTCGTTCCTTGGTGGGAACCATCGCAGAATTTCTTAGCAGCCGATCGACCACAAGTACACCAGAAATATTTTCCCGGTGTCAGTTCAATCACTTCAGGCTTTGTATCAGCAATCACAGCCTCATTAGAAGCAGTCATGCTTAAAACTCTCTCTCGGTTCAGTAAACTAGGCGATTGAATTGATCCTAGGGGCTTCCCTTGGCAGCAACAAGTACGCACAAAAAAGTGCGGTAGTTACCAAAAAGAAACCACCCGGCCACTCAATCAACGCAATCAACCGAATTAACTAATTCAATGAAGAGACCTAAGAATAGGAAAAGCTTGAGAATATTCTTAAGTCAAAATTCAATTTTAGATTTTCTTGAAAATGCAATTTCTAAGTGCAGTTTCTAAGTGTAATTTTTCAGCGCAGTTTCTAAAAAACTCAAGCGAGTATTCAAGGGCATATTCAAGAAACATTTCAACCATCAACTTGAAGAAATTGATCTATATTGCTTTTGATATGGTTTGCTATGGCTTCCTTCGCTGTATGAGGATCGATCGCCCATGATTACCCCGAATCCAGCACCCACCACAGGCTTCACGCGCCTCAGTTGTGCCGTTGAGACAACACTCAACATTATTGATGGGCGATGGAAAGTCCTGATTTTGCGCGAGCTATTTGCAGGAACCATGCGCTTTGCTCAACTGCGGCGAGCGCTTCAGGGCGTGACGCAAAAAATGCTGACTCAGCAGTTGCGGGAGTTGGAAGCCGATGGCATTGTTCACCGGCAAGTTTATCCAGAAGTGCCGCCCAGAGTGGAATATTCCCTCACGCCGCTGGGCGAATCCCTGTGGTCAGTGCTGGAAGCGATGCACAACTGGGGGCTGCACTATCAAACCGCCCAAGGCATCGCTGATCATCCGGTTCATGGGGAACCAGCATTGGCACGTTTGCCGATCGACTATGGCAATCCAGGCTATGGCGCTCAAGACTTAGACAATCAAGACTCTGGCGATCGCAATCTGGATGATCAAGACTCGATCGATTAGTTCACTCGATTAGTTCACTGGGTTCAGATAGTTCTCAGATAGTTCAAGGTGCTGAAACCGTTTTTATAGCCCCGAATCAATCAGGTGAACCAAAATTTAAGCCCCTAAAACAACCGAGTTTCAAAATACCGAAATTTCAGAACACCAAAGCCTAGCACGCCCGATCATAATCAAAGGTTGGCTCAATGGTTTTCCACTCAGCCAACCCCTAATTTAGGATCATCATTCACAGACTAAAGCGGCAAGAGTGATCGCTGACAGGAGGGGCAAATGGCGTGGATGGTTAACTGGCAATCGAGCAGATGGTAGCCCTCTTTTTCCGATTGCTTAATTCCCATCTTCAAAACCGAATCGTTCTTGAATTCGATCGTTTTGTTGCACTTGACGCAAATTAAGTGATGGTGATGATGGGGATAGGGCTGATTCAGTTCGTAGTGCTTGTGGCCTTCTGCTAATTCCAGTTCGCGCAAAATGCCCATGCGCGACATTAATTTCAGAGTTCGATAGATCGTAGAAAGGCTGATGCCTTGGTCTTGCTCTTCAAGCAAGTGATACAGATCTTCGGCGCTGAGGTGGCGACCTTCGGGCAGATCCTTGAAGACATTAAGGATCACTTCGCGTTGGGGAGTCATCCGCCAACCGCGCTCGTTTAACTCGGCTTTTAGGGACTGTGGTGTGTAGGAAAACATAGGGGTTGGCGAGGTTTGACCTGAAGCGTTTCCCTCTGCCAAATGGTAACAGGTACAAATGAGCATTTGCAAGAAGCTCGCATTATTGAGAATAAATCTTAAGTCGAGTTTCAGAGAATGGGTCGCTGGAGTCTTCCCGGGCCGATCGCCCTGACGATCGGGTTGACCATCAAGTTGTTGAGGGGTGGGGCTTTAGGGCGATCGCGCCGGAATCGGGCCGGGTCAATTGAAGGCCGATCGCCCCTTTGCAAAAGTTTATAGATCCCGAGGAATCAGAGCGATTAACTTGCGATTAAGGGCGACAACCACCCTGTTTAAATGCAGATCTTTGCAAATATGGGCGCGATCGGGACGCTAAAGCGACCAAAAAGGAGAAATTGCAGCGATCGCGCTGGCCATGGCTGGTGAATTGGCCGCCGAGGCCTGGGCGATCGCCCGGATTGATTCAGGAGGGGTTCAAGTCCCGGAATTTGGCTTGCTTCAGTTGCTCATACCGAGCTTGGAGCGATCGAAAGTTGTGCTGAATGAGGGGAAACAGCTTGGACGGAAAGGGTTCGTTTAAATCCATTGGGTTCACCCCGCGCATGGATTCGATCGATCGCACAGCTTTGTAAATTGCCACATGTTTCAGATATTTCAGCAATTCTTCAATCAACTCTTGGCTATTCTCTGCCTGTTCAGCTAGGTGAATTTTGGATTCGATGATTGCAACAATTTCATCGTGATTTTTTAAAATAAAGTCCCGCTCAATAATTTCTCCGGCAGAATCCGGCAATGCATGGTCTCTTGCGCCCAAAGTGGCGATTCTCTGCCACATGGCGTTATCTTTTTCAAGGCGTAAGTAAATTGGCCAATAGAATTCGGAAATTTGGCGCTCCAGGAATTCCAGTTCCGCTTGATGACGAGCCAGCACAATTTCTTGCTCTAATTCGGCAACGCGCTGTTTCTGCTGATTTTTTAAATCGACTAGGATTTGGCGCTGGCGATATTTTTCATTGATGTCACTTTTGAAAATTTCAAATCGCTTGTTTAACCAATAACCGGCAATCAGCACAATGCCGCCAATGAGCACTTTATCGACAACCAGTTCAATGAGTTTTTCAGAAAGGGCCATGTTGATCATGCTCCGTTGGAAGATTCAAGCTCTTTTGAGGGAAATTCTTGAGAAGCTCTTTGATTAGATTTGATTAGAAAAATTACCTTGAAAAGTTGATTCAAAGAACAACAACCGCAGGGGCAAGGGGCTTAAGCCCCTTGTTTTTGGTGATTACTAGCCCCTTGTTTTTGGTGATTGCTAGCCCCTTGTCCTCAACGATCGATCAGTCAGCAGAATCATCATTTAGGCTCCTCAAACACACTCACTCAGCCGGAGCAGTGACTTTGGGTAAATCCGGATAGGAACACCAGTCACTCCAACTGCCAGCGTAGAGACGAGCTTGGGGCAACCCGGCGCGGGCCAGGGCCCACAGGTTAACGCAGGCCGTCACGCCGGAACCGCAGTAGACGATCGGGGGCGGATTGGGGGGCAAGTCCTGAAAGTGGGATTTCAGGGAGGCGATCGAGTGGGCGCGGCCTTCTGGGTCGCAAACCTGCACCCAAGGATAGTTAATGGCTCCGGGAATGTGGCCAGCTACGGGGTCGATCGGCTCCACTTCACCGCGATATCGAGCGGGTTCTCGGGAGTCAATGATGGTTCCTTCTGCCAACCGCTGGGCTTGTTTGATGGTGTCGATCGAGGCCAGCAGTTCCAAGCGCGGGCGGGGCACAAACTGACGGACGATCGGGTGGCTGGGTTGGCTGGTGGTGGGCAAACCAGCTCTTCGCCAGGCCGACCAACCGCCATCCAGCAGCACCACTCGATCGTGGCCCAAATAGCGCAACAGCCACCAGAACCGGGCCGCAAACCCAAATTGGGAATCGTCGTAGACCGCAACCCACCGATCGGTGTCAATGCCCCAAAAGCCCAATTGATCCACCAGGCGATCGATCACCGGCAGCGGATGCCGACCGCCGTGGGGGCCAACGGGCCCAGACAAATCCCGCTCCAAATCTGCATAGACCGCGCCGGGAATGTGGGCAGTTTGGTATTGCTGTTGTCCCAAGTTGCGATCGCCCAAGGAAAACCGACAGTCCACCACCACCCAATCCGGATCCGACAGCATTGGGGCCAACTGTTCCGGAGAAATCAGTTGCTCCAACAGCAATTTCGCGGCCATGGTTGAGTTTTCCATGCTGAACCCCAGGTCATTCGCCAAAACAAGGCATTTGCCAGAAATGGCATTTGCCAAAAATGGTATTACGATTAGTTGAAACTTCCACCCCTGCTCGATCGTGTCAGTTCTCCTTGAAGTCCAAGACGTATACGCTGGCTACCTGAAGGGCCTCGACATCTTACAAGGGGTGAATTTGACCCTGGCCCCTGGGGAACTGGTGGCGATCATTGGCCCCAACGGTGCGGGTAAATCCACCTTGGGCAAAACGATCGCGGGGCTGCTGAACCCCAATCGGGGCCAGATCTTGTTCCATGGCGAGTCGATCGGGCACCTGAAGGCCAATGAGGTGGTGCAACGGGGCGTTTGCTACGTGCCGCAAATTGCCAACGTGTTTCGATCGCTCACGGTCGAAGAAAACCTGGAAATGGGCGCATTCATCCTAGAACAACCGATCGGGTCGCTGAAGGAACGCATCTTCACCATGTTCCCCCGATTGCACGAGCGCCGCCACCAGCGAGCGGGCACATTGTCCGGCGGTGAGCGGCAAATGCTGGCCATGGGCAAGGCCCTGATGCTGGAACCGGCGTTGCTGGTGTTGGATGAGCCTTCCGCTGCGCTTTCGCCTATTTTGGTCAACGACGTTTTTGAGCAAATTAAGGCCATCAACAGCACAGGCACTTCGATTATCTTGGTTGAGCAAAACGCCCGCAAGGCTTTGGAAATGGCCGATCGGGGCTATGTGCTAGAAGCAGGGCGCGATCGCTTCACGGGGCCCGGCCGCGATCTGCTCAACGATCCAAAGGTGGCGGAACTCTACCTCGGTGGCGCTGCCGCCCACTAGGCCGCCCAATAGTTGGTTGGCCGCTCGTCCTTCCATTCCGTTGCTCTAATCACGCCTTCAAGATCCGTTGGCGGTGCGATCTTCGATCGGTTATCCCCAAGAACAGTCCACAGACTCCGAACCAGGGCCTTGCACCCACAGATCTCGCCAGCCTTCTATACTGAAAGGCTGTCGCAAGATTTGGAATGCGATTGGGAATTGGGATCAGCATTGGGTGCGATTCACCTTAATTGGGTGTGATTCACCTTTGGGATGCACCCGATCGATCGCCCGCTCTGGCCATCAGCCTTTCACCGAACCATGAAACACACCCTTTCTGTACTTGTCGAGGACGAAGCCGGCGTTTTGACGCGCATCGCGGGTCTTTTTGCCCGCCGGGGATACAACATCGAAAGCCTGGCCGTCGGCCCTGCCGAGCAAGGGGGCGTATCGCGAATCACGATGATCGTGTCCGGCGATGACCGGATCATTGAGCAAATCGTTAAACAGCTCTACAAACTGATCAACGTGATCAAAGTCCAAGACATCACCGAAGTGCCCTGTGTGGAACGGGAGTTGATGTTGGTGAAGGTGAATGCGCCGAGCAGTGCCCGATCGGAAATTATTGAACTGGCGCAAATTTTTCGGGCGCGGGTGGTGGATGTGTCTGACGACTCCCTCACGATCGAGGTGGTGGGCGACCCGGGCAAGATGGTAGCCATTCTGCAATTGCTGGAAAAATTTGGCGTGCGCGAGCTGGCCCGCACCGGCAAAATTGCCCTCACCCGTGAATCGGGCGTGAACACGGAATATCTGAAATCTGCTGACCTCCGCAACTAGGGCGCTTCCGGGGCCACCGACCGGTGAGCACCCGGCGTGACACGATCGATCCCTGACTCCGACGGCTCGATCGCCAACCAACGCCACCACCGTCCCCAACAGACGGTAAAATCTGACTTTGGCGAATTGCAGCCCAACCATTCAAGTCCTAGCGTTCCCCGGTACGATCGGCCCATGATTCACGAAGTCTTCATGCCTGCCCTTAGCTCCACGATGACCGAAGGCAAAATCGTCTCGTGGGAAAAAGCGCCGGGCGACAAAGTAGCCAAAGGCGAAACGATCCTCATCGTCGAGTCCGACAAGGCAGACATGGACGTGGAATCCTTTAACGAGGGCTACATGGCCGCGATCGTTGTTGATGCCGGTGGTTCCGCCCCTGTGGGTTCCACGATCGCCCTGATTGCCGAAACCGAAGCGGAAATTGAAGCCGCCAAGGCCCAAGCGGCCGGCCTGTCCGGTGGCGCAACCAGCGCCGCCCCGGCCGCCGCTTCGGCCCCGGCCGCCACGCCCGTTGCCACCCCGGTGGCCGTGGCCGCTGCCCCCAGCAATGGAGCCAGCGCCCCCGCAGCCAGCCCCAGCGGCCGCACGATCGCCTCGCCCCGCGCCAAGAAGCTGGCCAAAGAACTGAAAGTTGACCTGAGTGGCCTGACCGGTTCGGGCCCCAACGGTCGGATCGTGGCTGAAGACGTGGAACGGGCCGCCGGTCGCACCCCGGCCGCTGCCCCCGCCCCGATCGCCGCACCCGTAGCCGTGCCCGCCGCTGCTCCCGCTCCGGCTGCCGCTGCTGCTGCACCCTTGCCACCCATGCCCGGTCAAGCCGTGGCCATGACCACCCTGCAAAAGGCCGTGGTCAACAACATGATGGTGAGCCTGAGCGTTCCCACCTTCCGCGTGGGCTACTCAATCACCACCGACAAGCTGGACGCACTCTATAAACAAGTGAAGTCCAAGGGCGTGACCATGACCGCCCTGCTGGCCAAGGCCGTGGCCCTCAGCCTGCGCAAGCACCCGGTGGTGAACGCGGCCTATGCCCCTGACGCGATCGCCTACCGCAGCGACATCAACATCGCCGTGGCCGTGGCCATGCCCGATGGTGGACTGATCACCCCCGTGCTGAAGAATGCCGATCAGGTGGATCTCTATTCCCTGTCGCGCAACTGGCAAGACCTGGTGACCCGCGCCCGCAGCAAGCAGTTACAGCCGGATGAGTACACCACCGGCACTTTCACCCTGTCGAACTTGGGGATGTTCGGGGTCGATCGCTTTGATGCGATTTTGCCGCCGGGCCAAGGGGCGATCTTGGCGGTGGGCGCTTCCAAGCCGACTGTGGTGGCCACCGATGACGGTTTGTTGGGCGTGAAGCGGGTGATGCAAGTGAACCTGACCGCTGATCACCGGATCATCTACGGTGCAGATTCGGCAGGCTTCCTGCGCGACTTGGCCGCCCTGATCGAAGGCGATGTGCAATCCCTGACGCTGTAAACCCTGGGAGGCTGACGCAAGCCGCAAACCTAACCTGGCTAGTCGTTAAGTCGTAGATCGTTCCCATGCTCTGCATGGGAACGCATCCCAGAAGCCCTGCATCATAGCCCGCAATCTTGACTTGGGTAATGCAGATCGTCCGAATCCGGTATTCCCGCCATCTGCGTGGGAAAATCAGACTACGTACTATGCACCCCTATGTTCCCCCTAATTTCCCCCGTTTCCGCTCTGCCTGCACCGCCTACTCCGGTTCCTCTGGTATCCCCGGTGGTTGCTCAGCGACTCGTTGACCCCGCTGATCCTCGGATCAACAAGCTCTTCGATCTCCAGCGCGCCGCTTTTAACCACGTAGTACGGGTGATGAAAGTCCCGAGATCAGGACAGGTAACCATTGATCGCTTTCAAGCTTACGTGGAATGGGGGGCAGCAATTTGTTTCATCAAGGAACGCCCTAGTGACCCTATGGGTTACCAAGTCACTATCATCATGCAATGGGATGACCGGGCAAACCGCTGGGCCTACCGAGGAGTCGTGGATGGGTCTAGTGTCGAAGAATTTATGGGCGTGGGGATGCCAGCCGAGAATGCCCAGTGGATTTCTGAGTTCCTTTGATGCCGCCTCTAAATTATTTTGATCATTGGATCGTTTTGAATCGTTCCTATGCTCTGCATCGTAGCCCCCACCTTCCAAGGAGCGCAGAGCACCCGATCTAGCCTTCCCACTCCAATTGCGAGAGCAATCATACTTGAAGCATCACCATGGTGGGTCAGGACTAATACTGAGTCCTGACCCTTTGTGCTAGGATTTCAAAAGCTCTCACAAAAACCAATGGCAATCATTTCTGTTCTGAATAATCCTGACGCTCAGGGAACTTCTGGGGCTGATACCATCTACGACACTGATTTGGGCCGCCGCACGCTGGGACTTGGCGGCAACGATGAGATTTTTGGAGAGGGTGGCAACGACGAAATTTTTGGAAATGAAGGCAATGACACCATTTTTGGGGGGTTGGGAGAAGACTCACTGTATGGTGGGCGTGGCGATGATGTGATCTATGGCAGAGTCCAACTAGGGCCAGGAGAATCGAATGGCAATTTCCTATTCGGTAACCTGGGCCAAGATACATTGTGGGGCAATGATGGTAATGATCAACTGTTTGGTGGACGCGAAAACGACTACTTAAGCGGCAATCTCGGCAATGATTTCCTCTCAGGAGATTTAGGATTTGATGTCCTAGTGGGTGGAAGTGGGCTAGATACCTTTGCTATATCTCCTTTGGCTGATAACTCATTTGACTACATCACCGACTTTGTGCCCGGTCAAGATGTCATTCAATTGGGCGGAGGACTAACTTTGGATAATTTAGTCATCTCCACCGTTGCTCAAGCAGGTCTTGTGGCCAGTGAGGTTAGGAAAAATTTCTCTAGCCTTTCATCAGTCAGTCCATCTGATGTCGTGATTAGGGTGAAAGGCTCAGGACAAATTCTTGCTGTCTTCGACCTCACTGGCTCGTCACCACTCCTCACCCCACAATCCTTTACAGCCAGCAACTTTGTCAGTTGATACTGATACTCATATTGGTTGCCCTGCATGGGAGCGATTTTTCGATGCTTTGCGTCTTTATCAGTACTGGGGAATAAGGTACAGAGCATTTGGGAACAGTCAGCAAAAGTCAGACCGTAATCCTCAGCCCCAATCTTGACAAACGGGTACGCGCGATTACAATAAAGTCATAAACCGCCGAAAGGAACGCAATGCGCCGCGCCTTTCGGCGGTTTTGCGTTTCAGGGCGAATTAGATGGGTCAAAACCATGTCTAAACCATCCAATCGCTGGCTGAATATTCTCGCTTCATGCTTAGTATTTCTGACTACGGTCTTGAAGCAGTCTGACTCAGTGCCTCATCAGATCAATATCAATTTTCCGATTCTTTTGATTGCCGTCACCGCAAAAAAGGAATCAGGTAAGGAGTAGCAGCATAGGGTTAGGCCGAGGTACAAAGGCTAACACCTATAAGTACTTCAAGAATCGATCTGGGTTAGAAAGCTCAACTCAATCTTAGGACTCGGGAATTTGCATGGCGCGGGCCAGCTTGGAGGTGGCCATGCCCTGGGTGCGCTTGCATTTTTTCGTTGAGCACCATTAGCGCGATCGACCTAAACAGTCGATCGCGTTCTTGTTGGAGGCTAAATTTCGATCGCTTGCAGTTCTCCGGTAGGTTGGGTTTCGCAAAGCTCAACCCAACTCAATCACCACGAGCCTTACTGTTGTTGGGTTTCGTGCCTCAACCTAACCTACAAAATGACCGTTGATCAGTCCATTTTGGGAAAGGGGTTAAGGATGAGGGCTTCTAACTGATTCGTGAAAGAAGTCTACTGACCTAGTGCTCCGCTTCAAGCTTGCTAGTGCGGCAAACAGGGAGTCTGACCATTTGAAAATCAGCTCGATGGCCAATGATCTTAAATGGATCTTACTTTTACAGTTCTGAATACTGTTGCAAGCAATCTAAAAGTCTCGCAACGCAAGCGTTTTAGCGATGGCTCAGGCGGGATTTGAACCTGCGACCTTGGGCTTATGAGTCCCCTGCTCTAACCTCTGAGCTACTGAGCCTTAATGCGTCTTCAAATCTCTAGGTTACGGAGATTGATTGAGTGGTGATCGTTTGGCTAACGGAACAAAACTCAATATTTTTGACGCGAGTATGTATTATACGCCATGGATGAAAAATCGCAAGGGTGCTAGCCAAATAATTTGGATGCCACCCTGCAAAATTCTCAACAACCGGTCAAGATTTTAAGATTGGTTGAGGTTTTCGCCTTTCACGACGCGCAATTAGGCGATTCTCGATAGGATGCGATCGCCTGGTCCCGTTTGGGCCCGGTGGCATCATTCAACAGAGCAAAGCGTTCCCGATCGCGATCGAGGCGATTACCGTCGGTTTCGATCGGCATGAGGCGCAAGAGCCAGTTGCTCTGCCCCCTTTTTTAGTAACCCATCACGATAAAACCGCACAACAGCAATGGCAGAACAGCAAAAACCCACCGTCCTCATCACCGGTACTTCCTCGGGAGTCGGGCTGTACGCCGCTAAGGCCCTCGTCAATCGTGGCTGGTATGTGGTGATGGCTTGCCGGAATTTGGAAAAAACCCACGCGGCGGCGGCCGAGGCGGGCATTCCTCAAGATAGCTATACGGTGCTCCAAGTGGACTTGGGGAACCTCACCAGCGTGCGGATGTTGGTCAGTGCTTTTCGATCGCTGGGTCGATCGCTCGATGCGCTGGTCTGTAACGCTGCTATTTATATGCCCTTGATTAAGGAACCGCTTTGGAGTCCTGAGGGCTATGAACTGACCATGACCACCAACCATCTGAGCCACTTCCTGTTGTGCAATCTGATGTTGGATGACATGAAGCTCTCGAACTATCCCGATCGGCGGATGGTGATTTTAGGCACGGTGACCCACAACCCCGACGAATTGGGGGGCAAAATTCCGCCTCAGCCCGATTTGGGCAATCTGGAAGGCTTTGCACAGGGCTTCAAAAATCCGATTTGCATGGCCAATGGCAAGAAGTTTGAGCCGGTGCGGGCCTACAAGGAAAGCAAGGTTTGCAATGTGCTGACCATGCGCGAGTTGCACCGTCGCTTCCATGAGTCCACTGGGATTACGTTCTCTTCGCTCTATCCCGGTTGCGTGGCCGATACGCCCCTCTTCCGCAATCACTATCCCCTGTTCCAAACCATCTTCCCCTGGTTCCAAAAGAACATCACTGGGGGCTATGTGTCCCAGGAGTTGGCGGGCGATCGAGTGGCTCAGGTGGTGGCAGATCCTGACTTCAAGCAGTCGGGGGCTTACTTTAGCTGGGGCAACCGCCAGAAGAAGGGTCGCGAAGCCTTCCTGCAACGGGTCTCACCTCAGGCCCGCGATGAGCAACGGGGTCAAAGAATGTGGGATTTGACCCTGAAGCTGGTGAATTTGGCCTAGAAATTGCTAGCAATTAGCAATTTGCGATCAATGGCAATCGTTCAAAGGCAAGGGGTTTAAACCTCTTGTCTTTTTTGTTCTGATCTTTTTGATGCTTGTCTTTTTTGTTGAAGTTTGAATTTCGTTAAAGTTTGAATTGCTCAAGGTTTGAATTTAATGGCATGGGCTTTTGGGCAGCGATCGGGGAAGGCAGTTGCAATCGATCGAGCCAAGCCATGTTGTCACCGCCAAGGGGTTGAATTTGCCCTTTTAATTCTGCCTCGATCGCCTCGCGAAACGAGGGCATCAGGTTCAGGACGTACAGATCGCTAATCGGCGGAGTCATTTGCCCGATCGCCGTTTTCAACAACTGCAAATCACCGGGGTTGACCTGTCGAAAATCTGAGACCAAATAGAACGGCACATTGGGCCGCAGACGTAGGGCCAGGGCGATGGTGTTGCCAACTCGATAGCCAAATCCATCCGCAATCACCAAGGGGTTCGCGGCGGCGTTAATCTGTTCCGCAAACGCAGGCAAGCTAACACTAATACCTTTGGCCCAATTGGTGGTAGCGGTGATTAATTGCCAACTACCATGCAGGCTAATGGTTAATAACAGGCTGGCCCCGATCGCGGCGAGACTGCGGCGCAGGGTTTGCCCTTGGGTCAGGGATTGGGCAATCAGAATCGCGAGGGCAATTTGCAGCCCCAGATAGGTCGGAGTCCAGTAGCGCGTTGAGATGGAGCGCAGCCCGCCATCGAACAGATCGGGGATCACCAATAGGCTGGTGGAGACCAACGTGAGGGTCAGCACCCAACCGCTCACCCGCAGGGGAAACTGCCGTTGCAGCCAGATCAAGACTCCCAGGGCGATCGCGCAAAACAGCCCCGCCCCCCACCAACCAGCGCCCACGGGAACCCAATCCGTGAACCCTCGCAACACTTGGATGACCAATCGGCGGAGCACTTGAATGCGCGGCTCTTCATAGGCGGTCATCCAGGCGGTGAGCTGGCGAGCGGCTTCCCAATGGTTCAATAACACCAGCGCCCAAGGCAAGAACAGCAACCCACCGGCCAAGCCAGCCAGGATGAGCGATCGCACCCGCCAGCCCAGTCGCCCCCGATCGAGCCACAGCACATACAACCCTTGACCTACGGACACATAAACCGTCAACAGGGAGGTGTATAGCCCCAGCGCCAAAACCAAGCTGTAGGGCCACCAGGCCCGCACCCGATCGCCCCAAGTGGCCGCCCGCTCTGCCAACCGCAAAGCACGCAGCAGCAGCGCCCCCAACACCAACAGCAACGCCGCCCACAGGCTATATTCCCGCACCTCTCGCCCATACAGCACATGAAACGGGGACAGGGCCACCAGCGCCATGGCCACCCAACCCACCAAGGGCGATCGAGTTAATTCCCAACAGACCCAGTACAGAGCAGGAAAAACCGCCAGCCCAAAGATCGTGGGCAAGCTCCGAAGGGCGAGGGCACTGCTGCCAAAGCATTCCATCCAAAACCGCGTTAACAGGTAATAGAGCGGTGGATGCTCTGGATTGCCAATCACGGAAGCAAAAACGGTGTGCCAAGGCTGTCCCTTGGGCCCCAAATAGGCGACCAACTCCGGCTGCATGACCAGCTTGTTGGCAAATTCACGAGCCTGGAGCACCGGCAAACGATGGCCGGCGGCACTGACAGCCGTTAGTACTTCGTCGTGCCAAAGGATATTGTGATCAATGGCCCAAAAACGCAGGCCAATGCCCAACACAACACAGCCGATCGCCACCCAACGGATGACGGTTTGCCAAGATGAGGCGCTCGATCGAGTCGGGTTCATGGGCAATGCTGATGGGTAACCGAATTTAAAAGCTAACCGATCGATAAATTTTGGACAGGGGTAACGCTAAATTGCCGGTGGCGATCGAGCAGGTTTCTGTCAATCCTTCGGTTCTTCGCCAGCGCCAGTCGCCGTCTTCACCCAACCAGAATCGATCGATGGCCGGTTCTTCCTGAGCCACCAACAGATATTCCCGGAACTCAGGAATTGAGCAATATTTACTAAACTTTTTCGTGCGATCGTAATCCGCCGTTGAAGGCGACAAGACCTCAATGATCAGTGTGGGATTTAACACTTCATCTCGCCGTCCATCGGAAAAGCTGGGGTCACCTTCAATCACCATCAAATCAGGATAAGTTCCGTGATTGTAGGTCGGCAACCAAAGACGCATATCCAATGCAAAAACCGTGAAGGGTGGATCTAGATCTAGAAGCCGAATCAGGTTCAGACCAATTTGGTTATGACTTGAAGTACCACCGGTCATGGGGATTGATACTCCATCGCAATATTCATGACGGGTTTCACTTTTTTCTTCAAGGGCGCGATACTCGTCGGGTGTGAGGCTGGCAGCAATGAACTGGGCGGCAATAGAAGCAGTCATGGCAGGACGATCGCAAGAACTCTCTCCAGCATAGCCACTGAATTCAAATCCCATTCGGGGATGATTCCACACGATCGCCCAGCCGTTCAAAGACGAAGGCCGATGCCCAACACAACACAGCCGATCGCCACCCAACGGATGACGGTTTGCCAGGATGAGGCGCTCGATCGAGTCGGGTTCATGGGCAATGCTGATGGGTAACCGAATTTAAAAGTTAACCGATCGATAAATTTTGGATAGGGGTAACGCTAAATTGCCGGTGGCGATCGAGCAGGTTTCTGTCAATCCTTCGGTTCTTCGCCAGCGCCAGTCACCGTCTTCACCCAACCAGAATCGATCAATTGCCGGTTCTTCCTGAGCCACCAACAGATATTCCCGAAATTCAGGAATTGAGCAATATTTACTAAACTTTTTCGTGCGATCGTAATCCGCCGTTGAAGGCGACAAGACCTCAATGATCAGGGTGGGATTTAACACTTCATCAGTGCGATTTTCGGTGAAGCGTGGCTCACCTGTAATGACCAGCACATCCGGATATGTGCCCATTTGCCATTCCGGTAACCAAACGCGCAAATCATTGGCATGAACGGTATATTCCGTTTCGGCCCAGGCTGTAGCCAGCAGCACTATCAAGTTAGTAATAATTTGGCTATGTCGATAGCTGCCACCGGTCATGGGGATTGATACTCCATCGCAATATTCATGACGGGTTTCGCTTTTTTCTTCAAGGGCGCGATACTCGTCAGGTGTGAGGCGGGCAGCAATTAACTGGGCGGCAATAGAAGCAGTCATAGCAGGACGATCGCAAGAACTCTCTCCAGCATAGCCACTGAATTCAAATCCCATTCGGGGATGATTCTGCGCGATCGCCCAGCCGCTCAAAGTCGTTAACTTTCAGTCTGAAATTAGGGATCGATCGCCAGGGCCAGCTTGCCAATCAAACCGCCCCGCTCCAGCAGTTGGTGGGCCTCAGCGGCGCGATCGAGCGGGAAAGTTTGGTGCAACTGAATTTTGAGTTGACCGGCATCAATCCAGGCCGCGCATTGACGCAGAATCTCCGCCTGATGCCGTAAGCCCGCATCCCAATGCTTCAGCAGCGGTGTGAGCATCAATTCCAGCCCAATTCGCAAGTTGTGATTGCGGGCGACTTTCCAGTTGGTGTTGGCCGCGGGTTCCAAAATCGTCACCACGTCGCCGTAGGGCTTCACGGCCGGAAAGGTGGCCGTCAGCAACTCGCCACCCACCGTGTCAAAGGCAATATCTACGCCTTGGCCGCCCGTCCAGCCCTGCAAGGCGCTGACGAAATCCTCTTGGCGATAGAGAATCGGGCGATCGCAACCCAACCCAGCCACAAAATCCGCCTTCTCGGGCGTGCTGACCGTGGCGGCCACCTCCGCGCCCCAGAGCTTGGCCAACTGAATCGCCACATGGCCCACGCCGCCAGCCCCGGCATGGATCAGCACCTTTTGACCAGCGGTGATGCGTGCCCGATCGCGTAGGGCCTCCCAAGCCGTGATCAACACCAAAGGAGCCGCCGCCGCTTCCGCAAAACTCAGGCGATCGGGTTTGGGGGCCAAGCAACGGGCATCCACCGCCGCCCATTCCGCATAGTTACCCGCCGGGCCGCCCAACCCGCCATAGCAAAAATAAACCGCTTGGCCCGGTTGCCAGCCCGTCACCTCGGAGCCGATCGCCTCGATGATCCCCACACCATCACACCCCAACACCTGGGGCATGGCCTCGGGGTAAAACGTGCCGCGCGATCGCAGCTTGGTATCGATCGGGTTAATGCCGGCCGCTTTGAGCTTCACCAACACCTGGCCCGCCGTAATCTCCGGCTGGGGCAAATCCTGTAGCTGCAAATTTTCCGGCCCACCGGGCTGACTCAGGGCGATCGCTTTCATGAATTTCAGCTCGTTTTCTTTACAGTAAAATCCAATTTTACCGGCTGATTCTGAGCTAGTTAATCTGGCCTCAAACCTCATTCAGCATCTTGAGTTTTTCAGCTCAAGAATTACAAGCATGAATTGATTATGAGCTAATTTCTAGAAGAGAAAGCTTGGCTTGATCAAACTCAATTTGGCTGAACTGACCTTGGGGCGATCGGCTCTTCAGTTCGAGAGCTTTTCAGAACGCTCTAGAAGCTCTGGGAATTTTGGGAATTGTGGTTGGCTACCGATCGCCCTTGATTACTTCTCCGTCCACATCCGGCGGGCCAGCGGGGCGATCGAGTTCTTTTTCATCGGGGTTCAGCTCATCGCGAAAGCCGCGCAGGGTTTTGCCCAAGGCCCCGCCCAACTGCGGCAACTTCTTGGGGCCAAAGATCAGGATCGCCACCAACAAAATCAACAGCACTTCCGGCCAGCCCAGTCCAAACACGATCGCGCCTCTCCTAAACGACGAATGCCCGCGATCTCAGTTGCGATCGTCGCATGATTGCCGATCGCTGCCTGTACCGCTGCCCCCATAGATAGCACCAATTGTCGGATCTGACTGACTCCATCACCAGCACAAATCGTCAAATCCGCCACAAACCCCAAGCGATCGCCCAAAGTATGGCAACCTAAAAAACTGGGAAACCCATTTATTTGGGCAACCCCTTGAACCATCCGCGCCTTCAGACATACCCCGCGCCATCCGCGATCGGAGCGAAGCCATGCAAACCCTGCCGAAACCCCCCGTTCCCAACGGCAGCATCGCCACCAACCTAGACGATCGACTGTTTGACACCACGATCCATCGTCGCCAAACCCGCCCCGTGCAAGTGGGCAACATCACGATCGGTGGCGGCCATCCGGTCGTGGTGCAGTCGATGATCAACGAAGATACCCTCGACATTCCCGGTTCGGTTGCCGCCATTCGTCGCCTCCACGAAATCGGCTGCGAAATTGTGCGCGTCACCGTCCCCAGCCTGGCCCATGCCAAGGCCATGGAAAGCATTCGCAAAACCCTGGAAGACACCTATCGCCCCGTGCCGCTGGTGGCCGATGTGCACCACAACGGCATGAAAATCGCCCTGGAAGTGGCCAAGCACGTCGATAAGGTGCGGATTAATCCGGGCTTGTATGTGTTTGAAAAGCCCCGCGCCGACCAGGACTACAGCGCCGCCGAATTTGAGGCGATCGGCAAGAAAATCCGCGAAACCCTGCAACCCCTGGTGGAAACCCTGGGCGAGCAAAACAAATGTATGCGGATTGGCGTGAACCACGGCTCCTTGGCGGAGCGGATGGTGTTTACCTATGGCGACACGCCCTTGGGCATGGTGGAATCGGCGCTGGAATTCCTGCGGATTTGCGAAGATATGCAATTCCAAAACCTGGTGATTTCCATGAAGGCCTCGCGCGTGCCCGTGATGCTGGCGGCCTATCGGTTGCTGGCCAAGCGGCTGGACGAAGCCGGGATGCCCTACCCGATCCATTTGGGCGTGACGGAAGCGGGCGACGGCGACTATGGCCGGGTCAAGTCCACCGCCGGGATTGCCACCCTGCTGGCGGAAGGAATCGGCGACACGATTCGCGTATCCCTGACGGAAGCCCCCGAAAAGGAAATCCCCGTTTGCTACAGCATTCTGCAATCGCTGGGCCTGCGGAAAACGATGGTGGAATATGTGGCCTGCCCGTCCTGTGGGCGGACGCTGTTTAGCCTTGAAGAGGTGCTGCACCAAGTGCGGGAAGCCACGAAACACCTGGTGGGCTTGGACATTGCCGTGATGGGCTGCATTGTGAACGGGCCGGGCGAAATGGCCGATGCGGACTACGGCTATGTGGGCAAAACGCCGGGGACGATCGCCCTCTATCGGGGTCGCGACGAAATTAAGCGCGTGCCGGAAACCGAAGGCGTATCGGCGCTGATTGAACTGATTAAGGCCGATGGCCGTTGGGTGGATCCGCCGACCAGTTAAACCGGGCGATCAACTGTTTTTGATGCGGCCCTAGCCCCAAACCAGCTTCCCAGACTGTCCCTCAAGCTCGCCTTTGCGCTTGGTGGCCGGACGCTGGCGAGCTGGTTTGGCATAGCCACTTGGCATCACTGTTTGGCACATTTGGCGGCAAAAGTCAGTGGCCAATCACACTTGCCAATAACATTGCCCATGCGAATTGGCAATCCTGGGCTAGAATCATTACAGATTTTTACAAAAATCGTCTTTCCGAGACCCAACCTGCTGGACTGCTTGCTGTCAGCGGGGCCCGTGTGAACCCATCGCTAATCAACCTATGAGCCTCCCGATTCGTAACGTTGCCATCATTGCCCACGTTGACCATGGTAAAACCACCCTGGTTGACGCGCTGCTGAAGCAATCTGGCATTTTCCGCGAGGGCGAAGAAGTGCCCACCTGCGTGATGGACTCCAACGACCTCGAACGGGAGCGCGGCATCACGATTCTGTCAAAAAATACTGCGGTTCGTTACAAAGAAACACTGATCAACATCGTTGACACCCCTGGCCACGCGGACTTCGGTGGCGAAGTGGAGCGGGTGTTGGGCATGGTTGATGGCTGCGTGCTGATTGTGGATGCCAACGAAGGGCCGATGCCCCAAACGCGCTTCGTGCTGAAGAAAGCGCTGGAAAAGGGTCTCCGCCCGATCGTGGTGGTCAACAAGATCGATCGCCCGCGTGTGGAACCCATGACCGCCGTGGATAAGGTGTTGGATTTGTTCATCGAGCTGGGAGCCGATGACGACCAATGCGACTTCCCTTACCTGTTTGCTTCGGGGATGGCTGGTTTTGCCAAGAACGACTTGGCCGACGAAAACAAGGATATGCAGCCCTTGTTTGAAGCGATTCTGGAGCATGTGCCCGCGCCCGTGGGCGACCCCGAAAAACCCTTCCAACTGCAAGTGACCACCCTGGACTATTCCGAATACCTGGGTCGGATTGTGATTGGCCGGATCCATAACGGGACGGTCACCGCTGGTCAACAAGCGGCTTTGATTAAGGAAGACGGGTCAATCACCAAGGGGCGGATTACCAAGCTGTTGGGCTTTGAAGGGCTGCAACGGGTGGAAATCGAGCAGGCTTCGGCCGGTAACCTGGTGGCCATTTCCGGTTTTGCCGATGCCAACATTGGGGAAACTTTGGCCAGCGCCGAAAACCCCGAAGCGCTGCCGCTGATCAAGGTGGACGAGCCGACGCTGCAAATGACCTTTGTGGTCAACGATTCACCCTTTGCCGGTCGTGAGGGCAAGTTTGTGACCTCGCGGCAAGTGCGCGATCGGCTGATGCGCGAGTTGGAAACCAACGTGGCTCTGCGTGTGGAAGAAACGGACTCACCCGATCGCTGGGCCGTGTCCGGTCGGGGTGAACTGCACCTGGGCATCTTGATCGAAACCATGCGCCGCGAAGGCTATGAATTCCAAGTGTCGCAGCCGCAGGTGATCTTCCGCGAAGTGAACGGCCAACCCTGCGAACCTTACGAATTGTTGGTGTTGGATGTGCCCGACGATGCATCCGGCAGTTGCATCGAAAAGCTGGGGACTCGTCGCGCTGAAATGCAGGACATGCGTGTGGGCGAAAACGGCCGCACCCAACTGGAATTCATCATCCCGGCGCGGGGTTTGATTGGGTTCCGGGGCGAGTTTATGCGCATGACCCGAGGCGAAGGGATCATGAACCACAGTTTCCATGACTACCGCCCGATCGTGGGAGACATCGACACCCGCCGCAACGGGGTGATGATTTCCTTTGAAGAAGGCGTGGCCACTTTCTACGCCATGAAGAACGCTGAAGATCGCGGTGTGTTCTTCATTGAACCGGGCACAAAGGTTTACAAGGGCATGATTGTGGGTGAGCACAACCGCCCGCAAGACATTGACCTGAACGTGTGCAAAACCAAGCAGCTCACCAACCACCGCGCGGCCGGTGGCGATGAATTGGTGCAGTTGCAAGCGCCGGTACAAATGACGCTGGAACGGGCGCTGGAATATATCGGCTCCGATGAAATGGTGGAAGTCACTCCCGAATCGATTCGGTTGCGGAAGCTCCCGGCAAAAAAGCTCGCTAAGCGCTAAGTCGTTTTAGGGCGATCGCTCCGGGGCGATCGTCTTCCCCATCTGGCAGGAGAGGCACTGATCTCTCCTGCCTTTTTGCTGTCTAGAATTTTGTGCTAGCCTCGATGGGGGTAGTGCCTGTGAGGTGATGATTTTTGGTGACTGATCGCCTACACCGCAAGACTTTCACCAGCTCATTATTACTGAATTACGGCACTACCTTGATCCATAGCTATCTAAATCTGACTGAATGAGAAGGTTTGCAATTTGCCAATCCTCTTCAGATTGCTTTAGCCACTCTTGAATAACTTGCGTCATAAAGAACCTTGCCTTGATCAATCGCTACTCGCACTAGCGGATCAAACTGTTGATATCGCCATTGAATTTCATAGGAGGTCTTGACAATAAAATTCACTGAAAATTCCGGCTTTGTTGCTCGCCAAAGCTCCACAGATAAATCGATTGCCCGTCCCTCGAAATCCATAATTACCAACAAATCGAGATCGCTCCATTCGTGAGGTTGACCGTAAGCATAGGAACCAAACAAGATGATTTTTTCAGGTTGAAACTGCTCAACAATAGCTTGACAAATTCCCGAAATCTGTTGATCGGTAATCAGACGAATCGATGAATTTATCATTCAACAATCCTGATAAAAATAGAGTGATTGATTGTCTTGTTCCCAGACTTTATTGTAAGGAGCTTAAGCCCCTTACCCTTATGATCTCGTATCGGCAGATTTGGACTATTCCTCAAATAAAATTCCTTCATAGAATTCCTCGATCGCCACGGTCAGCCCAATACTTTGCAGTTCGACCCGATCGCCCGATCGATAGCTCAAAATCACCCAATCTCCCGCACTATTCTTGTGATAAATATCAACGGCTACCTCTTCGGAACTAACTAACACGTAATCAATCAGATTTGGATTGCGGCGATATTTTTCAAATTTTTTCCAGCGATCATAGGATTCAGTACTAGGGGAAAGAACTTCAACAATCAAGCAGGGATAGGTAATGTAAAGTGGATGCTCCCGATCGCGTGGATCGCAAGTCACACTCAGATCAGGATAAATATAATTAAACGTATTAAGAATGTTGATTTTCACATCAGAATTCAAAACTCGACATTGACCACCTCGTACATTAGGACGAATCAACGTAAGAATGTTAATTGCGATCTCACCGTGATTTTGAGTACCGCCGCTCATGGCGTAGACATAACCATCAATTAGCTCGTGCCGTTCGAGCTGTTGGGCTTCCCACTCAAAATAGGCTTCCGGCGTGAAATGGGGCTGATTCTCTCTTGCAGCAACCATTGTTTTTCTCCTGGCATTTTTGGGCTGATTCTATTGTGCTTCAGGTCAACGAGAAAAACATCAGCCAAGTGTCTAACTAGCTTCTGAAGAGGCGGCTATATTGGGTTTCGTGGATCATGCTGGCGATCGAGAGACCCCAACCGCAAGCAAACCAATCATCATCGGTGTCGGCGGTGGCGAGTTGCTGAATTTCAGCGATGGCGGCGGTTAAATCGGGCCATAAATTGAGTAATGTTTGCTGACCTTGGGTTTGACCGATCGGGATCGAGCGAACCCCGGCGCTCACCAAATTACTAGCCCAAGATTGTAGATAGGCGGTCAACATTTCTGCATGGCTCAGTTGCCAATGGGCAGCCAAACTAGCAAAGGCGATCGCGTAGTTTACCGGTTGCAAGTTCAGTGCCACTAAGGTGGCATCGGTTGGGTTGAGATCTTTGGCCAAGGTGACCAACGATCGCCCCATTTGCCAACTTTGTAACCGCAACTCCTCCGTTTCTCGTAGGGCCGAAATCCATTGATTCCAGTGGTGAATGGAGTCCCGATCGCCCTGGTCGATCGCCTGTCGGGCCTTCAACAGGGCCGCCGCTTCCAGGCGAATGCTGCCCACCCGTAACTCCTGCCGCAACCAGTCGGTCAAATCGGCAGCCGATCGCACCCGGCCCTTGTCCACCAAGGTTTCGATCGCCTCGGAATAGCTGAAGGCTCCCACGGGCAAGGCCGGGCTAGCCAATTGCAACAGGGCAAGCGATCGGGACAGTGGCTCACTCATGGTGGTGGGAATGGGCGTGGTCGTGGTGATGGTTATGGGCATGGTGGGCGCGATCGACCGTTGCATAGGCTCCCGGATCCGGCAAAAAGGGAGCGATTTCCTCAATCACCTGGAGGCCGCGCCGTTCCAGTAAATCCTTCAGGGTGGGATCCGGCGCAAGCCGCAAATAGTCGATCGCGATTTCCAGGGGCGCATGGCGGTTGCCCAAATGATAGGCCGCTTGCAACAGGGATAGCCGATCGGGCGATCGCACCGTCAGCACCGGTTCCGGTTGCGCCACCACCCGGCAACAGTCGCCCTGAGCGGTGCGCAGTCGATCGCCCGGCCGCAGCACTGTGCCCCGAGCCAGTTGCAACCAAGCCACCGTCCCATCATCAAGGGTGACCTGTCGGCGCACCTTCACCCGATCTTCGGCAACCAAGGCCAACTGACGCAGGCCATGATCGGCAGCGGCGGGATCGAAGGCGGCAGAATCCTGGGCCTGGGTCTTGGGCAGTTCCGGGCGATCGACCTGAGTGAACACCCAGTGAGGCGGAACTGTGGACTCAGTTGAGTTATTGGGTTGTTGGGTCGAATTTCCCGGGATCACGAGGGCTACTCCAGCACAACTCATTTGATCATCACTCATTCCATTGTCCTACCCGATAAATTGTCCTACCCGATCGCGTCGCCTCTTGACTCTATAGCTTGCTAGAGAGAATAGAGTTGAGCTGTTAGTCAAACTTGCCCTTGTGCAAGCAGGAGAACGAACCCATGACTCAACAGACTTCGACATCGCAATCGCCTAAAGGTCGCCGCACGATCAAGATTGTGGGTGCTGTGGCTGCTGCTTTGACCGTGATCGCGCCGACCGCTGCCTATGCCTCAGGCTGTGGTTGCGGTGGTTCCGGTTCCTGTACCTGCGGTGCGAACTGTACCTGCACGAATTGCGGCAATTAGGGTTGGCAACTCTGACACCGCTTAAGCTGGAGAGAATGTCAAAACAGCGCTGATGATGACGGCCCCGACCGTGCGATCGTGGTCTGCACTGTGGAGTACTGACCACGGCCCCGGCATGATCAACGGTGGGCCGCCATCAACAACGCCGTCAATAATCTCGTTAACCGATCTGCCGATCGACCAGTTCCCAACCGCCCCAGTCTTGAACTTCGAACAGGCTATGACTATAGATTTTGCGGAATGGAGCGATCGCCCATAATTGCCCATAACGTTAATCTTTGGAATTTCAGAAATTTCAGAAATTTCTGAGTCGCTGCCTGGTGTGGGTAGAACATGCCTAAGGTTTCAGTCATCATTCCGGCCTATAACGCAGCGGCCACCTTGCCCGAAACCCTCGCCGCCTTGCGATCGCAGACTTGGACAGATTGGGAAGCGATCGTGGTGGATGATGGCTCCACGGATCAGACGGGGGAGATTGCCCTGCAAACGGCCGATCCGCGAATTCGGGTGTTGCGTCAACCCAATGGGGGTCAGGCGATCGCCCGGAATTGTGGCTTGGTGGCGGCTCGGGGATCCCTGATTGCCTTTTTGGATGCGGATGATTGGTGGACGGCAACGGCCTTGGCCGATCGGGTGGCTGCCTTGGAAGACAACCCGGCCGCTGTGTTGGCCTACAGTTGGACGGACTATGTGGATGATGACAACCAACTGCGTCACCCGGGCTTTCGCGATCGCCATCAGGGGCAGGTGTTCACCGCCCTGTTGCTGAATAATTTCATTGAAAATGGCTCCAATCCCCTGATTCGTCGATCGGCCCTGGAGCAGGTGGGGGGCTTCCAAACGGAACTCATCCCGGCGGAAGACTGGGACTTGTGGTTGCGCTTGGCTGGATTGGGTGAATTTGTGCTGATTCCCGAGGCCCAAGTGCGCTACCGGGTTTCGGATCGATCGTCCTCGGCCAATTTGCGGCGGCTGGAGCGGGCTTGTAATGCGGTGTTAGAGCGCCATTTGGCCAAGGCGGGGCCAAGGTCTCAGGCTTTGGGGCGATCGGCGCGATCGCGGTTTTATAAAGGGTTAGCCTGCAAAGCGCTGACGGCGGGGCCGCGCGATCGGGGGCGTGGGTGGCGATCGGCTCGGTTGCTGTTGTTGGCCCTGTGGTTTGGGCCGCACCTGTGGCGAGAATGGCGATTTTTGGCAATCCTCAGCGGCAAGATTGGCCTCACGATTCTGTTGGGGCCAACGCGGTTCGATCGCCTGTGGTCGCGATCGGGTGCGTCCAAATTCCTGATCAGAAGCTGATCAAAAACTGATCAAAATCCGTGATACCCAACTCGTAATACCCAACTCGTAATACCCAACAACCTTCTGCACCTAAGCACTTAAAGGCGTGGCGCGGGTTTCAATGGCCGCCAGTCGATCGAGCAGCGAAATCGACACATCGTAGGCCGCGCGATAGTCATTTTGACGGTTGGCCTGTTGGGAAATGGACTGATCGGGCAGTAATTCATCAATCAACTCGCTGGCCAAAATCTCCAACATTTCCGCCAACTGTTTCACCTGCGGATAAACTGCGCGGGAGATGGAGGTTTGCGCCTCATCGCGATCGCCCTTTTTGCCCGATCGGGGTTTGAACTCCAGCCCCCCGGTGGCATCCTCCAACAACTCCAGCGTGGCCAGCAATTGCATAGTGGCTCGGTAGGCCTCCTTCAGGGATTCATATTCCTCCTGGGGCGACTCCACCAACCCATCCGCCAACAGCGCCAACGTGCCAATCACCGCATTCAACCGCAACCGTCCCTCGTAGGACAACCGCTCCACCAACACCACCGATCGCATCCGAATTTGTTCAATCAGTGGATGCCGCTCATCTTCCCAATGGGATTGCTGGACTTGTTCGATCGCCTCCGCCACCCGATCGCTGACCGTCGATCGCCACACATCTTCCGCCACATAGCGCTGAAACGCAGCCCCCTCTTGGGTGGCCGCATAGAGCGACGGCAATCGGTTCAGGGCCCAAGCCATCACACTGCCCGGATCGAAGGCAATCTTCACCCCCTCCGCTTCCAGGGCCCCCAACTGGGAAATCGTTTCCTCCATCACCAGTTTTTCCATGGCGTTGTCGCAGCGCACGGGGGTTTTCGTGGCACTTTCGGAAAACTGCACGGCGTAAAGGCGAGCATAGTAACCTCGCTTGCTCAGCAACTCCGCATGGGTTCCCACTTCCACCACCTGCCCCTTATCGAGCACGGCGATTTGGTCGGCATTTTGCACCGTGGACAGGCGGTGAGCAATCACGATCGTGGTGCGATCGCGGCTTAATTCGTTAATGGCCTGTTGCACCTGGCGCTCCGAGACCGTATCCAAGGCACTGGTGGCCTCATCCAAAATCAAAATATCAGGGTTGCGCAACAGGGCCCGGGCGATCGCAATTCGCTGCTGTTGGCCCCCAGATAGGCGCACCCCCCGATCGCCCAGCATGGTTTCAAACTGCTCCGGCAAATCCATGATGAAGTCATAGGCATTGGCCCGCCTGGCCGCTTCCATCACCGCCTTGTCTGTTAACTCCTCGCAGCCATAGGCAATATTGGCCCGCACCGTGTCGTTAAACAAAAAGGTGTCTTGGCTGACGATGCCCATGGACTGGTGCAAACTGCGGAGGGAAAACGTGCGCAAATCTTGGCCATCGATCGTGATCCGGCCGCCCGTGGGGTCATAAAACCGAATCATCAAATCCGCCAGGGTGGACTTGCCGGCCCCTGAGGAGCCAACCAGGGCCAGAGTTGTCCCCCGAGGAATGCGCAAACTGACCCGATCGAGCACCCGGCTTTTGTCGCGGCTGGGGTAAGCAAAGGACACATTTTCAAACCGAATTTCTTGCCGCAGACCGGGAAAGGGCACTGCTCCATCGGGCACAAAATGTTTGCCTTGGCGGCTTAAAAAACGCACCATGGCATCTACCGCCGCCGAGCAAAGGGCTAAGTTATTGAGCGCCTTCCCGAGGGTGGTGACAAAGGCAAAAACCCGCGAAATTAAGAATAGGTAAGTTAATAGAATGGCCGCATAGGCTTCGAGGGATCCGGGAAAGACAAATCGCCCAATCCAGACGATCGAGAGCAACGAAGCCACCACCAAAAATTCATTGACCGAAGCCACAAAAGAGCTGAAGGTTTGGGAATGTAAATCCACCCGTTGCCGCTTCAGTAATGTGCCCGTTAAGCGGTTATATTCCAAATCTTCGCTGCTGGTGGCCTTGATTAACCGAATCCCCCCGATCGCCTCCAAAAGCTGACTGGTATAAAGCCGACTGAGCTGCACCCCCCGTTTGCCATACTCCTTGAGTTTTTTGGCAAATCGTTGGTTACTAAGCACCACCAACAGGGCAAAAATACTGGAAATAATCGTGAGTTGCCAGGAAATGGCCACCAATAAACCAATGAAGGTGAGCAAGGTGACCATGGTGGCCACAATTTGCACCACGGTGTTGATTGTGCCCACGGCTCCGCTCATTTCCGAGCCAAGGCGTTGAATTAAATCGCCAGCTTTGGTGCGGCTATAAAAATCCAAGCCCACCCCGAGGAGCATCCGAATTCCTTGAAATGTGCCGTCATTGACCAGGGCCCGGGACAAGTGCCCCCCAACGGCGGTGCTCAAAAAAGCCAGGATGTTTTTAATCAAAATGGCTCCCACAATGGTGGCCACCATGGCAGCACCCCGCTGCTCTTCGGGCAAGGCATCAAAGGTGGAAAGGAGGTTGCGCACCAGTTCTGGGGCATCGGCTCCGAGGTCAATTTTGCGACCCAAAAAAGCCAGGATGCCCGGAACCAGGAGGGCAATGCTGACACCGTTAAAGATGCCGCTCCAGAAACTCAGAATCACCGTCCCAAGAATCCAAAGCCAATTGCGAAGGGCAATGGCAAACAGTAAACGGTTGCTGGGCGAAAGTTTCATGCCAAGGGGGCCAATCAACAGCGATTGAACAGAAATTGAACAGGAATTGAACAGGGGCTAGACAGTGATCAAACGGTGATTACTTTGCTGCGGCTTCCTGGCGGTTTCCTCGGGGTGCTCTGTTGAAATCGTGACAGAAAATGCAGAATTCGGGAGGCCCCATTGGAGGCCAGCGTTTCTGTATGAACTGCTTGGGGCAGCGGAACAGGAAAGCGGGGCGATCGAGTCCTGCGATCGAGTCCTGCGATCAAAGTATCGCGAAATGTTCAGGGGCTATGGCTAACGCGCCAATCGGTTTTCGCCAATTTTTACCAATTTTCGCCAATATTTTCTATTGAACGGCAATTGAATGGCGATTGACGGGCGATCGCCCTTGGAAATCCCGAAGCGGCGCACCCTGTCCTGAAGAGGAGATTACGCTCGTGCTTCTGGACGCTGGCCATGCCCACTTTGCTGCCTATCCTGTCAAGTTTTGCCGGTTCCGGTTCGTCCTTGCTGGAAGTGCCGGGGGTTGCTCGGTCTGCCCGTCGATCGAGCCAGAATTTGACCGATCGCCCTCGGGCCAGCCGTTCGATCGCCCGTTCCGCCGCGGCCGGCAGTTGGAACCAAGAGCTATATCAACGGTTGCGGCTGTCCTTGGGGTTGGGGTTGCGGCGGCAGGTGTTTTTGGTGGTTTGTGATGATTTGCCCCTGCGCGATCGACTGGCGGGACGGTTGGCCCAGGAGTTGCCCGCGCCGCAGTTAACCACCTTGCGCCTGGAACCCCATCAACCCACCCTGGCGGGGGCGATCGAGTCCCTTTCCGAAACCACGGTGCAACTGTTGGGGGTGGAACAACTGACCCGGCAAGCGGCCCGGCTGCAACGGCAATTTTTAGCGGAATTGGAAGCCTTGGCCAGCAATTGGGCCCATGGGAATTTGAGTCTGTTGTTGTGGGTTCCCCGACCTTGGCTATACACGATTCGGGAATCGGCTCCGCAGTTTTGGGCCTGTTGCACGGGCACGTTTGAGTTTGAAGGCCAGCCAGCGGTGTTGCTGAATCCCTTGTCGGGAGCCGATCGGGCAGCATCCTGGGTTGGGCGCGATCGGGGACGGCCGACCCTGACGGTGTTGCCCCGACCCAATGAAGGAGCCAAGCCGATTGTGCCGCCCTGTCCGCCCGCGCCGACGATGTGGGAGCGGTGGGTGATGGAAGCCACGGCGGCCCGGGCCAAGGCTGCGGCTAAGGGAGTGGCGGCGGAGGTGGCCCGGGCCAGCTTGGAAACGGCGGCCCAATGCTATCAACGGGCGATCGACTGGGTGAAAACTCACGGAGAGCCGGCCGCCCTGCGATCGCTTTACTACGATCTGGGCGGAGTTTATGGCGATTGGGTGCGCTGGGGCGATCCGGCCTGGGCTTGGGAGCGGGCGGTGCTGGCCTACCGAGCGGCGATCGGGGATGGCTCCGGTGGCGATCGGGCTTGGCGAGTGGCGGCCCGCAATAATTTGGGCACGGCCCTTTGGAGTTGGGCCCGCTATGGCGACTCGGTGACCCGGTTGCAAGGAGCGATCGACAGTTACCGAGCGGCTTTGGCGGACTATGCAGAACAACCGGGGGCCGAGCCGGCCGCCGGGCGATCGCATCCCGGTGATGAGCGTCTGCCACCCGACTTGCTCTATGGCACGGTGCAGGCGAATTTGGGAACCGCCTACCTAAACCTGGCCCAAGTGGATGTCCAAGAACAATGGCTGCTGCTGGCCGCCAGCGCCTTTGAAGCGGCCTTGCCCTATCGCAGCCCGGCCGATCGCCCCGCTGCCTATGCGGCCACCCAAAACAACCTGGGCACAACCTATTGGCAACTGGGGCGGCAACTGCAACCGCTGGATCCCCAACGGCGGCGAGACTGCTGGCAACGGGCAGCCCAGGCCTATGCCCAAGCCCTGACCATTGACCCCACCATTCCCGTTGGGTTCGATCGCGCCGCCGCCGCCAGCCAGTTGGCCTGGATTTACTTACAGTTGGGCATCGATTCCTACTTGCCCCTGACGGTGAGCGATCGGGCAGTCCAGCTCGATCGGGCCCTCGCGACCTACGTGCAAATTCTGACCGCCCATGGGGATCAGCCTCCCCTGCGCGATCGGGCCCTCAGCGGGGCGATCGCCACCATTCGCGCCATCTATCAACATCTGGGCCTTGAGGGCCAAAGCCGCGCCCTCTCCAGCATTCCCGGCCAATGGCTGCCGGCCGTGATCGATCGCCTCACCCACTAATCCTTCGTCCTTCTGCCCCGAGCACCCACCCACCAGAGCACCCACCCACCAGAGCACCCACCCGCCAAACAAGGGGTTTAAACCCCTTGCCCCCGAGGATCCTGTGGCCCCTGGGACTCTTGCAGCGGATGCTTGGTGAATGCTTAGTCGATCGCCCTGGCCAGCCCAAAAAAATGCGCCAAACCCGGGGGATGCTATCCCGAAGTTTGGCGCGTCAACCATTCGTTATCAATCAGTTCTGAAGAAGCTTTGGATTAGAGGAGTCGCTTTGGAATTCAAAACGCAACCCTACCCGATCGGCACACAAACGATTGCTAGACGATGGCGGTGCGAGGAGTGGAAACTATTTTTGGCACACCAACTTTTAGCACATTGCGGCCCGAGTCTTGCGAAATTGCAGGTCTCCTTTGGACACGCGCCCTGCCAAAACCTGGGTGAGTTCGATGCACCCTGAATGACCAGGTAGTTTCAAGATCGGGCGATCGCCCCTTACAGCGCACCCAGGTAGGACAAGCCCAGGATCGTCCCCAACCCGAGAATGTGGCCAAAGCTCGTGGTGGCCAGCAGGGCCGGGAAACCCATCCCCCCAAACAAAGCGGGCGAGGGCAGGGCCGGAGCCGCACTGGGATACTTAATCGAGTATTTGCCGATGGCGATCGCCAGCACATTGCAAGCAATCATCACCGCACCCACCTTCGGACTCCATTCGAGAGTTGTGGGGACAGCCGCCAGCAAGGACAAGGAAACGTTCAGCATAGATTCTGAAGGGGTGAAACGCCCGAAACACAGCAAATTTGAGGCTATCTTGAACCGAAACCTTGGGGAACGGTGGAGTTTGTTTGCAAGATTTAACGTTTCTTTGAAGAGTTCCAGCAATTTCTTAAGCGGGCCCCTCAGGGGCCCTACGGAATATTGCGAATCTTCCGATCCCCTATTCTGATCCCCCAGACCCAACCGATCGCCCGAGATCGCCTAAGATTGCCCGATCGCCCGCCCCCAGACTCGCCCCAGCCGCACCCCAGACCAGTTTGGCCCTCGGATGCCCACGAAGGACAACCCCGCGTGGCACAATAGCCCCCGGATTCCCCATTCGCTTCAGTTCCCCATCAACCGGCTCAAGGCGCGATCGACCATGCAAGTCGTTAACCAATGGTTCACCCTCGGGCGCAATACCCTGCGCGATCGCCCCAATCTGCGCCATGTTTGCATCGTGGCGGCCCTGTTCGGCGCAGTGACCCTGATCCTGGGCTTGCACCGCTACTTCACCCTCTACGCCTCCTACGATCAGGGCATCTTTAACCAAGTTTTTTGGAATAACCTGCACGGGCGCTGGTTCGAGAGTTCTCTCTCTTCTTCCCTTTCCAGCGCCGTCAAACAAGATGGGCAAGCCGCCGAAGTGTTCTATCGCCGTTTGGGGCAACACTTCACCCCCGCCTTGCTCCTGTGGCTGCCGATTTATGCCCTCCATTCCCAAGCAGTCACCCTGGTGTTTTTGCAAGTGGGGCTAATTACCGCCGCTGGCTTTGTGCTGTATGCCCTGGCCCGGCAACACCTCAGTGGCCCCGTTTCCGCTTGGATTGTCACGGGCTACTATGCGGCCAACGCCGTCATTGGCCCCACCTTTTCCAACTTTCACGATCTGTGCCAAATTCCGCTCTTTTTCTTCACCATTTTGTTGGCCATGGAAAAGCGGATTTGGTGGCTGTTTTGGCTGGTGGCAGGCCTCAGTTTATTGGTGCGTGAAGATCAAGGGATTGGGTTATTTGGCATTGGGGCTTACATGGTCTTGAGTCGCCGGTTTCCATCCCAAGGATTGGGGCTTTGTACCCTGTCGTTTCTGTATGTGGTGACCTGTACTAATGTCTTCATGCCCTTCTTTTCGCCAGATATTTCTAAGCGATTCATGATCGAGCGCTTTGGGCAATATGTGGGAGAAGAGGAGGCTTCCTCGATCGACATTTTGAAAGCCATGTTGACCCAGCCTTGGCTGTTGGTTTGGGAGCTGGTGAATCCGCCCTTTGAAACATTGAAATATTTGGCGGGTCACTGGTTGCCTTTGGCTTTTGTGCCGGCCTTGTCTCCCGCCAGTTGGATTATTTCTGGGTTCGGGTTGCTGAAAATTTTCTTGCAGCAAGGGGAATCGGCCCTGTCCATTAATATTCGCTACGCGATCACGATCGTGCCGGGGATGTTCTATGGGGCGATTTTGTGGTGGAAGTCCCATGGCGATCGATTCAAACAACCGAAATTTCGGCGGTTTTGGGCCGCTTGCATTGCCCTCTCGTTGTTGTTTTCCTTCACGTCTAACCCCCATCGAGCTTTATATTTTCTGATTCCCGATTCGGTGCAGCCTTGGGTTTATGTGTCGCTGCCGGAACAGTGGAGCCATGTGGGCCATGTGCGCAAGGTTTTGGCCCAAATTCCTGAGGATGCGAGCATTGCGGCCACGACCTATTTGGTTCCGCCCCTTTCCAGCCGCCGAGCGATTATTCGCCTCCCTTGGACGGAAATTCGCCGTGATGATCAACAGGTTTATTTCGCTGATTATTTGGTGGCGGATACTTGGCATTTGGCCCGCTATCAGGTGGCCTTCAGCAAGGAACGAGGGGAATTGCGGGAGTTTGTTCCCTTAGTCGATCGCACGTTGGCCCAAGGTCAATACGGGGTGCAAATGGTGGAAGATGGGGTGGTTTTGCTGAAGCTCAATACTCCTTCGGATCCGGCGGCTTTGGCTGCTTGGAATCAACGGCGATCGGAGCTATTGCCGCTGATTCAACCTACCCAATCCTAGAGGTGGATTAAGCAGGATTAAGCAGGATTAAGCAAATCAATTTGGGCTGTTCAGACATGCTCAACAGTGGCTGAATTGGGGATGCAAATACAGGAGGAAAAACGATGGCAATTCGGATTGGCAATGGCTATGACATTCATCGCCTGGGGCCCGATCGGGACTTGATCTTGGGCGGCATCAAAATCGATCACGAGTTGGGGTTAGAAGGCCACAGCGATGCGGATGTGCTGACCCACGCAATTATGGATGCGATGTTGGGGGCCCTCAGCTTGGGCGATATTGGTCACTACTTTCCGCCCACGGATCCCCAATGGAAAGGGGCAGACAGCCTGAAGCTTTTGGCGCAGGTGAACCAGCTTTTGCGCGATCGGGGTTGGCAGGTCAGCAACATTGACTCGGTGGTGGTGGCGGAACGGCCCAAACTGAAACCGCACATCAACGCTATGAGATCGCGCCTTGCGGAAGTTTTGGGCATTGAACCCGATCGCGTTGGTGTGAAGGCCACCACCAATGAAAAATTGGGCCCCACGGGACGCGAGGAGGGCATCTGTGCCTATGCCGTGGCTCTCTTGGAAACCGTTGCTTAGGGGATGCCTGAGGCCGGTGGTGACGACTAGCGAGGGTTGGCGGGCGCTGCGTTGGGGCTGGGGTTGGGCTGAATTTGGGGTTGGGCTGGCTGGAAGGGTTTTTGCTTGCTGTCCATGATCGGCCGCACCAGGGCAAAGCTAATGCCAAAGGCCGTCATGGCAATCAGGGCGATCGCCAAAATGGGCCAAATGCCAGAGCTGGACTCGCCGGAGCCGCCGTTGGGGGTCGATCGCCCAAAGTTGCCCAAGCCTCCCAGCCGGGTCGATTGCGGTTCGTTGGCGGCTCCATAGAACTCTGCCATGGGTTCCAAGTCTGGCAAGGCGTTCCAATCGCTCACGGCCGCTTGCTGGAACGGATCTCCCGCGATCGGGGCGTTGGGGGCCAAGGCGGGCTGGGGCGGCCTGGCGGCCATCGGCGGTGGCGGGGCGATCGGGGCGCTGGGCGCAACACTCAAGGGATTGGGATCTAAGGGGCGCGGGGCATCCTGGGGCGTGGCGTTGGCCCGTAGGGTGGCCACGGCTTCCGCCAAGGCATCCAAGTCCGATCGCAGGCGATCGCGCTGTTGGGTCAGTTGGGCATTGTGCTTTTGCACCGCTTCCAACATGGCGCGGGTAGCTTGCAGCTCCGAAGCCAATTGGCGATAAACCGCCACGGGAATTGTGCCTTGGGAACCGCTTGGCCCGGACGACACAAGGGACTTCGGCGAAACGTTGCTATCCATAGCTCAACTCAACCCAACGTTGAATAACGGCAAAGACTCCCGGCCATTATCAACGATCGCCCTCAGGATCGACTGCCCAATCTGGGTTGTGGACTGGCGCGATGTGGATTTCCCGATCAGGCTGGGGCGATCGCGCGGCCGATCGCCCGTGGCCGAAATGGGGCTGGTTGGCTGGAGTCAGTCCATCAAGTTTTGTAAACTGTTCTCCAGTCTCGCAACCTCACAGAGCCACAGTCATGAGCCAAGCCACCGCTGACACCGCCCACGAACCCGTGAAATACGGTGAGCGCCAAATTGAAGAAGGGCAATTGATCACCTTCCCCAATCCGCGGCCGGGTCGGATCTATCATGTGCAAATTAGCTTGCCGGAATTTACTTGCAAATGCCCCTTTTCCGGCTATCCCGACTTTGCCAAAATTTCGATCGACTATGTGCCCGATCAAAAAGTTGTGGAACTGAAGGCGATCAAGCTCTATATCAACAGCTACCGCGATCGCTACATTTCCCACGAGGAATCCATTAACCAAATTTTGGACGACTTTGTGGCAGCCGCTGATCCGTTGGAAGCGACGATCGTTGGTGATTTTAACCCCCGTGGCAATGTCCACACCGTGGTGGAAGTGCGCCACCAAAAACCCGCCCAAGCCTAGCCCAATTTCGGAGTCGATCGCGTGAGCCAACCTTGGCGACAAATTACCCAACAACCCTGGGGATCCATGGCCGGTGCGGCGGCCCTCAGCCTCGCCCTGGCCATGGCGATCGACCAAGGCGTAATTATCTTGGCCGAAGCCTGGCCGCCCCTCGCGGCGGGGCTGATGGGGTTGGGATCCTGGTCTATTTTTTTAATCCTGGCGATCGGGCTGGGTGTGGGAGCCTTGGCGGTGCATTGTGCCGAGCGGCTGTTTCCGCAAGTGCGACTCAATGGGGGCAGCCTGTGGACGTTGGTGGCTTGTGTGGGGGGCGAGCTGGGTCTTTTGAGTTTGTTGCCGTTGCCGGTGTTGCTGATTTCCTTCAGCGAGCTGATGGTGATGGCGATTTTGGTCGGTGTGTTTTGGCGGGGCCGGGCCCACTGGCGTTGAGCCAGATTGCCAGCTTTCCAAGATTTCTAAATTTCCAAAATCTAAATTTCTAAATTTCTAAAATCCCAATTTCCAAAATCTAAATTTCTAGATTTCTAGAATCCTAAATTTCTAGATTTCTAGAATCCCAATTTCTAAATTTCTAAAAGACTGCATCCAAAACGCGATCGAGTGACGTACTCCAATCGAGCGATCGCGCAGGGTGGCTGATCTCAGTGCAGCCTGTTGGCCAATGGGCCTGGTGTGCAATAGGCGCGCACTATTTTTGTGCAACTTTCAGTACAACCGGCCGTTAGTGCAACCGGCCTTGCTTCTGCGCGATCGCCCCGAGGTCTCAAACCCGATTTTGATTTCAGGATGATCTTTCATGCGCCATAATCCATTGCCCCGTCCTGTTGCCCAAGGTGCTGTTTCTGCCGTTCGCTGGCGATTGTGGGTGCGATCGGCCCTGTTGTTTGTGCTTAGTGGTTTGTTAACCGTTGTATTTCACGGTTTTGCCCTGGCTCCAGTGGGTGGCCCAGGGGCGGCCTGGGCGGGTGATCGCTCTATGCTCTTGGAAGCGAGCCAGTTTGGCCCGATGCAGCCAGCAAATTTGCTCGATCGCGCCGTGCATCAAAATCTGCAAGCAGCCAAGGCAACCCTGTTGGCCAGCGGAGCCAAAGCCAGCGAGCTAAAAACCTTTGTGGCCAAAATGAGCACCGCCGAAACAGTGCCCGTGCGAGCCAACAGCGGCGCTTGGGGAACCGTGGGAGCCGCCCTGTCGGGTAACCGCTTGGTGGTGCGGGGCAGTTTTCGGGAGCTATCCAGCCCCCTGCGCAACTACGTTACGGATCCCGTTAGCCCCCCGAACCCAAACATCACCTCCGCCTTTCACATTCACCGAGGCATGGCCACCGAAAATGGCCCTTTCCAATACGCCCTGCAAGTGATGACCGATGACAGTGGCTTGCTGGGCAGCGCCATGGGTGACTACATGCTCACGGTGGAACAGTTGGATGCGTTGAGCAAAGGGATGCTCTATGTGGATTTGCACACCACTAAAAACCGTGGTGGCGAGTTGCGGGCCGTGTTGAAGCCGCTTTAGCTTCTCCCTTGGCTGAAGCACGGAGGCGCTCAGCTTTGGGGTTGACGGACTCCCCGCGATCAATCGACGGGGAGCCGGCCGCTGGCTAGAGTACATCGGGAAATTGCAGAAAATGAGGGTCTGAAACTCCGCGCTTTTGGAGCGTGCTAGGCTGCAATTGGCCGCGAGGTTCGTGGCTTCAGTCTGTGGGTTTGCAATTCTCGAGCTGCCTGTGGCGGGGAGAATGCCAACAGCATTACGCAGACCGATGCTTCGCCCGTGGCTCCAGCCCTCAGAGGCTCAGGATTGCCGGTATCGAGACAGCCAGATCCACCGCCATTGCCTATGGATGCCCAATCCCCTGAGCTTGGCTCCGGCCCAGATTGGGCAGCGGAGGAAAAAAGCCGAGTTGTGGGCCCGCCCGAGCCGAGTGATGCGGTTCTGTGGCAGGCGCTGCGACGGGGGGAGCGGGCCGCCTTGGGGCAGCTCTACGATCGCCATGTGGGGGTGGTCTATGCGATCGCCCTGCGATTGTTGGGTAATGTGCAAGATGCGGAAGATTTAACTCAGGAAATCTTTTTGCAACTTGGGCGCAGTGCCTATGACCCCGATCGGGGATCCTTGCGCACATTTTTGGCAATTTTGACGCGATCGCGCGGCCTCGATCGGCTGCGGGCCCAACGCCGGGCGCGGGCTTCCTTGGAAACTTGGCAAACGGAACAACACCAGGCCATTGCTCAACCGCCGGATCTGTTGGCGGAGTCGCTTGATCGAGCCGAGACGGCGGCCCAGGTACGTGCGGCCCTGGCCCAACTGTCTGAAAATCAGCGCCAAGTTTTGCAGTTAGCCTACAGCGACGGCCTGAGCCAGTCGGCCATTGCCGAGCGCCTTGGTCTTCCCCTTGGAACGGTCAAAGCTTGGGCCCGACGGGGATTGTTGAAGCTGCGCCAAACCTTGCAGCCCGCTGTGGAGGATGCCTAGCCCCATGAGTTCTCCCATCCTTCCCCCCAATTCCGACGGCTCCAACCCCGTGCCCGAGCCAGCCCCCGTCGAGCCGTTGACCAATGCTGACGCAACCGATCTCGCCCTGGAGCCGATCGAGCCGATCGAGGTGGATTGGTTGTTGGCGGGCTATGTGTTGAATGATTTGGATTCGGATGAGGCGGCCGCCCTGGCCCAACGGTGGGATGAGGCGGCGATTCAACAAACCTTGCAAGAACTGCAAACCAGTTGGGACTTGGTGAACTTGCCTGCGCCCGTGCAGCCTGCTGCTGCCTTGCGATCGCGCATTTTGGCGGAAGCTGACCCAGCGGCTCGATCGCTGGACTCTGCACCACCGGAGCCATTGGCATTGTCCGCCGCGTCGGAATCGGCTTCACCATCGCCCCCCTTCACCCGATCGACCCGATCGACCTGGTGGGCAGAAGTCCAGCAACTGCCTCGTTGGGCCCAGCGGGCCGGTTGGGCAGCGGCGGCGATCATTGCGGCGTTGACGGCGAGTAATTGGTGGTTGTGGCGATCATTGCAAACCCAACAGGCCCAAGCGCCCGGCCGCCCGATCGTGGTGGTGTTGCGCACCGCCAATCAGGAATCGCCTGCTGGCCGAACCAACGCAGCGGTGGCGATCGAGGTTGATCCGTCCCGGATGGTCGGTCGTTTGCGAGTGGATCAATTGCCGCCCCTCGCGCCGGGCAAGGTCTATGTGCTCTGGACGGTGGTGGATCCCCAGGCTCCATTCACAACGGATCATAAAAATGCCATCTTGACCCATGTGTTTTCGGTGAATCAACCGAGCGATCGGGTTCAAAACCTAGTGTTGCCGAAGGCTTTTTTAGATCTTGAATATGTCAAGGCGTTGGCCATTTCAGTTGAAGATGCCAAAGCGCCCCAACGCCACCAGTCACCGCCCATTTTGATTGAACGTCTTTAATCAAGTGCCGCTGATCTAGCCTTCAGTGATCTGAAACTTCAGCCCAGATTTTCCTAGGTTCTCGGATCCGTTTTCCAAAGCACCATAAAAGCGCCACTGCTATTGGTCAGCTTCACCAAACTGAAAAAGAAAGTAATCCCACCAGTATTTTTAGCCATGAACAATTTGGATCCGCCGTAGTTGGGATCCATTTCCGTGACTTCAAATCCCAGTTTTTGCGACAGGGTTGGCTCAATGTAATCCAAATAAGCAGCATTGGCAGACATTTGAGGAATTGCCAACGAGGCAAAGGCCCCGCGATCGACCAAAATTTGGCCATCGGCTCCCACAAAATCCCCATAAATTCCCTCAGGAATAGTTTCAGGAATACTGACCATAAATTCCTGAAGCGTGGCCTCATCATTCGTGCCACTTTCCAGCAATTTAGCCAGGATTTCTTTGCTTAATTCATCCACCAATCCCTTGCCGCTGCCGGTGCTGTCGCCGCCCGCCTGATTCACGGGGGGCGTGTTGACCGGCGGCGTATTGGCTAAGGGATCTTCGCCTTGGGGATCGGGCTTGGGGGTGGGTTCCGGCTTTGCGGTGGGGGTGGGTTTGGCTGGTTCCGTAGGCTGGGGTTTGGGTTTGGGCGGCGTGGCTACCAACGCGGGCGATCGCCTGGGGGGGGTGGCTTTGGGCTTTTGGGGCTTCGGTTTTGGGGGTTTGGGCTTGGCGTTTTTGGGTTTTTGAGGCTTCGGTTTTGGGGGGGCGGCGCTCAATTGGGAAACCTTAATCACTTCCTTGGGGGGCTGTTTTTCGGTTTCAGTGCGATCGGGTGTGGGCAACATTAACACCGCCACATGCAACCCGATCGCCACAAACAGCAATGGCCGATTGCACAGGTTCAGCAAATAGGGAATCGATCGCTGAATCTGTTTCCACTGGTTGGCAGCCCAGGGTAGGGAGTCAAGTCTAAAGTTCAGCATTGGTGAAGAACCCATGGGAGGCGATCGTCCAAGTGAGTAATGGCAACCGGTCTAAATAGCAATCAAAGTCAAAGCCAAAGTCAAAATCAAAGCCGAAATCAAAGCCAAAATCAAAATCAACGCTAATTAACAGTTCAGCAATGAATGCTAAAAATCTCAAAATTCTTTAGCCAACACTGCCCGATAAATAGGATTGGGTCAGTGGATCTTGTGGTTCAGCAAACAGCTTTGTCGTTTTTTGAAATTCCACAAGTTTTCCCAAATACATAAAAGCGGCATAGTCTGAAAACCGTGCTGCCTGCTGCAAGCTGTGGGTCACAATCAAGATCGTGACTTGGGCTTTCAGTTGCCGCATTAATTCTTCAATATGGGCCGTGGACATTGGATCCAACGCAGAAGTCGGCTCGTCAAATAACACTAAATCGGGGTTGGTTACGAGGGCGCGAGCAATGCAAAGTCGCTGTTGTTGACCACCGGAAAGATTAAAAGCCGGCTCTTTTAGGCGATCTTTTACCTCATGCCAAAGAGCAGCGGATTTGAGGGCCGCTTCCACCTTTTCATCCAAGTCCGATCGCTGAGTGCGACCCTGAACCCGTAAACCGTAGGCTACATTTTCATAAACCGATTTTGGAAAAGGATTTGGTTTCTGAAAAACCATCCCAATTCGCATCCGCACCTCGATCGGGTCAATGGTGGGACTGAGAATATTGTGTCGTTGATCTAAGAGAATTTCGCCCCGATAGCGATTGTTAGGATATAGATCATGCATTCGGTTAAAACACCGCAGCAAGGTTGTTTTGCCGCACCCTGAAGGCCCCATGAGGGCCGTAATTTGCCGATCGGGAATCGCAAGGTTGATATCTTTCAGCACTTGAGACTGGCCGTAGTAGAAATCAAGCGATCGCACTTCGGCTTTAATAGGAAATTGGCTATCAAGTCGCTGCATAGTCTGTGAACTGCTGGTTACCATTTGATTCCTTGACGCAGACGATAGCGGAGATAAATTGCAAAGCCATTCATCAGCAAAGTCATGGTCATTAACACTGTGCCTGCCGCTGCCGCGTTAACCTGAAATTCAGGATTGGGCCGAGAAACCCAATTGAACATTTGAATTGGCATCACGGTGAAGGGAGAATTCAACCATTCCCAGGACACAAAAGGTGGCTTGCCTTGAAAAGGAGACTCGGGCAAAAAGGCAATGAAGGTTAAAGCACCAATTGTTATCAAACTGGAGGTTTCACCAATCGCCCGCGACAAACCAATGATCGTTCCCGTCAAAATGCCCCCGATCGAGTAGGGCAAAACATGATGCCAAATCACTTGCCATTGGGTGGCTCCCACTGCATAGGCTGCCTCGCGAATCATTTGCGGAATTGATCGCAAAGACTCTCGCGTGGTCACAATTACGATCGGCAAAATCAACAGCGCCAGCGTGCAACCAGCCGTTAAAACACTACGCCCAAACTTGAATTCATAGACAAACACACCCAAGGCCAAAAGTCCATAAATAATGGAAGGAACTCCAGCCAAGTTGGTGACGTTTATCTCAATCAATTCTGAAAGCCAATTTTTGCGAGCATATTCTTCCAAATAAATACCCGCTGCTACCCCGATCGGCACTGCCACAATGGCAGTCACCGAAATCACTAACAAACTGCCAACCCAAGCGGCTAAAATACCGGCGCGTTCTGGGCGGCGGCTGGCAAAAGCCGTGAAAAATTCCCAGGTACTGAGCCTTGGCCAGCCACTCATGGCCATATGAATAATCAAGGCTGCCAGGGTGAACAATGCCACCATAATTGCCACCAAACCCATCACCATAAAGCCCAGATTCAGCAGCTTGCGTTGATGGAGTTGGTGACCCAGTTGGGGTGTAATGAGGTCTGAAAACTTGGCAGCTAACATCAGTAACGCTCGCGATAACGTTTTGTCAGTAAGTGACCAATAATGTTCAGGACAAGGGTTAAAAGAACCAGCGTTAATCCTGCGGCAAAAATGGTTTGATATTGCAAAGTGCCGTGGGGCAAATCGCCCATGCTGACCTGCACAATGTAGGCCGTGATGGTGGCAGCTTGCTCAAAGGGATTGAAGGTGAGGGTGGGTTGCAACCCCGCCGCGATCGTTACGATCATCGTTTCCCCCAAGGCGCGGGATGTGCCCAAAATATAGGCGGACATAATCCCGGAAATAGCCGACGGAAACACCACTTTCAACGCCGTTTGTAGCTTGGTTGCCCCCATGGCATAGGATCCCTCGCGCAGGGTATTGGGCACGGCTTGCATGGCATCTTCACTGATGGAACTCACCAGCGGAATAATGGCTAATCCCATGACTGCGCCCGCGCTGATCATGTTGAAACCGGGGAGCCAAGGCAGCACCTGTTGCAATAGGGGCGTGACCACCAATAGGGCAAAGTAGCCATAAACAACGCTGGGCACACCGGCTAACAATTCCAGCAGTGGTTTTAGAATTTCGCGCACCGTGGCGGGTGCAAATTCACTGGAATAAATGGCGATCGCAGTGCCGAAGGGAATGGCAATGAGCAAGGCCACAAAGGTGGTCGTTAAGGTTCCGGACAGCAGCGGCCAAATGCCATATTTAGGATCGCCAAACAGCGGTGTCCAGCGGGTTTCGGTAATGAATTCCCAAAGGGAAACTTGCTGAAAAAACTGTAGGGATTCACCCACCAAAACGTAAAGAATGCCGAGCAGGGTGGCGATCGAAGAGAGGGCCGCCAGCAACAGCAACAGTTCGATCGCCCGTTCAGTCCAGCGCTGTCGATCGCGCGATCGCCGCCAAGGGTTGAGGGGAGTTGAATCTCGCAAAGCCATAGGTCTTGATATCAAAGGAGCAAGCGATCGACCCCATCGGCAGACCGCTTGCCCCAGTTCATTCGGTTTGATTCGCTCAAGCACTGGGCCACCGTCGCGATCGACCCATAATTCCCAGTGGAGTTCGATCGATGCGCAGTTGCCCAGAGCCGCCTGCTATCTGGGCGATCGAGCCTACAGGCCCGCCCGCAACGGCTTGCGGCCCACTTCCCGTTGGCTCAAGCGTTGGGTTGCCGCTTGGTAGTCCGCATCCGGCAGCGGCACGTAGTCCACTTCCCGCACCAGACGAGTCGCATTCTTCAGGTAAAATTCCGAAAACTCGCGCACCTCGGGGCGATCGAGCGCCGACTTCTTCACGTAGATGTAGATGGGGCGCGACAGCGGCTTATAGGTTCCGTCATTCACCGTTGCTACGGCCGGCATCACAGCACCCTTGCCCGAGTCAATGGCCACCGCCTTCACGCGGCTCTTGTTCAGGTCATAGTAGGCGAAGCCGAAATAGCCCAAGGCGTTTTGGTCGCGCGAAACGCCCTGCACCAAAACGTTGTCATCTTCGCTGGGCGTGTAGTCCGTGCGGCTCTTGTTGTCCTTGCCCAAAATCACTTCATTGAAATAGTCAAACGTGCCCGAATCTGCACCGGGGCCAAACAGCGTGAACTTCACATCCGGCCAGCCGGGACGAACTTGGCTCCACTTCGTAATTTTTCCTTCCGCAGCCCCTTCCCACATGGCCTTCAATTCTGCGGTGGTCATGCTGGCGGCCCAAGTGTTGCGGGGGTTCACCACCACCGTCAGCGCATCGTAGGCGATCGGCAGTTCCACGTACTCAATTCCCTTGGCGGCGCAGGCCTGTTGCTCGCTTTCCTTAATCGGCCGCGATGCGTTGCTGATATCCAATTCACCGTTGCAGAACTTCTTGAACCCACCGCCGGTTCCCGAGATCCCAACCGTCACCCGCACAGCGCCCCGCTTGGAAGCTTGGAACTCTTCGGCCACCGCTTCCGTAATGGGGAACACCGTGCTCGACCCATCAATGGCGATCGTGTTGTTCTGGGACTGAGCGGCTTGGGTACCCCAGTTCGTAACAAATGCCAGCGCTGCCACTGCTCCGGCCAAAATCGCGCTCCGACGACGCAACTTCGTAGAGATCATAAACACTTCACTCCAGCACAAAGATTGATTACGAACACCAGCAACCCACCCCAAGACCCAGCCCGCAGCCGTCAGTCAATGTTCAAGCTCTGGCCCAATAGCGAAACCTTAAAACCATTGGCGATTGAAACTGCTGGCTCAGATCTTGGCCGCACTCAATTGGTGCGGAATCGATGCAGTTTTTTGTGTGATGCCAACAGAGCATCGACATTGCCTTGGATTGGCTTGCGATTCATTGAAAATTTGCTGGCAATTGAATCACCGACTCAACACCTGTCTGCCTGAAGTGGGTGATCAAAAACAAACAAATTTCAAGAAGTTGTTAAAAAATTCCAACTTAGCAGCCTCATTATTTCGGAAATCGGTTATTGGAAGTCTGCTATTGAATTAAGAATGGGTTAAAGAAAATTTAAAATCATTCTGGTTCGTCGTGAACTTCTAACAAAGTGACCAAAAATCGTGCAATTTTGCGTCTTACGCAAAAATTTAATTACATTTAAACTTTTCTTAATTTAAGCAAGATTGACTTTAGGCAGGAGCAATCAAAAACAGCTTTGAACGCCTAAATGGATTGATTAAGGTGCTCAATCAGCCCTCATTAGTTCTCAATAGTCACATTTCAAGCTAAAAGTCTGCACGACCAAATAGAATCGCCTAAGTTAAGGGCAGTTCACGGACGACTGTCGAAGGAGATTCGAGGGCTTCTTTCAAAATCCTTCCGAAGCAAAGCACTTCTAAAGCTTCCATACAGCCCTTACTTCGATTACTAAGCACAGTCGTCCGTAGGGTGGGCAGTGCCCACCAAACCGTTGCTTTATGGCATCTGCAATATGGCGTGCCAATAATTCTAGGTAAAGGTTGTATGATTCTTAGAAAGCATTTTAGAAAGTATTTTTAAAAAGCATTCTAGAGAGCATCTTTTCAAGAATTTCTCTTCTAAGAATTGCTGAAAAATTGCAAGCCAATTTCAGAATTTAATTTAACTGTGTTGATAAAATCCAGATTAATTCTGGCTCCTTTTATTTTTTATTCTTGCATTAATTTCCTGGTTTTTCTTGCATTGTATTGACGAGTTGATCAGTGAATTGATTGACCTGTGAATCAATGACACGAATGAACTGATAAATAATTGGTATTTTCTGATATTTTGTGATTGATTACGGACTCTGCCATCACACTGAACCGATCAGGCGAGGGCCGTGAGTTAAGGGTGCGATCGAACTTGCAGCTACCCGGGAATCGGTTAGGACATCGATCGACTGACCAAATCGACTAACCAATGGGATGCTTGGGGCTGGTAGGGGCGATCGAGCGGGATCAATGGGAATCGGCAACGCTAGGTATCACAACGCTTTTGGGTTTTAGGGCGGCCATGTCTCAGGTTTTTGATTTGCTGGTGAAAGGGGGGCCGGTCATGTGGCCCCTGCTGGGAATGTCGATCGCGACGGTGGCCGTGACCCTGGAGCGGGCAGTGTTTTGGGTGCGGTTAATGGCCCAGGAAGATCGCATTGTCCATGATGTATTGGCGGCGGCAAAGTATAGCCTGGAGGATGCGGCGATCACGGCTCGCGAGGCCCAAACCCTCCCGATCGGGCGATTTTTGTTGGCTCCCTTGATGTTGAAACAAGCCACCCCGGAGACGTTTAATTTGGCGCTGGAAACGGCCGCCGAACGGGAGTTCGTGAAAATGCGACGGGGCGATAAATTGCTGGAGACGATCGTGGCCGTTGCCCCCCTGCTGGGACTGCTGGGAACGGTGACGGGGCTAATTGCCACCTTCAATAACTTGAACATTGGTGGTGGCGGCGACACCAAGGCCGCCACGGCCGCCGCCGCAGGGATCGGTGAAGCCCTGTTAACCACGGCCTTTGGCATGATTGTGGCGATTATGGCTTTGGTGGTGTTTCGGGTGTTGGTGGTGCTGCAATCTCAGCAAATTGACTATTTCACCGAAGTGGGCAGTCGTTTGGAGCTGATCTATCGCCAGGTTTGGTATGAACCCCTGTTCCCCACGCCGGACTTGCCCAGCGGTGGCGGTCGATCGCCCGGCGGAGAACGGCCAACCCATGGGTTCGACCCCTTGCCCTATGCCGATCGCCCGCCGTCGTTGGTGGATTAGGAGTGGATTAGGACAGGAAACCAGGCCCCATGCGACCCAAGACCCGATCGGCCAATCAGCTCCCAGATGTCAACCTCGTGCCGATGATGGACGTGTTGATGACGGTGCTCACGTTCTTTATTTTGGTGTCGATGACCCTGACCGGGGCGCAGATGCCCAACGTGCAGTTGCCCAAGTCCAAAACCTCAGCGGCGGCGACGGTTCCCAAGGATCCGCTGCTGGTGGGGCTAGACCAAAAAAAGCAGATTTTGCTGAATGACAAACCGGTGACCCCGGCGGAACTGGATCAAGCCGTGGCGGACTATTTTGCCAAACAGCCGGATGGGATGGTGGTGTTGAAGGCCGATCGCACCTTGCCGTTTCGATCAATTGAAGAAGTCTTGACGCTCCTGAAAGCCGTGGGGGGCGATCGGGTCGGTCTTTCCTTCGAGCAGGGTTAATCAACCGCCAGGCCGGTTAGTTCTTGTGGCCGTTGCCTGCCGCTGCCTTGTTCCTTTGGCGCTCATGCCCCCCTCAACCGGAGTGGATTCTCAACCATGCGATCGCGCAATCGACAGACTCACCACAAACCCCCGGAAGTCAACCTTGTGCCGATGCTGGACGTGTTGATGACGGTGCTCACCTTTTTCATCATTTTGTCCATGGTGTTGGGCAGCCAAAACAGCCTGGAAGTGAACCTGCCCGCCAGCGGTGAGGATGCGCCTGCGGAACCCGACCAGGGGCCGCCACCACCGCCCTTGTTGATTAAGCTGGATCGCCAGGGACAAACGGTGGTGCTCGATCGCGCCATTCCCAAGGATCAACTCAAGGCGGATATTCAGAACTACCTCAAGAATCCCAAGGGTGTGGTGTTAATTCAGCCCGATCGCAACTTGCCCTACGAAAAGGTGTTGCAGTTGGTCAGTGAGCTGCGGGCCGCCGGCCCCGATCGGGTCACCCTGGCGATCGGGGAAGAATGGGCAACGCCTGCGGAGAATGCCCCGGAAAGCGAAGCCGCATCGAATGCGGAAGCGGCCGCCCCGGCGGAAGATGCCACCAACAACGAAGCCACCGAGGCAGAAACAGCCCCAGCGGCTTCGACTCCCGGCCGAGTGCTCTCGGATGTGCCGGATGTAACGAACGATTAGGAGAATCGGCCCCTAACGTCGGGCCCCCAAGAACGAGGGCGTGAGGTTCAGGTTTTCGGGCCCCCAGGCGGGAAACCAATTGGCCAGCAGCCGTTGATAGAGCCAAGCGCCCCCCACCCGCATCATGATCGAGGGATGAAATAGAGCTTGGGGAGAGAGGATCATGTGCTGGATTTTCCAGACAATCTCATGGATGTCCTTGTGGGCATCGGTGAGATGCAAAACTCGCTCCAGATAAGCTTGCATCCAGCGCGTGGGGCGATCGGGTCGCGGCCCTTCGGTGGCGGGCCAACGCAGGTCTTCCCCCGTGGCCATCAACCAAGGCAACTGAATCACGCGGGCCAACTCTTGCCGGAACAGGTGGGTAAATTGTCCCCAATCTAAGCCCAGTTCCGATTGGGCCCGATCGAGACAATCACCCAAGGTCACCGCACCGAGTGCGGCCCCGGTCATGCCCTGGCCATAAATTGGGTTGAAGGTGCAAACCGCATCCCCCAACAGGGCCAGCCCGATCGGGAACGTGGCCAACTGTTCGTAATGTCGCCAGCGGTTGGCCGTGCCCCGATAGAGCTTGATGTCTGAAATCGGTTGCGCCGAGGCGATCGCCCGCGCAATGGCCGGATCCCGCAAGCTGCGAACAAAGGCCAGAAACCCTTCCTCATCGGCCGGGGGATAGTCGCCATTGGTTCCCGAAACCGTCACCACCCAGCGGTTACCCTCCACCGGATAGAGCACCCCGGCGCGGGGTTGGTGGGGCGGCTTGGCCCACAGCAAAATCGATTTCCAGGTGTTTTCCGGATCCTGGGCCACCTGGGCCAAATAGTCGGCGGGCATTTGATACCAACGGCTGGCGTAACCCAACTTGGCATCGATCGTCACTTCCGGAACGGAGCCATAGCCCAACTGTTGCAGCCAGCGGGGCATTTGGGAATTACGTCCCATGGCATCCACCACCAATTGGGCCCCCAAGAGGGTTTCCGTGGCCAAGGTGCTCACCAGGTTTTGGGCAGAGTTCCCTTCTAGGCGCACTCCCGTGACCCGATCGCCCGCCACCACTAGCCCTTGAACCGCAACCCCCGACATAAAAATCACGTTGGGAATGGCCTGTAACCGTCGCCGCACCAAGTTTTCCAGGAGCGATCGGCTGCTGGTGCGGGTCACCAAATCCGATGAAACCCGTGGATTCCAACTGCCGAGGCCCATCATGGCGCAGTCGGCTGTCCAGTTCACTTCCACTGCTCCGGATGTGGCCAAATCATTGGCGAATCCAGGAAAGAGCGATTCCAAAATCTGCTGTCCCCGCGCCAACAGCACATGCACATGGTCAGCCTGGGGCGTGCCAGGGCGGCGATTGCACCAGGTTTCGTCCGGGGTTTCGGGTCGTTCCCAGGGGGTGGGCAGGGGATCCCGTTCCAAAACCAAGACGGTTTGGAAGCGATCGGCCAAAACTCGGGCGGCCAACAGACCCGCCAAACTTCCTCCGAGGACAATGGCGCGATCGGGCTGCGAGTGGGTGGCCGCCGCCTGATCCATCACCGGATTCATCCACAATTGGCTATGGGCTGTAATCGATCGAAGAGTAGACAACAGCATCGGACGCACTCGCAGGGTGTAAAGCAGCGTTGCAATACACTTCGCAAAATCAAGTGCCCAATCCGGAGTTTCTCTGCTGTTCAGCCAATCCACAAACTGGAATGCGCATCTGATCAACTGCGGTATTAAAATCGGCCTAGACCCGCCATGCAAACCATGCAAACCCTGTCTGCTTCGCCTGCCCCGCTCGCTTTTCGATCGAGCCGTCCCGTTGTGGCCGCCATCGACATCGGCACAAACTCCATTCACATGGCCATTGTGCAGGTGGATCCCAGTTTGCCCGCCTTCGACATCATTTCCCGCGAGAAAAGTACGGTGCGGTTGGGTGAGCGCGATCCCAAAACCGGTGATTTGACAGAGGCAGCCATGGATCGGGCGATCGCTGCCCTGCAACGGTGCTATGACCTGGCCCTGAGCCTGCAAGTGGATGAAGTGATTGCCGTGGCCACCAGTGCCGTGCGGGAAGCTCCCAACGGCCGAGACTTTTTGCGACGGGTGGCGCGGGATGTGGGCATGAAGGTGAATGCGATCGCCGGGCCCGAAGAAGCCCGCCGCATTTATCTAGGGGTGTTGTCGGCCATGGAGTTAGATGGCAAGCCCCACGCCATCATCGACATTGGCGGTGGCTCCACGGAGTTGATTTTGGGGGATGGGCGTGAACCCCTTTACCTGAGCAGCACCAAGGTGGGGGCCGTGCGGCTCACCACGGAATTTGTCCGCACCGACCCGATCACGGACATGGACTATGAGGCGCTGCGGGCCTATGCCCGGGGCATGTTGGAGCGGGCGGTGGAAGAATTGCATGGGGAACTGGTCAAACATCCCCTCGCAGATCAACTGACCCTGGTGGGCACGTCGGGCACGGCAGAATGCTTGGCGGCCATCCATGCGGCGGACAGCACGGGCTATGTTCCCTCCCCGTTGCAGGGCTGTGAGTTGCCGTTGGCGGCCTTGCGAGAATGGGTCGATCGACTGCGCCGCATGGACATTGAGGAGCGATCGACCCTGCCGGAAATGAGCGATCGGCGGGCGGAAATTATCCTGGCCGGAGCCGTGGTGTTGCAAGAGGCTATGGATCTGTTGGGAGTCGATCGACTGGTGGTGTGCGAGCGATCGCTCCGGGAAGGCGTAATCGTTGACTGGATGTTGCAGCACCAACTGATTGACGATCGCCTGCGGTTCCAAAGCTCCGTGCGCGAACGCAGCGTTCTGGCGCTGGCTAAAAAATATCAGGTGAACCTGCCTTCCGCCGAGCATGTGGCCGCCATGGCCCTCACCCTGTTTGACCAAACCCAAGGCCTATTGCACAACTGGGATGACAATAGCCGCGAGCTGCTGTGGGCCGCCGCCGTCCTGCACCAATGCGGCCATCACGTGGGCCATGATGCTCACCACAAACACGCCTATTACCTGATCCGCCACGGGCAACTGCTGGGCTACACGGAAACGGAAATTGAAGTGATTGCCAACCTGGCCCGCTACCACCGCAAGAGCGCTCCCAAAAAACGACACGAGGGCTATCAGGCCCTGGCGGGCAAGCGCTATCGGCAAATGGTGGACGAGCTGAGCGCCATTTTGCGCCTGGCCGCAGCCCTCGATCGCCGTCAAATTCAAGCGGTGCGCCGGGTGCAATGCCAGTTTCGGCCCCCCAGTCGCGAATTTCGATTGTTGTTGGAACCGGCCGATCGCCACGATGACTGCGCGATCGAGCGGTGGAGTCTGGACTGTGAATGTCCCATTTTCGAGACCCAATTCAGCGTGGATCTGGTGACGATCATGGAACCCAGCGGTTGCTAGCCTTGGGGCCGCTGCAACCTATCCAACTGACCGACCGACCAACTGACTAATCCAACTGACCAACCAACTAACCGACCAACCGAAAAAACCAACAGTAAAACCCTAAAACGCAAATCCCTCGGGATCCGGCAACGGCGGCCCCAAATCATCCTCACCATCCACCGGGGCATTATTCTCGCCGGCCCCTTCGCCGCTGGCCAGCATCGTTTCCTCCGCCGCCAACTTCTCCGCCAGCGGCACGGATAACGCATCCTTGTAGCGCAAGCTGGAATCCGTTTCCTCGGGAATCGGCATGGCTTGGAGTTGGGCGATCAAATCGGCCGGGGCCGAATTCACCGTTTGGGAGCTGTAGCAGATAAAGAAATCAAACGAAAAGCCCCCCAACCGCAGTCGATCGCCATCCCGCAACCGGTGGCGGCCCCGCACCAGCCGACCGTTAATAAAAGAGCCGTTGGTGCTGCCCAGATCCACCAAATAAAAACCCCGGCGCGGAATGTATTGAATCACTGCGTGACGACGGGAGAGGCGCTGATCGGGAATCGGCAATGCTGCTTGGGGATCGCGCCCCATCATCCAAATCATTTGGTATTGCAGCAGAGATTGGCTTTTGCCATTAATCAGGTTGGAAATTAGATAGGCCTGCTGACCGCGCACCATGCCCTGGACATAACGGCTGCTGCGGAGGTGTTCACCCACCTGTTGCTGATCCGCATCCAGCAGCTCATCAAAGAAGTCGCGATGGTTGTTGTAAAGCTTTAGAAACAGCTCATAGGCTTGCTCTCGATGCTCGTCAGCATCGATCGGGGGGCGATCGGGAGTGCGAGGATCGACAGCGCGGGGGTTCATAGGGGCAGGATGTTAAAACGCAATCAACCGCGAAGCGCAGAGGTTGAGGTAGACACTTGACACCCTCCTCAGCTTAGGGGCATGAGGATTCCAACGATACACACAACCACCCCCGAGTTGCCACCTGCATTTTGAGCGACCCGAGTGATTACTGAGTCATGACTGCGTGCTGACTGGGCGATCGCGCAGGTCGGCCACCGGTCTTGATGGCGCACTGGGGGAAATTGGACTCATCCATGGTGCAACGTTTGCATGGTGCAACGTTGGCAATGTCCCAGCGTACCGGCCACCAAGCGCGGTTTGCTGTTTAACCTTAGCCCACCAACATCTGGGTTGAAGCGTTTGGAGCCGTTGTGCCCATGACGGGGGATTGGGGAACGGAACGATCGGCCAATGGGGAATTTTCAGAAACCTTCAGCAGTTTGGCCAGTTCCTGGAGCTGCCCGATCGCCTCAGCCCCTTCAATTTTCATGAGTTCGCGATCATCGCGCATCTCCGTCCAGGTAATTCCATAATCGGACACCAGGAACCGGATCAGGTGATTATCGCCGAGACTAACCATAAACGATGCGCTGTTCATGCGATCGCCACAGGTATAGCACGAGGCCAAATAGCCCCGGCGTTCTAGAACATTGGCCAAAGCCTGCAGGCTCATGACGAGATCCCTGACAAACTGGCGATGTTGCTCGGCAAGTCTGAGAAACACGGCTTACCCTCGATCTTCTGGTTTCATTGTAGAGGCTGATTACGATTTTTATAGTCTCTTAAGAATTTCAGCAAGCAATCAACGGATTGATTGGTTTCGCTGATTCGATTGATGTGATGCTTGGGGCGATCGCCCTGGGCTGCCCCTTAACAATGGAAGGCGACAAAGGCCCTAGTCTGCCCAATGCTGGGTTTGGGATGGTTATCCCTAGTGCAAGGGCGGCATCGGTGACCTGTAAACTGCTGGCAAGATCCCACTAATCTGTGTCACCAGTCCGTATGAAAGAACACAGTGCTTCGAGTGGTTTCGGGATCAAACTTTGGCCAGCATTGAGCAGATTTTCCTGAAAAATCACTGAAGAAACGCTCATCAATTTCCAAGGATCCTGGAGCTTGGGCCCTTAGAAATTGCCCCTGAAAACCCTGATCCAAACTTTTGGCTACGTTGTTCGGATTGTTACATTGACCGTCCCCGGGGAATGGATGATCGGGATAGCAGGTCAGGGGGGGAATGGCAGTGGATGCGGAACTGCCTAGGGGTTTCTTCGCAACGGATTGGCGCGGATCTTGGTACGGATGTTTTGAGCCAAGGAAGTGCTCAAAGTCCAACATGACGGGGACTATTGCGATCTTCCCATGGTTTGATTCGGATCCGGGGGGATAGGAACAACCGTTGAGAATTCTTAGGATTCGATCGCAACAGGTCACAGGGGGCCGGTTGCCCAATTGAGCAGAGCAGACGCTTCCCAAAGATTTCCCAAGGGTATCAATAATGGCGCGATGATGGCGCGATTATTGGACGATCGCCCCACTGATTTTAGTTAACCTGCCACCAACCAAAGGCCGGCCCCACAAATCGAATGGTGAGCCAAGCGGCCAACAGCGTACCGATCCCAATCCAAGCCCCGCGACTGGTGATCTTCACGAACCGATCGGCTTGCTGTTTGGTAATTGGCACGTTGGGCAAAATCGTTTCTTGAGCCTTGCCGTAGTCGTCCCCAAGGAGGGATTTGCGGCGTTTGGATTCACCCATTGTTCATCTCCACCCAGTTTTTTTGTAGATAAAGGATATCTGTTAATTAACCCTGAAACGATCGCGAAATGGTTGGGCTGGCAGTTCGATTGGGGAGCAGAGCGATCAAAAATTCGCCCGATCGCCCCCGAGGGAAATGAGCTTAGACGAACATTTCGCAAGAATTCTTCAACTTTGGATTCAGATTTCTAGCCCGTCGGCGCTGCCCTGGAAATTTCTGGACATTTCTGGAAATTTAAAGCCAACGGGGTTCGAGGTCATTCATCCGCTCCACGGGATCCAAGGCCGCCAGCACCTGGGAGCCATAGCTGCGGCGCACCACCCGGGTGTCCAGCAGGGCCAACAGCGGGGGCGCATTGGGATCAGGGGTCGATCGCTCCCGTAATGGGGCGATCGACCGTTGTAGATCGCTAAGGGCCGAGGGCAACAGATACCAGCGAAACCAGTCCCGACGCTGGCGCTTGTAGGCGCTGACCCGGGCGGCCACCAGGGGATCTTCGAGGGAGGGAATGGGCAAGGCCGCAATCACCAGCAGGTGGGGAGCGGGCAGCCGATCGCTGTGGTTGCGCCAAAAGTCCCACCCGGTGACCAAAATGCCGTTGTCATCGGGGGCGGTGCGTTCCAGTTGGACGCGGGAGCCAAATTCCGCCGCCAGTTGGGCCGCCAGCCGGCCCTTGAGAGGCACATCTCCCACCAACACCACGGTGAAGCCGGTGGGCCCTTGCCAAGCCAACAGGGCATAGAGCTGCTGAATCAGGGCCGCCTGAAATTGCGGGGTGTTGGGGAGGGGCAACTGCTCGGGTAAATAGAACCCGATCGCCTCTTGCTGTCGATCGGGCGTGAATTTCAAGCAGGTCAGCCGCTGCTCATCGCCGTTGTCCAGCCCCAACCGCGCTTGATATAAGGGAGCTTCCACTTCCAAATCCAGGAAGCTGCCAATCAGGGCGATCGGCTGGGCTTGCCAGAGGGGGCGCAAGATTTCGGCCACGTCGATCGGTTGGCATTGCAGGTGAAACTGCCCCGTTTGGCGATCGGGCTGGGCCAGGATCGGCCATTGCTGGTCTCCGGCCCGGTGCAGCAGCGTTCGCCACAGGGGCGGCAGTTGAACCGCCAATAATCGCAATGTTTGCAGCAAGGCCGCCGCTTCCGGCTCATCCAACAGCCAAGCGCCGTAGGGATTGGGGGGATGTTGCAGCAGTCCATGGGCGATCGCCACTTCCAAGTCATGGATGACCTGGGCGCGATCGGGACAGGCCAAACGCCACCGATGCCAATCGGCCGGGCTAATGTCCAGTCGCAGGGTTTCTTGCGTCCAGCGCTCCAGATCATCGGCCCCATCAATCAGGGTGGGCAGGCCGGCCAAGCGCGATCGCTGGCCCGACAGTTCCAGGCGATCGGCCAGCCATTGGCTGGGGGACAAAATCCAGAGACCCGGTTGATCGGCCCGCAAGGTGGCCGCCAGGGCCTGTGCGGCTTCCGGGGGTTGATCCACCAGGCAATGCACCGGAGGCAAGGGGCGATCGCTCTGGGTCAGCCACAACCGCAACCGAGCCAAGTCCACTTCTAAAAGCCGCTGTTGCACCGCCCGGGGAACCACCAACACCACCGCCTGCTCGCAGAGCAGGGCCGGAGCCAGATAGCTGAGGCGATGGCGGCCGGCGGCCACGGCCGTGCCCCCTTGGATCAGGGAACTGCGGCCCGATCGCAAGACCCGCGCCACCAACCGCGCCAGGGTTAGGTGATGCAGCCAGGGGCGATCGCCACAGGCCCGCAAAAATGCGCGTAACTGTTGGTGGACTTCAACTTCCAGCATTCTCAGCTCCCACGACCCAGGGCGGGCATCTTCACCCCCCAAGGATGCAACTAGGGGGTTAATCCACAGAATTTGATTGAGCTAGGCCTTTGATTGAGCTAGGCCAACGAAGGCGACAAAAATGGGGCGATCGAACCGCCCCATGCTCAGTGTATTGAGTGTATCGAAACTTTCCTAAGCGCCTCGATTCAGGGCCGCTTCCACTTGCCGGAACTCAGTTTCCAAACGCTTTTGTAACTTTTCAGGCACGGGGCGGTTGGGATAGGCCGAATAGTGGGCCGCCAGCGAATTCAAAGCCGTGCGCATGGTGGTGTAGGAATTTAGCCCAGCCACGCGGGTATCCCGGCGGTAGTGGGAAGCATAGGAATTGATTTTGGCGCGAGCATCGGCTTGGGCTGCTCGTTTTGCGGGATCGCTATCGGCCATGGTGATGGCATTCCGTAGGCTGCCGACCAAGGCGAGGGTATCAGCTTGGTAGTTGCCGCTGATGCCGTTGGCCGAGTCACCCGCCGCACAGCCCGTTAGGCCGATCGACACCACCATCACCAGCGCCAGTAGCCCAGAGAGAAATCGCTTCATAAAACGTTAAAAACCTGCTAGTGCTTTTAATGCCAAGACTTTGAGCCACGGGCTGAATCGATGGTAGCCATTGCCACAGACCGAGCGCTTGACAAACTAAGCCCTATCCTACCGTGCTGGATGGCCAGCCCGATCGCCCCATCGAGGCGATCGCCCCGGAGGGCCAAGGGTGGGCAGCGAATCAACCGTGTACAATTTGGAGTCACCCGTGGCCTGTTTTCCGCCACTCGGGAAGGGCATCGGCTGTCCTGTGCTGATGACCAACTCCGAATATGGATCTGGCGCAATGGATCTGGTGGTGGATGGGGCCGTTGGGGGTTCTTTGGGTTTCTTTGTTGGAGGAGTCAGCCGTGGTTCAAGCGCTTCCGTCTTCGGTTCGATCGGCCACCCCTTGGCAGCCGTCTGCTGTGTCTGAGGGTCTCACGGGTGCGGTGCTCGGCCAGTGGTTAGATCAATTGGCCGATCGAGTCATTGCAGGCGAGGCGATCGATCGAGCCACGGCCCTGATCCTGACCCAAATTGATGATCAGGCAGATATTTTGGCCCTTTGTGCCGCGGCCGATCGCGTGCGCCAAGCCCGCTGCGGCAACGTGGTTGACCTGTGCAGCATCGGCAACGTGAAATCCGGTTCCTGCTCGGAAAATTGCTCCTTTTGTGCCCAGTCGGCTCACCACCCCGGTCAGGAGTCCCCGATCTATGGTTTGCGGACTCCCGAGGAAATTTTGGCCCAAGCCAAGGCCGCCGAAGCCGCCGGAGCCAAGCGCTTTTGTCTGGTGAGCCAAGGGCGTGGTCCCAAGTATGGCGGTCGCCAGGAAAGCGAATTTGAACAAATTCTGGAAACGGTGCGGCAAATTATTGCGGAAACCAACATCAAGCCCTGCTGCGCCTTGGGCGAAGTGAATGCGGATCAGGCCCAAGCCCTCAAGGAAGCGGGTGTGACGCGCTACAACCACAACCTGGAAGCGTCGGAGGCCTTTTTCCCGAACGTGGCCACCACCCATAGCTGGCAAGACCGCGTGGCCACCATCAAAACCCTGAAAGCGGCGGGCATCCAAGCCTGCACCGGGGGCATTTTGGGCATGGGTGAAACCTGGGCAGACCGGGTGGATTTGGCCCTGGCGCTGCGGGATTTGGAGGTGGAATCGATTCCGCTGAACTTGCTGAACCCCCGAGCTGGCACGCCCATGGGCGATCGCCCCAAGCTGGATCCCTACGAAGCGGCCAAGGCGATCGCCATTTTCCGGATGATTTTGCCCGATCGCATCCTGCGCTATGCGGGTGGCCGAGAAGTGGTGATGGGTGAGCTGCAAGCCCTGGGTCTGAAAGCCGGGTTGAACGCCATGCTGATTGGCCATTACCTGACCACCATGGGCCAACCCCCCGAGAAGGATCATGAAATGTTGGCGGAATTGGGCCTGGTGGGTGGCGAAGCGCCCGTCGTCGGCGCAACGGCCGCAACGATTTAAATGATCCAAATGAACGATCGGGTTACGTGAACGATCGGGAGTGCGATCGCCCGGATGTTGACCCCGGCGGTTGCGCTCCCTTGGGCGTGAATGGGGTATTCATAGGGCGTTAATGGGGCGTTAATGGGGCGATCGTCATGCGCCTAGAAACCTTGCTGTGGGCGGCCATCGGGGTCTTACTCTCGATCGCCGCCTCCTTTGTGGAAGTCTTTGTGCCCACGGCTCCTTGGGATTGGCTCCAAGAGGGGGTGCGGGTGGTGTCTTTGGGCACGCGCTACCAAGTGGCGGCATTGTTGCTGGTGGCCTGCTTGGGCGGAGGGACGGCGGCGGCCCTCTCGCAAATTGCCTACCTGCTGTTGGGGTTGGCGGGGTTGCCCATCTTTGAAGGGGGCGGCGGTTGGCAATATATCCAAGAACCCAGCTTTGGCTATCTCTTGGGCTTTGTGCCGGCCGGGTGGCTCTGCGGGCGCTGGGCCTTTTTGGGGCCGCCCAAGGTGGAGCAGTTGGCGATCGGCTGTGCGATCGGGTTGGTGGTGCTCCATGGGGTGGGGCTGTTGTATGCCATGGCCCTGCGAGCCAACGAATTTGAGGCGATCGCCACCACCTACTCCCAAGCGGTCTTGCCGGGGCAACTGGTGGCCGCCTGTGCCGCCGCCACGATCGCTTCAGTTTTTCGACATCTCGTGTTCTACTGAAAGTTGGCGATCCTGCGGGCATCCCATCACCCCCAGAGAACCGCCACCGTTGAATTTTGTGGATAGTCCGGTGCCAGAGTCTCGATCCAAACCGATTCCCGCCTGGGCCAAATCCTGTGGCCGCCTGGTCTCCAAGAATGGCTGGTTTTGGGTGGTGGCCGTTGCCAGTGTCGGGGTCGATCGCATCACCAAAGCCTGGGTCGCCAGCACCTTCGCCCTCACGATTCCGCCCCAGACCATCCCGCTGATCCCCGGTTGGTTTCACTTCACCTACGTGGTCAACTCCGGCGCGGCCTTCAGTCTGTTCCAGGGCAGCGGCTGGCTGCGGTGGCTCTCGTTGGCGGTCAGCGCGGCCCTGATGGCCCTGGCCCTGGGCAGCCCACGCATGAACCGCTGGGAACAGTGGGGCTATGGGTTCGTGCTGGGGGGCGCGTTGGGCAACGGGATCGATCGCTTTGCCCTGGGCCATGTGATTGATTTTCTGGATTTCCGGCTGATTCGGTTCCCGGTGTTTAACCTGGCGGATGTGTCGATTAATGTGGGCATCATTTGTCTGTTGATTGCCATGTTGCAACGCCCCGATCGCCCCAACACCGCCGACTAAGGAACTGGCCATTGGCCTCCCCGATCCGTCTTTGCGGGGACAGATCATGGCCCCAGGGCAGCGCTTGGGTCGCTGATTGGGTCACCCTGCCCCCGTCGGGTCGTCTGCGCCGCTGGCCGTTGCTCCGTTTGTTTTTTAATCGCTCTCAGGATCTTTCATTTAGGCTCAGGCCCATGCTCAAGGCATTCCAGACCCTCCAAACCCTTTTTCAAACCCTTGCCCATTGGTTGTTTCGGGCATCCTCCCTGCGCTTTTGGGCCGGAGCCGGAGCCTTAGCCCTGTCCACCACCGTCTTCTTGGTGGCTTGCCAGCCGATCGCCCTGTCCGCTGGGGGCAATGTGGATGCGGACTTTGAAGCCAAAGTGCTGGACGTGATCCGCAAAAATCCGCAAGTGATTTTGGAGTCCGTGGCGGACTATAACCAGCAGCAGTCCCAAAAGCAGCGGGAATTGCGGCAAAACTTCGCCCGCGATGCCAAATCTGACCCGAAAAAGGTGATTGGCAACTCTCCCACCCTTGGCAAAGGACGGGTGCTGTTGGTGGAGTTTTCCGATTTTCAATGTCCCTACTGCGGTCGGGCCTTGGCTCCCCTGAAGCAGTTCATGGAGGACTATCAAGATCGGGTGATTCTGACCTTTAAGCATTTCCCCCTCACCAGCATCCATCCCCAGGCGGTTCCCGCCGCCCAGGCCGCTTGGGCTGCCCAGCAACAGGGTAAGTTCTGGGAATATCACGATGAACTGTTTGCCAACCAATCGCGCTTGGCCGATGGCTTGTATGGGGAATTGGCTAAGAAGTTGGGATTGGATTTGAACCGATTTGAGCGCGATCGCAACAGCGAGGCGGCCAAAAAAGCCGTGACCGCCGATGCTGAGTTGGCAGAAAGCTTGGGTTTGGAAGGCACTCCCACCTTTTTGATGGCCGGTGAACCGGTGCAGGGTGCGCCCAGTCCTGAGGCGTTCAAGGCCGCCTTTGAGCGGGCCAGCAAGTAAATGAGACCGTGGGAGCTGGGGGGCGCTTCTCGGCTGATGGTGGGGGCGATCGCGCCGTTGCTATGGGCGGGGGTGGCGATCGCCCAGCCGGCCCCCAGTTCCTCGGAATTACGGCTGGTTTATCCGCCGGAGGGTCATCAAACCTCGAGCGATCGCATCTTTTTTCTAGGCACTGCGCCGCCTTCTGGCTCGGTCACGATCAATGGCCAAGGGGTGAATCGCAGTGCCTTTGGGCATTTTGCCCCCAGTTTTCCGCTGCAACTGGGCCCCAACCGGTTTGAAATCCGCTGGGGTGATCGCACGGAAATTCGCACAATCACCCGCATTTCCCATCAGCCGTTGTTGAGCACACCCCTGGCCACCCTGGAGCCGATGGCCGATTGGGGCTGGCCGATCGGGGAGCCAATTTGCCTGCGGGTGACGGGGCGGCCCAACTTGACCATTGATGCGCGGGTGGCGGAACGGACGTTTCCGATGTTGCCCCGTCCATCCGCTGGATCGCCCTTGCCCAATTCTTCGGTACTGACGGGCAGCGATCCCCCGCCACCATCGTTGACCACCTATGAGGGCTGCTTCACGCCCGATCGCCCCGATGATTGGGGCCAGGTGCGGTTTTACATCGATGGCGAAATGCCCATGACCCCTCGCGGTCGGATCACCGTTTGGCCGCGCGATCGACGCGATCGGGCCCGGGTAACGGTTCCTTGGGGGGTGGCGCGCACGGGCCCCAGCACAGACCACAGCCGCCTCACCCCCTTGCCCCAAGGCAGCCAAGCCACCATCACCGGCCGCCAGGGCGATTGGTTGCGCCTCAGCTATGGGGCTTGGATCCAGGCCAGTGAAGTGGCGATCGAACCCAGCTCCCCCCCCCTGCAAGCGGTGGTGCAAGGGATTCGGGCCCAAAATCAGGGAACAGCGGTGGAAGTGCAGTTGCCCCTGAGCGAGCCGGTGCCCGTGGAAGTGCGCCAAGAGAATCAGGACTTGGTGCTGACGTTGCATCAGGCGATCGCCCAAACGGACACCCTGTTTTTGCAACGCAACCCGGCGATCCGTCAGCTCACCTGGCAGGTGTTGCCGGGAAATCGTCTGGAATATCGGGCCCGGCTCGCCACCACCCAAGCCTGGGGCTGGACTCTGCGCTACGAAGGCAATGTGCTCCATTGGCGGATTAAGCATCCGCCCGCGCGATCGGGGCGATCGCCCCTCTCGGGGATCACGATTTTGCTGGATCCGGGCCATGGGGGCCGGGAGCCGGGCGCGATTAATGCGGCCGGCATCCCCGAAAAGACCCCCAACCTGCAAACCAGCCTGAAACTGCAAGCAGCCCTAGAGCGACGCGGGGCGCGAGTGGTGCTGACTCGATCGACCGACCAAGACTTGCCCATTCCTGATCGCCTGGCCCAAATTGCCGAACTGGAACCGACGATCGCCCTCTCGGTGCACTACAACGCCTTGCCCGATGATGGCAACGCCGAAACCACCCAAGGGATCGGCATGTTTTGGTATCACGCCCAAGCCCAGGACTTGGCGCAGTTTTTGCATGACGAACTGACCCGCCGACTCGATCGCCCGTCCTATGGCGTGTTTTGGGGCAACCTAGCCCTGGCTCGCCCCACGATCGCCCCCTCCGTGTTGATGGAACTGGGCTTTATGAGCCATCCCACGGAGTCTGAGTGGATTACCGATCCGGCCGCTCAAGACCAACTGGCTGAGGTGATCGCCGCCACCCTACAGGACTGGTTCGAGCAAACCCTGCCCCCTTGAGCCAATCCACCATGGGCGATCGGGCGGCGGCCAGCCCGGGGGCGATCGGGCATGGGTCTTGACGAGCTTAGAAAACTCGCGCAAACTCTTAAATAAGTAAGTGCTTACTTTTTATGCCTCGCCCACCTAAAATCACCAACGAAGCTATCTTGACTGCCGCTCGTCAGGTGTTTTTGGAGCAAGGCGTGAAGGCTTCAACGGTGGAAATTGCCAGGCGCGCCGGCATTTCGGAAGCCTCGGTGTTTAAACGGTTTCCTACCAAGCAAGCCCTGTTTTTTGCCGCCATGGGGGTGACAGAAACGCCCGACTGGGTAAAGCGCTTGTCCGATCGCCAGCCCACCGCCAACATCAAAGCCGAGTTGACGGAAATCTGTGGCGAAATGTTGGCGTTCTATCAAGAAGGCTTGCCACGGGTGTTCATGATGATGGCGCAAAAAAAAATGCCTCATCCGCCCCACTCCCCCAACTCACTACCGCCCCCGGCACGCGATAGCTACATGCTGGCGGCGTTTTTGGAGCGGGCCGTGGCGAGGGGCTGGTTGCGGACGATCGACTCGATGGCGCTGGCTCACCTGCTCGTGGGCAGCATCATCAACTATGTCATTGCCCATGAACTACCCCCGATGGCTCAGTCGCTGCCACAGATGCCACCCCTTGCACAGGGGCCCAAAATCCGACCAGAACCCCAACCACTCGAGGTGAAGCCAAACAGCCGGATTGAACCATCGCAGTTTGTGGCCAGTCTAATTGACATCCTGTGGGCGGGCATCACACCAGAGAGCCCACCAACGAGCTGAGAGGAGGGCGATCGCGTTTTCGGCCTCCGACCGCCACCCCATCTTGGGCAAGGAATTGAGCATTTTCAAGGCAATTTTTTTTGCTCAATTAATAAGTAAGTACTAACTTTTGATGAATGTCCGTTCCCGACTAACCGCTCAAAACGCTTTGCGATCGCGCTTAATCGCAAGGCGATCGCTCAAGGATTCCGCCACGATCACTCCATCTACTCCTTGACGATTCAAGGCCGTGATTTCGGCCGGCCCTCAGACAGTCCCCCAGCACTTATCTGGAGAACCCGATTGTGTCCAACGTTTTATCCAATCTCCGTTCTAGACTTGTTCGGCTGTCCGGCGCTGCCAACCTCCTTGGCAACCAGCCCACCGCCACGCCTCAGCCCACTGATCGCGGGCGCTGGCTCAAGTGGGGGCTGCCGCTTGTGCCGCTGCTGCTGTTTGGTGGGGGGAATGTGGCGGCTCAACTGACGGGGGGTGCGCGCTCAACCACGGTGATGTTGACGCAGCCGGTGCGCCGACAAACCGTGACCGTGACGATCGCCGCCAATGGGACGATCGCGGCGGAGCGATCAATTAACCTCGGCCCCAAAACGGCGGGCATTGTCAAAGCGCTGCTGGTGAAGGAAGGCGATCGGGTGCGCCAGGGACAGACGATCGCCTTCATGGACGATGCGGATTTACAAGGCCAGCTCATGCAGCGTCAGGGCCAACTGGCCCAGCAGCAAGCAAACTTGGCGCGGCTGATGGCAGGCAATCGCCCCCAAGACATTGCTCAGGCGGAGGCCCAACTGGCAGAGCGTCAGGCCCAGTTGCAAATGTTGCGATCGGGGAATCGCCCCCAGGAAATTGCCCAGGCGGTGGCGCGATCGCAGCAAGCCCAAGCCACCCTCAAGCAGCGCGAGTCCGACTACCAGCGCTATCAGGAGCTATTTCAGGACGGGGCGATTTCAGCTCAGACCCTCGACCAAAAACGCACGGACTATGAGGTGGCGCAACGACAGGCAAGCGAGGCAACCCAAGCCCTAGCACTTCAGCGGGCCGGTACTCGCCAAGAAGATATCGCCCAAGCGATCGCCCGTGTGCGTCAACAACAACAAGCCGTTGCGCTGCTCAAAGCGGGTAGCCGTGTAGAAGATATTGCCCAAGCCAAGGCCCAAGTGCAGTCGGCGCGCGGCGATTTGCGATCGATTCAAACCCAACTGCAAGACACCAAAATCACCGCTCCCTTTGATGGAATTGTGATTAAAAAATATGCCGATGTGGGTTCATTTGTTAGCCCATCAGTCGCGGGCGGCAGCGAATCGGCATCTTCTTCTTCGATTTTGATTTTGGCCAGCGATCGCCAAGAAGTGGTGGTGAATTTAGCGGAGGCACAAATTCGCAATATTCGCCTCAATCAGCCCGTGAGCATTCAAGTCGATGCCTTTCCCAATCAACAATTTCGGGGTCGCGTTGCCCGAATTGCCCCAAAGGCAACGGTCTCGCAAAATGTGACGAGCTTTGAAGTTTACATTGCGATCGACGATGCCCGATCGAACCAGTTAAAAGCAGGCATGAATGTCGAAGCTGAGTTTGAAATTGGGCAACTTGCCAGTGCTTTGCTCGTGCCTAATGCGGCTGTTGTACGCCGAGCGGAGGGTGAAGGTGTCTATATTTTAGGAGCCGATCGTAACCCAGTTTTTCGCAAGATTGAAACCGGCGTGACAGTCGAAGGCTCCACCGAAGTGAAGACCGGGTTACAGGGCAATGAGCAAGTCTTAGTCAGCCCGCCCAGCAATTTGGATTCTGGCTCAAAAGGTTTCAGTATTCTGCCCAAAGCCCCACCGCCTCCCTAGGATTTTTGGCTGCAATTTTGACTGCTGAAATTCGGTCGGTCTGAACTAACCGATCGGGACTGATCCTATCCAATGGCTGGTGAATGTTGCCATGACCCAAGCAAAGCCTAATCGCTTCACAATTTCGGCGATCGACATCATGGAAATGGCGATCGAATCTCTCTGGAATAACAAGCTCCGCAGTGCCTTGACGATGTTGGGGGTGATTATTGGGATTTCATCGGTGATTTCCATTACCTCGATCGGGCAGGGCGTGCAAAAGTCCACGGAAGACAGCATTCGCAGCCTCGGCACCGATGTGTTGCAGGTGATGTCTGGCTCGGCGAAAAGTGGTGGCGTGGTGCAAGCCATGGGATCAGTCAGCACCCTCACCTGGGAAGATGCCAAGGCGATCGCCCAGCAAGCACCCTCAGCCACCGTCGTTGCGGCCTATTTACAACGGCCCGTGCAGGTGGTTTTCAACCAAACCAACACCTCCACCACAGCCTATGGCGCGGATTTAAGCTTTCCAGATGCACGCAATACCTATCCGCAAGTGGGACGTTTTTTCCGTCAGTCAGAACTCGATGAAACGGCTTCAGTGGTGGTGATTGGCCCCACAGTGCAGCGGAATTTGTTTCCGGCGGATATCGATCCCATTGGCCAAAAAATTCGCATTCGCGGTGAACTGTACAAAGTGATCGGCGTGATGGAGGCTAAGGGTTCCCAGGGGCCACAGGATCGCGATGATGCGGTTTATATTCCCCTAACCACCATGTCAGCCCGCACGATCGGTAGGAATGCGCTGACAGGCATTTCTGTGAATGGCATTTTTATTAAAAGTCAGCATGAATCGCAGTTAGAAACCCTGAAATTTCAAGTCACCAATATTTTGCGATTGCGCCACAAAATCATGTCGCCCGCCGATGATGATTTTCGCGTCACCAACCAGGCTGATATCCTCAAAACCTTGACCACTATTTTGGGATTACTCACCACCACCATTGTGGCCGTTGCGGCGATTTCTTTGGTGGTGGGTGGCATCGGCATCGCCAATATTATGTTGGTTTCGGTGGTGGAACGCACTCGCGAAATTGGGGTTCGCAAAGCGATTGGGGCAACCGATCACGCCATTCTCAGTCAGTTTTTGGTGGAGTCCGTCACCATTTCTGTCCTAGGCGGCACGATCGGGATTGTGTTGGGCATTGGTGTCACTGTGGTGGCGGCTACGGCTTTTCAATTTGCCTTGGTGATTTCGGGGGGTGCTGTGGTGATCGGGTTTGGGCTATCCACCTTGGTGGGCTTGGCGGCGGGGGTAATTCCGGCTCGTAATGCGGCCCGACTCGACCCAATTACCGCCCTCCGCAGCGAGTGAGGTAATTCCACATGATTACGCTCCAAAACATCACCAAAAGCTATCAACTGGGCGAAACCAGCGTGCCGATTTTGAAGGGCATTGATTTGGACATTCCCGCCAACGACTACTTAGCAATCGTGGGAAGTTCGGGTTCAGGCAAATCAACTCTGATGAATATTATTGGTTGCCTCGATCGCCCCACTGAAGGAACCTACACCTTCGAAAATCGCCACTTAACTGCGCTGAATTCGACAGAATTAGCCTACATTCGCAATCAACGCATTGGCTTTGTTTTCCAGCAATTTAATCTGTTGCCCCGCGCCACAGCCCTGGAAAATGTGATGCTACCGGCCGTCTATGCTGGCATTCCCAAAGCCGATCGCCGGGCCCGCGCCGAAGCCGCCTTGGTGAGTGTGGGGTTGGGCGATCGACTCCATAACCGGCCCAATCAACTGTCGGGGGGACAACAACAACGGGTGGCGATCGCCCGAGCGTTGATCAATCAGCCATCCCTGCTGTTAGCGGACGAGCCAACCGGTGCCCTGGACAGCCAAACCACCCAAGAAGTGATGAATTTATTTGATCAATTGCATCAGCAACAAATTGCCATTGTGCTGATTACCCACGACTTAGCGATCGCCGATCGCACCCAGCGCAAAATTCAAATTCGCGACGGTTTAATTGTGGACTAGCTGATAGCAGCCCTGATCGGGTTCAACGATTTCATCCGCCACGATCCGCTAACAGTGGCGTTGGGATTTTGAGCCATTCGATAACCAACCTCAGGATTGGGCCGCCTACCCAGGCCGCAACACAAGCCACAACACACGCCTCAACAATAGAGGCGGTATGCTGAATTGCGGGCAGAGAAGCCGTGCAAGCGCCCTAGAGCCAATTTCAGCATTTCGGACTCGGCCGCTGGCGAGTAGGTCATTAATATGAATTTTTTTCAGGAATTTTCGCTGCTACTGCGGGCCCGTTATCCGCTGATTTATATCCCCACCGCCGAAGAGGAGCGGGTGGAAAAGGCGATCGCCCAATGTGCCCAAAGCCAGGGCAATCGTGGGGTCTATGTTTGGGATTTTGTGGAAGGCTACAGCGGCAGTCCCAATGATTTGGGAGCGGCCAAGCGCAATCCGCTGCAAGCGCTGGAATTTTTAGAGAAATTCCCCGATTCAGCGGCAGGGGTCTTTATTTTGCGAGATTTTCATCGATTTTTGGATGATATTGCGATCGCCCGCAAATTGCGTAACTTGGCCCGATCGCTCAAGGCCCAACCCAAAAACATCGTGCTCCTTTCCCCGCAGGTGCAAATTCCCGAAGACCTCAGCGAAGTGCTGACAGTGTTGGAATTTCCCCTGCCCGCCGCCGATGAACTGCGCCAAGAGGTGCAACGGCTAGCGACCGCCACGGGCCAAACCTTGGAAGGACGAGACTTAGAAGACTTGGTGCGATCGAGCCAAGGCCTCTCGCTCGATCGGGTGCGGCGGGTGTTGGGCCGGGCGATCGCCCAAAACGGCAACCTGCCCCCCGAAACCATGGATCTGATCCTGGAAGAAAAGCGCCAATCGATCCGCCAAACCCAAATTTTGGACTTTTGCCCCGCCACGGAACAAATGTCCGACATTGGCGGCCTAGACAACCTGAAAGCCTGGCTCCTGCGGCGTGGGGGCGCATTTTCAGAGCGGGCCCGCCAATACGGCCTGCCCCATCCTCGGGGGCTGTTGTTGGTGGGGATTCAAGGCACTGGCAAATCCTTGACGGCCAAGGCGATCGCCCACCATTGGCACTTGCCTTTGCTGCGGTTGGATGTGGGGCGTTTGTTTGGCGGCTTGGTCGGTGAGTCTGAATCCCGCACTCGCCAAACCATTCAGCTCGCGGAAGCCCTCGCCCCCTGCATTCTGTGGATTGATGAAATCGACAAGGCCTTCGCCGGATTGGGCAGCAAGGGCGACGGCGGCACGGCCTCGCGGGTTTTTGGCACGTTTGTCACCTGGATGGCGGAAAAGCAATCGCCGGTTTTTGTGGTGGCCACGGCGAACGATATCCAGTCCTTGCCGCCAGAACTGTTGCGAAAAGGGCGATTTGACGAAATCTTTTTTGTGGGATTGCCCAGCCAGCCGGAGCGCCGCGAAATTTTTGAGGTGCATTTAAGCCGACTGCGCCCCCACAATCTCAAAACCTACGACCTCGATCGCCTGGCCTACGAAACACCGGACTTTTCCGGGGCCGAAATTGAACAGGCGATCGTGGAAGCGATGCACATTGGCTTCAGCGAAAACCGCGACTTCACCACCGATGACATCGTGGCCGCCGTTAGCCAAATTGTGCCCCTGGCTCGCACGGCCCGCGAGCAGATCGAAGCCCTTCAGCAATGGGCGGCCGCGGGCAAAGCGCGGTTAGCATCCCGATCGACCACCTTAGGCGGCTTGTCTTCTTTCTCGGGCTAATTCTGGATCGATCGGGCTGAATGGGCTGAACGAGCTGCATTAGCCAAATTGGCCGAATTTCCGCCCTGATCAGAACGGGTTCTAGGGGAAAATACGGGCTGAATCGCAGGATATCCTGGCTAGATAGCTGACTGGATATCTGGCTAAATCTCTGGCTAGATAGGCTGACTAGATAGGCTGGCTAGATATCTGGGCTAAATCTCTGGGCTAGATCGGTTAGCGAAATATTTTGGACGGGTTGGTGGTTGATCCTCATCGGGAGTCGCAAACGATCGTGCGTTGGCTGTGGAAACTATTGCGCGGGCTGGTCAGCCTCATTAGTGGCATCGCGATCGCGATCGCCTTTTTGGCTGCCGGTGGGGTGATTGCCGTTCGCTACATCGTCACCCAAATTGCCACGGCCCCGCCGCGTCCCAGCTTTGCCAACGATCCCAAACCCGGCGCAGTGGTGACCCCGCCCCCACCGCCCAGCAGCGCAGTTGCCCCAGCCCCAGTTTTGCCGCCGCCGTCGCCCTTGCCCCCCGGTGCTTATCGGGCCCGGGTGACCCAACCGATCGGGCTGGTGTTGCGATCGACTCCCAATCGATCGGGCGCAAGGCTGGGCAGTGTGGACTACAACGATCGGGTCATTGTCTTGGGAGACAGTCCCGATCGACGTTGGCAGCGGGTGCGCCTGGGCGAAAGCGGCCCCGAGGGCTGGGTTCGCAGCGGCAACACCCGCCGACTGGATTAATGAGCTGAATTAAGGCGCTGAATTAAGACCCTGGATGAATCATCCCGATTCACTAGCCCAATCCACCCAGTTCTGGGCTGAATGAATTGGGCAAAAACTTAAGCCGATCGTTGGGCGATCGCAATGCCCGGCGCGTAAGCTTCCAACACCCGAGCCGTGAGCGAGCAAGTCACCATCAAATAGTCACAGGCATGGCACTGGGTGCGAATCACGTTGCTCGTGCGAATCCGATGACGCTCTGCACGCGAACCACAGTTGGGGCAGTAAATCGTTTCTACGGTCAGCATTGTGGTCACCATCTGGCAAAAATTTGAGGAACTAAACCGAGGCATCGACGGGCTTGTCTAAACGGCGGATGGGCTGAAGGTGCGATCGCCCCCCCCAAGGCAAGGAGCATTTGCGGCGGGAGCACCGGATCTGGGCGATCGATCCTTCACATCCAGTGATAAAAAAACGCGATCAGCAACGAAAAACAACGAAAAACAACACAGATATGAGCCGAGTCATCCCGTTGACCAAGAAAACTCAAAAAACGACGGAATCCATTTGAGCGCGATCTCCATTGGCCCAATTTAATTAGTCCAGTTCAAGCGGTAGGGGACTGAAAGGGCTGTTCTCGAGCATTTCCGTCGTTTTCGACTCCTCACGACCTTGCAGATAGCACTGTCAATAACTTCAACAAATTCAGTAAATGGCCGGCGGCCAACCGACCACAAACCTCAGCGGAAGAATGCCTTAAAAAGCAATTTCAGAGGCGATGCGACTGGTTTTGAGAGCAGGAAACAAGGGTGATCAAAACCAATCATGGAATCGAGGGGTTAATTCATTCTCGTTCTTAGCATTATGGAATAGCCGATCGGGGATCGGGGGAATTTAGCAACAATTCCTTTCAATTTAAAGACATCGGTTCCTCCGAATGACGCGATCCCTAATTGGTTACCTCTGATACCAAGTGAGTCCCAATCAAAACTCAGTCAGTATTTCGGCAAACTCTCCCCTTAAGAGAAGCGGCGGCCTGCAACTGTTCAGACGGCAACTATGACTGACTCGATCGGGTCGTCATGGCAAAGGTGCAGCTAAAAATCTGTGATCTGGGTCAATGCAATGTTGGGATCTGATCAAGATTGGGATTGGTGTTCTACTTAATATTGTTTTACCTACTTTTGATGAAACTTCAATTCTGTTTATCTCTGTTAAAAGTTTTGGTTTTCTTAAGCTTTTCTAGGGAATTTCCACCCAAAAGGGCCGTGAAGCATTTTGTGGATGAACGATCAGTTTTTGGCAAAAAGTTTGCAATTTGGAATCAGTGAGAAGTGGTTAATTTTCCATGCCCGCAGTCGTCACCCACAGTCGTCGTAACAAGGGGCTTAAGCCCCTTGTCCCTCACGAGATTGTCACCGTGAAATCAGGGGTTCAGGCGATTGGACAACAAACCCTCAGCCCCTTGCCCCACTTCGATTTGCGATCGAGTTGCTGGGTTGTAGTGGGTGGGGTTGAGCGGCTGGAACACCATTGGGGGATGTAACTGGTGGATTACATCCCGATCGAGCCGCGCTAGACTCCGCATCCATGTGTGTTGCCCCACGGATTGCTCGCGCCTATGCCTTGCGCCTATGCCTTGCGCCTATTCCTGTGGGCGGACAGCCTCCAGAATTTGCGAGAAATAGAACTGGGAGCCAATGAACTCCCGCCGATTGACCTCAAACCCATTGGCCCGCAAAATTCGCACCACATCCCGCACCGGGTGCAAATAGGCGCGTGTGGTTTTGCTGGGGCCGGGGAACAGCTCGCCAATTTTTTTCAACAGCACATAAACCGGACTCTTGGGTGCAAAGCTGAGGATTAGCTTCGACTGGGCAAGGCTGGCCAAATGCCCAATCATTTTTTCAATGTCTTGGTCGGGATAGTGAATCAACACATCCAAGCAAATCACGGTGTCGTAGGAACCCTCGATCGCCTCAAGATCCTGCACTTCAAAACTCAGGCGATCGCCCAAGTTCAGCTTGGCCGCACGCTCCTTGGCCTCACCGATCATCGCCTCAGAAATGTCGCTACCCGAAACGATCGCCCCCAACTCCGCCAACGGCACACTCAGGGAACCCACGCCGCAACCCGCATCACAGATGGTTTGGCCCGCCAGTTTGCCCCCTTGCTTCAGCCAATAGACCACCGTATCCACCGTGCGTTGATGCCCTTCGCGGATGTCGCGTTGCACCTTGTTCACGTCGCCGTCGCCATAGATGCGCCGCCAGCGATCGAACCCAGTGGTGTTGAAATAGTCCTTGACGATGGCTTTGTCGTTGCCCTTATTGCTGGTGGCGCTGCTCATAGGGAATTGCGTAAATCTTGGGTAGAGTGATCTCAAAAGTTGGATGCTAAGGGCCAGGATGGTCGCCAGGGCCTGGCCGTGGGTCGGCGTGGATCGTCACCAGTGGCACGGGTGACGATCCCATGGGCGCTGATGGGCAAGGCAACTATGGCCGAATGGCGACTGCTGTGGATCGCCATTATCGCCATCATTGATCGTTGCATTGCACGACGGCTGCACCGAATTCATTGCCGCAAATGAGCAGAATTCATTGCCGCATTTGATTATAGAGAGACCCGCAGCCGCGATCGCCGAAAAAATCCTGGCCACCCCCTAGCCTCGATCTGGCTTCAGCGCGTAGAATCAAGTTTTGTCTTTTGTCGTTTGCTCCCAAAAACGACAGTCGTTACACTCGATTCGGTTGCAACAGCCCCCATGGTTAAGATTCGCCTCAAGCGCCTCGGCAAAAAACGCGAAGTCAGCTATCGCATCGTGGTGATGCAAAGTACCTCGCGCCGCGATGGTCGCGCCCTGGAAGAACTGGGTTTCTATAATCCCCGCACGAACGAAACGCGCTTGGAAGTGCCTCGGATCATCGAGCGTCTGAAGTCTGGTGCTCAACCCACCGACACCGTGCGCAGCATCTTTGAAAAGGCCAACATTTTTGAGCAACTGAAGGCCGCTAACGCCTAGTGGGTTGGAGGTGCAGTTTTCTGGTCTGTCGAGATTCCTCTCCCTTCCCGACTGGCCGGCAGCCTGCTCCTGTTGTTTGGCAAGGCTCGGGCGATCGCCCCACTGAATCGCGTTCATCGCCCCGGTGGCTTTGCCCCTAATCATTTTCGAGTAGCCGGAGTTCCGCTTGACAACTTCGACGAATCCAAGCCCCTCGATCGACTACGAGGGGCTTGTGCAATACCTGATTGAACCGTTGCTGGAAGTGCCCGATGCTTTGCGGATTGACTGCGAGCACACGGGCAACAATGTTTGGCTGCGGGTGGCCTTTGACCCGGCCGATCGGGGACGGGTGTTTGGGCGCAGCGGCAAAACCATCCAATCAATCCGCACGGTTTTGGACTTGGCGGCCCACCATGAAGGTCGCGCGGCCTTTTTGGACGTGTATGGCGGCTACAGCTTGGGCGAGGGCCCCTCAGAAGACGGCAACGGCCGGGGCAGGGGCGATCGCGGGGGTGACCGACGGCGATCGCGACCCGATCAACCCAACCGAGGGCGGTAGCGGTGGCTCCCCTGTCGATCGACCTGGGCAGCAGCACCAGCGCCGTCACCCTGGCGGGCCATCGCGAGGAAACCCTCAAGGCCCTCGCCAAACACACGGGCACAACCCTGGTGATGCGCGGACAAGAGTTGGTGATCACTGGGCCCGACAAGGCGATCGCCCTGTGCCAACAAATCGTCAAGGCCTTAGAAATCTATTGGAGCGCCGGGCAGCGGATTGATGAAGCGGATGTGCTGACGGCGAAACGGGCGATCGAAACCGATCGGCTCGGTGAGCTGGCGGACTTGCACCAGGACTCGATCGCTCGCACCCGACGTGGCGACAACATCCGCGCCAAAACCTTTCGCCAACAGCGCTACATCAAAGCCATCCGCAATCACGACCTGATCTTTTGCACCGGCCCGGCGGGTACGGGCAAAACCTTCCTCGCTGCCCTGATTGCGGTGCAAGCGTTGCTGGCCGGCGAATTTGAGCGTTTGATCCTGACCCGTCCCGCCGTGGAAGCGGGCGAGCGGCTGGGGTTCCTGCCCGGCGACCTGCAACAAAAAATTGATCCGTATCTGCGCCCGCTCTACGACGCGCTGTACGAACTGATCGACCCGGAAAAGGTGGCCAACCTGATGGAGCGGGGCATTGTGGAAGTGGCTCCGTTGGCCTATATGCGCGGTCGCACCCTGAACAATGCCTTCGTGATTTTGGATGAGGCCCAAAACACCACGCCGGCCCAAATGAAGATGGTGTTGACGCGGCTGGGGTTTCGATCGCGCATGGTCGTGACTGGCGACATTACCCAAACCGACTTGCCGGATCACCAAACCTCGGGCATGGCGATCGCCCAACGGATTCTCAAAAATGTTGAGGGGATCGCCTTTTGTGAACTGACCCGCGCCGATGTGGTGCGCCATCCGCTGGTTCAACGGATCGTCACCGCCTACGAACGCCACGAAGCCGGCCAGTAGGGCAATTTTCCGCACACCGCAGCCACTTCACCGCTCACAAGTCTTCCCGATCGCCTGTCTCTCATCAAAATCCGTGATTCGGCATAATGGGCTTAAGTCTCGCCTCTCTCACTCGTGATGCCGAACGAATCTGCTGCGCCTCCGCCGGAACCCAAGCAGGACGAAAAAGCCCCCGATTCAAAGTCGGCCGCACCGGACGCGAAGGATAAAGACAACACCAAGGATGCTCAATCTGCCGAGCTAGCCACCGAGGACAAGGATGCTGAAGCCGCCGCCCAACATTGGGTAGTGCAGGCCATTGATGCTCTCGCAAAACACACCAAGAGTCTGGGCGGGAGTCTGGGTAGCGGTGGATTGGTCTTTTTTCTGTTGAGACAAGACTGGGCGTTGGCGGGACTCACCCTCCTGTTTTTGATCGTAACAACAGCATGGAAGGGCTACAGCAAAAGTGTTCTGAGTCGCGTCTCAGAACTGGCGGGGGCGAGGGGGCTAGCCCATGTGGACACCTTTGTGGGTTGGGCAAAAATCGCCAATCAAAAATTGACAGCCAGGATCAACTGGTGGCGATCAGGGTTTGAGACCAAATATTTGGAATGCCAGGGCTGGGCCTGTCTGCGTGACGACCCACTCGGGCTGGATCAGGTGGGTGATGGTGTAATTCGGCCATTGCTACAAGAAATTTTTGTGCCCTTGGAACTGACTATCAATCCACAGGTTGGGGGCTATACCGAGCAGCGGAAACGGCTAAAGCAGCAGCTCAAAAAGCAACAAAAGTCCCCTAATGAAAATTTAGGGATGCAAGAGGCTTGCATTCAATCAATTTGGGATTTGCTGAAGCAAGTTCGGCGCGATCCGAGCTATCGTCAAATGTTGATTCGGGCCAAGGGTGGCTATGGCAAAACCACACTTTTGAAGCATTTGACCTATGTTTACTGTCAAAAAAAACGCCAGGTTAATTACCAACGCCATCACGCCCCTAAGTTAATTCCTTTTCTGGTGATCTTGGCAAATAAAACCAATTGGCAGATGCTTTCTGATGAAAAAGCGCCAGACTTACCGGATTTTCTGACCAGGATTCATTTACCCAGCTTACCCAAGGGCAAAACCTTAAAAGTTCCAACCAATTGGATTTTGGAACTTTTGGAAAAGGGCAAAGCGTTGGTGATGTTTGATGGATTTGATGAAGTACCGCTAGATTACCGTTCGGCCGTGAGCCAATGGATTAATCGGCAAATGCGCGAGTTTCCAGAATCGGTGATGATTGTCACCTCGCGTCCCACGGCTTGTTTGGAACATTATGAGCCTTTACCCAGTGCTTTGTTGTGGGTTCGGCAGTTTTCAGAACAGCAACAAGCCAAATTTATTCGACAGTGGTATGGCTTTCAGGAAATCAAGGCGGTTGGTGGGCAAAAAACGCCCGATGTTGAGCAGCGAATTGAGGAACGATCGCAGTCTTTGATCGACCAATTGCAAGCCAGACCTGAATTAGCCGACTTGGCTGGGAATCCGCTGCTGCTGAATATGATGTGTCGCCTTCATCTAGAGCATGGCGTGAATCAACCACTGCCCCAACGGCGCGTGAAGCTGTATGAGGATATTTGCGAGGTGCAAATTTCCAAACGTCCCAAAGGACGAGGGATTTCGCTGTGTTTGAAACCGACGGGGCGCTTAGAGGTGCTGCAAATTCTGGCGCTGGCGATGATGTTGCGGGCTAGGCCGGGGGATGACCAGGGCCACAAGCAAATCACTGAGCATGATTTGTTGGATGTGATTGTGCAGCCGATTGGAGAGCGCGACCCGGAGGTTTCGGCGCGGGACTTTTTGCGGCAAATGGTGGAGGTGAGTGAACTGTTGGTGGAAACCCAAGAAAAGGGGATCTATGAGTTTTCGCACCTGAGTTTTCAGGAGTTTTTGGCAGCGAGTGAAGTTGTGCGGCTGCGCCAAGAATCAATGTTGTATGACAAGTTTGCGATTCCTGCTTGGGAAGCCACGATTTTGCTCTATGGAGAGTTGGTGAATCCCTCGAATTTGATTCGGGAAGCGATGAAGCAGCACCCAAACTTGGCTTATAAAATTTACCAAACCACGGCCAAGCGGCTGGACTTGAGCAATGCAGAACGGGCGGAGCTGGAACGCCTGAAAAAAACCGTGGCCAGCTCGCGCTACGAAACCCTAGAAGCCCTGATGATCGCAGGCGACTGGGTAGGGGCCGACGACGAAACCTATCGGCTGATGATTACGACGGTGGGCAAGGAAGAGGGGGATTTCTTCACGAGTGAGGAGCTGTTGAACTTTCCCTGCGAGGAGTTGTTGGCGATTGATCGCCTGTGGGTGAAACACAGCCAAGGTCAGTTTGGCTTTTCGGTGCAAAAGGAGATTTACGTAGCCTGTGGAGCCAATGAGGGCAAGTATCCGGGTGCTAAGATTTGGGAGGACTTTGCGACACGAGTGGGATGGCGAGAGAATGACGACTGGAAGAGCCGCGACGAACTAAAAATGAACCCCCGCCTCTCACCTAAAGGAGAATTTCCCTTTTTGGGGGGGTGGTGGGTTGTTTCCAGTGTGTTGGATGGGGTGGAGTGGGTGTCTCTTCTCTCGCATCGAGACTTGTGAACTGTAGCAGGCCACAGTCCTAGCGGTTTTTTGCGATTTGTAAAGTCGTTAATTGTCCATGATGAGCCGTAGGGTGCATGGGAGCAATCTTGGTTATCAACGATCATTGCCCTTCATCTCCCATGCACCGCCACCCATCGCAAAGAAACGACAATCCCCGATCGGTTGGGCCGCGCTTAATCCTCGGTGCATGGGAGTGCCAATCAAGCATTTCGTAACCATTGGGGCATTCTCCCCTGCCACCCTACCGCCCCTGAGAATTAACAGGTTTGCCGTAGCCGTAGGGTGCGTAGGGCAACGGTTCACGGATACCCATCATTGGGTTTGCGCCCTACGCACCGCTGCCATTGCCGCGGCCAAACCGACTCGTGATCCCGAGAGGCGATCGACGGTGCGTGGGAGCCAAACCAGCCAAGCCGTCACCCCGAAAACGTTCTCCCAAATACCCTACGGTTCCTGAGCGGTTTCGCCCCCGATCGCCCGGTCGGTAAATGTACCCAACAACCTCCTAGAATCAGAAGGGTTAACCACTCGCGCCAACGCTGCAAAAGCGCCACAAATTCCCTGTGGTGGGGACTTTGGCGCGCTTCTCAGGTTTTAAGGAGTCTGGATTATGGCTTTCGCGTCGATCGTTCGTGCCTTGCAGCGGTCTCCCTTGACGGAGGAGTTTTTAGGACGGCTCGATCGCGATCGCCAGTTGATTTTTAGCGGCGCGGCCCAGTTGCCCAAGGCCTTCACGATTTCGGCCCTGGCCCAGGCCCGGGGGCGATCGCTGCTGGTGGTGACGGCGACGCTGGAGGAAGCCAGCCGCTGGGCCGCCCAAATGGAGGAGATGGGGTTTGGGGCGCTGCATTTTTATCCCACCTCGGAAGCCTCGCCCTACGAACCCTTTGACCCAGAACAGGAAACCCTCTGGGGCCAGTTGCAGGTGTTGGCGGATTTGCGGGGGCGATCGCTCCACAGTGACCCGAAGCCGATCGCGATCGTCACCACCGAGCGCGCCCTGCAACCGCACTTGCCCCCCGTGGCGGCCTTTGATCCCTACTGCATCAATCTGGAGCCGGGGGCCGAGTCGGATTTGGGCGATTTGGGGCGCAAGCTGGCGCGGCTGGGCTATGAGCGGGTTTCCTTGGTGGAAACGGAGGGCCAGTGGAGCCAGCGGGGCGACATCATCGATGTGTTCCCGGTGTCGTCGGAATTGCCGGTGCGGTTGGAGTGGTTTGGCGACGCTTTGGAGCGGATTCGGGAGTTTGACCCGGCTAATCAACGATCGCTCGATCCGGTGGCGCGGGTGGTGCTGACTCCGACGGATTTTGGGCCGATCGTCCGGGCGGCCTTGGGTTGGGAGCCGGAACCCGTGGACGAATCGGAGGCGGAAGCGGAGTTGCGATCGGACGCGGAAGGGGTGCGGCGGCTGTTGGGGCGGGCCTTTGAGCAACCGGCTTGCTTGCTGGACTATTTGCCCGAGGGGACGATCGTGGCGATCGATGAGATCGATCATTGCGGGGGCCATGCCGATCGCTGGGTGGAGCAGGTGGGTGAGCATTGGGCGATCGTCAATCAACACCCGGACAGCTTGCCCCACGGGGAACCCCTGCGACCGATTCATCGCACCTTTGGCGAGGTGTTGGCGGCGCTCGATCGGTTCGATCGCTTCTTTCTCAGTGAGCTGGCGACGGAGGTGGCCTCGCCCCTGATTGCCAACCCGCCCCGACCGATTAATTTGGCTTCCCGGCCCGTGCCGCCCACGCCGCACCAGTTCAGCAAGTTGGCGGACTTCATTCGCGGCGAGGTCGATCGCAAATTCGCCATTTGGCTGCTGTCGGCCCAGCCCAGCCGCTCCGTGGCCCTGCTGCAAGAGCACGATTGTCCGGCGCAGTTTGTGCCCAGCCCGCGCGACTTCCAGGCGATCGATCGGCTCCAGGGCAACCACACCCCCGTGGCGGTCAAATATTCCGGCTTGGCGGAACTCGAAGGCTTTGTGCTGCCCACCTATCGGATCACGGTGCTGACCGATCGAGAGTTTTTTGGTCAGCACGCCTTGGCCACGCCCGGTTATGTGCGAAAACGTCGCCGCGCCACCTCCAAACAAGTCGATCCCAACAAGCTGGCTCCCGGCGATTATGTGGTGCATCGCAACCACGGGATTGGGCGATTTTTAAAGCTCGAAAAAATCGTTTTTGATAACCAAACCCGCGAATATTTGGTGCTGCAATACGCCGATGGATTGTTGCGGGTGGCGGCGGATCAAGTGGGCAGCCTGTCGCGCTATCGTCGCACCCAAGATAGCCCGCCGGAATTGCACCGGATGACCGGCAAAACCTGGGAAAAAACGAAAGCGAAAGTTCGCAAAACGATCAAGAAATTGGCGGTGGATTTGCTGCAATTGTATGCGGCGCGATCAGAACAACGGGGCGTGGCCCTGCCGCCGGATATGCCTTGGCAACAGGAGCTAGAGGATTCATTTCCCTACCAACCTACGCCGGATCAGCTAAAGGCAACCCAGGACGTAAAACGAGACATGGAGAGCGATCGCCCCATGGATCGCTTGGTCTGTGGTGATGTGGGCTTTGGCAAAACGGAAGTGGCCGTGCGGGCAATTTTTAAGGCTGTCACCGCTGGCAGACAGTGCGCCCTGTTGGCTCCCACCACGATTTTGACCCAACAGCATTACCACACCTTAAAGGAACGATTTGCGCCCTATCCGATTCAAATTGGGCTGATGAATCGGTTTCGATCGCCCCAAGAACGCAAGGAAATTCAACGGCGCTTGGCCACCGGAGAATTGGATATTGTGGTGGGAACCCATGCCCTCTTGAGCAAATCCACTCAGTTCAAAGATTTGGGGCTTTTAGTGGTTGATGAAGAGCAGCGCTTTGGGGTGAATCAAAAGGAAAAAATCAAAGCCCTGAAAACCCAAGTGGATGTGTTGACCCTCAGTGCCACGCCGATTCCTCGGACGCTTTATATGGCGCTCTCGGGCATTCGGGAAATGAGCTTGATTACGACTCCGCCGCCTAACCGCCGTCCGATTCAAACTCACTTGGCTCCCTACGACCCGGAAGCGGTGCGATCGGCCATTCGGCAAGAACTCGATCGGGGTGGGCAAATTTTCTACGTGGTGCCTCGGGTAGAAGGCATTGAAAAGGTAGCAACGCAATTGGTGGAATTAGTTCCCAGCCTGCGAATTGCGATCGCCCACGGGCAAATGGACGAGGGTGAATTGGAAGCCACCATGCTGTCTTTTGGCAGTGGTGAAGCGGATATTTTGGTCTGTACCACGATTGTGGAATCGGGCTTGGATATTCCCCGCGTCAACACAATTTTGATCGAAGATGCGGAAAAATTCGGGCTATCTCAGCTCTACCAATTGCGTGGCCGTGTCGGTCGGGCCGGGGTACAAGCCCATGCTTGGTTGTTCTATAACCGCCAGGGATTACTATCAGAAGCCGCCCGCAAACGACTGCGCGCCATTCAGGAATTTACTCAACTGGGATCGGGCTATCAACTGGCCATGCGCGACATGGAAATTCGTGGTGTGGGTAACTTGTTGGGCGCAGAACAATCGGGACAAATGGAAGCGATCGGCTTTGATCTCTACATGGAAATGTTGCAAGAGGCAATCGATGAAATTCGTGGCCAAGAAATCCCGCAGGTGGACGACACCCAAATCGATTTGCACCTAACAGCCTTTATCCCGAACGATTACATTCCAGACTTGGAACAGAAGATGAGCGCCTATCGATCGGTTGCCGCCGCCAGCAGCAAACGGGAACTCACGGAAATCGCCGCCGACTGGAGCGATCGCTACGGCCCGATTCCGCCCGCTTGCTTGCAACTGTTGCGGGTAATGGAACTGAAACAGACCGCCAAGCAACTCGGCTTCTCTCGAATTCGGATCGAGAATAAACAGCACGTGATTCTAGAAACGCCGATGGAAGAACCGGCTTGGAAGCTGTTAGCGGAAAACCTGCCCGATCACCTGCGATCGCGCTTTGTCTATATGCCAAAAAAGGTGATGGTGCGCGGTTTGGGCGTGGTGAAACCAGAACAGCAACTGGACAATTTGATCGATTGGCTAGGTCGAATGCAAGGTGCTTTACCAGAAGCCCCGCTAAAGGCTTCCTAGACAAAATGGAGCTTCCGAGACTTAGCAGCCCATCCAATGACTGGATAGGGCTTCTGCTTGCTGCAAGACGGTTTGAATCGCAGCTTTTTCTAAATCTGGTGGGTAGCCGTGTCTTTTGAGAATGCGCTTAATGGCAGTTCGCAGGCGAGCACGGGCGCTTTCCCGATGGGCCCAATCGATCGTGATGTTTGACTTCAAACTGATCAAGAGTTCGTGGGCAATCACTTTCAGGCTGTCATTGCCCATCACTTCAACCGCGCTTTCATTCTCGGCCAGGGCATCATAAAAAGCGATTTCATCGGCAGATAAACCTTGCTCCTCACCCCGCTGCCGTGCGGCTTGGACATCCCGAGCCAAATTAATCATTTCCTGGATCACTTCAACGGCGCTGATCGCGTTGGTGTGATAGCGGGCGATCGCCTTTTCCAATCGCTCAGAAAATTTCTTTTCTTCGGTAATATTCGTGCGACTGCGAGAGTGGATTTCATCATTGAGCAATCGCTTGAGGGCTTCGAGGGCGAGATTCTTCTTGGGCATTTGCTGAATCTCCAGCAAAAAATCATCGGAAAAAATCGAAAGATCCGGGGAAGACAGCCCAGCCGCCCTGAGGATATCGATCATTTCAGTGGAGGTAATGGCCCGATCGATCATTTGCTGGACGGCAAATTCCCGGCCGGTCGTGGTTGGTTGAGCAGTTGCGGTTGATTGCACCAGCGCAGCGCGGATTGCTTGGAAGAAGCCCACTTCATCGCGAATTTGGCGGCCTTGATCGCTAGAACTGGCCAGGGCGAAGGCTTTGGATAAGGCTAAAACAACATCTTGATAGTGGCGGTGGGCGCGTTTTTGGGCGTTTTCATCGGTTTCTTGCTGGGCGGCTTGGTGCTGTTTTTCCAGAACCCATTCGATCGCCTCAGCCATCACCACCAGTCGTTCTTGAGCTGTACCTATCAAGCCGCGTTGGTAATCGAAACCGTGGAAAAGGGCGCACACAATATCGTACTTTTCCAGCATGACGGCGATCGCCTCGGCTTCGTCGATGCCCGTGCGTTCTTGGTCTTGGGCGGAATAATCGCGGAGGGCTTCCTTCAGGCGTTGGGCAATGCCGATGTAGTCCACAACCAGGCCCGCAGGCTTATCACGAAAAACCCGATTCACACGGGCGATCGCCTGCATCAAGCCATGGCCTTTCATGGGCTTGTCCACGTACATCGTGTGCAGGTCGGGGGCATCAAACCCGGTCAGCCACATATCCCGGACAATCACCAATTGCAGGGGATCTTCCGGGTCTTTTAGGCGTTTTGCCAGCAGATCGCGGCGGGCCTTGTTGCCAATGTGGGGTTGCCATTCCAGGGGATCAGTGGCAGAACCCGTCATCACGATTTTGATCCGGCCGGTGTTGTCATCCGGGCTGTGCCAGTCGGGACGGAGCGCGATGATTTGGTCGTAGAGCTTGATGCAAATCGATCGACTCATACAGACAATCATGGCCTTGCCCGTCAAAGCTGCAACCCGATTTTCAAAGTGTTGAACTAGATCGGCGGCAACCAGTTTGAGGCGAGATTCTGCGCCGACTAGCGCTTGCACCGTTGCCCATTTTTGACTCAGTTTTACCCGCTCTGATTGTTCCTCGTCTTCCAAAAGTTCTTCGATCTCCGCATCAATTTGGGGTTTTTGATCTTCGGGGAGTTGAATGCGGGCGAGGCGGTTTTCGTAATAAATTGGCACGGTTGCGCCATCTTCCACGGCGCGGCTGATGTCGTAGATGTCGATGTAGTTGCCAAAAACGGCGGGCGTGTTGACATCACTGGCCTCGATCGGTGTGCCCGTAAACCCAATAAACGAGGCATTGGGCAGGGCATCGCGCAGATATTTAGCGAAGCCGTAGGCCATGTCGCCCGTGGTGCGATCGACCTTGGCGTTAAACCCGTATTGGCTGCGGTGGGCCTCGTCGGCAATCACGATGATGTTGCGCCGATCGCTCAACGTGGGATAGGTGGTTTCGCTTTTCGTGGGGGCGAATTTTTGGATTGTGGTGAAGACAACACCCCCGGCGGCTCGGTTCAGAATGGCTTGCAGGTCTTCGCGGCTGTCGGCCTGTTGGGGCGTTTGGCGAATCAGGTCGCGGCACATGGAAAACGTGCCAAAGAGTTGATCGTCTAGGTCGTTGCGATCGGTGATCACAACGATCGTCGGATTTTGTAGGTCAGGATGGCGCACCAGTTGGCCAGCATAAAATGCCATTAGGAAGCTTTTGCCGGAGCCTTGGGTATGCCAAATCACGCCGGCTTTTTGATCAGTTTGGATCGCAGAAACAGTGCGGGCGATCGCCTTGTGGACGGCGTGGAACTGGTGATAGCCAGCGATGATTTTACGGATGCCGGAACCGGAGTCGCTAAAGACCGTGAAGTTTTGAATAAGGTCTAGGAAGCGTTGTTTTTCAAATACGCCCTCAATCAGCACGGCCATTTGGGGTTGACCTTTGGGCGCGATCGCTATTCCGTCGATCGTGGGCCAAGGTGCGAAGCGTTCTCGATCGGCCGTGAGGGAGCCGATGTGGGCAGTGAGGCCGTCGGTGGTGATGAGGGCGGCGTTGGTGCGGAAGAGGGCCGAAATTTCCGCTTTATAGGTTTGGAGTTGGTTGTGGGCGGCCGTGAGCGTGTCGGTGGAGCTGCCGGGTTTTTTAATTTCGATCACGGCGATCGGCAGACCATTAATGAAAACAACCACATCGGGGCGGCGTTTGTGGCCGTTTTCAATGACCGTAAATTGGTTGAGGACTAACCAATCGTTATTGTCGGGGTTGGCAAAGTCGATCGCATAGACTTTATCACCGCGAATCGTGCCATCTTCGGCGTAAAACTCCACATCAATTCCTTCAACTAAGGCTTGATGGAGTCGCCGATTTTCTTCAATTAAATTGGGCTTTTCGGTGGCAATGATTTTTTTAAATGCATCATCGCGGGCAGCGGCGGGAATTCTTGGGTTCAGGCGATCAAGGGCGGTTCGCAACCGTTGGCTCAGGATCGTATCGGCATAAGCTTCCCGTTCTGGCTGGGAGCCGTCGGGGTTAACCACAACATCCGCCCGGTAGCCATAGCCAAGGGTTTGGAATTGCTCAAGGAGGAGTTGTTCAACCTGGGCTTCGCTGAGGTAGGGCATGGCGGGAGCTGCTGATTTTTGATCAAGGTTTCTGTTATCGGTTTTTCACTGAACTAACATCCATTTCAGAATACCCAGGACTTTTTGGACGGGCATGGCGGGATAGGTGGTCAAATCAACGGTGACGGTGTTGGCTTCTAGTTTGAGAAATTGCCAAAGTTTGCCGCTGGTGACTGAGCCATAAATCACTGAAATGGGCTGTTCCTGTTGTTGGTTATAAATTTGGGCGGCGACCATTTCGGCGACGCATTGGCCGAGGCCAGATTCCAACTCGCCGCGTTTGGCTTCCACGATCATTAGGACGGGTGCATCAATCGTTAATCGACTTTCTGATCGACTAAATAAAAAATCACAGAAGCCATTCAGACCCCGATCGCGATCGACATCAAATTCTTCACCCGAAAAGAGTTGTACATGTCGGTTAGCAAGTCTTCTGGCTTCGAGCAGGATGGGACTCACCAACATTTCAGACAGTGCTTTTTCGGTGCGGGCGGCCTGGGCGATCGGGAACCATTCAGCGAGAATGCTGGCCATTTCGGGCGAGGGTTCTGCGGGCGGCAAGGTTTCGCAGAAGGGAGCGTCTTTAACTTTGAGTTTAAATAGGTCTTTGACGGAGTTTAGGGTGAAGTTGTTGTAGGCCATAGCGGTTCAAATAGATCATGTTACCAATTGTTCAATCAGTTCTTCTGGCTGAGATAGGTAGCAAATATTGGAAAATTCAGCAAGTTGGCTGAGATGGCTAGAACTCCACACATCTAAGCTGTCATCAAATAACGAAATGAAGTGTAATGGTTCTGTGGTGAGTTGCAATTGATTTAAGTCAACCCAAGCAGCCACAGCGTTATTCACTTTGCTATTGGCTGCGCCCCGATTGCCGGTGCTTAGAACTTTAATTAAGGTGCTGCGTCGTGGGTGTCTCGTTTGAAAGTCCATCGACCAAGAGCGAGCCGATCGCCCCACTACCTTAATATCTCGTTCATAGGGAATTTGACGCTCTTCTAGAAGGTCGGCAAGATCATCATTCACCGTGCTGGCGAGTCGAGTTCGATTCAGCAACCACAAATTAGATGCAGCGATCGCGCCTTGGGCGAGCCGAGTGATGGCTTCTGCTAGGTTATTTTGCACCCGAACTAACAGCATTCCCTCGTATAATTCAACGCCGTAAGTCACTTGAATATCTTGCAGAAACCATTCTTGCTTTTTAGACAGGGACTGCCGAAATGTTTGCAGATCTAGCCAGCGTAGGGTTTCGCCGAGGTCGGTTAAGGTTTGGGTTTCGGGCTTAAGAAATAAGTCGATTACGTCGCCGTCGGGATAAAGATAGGGAGTCCGAATCCGCACCAAGCCATTCACCTCGGAGCAGGTGTAGAGTTGCCCGATGGTGTCTGCAATCAGTTGGCAGGGCGAGGTGGTCATAGGAACAGGTTGAGTTGTGCGGCGGGGGGCGGTGTCATGATGCCATTATGGATGACTTTTGCTTCTTGGCAGAACTGCTGCCAAACCTGGATGGGGTCAGTGGCGGGGGCGGTAATATCTGGCGGAACGTAGGCTTGTTTGTCCCGTAGGGGTTCGTACCAGCGGTGTTTGTGTTTTTCGCCGACATATTCGCCGTTGGGGTTGCGATGATCTTTGCCAAGATCGAGTCCATAAATCCGTCCAGCGGCGTGATGAATAATGTGATAGGACAGGGCAGCAATAATCGGGTTGTAGCTGCCTTTGAGAAAGAGGGGATAGCCCGCAGGACTGATGATTTCTGCCCGAAAACCTGACCAAGGCGATCGCTCTTTTTTCCAAGCAATATCGCCTTCGATCAATTTATTTGGGTCGTTGATCAATGTTTCAAATTCTTCCTGATTCAGCACTACAGCACCTCTTCAGCCATTTTTTCGGCTTCTTTGACTCGGATTTTGCCAGACATGAAGCTCTGGGGAAGGAGGCGATCGCGCAGGTCGGCCAGGGTGCGATCGGGCTGAGAGAGCTTGCTATACAAAAGGACGGGATCGATGTCTGCGCCGTTGTCCCAACAAATTGTGCCGAGGTCGGGATCGACGCGGACGGTTAAAAAGTATTCGTGATTTTTGAGGGGTTCAAAGATGCCTGTAAATTCGATGATTTTGATCAGATCAACAATTCCCTGTTGATTATCTTCAACGGTTAGAAAAAGTTGATAGTCCTGAATGGGTTTAACGGCAATGATGTCTTTTAACATTGGATTGGCTTAAGGAGTCAACAAACTTTAAGGCGAAGTTTTAGAAGGATTTCAAAGTATTTCTAAGCTAGACTTGGTTAAGTACTGCTAGTCAGCTTCTTCTAGATTAGTCTCTGGGGATTTAATATCCATCAACTCAGCATCTCGGCAGGCATCAAGGGCCACCTTATAAGCCTGCCGATCGACCCCAAATAAGAGCCGCGAAGGTTCAATGGCAAGAGGAATTTCATCGTCATTGGGTAATTTAGCTGTGATGGAGAGAAACCCATCATCTTGATATTCATTCACCTTTAAGACAGTAAATTTATCAATTATCGTGTTGGAAAGTTCAAACCGATCGTAAGGTTCCAGAGTGTGCAAGGGGTCTAATCCTTGCTCTATATAGGCTTCATGTAAAAAGGTTACAATTGCATCGGCGGCTAGAATTGCGGTGCGGCGATGGTGAATTGAGAGTTTGGTGATAAAACCATCTCTCCCGTGACTAATTGTGCCTGCTTCATTTCTGAGAACTCGCAGTGCTTCTGCAAGACGGTTATATTCTCGGATTAAATCTGAAAAGGCGCGATGTCTGATTTCTCCTAGCTTTAACATCTGGGTGGCAATCCCAAGAAGCTTGCCAAGCTTAGGATCAGATTCAGTAGGTTTTTTGGGATTCTGAGGATCATCTAGGGTTTCGATAATGACCCTACAGGCACACTCAACCATTGCTTTTGCCGCGTCAATACAAGCATCCTGTTCTTCAGCAAAGGTTTGTTCTAATGTTGCGAAGGTGTTTTGTAGGGTTTGGGCATGATTCCAATGTTGGCAGAATGCCCGAATGCCGGGATACCAATCTGCTGTCATACCGCCTCCTCCACGAGTTTCTCAGCATCTCTAACCCGAATTTCGCCGGACATGAGCTTGGGGAGGAGGCGATCGCGTAGGGCAGCTAAGGTGTGATCTAGATGGATATTGCTAGTTATTTGACTTGTGCAAGGTTTAATCATCAAATTAAAGTGTTTTACAAGGTGTTCAGTAGACAATGGCAATTCATATTTAGCCATAATGCTCCAACTTGTCCGGGGCATTTTAGTTCCGGTTGATGTTGAATTTGTGTACTCAACGAAATTGTTGGTTGAAATAGCCATTAATACGAATGATGACCATATTTCAGATTTTGCGCGAACTACAACGATGTCTGTCGAACAAATCCCGCTTAATGGTGCAATCCCTACTTTATGAAAATAAGGCCGTAACTTTCCAAATAAAAATTCGCCAGTTTCAAACCCGAGTTTATTACTCGTAACTTTGCCAGCGCCTTCCCATTCAGACAAAGCTATAGAATGGCGTGGCATATGCTCTAATCCAATGTAGGGAGTTTTTTCGTCAATTTCTGTGGGATTAACAGTTCTATTTACTGATTCTGCAATAGATCCTAAAGCTGTTAATTCCCACCCTTGCGGTAAGCCTGTCTCAGGGTCGATCGCCCCTGGGAACAGCGACCACAAATGCTCCGGCAGATAGGCGGTGCGGCCCTCCTGTTTGGCGCGGGTGGGGCCAAAGTCCACAAACCAATCCTTGAAAATTGTCCTGGCTATGGCCTCCAAGGTTTCGTTCATCCGCCGATTCAGCTCGATTTTGTCGTCGAGGGAAGAGAGAATACGGGCGATCGCTTCTTCATTTAATTGACGCGGAATCCTTAGTGCTTTGAGAACTGGAATACGAACATTACTAACTGTAGATCCTGTACCCTCATTCCAGAATATTTGGTGTCTAACGTAGGGTGACTGTAAGGCAAAAAATAGATATTGACCGCTAATATCTACTTTAGGGCGTAAGAGAACCTGTCGTTGTCCTAGACAGCACTCTAGCCCTTTTGGAATAAGACATACTTCACCCATTGGAGCTTCCCGAGTAAAAATGATGTCTCCCGCCCTAGGCTTTGCTCGCTTGATACGGCGTTCAAAATCTTCTCTATGAGTAAAGTTTTGATCACTTAAATCTAATTTTCCATGACGAATATTTTGATTTCTAATAACAACAAAACCTTCTGTAGTCCATTCAGGTGTAAAGTGTGGGCAATCAATAATCAAATCGCACATATCATCAAGCGTAGATGTCTGAAATTCACTCATTGATTTCCTTCTTTTGACCTTCAATAATTTCATCTAACGCCGCTGTCAATCGCGCCACACTCGGCAAAACAGCCCACAACTTCTAGCCAGAATTCTCATAACAAAAGAGCCTCCTTGAGTACGCGCTCTCTAATTCGCGGCTTGAGTCCCTGCTCAGTCACCACATCAACCCTAAACCCCAGCAGCGCTTCCAAATCTAGCAGTAAACCCGCAGGAAACCAAGGCGATATTTTATCGAGGTCATAATCAATCAAAAAATCAATATCGCTATCCTCACCCGCTTCACCCCTAGCCACAGAACCAAAAATCCTGACATTCTTAGCCCCGTGTTTTTGGGCGATCGCGAGAATATCCTCTCGTTTCTGCTGTAGCAAGCTAAGATGCGGTCTTTCTTTTAGATTACTCATTGATCGCCACCTTCTTATCAATCAGTACTCTTTTTCTTACGGGTAGTTTTTCGCTTCGTTATCGTCTCAATTTTCTTAACCTTGCCCATAACCTCACCAAAATCATCATCCACCGGTTGCGGTTCCCCCAACTGAAACTCATGAAATTTTTCGTATTCTGCCTCCGCCTTTGACCTCGCCAGGGCTGCTGAAATCTTGCCCGCATGGGTCAAAATCTCCCGATCCGACAACTTCAAAAAATCATCTAACTTTGTGATCCAATCGCTCATATACATCGGTCTTCGATTCAGCGCCTGAAGCTCCGCAAACTCCAAATACGCCGACACAATTCGATTCAACGCCTCCAATTCATCCTGACTCAAATAATTTTTGGCAATTGCCACATCTCCCTTGCGAACCTTGCCATGGGGTGCATTTTTCCAAGACGTTAAACCCATATTCGGCTGGTTTGCATCCGCCCGCTCTGCGATAATTTCCGCCGCCGTGTGACCATGGGCCGCCCAGTGCATCTTATTTTGCACCGTCTTAAAAAATAGCTGTGATGCCTCCGCATTGCCATCGTAATCAATGCTCGTGGCGTAGATGTCCAAGACCTTTTGATAAAACAGCCGCTCCGACGATCGGATATCCCGAATCCGTGCCAGCAACTCCTCAAAATAGTCATCCCCCAGCGTCCGCCCCGCCTTGATGCGCTCATCATCCATCGTGAACCCCTTCACCAGGAGTTCCCCCAAACGCGCGATCGCCCACTGCCGAAACACTGTTCCCCGCGCCGATCGCACCCGCATCCCCACCGCCAAAATCGCCTCAAGGCTGTAATGGTCGAGGTTTCGCTTGACTTGCCGCGCTCCTTCCGTTTGAACTATCCGGAATTTCCGGACAGTTGCCGACGAGTCCAGTTCACCTTCGCTGTAAATGTTGACAAGGTGCTCATTAATGGTCTTAACCGAGACTTGGTATAAGTCAGCCATCAAGCGCTGGGTTAGCCACACCGTCTCCCCAGCCAAACGCACCTGTAAATTCAGCCCCCCATCCTGATAAATCAGAATTTGCCCCCCCGGAGCCTGCGGAACATCGCCAGTAATTTCCATATCTGCCATCGCTTCAGCCTTCCCATGGGCGATCGAACAACTACAAACATCAGGAATCGATACCACCGCCTAGCAAAAGACCTCAAAAGTCATAGCCCAAGCCCCGCAAATTCTCCCGAATTGCCCCCTCCAGTCTTGCCGACTCCTTGAACTGTTCCGCCAGCGTTGCCGTCAACTCCGCCATCCGCTCCTCAAAGGGCACATCGTCCTCCTCCGTTGCCGCCGCCCCCACATACCGCCCCGGCGTGAGCACATAGTTATGGCCGCGGATTTCGTCTAAGGTCGCCGATTTGCAAAAACCCGCCACGTCTTCATAGCCGCTGCCTTCGCGCCAAGCGTGATAGGTATCCGCAATTTTCGCCACGTCCTGATCGCTAAATTCGCGACGGGTGCGATCGGCCATGTAGCCCAACTTGCGGGCATCAATAAATAGGATTTCTCCCCGCCGATCGCGCAGCTTTTTATCCCTCGCAATGCCGTTTGATTTGTCCTTGGCCAAAAACCACAAACAGGCCGGAATTTGCGTTGAATAAAACAACTGACCCGGCAACGCAATCATGCAGTCGATCGCGTCCCCTTCAATCATTGCCTTGCGAATCTCACCCTCACCGCTCTGTTGCGACGACATCGACCCATTTGCTAACACCACGCCCGCCGTTCCCTTGGGGGCCAAATGATGCCAAATGTGCTGCAACCAGGCATAGTTTGCATTGCCCGCTGGCGGAATACCAAATTTCCAGCGCCCATCTTCCCGCAGGCGATCGCCACCCCAATCGGAAATATTAAAGGGCGGATTCGCCAAAATAAAATCGGCGCGCAAATCGGGCAATTCATTCTTATGAAACGATCCGTCTGAATTCCAACGAATATCGGAATCAATCCCCCGAACCGCCAAATTCATCTTGCACAGTCGCCAAGTGGTGTAGTTGCTTTCCTGGCCATAAATGGCAATGTCGCCAATTCGCCCCGCGTGGTCTTGCACAAACTTTTCCGACTGCACAAACATACCGCCGGAACCACAACAGGGGTCATAGACCCGCCCTTGGAATGGTTGCAGCATTTCCACCATCACCCGCACGACCGATCGGGGCGTGTAAAACTCGCCGCCCCGCTTCCCTTCCGACCCGGCAAATTGACCCAAAAAATACTCATAGACCCGCCCCAAAACGTCTCTGGCAGTATCCTGAGTCTCGCCCAACGCAATATTGGAAATCAGATCGATTAATTCACCCAGCATCACTGCACTAAGCGCTGGCCGGGCGTATTCCTTCGGCAGCACACCTTTGAGTGAAGCATTCTCTTTTTCGATCGCCAACATTGCCTCATCAATCAACTTCCCGATCGTCGGCTGTTTGGCATTCGCTTGCAGATGTGACCACCGGGCCACCGGGGGAACCCAAAAAACGTTTTCGGCCATGTACTCGTCCCGGTCTTCCAGAGCTTCCGCATCATCGGGAAATTCTGCGATCAGTTCTTGCCGCCGCCCTTCAAAGCGATCGCCAATGTGCTTCAGAAAAATTAAGCCCAAGGCAACGTGCTTATAGTCCGATGGCTCCATGTTGCCCCGTAACTTATCCGCTGCTTTAAACAGGTCGGACTCATAACCAAGGTTGGCACCCTGATTAGTGGTGGATGCGGCAGACTTCGGCATGGAGATAGGGATCAATTCTGAGTTAGGAGACCATTATATTCAGAAGCGAGTAGTGCCTGTGTGGTGATGGCTTTCGGTAACGGATAGCTTATGCCGCGAGGCTTGCAGGCGCTCATCATTACTGAATTCTGGCACTACTCGAAACTCTATCGCTGCTGGGCTATACCCATTCCAGCGATGGGTAGTTGATCCCCTCAAGTCTAGGCTTGGCTGGCTTTGGGGCGGAAAATGTGGCGGTGATCGCCACTGTAAAGGCGCGATCGGGCGGTGGTGGCCGTGGTCATGGCATCCAGGGCCGGACTAATCACATAAAGAACGGTGCGCGTTAGTTTTTCCTGGTGGGTGATGCTGGCCAACTCATCCAACCGGCAAAGCACCACTCGCTCATCCTCCCACCCGATTCGGTAGCAAACCGCGATGGTCATCTCCGGTGGGTAATGGGCCGCGAGCTGGTCTTGGGCCCGCTGGGCATGGTGGGCACTCAGGTACAGACAAAGGCTGGCTTTGTGGGCGGCCAGGCTGGCTAGATCTTCCGCGTCGGGCACTTGGGTTTCGCCTCGGGCCCGGGTGAGGATGATGCTTTGCACCAGGTTGGGCACGGTCAGCTCCACGGCCAAACGGGCGGCGGCCGCTTGGAAGGCGCTGATTCCGGGAACCACTTCAAAGGGAATTTCTTGCTCCAACAGTTGGGCCACCACTTCATGGAGTGCGCCATAGAGGGAGGGGTCGCCGTCTTGCAGTCGCACCACCTGTTTTCCGGCCCGGGCCCGATCGATCAACGTGGGCAACCAATCTTCCAAGACGAGCGATCGGGTGTCGATCACTTCCACCTCTGGCTGGCAATGGCTCAACATCGCTTCCGGCACAAGGGAGCCAGCAAAAAAGACCGTATCGGCCGCCGCCAGGAGTTTTTGACCTCGCACGGAAATGAGGTCGGGGTCACCGGGCCCCGCGCCCACAATCCGCACGGTGGCGGGGCGATCGAGGGCCGACTCGGGCAAAGGGGTCATGGGATTGATTGCAGGGCTGGAATCGGAGGTCATGGGGTCTTGCGGCGGGCGGCATTGGAGCCTGGGATAGAGCGCAGGGGCAGCGAGGCGGAGGTGGACTCCGTGGCCCAACGGCGATAGTCAGCGCTCAACCGGTCTACCAAGCGATATTTCATCTTGGCCAGCACTTGGGTCAACAGCAGTTGACCCGTGGACTGCATGGTGGCGGCCGGCAGGCGATCGAGCGGTGGGGGCAATTTTACACGCACCCCTAAATCCACCACGCCCTTCAGGCGATCGCCCGCTGAGGTGCTAATGGCTCGCATTTGGCCCGTCAACTCCAGGGAAAAGCCGTTGTCCAACCCCTTGAGGCCCACCAGTTGGCAACCAACCGATCGCATCCGCACTACGCCTGCTTCGTCAGTCCAAACCCGCAAATCCACCATGGGTTGGAACTGCAAATGAGCAAAGGTTAGGGTTGGCACCGAAAGCCGATAGCGATCGCCCCCCAGGGCCACTAAGTGCCCCGGTTGGGCCGCCGCCAACGCGACCCGGTGCGGCTGACGCAGATATTCAGCGACCGGGCGACGCATTGGCGGCATCGGCATATCGATCGTCTGTGAGGCAGAGAAGCCAGCAGCCACCGAAAAAGTCTCCGCGTTAGGTTCAACTCATCCTTGGGCAACGGTGGTCACCGCCGGGCTGTCACCACAGGACAGCTCCTTGGCAAGCGGTTGACACGGATTAGACCCGATTAGACCCAAATTTTGGGAACTAAGCATGACTTAACGCTACCCAATGCATTCCATCATACCGGTTTGGCGATCGGCGGGGGGCGGCCAGCCGAACCCGAGCGATCGCCCAGAGTGGCGGTGCATTTTGCCAAAACCCTGGTCTCGGGGCGATCTGTTGGCTCCAATTCGGCCCAAGACTGGGCGCATCAACCGGCACAGTCGGGATCTGGAAATCGTATTCTGAGAACTATCTGCGAAGAACTATCTGCGGAGAACCTTCTGCAAACTGGGCAGCGATTCAAAACGAGGGTTCATCAACGGTTCTTGATGGCCGCTGCCGATTCTGCATCCTGCAACTTTCTAACTCCGCATACCGGATTTCATACCCCATATTCTGGCGATGGCGATGGCGATGACCGATTCCCCCCACCCAATCACGATTGGCTACCTTGGCCCGGCGGGAACCTATGCCGAGGCCGCCACCACCGGCTATGCCCAGTGGCGATCGAGCCAGGAAGCCTTCCGAGGGGAGTTTCGCCCCTACCCAAGCATTGCCAAAACCCTGGAAGCGGCCGCCAGCGGCGAAGTGCCCCTGGTTGTCGTACCCGTGGAAAATTCCATTCAAGGCAGCGTCACCACCACCCTCGACACCCTTTGGCAACTGGAGGGGCTACATGTGCAACAGGCGGTGTTGCTCCCGATCGCCCATGTGCTGGTGACCCAAGCCCCAGACCTGAAGGCGATCACCACGGTCTATTCCCATCCCCAAGCCCTGGCTCAATGTCAGCGGTGGATCGAAACCCATTTGCCCAATGCCAAGCCCCTGCCCACCAATTCCACCGCCGAAGCCTTGACCAACGTGCAGGAACAGCCCCAAACCGCTGCCATTTCCTCAGAGCGAGCGGCCCAACTGTACGATTTGCCCGTTTTGGCTCGTGATATCAGTGATTGCCCAGACAATTGCACCCGGTTTTGGGTCATTGCCCGAGAACCGGCGCACCTCACCGGCAGCCACACAGCGATCGCCTTCTCAACCATTAACCGGCCCGGCTCCCTTTTGCAGCCCCTGGCCACCTTGGCGGAACGGGACATCAATCTTTGTCGGATTGAATCTCGTCCTTCCAAGCGTGGACTGGGGGATTATGTTTTCTTTTTGGATTTGGAAGCCGGGCAACAGGAAGCTCGCACCCAGGCAGCATTGGCAGAACTGCGCGATCGGGTGGAAACCTTGAAGGTGTTCGGCAGTTATGATGCCCTGAAGCTGACCTAGGACTTTTTGACCCAGGCGCATTGGGCTAGCCTTGCGAGATCTGGCGGAATTTCGCTGAATCACGCTGGATCAAGAAGGCTAATTGCTGAGATTGCGAGTAATTTAGTGCGATCGATTGCTGGCTGAGGGTTGGGGCAGTTGCAGCGGTTGCGCTGTGCCCGTCAGGTCTGCCGGAACTGTCACCGCAGCCGAATGACGGCGAGACTGCTTCACCAAGTGGTTAAACAACTGTTCGTAGCGATCGAGCGACGAGTCAAAGCTATACATTTCCAGCGCATGTTGGCGACCCTGACGACCCAACCGTTCAGCCCGATCAGGATCCTGAGCCAGGGCCAAAATCGCCTCCGCCAAGGCCTGGGGCGACTCCGGCTCCACCACAATCCCCGCCTCACTGCGCCGGATGGCCTGGGCCGCCGTGCCATGGCCCGGCACAGATCCAATGATCGGCCGGCCACTGGCCAAAATGACCTGGGTTTTCGAGGGCATATTGAAGCCCACCACGTTGCGCCGCTGCACAATCAAGCTCACATCCGCCGCCGCCATCATTTCCGGCAGTGCTTCCCGAGGTTGAAAGGGCAACAGCTTGACCCGATCGCTCACGGCATTTTCACGGCAATATTGCCCCAATCGCTCGATCGCCCGCGCCTCACCCACAATCACGAACTGAATTTGGGCCGCCTCGGGCCGGCCATCCAGCACCTTCGCCGCATCAATCACCGTTTCCAGCCCTTGGGTCAAGGCAATGTTGCCCGAATAAAGCACCACAAACTTGCCCTGTAACCCATGGGCTGCACGAAATGCATTGTTTTTCGGCATGGGCTGCACAAAGTTCACATCCACCCAGTTGGGAATCAGGGCAATCTTGTTGGGCGACACCCCCTTGCTCACCAGGTTGTCCACAAAACCCTCCGCGATCGCGCTGATCGCCGTTGAGGTTTTGTAGGCAAATCGCTCCAGGGCCTCAAAAACCTGAATCGCCCGCTTGCTGGTAATCAGCCCCGTATGCACCGCCGCTTCCGGCAAAATATCTTGCAAATTTAGGATCAGCGGGCAGCGATACATCCACCGCAGCAGGGCCGCCGGAACCGTCGCCGCCAACGGAGGCGAAGTCATCAACATCACATCGGGTCGCCAGCCATTCAGGGCCCGCAGGAAACTCGTGATCGCAAAACTGCCATCCAGGGCCAACCGCGTCAGCAGGCCGGGCTTGGGTCGAATCCAGACATAGCAGCGATCGATTCGCACATTGTTAATCACTTCCGTGCAATACAACTTGCCCCGATAGCCTTCGTAAATCCGCCGTTCCGGGTAGTTTGGCATTCCCGTCAAAACGCGAACTTCGTGACCACGCCGAGCCAGCCCCTCCGCTAGCTCAGTCATCAACGGTGCAATCCCGATCGGCTCAGGATGATAGTTGTAGGAATAGATCAGAATCTTCATAGCCTTGGGTTTACCAGGTTAAGGGTGACGTAGAACAAGGAGTGACTATGTTGTGGTTTCGCCCATTCAATTGCACTTGAGCATCCCGCAATCCAGCCGATCATGATGCGGCCGTTCCTATTCTGTTGATTCCCTGATGCAGCGTCTGTAACCAGGAAAAACCGCAGGCTGCGATCGGGGGCACACCCTAACACCCTTAGGATTGGTTGAAGTGCAGTTTTCATGGGTCAAAGCACCTGTGACCGGGCGATCGCGAATTCACACCACCACCCTGTATAACCTCCGCCTAAGAACCGGTGCAAAACTCACTGCGTCCAGCTCAAAGACGCGCCACTGACTCCTGATCATCCGTCAGCAAAATGGTCAAGTAACTCAATCAAAATGGGTCAGGACGCGATCGGCAATGACCAAATGGGCAGTGGGATCATGCAAGCTGCTCGATCGGCTCTGAACCGCGCTGAATCAATATCACTGGATTCATGGTGCTGAACTAATCGCACTGAATGAATCACTGTAATGAATGGCATTGAGGTTAACCCATTCCAACCTCCAATTCGGGATATGGTTTTTAGACTCCGGCCTAAATTCAGCCTTAAATCTAAGATCTAGTCCCTGATTCAGTCTGAAATCTAGTCTGGGATTCAGTTTTCAATAAAGCTTTGGGTTGAAAATCTTGGGTTGAAAATCTTGAGTTGCGTCTTACATCGCATTTTGCAGAGCAAGGCTAACCAAAGATGCCAGATTTCGCTGAAATTGTCCCTGATATGGGCTGATGAAAGCACTGGCGAAGAGGAGATCAGCGCAGGCGAATTAGAGTAGATCCCAGCCGATTGGAGTAGATTCCAGAAAATTGGAGTAGATGGCGAACTGCTAATCCCCAATTAGAGCTTACTCTGAAGATCGATTAGATGTTCAGCTAAAATTTCCAATTCGTAATTTTTTCCGAGAGATCCTTAAAGGGTCAATGTTTCCCTTGCTATCACGATGGGGAGCGATCGAGCGATCGCCCTTGCCCTCCGGTTCCGCCAACTCATGCTTGGAGATTGCTCTTGAACATTGCCCTTGGAGATTGCCATTGGAGATTGCCCTTGGAGATTACTCTTGAGAATTTCTGGCATTCAGCCAAAAAAAACACCACATCTGGCAAGGGACAAACCCACGACCAAACATGGTGTGATTGCAATTTCTGAAGAGTGGAAAACGTTGTGCGGTTTGGGCAACTGGTCTGGAATTAACCTCAACCGACTGAAGCCGACCTTAAGCCGTTGGGTTCATCAACAGGATCAGAGCTGCGATCGGGTCAATTGTTGCACGATGGACGTTCAATGGGCGTTCAATCTTTTCTGGCTTCTCGGGCAATTGAGGGCGATCGAACCGCTGACCTGAACCCAATTGACCCGCCGGAAACCTAGAAAACCTTAGGAGCCAGTCGTTTGAGCGTTCAGCAGTTGCTTCAGCTTCGCCAACTCACCGGCCCAGCGGGGATCTGGCTGGGCAGAAGCGGCGCTGCTTTCGGCAACCACAGCCCCACCAGGAGCACGACGACCGCCACCGTTGCCTTTTTTGCCACCACCACCGCCACCGCTGCGGCGAGCTGCCTTGACGGGGCTAGCTTCGGCACTTTCGGGGGCTTCGTCATCGCCCTTGCCTTTGCGGGGCATGGCTTTTTCAATTTTCAGCACGGTGTCTTTGAAGGTGGAACCGTTGAACTGTTCGATGATTTGGTCGGCGAGTTCATCAGTGGGAACCGTCACGAATGCAAAACCGCGACATTTTCCGGTTTTGCGATCGACAATGACCTTGGTGGAGGTCAGGTCGCCCGTGCCGGCAAAGACGGCTTCGAGTTCTTTGCGATCGACTTCTTTGGGCAGATTGCCAACGTACAGGCGAATGGACATGACGGATCCCTCTGATGGTTTGCAGCAAGCGCCAGGAGACTAAGCGCCGGGTGACTGGATGTGGTGGTTGGCAGTTACCATTCGGTTGCCATTGAATCGAGAGCACCTCGATGGAAAAGACAAGTTTGGAAAACTTGCCAGCTCTGAGCAAAACACAGCTCGCGCGGGGATATCAAACGCTCTGCTGCAAGCTGCTGAATAAAGGTTGTTTGATAACTATTCAATTCAAATAGACTTGCTATTGCTCAATTGAAAGGAAAGGATCTGTCGCCAGTCTTGAGCAGTCAAGCGCTGACCTTTAGCCATCCGGAGCCGTGTGACCCGTGCGTTGTCGATCGGGTGTGTTGCTGCTGAAGATTTTGCCACGATGGGGGCAGCAAAACTCACCAAACAGTTAAAACAGCATCGATCGAGCGGCTGGTTTGCTGGCATAAAAGTCTATCACGACGCTTTGCAAATTGGGCCAAGATCTCCGGGGGCTGGGCAACGGGTTCGATCGCAGCGGTGATTGCTACCCCGATCGTGAAAAAGCCAGCCGTTGGGGCGGCTGGCCGTGCTTGCTGTGTTGGGAGAATACCAATTAAAACCTGGCCGGGGATGTCATCGACTTTGCATTTTGAGTGACAAAGACGCACACCATCGCAGTTTCAGCAGTTTCAACGAATAGGGTTGATGGCAACTTGAAGCGGCGGTTAGTGCTTGACAGTTCTCCGGGCGTTGGCTAATTAGCCTCCTGTGAAGAAATGTAACATCAATGAAGCAACACTGTAAATCTGGCGTAGAGAATCGGTGGAAATTTGAATTCGGTGGAAATTTGAATATTGGGGAAATTTGAACACCAGAGATTTGGACACCAGAGATTTGGACACTAGATCTGGACACTCAGGGATTCTGAGCAGTGGAAAGCCGGGAACTTGAAAAATCGGGAGCTTGGAAAATCGGGTAATCCTAGAGCTGGGCGGGGCTTGAACGATCGCGCCGATCGCGCCGACGGCAGTGGTATCCGGGCCGATCGGGCGCGTTGAAGTGCCAGTAATGATGCAAATACAGCCGCTCTAGGGTACGACAATCGCGCGTAATGGCCATTTGCTCCCGTCGAGCATAGGCCCGGAACAGATTGCCCAGGGTGAGGGCCAACAGCGCCACCACCAGCCCGATCGCCGTGGAAACCAGCGCTTCACTCAGACCCGCATTCACGCGGCTGGGGCCCTCCCCGGCCCAATCGAGACCCGCAAAGGCTCCCATCAGGCCAGTGACCGTGCCCAACAGGCCCAACAACGGAGCCAGGGCCGTCACGGTTTGCAACCACAGGTCAAAGCGCCGCAGTTGGGGCCGTTCGGCTTGGGTGGCGGCGCTGAGGGCCAAGCGAAAGGCGATCGGGTGGGGGCGGTGTAGCTCCAAGGCGGCCAAACTAATGCGGGCGATCGGGAGGCCGTCGGCATATTGCTGGAACCGGGCGATCGCCGCCTTGGCATCGCGTCCATACAGCTCAAAAACCGCTGGAACCAGTTGGGATCGATCGCGCCGCACCTGGGCCCAGAACCAAGCCCGCTCGATCGCCACCGTCACCGTCGCGATCGATCCCAACAGCAAGGGCACAACCACCGGCCCACCCGCCTGCAAAATAGCCCAAGCAATCATGGGCGACTTTCTCCCATCGTTTTCATATGTATGGCGCTTGCCAGATCATCCCCCACCTTTATTCCCAGTCCGTGCGATCATCGCCCAACCTGTTGATCAACCTCTCAGCGCACTGTCAAATAGCGCAACCCAATCAGCAGCAAAAAGCCCCCATACAGTTTCTTCATCAGGGCCGAACTGATGTAGGGTTGATTGGCGAATATTGCCCCAAAGTAATTCCCCACCAGCAATCCCACCACAATCAACAACCCGTACTTGATGTTGAGATTGCCGTTGCGGTAATACACCATCGCCCCCAACAGCCCGATCGGCAACACCTGAGCCGCAAGGGATGTGCCCGTTGCTAATTTTTGGTCTAGGCCCAGCCACAGCACCATGGCCGGCACCATAATCGCCCCGCCGCCAATGCCAAACAGGCCCCCCGCTAACCCTGCCGCCAATCCAATCAGCAGCAATTGCCAAACCACGTCCGTCATTCGGTTTTCTCCTTTCTTGAGCAATTCTGGTTTTTGATGTTCAGCTTGCCTGTGGGGGCAATTTCGCGTGAATCCCTTGGGCTTGGTACTGGAGCCTAGGGCCTGTCGTCATTGAGCATGAAACCCTAGATCTGCTGTTAGCGAATCGTGGGGAGCAAGGGGCTTAAGCCCCTTGTTACGACGACTAGGGCACGAAAGATCAACCGTTTCAGCCTCACTCGAAAAATGACAACACCCCCTAAGCCTGAGCGAGTCATGCTCCCAAGCGCTGCCTCATCAGACTCTGGCACTGTTTTTGGAACCAAGACAAGTTAAAGGCGACACATTTTTCTTGGCAATACCCGAGTGATCAGCGTTGATACGGGATTCATCAACCATCCACTCCCCTTTAACGACGTATCGATTAGCGATTCAATGATGAATCAATCCGATGAATCAACCCGATGAATCAATCCCAATGAATTAACCCCCGATCAATGATTTCCTGATTCTCGATTCATTAGATCCATAGATCCATCACGAGATCCATCATTGCCCTATTCTTCATGATCATTCCTTCAAAAGTGCGATCGGTCATTGATTTGGATCATGAATTCATTTTTGATGCTGATTGAATAGTGAATTAATTACTGAGTACAGATCACTGAGCAAAGATTGCAGCAAAGCCATGCCAAAACCTCGGAAACGCTTTGGTCAACATTGGTTGAGAAGTGAAAAAGCCCTTGCCAAAATTATTTCAGCGGCGGAACTGACCCCAGAGGATCGGGTTTTGGAAATTGGCCCCGGTCAGGGGGTCTTGACTCGGCAATTGCTGGATCAGGCGGGGGCAGTGGTTGCCGTTGAGTTAGATCGCGATCTTTGTCCTGAGCTGGTGAAAAAGTTTGGGCAGCGGGACAATTTCTTGCTGCTTCAGGGCGATATTTTGACTTTAGATTGGCCGGAACAGTTGGCGGCTTTTCCGAATCCCCAGTTCCAAAATCCCAATAAGGTGGTGGCCAATATTCCCTATAACATTACGGGCCCAATTTTGGAGCATTTATTGGGGACGATCGCCCAACCGCGATCGCAACCCTTTGAGTCGATCGTGCTGTTGGTGCAAAAGGAAGTGGCCCTGCGGTTGGTGGCGAATTTGGGCAGCAAACATTACAGCGCCCTTTCGATTCGATCGCGCTTTTTAGCGGATTGCTCTTGGGTTTGCGATGTGGGGGCCAAGGCTTTTTCACCGCCGCCCAAGGTCGATTCAGCGGTGGTGAAAATTCAGCCCCGCCCTTTTCCGCAGTCGCCGCAAAATGTGAAGCGCTTTGAAACATTGTTGAAATTGGGCTTTGCCAGTCGCCGTAAGATGTTGCGCAACAATCTAAAAAGCGTCGTGGATTTGGATCAGTTGCGTCATACTTTGGTTGAGCTGGCAATTCCTGAAACGGCGCGGGCAGAAGAACTGAGCCTGGAGCAATGGATTCAGTTAAGCGATCGCTTGGTTTTGGGTTCTTTGTCGATCGAGATCGCAGCAGGAGAGGCGGAAGAATCGATGGACAATGTTGCACCTTGAATACTGCACCCTAAAGACTGCACCTTGAATACTGCATCTTCAATGGCCAAAGACCAAAATTCCTGAACCTTAATTCCTGCGCCACAATTCCTGAACCTTGATGCCAATGGATTGCCCATGCAAATTTATCTAGACCACAGCGCCACCACGCCGCCCTGTGATGTGGCGATCGCGGCGGCCCAACGGGTGATGACGGAACTATGGGGAAATCCGTCAAGCATTCATAGTTGGGGCGATCGCTCGGCCATGGTGCTGGAAACGGCGCGGTTGCAGGTGGCGACGTTGATTAATGGGGATCCCACGGGGGTGATTTTCACCTCGGGGGGCACGGAGGCGGACAATTTGGCGATCTTGGGGGTGGCCCAGCGGTTCACCCAACCGCGCCATATTATTTCCTCGCAGGTGGAACATTCGGCGATCGAGCGAACCTTGGAGCGGCTGGAGGCTCAAGGCTGGGCGATTACGCGCTTGCCGGTCGATCGCGCCGGACGGGTGAATCCGTCGGACTTGGCTTTGGCCATTCGCCCGGAAACGGTGCTGGTGTCGATTATTTTTGCCCAAAGCGAGGTGGGAACCCTGCAACCGATCGCGGAGTTGGGAACGATTACCCGGCGATCGGGCGCATTATTCCACACGGACGCGGTGCAGGCGGTGGGCCGGGTGGCGGTGGATTTGCAAACCCTGCCGGTGGATTTGCTGTCCCTCTCCAGCCACAAGATCTACGGCATTCAAGGGGCTGGGTCCCTGTGGGCGCGGCCGGGGATTAATTTGGCTCCCCAGTTGCTGGGCGGTGGCCAGGAGAGTAAGCGGCGATCGGGAACTCAGGCTCTACCGGCGATCGCGGCCTTTGGGGCGGCGGCGGAACGCATGGCCCAAACCTGGGAAACGGAGGCTCAGCGGCTTGGTCAACTGCGAGATCGCTTGTTTGAGCGTTTGGCTCTCCTGCCCGCTTTGCATCCCACGGGCGATCGGCTCCATCGCTTGCCCCACCATGTCAGCTTTTGTTTACGGGGACGGTTGCCCCTGCCCAGTGGTCGGGATTTGGTGCGCCAGCTCGATCGGGCGGGCATTGCCGCCAGCTCTGGATCCGCCTGTAGCAGCGGCAGCCTGACCCCGAGTCCCACCCTGTTGGCAATGGGCTACGATTCCGCCGAAGCCACAGCGGCCCTGCGCTTAAGCCTGGGCCAGAGCACCACGGAAGCGGATATTGATTGGACTGCGTTGGTGTTGGCTCAAGTGCTGGAGCGATTGGGCGTTGGCCAAACCAATGGCGGCGATCGCGACTCGCAACGTTCGGTTTTGGGGTGCGCGACTCCGGGGCCTTGCCGATACACTTGAGGCAAATCCCCTAAGTCTAAATCCCTAGCGCGTGTGACGACGCTCTCGACGATTGCGGCGAACCCCAAACCCGCGATGCCGCTTCCCTCCCCTGCTCTGAGCGATCGCCCGCTCGATCGCCAACGGATCGATCGACCAACTATGAATGGATGGGTGTTACCAACGGTGGGTCATCTGCTTGCTCCCCTTACCCCCGGAGCGGGCCCAGGAACCCTATCCGCCGAGGCCCAATGGCAGGGGGCCACGAAGGCGATCGCCCAAATCATGGCCCAATCCATGGAAGCGGCCGACGCGATCGAAGCGGCCTTCATCACGGACTTTGCGGAAGCCTTACCCTCCGAAGCGATCGATCAAGGGGTGGTGCTGTTGGGGCCCCTGCCCTTGTTTACGGGGTCTTGGCTCGATCGCCTCTCGGTCTGGACATTCAGCAGCCACCTTTGGCAATCCCTGTGGCTGTTGCCCTCCGCCGATGGGGGCGAACCCTGTCCGGAAGTGACGGAACGGGCGATCGGCCTAGCTCCGGTGGATCCCCTGGCCGCAGAATCCTTTTGCGTGGTGCGAATGCGGGACTTTAGCTTGGCTCTCTCGCTCCAAGAAGACTCCACCGGCCAACTGGTTTTTCGCTTCTCCTTTGAGCCTCAGGCGATCGCCGCCGTCTGGCAAGCCTTGCGGGCCCGGGTGCAACTGAACGCCCCTCAGCAGCTCGGGCCGTTTGATGCCCTGGCTCAACAGTTTCCTTTGGTGGAACCCAGCTATCGGATCGTCAGCGCCTTCACAGAGCGCCTGCTGCAAGCCCTGCCAGCTCCCAGCAACCCCGCCCATTCGGAGCCGCGCCGTCGCCCCCTGCGGGCCTCAGCCCGACCGCAACCGGCCAAACCCGCGATCGACCTGGAGCTTTTGCAAGCCCTCGCCCACAGCGTCCGCACGCCCCTGGCCACGATCCGCACCTTCACCCGCCTGCTGATGCGCCAGCAAAATTTGCAGGACAAGGCGGTGAACTACATCGAAAAAATCGATCGGGAATGTACCGAACAAATCAACCGCTTTGACCTGATTTTCAAGGCCGTTGAACTGGAAACCAGCAACAGCGCCCACCTGTCCCTCACGCCCATTCCCCTGGCCCAGGTGTTTCAATCCAGCATTCCCCGTTGGCAACAACAGGCCAGCCGCCACAACTTGGAACTGACGGTGAAGCTACCGCACAAACTGCCCACGGTTGCCAGCGACCCCACCTTGCTCGATCGAATGTTGGCGGAAATTATTGAAAACCTGGCCCGCACCCTGCCCGCCGGTAGCCGCATCGACATGGAAGCGGAAACGGCCGGCAGCCAACTGAAGGTGCAATTGCGCTACGACGCAATGGGCGCGGCCACCCGCCTGGAATCGCTGAAGTCGATCGGGCAGTTGCTGACCTTCCAACCGGAAACCGGCAGCTTTGGCTTGAATTTACATGTCACCAAAAACCTGTTCCAGGCGATCGGGGGCAAACTCACCATCCGGCAGCGGCCCCAGCGCGGCGAAGTGATGACCATCTTCTTGCCCCTGCAATAGGGCGCTGCCACGGGACGGCCCGCCATCCACTACCAACGGCGAGATCGCACCCCCCAAACGCCCAACAGCAGCAACACCCCCATCGCCAAAAACAAAACACCAAACACAATTCCCGGCACAAAGCCCAACAGCCCCACCCCCCGCAACAACCACAACACCGCCGTCACCAGAGCCAACAGGCCCAACCAATTCCACCAAGGAGCCGGCCGCAAATAGGGAGGGGTCATAGCAAAACGTTCAATTCCAGTAATCAGGGACTTAACAACAACAGCGGAGCCAGCCGCCAAAGGCCTACCTCACAGGGTGAAGCAGCTCTGGCTCTCCAGCCATCCTCGTATTAGGCAATTCTGCCATTCACGGGAGATCTTCAAAGCAAATCTTCAGCCGCCATGGGGACGTGAACAAAACAAGGGCGATCGCCTGATTTCCAAGCGATCGCCCTCAACAGAACATGAACAATTGTCAAAAACTAGCCAAAACGGCAGCCCTTAGCAATCGCGATTTAGTCGATCGCGTGCTGGCGCTTTTTCGCAGCCACGCCAACCGCCGTCCCCACAGCCAACAGACCCAGCAAGCTAACCGGCTCAGGGGTCGAGGCCACTTCCGTCAAGATGACATTATCAATGTAGGCTCCGTAGGTGTCCCGCGTGCCCAGGTAGTTGAACTGCAAGCGCGTTAGGTCAGACACCGCCTTCACCAACAGAGGGCCGCTGTTAAGCCAGTTGGTTTGACCGCCGCCGTTACCCGCATTGAAAACTTGGTTGAAGCTGGAACCAAACAGAACGGAGAAGGCATTTTGGTCTTTGCCGCCTTTCCAGTTGTTTGCAATTCCCGGACGAGCCGAGTAAGCAAAGGAAAGTTCATAGGTCTTTCCTGCTTTGGTCACGATGTCTTGGAACAGGCCCAGCTCGGATGCTTTGCTGTCGTAGAAGTGGCTGTCGAGTTCCACCAGGTTTTTGCCGTCGTAGGCTTTCCCGGCTACCCCGGCTTGCACCTCAATTTTGCCGCCATTGGTTGCAGACCAGCCCTCAATTTCTGAAAAAGTCCGCCAGCCGCCGTTGAGGGGAGCGCCTGGGGTCACTTCAAAGCTGCCGTTTTTAACCAGATTGGCAGCTTGTGCGGGCTGGGTGGCAATCAGAGCAGGAACTAGGGCAAGAGCCAGGGTGCTAGCAATTTGTTGGAAGCGTTTCATAGTGATAGTTTTTCCGCAGTAATGGAGAGATCTAGCACCCAACGTTTAGGTTCTTGAGCTACATCTTAGATCACACCTTGAGAGGTTGGTTTAAAGATTAGGTGATCTCTAGACAAAGACTTCATGAAGAACGCTTGGTATCGCATAATGATGGCTTTTTAATGACAACTTTAAGCAATAGGTTTCCTGTTTAAAGAAATGTCCTCAGGGTAATTGCAAATATTTTTTGATTTTCATTCTTGGGTGGAATTATTTTATACAAAAGCTGAATAAGATGCGAAATTCAGAAGAAATGACCGAATTTTGAAAGATCAATTGAAATTGCAATATTTTCTAATTCTTCCAAGACAAAAGATCTAAAATATCCACAAAAATTCGATTCGGCTCAACAACGACGGTCACAGTGATCAATCACAATCAAGGCCCCTGTTTGGGACAGGGGGCCGACTTTTAAGACCGAATTCCTAGAGATCTTTTTCAGATCCTGACGGGTCGATCGGGCGCGATCGCCAAATCCACCAAGCCCCCGCACAGAGCGTGCAATTACCAATCACCGTCGTGGCCGCCTGCACCGTCACCAGCCACTCCAAGCGCGGTGCATTGTCAAAAAAGTGCCAGGTACAGGCGCACATGGCGCTCACCAGGGCTGGCAACATGCCCCAAGACAAGGCCCGCCAGCTCGGATTTTCGGTGAGGTCGCCGTAGCGCCAAATCAGCACGATCGCCGCGATCCACTCGATGACGCTGGAAACATGCACGATCCAAGTGGGAATTGATAGGGCATTCATTGGGATGTAGTCGGCTCAGCCGTCAATTAATCGTGATCTAACAACCATGGTCTAACCCCTTAGTCTAAAAGGGTTCCGGGGATTGGCCCTAGTCGCGCACAAAGTTGTGATCCAAAAAATTGAGGGCGTGGTTGCGTAGCTCGTAATACTCAGGCGATTCGCGGATCTCGTGGATGTTGCGCGGGTGGGCAAAGGGCACGGTCAGGATTTCGCCGATTTGGGCCGCCGGGCCGTTGGTCATCAACACGATCCGATCGGACATATACAGCGCCTCATCCACATCATGCGTCACCATTAACACCGCCTGGCGATGGCTTTCCCAAATGTCCAGCACCTGGCGCTGGAGCTTGCCCCGAGTCAGGGCATCCAAGGCCCCAAACGGCTCATCCATCAGCAACACCTTGGGCCGCACAGCCAGGGCGCGGGCGATGCCAACGCGCTGCTTCATGCCGCCGGAAATTTGGTCGGGATATTTGTCGGCGGCGGCGGCCAGGTTGACCATTTCGATATGTTCGTTCACCAGGTCGCTTTTTTCGGCGGGCGTGGCGGTTTTCAGCACTTCATCGATCGCCAGCCGAATGTTTTCGCGCACGGTCAGCCAAGGCAGCAGGGCATAGTGCTGAAACACCATCATCCGATCAGCTCCAGGCTTGGTGATCGGTCGCCCTTCAATTTCCACAGTGCCAGCGGTGATTGTTTCCAAACCGCCGACAATCCGCAGCAGGGTGGACTTGCCGCAGCCCGAGTGCCCGACGATCGAAATATATTCGGTGCTGCCCACGGTTAGGTTGATGTCATTCAAGATCACCGTGCGATCGCCCTTGGGATTGGTGAACGCCTTGTAGAGATGCTCAATCTTTAGGAAGGGTTGCCGATCGGGGCTGGTGCGATCGCGCTGGGCGGTGGACTGGGGCGGATTGGGTTGCGTCATGGGTCAAACACCAGAAATTCAAAAGCAAAAACCAGCGGTTGGCCGCTAACCCCACAGGGAAAACCGTTGGGGACGATGGGCGCGAATTTCAAAACTGTTCAGATAGCGATCGAGGTCGCTGGGGTCGAAGGCGCGGCGATCGATGAAGTGATCGGCTGGCTCCACTTTGTAATCGTCGCTGGGGCAAGCAATGCCCAATTCCCCGGCAATTTCCCGATAGAGATCCGTGCGCCAAGCCCGTTTGGCCAGGGCTTCGGCGTTGGGCGGAATTCGGGGAATTTGTCCCCACCGGGCCGCCTGGGTCATCAGCCACAGGGTCTGGGATTGCCACAGGAAAGTGGAATGGTCGCCGGGCACTTGGGCCAAGGTCGGCGCGAGGTCAAAAAACATGGTCGTGTCGGGCGATCGCACCTCCCGCCGCCGGCCATCAAATCCGCCGTAGTTGTAATTGCCTACCAGGGCCGGAGCGGTGAACTGCGTGGCGCAGTTGGGCAAATCTTTCAGGTTTGAGAGGTTGATATCCTGGGGCACGCTGCATTTGCGCGGCACGGCTCCCGTGTACGATCGCGCCACAATCAGCCGAGCAATTTCCTCCCGATGTTCCGGCCGGCCGCAATATTGACAGGCTTCGATCAGCGCCTTCACCAGCGATCGATAGGTCTTGGGATAGCGATCGATGAAGGACTCCATCACCGCCAACACCCGATCGGGGTGGCCCTGCCAAATTTCCCGACCCTGGGCGCAGGTGAAGCCCACCCCCACATTGCCCGCGATCGCCCGGGTGTTCCAGGGTTCCGCCACCATGTAGCCCTGCATCGCCCCGATTCGCATATTCGTGACCATCTGCGGCGGCGGAATAATCACCAGGCGCAAATCCGCCAGCGGGTCAATGCCCACGGCCGCCACCAGATAGCGCACAAAATATTCATAAATCGACGAACTCAGCACCACCGCCCAGACCCGTTGCTCGGGCGGGAGCGATCGAAAATAGCGGCCAAAATCTCGCCCAAAGGCATCCAAATTCCCGCCATATTCGTGCAGTGGCCGCAATCCCGCCTCCCACATGGCCCGATTCATGGTCAGGGCATTGCCGTGACGGTGAATGGTCATGGCGGCGCACATGGGGGCCTGGCGTGCGCCCTCAGCTCCCACCCGCGCATTGGTCACGGCTCCCGACACCACGGGCGAAGCATCTAACCGGCCAAAGATCACACCATCCCGCGCCGTGCCCCAACTGGCCTCGCGGCTGAGGGTGACATTCAGCCCATATTTTTGGAAAAAGCCCTTTTCGTAGGCGATCGCGATCGGGGCGCAGTCATTCACCGGCACAAACCCGATCGTCAAATCAGGCTTTTCCAGCGTCGCCGGATCGATCACCGGCTTGATGTCCTGGGCGATCGCCCGGCGGTTGGGCTTCAGAGCCAGGGGATCATAGGCAGCCAGCCCCGTTGCCAGGGCAAATCCCCCTAGTCCCCACAGAACAGAGCGGCGATCGAGCGTTCCCACAAAATCACCTCTTGGTTGAGTGCGTTGAATTAAGTTGGCTGGGTCAGTCGGGTTGAAGTGCAAAACCCAACACCCGGAAGTTGGTCATGTAGGTTGGGTTGAGGCACGAAACCCAACGCCCGCAGGCATGACAGCGATCGCGCTGAGTCCCAAAAAGCGCAACCCAACCGGTGCTAAAGCTGTTTGGGCGCAGGCCGGTGGGTAATCGCCTGCTGCAACTGGCCCAATAGCCAATCCAGCACCAGCCCCGTCCCCCCGATCGCCCCGATCGCCAGGAAGACCGAATTCAAATTCAGGCGGCTCCACTCATCCCACACAAAAAAGCCAATCCCCACACCACCGGTCAACATTTCCACCGCCACAATCACCAGCCAAGCAATGCCCAAACTGATGCGTAAACCCGTGAAAATGTAGGGCAAACTCGCCGGCCAAACCACCGCTGTCATCCGTCGCCAAGGGGACATTTCCAGCATTTTTGCCACTTCCAAATAGTCTTGGGGCACGCTAGAAACGCCTAAAGCCGTATTCACGATCGTCGGCCAAAGGGACGTAATGAAAATCACGAAAATGGCAGACGGATTCGCCAAATTAAAAGTCGCCAAAGCCACCGGCAACCAAGCCACGGGCGACACAGGGCGCAAGATTTGGACGATCGGGTTAATGGCCAACATAGCCCAGCGAGAGGAGCCAATCAAAAAGCCCACGGGAATCGCCACGATCGACCCCAAAAAAAATCCCAAAAACACCCGTCGCAAGCTGGACAACAACAGCCAGCCAACCCCCAAATCACCGGGGCCACGACGATGAAACGGGGTCAAAATTGCATCGGCATTGGCCACCAGCGCTTCCCAAGGAGTCGGTAGCAACTTAGTGCCAAACGTCGCCACCAACCACCACAACAGCAGCAGGCCCCCGAAGCCGATCGCCGGGAAGACGATCGCCTCATAACGGGTGAGCCAGCGACCAGCAAAACGAGCAGATGGGCGCACAGAAGCGCCGCCCGGAATGGTCGGATTTTTCATGGGTAGAGTCTCCCCTCGTTGCCGACGAAGTTAGCTGACGGGCTAGGACTGAGAGGTGTCCCCTTTCACGCAGAAAGTAAGCCCCAAAACACGGGTCCTCCGCTCCAACCATCGATGTTGCAATCGCAAGTCGCCACTCATTGGGCTAGGGGCGATCGAGCTGTTCGATTGATTGGATTAGGCTAGGCATACGTTTTTGAACCTATCATCGCCTCCTTGGGTTTGTCAATTATATTTGGCAGCAATTTTGGAGATTTTTTGATCTGAAATCTTGACAATAGAGACTTGATCTAAATTCGACAAAAAATATTATTTGTAGATCACAATCAAATCCAAGAATTAGAAATAAAAACTCTTTGTCTTCAAAATAGAAGATTGCCCAATCATATTGCTCAATAAATTATTTTCTAGAACCAAATAGAATCAAACAAGCCCGTAGGGTGGGCACTGCCCACCTGTAATCAATCGCTTAACGAAACCGCCTAACAAATTGGATCACCGGTTGGTAGAGCGTGATCATGTCTTTGGGCTAGCGGGTGGTGGGCAATGCCCACCCTACAGCTACAGCTTCGCGATCGGGGCGGCCCGGTTGAGCGATCGCCCGATCGCCCAACCCGACAGTCTTTTAGGGGCTAAACTGCGGCCATTTCCGGTTTGCGGCCCAACTGCGTCAACAGGCGATCGGCAATCTGCGGCCCCGTCAAACCCAGGCTTTGCATCGACTGGCTCGGCGTGGCGTGCTCCACCAAAATGTCCGGCACACCCAAGCGGGTCACCGGCACGGCCACACCCGCATCGCTGAGGGCTTCCAGTACCGCTGAACCGAAACCACCCATCAGGCAGCCTTCCTCGATCGTCACCACCCGGCCAATCTTCTGGGCCAGGGGTACAATCAGTTCCGTATCCAGCGGCTTCACGAACCGGGCATTCACCACCGTGGCTTCAATGCCGTGCTCACTAAGGATTTCCGCCGCTTGCATGGCCGGATAAACCATCGTGCCGTAGCCCACCAGCAACAGATCGTCGCCGGTTCGCAGCACTTCGCCCTTGCCGATCGACATCGGTTCCCAGCCCGCTTCCAACAACGGCGCACCTACGCCACTGCCCCGGGGATAGCGCACGGCGATCGGGCCTGGATGGGTCACACCCGTTACCAACATCCGCTGGAACTCCGCCTCATCCTTGGGAGCCATGATCGTCAGGTTGGGGATACAGCGCAGGTAGGCAATGTCATACATCCCCTGGTGGGTGGGCCCGTCGGCTCCAACCACGCCGGCCCGATCCATACAGAAGAAGACCGGCAGATCCTGGATACACACATCATGGATCACCTGGTCAAAGGCCCGTTGCAAGAAGGTGGAATAGATCGTCACCACCGGGCGTGCTCCCTCGCAGGCCATGCCCGCCGCCATGGTCACGGCGTGCTGTTCCGCAATGCCCACGTCCACATATTGGTTCGGCAGCTTGGCTTGGAATTTATCCAAACCCGTGCCGGTGGCCATGGCCGCCGTGATCGCCACAATTCGAGGATCGTTTTCCGCGAGTGTAATCAGGGTTTCTGCAAAAACTTTGGAGTAGCTGGGCGGCGTGGGCTTGCTGGCGGGTTTGGCCTTGCCCGTTGCCAAATCAAAGGGATTTTGAGCGTGGTAACCCACTTGATCTTTTTCGGCGATCGCGTAGCCCTTACCTTTGGTGGTGGCCACGTGGACGAGCACAGGGCCCTTTTGCTTGTGGCCTTCGCGGAAGATGTCAATCAGTTCTTTAATGTTGTGACCGTCAACGGGGCCCATGTAGGTGAAGCCCAGTTCTTCAAACACTGCGCCGACTTTCGACACGGCCAGGCGCTTCATGCCTTCTTTGACCCGATCGAGTTCCGGCGACAGGGAACCGCCAAAGAACGGCAAATGCTTCACCTGCTCTTCGATGTTGTCCGTCAGGAATTGCATCGGCGGGCTGAGGCGCATTTTGTTCAGGTAGCGCGACAGGGCCCCGACGTTGGGTGAAATGGACATGTCGTTGTCGTTCAGCACCACCATCAGGTTGGTGTCGGGCAGGTGGCCCGCGTGGTTAATGGCTTCAAGGGCCATCCCGCCGGTCATTGCACCGTCGCCGATGATCGAAACCACTTTGTAGTTTTCGCCGGCCATGTCCCGGGCGATCGCCATGCCCAAACCGGCGGAAATGCTGGTGGAGGCGTGGCCCGCGCCGAAGTGATCGAACTTACTTTCACAGCGCTTGAGATAACCGGCAATGCCGTCCTTTTGGCGCAGGGTATGGAACTCGTTGTAACGACCGGTAATCAGTTTGTGGGGATAGGCTTGGTGGCCCACGTCCCAGATCACCTTGTCGCGATCGAGGTCAAGGGTTTGATAGAGGGCGACTGTTAATTCCACCACGCCTAAACCGGGGCCCAGGTGACCGCCGCTGGTGGCAACGGTTTGCAGATGTTTTTCTCGAATTTGGCGGGCAATTTCTTCTAATTGGGCGATCGACAGCCCATGAAGTTGATTGGGGTGAGTAAGTTCGCTCAGATGCATAGGCGGCCACCTTGGGTGTTGGATATGGGGAATTTTGGTTTTGTACTGACCCCTATCGACTCTAACGAATCTCCATACCGTTTTTATATTTGGCGCAAATTGATTGCCGCGATCGACCGCTCATCCAGCGGGATCCAAAATCGTTGACCTTACGGTTTCCGCAGTGCGTGGTCAGTACATTGCTTTTGAGTGACCCATTCCCTGAAGATAGAAATTGACATCTGTAAAAGATTGGGATCTTGAAATCTAGGGATCTGCAAAGCAAGCGGCACTGGTGCATCACCATTTAGCGCCTTGGGGTTAGCAGCTTGGGGAGCAGCGCCTTGGGGGAGCAGCCCCTTGGGGATCAGGGGCGAGGCGCGATGCTTTGGGGTTGTCTGCGGGTGGGGACGATCGATCCTCTGTTCAGCACCGTCTAGCCCGTCAATCGCTAGTCTTGGGCCAACGGTGGCGATCGTGTTGATGCACAGGTTAAGCAGCTATGGAATTAGAGTTACAGAAGCCACGCAAAGGCACTCAGGAACAGCTATTGATGGGGATTGCAAACCGGATTCGGCAGTCCCTGGAGCTGAGCGAAATCCTGGCGGTGACGGTGGCGGAGGTGCGGGCTTTTTTGGAGACCGATCGGGTCAAGATTTACCAATTTTCGCCCGAGGGCCATGGCACGGTGGTGGCCGAATCCCTCGTGCCCGATCGACTGCCTTCCTTGAAGGGGTTGCATTTTCCAGTGGATGATATTCCGCCTCAGGCCCGCGAGTTGTTCGTGCGGGCCCGCCAGCGAGTGGTGGTGGATGTGGCTGAATGCCAAACGGGCCTGAGTGCCATGGATCCCCCGGGGGATGGTGAATTACGCAGTCCTTCGACGATGCGCTACCGTCCGGTGGATCCATGCCATGTGGAATATCTGACGGTGATGGGGGTGCAGTCGTCGGTGGTGGTTCCGATCGTGCTGGATAACTTTCCGGCCACCTCTGAGCCGCCCGTTTCCAGCACCTTGCACATGGGCAACCTGTGGGGGCTGTTGGTTTCTCACCACGCGGAACCCCGATCGGTGGATGAGGAGGAACTGCAATTCATCCAAGCGGTGGTCGATCAGGTAGAAATCGCGATCGCCCAGTCAATTTTGGTGCAGCGGGTCACGGATCAAGCCCTTCAGGAAGCGAGCATTAACCGCGTCACGGCCCTGCTGCACGAAGCGCCCACGGGCCAACTGCAAAAGGCCCTGGAAGAAACGGTGCAAATTTTGGGAGGGAGCGGCGGCCGGCTGTGTCTCTGGCCCGGGGGCCAGACCGATCGGGAACTGTATACGGTGGGGCCCCAGCCCCATCCCTTGGCCACCACGGATCAGCGCCCCTTTGAGGAACACCGGCTGGTCTATGCCTTTTTGAAAGCGGGCGCAGTGCCCGAGCCACCGCCCAGCACCACCACTCAGGATTGGTCTGTGGAGTGGATGCGCGCCAACTATGGACTGGCGGCCCCACCCCAGGACAGCAGCAGTTTTAGCCAGCGCGTTTGGGCGATCGGGGACATCCATCGAGAACCCCTGCTGCGATCGGTGGCCCCCTCGTTTCAGTGGCTACCGATCCGGGGGCTGATTTTGGTTCCCCTCTATTACGGCAGTGAGTTACTGGGTTGCCTCAGCATCTTTCGGGATGAGGTCAACACCGATGAACTGTGGACCGGCTGGCACGACCCGGACACGCGCCAACTGATGGCCCGCCATTCCTTTGAGGTGTGGCGACAAATCAGAATCGGCCAGGCCCAACAATGGACGGTTTCTGAGGTGAAGCTCGCCCAGGCATTGGGGGAACGGTTTGCCACGGCGGTCAAGCAGCATTGGCTGTATACAGAGGTGAACAGCCTGAACGCCAGCTTGGAGGCCCAGGTGCAAACCCGCACGGCGGAGTTGCGACAGTCAAACGAGGAACTTCAGCGATCGACTGCGGATCTGGAACGGGTGATCCATCAGCAACAAACCCTGGCGCGATTGATTGCCAAAATTCGCGAGTCTTTGGATCTGGAAACCGTGTTTCGCACCACGGCGCGGGAAGTGCGGCAACTGCTGCGGGCCGATCGCGTGGTGGTGTTTGCCTTTAGTTCCCACGCTCCGACCGCCCAGGGCAAAATCATTGCGGAAGATCGGGCCCGGGGTTGCACCTCCATTTTGCACTTGGAATTAGAAGATCCCTGCTTTAGTGATCAGCATGTTCTTCAATACCAAGTGGGCAAAGTTCACAGCATCCCGAATGTCCACAATTCGACCATGCCCGATTGCCACTTGGAAATGTTGCGGACTTGGCAAGTGCAGGCCAATTTGGTGATTCCGATCATTCAAAGTGAGGAACTGTGGGGACTGATGGGCATTCACCAATGCACCGCTCCCCGGGACTGGCAAGACTCGGAAGTGGAGTTTTTGCGCCAGGTTTGTGCGCAACTGGGTGTGGCGCTTCAGCATACGGAATTGCTGCAACAAACCCGATCGCAAGCGACTGAATTGGCCCAAACTCTGGATGAGCTAAAGCAAACCCAAATGCATTTGCTCCAAAGCGAGAAGATGTCAATTTTGGGGCAATTAATCGCTGGCGTTGCCCATGAAATCAATAACCCGATCGGGTTTATTCATAGCAACTTGGGCCCCATTCGTGAATATTCTGAATTTTTGATTCAACTGGCCCGACTGGAAGCCCAGCAAGCACCACAGGAGCAGATTCAAGCCTTACTGGAAACCTTTGATTTAGACTTTCTGGCACGGGATTTTCCCAAACTGCTGGACTCAATGCATTTGGGTACTAATCGAATTCGGGAAATCGTCTCGGCGCTGCGTGGTTTTTCACGGGTCGATCGCACCATTACCAACGCCCTTTACCTGCAAGAGGCGATCGAGTCTACCCTGATGATCTTGCAATATCACCTGAAACCCAATGGCAGCTATCCCGAAATTGAGATCATTCGGAATTATGACAACATTCCCCCCATTGAATGCTATTCCGGTCAAATTCATCAGGTTTGCATGAACTTGCTTTCCAATGCGATCGATGCTTTGCGCGAGGCCCAAGAAGAGCAACTGAGTCGCGATCAATTGCCCTTCATTGGTCGCATTTGGATTGAGCTTTCACAACCGGATCCTCAGCATATTGGTGTCACCATTCGAGACAATGGGCCGGGGATTCCGGAAGCGATTCAATCGCAATTATTTGATCCGTTTTTCACCACAAAACCCCTAGGCAAGGGCACGGGATTGGGCCTATCAATTAGCTATCAAATCATTCAGCGCCATCGCGGCAGCATGGTTTGTCGATCGGCCCCTAGCCAGGGTGCAGAATTTACGATTACCTTACCCATTACCCAAACGCCGTCGGCCAATGGGGCCTCGGAGATGGGCCCCCATGGCGACGGTCTGCCCGCGGCCCAGCAACCCGCTTGGTCGCCGGAGCTAAGTCTCAACAAACCCGAGGCCCGCCTGAACACGATCACCACGCGCCAATTGCTGCCGGGTCGCAAATCGGAATTATCGTTCCTGCCGATCGAGCCGGACGCTCGGGGCGATCGACCCACCCTGTCCGCCGAGGCCACGGAATGAGCTGAGGCCACCCAATCACTGACCGATACTTTTTTGCTAACGGATGCTAACAAATGCATAAGTTGAGATGGTCTCTCAACCAAGGCGTATCAACCAATGCCCGCAGGAAAATCCCACGAGCACCATTCAGATCCCGATTCATTGACCGCCCATCAACTTTCGACTTGATGACCCGAGAGCCGCCAATCTTGACGATTTCACCTGTCCACGAAACGGTTTTAGAGGTGTAGGCTTCGTTGATATTGGTCAAGGCAATCTTGCCCAATTCCCAAGCTTTCCACTCCAGATGTTTCTTGAACTGGTAATGTGATAGGGTCAACATTTGCCGCACGGTTTTCGACTTGATCTTGCGACGTGATTTGCTCACCATTTGAGATGATTCAAAACTGGGCAGCAAAATTACATCAAAGTTTTCAGTCAGGAACCGTGCGGTTTTGTGGTGAAGTTCTTTCACCAGATGTTGCACCTTGGAACGCAGGCGATCGGCAGCTTTCTTGAGGCGGCACTTCTGGGCTGATTTAGCCTTGGTAATTTTGGAAACCAGGCGATCCAGCTTGAAGCACAGCTTTTGAATCAGCAAGTTCGAGTCATTGCCAATCCATCCGTAGGATGACTCAGCAAAGAAGGTCATGAATGTGCGAACACCGGGATCTAAGGCAACCACTCGCCCTTGGTTTTCGGACTGAATGGGTTGCACTTCTGTTGAGGTGATCAGGTAATACTCACCGTAAGCAAGTGTCAACCGACCATCACTGAAGCCATCAGGAATTGATTCTTTCAGGGTGGCTTTCCCCAAGATGGTGTGGTAAACACCGTTTTCACTGATGGCTGATTTGGGGATGTAGATCGTTTGTTGCCGATCTTTGCGACTACGGAAGCGACATTTGCGAATTTGTCCGTCTTTTTTGAAGCTTTTCTTGGCTTCCCGAACGGCCGTGCAAGCGTCTTTGACCGCAATCTTTTTGATCTGATAGGGAACTGGCTTGGCCCATTCAGGAAGCGCACCCAAGATGATGGGCGCAACTGCCATCCAATTGGCTGTGGTTCCCGGCTCCTGAAGGTGCTTGATCGTGGTGTTGTAGACGTATCTCGAAACGCCAAACCATTGCTTCAGGAGCGCTTTTTGATCAGGGTTTAGGAAGATTCGGATCTTCCTGGATCGCCTTGCGGTAGCTTCTGAGTCCGGGCATTCGACGAGAGAAGAGGTGAAGGATGGCGAGCAGATCCGCTGTGAGTTCGGATTCTGGGCAGTGAACAGATTGGTCAAGAACCATGAGTTCGCCACCGTTTTGTTGAACCATGAACTCGAACAACTCGAATCCGAATCGACACAATCGGTCGCGGCAGGCAACCACAATTTGGAGTTTATCGCCACGCATGAGTCTGACCAGTAGGGATTGCAATCCTTTCCGCTTGAAATTGAGTCCCGATCCGATGTCTGGGATGATTTCGGCATTGGGGTAGCGATCGCGCATGAACTGGACTTGTCTTGCGAGATCGTCTCGTTGCTTGGCAGAACTGACGCGGCAATAGCAAACAACGGCAGATCGAGTTGCGTTGCGTCCATACGACTCAACGTTATAAAGCCGCTGTCCCGCTTCGTTTCGGATGGTTTCGATCTTCCCTTCATCTGCGTACTTTCTTAGCGTATTTGGATGCAATCCCAGAAATTCGACCGCTTTTCTGAGAGGGATGTATGCCATATCTAAATATTGGCATACGTTAGCGAACGTTAGTAAATTAATTACTGTTGATCAACCCCACTGCCCAACCCCCAAACCGCCGCCATCCGCCCTATGGAGATCTCTGTTACCTTTTTGCCCGATCAAGTCACCGTCTCAGCCCAACCGGGCGAGATGCTGTTAACCGTGGCCGATCGCGCCGGGGTTGCCATTCCCACGGGTTGCCTGATGGGGTCTTGCCATGCCTGCGAAGTGGATTGGGCAGCGCAACCATTACCCAGCCCCGATCGCCCTGATCCGTCAGCGGCCCCCGACCGTTCCGAAGACCCCCAAACCGTTTGTGCTTGCATCAGTGCCGTACCCACCGGAATCTCAGCACTGACGGTCAATTTGGGCATTGATCCCACGTGGTAAGGTTGGGCAGTTGATCTGCTCGGAGTAATGCTCGGTGACCACGGAACGCTTCCCTCAGACAGCGATTGAGGGTTTTGCTCTCCCCTTGGGGGCGGTGTCCCCGACCCCTGATCCGCTGCCCCTAGACAGCCCCATTCTCGACAATTCGATCGCGGAAACCGATGTTTTGGTGGTGGGTGGCGGCACTGGGGGAACGGCGGCGGCCATCCAAGCGGCCCGCTGTGGGGTGCGGGTGCTGTTGGCCACGGAGTTTTCCTGGTTGGGCGGAATGTTGACGGCGGCGGGGGTCTGTGCGCCGGATGGCAATGAATTGACGGCCTTACAAACGGGTCTCTGGGGGGCATTTTTGCAGGAGTTGGCCCAGCGCCAACCCCAGGGACTGGATTGGGGTTGGGTCAGCTTTTTTACCTATGAACCGGCGATCGGGGCGCAGATTTTTGCTGATTGGGTGGCGGCCCTGCCCAATTTGCGTTGGGTTTCCGGAGTGCGGCCGGTGTCGGTGCAGCGATCGGGCGATCGAGTCACCGGGGTTACCTTTGACTCGGGGTTACAGGTAACCGCCCAGATCACGATCGACGGCACGGAATTGGGAGATCTGCTGGCCCTGGGGGAGGTTCCCTATCGTTGGGGTTGGGAGTGGCAAGACCAATGGCAAGAACCCACGGCCCCGGCGGGGCCCACGGCCTTGACCGAACGATTTCCGGTGCAGGCTCCCACTTGGGTTTTTTATCTTCAGGATTTTGGCCCCGAAGCGATCGCCCCGGAAATTCCCTGCCCCGCTGACTATGACCCCACCCGCTACCAAGCAGCCTTTGCGGGCTATGCCAGTGCCCAGCGCGTGTTGGACTATGGGCGGATTGCGGGCGATCGGTTCATGATCAACTGGCCCCAGGCCGGCAATGACTATGGGGATGACCTCGATCGCCTGGTGGGGACAGCGGCCGATCGAGCAGCGGCGCTCCAAGCAGCCTACGATCGCAGTTTGGGATTTGCCCACTGGTTACAACAAACCCTCGGACGGCGCTATGGCTTGGCCGATCATCTCTTTCCCGACACCGGAGCCTTTGCCCTATATCCCTACTTTCGGGAAAGCCGCCGCCTTCAGGGATTGGCAACGGTGACGGAAAACCAGATCTTGCCAGTGGTCGGAGGCTGGGGAGCGGCCCTGCCCCGAGATCCCCACAGCGGAGCCAGCAGCGCGATCGCCTATGGCAACTATCCCAATGATCACCACTACCCCGGGGAGGTCTTTCCCCTAGCGCCCAAATCACTTCGATGGGGTGGTCGCTGGACGGGGACGGCCTTTGCGCTGCCCTATGGCTGCCTGGTGCCGCAACAGGTCGATGGGCTGTTGGTTTGCGACAAAAATATTTCTGTGTCCCACATGGCCAACGGAGCCACGCGCCTCCAACCGGTGGTGTTGGGGTTGGGTCAAGCGGCGGGGGCGGCGGCGGCCCTTTGCGTTCAGCAGCATTGCCAACCCCGATCGCTGCCGGTGGCCGCTGTGCAAACGGCCTTGCTCCATGACCCACAGGCTCCGGCGGCGGTGATTCCCTGTTTTGGCCTCACGCCGGATCGCGATGATTGGCGATCGCAGCAGCAGCACTGGATTGCCCATCCCCAAGCCTACGAGCAACTGCTCACCCAGGAGCATCCCCTGAATCTGATTCCACCGCCGGAACCTTCAGCCACCTTGGGGTTCACCGGTCAGTTTCAGCGGCGCGGCCCCCAGGACTATGCCCTAGAAACGGCCTTGACCCCGGAGCCAATTTCTCTGGTGGCGCTCCATCCTTGGGTGAATTACCACCTTGGCCAACTGGAATCCGGTAGCTCGATCGTTCTGCGAGGGCGCTATAACCCCTCTGGCCCTTGGATCATTGTGGAGGATCTGCCGGATTAGGGCCGGGAGCAATGGCGGAACTTTGCGATCGGCGACCCAACGATCGTCGATCGACAGATACCGGCCACCGAACCCAGTTCATACCTTAAGGTGTCGCGGGCCTCAAGGTTTTGCGGGGTTTGGCCCTGGCTCCAGGGGATGGCTTGCCCAGGGGCCACCACCGCTGGGTTTTCCCGATCGCAACAGTTCCCCCAAGGTCACCAGGCGATAGCCCCGAGCCTGGAGGGTTGGAATAATTTCACCCAGCGCCGCCACGGTGCGATCGCGGGGCTGATGGGTCTTGAAGCTGCCGTCATGGAACAGCACAATGGAGCCGGGCTGCACCCGCTGCAACACGCCTTGCACCAAATCCGCCACTGAATTGGCCGGGTCATAGTCACCGGAATCCACTTCCCACATGGCCAAGGTGCGCCCCGATCGCCATAGCCAGTAGGGCAAACCAAACCACCGCTTACCCAAGGGCGGCCGCAGGGCGATCGGCCCCTCAGCCCCCGCCGCCCGCAGTCGTTGATCGGTTTCGAGGATTTCAGCGGCAATTTCCCCCGGCCAACGCAGGATCAAATTCCGGTGTGAGTAGGAATGATTGCCCAACTCATGGCCCCGTTGCACCACCGATCGGGCTAAGGCCGGCTCCCGATCGATCTGCTGACCAATTTCAAAGAAAGTGGCCTTCACCCCAAAGCGATCCAACACCTGCAAGACCTGCTCCGTGTAGGGCGATTGGGGCCCATCATCAAAGGTCAGGGCCACCAGCGGCTCCGTGGTGAGCACCCGCCGCACCCCAAATAAAGGAAAACTATGGGCCACCGGCAGCACTGCCCCATACCAAAGCCCATGGGCCACCAGCAGCAACAGCGCCACCATCACGCACAGGGATTGAATCCAGGATGTCCAGTGGGATCGGCAATTTTGCCGCCTGCGCCCATGGTCAACCCCCTGCCCGATCGATGCCGGTTTGTTTGTCCCGGATTTCAGAGGAGTCCCCTGCTCCGATGGTTCAGACCAACCGGCAGGCTGATTGGGCTGCTGCTCCGTCTTCACGGGATGGGCGCTCCACAGACTTGAGGGGGGCAATCAAGAAATTCGGCAGCCAGGCCTACAGTAAGTAAACCTGCCCATCGATTAACAGGTGAGTGATGCCCTTGGCCTGGAGATAGGGGCCTGTTTTCTGGAACAGGTCATTGGCATCGGGCACTTTAATGATGCGCTGATTGCGAGCTGAAAATCGCCGCGCCACGCGATGGTTGTCAAAGACCGGTAGGGTGCGACTGGCGGCTTCTTGGGGTGGAATTTGCCCCAATTCTCGAAAATCTTCTAAGGGACGGGCCACTAACTCCGCTGCTCGATCGATCACGAGATAGCAGGGGTTGGGGATCCGTGAGGTTTCCAGGGGCATGATTTCGATCGGTTGATCCGGATTGGCTCCGCGCCCAAACATGGCGGCAATGCCCGCTTCACCGTCATCATCCCCAAATTCAAAATCATCTTCGTCCAGATCCAGATCGTCATCATCTAGATCTAAGTCGGATCCCAGATCCGCATCGTCGGCTTCTTCTGCGCTGGCTTCGTTGATCTCGGCCACGACAGGGCCACTACCTTTGCGCCGCCGATTCGATCGCCCCCCTTTGCCATTGGTGCTGGTGGTCGCTTCTGCCTGCTTTTTCACCGGCCGGCCCACCCGCGACGATCGCACCTCTTCCTTGGCCTCAGCTTCTAACTCCGCAACAACCTCGGTCAAGGGTTCCGCCGCAGCAGTGGCAAAGGCGGTTTCAAACAGCGGCAGGGTTTCCATGGCGGGGAGTTCCATGGGCTTGGCCGGCGTTGGCTCCGGGGCCGCGACGGACTCCGGCAGCACAGATTCCGACAACTCCGAGGCTCCACTGCGCGATCGACGGCGCACCCGTCTTGAACCCGTTGTGCCGTCGGTCGGTTCCGCTGATTGGTTGGAGATTGATCGCCCGCCCGATCGCCCGCCGGAGTCCACCATGGGATCCACCTGGGGCGGCTGGGGATCCAATTCCAGCATCGGAGCTTCCGGTGCGGCAGTGGCCACAGGCGGGGCGATCGGGGCCGGGGCTGAAACCGGCGCAGGAACTGGCTCTTCGGCCGCCAACTTCAAAATTCGGCCCACGGTTGAAGTGCTGACTCCATAGCGCTGCCCCAGGGTGGCCATGGTGTGGCCGCCCTGGCGATAGAGCGTAATCAGTTCGTATTTTTCGGAATCCGATAACTTGGGAGGAGTCATGCCCAAACCTGGGGAATTGTGCAAATGCCTGCGGACAGTTCAGGGCTCCAAAGGATGGTCGCCACCGCCCGGGGCCAGCGACAACCTTGAACCCTAGTTAGCCGCTCCCGATGAGCGCCGACGGGCACTACGGCGCGATCGCGTCGAAAGATCGTACTCCAACACGGCACCGATGCCAAACAGCACGCCGCTGAAGATCCAGAACACTTCCAGCAGGCTACCGCTTTCATAGTTGCAAATGTTGGCCGTGGCGTACTTGAACCACATATCCGCAATGTAAAGCGAAATGGAGGCCGCCGCAATCATCCGCCAAGATTGGGCCGATCGCCCGCCCCAAAAGGCCAACAGCAACGCCGAAGCCAACACCAGCAGCACAATATCGCCAACGGTATAAACCGGCAAAATATAGTCTGCAATCGGCGAGAGGGCCCCTTGGATCTGCTCAGCCCAGGCCGGCACATTGGCCACGGACTCGGCGGTGCGTTCCGGGCAAGCGGCCTCGCCCAAAACCAACGGCGAGAAGGCGAAGGCAGTCCCCGCCAGACCAATTCCCCCGATCGTCAGCCACTGCCACAGTTCCAAATTCAAACGCCGGGGCAACACCGCCAACAACAGCCCGATCGCCAGGGAAGCATAGGTGACGATGTAGAACAGGTCACCGGGACTCACATCCGGCTCAATCCCCAGACCAATTTCCCAATAGCTGAACAGTAAGTTGCCCAAACCATAGCAAAGCATTCCCAACCCAATCAGTAACCAAACCGTCCGGCCACTGAGGATTTGATTGCTGCGCCAGTTCCGAAAGCACACCAGCGCCGCCCACAGATAGGACGTTGTTTCCAACACTGAAGTGGCAATGCTGTACCACTGGGGCAGGGTTTCCCCTGACGGAGTCACACTGAAAAACAGAAACACCGCCAAGGCAACCAGAGACCAAGAAACAGCCCCGATAATTAGGTTGCGCGATGAAAACAGTTTTGGCGATTCGCTCGCAGTCTTAGTCATAGGGGTTGGCTTCAAAAGGTTCTAAAAACCAGGAGGTGACGATCTCATGAGGGACACAGACCACCGCAGACCGGGGATGGATCGCCCAACATCCCTGAGCCTGGAGCCGTCGATTGCAGTTGGGCATTCGATCGCCCCCATTGCCCCAGACGGCCATGGCCATTCGGTTTAGCGCCGCCCAAGGCTAGCGCCAGAGCTTGGCCGCGGGCGATCGCCCCAGCCAGTCCATGAATTCCGAACGCTCGCCCGCGTCCATCTCCTGCAACGCATCAAACGCTCGGCTGGTGAAATTGGTATTGCCAAAATAGCCTTTACCCAGCGTGTGCAGTTCCTGTAGCAACCCCACGATTTGCAATTCTTGCCAGGGCGGCAAGGCCGTTTCAAAGGGGTTCACTTCCAAAATGTTGCTCACGGCCGCCTGGTTGTCCAGCCCTGGAAACTGGAGCCGCTTGAACACCTCGCCAATTTCCTGGCGAAACTTTGCGCCCTGGCGTTCTCCCAGCAAATCTTCAATGTCGAAGTACACCGCCTGGAGCAGCAGCATCCCCGCCAGCACATAGGACGACTTCGCCGCCCCGCTGTCGCCTGCGCCAGCGTCCGCGACTCCCAGGCGATCGAGCCGCACCTTGCCCCACACACTGAACCGATCCGGCTCTTCCAGCAGGACGCAAGCTTTCCCTCGGTTATCCGTCAGATCTCGCCACAAGGCCCGCGCCTCTTCCGCCTGATTTGCGCTAAAAACATTCAGCAACGTGAATGTTTGACCCTGATAGCTCAGGATCGGAATTTGCTGATCTTTTTCGGGATGCCGGACGTTGGAAATATCCACGTCTTGCCGCTTCAGAATAAACATGCGTTATTCAAAGAACTCATGCTTGGAGCTACGCCATCCAAACCAGAGGCCACAGGGCTGATCTAGCTTGAACTCATGCAGTCGGTCAACCAGAGCTGCTCCAGAAGCTAGCCCCAGCAAGGTCGTGAGGGCTGCATAGACAGCTTCCCAACCGGTGAACTGAGCCTGCGCTGGGCATCATTCTAGCCCAGGGCCCTTAGCGTAGAGCTATTGGGGGATCTAGGGTCGAAAATCAACTTTGGTCTCTCAAGTGTACCCCGCGACCTTCTAAAAACTGGCTCTTGGCGGAATTGCCTCTGAATGGATGTTCTGAGGGTGGGTTGATCACTCCCATCAACCTCCTCAACGGCCTTGCTTGGGGTTAGGTTAACTCGATACAATTCGTAAACCTTGAAAGGCGGCCAGTCCGGGCGTGTCATCCTGAATCGCGGATGAAACCCACGCCGCCGCGATCGAGCCGGAAGCGCCCTGATGACAGCATTCGTTGGCGAACTGTTGCAATCAAGAGAAGCAATGGTTTTTTCAAGGCCCTGGGAACTTCCGCCGATGAATTTTCCCCGGGTTGTGTGTGGGAATTTTCACGGAAATCTCTACAGATCTCAGTCTGGGTGCGTAGCTCAGTGGATAGAGCAGCCGCCTTCTAAGCGGCCGGTCGCAGGTTCGAATCCTGCCGCACCCGTCCTCTGTTCGAGTCTTTAACTTGTGTGGCAAGAGCTTGCTGAGCAAGGGGTTAATCAACGGCGAAATAGCAATCCGGCAAAAGTCAGGAAAGCAGCACAAAGACGGCAATAACAGAACAGAAGCGCAGCGGGAACCCGGCGAAAACCCACCGGAAACTCGGCACAAATCCGGCACAAATCCAGCGAAAAACAGTCACCGGCACAGCAACCACACCAACAATCAATACAGACAATCAATACAGACAACACAGACAACACCAACATGACTCAGCCGTTGAATCAGCCAACGATCGGGAAAACTGCCTCCTCCTCGGCTTACCGCAAAGGGCGATCGCGCTGGAGTCTGGTGCTGGCGGGAATTGTGGCCCTGGTGCTGGCGGTTCCCGAGGGCCAAACCGCGGCCCCCAAACTGGTGAGCTGCGATCGCCTGCCCCACTGGAGCAACTTTGCCAGCGGCCCCCAGGTGAACCAACCCCATATTTTTTGTGGTGAATTTAGCAACGGTCGGCCCAAGGGGTTCCATTCCCGACCGGGCGGCACTAATCCCCGCACGGTCGCCCGGTTTCAAGTGACCCAACCACCCAACCGGCGAGGGATCTATGGGGTGCGCTGGAGCCATGGGGCCGATCCCAGTCGGGAGAAGTTTTCCACGATGTTTCCCGATCGCTGCTCCCAAGCACAGGTGTTGGAATCGATTCGCTATGCGGCTCGCAATCAAATTAGTTGCCCAGGGGGCGCGCCCGATTGGGCTTGGTGCGGTTATAACCGGCCTGGCAACCGATCGACCTCGGCCCAAGCGGTGGTTGCGCCGGTTGCTCAACTGATGCCCGCTGCGCCTGGGACAACCGCCTTGGCACTCCCTCAAGATCCTTCGGCGGCGGAAAATTCCCCGATCGCCCAAGCCAGTCGGTTTTGCGAGGCCAACGATGGGCAACGGTTTGTAATTGCAGGGGCGTTTGTGCGGGGGCGCAATCAAATCAACACGGCTTTTCCCCTGCGCTAGGGTACAGGCCCGGGCGCATGATGAGTTCCCGGGCGCATGATGATTCGCGGTGCAGATATTTGCCGGGCAGAACTTGCCGGGCAGAACTTGCCGGGCAAAGTTTGCAGCGCAGAATTTGCAGCGCAGAACTGCCCTTGCGTTATTTGTGGCTCGCGGTTTTTACGGATGGTTTTCCATGGCGGATTCTGTTGTTTCTTGCTTTGAGCAGGCCCAAGCGGCGATCGCAGCGGGCCAGGTCGATCGCGCCGGTCAGTTATATTTGCAGGTCACCGACTTCCTAAAACCCCAAGAGCATCGTCGTTGGGGCGAACTGTTCCAACAGGCGGGCCAGTGGGATTGGGCGGAAGCCCTGCTGCGTCGCCTCGCTCGACAGCACCCCACCATGCCCGAGGCCTGGACGGATTTGGGAACCCTGTTGGTCAGTCGTGATCAGCTTCCGGAGGCGCAAACCTGCTTTGCCAAGGCCCATCGCCTGCGGGACTGGCCCGAAAGTGGCGATCGGGGCTATTGGTTTTCCCGGGACTGGTTTTCCAATCAATTGCCCAACTGGGTGAACTGGGTGCAGCCCTTGGCCGATCGGGGGCCGGTACAAGCTTTGGAAATTGGCAGCTTTGAAGGGATGTCTGCCTGCTGGTTGCTCGATCGCGTCCTGCTGAATCCGGAAGCAAGGCTCACCTGCATTGAGCCGGAAATTCGTCCCATCCTGCGGGACAATCTCGATCGCACCGGTCGGGCCCCGCAGGTCACCCTTCTGTCTCAGCTCTCTTGGGAAGCCCTGGCCCAGCTACCGGTTGATCACTACGACCTGGCCTACATTGACGGTTGCCATGCGCCTTGGGTGGCCTTCCGCGATGCCGTCATGACCTGGCCCCTGGTGAAGGTGGGTGGGCTGGTGGTGATTGATGACTATCGTTATGTGGGTTTGCCGGAAGATTGCCCACAATTCGGTGTGGACTTGTTTATGTTGCTGTTTACCCACTGTTTTGAGGTGGTTTTCAGCGGCTATCAGCTTTTTTTGCGCAAAGTTCGCGATTGGCAACCCCTCACGGCTCCCTGGCAACGGGCGGCTGAGGCCACAACGGATCCGCTGCTCTTGGATGCTCTGGCTTGGGCCTTGGCGCGATCGCACCAGTGGGATGCGGCTCAACAACTCTGCGAGCGGGCGATCGGGCTGGCTCCCCAAGTGGCGGCTCCCTATCTCACCCTGGCGGAAATTTGGGCCCAGCGCCAGCCGGAGTTTAGTGATCAAGACCTGGCGCACTACGGGCCCTTGACCCGATCGCTAGTCCAGATCTTTGGCCACAGTCACCCTGGCTTTGCCCTCAAAACCTTGCCTGTCGGCACTGGCTACGATTTGGAACCCCTAGTGGCCTATCTGCAAGCCCTGGAAAAGGATACCTACTGGCATGAACCCATTGCGAATCTTTTGACGGTTTTGGAGCGACAGGGGAAACAACAGGGAATGTCGCAAGCCATGGCTGCTTGGCTCGATCGGCTGCATCATCCCCCGGCGGGCGGCTTGGCCTTGCCCCACCGCCCCGATCTTTGGCGCTTGATTGGTGACCTGGCGATCGACTCCAACAATGCCACCGCCGCCGCATTGGCCTATCGGTGCGCTCTTCATTAGCACCCAACCCCGGCCTGGAGCCGCCAAAACCGCCAGCCCTTGCCAATTCACAGCAACGGCTAGTCATCGACCCTCATGAGCCAGACCCGAAGTGATGTTTAGGCGATCGCCCCACCCAGGTCTCCATTCACCCGGCCCAGCCAGACCCAGCCAGACCAAACCCGCCAAAAAGTGATGATCACCACACCCAAATCCGGAAACGGGTCGCTAAACTGAGATCCGACGATTGCGCTCGATTGCTACCATTTCCATGGCGACCCGATTGAGTTGCGCTGCCCAAGGAACTTTTTCCGAAGAAACTTTTTGGGAAGACAGTTCGTCAGGGTTCAGCAAATTTGGCAAAAAATTTGAGGAATTTGCCTAAATCGCCTTGAAAAACGGCTGATTGCTGTTTTTTTCACTTTCCTCAGCCTTGAGCACTCTCCCTTACCTTGCCACTGCTCAATCTACGCTTAGCTTCTACGCATCTCAATTAGGTTCTCCTTAGTCTCCCTGCGTCGTTTTCTTTCCTGTTTTCGTCCGTAATTGTGACCGGTTGCGCAAGTTGGGCGGAGCAAAAGCTTCGTTCCGGAACCTGAGCCGTTGTTGAAACCAGGCTGCGATCGCGATCGACCCTCTGGCCCTCGGAATGGGAATCAAGGCTCATGGCTGCGGTCAGGAGCGCACTCAGCCATGGGCCTTAGATGCACGCTCGCTCAATCACTCCACGAACCAGCAACCCAGCATCAGTCTTGGTTGTGGGCTTTGGTCTCGATGGATCTCAACTGGATCTCGATCGGCCGTGACTGAATTCCAGCCTGGCTGAATTCAAGGGCTGGTCAGTCCATTGGGGGAGGGGGTTTCACCCTGTGACGGCGATCGCACCCAAGCCCTGTTTTGATCTCAGGGGATGACGCTCAAGATCCATGCGGGGTCAGCGATCGGTCACTTCGCTGATTAGACTTTCCCCCGATACTAAAAACTGTGGCAACCGGAAACTTCCCAGATCCTTGCAGTCGTTGAGTAGGTCTCAAAGCAACATGACTTCCATTCGCGAGATTGTGTCCGAAGCGTTAGCTCATCAATACCTGTCGATCGAGGCAGAGGAATCCCTGCGCCAACTCATGCGCGGGAAATATGGCCCCGATGACTTCGAAGCGTTTATGGCCCTTCAGCGGGCGTTTTTGTCAGGAAGCTTGCGCCAAGAGTCCCGTGAACGGTTATTGGGTCAGCAAAATTTCACGATCGCGGCGGTGGCTGACTCGATCGCCCCGGCCTGCACCGCCCGCGATTTATCCTACGCCTAGACTCTCGGTTTCAGTTCAGGGATTCAATCCCCGGGATTTCGTTCCCCCAGGCCCTCAACCCAGCCGCTAGCCCAAAATGCAAAGCTGATCAAAAACAGCCACCTCCCCAACTGAATGAGGGAGCTGGCCGCTTAACTAATGATTGGGGTTACCGCTGTTTAGGGTTTGGTCTGGTCGGGTTTAACTCAGCTCAGCTTGTCGATTCCGCTCGATCGAGTGTCTCAAAATTTTGAGTGTTCCGAGATTTGTCCTAGAACGCTTCGCTCAGATCTGCTTCATCTAACTCGTCAGTGGATCCCCCAGTAATTGCCCCCGCTTCCTCCAGCTTTTGGCGCACGGCCAACTCCATTTCTGCCGCGATCGCCGGATTTTCCTTCAAATATTGAATAGCGTTGTCACGCCCTTGGCTGATGTTTTCGCCCTTGTAGCTATACCAAGCTCCCTTGCGCACCAAAATTCCGGTGGATTCAGCCAAGTCCACTAAGCAGCCGATCGAGGAGATGCCTTCGCCAAAGATGATGTCAAATTCTGCGATCCGGAACGGCGGCGCGACTTTGTTTTTGGCGACTTTGACCTTGGCCCGAATCCCAAACTCTTCGGTTCCCTTCTTCAGGGTTTGAATGCGGCGAATGTCCAAGCGCACCGACGCATAGAACTTGAGGGCATTTCCGCCCGTGGTGGTTTCCGGGCTGCCGTAGGTGACTCCAATTTTTTGGCGCAATTGGTTGAGGAAAATCACCGTACAGCCCGATTTACCGATGTTGCCGGTGATGCGCCGCAGGGCATGGCTCATGAGGCGGGCTTGGCTGCCCACTTGGGCCGCGCCCATTTCCCCTTCAATTTCCGATCGGGGAACCAAGGCGGCCACCGAGTCCACCACCACCAGGTCGATTGCGCCCGATCGCACCAGTTGATCCACCACTTCCAGCCCCATTTCCCCCGTGTCCGGTTGGGAAACCAGCAGATTATCAATATCCACCCCAAGGGCCTTGGCATAAACCGGATCCAAGGCGTGTTCTGCATCCACAAAGGCCGCAATACCGCCCGATCGCTGTACCTCCGCGATCGCATGGAGTGCTAGGGTCGTTTTTCCGGAGCTTTCAGGGCCATAAATTTCCACCACACGGCCCTTGGGAATGCCGCCGCCCAGGGCCAAATCCAAGGTCAAGGCCCCGCTGGGAATGGTTTCCACCCGCATTCGGGCCGCATCTCCCAGCCGGACGATCGCCCCTTTGCCAAAGCTGCGTTCAATCTGCTGAACCACCAGCCCCAGGGCTTTTTCCTTTTCCTTGCTAATTTCCTTGGTCGGCCCGTCTTTGGCGGCGCTCTCTTTGGCCGACTCCTTAGCCGCTTCCTTAGCGTCCTTGGATCCTTTAGCGCTGCTGGCGGATTCCTTGGCGGTGGCCGTCTTCGCCGTGGGGTCAGAATTTGCGGATGCGTTGGAAGCCATAGTCGCCTGGGGGTCAACGGTGATGGAAGATTTTCTGCCCGATCGCACCGTGGCCGGCTCCGGCAAGCCCTGATCGGCCGGGGTGCCTGCTAGGGGAGCGATCGAAGCGGCTTCTATTGTAGGAGGAACTGGAGTCGCAACGGAGGCAGCGGCCATCCCGAAAACCCTCAAGACGAAAGAGCTTCTCCAATTTAGCAAAAATCTGTACAAAAATCAAATAATCGCCCAATGGGGCCAGCAGGTTCAACCAAGCATCCCAAACTGGCCCCCCAGGCAAACGGCAATCCCTCAAGCGATCTGGAACAGGCTAGAACAGGAAATATCGCTGGGCCATGGGCAGCACCGCCGCCGGTTCGCAGGTCAGCAGTTGCCCATCGGCAAACACTTCATAGGTTTGCGGATCCACCTCGATCGCCGGTTGGGCATCGTTCAATTTCATATCGGATTTGCGGATCGATCGAATCCCCGACACGGCCACCACTTGCCGCTGGAGACCGAGTTTTTCGGGAACCCCAGCCTTCAGAGCCGCTTTAGAAACAAAAGTGAGGCTGGTGCTCTGGATTGCTTTGCCGAAGCTGGCGAACATCGGACGGCCATGCACCGGTTGCGGCGTGGGAATGCTGGCGTTGGCATCGCCCATTTGGGCCCAGGCGATCGCCCCACCCTTGATCACCAACTCCGGTTTCACGCCAAAAAACGCCGGTTTCCAGAGGCAGAGATCCGCCAGTTTGCCCGGTTCGATCGACCCCACATGGTTGGCAATGCCGTGGGCGATCGCCGGGTTGATCGTGTATTTGGCGATGTAGCGTTTGGCGCGGGTGTTGTCGTGGCGGGCGGGGTCTTGGGGCAGGGAGCCGCGCTGTACCTTCATTTTGTGGGCCGTTTGCCAGGTGCGGATGATGCTTTCGCCGATGCGGCCCATGGCTTGGGAATCCGACGACATCATGGCGATCGCCCCTAGGTCGTGCAGGATGTCTTCGGCGGCGATCGTTTCCCGGCGAATCCGTGACTCGGCGAAGGCCACGTCCTCGGGAATCGCCCGATCGAGGTGGTGGCAAACCATCAACATATCGAGGTGCTCCTCGATCGTGTTCACCGTGTAGGGGCGCGTTGGGTTGGTCGAAGAGGGCAGCACGTTGGGCAAACCGCAGACCTTGATGATGTCCGGAGCATGGCCGCCGCCCGCGCCCTCGGTGTGGAAGGTGTGGATCGTGCGTCCCTTGAAGGCGGCCACGGTCGCTTCCACAAAGCCCGCTTCATTCAGGGTGTCCGTGTGGATCGCTACTTGGATGTCGTACTCGTCGGCGACACTCAGGCAGGTGTCGATCGCGGCGGGCGTGGTTCCCCAGTCCTCATGCAGCTTCAGCCCGATCGCCCCGGCCTTCACCTGTTCCACCAGGCCCGCCGGTTGGCCACTATTGCCCTTGCCCAAAAAGCCCAAATTCATCGGAAAGGCTTCCGCCGCTTCCAGCATCCGCGCCATGTGCCAGGGGCCGGGGGTGCAGGTGGTGGCGTTGGTGCCGGCGGCGGGGCCCGTGCCGCCGCCAATCATCGTCGTGATCCCAGCGGCCAGAGCCGTTTCGATTTGTTGGGGACAGATGAAGTGGATGTGGGTGTCGATGCCGCCGGCCGTGACGATCGCCCCTTCGCCCGCAATGATTTCCGTGCCGGGGCCGATGATGATGTCCACGCCCGCTTGGGTGTAGGGGTTGCCGGCCTTCCCGATCGCCGCGATTTTGCCCTGCTTAATGCCAATGTCGGCTTTAATTACGCCCCACCAATCGAGGATCACGGCATTGGTAATCACCGTATCCATCGCCCCGTCGCTGTTAGTAATGGGCGATTGACCCATGCCATCCCGAATTGTTTTGCCGCCACCAAATTTCACTTCATCGCCATAAACCGTCAGGTCTTGTTCGATTTCAATCAGCAATTCGGTATCGGCCAATCGCAGGCGATCGCCCGTGGTGGGCCCATAGGTTTCAGCGTAGGTGCGGCGATCGATTCTGTAGGGCACGTCTTCTCTCCCAATGGGGTCCTTAGTTTAAAAACAAGGGTTCAATTAATCCGATCCATGGAGCATCATCAGCCAATCTATCGCCGAACGATCGAAGTAATCAAAATTGTCACCGTGGCGCTAGCAATTAACCCAAAGGCAAGCTGCACAACCCATTGTGTTGCTTTTTGATAAACCTCAAACCGTTCATCACTGCGATCGAGCCGTGCGTTCGTTTCTTCCAACCGAACATTTGTTTTTGTCAATTCATCAGAGAGTGCATCAAGCTTTTCAGCAATACCTTGCAAACTGGGTTCTGTTGACATATCAACCTCCTACAAATATTGTCAGCTAGGTCATCAGCAGCGCGGTCGTTTTGACTGCTTGATCGGGTTTAGTTAATGACAGGCTAGAAGTTTACGTTACAGGCTCTAGATCAGAATCAAGAACATCTGAGGCCCACCAACCCTCGATCAGTTAATACATCCAGCCCTGTAATCTGTCCCGATCTGACGTTATTTTCGGGATTTTTTCTCGGCTTTCTTCTCAGCTTTTTCCTTTGACTTCTTGCTGGGCTGATTGCCCTCCAGCGGCCCTTCTACCAGTGCATTAAACCCATAGATTTCCCGAGTTCCGGCAAAAGGAACCAGCGTCACCGTTTTCTCATCCCCCGGTTCAAAACGCACCGCCGTTCCTGAGGGAATATCCAAATGGGTTCCCCGAGCCGCCGCGCGATCAAACACAAGAGCTTCATTCACTTCAAAAAAATGGAAATGGGAGCCAACCTGAATTGGGCGATCGCCCCGGTTTTCCACCGTGATCGTCACGGGCGATCGGCCCACGTTCAATTCAATCTCGCCAGGTTCAACAATTAATTCACCGGGAATCATGGCATTTTTCCTTATCGCAAATGATGACAATCATCCTAGGAGCCGATTGCGAATCGATCCCTACCAAAGCCGCAACCGAAATTAACGAATGGGATCATGCACGGTCACCAATTTCGTGCCGTCGGGAAACGTCGCCTCCACCTGCACATCGTGGATCATCTCTGCTACCCCTTCCATCACCTCATCTCGGGTGAGCAGCGTTGTCCCCTCCGCCATCAGTTCCGCCACGGTTTTGCCGTCTCGCGCCCCTTCCAAAATGGCCGCCGTCAGATAGGCCACGGCTTCCGGATAGTTGAGCTTCAGTCCGCGATTTTTGCGGCGCTCGGCCAGCAGCGCGGCGGTGAAAATTAGCAGCTTGTCCTTTTCTTGGGGCGTGAGTTGCATAGGGCGATCGCGCAGGTCATCTTGCCAATACTCTGTTGTTGGTTGTACCGCGATTTGTCTAGCAGGCCACCGATTGATTGCGAAGATTTTGGGTTTCGGGGCGATCGCAGCTATAGCGGCCAAAACCGGGAGACGATCGCCCGGCGATCGCGCTGGTGGCGACGTACTAAATCCCACACCTGCCAAAACCAGCGCCGCGCCTCACTCACCGAATGGCCCCGATAGCGACAAAGCAGTCCCGTTTGCAGCCGCGTGATGCCGCAATCAACTCGATCGCCTGTGGGCAGGTGCGATCGCGCTTCCGTGATCAGCTCTTTCGGGACTTCTTGACCAATCCAAGCCAGCGTTCCGACGATCGGGCAGCCGACCAACCCGTGGGAACCGTCGCGGGTGGCCGGGTCGGTCGCGTCAATCCGCTGGGGATCGAGCCACACCAATCGATCGCCCTGCCACACTTCCAGACGCGATCGCCACTCACCGCAGCCGTAGCGCTCACCGCCGGCCGTGCGCCCCAGCCGCACAATCTCACTGCCCAGCCAACTGGCTCCGGTCGCCAGATCAATGCGCGATCGCTGCTCGTACAACGCGCCATCGAAAATAATCGTCTCCTGGGGCAACCATTCCAGGTGCGCCCCCTCACCCACCCGCACCCGCACCGACTGCTGGGCAAACCGCCCGGCTGGGTCAACCAGCGATCGCCCCCGACTGCCATAGATCTTGGCTGCCGAAACCGTTGTCACCAAGGCCGCCGTTGCCGGTTCCAAGTCCAACGTAATCGACAGGCGATCGCCCCCGACCATCCCCCCCGCCACATGCAACATGGCCGCGTGGCAAACCGCTGGCCCTTCGGGATAAAAGGGCCGCTGAAATTGCAGGGGCGATCGGGTTTTAGCCTGAACCTGAGTGCGATCGCCCGATCGGTCAAACCGCAACGCAAACGATCCATGCCAGGTGCGATCGGTCTCGGGCGTTGGCTGGGAAGCGACGGTCACGGCATTTTCTCTCCCGGTGAATCTTCAACCATCATCGGGCGGTTTTAACCGCCGTCAACGACTGAGAACTCTTGAGCAATTGGAAATTACTGGGTGATTGAGAACGCTCGATCGCTTTTCCGAGCTGAGAGAATTGCTGCCAACACTACTGACAATCAACACCCACGATAATTGGTTTATAAAATTTTCATAAAAAAGTATCAGTGATGGCATCATTTTCTCTTTAAGTTTAATTTTTCTAAAATCTCTTAAATACCTTACAAATTCTTTCTCTAAATTGACAAACTTTCTGCAAAGCAGCTAGCGTGACTTTCGAGGAAATTTCGTTCCTTGAAGCATACTTTTGTTAAAAACTTGACACATCAGGGATAAGTTAATCGATGGACTTTGATCTCACTCCTCAAAATGATGTCTTTACCATTGGATCAACCGTTCCCAATGGTGCTAGTGTTCGCGGATTGAATGGCAGTGATCGCATCTTTGGGGCAGCGCGTGCCGATGTGATCTATGGCAACAACGGTGGGGACTATATCCTCGGCAATGCTGGGGATGATGTGATTTATGGTGGGCGAGACTCCGACTTTCTAGCTGGTGGTCAGGGGGCCGATCGAATTTTTGGTCAGCGGGGTAATGATGTCTTATTGGGTGGAGCCGGAAATGATCTCCTCGAAGGTAATGAAGGGGATGACTTTCTCGCCGGAGATGTGGGTGTTGATACCCTAACTGGTGGTGATGGATCGGATGCATTTGTTTTATCAACCTTGCAAACTGCTACCAGCATTACCTCAGCCGATCTAATCACCGATTTCAATGCCGAAGCTGGCGACTTATTCGCTTTGACGGATGGCAACAACGACAACCTCTCCGAAGCCGATGTCAGGCTGGAAGCCAATGGCAGCGACACCATCATCCGCCTCGCATCCACCGGGGCCATCTTGGCTCGTGTGCAGGGAGTCGCTCCCACAGCATTGGCGGGGACATTTAGTACCCGAAAAGCCACGATCGATGACGTAGAGCCAGGTGCCAACAATCTGGGTAACCTCGGCGTAGCAGCCTCCACGAGCAACTTTGTTGGCGATGCAGACTATAACGACTACTTCCGGTTTACGGTCACCAACCCATCAGTCCTAGAAGCAAATCTCACAGGTCTTGCCAATGGCAGCGATATAGACATTGAGCTGTATCGAGATGCAGACGGAGACGGGGAATTGGGAATCGATGAAGTGATCGCCTCTTCCGCCCAGTCAGGAAATGCCGCAGAATCCATCAGCAACATGTTGCTGCAACCCGGAGACTATTTCCTAGCTGTTACTCAGTTTGAAGGCAGCAGCAACTACACCTTGAGTGTGGCGGGAACCGCTGGAACACCACAGGATCTGGCCGGTAGTAATGCAGCTTCTGCACGAGCATTGCCGACCAATGAGGATACTCAACTGAACGACTTTGTTGGCGGTAGTGACCAGAGCGACACTTACCGTCTGGCGGTGGATATTGGGTATTTGGACATCACCACTTCCAATCGCACGGGTGATGTGGATCTGCAACTATGGCGCGACAGCAACGGGAATGGGGAGCTGGATCCGTCGGAAGTCGTGGCCGAGGGCAAGAATGACATCCTGCTGGATGGGGGGCTGACACCCGGGGACTACTACGTGAGCGTGAAAGCAGCTAGTGCTGCCACACCGTACCAAATCACTGCTCTCAATGAGAGAGGCAATCGGGCGGAGATCGAGAACTTTGAGCCACTGCTCCCAGGTATTGACAATAGGGGGCGGCTTGATCAAAACGACTTCCCCGATCCTGGAGATCCGGATAACTATGCGGATGTCTATCAGTTGCCGGACTTGCTCAGCGGGCTAACGGTGGAGTTAACCCAATCGTCTACTGAGTTTGATGCTTATTTGACGGTGGTTGATGCCCTCACTGGGGAAGTGATTGCGGAGAATGATGATATTGACACCGAGGGCGGTAATTATGACGCTCGCGTGACGTTCACAACGGATGCCGCTCGCCAGTACTTGGTCTATGCCTCCAGTGTTGATGCTCCCGGTTTGGGAGCTTACAACATCACCGCTAGCGTCACCGGCACTCCAACCACAACCGTTCCGCGCATCAGTCGTACCGATGAAGAATTGCCACCGCCCGTCTACACCGGTAAAGGCGATACCGCAAGGGGTGAAGCGGCCGCCAAGGTCGTTAACCTGGAATACGCGCCCTTGACAGGCGGTGTGGTTGAAGCGCCCTATCGCATCAATGGCATCAACCAAACCAGTTTGGGCAACTGTGCGGCACTGGCTGCCATCACAGCAACCTTTGGCAAGATTGAAAATCCGGCGGCCGCGGCAACGGCTACTAGCGCAATTCTGAACAGCAATTTGCAGGTGACTGGAGCAAATACTTATAGCCTCAAGACCTATGACTACGTGACTGGCCAGGAGAAGGTTCAAAGTGTCAACAATCAAGTGATTGTCAAACCCGATTCGCAACGGTTGTTTTCCAATTTGCCTGCTCCAGGACTCTATGATCCAGAGCAAGCTAATGGTGTTGCAATTTGGGGATCAGTGGCGGAGCGTGCTTATGCAAAACAGCGCGGAATTGACGAGAACCGCGATGGATACACGGTGATTGGCAATGGCGACATTGGCTTTGTTCCCCTCCGTCGGTTCACCGGTAAGAGGACGGAATTCATTAATTTGAAGCCAGAACGGACAGAGGATCAGACGAAGTTTCAACCTTTCCTTGCAGTAGAAACTTCTAGCGAAACGGATGAGACGGGCAACATTGGTGTTAATGACTTTCAACCGTCAACTGACGCGCCCATTGGCAGGAACGAACTCTTCCAGAGAATTCAGGCAGCTCTCGATGGTGGGCGCTATGTAGTCGCCAGCAGCCCAGGTGATGCGACGCAGCGCTCTGGCGGTCTCATCCCCGGAGGTCATGCCTACAGTGTTCACAACGCCTATGTTGACCCGAGCACTCAGAACCAGATGATTATGGTTCGGAATCCTTGGGGGAAAGACAATAGCAAAAACGTGATCGCTCCTGAAGATCCCTACAAGGATCCTAGTGATGGCTTCATGACGCTGACCTTTGACAATTTCCTCACGTATTTTGTGGAGGTCGCAATGACGATCAATTAGTCAGTGAAGCGTAAATGTTATCCGTTTTGACGACGATCGATCATTACGATCAACGTTAATTCATAACTTCGCTTGAAGGATCAATCGCTCATCGAGTGATTGATCCTTTTCTCCTCAATGAGGGTGATCAAGAAATTTCGGCCGATGCTGCGTCATGATTGAGGGATCGACCTGACTCATCGAACGGTAACAATTCGATCATGGTTGTCACGATCGCCCCGGGTTTATCGCTTGCGGAATTTTTACAGCAGCCGGAGATTGATGACTCGCCGGCCTGGGAGTTTCACGATCAAGGGCCAATTCAAAAACCGATGCCGGGTGGAAAACATAGCCGTCTGCAAATTCGCTTAGGTGGGGCGATTAACGCTATTAATTCACCCTGGGAAGCGCTAACGGAGATGCGCTGCACCTTTGGCGATCGCTCGATCGTGCCTGACCTGATCGTTGTCCGCGAGACCGACGTGCCGATCGATCAGGCGGGTGAAATTTCGGACTTTGGCATGACGGCGGCTCCTAACTGGGCGATCGAAATCCTGTCGCCAGCCCAGGGTGAAACCCGCGTGGTGCGAAACCTGTTGCACTGTTTACGCCACGGGAGCCAGTTGGGCTGGTTGGTGATGCCGCGAGATCGGGTGGTGGTGGTGTTTTTGCCCGATGCGTTGCCGCTGGAGTTGTCGGGGAGCGATCGCCTGCCGGTGTTGCCGGACTTGCCCTTGGCACTCACCGTAGATGAGTTATTTAGCTGGCTCAAGCGCCGGGAACCGTAACCGGTTGATCGCCCTTATTTCAAATCGGCGATCGCTCCTCGGGCCATTTCGGCGATCGCTCGATCGGTGGCTTTCGGCAGGTGGTAATACTTGCCGCCCGCCGTTTCCGCTAGCTCCTTGGCGAAACCCGTCGAAACGAATTTGCTTTGGGTGTCGATCACCAGCAGCTTGATGTTCAGGGCGCGAATTTTGCCGGAAATGTCTAGCAGCTCTTGCTTCACATCCGGTTTCTCGTCCGGCTCCATCGGCTGGCCGAGCGATCGCGCCAGGGGCACATTTCCCCGACCGTCCGTAATCGCCACGATCACCACCTGACCCACATCCCCCGACTGACGGGCGTTGGTTCCCACGCGCACCGCCTGGGTCAAACCGTGGGCCAAGGGCGAGCCGCCACCACAGGGCATGGTTTCCAGCCGTCGCCGGGCCGCCGAGATTGATCGCGTGGGCGGCAACAGCACCTCCGCTTGCTCACCCCGGAAGGGAATCAGCGACACCTGATCACGGTTTTGGTAAGCCTCCGTCAGCAACCGCAACACCGCACCCTTAGCCGACTGCATCCGGTTCAGGGCCATCGACCCCGACGCATCCACCACAAACACCACCAAGGCCCCCGCCTTGCGGGCCAGGCGCTTGGCCCGCACGTCGCTTTCTTCGACGAACACGCGGCGGCCCGTTTGACCAGCGGCGGCGGCGCGGGTGCGGCGGGCTTTTTGGTAGGGCGCGGCCGATCGCAGGGTGGCATCCACGGCAATTCGGCGCACGGGGCCCCGGGGCAACACGGGCTTGATGTAACGCCCCCGATCGTCCGAGAAGATGATCGATCGGCTGCCGGAGCTACCGCCTGATCGCTGGGCCGTGGTTTGGGCAAACAGCAGCACCGACGGATCCATCACCACCCCTTCCGGGTCGAACACGAATTCCTCGGGGATGGCGGGCGGCTCGTCCGGTTGATCCTCGTCTTCGTTTTCGTCTTGATCTTCGTTTTCGTTGTCGGTTTCGTTGTCCTGTTCCTGCTCCGCTTCCGGCTGCTGTTGCGGCGGCGGGGGCGGCGGCGGCTGTTGCTCGTCCGGCGGCGTTTCAATCACCGTGGCCCGGGGCACAATCACCAATTCCACCGCCACCCGCAGGTCATCGGCATTCACCGCCGTCCGCCCATCGAGGGCCGCGTGGGCTTTGGCGACCCGCACCGCAAACAGTTCCGCCCGGTGGCCCTGCACCCGGCCGCGCACGGCTTCTTGCACCAAATATTCCACCTGCTCGCGGCTGATCGTGGCATCGCGCAACCATTCCCGCGCCAACAGGATTTGGGTTTTCAGACCGTCCAACTCTTCGGCGTATTGCCCCAGGAAATCTTGGGGCGATCGGGCATAGCCCACGGCGCGATCAACCACTTCCACCCGCTGATCCAAGCCCAACGCTCCATCGGCGGACAGGGCGATCGCAATTCGATCGAGCAAATGCTCCCGCAGCGGCCCCTCTTCCGGGTTGTAGGTGGCGATCAACAGGGCTTGGCAGGGGTGAGCAAAGCTGATCCCTTCACGCTCAATTTGGTTACGCCCTTCGCTCAGGGATCCCAGCAACAAATTGGCGATTTGGTCATCAAGCAAATTGATTTCATCGACATACATCACGCCCCGGTTCGCCTCCGCCAGCAAGCCGGGCTGAAACACCGTTTCGCCGCGCTTCACGGACTGGCCCACATCCACCGAACCCAGCAGCCGATCTTCGGTCACGCCCAGGGGAATTTGCACAAAGGGCGCGGGAATCACTTTCCGGGGCACTTCGCCGCTAAATTGCAAGCCGTCTTCCCAGCGATCGGGCGCGTCCGGGTCGCAATTGCTGAGGGAGCCGTCCACCACCTCGATCGGGGGCAGCAGGGCATGGATCGCCCGGGCCATGACCGATTTGGCCGTGCCGCGTCGCCCGGCGATCGCCACGCCCCCCAGGCCCGGATCGATCGCCGCCAACAGCAGGGCCATCTTGATCGACTCTTGGCCGATCACCGCCGTCAGCGGAAAGGCGATCGGGTCTCGGGTTTGGAGCGGCGCAGTAACGGACATGGCGGGCGAAAAAGGGAAATTCTTATGATTAGTCTTGATGCTTTTCAGGATATCAGCGCAACGGGACAGCCGGGCCACTTCGGGCGGTTGGGGCCGTAGTGGCGTGACAGTCCGAAAATTGCGGGTTCCGCCGGGAGCTTGGCTGTGACCAAATCATCAGGGAACAAGGGGCTTAAGCCCCTTGTTTAGCAGGGTGAAACGGTTTTTGGATAAAGATTTGGCGGGTTTGATGACCTTTCACGGACTGTGCCACCACGGTTCTGGATCTTGCACAATAGCAACAGCGACCCTGGGCAAAATTGCAGTTTCTCGATGGTCAAGGCGCTGAGGAGTTTGAGCCAATGACTTCCAAAACGATCGCCCCGATCACCTACGACAGCGACTATTACGGCTGGGTGCAACAACAGGCCGAACTGTTGCGATCGGGGCAGTTTGATCAATTGGATTTGGAGAATTTGTTAGAAGAGGTCGAAAGCTTGGGGCGATCGGAAAAGCGAGCCTTAACCAGTCAAATTATCCGGCTCTATTGGCATCTGCTGAAGTGGCAATACCAACCCCAGAAGCGATCGAACTCTTGGGCATTTTCCATTGAAGATGCGCGGGATGAAATCTTGGAATTACTCGACGAAAATCCCAGCTTTCGGCGTGATCTTGCGGATTGGATCGTCAAGAGCTATGAGCAGGCCCGCAAAAAAGCCGCCCGAGAAACGGGCTTACCAATCGATACGTTCCCGATCGAGCCACCGTTTACTTGGGAAATAGCGATGACCCTGCCGATCGAATATGTTGCTCGGGATTAGGATGCCACCGCATGGAAACACAGACGACTATCGAGTCGATCGCCCCGATCACCTACGACAGCGACTATTACGGCTGGGTGCAGCAACAGGCCGAACTGTTGCGATCGGGGCAGTTTGATCAATTGGATTTGGAGAATTTGTTAGAAGAGGTTGAAAGCTTGGGGCGATTGGAAAAGCGAGCCTTAGCCAGTCAAATTGCCCGGCTCTATCTGCATTTACTGAAATGGCGGTTTCAACCCGATCGCCGATCGAATTCTTGGGTGTTTAGCATTCGTTCCGCCCGCCGTGAAATTCAACAGTTACTCACCGACAATCCGAGTTTGAAACCCTGGCTCCCCGGTGCGATCGAGCAGGCCTATCCCCAAGCCCGCGAGCAAGCTTTTGTGGAAACAAAATTGCCCTTGAAGACGTTCCCGATCGAGCCGCCCTTTTCCTGGGAATTGGCGCTCACGATGTCGATCGAGTATACCGATCAAGATGCCGATCAAGATACGGATCAAGATCAGAAATTGAGTTGATTTTAGTCTGCTCAACCGATCGAAATCTAGGCGATTTTTAGCTCCCCGATCGCCTCCAACCGCTTAAAGGCATTGAGCTGCACATATTTTTCTTCCAGCGCTTCCGACACATCGGGCCCAATCCAGCCCAGTTGTTTCAGGATGTGGATCGCAGCGGCATATTTAGCCCGCTTGGCCCCGTCCGTCACCTTGATGGCAATGCCCAGCCGCTCACCCACGCGGCCCATACACTGCATCCCTTCGGCTCCCGCTTTGCTGACAATTTCGCCCCCCGTCAGCCGCATCAGATCTGTGTCAAAGCCACCATGGCCGGAAATCAGCTCCGGATAGCCGGTCATGGCCCGCACGATGCGTTCCAATTGCAGATTGTCGCCGGATGTGAGCTTGGCAAACAGGGTGGCCAACTCCTGAAGGGGCATCAGATAGGTGGGCGCGCCGCAATCGTCGCGGGCTACGACAAATTCTTGGGCAGGAATTCCGAGCAGCTCGCCAATGACACTGGAAACGGCTTGCTGGGCGGGGTGGGAATATTGCAGATAGTCCCCGATCGACCAATTGCCGTGACGACACATGGCCAACATCCCCGCATGTTTGCCAGAGCAGTTGTGTTGAAGTGCGCTGGATTTGCCTTGGGGAATCGGGCATTGGAGGGCGCTGGGTTCAATGCCGCAATGCCAAAGGATGTTGAACACTTGACGGGCTTGGGCAATGTCTCCCTGATGGGAACTGCACATAATCGCCAGGTCGCGATTGCTGAGACCAAAGTGATCCAAGGTTCCAGAGGCAACCACGGCCAGGGCCTGGAAGGGTTTCAGAGCCGATCGCGCAAAGCTGGAGATGCCGGAATCGCCCGCCAACATCAACAAGCGCCCCCGATCATCGCAGGCCACTGCTTGCACCATGTGGGTGGACTCCACCAACCCTTCCCGCAGCAAGCGAATTTCAATATCGGCCGCGCGCGTTAATTTGCCCCGAGTCATAAAAACTGGTTTGAAACTTGTTTAGTTAGACATTAATTCCGCCAAAAACTGCGATTGTTCATCGCAATTTAAGATCAGCTTCGGCAATCAGCCCATTTTTTCGGTGTTTTCCATTCTTCAACGGATCTTGCGCGGATCGGGGCCTTGCGATCGAACTCGCTCGATCGCGCCCACCGTTCCCCATCCAGGTTAACCGAACCGGCCCCTAGACCAGGCCCCAAACGGCTGCCCCCGCCAGCAAGGTTCCTGCCAGAATCAGCACCAACCGCCGGAGCCGATCGAGCGTGGGTTTCACCTCATAGGAAACCACTAGCCGATCTTGGGCCAACATTTCCGGAGCCTTTTCCCAAACTTGGCCGTCATACCAGCCGGATTCTTCATAGATAATTTTTTCGCTGAACAAGCGACGGCCCACATAGCTCCAGGCCGAATAGATCCGCGCCAACACCAGCACCACGGGCAACACCGCCCCGCCACCGGCCCCCAACAGAAAGTGGGCCAGGTCTTTCTTGAGGGGGAAGCTGGCGGCGGCCACGGGCCCCACCACCAACCAGCTCCAGACCCAAATCCACAGCAGCTTGATCACCAACCCTCGGCCCGGCAAGGTGGGCCAAGACAACAGCCAGGCCTCCTTCAACTCGGAAAACTCGTTGAGGGGTTGTTGTTCTTCGGGAACGGGGCAAACCGAACGGGGCGATCGCGTCATAAACAAGGGATGAATCAGCTCTGTTGCGCCGCTCAGGCATGGATGATCAGCAGGGGGATCGAATCGAGATCCCTAGCCAGCCGTGTTGGACGATTCGGTGGCGGGCAGGGGTCGAAACTCCAGCCGCCTGCTGTGGCCCCAAAAGGCTTCTAAGTTGTAGTATTCGCGCTCCGTGGGCATCATCACATGCACCACCACATCGCCGTAGTCATGCAAAACCCAGCCGCCATCACCATAGCCAGCGGTGTTTTGGGGCCGGCGATCGAACTCGGTTTTCAGCTTCATTTCGATCGCGTCGGCAATGGCGCGAATTTGGGCCCGCGAAAACCCGGTCACAATCAAGAAATAGTCCGCCAGGTAGGAAACCTCCGTCACCTCCAGCAGCGCAATGTCTTCCCCTTTGCGATCGTCCGCCGCGTTGGCCGCCGCGATCGCCACTTCATAGCTGGAACCACGCCCCAGTTGATAGACCGCCCCCTTGGCCACAGGCGGCGCAAACTCCACTACCGTCTCGTCGTCCCCTTCATCTTCAATGCCCTCAGCCGTCAACAGGGCCAGCTCTTGCGCGTTCAACTTCAAATCCGGATCACTCATCAAAATTACGTCGCCGCGATCGGCTGGCGAGGTGAGTTCTACACAATGGCGCAACACAATGGCACAAAACAGTGGCACAACGCAGGAACCCGAAACCAAAACGCTGATGAACGGTCGATCGATCAACCCAGCCTCCACCCCAAGCAAAACTTAAACGGTGGCAACAAACTGGGGCGATCGGGTCATGAAGATGAGAGCGCAGCCCTCCGGTTCACGGGTCACTGTTTTGAGTCACGCGCCATTGAACCTTCAGTCTAGCAAAAGCCGTTGTTCTGCGAATCGATCCCCTGAATTACCATCCCCAAAAGCATCCTTCCGCCAATCCTGGCCTGAATTTGCACCCGCCAGCTCACCTCATTTTTAAATTCTTGGGCCGCAACGCCAGCCTCCAAGTCTCTGTTAAAATGGCGGCGTTGTTATTGCCCCGTAGCACCCTTGAGTCCGTCTCTCGATCTTCCCAAGGTTGACGATTTTTTGCAGGAACTCGCTGCAATCCAGCAAACCGGCTCCAAGCGGATCGCCATCCTGGGTTCGCGCCACGTGCCGATTACGCATCAACAATTGATTGAAACCCTCAGCTATGCATTGGTGCTGGCCGGGAATCAAATTATTACTTCGGGTGCTACGGGAACCAACGCCGCCGCCATTCGCGGAGCCATGCGCGCCGATGCCAATTTGTTGACCGTGATTTTGCCCCAAAGTTTGGAGCGGCAACCGCGCGAATCTCGCGATCAATTGGAATCGGTGATTCATTTGGTTGAAAAACCAGAAAATGACCAGCTTTCTTTGGCGGAAGCCAGCTCCCTGTGCAACCACGAAATTATTTCCCGTTGCCAGCAGTTAATTTGCTTTGCCTTCCATGACAGTGTGACCCTGCTGCAAACCTGCCGGGAAGCTGAAGAACAGCGCCGGGTGGTCACGCTGTTCTATTTCGACTAGTTGATTCGACTTCCTGAAATTCGACTAGGTGAAAACGCATGATTTTGGGTTTTAGCATTCCCACTTTGCTGCTGGGTTCAGTTTTTGTGGCGAGCTTTTTGGTCTATTTCCCTTACTTGGCGGTGGCCTATGCCCGGTTCCAGGTCGGGATGGATTTGGGTGCGCCCCGGGCCATGTTCGATCGCCTGCCGGACTATGGTAAGCGAGCCACTTGGGCCCACCAAAACAGCATTGAAACCTTTGCTCCCTATGCCGCTGCGGCCCTGGCGGCCTATGCCACCGGGGTCAACACCCCTGCGGCCGGTTGGGCAGCGGTGGCCTTTGTGGGAGCGCGAGCGCTGTTTTCGGTGGCCTATTTGGCCAACATTCCTCCCCTGCGATCGCTGATGTTTGGCATTGGGCAAATTGCAATGATTTCGCTGTTTGTGCAAGCGCTCCAGCAAATTGCCTAGGGGGGCTGAATCCACGGCTGCATCAGTCACCATTGGCGAGTCTGGTTCATGGGAACTCGATCGCCCCTGGCTGAAGATTGATCACGAATTGGGCGATTCATTTTGTATTGGTTTGGATTGAAAAATTAGGGTTATGGCTGCGACGTTTTCCTTTGATGTGGTGAGTGAGTTCGATCGACAGGAGTTGGTCAACGCGATCGACCAATTGCAGCGAGATTTGAAATCCCGCTACGACCTGAAAGACACCAACACGATCGTTGAGCTGGGCGAAACCGATCTCACGATCGAAACCGCCAGCGAAATGACCCTTGAAGCCGTCACGGCCGTTTTGCGCGAGAAAGCCGCCAAACGAAAACTAGACCTGAAAATCTTTGACTTTGGCGACATTGAATCCGCGAGCGGCAACCGTGTTCGCCAAAAGGTGAAGTTGCAGAAGGGCATTCCCCAAGACATTGCCAAACAAATCAGCAAATTGATTCGCGATGAGTTCAAAAAAGCCCAAGCCCAAATTCAAGGCGACGCAGTGCGCGTTTCTGCCAAATCCAAAGACGATCTGCAACTGGTGATCCAGCGCCTGAAGCAGGAAGATCTGCCCGTGGCGCTGCAATTCACTAACTATCGTTAGTCCCACCGGCTCCCCGATCCAGGAGCCGGCCCTGGCAACCCAAAACATCTTCAAGCACTTTGCCGTTTTGGCAAGGTGCTTCATTTTGGCAATGGGATACTGCCGCATAACCACGGCCAGATGCAGCGCGATCGCCCCGGTGGAATGGCCGAACTCGATCGTTGTTGCAGCCGTTATGGGTTAGCAAATGTCCAGAGACCACGATGTTGCTGGCTTGCTCAAGGACAAATTCTAATGCAACAATTTCGCATTAATTAGAATCTGTCTTTTAAGCCAGCGCGATCGCCATGACCATCACCACTTCTGAACAAGCCGCCGTTGAGCTTTATCAAGAGACGGCTGCCCAAGCCCGACACCCAGACGCAACCGATCCGCACGATCGCCTATTGGTTTACCCCGCTTGGCTCTGGGACGGTTACATCCGAGAAGTGGAACTCCGGGAAGGCTTTGAAATCCAAGTCCATCACTACCGGCTGCGCGATCGCTGGGATGCGGCCTTGGCTGAGCGCGCCGAGTGGCTGTCGTTTCATTTCCACCTCTCCGGGCAGCACCAAGACAGTTACACCGAAGTCCACAATCTGGAATATGCCCTCTACGGCAGTGGCCTGGCTCCCAAAGATTGGATCATCGGCACAGACCGGAACCCGATCCTAGAAGTCCATATTTGGCTGTCGCCGCAGGTGTTTCAGTCCTTTGCGGGTCAAGACGGGGAACTCCCTCCGGCCTTGCGCCACCTTGTGCGGCCAGCCGACCAGCTCTACTACACCCGCGTGGGCAAAGTCTCCAGAGCCATGCAGCGGGTGCTGTGGCAAATCATTCGCTGTCCCTATCAGGGCATTACCAAGCGGATGTTTCTAGAGAGCAAGGCCCTGGAGGCGGTGATGCTCGTGCTGGCCGATGAGCTGAAAATTCAGCAGGAACAGCCATCAACCCATGGCCCAGCAGAGACTTGGGAAGGCGGTGCGGCGCTGGCAAACCTGAAGCCCGATGATATCGATCGCCTGCACCAGGCGCGATCGATCTTGCTGCAACACCTAGAGCAGCCCCCCTCATTGATGACTCTGGCGCAACAGGTGGGGCTGAACAGTCGGGCTTTAAAAGAAGGCTTTCGGCAGGTGTTTGGTCAGCCACCTTTTACCTATTTACATGACCATCGCCTAGAGCAAGCCAGACAGTTGCTCGAAACCAGTGAGCTAAAAGTGTCCGAAGTCGCGGCTGCTGTGGGCTTTGGCGATCGCAGCCACTTCGCCAAGCAGTTCAGAACCAAGTTCGGCATCAATCCCAAGCTCTATCAGGCCCAGCGCAAAAAGTTCTGCTAGCCCCCAAAAAAAGTACCGCGACTCACCAAAACGGCTTTGTTTTGCTGTGCGCCCTTGCTAGGCTCCTGAAAGTCTTTCTCAACTGCGGTGTGGGGTCATGGTGAATCGGTTGTCGGGTCTGGTTGTGGCGACTGTGCTGTCGGTGGCAGGGCCACAGGTCGCCTGGGCCGAGGACAACGCTCAAATTCCCCGAGTACAAGACCTAGGGCAGCCTGCCACCAGCCTCCAAGAGTGGCGGGCGCAAATTGAGCGCACCACCGTGCAAGTAACCGGCGTGCAACTGAACCGTACTGATACGGAACTTGAAATTGTCCTAGAAAGCGCCGAAGATCAGCCCCTGCAAATTGATGCGACTCAGTTCCGCACCGAGGGCAATAGCCTCGTTGCCGAGATTCCGAATGCCGTGCTGGCACTACCCGCAGGACAAGCTTTTGTGGCGGAGAACCCGATCGCCGACATCGCCACGGTGCAGGTGACGCAGCAAGGCAGCAACACCATCCGGGTCAGCGTCACCGGAACCAACGCCCTGCCCACCACCGAAGTGACCCTGACCACCGCCGGCCTGGCCTATAGCCTCAACCCTGCCGGGGAGGAGCCAGACGAGGAACTCGTGGTCACCGGAGCAGGGCAACGGGGCTATCGCGTGCCAAACTCCTCCGCCGCAACGCGAACAGATACGCCCTTACGCGATATTCCCCAATCGATCCAAATCATTCCCCAAGAACTGCTGCAAGACCAACGGGCTGATGTGACCAGCGCCTTGCTGAATGCGCCCAGTGTGCGGGTTGGCTCGCCGTCTAACTTTGACGCGGTGCGGGCCCAGGTTCGAGGATTTTTCACCTCGCCCACCGTCGATGGCATAGTCGCGCGGGACTTTAACGGGGTCTCTGCCAATATTGGCCCTGACCTCACGGGGATTGAGCAAATTGAAGTGCTTCAAGGGCCCAACTCCATTTTGTTTGGCTCATCCTCGCCGGGAGGAACGATCAACTTTGTCACCAAGCGTCCTTTGAGCGATCCCTATTACTTCGTGGAAGCAAGCGCGGGTAGCTTCGATTTTTACCGGGGCGAAGTCGATCTGTCTGGCTCCCTCGATCGCGACAAAAACATTCTTTATCGACTGAATTCTTCCTATCGCGACCAAGAGCTTTTCACGGATTCCAGCCGAACTAGAAACTTCGTGATTGCGCCGGTTCTGAGTTTTGCCTTGGGTGAAGACACCACACTCAGCGTTGAAGGCACTTACAAGCATTTGTCCCGTGATAACGCCACCCACGGATTGCCGATTGTGGGCACAATTTTGGATAACCCCCTGGGGAATGTGCCGCGCAGCCGCAACCTGACGGAAAGTGATGCTGAAGTTCGACAAACCCGAATTGGCTACAAGCTGGAGCATCAATTTAATGAAAATTGGTCATTAAATCATGCGTTTCGATATGGGTGGATGGAGTTTGACACCTTTGGCCGATTTCCGGGAGCGCTGGGTGCTGACAATCGAACTTTATCAACCAGCTTTTCTGACATTTCCGATCAGTATTTTGACTATCGGATGACTACAAATGTAGTGGGTAAGTTTGCGACCGGCTCCATTCAGCATCAATTATTATTTGGGGTTGATTTAGGGCGATCGGATATTGAGCTGAAGTTCACGGGGCTAGAAGGGCCGCCCATTGATTTGTTTGATCCCACCTTTGGGGCATCGCCTGGCGCGGTGACCTTTAGCAGTGAAGACAGCATTGTGACCGATGAGCTGGGGATTTTGCTGCAAGATCAAATCACCCTAGCAGATAACTTGAAGGTGCTGATCGGTGGTCGGTTTGACATGTTTAGACAGACTGGCGATTTCGGCAATCCCGATCTGGTTCAGACGGGCGAGGCATTTAGTCCTCGGCTAGGGATTGTCTATCAACCGATCGAACCGATTTCTCTGTATGCCAACTACAGTCGATCGTTTGAACCAACTATTGGTCGTTCTCGCGACGACAGTACTTTTGAGCCTACCCGAGGAACCCAGTTTGAAATTGGGGTGAAAGCCGATTTAAGCGATCGGCTTTCGGCAACTTTAGCGTGGTACAACATCACCCAAAAAAATGTGCTAACCACCGATCCCGTTGATGACAACTTCTCAGTGCAAACGGGAGAGCAGCGGAGTCGGGGTGTTGAACTCAGCGTGGCAGGGGAGATTTTGCCAGGGTGGAATATTTTTGCCAGCTATGCTTACAACGACGCAAGAATCACCGAGGACAATAACTCGGATCTGGTGAATAACCGTGTCCAACGCACTGCGCCCCATGCAGCAAGTTTGTGGACAACCTACGAAATTCAGGAAGGCGATTTTCAAGGGTTGGGATTTGGCGTGGGCTTGTTTTATGTGGGCGATCGCGCAGGTGACAACGCCAATACGTTTGAGTTGCCGAGCTACCTGACAACTGATGCCGCAATTTTTTATAAACGGAACGGATTCCGCGCGGCAATCAACATCAAAAACCTCTTTGATGTGGAGTACTTTGAAGGGTCTTTCAACCGCAACCGCATCTTTTATGGCGCACCGTTGACCGTGCAAGCCAGTTTTTCTTGGACGTTTTAACCCAGCGATCGGCGATCGCCCAGTATTCATCAGCCGGGGTAAGCATGAAATGGAATCACCACAAAAGCCTTTACCAAAATCACTCACTCGCCTGCTTTCTGCCAAACTCAGAACGATTTCTTTCTTCATTCATCGCTGGTTAGGTTTGGCGATCGGGATTTTGTTGTGCATTGCGGGTTTGACTGGCAGCGTTCTCGTTTTTTGGCACGAAATTGATCATTGGGTGCTGGTTCAGCGGCTGGGAACCGTTGTGCCTGCCGGGACAATAGTGCCCGTTGCTGCCATCATCGAATCGATCAAAACGGCCTATGGGAAAAAGCAATGGAACCTCAGCACGGTTGCGCCACCCCAATCAGCCCAGGAACCCTATCAAGCCTGGTTGGAAACCCCAGCGCATCACCATTGGCAGGTGTTTGTGCATCCCTACACGGGGCAAATTATGGGCGATCGGGAATGGGAAACCAGTTGGGTTGGCCTAATTTATGACCTCCATTACAAACTGCTGGCAGGGGAAACAGGAACCCTAATTATGGGCATTGTTGCGTTGCTGACGCTGATCTTGGGCCTCACTGGCATTGTGTTGTGGCCGGGCTGGCGCAACTTCATGGCTGGATTCAAAATCAAGTGGAAAAATGCCCATATCAAACGAACCAACTTTGATATTCATAAAGTTTCAGGCATTATTACTGCAATCTTTTTGGGCTTGATTGGGTTCACTGGATTTGCCTGGAATGTGCCTCAAGCCAAGGTGAATGAGGCGATTTATGCTGTTACTTTCACGCCCAAGCCAGCCCCGCCAGTTTCCAAGCCTATTCCAGGTCAGCAGCCTTTATCCATTGCTGAGTTGATCCAGCGAGCTGAAGCGGTGATTCCCGATGCGACGATGACCTATATCGTGCTCCCTAAAAAGCCGGAATCTCCATTGATTGTGAGCAAGCGGCAAACCCAAGAAAGCTCGCAATGGGGCAATACTAGAGTGGCGATCGATCAGTTTACCGGTGAGTTAATTCAACTGACTGATGGGCTGAAGCCGACTCGGGCGGAGGCGATTATGAGTCAATTTGATGCGGTTCACTTTGGGACTTTTGGCGGTCTGGCAACTCGAATTCTTTACGTTTTCGTTGGGTTGGCTCCCCTAGCGCTGTTAATCACAGGTTTCGTGATGTGGAAGCATCGGCGCAGGGTTCCCAAGCCGGGCCATTCCTAAATCGATTTTGGTCAACTTAGCTATCCAGTTCGCGGCCAGTAGGGTGGGCAATGCCCACCACTATCTAGCCAAAATAGTATCCATTTTTAAAATAATAATTTCCTCTCCCCGTAGGGTAATTGGATTGCTTTCACTATGGACTATAGGTGTAGGTGAGCATTGCCCACCCTGCTAGCTAGATGTCACGGAAACTAATCTCAGAATCTTGCAAAAAATCATCAACACTAAACGATGTCAGAATACACGCCTTATCGATTTGAATACTTTCATCCTCATTATTTTTAATGTGCCAGCTCCATATCCGACATCTTAAATCCTTGGGTGTTTTTACGAGAGCTACATGATTAAGTTGCGGATTAATTGGCTTATAAGAACAAATTTTACCATTGTAAAGCCTACCTGCTACATGAGAACAAGCCCTACAGTCTTGATTGCAGATGTTACATAAACTTGCATCAGCTACTATACAAGGGCTGAAATAAGAGCCACCTCCAAAAGCATTGCGGAAAAATTCTTCTAACCCATTTAAGCTAGAGAGAACTCGATCAACAACTTCACTTCGACAACATTGTGATGAAAATTGAAGTCGCTCTCGGCAGTCACAGAACTTAATCCAAACATTTTCTACAGTTGTATGATCTTCATGCCAGCTTCCATTCTTAGTTATTTGGCATAGCTGAACATACTCATGCAACCCCTTAAAAAGGACTAACAGAATAAGTAACTCATTATAGCTGTCCTCATTCACTGCAAGAGTACGCGACCTAAACGCAGGGCTATAGTCCTCTAAAAAGTCAATACAAAGTTGACCTGCTTCGTCATATTGCTTTTTTTTCATTAAGTCTAGCCATGATCCCACCAAGTCGGATGCATAATCTTTAAAGTCTCTTGTGATGGTCTTCAGAGAATCACCGTTCATCATTAATACCCTTAAGAATTTCTAGCAAGGTATCTGCATCACCGTCATATTTGATTTCTGTAGAGCGCTCTCCATTCATAAATTTAAGATTTACATGAACTTTTCTTTCTTCAGAATCGCTAAGTTTCGGGAACTCTCTCAGTTGATTTGCATCATCTATCTTTTTCTGAATTTTTTCCCCAACTAAGCGACCTACCACATTAATAAGCAAGGGTAATGCTGCATAGTTCAGAATCCAGACGATACCAAGCCATATATCTACTCCTCTACGCTCCGAAATCTTAGCGTTTAGTCCAAGATCATAGGAATTTGCACACTTAACGCCTTCTTCTTTAAGAAGTTTGCTCAAAGTGATGGATTCGTTTGAATCTGTGAACTGAGTAGTTTGTCCTTGATTCTCAATGTTTTCGGGAAGGCATAGTATTTGATACTGACTCGCAACATCAGGATCAACACCGAGTTTGCGTAAAAACTTAAAATCTTCCATATAGTTTGATTGGATTGCTTTCACTACGGGCTATAGGTGTAGGTGGGCAATGCCCACCCTACTGGCTAGTATAGCTACTCATTCTGTTTGAGGCTTTCGATAGCTGATACTACGTCCTGGAGAATTTCCCCAAACCCACTTAGTTGCTCATCAAATGCATCACCGTTAGCGGCGTAGAGTGAGTTTTGTCTCTCCATTTCCAACGCCTTTTTGGCTTGAATGACATCGGAAACAGAGATGTTGAACTCCTTTGCTAGGCGTGTTGCACTCTCCAAGAATGATCTCAAATCACCTGAAGAAATGAGACGGTAGTTCCGTGGTTCCTGCTCGAATAATGTGCCCATAGTAATCTCCTCTATCAATCAGTATCACACTGTCACTGGGGTTGAAGTTTAATACTTAGACCTTAACAACAGGATGACACCCTCATCTTTCGATCGTAGCTTCTGGCATCATCAGGATCTATCAATTCGGCAAGACGATCGCCCGTGGAACCCAGCCAGCCCGATCGCCCACCAGAACCAACGCAGTGTTAGGCAATGGGCACAACATGGAGACGTAACCCAAGCACCTGTAAAACTTTGAGAACCGTAGCAAACTCCGGATTACCTTCAAGTGACAAAGCTTTGTAGAGACTTTCACGTCCTAACCCTGTTTCACGAGCAATCTGGGTCATCCCTTTAGAACGGGCAATATCTCCCAACGCTGCCACGATTAGGCTTGGATCACCCTCTTCAAGAGCAGCTTCCAGATAAGCAGCAATATCTTCCTTGGTTTCCAAATGATCCGCTGCATCCCAAGAATGAGTTTGAACGATCGCCATAGAAACCTCCTATAGGTCTTGCGCCAAATCTAAGGCTGTTTTGATGTCTCGTTCCTGAGTACGCTTATCCCCTCCTGCCAAAAGGATAATCAAGGTTTCCCCTCGTTGGACGAAATACACTCGATAGCCTGGGCCGTAGTCGATCCGAAGTTCTGATACACCTTGCCCCACTGGCTTCACATCGCCCGGATTGCCCATCGATAACCGACGAATGCGAATATCGATGCGCGCTTTTGCTTGGCGATCGCGCAAAGTTTTAAACCATTGCGCATAAGTTTCCGTTTGGCGAATTTCAAACATACTGCTAACTGTATCCTGTGGGATACAGTTAATGGCCTTGTTGAGGACAAATCAACTGATCGCCACCCGAAAGCAACGCTTCTGAACTGATCAGGGTTTACGAACTCGGCAAGACGATCGCCCGTTGTACCTGACCCGCCCGATCGCCCCGCGCCGTTAGCTCCACCACCATTCCCGGTTCACCACGCACCAGCCAGACCACCCGCGATCGATCGTCCGTCGGATCCATGTGGTCGTAATAGGGCGTAGTCGGTTGGTGCGATCGCCCCGCCAGATGACCCAAGCTCACTTCCGGTTGACCGCTGATCAGCTCCGCACCCGGCGGTAGAGCGATCGCCGCGCGGCAGGGTTGCACCGCCCCCTTTTCAATCGCCTTTTGCGTGCCATTGGTCGGCAGCCATCCCGTGTTTTGCACCACCCATTCCACTTGGAACAGCCGATCGCCCAAGGATTGTGCCGTGGCCTTCACCGGTTCCAGACGCGGCGAAATCAGCAATTGCCACAGCAGCCAGCGGGGAAACCGTTCGATTTCCCGCTCCAGCAGGTGAGCCGGTGGGTTGCGCCAGGTGCAAATTTGGTTCCAGCCGCCCAGTTCCACCTTGCCCAGTTGCGGATGCTCCCAGGCGTACCAATCCACATAGCCGCGCCCGTCCAGCACCTCATCGTTCCACTTCAGCAGCGCCAAATCTTCCTCGATCGGGTGGTCGTCCAGCCATTCCAGCAGTTTGGGCGTTTTCACCCCCGCCGCCTGGGGCAAGTTCCACAGCTCCACCGTCCAGGCAAATAGCCCCCGCTCCTCATAGCACCAATCGTCAAAGGCTCCGGTCATCACGTTTTTCGGATGGTCGCAGTAGCCCTCAAACACACTGGTGGCGGGGTAGTCCGTCAGTTCTGTGCCCTTTTGCCCGATCGCCCGGTAATTCAGCCAGTCCGCTTGGGGCAGTTCCATATCAGTGGCGTGGCTGTAGGGACGCAACAGCAGGCCGCCAAAGGTGTGAAAGGCCACGGCGGCGTTCAGGTTGGGATGATGGGCAATGAAGTCCGCGATCGCCCGCGTTTCCGGCTCCGAAGTGGGATAGTTGCCCGCGCCGGTCTGTTCCGGTTCCGGTCGCCACTGCATCGGGAAATTACGGTTTAGATCCAACCCTTCGATCGGGCGGGGCGTGGCGATCGTCGCGCCATCGTAGCGATCGATCCGGCCCTCCGGCAGCAGTCGATAGTAAGTGCCGCCCGTTTCGATCGGGTCGCGCCGCACCAGCAACCGGGGATCGCGATCGGATACTTTCCAGGCCCCATTGGGATCAGGCACGCGCATCCAGAGAATTCGCCCGTCCCCATCGATATCTTCCATTTGCAGTTCGCTGGGGCTGCCCGCCAAGTGATCGCCTGGATAGGGTCGAGTGCTCGATCGCACAAATTTGGGGCGATCGGCCAGGGCCAGCTCCGCTCCGTCGGGATTCACGCGAGGGCAAATATAAAACGTCCGCGAATCCAGACAGCGGGTAACGTCCGGATCGCTGCCGTAGTGCTTTGTCAAAAAGTCGAGGAGATAGAGGCAGGCCGTGGAAGGCGCAAGTTCCGTGGCGTGGATATTGCCATCCACCCAGAGGGCTGGCTTGTGGCGATCGGGCCCCGTCTCGCTATTGGTGATGGTTAGTAACCAAATATCCCGGCCCTCGTAGCTGCGGCCAATCGATGCCAATTGGACAAGCTGCGGAAATGCGGCCGCGTAGCTCTGCAAAATCTCCGACAGTTCCGCATAGCGGTAGAGACGATCAAAAGAAACCTGACCCATGGGTGTTCTGTGTTCTTGGCCCAGCCCGACCAGAGGATGCATCGTGAATCACCATACCCGCCCATGCGGGGCTTGATCGGGATGCCGATTGACGTGAATTGACGTAAATCGACATGAAGACGTAAATCAAAAACGACTAACGCGAGATCTATGCCTGATCAAAACCCAATCAAAACCCAATCATGACCAAACCAAGGCTCATGCCGCCGGTTTGGGGCCGGTTGGGGGGAAATCAAACCCGGCCGGATTGTTCACCAACCAGGGCGATCGTGGCTCAGGAAGGGATGCCAGCCTTTGGATTCCAGCACTTTAACACCTCTATGAGGGGTCTTGCCCCCCATGACCTCCACCCTTGTCGCAATTCCCGTACCCGCGCGATCGCGCCAGGCTATACAGAATCCTTTAGATTAGTTTTAAGGTTGTAAACATTTATTCACAGTTTCCCACCCCCTAGCTCAAAACATCGGTACTGATTTGGGGCTAAGGAGCCGCTGTGAGCCTGTTGCTAGCCCATTGTTGGGCTGTTGACTTGGTTGATGACGAATCCCCGGGATCTGTCCATGGATCCATTTATCTGGCTTATTTGGATCCCTTGGTCTGTTCATTTGGTCTGTTCATTTGGTCTGCTCACTGCAATCTGCCCATGATGACCTTTGGTGATTGCTCCGCCACCACGAGCCAACCCCGTCCAACTGCGTAATCTTGCCCTCTTGCCCCTCTCTGCACCATGTTTGAGTACTTTACCGATCGCGCCATCCAAGCCATCTTGCTCGCCCAGGAAGAATCTCGCCGCTTGGGCCACCGCCTTGTGGGCAGTGAGCAAATCCTGCTCGGTTTGTTGGGTGAACAGTCCAGCCCGGCGGCTCAGTTGTTGGCGGCGGCGGGGGTCACCCTGGAGGGGGCCCGGGCCCGGGTGGAAGCGCTGATTGGTCGCGGCGCGGGGATGGTTCCGGACGAAGTGCCTTTTACGCCCAAGGTGAAGGCCCTGTTTGAGGCGGCCTTGGCCGAAGCGCGTCAACAGGGGCAAAAGGTGGTGGCTCCGGAGCATTTGTTATTGGCGATTATTCGCGATCGGGACAACTCGGCAGTGAAGGTGCTGCGGAGTATGGATGTGGATCCCGATCAATTGCGGATCAACTTGATTCGGTTGCTGGGGGAAACGGCGGCGGTGGCCGCGGGCGATCGGGGCGAGTCCCGGCGAGAGTCCACGGGCGATCGCACCGATAGCGGCAACATTTTGGCCACCTACTGCACCAACCTGACCCAAGCGGCGATCGAGGACAAGCTTGATCCCGTGGTGGGGCGCGATCGGGAAATTGAGCGCGTGGTGCAAATCCTGGGTCGCCGCACCAAAAATAACCCGATCCTGATTGGTGAGCCGGGCGTGGGCAAAACCGCGATCGCGGAAGGCTTGGCCCAGCGAATTGCCCTGGCCGATGTGCCGGAAACCCTGCTCGATAAGCAAGTCTATTCCCTGGATATGGGGCGGTTGCTGGCGGGCACGCAATATCGCGGAGCCTTTGAAGAGCGGCTGAAGGAACTGGTCAGCGAAGTGCAGCGGGCCGGCAACGTGATTGTGTTCATTGATGAAGTCCACACCCTGCTGGGCGCGGGCGGCATGCAGGGCGGCCTGTCGGCGGGCAACCTGCTGAAGCCGGCCCTGGCGCGCGGTCAGTTGCAATGCCTGGGTGCGACGACGCTGGATGAGTACCGCCAATATATTGAGCGGGATGCGGCCCTGGAGCGGCGGTTCCAGCCGGTGAAGGTGGGTGAGCCGACCCCAGCCGAGGCGATCGAGATTTTGCGCGGCCTCCGCAGCACCTATGAAACCTTCCACAACGTGCTGATGACCGATGAGGCGATCGCGGCGGCTGTCACCTTGGCCGATCGCTACATTGCCGATCGGTTCTTGCCCGACAAGGCGATCGACCTAATCGACGAAGCTGGCTCCCGGGCCCGCGTCAGCGTTGGCAAAAAGCCCGCTCACATCCGCGATTTGGAGCAGCAACTGGCCCAAACCGTGGAGGAAAAAGAGCAAGCCGTGGAAAACCAAGACTTTGAAACGGCGGCCAAACTGCGCGATCGGGAATTGGTAATCACGGAAGAATTGGCGATCGCCCGTCAAACCCCCGCCACCGAGCGCCCCCGCCCAACGATTACCGCTGAAGACATCGCTGAAATCGTCAGCCTCTGGACAGGCGTACCGGTGACGCAGCTTTCGGAGGCGGAAGTGGGGCAACTGCTGAACCTGGAAGCGAAGTTGCACGAGCGGTTGATTGGGCAAAACGAGGCGATCGAAGCGGTCTCGAAGGCCCTGCGCCGGGCCCGCTCCGGCCTGCGGAACCTGGAGCGCCCGATCGCTAGCTTCCTGTTCCTCGGCCCCACGGGTGTGGGCAAAACGGAACTAGCCAAAGCGTTGGCTAACTTCATGTTCGGTTCCGATGAGTCGATTATTCGGATCGACATGTCCGAATTCATGGAACCCCAATCCACCTCGAAGCTGATCGGCAGCCCGCCGGGATTCGTCGGCTATGGCGATGGCGGCCAGCTCACGGAAGCGGTGCGCCGTCGTCCCTACAGCCTGGTGCTGTTTGACGAGGTGGAAAAGGCCCACCCGGACGTGTTCAACCTGATGTTGCAGTTGCTCGATGAAGGGCGGCTGACGGATTCCCAAGGGCGCGTCGTCAGCTTCCGCAATTCGCTGATCGTGATGACCTCGAACCTGGGGGCCAAGGCGATCGCCAAGGGCGGCGCGAACCTGGGCTTTGGCCTCGCCAGCGACAGCGCCGAGGGTCGTTATCAAGCAATCCGCGATCGCATCACCGACGAGCTGAAAAACTTCTTCCGCCCCGAGTTCCTGAACCGCTTGGACGAGGTGGTGGTGTTCCGCCCCTTGGAAAAATCGGAAGTGCGGCAAATTGTCGATCTGTTGGTGGTACAAGTGGCCGATCGGCTGGTGGAGCAAGACATTCGCCTGACCGCGAGCGATCGCTTCAAGGACAAGGTAGCCGATGAGGGCTTCGACAGTAGCTTGGGGGCCCGCCCGCTGCGCCGCAAGGTGACGCAACTGCTGGAAGATGCCCTGGCAGAAGCGATTCTGTCGGGTCGGATCAAGGGAGGCGATCGGGTGTTGGTGGATGTCGCCGACAACGGCGAAACCCTGCTCGATATCCAATCCCAGGCGATCGACCTGCGCTTACCGGCGAGCGTGAGCTAGGATTAGCCAGCAACGGCATGGGGCGATAAGCTTTTGCCCTTCTCCTCATGCCGTTGCAGTGTCTAAGTTAGCAACTCTTGATGGGAGCAATGTCCTCAAAGCACAGAACCCTAGCAGACCTACAAGCTGAAGCAATTCTCCACTGGCCAACGGAGTTGCTTCAACTAGCAGGTCATAAAAGCACACTTCCAATTCTTTTAAAAACTCAAGACGCTTTCATCTCGTTGCTGAAAGTTTGTGACAGCCACCCAGAAGCTTGGATTGGCGGACTCGAACAGAGCCGTCTTCTATCAGGCTCCTTATTTCTAAAACATTTGATGGTTGCTAGTGATTTAGGAGGAGAAGCACTAAATAAGCTGCCCCCTTTATCTCGGTATTTTCCCAACGGAGTTTTAAAATTTGAGTGGCAGGGACAAATTCAAGAATACTCATTTAAAAAAATTCAAACAAAATGCTCATTGAGTAATTCAGCTTTAAGTGTTGATGCTCAAAGCCTTCTCACCAAAGATAAGTCTGATCGAAAAATAACAGATATTATGCAAGATGTAGCCATGTTGCTACTATTTAGCTCGTCTGCAGTTTGCGATACCTTACCAGGCGATATTAAAGAAAAATGTATTCTCGGATCTTTACTCGGTAAATGTCAAGATTTAGATAATTTTGCAAAAGAAAACTATCTTCGAGTGAGTCGTCAAGTTGCTGGTGCAACTTCTAATGATCTTGGACATCTGGCTCAAGATTATGTCTTGAACCATCTTAAAGCTTTGCTTCCATCCAATTGGGAGCTACACAAAGATTCGTCTCTACCACGGGTCTCGCACACTCAAGATCAACGAGAAACGAACTTCGATATTGTTGTTCAGTCTCCTCAAAATCGATATTGTGGCATTGAAGTTAGTTTTCAAGTCACGACTAATAGCGTTATTGAAAGAAAAGCCCGAGAGTCATCTTCTCTTTTGGCAAGTGCTCACAGTGAAAATCATAAAATCTGTTATGTCATTGACGGGGTTGGCAATATCGAAATTCGTAAGAGTGCTATTAATATTCTTCTGGAAAACAGTGATTTCATTTCTACTATGTCACCAGAGAGCATTCAGAAGCTAGCCGAATTCTTAGTCAAAAATCTTTAAAATATTCGAAATCTAGATTACTTAAGAGAACAAGCATGATCAAGTTTGTTGATTTGTTTGCAGGCATTGGCGGGATGAGGAAAGGGCTAGAGCTAGCTCTTGCACAACACGGACTGCAAGAAGATTGTGTTTTCTCCAGCGAAATTGATGAAAAAGCCAAGCAAACTTATCAACTTAATTTTGGTGAAGAGCCTTATGGGGATATTAGAACTATTGATCACTTACCAGCCCATGACATTCTCTTAGCAGGTTTTCCTTGCCAGTCTTTTTCCTATGCTGGCAAGCAGAAAGGTTTTGCTGACACCAGAGGTACACTCTTTTTTGAAATCGAAAGACTGCTTTCTAATTCAGAGAAGAAGCCCAAAGTTCTTTTATTAGAAAATGTTAGAGGATTCACAACCCATGATTCCGGCAGAACTTATAAAACTGTCATCGAAAGATTAGAAGCATTGGGATATTGCACTAAAACTTTATTGCTAAATAGCTCAAATTTTGGTGTTCCACAAAATCGAGTAAGAGTTTACATTGTTGGTGTTTTAGATCATGAACCCAAGTTAACCCTACAATCGAATGTGGGAACTCCAGATTCTCATCAATTTAAAAAAACATTTTCTCAAATTGATTTATTTCTTAATCAATCACAATACTGTTGTGTTCGAGATATTTTAGAGCGCAACCCCGATCCACGATATCAATGCTCAGAAACATTCACGGAGCAATTACGTCTTGCTCTCAATGGCAAACCTTTAGAAACTCTGCATGGTTTTCGTTTGATTGATTATCGAGGTGGCAACTCAATTCATTCCTGGGATTTGGGTCTCAAGGGAAATTGCTCTCTTGAAGAGAGAGATTTAATGAATGCCATTATTGAAAATCGCCGCAAAAAGCATTTTGGTACACATCAAGATGGAAAAGCTCTAACGTTAGAACAAATTAAAACCTTCTGGAATCAGCCAAATCTCGAAAACCTTTTGCAGAACTTAGTGAGCAAAGGTTATTTGCGATTCATTGACAATAAGTACAATCCCAAATGCGGCAACATGTCGTTTGAAGTATTTAAGTTTCTAGATCCTGATAGCATCTCTATTACACTCACTGCTAGCGATTCTCATCGTCTAGGTGTTGTACAGAACGGAATTCCAAGGCGAATTACCCCAAGGGAATGTGCAAGACTTCAGGGTTTTCCTGATGACTTTCAGTTGCATACTGATGATATAGCGACCTATCATCAACTAGGAAATTCTGTATCTGTGCCAGTCATTAAAGCAATTTTTGAAGATTTATTTAGATCGTCAACTGCTTTACATCATTCAGAAGTTCTATTAGTTTCTCGCTAAACGCATTGGCCATCTAGATTCTTGAAAAATTCTACTGTTGACTACGATGAGTGACATTCCCATAACGTTGGGATTAGCTTGATCACAACAATGGCTCAACGATTTTTGCTCCCCCCAGCCTATGTCGGATCCTAAGCGCCCCATCCCGAATCATGATGCTGGCTTGCCCTGGGTGCGATCGCCCCAACACCTGTGGCTGATCGGAGCGGCGATCGCGACGGTGATCCTGTGGCAACTGCCGTGGGGTCACCAAATTTTGTATCCCTTTTCAATTCTGGCGACTTGGTTCCACGAAATGGGTCATGGGGTTGCTGCGATGTTGCTGGGCGGGCGGTTTGAGACGCTGTTACTCCATCCCAGTGGCAGCGGCGTGGCTCAACACAGCGGCCAGCTTTGGTTGGGGCCGATCGGGCGGGCTTTGGTGTCGGCTGGTGGGCCCTTGGGTGCGCCTTTGGCCGGCTACGGGCTATTGCGCCTTTCCCAAAAGCGCTTGCCTCGGGTGCAGTTGGGGCTGTTTTTGTTGGGTTGTGCGCTGTTGCTGTCGGTGTTGTTGTGGGTGCGCACGTTGTTTGGGGTGTTGGCGATCGGGGCTTTGGGCGTTGCGATCACGTTAATTCCGCTCTATGGATCCCCTTGGGTACAATATTTTGCACTGCAATTTTTGAGTGTGCAGGCTTGCCTCAGTACCTTTTCCCGGCTGGACTATTTGTTCACTGAAAACTGCACAATTCAGGGTGTGGCGATGGTCTCGGATACGGGACAAATGGCCAAGCAGCTTTGGTTGCCCTATTGGTTTTGGGGAGCGCTGTTGGCGGCGATTTCGCTTTATTGTTTGGGGTCAGGTCTTTGGCGCTTGGTGCGATCGCATCCCGATGGGTTTTGAGGTTGATTGAGGGGCGATCGCCGTCGGCTCGGAATGGTGTTCAACTCTAGCAGTGGCTTTATTTTGCCGAACAGTGACCTGACCGCTCCAGATGTGTCCCATGTTTCTCGGGCCAGAATGCCCCGCAGGATTCGATATTTTGCGGAGGTTGTGCCCAACTTGGTGGTGGAAATTAAATCCCAGAGCGATCGGGTGGTGAAGTTGCGCGACAAACCCACCATGTATTTAGAGCAGGGCGCTGAGGTGGCCCTGATGGTGGATCCCGATCGGGAAGTCGTGGAACTTTATCGGCTTTTGTAGATAGCAACTAACCCATGCAACCCCAAGGCATATTGATCTTTCTTTGTGGAAAGATGGGGGCGGGAAAATCCACCCGATCACGCCAAATTGCCCAAGCGTTAAACGCGATTTTAATTTCAGAAGATGACTGGCTCAGTCAGCTTTATCCCCAGGAAATCCAAGGATTGGCAGACTATATCCAGTATTCTCGCCGCTTGAAAGGTTTACTTAAACAGCACTTGGCAACGTTGCTGAAGGCGGGACTCTCAGTCGTGATGGACTTTCCCGCTAATACAAAAACCCAGCGGGCTTGGTTCCAAGAGCTGATCCGCGAGCATGATTTGGCTTATCGGTTCATCTATTTGGATGTGGACGATCGAACCTGTCTATACCGCATTGCCCAGCGCCGCCAAGAACAACCCGATCGCGCCCAATTTGACACGGAGGCGATGTTTCACGAAGTCACGCGCTTCTTTGAGCCGCCCACGGCTGAGGAGGGCTGGGTCATCGAGGTGATTTAACCGGTTGCCACCGATCGCTCGGCCCGGTCAGGCAGCGCGATCACCCCCAGGCCAGCGGCAACGCCGAAGCCATATCGGGGCAAGACGGGATAAGAAGTAGTAGGATTACGGTGTAAATTTGCCCCCTCTGGGCGATCGCCCGCTTCTTGCCCGGCCGGCAAGCCATCACCGATGTTGTTGTCTCGTCCCGTATGAGTTCTGCCCTTACCGAACTGGCGATCGTTGCGGCCTTGACGGTTGCGAACGGGATTTTTTCAATGTCGGAAATGGCGATCGTCTCGTCCCGCAAGACGCGCCTGCAAAACCGAGCGGAACGGGGCGATCGAGCGGCTCGCGCAGCCCTGGCCCTGGCGGAATCGCCCAACCAGTTTTTATCCACCATCCAGATTGGCATCACCCTGATCGGCATCCTCACGGGGACTTTTGGGGGCGCTTCTTTGTCGGCGGAGTTGCGGCCAATCCTGGAAGCCGTGCCGCCATTAGCCCCCATGAGCGGGGCCCTGTCGGTGGTAATCACCGTGGCGGGCATTACTTATCTTTCGTTGGTGGTGGGCGAGCTGGTTCCCAAGCGGTTGGCCCTAGGCAATCCAGAACAGATTGCGGCCAATGTGGCGCTACCGATGCGGTGGTTGTCGCGGATTACGGCTCCGGTGGTCTATTTGTTGAGCCATTCCACGGATCTGATTGTGCGATCGCTCGGAACCACGGTTTCCAGCGAGCCGCAGGTGACGGAAGAAGAAATTAAGCTGCTGTTGCAACAGGGCACGGAAGCGGGCACGGTCGAAGAAGCCGAGCAGGAAATTGTAGAGCGGGTGTTGTCTCTGGGCGATCGCCCCGTCAGCTCCGTGATGACTTCCCGCCGAGAGGTGGTGTGGCTGGATTTGGATGCGCCTTTGCACGAAACGATCGAGCAAATCATCAACAGCCACCACCAGCGATTCCCCGTCTGTCGCGACAGTTTGGATGAGGTCGTTGGGTTCATTCAGGTAAACGACCTGTTGGCCCAAACCCTGATGAATCAGACCCTGAATTTAACGGACTGCCTGCGTCAGCCGTTGATTGTGCCGGAAACCACGGGCACGTTGCGGATTCTGGAGATGTTCCGCGAAACGGGTCTGCATATTGCCTTGGTGGTGGATGAATACGGCGTGGTGCAAGGGTTGGTGACGATCAACGACATGCTCGAAGCGATCGTGGGCGACCTGACCGATGTGGATGAGGAAGACACGCCCAAGGTGGTACAGCGGGAGGATGGTTCCTGGCTGGTGGATGGGATGTTGGCGATCGAGCGGATGCGCGATGAATTGGATATGGCTGAACTGCCCGGTGAGCGGGAAGGACGCTACCAAACCGTGGCGGGCTTCGTGATTGCTTCGTTGGGTCACATTCCCAAGGCCACGGACACGTTTCACTGGAATGGCTTCCGGTTTGAGGTGGTGGATATGGATGGCAACCGGGTTGATAAAATCCTGGTTTCCAAACCCAGCACGGCTCCCAGCGCTTCAGAGCCGCCCACGGCTGATTAAGGGAAGCGCGACCTCAGGATCACGCTTAAATCACTTAAATTCCTTTGAGCCGAGGGCGATCGCGCTGGGCAACTGTCACAGTGTCTTGATGGGATGGGCGGTGTGGTTGGGGTTGATCCAGGTGTATTGGGTTGACCAGTTGGTCAGCGGGTTGATGAACGGATTGATTACGAGTCGATCACGGCTGGGGTGATCGACTCCAAGATTTTTTGATTAATTTCGATCGACCCACTTCCCGATCGACCCATTTCCCGATCGGGTAACTTTTGCAGCCAATTAATGTACGATATTCAAAATATGCTCTGACAGATTTTGGATCAATTATTCAAAACCCAATTTAGGCCACCCATCAATTGTGGGCAAATTGCAAAATTCAAAACTTTTTATCGTATAACAAATTGTGCTTTGTCAGGTAAGGGGTGATCACCTGACTCCCTTGTGGAAAACTGCCCGATCGGGGCAAAACCTGTGGAAAACCTGTGGAAAAGTACCCCTATTCTGTGGAAAACCTGTGGAAAAATACCCCTCTTTCTGTGGAAAAAAAAAAGTGTCTGTGGAAAACCTGACTAGGTATAAATACCCTGTGGAAAAACACCCCCCCTTTTTCCACAGGGTTTTCCACAGGGTGTGATCGCTGAAAGGTTCATGAAATAAGGATTTTTTTGAGTTTTCCACATTTCCACAGGGCCCTACTACTACTATCTATTTAAAAAATAAGAAAGAGAAGAAGAGATAGATAGTCCAGCCCAAAAATTTTCTTGGAAACGGCCAAAATTCTTCGGGGAGACGGTCTGTTTCTCTCGAACTCAGGATCCAGTTTTTAGCCTAGTCGATCGAGCCGGAATCGCAACCGACCGGTGAGGCAGTGGCCGCTAGGGGCTGGAGACGACAGGGTTCGAGCTGGGCTGAGTTTGAAACCCAGCGGTTGACGGATCCGAAAACGGCTAAAACCCAGACAGAATCAGGATCTGAGCGCTCAAAGTTCGCTGTGCTTGAGGCCGCACCGATCGGTAAGCTTGAGGGCGATCGAACCCTTTGAAAACGGCTAAAACCCAAGCTAGGCTTTGATTGTTGCGATCGCGCTTCGACTCTCCAGCAGGCGATCGGGCTGCAAAGTCACGGGTTGCTCCCGATGGCCAAAACGGCGATTTTGGGTTAAACTCAGGGCTGCTCATCGGGGCCAAATTTCCCCCGGCGGCGGTCGCCGTTTTCCACAGAACAGCCCCGAAACCCAAGCCCCAGAAGCCATGAAGCTGCTTTGCGCCCAAAGCGACCTGAGTGCCAACCTGTCCCTGGTCAGCCGTGCCGTCCCGTCACGGCCGACGCACCCGGTTTTGGGCAATGTGCTGCTGACCTGCGATGCGGGCACTCAGCGCGTGAGTTTGACCGCCTTTGACCTCAGCTTGGGCATCCAGACCAGCTTCCCGGCGGAAGTGGAAGATTCTGGGGAAATCACGTTGCCGGCCAAGCTTTTCGCGGACATTGTGGGCAAGCTGCCCAACGGCACGGTGTCGCTGGATGCGAACGAGGACTGCTCAGCGGCAATTTCCGCCCAGTCCAGCCGCTACCAGATTCAGGGCATGAGCGCCGAAGAATTCACAACCCTGCCGGTGGTGGAAACGGGCGAAGCGGTTTACCTGCCGGTGGCGGCGCTGTTGGAGGGGATGCGCGGTTCCCTATTCGCCGCCAGCAACGACGAAACGAAGCAGATTTTGACCGGGGTTCACCTGTCGGTGGAGACCGATTCCCTGGAGTTTGCGGCGACCGATGGCCACCGGCTGGCGGTGGTGCGGGCGGCAATGGTGGAGGACGAAGAGACGGAAACGGACACGGTGGAACCCTTTGCGGTGACGGTTCCGGGCCGGACGCTGCGGGAGCTGGAGCGAATTTTGGCGGCGCAGCAGTCGAGCGAACCGGTGGCCCTGTACTGCGATCGGGGGCAGTTGGCCTTGCAGTGGGGAGATTATTACCTCACCAGCCGCACCCTGGAAGGGCAGTACCCGGCCTATAACCAGCTCATCCCCCGCCAGTTCGATCGCCAGGTGACCGTGGAGCGGAAGTTGTTGCTGGGGGCGCTCGATCGAATCTCGGTAATTGCTGACCAAAAGAGCAACCACATCGTCAAGTTCTCGATCGACGCAACGAACCAAAGTCTAGGCATTTCAGCCGATGCGCAAGATGCGGGCAGCGGTCGCGAAACGATCGAATCGGCCCAAATTTCCGGCGAGGACATCGACATCGCCTTCAACGTCAAGTACTTGATGGAATCGCTGAAAAACCTGACCACCACAGAGATTCAGCTTCAAATGAACACGCCCACCAGCCCGGTGGTGATCACGCCCTTGGGTGGCGCAAAGGCAACCCATTTGGTGATGCCGGTGCAGGTGCGGAGCTAGGTTCAGGTTGACCGCAGGCGTTAATCGCTTGGTGGTGTTGGTGTTAATTGCTAGTTCAGTTGCCCTTGCTTTGGAATTTCCTAGCAAGGGCTAAATAAAATTTCCTAGCAAGGGCTAAATATTGAAGATCATGCCCGTTGCGGTTGCTAGCAGCCCCAGGAAGCCCAGTGAAATGCAACTGACAAGGAATAGCTCGAATTTCCAAAATCAGCGGCTTTTGTGGCAGTTTCTGCCTCCGTTGGGCCAATGGCTGGGGATTGTGGGGGCGATCGCCTGCTGCTGGGCCGCTCCTGTTTGGGCAGAATCAGCCCCGATACCAGCCCCGATGGTGGTGTCGCCGTCCGTGACTGACCCCAGCGCTTTGGCGAGTGCTCCGGTCAGCGCCCCGATCGCCATTCCTGCCACGCCTAACCCACAACTGGCACAAGACCTCTTAATCAATCCGGGTGATCCGGGGGTTTTTGATCGGTTCTGGGCCGACCTGGCTGGATCGCAAGTGATTTACCTGGGGGAAGTTCACGACCGATCCGCCGATGTGCCGATCAAATTGGAGGTTATCCACAGGACTTTTCAACAGGTGGAAAACTTTTCGCGCCAGGGTCAGCCCGGCCGGTTGGTCATTGCGCTGGAAATGTTTCAACAACCGTTCCAGTCGGCCTTGGATGATTACTTGGCAGGGCGGATTGACGAAGCCACCCTGCGCGATCGCACGGAATTTGACCAACGTTGGGGATTTGACTGGGAAATTATTGCGCCGATTTTGCGGTGGGCACGCGATCGGGGTGTGGCCGTGGTGGCCTTGAACCTGCCCGTGGAAGTGACTCGCCAAATTGGTCGCCAGGGCTGGGATGCGCTCCCCGCTGAGGCTTGGCAATGGTTGCCCCCGCCCAATGAATTGCAACTGGGGTCGGCGGGTTACCGGGCCTGGCTGCGAGAAATTTATGACGAAATTCATCAACAGCATGGAGCCAGCGCCCAAAGTAGCGCCCAGAGTTCTGGGAGTGCCGATCGCACGGAACGTTTTAACCGATTTTTGGCCGCTCAGGCCGCTTGGGACGAAACCATGGCGGCGGGCATTGCTCGGTTGCTGCAACGGCCGGGCGATCGGGTGGTGACCATTTTGGGTCGTGGCCACATGGTCTATGGGTGGGGCGTGCCCGATCGGCTGGCCCGGCGCAAACCCGATGTGGTGCAGCGATCGATCCTGTTGGGCCCCCTGGAAGCCCCCGAAATTTACCGCGATGGGCGATCGATCAGTCACTACTGGTGGCCCAGTGCCCGATCGGCCCCGTGAAATTACTGATTAATCCAAGGGTTGATTAGTAATATTATGAGTCAGCATTATGAGTAAACGAGACCAACTCATGCTTAACAGCATTGCTTAGGGTTTGTCATCGTCTTTGGGAGAAGTGAGTTGAGCTTTGCTTCAGTTTCGGATGCTCCGACGTTTCAGGAGCGAGTTGCGCATCTGACCGAACAGCTTGAGCGATTTGCTCAAAAAGATCTTGATCCAACGGTTCGTGATGAATTAGCACTCGACATTCTGTGCGATCGAGATACCTTGCAAGCCATCCTCAAGGACTTGGCAAAGCATCAGCAACTGGAAGCCGCCACCGTTTCAGAAATCGACGCGCTCGATCGTCGCCTGGCAACCCTAGACTCAAAATTTCTGGCCATTGCAGCCTTGCCCCGTTGGCGAGATACCTTTGATCCTGGCCCTAACGCCTGGTGGTGGTTTCCTGAAGCCGAAGGCTCCAAGCCCAAAATTGCAACCCGACGACGGGAAATTTTCTGGCGGGGGGTGTCCGTTGTGTCCCTCCTGGCCACTGCCAGTGCCGCCAGCACCATCCTGCCGGTTTTCTCGATCGGGGGATTTGGCTTAGGAGAAGCCCTGGCCAGCGCTGGCCAGGTGACCGGGCTGGCCGTGTTGGGGCGTGGTGTGCTCACCCCCGAAGGAACCAAGGCCCTCAAACAGTTTTGCGCGAGGTTTTCGATTCCCGGCCAGTGGTATAGCGAGGCGATCGCCGCCTTTTCCATCACCCTTGGCGCTTTGTCCATGTGGGCCGCCCAAGACGGTCTGCCCCGGTGGTTTAACTATGCCGCCAATCAGCACTATCAACAGGGCGAGCTAGAGGAAGCCCGTGTAAATTATCAAAAAACGCTTTCTCTGATGCCCAACAATGACGAAGCCTCATTGGGGCTGGGATTGGTTTATGAATCCCTGGGGCAACTGAAAGAAGCTGGCGATTCTTATCGGCAAGTGGCTGACCAAGGCGACCCGATCGCCCTCAGTCGATTGGCACGAGTTCAGTTCTCTTTGTTGCTGAAAACCAAGCGATCCGACACGTTACTTCGCAATCAACAAACCTCGGAAGTCGAAGCCCTTTTAAAACTGGCACTGCACCGCATTGACATGAGGGGTCTATCAACCATTGATGCCGCTAACCAGCGCTATCAAATCTACCGAAATTTGGGGTGGTTGCGTTGGTGGCAACGAGATTATATCGGTGCGGAATCTGTCTTGAAACGTGCCATTAGAGAAGATGAATCTTTTCCCGAAAAACAGCTTGGCACAGGTCTTTCCCATTGCTTGCTGGCTCAAATTTATCGTGAAGAACAACGGGAGACGGAAGCCACTGCGGAATACAACATCTGTGTGCAAAAATCGCGGCCGGAAACCCTCACAGAATATGAATGGTTCTTCCAAGTGGGGCAAGGACGGATGGCGACCTGTGTTGATACCAGCGCTGTGATGCGCGGCACAAGCCGAGAGATCATCCAAAAACTACCCCTTTGTACGGAAGACGATCCAGGACGCAAAAATTCTGTTGCACCGGATCCCACTCAACCCGTCATTCAGTCATCGCCCAGTTCGATGACCGGAACCGTCGCACCACCTAGCCCTTAACCCAGGAAAGAGATTGAAGAGGAGGATGGTTCCCGATCGCCCGTTGCGCCACTCGATCGACTATCCAAAACCGATTGGGTCAGTTGGACAATTTCCGGAAACGCAAAGTTTTCCGTTAAGTGGGTCAGGGTTTGAAAGAGGTCGTAATAAGGGCTAGGAATCTGTTGCAAGAGTTGAGTAATGGTTTGATCAGAACAGGTAAGGGCCGCATGGTGTAAAGCGGCAATCCAAGCCTGGGGCATCACCGATAAATCCACGGTGGGTGACTGGTTGATCGCGCCTAGGGAGCTGACAGAGTGATCGGGCGCATCGGTTCTGAGTTCTGCATAACGGTACTTTAAGGGCAAATATTTTGCCATCATCTGAAAGGGTTCATCGAGGGCAAAAGGCTTGCTCATATAGTCATTACAACCGGCTGCGATCGCCAGCGAAGGATCATCGGCAGACCCCTGGGCCGTAATGGCAATGATCGTGGTTAAGGAAAAGGGTGCTTGATGCTTACTTTCCCAACGCCGTTGCTCCAGAGTACGAATTTTTCGCGTTGTGGCATAACCATCTAATCCTGGCATTCGCAAATCCATCCAAATCAGATGGGGCTGCCAATCTTGCCATTGGGCGATCGCTTCTAAACCGTTGCTTGCTTCACGAATTTGCAAACCCAAACAGGACAGTAGCCGCACCAAAAGCTGGCGATTTTCCGTTTGATCATCAACCACCAAAATTCGATAGTCCTTGCGATCGCTCGCTAATCCCACAATTTGGGGAATCGGCGTATTGGTTTGCGACATCGCCTGATGAGTCACCAAAACAGGGAGATAAAAGCGGAAAAGGCTGCCTTGGCCCAATTGACTTTCAACGGTGATTTCTCCACCCATTAACTCCACCAGTTGCCGACTAATGGCTAAGCCCAAGCCGGTTCCACTATGGGTATCTTGGTGATCCGTTGCCTGCACAAAATCATCAAAAATGGTTTCCAAATGTTCAGGAGCAATGCCAATTCCACTATCTTGAACCTCAAACAGTAAGGTGGTTTGGGTGGGCGTAGAGGGCGATCGCTCCGTTGGTGAGCCATTCGCTGCAACCGCATTAGAAATGGTCATTGTCCCGGAGGAAACTGCCTCAAAATCAGGAATATTTGGGGGTGAAGTTTCCGTAACAGGGGGTAACTGGTTTGGGCTGCTGTTGTGGGAGCGTAGCCGCACTCGAATAAAGCCCGTTTGCGTAAACTTCAGGGCGTTGCTAATCAAATTAATCAAAACTTGCTCTAGCTTTCGGCCATCAACTAGGGCATGGGTGGGTAATAATTCGGCCAGTTGTAAATCTAGCTGTAGGCCCTTATGTTGGGCTTGCAACAAAAATAGATCGGCCACACTTTGCATTAATTCCCGCAGGTTAATGACCTGAGGCGCGAGGGTTAATTTACCGGCTTCTATTTTAGATAGATCTAAGATCTCGTTGATGAGTTTTAAAAGATGCTCACCACTGCGATAAATTCGCTGTAAGTCGTCCCGCTGGGTGGGTGACAAAACCGCTTCTCGCTGCAAAATATTGGTAAATCCAAGAATAATGTTGAGAGGGGTTCGGAGTTCATGGCTCATTTTGGCCAGGAAGGTACTTTTCGCGCGGTTAGCCACTTCTGCGGCCTCTTTGGCTTGATGTAACTCCCGTTCCACTTGTTTTCGATCGCTGATGTCACTGAGGATGCCAATCAGGCAATCTTGACCTTCCAAATAGCTGATGGTGGCTGAGAGCAGAACCGTTTTAATTTCGCCAGATTTGGTGCGAAATTCCGTTTCAAATTCGCGAATCCATCCCTGCTCTTTCACGATATTTCGAAACTCAATCAAATCATTGAAATCTTTCCAAAGCTGCATTTCAGTGCAGGTTTTGCCCACCATTTCCATGTGAGAATAACCCAAAATTCGTGTGAAATTATCATTAATATTCAAGCAATAACCATCATTGACTTTGGCAATCCAGGCGGCCTCTGGGCCGGCTTGAAAGATGGTGGCGAATTTTAATTCCGATTGACGCAGGGCCAGTTCCATCCGTTTTTGATCGGTGATGTTGGTGATGGTTCCCACCAGTTTTACCACTCGACCCTGTTGATCAAAAATCGGCTCGCCGCGACTGATCAGATAGATGGTTAACCCGTCGCGCCGTTGGATGCCATGTTCGATCGTGTAGGGAATTCCTTGCTCGATCGCCTCCGTGACCGTGGCCACAAATCGCGGGCGATCGGCCTCGGGGAGCAAATCAAAAAGGTCAGGGTGGCCCGGCTCCTGGCCATCGGGTTCCAATCCCAAAATGCGAAACTGTTCCGCAGACCAAGTGCTTGTGCCCGTTGCCACATCAAATTCCCAACTGCCCACCTGGGCAATCCGTTGGGCTTCCGTGAGGGCCGCCGTTTTCTGGGCCACCTGTTGCTCCAGGTCACGGGCATAGGTGTGGCGGAGTTGGTCGGCCGCTTGCAAGGCTCCCACCATTTGCTGAAAGGCTTGGGTTAAGCGATTCACTTCCGCCACCCGCGTTTTGGGCAGGGGGTTGGCATGTTGGCCGGCGGCGATCGCCCGGGTTGCTTCTGTCAAATTTCGCAGCGATCGGCTCAAGCGTTTGGCCGTCCAAGTGCCCGTTCCTAAGGAACCTGCCAAAGCCAACAAACAAAACCAAAGATTTTGGCGATGATTAGCCTCAATCTCACCAATGAAATCGGCTTCCGGAACCGCCGTGACCACAAGCCAATGCAATCCATAGGCATCTTGGTAGGGGGTGACTTTCGTAAACAACGCGCCATCTTGAAAGGCTAATCGCCACCGTTGTTCCGTTTGAATTGCTTGCCATTGGGGATCTTTTTGTTGAAGTTGCTGGGCAATGGCCCTGGTTTCTGAATTACGACTTTGGGCCAGCGATAATCTTGTGGGATAGGGTTGGTTGGGTTGCTGAATGTAGGGCAATTCCAGGGTTGAAGTGGCCACCAAATTGCCCGATCGATCCACAATAAACGCCTGACCTCGGGGCGAAATCTGCAACTGATTGAGAAAGGTATTCAACCCCGACAATAAAACCGTGCGGCTTAAAACGCCCCGAAAATTGCGATTGCCATCATAAATTGGCAACAATGCATCAATGCCCAACATTGGAATCACGCGATGGGTGTAAACCGGTGACCAAGTGGGCTGGCGACTATTTTGGGCCCGTTGAAACCAGGCCGTTTGTCGCACATCATCGGTAATTTGATAGGCGGCTTCCAAGGGTTGCCCTTGGTCATTCACACGCGAATAGAGGCGCTGGTTGGGCAGGTTGGGGCTGGCCTCTGCCAGGAACTGTGTACCTACGGGATAGGATTTGCCCGTCAACTGCTCAATTTGTTGGCGCAACTCCAAATTGACCGATCGCACATAGCCCACCAGCAAGCCCCGATCGTTGGCAAACATGGTCGCCACCAGACTGGGATCCGTGGCCATCTGTTGCCACAGATAATCGCGCCAAGGGGTGGAGTTATCCAACGGCAACTTGCCCCCTTGGATCGCTCGACCATTGGCGGCCAAGGTGTGTTGTTGCTTGCTGAGCAGACTATCCACATGATCACGCACCCGGTGGTCCACAGCATCCAGCAGGCGATTGGCCAAATTTTCTACGGAGGTTTGGCCGCTGCGGTAAGACCAATAGCCGACCAAGCCCACCGCCCCCACCACCTGCACCACAAAGGGAACCGTCAACACCCAAAACAGGCTGATGGCCGCAGATCGATTGGCCACAGATCGATCGGGCTGATTTTGGCCATGCCGCAACAGCGAAATCCTTTGCCAAAGGCCTTGGATCCGACGAGGGAGCCGCATTTTTCGCCAGCGTGGCTGTTGAAGATTCATAGGCTCATGCGGGACTGACGGGGCAATTCAGGCGCGTTCAGGGGCCCTTGTCCTAGCGGTTTGGGAAATGACGGGGAGACTGGAGGCAGCGGCTTGGGTCGGAAATGGTCGGTTTGATTTGGGGCATGGGTGGGTAGTGGCATCCCAATCGCTCAACGGTGGATGACCTGACTGCAATGGTGCGATCGACCGGTTTGCAATCCTCGACTGCGATCACAATCGGGGCCCGATCGCAGTTCGATCGCGCCGTTGCCTAACCAATCGCTTACAACTGGTATTAACACTATCAGCGACTGATGATCTGTAACGCTATCTACCTACTAATCGAGTAGATCTACTGAAGTGTTAGAAATATCACAGCGTTCTTTGCTCGATCGCTTGAACTCATATTGATAATTCTATTGATATCAACTTATGGAACTGAGGTTTTATAAGTTTTGTAAGTGTGCTGAGCGGGCAAGAAATTGCCCTTGATGGCTCAGATTAGTTGAAAGTTCGATTCACCTAGTCAACCGCTGAAAAATTACCTTAAATGACTATACTAACCCATGAGAAAGAATTTTGGCTTGCTGGAAATTACGGCGAGTTAGTCCACCAGAGATCACAAGAATCCCAGGATGATAACAACATGAGTCCCTTGATTTTGAAAAGGGTAAATTGTGCAAGATTTGATCTTGGCTTAAGGATACTTAAAATTCCAGCAAAAACCAGATTGGGAATCGGCTATTCTGGACTAGACCTTAACCGATGATTCGGGTTTTTGATTCCGCAAAAGTTAGGATAGTCAGTGTTAGAAAAATAACCCAATTGTCTTGGGCAGGGTGGCAAATTAGGTCACCCTCATCAATGCACCCAAAATACTCCTGTTTTCCCCAAGGGTGATTGCTAAAGTTTTGTTCTGGAACTGACGCTTGGCAACCTGAGCCATCGCGGCGGTTGGCTGGGATGCCAGGGTCTCGGGTGAAAGTGCAACCGTGTTGATCAGGAATTTTTGATCAGAAATTGGCGAAGATCATCGGCTAGGATCGACGCAACTTTCAGGCCGTTTGGATAACTCCCATGTCTGCGACAGCATCGTTTATTCGCCAAAGCCAACTGCTGGGCCGCTTGGTGCTCGATCGCGCCACTACGGAAACTCTGGGCCATGTGGCCGCCCTGTGGGTGGATCCGCGAGCAGCCCGGGTGTTGGGAATTGTGATTCGATCGGGGCCGTTGCCGCTGAATTTGTCCCTGAAGTTGCCGCTGGGTGGCCCGTTGCGAGCCTGTGCCTGGGGTCAGGTGGTGGCGATCGGGGCCGATAGCGTGTTGGTGGATCTGGGGACCCAAGGGGAGAGCCTGCAACAGCCGGAGGGAGCCTTTGACCTCGTGGGTCACGAGGTTTGGACTGACGGCGGCAATCGAATTGGTACGGTGGTGGATCTGGAGTTGGATCCAGCCGTGGGCCGGGTCGATCGCTACCTCTTCCGGCGTGAAGGCGTGGCGGATGTGGCCTATAGCTTGCCGGCCGGAGCGGCCATCAGCGGCGGGCCCAAGCGGCTGTTGGTGGTGACCCAGGCGGCCGAGGCGGCCGAGGCGGTTCCTTTGACGGCCGCTTGGGATCAGGCTTTGGATTCGGTGCAAACTTCGGTGCAAACCACCCTGCGCCAAGTGCAGGAAAAGACGAAGCCGATCGCCGAAACGGCCCGCAGTCGGTTTGCAGATTTGGCCCGGGAAGCCCGCGATCGGGCCAAGTCTTTGGCGGACACGGCCCGCACCCGCGCCACGGAGCTGACAGAAACCATGCGCGATCGAGCTGATCGCCTGACCCAGGAAAGTCAGTCACCCCAGCGCGATCGCCCCGCTGGGAATTTGCCCGCCGCCCCAGAGAATGCTGCGACGGATGATGATGATCCGATCGACCTGTGGGATGAAGATTCCCCCGCGATCGACACGCCCGCAAGCCCGATCGAAACCGATTCCCACCAGCCACCTCAGCCACCTAACGCCTAGGAAGCGCCTCAAGGCTGAATCATGCGTCTTCGCCATTGGCTGACTGTAATGAATCCTGGGCAGAAGGGCGATCGGGTGGCTGCACTGGTAACAAGTTCTGTGCTTTCAGATAGCCCAACAGCCAATTAACCGCCGTTGCCCGTCGGGTTTTGCGGGGCACTAATTCCCCCACCTTGTAGCCCTTGAAGCCCAAATATTCCTTCAGCAATTGCTTATTCTCGGCGGGAATCGATCGAGTCAGCTTCACCGTGGCTGGGCGGCTTTCAATAAAGTTCGGCGGTTCTGGATAATCCCCTTGCCAGTCCGCCGGAGCCAACCAAGCTTGGGTGTTTGGATCCCATTGGTAACCCAACCCATGCCACAGCAGTTGATTCACCCGGTCATCCTCTAATCGATCGTCTAAAATGTCCCACAGCAGCTCGATCGTGAGACTGGGCAAGTGATCGGGGAATCCGTCCGGTAACGCCACCGTTGAGCGTTCCGTGCAGTTTGGCTCCTGACAACTACTCATGAAAGACCTCTTTTCAGAACCGCAATCAACTTATAAGTCTTATCAATTTATTACATCAAAAAATGGCATCAAATTGTAATGAAATCCAATCAATGATATTCAATCAATCAAATTAAATTTATTCTATCTTGATATTCATTCCTGTAATTCCTTGACTCGATCAACACCCAGTTTTCTCTAAATCTTCTATCTTGACTGTCCTCTTGCATTCACCCTGGAATGATTCAGCATTGGTCTAGTCCGCACTTGATTGCAAAATCATTCCTCGCCCTAGCAGCCTGAACCAAAACCTAACCATTGGGATGCATGAAAAACACAACTCTCGATCGCTCGACTTTGGAGTCCCATTGCATTTTCTTCTTCATCCAATCTTTAATTTAAGTAATCATCAACCAATCTTTGCTGAATCTTTAAAAATCCCCCTTGATTCCGCCAAATCTTAAAGCTAAGTTAGATTCCATAAGGGGTCATAAAAGCGACGCGGAATGCCACGCGGTCGAACTTTGCTCTAAATACCCATCCTCCTGTGGAAGATATGAAATCTTGGTTTGCCCCCAGCGTTGCACTTGCAACCATTTCGCTGAGTTCCATCGCAGCTCCCGCCCTTGCCCTCAGCATCAGCTACTCCGATGCCTACGTGCCGGATGCCAGCACGGTTACGACCCTGAATACCATTGATGGCGTTACGGGTGGCCTCACAGACGCAGAAGCCCGAAATGGCCTTTATGGTTTCACGGATATTGAAGATGTCCTGTCGATTCAGAAGTTTGATCCTAGCCTCGGAACTCTGAAATCGGCCAAGTTGACCTTTGATACGGGACTTTGGCAAAAGGCTTACTACGAGCACCTCGGTCGTTTGCGCTCCGGCAACGTGGCCTCCATCAAATTTGACTTTGAGGCTAATCTAAACCTGACATCAAGCGGCGGCACGTCAGTTTTTGATATTCCCCTCACGGGCGCTCACGATTTCACGGCATCCTCGTTTGATGGGGGCCTTGACTTTGCTGGCACTTCGGGCCGGAAGTTTTCCACTTCTTTGAACGGTCAATATCAACAAACCAAAACCATCACTGATGCCGCAGCTTTGGCTGGCTTCATTGGCACTGGTTCGATCGACTACACCTTCTCCGCTTCGGCTCTGTTCAGTGTCTTTGGCCCTGGTAACTTGAGTGCCGGTGTGCTGACCCTGGCTAAAGGTGCGCTGCGGGTTGATTACGAATACGAAAAAGAATCCACCTCAGTGCCAGAACCCACCGCGCTGTTGGGTCTTGGTTTGGTGGCTGGTGGGGCAATGGTTCAGCGTCGTCTGCGGGCTGCAGCACCCCGGAACTAGGTTGCAAGGCCTGTCAATGGCAGCTCGGAACTAGCTCGCCAGTCGATCGAACCCTAGCCAATTTAGGGATGAGGCTGGGGGACTGAAAAGATAGCCCGAGCTGTTCTTGACTGCGCTCCTGTGGACTGCACAACTGAATTGCACAAGTTGGTACTGTTGAGGTTGGGTTTGGCGATCGCTGAACCCAATCTTTTTTGCATGATGTTGATGCTGATCGAAGTATTTTGATGATTCTGCTAACGATTCGGCGGCTAGAATTGCTTGTTTTGAATATGCCTTAGGCGCTATAGGTCATCAGGATTCAAGCCTAATTCCCGTAGCTTGGCTGCCAGGCGATCGGCTCGCTGCTTTGCTGTCTGAGCTTGTTCTTCGAGGGCTTGAGTTTCGACTGCAAGGGTCTTGGCTTGGGCCTGGAACAGTGCCGATCGCTCCTCGGGAGTCAGGTAGCGATCGCCCGTTTCGTTGAACCAATAGAGCCATTCGCGATTGATCGCTTGGAACGAGCCAACCTGCCGGCCAATTCCCAATTCTAATTCCGGCATCCAAAACGGTTCACCGCTCTGCCGCTGATAAACCCCATCAATTAGTTTGTAAATCTCAAAGGGATCGTGGCGATCGCGCTGATAGTGATCGGGGTTGTAGATGCAGTAATACAACACCCCTAAATCGGCGTAGCGCAGCAGTTTTTGATCGTATTCGCCGCCCTTGGTTTTCGAGACAATTTCCAACACGAAGATGGGCGGAATTTCATCCTCCATCCACATCGCATAGCTCAACCGCAACTGGTCGCCCCGCTGCCTGGGAACGCCCACACTCAAGAACCCATCGGGACAGAGGGCGGGCTGGAGCTGGCCATTTCGATAATAGAAAATGCCCATGTCCACATTCCAAGTCCAATCGGCGCGATCGCTCCAGAGCCAAGCCAGGATCGAGAGCAAAAGATTGGGCAACAAATTTTGAATTTCGTGATCCACAGGCTCGTCATCGGAGTCCGGTAAGTTGAGGTATTCGGCGTAACCGGGCTTGCGGATCTCCAACATGGTTCACGCTCCTAAAAGTCAACCCCGTAGGGGCGTACGGCCGTACGCCCCTACCCGAATTGGCCTTGATCACTTTGGCTCGCCTGCATCCGACGGATTAGACGAATTGACCTGGAATTGATGGTGTGGAAAATCAACACCTATGGCCATTTTAATCATTGTGATTAGGCTGGGGCTGGCACACAACTGATCGCTTAAACCATCGCACCTACCAAGGCCGCGGGTCGATCGCCCAAGGATTCACCCAACGATTCCACTTTCCAGCGATCGAGTTCACCCAGGGCGCGATCGCGGTATTGGCCGTAGCGCTCCTGTTTGTTGCGGATCTTCGTCGGTAGCTCCGGCAGGATGCCAAAGTTCGGCGGCATCGGCTGGAAATGCTTGGGCGAGGCGGAACTGATGAACTCGAACAGCGCGCCGCTCATGGTCACGGGGGGCAGGGCGATCGGCTCCAGGCCGCGGGCAATCCGGGCCGCGTTGGTTCCCGCCAGCCAGCCGCCAGCCGTGGCCGCCGTGTAGCCCTCCGTGCCGATCAGTTGGCCCGCCGCCAGCAGCGTCGTCCGGCCCTTGAACTGCAACGTGGCGCTCAACAATTCCGGCGCGTTGATGAAGGTGTTGCGGTGCATCACGCCCATCCGCACAAACTCGGCATTTTCCAAGCCGGGAATCATCCGAAACACGCGCTGTTGCTCGCCCCAGCGCAGGTTGGTTTGGAAGCCGACCATGTTCCACAGTTGCCCCGCCTTGTCCTCTTGGCGCAGTTGCACCACGGCGTAGGGGCGTTTGTCGCGGTTGGCGGGGTCGCGCCCGTCGCCCAGCCGGGAATCGAACAGGCCCACGGGTTTCAGGGGGCCGTAGCGCATGGTGTCTTCGCCGCGCTGGGCGAGTTCTTCGATCGGCAGGCAGCCTTCAAAGAATTTGGCACTTTCGCGATCGAAATCCTTCAGGGGCGCTTGTTCCGCCGCACAGAGAGCTTGATAGAACTGCAAATATTGCTCCCGGTTCATGGGGCAGTTCAAATAGGCCGCCTCGCCCTTGTCGTAGCGGGAAGCCATGAAGGCCACGTCGCGATCGATCGACTCGCCCACCACGATCGGGCTAGCCGCATCGAAAAAGCTCATGTAGTCCCGGCCCGTGAACTGCCGCAGATCCTCGGTCAAGTCCGGGCTGGTCAGGGGCCCCGTGGCCAACACCACCACGCCATCGGTGGGAATTTGCCGCACTTCCTCGCGCCGGAAGTCCACCAGCGGATGTTGCGCCAGGGTTTCGGTCAGGTCGCGGCTAAACTCCGCGCGATCGACCGCCAACGCCCCGCCGGCTGGCACGGCATGGTGATCCGCCTTGCCAATCACGATCGACCCCAGCCGCCGCAATTCCTCATGCAGCAAACCGGCCGCGCGATCGGCGGACATCGCTCCAAAGGAGTTGCTACAAACCAATTCCGCCAAATGTTCCGTGTGGTGGGCGGGGCTGAGACGCTCGGGCCGCATTTCATAGAACACCACCGGCACGCCCGATCGCGCCACCTGCCAGGCTGCTTCAGTGCCGGCCAGCCCACCGCCAATCACATACACCGGCTGTAAATTCGACATGGCTTACCTCAGCGATCGCCCAAACTTGCAGGAACCAAGATGAATAGCTTATAGCAATTTGATTAGGGCGATCGGCGTTTACGAAATTCAACTGTCTGAATCATCGAAGGCTGCAAGGGCTATTTTGAGACAACTTTGAACACCTTCCCAATCGCGTTCTGATAGCTGCCCAATGCGAGCTAAGTTTGCTGAAGGAGGCAATGTCACAATGAAGCTGCGGAAAATCGATTCAACTCGTAAACCGGCTGATTTCCAATCTTGGAGTTTATAGTCTGTGATGCCCAAAGCTTTTGTTTGAGTTGTAATCAGTCCCACAATGACATCAGGACGATGGACATGATAAATAGATGAAGACAAAACAACCGCAGGACGGCGCTTGATGCCCGTGACACCAGGAAAGTCCACGGTGACGACATCACCTGGCTGGAAGATCACTAAGCTATCTCCTCATCATTATCAAAATCTGTGTTGAAATGCTGGAAAGAAAAGGCTGCTAAGTCTAACTGATCCTGTTCTGTCCAAGTGTCGCTATCATCTAGCACTGCCTGATTTTGCTGAGTCAAGCCATTCAGAATCAAAGCTGCTAACTGTAATAAAGCAGTTGGTGGAAAGATGCGAGTGATATATGCATACACATCTTGAATGGTTGGGCTAGGAATAGACATCATCGTAGTTACACTTAGGCTTTCTTCAAAGTTTAGCAAAGATGCATCGGATGAATAATGCCTTGCAAACACCAATGAATAGTAATGAATAGTGCTGCAATTCAGTCATGATCAGCTAGTGAAAGTCTTTCAGCGGAAGCGATCAGTTACCAAAAATTGTCACCTCGCAGGTGCTATCAGGACTATTTGTGGGTTCCCGCCTTTCTCCATATTCACAATACTCACAGCAATATTCAGTTGGCGATGTGGGGCGATCGCTCGCTACCTTCAACAGTGCTGATTTCAACCCTGTGCCAGTATTGCTGGTCGCGAGCAACTGCCCAGACTGATAGAAACCGAATAGTTAGCTAGCCCAACCGTAGCTGCGAAGATGTTTGCCGCAGTAGCCGATCGCCACTTTTTCGGTTTCAAAGTCCAGCTCAAAATAAATTTGCAAGTTGTGGACTGCGTTGTTTTTGCCCAAGGTGAGATGTTTAAACATCCGCTGTTTGCGGCCCCCATGCCGAAAGTCCCGATCGCTCCCGTATCGAGAACCGGTGACTTGGTGTTCCGTGGGCTTAAAGTCCAAACCATAGGCGCGGAAACCCTCCCGCCAACCGCCCATCGATCGCCCTTCCCGTTTTGCCAGCAGGGAGGCGCGGCCAATTTCCGCGATCGCCCGTAAAGCTTGATAAACCTCGCTGGGGCGACCAAACTGGGACTCAGCCGCAGCCGATCGGGCAGAATCCCAAATTTCCAACACATCCCCAAACTGTTGTTCCGCCGTTTCCACCGCCGCCAACACCGTTTCAAAGGCCCCTGCACTGACTAACTCGTCCGTTTCCGAGTTGTTCTCTCCCGCTTCGGCTGGTTTGGGTTGATATTGCAACAGGCTGGCCAAGTTGCTTTGGCTTGTGTTTAGCTCCGCTTCCAACTCCGCCACGTAATCCCGTAAATGGGATAGCTCCCCTTGGAGGGCGGCTTGCTCATCCCAGGTTTGTTCCACATCGGTGCGAATGGCTTCCAGGTCAGTCCGCTCCTTTTGCAGCAGCCGATCGCGCTCTTGGAGTTGGGTTTTCAGCGCCTCGATCGTCCGTTGGTGGTTGGTGGCCTGCTCTTCCAAGGTTTCCAGTTGCAGTTGTAGCGATCGCTGGCTGGTTTCCAGGGTTTGGCGTTCGTGGCTTTCGTGATCCAAATCTCGCTGCAACCGCTCCAACCGTTGTTGATAGCGCCAGCGATCGAGCACCCGCATGGACACCACCCCGATCGTCAGTCCCCCCAAGGCTTGGGCTGCATTTTGCCACAGGGCCCCTTGGCCCCAGGCGGAGTCTGTCACCTCCACGCTGGCCAGCCCCAGGGTGGATCCGTGGCTAACCACACTGCCCACGCCCACCACCGTGCAAAATGCCACCACGCTCAACCCCAAGAGCGCCAATAACCGCATTCGATCGCCTGTTTCCATACCCGAATTAAGACCGCCGACCTGTGTGAGAAGCTTCCTCGATTGTAGACGCGCCACTCTGGATTGTGTGGCCCCTACCCGTCATGATTTCCAAAGCGAGGGATTATCAATCCCTATTGTTTTGGGAGTTTAAACTAATGTTAAAAGTTGATTGTGAAAGCAACGGTTTAAAACGAAGATTTTAAGCCAAGGTTTAAAGCCAATTCTAAGGTTGCCCTCTGTTTGTGATTGAGGGACAGTTGAGCAGCATTCATGCTTGATCAATCTTGATTTGGTCTTGATTTGATCTTGATTGTGCTTTAATTCGCTTGAATTTGACCTTGGTTTGACCGTACTTCAGCTTGGGCTTAGTTTGGATTGAGCTTTAGTTGAATTTGGATTGAATTTGAATTGAGTTTGGAAGAAACCTGAATTGAACTGGAATTAAAAAACCGGGAGAACCCGTTCAGGATTCCCCCGAATCTGCATTCATTCATCCTTCTAGGTCAGCAATTGCACTGAAACGGGAGTGCAACATCATCGCTCAAGATCAAAGTTCAAAGCCAAAGTGAAAAACCGCAGTGCAACGCTTTCAACCATGGGCCATTTACCCTAGCCGATCGACAGCTTCACAACCTTGTTCTTTTCTTCTTCCACCTTGGGCAACCGCAGTTCCAAAATGCCATTTTGATAGTTGGCAGTGGCTTGGGCATTTTGCACGCGGGTAGGCAACGAAATCACTCGTTGAAACTTGCCGTAACGAAATTCGGTGCGGAAAGCGCTGTCTTCTTGGACGGTTTTCTCGGAGCGTCGCTCACCAGCGATCGAAACCGACTCCGCCGTCACTTCCACATCAACGGTTTTCGGATCAACGCCCGGTAGCTCCAGGCGCAACAATAGCGCATCAGCGGTTTCTTCCAATTCCGCAGCCGGTGCGTGGTGCAATTCCGGGTCGATCGCCAAAGGAGTCATCAGTGCGCCATCCAAGAGTCGATCAAAACGACGACGGAGCGACTCAATTTCTCGATAGGGTTCCCAACGGATCAAGGTCATTTTAGCCACCTCGCGAACTCCTGAAATCAACAATTTGGGAGAAGGGTTTGCTTGAGGATTAACCTCAAGAATCGAGTTCAATCTTGCTCGAATTGGTTCAATTTTGCGTGGAGTATTTTGCTCTGCACAATCTCAAGATAACTCGCTCAAACAGAAGCTAGATTCGGTTTGCACGACCCATTCAAGGGCAGTTCCCACACCTGAGTTTTCAGAAGCCAATGGCTGAGACATTGTGTTGAGAGCCAAACTGCTGACCAAACTGCCTAATCGCTTTTGCTGCTGACTGCTGAGGCTTAATCGAAGAAATAAAAATGCTAAAAAGGCGCAGTGATATTGCAGTCAAATTAAGACAGTTGCAAGGATGAAAACCGTACTTAAGCGGGCCTGAAAACCGATAATTTGTCCGATGGCAGCCGGAAATTCAGCGGGGCCCGAACCGGGTGCTTAACTGGGTATGGGAACTGTTGTGGGGATGGATGACAGGATGGGTTTTGGGATGAATTGGGGGATGAATTACGGGTCTGGCTGTTCGATCGAGCCTATTCTGTTGGCGCTCCCAACCACGGACAGCGATTGGCGGTGGCTGGCGGGTGGCATGGGGCTGTTGGTGTTGTGTTTACTGGCTTCGGCAGCAACGGAAATGGGAACCCGCCGCCCGATCGGGTGGCGATCGCCCAAGCACCCATCAAGGGACGCGGCCCCATCAGCGGGCGATCGGGAATCGTCTGTGCCTCCCCAGCCCTAGGAAAACCTTTTAAGATCGAGCAGTTGCGGCCCAGGGATCACACCCCCAAATCGGAACCGATCGCATTGAAATTGCATTGAAATTGGATTGCGCCTTGCTTTGAGATTGATCGAACCCCGATCAAATTGCCCATGAATGTTCAGGAACTCCTCGCCATGTTTTTTGGTTTAAAGCAAAAGTCCACGATGCCCACCGCCAAAGAAGCGTTACCGGGGCGATCGACCAAAATGCCCATCAAGAATCAGCATTTTGTGAATGGCAACCCGATCGAGGGGCCCTTCCCGGCCGGTCTGGAAACGGCCCTGTTTGGGTTGGGTTGTTTTTGGGGAGCCGAGCGCAAGTTTTGGCAAACCCCCGGCGTATTTTCCACGGCCGTGGGCTATGCGGCCGGGCACACGCCCAACCCCACTTACCACGAAGTTTGCACGGGCCTGACGGGCCACAACGAAGTGGTGCTGGTGGTCTATGACCCGCAACAGGTGAGCTACGAGCAACTGTTGAAGGTCTTTTGGGAAAGCCACAACCCCACCCAAGGGATGCGCCAGGGCAACGATGTGGGAACCCAATATCGATCGGGCATCTATACCTACAACGAAGCCCAAAAGGCGGCGGCGATCGGCTCCAAGGAACAGTACCAAGGGGCGCTGGCCCAAGCGGGCCATGGGGACATCACCACGGAAATTCTGGATGCGCCGGAGTTTTACTACGCGGAAGACTATCACCAGCAATATTTGGCTAAAAATCCCGGCGGCTATTGTGGCCTGGGCGGCACGGGGGTGAGCTGTCCCGTGGGCTTGGCGGTTTAGGGTTCGTTGCTGTGTCTGTTTCGGCCGTGGGTTGTCTTGGGGTTGTCCTGGAGGCCCGGCGGCCGATCGTTCCTTTGTTGGCCCCGGTGGGCCCCTTGCCATGAGCGCGATCGCGATCGATCTTCAGCCGGACTTGGCCTTGGACGATGCCACCTTTGCCCGCATCTGTCGCCAAAATCCCCACTGCAAATTTGAACGAACCGCCGCAGAAGAATTAGTGATCGTGGCCCTCACGGGAGGCGGAACGGGACAGCGCAACTCACGCCTCACGGCGCGGTTGGTGTTGTGGAATGAAGAGACGGGCTTGGGCGAGGTGTTTGACTCTTCCACGGGGTTTAAACTGCCGAACGGAGCCATTCGATCGCCCGATGTTGCTTGGGTCAGCCGCGATCGCTGGTTAGCCCTCAGCGCCAAGGAACAGGATAGCTATCCGCCCCTTTGTCCTGATTTTGTGGTGGAGCTAAAGTCGCCCAGTGATGACTTGGGCCAAGTGCAAGCGCAGATGCAGGAATATCTCAACAATGGGCTGCGTTTGGGGTGGTTGCTGGATCCGGCGGAGGCGATCGCCCAAATCTACCGACCCGATCGCCCGGTGGAAACCCTGAAATCCCCCACCACCTTGAGCGGCGATAGTTGCCTACCGGGGTTTTCCCTCTCTTTGGCCGGCATTTTGAATTCCTAGATTTTGAATTCCTAGATTTTGAATTCCTAGGAGGTTGATGGGGGAGCGGCCTGAGGGGCTGGCGATCGTTGGCCAAACATGGCCGTGATTGCCGTGTCGAGGGTGGGTTGCATCACAATTCGATCGCCATGGGCCACCACCAGCCGAATCAGGGTCGGCAGGCCGCCCGCATCGGCCGCGAGATATAGCGGCTCCACATAGAGAATAGACCGCCCGATCGGGATGGCGACCAAGTTCCCTTGAATCACCTTGGAACCCTGGCGATTCCAAAGGCTAATTTGGCGTGCAATGTCCGGATCTTGATTAATGCGGGCTTCCACCTGCTCAATCCCAAACACCAGCCGATCCTTGGGGAATTGATAGAGCAAGAGTCGGCCGTAGCGATCGCCATCGGAGCGGGCCGCCAACCAGCCAATCAGGTTGCTGCGCTTGGCGGGGCTGAAGGGCAACAACTGCACAAACTCCGGTTGGCTGGTGCCGGGCAGTTGCATCAGGGCAAAGTAGGGCTGAATCGGTTGGGGTTGGTTGCCGTAGATTTCGTTGGGAATTTGCCACAGATCCTCCCGGTTATAGAATTCCTGGGGATTGCTCATGTGATAGGTCAGCAGCTTTTCCGATTGCACGGCAAACAAATCGATCGGGTAGCGGAAGTGCGATCGAATGGCCGGCGGGCATTGGTCGATCGGGCGCAAGAGTTCCGGGAACACCGCTTGCCAACTGCGAATCAGCGGATCATCCCCATCGGCCACATAAAACCGCACCGTGCCGTTATAGGCATCAATCACCGCTTTCACGGAATTGCGAATGTAATTAAAACCGGCGCGGCTGGGTTCGGAATAGGGATAACGGCGGCTGGTGGTGTAGCCATCCACAATCCAAAACAGGTGGCTGCGGTGATCGAACCCATCGGAATCTGCCGCCGATTGCAGGTTCACGGCCACGGCGTAGGGATCGCGATCGAACTGCAAGAAGGGGGCAATCGTCCGCACCCGTTCCCGCACATTCCGCCGCCAGAGCAAGCGCGTGTCCGGCGTGAGGTTATTGGTCAGCAGTAATTGCCAATCGCGTAGATAGGCCGCCAACAGCCACCGCTTCCACCAGTGATCGCCCAGTAGCACCCCGCCTTGACCGTCGTAGTGGTTATAGGCGTTGTCATTGCCTCGGGGATAGTCCAACTCTTGGGCCGCGGTCGGAGCCAGGATGTAGGTATTGGTCAGCTCACCAAAGTAGACCCGAGGCCGATCGAGGGGAATGCCCTGGCTCACCTGTTCATTGGCGGCCCGCAGGATGCCGCCGCCCGTGTCATCAGTGCCGGAACCAATATCCCGAACCCAATAGAGCGGCAGGCCACCGGCTCCCACTTGGTTGGCGGGACTGAGGGTGAAGCCATAGCCGTGGGTGTAGACCAAATGGCGGTTCAGCCAAGTTTGGGCCGGCGCAGATAGGGCGGTGGTGTCCAACTCCCGCATGGAGAGGATGGTGGGATGGAGGGTCGATCGGTCTGTGGCGGCCGGGGCCGGATTGGGCCGATCGGGCAATCGGTACCGATCGAGGTCTGCGTTGGCAAAGCGGTAATAGGAGCGGATTTGTTGTAACTGCCGATTGGTATCTAGTAGCGGGTTCGTGTCCCAAAGGCGCACACTGTCGAGGGTGGGTTCATAGGTTTGCAGATCCGCCGCGCTGAGGGTGGCTTGGGGGTCAAAGGATTCCGCTTGCACCCGATCGAGGCCAAACGCCGATCGGGTAAAGGCAATGTTGCGCTCAATGTAGGGCCGTTCCCGTTCCAGCTCGTTGGGTTCCACAATTGCCCCCTGCACCGCCTCGGGCAACAGAAAACCCAGACTGATGCCCCCGATCGCGTAGCACAACAGCCCGATCGCCACCAACCGGGGCGGCAAATCCGGCCGGCGATCGCCCGTGGGTTGTGCCACCCGGCCATCCAGCCAGCGCCGAGGTTGCAACCCCGTCAAGGCATAGCCCAGCAGCCAAACCCCACTGCCCAAGGACACCAACCCCAAGCCAATGTTGGCTGGCAACTGCACGCGAATATCCGCAAAGCCGGCTCCATAGGCAGCACCTCGGGTGGAATTGAGCAAATCAAAACAGGCAACCCCGGCACTGATGCCCGCTGCCAACAACACCAACCCCAAGAGGCCGCAGCCGTGCCGCCATTCCCCCACCGTGAAGCCGGGAAATCGCCCCCGAGCCAAGGATTTCTGACTGAGCAGGTAATATAGCCCCACCAACAGGGCCGACCAAAGCAACAGCCCGATCGCCCAAAACTCCAACAGTTCCACCAGGGGCAAGCCAAACACAAACCAGCCCACATCCAACCCAAACACTGGATCCACCTGCTGAAATCGGCTGGGGTGGGCGGCCAGCAAAATCGTCGCCCAATGTTGGGAGCCAATCCAGGCAAAGTTCAACGCGGCGATCGCCCCTAAGGCCCGCAAGCCCCACCTCGGCGCGATCGCCCCCAGGGCCCAAAGGCATCCCGGCAGCGCCAACCACCACCATTGTCCCGATCGCAACGGCTCCAGCAGTTCCCATAACAACAGCGGTTGCAAGCGAGGAACCGCCGTGGGTAAGGCTTCCCGCCCTGCCGTCCAGCCAATTTGCCCGTAATGCACCACCAGCAGGGCCAACCCCAGGGCCAACAATCCCGACACCAGCAGCAATGGCAGCAAGTCCAGCCGGCCGCCCACCAGTCGTTCCCCACGCGGTTCGATCGCCCGAGGCATCACCCACCAGGGGCGATCGGGATCAGGGCCCAGGGCCACCGACTCCCGGCGGTTGAGCTGTTCCGCCAGCCACAGATTGCCCCACAGCACCGCCAACGACCCGATCGCCCCTACCCCAAACAGAGTCGCCTGCACCGCCAGCCGCATCCACCAAAGGGAGCCATAGCCCAACTGGCCAAACCAAAGGCCATCCCCCAGCCAGCGCACCGCCAGCCCGATCGCCAGCACAAAACCCAACCCGCCCAGGGCCCACCGCCAGGGTTGCTGCCTGGCTCGATCGGGGGCCGCTATGGGGGGCGTTGAATTGACAGCCAAGGGCGATCGCGTCCGGGTCATGGAAAGTCTCCAGCCTCAATGAACGTTGTCTAGCGGAATGTTGGAAAAAAAACAACTGCTCCGCGCCGCCGCCCCTGGGCAACAGCCACCATCAGGCCGACGATTGAGGCGATTTAAAGGCCTGACGCACTTTAGGCCGAAACAGGTAGAACAAAATCAAAAGGGCGATCGCCAATTGAAACCCTAACTGCGACAGGGTTGAGGCCGGAACTGAAGCCGATCCTAGGGCGATCGAACTCACGAGCGACTGTCCCAAACTCAAAACCTGCAAAATCTGCCAAATTAATGTCAAAATCCAAGCCCATTGCTTCAACTTCCAGAGGCCATATCCCAGCAATCCTCCCACCAGCGAGAGCAACACCCCAATTCCCCCAAACACCAAAATCAACGTCGGAACCATCCCCAGCATCATCGCCTGAGCTTGCGGATCTGAATTGGAACCGGCGGTTTGGAGTTGCAGTTTGAGGCTCTCGATCGTGCTATCCACTAAAAGTTGCCGCCATTGGGGAATCACCAACACCGACAAACTGAGCAAGAACCCAAAACCACTATAGAAAAACTGCAAGCCCGCCAGAATGGTCACACCTAAGGGGCGCTTGGTCATAATCTTTGGATTGGTTGCCAGATTACGCCTCGGTTATAGCAACGAAATTCCGAAACGTTCTGGGGCAAATCGTGCTATTTCTGCAAGGGATTTCTCGGGAATTTCTGTGGAGTAGCCCCGGCCCATGAAAACGAAAGTTTCGCCCCTGAACCCGATTTGGCTGTTTCTAATTGCCTTCGCCACGGTGGTGGCGGCCTATGGCGGCAAGATGAAACCCCTGACGGAGGCTTCCTTCAAAGGGGCGGGCAGCGCGGTGGAACTAGCGATCGGGCTGGTGGGTTCCATGGCCCTGTGGTTGGGGATTATGCGGGTGGCGGAGGAAGCTGGGTTGATGCAGGCGATCGCCCGGGCGATTCGGCCCGTGATGGTGCGGCTGTTTCCCACCGTGCCGCCGGAGCATCCCGCCATGTCCGCCATGATCATGAACTTGGCGGCCAACGCGCTGGGCTTGGGCAACGCAGCCACGCCCTTGGGTTTGAAGGCGATGAAGGAACTCGATCGCCTGAATCCCAACCCCGGTACGGCCACCAACGCCATGTGCTTGTTTTTGGCGATCAATACGGCCTCGGTGACGCTGATTCCCTTGGAGGTGATCGCCGTGCGGGCCAGCGCGGGCACGACCCAACCGGCCTCGATCGTCCTCACCACCTTGATCGCCACGGCGATCGGGACAACAGCGGCGGTGCTGGCCGCCAAGTTTGCCGCCCGTCGATCGCCCGATCCAGCCCCGGTGATTGAGCCAACCGAGCCGATCGCATCCGCAACCGATGATTCAGAGGCGATCGAACCGGCCGTGGACACTGCCCCGCCGCCTGTGTTGCATCCCCCCAGTCGTGTCGGTCAACTGGTCTTTGGTGGGTTGGTGTTGGCGTTTCTCGGGGCGATCGTCCAAAAGGTGATCCGCCACGGTTTTGGCTTTGTCTTCAGCTTGGAAGGCTTCACCACCATTTCCAACTGGGTGCTGCCGATGTTTATCAGCGGCTTCCTAATCTATGGCTACTTTCGCGGCGTGCGGGTCTATGAAGCCCTGACCGAGGGTGCAAAGGAAGGCTTTGAAATTGCCGTGCGGGTAATTCCGTTTATGGTGGCAATTTTCGTGGCGATCGGGATGTTCCGGGCCAGCGGCGCGTTGGAATTGCTGACCAATCTGCTCACTCCCGTCACCGCCTTAATTGGGATGCCCGCCGAAGCGCTGCCCATGGCCCTGATTCGGCCGCTGTCCGGCAGTGGCGCGTTTGGCTTCATGTCGGAAATTGTGAAAGCCAACCCCAACAGCTTCCTGGCGGATTTGGTTTCCACCATGCAGGGCGCATCGGACACCACGTTCTATACGCTGGCGGTTTATTTCGGCAGTGTGGCGATTATTCGGACGCGCTATGCCTTGCCGGTGGGGTTATTTGCGGATGCGGTCAGTGCGATCGCCTCGGTGTTGGTTTGTCGGTTGCTGCTGCCGGGTGCGGCCTAGGCGATCGCGCTGATGCCTAGCCCAATGAGAGACCCCTCACCGAGTCTGGTGTGTTGGAAGTTCAATCGTAAAAGTTGTTCCTACACCAATTTCTGACTCACAAAATAGCCTGCCATGATGATTTTCAGTAATGATCTGATAGCTAATCGAAAGCCCGAGTCCTGTGCCCTTTCCAATTGGCTTGGTTGTAAAAAATGGATCAAAGATATTGGACATAATCTCCTGAGTCATTCCCGATCCATTGTCACTAACTGCGATTTTGATTTTTTGCTCAGAGATTTCTTCTGTCTGAATCTTAATCTGAGGATGAATTTCTGGTGTCTTGGATCGTTGATTCAAGCTATCAAGTGCATCAATAGCATTCATCAACACACTCATCAATACTTGGTTGATTTGTCCTGCATAGCACTCAATCAATGGTAGTTCACCGTAATATTTGCGAATTTGAATTTCGGAACGATGGTCAGTTGCTTGCAGTCGGTGTTGCAGAATCAGCAGCGTACTTTCAATTCCATCATGAATATTGACTACTTTAAGTTTTGCTTCATCTAATCGTGCAAAATTACGCAATGACAAAACAATTTCGCGAATCCGCTCAGTACCAATCTGCATTGACTGAAGAGTCTTGATGATATCCTCTTGCACAAAAATAAGATCAATTTCATCAATTTTATCTTGCAATGTAGTCGGAAATTGTGGAATTTGTTCTTGACATGCTTGAATCACCCCAATCAAGTCCTGAACGTAGCTAGTGATATGGACTAAGTTGCTATGAATGAACCCCAGTGGGTTATTAATTTCATGAGCAATACCAGCTACCATCTGCCCTAAAGATGACATCTTCTCAGACTGAATCATTTGAATTTGGGTGTGATGTAATTCAGATAATGCGCTATCCAGTTGAGTATTTTTGGCGCTGAGATCTTGAACAGCAACTTCTAAAGCTTGAGCTTGTTTGTGAAGAAATTCCTGATATTGTTTGATTTGATTGGTTGAACTCTTTAGAGACTGGGCTAGCAGTCGAATTTCATTATTTGGTAATCCTTCAGGCATCACAAATTGGTCAATGCTATTTAGGCTGACAATTGTATTTCTGAGTTGCTTGAGGGGGCGCAAGAGAATGCGATTGATCCACATAGCCATGAGGATCAGTGTCAGAGCAATGCCAAAAATATAAATGAGAACTGTTATTGAGAGAGCTTGTACTGCCTGTTTACGAAGGGCATCGGCATCGAGAATAACGATTGCTAGCCCCCGACGGTTAGCCTGACCAAATAAGGTGTTGCTAAACGGTAGTACTGAAACCAAGACGCTATGACGATCAATTTTCGTACTGAAACTAGTTGGTAAACCGGTTTGAGCTGCTTGGTCTAGAACTTCTGTGAATGGAGAGGGTAAGGCTGAAAAGGACAAACGAGTCGGAAACGTATCACTCTGGGCTAAGACCTTGTTCTGGGGATTAATCACCGCGACTTCCATCACTAACGGTAAGGTGGCATAGTTCTGGACGACCCGCTGAATAATACTGGTGTTACGCAGTTCGATTAATCCTTCGCCGGTGTTACCGAGTTCAATTAATCCTTCGATGGAAAAAACGACACCTTCAGTAATGGATCGGGCCTGTTGTTTTAACTGCTGATCTATTTGTTTATCAGTCAATAGAGCACCAAGAGCCATAATAATAAAACCAGCAATCAACAGCGAAAATAAAACACCCCATATCAGTTGTTGAAACAGATAAAATCGATGCTGTTGCTTTATGGGTTTCATTCTATTGCTTTATAGATTAAGGTTGGATCAATCAGTATCTTCTTTTGAATGAGGTGACCGTTATGAGAATTGATCTTCAGTAATTAGATAATTTCTGTCTTTTCTGGTTTCAGATGATCCTGGGCTGCAAGGACTTATTGATTTAGATCCTGGTCTTCCTCTTTTAGTTCAGCATAATTACTGTCAAGTACTACCTATGAAATAATAGGCCAATGAAAGTCTTTCAGCGTTATCGATGAATTGCTAAAAATTACTACTGAATTACAGCACTACCTGATTCTTTAAATTCTCTGTGGTTTCTCATAGTGAGTTTGCTTGAATAGAAGAGAAACAGGTAACTAGTAAGATGGTCTTTGTCATCACTTCCTGACTTTCTCTCATCATTCTACCTAAATACTACTAGCGGCCGTTTCCACCGAGACTGAACCATCGAGATGTCCTGCCCATCAAAAACCTCAGATGAGTCTGCGACGTTGCTGTGGCTAATCGCTGTGATCTGATTGTTCGTCTGTGCCGCTATCTTTAAAAACAGACCACACAATCACCCCGAAAGGACAAGTTAAGAAGCCCATGGCCAAAGCAATTTGGAACGGAACCGTGATTGCCGAGAGCGATCGCACCGAAGTTGTGGAAGGAAATCACTATTTCCCGCCCGACGCGATTAAGTCGGACTATTTTCAACCCAGCAACACCCACACCACCTGCGGCTGGAAAGGTGTTGCCAGCTACTACACGATCGCCGTGGATGGCCAAACCAACCCCGATGCCGCCTGGTACTATCCCGAACCCAAGGATGCTGCCAAGAAAATCGCCGGTTATGTGGCCTTCTGGCGCGGCGTGAAGGTGGAAGCGTAATGATTGGGGGCGATCGCACGATCGCCCCCACCGCGAAACGGTCGATCGCGTGCATAATCCACAAATAAATCAACGCCCGCGCCGGATATGTCCCCCGAAATTGCCGCCACGATCGAAATTTTGTCCGCCGACGAGTTGCGCCGCACCGTCAACCGGCTTGCGTCCGAAGTGGTTGAGCGATCGGGCGACCTCTCTAAAGTCGTGCTCGTGGGCATCTACACCCGGGGCGTACCCCTGGCCAAACTGCTGGCCCGCCAAATCGAAATGCTCGAAGGCGTAACCGTTCCCGTCGGCGCACTGGACATCACCTTCTATCGCGACGACCTCGACAAAATTGGCCCCCGCACCCCCGAACGCAGCGATATTCCCGTTGATCTCACGGGCAAAATCACCATTTTGGTCGATGACGTAATCTTCACCGGCCGCACCATTCGCGGAGCCTTAAACGCCACCTTGGATTACGGTCGGCCCGAGTCGATTCGGTTGTTGTCTTTGGTCGATCGGGGCCATCGTCAACTGCCCATTCACCCGGACTACACCGGCAAAGTGCTGCCCACCGCCAAGGACGAAAAGGTGAAAGTCTACCTCCAAGAACTCGATGGCCGTGATGCCGTCGAACTCAGCCGCGCTCCCGTCAATTAGTTTCTCCATTTATCCCCGACTCACTCAGAATATTTGGTTAACATAATGGATAGATTCAATGCCACAACGTGATCAAATTCACGACATTATTCGGCGAGCAATTCTCAAAGATGGCTGGCAAATTACTGACGATCCGTTTGTAATTGCCTACGGTGAGCGTTTTCTATTCATCGACCTTGGTGCAACAGAGAGTGGATTGTTGAGTGCGATCGTTGGGGCTAGTCGCTCCAGTGAGCGCATTGCAATTGAAATCAAAACATTCCGCAGCGCTTCATTAATCACTGAACTTCAGCAGGCGATCGGTCAATATCAGCTTTATCTTTTATTGCTCCAAGAAGTTGATCCTGATCGTATTTTATATTTGGCAATCTCAGAAGATGTGTATCACAATTTTTTTAGAGAGCCAATTGGACAATTGGTAATTGAGAAACTGCCTTTGAATTTGATTGTTGTCAATTTAGAGCATGAGGAAATTATTCAATGGATCAATCCTTAGCAGCCAGTGAAATTATCAAGCAAGTGATTGAGCATTATGCTCAGTTCCAGCCTTCTCACGGAAAGATTCGACTAGAGACAATTTTTGATGATCACCAGGGTCGTTATGCCCTGATGCAAACAGGATGGGATCGCGATCGCCGCATTCGCGGAAATTTGATCTACGTTGTCCTAGATCAAGAAATGATTAGGATTGAATATGATGGCATAGAACATGGAATTTTCTACGATTTAGTCAAAAAGGGAGTTTCACCTGAAAGGATTGTCCTGGCATATTTACCAGATTGCCCCACCGGTTCTCGTCTTGATGTTGATAGAAATAGCTCATCGAAACAGTCTGCAATAGCTTAGGTTTTTTCTGATCAAACCTTGATTGGCTTCAAGCAGATTGAGACCAACATATTAGTCGGTTTACGTAACGATCTGGAACGTGCGGGGCAATTTCAGTTCCCTGCCGCCAGCGATCGCCCCCGCAAACTCTATGAAGTGCTTGATGATCTGCCCGTTTGTTTGGAACCCAAATTAAAGTTTTCACCGCGATCACTCTTTGGTGATAAGATTCCTGCCTCCCGTGGGCGATTCCAAAAAATTGATGAACTCAATGACTTTTTCCTGTTCAGCGATGTGCGCGATGGCCACAGCACCATTCACTCTTGGGATCTGATTCCAACGAGCGATCGGGAAAAATTCATCTGCATGACCCTGCTGAGAAATCGTCGTAAAAAGAAATATGGCCCCAAGGATGGTAATCCCCTTTCCTTAGAAGATTTTCAGGGTTTGATTCCGGATTTAGATCAGACTGAAATTACGGTATTGGTACAGAAAGAAATTCTGCGAGAAGTCACAGTCGATCGCTTTGACTTTGAAAACTCCAAAATCTCAACCGGCATTCAGGGGGTATCGCGAATTTTCTTGCCTACTGCTGAAGCGATCGGGACGCTAACGGCCAGCGGAACCCGTGATTTTGTGGCGACAGCGGCTCTCAATGGCTGTGAACCGAATACCTATAAGCAACAATTTTTGGAAGAGATTTATTATCCCGGCCAGTTTCGATCGCTCACGGCCCAGGACTATGCCAAACTCCAGGGATTCCCAGAAAACTTTATTCTGTATCCCAATAGCAGCATCGCTAAGAAACAATTCGGGAATGCGGTTTCTGTGCCGGTAATCGCTGCGATCGTGCAATCCATCTTGCAATGTCTCTGATCTTACTTTTTGCGCTGACCGAAAACTAGCAACACTGGAATGATTATGGAAAGTTCGCTCCTCAAAGCTGCGATTCAACAGGAAATTCAACAAATGATGGATCGTGTTTTGGATAATGCGATCGCCAAAAACCCATTCATTGCGGTGATTAATGCTTACTCTATAGATTTGCGCGTGAGTCGATTTTGTTGAATTTTGTTGATCAGATTTCACCATTTTGCTTTTTAGGGTTAGTTTTTAACTGGGATGGATTCTAGGGACTGCTTGACAATGCAAGGTATCATTTTTGACTTTTTGAAAGAATTAAAAATAAAATAAAGATATGACTCTTGGTAAAGAAAGTCACGTGCTATGCTCGTTTTACGTCAATTTTAGAGGAAAAGCGATATCTACCATGGCTTAGTCACAGATCGCCGTCAGAGTATCTAAAAGCATTTCTAGCTTGATTAAGACGGTAAACTGTGACGGCTGGTGTGGATCTTGCATAACTTTTCGGTGAGGTCAATTGATCAAAGGCCTATCGTGGTGGTCTGGGATCGCTTGGGTTTTTGGTCGGGGTACTTTAGCTGTTAGGAGATGCTGTTTTCGGCTGTGATCCCGATCGCTCCCCTGAGCTGAGAACAAATTGATAGAACCAGTGGGGAGATGGTCTGATGCAGGATCGGCCAGACCTAAGCTAGTATTCGCGCCAAGCAATGGGCTTTTGCTGTGTTTTGGGGGAGTTTTAAAGCTAATTGGGGGCAAATTTAGCTGCTTTGACCTCCGTTAGCCGGATGCGCTCGATTTTTCTCGCTCAAAAACAAGTCCTGTCATGTCCATTCCGTTTCCTATGCTGACGGTTTCTGAACTGAGGGCGGCTATTATCCGCCAACCATTGGTGGTTGATGCGGCGGCAACGGTCTGGGATGTGGTTTCCCTGATGAGTGGGCTGCCGGCGGCCCAGGCGGATCCACAGAAGGCGGCGATCGGGTCTCGCCCCAGTTGTGTGCTGGTGAGGGTGGACGATCGGGTGGTGGGCATTTTGACGGAGCGAGATTTGGTGCGCTTGAGTGCGCAGCAGTGCCCGCTCGATCGCCCGGTGACCGCCGTGATGACGCGGGAACTGGTGATGCTGCGGGAGAGTGAGTTTACGGATTTGTTTTCCACCATTCATCTGTTGACGAAACATCGAATTCGACATTTGCCGGTGGTGGATGAGGCCGATCGCCTGTTGGGGCTAATTACCCAGGAAAGTTTGCGCCAGTTGGCCCGCCCGATCGACCTGTTGCGGTTGCGCCAAGTCCAGGAAGTGATGAGCCGATCGATTGTGGTGACCAGCTCTCACGCCTCTCTGTTGGAATTGGCGCAATTAATGAGTGAGAACCAGGTGAGTTGCGTGGTGTTGGTGGATCCGGCCCACGCAGTGATCGGGGCGATCGATGATTCAGCGGCGAAATCAGCGAACGATCTTGAGGGCGATCTTGCCGCTGCCTCATCTCTACAGCCGATGGGTGGGCCGCCCGTGGGCCTGGTGACCGAGCGGGATATGGTGCAATTTCAGGCCCTGGGGTTGCCCTTGGATCAAACCAGTGCCCATTTGGTGATGAGCAGCCCGGTGTTTAGCGTCAGTCCCCACACCAGCCTGTGGGAGGCGCAACAGTTGATGGCCGATCGCTGGATTCGGCGATTGGTGATCACCAATGACCAGGGGCAATTGCTGGGCATCCTCAGCCAAACGCGCCTGCTACAGGCCTTGAATCCGCTGGAAATCTACAACTTGGCGACGGTGCTGGAAACCCAGGTGTCGCAGTTGGAGCAAGAACGATTGGCGCTGCTGGAAAGCCGAGCGCAGGAACTGGAGCGGGAGGTGGCCGAGCGCACTGCCCAACTGCGGCAACAGGCGGAACGGGAAGCGCTGTTGCGGGAAGTGGCCACGCAAATTCATAATGCCCTGGATTTGCACACCATTTTGGAAACGACGGTGCAGCAAGTGCAGCGGCTGCTGAACTGTGCGCGGGTGATTGTCTATCAATTTGAGGGCGATTGCAGCGGCGTAACGATCGCGGAGGCTTTGGCGGATCCGAGCGATCAGGGTCAGTCCCTGTTGGGGCGGCGGGTTCAGGATGACTGTTTGGGGTCGGCTTTTTTGGATCCCTTTCGGCGGGGCCAAGTGCGGGTGCTGGAGGATGTCACCACTGCGCCGTTGTCGGACTGCCATCGAAATTTGCTGCTCGGCCTCCAGATGCGGGCCCAACTGATTTTGCCCTTGCTGGTGGGCGATCGCCTGTGGGGGTTGATGGTGGCCAGTGAGCACGATCGCCCGCGACTTTGGCAGGCCGCGGAAATTGACTTGCTGCAAGCCCTGGGGGTGCAGGTGGGCATTGCCCTCAAGCAGGCCACATCCCATGCGGTCTTGGCCGCGGAGTTGGAAGAGCGTCGCCGGGCCGAGGCGGCCTTGCGGGAAGCGGAAGCACACCAACGGGCCCTAGTCAGTGCGCTGCCGGATTTGTTAGTGCGGCTGAATGCTGAAGGGATTTTTCTGGAATTTGTCGCCAACCCTGAGTTCGATCGGGTTGGCGATTTAAGTAGTTGGGTCGGTAAGCATGTGTCGGAATTGCTGCCGCCGGTGGCCGCCCAAAAGCGGATGAAAGCCATTCAGCGAGCCTTGGCCACCAAAACCGTTCAGTTCTATGAGCAAAATCTGTCCACCCATGAGGTGTTGCGAATTGAGGAAGTGCGGGTGGTTCCTTACCGCGATGACGAGGTGTTGGTTTTGGTGCGCAACATCAGCGATCGCAAACAAGTGGAATGGCAACTGCGGGACTTGAATCAGTCCTTGGAGCGGAAGGTGGCCAAGCGCACCACCACGCTGCAAATTCGGGAAGCCCAGATTCGGGCAATGGTGGCGGCCATTCCCGATCGCCTGCTGCGGGTGACCCCTCGGGGCCAATGTTTGGACTACAGCACCCTCACCCAGGCGAAACATCCCTGGGGCCGCTTCCGCGCTGAGGCGACTGGCGATTCGTTGGAGGCAGCGGACACCCCAACCCTCTCCCAGTTGACCGATTGGGTGGCGGCGGATCAGTTGGAGGCGGTGTTGGAGGCGGTGAACCAGACGATCGAAACCGGCCAACTGCAAGTCATTGAACAGCGGCGGATCCTGGGCGATCGGGTTCTGGATGAGGAATTGCGGATTGTGGGCAGTGATGCGGATGCGGCCCTGGTGATGGTGCGGGATGTGACCGAGCGCAAGGCCGCCGAAGCCCAACTTCAGGAACGGGAAGCTCGCTATCGTGGCTTGATGGCGGGGGCAAGTGACGCGATCGTGGTGACCAACCTTCAAGGGGAAATCCTGGAAGTGAATCGCAAGGCGGAGGAACTGTTTGGCTATGACCGCGCCCAACTGATCCAGATGCACCAATCCCAGTTGCACCCGATCGATTGCCAGGAGGAGATGGTGCAGGCCTTCCAATCGGTGATTACGGATGGTCTGTGCCAGCTCACCAATGGTCAAATTCAGCGGGCCGATGGGCAAGCAATTCCGGTGGAAATTACCGGCTCGATCGTGCAGGTGGGCCAAACCCAACTGGTGCAAGGCATCTTTCGGGATATTCGCGATCGCAAAAATGCCGAACGCCAATTGGCCGACCTGTCCCAACGGCTCACCCTTGCCCTGGAATCCGGCGCGATCGGCTGTTGGCAATGGAATATTCGAGCCAACACCCTGGTTTGGGATGAGCGGATGTACAGCCTGTATGGGGTTGCGCCCGTGGAACCCGGCCAAAATCAGCGCCTGCCCTACGACATTTGGGCCAGTTCCGTCCATCCGGACGATCGACCGGCCACCGAACAGTTACTCCATGCCGCCACACGCGGCGAAGCCCGTTACGACACCGAATTTCGAGTCATGCTTGCCGATGGCACCGTCCGCCACATCAAGGCCTATGGCGAGTTGCTTTGTGATGCCCAAGGCCAGCCCCAAAGCATGATTGGCGTGAACTATGACATCAGCGATCGCAAACAGGCCGAGGCGGCCCTGCGGCAAAGCGAAGAGAAATTCCGCCGTGTGTTTGACTCCAACGTGGTGGGAACCATCTTCACCAACTTTGAGGGGCTGATTGTTGATGCCAACGATTGCTTCTTGGAAATGCTGGGCTACGATCGCCTGGACTTGCAAGCCGGGCGCTTAAACTGGGCCGAACTCACACCGCCCGAATATCGAGCGCAAGACATCGCGGCCATTGAACACCTGCGGCAACACGAGTCGATCGCCCCTTGGGAAAAGGCCTACGTGCATCGAAATGGCCATTGGGTGTGGGTGCTAATCGGCGTGGCCATGATTGCCCCCGCAACCGGTAGCTGTGTTTGCGTGGTGGTGGACATCAGCGATCGCAAACGTTCCGAAGAAGCCCTACGTGAGAGCGAAGAAAAATTCCGCCAATTGGCCGAAGCTGTGGATTCGGTATTTTGGATTTTGGATCTCAATCGCACCAATCGGATCTACGTCAGCCCCGCCTATGAGCGGATTTGGGGCAGACCCAGCGAAGAACTCTATATCACCCCCGACAGTTGGGCCACCAGCATTCACCCCCTGGATCACGATCGGGTCTTGACCGCCCTTCCCAAACAGTTATTGGGCGAATTTGACGAGGAATATCGGATCCTGCGGCCCGATGGCGAACAGCGTTGGATTCGCGATCGGGCATTCCCCATTTGCAACGCCCAAGGAGAGGTTTATCGCCTCGCGGGCATTGCCGAAGACATCACCCCCCTCAAGCAAGCAGAACTGGAGCGAGAACGGCTGCTTCAGGAATTGGCCGCCTTTAAGCTGGCGCTCGATGCCTCCGCGATCGTGGTGATTACCGATGCCCAAGGGGTCATGACCTATGTCAACGATCGATTTATCGCGGTTTCCGGCTACAGCCGCGAGGAATTGATTGGCAAAACCCATCGACTCGTGAAGTCTGGCCACCATCCCGCCTCCTTCTTTAAGGACTTGTGGGACACCATTTTGGCGGGGCAAATTTGGCGCGGGGAAATTTGCAACCGCGCGAAAGATGGTCGGCTCTATTGGGTAGACAGCACGATCGTGCCGTTTCTCGATCGCGCAGGGAAACCGATTCGATTTTTGGCCGTTCGTTTTGATATCACCCCGCGCAAACGAGCAGAAATTGACCTCAAAAATAGCAACTTCCTGCTTTCCACCATCAGCCAAGCCCAAACAGAATTTATTACGGCTGCCAATCGATTAACAATCTTTGAAGGCCTTCTGAATGGCTTATTAGAACTGACCGAAAGTGAATATGGCTTTATCGGAGAAGCGCTATTTCGAGGCGATGGCAGTGCCGCGATCGAAGAAGGCTTTCTCAAAATTAAAGGCGTTCCCTACCTGCAATCCCACAGTGTCACCAACATCGCTTGGGATGAAACTACGCAAAAGTTCTATGAAGATAACTATGAAACGGGAATGCAATTTACCAACATGAACACGCTCTTTGGCGCGGTGATCATGACCGGTAAACCCGTGATTGCCAACAGTCCCAGCACCGACCCGCGCAGTGGCGGCACACCACCCGGCCACCCTCCCTTGCAGGCATTTTTAGGCATTCCATTCTATCAAGGTAATCAATTGGTGGGGATGATTGGAATTGCCAACCGGCCCGGCGGTTATGAGTCGAGCATGGTGGGTTATCTAGAGCCATTTTTGGTCACCTGTAGCACCCTAATTGAGGGCTATCGGGTCGATCGCCAGCGCCGCCAAGCCGAAGAACAACTACAGCGCACCAATGATGAATTAATTCGGGCGACTCGCCTGAAAGATGAGTTTTTGGCCAACATGAGCCATGAATTACGCACGCCCTTGAATGCCATTTTGGGCATGACCGAAGGGTTGCAGGAACAGGTTTTTGGCTCGATTAATGATAGTCAGCTCAAAGCCTTGGGGACGATCGAGCGTACCGGCTCCCATTTGCTCTCCCTGATTAATGACATTTTGGATGTGGCCAAAATTGAATCGGGGCAATTGGAATTGGATCAAGCGCCCACGGCGATCGTGCCTCTGTGTCAATCTAGTTTGACTTTCATTAAACAACAGGCCCTGAAGAAACATATTCAGGTAGATACTCAAATTCCCAGTCAGTTGCCCCACGCATTGTTAGATGAACGGCGAATGCGGCAAGTGCTGATTAATTTGCTGAATAATGCCGTGAAGTTCACGCCGGAAAATGGGCGTGTGACGCTGTTGGTTTCCCTGGAAAATTACGCCGTTCAAGAATCGCAGCCGTCTCAATCTTGGCTGCGGTTTTCCATTATCGATACGGGAATTGGGATTGCCCCGGATCAGTTAGATCGGCTGTTCCGTCCCTTTGTGCAAATTGATAGTGCGCTGAATCGCCAATACGAAGGAACGGGGCTGGGTTTGGCCCTGGTGAAGCGGATTGTGGAACTCCACGGCGGCCGGGTGGGGGTCACGAGCAAGGTGGGGAGTGGCAGTTGCTTCACGGTCGATTTGCCCTACCATCCTGGTCGCACGATCGCGGACGCTAGTGATGATCAATCATCGGCCAATTTGGATTCATCGCTGGTGATTGAATCAACGGATGGGGGCCGATCGCCCTGCATTTTGTTGGCGGAAGATCAAGAGGCCAACATCAACACGATCGTGAGTTATTTAACGGCCAAAGGATATCGGGTGATTCTGGCCAAAAATGGTGCAGAGGCGATCGCTCAAGTGCAACAATCGCAGCCCGATTTGGTGTTAATGGATGTGCAAATGCCGGGGATGGATGGCCTGGAGGCGATGCAATTACTGCGGCAAGATGTGCAATACGCTAACTTACCGATCGTGGCCCTCACGGCGCTGGCCATGGAGGGCGATCGCGATCGATGCTTGGCGGCCGGAGCCAATGAGTATTTAACGAAACCGGTGCGCCTGCGCCAGTTGGTGACCACGATTCAAAACCTGCTGCCCCAGTTTCCGAGCTAGGTGGCTTCGTCCCGGCTAAGGCTGGCTGCCTAGCGCACCACCGCCTGCTGGCGATCGAGCTGAATCAAGGTTTGGTTACCCCGCATCAACCGATAGGAAGCGGTCCAAGTGCCTGGCATCAGGGGCGATCGCCGAGTGCCCTTGCCCACGTAGGTAATCCACTGTTTGTGATCTTGGTCGATCGGCCGTTGATAGTCCGTGACGATCGAACCATCGGGGGCCAACAGCTTGAAATATTCCACATCCCCCTTTTGCACCCCAAAGGCATGAACCCAAAAGGTGAGCGCCTCCGCTTGGCCGGGAATTTGGTTGCTTTGGAACTCGCCGCGCCACAGCTCATCCTCCACCGGTTGCTTGGGGGCAAAGCCGCTGCGAATTAGCCCCGTGGCCACATAGTTGCGCGCCCCGTCATTCCAAACCGTGTTGGTGTTGTTGCCCGTCGCGCAGCCCGCAATCCGATCGCCCCCCAACAGCGGATCCACTTCCTTGCCATCCTTGCGCACCGTCACATGCACATGGGGAAAGGTGGTCATGCCCGATAGACCCACTAGACCCAGGGGATTGCCCGCTTGGACTCGATCGCCAATTTTGACCCGCACGCTGCCCTGTTTCATGTGGCAATACTGGGTTTGCCAGCCGTTGCCATGGTCTAGCATTACGCCGTTGCCGCACTCAATGCCCGCCACGGTCGATCGCGCTTCCGGGGAAGTGAGCCGTCGATCGGGCACACCATCCCGCATGGCCGACACCGTGCCCGCCGCCGTGGCCACCACCGGTACGGCCGTTTGCGGAGTCCAGAAGGGAATTGCAAAATCCGTGCCGTTGTGACCGTCATAGGTCAAGTGCCGACACATGGAATCCCGCTCGCCCGTGCTGGGGTCGTGGTCGGGATAGAGCATCACAAAGCAATCTTTGCCCAGTTGGCAATCGATCGGGCGGCGCAACAGGGCGGTGGCCGTTCTCTGGGCCAAGCGACCATCGGTCGAGCGCTCCGGAGCCGGAATGCTGGTGACACCGCCGGCCGGCGCGATCGTGGACGAGTCGGCCGCTTGGGCCAACGCGGGGGAATCTGAAGGGGCCGATTGCCCGATCGGGCCCTTCAGACCCACCCAAGTCAACCCCGCGCCGATCAAGATCAAGGAGCCGATCCTTAGGGGCCATGGAAACATGTCACTCACCGTTATTGTTCAGAAAAACCAAAGTCGATCGCCAAAGAGCTGCCCTGCCCTAACCTTCCGAAGATGCTGTGGTCATCAGGAGACTGCTCCATAGACCCGACAGACCCGCCAAAAATAGACCCGACCAAGACTGAGATGGCGATGATTCCCCAGCCTTAGACCCCCCATGGCCCATTTTGGTTGCAACTTTTCGGCCGGTTGCTTGTTCAGTTTGTCTTGCTTCCGCGTTGTGAATCCTAAGCCTTGTGCCAAACGGGCGATCGAGCAAGGTAACCGCCTAACCCCCCATCCCAAACCGGTTCGTTCGCGGGTTTGAGACCTCAGGCGGTTCCGTGATCATCCCATCCTATTCAGGATTAGTCATAATTTGTGAGCTTCTAGCAAGTCCCGGAATGCGTCATTCGGGTTTGCAATAATCCCCCGTGGGCACGGCCCGCTCGATCGTGTAGGCCGCACCGGGCACAAGGATAAATTCGCTGGCTCCCACTTCGCTATTGGGGTTGCCCCAATCGTAGGTGTAGCCCAAGCCGGTGAAAGGTTGCAGATTAGTGCGAATGCTGCGGTAATACAGCCCCCTGAAGAAGGTTTGATAGTTGGCAATGCCCGATCGGGGGGTGATGCCCGCCACCTTTGGCAAGTCCGCCGCCAGGGATTGGGGAAAATCCGCTTGGCACTGGCGATCGCTCACTTCCGGATCCGCGCAGGGGCGAAACAAATCCCGCACATCCACCCACATTTCCACAAACACGTCATAGTTCCAGGCCGGATCCAAGCCCAAATATTGCTGGAGCCGCAGTTTCAAATCCGCTTCAGTGGCGTTGGGATTCTGTTGGCGATATTGCCGACAAAGCTGTTGCACCTGGGGAGCAGCCGTGACCCAAATCAGCTGGTTTTCGTTGCTGGAACTGTTGGTGGCGGGCTTGATGAAGCGATCGAACGAGCTTTGACTCTTCCAGGTCACCATCAACAATCGCTGGCGATCGGGATGCCAAACCAAATTCGGATTATCCGGCGTGAGGGGAATTAGCTCCGAAACCTGCTCGGTGGGTTCCGCCACCGCCGCATCCCGAATTGCCTCGTTGTAGCGTTCCTTGGGGGATGGGGTCGCCTGCACCGCATGGGGGCCGATCGACAACGTGCAAACCAAACCCAGCGCTGCCCCAAGGAGACGTTGGGAAATTTGAGAGATTGAAACAGTCGAAAACATGGCTGTAAGGGGGTCTTCAACCTTGGTCAATCGCCATCCTAACCAGACTCCTTGGGATTGAGGGCTAGGGGTAAAAGCATTGGATCAAGCGTTGAATGCAGAGCAGTCGCCCGATCGCCCCAATTTCTGAGGATTTTGCGAATTCTATAGATTTGTTGGTTTGATTAGATTTGTTGCAATTTACCTTGACTCTCGTTCACCAGAATTGACAAAAACCTTAGAACATTCGTGGTAACAAAAGGTTTAAACCCCTTGTTCGGGATTGGGCAGTGAGTGGCTTAATCATTTGCTTAGTCATGCTGAGTCATTTGCTTAATCATGTGCTTAGTCATTCGCTGCCATTAATTTTGGACATTGGGCATAGTTTGGCCCCGCTGTTCTGCGCTTGGAGCAGTGTGGCTATTTTTAGGAAATTTGTGGATGACTACGCCTACCTGCCGCCTCAATTTAGAAACTGGCTCCGTTGCTTTTGGTTATGCACCCGCCGCGGCCCGGCAATTACAAACGGAATTGAAGGGGCTGATCGATCGAATCAAGGCCGCCACCCAGGTGACTCCCGGTGATCGCCCCACGCCCCAAGCCAATTTGGACTATCAACATGCGGGAGAGGTGTTTTTGGAGGTGTTTTGTAACCCCAATATTTGGCCATCGCCCTTTGCGGCGAAGGTGCTGTTGACCGTGCGGGACGATCGGATTCGGCTCAGTTTGGAAACGGCGCTCGATCGCCTGATGTCTGACCTGAATGATTACCTAGAGCAGGTTTAAGGTTGGTTGTCATTGCTTAACCCTCATCGTTGTAACAAGGGGCTTAAGCCCCTTGTCCCCCACGATCTGGCAACGGTGGAATCAAGGTTTCAGGCGATTTGGTGATCGGTCTTAGGGCGCGTTCACCTGTTCGACTGGCTTTTCGACTGGCGGTGGAAAAGGCTGCTGCACAAATTCCATCAGAATGTCTGTGCAGCGGGCGATCGCCTTGAGGTGGGCAATCTCGTAACCGTGGGTGTTTTGGGTGGGGAAGCCCAAGCAGGCGGCCCGGGGCACATGGCCAAATTTCATGGCGATCGAACCATCGCTGCCAAATCCGCTGATCACGGCGTATTGAATGGGTAAGTGCAATCGCTCGGCCGCCGCCTGTAGCGCCCGGTTCAGGTCTTCGTCATACAGCCCATAGGCATCCTGGGACAGCAACACCGGCACGGGCCCCGGGGCGATCGGGTATTCCGGGGCGATCGGGGCAATTTCCAATGCAATCAGGGCCGCCAGCTTCTGTTGTTGCGCAAAGTACATGGCTCCCAAGGCTCCCACCTCTTCCTTGGCGGAAGCAACCAGATATAGATCCATGGCCGGCGGCTCCTCCTGGGCCAATAGCCGTTCTGCCAAATCCAGCAAAATGGCCACGGAAGCTTTGTTATCTAAGGTGTAGCTGGCGATTTGGTTCGGGCCCAGGCGCAACGGTTGTTTGCGGTGTTTGCTCACCACGGCGCGGCTGCCGGGCCGAATGCCCGCTGCGGCCAACTCAGCAGGAATCCGACCCGTTTCCACCCAGGCCCGCTCCCAGGTCAGGGGCTGGTTGTCCTGCAAATTCCGCTGGGGGGACTCGTGGGACACATGGCGCGATCCAAAACTGAGTACGCCGGTGATAGTTTGGCGATCGCCCAACAGATCGATCGCCCCTTCGCCATAGACCCAAGGGAAAGCCCCGCCCAGCTTGCGCAACTGCACCCGCCCATCGGACTCAACGCCTTTGACAATCGCGCCGATCTCATCCTTGTGGGCCGTGATGGCGATCGGCTTGGCGGTGCGATCGCGCCCGGGAATCACAAAAATCAAATTACCGGCCTCGTCTTGATTCCAGGTCAACCCCAGAGCCTCGGCGCGAGCGATTAACCAGCGATCGACCTCCTGTTCGGCCCCGCTGGGCGAATGACACATCACTAGGGCGCTGATGGTTGCAAAAAGTTCGTCATACATGGCGAGATCACGGGTCTGGGATGGTGATTGACTTGCAGAATTTTAGCGATCGCCCTCCGTGGCCCGACGCGCCTGTTCCCAAGCAATCCAAGCTGCTCGGTGAATATCCAGCCAAGAAATGGCCCGATCGCGTGCCAAAGCGGCCACATCCTCAAATTCTGGATGAACATTCTGAACCGTTTTGCGGGTTTCGTCTTGCCAAGCCACCTTCACCCGCACGGGGCCATAGTCCGTGTCCACCACTTCCAAATGGCGCGGCAAAACACGGCGCTGTTGAAACGATCGCCGAATCCCGATCGTGGTGGTTTCTTGAAACAACACATCCTCACAGGCGGTGAACCGATCCAGGGGCGTAATTACCGTGATGGCCACGCCGGATCGCGATTTCTTCATGGTCACGGGCTGCACAAAGGCATCCAGGGCCCCCACCTGCAACAACCGCTCGATCGCGTAGGCGATCGCCTGGGGGCTGCAATCATCAATTTGGGTTTCCAACACCGCCACTGTTTCCAGGTCAGGATCATGGGGACTGGCTAGGCTTTCCGGCCCCGGCAAAGCTGGGCCGGATTGACCCGATCGAGACTGCCCTGATGGCAATGGCTGGGCCGCCTGGGCAGACCACTCGGGCCGATCGCCCGGAGCCGGAGACTGCGGGCCCCGATCGCTCCGAGGCGGGGGCACAATCAGCGGGGACAAAGGGGCCGATCGCACCAACGGAGCCGACAAACCGGCGGGCGCTGCCAACTCTCCCAACCACAGCCGCATAATGTTGGGCAATGGGAGCGATCGCTGGCCCGCGCCCAACCCCACCCGCTGAAGGGTCATGGCCGGCGGCGACCCGAACCCCTGGGCCAATCCCACGGCGATCGCGGCTCCCGTGGGGGTCACCAATTCCCGATCGATTCCGTTGGCATAAACCGGCACTTGTCCCATTTCAAACAGCTTCAACACCGCCGGAACCGGCACGGGCAATCGCCCATGGGCCGCCCAAACCGTGCCGCCGCCCGTGGGCAAAGCGGAACAGAAAATCCGCTCAACCCCCAGCCAATCCAGCCCTAAGCAGGTTCCCACCACGTCCACGATCGCATCGATCGCCCCCACCTCGTGGAACTGCACCTGTTCTGGCGCAATGCCATGAACAGCCCCTTCTGCTTGGGCCAACTGCCAAAAGATCGATCGACTCCATTGCACCACCCGATCGGGTAGCAACGAATTCAGAAGCATGGCCTCAATGTCTGGCCAACGGCGGCTGTGGTGATGGGTGTGATGGTTGTGGGGATCGTGGTGATGATGGTGATCGGGGCTATGGTCGTGATCATCGTGCCCGTGATGCTCATGATCATGATGCTCGTGCTCGTGCTCATGATCATGATGCTCGTGCTCGTGATGCCCATGATCATGATGCTCATGCCCGTGCTCATGATGCTTGCGCCCGTGATGCTCGTGCCCGTGATCTCCCAGAGCTTCAGGTGAGCGGGCAGATGGTTCAGCCCCTTCCCCCGGCTCATCCATGGGATCTTCCACCTGAAAGGAACCACCGGGCGATCGCCACTCCACGATCGCTTTCAAGGCTCGCTGGCCGTTGTGGTGCATGGTTTGGCTGCTGAGGCGATATTCCTCGGCAATTCCCAGGCGATCAAGCTGCGATCGCACATAATCCAAGGGCACACCCACATCCAGCAGCGCCCCCAAACACATATCCCCCGCCAGCCCCGTTGGGCAATCAAAATAGGCTACCTTCATTTGTTTTGCCCTCCGCCCAAGTCTGAAAAATCTATCCCGCCATCTTGTCGGCCAGCGCTTTGGCAATTCGTTCGGGAACCGGTCGATCGTTGGTCTTGATGATTGGTCTTGATGATCTGTTGATTGAGGTCTTGAGATCTTGAGATCTTGGATGAAATCCTGAGAGATGAAATCTTGAGATCTGTTGGTTGGTTAATCGTTCAAGAACTGAGCGTGCTCGTGAATTTTGTGTGCCCGCGAATGCACTGATTATGAATCAGCGTTGATCTGACCGTGTGGCCGCATTAGTGCCGCATCAGTTCGATCGATGGGCCCCTTGGTTGTGTTGGGGTCAGTCCATGGGGGTTCATCATAGGTTTCTTCCGGCTCCTGGTGATTGAGGGTTAATCAACAGTGAACTCAATGCATCTAGAAAATTGCCACATTACACCCCGTATAAACACTGAGTTAAAAATGCACCAGTGTTTTCAAAAAATGTCGAAATTATCTGAATTTTGGTCGATTTTGAGAGTGAGATTGCTGATCCCGATTCAGTGATGATTGATGCACCGTCAGGGCCAACAATGAGCCACAATAAACAACAGGTCATGCTATGGCGTGACTAGACCCGATCGCCCCCAATCCCGACTGATCAGCGGGCGATCGACCCGAAGACTTCTCGCAATCTCAATCCTGAAGTCTTCTCATGCCCTTTCCCAGCGTGACTTCCCCAGCGTGACTTCCCCAGCGTGAAGGCCACCAGGGCGACTTCCCCAGGGCAATCAATCACACCATCGCATTCTCTCAACGCCACCTCGGCCCAGTTGACCTCAACCACCCAACTGGCTCAACGCACTCAAGGACATCGACGAGGAAACGACCATGACGAACGCCTCCCGTCCCCCGGTTCCCCCGCCGCCACCGCCACCACTGCCTCGGGTGGCCCCGCCGCCGCCACCGCCGGTTGCTGGTCGTCCTCCGTCGCCTCCCCCGATCGGGAACAACGAGCAAACCCTCCCGATCAACATGGCCCCGCCGCGCGTGGCCCCACCGCCGGCCCCCACGGCTCCGCCGCCTCGGGTGGCCCCGCCGCCACCGGCCGCCAACACGGTCACCACCCCCGCGCCACCGTCCACCGTGGTGCAGTCAGGGCCCCCCATCGCTCCGGTGGCGGCCCAAGTGGTCGCTCCTCCTGCGAAGCGCAAGCCCTCTCCCGGTCAGCCAACCATGATTGACATCGTGAAGCGGGCAGACGAAGAAGGCTGCTCCGATATTCACTTGGGAGTGAACGAAGTGCCCCGTTTTCGGAAGCGCGGTGACATCGTGCCTCTGGACTATCCCACCACCGACCTCGACACCTTCATGAGTTGGTTGGGGGAAATCATGAGCGAAGAAGATATCGCCTTCTTCCAAGAAAATTTGGACTATGACGGAGCTGCCGATCTGGGCTTTGTGCGGATTCGGATTAGCTGCTTTGATTCGTTGGCGGGCCCGGCCATGGTGTTGCGGCTGATTGGGGCCACCATTCTGAGCATGGAGCAGCTTAATTTGCCGCCCGTGTTCCGGGATGTTTGCCACTACCACAAGGGCTTGATTTTGGTGACGGGGCCCACAGGTTCCGGGAAGTCCACCACTATGGCCGCCATGTTCGACTACATCAACAAGAGCATGGCGAAGCACATCATCACGATCGAGGATCCGGTGGAGTTTGTGCATGTCAGCCAAAAATCCCTGATCAAGCACCGGGAAGTGGGGCGGCACACGCGGCAATTTTTCAACGCCCTGAAGGGGGCCCTGCGCCAAGACCCGGACATCATGTTGGTGGGGGAAATTCGGGACGCGGAAACGATGAAAATCGCTCTGAAGGCAGCCTCAACGGGTCACTTGGTTTGTGGAACCCTGCACACCAACAGCGCCATCAAGACGATCGAGCGGGTGTTGGGGATGTTTCCCCCCAATGAGCACGCGGCCCTGCGGGTGAGTTTGGCCGAATCGTTGGTGGCGATCATTGCCCAAGGGTTGTGCAAAACCACCGATGGGAAACGAGCGGCCTACCATGACATCTTGATCGCCACGGATGCGATTAAGGAATACATCATCAAGGGCGAGATGGAGGAGATTAACCAGGTGATGCTGAAGTCAGAGTTTGACGGCATGATCACCATGAATAAGGCGCTGTTTAATCTCTACCAAGAGGGCCGCATCACGGAGGAAGTGGCGCTGGAAAACTCGCCCACACCGAACGAAATGGCCCAATTCCTGCGCGGTCGGGTGTAGGTTGTGCGTTTGAGGGGCAAGGGGCTTCAGCCCCTTGTCTCCGATGGCCTCCGATTCGGGCCTAGACGTTTTTCAGGGCTTCGGGTTGGGTTTGCAACCCGTGATCGACCCCGTGGCGTTGCAAGATGGTTTTAATTTCTTGGGCGATCGGGATGGGCTGTTCCACCATGCCCATATGTCCACAATCGGGAATTTCCCGCAGGTTTTCGCCCGACATGTCAAACAGTGGATGGAAGCTGGCCAAGTGGCGCACATAGCGCGGCTCCATCACAGAATCTTGGTTTCCGGCAATGAAGTAGGCCGGCTGGGTAAGCTGGGCCACCACCTGGGGCAAGCGATGAACTTCCGCTTCGGTGGTGGACTCCAACAGAGTCCAGAGGGCCGCTTCGGGATGGGCGGTCACAAAGTCGATCAGTCGCTGCCGACCCCAGTGGCGGTCTACGGGGCGGGCCACGCTGTCGCGGCTGAAGACCCAATCGAGACCCGGAAAGGCCCGCAACCATTGGGGCCGAAATTGCACCAAGCGCTGGCCAACGGCCCGAAAGCGCTCAAATTCTTCTTTGAGATAAATGCCGCCGCCGGAGTTGAGGCAAATGACCCCTTGAATCCGATCGGGAAATTTGTGGGCGCTCCACAGGGCGATTGCTCCGCCAAGGGAGTGACCCACAATCCAGGCGGTCTCAATTCCCAAATGCTCAAGCAGCCGATTTAAATCTTCGGCATAGGCTGCCGGGGCGTAGTTCTGGTAACGCTCGCGCGGCGTTGAAAATTGCTGGGGTTGGGTGGGTTGGGATGCCCCAAAACCGCGCAGGTCATAGGACAAACAGGGGATATGGGGCTGAAATTGGTCAATGAGGGGCTGCCAATAGTGGCGGCTGAGCAGCCAACCATGGACAAAGACCAAAGCCCAGCGGGTGGGGCGATCGGGATCGAGCCGGTAACTGTGGGGAACGCCGCGAATGGTGATGGTTGCCATACTCCGATCCTATCAGGAACAGCCCGATCCCTGGATCGGTTTGGAAGCGCAAGGGAAGCGGTTCCCCAACAAAAAACTTGAGAAGCTGAAATGCTTTGGTAGTGGTGGTTTTCAGGGTTTCAGCCTTTGACGGTTCCGGATTTTGGCTGCCCTGCCCGAAAGAGAAAAAGTCTCGATCGATCCCCACGGCCCCCGGCCCAGCAAGACAGCGAATCGAGGCTAATCGCTCGATGCGCCCCTCGAAATTGGCTCCGAGCAGGGCGATCAATCACGATCCACCTCGATTCGCCTCGATCCACCGCGACTACGGCAATCAACGCAATAACAATCAACAAACCAGAATCAACAAACCAGAATCAACAAACCAGAATCAACAAAACAGCGACGGGTCATCAGCAATGGCCACTGGCCACTGGCAACCGGCAATTAACAACTGCAAAAGCCAATCATCGCCGTAACGCATTGGGGGAGTCATTCTCAGCAGTTCTGATCTGGTTTTGTTCTCTCAGAACTGTCGCCCCAAAACCACACTCCACCACACCCAATTCAGAATTACTGGATACCAGACTGAACTGGCTAAACGAACCGCAAACATGCTTTAGCTAATTCTGACCAATGCTGATTGGTGGAGGGTTGAAAATTCCGTTTTTGATGGAATCAAATTCTCAGAAATTGCATAACAAAATCCTAGAAAGAAAACGGAATCAACCCCCCAATTACAGGCTGCATCAAACGATCCTTAGCTCATAGGAGCGGCGAACACATACCGCACAAAATCACGGCGGCCGCTGCCCCGGTGCGAGTTCCGAGTGCGGCGCACCACAGTGGGTGCAGCCTCTACGGACAGTTCTTGATGATTGGTCATTTGGGTTTCGGAAACCAAGGGAGTCATTGCGCCCGCCGGCAGCGATGGCGCAACCGCTAGGCACAAACCGAGCAGCATCGAAGCAGAAGGGAACAGGCGCATAGGAAGAAATCCATCTCGAACGTTGCTGCTCCTTCCTTCTGAAAAAAATCAACGGAATCAGGAAAACGAATCAACATTTTTAGTAAGAATTTTGATATCTTTCTCCGGAACTAATTCCCTTTACGGTTCAGTGCCAATTCCTTAACTGGCCCCGCAATTTGGGTGGTAATTAGCTAATTAGAATCTCTTCGTTCGGGGGGCCGGAAAACCGGATTTTGGGGAGAAATTGGGGTCAAAATTGCGATCGCCACGGCATCAGTGCTGGTTGAATGGAGAATTGACGAACGCCAAGGAAGATTCGCCGTTGTCTGGATTGGCCAATTCACAAACCGACCTACGGGCAAACTCGCTGGTTAGCACGATCGAGGCAATTTTGTACCTCAAGGGACAGCCCCTCAGTTTGGCGGAGATTGCCGACTGTGCTGGTTGTGCGCGAGATCTGGCCCACGAGGCCTTGCTGGACTTGATGAACGACTATGCCCAGCGGGACACGGCGTTGGAGGTGGTGGAACTGCGCAAGGGCTGCTACACGTTGCAATTGCGCGATCGATTCCAGTCCCTGGTGGAGCGGCTGATTCCGGCGGACTTGGGAGTGGCGGCGTTGCGAACGTTGGCGGTGATTGCGCTCAAGGGGCCGCTGCCGATGGCGGATTTGGTCGATTTACGCGGCTCCGGAGCCTATCAACATGTCCAGGAGCTGGTGGAGCGAGATTTTGTGAAAAAACGGCGCTATGGCCGATCGTCCATGGTGCAGGTGAGCGAAAAGTTCCACCGCTACTTTCAGTTGGATGTGGAAAATCAGAATTCTGCCCAGTTGGAGTTGGCGCTCAATCAGTTGCGATCGAGCCTGCCGCCGGATGAGGATGCGGCCGAAGACCCGGAAGATCTAGAGAATCCAGAAGACCTCGATCGGGATTCGGTTGATCCAGATCTGGACTGAGAATCTGGGCTGGGAATCTGGGCTGGGAATCTGGGCTGGGAATTTTAGGGTAATGATTTTGAGGAAATTCTTGAGCCGATCGGGAGTGTGCGTCTCTTGAAATATTTGTGGCATCAGTGGTTAGCTGCCGCCTCAGAGCGGCCAGACCTGCGGGCCCCGATCGCGGTGGTCTTGGGGGCCATTCCCGGCGCATTGGGGCGTTATTATCTGTCGCTGCTTTGTGCGCGGCTGTGGGGCACGGGTTGGCCGATCGGCACGTTTTTGGTGAATTTGTCTGGGGCGGTGTTGATGGGGCTGTTTGTGGGGTGGATGACGGATCGATCGCCCCTGTATCCTGAATTGCGGCTGTTGTTTGCCGTGGGATTCTTAGGCTCCTACACCACCTTTTCTAGCTACATCTTGGATGCGTCAAATCTGGCGCGATCGGGCGCTTGGGCCATGAGCTTGGCCTATGGTTTTGGCAGCTTTGCCCTCGGTTGGTTGGGTTTGGAATTGGGACGTTGGCTGATTGACCGTTGGCGCTAGGTGACTTGCTCCATGACTTGCCCAATGACTTGCCCAATGTTGCCAGCCGGTTTGATGTGGCTCGTTGGATGCATCGTAAAGAAAATTTTACAAACAATGAGCAAAAACTCTCCTGATTTCCATCTTCTGAAATCGGTGATTGTGTGGGGAGCAATGGCAAGTGCAGCCGTGAATTGCCCATGACATTCCAGCCATAATTCAGGCTGCGAAACCCAAATTTTCCCTAAGCGAATCTGCTTTGCAATCCCCATCGTGCTGAATGGCCGCCCTCGTAGCGACCGTTGGGAAAAGCCTTGGGGATCGATCGGGATCGATCGGAATTGATTGGGATCGCCATCGTTTGGCGGGTGGTTACAAATGGCTGCTTTGTAATTGTTTCGTTGCAACTCCCGGTATTCCGCAAGAGCAAGACTCTCATGGATTGCTATGTTCGATCCCTGGATTTATGAACCTAGTTGAAATAACGTCAACTTCTGTTGACTTCCCTAGACGCTGACTCAGAACCGGTTTATCTTCAAATCAAGGTACGAAAGAAGCAAGAAACGCTTCTCTCCAAGGACAGTTCCCGGTGCGTACCTCCTGCCGGAAACTGGCACGACTTCCTCTTCTGTGTTGCATCCGAAACTTGTTGTTCAAGTAGCGTTTGCGCCATGCGGCGATCGAACCGGTAGCTGTTGATAAAACTAGCTCATTCGGGAGGTCATGAATCGTGAGGTTCGCACCACAGGCGCTGCTAACAAAGCAGTCTGAATCGACTGAAGTGATGCCCGATCGACTGAAGTTGTGTATCGTTGTCCACCCGATTGATTAGCTGTTGAGAGTAAAACCTGTTGAGTGATTCCTGTCTTCAAATAGCCAGCGAAAGCAAAAAGGTCTAGTCCGCGTCTGGGCTAGACCTTTTGAATTTTGAAGCTTGAATTTTGAAGCTTGAGCTTTTGGGTTTGAGTGCTTAGCGTTAAGTGCTTAGTGTTAAGTGTTTAAAGTGTTGAGCATTGAGCTGCTAAGTTTGGATTCCTGATTCAAGATTGGGAGCGATCGAGCCGTTTTGCAATCCAGCGGCCAATCCCATTTAGAATTGCGCCTGCCATCAGAATGCCCAAGGCCGGCTGCCATAGGGGTTGCCACAGGGAATACCACAGATCAAACCCGAAGGGCTTGTGGAGACTGCGACCAACCACGGCGATCGCCAGCCAAGCAAAGCTCAAAAACACCAAAAACAGATTGGCCATCAGTGCGCGATCGGCCCACAGCCAAAATTTAGTTTGCCAATTGGGGGAAGAAGGGGGAGCGGTCATCGGTCTTAGGTTCGCTGGTGCGGTTTTTGTGGTGATCCTGTGGCGTTAATTGCGTTAATTAGGAGTTGTATCATGCTCCGTTTCCCAATCGCCCTTTCCCTTGCAAAACCCAACATTTAACCCCGCTGAGCAACCGACTGGTCAACCGGCCAAGGCAACCGATCGCCCGATCGAGCCAGCCGCGCCCCACCTGGAAACCCTGGCCATTCATGCGGGCCGCGCCCCCGACCCCGCCACGGGAGCGATCGCACCGCCGCTATATCTCACCAGCACCTTCGAGCGATCGGCCGATGGTTCCTATCCCCAAGGCTATCTCTACAGCCGGTTAGATCATCCCAACCGTCGATCGCTCGAAACCTGTTTGGCCGCCCTCGAAGGCGGCGCAGTGGCGGCGGCCTTCAGCTCCGGCGCAGCGGCCATGATGGCAGCGCTGCAAGCCCTCGGGCCCGGGCAGTTGGTGGCCCCGCGCGATCTCTATCGCGGCACGGCCCAATTGATGGAACAGGTGTTGCAGCCCTGGGGCTTAGCGGTGGTTTGGATCGATGCCACGGATTTGGCACAGGTGGCCGCCGCCCTCACGCCCGAAACTCGCGCCGTTTGGGTGGAAACGCCTTCCAATCCGTTGCTGAAGCTGTCGGATATTCGGGCGATCGCCCAGTTAGCCCAAGCCGCCGGGGCCCTTTGCATTTGCGACAACACTTGGGCCACTCCCCTGTTGCAACGGCCCTTGGAATTGGGAGCCGATTGGGTTGTCCATTCCACCACCAAATATCTCGGGGGCCATAGCGACGTAACCGGCGGGGCGGTCATTGCTCGCGAACTGACCCCCGCCTTTGAGCGGGTGCAACAGGTGCAGCGGCTGGGCGGATCCGGATTGGCTCCCTTTGACTGCTGGCTGACCCTGCGCAGTGTGGCCACGTTGCCGGTGCGGATGGCGGCCCACTGTGCCAATGGGCGGCAGGTGGCGGCCTGGTTGCGATCGCACCCGGCGATCGAGGCGGTTCACTATCCCGGCTTGCCAGATCATCCCCAAGCGGCCTTGGCCCGATCGCAAATGAAGGACTTTGGGGGCATGGTGTCGGTGCAAGTGCGGGGCGATCGCCCGGAAGCCCTGGCCGTTGCCGCCGCCCTCCAGATTTTCACCCGGGGTACAAGTCTCGGCGGCGTGGAAAGTCTCATTGAGCACCGCGCCTCGATCGAGGGGCCCGGAACCACCACCCCAGAAAACCTGCTGCGTCTCTCGATCGGCCTTGAGCACCCAGACGATTTATTGGCCGATTTGGCGCAGGCCTTGGCAAAAGTGTACGGACTTGAGGAGCAGTCGCACCTATGCCCCCTTGGTTGATCCCCGAGTATGATAAAACCGTCCTGAAAGCAGCCATGGCGATGCCCTCGTGATTCCCTCCCAAGACCAGGATTGGACATCTGATAACGGGTTTGATGATGTATATCGTCAGGCCTGTGGTGGCAGCATTGCCGCGATCGTCCAAATCCTGAATCAGAAGTTGGCTTCCGACCAAATTCGCACCCGCGCCATCATTGCGGGTGGTAGCTTGCAGTTGCTGTGTGAAGCCCCCACAGCGGAAAACCTCGATCGCGACCACACGGTCGAGCGGGTACGCGCCATCTTGGAACAAGTGGCCCCCCGAGGAATTCGCAAAGTCACGCTCTATGCCCGTCTTGTGCAAGAACAGCAGCTTTTGTGGCTAGAGGCGATCCAGCGAGAGCCGGAGGATCTGTTGTGGTCAGAGCCGATGATTTTGAAGCGATCGCACTGGTTCCGGTGGGTTTTTCGCAATCTCACCTCCCGCCAACGAGACCTCAACCTACCCACCCTTGGATCCACCTTGCCCGCCAAGGCCGCCCGCACTCAATTTTGGGTCGGAGCCGCCGGGGGAGCAATCTTGAGTGTCTTTTTGCTGGGGCTAGTGGCCTGGAATTTGAAATGGATCACCATTGGCAACCCGCCGGCCACCCCCATCGCCAGCACCACCAATGATCCCTTCGTGAAGGCTGTTCGCTTGGCGGAAACGGCTGCTCTTGGGGGGCAAACGGCCAAAACGCGCCAGCAGTGGCTAGAACTGGCGACCCAGTGGCAAGCCGCCGCCGACTTGATGGAGCAGGTGACCCCAGACGATCGCCGGGCCGCCACCGCGCGCGATCGGGCCCAACGCTACCGCCAAAACAGCCAACAGGCCCGCCAACAGGCCGAGTTAGCCCCCGCTGCCTTGCCCTAACTTTTGCCTTGGCTCTTCTGTTGCAAAATCCTGAAACTAAAGGGTCAATTAATGTTGACCTGATGTTTGGGAGTGGCAGTCATCATCCGGCTAGGCCACGATGGCAATGTAGTGCAAAATTCCTAGGATTGTGGGGATTTGGTCGAGGTAGTAGGACTCCCGATCCATGGCAATCAAGTAATGGTCGTTAGGTGTCCGCATGAGCTGTAGGAAACGCCAAATTTCCCCGGTGGTTACGCAGCCGAAAAGGGGCAAGGGTAATCTTGATTCCTGATCTGGGCGATCGATATCTGGGGGATTGATATTTGGGGGATTAATTATTGACGACAACCAGTGGGAATTAAATTTCTGATTGAATTGGTATGCTCCCCAAACTTGTGCTGAACATTGGGCCAGAGCTGATTCTAATTCTCCCCGCTTCGCTTCCACAATCGTGCACATGGGGGCTTGTAGCTCAACATCTAGGGGCGATCGGGCGACAATACAATCACATTCTCCATTTAGCCCTTGATCAGGTTGAATGGTTAATTCAAAACCAGAAAAAATAGAAACTTGTCGGTGGGTTTGTTCCCGCAGCTCCAATAAAATGGGAGAAATTAACCGCTCCGATCGCTCCTTTTCGGTGAGGAGAGTTGTACTTTGGGCAATTTCCAAGGTTCTGAGCAACCAAGAAGACGGCTCGATCGCGGTGGTCTTGGCTCCCAAGGATAAGGACTGCAATGCCTGACCAAGACCAAATTGGCTTTGTAGTTGACGAAAGCTAAATGATCGATCGGACATGTGTTCCTAACTCCTGACTGATTCGTGGGAGAGCGCGATCGCTAGGTATAGAATGGTGGCGACTGTCAAGCTTGCCATTGTTGACTACAAATTGTTAACCGTGAAAAGTTGACTACGAAAAGTTGACCACAAAACTCAAAACCTGATCGCCCCGGCCAAATTGCTCCTATGCCTATTCGGCACTTTTCCGCGCGATTGAGTGCAATTTCAATGTTTATTGATCGCGCCTTCAAAGTTGACGATGCCAACATCAACAGCGTAAACCGTGCCTACACCCCTGAAGAATGGCAGCGCTTCGGAGCCGCCGAACACGATCGCGCCACAGGTTTACTGTTAGATTACGAAGGCATTGTCCTACGAGCCGCTTTAAGTGAATTAAATTCCGTGGTGGAGTATGAGTTGAAGTGGGTGGTGAGGTCAATTTATCAAAAAAAATATGGCTCCCATCGCGACTATCGCCGCAAACTTTCCCACAAAACGATCGCGGAAATCTATCGAATTATTGAACGTGAATTTCAGGTCGAAATAGAAACATTGCCAGGGTTTCAGGACGTGGAAGCCATGCGCAAAGTGGTGAATGCTTATAAGCATGATGATGGCTATAGCGGTCAATATCAACCGTTCTTAACCATTTCCATTGAAAAGAAATACGAATTAGATATCCAAATGGTTCGGGACTATCTGCAAGCCGTTGAAGTATTTTTGCAAGCCCTGCCCGGTGAACGATTGCAATTGGGGCAAGATGTGCGGATTAAACCCATTCGGAATCCGGCGGGCTTTGGGGAATAGTTGGTTTGGTTTGCGGCTGGCGTGGTGAATTGAGAACGCTAACCAGCAACGGCAACCAGTCGTGAAAGCTAGTCATGAAAGCTAGTCATGAAAACCAGTCACTAAAACCAGAAGTGACGACAAATCATCAGTCGGGGAGCACGATCGATCACCGCCAACTCCCCGCGATCCCACAGATGAGGTCTCCCTCAACATCCCCAATCAGGTGGGAACCAGTTCGCCGGGTCGCAGCCGGGCCCAGCGGCCTTGGTCAGCCGTGAAGCTTTGGCAACCCACCACATCCCACTCCATTTCAATCTCGTTGTCGCGCGGTCGGATGTTGACATTAATGCTGGGTTCGATCGGCTCAAAATCTGGGAAATCCGTCAAATGTGCCTGTTGGTGTTGGGCTTCAACCGCGTGGTAAGTCGTGCAGCGATCAATATGGAGGCAGTTGACACAAATGCACATGGCTTGGGCACTCCTTGGCTATTCAAACAAGGCCCGGCGAGCGATCGCACCAAAGACCACCACGGTTCGATCGCAGCCCCAGTTTTAATCTAGCTTGCGCCCATCGCAATAGACATCTCGCCTCCTTCCCAAGCTATGCCATTCTAGAGAAGACAACTCATCAGGCGATTGTCATCAGGCGATTGTCACGCTGGGGGCGGTTTTTGCCCGCTGGCGATGTCCCGGTTCTCGGCTCGACAGCGTTGTTTCGTTTTGTTTAGGGATTGTTTAGGGCATTGATCAGAAGGCTCATGGGCGATGATCAAGCGATGACCAAAACCGATCGCCAAAACGGTCATTGGCAAATTTGCACGAAACACGGCCAGTTCGGTCGTGTCAGCCTGGGCCGCGGATGAAGCCAACTTCGCCGCGATGGTGCAGGAAGTTCCCTGATTGCTAGCATTTTGCGGCAAGGGTTTAGGGAAATCGTGACGGTGGTGTCGAGCCGTTCGTAGGGTCGTTAATGTACGAGCCATTCATAGGGTCGTTAATGTAGTTGATGCAAACCTTGTTGCGGGCGCGCGTAACGCGGTTGATCCAACAGTGGCTTCAGCGAATTCCGGTTGTCAGGACAGCGATCGAATACTTAGCTGCGGTCAATGTGGCGGCGGACGATGGGAGCAATCTCGATCGTATGTCCTATGAAGGCTGGCAAAATCGCTTCCTGCTAGCTCGGGTTCGGTTAGCCTTTGGGTTAGGGCTGCTGATTTCCTGGAGCTTTGCGGTCTTAGACCTGGCGCGATCGGTCTTGCGCCAGGAAACTCTCAGTTGGGATAACGTGGCCGCACGGTTGGCCACCCTGATTAGCCTGTTGGGGTTTTGGTATTTATCCGACACCCGCTGGGGAGCGCGCCATCTGCGGATTCTGTTTTTGGGATTTTTATTTTCCTTCCAGATCGTCCCCGAAACTTGCCAGGTTCTGTTGTCGCCCGTGACCCTGAACCGGTTGCCCCCGCGTCTTTTTGGATGGGCCTTTGGTTTTTTTGCCCAAGCGACCCTCATTCCGGCGCGCTGGCCCCTGCATGTGTTGTCCCAAGCCTTGGCGTTGATCCATTCCTTTGGGTTGCGGGAATTGCTGGGGGCGGCCATTCGCTCCTCACCGATCCAATCGCGCTTTGGCCTGTTGCTAGAGCTGTTTTGGATTTGTGTGGTTTGCGATTTGTCGGTTTATCTCTATGAACGGCTCCAGCGCGCGGAATTTAGCGCTCGCAGCAAGCTCGCCGATGCCTATGAGCAAGTGGAGGCGGCCGAGGCCAAATATCGCAGCATTTTTGAAAACGCCGTGGAGGGAATTTTTCAGTCCACGGTGGATGGATCTTTCATCAGCATGAATCCTGCCCTGGCGCGCATTCTGGGCTATGACTCGCCGGAAGCTGCGATCGCGGGGATTACGGAAATTCCGAGTTTGTATTCAGATCCCAAGCGGCGGGATGAGTTTTGCCACATTCTGGCCACAGAGGGCCAGGCGATCGCCTTTGAATCTCAAATTTATCGATCGGACGGTTCCACCACCTGGATTGTGGAAAATGCCCGAGCGGTCTATGACGTGCGGGGGCAAATCATTGGCTATGAGGGCACGGTGGCCGATGTCAGCACCCGCAAGGCGGCCGAGGTGGAAATTCGCCGCGCCCTGGAAGCCGAAAAAGATCTGAACCGCATGAAATCCCAGTTCGTGTCCATGACTTCCCACGAATTCCGCACCCCCTTAACCACCATCTTGGCCTCGGCGGAAGCCCTGGAGCACTATGGCGATCGGTGGGGGCCCGATAAAAGTCGCAACTATCTCCGCCGCATCCAAACCATGGTGCATCACCTGACGGAATTGTTGGAGTCGGTGTTGGTGTTGGGGCAGGCGGACTCGGGGCGGTTGCAGTTTCGGCCGGGGCCCGTTGACCTGGAAGGGTTCTGCAACGGGTTGGTGGAGGAAATGTCTTTGAACCTGAAGGCACACCAGGCGATCGAGTTTCGAGTGGTGAACCGAGGGGCGGCGGCTCCGGTGTTGGCCATGGATGAAAAGCTGCTGCGGCACATCCTGTCTAATCTGCTGTCTAATGCTTTGAAATATTCCCCCAACGCCAGCACCACTCAGTTTCGATTGATCTGTGCTCCAGAGTCTGTGCGGTTCGTGATTCAAGATCAGGGCATTGGCATTCCAGCGGCCGATCGGGAGCGTCTGTTTGAGTCCTTCCACCGGGCTGGCAATGTGGGAACCATTCCCGGGACTGGGTTGGGCCTGGCGATCGTTAAGCGATCGGTTGACTTACACGGGGGACAAATCCAAGTGGACAGCACTGAAGGTATGGGAACCACCTTCTCGGTCACCCTACCGGTCACCCCTTGGCAACCGCTCAGCAGTGAAGAAGATCACCTCAATGCTTGAGCCTTGATGCTTGAGTCTTGAACCAGTCTTGAGCGTTGGGGGCGGTTTGCAGACCACGGCGGCCGCGGTCTACCGGGTGCTGTTCTGATCCAGGCCGGCCAGGTTCAATCCTGGAAAGGAAATCCATAAAATGGGTGGCCATTGAGTTAATCGATTCTTTGTGGACAACGCATCGGGTTAAGGGAGCGATCGCCGTGACCAAAATTTTGACCATCGAAGACGAACCGGATGTTCGGGAAATTATTCTCGATATTTTGGAAGCCGAGGGGTATGAAGTGGCGGGAGCCGCTGATGGCAATGCGGGCGTTCGTTTGGCCGAAGCCTTCCAACCCGATTTAATTCTGTGCGATGTGATGATGCCGGAGTTGGATGGTTACGGGGTGCTGGCGGCCCTGCGCCAATCGCCCATTACCGCCACAACTCCCTTTGTGTTCCTGACGGCCCGCACCACCAAGGGCGATGTGCGCCAAGGAATGCACTTGGGAGCCGATGATTATTTAACGAAGCCGTTTACGCGGGATGAGCTGCTGGGGGCGGTGGCTGCTCGGTTGCAACGGCAATCGGCCACCCAAAAGCAATCCCAAGAACAGCTCGATGCGTTGCGCTATAGCATTGCATTCTCGCTGCCCCATGAGTTGCGAACGCCGCTGAATGGGATTGTGGCCACGTCGCAGTTCATGCTTGAAGAGTTGGAGGATTTGGATCCCGAAGAAACCCGCGAGATGCTGACGGATATTCACAATTCGGGTCAGCGCTTGTTTCGGTTAATTCAAAACTTTTTGCTCTACGCGGATTTGGAGTTGGCGGCTCGGGATCCCCAGCGGTTGCACGAGCTGCGACAACTGCAAGTGGAGAGTCCGGCGGCAATGATTGAAACAACGGCACGCCGACAGGCGCAGGACTGGGCGGGGCGATCGGCTGATTTGTCGGTGCAGGCGGTGGATGCGATCGTGGGCATTTCAGAATCGGCGCTGCAAAAGATGGTGATTGAGCTGGTGGATAATGCCTGCAAGTTTTCGCAGCCGGGCCAGCCGATCGCGGTGTTTGCGGAAATTCAGGGCGATCGCTACCAGTTGGTGGTGAAAGATAGCGGCCGGGGCATGACTTCGGATCAGATCAAATCGGTGGGGGCCTATCAACAGTTCGATCGCAAGTTGCATGAACAACAGGGGTCGGGTTTGGGGTTAACCCTGGCCCAGCGCCTTTGCACCCTCTACGGGGGAACCCTGACCATCACCAGCGAACCGGAAGGGGGCACGACGGTGCTGGTTGAGTTGGGTGTGCAGGAGCGATCGACATCCTAAGGATGGAACCGAAAAGCGGGATTGGGTTGCCTCCATTGCTCAACGTTACAACCCGGCCGTGATTGTTACGACCCGTGACCCAGGCTGTTACGATGCGATTTAGCGGCGCTGGCATATGGAGTTCAGGTCAATTTGTGGGCATTCCCAGGGACTGGATTCATCCGCCCTGAGCCATTGAGGGTCGCTGGCTGTTGCGCTGTTTTGGAAATGGCTATGTCGTCGGACTCACCCAAGTCGGTTGGAACCGAACCCACGAAGGGATCGTGGCGGCGGGCGATCGCTCGCCTGCTGCGGGGCCTGATTCGCTTGTTGGACTGGGCGGCGACGGAACTGGAAACGGAGTCGGCCTTGCCTCCGGCCACCTCGGTGCGATCGCCCCGGTTGACCCCAGCCCAAGCGGGCCATCAAGTTTTAGGCTGGGCCCGCCCTTGGTTGCCCGAATCCCTACGGAAGCTGTCCGATCGCAACCTGACCATTGCCCTGTCGATGATGGGGAGTGTGGTGCTGGTTGCCGCGATCGCCATTTTCCCGCCCAAGTTTCAACCTGCCACGGTGGCTCAACAGCCGCCGGAGTCTCAGCCTGCTCCTCTCAAGCCGTTGATTCCCACCCTGTTGGAACTGCCGTCTGGCGCGGAGGAAGCGGAACCGATCGCCCCTTCTGGTAACGGAGCGGCGGGATCGGAGTCCACGCCTCGAACAACGGAAATTCCTGGTCAGACCGCCGCAGAATCCGGGGACGTGGGAGTTTCCGAGACGACCCCGGTTTCTAGCCCGCCGCCCAAACTGGAGCGATCGCCGGAACAACAATTAATTGCGGCGATTCAGGACGAAACCAGCGAAATTGCTACTCGCTACGGCGATCAGGCGTTGGTGGACTCCATCCAAGCGGACTTCCGTGCCAGTCGGCTGATTGTGACGGTTCCGGCTGATTTGTGGTACGGGTTGGGCGATCGCAATCAGGATCGGTTTGCGGCGGATTTATTGAAGCGATCGCGCCGTTTAGATTTCAACAAGCTGGAGCTACAGGATCGAGAGGGACAACTGTTGGCCCGCAGTCCCGTGGTGGGCGATCGGGTCGTGATCTTTCAGCGATCGGCTGAGGGCGAGAGCACCAGTGGCGCTTAGGATAGCCCCGCCACCCATTGCACCCATTGTCCCAACAGTAACAACAACCAGTTGGCGTAGGGCAAGCTGCTGAAAATGGCCCCCTGACGCGATCGCCCCCGTAGCCATAGCACCCAGCCCCCCGTTAGCCCCAAAATGGCCACCGGAGGAAACAGGGCGATCGCAACCCACGCCAGCCCGGCTCCTATGGGGGCCGCTGAATCAGCCTGGACGAAAAGAGACGGTGAAGCCACCGCAGCCAACAACCCCGGAGGCAGCAAGGCCCCAAAAAATAGGCTGTTGGCAATCAACACAAATTGAGCAAACCCGCGCATGGCTTTTGTCTTGCGGCCGCGCAACGGAGTACGCAGTCTTGTTCTCGGATTTTGCCTCCAAAGCGGTTCAGCCAGCAAGGGGCGATCGCTCCGGCTCAGGCCTTGGGGAACAGGTTGCAAGCTGAAGAGACCAGCCTCGATCGAGTTCAAGCGCGTTCAACCGGGTTCCCAAGGCCCCAATAGCAACAACTCCCCCAGTTCATGAACTAGGAGAGTTGCTGTTGATTGGATCTTGGCTTGGTTGATTTGATGGTTGATGGTTGTTGGTCGCCCAGGGGCGATCGCGCTGGATCTGCACCCCGGCTGACCAAAACCACTGACCAATCTAATTGACCAAATAACTGGATCAGACCGATCGAAAAAGGTCGATCGAATCTTACTTGACCGAAGCTTCTGCGCCAGCGTCTTCCAGTTTCTTCTTGGCTGCTTCGGCATCGTCCTTGGAAGCGCCTTCCTTGACCACCTTGGGAGCAGCTTCCACCAAATCCTTGGCTTCCTTCAGACCCAAACCGGTCAGTTCGCGCACCACCTTCAGCACGGCGATCTTCTTGTCGGCGGGCACTTTGTCCAGCACCACATCGAAAGCGGTCTTTTCTTCCACTTCCTCAACCGCAGCGGGAGCTGCCGCCACGATCACCCCACCAGCGGGAGCCGCAGCGCTCACGCCAAACACTTCTTCGATTTCTTTAACCAGCTCAGCCGCTTCCAGCAGGGTCAGCGACTTCAAGCTTTCAATGATCAATGCGACCTTCTCAGACATGGATTTGCTCCTTGCAATGGTTGAACAGCAATAACAGCAACAGGGGAAACCAACACAGTCGATCGGGGCCGTCGGCTTGTGGGCCAAAACCTTAGGCCGCCGGGCGATCGCACTGCTCGATTCTGAAGCGATCGCCTAGGCGGCTTGCTTCTCGGAAATTGCCTTGATCCCACGAGCCAGCATCGAAGGCACTTCCTTGACACCGAACGCGATCTTGGTGGCCAGGCCATTGATCCCACCAGCGATTTGAGCAATGAGTTGCTCCTTCGAGGGCAGGTCGGCAATTGCCTTAACCTCGGCCTGCGTCAGGGCGCGACCTTCCATCACACCGCCGCGCAGCTCGGTTTTCTTCGAGGCCTTCTGGAAGTCTTGGTATGCCTTCAGGGCAGCACCCAGGTCTCCCTTCAGCAACAAAAATGCCGAAGTACCCTTCAGAAACTCCGTCATGGGCTGCCAGTTGGCATCACCCTCAACGGCGATCCGCATCAGCGTGTTTTTCGTCACTTTGCAAACCGCGCCGCTCGCAGCGATGCGATTGCGTAGATCCGACAATTCAGCAACCGACAGACCCGCGTAGTCGATCACTGCCACCATTTCGGTTTCAGTGAGCAGCGACTTCAGATCCGCGACAATTGCTTGCTTGTCCTCCAGCGTGCGACCCATTCGTCATCACCTCCTTTCGGTTTGTCGCGCAGTCTGGAAACGAGAACCCCCTCGACGGTCAGCCAAAGACGGGTCGAGGGGGTTCGATTTGACAGCCAAACAGCACCCTGAGCGGGTAGCGAGTTGGCTCAAAACAGGACAGACCTCGGTGGGAATTGATTAAGCGATCGCGAAATTGCGAACACACCCACTGTCTTTGGTTGTTGGGTTTTGAAGCTAGGGTTTTGAGAAGCGACTGCTGGGCCGCTAGTTCAACATCGAGGAGGTCTTGGCTGTTGATTAGCACCGCGATCGAGCTAGATCAACAGCCGAAGCTTGGATTCGCGAAGGGGTAAATCTCTACCCCCCAGCACCGCCCGTTTAGGCAGCGTTCTCGCCAATCTTCAAGTCGCGCAGGGCAGCTACATCTACTTCTACCGACGGCCCCATGGTGGAGGTCACGTAGATGCTGCGCCAGTAGCGACCCTTGGCACCCGAAGGACGGTTACGATCGATCGTCTCTTGCAACGCCTTCAGGTTCACCAGCAAATCTTCTGCCGTAAAGGCAGACTTACCGATGCCCACGTGGACAATACCCGTGCGATCGGCCCGGAATTCCAGCTTACCAGCCTTGAACTCCGAAATCGCCTGAGGCAAGTCGAACGTCACCGTACCACCTTTCGGCGACGGCATCAAGCCCCGGGGACCCAACAGCCGACCCAACTTTGCCACCTGGGGCATCATGTCGGGCGTGGCAATCAGGATGTCAAAATCCATCATGCCCTTTTGGATTTCTTCAATCAGGTCTTCGGAACCGGCAATATCAGCGCCAGCGCCCGTTGCTTCCGCGACCTTTTCCCCCCGAGCAATCACCGCCACCCGCACGGTTTGACCCGTGCCCTTGGGCAGGGCCACTGTGGTTCGCAATTGTTGGTCAGTGTATTTCGGGTCAATGCCCAACTTGATGTGGGCTTCCACCGTTTCCACAAACTTAGCTGTGGCCAGTTCCTTCACCAGCTCCAGCGCCTCCACGGGCGCATAGGGACGCGGTTCCACCTTGGCCATTAGCTCGCGCATCCGGCGCGAAATCTTACGAGTCATGAATTAAAACACTCCTTCGGGGTCATTAGCGAAGAGGTGATCTTCTCCCCCAGATGGTTTTCAGCAAATCTGTTTGTGATCGGTCTGCGATCGGTCAATGACTCGGTGAATTTAGGAGTCGATCGAGCCGACTGCCCCCAACCGAACCAATGGCTCCTACTCGACGATCGTCACGCCCATGTTGTTGGCCGTCCCTTCGATGATCCGCATGGCGGCTTCCACATCGTTGGTGTTCAGGTCAGGCAGCTTAGTTTGGGCGATTTCCTGAAGCTGGGCACGGGTAATTTTGCCCACCTTTTTGGACTTCGGATCACTCGAACCGCGATCGATGCCAGCGGCCTTGCAAATCAAAACGGAAGCGGGCGGTGTTTTCAGAACGAAGGTAAAACTCCGATCTTCAAACACCGAGATTTCTACCGGAACCACCAGCCCAGCCTTGTCGGCCGTGCGGGCGTTATATTCCTTGCAGAACATCATGATGTTGACCCCATGCTGACCCAGGGCAGGCCCGATCGGGGGAGCAGGGGTCGCTTTGCCGGCGGTAATCGCCAGCTTAATGATTGCGACGACTTTCTTAGCCATTCGTTTATTGCGCTATGGGACGAGCTAGCTTTGCTTTTGAACTTGGTTGAACTCCAGTTCAACCGGGGTATCCCGACCAAAAATCGACAGCAAAGCCTTCAGCTTGCTGCGTTCGGGACTCACTTCAATCACCTCGCCTTCAAAATCCTTAAACGGCCCAGACAAAACCACAATCTTGTCACCGGCCGCCATATCAATTTTGATGACGGGTTCTTGCTCCTGGGCCTGGCGGAAAATGCGCTCGACTTCAGCGGGACTCAGGGGTACGGGCTTGACATGGCCGCGCCCGCGACCTTGGCCGCGCCGTTGTTCTGCCCCCACAAAGTTAATCACGTTGGGGGTATTCTTCACAACCATCCAGGTTTCGTCGTCCAGATGCATCCGCACCAGGACATAGCCGGGGAAAACCTTCTCGTCGCCATGCTGACGGCTACCGTCTTTGCGCATTTTGACGGTGGGGGTTTGGGGAATTTCCACCTGCAAAATTCGTTCGGCCACGTCAAGGGTTTGCACCCGTTGTTGCAGGTTCATCTTGACGCGGTTTTCACAGCCGGAAGCCACTTGCACGGCATACCAGCGAGCACGACGGGCTAAAACCTTGGGCGCTTGCTCTTCGGTTTGTTCGTCGCTGTCGTAAAACTGTTCGTCGCTCAGGCTCATTGGAACACCTGCTTTGCGATCCAAGTGAAGAGGTTGTCAACCAGATAGATAGTTGTGGCGGAGAGAACAACCATCAACACCACCGCCACGGACTCACTGATGAGTTGTTGGCGACTGGGCCAAACGACTTTGCTGAGTTCTTCGCGAGTGCCGCGCAGAAACTCGGTGGGGTCGAATTTTTCGTTATCTGGGGCTGGCGATTCCGCTGGTTTGCTCACGGGTGGGTTCCTCTGTTGACCAATGCTCCTTAGGATGGGGACTCGATCGCACGGAAGACCAAAGGCTGATGGGCCATAGGGCCACAGACTGGCTCCGGTGAAGAGGCGTTCGATCGGTCGTGATACCCGGTTGGTCGATCGGGGCTGATCGGAAAACACGCCTCATGAGAATCTACCCAAAGACCTCTTGCCGGTGATGGCGGTCAGCCTTTGGGTAGATTCATCGGCGATGAATGCCAGCGCGCCCTGGAGGACTCGAACCCCCGACATCAGGTTTTGGAGACCTGCGTTCTACCGACTGAACTAAGAGCGCACGTTTGGACGTTTTCTCAGTTTAGCACTAATCGAGGCCGGTCGCTCAAAAACCATTTGAAATGGATGAACCGATCGAACGAAGATCCGGGGAGGATCTTACTTCTTGCGATCGAACCGTTCCTTGATGCGGGTTGCCTTACCAATGCGCTGACGCAGGTAGTACAGCTTGGCACGACGGACTTTACCACGGCGCACGACTTTGATATTCGCGACGCGGGGCGAGTGCAGCAAGAACACGCGCTCTACGCCAACACCTTGGAACACCCGACGCACGGTGACGGTTTCGTTAATTCCGCCGTTGCGCATCGCGATGATGGTGCCTTCGTAGGGCTGGACGCGCTCTTTGCCGCCTTCTTGGATCACAACACCAACTCGAACCGTGTCCCCGACATAAAGGACGGGCAGGTCTGATTTGAGTTGCTCAGCTTCGATTGAGCGGATGACTTCTTGCGCGTTCATGACTGGTTCAAAAAACCACAAGCACACATCTTAGCCGTTGAACAGTCATTTCGTCTAGCTTGGTTTGGCTTTTTTCCGATCGAGCCTGGATCGTCCCCCTCGCTCGATCGGCCCTCTACACTGAGGGAAACATATAAGATGCGGGACAATTCTCCTCGGTGGCACTGGGGAGGAGGGCTAAACAAACCATGGAGCAAATCCTGAAAAGATCACAGCAACTGCTGCAAGGACTGCGATCGCCCTTGGGGTCGGCCATGGTCTTGTCCTTTGTGGTGCATTTGGCGGCCTTGCCTCTGCTGGCGGACTGGAATCCGGCCTCACCCCCCGAGGACGAGCGCAAAGTGGCCCTGTTGGAGCTGACCCCCGAGGAGTTGCAAGAGCTGCCGGCCTTTGCCCGGGAAGCGGCCGCCCAACCCCAAAATCCAACCGGCCTGACCAATCCCCCCAATGCCAACCCCAATTCTGGGAGCGCCAACGATCTGTTCAATCGCTTAGGTTTGGGCAGTTCGTCGCCGTCCGTTGGTCGCGGAGCCGCCGCCGATCCCTTCAATACCTTTGGTGGCGCGGCGGGCAACCAGGGTCGTTCCAACAGTCGCATGGGCGATCGGGCCGCGAACCAGTTTGAGAATAATCCCAACAGCAACCTCTATAACAACCCCTATAACAACTCCTACATCAATCCCTATAACGATTACGCTGGCTGGGATCAGTTCCAAAATCCGCCCCCTCGCCCCAACGGTGGCGATCGCGGTCGTCGGGGTCGCCAGCCCAATGGCCAATCCCGATCGCCCGCGGCCGCCACCCCCGCCACCGCTGCCGATCGCCTGGCCCAGTCCACCGCCAACGTTGCGATCGCCCAATTTCGAGATCAATCGCGAATGGCGGCCGGTTTCCAGGCCTTGGCCAGCGGTCTGAACCCGGAACCCACCGATCGCCCCGCTAACTACACCTTCAATCCAAACCTGGTGAGCAGCACCGCCACCCAAGGCCGCCTGAGCCAACTGGCCGATTGGGTGAAACGGGTCAACGATCTCCCCATGCGCAACGCAGATGGATCCCTGTTGCCGGGCACGGGCAAAGAATTAAACGGCGTTTTCCGCGACATGCTCACCGTCGGAGACTCCATTCAAAAGAAAGACACCCCCATTCAATGGCGCAAATTTGCTGACCTGCGGGCTTGCACCACCCTAAGCGCCAACCCGCCCCAACCGATCCGCTTGGTTGTCTTGGTGGGCGATCGGGGATTGGTGGCCCCCAGTTTGAACCCCGTGCGGTTGGCGCAAAGCTCCGGCTACTCAGCCTTGGATGACGAGGCGATCGCCTTTTTGACCCAACAGCTCACCGGCAAAAAACTCTCCGATCGTCCGGGCTATCTCATCTATATCTACACCCTGACCTATCCCCCTTGTCGCACCGCCAACCCCGACCCGACCCCTAGCCCCACACCTAGCCCCGCACCCACCACCGAAAGCCCCGCATCACCCTCTGGCGAAACCCCGGACTCCCCTCGCTCATCGCCCTAGGCTTGCCCATCCGCCACGGCCAACCTTGCGCCATTCCTGCGGTCTTCAGCGTGCTGGAAACCGTTCTAGCGAAATTGCTCAACAAAACACAAAACCCATCGCCCCAAGCGATCGCCCTGCGGCAGAGTCAGCCAACTGAGTACAATCAACCCACTTCCCTACTCAGGATTTTGCGAGAACTCTGAAATCGTAATGGCAACCAGCATTTTTCAATTCAGACAAAAAGATCGCCGTCCCTGGCTGCGGGTCATTCTGCAACTGCGCGGCTCCGTTGTGCCCACCATTGCGCCCCGCGTGCTGCTTTGTGGAACCTTTGCCGCCATCATCAGTTGGCTACATGCCCTGAAAGTTCCCGTGGCCCAACCGGGCTGGGCAAATTTAATTCCCAGCGTGGTGCTGGGGTTGCTATTGGTTTTCCGCACCAATACCGCCTACGAACGATTCTGGGAAGGGCGCAAACTCTGGGGCGGAATTGTTAACACCTCCCGTAACCTGGGGCGACAAATTTGGGTAGCAATTGACGAACCAACGCCAGAAATTCGGGAACAAAAAATCTCAGCTTTGAATCTCATTGCTGCCTTTGGCATTGCCACCAAGCAACATTTACGAGGGGCATCCGTCACCGAAGCGGTTGCGGATTTAGTTGAGCCAAATGTGCTGGACAACCTGCGAACCACTGATCATGCGCCTCTGGATTTATCAGTACGAATCGCCGCTTTTCTAGAGGAGCAGCGCGATCGCGGTAACCTCAACCCCTATCAACTGGCTTCCATGCACCGTCTGCTTGATGTGTTGGTGGACTCTTTGGGAGGCTGCGAGCGAATTTTGCGAACGCCCATGCCCTTTGCCTACGCCATTCACCTGCGGCAATTGCTATTAATTTACTGCTTAATTTTGCCTTTTGAATTGGTGTCCAAGGTGGGTTGGTGGACAGGATTACTCGTTGCCATCATTTCTTTCACCCTATTTGGAATTGAAGAAATTGGCGAAGAAATCGAAAATCCCTTTGGCACGGATCCAAATGATTTGCCCCTAGATGCCATTTGCAACACCGTTCGCCAAAACATGCAAGATTTGACCACTCTGAATCCCCGGGAAGCCAATGCTCGGGCATTAGTAGATAACAGTTTTCAGTAATGGTTTCTGCTAGGACGTAACCCAAGCTGGGTGGCAAGGCTTGGGGACAAAATTTAAGGAAAAATTGCAATAGTCCCAATCGTTCCAGATGGATTCTGGTTTCCCATGACCCATCACGTTTCTGCTTGGCTCGATCGCCTGGCCCTTTGGCTGCCGGGGACTTTTGAAAATCGGGAACAGGCCCTGGCGGATCCCACTTGGTACGTGGGTGTGCGGCTGTGGCATCGATCGATCGGGGTCTTTGGGCCCGGTCACTTGGGGATTTATGCGGAACAGGCCAGCGCCCCCACCTTTGCCAAAATCTATCGCCCCAGGGTGTTCCAGATTTCTCCCACCTCTGATCCTGATTTTCCGCTGGCGGTGGCCTACTTTGCCCTGCGACAGCCGGAGCGGTGGCGCGGCGGGGGGTTGGATCCCGCTATTTTGGAACCCTTGACCTTGGCGGACTTGGAGCCACTGCCCGGTTGCCTGTTGCCCATGGCGGTTTTGGCAGAGGATGCAGGTTTCCGGGCCCAGCTTCCGCCCGATCGGCGTTGTTGTTTCCAGGCCGATGGGCAATTGCGCCAGGTGAGCTTGGGGTTTGAGGTGCGATCGGGCGAATTTCTCAGCTACGACAAGGGCATCGATCCCGACACAGGCAAACCGATTTGGGGGGCAATCATGGGCCCATTTCGCTATCGGCGCGTTGGCGATTAAGATGCGATCGCGGGGAGCCACTGCAACGAACTGCAACGGTCATCCGCTGCGGGCAGGGGTCAGCCTTGCCCTCGCCATTGTTGGGATCGATTTTGATTCGCTCCGATAACCATTCATTCCTTTCAATCCTTACGAAATCCCCGATTAATCACACCATGACCCAAGTGTCTGAAGCGATCGCCCCCGCTGCTGATTTGGTGACCCTTGGCCGTTGGATGGCCGCCGACTTCAGCAACCAAGCCCAAGCGTTTGAAAATCCGCCCTTTTTCGCCCATATTCGGGTCTGTATGCGGCCCCTGCCGGTCGCCCTGCTAGGCGGCATTAGTTTCTATGTGGAACAGGCCTATGATTACGCCCTCAACCAGCCCTATCGTGTGCGGGTGTTGAAGTTGATTGAGGTGGATGGGCAAATCCAAATTGAAAACTATGCCGTTGCCCATGAGCAGGAATTTTTTGGTGCTTCTCGACAGCCCGATCGCCTGCAAGCGCTGACGGCCGATCGCCTGGAGCGGCTCTGTCACTGCAATTTTTTGGTGAGCCGGACAGGGCAAACCTTCACGGGCCAGGTGGAACCCGGCAAGGCCTGCATGGTCACGCGCAAGGGCAAGGAAACCTACTTGGATAGTCAGTTTGAAATCACAGCCGATCGATTTGTGAGCTGGGATCGGGGCCGCGACCCGGAAACCGATGAGCATGTGTGGGGGGCGGTGGCCGGGCCCTTTGACTTTGTGAAGGTGGCCAGCTTTGCCGATGAGGTGGTGGCTCCCTAGGGCGATGTGGCAGCGGGGAAGGGTGATCGATCTCCACGGTCGGCTTTCCCTGCGCCAAAATGATTGCCATCAGTTCCGCTGCGCTGGGCGACGGTGGAAGCCTGAGTGAGCTGCCTTGACCATTTTCAGTGCGCGGCTCCTCCGTTTTTGGGGTGGCCGCTCGACTTCGATCAATCTCGATAATTAATGTCCATCCGATCACTCCTGCGCTGGTTTTTATTGGGGTTGCTGTTGCCGCTGGCGTTTTTGAACGGCTGGATGTTGCTTCAGGTCTTCAATTACTTTCAGTCCCTGCTGTCTGCCTTCGTGGTGGCCACGCTGGTGTCCTTTCTGTTGGACTATCCCGTGCGGTGGCTGGAAGCGCAGGGAAAACGCTGGCATGTGCGGCGGGAATTTGCGGTGTTGGCGATCGTCCTGTTGACCTTGGGGATTGTGAGTCTGTTGGGGCTAACGCTGGCTCCGGTGCTCTATGACCAATTTGCCGCCTTTGCCAATGGGTTGCCCGGTTGGGTGGCTTCGAGTCGGCAACAGCTTGAAAACCTGTCTAATTGGGCCATTGCCAAGCGGCTCCCGATCGACCTTCAGCAGTTGGGAACCCAGGCGATCGCCCAATTCTCAGCCCAAATTCAAAACCTAACCACCCAACTGGTGAGCCTGTTGGTGCAAATGGCTGGGCGGGCCTTTGATGCTCTGATTGCGATGGTGTTGGCGGTTTATTTGCTGTTGCGGGGCGAGCAATTTTGGGATGGTTTTTTTAGTTGGTTGCCGCCCGAGCGACGGGAGCAGGTGCGCCAATGTTTTCGCCAAAATTTCCAAAATTACTACGCCGGTCAAGCGGCTTTGGCCACCACGATCGGGGTGGCCATGGTGTTGCTCTTTCTGATGCTGCAAGTGCCGTTTGGGTTGCTGTTTGGTCTGGGCATTGGGGTCATGACGCTAGTGCCCTTTGGCGCGGGAATCAGCATTGTGGTGGTGAGCTTGCTGTTAGCGGTCAAGAGTTTTTGGCTGGGGCTACAGGTGCTTTTGTTGGCCTTTTTGGTGGATCAAATTATTGAAAATACGGTTGCTCCGCGCCTGTTGGGGCAATTTACGGGGCTGAACCCAGTTTGGGTGCTGTTGTCCCTGTTGGCGGGGGCTAAGGTGGGTGGCTTGTTGGGGGTGGTTTTGGCGGTTCCGTTGGCGGGAACGATCAAAAGCGCGATCGAACTGTGGCGATCGCCCAATCATGGCTGGACTTTGGCAACCGATTCCGCCTTGCCCGTCAAAACCGCTCGACCCGATCGCCCAGTGCAATCCACACCTGATCGCTGAGAGTCGGGCCGCAGGATTGTGGAAAGCTAAAGTGCTGAGCCTCTCCAGGCTTCTAGGTTGCTGCAAATCTGGTTGCTGCAAATTGACGGCCTAGCCTGTTCCTCAATCCTCAACTCTCAATCTTCAAATCGCTGAACAGCGAGCACCGCATTTTGGCCGCCAAACCCAAACGCAAAACAAAGGGTTCGATCGACATGTCGGGCGATCGAGGTTTGCAGCCAAAACCCGGCAAATCCTGGATCCTGCAATCCCACCGTGGGCGGCAACTGGCCGGACTCGATCGCCAAAAGACAAAACGCAACGCCCAAGGCACTGGAAGCCCCCAGTGTATGGCCGGTGGCTCCTTTGGTGGAACTCACGGGCGGTTGTTGGGGAAAAAGATCTTGAATTAAATTGGCTTCCTGGGCATCATTCAGCTTGGTGGCCGTGCCGTGAGCGTGGATATAGTCCACCTGTTCCGGTCGCCAGCCGCTACGTTCCAGGGCCCAATGCACCGCAATCCGAGCCGATCGCCCCGTTGGATCCGGCGCGCTGAGGTGATAAGCATCGGTGCTGAAGCCGGCCCCTAAAATTTCTCCATAGATTTTGGCTCCGCGCGATCGGGCCAGGTCGGCCGCTTCCAACACCAGCAGAGCCGCCCCTTCTCCCAACACCAGCCCCTCGCGCGATCGGTCAAAGGGATAGGAACCCGTGGCCGCCAGGGCCCCCATTTGGGCAAACCCCGCCAAAGTCAGGGGCGTAATCGGGGCTTCCACGGCTCCCGCCAAGACCCGATCGCACCAGCCTTCCCGAATTAAGTCCGCTCCCCGGGCGATCGCGCTGATCCCGGTTGTGCAGGCAGTCATCGGAGCCAGCAGCGGGCCCCCTGCCCCCAATTGTTGGGCGATCCGCACCGCTGGGCCGTGGGGCAAATGCCTTAACCATTGATCATCCAAGGGGTGTTGCCCGGCGGCGTATTGCTCCAAAACTCCCTGATAGCTGCGGCTGGATCCCACACAAACCCCGAGATGTTGATCAACAAGATCTGGATCAATAGGTGCATCAATGGGAACCGTGGTTGCATCAACCCAAGCTGCTTGAGTTACCTGGTCTACTAACCGTGTTAGCTCAATTGGCTCCGAATCAATTAGTGCTAATGGACGCGCAGGAATTGAAACAAAGGGTTGATGGAGTTGAATGGCTGATTGCCTAGCAAGCAGTGATTGCCAAGTAACGTTTCGATTACCCAGAGCTGAAGTCAATCCAATACCAGTGACTACAATCCTTCTGGATTTCTCTTGAATGTGATTCATTTCAAACGTTCAAATCGCTCAAAAGTAATTTATGAATGATTTGTTAATCTGATGTTGCTGTCATTCAGTAATAATCTTTAAATTAAATCTTTGGTATTTTGGAAACTCTTTATAGAAATATTGCCTCACAATTGCTAATGATAACTGTTTTCAGGAAATTTTTCTTAAGGATTACAGATCAAATCAACGCTTATTTTGACGTTTTTTAATCAAACAACAAAGATCAATTGAAATTGGCGGCTTTCTTAAAAATCGTTCATTAAACTCTTTTGCAAGAGTATGGCTCTCTATCAGATTATTTAACAATTGACAATAGCGCGCGAGACTGAAATTCTAAAACTTAGTTGTTATGATTCGCCTAATCTCTGCGGCTATGGCTTCCATCAGTCATGACACTCAATATTAATCGGACAACTGTATCTACCCCCAAGGGTGACACATTGACTGGCGCTGGTAACGCAACAATTAACGGCAATGAGGGTAACGATCTCTTGCTGTCTCGCGGCGTAGGCCGTAACACGTTGCGCGGTGGAAAAGGTAACGACACACTATTGGGCTTTGCCAACGATCAGCTCTTTGGCGACCAAGGTGATGACATTCTCTATGCGGGTAGTAGCTCTCGTCTCACTGGAGGAGAAGGGCGCGATCGCTTTGTTGTGACTAATGGTTCGTTGCCTGCGGGAATTAACACGATTACTGATTTCACTCCCGATGTGGACTTGATTGTGTTTAAGGGAGTTGTGGGCCGCTACAGTGGCTTGCAAATTTCTGCACGAGGATCAGGTTCTGTGATTCGTTTCGATGGGCTTGATGTGGTGACTATTGATAACGTCGCCCCAGCACGTTTGGGTCGAGAGAACTTTGTTTTTGAATAGCAACCGGCCTCGCAAAAGTTAGGTTGAGTCCTGTTTCAAGGCTATCGATTGTTGAAAGTTATCGAGTGTCGATAGCCTGATTGCACTGCTGACACAAATTGAAAAATGTGCCCAATAAAAAAGCAGGTAAGTTAATCAACTTATCTGCTTTTCATTTAATTCAAGCTTGAAAAAACAGGCTTAGGAAATCCCTGGTTGGACGCGAGCGTGATTTTGCAGACTGAATTTTGCGATCGCTTGGACTAGGGCGTGGTTTTCAGATTTTCCAGACCTGCCGTGACGCTGGCTTTTTCAATTCGATCGCCCTGTTGCACCTGGTCGATCGTCTCCATGCCTTTGGTCACATAGCCAAACACCGCATAGCTACCATCCAACGGCGTTAACTCCGCTAGCGCAAAGTAAAACTGCGACGAGGCAGAATCCGGCGACATCGATCGCGCCATGGCCACCGCGCCCCGCTTGTGGGTTAAAACCGGTGTTTCTGCAATGCCCAAATCGGGGAACGTCGCACTATAAACCGGTTGGGCTTGACCCTTTGGCTTAATTTCGAGGGGAATGGTGCGCTCGCGGCCCGTTTTGGGATCCGTGAAACCGCTCATCCCCAACTCCGTGATCGGAACCTTGGGATCCTTGCTGCGCGGGTCGCCCCCTTGCACCACAAAGGGCACCGGCTCCCGCACCACCCGATGGAACATCAAGCCGTCATATACCCCACGGTTCACCAAATCCACAAAATTTCCGGCCGTGATGGGTGCGTTGGTTCCGTCCACCTCAATTTCCACCGGCTGACCCTTGATGGTCATGGTCACGGTTGCTTTTCCGGTTAACTGGGGCAAACCGGCGGGCAACTGGGCCGGCGTGGCGGCAACCGACGGCGCGGGGCTGCTCACTTGGCGACTATCGGCCGGCTGGCCAGCACAGCCCGCGGTCGAAAAAACCAGCAACGCGGCAATCGGGGCCAGCCATAGCCCCCGGAATGCTTTGGCGCAGGTTTTCATCCAGTAGGTTGCTAAATAGTTCATCGTTACAGACCCTCCAGCGGCACACGCAGAAACTTGGCCAAAGCGGCTCCTTCCGTTTCCAGTGCCGTCAAGGACAGGGGTTGGCCCACACGGGTTAGGGGAACATCGCGCATATTCTTCACTCGCAGGTACAAGGCCCGCCGGGGGTTAATCCCTTCCTTGAGGTCTACGCGCACGGATTGAATCGCGCTCAGGTCGCAGGTGAGCTTCACTTCACGATTTTTGCCGGGATAGCCCCAGCGAAAAATGGTGGCTTTACCCGTGGTGCGATCGAACTCGTTATAACCACCGCCCACGTTCCAGCGAATGGTTAACCACAGATAGGTGGCCAGCAGTGATCCGGCAGTGCCATACAGCCCCATCACCAGTCCTTGGGGGACAAACACGAGCTTGGTGGGGTCTGAGAACAACAGCAGATTCACGCCCAGGTAGCTCGACAAACCGGCAAGCAAAAAGCCCGTAGCGCCGATGGTGACGATCGTGGCGATCGCATAGCTACTGAGACGGCGCGCGCCGACAATCTCCGTCCGCAACAGGCGATCGGATTGGGGATCGGTGGAGACAGTCATAGGTGTATGGCTTAAAAATTGCTTGTGTATCGAAAACAGGTGTGGGAACGCAGGGGGGATGAAACGCTTGTTTGCCCCAAACTGTTGGCTCAGACCGGCCATGATTTGATCGGGCCCGGTTGCTCCATCAGGAACCGTCCCTTCAACAGTCTAAGCAAACTTGGCAGATTCCTAAAAATCTTGGCGAAAGACAACGATCCGAGAATGGCTAACAAACATTAAGCATAATTACTTATTTTTTCTTAACGAAGGTCTTAGATTGGGGGAAATGAAAAAAATCGCAACAGCGCGATCACCCGGAGCCGCGAACTCGGTGATCGTGACTTGGCGCTGAATCGCGATCGGGCTGCGAGATTGACCACCCATGGGCTGTGGATTGGCATGGGAATTGGCAGTGGTCTGTTACGGAGCCGTGCGTTGATCCCCGCAATTCTTAAATTAGTCTGAAGTTGATCGGAAGGGTTTCCGCCGCCCGTGATCCCGCCAGCGGGCCCGATTGACGCGATTCGCCTGGGTTTGATCAACTCCGTTACGAGATTCCCCACCCCCCCGATCGCCCCTTCAATTATCATGAGATTTGTAATCGATGTGATCGTTCGACTAAACCCTGGAAACCAGTCCAAATTTTCTGATTTGGTTGCCAGACTTGCGATCGCCCTACCCTCACCCGAAATGAGTGTGGTAGGTTAAGAAAAATTAACCGATCTCAGCAATCGATGGCATCGGCAACGGCGCTCTTCTGGGTGGAAGTGCAACTCATGCCCCAACCCCCTGCGGATTCTCATCGTTGCCCAGGCCCCGATCGCGAGACGGGTCAAAATTCTACGGAACCGGAAGTGCTTCAAACCCGCCTCACGACCGTAGATATCGCAATTTTGAACCTCTGTTAACAGATAGAGAGGAACTCCATGACCATCGCAGTTGGACGCGTGGGCACGGAACGCGGGTGGTTCGACGTAGTGGACGACTGGCTGAAGCGGGATCGCTTCGTCTTCGTCGGCTGGTCGGGTCTGCTGCTGTTCCCCTGCGCATACCTCGCCCTCGGAGGCTGGCTGACCGGCACCACCTTCGTCACCTCGTGGTACACCCACGGATTGGCTTCGTCGTACCTGGAAGGGTGCAACTTCCTGACTGTCGCCGTGTCCACCCCGGCGAATAGCTTGGGTCACTCGCTGCTGCTGCTGTGGGGTCCCGAAGCCCAGGGAGACTTCGTGCGCTGGTGCCAGTTGGGCGGCCTGTGGAACTTTGTGGCGTTGCATGGCGCATTTGGGCTGATTGGCTTCATGCTGCGTCAGTTTGAGATTGCGCGACTGGTGGGGATTCGTCCTTACAACGCGATCGCCTTCTCAGGCCCGATCGCGGTGTTTGTGTCGGTGTTCCTGATGTACCCGTTGGGTCAATCGGGCTGGTTCTTTGCGCCCAGCTTTGGAGTGGCATCGATCTTCCGGTTCCTGCTGTTCCTGCAAGGGTTCCACAACTGGACGCTGAATCCGTTCCATATGATGGGTGTCGCCGGGATTCTGGGCGGTGCGTTGCTGTGTGCCATTCACGGTGCAACAGTAGAGAACACCCTGTTCCAAGACGGTGAAAAGGCGAACACCTTTGGTGCATTTGAGCCGACCCAAGCCGAAGAAACCTACTCGATGGTGACGGCGAACCGATTCTGGTCGCAAATCTTCGGGATTGCGTTCTCGAACAAGCGTTGGCTGCACTTCTTCATGCTGTTCGTGCCCGTGATGGGATTGTGGACCAGCTCGATCGGGATTGTGGGATTGGGCTTGAACCTGCGAGCTTACGACTTTGTGTCGCAAGAGCTGCGGGCGGCTGAAGACCCCGAATTCGAGACGTTCTACACGAAGAACATCCTGTTGAACGAAGGCATCCGCGCTTGGATGGCTCCGCAAGACCAACCCCACGAAAACTTCATCTTCCCCGAAGAGGTCCTGCCCCGTGGAAACGCCCTTTAATACTGCAATGGTCGTGGGCGGCCGTGACCAAGATTCCACCGGGTTTGCCTGGTGGTCGGGTAACGCCCGTCTGATTAACCTGTCCGGAAAGCTGCTGGGTGCTCACGTGGCCCACGCTGGCTTGATTGTGTTCTGGGCCGGTGCGATGACGTTGTTTGAACTGTCGCACTTCATCCCCGAAAAGCCCATGTATGAGCAGGGCTTCATCCTGCTGCCTCACCTGGCCACGTTGGGCTTGGGTGTGGGTCCCGGTGGCGAAGTGGTGGATACCTTCCCCTACTTCGTGACGGGCGTGCTGCACTTGATTTCGTCGGCGGTGCTCGGTTTGGGTGGGATTTACCACGCCATCCGCGGCCCTGAAACCCTCGAAGAGTACTCGTCCTTCTTCGGTTACGACTGGAAGGACAAGAACCAAATGACCAACATCATCGGCTATCACCTGATCCTGCTGGGTTGCGGTGCGTTGCTGCTGGTGTTCAAGGCCATGTTCTTTGGCGGCGTTTACGACACCTGGGCTCCCGGTGGCGGTGACGTGCGCGTGATCACGAACCCGACGCTGAACCCGGCTCGGATCTTTGGCTACCTGACCAAGGCTCCCTTTGGCGGCGAAGGCTGGATTGTCTCCGTGAACAACATGGAAGACATCATCGGCGGCCACATTTGGGTGGGTCTGACCTGCATTGCCGGTGGTATCTGGCACATCCTGACCAAGCCTTTTGCTTGGGCGCGTCGTGCGTTCATCTGGTCTGGTGAAGCTTACCTGTCTTACAGCTTGGGCGCTCTGTCGTTGATGGGCTTCATTGCCTCGACGATGGTGTGGTACAACAACACCGCTTATCCGAGCGAGTTCTTTGGCCCCACCGGCCCTGAAGCATCGCAGGCTCAAGCGCTGACCTTCTTGATCCGTGACCAACGCTTGGGTGCGAACGTGGGTTCGGCTCAAGGCCCCACGGGTCTGGGTAAATATCTGATGCGTTCGCCCTCGGGTGAAATCATCTTTGGTGGTGAAACGATGCGTTTCTGGGACTTCCAAGGCCCTTGGCTGGAACCCCTGCGCGGCCCCAACGGTTTGGATCTGAACAAGATCAAGAATGACATTCAGCCCTGGCAAGCTCGCCGCGCGGCTGAGTACATGACGCACGCTCCTCTGGGTTCGTTGAACTCGGTGGGCGGTGTGGCGACCGAAATTAACTCGTTTAACTATGTGTCGCCCCGCGCTTGGTTGGCTACGTCGCACTTTGTGTTGGCGTTCTTCTTCCTGGTGGGTCACCTGTGGCACGCTGGTCGCGCTCGCGCGGCTGAAGCGGGCTTCGAGAAGGGGATCAACCGCGAGAGCGAACCCGCGCTGGCGATGCCCGACCTCGACTAATCGATCGAGCGATTGGCAATTTGATCGGGTTTGTCCTGCGGGATGACCCGATCGCCCTTAACAGAGACCCTCGCTAGTCGGGGGTCTCTGTGTTTTTGCAGGCGAGGCGAAAAAACATGGCAGAGCTTGACCCCAGGGCCGCCCGAGAACGCTGGCAACGGGCACAACAATTAGCCCAAGAGACGGAACAGACTGCGATCGAACGGTGGTCGGTGGCGGGCTTGCCTGGTTTGTTGCGCTTGCAACGGGAACTGTGGGCTGCGGGCGATCGGGCGATTGCAGAGCGCCTGGAGCGGGCCGATTGTCTTGTGGCCTGCGATCGGGGTTGTGATTGGTGCTGCTATCTGAACGTGCCGATCGCGGGGATCGAAGCCCAGGTGATTGCCGATTGGATTGCCGAGCTGCCGATGGCTCAGCGGCGGCTGATCCTGGAGCGGTTGGCGCAAACCTTAGGGCAGCTTGAGTTGATTAACCCGGGCGATCGGCTGGGTCATAAAATTCCCTGTGCTTTTTTGGAATCCGATGGCACTTGCGGAATCTATCCGGTGCGGCCGGCCACTTGTCGATCGCACTATTCCACCTGTGCTGCCGATTGCCAACAGGGTTGGGAAACGGGTCAATGGCCGGCGCGATCGGGGCCGATCGATGCCCAGACTTTTGACTTGGAAGCCCAGAATGCGGGGCTACAGGCGGCTTGCGTTGCCCTGGCGATTCCGTTGGCCACCGGAGAGTTGCACCAAGCGCTTGGGATACTGATGCTCGATCGGCCACAATCCAGGAACAACGGGTCAGGGTAACTGGCTAAATTTTCCCAATTTCGCCTGAGACCAACAGGGGCCCTTTTCTCTCAAGGGTGGTTTCAGCGGCAATCTCAGCGGTGAATCTCAGTGATTAATTTCAGTGAATTTCAACGATTAATTTCAACGACGATCGGGCGATCGCACCTCTGAACCCGGCGCGTGAAACGGTTGAGCAACGGGCCCTTGGGACTGGGAACGGGAAAACGCTGCCCACTGATCTAACCACTTGAAGGGCCAGCCCGCCCGATGATGCCAATTGGAAGCGGTGGCCAGAACCAAGCCCCCCACCCACAGTAGAGGAGTGGGCAGCGTCACTGCTCGGAGCAACTGCCACAGTTCCGCCGCCAGAAAGAAACCAACCACCAAAACGAGCCACACTCGAAAATTCGCCATTGTTGTTTCGATCGCCCCTCACGGCCCCAGTCTCGTCCAGATTGCTTGCCAGCCGTTGAACCCGGCGCAACGGTTCTAGGCTAATTGATCTTCTGTTCAACACCAAATCCCGCCAGCGCAATTTGATCCAACGGCGCATCCGCTGTGGCGGGGCGATGGTAGTTCAAAATTCGCCGCAGGCGAAGGGCAGGATTCACCAGGGTAATTGAATCCACCGACACCACCCGTTGATAGTGGGTTGTCATGATCAATTCCCGAGTGGCGATGGTGAAGTGAAATTGGGCCACCATTGGTTTAGCTTCCTCGTAGGCGCGATCGCGCAGGTAGTCGCCCTCCAGGATTGATCCCGTTTCAGCGTTGGGGACGAACAAAAAATTCAAGCTCTGGGCCACCCGCTCGCCATGCTCGGAAACCGTTTGGAAGTCGAGGTGATAGCCCGGAATCTGGTCGAGATCGGCCCGATCGGGTCGTTCATTGTCCTGTAGGACTTGTTGCTTTTGCTCGAGTGAAATCGGGCGAATTTGAAATTCCGTGTGCGATCGCTCCACGGTTTGGCTGCGTAAGTAATGGTAGGTGCGTTCGGCGCTCCAGTCGCCAACACAATGCTCAAAAAAGGTTTGAAATGGTTTTAGGGTTTGAAAAGTCATCGGACGGTGGTTAGGGGCGGTGGATGGCGGCAGAACGCTGAGCCGGCCGGATCGATCGCTGGCGAATCGATCACCCAGGGCGATCGCGTATCAACTTGGTTTGCACGGCGCTGCTTGAATTATCCAGGGTGGCTGCCTAGGGAGAAACCCCATTGACCGTCTAGCGATCACGACCCGACTAGTCTAGAATCGAAAGGTTGTCTGTTTGTCGCGACACGACACCTGATCGTATGGCAGTCCCTAAGAAGAAAACCTCCAACGGCAAGCGCGATCAACGCCGTGCCACTTGGAAGCGCAAAGCCAATTTGCGTGCTCAGCAAGCCCTGTCCCTGGGCAAGTCGATCCTGACCGGTCGATCGAATTTTGTCTTCCCCACCAAAGAAACCGAAGACGAAACCGAAGAATAAGTCATCTTGCGGCGGTTGATGTCGCTCTCTGCAAGTGCGCCACCACCGCCCTCGATCGTTTGTCTATTTTGCCTAGCCCCGTGACCCGAGTTTGGGGCAATCGGGTTTCTAAACCAGCTATTCATATGGTTACTTAATTCATTCTTGATTCACTATTTACTTAGTTATTAAAATTCTTCTATTGAAATGATTGGTTTATTGGCTCGTGATCCTGAATGGCTAAATTTTTAACTGTTCAGAGCTGCTCAGAGCTGCTCAGGATTAACCTAGTCAACATCGAGCCAGACTAAAATTGGAAGTCCCAAGAGAGCGCTTTAAAATCAACACAAGAACACTAAAACAAGACCACTCAGGCAAAAAATTAAAGCCAGAAAACTAGAGCCAGCAAGCTAAATTCCGCTCATTGAAGCCAGAAAATTAGAGCCAGCAAACTAAAGCAATTGTTTTCCTAATCAGTCTCTACCCGGTGCTGTGACTATGCTAGGCAAATTTTTCCAAAAACCAGAACCCAATCAGGGCGATCGCGTGCCACCGGGTCAATACCTAGCGACGGGGTTTCCGGTGCTGACCTATGGTGATACACCGGAAATTCGCTTAGAGGATTGGGAACTGGAGGCTTGGGGTTGTGCCCAGCCGGTCACGCTCCGTTGGGATGACCTGATGGCTATGCCCCAGTCGGACTTCACGGCAGATTTTCACTGCGTTACCCGCTGGTCCAAGTTGGATGTGCAGTGGCGCGGCGTGAAGGTGACGGACTTTATGCGGGCGATCGATCTAGATCCGAAAACTGTGCATGTGATGCAGCACTGCTATGGGGACTACACCACCAACTTGGCGATCGAGGACTTCCTGCGCGAGGAAAACTTCTTTGCGCACACGTTGTTTGGCGAGCCTTTACCCCCGGATCATGGCGGGCCGCTGCGGTTGGTGGTTCCCCATTTGTATGCTTGGAAAAGCGGCAAGTGGCTGAAGGGCTTGGAATTTTTAGATCACGAAGCCCTGGGATTTTGGGAACGCAATGGTTATCACAAGCGTGGTGAACCCTGGGCGGAGGAACGGTACGCCGGGCGTGGCTTGTTTCTTTAACCCGAATGTGGAGTATGGGCGCAAATCCTGCAATTAATCCTGGCATGAATACTGAAAATACCGGACGCAAACCCGAGCAGGAACCGAAACCAGGGCCAGAACCAAACCAGCAATCCTTCACCGCTGGCGATCGAACGGATCCATCTGACCCATCAAAAGGCATTGACCCATCAAAGGGCGCTGACCAGGGGCCAAAAAACGTCTTGGGCGGGCCGCTGGCGCTTTGTGGCCAAAATCCGATCACGGGGTTCTATCGCACGGGCTGTTGCGAAACGGGGCCGCTCGATCGGGGATCCCATACGGTTTGTGCCCAGGTGACGGCGGCATTTTTGGAATTCACCCGATCGCGCGGCAATGATCTGAGCACTCCGCTACCTTGGGCTGATTTTCCGGGACTGAAACCGGGCGATCGGTGGTGTTTATGCGCCAGTCGGTGGCTAGAGGCCGTGGCGGCCGGAGCGGCTCCGCCCGTGGATTTGCAAGCAACCCATGAGGCGGCCCTGCGAATTGTGCCCCTAGAGGCCTTAAAACGCCATGCCTTGTCCCGATCGCCTGAGGCCAGCTCAGACGGGACTCAGCCAAATCAGGCCAGTTAACCAAATTAGGCCAGTTAAATATAAACAAATCAGGCCAGTTAAATATGAATAACTTAGACAAATTGGGCAGATTAGACCAGTTTGGTGTGATCCCCGTAATCTATAGCATTTCGGTTGATTGCGACTCATTGCAAAAGACCAAGGGTGAGTAATCACTCCCAAGGGCTGCAAGGCAAGGCTAGCCGTCGTTTCCAGGGCTGTGCAGTACGGTTTTCCCACAATTCTTCGCTAGATTGTCAGGGCAGGTCAGGGTACAGTAGAAGACAGGTCAGCAACCTGCTTGGCAAACACCCTAGCGATACACCAACGCAGCAAAACACTGCATGAGGCGATCGTCCTAGCTTGGCTCAAGTAGCAATGGAATTGGGAGTGGGCCTTGGGACTGAGAACCTTACCCGGTTCCAGACTCGTCCTCTACACCCTTGAGGCTTGGCCACCGAATCTGCGCTGCATTTGCTGTGCAGGCTTAATGCTCGGTTGTGCTGGCTGATGGGCCCCTGTTGCAACAAACCTAACCCTTGGCATTTCGCCAAGACTCGATCGAGTCGTTCCAACAACGACACCAGAGCCGATCGAAACTTTCTGGCAAACTCGCGGCGCGATCGCGAAGATTTTTGCCAAACTATTCGGACGGACTCGGCTTTTATTGGGAGGGCCATCGTCAAGTGTCTGACAACACCAACATCCACGAACAAATCGAAGAAGAACGGCAGGCTGCCCGCGAAGCGTGCAGTGTGAATGGAGTTCATTCGCCTGAATGTGCGGCTGCTTGGGATGCACTGGAAGAACTGCAAGCCGAAGCATCGCACCAAAAAGAAGGGCATCCTGAAAAGAATTCCTTTGAAAAGTATTGCGATGACAACCCAGATGCGGCTGAATGCCGTCTCTACGACGACTAAGCCATAGTGCTTCTCGGTCATCTAGCAAAAGTTTGGCAGCCGAACCCCCATTCAAAATCCCAAGACTGATCACCTGAAGATTCATGATTTGGGGCGTTCGGCCACTGGCGAATCACTCACATGAGTGCTGATTTCTGACTCAGCTTGCGGGCTGGCGCTCAGGCGTTGGTTTTTTCGCTCTCGTTTGAAATTCTGGCCCCAGGGCCGCAGCAACAGGATGCGCAGTCAAAGCGTTATCCTGTTTTTGCTTTTTGGGCCCATGGGGCCGATCGAGGACAAAACCGTGAGTGGCGATCGAGTAATTGTGGCGCTGGATGTGTCTACCTATGAGGCGGCGATCGCTTGGGTCGATCGCTTGCCGGAGGTGTCGTTCTGGAAAGTGGGTTTGGAGCTGTTCATCAGCGCGGGCCCTGCGATCGTGCAGGAACTGAAGCAGCGACAAAAGCGGATTTTCCTGGATCTGAAGCTCCATGACATTCCCAACACCATGGCTGGGGCGGCCCGGGCCGTGGGGCGTTATGGCGTGGATTCGTTGACGGTGCATGGGGCGGCCGGGCTGACGGCCTTGGAAGCAGCCCAAGCGGCGGCGATCGCAGGAGCCACCGAAGCGGGCGTTACGCCGCCCCAACTGATTGCCGTCACCCTGCTCACCAGCATTGGCCCCGATCGCTTGGCGGCCGATTTGCAGGTGTCTGCGGGCGTGGCTGACTACACCGCCCATTTGGCGCAATTGGCGAAAACGGCTGGCTTGGCGGGGGCCGTTTGCTCTCCCCAGGAGGCAGCCACCTTGCGATCGCACTGTGGTGCGGATTTTCTGTTGGTTTGTCCTGGGGTGCGGCCGGCTTGGGCCGCATCCGGTGATCAACAACGCACCCTCACGCCTGCCGAGGCCTTCGCGGCCGGAGCCAGTTATTTGGTGGTGGGCCGACCTGTGACGGCGGCGGCGGATCCGGTGGCCGCTTGGGAGCGATTGGTGGCCGAGGTCGCCAGCAGCTAGACCCGACGCAATTTCGCCCAAGGAGGGTGAGCGGTTCGATCGCGGTTGATGTCATCCTATTGCTATTGCGTTTTTTGCAATTGCCCTTTGCGATGGCATTTTGCGATTGCACTCTGTGATGGCGGTGGCGATCGCATTTATCGGCCACGGCATTTTCATTCCCCAAGATTCAACCAAAAGGATTTAGTCAAACCATGGCGCAAACGACTGGAGCAGACGCGATCGATGTGGCGATCGAGCAGGGGATTGACTTTGACGGAACGCCGATCTCGGCCGCGCGTCTGGAACTCTATCGCAAGGTGATGGCCATTGAAGCCCAGCGCCAACGCAGCGGCGTGACCAACACCATGCGATCGCGAATTGTGCGGATTGGGGCTAAGCACTTTGCCCAAGCGGAATTAAATCAAATGTTGCTGGATGCTGACCTGACCCCCCTCAAGGAGAAGGAAATTGCGTTTTACTACGGCGGCAAATAGCCTCGGGCGATCGGGCCTGATTTTTGGGGCGATCGGGCTAGGTTTGGGCTTGGGGGCCCAGCCCTTGGCGGCGGCCCCCAGCAACCAGCTCACCCCCCTGCAACGGTTGCAAACCACCCGTGCCTGCGTTGAGTGCGACCTGTCTGGGGTTGATCTGAGCGGCTTGGACTTGCGGGGCGTTGACTTACAGCGGGCCACACTGACGGCAGCGGTTTTGAACGGGGCTAACCTGCGCGGGGCCCGGCTCGATGGCATTGCCGGCCAAGAAGCCCAGTTTCGGGATGCGGATTTGAGCGGGGCCACCCTGACCGATGCGCGGATGCGTGGGGCCAAGTTCCAGCGGGCTAACCTCACGGAAGCGGTGTTGGACAAGGCCCGCCTGCGAGAAGCGAACTTTCGAGGGGCCACCCTGACCCGCGCCAGTTTGGTGCAGAGCCTGTTGGTGGCCAGTCGCCTGAAGGAAGCGAACTTGCAGGGAGCTGATCTGCGGTTTGCCCAGTTGGATGGGGCGGATTTGTCCGATGCTCAGTTGCGATCGAGCAAATTGGTGCGATCGAGCCTGACGGGAGCCACCCTGCTGGGGGCAAACCTGGTGATGGCGAATTTTGAAGGAGCCAATCTCTCCCAAGCCAAGCTGGGCGGCGCGGACGGGTTTCAAGCCAACTTCGCCAATGCTCTGTTGTTGGGGGCGGGTCTGCGGCAAACCAACTTGGAAGAAGCCAACCTCAGCAGCGTGAAGGCGGTGGGGGCGCGGTTTTTGGAAACGAACCTCCGCAGCGCGATCGCCACGGGAGCCGACTTCACCCAAGCTGACCTCAGCAAGGCAAATCTTCAGCGGGCGGGCCTCAGCTTGGCGGTGTTTCGGCAAGCTCGCCTGATTGGCACGAATCTGCAACAGGCCAAGATGGGCGGGGCCGTGATGCAAGGGGCTGTGCTCACCGATGCTCGGCTTGATCGCGCCTACCTGGTTCAGGCAGACTTGCGAAGCATCGTGACCCGCAACACCAATTTCACCGGAGCCGCCTTAGACGGGGCCGTGACCCGTGGGGCTGACCTGTCTGGGGCGATCGGCTGGGTGCAATAGGCCGTTGATCAACCCGATCAACCCGCTAGCCGATTGATCGAACGGGTCGATCGAGCGGGTCAATTTCCATGGGCGATCGCGTTGACTGGGCGATCGCCTCGATCGGTCAATGGTTGGCTTAAGGGGCGAATGTCTGGATCATCCAATGGCGGGATCACAGATCATTTTGATTGATTTGACCCCAATTATTCATTTATTCATTGGGTTTTTGGTCGCGGGGAAAACCACCAATCAGGCCGCTTTCAATCATCAACCCCACACCGGCATTAATCACCGCTAGGGCGATCGTGCCCCACCAAAACCAAGAATCGCCGTTAATGCGGCGCGTTACCGCTTCCCCAAATAAACAAAGACCCAAGGGAAACAGCAAGACACCCGCTTGGGCTTTGATGTACCAAGTCCACTTTTTACTCATCGGTTTGTTTTGCGCTTTTGTGCTTTTTGTTTGTACTTTTTTGATGGAGCTTGCGCTCTTTGATGCGGTGCGCGGGAATCTGATTAGAGCAAATCTTGTTAAAGCAAATCTTGATCGATGGGGGGATTGAAATCAAGACCCGCAGAATTTTGGCCGCAATCAATCGGGCGATCGAATCGATCGGGCGGCCTAAATTCAAGCTATTGATTCTTCATCTTGATCTGTTCTGCCGACAGACCATAATTCGATTCAATGTCGATCGCGGCGGAACCCCCCTTCACCATCAGGCTAAACATCGATCCCATTTGCAGCCAAATGAAAATCGCCGTGGGAACCACCACCAACAGGCTCACCCCATAGGCCAACAGGGTGAAAAATCCCAAAACCTTCAAGCTTTCGCCCATGCACAAAAAGGTGAACACTGCCAAACCCAAGTAGGCGATGCGCATTTGGGGCTTTTTATATTCCACGGTGGGCTGGGTGCGGCGGTTTTCATACCAGCGGTTCACCTGAAATTCCAGCATGTTCTTAAAAATTTGCCCAAAGGCCAGGGCAAAGAACAGGGTAACCAGAACGAATTGCGTGCTGTGGGGATTGCTGTAAATCATGGTTTGCAGGGCAGGGTTTGAAGGGCCGTTAAATCGAGCGATCGAGGCGAGATTTTGTAACGGAATTGCAACAAAGTTGGTGTTGCCATCCTACCGCATCCGCTGGGCTGACCGGCTCGATCGCCCCGCAATTCAGCTTAAAATGCAGCCTAGTTTTGATCAGAGCGTGATCTCATGGGTCTGCCACTGCGCCATTTTTCCCGTTGCTGGTCGGGTCGGGCTGTTCGGGCGATCGGGCTGGGGCTGTTGGTCGGGGCGATCGGGACATTAGGCGGGCCGTTTCAGCCGCCTGCCCGTTCCAGCGTGGTGTTAACGGTCGATCCCCAAGGTAATGATGCGGCCGCTCGATCGGGCCGCGGTAGCTTCCGCACCATCACCAGCGCCCTTGACCATGCCAGTCAATACAGCAATGGGGTCACCATTCGTCTGGCTCCGGGCCGCTACAGTGCGGAATTAGGCGAGCAGTTTCCCCTGCGCGTGCCCGATGGGGTGACCCTCAGCGGCGATCTCGACGGCCAGGGCCAAGCGGTGGTCATTCAAGGGGCCGGCGGCTTCAGCAGTCGCAGTTTTTCTCAACAGGCCGTGGCGATCGCCCTGACGGGGAGCGGGTCGGTGTTGGGGGTCACGGTCAGCAATCCTGTGCCACGTGGTACGGGCATTTGGGTGGAAAGCGACGGAGCCACGCCCGTGATTGCCAACAACCGCCTTTTGAACAACCATCGCGACGGCATTTTTGTGACGGGGCGGGCCCAACCGCAAATTCTGCGAAATTGGTTCCAAAACAACGGCGGTAATGGCCTGTCCATCACCCGTGATGCGGGGGGAATTGTGCGCGAAAACCGGTTTCAGGCAACGGGGTTTGGCCTGGCGATCGGGGGCAATGCCAGCCCGGTGATTCAAGATAATCAAATTACCCAAAACCGAGATGGGGTGGTGATTTCTAATCAGGCCCAACCGCTGCTGCGCCGTAACCAAATTGAAGGCAACAGTAACGATGGGTTGGTGATGATCGATCGCGCACAGCCGGATTTGGGCACGGCCTTCAGTCCTGGCGAGAATCGCATTCTGAATAATGGTCGCTATGCGATCTACAACGCCACTAAGGGAACGACGGTTTCGGCGGTGGGCAATGAGTTAGATCGATCGCGGGTGATGGGATCGGTGCTGCTGTCTTGGGGTGGCTTAGGGGGATCGCAATCGATCGCCCCAGGATTCCGCCCGATCGCCCCTATCCTCTCGTTGCAACGGCTATGATCCCAGCTTCAGATTCCCCAATCTCAAATCCCGAAATCTCAAACTCCCAACCCTCAAACTCCCCAACGCCCCCATCCCCTGATTTGGCCCCTTGGCGATCGCCCTTGTCGCGAGCCTTGCACCGCAACCGATCGCTGATCTATGCCCGCTATTTGCAGTTGGCCACGGTGCGCCCTGATGGCAGTCCCGCGAACCGAACGGTGGTCTTTCGGGGATTTCGCGATCGCACGGATTGGCTCACGGTGATCACGGACAGCCGCAGCGAAAAGATGCCGCAATTGGCTACGAATCCCCGCGCGGAAGCCTGTTGGTACTTTCCCAAAACGCGCGAGCAATTTCGGATTGCCGGAACCTTGCGGGCGGTGCTGGCCACTACGCCCGACCCCACGGAACAGGCCGAGCGATCGCGCCTGTGGCAAAACCTTTCGGATGCAGCCCGATTGCAATTTGCTTGGCCCAATCCTCGTGGCGATCGCACGGTTGACCCGGCCGCCTTTGCGCCGCCGCCGCCGGATCCGATCGCGCCGCTGGAGACCTTTGTGCTGTTGTGGCTCATCCCTGAGCGGGTGGATTGGTTGGAGCTGAAGGGGGAGCCGCAAAATCGCACCGAGTTCGATCGCACCCCCGACGGTTGGCAAACCCACGCCCTCAACCCCTAGAGCGATGGTTGCCAATCTATTGGGGACATTGGGGGTGGATGGCCCCTTGGGTGCAGAGATAGGCTAACTGGCGAGGATCCAGATTTTTGGCTTGGCTGAAGTCCGCCCCCTTCACCAGGGCGGAGGGTTTTTCGCTGTCAGTGCGCCCCACAAACCCGCCGGCCGGGGCTGCGTTGGTTGGGGCAAAGATCGCGCCTTTCAGGTTCGCTCCCTCAAACAGGGCCCCGCGTAAATCGGCCTGGGAAAAATCGGTGCCTTGTAATTGGGCGCTTTGCAGTTGTGCCCCCTGTAAATTGGCTCCAATCAGACGGGTGGCGCTCAGGTCGGCATTCCGCAAGTTAGCCCGGTTTAAATCAGCGGTGGACAGATCGCCCCCGCGCCAACTGGCTTCGGTGAGATCGGCTTGGGCCAAGCTGGCTCCCACGGCCCGGGCTTGACCCAGTTTGGCTCCATGCAGACTGGCTTGGTTCAGCTTGGCATCCCCGAGATCGGCCCCCGTGAGGCTGGCTCCATCCAGGTTGGCCGCTTCCAGGTTGGCCCCCAGCAGTTTGGCTTGGCTGAGGTTGGCTCCAATCAGGCGCGCACTGGTGAGGTTGGTTCCATTCAGGGCGGCCCCAACCAGGCTGGTGCGCTCCAGTTGACCAGTAATTAAGGATGCGCTGGTCAGGTCGGCTCCCCGTAGATCGGCTCCGGAGAGGTCGGTGAGGGCATCGTCAAAGGTGTTCCAGCGGCCATCGGGCCCGGCCGATCGAAAAACGGAGCCGCGGAGATTGGCCCCGGTGAGCACGGCACTGCGGAGTTTTAGCCCCGAAAGATCAGCCCGATCGAGCACCAGGGAAAATTGGGCATTGGGCGAATTGGATTGGCCCAAATCCACGCGGCTGAGGTCGATCGACCCGTCAGCGCCCGATCGCAACCGCAGCAATTTGGCGATCGCCCGTTGGGTGGCTCGCAACCGCAGGGCGGCCCGGGTGGCCTCTCCGGTGTTGGGCCCCGCCGCCAAACTATCCGCATCGGTCTTGAGAGTTTGGTTTAACCGTTGCAAGTAGGGCAAGGCGGCAGGCCCGGCGCTGGTGATCGACTGTTGCAGGGCTTCGATGAGTTGTGGAGATTCCTCTTGACCCAACAAATTCAGCAACAGCACAATTTCCGGGTTTGGATCCTGCACGGCCCCCAGGGCCAGCACGGAACCCCGCCGCTGGTCAGGGGCATTTTGGCTATATTTAGCCACCAAATCCAGCAGCAGTTCCTGCTTCTGGGCTTGGGCCGCCCGTCGATCGGCCTGATCTTGGACATAGATTTGCGTAGCGGCAAAGGTTCCCAACACCAGCACCAGACCGAGCGATCCCACCACCACAATCGCCGTGCCGGGGTTTTGGCGCACCCAAGCCCACAGCCCCCGGGCCCCGATCGGGGAAAGAATCAAATTTGTGGTTTCCGGGCCGTTGGGATGATTCAGCGTCAGCCGCGCTGCCGATCGCTCCGTGAGCGAACCACTGCCTGATCGACCATTGACCAGGATCGATCGGCCCATGGTGGCCGGTTCGATCGGCCCCGGCTCCATGGCCGCCATCCCCGGCTCCACCCAGCCTTCCGGGTCTCGCAAATCCACAACCCGCGTCTTGGCCAGGCGATCGCGCCAGGGCCGCCGCTGAGGATCCAACAGTGCTGCTCCTGACTCCACCGCCAGCCCCACCACCGCCAAACCCAGCAAAATCGATAAATCCGGATAGGCTCCACTGGCCCGCCATACGCCATAGGCCGTTCCCAGCGGCAGCCCCCAACGGCCCACCCCTTCCCGCAACAACACCCGCCCCAAACCGGGAGCGCGTCCCTGCTCATCTGTTAATTGCAGACCAAACCAGGCCTTCGGCGAAGTTTTGCCCGTGGTGGCCAGCAAAAAAAGTTGTAAGCCGCCCAGCGCCACCGGCAACACCAACGCCCCGGACCAAAAGAGATTTGTCATCGGAGCCACGGCCGTGGGGCGCAAGTGTGGCGGGATGGCAAAGGTTTTAGCGGCCGCGTCCTCGACGCTGGCCAGCACCGGATTCAGCGGAACGGGCGGCCCCTCCAAGGCCGTGCGTGCCGCCTGCCCGATCGCAAAGGGCAAGCCGCCGCTGGCCGCAATCAGCGCCACTTCCACCGCCCAAGCCCCCATTCGCCGCCACAGAAGCGATCGCCGGTTGGGGCGATCGGGCCCTTCCGGGGCAAAGGTGGGGCCAAAGTCGGGATTAAAGTCGGGATTGTCGTTCGGAGCAGTGGGCGGGCTAACCATGCGGCGATTCCTGATGACGGCCAAGGTCATGGGGAGGACAAAACCAGACTACTCGAATCGCAGGCAAGGCACAGCCCTTCCTGGGGCCGCATCAGGCTTTGGGCGTTGCCAGCCTGGAACGCAGCTTTGGGCGCAACCCATGACCAAAATTGGGCCTACCCATCATGCCACAACCCCATTGGTACTCAAGTAACTCAAGGGTTGAAAGGCTGGCCCTCAGGTCAATGAAGATTTCAGTGCGCAAGATCCCAGGTCAAGTCTTCAAACTGCCGTTAATGAAGGCTTTTGCGCCTCAAGCGGCTGACCGAGGGCCAAGGGATCGGTGAAGTGCTGGCGGGTGAAATGTGACTGTTCACCTTGCTTTCCGCTCGGGACTGGTTGCCCAATGGCGGTCTTGGGAATTGATCGCCCAATTTCACCGATTTTTGCTGCTTTACGAGTTCAGGGGCCTTTTTTCACTGTTGTTCGATCGGGCAGGGCGATCGAACAACAGATCAATGATCCAACGTTAATCCGTATTTTTTGTAGTTCCCAATACAAAAAGATCCGTAAATTTACAGAAATTGCCTATTTAATAATCCAAGGTAAAAATCCAGTTGAATTCAATCACCTTTTAAATTCACATTTAATGAAAAAGGATTTGAATGACCGTTTCAGACCACTCCAGCTTGAAGCGAACTGTCTTGAATCATCGACTATTTTTTCATTAATTACCCCTTATCCTCTCTTGCGATCTCCGGAAAGAGAAAGCACTATAGATTTAATGGACAACAGTCCATAGATGGGAAACATTCGGGATCGTAGCCCAAGTGAAGTTTGGCATGATTATGTATCGGATTGGGAACAATCCTAAACAGGGGAATCCAAATCAAACCAAGCAAACTTGTTGGCTCTTAGGCATCTTAAGGAAGCTTTAGCATGGTGAAAGTTGTCATTCTCGGTGGTGGTATTGCTGGAATGAGCGCCGCCCACGAGTTAGTTGAGCGGGGCTTTGCCGTTGAAGTGTATGAACTCAAAAGCATTGCAGGTGGAAAGGCGCGCAGCATCAAAGTGCCAGACAGCGCCGCTCCAGGCAAACAGCCCCTGCCGGGTGAGCATGGGTTTCGCTTCTTTCCCAGCTTTTATCGGCATGTGACCGATACCATGAAGCGCATTCCTTACCAGCCTCCTCAGGGGGGAAAAGTGCGCAGGGTTTTTGACAATTTGGTAGACACAACTCGGCTAGCATTGGCCCAATATGAAGACCACAAAAACCTCATTATCCTGCCCGATCGCTTTCCCCAGAGCCTAGGAGACCTGATCCTCATTTTTCAGGCTTTGCTGCAAGGGGCAACCGCTGACCTCTTACCGGGTGAATTGGAGTTCTTTGCGGAGCGAGTTTTCCAACTCCTAACCTCCTGCCCAGAACGCCGCCTGGGAGAATACGAAAAAATTGGTTGGTGGGATTATTTGGATGCCCAAAACAAGTCGATCGCCTATCAAAATTTACTGGCCCGCGGCCTAACCACTTCGCTGGTGGCTTCCCGGGCTGAATTGGCCAGCACCAAGACCATGGGCGATATCTTCTTGCAGCTTTTGTTGGGCATTGTAGATCCCAGCAACAGCAGCGCCGATCGCGTCTTGAATGGCCCGACCAACGACGTTTGGATTGATCCCTGGCTAAAATACCTCAAGGCCCGGGGTGTGGACTATCATTTTTCCAGCCGCCTGCGTTCCATCCAAACGGAACGGGATGCCCAAGGCAACACCAAAATTTCGGGGGCGATCGTCACTGACCTAGAAACCAAGGTCGATCGCTTTGTCACGGGTGATGTTTACATTGCTGCCTTGCCCGCAGAAATTATCGCTGGACTGATCTCCGATGACCTGATCCAAGGCGACCCCACCTTCGCCAACCTCAAGCGCCTGGGAACCAGCACCGCTTGGATGAACGGCATTCAGTACTATCTCAACCGAGATGTGCCCGTCACCCATGGTCACGTGCTGTATGTGGATTCCCCTTGGGCCTTAACGTCCATTTCCCAAACCAAGTTTTGGCCAGAGTTTCCCGTTGAACAATTTGGCGATGGGCAAGTTCGGGGCATCATCTCCGCCATCCCCTCCAACTGGGGTTACTTCATCAACCCAAACACCGATGAAGTGGGCGCAATTAACGGTACGTTGGGGCTGAAAATTCCCAAACCAGCCCAAATTTGCAACCCTGAGGAGATTAAGGAAGAAGTGTGGGAGCAAATGAAGCGCTCCTTGAAGGAAAAGGGGAAACCACTCCTGAAAGATGAGGATCTTCATAGCTGGTTTTTGGATCCCGATATCGTTCACAACTGCTGTGACTTAGCAACCGATCCTGAAAAACTCGATGAAGTCCTGAATGGTGCATTACCTGACTTCTTCAAGGATCTATTTTTGTGGATTCATCATCAGAACCGCGAAGTTAACTTGGAGGAGATTGCTGAATATCTCAATGTGGATCAAAGCCAAGCCCGGTTGGCGGTGAATGCGCTAGTGGCGAAGGGATTTGTCGGGCCGATTCCGCTGCCAGTGCCTAACGAGAAACTGCACCTGGAGTCCTCGCCGCTATCCCAGCGCTTCCATGAACGATTGGGACGGGAAAGGCTGCTCTATAAGAGCCGCATTGGTGACCCTAACGCCAACGTCAACGGCGAACCCTTGTTGGTTAACTTGGTGAATACCTGGGTGCTGCGTCCGGAAGCCCATACCAAGATTCCCAACTTTTTCTTGGCCTCAGACTATGTGCGCACCAACACGGACTTGGCAACCATGGAAGGAGCCAATGAAGCAGCGCGCCGGGCCGTGAACGCCATCATTGACGCTTATCAAGTCAAGGCTCCCTATTGCAAAATTTGGGAATTAAAGGAGCCAATTGTGTTTGCAGTTCGCCGTTGGTCAGACTACTTACGCTACAAGCGGGGACTGCCTTGGAATGGAAAAGTTTCGCCCTGGTATTTGCGGCTATTCTTTCCCTTTATTGCCCTATGGCAATTAATAAATCGTTGGTTTAGCTAGCGTTTGCCTGCGATGGAGTCGTCGTCGATCACGATTTGATGTTAATATTACTTTACTAATGTCTAATCGTGATCGATGTCATAACATCTAATTTGAACATTGATTACCAATCTAAATTCGACACAGCCAATCGCTTCAGTGGGCAGGTCTTTAGTTGGTGAACCAAGATCAATTGATTTTGGGAATAAGAGCGAAAATTTAGTAAAAGCATGACAATTTAACAAAATCAAGCAATAATTACAAATTCATGTGAATCTATGTTCAGGGTTGACTTACAGCCTTCAAGATTAATCATATTCCGATTTTATTTCTGCCCTGATTCTGTTTCTGTTTGTAAGTTACGCTGCCACTAAATTGTTATGGACGTGTTTGCTCAGTATCAAATTTCGGAAGTTCTTTCAACAACCGAGCGGACAATTGTCTATCGGGCATTGAAACAACCAGAGCAAAAGCCAGTCATCTTAAAAACGGTGGCCTCTGATTATCCCAACCGGGCTGATTTGGCTAAGCTTCAACATGAATATGAAGTGCTCAGAGATTTAAATCTAGAAGGGGTTGTGGAAACCTATGGACTTGATGAAATCCAGGGCAAACCCTTTTTAGTGCTTGAGGATTTTGGAGGGTGTGACTTGATCTCTTGCCTCCAAAATCAGTCGCTTTCACTGGATGATATTCTATGGATTGGTTGCCAGTTGGCAGCAATTTTAGGACGGCTGCATAACTGCCAGATTATTCACAAGGATATTAAGCCACATAATCTAATCTTTGAACCTAAGGTTCGGCAATTAAAGCTAACAGACTTTTCGATCGCCTCTCGCCTTTCCAAGGAACACCCGATCCTCAGTAGTCCCAATCTTTTAGAGGGAACGTTGCTCTATGTGTCGCCAGAGCAAACGGGACGCATGAACCGTACGGTGGACTATCGAACCGATTTCTATTCTTTGGGTGTCACGCTCTATGAGTTATTAACGGGCCAGCTTCCTTTCCAATCCAGCGATCCCATGGAATTGGTACATTGCCATATTGCAAAGTCGCCCGTTCCGCCTCACTACCTCAATGCCCAAATTCCGCCTCAAGTGTCAGCAGTGATTTTGAAGCTGATGGCCAAAACGGCAGAAGAACGCTACCAAAGTGCCTATGGCATTCAGCGGGATTTGGAGGAATGCCTGAGCCAGTGGCAACGGTCTGGTTCGATCGCCCCGTTTCCTCTGGCGGAGCGCGATCAATGTGGCACATTCAGCATTCCCCAAAAGCTCTATGGGCGGGAAATGGAAGTGCAACAGCTTTTGGATGTGTTCGATCGCGTCAGCGCGGGAAATACGGAAATGGTGCTGGTGGCGGGTTATTCCGGCATCGGCAAATCGGCTTTGGTGAATGAGGTGCATAAGCCGATCGCCCGCCAGCGTGGGTACTTCATCAGTGGCAAGTTTGACCAATTTCAACGCAATATTCCCTACGCTTCACCCATTCAAGCATTTCGTGAACTGGCGCGGCAATTACTGACTGAAACGGATGAGCAAATTGCCGTTTGGCGCGCAAAATTGACCGCAGCTTTAGGCAGCAACGGATCCATCATTACCGATGTGATTCCCGAATTGGAATCGATCATTGGTCGCCAGGCTCCAGTACCGGAGTTGCCCCCTTCCGAAGCCCAAAATCGCTTCAACTTGGTTTTTCGCACCTTCATTCATGTGTTCTGCCAGGTCGATCAACCGCTGGTCATTTTCCTAGACGATTTGCAATGGGCTGATGCGGCTTCTTTGCAACTCATTGAACAGTTAATGACTGATCCTGATGGGCAATACCTGTTGATGTTGGGAGCCTATCGCGATAATGAAGTGGACTCTATGCATCCCCTGTTACGGATGCTCGGGGCGATCGAAGCGGAGGGAGCCAAACTGCAAACCATTACCCTCAAGCCCCTGACGCTGGATCATGTGTTGACTTTGGTGGGAGACACCTTGCACCGACCGTTGGCAACCGTGGAACCCATTGCCCAATTGTTGGTGCAAAAAACCCAGGGAAATCCATTTTTCCTAACGCAGTTGTTTAAATACCTCTATGTTGAAGGGGTCATTTGGTTTGAATCGGGAACGGGGCAATGGGAATGGAGTTTTCAAAATTTGCCGCCTATTGAGATCACCGAAAATGTGATTAGTTTGATGGTTCATGAGATCCAACAATTGGATGTTTCTGTGCAACGGGCGCTGCGATTAGCCGCCTGCATTGGTAACCAATTTAGTTTGGATATGTTGGCTATTGTTCATGAAAAATCTACAACGGAGACTTTCGCAGATTTGTGGCAAGCTCTTCAGGCAGAATTTGTTATTCCGCTGAATGCAGCTTATGAAATTCCGCAAGTGTTAGAAGATTGTAAAACAGTCACGATTACCTACAAATTTCTGCACGATCGTGTGCAGCAAGCGGCCTATTCTCTGATTCCTAATGAGGAAAAGCAACTCATCCATTTAACGGTGGGTCGCTTGTTGCTCAACAGTATTGAACCCGATCGGCTAGATGATTGTCTGTTTGATGTGGTGAATGCGATGAATGTGGGTTCTGCCCTCATTTCGGATCCCCAGGAACAGTTACTCTTGGCGCGGCTAAATGATCGAGCAGGTAGAAAGGCTAAGGCTGCGGCGGCCTACAGTTCGGCCCAAGAATACTTTGCAATGGGCCGTCGATTGCTGCCGGGAAATGCCTGGGAAATGGATTATGAATTAACATTTAACCTCTATACTACGAGTGTGGAAGTTGAATATTTATTGGCTCAATTTAAAGAGGCATATACTCTTTCAGAAATTGCCTTAGAGCGCTCATGCTCGCTGATTGACCGCGCAAAAATTTATGAGCTAAAAATTCAATTTCTGATCGCTGAAAACCAAATGCACAGTGCGATCGAAACAGCTTTGCCTGTTTTGGAACTACTGGGCTATCCCTTGGTGATTGATTCGCAACTGTTGCAACTAAATCAGCCGCTGCCGGAGTTGGATCAGTTGGCAGATTACCCAGAAATGAGCGATCGGGCTGCTTTGGCTGCCCTCGAAATTCTGATCATCATCACGGGCCCCTCTTACGAAGTGCGACCCGATTTATTGCCCTTCATCGTTTTTCTGATGGTGAATATGTGCCTAGAGCTGGGCCATTCAGCTCTCGCCGCCTACGCCTATGGCATGTATGGATTGTTGTTGTGTGGTCCCTTAAATCAAATTGAATTGGGCTATCGATCGGGACAAATTTCTTTGCAAATTTTGGAGCAATATCCCTCGGATGCTCTGAAATGCAAAATCCACATGCTTTTCAATTCCTTTGTGGTTCATTGGAAAGAACCCCATCAAAACACGATTCAATTCCTTGAGCGCACAGTGCAAATGGGAATGGAAACGGGTGATGTGGTTTATGCCACCTACTGCGCCATGTGGTCTTGTGGCTACATGATGTTGGTGGGAACGCCCTTGGCAGAAGTGGCCCGAGAGCAACAACTGTATATCGAATTGCTCCAGAAAATTAAACAGGATCATGGCTTATATCCAGCCATGACTTGGCGACAACTCACGGAAGCCTTGGAGTCGCCAGAAACACCCACTTCTCAACTGGAAGGCCGCTATATTAATCGCCAATTGGTTTCAGAAATTCAAGCTTCTGAAAACCAAATGCTGCTTTTCTTTATCTATTTTGCAGAAACCATTCTGGCCTATGTCATGAATGACTGGGAAGCAGCAAAAAACAAGGCGAATTTGGCTGACCAGTACCAAGCAGCAGCCACCGCTTCGATGTTGTCTGGTGGCTTCACATTTTATGCCGCATTGGTTTATCTCAAAACCACTCAACCCAGTGACTTGGCTGCTCTAAATGAAGAAGAACAAGATCGGCCTTCCACCTTAGAACTTTTGACGGCAAAGTTGGAAAATTGGGCACATCACGCACCAGAAAACTATCAAAGTAAATATGAATTGGTGTTGGCAGAAACGGCCCGTTGGCAAGGGGAAATTCTGCGCGCCATGGACTATTACGATCGCGCCATCAACACGGCCCAAGCCCATAGTCGCTGGCCTGAAGTGGCGATCGCGGCCGAGCGTGCCGCTGAGCTGTATCACGACTCTGGGCGCGACAAAATTGCTAAGCAATATTGGCTGGATGCAGCTCATGCTTACGATCGCTGGGGAGCTAAAGCTAAAGTTGCCGCGCTCCAGGCCAAATCGCTGCCCTTACAAAATCTGTCGCCACGTCGGCCGCCCACCTTGCCGCCCACGGGCACTCAGCATTCCACCCATCCCCACACAACCGCCAGCACGGTGCTGGATATTAACACCGTGATTAAAGCGGCCCAAGCCCTTTCGGGGGAAATTGTCTTGTCGCAATTGTTAACCCAACTAACGCGACTAACCCTTGAAAATGCGGGGGCCCAAACGGGCTATTTGCTCCTCAAAGATCCCCAACAAAACAATCGGCTAACTGTGGTGGCCACCAGCCATGTGGAAGGGCAAACGGCTGTAGATGTTCCCCTAAATTGCCCCTTATCTCCGAGTTTATCTTTGCCGGTTTCCCTGATTCAATACGTGCAACGAACTCAAGAATCAGTGGTGTTGGGAAATGCCATGGCTGAAGGATTATTTACCAATGATCCTTACATTGCAAACCAGCAAATTCAATCGGTGATTTGTATGCCCATTACTCAACAAGGACAGTTGATGGGCGTTCTTTATTTGGAGAATAATTTGGCGATCGATGCATTCACGCCCGATCGCCTGGAAGTGTTGCAAATTTTGATGGCGCAAGCGGCGATCTCCATTGAAAATGCGCGCCTCTACCGAAACTTGGAAGACTACAGCAACAATCTGGAAAAGAAAGTGGCCGCTCGCACTCAGGAGCTAACCGAAAGAAACCAGCAGTTGAAGATTACGCTCCAAGAACTGCAACAAACCCAAGCGCAACTGATTCAAGCGGAAAAAATGTCGAGCTTGGGGCAAATGGTGGCCGGTATTGCCCATGAGATTAATAATCCTATTAGTTTCATTATGGGTAATATTACTCATGCTCGGTCTTACTTTTTAGACCTCCTGGATTTGTTGACACTCCATGAGCAGCATTCCTCTGAAATTCATCCAATTGTTCAAGCAAGAATGCAAGAAATGGAGTTGGATTTTTTGAAAGAAGATCTGAACAATTTGTTTCACTCCATGCAAAATGGGGTCGATCGGGTGCGGCAAATTGTCCTCGGACTGCGAAATTTCTCGCGTTTGGATGAATCGGATCAAAAACAAGTAGACCTGCATGAAGGAATTGACAACACGCTGCTGATTTTGCAGCACCGATTACAGGTGCAAAGCCAACAGCCAGAAATCAGCGTGTTAAAAAACTATGGCGAAATTCCGTTGGTGAATTGCTACGCCAGTATGGTGAATCAGGTCTTTTTGAATATTTTGACCAATGCGATCGATGCCTTGCGATCGCCCGCCGGTTTTGCCTTGCAGCCCATGCCCGAAATTTCCATTGAAACTCGCAAAATTAGCGATCAAACTGTGCAAATTTCCATCACCGATAACGGCCCAGGCATGGAAGACAGTGTGCGCCAAAAAATCTTTGATCCCTTCTTCACCACAAAGCCAGTGGGCGAAGGCAAAGGATTGGGCCTATCGGTGAGCTACCAAATCATTACTCAACAACACCACGGACGACTATCTTGTCAGTCTGCCCCCCAACAGGGAGCAACATTAACGATTGAATTACCCATTGATGGCCCCGCTTAAGTGGTTGAAGATCTTGTCAAACCCAATGAGCCTTTGCCAGAATTTCTTCAATTGAATGAGTTGGCTATGCGTCCATCTCATGAGTTCATTTGAGTTCATTGATTAACCATTACCATGACCAGTCAATTACGAATCGGGGTGGCCGGACCAGTGGGTTCTGGAAAAACAGCCCTGGTGGATGCTTTGTGTAAAAAATTGCGCGATCAATATAGTCTGGCGGTGGTGACCAATGATATCTACACCCAGGAAGATGCTCAGTTTTTAGTTCGGAGTGCTGCTCTTTCCCCCGATCGAATCGTGGGTGTGGAAACCGGCGGTTGCCCCCACACGGCCATCCGAGAAGATGCTTCCATTAATCTGGTGGCGATCGAGCAATTAGAGGCTAAATTTGCGCAGGGCGATCGCCCCATTCAAATCACCTTTGTTGAAAGTGGGGGAGATAACTTGGCCGCCACTTTCAGCCCGGAGTTAGTTGATTTAACGATTTACGTGATTGATGTGGCAGCCGGTGACAAAATTCCTCGCAAAGGGGGGCCAGGGATCACTAAATCTGATCTCTTGGTGATTAATAAAATCGATTTGGCTCCCCATGTGGGTGCTGACTTAGCGGTCATGGAACGGGATGCCCAAAAAATGCGAGGCGATCGCCCTTTTCTGTTCAGCAATCTGAAAACGGGCCATGGGTTGCCAGAAATTATTGGCTTTATTGAACAGCAATTGCCCCCAGTTTCCTAGGGAATGTTTGAACAACCAAAGCCCATCAAGAGCCTATCAATTGCCTGATTTTACTTCACGATGAATCAGCAGGTTAATCCGTGGGTTCCTTATGAATCAATGGGCAAACGAATCAAAAACTCAGTTCCCTGATTGAGTTGGGATTGCACATCGATCGACCCGCCATGTTTGGTCACCACAATTTCTTGGGCGATCGATAGACCAATTCCTGTGCCTTGGTTCACTCCCTTGGTCGTAAAGAGGTGATCAAAAACCCGAGCGATCGTTGCCTCATCCATTCCCTTAGCATTGTCAGCAATGCCAATCACAATCTGATTCGTTTCTAACTTTGTGGTTACGGTAATTTGATAGGAGCGGGCTGGTAAATTTTCAAGGCTCTGCTCCATGGCGAACTCGTCGATCGCGTCAATGGCATTAGCCAAAATATTCATAAATACCTGATTTAGTTGTCCTGGAAAGCAGTAGATTTCAGGCAATTTCTCATAATTACGAATCACCCGGATTTCAGAGCGATGATTCGTAGCCTTCAGGCGATATTTTAAGATTAGAATCGTGCTTTCCAAATTCTCTGTCAGTTGGGCCCTGACTTTTTGATCGGTGTCCGATCTCGTGAATGCTCGTAAACTTTTACTAATTCCAGTCACCCGATCGGTGGCATTGTGCATGGATTCAAACAATTTAGGAAAATCTTCCTCTAAAAACTCTAAATCAATATCCTCAGCATGTTCCACAATATCCCTTCCAGGTTCAGAATATTGCTTCTGGTAAAGCCGAATATGTTCCAACAAATAGTTGGCATATTCTTTCGCATTTTCAATGCTGCCATTTAAAAAGCCGATCGGGTTATTAATTTCATGGGCGACTCCAGCAATTAAATTTCCTAACGCAGACATTTTCTCACTTTGAACCATTTGAGCCTGAGTGAACTTCAACTCCTCAAGAGTTCGCTCTAGGGTTCGATTTTGCTGAATTAACGTTCTGGCCTGATGCTCCAAAACATGATTGGCAACCTTTAAATCTGCGAATGCTTGATCTAGCTTCACCTTAGCAGTGTTTTGCTCAGCCAAAGTTGCCGTCAAAATTAACGATGTAAAAACTACCACCACGATAAAAGACTGTAAACCCATCAACGACTGATTCAGGTGAGGGCTGGCAAAACTGCCCAACCCGCGCACCGTGCCCAAAATAGCCATCAAAGAAATCAAGAAAGCTGTGAAATTAGCGCCCAAGTCTCCAAAACGGAAAACAGCCCAAATTAACAAGGGAATCAAAACATAGGCGATGGATTGTCCATTCCAAAAAGCAGAAAAACTGATCAAGAAAACACTTAAACATAAAAATAGAAATTCAATTTCTTTGCTTGGAATCACCTTGATTCCTAATCGTGATAAAACACCTTGAAAAGAATGTGGATTCACAATTTTGCGATTTAAGACATGAAAAATAAGCTGTGATAGGTTGCAACAACTCAGTTGGTTCAGTTTTAGGTAGCGATATCCGCTCAAAATGAGTGGTGTCAAAATAAAAATACCGGCAACGTTAGAAATCCACCAGGTTAACCAAGTGCTAGGAGCATGTTCAAAAAAATCGATTTTCCCAGCAGCAGCTAACATGCCTACGCCCATTGTTGCGTTGACAACGGGGCCCAGCAATCCTGCGTAAACCAAAAATCGAATGGTGTCAGAAACTTGGCTAAATGGATATCGACTGCGGGTTGACTGTTTAAATAAATAGGTTCCTAATTGAGTGCCCGCAGTAGTTCCGGCGGCAATGCCCAGTACGGCTACGGTAGATAACAGCAGGGTGATCAGATTGCGATCGCCCCAAAAGGCTTGAATATTAGCCCCTAAGGATCCTAAAAAAACGCCGGGAAGCACGCCTCTGCCACAGAGCAGGACAATACCAACGGCAAATCCATCCGGTGGCCAAACTGGGGTGACTGAGTTTGGCGTGGAAGCGACGGCCCGGGACAGCTCTGCCAGGGCATCGTAAACCAAGGCGGTTGCCAAGATTGACCCGAAGTGAAACTTTTGCAGCCACGCTAGGGATTTGCGAGCTGTGATGACGTTGATGATCTGTTCCATAGATTTCCAGTGGACGATCGAGCTATTGAGTATTACGTCGATCAATGAAAAAGTCGTGAAAATATTCAGCAAATTTGTGGAAATCCAGACAAATTAGGGCTTGCTCCCATTAATTACCCTAAATACAAGCCTTTTGGTAGTCTAAGCTTCAGACAAATCCCAATCAGTCAATTTTTAGAGGTGGTTGAGTAATTGTTAGAGCTTTTAAAATATTTGTATGAGGTTCAAGTCTCTATTAATCAATTATCTTTTGTTGGTTAATAAGATTCTTAAATTTTAATTTCGCGTTGTTATTTATACAAATAAATCAATTTCAGCTCCTTTTGATTATTTTGAATTGTTGCTTCATGAATCCTTTGAATTGCAATTTGATGCTATGAAATAGATGGCAGGTGAGAAGAATTTGATCGATTTGGTGACTTAAATGGCATTCAACGAATAAGATATCGAGCGTGATTTTTTAAATTTAAAAAATTATTAATTGTACGATTCGTTTAAAATTCTACACAAAAATCAACGTAAACCTATGTGACCTCAACGGAATTTCAACATTTCAGCGCCCGATCGATCAAGTCAGCCCCTGGAATCGATCGGGCCAGGCCGGCCCCTGGGCGCGTTGCACAGAATCCATTCACGGCGCTGGGTCTGGTTAGTAGACCTCTTGCGCGAATCAGCTAACAGCCCTCATCCCCCAACCCCTTCTCCCAAGGCGGGCGAAGGGGAGCCAGAAATCGGGAATAACGGCGATTTCGTTGTTGGTTGTCAAGTCCCTCTCCCGACTTGGGAGAGGGATTTAGGGTGAGGGTTTTGATTGATGCAAGAGGTCTAGTGTTTGCCTCGCTGTGGCTAAAGTTCTCCCCATTTCCGAAGCAGGTTGGCGTGGGTTTTGGCAATGAGGTCAAACTCGGGCGTTTTGCCGGTTTTGGCAAATAGCGATTGGCGGGCGGTGTCCAGGTCAAAGAGCAGCTCTCGCTCGGCGGGATCTTTAACAAGACTTTGGATCCAAGTGACGGCCACCAGCCGCACGCCTTGGGCGATCGCCTCCACGCGGTGCAGGGTGGAGGAGGGATAGAGCACCATGGCTCCGGCTGCGAGCTTGAAGGTTTCTTCGCCATTGGTGGTTTCAATCACCAATTCGCCACCGTCGTAGGTTTCGGGCGATCGCAAAAACAGGGTGAGAGACAAGTCCGATCGAATCTTGGGATCGCTGCCCATGAAAGCGTTGTCCACGTGGCTGCCGTAGGCCATGCCCGTTTCGTAGCGACTGAACAAAATCGGCCCGATCGCCTTGGGTAGCGCGGCCATTTGAAACAACGGATTGCGCCATAGGGCCTGTTGCACCAACGTTCGCAAGGGGCCAAAGGCGGGGTCTGTGCTGGCCAGTTGGGTGTTGTGCTTCACGAGCTTGGCGTGCCAGCCAGCGGTGGCCTGGCCGTCAATAAATGTTGCGCCTGCCAGTTGTGCCTCAATGGTGGCCAGTTCCGCCGCGCTCAGCACATTAGCAATAGAAATAATCATTAGTCTTTTTAATTGCAGATCTTTTTCTTAGAAAAATTACTACAGTTTGGCAGTAAACGGCTGAAGTCCCTGGAGCAGGGTGAACTCCAAAAATGCTCAGCTTCAAGAAATACAAGCATTTTCCCGATCGCGGCTGCTCTAGTCTGGTTCCAGGAAGCGGGACAAGCACCTGTTATACTCTTGCAAGTAATTCGCAATTTTTGATCTCCGCTCCAATTTCTGGAGGGGCCAATCGGCGCGCCCAAGCACCCTCTGCCCAGCAATCGTTGCCCCTGGCGATCGGATCTTTAGCCATCAGACTTCAGCAGCCATGAAAAATAAGACAAAACTTTGGGTTGGCATTGGTGCATATCTGTTAACGGCCCTGAGTCCCACGGGCTGTGCGGTTGCCCCTCAGCAAACTGCAGCGGTCTCAACCCAAGAAACGGCCTCGCCTGGGGTTGAATCTCCCGTGGCTTCCGCAACGGCCTCGCCTGGGGCGGTGGCTTCGGAACTGGATCCCTGTCGGCGGGGCGCTGGCGGTGAAGGGGGTGAAGGGGGCGAAGGCGGCGAAGGCGGTGAAGGCGGTGAAGGGGCCGAAGACAGCAGCGCTGCGGTCACACCGAACCCGGCCATTAAGCCAGAGGAACTTCAGAAAGCGGTGGCCGATTACAAGACCTATGTGGTGCAAGAGGTCGATCGCCTGGTGACCGATACAAAGGTGTTTACCGATCGGGTAATTGCCGGAGATGTGGCGGGGGCGAAAGCGGTGTATGGCTCATCGCGGTTGGGTTGGGAACGCATTGAGCCGATCGCCTCGTCCTTTGCGGCCCTAGATGGGGCGATCGATGCGCGGGTGGATGACTTTAAAGGGGAAGACGACCCGGCATTCACAGGTTTCCACCGCATTGAAATGGGGTTGTTTAAGTACAACACGACCAAAGGCTATGAACCCTTTGCCCGCAAGCTAATGACGGATCTTCAGGGGCTAAAAACCTGCGTGGCTTCTTTGGAAATTGAGCCGAGGGATATGGTTCGCGGGGCTTCGGAACTGATTGAAGAAGTCTCCCTGGGCAAAATTACCGGCGAGGAAGATCGCTACAGCCGTTTGGATTTTTGGTCTTTCCGCGCCAACTTGGAAGGCTCCCAAAAGGTTGTGGATTTGGTGCGGCCCATGGTGCAGCGAATTCAGCCCACGGTGCTGCAACGGGTCGATCGGGATTTTGCGGCCGTGAATCAGGTTTTGGAGAAATATAAGCTGCCCAATGGCGACTTCATGACCTACGACAAGCTTTCGGCCGCCGACAAAAAGCGCTTACAGGCAGATTTGGCCAAGCTTGCGGAAAACATTTCCAAACTACGGGGCGTAATCGGTGTTTAGGGCTAAATAACCGTTATTCCTGCCTGCTATACCAACGGAGCAAACATCGTTTTTGAGGAAATTTCTGAGGGAAGATTCATGGTAAAACCACGCTTTTCCTGGAGTCGGCGGCAACTCCTGGGACGGGGATTGGCGATCGCCGTTGGTGCAGGCCTGGGCCTGTGGCAAGGTCAGCGTTGGTGGGGTGATCGCTCCGAAGCCGCTGCCCTGGCGGAGGCGATTCCCTTTTGGGGCCCTCACCAACCGGGCATCGCCACACCGGATGTGGCCGCTGCTTTGGTGGTGGCTTTGGACGTGACCGCACGCGATCGCCAGGAACTGACTCAACTGTTTCAAACCCTGACCGATCGCATTGCCTATTTGATGGCCGGTGGTGCCCTGAAGCCCTTGGATCAGCGCTATCCCCCCAGCGGCTCCGGTATTTTGGGCGATGAATTTCCCGCCGATCGGCTCACGGTCACCGTTTCCGTGGGAGCTTCTCTGTTTGACCAACGCTACGGCCTGGCCGCCGCCAAACCGCGTCATTTGACGGAAATGCCCAATTTCCCGAACGATCGCCTCGATCCCCAGCTTTGCCATGGCGACTTGCTCTTGCAGTTTTGCGCCAACCACGAAGAAACCAACATCCACGCCCTGCGCGACATCCTGAAGCAATTGTCGGGGTTGGTGGTTTTGCGTTGGCAAATGGCCGGTTTCCAACAGCCCGATCGCGACCCCCATCCCCGCCGCACCACCGTGCGCAACCTGTTGGGGTTCAAGGACGGCACGGTGAACCCGAACCCGAAAGACGAGAAGTTAATGAACCGATTGGTTTGGGTTTCTCGCAACAGCCCAGAACCGGCCTGGACGGTCGGCGGTTCCTATCACGTGGTGCGAATTATTCGGATGTTTGTGGAGTTTTGGGATCGAACTCCCTTGGATGAGCAAGAAGCGGTGATGGGGCGATCGCGCAGTAGCGGTGCGCCCTTGGGTTACCGCCACGAGGAAGAGATTCCAAACTATCAACGGGCCGGCAAAGCAATTCCCCCCGATTCCCATATCCGATTGGCAAATCCGCGCAATCCCGGCATGGGAGAACATCAAATTTTGCGCAAAGGATTCCACTATTCCCGCGATATTGATCGCGCCGGTCAGTTGGACATGGGCTTGCTCTTTTTAGCCTTTCAACAGGATGTGAAAACTGGCTTTGAAGCCATTCAAAATCGGCTGAATGGTGAACCCTTGGAGGAATACATTAAGCCGATCGGGGGCGGCTATTTCTTTGCCCTGCCTGGCGTGCCCGATCGCGACAGCTACTTGGGTCAGTCTCTGTTGCGATCGGTGTAATGGCAATCGGTGTAATTTAGACGGCGCAGCTTAAGGCGCATTGACCCAACCGATCAATCAAATCAATCGATCGATCGATCAAATGAATTAACTAAGCAAGGTGATTCAGGCCGAATTGGACAGAATTAGATCGAATAATGCAGTGGAAACGCCTTTGCTCCCTTGGGCTTGACGTAAACCCGTTGCTGGGGCGAAAGATCTAATTCATCAAATCGTTCCCGCGTCAGATGGGCCGTCATCACCTGCCCATCATCCAACACCAATTCCGCCTGAATTTCCCAACCCAAATGCACCAGCCGACTAACGCGGGCCGGAGCCGTGGCCTTGTCCGGTGCTAGTTCAATCACCACATCATGGGGCCGCAGGAAAATTTCCGGCTCCGTGGAATCAATGCCGTGAGCCTGGAAGATTTGGGAATCGCTGGGCAGGATGTTCACCGGCCCGATGAACTTCATCACAAAAGGCGTGGCGGGGCGATCGTAAATTTCAGCGGGCGAGCCAATTTGTTCAATCCGCCCATGATTCACAATCACGATTTCATCGGCCACTTCCATCGCTTCCTCTTGGTCGTGGGTCACAAAAACCGTGGTCACATGCACTTCATCGTGCAAACGCCGCAACCAGGCCCGCAAATCCTTGCGCACCCTCGCATCCAATGCTCCAAAGGGTTCATCCAGCAGTAACACCTTCGGTTCCACAGCCAACGCCCGCGCCAGGGCCACCCGTTGCCGTTGGCCGCCGGACAGTTGGGAGGGGTAGCGATCGCCCAACCCCGAAAGCTGCACCAACTCCAGTAGCTCATCGACGCGCTGGCGCACCTTGGCGCGATCGGTCTTTTGTAATTCCAACCCAAAGCCAATGTTTTGGCGCACGTTCATGTGCTTAAACAGGGCGTAGTGCTGAAACACAAAGCCGATGTTGCGCTCTTGTACGGTTTGGTCGGTGGTATCTTTGCCGGTGAGCCAAATTCGCCCGCTGTCCGGCTTTTCGAGGCCGGCAATCAACCGCAACAGGGTTGATTTACCGGATCCCGACGCACCCAACAGGGCCACCAGCGAACCGGACTCTAAACTAAGGCTGACGTTATCGACGGCCAGGAAATCGCCAAAGCGTTTGGTGACGTTTTCTACGACGATGCCCACGATGCCGTTGCTCCCGATGCGAAAGGTTGACCCCATTATGCAATGGATAGGTGGCCGATCAATGCCCTAAACCCCGCTTTCTCGGTCGTGTTACCGGGGTTTTGTCTGGTTCGCAGCCTAGTTTTCTCCTGCCGCGTCGGCCGATCGCCCCAGTCGATCGAGCCATTGGCGTAAGAGGGCATTCACTCGATCGGGCGCTTCATCGTGGGGACAATGGCCCGCTCCCTCGATCGGTACAAATTCCAAACGCGGTGAACAACCGACAAATTGTTGGGAGAGGGCGAAGGGAATGAGCCGATCGCGCGTGCCCCACAACAGGAGCACCGGAATTTGGATGTGGTTCAACACCCGCCGAATGGGGGGCGAAAACCGGCTGCTGGCCATGGCCCGGATGATTTGGGCAAAGGTGCGGGCCGCCCCCCGATCGCGGGCCGGCTCTGTCAAAATTTCCACCAACTCCGGATCGATCGCCCCGGGATCCCCCCAAGCCAAGCCAGCCCAGCGCCGCACCACGGCCGGCCGGCGCACCCCATAAAAAACAGCCTGCAACAGCCAGGGAGAAGCCACCAAAGCCTCCAGCCCCAGCACCAGCGGGCGCAGGGCCCTGGGAATAATTTCCTCGCGCATGGATGGATCGGGCAAGCTAATGGCCACGGCCCCACAAACCATTTCGGGGTAGCATTCCGCCACCGTGAGGGCAATGGCCGAGCCGATCGAGTTGCCCACCACCACCGCCGGAACCCCAATGAAGGTTTGCCAAAACTCCCGCACCTGCTCCGCCCAAAAGTAGGCATCGTAGGCCACCGATGGTTTGCAGGATGCGCCAAAGCCGACCAAATCGAGGGCATAAACCGGGTGGTGAGTCGCCAGGGCTTCCATGTTGGAGCGCCAATAGCCGATCGAGGCTCCAAACCCATGCAGCAACAAAATGGGCGGCCCACCATTCACCGCCGGGCCGGGCAGGAAGCTGTAGCGGGTTGACCAACCGCGCCAAACCCAATCACGCCGATCGCCCACGCGATCGACCCACGATCGCGCCGGGCGTTGAGGGACTGGGGGTTCCGGGTCGGTTGTGGCCAGTGGAGTTGCGTTCATGGGGTGCTGTGGCCGAATACTTTTGATCGAGCGGCCTTGATGATCGAACGGCCTCGATCGAGGCACTGGATCACAAAGACCATCATGATTCAGTTGCCTGGATCAAATACTAAGAAATCTTGCGAGTTTATTGACATCCTTAGCTGCACCTTAGCCGATCAAACCCCCTATTTCCAAGGCGCGATCGCCCGAAAAGTCCCTCATCCCATCCACCCCTGGCACAGAGTAAAATAGGTGGCAGTCTCTGTTGTTTTGGGCCAAGTCTGTCCCGCAGCAGCCAGACGCTGAATGGTTCAATACCGTTCGACACCATTCAATTGATTGCTCGATCGTGCTAAGACGGAAGCAAATCGCCTCAATCGCCCCATGCGATCGGCTGTTTCCCGCCCTAGCAACGCTGGCCCAGCCTAAACAAACTTCAAAAGCTCCATTCACAGCGATCGCGCTACCCCAGAATCCATTTCACCAATGCCACCAGTCATCGACAAACGCAAACCCGCGAATCTTCCCCCCATCAACGAAAACATCCGCTTTCCCGAAGTGCGCCTGATTGATGCAGACGGCGCACAGGTTGGAATCATCCCCACCTACGACGCACGCCGCATGGCCGAGGAAAAGGAACTAGACCTCGTGCTGATTAGTGACAAGGCCGTGCCGCCCGTTTGCCGGATCATGGACTACGGCAAATATAAGTTTGAGCAAGAAAAGAAGGCGCGCGAGGCCAAGAAGAAGCAGCATACGGCTGACGTGAAAGAAGTCAAGATGCGCTACAAAATCGACCCGCACGATTACCAAGTGCGGATCCGCGCCGCTGAACGCTTCCTCAAGGCCGGCGACAAAGTGAAGGCTACGATCACCTTCCGGGGGCGGGAAATTCAGCACGCCCACCTGGCGGAAACCTTGCTCAATCAAATGATGCAGGATCTGCAAGAAGTGGCTGAGGTGCAGCAAGCACCGAAGCGGGAAGGCCGCAATATGATGATGCTGCTGTCACCCAAGCGGGAAAAGTAACCTTCGGCAAGGATGGCCAGGGGTGAAAACTGGGTGATGGCACACGGGGGCCCCTGGGCCCAACCGTGACCATTAGATTGACGAGCCGTCCATGGTTTTGTCACCCTTGTGTGGTGGGGGGCGTGCGATCGCGCGCCCCTCTGCCCTTGCCCGTCCGCCCACTCCATTTGATTGACCGATCGCCCATGGATGCCAACTATCAGGGAACCCGAGGCGGCGCATGGCAACAGGTGCTGCGCTGGCTGAACCTTCGGCCCGAAGAAGGGGAACGCACTTGGTTGATGTTCGCCTTCTACACCACCACCACCGTGGGGTTGAGTTGGCTGGATAACAGCACGGCGGGTCTGTTTGTCGATCGCTACGGGGCCGTGGGCCTGCCGCTCATTTATTTGGGCAACGCAGCGATCGGGGCCTTGATGGGCTTTGCCTATTCCCTGATGCAGAAGGTTATTCCCCTGCGTCAGACGATCGTCTTGATTCCAATTTTGATTGCCCTGCCCCTGGTGGCCTTTCGGGCGGGACTGGGCATTGAGCACCTGGCGGCGATCACGGTTTTTGTGATGCGGCTGTGGCTGGATGTGACCTATGTGCTCAACGACATCAACACCTCCATCACCGCCAACCAGCTTTTTAACATTCGGGAAATTAAGCGCACCTATCCCCTCATCAGCAGTGGTGTGCTGGTGGCGGATGTGATCAGCGGTTTTTCGCTGCCGGTGCTGTTGGATTGGGTGGGGCTGCCGAATGTGTTGCTGTTGGCAGCCGCCACGATCGCCTTTGGGGGCGGCATTTTGTTTTATCTGGGCCGGGCCTACAGTCAGGCCTTCCCCGATTCCCCCAGTCGCTACACCGAAGAGTCCCAGGCGGATTCCAATCGCCGGCTTCAGGGGCCCCTGCGCAGCTATGCGGGCTGGCTGGTGGCCTTTTTCATGCTGGCGCAGGTGTTGTTTCTGCTGGTGGAATTTCAGTTTTTTGATCGACTGGAGTTGCAGAGCAAAACGACGGCGGGCACGGGCACCGGGGGTGACGTGGCCAGCGAGATTGCCAGTTTTTTGGGCCTGTTTAACGGGGTGTTGGGGTTGGCGGAGTTGCTGACCCAATGGCTGGTGTCCAGTCGGGCGATCGAGCGGATTGGCCTGTTTCGATCGGCGGCCATTTTGCCCACGGCGGTGCTGATTTCCGGGGTTTTGGCCCTGCTGAGCATTCCGCTAGCGGCCCATGGATTTTCGGGCGCGTTCCTCGGGGCGATCGGCCTGAAGTTCATGGATGAGCTGCTGCGCTACACCCTCTTTGCCAGCACCAACCCAGTGCTGTTCCAGCCCATTCCCGACAGCGTGCGGGGCAGCATCCAAGCCCGGGTTCGCGGTGTGTTTGAGTCGCTCTCCACGGGGCTGGCGGGGCTGCTGATTTTGGGGACGGTGTTTGTTTGCAAGCACTTTTTACCACCGGACTACCTGGAAGCCCAAAGCTGGATTGTGCTGGGGGCGATCGTCATTTTGGCGGTGCTCTGGGTGGTGGCGGTGTTGGGGTTGCGATCGCGCTACATCAGCCTGTTGGTGATCAGCGCCGAGCGGGGCCGGCTGGGCACGATGGATGTGGACTCTTCCACCCTGCGCCAGGCGGTGATTGAGGCCCTGGTGCAACCGGGAACCACCCCCGAAGATAAGCGATCGTGCATTGAACTCCTGAGCCGCATTGACCCCGAGCGGGCCAGTGAAGTGCTGGCTCCCCTGCTGACCGGGTTTCCGCCCGTGCTGCAAAAGCAATGTTTGGAAGTGATGCTGGAGCGACCCCAAACGGACTATCTCGCGCAAGTGCGGGCCCTGATTGTCCAGCAACCACCGCCGGAGGTGCTGGCGGCGGCCCTGCGCTACGTCTGGATTACGGAATCCGATCAGGATGTGCGCCATTTGCAGCCCTACCTGCGGCCGGAGGTGGATCCCATGGTGCGGGGTACGGCGGCCTCGTTAATCATGCGCCGTGGATCTGCAAGCCAAAAGGCCGAAGCCACCAACAGTTTGCGCCGAATGCTCACCAGCGGCGATGTGCGAGAGCGGGTGATGGGTTGTCGGGCCTTGGGCGAGGCGGCCTATCTCCAGGCCCTGCGGTTGTATGTGCCGGATTTGCTTCAAGATTCATCGGTAGAGGTGCGTTGTGCCCTGCTGGAAGTGATTGCCTCGGCCCGGCTGGAAGACTATTACCCGGCCCTGTTGCGGGGGCTGAATTACAAGAGCACCCGGGAATCGGCCCTGCGCGGGTTGACCAAGCTGGAGCATGAGGTGCTGCCGATGCTGTTGGAAATGGCGGAGGACTGCCATAAGCCAGATCTGATGCGGATGCAGGCCTGGGGGGCGATCGGGCGCATTAGCACCTCAGAAGCCTTGGATATTTTGGTGTCGCGGTTGTTGGTGTCCTGGGGAGCCACCCGCCAAACGATTATGCGCACCCTGCTGAAGCTGCCCGATGACGCGGGGATTGAGGGCGTGTTGCGGCGGATTGGGCGAAGTGGGGTGGAAATGGCGATCGACCAGGAGTTGCGCTACGTGGGGCAACTGGCGGCGGCGCTGGTGGATTTGTCGGAAGCGTCCCTCACGGGGCGGGAGGCGGATTTGCTGCGTCAGTCCCTGCGCGATTCGATTCAGGATGCCCATGAACGGCTCTTTTCCCTGATGAAGTTCCTCTACCCGATCGGGTCGATTCAAGCGGCTTCCTTTAATTTGCGATCGGGGTCGCGGGAGTCCGTGGCTCGGGGCTTGGAGATTTTGGATAATACGCTGGATATTCCCAGTAAGCGGGCGGTGTTGGGAATTTTTGACTCCGCCAATGATCGCGATCGGCTGGCGGCGGTGAATGAGCTGATGCATTACCAACCCATGCCCCCGCGTGATCGGGTGCGGCGGCTTTTGGATTTGCGCTATTTCCTGTCCGATTGGCCCTTGGCCTGTTGCTTCCACGTGGCGCGGTCTTTGCGCTGGAGCTTAACGACGGATCAAACCCTGGCCTGTTTGCGTCACCCACGCGGCTTTGTGCGGGAAGCAGTGCTAGCCTATTTGGAGTTGGCTTCTCAGCGGATGTTGGCGGAAATTTTGCCCCGGATGGTGCATGATCCCGATCGCCTGGTTCTGGCCCAGGTGCAACATCTGGCCCAGGGGTTGGGCGTTGCCCTGCCCACCAAGTCCGCCGAGGCTTCGGGCCCTGCCTAGGAACTGGGGTGGCTCCGGGTTGATTGAACTCTGCCCGTGAAGAACCCCCAGCCCAGCACTCGCCACTCCCACAAAGCGGGATAAGATAGCGGGGTGTTGAGCCTTCATCATGTCGTTTCACCTCCAGCCTTGCCCTCGCGGTGCATCAACCAGCTTTGAGTCATTGACCGCCTGGGGCCTGCTGCTTGACCCACCGCGCCTAGCCGCTCATGCTCACTAGCGTCGATCGCCTGCTCTTTATCCGCGAAGTCCCGATTTTTAAAGAACTGCGCGACGAGTTCCTCGTGCGGTTGGCTTCCTGCATGGATGAGTTATCGTTTTCTGCCAAGCAAACGATCTTCACGCAGGGGCAAGAGGGGCGATCGCTCTACATTGTGGTGTCGGGACGGGTGCGGGTGCATCTGAACGATCGAGATTTGGCCCATCTAGGGAAAGGATCCTTTTTTGGGGAAATGTCGCTGTTTGATGCGGAACCCCGATCGGCCTCCGTCACGACGATCGAACCCTGCGAATGTTTGATGCTGACCCAACAGCAGCTCTACGACGCGATCGACGAAACTCCCGATATTGCGGTGAATGTGATTCGGCTGCTCTCTCGTCGGATTCGGGAGCTGAATCAAAAACTGAATGCCAGTCGCGAATTGGACGGCAAAGGATCCGGATCAACCCTCTTACCGTCCAATTCCCAAAACAGCTAGTAGCGCGACAGGCTTAATACATTGGGTCAAAGTTGTGGAGCCAGTCGTGGTAACAAGGGGCTTAAGCCCCTTGCTGCTTAGCGATCAGGTGACGGTAACAGCCATGTAATTTAACCCAGCGAATTAAGGCAGCCACGCCACTAGGGCCAACCGCGCCCGAGCCTAAACAAAGCGCCCAGTGAAGATCTTGAACTACAGGGCGATCGCCCCGCTAATGGCCTCAGTGCTGGCCAGTTTCACCAGCCGATCGCCCTGATCTTCGCGGCCCAGAACGGGGAAATCGGCCCAAGCTAAGCCGCCCGATCGACCCGTGTTGGTGCTGATCCACCACAGGCCGCGATCGGCCACCGGAGCCATGGCCGCCAGCCGATCGCCCCGGGCTAGGGTCAGAAAATTGCTGCCCGCTTCGCCCAATTCATTCAGGCGCAGGCGATCCACCCGTAGTTGCTTGCCATAGCCCCGCTCGGTGATCAGGGCCAGGGTTTGCCCCGGGCTTAAGGTGCAACAGCCCAACAACCGTTCCGATCGGCTCACCTTCGTGGCCAAGGCTCCTTGGGTGTTGCGGTTGCTGACCGGTAGGGTAACCACGTCCAGGGGCACAATCATGCCTCGGCCCATGGAAGTGGCCACCACCAGCCGATCGCCCTCGGATCCCAAGGCGGCGGCCACCAACTGATCGCCCTCCTTCAGCTTCAGGGCCACCAGGCCCCGCCCGGTAATTCGCTCAAATTCCCCCAGGGCCAAGCGCTTCACCCGCCCTTGCTGAGTGAGCACAATCAAATCCTGGGGCGGATTGGGGCGATCGGCAAAGTCCAAGGACAACACGGCCACAATTTCCCGGGCCAGGGCCGCCACCGAATCATCTGCACTTTGCAGGGCGGTCGATCGGGCCGATTCCGGCAGGAGGGTGACCAGGGGCAATCCTCGGGGCGCTTTTTTGCTGATGGGGGGAATGTCGCCCACCCGTAGGCTATAGGCCTTGCCCGATCGGGTGAGCACTAACAATTCCCGATCGGTTTGCGTATTAAAGGTCTGTACGGCGGCCTCGTCCCGTTCCGTCAGCTCGCCCGGTGTGGGTTCGCTGCGCCGTCGCTTGGGCGGAACCCGCCGCACATAACCCCGATCGCTCAGTTCCACGATCGCCGGTTCTGGAGCCGTGGGAGCCGCCACCGTTGGCGATTCCGTGGTCGCCTGCACCGTCGCTTCATCCAAAATTCGGGTGCGGCGCGGATCGGCAAATTTCTTTTTGAACGATCGCAGGTCTTTTTTCAGGAATTTCAGCCGTTCTTGTCGATCGTCCAGCAAATTCGACAGCTCTGCTAGGCGCGATCGCAGGGTTTCCCGTTCCTCTAAGAGTTTTTGGCGCTCCAGTCCCGTCAGTCGCCGCATGGGCATTCCCAACACCGCCTGGGCCTGGGAATCGCTCATGCCCAGCCGCACGGCCAACTGTGCCTGGGCGGTGGTTCCGTCCGGGGCAAACCGCAAAATCTCGATCGTTTCATCCAAATGATCCAGGGCCAGCACTAACCCTTCCACCAACTCCAATCGATCGGCCACTTGCTCGCGATCGGCCGTCAATTGCTTGGTCAGGGTTTCTTCCCGGAACGCCAAAAAGACTTGGAGGGCCTGCTTCAGGCTCAACTGCTGGGGCTGGCGATCGACAATGGCCAGCAGAATCATGCCAAAGGTGGACTGCAAATCCGTTTGGCGATAAAGCTGCTTCAAAACCGCCGCCGGTTCCGCCTCCCGCTTCAGTTCAATGACAACCCGAATTCCGTCGCGATCGCTCTCATCCCGCAAGTCGCTGATGCCCGTCAGCTTGCCCAGGTTCACCAACTCGGCCATTTTTTCTAGCCAACTGGCCTTGTTGGTTTGGTAGGGCAACTCCGTCACCACGATCGCCGTCCGTTTTTGGCGACCCCGCCCGCCGGGAATTTCCTCCACATGGGTCACCCCCCGCAGGACAATGCTGCCCTTGCCGGTGCGGTAGGCATCCTCAATGCCCTTGGTGCCGATAATTTCGCCCCCGGTGGGGAAGTCGGGGCCCGGAATCAGTTTCCACAGTTGCGCATCGGTTAAGTCCGGGCGATCGATCAGCGCCACCAACCCATCCACCAACTCGCCCAGGTGGTGCGGGGGAATATTGGTGGCCATGCCCACGGCAATGCCCGAACAGCCATTCAGCAACAGCAGGGGCAACTGCACCGGCAACACCACCGGTTCCTGTTGGGAACTGTCGAAATTGGGCGCAAAGTTAACGGTGGCCTCGCTTAGGTTTGCCAGGGCTGAAACCTGGGCAATTTCCGCCAATCGGGTTTCCGTATAGCGCATGGCGGCCGGTGGATCGTCGTCGATCGAGCCAAAATTGCCATGGCCCTGCAACAGGGGATAGCGCATGGAAAAGCTCTGCACCATCCGCACCAGCGCGTCATAAACCGCCTTGTCTCCGTGGGGGTGATATTTCCCCAACACATCCCCCACCACCCGGGCACATTTGCGAAAGGGGCGATCGGGCGTTAACCCCAACTCATGCATCGCGTACAAAATCCGCCGATGCACCGGCTTGAGGCCATCCCGCGCATCCGGCAGGGCCCGGCCGACGATCGTACTCATGGCGTATTCCAAATACGATCGCTGCATTTCCCCATGCAGCGAAGTCGGAATGATTTGCCCAGAGCCAAGAAGGTTGAGTTGCGCGGTCATCAGGCGAGTCCAGTCCAAAAAACGGCCAAGGGGTGAGCGAAATTAAAAATCGCAAGAAAGACGAGGATTAATCAGCAGTCGCTTGCACGGAAAGAGCAATGAGGCATAGCATAACAACTAGACAGCCTCGCGTTTGGCGCAACTTGCTCGATGAAAACGGTTTTGATCGTTGAAGACGACCCAATTAATGCACGCGTCTTCTCCAAAATTTTGACCAAGCGGGGCGGCCTGGCCGTGCAGCACACAGAAGATGTGGAAGAGGTCGTGAAGATTGCCCGGGCGGGCGAAGCGGACATCATCTTGATGGACGTTTCCTTGGCCCACAGCACCTATGAGGGCAAATCGGTTGATGGCATTAAAATCACCCAAATGTTGAAGGGGGATCCGGCCACGGCCAAGCTGCCCATCATTTTGGTGACGGCCCACGCCATGGAAGGCGATCGGGAAAATTTCCTGTCCGAAAGTGGCGCGGATGACTACATTTCCAAGCCCGTGGTCGATCACCAAGCCTTTGTGGACAAAATCGTCAGCCTGCTGCCCACGGACGCTTAGGGCGGGCGATCGACGGCTGGAGAGATCGTTCACGGGTCGCCAATTGCTGTTTGGGCCATCTTCCGTTGGGAGGGTGGCCCATTGCCCGATCGGCCCCTAGGCTTGATTGCCCGTGGCTTCTAGGGATTCGAGGATGTTCAAAATTTCCAGGGCGGCGGCGTAGGTATCGTTCAAAATCCGTTCGTCCTCTTCGGGATCATCGGTCAAGTCATCCAAAATGAGCCGCAGGGCCCCAATAATTTCGCTGAGGCGCGATCGCACCTGATAGGAAATTTGGGCAAAGGTTTCATAGCGATCCATGCCCCCACCTCCCGAGTCGCTATAGAACGATCGTTGAACTTGCAGCGCGTCTTCAAACAACTCCATGGTGCTCAACATCCGAATGGCCGATCGATAGGATTCGCGCAGGAGTTCTTGGCGTTCCTCGTTGCTGTCCACCAGGTCATCCACCAGCAATTGCAGGGAGCCGACGGTGATGTTGAGCCGGGTGCGAATTTCGTAGGAGGTGCGGTTGAAGGTTTCGCTGGCGGTGGCCATCGGTTGCTGCACCCGGGCATTGCCAAACTGCATGGTGTAGAGCTTGGCGTAGGCTCCGCCCTTGGCCAGCAGTTCCGCATGGTTACCCACTTCCACCACGCGCCCCTTGTCCAGGACGGCGATTTGGTGGGCCCGCTGCACGGTGGAGAGGCGGTGGGCAATGGCGATCACGGTGCGATCGCGGCTGAGGGTTTCGATCGCCTCCTGCACCAACCGCTCAGACACCGTATCCAGGGCGCTGGTGGCCTCATCCAAAATCAGAACTGGGGGATTTTGCAGCAAGGCCCGGGCGATCGCCAGCCGCTGCCGTTGCCCCCCCGACAACATCACACCCCGATCGCCAATGGTGGTTTCCAGGCCGCGCGGCATTCGCTCAATAAATTCCATGGCGTTGGCCAATTTGGCGGCGGCAATCACCTCCTCATCGGTGGCCGTGGGCATGGGGTAGGCGATGTTATTGCGGATGGTGTCGTTAAACAGAAAGGTTTCCTGGCTGACAATGCCCAAGGATCGCCGGAGCGATCGCACGTCAAAGCTGCGTAAGTCTTGACCATCGATGAGGATCCGCCCCGCCGTGGGATCGGCAAACCGAGGCACTAGCTCCACGAGGGTTGATTTCCCGGCTCCGGAGCTGCCCACCAGGGCCAAGGTTGTGCCCCGAGGCAAGGTGAGGGTGATGTCTTGGAGTGTCAGCTCGCTGCTGCCTTCATAGGCAAAGCTGAGATTTTCAAACCGAATATCCTGGTGCAGTCCCGTGAAGGGGGTGGAACCATTGGCCAAAAAGGTCTTGTTGCTCGATCGCAAAAAGTCTTCCACCACATCCACACTGGCGGCCGTGTTGGCCAACTGGCCCCGCAACCGGTTGAGCTGGGCCACCAGAGGCAGCAGCCGAAACAGCAGCGTCAGATAGGTTAGCAGCACCGTGGACAGGGCACTGAGCTGATCCGCAAACAACCAGCGACTGATGCCCACGATCGCCATTAGCATCACCACGCTCACCACTTCCGTGACCGGGGCGATCGCGATCGAGTTGGCCTGGGATTTAAACTCCGCGGCCTCCCGGGCCTTGGTTAGCCGCAGCATTCGATCGAACTCCCGCGCCTCCATGGCAGCCGATCGCACCAACCGCATCCCGCCCAAAATCTCCAGCAGGGCCACGGAATAGTCCTTGGAGGTTTGGGACACATCCTTCCCCAGTTGGCGGGACTGGTTGACATAAAGCTGATTAATCCACACCACCCCCGCAAACAACACCGTGGCCACCACCGTCAGTTGCCAAGACAGCAGCAACAACAGCCCCACCATCACCAGGATCGAGACCACGGTGGCCACCAATTGCAGCAAATTGGCCACCGTGGCCGAAACCCGCCCAATTTCATTCCCCAGGCGGTTGTTGATGTCGCCCACACGGGTGCGAGCAAAGTAGCTGAGATTCACATCCAGCAGCAACTGAATGGCGTTCATTCGCAGGTCAGCCGCCAGCGATCGCTGCAAAATTCCGACGGCCAAGGCGCTGAGGTAGGTGGCCAGGTTTTTGAGGGCGATCGTGCCCACCACCGCCACGGCCATGGCGATCGGCTGGTAGGCCAAGGGCAGTCCCTCAAAGGGCGAAAAAAGTTTGCGCAAAATGGGCGGCCCGCCGGACAGCACCATTTCCTGGCCCAGAAAGCGCAGCACCACTGGCACAATCAGCGCCGTGCTTACCCCGTTGAACAGGGCCCCCGAGAAGCCCATGATCATCGTCCAAGCGGCTTGTCGGGGATAGCGCCGAATCAGTTGCCAAAGGAATTTGCGTCGGGCCATTGGATCACAAGAAAAGAGGAACGGGGTCTACCCAAAAGAGGCAGCGGTGGCCAAAAACCAGCCAAGAACCCATCAGGCAGAACCTGATGCAATATCCTGATGCGATCGCCCCGGGGATCTGGAGAAATGCGCATCTGAATTTTAGGCCGGGCATTGGCCCGATGGGGGGCGACCGCCACCGCTTCTTGGCCACCGGCCCGCAGCAGCCCCGCCTCGCTGCCCTAGCATTGATCGAGAATTTGGTGCAGACCCGTGGCCATCGCTTCCAGGCTGTAGTGTTCAATGCAGCGCTGTCGGGCCCGCCGCCCGATCGCCCCCGATTGTTCCGGATCATCCAACACCTGGCGAATGGCTTGGGCCAGTTGGGGAGGCTGGCTGGGTTCCACCAACAGCCCCGTATCTCCCAGCAATTGCGGAATATCACCCACGCGGGTGGCAATGACCGGCTTGCCCATGGCCATGCCATCCGTCAGCTTCAGGGGAAATTGGGCGCGGGTTTCCGGGGTGTCCCGCTGGGGAACCACCACCGCATGGGCCGCCGCCACCACCCCTGGCATCTCCGAGGCGGGTTGCTTGGGTAAATAGATCAGCCATCGGCCCCAGCGGGCCTGTAGTTGCTGGTCATAGTCATCGTAGGGACTGCCCCCCACGATCACCAGTCGAATTTGTGGATCGTTGAGCTGATCTAAGGCCTCAAGCAAGTCTTCAACGCCCTTGTAGGGGCGGGTGGCTCCTGGAAACATCAAAATTTTGTAGTCTTGCCAGCCTTGGCGCGATCGAGCGGCGACGGGATCGAATCGATCGGGATCAAACAGGGCCGTGTCCTTGCCGCTGGGAATCAAAACCCCACCAAACCGTTGCTGCAACGCCAAGGTATTCACCGTAATCGCCGTGGCGTGGTGGGCCCAAGACTCGATCGCCTGGAGATAGAGGGGATGATCGGGCCGGCGCAGTTCTCCATCTTTGCCCAACAAGTCGCGCAGAAATTTGCGCGGCCGCAGCCGATAGCGATAGTGATCGCCCCCGTGCCAGCTCAATTCCCAATCATCAATATCCACAATCACCGGCCGTCGATGGGCGATCGCCTTCAGCAGCCCCAAGCCGTAGCTGCTGGGCTTCAGCTTTTGGGCATAGATAATGTCGCCGGTAATTTGGGGCCAAAGCCGGGCGATCGAGCGAAAGTAGCCGGGATAGGGGCAACCCGGCACGGTCACCACCTGCCAGTGGGGCGGAGCGGGCAACGTTCCCAACTCCCCGAACACCGACCCCACGATCTGGATTCGATAACCTAGGCGATCGAGCGCTTGGGCCAACAAAAACGTGCGTACCGCACCGCCCCAACGGCCGACCCCCTTGGTGGACAGATCGCTCACCAGAATGGTGACTTGGCGCGGTTGGGCCGAGGGTTGAGACTTGGAAAAAACAGACATCAGCGGCACAGCAGCAAAAGGGCGAGGAACCACCGCAGATCAGCCGATTCGCCAATCTGCTCAAGGGTTCTGACGGTCTAGATCGTTCGGCCAGTCCAAACTTATGGCCAGACCAGCCTATGGATGCACAATTCGCACCCGCCCCAACTTCACCAGGTCAAAGAGCCTGGACACTTGCCGCCGCTGATCGTCAGTCATCTTAAAATCACTGAGCAGGCAGTTGGCCAGGCTCAGGTAATCTTGCCGGGGAATCGCCTCGACTCCATCTAAGCGATCGAGAATTGGCTGAAGGTCGAATTCTGTCGCTTTCGTCGCCATTGACGCTGATGTCGAAGAGGTCGCAAGGCCGATCCGCCGCGATTTTCGCCGCTTGCGCGCTCTTCGCGCGGTGGGGGGTCTGTTGTTAATTCTATTTCGCACCCCAATGTACGTCGAACGCATTCCGGCTCTGTTGGACAACTATATCTTTTTGTTAGTCGATCGCGCTCGTCAAGAGGCCGCCGTGGTGGATCCGGCGGAAGCACAACCGGTGCTCGATCGGCTGGCAGCCCTCAATTGCCGCCTCACCACAATTTTTAACACCCATCACCACCGCGATCATGTGGGGGGCACACCGGCCCTCTTGCAGGCCTTTCCCGAGCTGGTGGTCTATGGGGGCGCGCGCGATCGGGGGCGAATTCCCGCGCAACAGGTGTTTTTGGCAGGGGGTGAGACGATTCCCTTTGCCGATCGCACCGCTCAAGTGTTCTTTGTGCCCGGCCACACCCGCGCCCATGTGGCCTATTACTTCGCTCCCGCCAATGGCCCCGACAGCGACGGTTGGGGCGATTTATTTTCCGGGGATGTGATTTTTGGGGCCGGCTGCGGTCGCCTCTTTGAGGGCACACCGGCCGAAATGCTCCAGTCGATCGATCAACTGCGCCAACTGCCAGACAGCACCCGGATTTGGTGTGCCCATGAATACACCCTGGGCAACCTGGAATTTGCCCAAACCATCGAACCCCAAAACCCCGCGCTGCAACAACGCCTCCAGGAAACTCGCCTCGCGCGATCGCGCCAGCAATCCACCGTTCCCCTCAGCCTGGGCCAAGAAAAACAAACCAACCCTTTTCTGCGTTGGGATAGTCCTGCCGTCCAAGCGGCTATGGCCACAGATGATCCCGTCCGTACCTTTACCCGTCTGCGGGGCAAAAAAGATCTTTGGTAGCAAGATCAAGATGTCGGCAAGAGGTCGCCTCCTAAGGCGTTCTCCATCGAAAACCCAGTCCGCTCCTTTGATCATCCAAGGGGCATGAAAATTGGTAACCCCTGAGTCAATTTGACCTAGGCATCAACCCAAACGATCATTGCTATCAATGGCGAAAGTGGTTTGGGGATGGGCAATTGAGCCATCATTTCGATCACTAAGGGGGCTGAACGATTTCCTAACAACGCTCCTGGAAAAGGCAGATTGACGATGAAGTTTAAATCTGCGTAGTTTCGGCTACAAATAGTCCAAAAAATCCTTGCTAGGCTACAGGGTAATTCTCGAATCTGCTGCCGCATTGGGCAACAACGAGTTGAATCAAGCCTGTGGCTCCTATTAGCATTCAGATTATTGAGACGAATCCACACCTACGCTCGTTGTTGGGGTGGCACTTACAACAACTGGGCTACGTGGTTTGTCCGTCAGCAACGCTTCAGCAAGCACGGGACGTGGCCCAGGCCCAACGGCCAATGTTGGTTGTGCTGGATCCCGATTTGCCCGATGGGGATGGTTTGGAATTCTGTGCCTGGTTGCAACGGGTTCAGCAGCCGATGGTGCTGATGATTTCGGCGCGATCGGGCGAGGCGGACGCGGTGGCGGCCCTGCGGGCAGGGGCCGATGATTATCTGCGTAAGCCTTTTGGGATGCAGGAGTTTTTGGCGCGGGTGCAGGCGCTGGTGCGTCGGGGCCGATCGCGATCGGCTCCGGCCCTGCTGGACTGTGGCGTGTTGCGGATTGATCTAATTCAGCGGCGGGTTTGGCTGTTTGAACGGGCGATCGAGCTGACTCCCCAGGAATTTAGCCTGCTCTATGCCCTGGCCCAGGCGGGCGGCGTGCCCCTCAGTCGGGCGGAAATTTTGCAGCGGGCTTGGCCTGAGTCGATCGACAATCCACGCACGGTCGATACCCATGTGCTGTCCCTGCGCAAAAAGCTGGAGGCCGATCCCCGCCAACCCAGCACCATCCAAACAGTCCGCAATGTGGGCTATCGCCTCAATTTGGAGCGCTTGGAATTGCACCGGGAACCCACCAGTGGCCACGGCCCGCCGCCAAATCCGGTGGGGGGTGGGCCGGCTGGCTCCGGTGGCGGGGCCTTGTCCCGATCGATGTTGTCCGTGTCTTCGGGCTAGGGGTTCTCCTGCCGGATGGATGCAAGGTTTGCTGATGCCAACTTGGCTCTTAACCTCAAAGTTCCTTGGATGACCGATCCGTTGGTGGGTTCTTGCCAAACCGTTGCTGATGGCATTGGTGAGCGAGGTTTACCAAGTCCTGATAGCCCCAACTCCCTCGATCGTTGACCTGTGCCGCAAGGGCTTGGGGCAGTGCCATTAATCCCAAATAAGCTCCACTAATCGCCCCGGCCATGGCGGCGGTGGTGTCCACATCTCCGCCCACGGTGATGCTGGTGCAAACAGTTTCCCAATAATCTGCGGGCGATCGCAAGAAGGCGTAGAGGCTCCACAAAACACTGGGAATAACAAAGGGAGAAATGCCCGGCCAACTGCGCTCCTGATCGGGAGATCGGCCGGCGTTGGCGATCAAGACGGCGGCTTCGGTGGGGCTAAGCAAGACCCAATCGGTCAGCATTTGCACCCATTCACCAAAGGGGCGATCGACCTGAGCCACCCAAGTACTGAGCTGACCCAGAAAATCGGGAGGATTGATCGCCCCACCGCGCAGGGCCAAAGCCACCGCGCCAGCAATGGCAACGGCTCCCGCAGAGCAACGCGGATCTTGGTGCGTAATGTACCCTTGGTCGCAGGCGGCGGCAATCAGTTTGTCGGGATCATGGCTAAAGAACCACCCGATCGGGGCCGCTCGCATGGCGCTGCCGTTGCCAGCGGAAGGGGCTGGAACCCCCGCCTCATGCCAGGGAACCCCTTGAATTAACCGCTCGGCGGCCGATTCGGTGGCTAGTCCCCGGCCCACAATTCGCTCTTCCGCGAAGATGGCGGCAATTCTGGCCGCATAATCTGCGGGATCAAACCCTCCTTGGGCCACGTAGCTTTGTGCCAACTCGCGAGCCAGTTGGGAATCGTCCGTATATTGACCAAAAGGGAAGGGAAATCGATCCCGATCGCCAATTTGCTGAAGCCGGACTTCTTGGGCCACAAAGTTGGCACAAACTTCCGGTGGGTAGCCCTCCACCCGACAACCCACCGCATCAGCCAAACATTGCCCCACCAAACTGCCGGCAAACTGATCAGGACTGGGAATCAACATCAAGAGAGAACCTCAAGACGTAGAATTTGTCCTCAACATACCCAAGGCTGAGCCAGTTTTTGCCGATGGTTCAGGTTCCCCGTGCCTGCCAGCGTGGGCCCCTTCAAAGTTCCAGCACGGCCAAGGTGATATCGGCGGCCCGTTGGATTTGGAAACCCAGTTTTTCGCACAGATGACGCATAGGGGCGTTGTTGGGCAAAATTTCGCCCCGCAGTCGATCGATCTTTTCGTCGCGGGCAATGGCAACCAACCGCTGCAAAAGTTCCGTGCCTAGCCCTTGATTTTGGTAGCGATCGCGAATGAGCATCGCAAACTCCGCTTCATTGGAGCCATGCAGCTTGCTAATGCGGCTGACTCCCAAAATTTCCCGTTCTTCACTGGGATCGCGCCCCTCCGCCACCAGGGCCATTTCCCGATCGTAGTCAATGAAGCAAATCCGCGACAGACGCTCGTGGCTAATCCGCTGGCTCAGTTTCAGGGCGTGGAAATAGCGCAGATAAACCGTTTGTTCCGACAAACTCTCGTGGAAACGCACCAAAGGCGGTTCATCCTCCGGGCGAATGGGGCGAATATTGACCGTTGTGCCGTCGCGCAGGGTCCAGGGGGTCGCGTATTGAATGGGATAAGGGCGGATGGCCGGCCGGGGCAACGTTGCCGGATCCATGGGCGGGTGCAACACCACCCTCGCATCCAGGGCAATCAGCGAACTGGTGGTTCCGGTGGCCACGGCCTGGCCAGCCTCGCGGGCGAGGAGGGGATTGATGTCAATTTCCTTAATCCAGGGCTGTTCCACCACCAGTTGGCTGAAACGCACCAGGAGTTGCTCCAGGGCGGCCAAGTCCACGGGGGCCCGACCGCGTACCCCTTGCAGGGCTTTGTAAATCCGGGTTTGTTCCATCATCCGCCGGGCCAGGGTGGTGTTGAGCGGGGGCAGGCCCAGGGCGCGATCGCGGAACACCTCCACCAACTGACCGCCCAACCCAAACAGCAACACGGGGCCAAATTGTGGATCCACACTACTGCCCAGAATTAGCTCATAGCCATCTAACTTGAGCATGGGTTGCACGGTGACCCCCAAAAAGTCCGCTGTGAGGACGCGCCGTTGGGGATCTGCATCCCCTTCTTCGGTGTAGCTGCTGGTTTGTGGGGACTTGTGACGGTTGGCGATCGCCACGCCGGCCACGATCGCCAGGTAAGCCCAGCGCACCTCATTAGCATTTTGCAAATTCAGCCGCACACCACCCACATCGCTCTTGTGGGTGATGGTTTCGGAATAGAGCTTGAGGGCCACGGGATAGCCAATGTCGTTGGCAATTTCCACGGCCTCTTCGAGCTTGGTGGCGATGCGGGTTTCCACCACGGGAATTCCATAGGCGGCCAGGATTTGCTTGGCTTCAAATTCCGTGAGTAGATTGCGGCCCACCGCTTGGGCTTGCTGAATGATCCGAGTGACGGCGGCTCGATCGGGTTCGGCGGCAAAACTACCCGCGACCGCATTGGGGGTTTCATACAGTCCCCGCAGGTTGTAGCTGTAGCGCCACATGTAGTTGAACACCCGGGTGGCCGCGTCGGGGTAGGGGAGGGTGAAGATGCCCGCTTGGTTCAAAATGGCCTCGCCAGCGGCCACGGCCGAGCCGCCCATCCAACTGGCCAAGATCGGCTTCCCGCAATGGGCATAGGGCCGCAGCCGCTCAGCAATTTGGGTGGGATCGGTCATGGCCTGGGGGGTGAGGATGGTCAGCAGCCCGTCTCCGTTGGGATCGGCGGCGGCGATTTCCAAGGCCTGGGAATAGCGATCGGGGTCGGCATCTCCCAAAATGTCGATCGGGTTGCGGCGGCTCCAACTGGGCGGCAACACTTGATCTAACCGCTCGATCGTCTCCGGTGACAGCTCGGCCAAGTCGCCCCCGCCGGAAACCACCTCATCGGCCGCCAACACCCCAGGGCCGCCCGCATTGGTCAGCACAATCAACTTGCGCCCCCGGGGGCGAGGTTGCTTGGCCAGCACTTCGGTCATGTCGAACAGGTCTTCGATTGTCTCGACGCGCAACACCCCCGATCTCCGGAAGGCCGCATCCAACACCGCGTCACTACCCGACAGCGATCCCGTGTGGGAGGCGGCCGCCTGGGCCGCCGCTTCCGTGCGTCCCACCTTGATCACCATGATCGGTTTTTGCAGCGCCACTTCTCGCGCCGCCGACAGGAAGGCCCGCGCATCCCCCACCGATTCCATGTAAATGGCGATCGTGTGGGTGCGGGGATCATCGCCCAGGTATTCAATCAGGTCGCCCCAGCCCACATCCAGCATTGACCCGATCGACACAAAGGAACTGAAGCCCACCTGTTCCCGGAAGCTCCAATCCAAAATCGCCGTACACATGGCCCCGCTTTGGCTCAGGAATGCCACATTTCCCGGCCGGGCCATGGCGCTGGCAAAGGTGGCGTTCAAACCGGAAATCGGATTCATCACTCCCAAGCAGTTGGGGCCCACCACCCGCATGTTGTAGCGGCGGGCTTCGGTCAGGAGTCGTTTTTCTAGTTCAATGCCAGCGGGGCCAATTTCCTTGAAGCCCGCAGACAGGACGATCGCCCCGCGTACCCCTGCCTGGCCACAATCGCGAATCAAGTCCGGAACGGTGGCCGCTGGGGTGGCAATCACCGCCAAATCCACGGTTTCGGGCACTTCCGCGATCGAGGGATAGGCCCTGACTCCCAACACGTTCGATCGCTTGGGATTAATGGGAAACACCGTGCCCCCAAAGGGGTTTTGCAACAAATTGGTCAAGAGCGTGCGCCCCACACTCCCTTCACGATCGGTTGCGCCAATCAGCGCCACACTCCGAGGCACAAAAATTGCATCCAAAGGATGGCGATCGGGAGAGACTTCAAGGGCGATGGAAGCAACTGTCATAGCCAGCGACCTACGTGAATGCAATAGGTAAAGAAGACAAAGGGGCAATGCCGGGCCCATGGCCCAATTGTTCAGATCAACGCAACACCGCTCAGGCAGCCCCAAGGTCGCAATTCATCCCGGCCCTAGCGTTCGTTTGGGGTTGACACCATCGCCGCAATCTCAATTGACGGCATTTGCGGGGATGCAGGCCATGGGGCTGGCTGCCGCTCGGAGGTTAGGGAATCTGTCGATCGTGAAGTCTTGATCCGATCTTGACCCGACTTGATGGGGAATTCCCTAAATCGCATACAGTTTTTTCGATTCAGCGTTTTTGATTCAGAATCTTTGATTCAAAGTTATTGATTCAGAGTTATTGATGCAGCGCCCTGATATTGCCTCATCAATAACATTGGGAACATCAGGAAAGGGGAATTCCAAGAAATCTGAACGAACTTTGAAAAAATCTGACAAGTTTGGTGTCACTCAAGATGCCCATCAATGGGGCCCCGAAGGACGGCGGATATAGCCCAGTAGGGATTGGGGATTCACCCAGCGGGCGCGAGATCCCAGCCGATCGAGCAGGTTAGCCCGCAGCCTTGGGGAACATAAACCAATCAACAGTAATCCCAACAAAGCTTTCACTGCTCCGGGCGATCGCCCAAAGGCCGGATCATGGCCCAAGAGATGCCAACCCAATTGCCAACCGAGCAGCCCTTGGCGATCGGGCGGGTTCAGTCGCAGGGTCACAGCATCCAAGCGCGGGGCCAGATATTTATAGAGCAAATATTTATAGAAATTGCCAAAGGCGATCGGCCCATGAATGGCCAGGTGGGGATGCTGGGCGATGGTTTGCCGCAAACAGGCCAACCCCGATCGCGCAATGCGGGCCACATTTGCCGACTGGGATCCCGCTGCCATCCGATAGAGCACCTGCACCCGGGGTACGCAAACCAGGGGAAACCGGGCCGCCAACCGCAACCACAAATCCCAATCCTCCGAGGGAACCAGGGTGGGATCAAAGGGGGCGATCGGGCGGGGATCGGTGGGATTCGGCCAGCCCACGGCCGCCAGGGCGGATCGGCGGATCAGCGGGTTAGAGCCATTTTCTAAAAAATTGAGCTGTAACAAAGCGGGCAGCAAGGCCCCTTCCAGGCTGACATAGCTGCCTCGGTGGGAAAACGTTGCCCGATCGTCCACGTAATCCGTCCAGCTATAGGCCAAGGCGGCTTGGGGATTGGCGGCCAAGGCCGCCTTCTGGGCTGCTAATTTGTCCGGAGTCCACCAATCATCCGCATCGAGAAAGGCAATCCATTGGCCCCGTGCTTGGGCTAAGCCTCGGTTCCGGGCGATCGCCTGGCCGCCGTTGGCAAACTGGAATGGCCGCACCCGAGCATCCCGCGCTGCCCAAGCTTGCAAGCAATCCCAGGTCTGGTCGATCGACCCGTCATCCACCACCACAATTTCAAAATCTGGGTCGGTTTGGGCCAACACAGAGGCGATCGTCTGGGAAAGGGTGGCCGCTGCGTTGTAGGCCGGAATGATCACTGAGATCGCTGGGTTGGGCATTGCTGAATCCGATCTTGTGGCGTTGGGCATTGCTGCTTCGGACATTGGGTTATAACGACAGGTCGCCTCAAAAACAGCAATCGAAAACGGAACTTTCGCGATCGCCGCCTACAATTTTGGCAATGCTGCAAGGGGCCCCACTGCCCAGCCACCCATGAACCGCCGATCGTCCGCCGCTTCCACCCCGATCGCCATTTCCGGGGTCACGCCGCAGTTTTCTAGCCAAGATTGGCAACGCTTGAAACGGGTTCGGGCGATCGCCACCCTGATGGACAACGCGATCGAACTGCCGATTGTGCGCTACCGGGTGGGCCTCGATCCCGTGATTGGCCTGCTCCCGATCGGGGGAGACCTGGTGAGTTTTTTGCTGTCGGTTTATCTGGTTTGGGAGTCGGCCCGCCTGGGCACACCGCCCGCCCTGCTCACCCGCATGACTGTGAATATTGCGTTGGAAACCCTGGCCGGCGCGGTTCCGGCCCTCGGGGACTTGGTGGATGTGGCCTGGAAGGCCAATGCTCAAAATTTGCAGTTGCTGGAAGCCCATTTGCACGCACCCGATCGGGGGCCGGGGCGCGTGTCCAAACGGTTTGTGTTGCTGTTGATTGGGGGCCTGCTGCTGCTGACGATCGCCACGGCTAGCCTCAGCCTGTGGTTGCTGCAACTGGCTTGGCGGACTCTCGTTGGTGCATAGGTTTCGGGAATTGGAGCATCGGCCCTAGGTCTGGATGGGTTCGTTGCGGCTAGGGTCGCCCAAAAACGGCTCGATCGGGGGCGGTATTATTACCGGTTGCGGTGGGCCACCCCATTGAGTTTGTAAGTCCGTGAGGAGTTTGTCTTGCTCCGCCCGCAGGCTGTTGACTTTGGTGCTGCGGTTTTGGATCGAAAACCAAACCAAGCCCCGATCGCGCGTGGGCAAAAACCCAGACAGGGCACTGACGTTAAACAAACTACCGGTTTTGACAGCGGAACCGGCGGGCATTTTGCGCCGGGCAATGGTTCCCCGATCGCGCCCGGCCATGGGCAACAGGGCCGCAACGCCCTCCGGAATGCCCAGCACTTGCAAGCGCCGTTCCAAGGCAATCCCGATCGCGGTGATCGCCCTGGGAGAGAAAGCATTGCCCTGGCCCAAACCGGAGCCATTGAGCGATCGCAACTCCGTTTCTGACAGGCCCGTGAGCGATCGCAACTGTTGCGCCACCTTCACGCCGCCGCCCATCTGGCGGGCCAGGGTTTCGGCCATGAAATTATTGCTGTAGAGGTTCATTTGCTTCAGCAAACTCAACAACGGCAGCGATCGATGGCGAATCAACAAGCGCCGGCCTGCTACGGGTGTGGTCGTGCCTGGTGTGGCGGTGGCGTTGGGCAGTTGGTTGGGCGAAGCCGAGGGCAGGGCATCCAACGCTGGTCGCACCGTTCCCGCAATCACCACCTGGGGCTTGGCTGTGCCGGGGGGCATGGCTCCATGGACACGGGTGAGCAAGGGCGACCAAGCCGCTCCATTGATCCCTTGGCGCAGTAAGGTTCCGCCCAGGGCTGGCCCCGGCGGGTTGGGGTCTTCTGGATCGGGCAAAAAGTTCATCTCAAAGCGCCCTTCAATCACCAGATCGCCGGTTACCCGGTTGATGCCCAATTGCTGGAGCGCATTCCCAAGGGCGATCGCCTCTTCCCAAACAAACATCGGATCGCCACCGCCGCGCACAATCAAGTTGCCCCGGAGGGTTCCTTGGGCGATCGGCCCGTCGGCCCAAATTTCCGTGATGAATTGATGGTTCGGATCCCAGGTTTCCAAGGCCGCTAAGGACGTGGCCACCTTGGTCAAGGATGCGGCGGAGAGGGGGCGATCGCCCTGATGTTGGGCCAAAACGCGCCAGTTGGCTTGGAACCAAAGGCCCTGTTCAGCGGGGTCAATGCCGGCCGCCTTCAGGCGATCGAGATATTGCTGCACCGTTGCCTGTGCTCGGGGTTCCGCCTGGTTTGGCCCCCAAAACCAACTGCTGCCAACGCGGTTCAGATAAGTCACGGCTCCCTGGTGGAGCAAGTCAACCCCGGGTGAGAGGGTGAGCAGCGTTGCGAGTCCCGTACCGATGAATCCTTGCACTGTTCTGAATGCCCTGATGAGTTCTCTGATTTGCTGCGTTGCCTATTCGCTGCGTCGCCACCGTCGCAGCAGGATCTGCAATTCCGGCAGGCGCAACTGCCAAGCTACGGCCCCAAAAACCCCTAAGCCCGCTGAACCCGCCAACACCAACAACAGCAATTGCTCAAGCAGCGAGGATCCCAAGGATCCCGCCAGCCCCCAGCGCACCCCCCAGGCCACGCCCCCAGCCAGGAAGCTTCCCAACAGCACACCGCCAAAGGGCTTGGCCCAATCGCCCCAGGGCAAGCCGCCAATGCGTCGATCGAGCAACCAGAGCAACGCCGCCATGGCCAGGGCATTCACCCCCACCGTGGCCAACACAATGCCGGCCGCGCCAAACCGAGGCACGAGCCACCAGTCCAGCAGCGCATTAAACCCGATATTGACCAAACTGATCCGAAAGGGCGCATTGGCATCACCCAGGGCATAGAAGGCTCGCACCATCACATCCCGCCCAAGATAAACAAACATGCCAATCCCGGCGGCCATCAAGACGCTGGCCACCAGTTGGGAATCGTTGCTGTTGAAGGCTCCCCGCTCGTAGATCACTTGAACGATCGGGTCGGCCAGGGCGATCGTCAGGCCGCTGAGGGGCAACATGGCAATCGCGGAAACCAACAACCCTTGCCGAAGCCGATCAATAAATACGGGGCGATCGTCCGCTGACCGGGCCAACACCGGCAACAGGGGCACAAGCACCACGTTGGAAACCAGGCCCAAGGGGGTTTGGATCAGTAAGTTGGCGTAGTTGAGGGCTGCCGCCGCCTGGGGCACAAAGGAGGCAAAAAATAAATCCGTGTAGAGATTAATCTGCAACATGCCGGAGGAGAGGGCCGCGGGCCCCATCACGCCCAGCACCGCTTGCACGCCTGGGTGGCGCAGCGACCAACGCAGCCGAAACCGCCCCATGCCCGCTTTGATTTGGGCGGGCAGTTGGACTAACCATTGCAAGAGGGCCCCGGCCGTGGTGCTGGCGGCCAACAGCACCCCACCCAGCGCCAGGGTTTCAGGGCCAGAGCCGCCCTGTTGCCAAGCGAACCAGCCGATCGCCCCGATCGTGACGATGCTGGACAGAACGGGACTGATCGAGGGCAGCCAATACAGATCGGCAGCGTTCAGCGTGCCGAAGCCAATCCCGATCGCCCCGGCCAAGAAGGCGATCGGGGCCATTACCTGCAATTGCAACACCGCCAGCTCACGGGTTTGGACTGCGGCGGCGGTGTTGTGGACGCTCAAGCCGGGAGCCAACAGCCCGATCGCCGGTTCCGCAAACACCACCAGGGCCGCACTCACCAGCAGCAAGGCTCCACAAACCACCGTGGTGACCGTTTCCACAATCACCGCCGCCTCCGATCGATCGCGCTTGGCCAACACACTGACCATGGCGCTGTGGAAGGGGCCATTGATGCCGCCCAACAGAATCAACAAAAAGCCCGGCAGCACATAGGCATAGGCGAAGGCATCCACCACGGGCCCGGCTCCAAAGGCCGCTGCGATCACCTGTTGGCGCACCAGGCCCGCCACCTTGCTCAGGAGGGTGGCCCCGGCCACGATGCTGGCAATGGACAGGATCGATCGCCCGGTCTGGGTTGGTTCCGGGGCCGCCGGGGGCGGGGGTTCAGGGTCGAGATTGGCGGCCGGCTCGGCGGGCGAGGGGGGCGGCAATTCGGAAGCGGAGGAAGGAGGCGGAGAGTCGGTCACGGTCGAGGGGCGATCGAGAACCCGATCGAAAAAGGCTGGTTTGCAGCATACCCGAGCCGGGGAGCGATCGACCCTTTCGCCAAACCGCTATAGTCGATCTGCGTCGATTGGCTCCCCCGATCGCCGTCAGCCAACTTTCAGATTCCGATTCCAGATTCCAACGTTTTCCCTGATCGCCGCGATCGCCCGTGAATCCTATGACCCTGACCAGCCCTTCCCCATCCCCCAAACCCACGGCCGTTCTCACGGTTTCGGGCATGAAATGTGGGGGCTGTGTGGCGGCTGTGGAAAATCGCCTGAAACGCCAACCCACGGTGGCCGATGCCAATGTGAACTTGGCGACGGGCTTGGCGGTGGTGGATTTGCTGCCGGGAACCGATGTGCAGGCCACCGTGCCCGCCCTGGCGGCGGCCTTGACGGGGGCAGGGTTTCCCAGCGAAGTGCAAACTTCGGCAGATTTGACCCCGATCGCCCCGGAAACCCCGGCCACGGCGGGCGATTGGTGGCGGCCGCTGGTGATTGCCGGGGTGCTGTTGCTGATTTCCACTTTGGGCCACCTCGATCGGCTGGGGGGCCCGCCCATCCCGTTGATCAGTCGGGTGGAATTTCACTTTGCGGTGGCCACCTTGGCCCTGCTGTTTCCGGGGCGAGAAATTTTGCTAGAAGGGTTTCGCTCGCTCCTACGCGGCATTCCCACCATGAACTCCCTGATTGGCTTGGGAACCGGTGCGGCCTATCTGGCCAGTGTGGTGGCCTTGGTTCACCCCAGTTGGGATTGGGCTTGTTTTTTTGATGAGCCGGCCATGCTGTTGGGGTTTGTGCTGTTGGGCCGCACGATCGAGGCCCGGGTGCGGGTGCGATCTCGGGAATCCTTCACGGCCCTGCTGGCCCTGAAGCCAGCCCTGGCGCGTCGGTTGACCCAGGAACCCACGGAATTGGGAGAAGCGCTGCCAACGGAATCGATTCCCGTGGGAACGGTGCAGGTGGGCCAAGCCCTGTTGGTGTTGCCGGGCGATCGGTTGCCGGTGGATGGGGTGGTGGTGTTGGGTAAAACCACGGTGGATGAGGCGATGTTGACGGGGGAATCGCAGCCGGTAATCAAGCAGCCGGGCGATCGCCTGTTGGCGGGAACCCTCAACCAATCGGGGGCGATCGTGATTCGGGCCCAGCGGGTTGGCCGCGACACGGAATTGGCCCGCATTGTGCAATTGGTGGCCGAAGCCCAGGGGCGCAAGGCTCCGATCCAGCGTTTGGCCGATCGCGTGGCGGGCTATTTTTGCTGGGGGGTGATGGCGATCGCCGGGTTCACCTTTGGCTTTTGGGACCTTTGGGGCGATCGATTCCCCACTGTGTTGCAAGCGGCCGCCCAAACCACCGCCCACGCTAACCACACCGCCCACCTAGCCATGGCCGAGATCGCCCCCATGGTGTCGGAGCCGGTGACCCCGGGGCAACTGGCCCTGAAGCTCGCCATTTCCGTGCTGGTGGTGGCCTGTCCCTGTGCCTTGGGCTTGGCCACGCCGACGGCCATTTTGGTTGGCTCCAGTTGGGGCGCAGAACAGGGGATTTTGATCCGGGGTGGTGATGTGCTGGAACGGCTCCAGCAGGTGGCCACGGTGGTCTTTGACAAAACGGGAACCCTCACCACGGGGCGACCGGTGTTGGTCGATCGCCAACCCCTGGTGGCTGATATGACGGGCGATCGCCTGGTGCAGTTGGCGGCGGCCGTGGAGCGGGGCACTCGCCACCCCCTGGCCCAAGCGATCGCCCAAGCGGCCGCTGCGCTACCCGCCCTCCCGGCCCAAGACTTCGTGACGGAACCGGGCTTGGGAGCCAAGGCCCAAGTGGCCGATCGCCCCGTTTGGGTTGGCAATCGGGCCTGGCTGGCTCAAGGGGGAATTCCCTTGCCGGAGTCGGTGGAATTGGCCTTGCAGCAGATGGCCCAGGCGGGGAAAACGCCAATTTTGGTGGCGGAGGGCGATCAACTGGTGGGGCTGTTGTCGGCCGCCGACGAGTTGCGACCCGATGCGATCGCCACCGTGCAGCGGCTCCAGCAACTGGGGTTGGATATTCGGGTGTTGACGGGCGATCGGGCTGAGGTGGCCAACGCCCTAGCCGATCGGGTTGGTTTGCCCCGATCGGCCGTGGTTGCCGAGTTGCGACCCGACCAAAAAGCCCAAATCATCAGCCAATTGCCCCATCCGGCCATGGTGGGTGACGGCATCAACGACGCACCCGCCTTGGCCACTGCTCCCGTTGGCATTGCCCTGGGATCGGCCACCGATGCTGCCCTCGAAACTGCCGGTGTCATTTTGACGCGCGATCGACTGCTCGACCTGCCGAGCGCGATCATGCTCGGCCGCGCAACGTTCCGTAAAATTCGCCAAAACCTGTTATGGGCCATCGCGTACAATGCGATTGGCATTCCCCTCGCGGCGGGCCTTTGGTTACCCTCCGTTGGATTGGGGCTTAGTCCTGCCACTGCTGCCGCTCTGATGGCTTTCAGTTCTGTCAGTGTGGTGAGTAATTCCCTGCTCTTGCGTGTCAGCGCCCGATCGGCAGTTAGTGCGCTGCCTGAACAAAACCAGACATGTCAGAATTAGCCGTAACCGAGCTACGTCAAGAGTCTCCACACTTCGTGGAGCACAGTTAATCCAGTCCGCATAATCAGCCCATGCCCGCAGAACCCAGGCAAAATCACCTCTTAATCGTTGAAGACGACAAGGGGAGACGGGAAGTCATTCTCGAAAATCCCGTCTACTCCATTGGACGCGATCCCAAGTGCGATGTCATCCTTGTTTCTCAATTTGTGTCGCGTCGGCACGCCACCCTCGTTCGTCTGTCCTATGACGACGGTACAGCCTATTACCGAATTGTCGATGGCAACCTCAAGGGCAAACCCAGTGCCAATGGGCTGCTAATTAACGGTCGTAAGCTGCAAGTCCACGATTTACAAAACGAGGACGAAATTGTCTTTGGGCCCCAGGTTCGGGCCATTTACTACACCCTCAAGCAAGATACGCTCTCGATCGGGCCGCCGGACGAGTTTGATATCACCTTGATTAGCCCCAACATGGTGGGTGACCCGGAAGACACGGATGATGATTAACCCTTGTGTTAATCAGAACCCATAGGAGACTCCAGAATCTGAGCGTTTGAAGATGCTGTTGTTTAATCAATCATCCCTCAAGGCTTCTGGAGTCATGTTTAAGCATTATCCTATGCGCTTTCCTATCGTTTTCGGCATTGATTGACTCGGCACTGATTGATTCAGCACTGATTAGTTCAGCACTGATTAGTTCAGCACTGATTGATTCAGCATTTACGAAGCATCTACAAAGCATCTACTGAAAAAGTTTCTGAAAAGCTAAAACCGAGCCTGAGCCAGCCGCTGTCACTGACCAAGTTCATTGAGAATCTTAGGAAAGTTGCAGGTCTTGGCCCCGTTTCGGTTTTGGCTTTTCTTAGTTTTGGCTTTTTAAGCTGTGGGTTCATGAATGCGCGGACAATGCGCGGGTGAATTGCCCTGTGAATGAATCGATGAATGAATCGATCGCACCCTAGCCCAATTGAGCCGCGCACACCGCCGCTCCCAGCAGGCCCACTTGAGGATTCAAGACTACCGAAACGGGCACATTCTCTAACAGCTCGCTCACCCGGCCCTTGCTGCCAAAGTGAAATAGAAACTGTCCCCGATCGAGCAAGGGCAAAATCTTGGCGGCAATGCCTCCGGCCACATATAGCCCGCCGTAGGGCAAGAGCTTCAAGGCTAAGTTGCCCGCCTCGGCTCCATAGGCCGCCACAAACAAGTTCATGGCCTGTTCGCAGAGTGCATCGGACTCTTCCAAGGCAGCACGGGCAATGATTGCGCCAGGATCGATGCTCTTTTCGCTGCGGCCCATTTCCTGTTCCCAGGTGCGGATGGCTTGGGCGACGGTGCTGTTTTCGTGGCCCGTTTGTCGATCGCGCAGAAATTGATAGATGCCGACAATCCCTTGACCGGAAACAATTCGCTCCACGGAGACCCGATCGATCTGATATCGCTCCTGCAAATAGTTGTGTAGCTCCCATTCCAGGGCCGATCGGGGCGCAAAGTCTGTGTGACCGCCCTCGGTGCTGAATGCTCGGTAGCGGCCCGGCTCGCCCGTTGGAATCAAAAATCCTTCGCCCAAGCCAGTGCCCGCCCCCAAAATCCCGATCGGGGCCAGGGGATCGGCCTTGGCCGGCTGCAACACTTTCAAATCCACCGCTTCCAGCACCGGGATGCCATAGCCAACGGCGGCAAAGTCGTTGATCAGTTCCACATGGGGAATCTCGAGGGCTTGGATTAGGCGATCGACCTCCAGGAACCAGCCCAGGTTGGTGAGTCGTGATGTGCCGTGGGCCACGGGCCCCGCAATGCCAAAACAGGCGTGATCGGGTCGGCGATTTAGCCCGGAAGCCCCCAAAAAGGTTTCCACCATTGGCACCAGGTCGGTGAAGTCCCGGCTGGCGTATTGGGCTTCATACAGGGGTTGCAACTCCACCGCCTGGGGGGTGCGGCTGTCGGTTTCCACCAACCGCAGAATCGTTTTGGTTCCGCCCACATCACCGGCCAACAGCAGCGCCACGGTTTCGCCTCCCGTTCTCAGATTGCTAGAGCTTCAGCAGGCCAAGGAACTCTGGCCCGCCCACAAGTCAATGATCTCAACGATCTCAACCCAATCACACCCCCATCCGTCCGGCCAGGGCATAACAACCCATCCCGTAGGGGCGCAACGCTTGCACCCCCCGATGCTCATGCTTGCGATCTCGATCGCTTGCACCCCGACTGATCGAGTTGACTAATTTTGCTCGAAGGGTAAGCCAAAGACCGAGCAGAACGTTTTCTCAACCTTATAGCCCGAGTCGATCGTCTCCAGCGGATCCTTCCGCAGCCGGTGACGCAAGCAGAGCACAATGACCCGGCGGATGTCATCGACGGTCACTTGGGTGCGACCTTCGAGGGCGGCGATCGCCTTGGCGGCCCGGTTGGTCACGATGTCGCCCCGTAACCCGTCCACATCCAGCTCAGAACAAACCTGGGAAATTTGCACCCGCAAATCGTAGTCCAGCTCCACCGAGGGCAGCAGGTTCCGGGCGTTCACCAGCTTGGCTTGCAGGGCTTGCTGTTCCGTTTGGCAACGATCGAGGTAGCTTTGGGGGCTGCTGTCAAAGGCCGATCGCTCTTCCACAATTTGCACCCGCAGGTTCGGCTCCTTCACGGTGCGAATTTCCGCGTGCATCCCGAACCGATCGAGCAGTTGGGGCCGCAGTTCCCCTTCTTCCGGGTTGCCGGAACCCACCAACACAAATCGCGCCGGGTGGCGAATCGAAATCCCTTCGCGTTCCACCGTGTTCCAGCCCGAGGCTGCCGAATCCAGCAGCACATCGACCAGGTGGTCATCGAGCAGGTTCACTTCATCCACGTAAAGGATGCCGCGATTGGCCTTGGCCAACAGGCCCGGCTCAAAGGCTTTCACCCCTTCGGCCAGGGCTTTTTCAATGTCGATCGTGCCGCAAACGCGGTCTTCGGTGGCTCCCAAGGGCAGGTCAACCATTTGCACCTTGCGCTGCACCACGGGCAAGGACTGACCCGCCAACGCCCGATCGCGCACCTCGTCGCTCATCAATTCCGGGTCGCGGGGGTCGCTGTTGAAGGGGTCGCCGTCCACCACATCGATTTCCGGGAGCAAGTCGGCCAGGGCGCGAATCGTGGTGGATTTGCCCGTGCCCCGATCGCCAACGATCAACACACCCCCAATCTTGGGGTCAATGACGTTGAGCATCAACGCCAACTTCATTTCTTCTTGACCGACGATCGCCGTGAAGGGAAACACGGGCCGGCGGCGGGTTTCGGAACTGACAACGGTTGCGGTCACGGGCGTTTCAGGTAAGGTCGATTTTGAAGGGTTGGATCTTATGGGATCAAAATTGGGCGGGCCCTTGCGGCCGGCCGTCTTTCATTTTGCCATAGGGGTTGCGCTCCCAACGGGCGATCGGCCCGTTGGGGGAGGCTGATACCATGGACTGGTAACTTTTCAAAAATTTCGGCAAGGGCTGGGCTGTGGCTGCAACTTCATCTCCTTGGGTCTCGGTGGCACGCATGGTGGAAGAGCTGCTCTACTCAACTCGCCACCGGGCCACCCTAGGCCCGGCGGCACGGGGCCCGGCGGCCCGACGGGGGCGATCGTCGCGCCCGGCCGGCTCGCCGCTGAATTCTCAACCCAGTCGCCCCCAGCCGGCCCGGCGCGATTCGCTGGATGATCCTTGGGCCGATGACCCCGATCGCTACGTGGATGAATATGCGAATCGATATGTTGATCGTGTCGATGATCATGTCGATCGCCCCGTAGACCAGTCGGGCGATCGATCCCTCAATCGCCGGCCACGCCCCAGCCACCATCCCCGTAAAACACGCCTCCGCCATCGCTACGCGGCCCGATCGATCATTACCCGGCGTTGGTTGCCTTGGGTTGCCGGTGGCAGCCTGCTCCTGCTGTCGGATTGGCAGCTAGGATCCGCCGCTGCGGCCGGTGGAGCCGTGGTTTGGCTGGTCTACCGCACCGAGCCGCGCCATTGGCAAGCCCTCGATCGACAGATTCAAGGTTGGTTGCGAGAACTGAACCGGGGCGAAAACGGCAAGCTGACCCTGGCCCTGGTGGGCGGTGGTGCAGCCATGCTGAGTACCTACGTGGCCGCGGCTGTCTTGGGAGAATCGACCGGCTGGCTGGGGGCGGCCACGGTGCTTCAAGGGTTCGGAACCCTGGGCGCATTGGCCCTGCTGGTGCGCCACTGGTTCGGCCAACCTACGATCGAACACGATCGCCTCTTCCATCGGGCGATCGAGCGATTGAGCGATCGCGATCCCCTTTCCCAACTGGCCGCCGCCCGCCAACTGGGCCATCTGGCCGATCGGGGGCACTTGGATGCCACCCAAACCCGCACCGCCGCCGACTGTGTGCGGTTGCTGTTGCAACAGGGCTGCGATCGCCCCGTCCATGAAGCCGCTTGGGATACCTTGGCGGTGCTGGAACCAGTGGGCGCAGAACCCGGAATCGCCCGATCGGGACGATCAACCCAACCCGTTTTGGTGCGCTTGCCTCGGGTCACGGTTCGATCGCGCCAACCCTAATCCCCAGCGACCAAACTGATGGGATCGGGGTGGAAGTTTCCCGGGTGTAACAGCGAATTCTTGAGAAAACTAGAAAATTTGAGAAAATTGTACCTAGTTCGTGTTTAAGGTTTCATGGGCTACCGTTTCCTGAAGATCGCGGCCAGCCCACATTGGCAGTCGATCGCAACCAGTTAAGATAGAAATACCAACTTCCATCGGGGTCACCTTCAATCGCGTTGCCAGGGTGCAACAAGCGCACGCGATTCCCGAGTTCTAAGCCTTGCACCAAAGGAGGCCTATGCTTCAAGACCCTAGAGCCGTCCGCCACTTTCAAAAAATCGCCGATACGATCGCTGAACTGTGGAATCGGGGCTACCGCTTTGACGATATGCGGATGTACCTTGACGGTTACTTGGCAGCCCTGCGTTATACCGAGTCCTTGGAAGCGTTTTCGATTAATCGTCTCGAAGAGGAAGCCACGCGCTATCTCTACGACCCATCCAACTACGACATGGTGCAACCTCAGCCAGATTTGGTTGAATAGCGCCGCTGACCGCGCTCCAATGTCCACGATCCAATGTTTTGACGATTTGATGGGTCATTTGATCAGTGATTGGATTGTTGCAGTCACGTTCTCAGGAGATTGTTCCTAATCACGTTGCTGGCATCATATTCCCTTCAAATCTTTTGCAACTCCCCTTTTGCAACTTCTCTCAATCGATTGTCAGTCAAATTAGGTGTTCAAATTCATTTTTTCATCTCTTGTTGACTCGAGAACTCGATAGCCCAAGTCATTGGGTTCATAGAAATAAGCGTGCTGCTTTCGTAGTCAAGTGATGTTTCAGCCCATGGGACTGAAATCAGGTTGGCTCAAGAATCTGGAGTAACAAGTTTCTCCTTGTCCTTGCTCTAGCATGGTGTTTTTAAAAATTGGTAGACTGATTGGGGCATCCTATGCAAAATGGGGATCCTGGTCAGTTTTTTTGTGGGCTGAATGAAAATTTGGTGAGTCCAGCTAGCTGCTTGTTTATGCAGTGGCTAACTGTTGGATTTTGATGGCCAAATTTTGATGATTTGACTTTGATGGCTGGACTTTGACGGCTTGATTTTGATTGCTAAATTTTGATGGCTTGATTGGGGTGGTTTGATTTGGGTGGCTTAAGCAGGAAGACAAAGCGCATGGATGTGGTGACCTTAAAACCAGCCCGATCGCCCGATCGGGATTTGGTGCTGCCCTTAATTAGTCAGCTTTATGAGCATGAGTCCATTGAATTTGCGCTCGATCGGGTGGGGCCCGCGCTCGATCGGCTCCTGGCCCAACCGGATTGGGGCACGGTGCTTTTGATTCAGCCGGAAAGTGATCCCCAGCCCGATCGCCCCTCCATTGCCGGTTATGCCTTGTTGGCCTACCTTTACAGCCTCGAATTTGGCGGCATGGTGGCGCTGCTCGATGAGCTGTGGATTAGCGAAGCCTGGCGCGGTCAAGGGTTGGGGCGCAAAACCATGACGGCGATCGAGCAGTTCTGTGGCGATCGAGGGCTGGTGGCCCTGCGGTTGGAAGTGGGCAAAACGAACACAGTTGCCCGATCGCTCTATCAATCCTTGGGGTTCCAGGATCTCGATCGCGACTTTTGGACTAAGCGCCTCGGCTGAGGGCCGGGCTGAAGCGGTCTGCTTTCAGACTGCCGCACCATCCCTAGCCACTGTTAATTCGCCCTGTTGATTCGCCCTGTTGATTCGCCCTGTGATTTAGCCCTGTGATTTCCATCGAAAATCCCCAACCGGCCACCGTCCAGATCCGATCGGCCCAGCCTGCGGATGTGGCGGCCCTCTTTCACCTGATTGAAGCCCTGGCCGCCTACGAAAAACTCAGCCACCAGGTCACCGGTTCCCCGGAAGCCCTGCGATCGCACCTGTTTGGCGATCGGCCCTTTGCCGAAGCCCTGGTGGCCGAAGCCCAGCCCACAGCGGGCGGCGCGGCCAGCATCGTCGGGATGGCACTGTTTTTCTATAACTATTCAACTTTTCTGACCCGGCCGGGCTTGTATCTCGAAGATCTGTTTGTGTTGCCGGCCTATCGGGGCCAGGGTTTGGGGAAAAGACTCTTGCAAGCGGTGATCGATCGGGCCAAATCGCAACAGTGCGGGCGGGTGGAGTGGAGCGTGCTGGACTGGAATGCTCCGGCGATCGCGTTTTATGAGCACATGGGCGCAACGGTTTTGCCCGACTGGCGAATTTGTCGGGTGCTGTTGCCTGAAGCGATCGCCTGACAATCTGCCCGCCAGCTCGCCCCGGCAAATTGTCTCGAGCGATCGGCCAATTAGTCCTGGATCTCAATGGGCGATCGACCCAAAAATTCATCCAGCTTGGCCCGCACCACCTGGATGTCTTGCCACATCAACCATTTGGGGCTGCCCTTCTCTCGCGACTGATTTCGCAACAGGTAAGCGGGATGGAAGATGGGCATACAAAGCCGCCCTTCCCATTCCAGCCACTGGCCCCGAATTTTGGTGATGCCATCCTTGCGACCGGTCACGCCGCGCACCGCCGTGGCTCCGGTCAGCAAGATAATTTTCGGATCCACTAACCGAATCTGCTCCATCAGGTAGGGCCGGCAGGCCGCCGCTTCCTCGGGGGTGGGGGTGCGGTTGCCGGGCGGCCGACAGCGCACCACGTTGCAGATATAGACTTCCGTGGCCAGGTCAATGCGCACGGATTCCAGGATTTTTTCGAGCAACTGTCCCGATCGCCCCACAAAGGGCAACCCGGTTTCGTCCTCCGTTTGGCCCGGCCCTTCACCAATGATCATGATCGGGGCCGTGGGCAATCCGCGACCGACCACCACATTGGTGCGACCGCCAGCCAGCTCGCAACGCTGGCATTGGCGGCAATGGGCAAACAGCGCTTCAAGGCTGTTGTAGGTTCCCGGCGGAATGGGTTGCCGACCGTCTAGGGGAATCCGTTCGAGGTCGATCGGGGGCGGAGGTGGGGGGTCCGGCGGTGCAATGCCCCCAAAATCGAACAGACTAATTTGCTCGCTCACGGGATCAGTGGCGGACACGATCAAACAACTTCCTTTTTCTTCCGGTGGCTAGAGTCCGGTGGCTAGAGTCCGGTGGCAACCCGTTTTTGTTGGTCGGGCTGACCTAGACGGCAGCGGGTTCCATTCCCAGGCGGGCCAGCAGTCGATCGAGATCGAAATGCTCACCCATCAAGTGGCGGATGCATTGAATTTTAATCGGTTCCTGCAAACGCACTTGCCCAAAGGCCCGATCGACAATTTCCACCGTGGTCAACGTGTCCAGATCCACCGTCAGTACCGGAACTTCCAACTCTTCGGCGCGGGCGATGATTGTCGGATCCGGCGGCACTTGCCCCGTCAGAATCAAGCAATGGGTTGAGGTTTCCAAGGCTGCAAATTGAATATCTGCCCGATCGCCCCCGGTCACCACGGCCATGTTGTTGCCCTTGCGGAAATACTTGAGGGCCGAATTCACGTTCATGGCCCCGATCTTCAGGTCTTCCACCATCAGTTCCAAGCGATCGCGGCAACAGAGCACTTCCGCATCCAGTTGGCGCACCAGTTCACCCACGCTGACACTTCGCAGCAGGGAGTTGCGCGGCAGCAGCCCCAAAACGGGAATGCCTTGGGACTCCAAAAATGGCCGCGCCACACCGTTCACCGCGTCCAGTTCCTTGGCAGGCAAACGGTTCAGCACCACGCCCGCCAGCCGATCGCCCAGCAGCTCCCGAGCGGCCATCAGCCGATCGACCGTCAGGGTGGGTTCATAGGAACAAACCAGCAACACGGATGCATCCAGCGTTCGCGCCGTTTGGGCCATGGATAGTTCAAACAAACTGCCCTCTTGTAAGGAGGCGGGCCCCTCCATCAGCACCAACTCAGCGCTGGTGTTGCCATAATCCTCCAGCAGGGCGCTGTAGTTGGTGGGGTCTTCCCCTTGCAACCGCTTGAGCACCGCATCGGAGGTTAGTTGCACCAGCGTCGGCAGCAGTCGATCGCTCGGGAGGTTTAATGTCTCGCGGATCAGCCGCACATCCGCATCTTCGCCATCCGTGGCCGTCATCAGGCCACCGAGCGGCTTCCCGTAACCGATCTTGATGTCCTTGGTGGCCAACAGATGAGCCAGCCCTAGCAATACCGCTGATTTGCCGCTGTACTCTTCCGTAGAACCGACGATCAAATGCCTGGGACGAAACGGCACGCTAAAACTCCTGTGTTGTGCAACAAACTGGGGCGAAATGAACCGTCTGCGGTTGGGGGAAATCGGTTGAAATCGGGGAACCGTGGCTCGATCGAAGGGCGATCGAAAAGGTTAGCGATCGTTGGCAGAACCGGCGGGGGTCTCTCGCTGCGTCACAGACCCGTTCAACAGATCCATCGGCCTTTGCGAGGGGGAAACTCCGCAACCCAGAACCGTGGGCGGTCTTCAGTATTCAGAACGTGATTCAGAACGTGAATTGACTTTCAGATGTCGTCAGATTTGAGGGGCGATTTTCAGGTGCGATCGACCCATCAAATCTGGAGGGATACCAGACATAGCAATCCTGTTAATGCAATTAAATCATTAATGTGTATTGCAGCGATTGCAACTGTCCATTACACCTGGTATGGAAGGGTAACGATTGTAACAAGTTGTTAGGGATTGTTTCCGCAGTTTTGCGCCCTGAGTCCGGGTGGGCTGAGGTGTTTGGGGATCGCTCTGCCGGGTCTGAGAATGGGTTTGGAAACCGACGACCGGCCGCCGATGTGACCCGATCGCCCCTCTAGGGTTAATCATTCCCAAAATTTCCCGCCCATGGGCAACTCCGAAGCAACCCAATTCAGGGTTTCCCGAACGATTTGGCGGACGATGGGGCTAAAGGGGGCATTATGCGATCGTTTCCTAACATTACCAAAAAAATAATGCCTGATTTAATGCCTGATTTCGGTTGAATGCCGAACTTACTGTTGAGCCTGATGCGGGATTTGGTTCTGGAATTTGGTGCTGGAATTTGATTTCGGTCTGATTTTGATTTGGCCAAAGCCTGATCGGGTTTCGCTGGTCAGAGGCTGAAGAGTGGATCTAACCAGCGATCGCCCCAATCTAAGGGCTAATCCAAGGCCCGATCTAGGGGCCAGACCGAAGGGCCCAGCAAGGGCCGATCGGGAGGAATATTTTAGCTCGCTTGATCCTATTCCAAATGGCTCAGAAGCTTGCGATAAAAGGCCTTTGAAAAATCCGTCACCCGCGTTTTTTTATAGTCAATTAACACATCAATTAGAAAGCTAATAAATTCAAAATTAGCCATGGACACTTCGTAGCTTAATTCTGCATTGCCATCAAACTGAATTCGACAGCGGGTTAGGTCGGCCGGCAGGGTGGAAACACGCCAGGTGGCCACAAAGGGAATATCGTCGCCGCCTTCAATGCGACGTTTACCTTCGATCGATCCCTTTTGGTATAGCCCGATCGCAAAGGGCAACACGTTGCGTTTTGCGCCCTGATAGTAGGGCAGATAAACGCCAACGGCTCCCTTAGCAGCCGGTTCTAGTTTGTCCAACGACATGTGGCGTGGCCTCCTGTGGCCCGTGAGAGGATGACGAGACGATGGGGGGTGGTGACAGTATTGGGGCGATCGCGCCGTGGCCGTCAACCATCGGCAATTGCCGTATTTGCCATTATTGCCAAGCCAGACCCCTTCAACAAGGGGCGTTGGGGTCTCAAGAACTCCTCAAAAACTCCTCAAGAATGTCGTAAGAATACCGTTGATTCACCGGGCCCAAACTGCACCAATTGGTAGGATGGATCGCTTGCGTGATTTGGCCGCAAGCGGTCTAATGCTAGGGAAGATTGCCGTTGATTAACCCCAACTCATTACTTGCACCATCTTCCTGAATCATATGACGGAACCACTTCTTGACCGGGATGCTCTCGATCGAACCACGGCGGAATCGGGCGACCAGTGGGATTGGAGCGGTGGCCTCGAAGGGCGGCGGCGCAAGGCGGCCACCGCTCTCTTCGCCCTTTGGTCCACGGTGGTGATGTTGCACTATGCGGCTTGGGGGCCGGCCTTTGTGTGGGTGGTGACGGTGTTGGCGGGGGCCTATGTGCTGCGGGTGATGGCGGCTCCCCAGGCGGCGGTGACCGCGCGATCGACCGACCAACGCGCGACGATCGCCCCAGATCTTTCCCGATCGTCGGTTGCTTGGGCGGCGGATGCTTGGCCTTCGGTGGCGGTGTTGGTGTCAGCCAAGGATGAGGAAGCGGTGATTGGGGCGCTGGTGAAACGCCTCTGCGCGATCGACTATCCGGCCGATCGCTACGAAGTTTGGATTATTGACGACGGCAGCAGCGATCGCACGCCCCAGGTGTTGCAACAACTGCAAACGGTTTATCCGCAATTGCGCGTTTTGCGGCGGCCGCCGGGGGCCGGGGGCGGCAAGTCCGGCGCGTTGAATGCGGCCGTGGCCCAGGCTCGGGGCGAAATTCTGGTGGTGTTTGACGCGGATGCTCAAATGCAGCCGGATCTATTGCGGCAGGTGGTTCCAGTTTTTGCCCGATCGAGCGTTGGCGCGGTGCAGTTGCGCAAGGCGATCGTGCAAGCGGAAGCCCTTGATGTTCATCCCGATCGCGACAACTTTTGGATTCGAGGTCAGCAGGCAGAAATGGCCCTCGACAGTCACCTCCAAGGACAACGGGCCCGCTTGGGTGGCGTGGGTGAGCTGCGGGGCAATGGTGAATTTATTCGGCGTGCTGCCCTCGAACAATGCGGCGGATTCAACGAAGCCACCATTACCGACGACTTGGATTTGGCCGTGCGGCTGCACCTGAACGGTTGGGATATTGAATGCTTAATGTTCCCGGCGGTTTTGGAAGAAGGTGTGACCCGCCTCAAGGCCCTGTGGCATCAGCGGAACCGCTGGGCCGAAGGGGGCTACCAACGCTATCTCGACTATTGGCGGGCGATCGCCGGGAATCGCGGTGGAGCCGCCAAAACCTTGGATTTAGCCGTGTTTTTGCTATTCCAATACCTCGTTCCCCAAATGATTGTGGCTGACTGGGTTGTGGCCGGCATTCGGGGCGATGGGCCCGTGCTGACTCCGCTGGCTACGGCGGGGCTGTTGCTCTCGGCCTTGGGGATGGTTTTGGGGTTGCGATTGGTGGCGGCGGGCATCGAATCTCCCACCCATTGGGGCGATCGCCTGGTCAGTTGGTTGCGCACCCTCAGCAAAACCGCCTTGGGTTTGGTGTATATGCTGCACTGGTTCCCCGTCATTGCCAGCATGGGTTTGCGGATTGCGGTGCGGCCCAAGCAGTTGAAATGGGTGAAAACGGCCCACGCCGGTTCCGGGGAACTGGCGATCGAGCTAGATGATCTCGACTCCGACCATTCCTAGGCAGCGCAGCAGTCTGAATTCATCGGGGCAACGTTGCGGAATCAGTCGCCATAACAAGGGGCTTAAGCCCCTTGCTACCTAACGATCTGGGAAGAGCCGCCATTGGAATTGACTGATGAATTAACCGATGAGTTGACCGATCAAAATTAAGCTTGCCTTGCGACTGGTCAGCACATCAAAAAGCACATCTAAAAGAGGGCATATGCTCGCAAATTGGCGCTTTTGGGTCATGGGTTTGATGGTGGGAATGGTGGCGGGATGTCGTGTGGACTGGAACGGCTCCAATGGCCAAGCAAAACCCCAACAAACCCTGACCGTTTCCGCGGCCGCCAGCTTGCAACCCGCCCTCACCACCCTGCAAGCGGAATATCGCCTGGTGGAACCCACGGTGCAGTTAAGCCTCAATTTCGGTTCCTCCGGCGCGCTCAAGCAGCAAATTTTGCAAGGGGCCCCGGTGGATCTGTTCATTTCAGCCGATGCCAAAACCATGGCGGAGTTGGCGGGGGCGGGCCTGGTCGATCCGGCAACCCAACGAGATTTGCTCTCCAATGAGTTGGTCTTGGTGGCCCGGCCCGGGGTTCCCCTGCGCAAGTGGCAAGACGTGGCTCGGCCGGAGGTGAAATTTTTGGCGATCGGGGATCCGGAACGAGTGCCGGTCGGTCGCTATGCCCGCGCCACGTTGGTGTCTTTGGATCTTTGGAAAGCCGTGCAACCGAAGTTGGTTTTGGGCCAGGATGCCAGACAGGTGTTGACAGCGGTGGTGACCGGCAATGCGGATGCGGGGGTGGTGTATGCCTCCGATGTGCGTCGATCAACTCAGTCGCCACTGGGTTTGGTGTTGGTGGGAGATGCGCCGCCGGGATCCCATCCGCCCATCACTTACCCGATCGCGGTGATGGCCAAAACGCGCCAACCGGCCGCCGCTCGCCAATTTGCTGACTGGTTGGGGAAACCCACCGCCCGATCGATCTTTGTCCGCTATGGGTTTGTGCCCCTGAGCTTGGGGAGTTCCTTACCCTTGCCGCATCCGGTGGCTGCCCCTGAGCGATCGCCCGCCCACTCATGACCAGCCTTGCCAGTGGGGTGACCCAGTGGGATTGGTCGCCTTGGAGTTTGTCGGTGGGGGCGGCCCTGTGGGCCACGGGGTTGGCCGTGAGCTTGGGCTTGCTGATTGCCTGGGCGATGCTGTCCTGTCGGGAACCCTGGCGCAGTGCGATCGATACGGTGTTAGTGTTGCCGCTGGTGTTGCCGCCAACGGTGGTGGGGTTTGGGCTGTTGGTGTTGTTGGGTCGCCAGGGGCCGATCGGGTTGGCTTTGGAATCGATCGGGGTGTCGGTGGTGTTTTCGCCCCTGGGCACGGTGGTGGCGGCCACGGTGGTGGCCTTTCCCTTGGCCTATCGCACCTTGCTTTCCACCTTTGAGCAATTGGATCCTGACCTGTTGCGGGCGGCCCGCACCTTGGGCCTGAATGGTTGGCAAATTTTTTGGCGAGTGCGGTTGCCCTTGGCGCGATCGGGCTTGGTGGCGGCGGCCTTGCTCACCTTCGCGCGATCACTCGGAGAATTTGGGGCCACGGTGATGTTGGCGGGCAACATTCCCGGCCGCACCCAAACGATTCCCAGTGCCATTTTTGCCGCCGTGGAAGCGGGTGACTGGCCCCGGGCCCAACTGTGGGTGTGGGTATCGATCGCGATGGCCCTGTTGGCAATTGTGGGGCTTAATCAAGCGGCCCGTCGCCCTTGGTAGTGGGATTGTTGGGTTCTGAGTTCGTTACAGAATGGGTTGCAGAATTCGGTGATTTGATCGGTTCGATGAACTCGATCGGCTCGATCGGCCCCGTCGCTGCGGGTGACCAGATTAACCAACCCGCCGCCACCGCAAAGGAACCCGCCGCCTGACCAGGATGCAGCGGCAACCCCGTGGCACTCAGCAGGGCATTGACAGCCGCAAAACCACCAAAAAAGCACCCAATTCCCAATCCCACGCGATCGGGCATCAGGTCGATCGCCAGCGGAATGCCCCCATTAAATAGCCCCGCCCAGGCCACCATCATCACCAACGCCAGCGGCCAAGTGATGATTCCCAATTGCGGCAGCGTCAGCATTGGCAGCCCTATCCCCAAGGCGATCGCCCCCGCCAACATCACCGATCGATTGCCCCACCGGCCCGCCAGCAGCCCCATCACCAACGCCCCGATCGCCACCGTTAGACCCACCCCCAACCCAATCACACTGCCGGGCCATTGGGGCAACTGGCTTTGCAAGGCAGCGGGCACAATGCCAAAAAACAGCCGCAACCCCCAACCCACGGCCGCCCCCAATCCCAACAGCCGCACCACTTCTCCCCACCGAATCGGCCCAGGATGATGTTGGGCAACGGTGCTGGCTCCCAAGACCCGATCGGGCCCCGCCAATTGCAAGACTCCCGCCGCCGCCACCAGGGCCAACGATCCCAACCCAAAGGCATAGGCCGGGCCCAACTGCAAAACGCGATCGCGAGCCAAGGGAGCCACCGCCCCCACCAAGCCCGCCGACAAAACCAACAAGCTGTTGGCCTGGGGCAGTTGACTGCTCAAGGCGTATTGACCAATGAGAGCAATCGCGGGCGATCGAAACACCGCCATGGCCACCGCCCACAGCACCACCGTCACCATCAACAGGCCTTGAACGATTGCCCCGCGCCCCAACGCCGCCGCCACCATGGCCCCAAACATCAACACCGTCAGCCCCACCCCCGCCACCACCAGGGGATAGCGGCTGCCCACGCGCAACCGCGCCCGATCGCTCAAGCCTCCAATCACCGGCTCCAACACTGCGGCCAGGCCATCTTCCAAAATCAACACTGCCCGATCGACCCCCGGCAACCCCACGGCCGCCAACAACTGGGGTAAATAGAACCGATACAGCACCCAAGCTAGGGAAATGGCTCCTTGCAATCCCGCCAATCCCAACACGGGCCGCCACAGGAGGTTGCGTTCCGGTTGATGTGATTCAGGCTGATTGGATTCTGGTTGAGCGAACCCAGGCTCTTTTGGCTCGGGATTCGGGACAGGCTCGGGTGATTGGGTCATGGGATGGGGCCAGGGCAAAGACCGATCGCCTCGGGGGGCGATCGCGCGGATAGTTCCGGTCTAACCGATCGATTCGGCCCCTGGCGAACCTTTCCGGGCGATCGTCCACATCAGCCCCATATCAGTCCCACAGCAACAAGAATCCTGAATCAATGGATCCTGGATCAATGGACTTAACTGATTCCTCAACGTCGGGGCTGAATTCTGGCGCTAATTCGCCGTGGCCGCTCTCAAAGTGTCAATATTGGCTTCCCAATTGCGCCCATCAAAGGGTTCAATCAACACCTGCGACGGATCGGCCAAATCAACTCCATCCAGGCAGCGGGCATTCACGCTATAGCCATCCGGGTGCGATCGGGGCACATAAAACGACTTGATGCCACAGGTGCGACAAAACAAATGCTTGGCCGTGCCCGTGTTGAAGGTGTAGGTGGTTAATGCCGTTTCGCCCTGCAACAGTTGAAAGCGCGATCGGGGAACGAGCAAATGCAAAAATCCCGTTTTGTCGCAAATGGAGCAATTGCAAGACTGCACCTGTAAGGGTGATGGCCCCTGTACCTGAAAGCGCACCGCTCCGCAATGGCAACCGCCCTCATAGGTGACGGCGGAGTCACGGTTGGATTCAGTCTCCGCTGTGGGGTTGGGTTCTTGGGTCATGGCGAATGGTTGATCGAGAAAAAACGAATTACTAAGGCTTGAATTAGGGCTTAAATTGTCGATCGAACGTGGCCCGGTCGATCGGTTGCGGCACTTCCAAACCCTCGCCTCCCAACACCGTCAAAGGTTGACCTTCCACCAAAATCCAAACCTTCGCAGCGGGATTCAACGTGCTGGCCGTGTAAACAATTTGCCCTAACCGTCCCATCATCGATGCACTACCGCCGCCGCTGGTGAATTCCGACGACAGGTTCACCCGCACTCCTTCCGGCGCAATCATCACGTCCAGCAGCTTGGTGTTGATGGGAATGGCGCTGCTTAAGTTGTTGTCGGTGGGTTGCCCGGCCAAAACTTGCTCGATCGCCCCGCGCAACACCTCATCTGGCTCACTGCTGGCCACGGTTTTGGCCGGCTGACCCGCCATCGCAAAATGGGTTCCCGTGTCCTTCAGCCAATAGACCTGGGACTGTTCAGCGATCGGGGCGGTGGCCACAGGGGCAGGAGTTGCCTTTGGTGATTGGGGCACGGCGCTGGGGGGCGGCGTGGGGGCAACGCTGGCCGCCACCGAAGGGCTGGGGCTGGGGATGGTTGTTGCGGCGGAAGGGCTGGGGGTTGGGGCCGGGGCCATGGAAGCGTTCCACCAGGCAACGCCGGCCCCCACCGCCACGGCCGTTGAACCAACGGCGGCCACAAGACTGATGGGTAGATTGCGACGGGGACGATCGGACATGGTGACAAAACCTCCTGAGGCGGTGCAAACGCAAGGCCCATAGCCAGCCTGGAACCGCACTGGAAACTGTTAGCGCAATGGCTCTTGAACTCTTGTTCTGGGTGGGGGGATGGAAACCCGGATCATTCGATAGTGGTGATTTGGGGGCGACTTGGGAGTCGGCAATCGGGTTCAGCAGTGGGCGATCGGGCTGTTACGGCCATTCTAGGCCGCTCCTCAAAAGTCGGCGTGAATGCTCCCCTGAAATTAGGCTCCTTGGGCCAGTTCCATCAGGGCCACTTCCCAGGCCAAGCGAGGTTGCACATAGCCCATCAGTTGCTTGCGGAGGGCTTCCAAACGGCGCAGGGTTCGATCGCGCTGGGGCCAAGGCCGATCGCCCTGTTGCCACCAGGTTTGTTGCAAATAGTTCACGAGCCACAGTTGCTGCTCCAGGTCGATCGCCTTATCAAGCTGCCGGGCCAAATCCAGGGCGGCAAAGGCGGACTGGGGCGGTTGGCGCAGGGCCATGAGCAAGTCCTGTGGCAGGGTTTGCAACCGTTGCCAATGGGCGATCGCCTGGCCGGGACAGCCCTGGGCCAAGGCCAACACTTCGGGAGCGTTGCGCAAGTCGCCATGGCCCGCCCGATCGAGCACTTGGAGCAACTCCGAGGGAGCCAACCGGCGAAAGGAAACCCGCGCGCAACGGGAAACCAAGGTGGGCAAAATCGCTTCGGGGCCAGGAGCCAACAGAATGATGGTGGCGCGGCCCGGTTCTTCGAGGGTTTTTAAAAGGGCATTGGCGGCCCCTTCGGCCATGGTTTGGGCCGCTTCAATCACCACAAACGATCGGGGCGCTTCCATGGGTGGCCGGCCGAGGCTGGTGGCCAATTGGCGAATTTGTTCTAGGCGAACTTGGGGCGGTGTTTTCTTTTCCAGACCGCTGGCTTGGGCTTGGCTGATGGAAATCAGTTGTCCCCGATCGAGGTAGGTTGGCTCCAGCCAAATCAGGTCGGGGTGCATTCGCTCGCGTACCCGTCGTCCCAAACTGGCCGCCAATTCCGGGCGATCGGGCGGACAAAGAATCCATTGGCCAAAGCATTCTGCCGCCAGCTTGCGCCCCACCCCATCGGGCCCGGCAAACAGATAGGCCGGCGCAATTCGATCGCGGGCGATCGCCATCGTCAAAAAATCAATGACCGAATCTTGGCCCACCAGGGGCCCAAACCCAGCCCGAATCGTCGCTGGCTCCAGCATCTAACCGGCCTCCATCCCCATGGCCCCTTGTTCCCGTCCTGTGATCTCGGCCGCAATGACCTGCATGAACAACCTGCCTTCCCCTGGCTGTTCGATTAGAACGCGGGCTGCACTGGAACCGGCCACCAACGGGCCAAGCGTTTGGTCAACACCGCTTGGGTTTGGGCAAAGGTGGCGGCCAGGTCTCCATCGGCCACGATTCGCACCACTCGATCGGGATCCTGAGTAGCCAAGGCTGCAAACCCCGATCGCACCCGTTCATGGAACTCGATCGCACTGCGTTCTAGGCGATCGGCCGGGCCCCGCCGCGCCGCCCGCCGGGCCAAGCAACAGTCGATCGAGGCATCAAACCACAGGGTTAAGTCACTGGCTAAGCCCGCCGTGGCAATTCGATTCAGGGTTTCAATCAGGATTAAATCCTGCTGGCGGCCAAAGCCTTGATAGGCCACGGTGGAGTCCACAAATCGATCGCTCACCACCAACGCCCCGGCGGCCAAGGCCGGTTGCAGCACCTGCGCCACATGCTGGGCCCGATCGGCCGCGTAAAGTAACAGCTCTGTGCGATCGGCTACCTCCCAATCGCCCGACAGGAGCAAGTGGCGAATTTGTTGGCCCAAGGCCGTGCCTCCCGGCTCCCGCGTCACCACCAAGGGGCGATCGCCCAGAATGCCGCTGGCCTTGAGCCAATCCACCGCCTGCTCCAGTTGGGTGGTTTTGCCTGCGCCGTCAATTCCTTCAAAGGTGACCAACCGGCCCGGATTTGTCGGAACTGTCGGTGATAAATCCAGTGGTGACAGACCCGATCGCGGCATGGTGTCCAATCCCATAACAACTGTTTCCGTCCCCCATCGCCAGCTTCCCTAAGCAAAACCCTTGGGATCTGGTTCTGTTTTGCTAACGATCCCTTGGTTCCGGGCCCCAAGTCCACAGTCGAGAGCAAAAGCGCTTGGGTATTATAGGGTTGGACGCGGTTCTACGCAGTTTCACGCAATCGAATCTTCATGGCTCGTTATACCTGTCTATTTTCCTTTTCACAGCCGTCAGATCAACTGCTTGGCCAGCTTGAACCCTCGCTGACCGATTGCGGTCTCAACGTCGTCCACAAAACCGTTGATTATCTCCTTGCGCGTGAACGACCGGGCAAAGTGTCCTATTACCGTTTGGTGACGGTGGAATTGGTGATCGATCGCGCCGATGAAGTTCGCAATCGCACTCGCTTAAACCTGATTGTCAAGAATGAAGAGCTGGCCCTTCAGCAAAATAATCATTGTCGGCAAATGTCCGAGCAAATTGGCCAAACCTTACAGGACAGCGGTTTGCTGGAACTGCTGAGTAGTGTCACGGGCTAGGCAATCCAGGCGATCGCGCCGTTAAGGAGCGAAAGTTGGCGGTTGCGCCAAATCGGCAATTTGTTCTAATTGGAAATTTTCTAGCAAGTCCTCGATCGCCTGGCAGAGGTCGTGATAGTCGGGCGGTAACTCCGTGAGCAGCGTGCGCACCTGATCTTCATCGGCGCTGCGGGCGGCTAAGTCCAACGCCAAGCGCCACTCGATCGGCAGTTCCGCAAACCGATCGCGCAGGTTCAGGCTGGGTTCGCCATCGGGCACTGAATGCGGAGCCACGGGCACGGCGATCGGGCAGATGGGGCCCTGGGGAGCCAGCAGGCCGCGAATCAGATCCAACAGCAGAGGACAGAGCGGGGGCGAATTGGGCAGCAAGGTGCAGTCCAGCTCTTGCAAACAATGGTGATCTTGGGGACTGGGGGCAATGGCCACAATCGCACAGGGACGATGCACCAGGTTCTTGCGCTCGATCGCCCGGATGCGGCGAACCGTGGCCAGCCCTTCCCCGTCCGGTAGCCGCAGATCCACCCACAGCAGTCGCGGTTGCCAGGAAGTCCATTGGCGCAAGGCATCCCACCCGTGATGAACACATTGGCTTTCCAAACCCACCTGCTTCAGATAGTTCACATAGGCCTGGCCCCGATCGCGCAGGGGATCCACAATTAACAAGCGCCCAATCCAGGGTTCAGGCGACGCAGACTCCAGCAGGGCCAGGGGTTTACGAACCGGTGGCTCCGGATGCGCCAACAGGCCATCCAGGCGGGGCAAGGGCACTTGCAGCCGAAAAATGGTCAGGATGCCCGGACGACTTTCCGCCACTAAAGAACCGCCCATCAGCAGGGCCAGCCGCTGCCCGATCGCCAAGCCCAATCCCGTGCCTTGGCGCAGGCGACGGCCGGCCTTGGCCTGCACAAAGGGCTCAAAGATGTCAGGCATTTCTTCGGGGTGAATGCCCTCTCCGGTGTTGCTAATTTCAAAAACAAGCAGGTCACCTTCGCCTAAATCAACGGAGAGAGTGACTTGGCCGGGCATTCCAACGAATTTGAAGGCGTTATCGAGCAAGTTGGTTAAAATTTGCCGCAACCGCCGGCCATCACCTTTCACCCAATGGGGAATCGTGCCCGCCACGGCCATTTGGAAATGGACACGGGCACTGCGCGATCGCATCTCAAAAATTTCATGCAAGTCGTTTAGCAGGGCCAACAGGTCAAAATCGATCGGCTCCAGTTCCAGATGATCCGTTTCCACACGGGCGATCGAGAGCAAATCATCAATCAGTTGCAGCAGGTAGGAACCATTGCGGGCGATCGCGTCCAGATGTTCCAGAGCCGGATCCATGGGGGCGGAAATCAGACCCAAAACGCGCGATCGCAACAGTTGCCCAAATCCCAAGATGGCGTGGAGCGGCGTGCGCAACTCATGGGTCACATTGGCCAAAAAGACCGTCTTGGCCCGGTTGGCCTGTTCCGCCGCATCCCGGGCCGCCGCCAAGTGGTGATTCGCCACCGCCAAGGCCGCCGTCCGCTCCGAAACCTGTCGTTCCAGGTTTTGGTTGTAGCTCACCAACAATTCCTCAGTCACCTTGCGATCGGTGATGTCCTGTAACACCACGATCGCCCCGGTCACGGCCTGCTCACTGTCAAACAGCGGCACGGCCAACACTTCCAAGGGCAGGCGGCGGCCGTGGGTTTGCTGCACATCCAGCCGCGTGGGTGCAACGGTTTTTCCCTCCAGGGCCAGGATTCCCGGTAACTGTTGTATGGGAAACGGGGCCTCACTACCGGCCAAGAACAGACGGTGATGCAAGGTTTCGCAGGTGCGCCCCAACGGTTGCAGCCCGATCGGCAGTTGCAAGAGGCCCCCCGCCACGGAATTAACGTACTGCAAGGAACCGTCTTGGCTCAAAACCAACACCCCCATCGGCAGCGACTCCAGCACTTGGGTTAAGTGACTTTTGCTGTCTTGGAGGGCGCTGAAGGACAAACGCAGGGTGGCCGCCATGGCGTTGAAGGTTTGGGCCAAGGCATCAAACTCTCGCACCCCCGTGTTGCTGTCTACGGGTTGAAACTGGATGCGGGCGGCGGCGCGGGTGGCTTGGTTCAGTTGCTCCAGGGGGCGCAAAACCTGCTGCACCGTCCACCACCCAATCCCCATGGCCAACAGCAGCGCCGTGCCGGCCAACAGCAACATGATTTCGGCGGTTTCTTGCACATCGCTCAGAAAGGCCGATTCGGGAACCAACACTGCAATCCACCAATCGGGGGTCGTGGGGTGGTTGCAGCGCTTGAGGTGCAGCAGGTAGCGCTTGCCGTGGAATTGATAGAGCTGGCTGGAGCGATCGGGCAGATAGCGAAATCCTCCGAACCGATCGAGCAGGTAGTAGCCCGCGCTTTGGATGGCGCGATCGGGGAAGCTTTGCAAGGACAAGGGGTGCAGTTGGTTTAGTTCACCCCGCTGTTCCACCCGATAGGGCAATTGATCGCTGGAGGTGGCCACCACCGTCCCCTCATCGGTGAACACAAAAACCTGGCCCTGAGGCGGTAGGGGAATCGATCGCAGCAATTGCCCCACGGCCATCAGGTTCAAGTTGGCGCTAAACACCCCCAACAACCGGCCGGAGCGATCGTCATACAGCGGCCAGGCATAGTGCATCATCCAATCGGCGCTCCATTGCCAGTTGCGGTTTTGCTGGCGCTGATCCAAGCTGCTCCAGGTGGGCTGGCCAACCCCCACCGCCGCATTAAACCAAGCCTGGGATTGGGGTTCGCTGGTCCAGTAGAGCCGAGGGCGACCGGCTGGATGTCCCCGATCGCTCACGGACCATTGCCAGACACTTTGGTTATGACTTTGACCGTTGGCAAAGCGCCGCCACCCCCCTAACCGCGACACCCCGCGCAAATTGCCCTGGGGGTCGCTATAAACCAACTGGCCCAAGTCGGGAAACTCCCGCAACCGTCGCCAGAGGTATTGTTCGATCGCCCGCCAATCCTCTTGGGGCCATTGCCCCGTCAGAAAATCATTGGTTTGCAGTTGGGCAACGGTGTTGTAGGTACGAAAAAGGTTGGTGAGCTGTAAATTGGCCTGCTGACTGCTCATTTGCAGCAGTTGCTTGGTGTTTTCGGTGGCAACGGTGCGATTGCTGCGGAGGGATAAGTAGGCGATCGCCCCCACCACCAGCACCAATTGGATCACGAACGGCACAATGATCAGCCACCGCAGGGAGACCGCCCAACCGCCGCCCGCCGAAGGAGCGGTGGTCTGCGATCGAACCTGGGGTGGCGACTCGGGGGCGGTTGGTTTCAAGCGTGCTCTCCTCTAAGGCCGAGGCGCAAGCAAGGGAATAATCAGCATTTGAGGCTGAAGCCAACTTGGGTAAGGCCAAATTGGGTGAGGCCAAATTGGGGCCGAAATTGCAGCCGAGGCGATTGATCGATCGCACCCAAACTCAAGCATCGGGGCCTAAACATTCGCCAGGTTGCAGGTGCAGGCCGTTGGCAAAGTCCCAGCCAGCTTGCGGCCGTTTGCCCGCAGGCACCAATTGGCGCAACAGCAAGTAATCTTGCCCAGTCCGCACCACGGGCCCCCATCCCTTGAGAATGCCAACGATCGTTCCGGGTGGCCCCGCGATCGCCTGCCACTGGGCCTGTAAATTCTCCCATTGGGCGGCGAGGGAACCAAAACTCTCGGGTAATTGAGACCAAAATGCTGCACCCAAAGGGGCCGTTTCCAATAGCTTCAGGCCGTTGCCGCGCAACTGGCTGTGGCCGTTGGGGATCATGGCCCGCACTTGGTTATGGATGGCCAAGGCCGAGTGCGACCAGTCGATCGCCCATTCCTCTTTTTTGATTGGTGGGGCGTGGGTGGCTCCGGCCGGTTGGGCTTGGGGTTGCAGCGACCCATCGGCTAATCCGTGCAGGGTGGGGGGCAACAGATCCGCCGCGATCGCTGCCAACCGTTCCGCCAAGCTTTGGGCATTGTCGAGGAGGTCGATCGGGGTGTCGCCCCGCAGCAACATCGGGCCCGTGTCCATCCCTTCATCCATCAGCATGGTGACAATGCCCGTGAGGCGATCGCCCGCTTGCAAGCACCGCTGAATCGGGGCCGCGCCGCGATAGGCCGGCAGGATGGAGCCATGGCCATTGATGCAACCCAACCGGGGCATGGCCAACATTTCCGCCGACAGCAGTTGTCCATAGGCCACCACCACAAAGGCATCGGCTTGGGTGGCACGCAGGCGATCGAGGGTTTCGGGATCTTTTTTGACTCGATCGGGCTGCCAAACCGGGATGCCCGCCGCCAGGGCCAGTTGCTTCACCGGGGAAGGAATCAGGTCGCTGCCCCGTCCCCGCCGTCGATCGGGTTGGGTCACCACGGCCAAGACTTCAAAATCTGGCTCGTTGATCAGGCGCTGCAAACTGGGAACCGCAAAGGTGGGAGTACCGAAAAAGACAAGCCGCATGGTGATAGGAAAAACAAAACGGTCGGAGGGGCGATCGAGACTGAACCCAACGCAAGCCAAACACCGTGACCAGCGGGCCGATCAGGGGTGCCGATCAGGGGTTCAGCAACGGTTCAATCACAATTTCAATTCGTCGATTGCGTTGCTGGCTGGCGGGATCCGGGTCAGGCGTGAGGGGCCGGCTGGCCCCGAAGCCGGCCGTAACCCAACGGTAGGGGCCCGTGAGCCGATCGGCCAGGTATTGACCCACGGCCTTGGCCCGGCGCAGGGTTAATTCTCGGTTGGCCACCGGATCCCCGATCGCGTCGCTGTGGCCGGCAATGCGCACAGTTGCGCCTGGGTAGTTTTGCAAGTCGGCGGCAATGGTATCCAGAATGGCTCCGGCCGCCGGTTGCAGGTTGCTGTGATTGTCCTGAAACAACAGATCCGTCGGGAGAGCGATGGTGAGGCGGCCGGCGGTTTGGGTGGGGGTGGTTTGGGTCGGGACGCTCTGGGTAGGAGATGACGGGCTGCGGGAATTGGCTCCCGTGCTGTTCAGGGCTTGGGCGATCGCCTGCACCCGTTGCTCGATCGGCCCCGTGGGATTGCGATTGCCCAACTCCCCTTCAATGGCCGTGGCCTCCCCAATCAGGGCGTTCAGATCCGCTTCGAGGGCTTGCAGTTGGGTTTGCAGGGCCTTGCGTCGATCGGGGCTGAGGGGGGTGGTTGGAACCGGCGATGCACTCAGGGTTGGACTGGGGCTGGGAATGGGGACTGTGGGTAAGGTGAGCGGGCCGGGCGATCGGGGCCAACGGGTTAACCATTGATCCAACTGGCGCAGGGCCAATTCCAGCGGTGGGGTGCTGGTGATCGTTCCCGGAACCCAGCGAGCGGCAGCTACCCCGCCCAAAACCCCTGCAATCCCCAGTCCCAACAGCAGGGCCAGCCGCAACAGGGCGATAAGCCAACCCCAAGGGCCCGGCCGGCGCGATCGAGCCGGAGGACGGCCGGGCCGGCGCGATCGGTTCCGATTGGGTTGGGGATCTGGGGTGGGCGGTAGTTCAAACGGCGATTGCAAAACTCAAAACATCCTATGGCTTGACCTTGAGGTTGACCGGGAGATGGACCAGACGGGACTGTTTCCATTCTAGGCTGGTTCTTTGCTGGGCCTAGCGCCCGAGCTTGTTTTCAATCCCTTCGCAGCCGCCGGGAATTGTGCCGCGTGTGCGTTCCCCGCCCCACATGCAGCAATAGACCCGATCGGCCTCGGAAAGATCAACCACGCCGCTCAAGTCGGCATTTTCAATCACGGCTCCTGTGCCTTCGCCGGTTTGGTAGTTGGCTTCGTCGTCCTCGCGCGATCGGGGCGTGGTGGTTTCCAAATTGCCATAAAACAGCCTGACTCCCTTCAAGTCGGCTCCCCGCAAATTGGCCTCAAATAGAATCGTACGGCTGAGGTTGGCTCGGGTTAAGTTACAACCGCTGAGGTCGGCTCGCACCAGGTTCGTTTCCCCCAGGTCAACCCAGCGCAGATCCGTGCCCTGAAGGTCGGCCCCCGCCAACATCACGCCCAGGTCAATGACCCGCACGCCCCGGGCCCGATCTTCTTCATAGCCGCCGGAACCGTCCAAGATGGGCCGACCCAGCAGGCGATCGCGCTTGAGGGGCGTAACCAGCTTGGCTTGGGACAAAAAGCGCACAATTTTGGCCTTGCCCTCCGCATCCACACTGCCCAGGATGGCGGCAGTGCGGCCTTCCGCGATCGCCCGTTCTTGGGGCCAATCTTCCAAAAAACCCTGCTCATCCAAGGCCAAGTCGGATACGCCTTGGAAATAGGCATCGATGGTTTGCTGTTGGGTAATCCGGTTTTGCTGAATGGTTAAATCCCGCGAGAGCACGTATTGTTGCCAGGCCACATAGACCGCCAACACGGCGATCGCAATTTGGCCCAAGGCTCCCAGGGCTTCACTGATGGCTCCCACCGCATCCCAATTGATGCTGAGGCGGGTTCCCTGTTCCCCTTGCGATCGCTCCGTGCCCCACAACAGCAGCAACCCAAAGACCCCAATGATCGACCCCAAGGCCCCCGCGATCGGCACGCGCCAGGAGACGGGGATCAGTTGAGTCCAGAGCTGGCTGCGAAACGGCGTGAGCAACCACAGACCCGTGCCCAAGGCTCCCAAGCCACCCATTAACCCCAGCCAGAGATTGCCGGAAATTAGCCCCATGGCTAACAGGGCGATCGTGGTGGGAACAACCACCGTGGTCAGGGTGCGGGATAGGGGTGAGGCAATGCGATCGACCAGCATCGATCGACCACCCGTCCCAATTCCCCCCTCCGATTTTTCAACAGATAAGCTCATGCCACGGCTCCTTGCTCGACATCCTACGCTATATCGATATATCGATTGAAATGTAAGGATTGAAATGTAAGGTCATGGCTGAAAAGCCTGAAAAGGCTGATTGGTATTGTTTCTATCCAACGCCTGAGCAAGAGTTACGGACGCAAGCTTGGTACGAGCGATAAGAGCGCATGGAATACGCTCAAACATTTTCCATGTTGGCTGAACTCTGCAATTTCCAAAATGCCAAGGGCCAATCATGGCCCCAAAACTTCTTTAAAACGGTAGCAATTGATTTTGACGCAGGCTACAGTTCCCTGAGAGACTAGACCATTAACGCCAGCCACGAGCTTGTAGCGCTGCCGACCGGCAACCTTGGCAACGCCTGATCTGGCAGTCATCCCTAATGTGAACTTCCGAGAAACATGAAACTAGCGGCGCGGGTCGGACAAGTCACCCCCTCCATCACGCTCGCCATCACTGCCAAGGCGAAGGCCATGAAAGCGAGCGGCCTGGATGTCTGTAGCTTCAGCGCCGGGGAGCCAGACTTCCCCACTCCGGCCCATGTGGTGGCGGCAGCCCAAAAGGCTTTGGATGAAGGCAAAACTCGCTATGGCCCGGCGGCTGGGGAACCGGCCCTGCGCCAGGCGATCGCCCAGAAGCTGAACCGTGATAACCGATTGCCCTATGAACCGGAGCAGGTGATTGTCACCAACGGGGGCAAACATGCCCTCTACGGTTTGATGATGGCGATGATTGAGGCGGGCGATGAGGTGATTATTCCCGCGCCCTACTGGCTCAGCTATCCGGAAATGGTGGTGCTGGCGGGGGGCAAGCCGGTGATTGTGCCCACCACCGAGGAGACGGGCTACAAGATTACGCCGGAACAGTTGCGATCGGTGATTACGCCGCGCACCAAGCTGCTGGTGATGAATTCGCCATCAAACCCCACGGGCAAGGTTTACAGCCCCGACGAAATTCGGGCGATTGCCCAGGTGGTGATCGAAGCGGACATTGCGGTGGTGTCCGATGAAATTTACGAAAAAATTCTCTACGACGGGGCCGAGCACCTGAGCATTGCGGCCGTGGAGGGCATGTTCGATCGCACCCTGGTTTGTAACGGGTTCGCCAAAGCCTATTCCATGACCGGCTGGCGGGTGGGCTACCTGGCGGGGCCCCATGCCCTCATTAACGCCGTGGCCACCATTCAGGGCCATGCCACTTCCAATGTTTGTACCTTCGCCCAGTTTGGGGCAGTGGCGGCCCTGGAAGAGTCCCAAGACTGTGTGGCGGAAATGTTGGCGGCCTTCACGAAACGGCGATCGGTGATGTTGGAACGGATTCGGGCCTTGCCGGGGATCACCTGCTCAGAGCCGGAAGGTGCGTTTTATCTGTTCCCGAATATTGCGCAGTTGGGCCTCGGGTCGATCGAGTTTTGCCAGCGCCTCCTGGAGGAGTTCCAAGTGGCCACGATTCCCGGCTTGCCCTTTGGCTCAGATGCCAACTTCCGCCTGTCCTATGCCACGGATCTGGATACGATTTTGCGGGGCATGGATCGACTGGATAAGTTTGTGGCTTCTTTGCAGTAGGCGGCCATCAGCGTTCAATCAGGGCGCTGAATCTTCGGTCAAGGCTTGATTGGGGGATTCAGCGCCAGGGTGAATCAACGGCTGAGTGTCTGGCTGTCTGGGCTGCTGGATGTTTGACGGTTGCTTGAGATGGGTTGATCGCGTGATTCACCGTTTCAGGATTAATCAACAGTTCAGTTTCCGAACACCATTCAGTTTCCACACAGCTATGAACCGCACCACCAATCCTTTGCAAATTTGGCAGTTGGCGACCCCTAAAGACCGGCGGGAGTTTGCTATCGGACTGCTGCTGGCCCTATCGATGGGGATGGGTGTTGAGTTGAGTTCTCAGAACTTCTATATCGGTTTATTTGCCGGTTTTGTGATGTTGAGCTTGGCGCAACAGCAGTTGACGACGACGGTGCTGTTGCGGGAGCTGGGTAGGTTGCGGGAGCTGGTGGATCGATCGGGCGATCGGGCTGAGGATGGGCCCGCCTGAGATTTTGTAGATCCTGAACGGGCGATCGAACCCAGGATCGTGGATTCTGCGGATCGATCCTAAGGGCCAAACAGGTTCGAGAATGGATCTTCAAAAATGCCGGTTTCTGTCCCCAACAGGGCCGGCGGAATAGGCGGCAAGGTGCTGGGGATGGGGGGCGGGCCCACGGGCGTGGCAGCGGGCCCCGGCGCGGGCGCACCAACGACGGGACTGGGCGCGGGTGCAGGGGAAGCGGCGGCCTGGAGATTTTCCGGGAAGAAGGTCGATCGGGCGCGGCTGTTGCCCCCGGATTGCAGGAAGATTGCGCCGTCTTTCATGGAACCCACGCCATAGTTACCCCGGGAAATGAGGAAGGGGTTGGCCTGTTGATAAAACACATTGCCAAAGGCTTGGAGCTGCTGATCGCGCATGGACCAAATCAGCCGATCGCTGCTGAGGTTGGCGCTGCGGAGGCGGGACACACCGCGCACATTGCCCAACATTTCGGCATTTTGGTTTTTGAGATCCATGAATCCCCGATCGGCGTTTAACACCACCTGCTGTTGTCGTTCGTAGACCGTCACGGGGCGATCGGCCGTCAGGGACTGGGCTTGGAATTGCCAAATCAGGGAATCGCTGGCCACGTCTACCCCAGGATTTCCGGTGCTGACTTGGGCTTGGTTACGCAAAAAGGCAACGCGATCCTTCAAGCTCACATCTACCAAGTTGCCCACGGCCCGATCGGAAATGACACAGCGACCGCCCGCACAGTTAAACCGCTCGATGATGGTGCGGGTGTCGCTGCTGACCAGTTGCGGTTTCTGTTGCCACACCACCCGCTGGGATTGCACCCGCACGGCGGGATCCTGGCGCACCCCCACCACGTTGCCGATCGCCTGGGCCACTTGGTCTTTCATTTGCCAAATGATTCGATCGGCCCGCAGTTGCATCGGTGGGTTTTGGCCGGTGGCAACGGCCTTGCCCTCTGCCTGGGCCACTTGGTCTTTCATTTGCCACAACACCCGATCGGCCGTCAGCCGGTTGGCTCCCTTGTTCTGGACGGCGACCACATTCCCGATCGCCTCGCTGACTTGTTTTTTGCGTTGCCAAACCAGTCGATCGGTCGTCAGCTTCATCTCGGGCTTGCTGCCGGTGGCCACCACCTTCCCGATCGCCTGTAGCTCATCGGCCTTCATTTGCCAAATCAGCCGATCGCTGTCCAACTTCATCTGGCGATCCTTAGAGACCAGCTTCACCGCCTGCACCATCTCCACCCGGCGATCGCGACTAAACGCCACCGCCTCCTGGGATTGGATCTTGGCTTGGGGATGATTCAGCGTTACTCCGCCCTTCATTTGCAGTTGGAACTTCGCGGGTTCCCAAGTGGCAGAACCGCCTTGGAATTCCATCTTTTCCCGCAAATCCTTGGCGCGTAAGTTGCCGGAAACCTTCAAAACTTGCCCGTTTTGTTCCACTTCCCCCTGTTTGGCCGTGATCTCATAGACCACCTTGCCATCCTGGAACAGCTTGCCCTTCACGTCTGACAATTTGGCCAGCTTGCGATCGCGAGAATAGCGTGCCTGGTTGGCCCGCACTTCCCACAACACCTGCCCCTGCTTGTCTGCTCGGTTCAGGGTCAAGTTGTCAAACACCAAGTCTCCTTGGAAATCCTCTGCGGCCTTCGTGTCGGCGGCAATTCGTTCCTCCCCTCGGTTGCGATTGCCACAGGCCGTACTCAGGCCGGCAATCAGTGCAAGGGCGACCAGTCCCCGAATAGCGCGAGTTGGAAAGCTCATAGGTGCAGCAGCGGTTGATCCTGAGTCTGATCTTGGGTTGGCCCCTAGGTTGGATTCTGGGTTGGATCCGGCTGAATTCGTTGGGGTTGAATTCGGCTCGATCGTGGCCGAGGGGGCTAGCCCATGGGCGATCGCTGGGGATCGAAAAACCGCGATCGTCAACCGCAATTCTAAAGGCGAACGGGCAGGGACGGGATTGCCAAGGTCAGTTTCTTGCGGGGTTGGGCCCCAGCGGGCTGCCATGCGCATCGCAACTGAGGGTTGCAATGGGGCGCAAGCTTAGCTCTCTCTCTCTAAGCGCTCTTCATCCGCATGGGGTAAGGGATGGTAGGTGTAGCCTTGGCGGGGGCTTTTTTTGATGTCGTCCTTGATGGCATCCAAATCAATATAGCGATCGGCCACGTTGATTAAATTGTCGCTGGTCATCGATCGCAAGCTGACCACTTCCACCCGGGCCCCGCGATAGCTAACCGCATCCACCGCATAGGCTAAATCCCCATCGCCACTGACCAAAATGGCCGTGTCATAGGAACCCACCAGCGCCATCATGTCCACGGCGATTTCCACATCGAGGTTGGCCTTTTTAGACCCATCGGGGAGTTGCACCAAGTCCTTGGCCACCACCCGATAACCATTGCGCCGCATCCACAACAAAAAGCCCTGTTGCTTTTCATTGGTGCGATCGACCCCGGTGTAAAAGAACGATCGCAACAGCCGCGATCCGGCAGTCAGGCGGCACAGCAGTTTGGTGTAGTCGATTTCAATGCCCAATTGCAGCGCCGCATAGAACAAATTCGAGCCATCAATAAAGATGGCCACCCGCCCTCGATTTTCCAGAACTTGCTCTGGCGTAAAGATCGGATCTCGCTCCATGTTGCTATTCATGATTGTTATGCCTCGTCGTTTAAAGAAGGAGATGGAACCCGCTCGATCGCCAGCCCATCGAAAAAGGTTTCAAAGGTTCTTAAAGAGCAAAAAGAAAGAAAAAGATCATCAAAAGCTCGGGACTTTTCAGGAGAGTTCTAGCAACTCCCTTCACGATAACCCGATCGCTCCGGTGGTCAATTCCAGTGCAATCGGTGCTCGCAAGTTACTGCGGCATTTCCAGCTTTTGGAACACGGGTTGCGGTTCCGCCAGCCCTTGCCCTGTCGGTAGGCCACCCCAATGGCCATGCCCCCCTAATTGCTCCCGCAGGGACGGATCCGCATCCACGCGATCGAAATCCACCGCAAACCCCAATTGGCCATAAATCCGGCTGCTCAGTTGAGGCACGATCGGGGACAGCCAATAGGCCGCCAACCGCACCGACTCCAACACCGCATACAGGATTGCTTCCACAGCCGCCCGATCGCCCTGTTTGAACTTGGTCCAGGGAGCCTGCTCGTCTAAGTACTTGTTGCCCGTTTGAGCCAACATCAGCACCGACTGACAGGCCTCGTGCAGCGCCATGGCCCGATAGGCCCGCCCCGCGCGATCGCCCAACGTCGTGCCCAATTGGCGCAACGGATCCGTTTCCGCCACCGTCACCGACGGCACCCGACCCTCGCAATACTTGTGGGCCATCTTGAGGGTTCGGTTCAGCAAATTTCCCAAATCATTCGCCAAGTCCGCATTCACGATATTAATAAACCGCGTTTCATTGAAGTCCCCATCGCGGCCAAACTCAATTTCCTTGAGAAAGTAGTAACGAACCGCATCGCTACCATAACGATCGATCAACGCCACCGGATCGATCGTATTCCCCAGCGTTTTGCCCATCTTTTGGCCATCTTTCGTTAAGAAGCCATGACCAAACAACCGTTGGGGAATCGGTAACCCAGCCGACATTAACATTGCTGGCCAATAAATGGCATGAAACCTCAGGATATCCTTACCAATCACGTGGGTACTGATCGGCCACCAATGCTTCAGGGCATTCTCCAGCGTCGGGGCTTCACTGGGTTCTAACAGTGCCGTCACGTAGCCCAACAGCGCATCAAACCAGACATAAAGCGTGTGCTTGGGATCATTGGGCAGCGCGAATCCCCAGTCAATATTGACCCGTGAAATGGAGAAATCTTGCAGCCCCCGCTCCACAAATGCCAACACCTCATTGCGGCGACTTTCCGGTTGAATAAACTCCGGATGGTCTCCATAAAATTGCTGCAGCGCTGTCTGATATTTGGAGAGCCGGAAAAAATAATTTTCCTCATCGCGCCACTCAGCCTGCTTGTTGGGATGCACCAGGCAATGATGATCCTCCGTTAGCTCCCGCTCTTCCTTAAACTCTTCGCAGGAAACGCAGTACCACCCCTGTTGCTTTCCAGAATAAATGTCCCCCGCAGCCCAAACGCGCTCAAAAAATTCCACCACAATGGCGCGATGCCGCTCGTCCGTTGTCCGAATGAAGCGATCGTAACGGATATTCAGCTTTTGCCAGAGATCGGCGAAACCCTGGACAATTTCATCACAGTGTTCCTGAGGGTTTTTGTTGCGTTCCTGGGCTGTCCGTTCGATTTTTTGGCCATGCTCATCGGTGCCGGTAATCATTAGCACCGGGTGCCCCTGTAACCGATAAAAACGGCCCACCGCATCCACCGCCATCGTGGTGTAGGCACTACCGATGTGGGGTAATGCGTTGACGTAATAGAGGGGGGTTGTGATCGTGAAGGGGGACGGTTGCGGGGGAGGCGGGGAACTGGTCAAATCTTCGGTGACAACCATGGATCGACAGACGAGATTAGGGGGATTTGTTAAGCGGAAAAACTGAGTATTTTTTCACAGCTTCTTAGAATACGGCCGAACCGAGCTTGCCGTCTATGGAGTACGGGGTGGGAGTCTGGGAGGATTGCAGGAATTTGGGATCCAATTTTGGGCTTCAAGTTAACCAAACCGGGGGACTGGGGCCAGTTTTACCCTAGGCGATGAGGGGGAAAAGCGGAGAGAACGATCGGGGTTTCCATAGATTTGTGCAGATTTGCGCGGAAGATGCCCCAGAAATGCCCCAGAGATGCCCTAAAAATGCACTCACTCTGCCGTTAACCGGTAGGGGCTGCGCATCCCGGGTTTGAAGGTTCCAACCCAAACCTCGTAGGTGCCAGCCGGCCACTGGGGGGCGGTCACTTGGGCGGAAGCCGTGCCCACGGTGTCATCGCCACACAGGAGCAGCCCATTGGGGCCGCGCACGGCCAAGGTGGTGTCGTCTTGGCCGCTGTTGACGCTGAGGGTCAAGTTGGCGATCGGGGTTTGCAGGGTCAGGCGGTGATTGGGACTCAGGGAGCTGAAGCCAAGGCAATCGTGGCCCGCCTGGTCGGTCGATCGCCCCAGAACAGTGGAGGGCAAGTCATGGGAGCCGATCGCCGTGCCGGTGAGGGAACCTTTGGGGTTGCCGTTGGAAAGGGTCAAGTCCCCATCAATGGAAGTCTGGGCGATCGCGCGGGTGGCCCAGCAGCTCACCATGGCACAACCTAAGGTCAAAATCAGGGCAGGTTTCACGGTTCAAGGTCTCCAATCGCAAGCTGAATGGGTACTATTCAACCTATTCTCAGCGGTGCGACCTTGGCCCGCCGTTTCGACCTATTTTTGATCCGACTGTGGCAGTTCCACGGAGATAAAGATGCCGTTAATTTTGGGGGCGATCGGGGCGGTGGCCCTGCTGCTGTTTTTGGACTGGACTGTGGTGGGGGCTTTTGTGGCCGTTGTGCGCGGCTGGGTGGGTTGGGTGTTGCCGTTGCCCGGTTGGTTGGCGGCCGTTGGGGGATTGGCTTTTTTGGTTTGGTGTCTGAGCGAGGATTAGTGTTGAAGATTGGGTGTCGAGAATTGGGTGCTTTTAAAGTCGCACAGTCCTAGCAGTCCTAACGGGGTTCGATCGCGGCGACGAACGCCAATGGCAGTTTGGCATCAAGAGGCAACTGCCCATCAATTGGGATTTCGATCGTGAAAGTGGTGCCCTGGCCCGGCTGCGATTGGCAACTGAGGCGACCACCATGCTTTTCCTGCACAATTTTGTAGCTGATGGATAGGCCTAAACCGGTTCCTTTCCCCACATCTTTGGTGGTGAAAAAGGGGTCAAAAATGCGCTGAAGCAAGCTATCTGGAATGCCCAAGGCATTATCTTGAATTTGGATTTTGACCCATCGATCGAGCGTGGTTGCCGTGAAAATCTCGATGGTAGGGATCCGCGGCTCCTGGGGAGCCAGCATCAATTCCTCTAACGCATCGATCGCGTTCGAGAGCAAATTCATGATCGCTTGGTTTAATTGCCCCGGATAGCAGGTGACCAAAGGTAGATCGCTATAGTGCTTTTTCACCACAATTTCCGATCTCCCCTTACCCGACTTCAAGCGACTGCCCAAAATCACCAAGGTATTATCAATTCCTTCATGGAGATCGGCCTGTTTATAATCCGCTTCATCCAGCCGTGCAAAATTTCTGAGAGAAATCACAATTTTACGAATGCGTGATGCTCCCACTTCCATGGAACTCAGCAGTTGGGAAAAGTCTTCGATGATAAAGTCCAACTCTTCATCATCAATAGGGCCGCTTTCGGATTCCACTTGCAAAGGCTGATCATCCCGATCGCGGTAGGCAGCCATCACAGTCAACAGTTGATTCATGTAGAGCTTGGCGTGAACCAAATTACCGTGAATGAAATTCACAGGATTATTAATTTCATGGGCGATCCCTGCTACCAATTGCCCTAAACCTGACATTTTTTCACTCTGAACTAACTGGCTTTGGGTTTGCTTGAGTTCCAGCAGGGTTGCTTCCAAATCATCATTTTTCTGGCCCAAGTCAGCCACGACCGTTTGAATTTCCGCTGTCATGCTATTGAACGTAGCGGCCAAGGCTCCCAACTCATTGTGTTGCGAAACTTTAACCTTAGTGTGATAGTTGCCTTCTCGAATTTTTTTGGCGGCCACCGTTAATAAGGTCAAGGGCTGAATGAGCGATCGCGTGACTAACATCGCGATCGCGGTCGAGATTATCATTGAAATCAATAGCGCCCCCAACAACACCAAGCCCCACTGTCTGACGGGGGCATAAACTTCCTGCAAAGGCAGCTCCACCACCACATACCATTGGATACTGGACATATAATCTGTGACCCCAAGCACTGGTACATTCGCTAGACCTTGATAGGAGCGAACTCGGTTGGAATTGGTTCGTTTTTCCGTGGCATATTGCGTGACATTGGCGGGCGCTTTTTGCAACTGAAAACGCTGATAGGCTTCGTTGGGCGATCGAGTTCTGGCAATTAACATCCCTCGTCGATCCAGAATGTAGGTATAGCCTGTTTGGCCGACTCGATTATGGGCAACAATAAAATCAAGAAATTCTAAATTAACTTGAGCCACCAGTACCCCATCCAATTGATCTTGCTGGTTATGCACGGGAATGGCGATGGTGATTGCGGGAACTTGTGTCCTAGGATTCAGTTCCACTTGGGTAATCTGTCGAGATTGATATTGAAACACCCGTTGCACCACGGAATAATAGGGACGAGTGAGGGCAATAGCCGCCGCTTCATCACGCACGTAGGGGGCAATGGTGGTTAATAGTTTGCCCTGGCGATCGAACAAGGCAACAGACTCGTAATTGTGGTTGTCGCGTACCAACCCTTCGAGCATATTGCGATGTTCCCAAGGATGTAGCTCGCTGAATCCACGCACCTTGGTTAAATAGCTCAAATGGAGTTGCATATCGTCCAAATAGGTCTCAATGCGACTGACGATTGATTGGGATCGAATTTGCTGAAGCTGTAAAGTGCGATCAATATAAGACTGGTAGCTCAAACCAATAAGAGCACCCCCAATTAAAACCACATTACCGATCACCAAGGTCACCAATCCCACCCGCATTAACATTGCCAGGGAATATTCACGAGCAAAGAAACGGCGGAAAAAGGTTGCTTTCATAGTGATGTGATGAAAAAGGGAAAAATCCCTTGAACCCGGTCTGAATTGGGTGAATGATGGTCAAGGTTTAAGGGCAATGGTCTTGAACTGAGAAGCCTTAGACCTGAATGAGTTCTTGTCGGTTAAGGTCAAGGGCCAAGCCAAAGGATTGGGGCCCGCCCACCTGCTCGATCGCCTGTCGGACAAAGCGCTCATCTACCAAATCCTGCGCAATGGCTTGGGGATCGAGGTTGCGCAGAAATTCAATTTCGCCTGTGATCAGCGTCGATTGCAGCGATCGCACCAAGGCCGTTGTATAGGACGGAAAAGGATAGGGCTGGAACGCAATGCGTTGTGATCGCCATTCCGGATGTTCAATGACCCCTTGAATTCGATAAAACTCTGAATCAGAATAGGTCAGCACACGATCCAAAACGGACACTGGATAGGGCATATAATTTCCCCCATCCTGAGAGAGTAAATAGGCTAATTCAGATCGATTAATTTGAGACCATTGTTGTGCTTGAGCAATCGCATTCACCACTCGTTGTGTCCATTGGGGATATTGCCGAACGTCCGCTTCATGCATCAACACCACACAGCAAGCATGATCTTTCCAAACATCTCCCGTGAGACGTAGCAATTTGCCTGTTTGTGTCAATTCCGCCGCTGCATTATGGGGTTCTGCCACGATATAGCCCGCGATTTTTTGAGCCTTGAGAGCTGCGACCATGTCCGGTGGCGGCAACACTTGCAACGCCACTTCCCGATCGCCCAATTTGCGAGGCTCCGTCCCATGAACCGGCTGCAATCCGTGATCTCGCAACAAAATTTGCAAAATGACATTGTGCAAGGAATACCAAGCGGGAATGGCGAGCGATCGCCCGGCTAAATCTTGAACCCGATTGATTTCCGGCAAAACCGTGATTGCAGAACCGTTGGTATGATTCCAAGCCATTACTTTGGCGGGAAATTTCAAGCCATAACGCATCCAAATGGCCGTGGGCATCAGGATATGAATCAGGTTGACCTCTCGCCTCATAAACGCTTGGGCGATCGCATCCCACGATCGATAGCGTTGAATGGGGGCAACGTCTAAATCCTCATAGGCATAAAAGCCTTTTTCCTGGGCTGCCAACAGGGGGGAAGAGTCGGTGATGGGTAAGTAACCAATTTTGAGGCGGGGTTCTTGAGTGCCCAAGGCCCGATCGAGCCATCCGGTTTGACAGCCACCCAAAGTACTGGCTAATCCTGCGGAGGTCGCGAGTAAACCAGTTAAATGGAGCCACTGACGGCGGGTTAATGGTTGAGTCCAAGAATCAGGAATGGCCATGGGAATGGACAAATTTGAAGGGAAAGCAAAGACGATGCGATCAAATCAAGCCATCGGGGCCAATGGCTCAGAAGTCTTGCTAAGAACTATGGTTAAGCAATGGGACTGAGCAATGGGGTTAAGCAATGAGACCGAGCAATAAGGCTCAGAGATGCGGCTGAGAAATAGGATTAAAAATCCCATTAACTTCACTCTGAAAACTGATCCTCCGGCAAAGTTGTCTAGCCTCGTAACCATTATCGCTTTCCAAACCCTATGATTCGAGGCGAGATCTCAACGCTCCCTAGTCACTTCCCAAATAATTCCCCAAAGATGGGTCAAGGAATGCTAATCACCGTGGCAGGCGCAGAATGCTAATGACGGGTGTTGATGTTCATTCTTGAGTCTCAGAGCTTATATCTGAATAGGTGCTCAGAAAATGATTAAAAAGTCAATGAGCAACAGGTTGGATATCAGGTGCGATATTGGGTGCGATATCAGGCCTAGTATCCATACTGACCTGTGAGCTGGAAGATGGACTGAAATGTCGTAAATTTGCAATATACAGGGCTAAAATCAGGAAATTTTTCAAGCTGATAAAAGTTGGCTGAGATTTTCGATGGACAGGTGAAATCGTCAGGATCGGCGGCTCTCGAATCATCAAGCCCCAAAAAGTGAATGGGTGCTCCATGAATCGAGATCCAAAATGGTGCTCGCGAGATCTCCCGGCGGGTATTGGTCGATGCGCCTTGGTTGAAAGACCAGCTCGACTTGTATGTTTGTTAGTATTCTTGAGCGCTTACTCGCAAAACAGTATCGGGTTTGATTTTGAGCTTGTCGCCTTCCCAACTCCCAGTTTCCTGGTCTTCGGCTGACCTTGACCCGCAGCCAGCGGCCCTGGCCAGGGTGGCTGAGTTGCGATCGGCCCTGCGCCAGCAACCGATCGGGCCAGAAGCAGCGGTGTGCTATGGCCAACTGGGAGCAGCACTGGCAATGTTGGGGCGACGAGTGCCGGCCCTGTGGGCGTTTTTGCATCAGGCCCTTTGTGCCGGTTGGGAAGACGCGGACTTGGCCTACCAGGAATATCATCTGCTGCCAACCTGCGCGATCGAGCAGCAAGCCCACGCCCATCACCAACTGGCCTTGTGGCTGCGCGATCAGGACTGTTGGTTGGGGGCCCGCCTGGCCTTGGAGGAGGCGATCGCCCTGGATCACAACTCCCTGACGGCTTGGACGGCCCTGGGCGATTGGTGGCGAGACTGTCCCGACCCAGCCTTGGAACCGGAGCGGGTCGATCGGGCCCTGGCCGCCTATCTTCAGGCCTTGTATCGCAACCCCACCTACCGCCGACCCTACGATCACCTGTTTCGGTTGCTCCAACGGGCTGGCCGTTTTGAGGATGCCCTGTCCTGTGGGCGCAAGTGGGTTCCGCGCTCCCTGGTGCTGGCCGATCGCCAGCAAGTGCCCCAGGAATTGCCCGCCGCCACCTTGGACTATTGCCCGATCGACCCGGCCGATCGGGTGCAGCTCAGGGCCTCCCGATCGCCCCTCGGAGAGCCGCCCCATCCCGACCTTTGCGCCACTGAATACGAAGTTGATCCCACCTTTGTGGTCACCCTGCCCCAGGGCCGAGCCTGGACGGATCATTACACCAGCGCCATTTTTACCGAAACGGGCGCATTGGTTCAGGAACTCTCCCTCGGGAGTGTGGAGTTGGTGGCCCTGTCGGAGCAATTGCCGCCGCCGCGCCGGGTGGCGGGAACCGTGGCCCTGTTGTCGGTGGCCGGGGGGTCAATGTTTTGTCACTGGTTGCTGAATCTCCTGTCGCGGTTGCGGCTGTTGGCCGATGCGGGCTGGACGTTGGATCAGTTTGACTATGTGGCGGTAAATGAACAGGAATATCGCTACCAAACGGAAACCCTGGAACTGTTGGGCATTCCGCCCCAAAAGCTGATTATTAGCAATCCAGACGATCGCCATATTGTGGCCGATCGGTTGGTGGTGCCCTCTCGGGTCGATCGGGCCACGCCTTGGATTTGCGACACCCTGCGGCAACTGTTTTTGCGACCTGCCATTATCCAGTCCATGGCCCCGCACGATCGGCTCTACATCAGTCGTGATTGGGCCAAATATCGCCGTGTCGTGGACGATCGCCAACTCAGTGATTGGTTGGTGCGTCAGCATGGATTCAAAATCGTGCTGCTGGAAAGTCTGTCCTTTGCCCAACAGGTTTCCCTTTTGGCCCAAGCCAAGGTGGTGATTGCGCCCCACGGAGCTGGCCTCACCAATCTGGTTTTTTGCCAACCGGGCACGATCGTCCTGGAACTGTTTTCACCGCGCTATGTGCCCAGCTATTTTTGGGAAATTGCCGACCTGATTGGCCTAGCGCACTATCACCTGGTGGGTGAACCCCTAGATCACTATCCCGATCCGGAGGCGATTTTGAACTATCGCTTCTCGGATCCCGGGGCTGATGGGATTTGGATTCCGTTCGATCGCTTCCAAACGGCCGTCAACCACCTGTTGACCGAGGGTTAACCCAGAGCGCCAATCCAGCGCCAACCTAGAACTGCTCGATCGCCCCAATTTCCCGCCGTTCTGCCGCCTTTCCCATCCTTCCTCCGCAAGCCTGCCCCCCCCGATCGGGTGCATCCGGTTGTTGACTGCGACACTTTTTGAAAGTCATTTGCATTTAAAATAAATGCCAACTTTTGAAACTGCTAGCAATTCCTAATAATTCCATTCCTAAATTTCACCAAAAATCACTTATCTGACATGGCTCCTGGCATCTCTGACGGTGACTGGCGGGACTTGTGGCAAGCCAGCCGCCAGATGGCCCACCCCTTCAATTCCCAAGATTCCCCCGATTTCCAAGATTCTCCCGATTCCACCGATCCATTGACCCTAATCACGCCTGCGATGCAAGTGGTGCTGCAACAGATGCTCCATTGCCCCCACCACGGCGCGATGAGGCAGATGTATTTGGAAAGTAAGTTTGTGGAACTGTTGACCCTGTGGTTAGCTCAAGCGGAAGACCAAGGGGGAGCCGATCGACCCATCGCCGATCGCTCGCTGCCCCTGAAGGGATCTGACCTCGATCGGATTTATCAAGCGCGGGATATTTTGCTGCAACGGTTCCAGACTCCCCCGTCCTTGACGGATTTGGCGCGACAAGTGGGGCTAAATGACTGCACCCTGAAGCGGCAGTTTAAGCAGGTATTTGGCAAAACCGTCTTTGGCTATTTACACGATTACCGAATGGAGCAAGCCCGCCGTTGGTTGCTCGATCGCCAGTGGTCTGTGACGGAAGTGGCCCGGCGAGTGGGCTACACCAACCTTTGCGCTTTCAGTACGGCATTTCGCAGAAAATTTGGCCTCAGTCCCCGATCGTTCCAGCGACAAGGCTGAAACTGATGGCCGGCCGAGGGTCAAGGGGCGAGCAAGGGACTGCCGCGCGATCGCCCCTTGACCCCAATTTCACTAAAAATTCCGTTTCGCCAAAGAAAAATTCCGTTTCAGCAAACTTTTGTTCCCCATTTTCGGGAAATGACACCGTAAGATCATCTCGCTCATTAATTGAAAGTAGTTCTCAACTGAGAGGTTCGGCGGTGGCGCTCCACCGTCACGCTGGCTGGCGCGAGGGAATTGGCGCGGCTCGTGAACTGAAATTTGATGACTGGCAAACCCATGACCAAGGGCGCTTGAACAGTGGAAACGTCAGCTCAGAATAAAAAACGTCTGAAACATCAAGCCTGATCCATTTGCCTCCAGCCGCCGTAACCAGTAAGAAACTTGAACCCTTTGTTTTCATTGCTGTTTCGGTTTGACAAGCATCTCAGAATAAATTTTTGAAAAATCTCCTTGAAAATCAAAAATGAACCATTCATTGATGAGCATTAAATGAGCATTTATTGGCATTTTTTGCAAAATTTGCAAGCGATTCGTTAATCAGGTGGGTGAAGGAACGATGCAAAAATTGGGTGAAATTTTGGTGGCGGCGGGAGCAGTTGCGGTTCCCCTCACATTGTTTTCGGTGTTGGCGATCGCTCTGATCATTGAGCGTGTGGTGTTTTGGTTTCGGGTGAATCGTCGGCAAACCAAAGCGATTCGGGAAGTGCTGGATCTCTATGAATTTGATCCGCTGCTGGCGGTGGAAAAACTCAAGCGCAATTTGGATTTACCCCTGGGGCGCATTTTCCTAGCAGCGGCTTCCTTAGATGAGGCGGAACCCGATGAAATTGCCCTGGCGATCGATGGGGCAACCCAAGCGGAAATTCCCGTTTTAAAGCGCTTTAACAACATTTTTGACACGATCATCACCCTGTCGCCGTTGTTGGGATTGTTGGGGACGGTGTTGGGCTTGATTCAATCCTTTAGCTCCCTGAATTTGGGCGATGTGGGCGGTGCAAAAACCACCGCAGTCACCTCAGGAATTAGCGAAGCCTTGGTTTCTACGGCGTTTGGTTTGGTGGTGGCGTTGTTCACGCTGTTTTTTGCCAATACGTTCCGAGGCTTTTATCTCCGACAAATTGCCCTAATTCAGGAATATTCAGCAGAACTGGAATTGCGGCATCGGCGTTACTTGAAAAAGATGCGAATTAAAACAACGGAGGGAGCAACCTATGCGCAGGCGAACCATTGATGAACCGGATTTGCCGCCTCGGATTGAAATTGTGCCGATGATCGATGTGATCTTCGCAATTTTGACCTTTTTCATTATGTCTACGCTCTTTTTGGGGCGGTTTGAAGGGTTGGCGGTGAATTTGCCGAAAGCCCAATCAGCCAAGCCCCAAAAGGTGATTCGAGCCACGGTGACCCTCGATCCACAGGGCGGTTTATTTCTGAACAAAACCCCCGTGACGATCGAGTCTTTAAGCACAGCCATTCGAGGGCTTCAACAATCGGGACAGGATTTAACAATCGTCCTGAATGCGGATGGTTCTGTGACCCACGATCGGGTGGTGGCGGTGATGGATCGGGTGCGCCAAGTGGAGGGAGCCAAACTGGCGATCGCCACCCAAAAACCCACCCAGCCCTAAGGAATTGCTCACCTGTTTTTGCCCGATAGCTTGATGGTTTAAATCCGCCTATGGACAGCTCGCAACTGATTGGTCAGCAGCGCCAAAAGGAATCTCGGTGGCTGAAACGGTTTCTGTTTGGCAGCGTTTGCGGGTCGATCGCCCTGCATGGGTTGGCCTGGGGGTGGCAAGTCCGCAACTGGTGGAGCGATCGCCCGGCGACCACCGACAGCGAAATGGAAGTGACCATTTCCAACCTCACGCCCGATCGCCCGTCGGAACCCCTGGCCACGCCCCCTCCAACCGACCCCGTAACCAATCCACAGCGCGATCGGGTTCCATTGGCTCCCCAGAGTCAGGCTCCCTTGAAAGCGGGCGAAGACGCGCCCACTCGCAACCCCAATCCCACGGGCGATCGCGACCCGATCGCCCCCGGCACCAGCCCCACAGGAGATGCGCCGGCCATGGCCACGGGCACCGGCCCGATTAGCGATCCCAACGGCACAGGGGACGGGTTCGGCAATGCCAGCCAAGCCACCGGATTCACCTCGGGCGCACCGGATGGCGATCCCGAGGGCACGGGATCGAGCGATGGGGAACCGGCCGGCACGCTGGAGGGGCCGCCCGTGACCAGCCCGCCCCCGAGTCCGCCGCCCGCCCCCGCGCGATCGCCCGGCCAGCCCCAATGCGTGAGTTGTCCCCTACCGCGCTATCGGGGCACGGAAGCCAGCCCCCGTGTGGATTTGCGGATTCGGCCCGATGGCAGCGTGGAGGTGCGGTTGCGCCAATCCAGCGGCAACCCGGCGGTCGATCGCGAAACCCTAGAAGCGATGCGGCAATGGCGTTTTGACCCGCAAACCGTGCCCGAAGGGGGCCTGCGCCGCCCCATGCGCGTCACCTACGAGGAGGAGGGATCGCGGTTCCAACGGGCTAACGAGGCCCGTCGTCGCGAAGAGACCGAGCGTCGCCAGGCCGCAGAACAGGCGGAACGGCAACGGGCCGCCGATCGCCCCACGGAACAGCCTGCCCCCACAGCCGATCGCCCCACGGAGCGACCCACCGAACGGGCCCCAGAACGCACGGCGGAACAACCGGCCAGCCCCACACCCGCGGCCTCTTCCCCAGCGGCCGCACCTGCCGCCCCGGCTCCCGCTGATCGGGAACCGCGCCCCAATCGCTCCACTGCGCCCAGCAACACCAGCGATCCGAGTCCCAGCCGGCCGGCAGCTCCGGAACCGGCCCGCCCCGCAGTGGTGGCCCCCGCCCCTGCCCGATCGCCCGTGGCCCCAGCGGAGCCACCGGCCCGCAGTCCCGCTGCCGAGGCCCCGGTTGCCCCAGTCCGGCGCAGTCCCCGGCCCCGCCGATCGCCCCGGCCCCGCCGATCGCCCCCGCCCGTCCAAGCGGCCCCCGCGCCCGCGCCCGTGGCCCCCAGCGCTCCGGAACCCGCCCCCGCCAGCAGTCCCGCCGACTAGCGCGATCGAACACCACTGATGCCCTATCCCGAATCCACCATTGCCTCGGCGTGATTCTCAGATCGCGCTGGGCAGAATTCGGGTGCGATCGTGCTGGCTCAAGGGTTTGCCCGTTTTGATGTTGGTTTTTGAACTTGCTGTTTTGAGTTTGTTTTAGGAAACCCCCATGAACTCCGCATCTCCCCTCTCCCTGTCGGTTTTGTTGGTGGCGATCGGGGCGCTGGCTGCTCCCGCTGGGGCTGAACCAGTGCCGCTGGAGCCGCTCGATCGCTTCCGCGTCAACGCCCCTGCCACTTCAGTGGAATCCTGGCTGGCCCAAGCCGATCGCCCCGCCACCGTCACCCGGGTGGTGGTCACGCCCCTACCCGACGAGCTGGAAATTGCTCTGGAAACCCCGGCCGGTCAGTCCTTGTTGATTGATGCGAACCAGTTCCGGGCCGAGGGCAACCAACTGATCGCCGAAATCAGCAACGCCAGCTTGGCGCTACCGGAGGGGGCGGAGTTCACCCAAGCTGACCCCACCGCTGAAGTGGCCTCGGTGCGGGTTTGGCAGGTTGCGCCCGATCGAATCCAAGTGGTGGTGACGGGTCGCAACGGTTTGCCCACCCAGGACGTGACCTTGGCCACGGGTGATTTGGCCTACAGCCTGAACGTGGATGCCAATGCGCCCGAAGAAGAATTGGTGGTGACGGGGCAGCGATCGCCCAGTTACCGAGTTCCCAATGCCTCCAGCGCCACCGGTACAGCCACCCCGATTCTGGAAACGCCTTTCTCGGTGCAGGTAATTCCCCAAGCCGTCCTCCGCGATCAGCAGGTGATCAATATTGAAGACGCGCTGAACAACGTGAGTGGCGTGGCTTTTGCCGGCAGTAATGGCAGCCGGGAAGCCAGTTTCAGCATTCGCGGATTCGGCAATCAATTTTCCACTGGGGCCCCGTTGTTGCGAGATGGATATCGCATTTATGGGGGCTTTCAAGCGATTCCGGAAGTGGCCAACCTGGAACAAATTGAAGTGTTGAAGGGGCCATCTTCAATTCTCTATGGACAAATTGAACCGGGCGGCATCATTAACCTGGTTTCCAAGCAACCGCTTGATCAACCTTTTTATGAAGCAGAATTCCAGGCTGGTAGTGATGCTTTAGTGCGCCCCCGCATTGATTTCAGCGGCCCCTTAACCAGTGATGGCAGTCTGCGCTATCGACTGAATGCTCTCTATCAACATCAATCGCCCTTTCGGGACTTTGATACGGATATCAACCGCTTTGCGATCGCGCCGGTTTTAGCTTGGCGAATCAGCGATCAGACTGACTTGTCTTTCAACCTGGAATATATCCACCAAAAAGGACCAGCAGACTTTGGCATTAGCCGCTTTGGGGATGGTGTTGCTCCCGTTTCTCGGGAATTTGTGATCAATAATCCTGATGATTCAATTACTACTGAATACTTGAATACCGGTTATCAATTTGAGCACCGCTTCAGTGACAATTGGAAAATTCGCAATGGTTTCCGCTACATCAACTACACCTATGACTACAGTGTTATCGCCTTGCCGATCATCGTGAATGATGCGGAGATCACTCGCTTTTATGCTGATCAAGATGGGGATGACCGCTCTTATACCGCGCAAACTAGTGTCATTGGAAACTTCAAGACTGGTTCCCTAGAACACCAAGCAACAATCGGTCTCGATCTCAACTACAGCGAGTTCGCGATCGAGACTTTGTTTGATACGGCTAATCCGAGCACAATCAACATTTTTAATCCGGAATATGAGCGAGTTCCCAAGCCCGATCACTCGGATTTGCCGCCCTTTCAAGATGATGTCACAACCACCACTCGCCTAGGAATTTACCTGCAAGATCAGATCAAGCTAACTGATAACTTGATGATTATTACCGGGTTGCGCTACGACACGATCGATAGCAAAACCGATCAAAAATTGACCGATGAAAGCAGCAGCTTTAACGCGGATGCTTGGACACCCCGCCTCGGGATTTTATATCAGCCCATTCCCGAATTAGCCCTTTTTGCTAGCTATTCCCAATCCTTTCGTCCCACGACGGCCACCAGTTCCAGTGGTGCAATTTTGCCCCCGGAAGAGGGTGAAGGATTTGAAGTGGGTGTGAAGGCCGAATTGTTCGATCGTCGCCTGCTTGCCACCCTCACTTACTTCGACATTGCCAAGCAAAACGTTGCGGTTTCAGATCCCGAAAATCCCCTCTTTTCTGTTGCTTCCGGTGAGCAACGTAACCGAGGAATCGAGCTGGATTTGATCGGGGAACCCTTACCCGGTTGGAAAATTTTGGGTTCCTATGCCTACATCGATGGCGAAGTTACTGAAGATACCGATGAGTCCTTAATTGGTAATCGACCGGCTGGGCTGGCAAAACATAAAGCTACTCTCTGGACAAGCTATGAAATTCAGTCCGGTTCCTTCAAAGGATTGGGCTTTGGGGTGGGCTTTGAATATGCGAGCGATCGCTATGGAAACTTAGCTAATGACTATCGACTGGGTGACTACCTGATTGGCAATGCAGCAATTTTCTATCAGAGAGATAACTATCGCTTTGCTTTGAATTTCCGCAACTTCACTGATGAAAACTACATCAAAGGAGCCACTGGAAATGAGGGTGGTATTGAAGTGGGTTCACCCTTCACAGTCACAGGATCAGCTTCAATTCGGTTCTAAATTTCGTAGGAAATGATTCCAATCATTGTGTTGATATCATCCCCGATTTTAACCAGTTCAATGTCCGAGCAATTTTCCCCGATTACAACTTAAAGTCCCTTAGAACATCACCCCATGAACGCTGCATCTCCTCTATCTTTGTCTGTTTTGTTGGTGGCGATCGGGGCGCTGGCTGCTCCCGCCGGGGCTGAGTCAGTGCCGCTGGAGCCGCTCGATCGATTCCGCAGCAACGCCCCCGCCACGTCGGTGGAGTCCTGGCTGGCCCAAGCCGATCGCCCGGCCACCGTCACCCGCGTGGTGGTCACGCCCCTGGCTGATGAGCTGGAAATTGCCCTGGAAACCCCAGCCGGTCAGTCCTTGCTGATTGATGCGAACCAGTTCCGGGCCGAGGGCAACCAACTGATCGCCGAGATCAGCAACGCCAGCTTGGCGCTACCGGAGGGGGCGGAGTTCAACCAAGCTGACCCCACCGCTGAAGTGGCCTCGGTGCGGGTTTGGCAGATTGCGCCCGATCGAATTCAAGTGGTGGTGACGGGTCGCAACGGTTTGCCCACCCAGGACGTGACCTTGGCCACGGGTGATTTGGCCTACAGCCTGAACGTGGATGCCAATGCGCCCGAAGAAGAATTGGTGGTGACGGGGCAGCGATCGCCCAGTTACCGGGTTCCCAATGCTTCCAGCGCCACCGGCACAGATACGCCGATTCTGGAAACGCCTTTCTCAGTGCAGGTGATTCCCCAAGCCGTCTTGCGCGATCAGCAGGTGATCAACGTTGAAGACGCGCTCACCAATGTCAGTGGCGTGTCCTATGCCGGGAGTAACAGCAGCCGGGAAGCGACGGTGAGCATTCGCGGATTTGGTAACCAATATCCCGCCACCGTATCGGTTTTGCGCGACGGCTATCGGCTTTATGGTTCTTTTCAAGCCATTCCGGAAGTGGCCAACCTTGAACAAATTGAAGTGTTGAAGGGGCCCGCTTCGATTTTGTATGGGCAAATTGAACCGGGCGGCATTATTAACCTGGTCTCCAAGCAGCCCCTAGCTGAGCCTTTCTACGAAGTTGAACTGCAAGGCGGTACTAATGAGTTGGTGCGTCCTCGGATTGACTTTGGGGGGCCTCTGACTGCTGATGGCAGTTTGCGCTATCGGCTCAACAGTTCCTATCTCCATCAAGCGCCTTTTCGCGACTTTGAAACCGACACCAATCGCTTTTCGATCGCGCCTGCTCTGGCTTGGAAAATTAGCGATCAAACGGATTTATCGCTGAACCTGGAATACATTCACCAAAAAGCGCCGTCTGATTTTGGTCTGAGCCGATTTGAAGATGGGGTTGCGCCAGTCGATCGCGAGTTGATTATTACTGATCCAGAAGATTCGGTCACGACTGACTATTTCAGCACCGGTTATCAATTCGAGCATCGCTTTAGCGATAACTGGAAAATTCGCAACGGCTTCCGCTACATCAGCTATGACTATGACTACAGCGTGGTAGCGCTGCCGCTGACGGCCAACGGCCCTCGGGTCACTCGTTTCTATGCTGATCAAGATGGTGAGGATAAATCCTACACCTTGCAAACCAGTCTTGTGGGTACTTTCAAAACAGGATCGATCGCCCACCAAGCCACCATTGGTCTTGATTTGAATCGCAGTGAATCGCGAATTGCTACGCTGTTTGATCGCTCAAAACCGTCCATCATCAACATTTTTGATCGCAATTATGATGCGGTGGTTCGTCCCGATCGATCCTCATTGCCACCGTTTAATGATGACCTGACCACGGCCAATCGTCTCGGATTTTATCTTCAAGACCAGATTAACCTCACCGAAAATCTGATCGTGGTGGCTGGTCTGCGCTATGACACGATCGGCATTGAAACAGAAGATCAATTGGGTCGCCGAGAGGGCAACAATACCGAACTCAACTCTTGGACACCTCGCCTCGGAATTCTGTATCGCCCCATTCCCGAGCTATCACTATTTGCCAACTATTCGCAATCATTTCGCCCCACAACTTCGACTGGTGCGGATGGTTCAATCTTGAAGCCTGAAGAAGGTGAAGGATTTGAAGTGGGCGTGAAGACTGAATTGTTCGATCGCCGCCTCCTGGCCACCCTCACCTACTTCGATATCACCAAGCAAAATGTGCCGGTGACTGATCCAGATAATCTCCTGTTTTCGATTTCTTCAGGAGAGCAACGCAATCGCGGCATTGAGTTTGACTTGATTGGTGAACTGTTGCCCGGTTGGAAGATTTTGGGATCCTACGCCTACATCGACAGCGAAGTTACTGAAGATACAAATGAGTCTCTGATTGGGAATCGACTGTATGGCATTCCTGAGCATAAAGCCACCCTTTGGACAACCTATGAAATTCAGTCTGGCTCCTTCAAAGGGCTGGGCTTTGGGGTGGGTTTTGAATATGCGAGCGATCGCTACGGCAACCTCGCCAACGACTACAAAATCGGGGACTACTTCATTGGGAATGCTGCCATTTTCTATCAACGGGATAACTACCGTTTTGCCTTGAATTTCCGGAATTTCACCGATGAAACCTACATCAAATCCACAGTGGGCAGCAACACCGGTCTAGAAGTAGGCGCGCCTTTCACCATCACTGGGTCGGCTTCCATCCGGTTCTAGTTTTGGGTCGCAATTTTGGGGTTGATTGCCATTGTGCAATCTCCCCTTTTTCTGTCCCAACCCATGCTTGAACTCACAGTTCAACCACAACGCAAACCATTCTTTAACCCCAACCAGGATCATGAATAAAACCTACGCGATCGCCCTGCTGAGTCTGAGTCTGGTCACCGCTTGCCAGTCGGGATCAGCCAACCAATCCACAGCTAGCAATAACACGCCAGAAACTGCCCCTAGCAGCAGCCCGATCGCCCCTCCGAGTGCCAAGCATTTTGATGAAGCCCTTTATGCTTTGGCTTATCCCGAAGTGAATCAGCAAGTAAAAGCTGGCAAGTTTGCTTCCCCGCTCGCCCACTATCAAGCGGTTGGGCAGTCTGGAAAAGATGCCAACGGCGAGGCGATCGCGGGCTTTTTTATGGGCACAGGCGGCAACGATACCATTTCCGGATTTGGCCATCACCCTCATATCTCGGGCGTGGCCTTTGAGATTGTGACCGGCAAGGGCGGCGAGTTACCCATTCGCCCCAAAACCTTGGGTCAAGGAGAGGTCGATCGCCTGGTGGGTCAACCCGGCTCCGAGGATGAATTTATCGTGGGTAGTTTGATCACCCCGGCTAATCCCAAGTCTGCGCCTTTTTATGTGGGCAAGGGGGATGCAGACTACGCGCAAATTGATAATTTCAAACCCGGCGAGGACACGATTTTGCTCGCAGGGAAGCCGGAAGATTACAGCCTAAAACCTCAGGATAAAACCCTGCGCATTTCAACTAAAAGTGGCGATTTGGTGGCGATCGTGCAAGGGGTCGATCGCCTCACGGTAGGCGATGTCGTGGCCGATTACGGCATTTTCATCCTCAAGTAGATTTTCAAAATTGGTTTTTCAACTGGGTTGGAATCCGAGAGGACTATGCAAGCTCGCCAGATTCGATCGATCCTGTTTCCGTTGCATCGCTACTTGGGCTTGGTTGTTGGGTTGATTCTGATCGTTGTGGGAGTGACGGGGAGCTTGCTGGTGTTTTCCCATGAGTTGCAAGATCGGCTGATTGTTGAAAAATTTGGCGCGATCTCCCCCCAATCAACCCTCGTCAGCATTGACCAAGTGTCCAACGCTGCCCAAGCCTTTGCCCAACAGTTACCGGGCTCCAGCATGAATGGCATTTTGTTTCCCCAACATCCCGGTCAACCTTACCAAGTTCGTCTCTGGAAAGGTGATCAACTGATCCAGCTTTTTATCCATCCTCATAGCGGAAAGGTGCTAGGAACCCTCTCAGAGCAAGATAGCTGGATGAACTGGATTTTGCGACTGCATTATCAGTTGTTGTCCGGCACAACGGGGCTGATTATTGTTGGCATTTCAGGGTTTTTCATGACCATTTTGGGGATCACTGGCATTGCACTTTGGCCCGGTTGGCGACGGTTGGCAGCGGGTTTCAAAATTAAGTGGGATGCGCACCCGAAGCGACTGAATTTTGATCTTCACAAGGTTGTGGGTATCATTGCTGCTGTTTTTTTAGTGCTGACTGGATTCACGGGGTTTTGCTGGAATTTCTATGCCCAATCAACGGCGGTGATCAAAGCGATTACCTTCACCCCTGCGGAGCCGATTTGGCAATCCAAGGTGTTGCCCAATCAAAAATCCTTGCCTTTGTCGGAACTGTTGGCGCGATCGAACCAAGCATTACCCGGAGCTGCCACAACTTTTATCGCACTGCCCAGAACACCAGATGGGGCGGTGCGGATTGGCAAGCGCCAAACCCACGAACCCAGTTCCTACGGCCAGAGCAATGTGATTCTGGATGCCTACAGCGGTCAGGTGCTGCGGGTGAATGACAGTCGGCAGGCGGCCTTGGGCGATCGCATCTTGAACAGCTTCGGGCCGCTGCACTTTGGTACGTTTGGTGGTTTGTGGACGCGCTGGCTCTATGTGCTGGTGGGCCTGTCCCCGATCGCCCTGTTTTGGACGGGCGTGAAGATGTGGCAACATCGCAAGCGATCGCCCGCTATGGCAATCCTCCCAAGCGATCGCCCTAGCCCTTGACCCCCTTCCACCGCCCCGAACGCCCCCTTTGCAAAAGTTTTGTCCCAAAGAAGGGTTGCTTCCCGCCCAAGTTGGCGATAATGGGGAAACCATTGCTAACTCAGCGCAGGAGCCGCGCCCGCATGAGCAACACTGAGCCACTTCCCGCAAGCAAGCTGGTTCAATGGTGGGAATCGCTCTCGCCGCTATCACGGTTTCTATTCTTTGCCCTGGCTGCTCCCCTGACCGTGCTCAATGCCTGGGCCTTGGCCACGATTTTTGGCTACTTCCAATCATTGCTGGGGGTGTTGTTGGTCACGGCTTTGCTGGCCTTTTTGCTGAACTATCCCGTCAACTGGCTAGCGGCCAAAGGGGTGAAGCGAGGGCTGGCCGCCGTAGTGGTGTTTTTGGTGGCCCTGTCGATCGTCATTGGCGTGGGCGTGACCCTGGTTCCGCTGGTGGTGGCCCAGGCGCAACAATTGGTGGCGCGGCTGCCGGAATGGATTGACTCGGGCCAGCGCCAACTTATGATGCTGAATGAGCGAGCCGACTTGTTTGGTTTGCCCATCAGCCTAGATGGGGTGATTTCCCAGCTCAACGATCGCCTCAAAACCGAACTCCAAAGCATTGCCGGCCGCACCCTCAACTTGGCCCTGAATGTCACGGTGGTGACGGTGGTTCGGCTGTTGGATGTGGTGCTAACCATCGTCCTCACCTTCTATTTGCTGCAACACAGCGAAGAAATTTGGGAGAGCTTGATTGCTTGGCTACCTGATCGGGTTCAACAGCCCTTTTCCCGCACCCTGCGATCGAGCTTCCAAAACTACTTCATTGGGCAAATCCTCACGGCCACCTGCTTGGGCCTGGGGCTAACCACCATGTTTGTGTTGCTCAAAATTCCCTTTGGCCTGCTCTTTGGCCTAACCATCGGGTTGATGGCCCTGGTTCCCTTTGGCGGCTCCGTGGGCATTGGCACGGTCATCTCCCTGATTGCCCTCCAAGATATTGGCCTGGCCCTGCAAGCCTTGGCCGCGGCCCTGATTGTGCAGCAAGTGGTGGAAAACCTGGTGGCTCCTCGGGTGTTGGGCAGTGTGACGGGCCTGAACCCCTTTTGGGTGTTTGTGGCCATCCTAACTGGCGTGCGTGTGGGCGGCCTGTTGGGCGTGGTGGTGGCTGTGCCCATGGCTGTGTTGCTCAAGGAAGCCTTGGCGAATTTGCGGGCCCAAGATCCCACCCCCGGGGCTGTGAAATCTCTGCCTGAAGTGGAACCGGAATCCCCATCTGTGGGTATTGCGGCGGCGGCTCCTTCCCCGATCGCGGAATGCGATTGATGCCTTGAATGACGGCCCTTACCTCACTTCCTAAGCACAGTAAGCCCGTAGGGTAGGCACTGCCCACCGAACCATTGCTTCATGGCATCTGCGACATGGCGTGCCAATTATTTTAGGTAAAGGCTGTAAGTCATCATTTCTCAGATCAAATTCATCAATCTAAGTCGCTTTAAAAGCAACGGTTCTGAGCACCATTCAATAACATCGATCGTGAAGAAGTCGGGTAGGCTAATTTGCTTGCTCTCTCAAGATTGAGATCGTAAAACTGAACAGAAGACCAATAGCCAAGCTTGTTATGTCCTGTTCAGTTGCCCTGATCTTGATTGGGTTCCAAAACGACTATTTTGCTGCTGATGGGATCCTGCGGTCTGTGATTGACCAGGCTGTTCCAGTCGATCGCATCCTGGACAGTACGGTGCAAGTGGTGCGCGGGGCGATCGCCCATGGGGTTCCCACCATTGCAACCCCAATTTTTTTCACCCCCACCTATGAGGAATTGCTGGATCCCGTTGGTATCCTTAAAACCGTCCGCGACGTGGGGGCCTTCCAAGCAGGGCAAAAAGGTGCGGAAATGGTTGAGGCCCTCCTGCCCTTTCACGATCAAATTTGGGTCGTGCCCGGAAAGCGGGGTTTAAATGCCTTCACGGGAACCTCGTTGCATGAGCTGCTCCAAAAACATCAAATCACCCATATTGTGCTGGCCGGTGCGGTCACTTCCGTTTGCATTGACTCCACCGGTCGGGCGGCCCACGAAAAGGGCTATCGCGTGTCAGTTTTGGCCGATTGCACCTGTGCCAGAACCCAATTTGAGCAGGAATTTTACTTAGAAAATGTGTTTCCCCTTTATGCCAATGTAATTTCCGCTGAGTCTTTTCTTGAGTCTTTGGCGGATGTCTGAAAAGTGTTTTGAGATACCGAGCTAGGGGCTAGCAGTTGGCAAAGGAGTTTGCGCATCCTGTGTTTGCCGGTGACTGGAGCTTGCAGAGTATCCATTTGGGCTTTTCAGACATCCTCTTAGGTAAAACAGGATAATGACTGATTTTAGTAAAAGTGATGAGCTAAACACCCAAATTCAATACCGACTCATTGAAAGACTCGCGGAGTCAGAGCGCCGCTATCGAACCCTAGTGGAAAACCTGAGTGAAATTGTTTTCAAGATTGATCACTTGGGTCAAATTACCTTTTTAAATCCAGCTTGGACGAAGATTCTCGGCTTTCCGATTGATTTGTGCTTAGGCAAATCCCTGGCCCAGTTTATGGATGAAACTGAGCAAGCGGGCTGGCAAACGATGATGGCTAACTTAGATCATTGCGCCACTTTGCGACAGGAGCTTCACTTTCGAGATCATACTCAGAAGACAGTTTGGTTAGAAATTACGATTCAGCCCCGTGGCGCTGATGGTGAATTTTCAGGATCTTTAACAGATGTGACCGATCGCCACCAGGCTGAGCAATTGCTGCAACGGATGAACACAGAACTCGAAAAACGGGTTGCCCAACGAACGCAAGCTCTGAATGCAGCTAATCAAAAGTTACAAGCCACGATCGAGCGGCTTCAGCAAACCCAATGCGATTTGGTGCAGTCTGAAAAAATGTCGGGTTTGGTGCAGCTTGTGGCTGGGGTTGCCCATGAAATTAATAATCCCGTGAACTTTATTCATGGAAATTTGGAATATTTAGAAGAATATTTACAAACGCTAATTCAAGCCTTAGAGATTCATCAACCCCAGGACTTGAAAACGGCTGCGATGATTCCATCACTCACCGAAACCATTGATTTAGAGTTTTTGAAAGAGGACTCTCAAAAAATCATCAATTCGATGCGAACGGGGACTCATCGCATTCGGCAAATTGTTTTAGATTTACGGAATTTCTCGCGAATTGATGAATCTGAGCTAAAAACCATCAGTGTACATGAGGATATTGATGGAATTCTCAAAATCTTAAATTACCAACTAAAAGCCAAGCTACAATCAATTTCTATTTCCAAAAATTATGGTCAATTGCCTTTAGTTGAATGTTATCCTCGATATCTAAATCAAGCGTTAATGAGTATTTTAGAAAATGCGATCGATGCGATCGGGGAAGCTGTTAAAAAAGCAGACTCGAAAATTATTATGCCCAGCAGTTCCACCTATTTTGGGACAATTGAAATTAGTACCTTTGTTCTGGATAGCCAATGGATTGCGATTGAAATTGCTGATAATGGGATCGGGATTCCGCTGCTGATTCAGGGCAAAATTTTCAATCCTTTCTTCACTACTAAGGATGTAGGTAAAGGAACTGGAATGGGACTGGCCATTAGCTATCAAATCATTACGGAAAAACATCGAGGGAAACTCAGTTTCCGATCGCAATACGGCCAGGGCACAACTTTCACGATCCAAATTCCAATTCAGCAAATCAATTTGGCGGATTCACCCGCGCAGGAGTCGGCGAATTCCCAACGCTAGAACGTTCGGCCTAGGCTTTGGGGGTGGCAAGCTGGGCCTGGAGGGGGCGGGCGTTGGTTCCTAATCGGGTTTGCAACTCGGTGAGCAGGGCGGGGGCGATCGCCTGGGGTTCTGGAAACAGCAACCAAGTCACCCCTTCGGAACAGGGGGGCGTGGTGAGGGAGCCTTGGTAGTGGTAGAGCGATCGGGGGATGGGGGGCAACAGGTTGGCGGGGTTTCCTTGCCAAGCACGATCGAGGCTGCTTCCAAGGGCGATCGGCGCGCGGGCTAATAAGTCTTGCAACAGTTGGGGGGCGGCTCGATCGAGCTGGGAAGCGGTGGCCTGGGTTGGCGCGGCCGTTAACCAAAGGCCCAACACCAACAGGGATCCGGCCCGATCGCGGTGGACAAAATGCACTTCTGCGGGAAAGGTGCGACCGGCGCGGTGATGCTCGCTGGGGTGGTGAAAGTGGAATTGCAAGAGGTCATGGGGGCGATCGCCCAGATGCAAGGTGCAAGTGCCGGGCGGGCAGTCCACAAAGATCGATCGCCCCGTGTTGCGAGCCGTGAGGGGTACGGATTGGTAATCTAGCCGCAAATCCACGGGCCCAAGCTGTTTCTGGGCAGCCAGATCGATCGGGGATTGGCGCTGACCGAGGCCACAGGCCGCAAAGGCAGGATCCAGCTCGCTCCAGTGGTTGGGGCCGGTGGGGCCGTCATAGCTCCAACGGGTGGCGGCCCGAACGGGGCGATCGCCAAATCCGGCCCAACCCCCAAGGGCCCCGCCCAGCGCGAGGGATCCTTGCCACAACCACTGACGACGTTTCATGGCTTGCTCTTGACTTCTGAATGGCCCGATTTCTAGTTCCCGATTCCCAATCTTCAGGAACCAACGTTCAGGAACCAGTTCCCAAGCAAAAGGAGCGATCACCGGGGCGATCGCTCCTTCTAGGATAGGCAGCGGATCTAGTCGTCGTCGAACTCGTCGAGGGGCGCTTCCAAATCGTCCGGCTCGCGGAGATCCACAAGATCCGATTCTTCCGGCTCCTCAGCCCCGTAGCCAAAGGTCAGATCCGAATCATCGGCTTCGTCCTCATCGTCCACCAGCGCATCAAAGTTGGACTCGGCCCCGCCACTGACGGCCACCAAATCAATCTGTTGGCGGTAGTAGTCCACGCCGCGCACTTCCACTTCCACACGGCCCCCGAGGGCGTATTGGCGGCGGCTCTTGCGACCAATCAACATTTGCTGGCGCGATCGATACTCGTACCAGTCGTCCTTCAGGGAGGACACATGCACCAGCCCTTCAATGCCCAAGGCCTCTAGCTCCACAAAGAAGCCGTAGGACTGCACGCCCACGATCGGGCCGCTGAAGGTTTCGCCAATCCGGGCCCGCATGGCGGCGGTTTTGCGGAGGCCGTGGCTGTCGGCGGCGGCTTCTTGGATCAATCGTTCCCGATCGCTCAGCAGCCAGGCCGCGCTGGTGATCGAGGCTTCCAACTCCTGTTGATCTTCCGTGGGCAACAGGTTCCAGCCGATCGCCCCATGGCAAGAACTGTGGTGCAAATTCACGCCTTCTTTGCTGCGGGCCGTGCGTCGATCGCGCCCCTTGGCAAAGAGGGTGTTCAAGCTCCGTTGCACCAACAGGTCTCCGTAATGGCGGGTGGGCGCATTGAGGGTGGTGTAAACCGGCAGGGCCAAACCAAAGTGGGAGCGGGGTTCGTGGCTGTAGGCGGCTGGCTTCAGGGCTTCCACCAACAGACGATTCAGGATTTTGCGGGTGTCGCCGTCGGTGGCCTGTTGCAGCCACTGTTGCACATCGCGGGGGGTCACCTGATCCGGCTGCTCTAGGGTCAGCTCCAAGCCCAGGTTGCCGGCCAACCGCAGGGTTTCCTGCACATCCCCGGGACTGGGGGCCGCTTGCACTCGGTAGAGCGTGGGCACTTGCAGGGCTTGCAGATGGCTGGCCACCACGGCATTGGCGGCGATCGTCACTTCCGCTAACAGGACACGGGCCGTGGGGGCAATCCCGATCGGGGCGATCGGCGCACCGGGCACATCCTCGCGATCGAACGAGGTTAGCCCTCGGTAACCGCTCAGATCAAACCCGCCTCGGCTGAGGCGCTGTCCCCGCAGGGCCGCCGCCAGGGTTTTCAGTTGGGTCAACAAATCCCCGATCGCGGGGGCTTGGGGCAACTCCGGATCCGCCTGGTTACCGTCCAAGAACGCATCGAGCTGGGCTTCCGTCAGGGTGGCATCGGCCCGCACCACGCTGGGATGAATTTCAAACTCCAGTAATTCACCCTGATCATTAAAGGTCAGCAGCACGGAAGTGGCCAGGCGATCGCACCCTAGACCCAAGGAACCATGGCGTGCGTAAAGATCCGCCGGGAACAGCGGCAACCATTGGGCCCCCAAGTCGGCTGCCACACCCCGCCGCCGGGCTTCGCGATCGAGCGGTGAATCCGGTTCCACATAGTGAGCCACATCGGGCACATGCAGCCCCAACCGCATATGGCCCGCCGGGTTGGTTTCCAAGGTAATGGCCCGATCGATCACCGGGGGCAGCTCTCCGGCCGTGGCGGTCACCGTTGCCACCGTCAGCAGCGATCGCAAATCCAACCGTCCTTGAATGGCACTCGCCTTCAAGCTGTCCGCCGGAGCTGGTAACGCCGCCGCCGCCGCCAAAACCTCCTCCGGGAAGCTTTCATGTAGCCCATACTTACAGACCACAATGTCGGCCGGAGCCGCCGCGTCCGCATCGGCCCCCAACACCTTGATCACACGGCCCAAGGGCGGCAACTGCCCGATCGGGTAACGGACAATTTCCACGCTCACCAGGTAGTTGACGATCGCGTCCAAGTCCACCCCGCTGGTGTCCAGTTCCACCCGGAACAGCAATCGATCGTCCAAAGGAGCTGCCCGAAAAATCCCGTCCTCGCCCTTTTCCACCCGGGCCAACAGGGACGAATTGGCCCGATCGAGCACCAGCTCCACATGGCCCTCGGGACTGCGCCGCCGACTGCGACCGCCGCCCTCTTTGATCACCTTCACCAACACCCGATCGCCATTCCAGGCATGATTCAGGTGACATTCCCGCACATAGACATCTTCCGCGTCGTCGTCATCCTGAATGGCAAAGCAAAACCCCTTGCTAGAGCAACGCAGCTTGGCCTCAAACATGCCCTCCTGTTCCAACCGGCGATAGCGACCGCGCTCCTTATTCAAAATCCCCAACTTTTCCAGTGCGTCCAGGGCAATCTGAAGCTGGCGATTGCCGCGTCCTTCGCGAGTGCCCAACTTTTGTTCAAGAACCTTTGGCGTGAGCGACTTTTCTGAGGTAAAGCTCGCGAGTAGGGAAGCGATCGAAAATTCCATGAAGCGCGTCAACCTCCGGGCACAGAGAATGGGATGGGGCGAATGAGGCGCGAGCGACAGCCATCACAGTGCTGCGAACAGCATTGTTGAATGCCATGAACATTAACCGTACTGACGACGATCCCTATGCCTCTGGAGCGTTGCTGGTCGGGGCCCGTCGCATCGATCGGGCGGGAAATCCACAAGCGTCACTCGAGCTAGGGCCGGAAGGGTTCCGCATTGGGTGCTGCAAGATCTTGAACCGGCAAGATCGAAGTTGCAGCGTTGTGGCATTGGGAGGGGGTGGTCGATGGGAACCCTCGTCCAAAGACACTCCAAACACCAAATCAATGCAGGAACACACTGGAGGGAGCGGCTGCGCTCGGGCCCATCTACGCTAGAGCGTGGCGTGCACCTTGTCAATCATTGACACGCGGGTTACCCTAGCCGCACGATCGCCGCCATCCCCCCGTTTGCTCAGCCCGCCCACCTAACCGAGATCGGTTTGTGCCATGTTTGCCGAATTCCGTGCCCGTTATCCCAACGGCAGCCTCACATCCGAAATCATTGAAGTGAATCAGGGAAAGTTTATTGTGCGGGCGGCCGTCACCCTGGAAGGCACGGTGTTGGCCACGGGGTTTGGCGCTTCGGAGCAACTGGAGGAAGCCGAGGATCGGGCCCGGTTGCGGGCCCTGGAAGCGGTGGGTTTGTTTTTGGAACCAGCCGATCGGGGGCAGGCCCAACTGATCAGCAGCACCCCTGCTTATCAGCTTCCGGCCGCCTTGTCGGTGGTGACCCCAATTGCAGCCCCCATCTCGACCCCGATTCCGGCTCCCCTGGCCGCGCCGATGGTTGATGTGGTTAGTGACCGATTTGATGATCGATCGCCCGATCGATTTGATGGTCGATCGGGCATGGATCCAACCCTGGATCCAACCCTGGAATCCACATCGCCCGGCTATGAGGATCTCTACGAGGTTGAGCATGGGGCGAGCGACCCCTTGCCCACCATGGAACCAGAATGGCCCCCAGAGCCGGAACCAGAGCCAGCCCCGGCTCCTGCTCCCAAGCGATCACGCCGTGCCGCCAGCCCGCCTGCGCCCACCCCTATCCCTGTGCCCACGCCGGCCCCTGCGCCCGCGCCCGCACCCACGGACTTATCCGACGCGATCGCCCAAACAGACGTGTTGATGAAGCGTTTGGGCTGGAACAAGCAACAGGGCGTGGAATATTTACAAATGGCCTTTGGTAAGCGCACCCGGGCCCAACTGACCGATCGGGAACTGTTGCAGTTCTTGCAGCACCTGCAAACCCTAGCCGACGACCCGGACTTTTAGGGCCCGACTGGCAAGGCTTGGGGCCCAAAGGCCATGAGCTATAACCAGGAAACTGGCGAGACATCGACAACGCCATGACCCAGAAACCACGACCCAGAAACCATGACCGATCGAGCAATGCGAGCATCACGTTGGTTGGTTTGGGGATCGATTGGGCTAATCACCATTGGCTGCCTGCTGCGATTTTCCGGTTTAGGCCAGTTCCTGCCTTGGTATGACGAACTAGCGACATTGCAGCACATCGCCGCCCAATCGGAATTGGATCTCACCCAACTGTGGCAGGGGCGCGAACAGGTTTTGGCCGACCTATGGCACAGCCTATCGACAAAACCCCAAAAGACCACCTGGGATATGGTCACATCCCTCGCCAATCACGATGCCCATCACCCGCCCCTGTATTACCTGTTTGTGCGCGTCTGGGCCGACTGGTTTGGCAACACGATCGTCAGCCTCCGCACCGCCACGGCGATCATGGGGGTGATCCTGCTGGCCAGTGTTTTTTGGCTCCTGCGGCAACTGAGTCAGCGTCCCAGCCTGCCTTGGGTGGGCACGGCGTTGGTTGCCCTGTCTCCCTTGCAAATTCTCTATGCCCAGGAGGCGAGGGAATATGTGATCTGGCTGATTTTTTTTGTGCTGTCCAGCGGATTTTTAGCCCGATCGCTGCGTCATTCCACCTGGCCCCACTGGTTGCTGTATGGAATTACCCTCACCCTGAATTGGTATAGCCATTTGCTGGGGGGGTTTGTGCTGCTGGGCCATGGCCTTTGGGTTGGGGTTTGGCTGTGGCGATCGGGCGATCGGAACTGGCGACGGGCAATCCCTTGGGCGATCGCCGCCGTTGGAACCCTGCTGGCCATTTCTCCTTGGATTTGGGTGCTTTATCGAGTCCAAACCCAATCAGCCGCCTCCCTGGCCTGGCTCAGTCAGGCGGGCCCCCCAGGAATTCACCGTTGGGCAGCCCTGCGGGCCTTTGCCGCCACCCTGTGGGATAACCAACCGAATCTTTGGGCTTCCTTCCCAACGGCGACCGATGTTCCCTGCCTGCTGGTGACCCTGTGGATGATTGTGGCCTTGGTGGGATGTTGGCGATCGGGAGAACCCTTGCTCAAAGGGTTTGTTCTCAGTGCCGTGGCCCCGTTCCTCTTGCTGGTCTGGCTGCCTGCGATTGTGATGGATCGAACGATGGCTTCCATCATTCGCTACCAGTTCCCCTTGCTTTTGGGAATGCAAGTGGTGTTGGCCAACTGGATTGTCACGACCTGCGAGCAAATTACCCCAAAGCCTGTCCAAGAATGGCCCCAGCCCCTATCGTTCTATTTATTCCGCTGGCGCTGGATGCCCCACTGTTTTGCGGCACTGTTGGCGATTTTGCTGCTGGTTGCTAACCTGAACGCCGCCAGAGCACGCTCCTGGCAATTGTCCTGGTGGAGCAAGGGGGGAACCGTTTCTGTCGAAATTGCCAAAGCCCTGAAAGAAATTGATCGCCCCCTGTTGGTGATGACCGATATCCCTGGGTATTCCCTTTCCGCTTTGGCCTTGAGCCACGCCAGCGATCGCCTGAAATCTCGCGGTGTTACTGTTTGGCTGGCTCCCAGTTTCCAAGGCTTGAACTGGCCCGATCGCCCCAACACCTTTTTGTTTAGTCCATCCCCCGATCTCCGCCAGGCGATCGAGCAGCGGGGTCAGCGGTTGATTCCCTTCGGAACTAGTTGGTGGAATTTGTGGCGATTGCAATCCGCCCCGCCCGATCGCCCCGCGCCCGATCGCCCATCAACTTAGCCACTAGCCACCGCCGATCGCTTTTCTAGAGCGAACAACGCAGATTTCTTGTGTAGATCTTTCGCACTGAACTGGTACGAATTGGTTCCATGCGTCATGGGCTATAACCAGGAAAATGGCGAAAAATTGACAAAAACATGGCTGATCCAAACGCACGAGCACCACGTTGGCTAGTTTGGGGGTCGATCGGACTAATCACCATTGGTTGCTTGCTGCGATTTTCTCATCTAGGACAGTTCCTCCCTTGGTACGACGAATTTTCGACCCTGCGGCATATTGCGAACCAGACGGATCCTGAACTCCTTCAACAATGGGGAGGCCGCGAGCAGGTCATGGCCGATCTCTGGCGCAGTCTTGCTGCAAAACCGGGCAAAACGGCTTGGGATACGGTTCAGTCTTTGGCTGCTGCCAATGCCCATCACCCACCCCTCTATTACTTGCTAGCCCGAGGTTGGGCCCACTGGTTTGGGAATAACATTGTCAGCCTCCGCACGGTGACGGCTCTGATGGGAGTTGCATTGTTGCCCAGTGTGTTTTGGTTCTTACGCCAATTGAGCGATCGCCCCAGTTTGCCTTGGATTGGCACGGTGTTGGTGGCCCTGTCACCGCTACAAATTCTCTATGCCCAAGAGGCGCGAGAATATGCCATTTGGCTGGTTTTTGTGGTGCTTTCCAGTGGATTTTTAGCCCGATCGCTGCGTAATTCTGCGCAAAAGTCCACTGGAGTTCACTGGTTGCTGTATGGCATCACCCTCACCCTCAATTGGTACAGCCACTTGCTTGGGGGGTTGGTGTTGCTGGGCCATGGCCTTTGGGTTGGGGTTTGGTGGTGGCGATCGGGCGATCGGCATTGGCGACGGGTTATCCCTTGGGCGATCGCGGCGAGTGGAACCCTTTTGGCCATGTCCCCTTGGCTATGGACACTGTTTCAAGTGCGAGAGGGGGCTGTGATATCTCTGGACTGGTTGAATCAAACCTACCAACCCGGGATGCAGCGTTGGTCTGCCATGCGTGTGTTTGCGGCCACCCTGTGGGATAACCAGCCGAATATTTGGATCCCAGTTTCCAGGGTTGTGGATTCAATTCGACTAGGGGTCTTGGTGTTGTCTGTGGGGGCGCTGGTGCATTGTGGGCGATCGAGCGAACCAATGGTTAAGCGATTTGTCTTTAGCACCATTGCCCCGTTTTTCCTGTTGCTTTGGTTGCCAGCCATCGTGATGGATCGCGCCATGGCCACCATCATTCGCTATCAATTGCCGCTGATCATTGGTGTGCAAGTGGCCTTAGCCGATTGGATTGCCACGCTTTGCGATCGGATTCCCCCCGAGCCTGATCAGGCATTGCCCCAACCTCTGTGGTTCTATCTCCGCCGTTGGCGTTGGATGCCTCAACTTGTTGCGAGTAGCTTGGCGATTTTGTTGGTCGTGGCTAATTTGAATGCGGCAACAGCCCGCTCCTGGCAATTATCCTGGTGGAACAAGGGTGGTCCGGGTTGGGTGGAAGTTGCCAAGGCCTTGAAAGAGGTCGATCGCCCGTTAATCGTGATGACAGCGGTTCCTGGCTATTCTTCCTCGGCCCTGTCTTTGAGTTATGCCAGCGATCGCCTGAAGGCTCGTAACATCACCTTTTGGTTAGCTCCCAGCATTCAAAACTTGAACTGGCCCGATCGCCCCAATACCTTTGTGCTCGTTCCCGGCAAGAAACTGCCCAAAGCGATCGAGAAGCGGGGTCAGCGGTTGGTTCCCTTTGGGGCCAGTTGGTGGAATCTGTGGCGTTTGGAATCCTCCACCCCCGATCGCCCCGCGCCTGATCGTCCCTCAACTTAGCCACTAGCCACTGTCGATCGCGCTGAAGTTGCTGGACTGGTCTCGCTCAACCCGCTCAAATTCAACCCGTTCAAACCGGCCGAGCCGGCTTCGGAACCATGGATCAATCAGGGATGCCCGTTACTGCCTCGATCGAGTCGTCACCATCGGCCCCTATGCCCGATCGGCTCAATTCGGTGGCTCAGCCCACGCAACCGGAACCGGTCGATCAAGCCATTGACGGTGAAATTGTGACCGTTCGCCCCGACGCGGAAACCCTCACGCGCCAGCGATTGCCCTACTTTGTGGGCATTTCAGAAGCCACCGCAGGATCCCGGGGCATTTCCCTGAACCTGGTGATTATTCCGCCCGGGGGGGCAGCCGAACCCCACTTCCATCGGGACTATGAAACAGCGATTTATCTGCTCCAAGGACGGGTTGAAACTCGTTATGGCAAAGGGCTGAAACAATCGATCATCCATGAAGCGGGCGACTTTATTTTCATTCCCGCTGGCGTTCCCCACCAGCCCCATAACCTCAGCACCAGCGAACCGGCCCAGGCGTTGGTGGCCCGCAATGACCCCAACGAACAGGAAAACGTGGTGCTCTATGACCCGGCGGCGGATCAGGATACGGATTAATTGGCGTTAGTTGGCGCGTTAATTGGCGTTAATGGGAGCCGCCGCCCGTGGAATTCGGAAACCGTTGTTTAACCCAAACAGGTACAGTAGAAGCCAGTGTTACAAAGCTGTTACAGGCTGGGCAATTCACAGGCAAGAAAACAATGGGCGTGGCGGTTTCCCTGCAAAACGTACAAAAAATCTATGGCGATCGCCCCGTGGTGAACGATCTCAGCTTTGAGATTCAAGCGGGAGAAATGTTTGGGCTGCTGGGCCCCAACGGCGCGGGCAAGTCCACCACCATTCGGATGATCACCACCCTCACTCGCCCCACCGCTGGACAAATTCAGGTGGCTGGGTTTGATGTGGCTCGCCAAATGCAGCAGGTGCGGCAACAAATTGGCGTGGTGTTGCAACAAACCAGCGTGGATGGCGATTTAACCGTTTGGGAAAATTTGGAATTCCACGGCCGGCTGCACCACATTCCCGCCAAAGAGCGCCAAGGGCGGATCGATCGCTGGTTGGACTATGTGGAACTGGGCGATCGCCGCGATAGTCTCGTGAAAACCCTGTCGGGCGGGATGAAGCGTCGGTTGCAAATTGCCCGCGCCCTGTTGCATGAGCCGGAAATTTTATTTTTGGATGAGCCAACGGTGGGGTTGGATCCGCAAACGCGCCGCCGCCTGTGGGAAATTATTCGCGACCTCAATCGTGGTGGTATGACGATGCTGCTGACGACGCACTACATGGACGAAGTGGAGTATCTGTGCGATCGCATCGGCATTATGGACGCGGGCCAACTGATTGAGCTGGGAACGCTGCAAGATTTGCGCACCAAACATGGGGAAGGATTGGTCATGAAACAAACGGCCGATCGCTGGGATTACAAATTCTTCCCCACCCTTTTGGAAGCGAATCAATATCTAGATTCCCAGGCGGTAAAAACCGGGTTGATGGTGCGTCCATCGAACCTAGAGGATATCTTTGTGGAGCTGACAGGCCGCCAACTGGATTAACTGGGGGCAACCGCGCATGGAAATTGATCAAACCACTCACCAGACTTTCGGCTCCAAAGCATCGCCCTGGAAAACCCTGGCTCAATATGTGCTTTTGGGGGCGATCGCCCTGGTGATGTTGTTGCCCTTGCTCTGGCTGATGGGCACATCTTTGAAGTCGCCCACGGAAGATATTTTTTCCTTTCCGCCTCGGCTGATTCCCGCCGCGCCGACCTTGGAAAATTTTGTCAAAGCCTGGACGAGCGCCCCCTTTGCGCAATATTTGCTCAACAGCACCCTGGTGGCGGGGTTAACCGTGGCGTTGAATTTATTGATCTGTTCCTTGGCGGCCTATCCTTTGGCGCGGTTGTCGTTTAAGGGACGGGAATGGATTTTTAGCGCGATCGTGGCCACCATTGCCATTCCCTTCCAAATTGTGATGATTCCGCTCTATATTTTGGCGGTGAATTTAGGGCTACGAAATAGTTTTATTGGCTTAATTTTCCCGGCGATCGCCTCGGCCTTTGGCATTTTTTTGATGCGCCAGGCCTTCAGGGGCGTGCCGAAGGACTTGGAAGAAGCGGCCCGAATTGATGGCTGTTCTGAGTTGGGAATTTGGTGGCATGTGATGTTGCCATCGGTGCGGCCGGCGCTGATTACCCTGGCAATTTTTGTGTTTATTGGGGCTTGGAGCGATTTTCTCTGGCCGCTGCTGATTTTGGATGACCCGAATTACTACACATTGCCGCTGGGGGTGGCGCGGTTGTCGGGTACGTTTTCCCTAGATTGGCGCTTGATTGCGGCGGGTTCGGTCATTTCGATCGCCCCAATTTTGGCTTTCTTTTTGGTGATGCAAAACTACATTGTGCCCAGCGAAACGGGCAGTGGCGTGAAGGGTTAGTCAACGGTTAGGGCTGTTGTCTTGGGTTCAGCCCATGCCGCAATGGATGATTTCACCGGTTTTTGAGCGATCGCCCGTTTCAACGGAACGGTACAGTTGAGACGGTTTGGAATTTTAGTGTCCTGGGGTTTGGCATGGGGCCGATCGCTCGATCGCCCAGCTTCTGCCCGGGTCGCTGCCCAACCGCAAGCCTCAACTTAGCCGTCCGGCAAATTTTTTAGCAATGGCCGTTATCTGGGAACTGGATTTTTACTCGCGTCCGATTTTAGATGCAGACCAAAAAAAGGTTTGGGAAATCTTGATTTGTGAGAGTCCCACTGACTCGCGGGCCGATTGGCAATCCCTGTTTCGCTACAGCAAATATTGCTCCAACAGCGAGGTCAATTCCGTGACCCTGATGCAGGCGATCGAAGAGGCGATCGTCAAGGCAGGCCAGGCCCCCAGCCGGATTCGTTTTTTCCGGCAGGCCATGAAGAACATGATCGTCAAAGCCTGCCAGGATGCGGAGTTGCCCTGCGCCCTCAGCCACCGCACCCACGCCATCAAGGATTGGATTGCCGATCGGCTCGAAACGGTCTATCCCCAAGAACCGGGCTACCAAGCCACTGCCCAAACGGCAGGCGTGTTCATGCCGCCACCGGCCGCCCAGCCCTTGCCCGATGCGCTGTTGGGGCAAAAGTGGGCCTTTGTTTCCCTGGAAGCGTCGGCCTTTGGCGAGCTGCATGAATGGGCGATCGACTTTGGCGAGGCGTTTCCCTTGTCCATGGTCAACTTAGCGCCCGATACGCCAATTCCCGGGTTGCTGATTTTTTCGCCTCGGGCCATGGCCATCTCCGCTTGGATGTCGGGTTTGGAAATGGGTTTTGTGCGGATTGAACAACAGGTGAAGCCTTCCAGCCTGTCGAGCGATCGGGAGGAATTTCCCGATCGGGTGATTTTGGAAACCGGCATTGGTGATGCTTGGGTGCTCTCGACCTTGCCCAATGCGGCCCAAAAAGCCGAGGGACAAACCTTTGAAGCCCAAAAGCAAGGGGCCCAAGGAGTGCATTTTCTGGCGGTGCAAACGAACCCCGATGAGGAGCGCTTTGCGGGCTTTTGGCTCATGCGCGATCGCCGCGACAGCTAAACCCCAAACGCTAAACCCCAAACGCTAAACCTCAAACGCTCAACTTCAAACTAAATCTCAAGCTCAACCTCAACAACGCAAGAATCCAAGGCAACTGGGAATCCGCCCAGCGCGATCGCCCCGCAGCCCTCCATCAAAACACGCTCAAAAAAACACGCTCAAACCCCCCAAAAACTATCCGCTCCTACCCGAAACAACGGATAGGAGCGGTCTAGCGGGTTATCAACTTGAAACTCAACTGCCGGGTATTGCGAAAGCTTTAACCGCCCCGTCGAGTGACGTGACCCTTTTTGAAGAGGGAGGGCTTACCTAGGCAACCAGCCCGGTACACAGCCAGTATCCTCCAACTTGAAAACCCTGAGACATACTACTGCTACTACCCATGGGCATCACCTCCTGCTTTATTCAAAGGGCCTCAATCACCTTGAGCCAACTGCTAAAACTTGGACATTGCCCGAAGGCTGAATGCCCGCTGTTTCGCGTTAAATGGCGGACTAGGCCTGATTGCCATTCAAGCTAGCACGTTTTTCAGGAAGGCAGCAACCTGGCAGAGCCGATTAACCTAGCAAGCGTTGGCCACTGGCCTTCTTCAGGCAGTGATTTTCAACTGGCAAGTATTAATCGAGCATTAACTGGCAAGTATTAATCGGCAAGCATTAATCGGCAAGTATCAACTGGCAAGCATTAACTGGCAACAACCATGGAACGCATCACCCCCATGCCCCCAACCAGCGATCCGAAGGCGGAAATTGCCACAATTTTGCTGGTGGACGATGAGCAAGCGTTGGCCGATCCGCTCAGTCGGCTTTTGACCCGCGAGGGCTACAGCGTTGATGTGGCCAGTGATGGGCAAGCGGGCTATCAACTGGCCAGCCAAAACACCTACGATTTGCTGATTTTGGATTGGATGTTGCCAGAAATCAGCGGGGTGGAAATTTGCCAACGCCTGCGCCAAATGGGTCAGGGTGTGCCGGTGTTGTTTTTGACGGCGAAGGACACGATCGACGATCGGGTGGCGGGGTTGGATGCCGGAGCCGATGACTACCTGGTGAAACCCTTTGAGTTGCGGGAGTTGCTGGCGCGGGTGCGGGCCCTGTTGCGACGGCCCCGAAGCACCCCGGACGAGGCCCCAGAAACCCCCACGGGAACCGATCGCCCCGGCCGATTGCAGTGGCAGGATCTCGGCCTCGATTGCGATAACCAGTTGGCCTATCGGGGCGATCGGCTCATTGAACTCTCTGACAAGGAAACCTGTCTATTGGAATACCTGATGCGCCATCCGGGGCAAGTGCTGACCCATGACCAGATCTATGGCCATTTGTGGCCCACGGGCGATCGCCCCAGCAGCAATGCCCTGGCGGCCCAAATTCGCCTGCTGCGACGCAAGATCGAAGCCGTGGGCGAACCCCCAGTGATTCACAGTGTCTATGGCAAGGGCTATCGATTCGGCCTCACGACCGGCGACCCCTAAAACCCAACCAGCCCATTTTGCAGCCAGCTCGTTACCAGTCAATTTTGCGGGCAAGCTACCAAGCCCGGGACAAAAGCCCCCCTCGTCCCGGGGATTGGTGCTCTGATTCAACAATTGAGCGGCTCAACTCGGAGACGTTGGTCGTGAAGCGATTGACGCTCCGAGGCCATGGCTCGCACACTAACTCAATCGGTCAGTGGGTTGGAGGCTCATCAATTATGAAGACATGATGAAGACGTAGTTCGAAAAAAATCGACAATCGGTGCAAAAGCGTTTACTGAAAGGCTGATCTTCTTGATGGATCAACCTTACAGATAAAAACGCTCTTCATCGTCATCAACCGCTTCAAAGTTTCGCAGCAAGACTCGATCGAAGACAGCATCAAGGGCCGCATCGTCAAAGTCCGTTGATCGCTGCTCTTGCAACGGATTCGATAGGGGATAGAGCTGTAGTTGTCTACGGTCTTGAACTAAATAGAAATAGGGTTCCAAATCCGTTGTTTGGCCAATTTCTAAATAGTCAAAGCTACAAACATTCAGGTAGAGCGTTCGGTTCGCAACCAACGTTGCCTGATGCTCATCGGCAAAGACATCAAGGACGAGACCTTCTCCGGTGCTCGTGGTTGTGCCGTCCTGGATATGCGTGTAGCGCACCCGATTCAGCCCAGCGAGCAGTTTTTGCATATCCTGCTTGTTGGCAATGATGCCACGATCGACAATGCAGGGAGCCGGTAATTGCGTTGTAGATGGACGTTTGTTCATGACAACCCAAGCTGAGGCGCACGCCTAAAGATATCTTGCTCGATCTTATCGGAAGGTCTTCACTTGTGCGCTGAGAAAATTACTGAAGTTGTTGGCTTGAGATTAACTCAGATCGAGAGCGATCGCCAACTGGCAAAAAATCAGGATGATTGAACCGATCGATGGGCCGATCTCAGCATTGCTCTCCCGCGAGAAGCAGCAGCAAAATTGATGCCCAAGAATGATGCCCCCCCAAAGAAATATGTGACCCGCACTGATCGAAAGCCCATCGAAAGCGATTGGAACCGATCGAACCCAATCTCAAACCAAATCGGAATGATGATTCATCCATTTCGACAGTTTCAATCAAAATGGAACCGTAGTTCTACGGAGAGAGAAAGGGGCAAAAACACTCAGTAATTTCCAGGGTAACAACTACCAACGGGCCCTTACCACTTACCGAGCGCGTAACCTGATGGACGAACCGGGGAAATGGCCCACTCCCCAGCCTGACTGTCGATGGCTCAAAGTTGGCTCCCAGAGCCGCAACGGAGTTGAAATAAATGGAGATTGCTCCCTATGACGGAACCCCGACGATCGGCTAAATCGGCAGCTAATTCTTCGTCTAACCCTGTGCCTAAGTCTTCTTCTAAGCCATCACCGCCCCGATCGCCCCGTGACCCCTGGTGGCAGCCCTGGCGATCGGCCGGCTTGCACCTGCTGGCGGGGTTGGCGTTTTATACGGTGTTGCCTGTTCCCTGGCAAGGATCCTTGGACTTTCGGGGCATTGCTCGCCTTGCGCCGTTGATTGGGGCGTTTTTGGGTCTGTTGGTGGGGTTGGGAGATGGTGTGTTGGGCTGGGTTGGAGTACCAATTCTGACGCGCAGTGCGATCGCGGTGTTGGGGTGGCTGGCTTTGACGGGAGGGTTGCACCTCGATGGGGCGATCGACACGGCCGATGGGCTGGCGGTGCAAGATCCCCAACGCCGTTTGACCGTGATGGCCGACAGCACCACCGGAGCCTTTGGGGCCATGGCTGCGGCCGCAATTCTGTTGTTAAAAACGGTGGCCCTGGCGGATTTGGCGCAGGCCCGCTGGTTGGTGATTGCGGCGGTGGCGGCCTGGGCCCGCTGGGGGCAGGTGGTGGCCATTTTGTCTTATCCCTACCTACGACCCAGGGGGAAGGGGCGAATGCACAAGGATGCGATTCGATCGCCCTGGAATTTGTTGCCCGGTTGGGTGCTGGCCCTCAGTTTCAGTGCGCTGTATGGGGTGTTGTTTCCGGGCAGTTGGTTGCCAGCGGTGGGGCTGGCCTTGGGAGGCGGGGCGATCGCCCTGCTGACGGGTGCTTGGTTTAACCGGCAATTGGGCGGCCAAACGGGCGACACCTACGGGGCGATCGTGGAATGGACTGAAGCGCTGCTGCTGTGTTTGATGGCCACACTGCAACAGCCCCCCAATGGTTGATACCCAATGGGTGATAGATATCCAGCGACTGATGCCCAATGGCTAATGGTTCAAAGGTTCAATGGGTTCAAAGTTTGAATGATCGATGCGATCAAGGTTTGCGGGTTTCGGTGCGATAGGGCAAAATGCGCGTCCCGATCGCCAAGCTTTCAGCCTCGTAGCTGGGGAGCTTGTCGCCAAAGGGAGCAGGAACTAACTCCTGAAGGCTCAGCTCGGTGCGGTACAGACTGAAGAGCCAAAAATTCTGGCGATCGGTGTTTTGCAAAACCACCTGGCGAATGGCGGGCCGCAGTTGGCCCACGGTTCCCTGGCAAGCCACCTGCAAAAAGCCGGGAGCGTCCTGGCAAGTGCTCTCCTGTACCTCTCGACTGATGTAGTCCGCAGCAAAATCCGCATAGCGATCGGGGTTGGGATTGGTGACGGCCAGACCCGCCCCGATCGCCACAATCACACCGCTAACCACCACAATCGCTTTCACATCCGCCACCTTGAAGAACAATTCGACGGCCACCGATCTTGAATTCCGCTTTTGAATTCGATCCGTCAATCTGGATGATCTTGGCCCTTGGCTTCCATCCTATCGAGCGGCCGTTGTCGGTGCGATCGCCCCCGCCAAAATCAGGCTCCCAAGAAATTTGTCTATAGCGGGTATGCTTTTCAGCGCAAAGTTGTTATAATGACCCACTACAGTGGCGAGCGTAGCCAAGGGGTTAAGGCAGCGGATTGTGGTTCCGCCATTCGTGGGTTCAAGTCCCATCGTTCGCCCTCTTCAAAACTCAATATCCAATGTCCCAAACTCTCAAATTCCCGGAAAGCCGGATCCTGAGAGTCTGGAGGCATTGAAAACAAAGGGGTACATTCCATTTTGTACCGATACTTTTTTGCTAACGGATGCTAACAAATACATAAGTTGAGATGGTCTCTCAACCAAGGCGTATCAACCAATGCCCGCAGGAAAATCCCACGAGCACCATTTAGATCCCGATTCATTGATCGCCCATCAACCTTCGACTTGATGACCCGAGAGCCGCCAATCTTCACGATTTCACCTGTCCACGAAACAGTTTTAGATGTGTAGGCTTCGTTAATGTTGGTCAAAGCAATTTTGCCCAACTCCCAAGCTTTCCACTCTAGATGTTTCTTGAACTGGTAATGCGATAGGGTCAACATCTGTCGCACGGTTTTCGACTTGATCTTGCGACGTGATTTGCTCACCATTTGAGAGGATTCAAAGCTGGGCAACAAAATCACATCAAAGTTTTCAGTCAGGAACCGTGCGGTTTTGTGGTGAAGTTCTTTCACCAGATGTTGCACCTTGGAGCGCAGGCGATCGGCGGCTTTTTTGAAGCGGCGCTTTTGAGCTGATTGAGCCTTGGTAATTTTGGAAATCAGGCGATCCAGCTTGAAGCACAGCTTTTGAATCAGCAAGTTCGAGTCATTGCCAATCCATCCGTAGGATGACTCAGCAAAGAAGGTCATGAATGTGCGGACACCGGGATCTAAGGCAACCACTCGCCCTTGGTTTTCGGACTGAATGGGTTGCACTTCTGTTGAGGTAATCAGGTAATACTCACCATAGGCAAGTGTCAACCGACCATCACTGAAGCCATCAGGAATTGATTCTTTTAGGGCTGCTTTTCCCAAGATGGTGTAATAGACACCGTTTTCACTGATGGCCGATTTGGGGATGTAGATCGTTTGTTGTCGATCTTTGCGACTACGGAAGCGACATTTGCGAATTTGTCCGTCTTTTTTGAAGCTTTTCTTGGCTTCTCGAACGGCAGTGCAAGCATCTTTGACCGCAATCTTTTTGATCTGATAGGGAACTGACTTAGCCCACTCCGGTAGCGCACCCAAGATGATGGGCGCAACTGCCATCCAATTGGCTTTGGTTCCCGGTTCCTGAAGATGTTTGATTGTGGTGTTGTAGACGTATCTCGAAACACCAAACCATTGCTTCAGGAGCGCTTTTTGATCAGGGGTTAGGAAGACTCGGATCTTCCTGGATCGCCTTGCGGTAGCTTCTGAGTCCGGGCATTCGACGAGAGAAGAGGTGAAGGATGGCGAGCAGATCCGCTGTGAGTTCGGATTCTGGGCAGTGAACAGATGGGTCGAGAACCATGAGTTCGCCACCGTTTTGTTGAACCATGAACTCGAACAACTCGAATCCGAATCGGCAGAGCCGATCGCGGCAGGCAACCACAATTTGGAGCTGATCGCCGCGCATGAGTCTGACCAGTAGGGATTGCAATCCTTTCCGCTTGAAGTTGAGACCTGATCCGATGTCTTGGATGATTTCGGCATCGGGGTAGCGATCGCGCATGAACTGGACTTGTCTTGCGAGATCGTCTCGTTGCTTGGCTGAACTGACGCGGCAGTAGCAAACGACAGTAGATCGAGTTGCCTTGCGTCCATATGACTCGACGTTATAAAGCCGCTGGCCCGCCTCGTTTCGGATGGTCTCGATCTTCCCTTCATCTGCGTACTTTCTTAGCGTATTTGGATGCAATCCCAGAAATTCGACCGCTTTTCTAAGAGGGATGTATGCCATAGCTAAATATTGGCATACGTTAGCGAATGTTAGTAAATTAATTACTGTTGATCAACCCCTTTTTGATTGCCTTTGAATCGGCTGTTATTGAGCGGTTTGTTTCCCCAAGCTGGTCTCCTCAAGCTGGTCTCCCCAAGATTGAGGCTGGCTACTGGGTTGGGTTATTCGGCTTAAAGTCAGAATCCAGGAACAAGCGCGGCGTGAGATCCAGCAGGGGCGGCGGTTCCGGCGTGGGCTTGGGCGGTTCGCTGGCAGTTCCGGTCAGCTCGCGTGCCAGTCGGGTTGCTTCCGCGATCGCCGTTTGGGGCCCGATCGGGGAAATGGGCATGTTGGAATCCTGTTTCCAGGTGGTTTCCATTTCAAAGGTTAGGCGCTGCCCCGCGATCGTCCGCTGTTGAAGTTGGGTGGCCAGTTGCCTCACGCCGCCTGCTTGCTCGATCGCGCTGGCCAGTCGGGGCGAAATTTCAGCCGCACTGTTCAGCAAAATCAAGAAATTGGGCGCAACCTGGGCATTCGGCATCAAAAACAGATAGGTTGGCTCGCTCAGGGCCCGGCTGCGCCCTCCTTCCGAAAAGTTTTGGATCCCATGGCCGATGATGCGGGCCACGTCCAAATCAGGATAGGCATTCAGCAAGGCCCCAATTAAGCGCCCACCGGCCACAATTTGCTCACGGCTGGGGCGTTCGCTGTCTGGGTCGTAGTGAAACTCAATCCCGATCGATCGCATATTGATCCAATTCACCGGGCGGTTGGTTTGCGGATCGGGATAGGCTGCTTGCTTCAGGATGTGAAAGGCCGTTTTGCTGGGTGGCACAGTCATTAAAATGTCGCCGCGCATCCCCACAATAAAATGGGCGCTGACTTCGGCCGGGTCGTTTTGCCATGATCGCGCCACTTGGGCGATCGAGAGCCGTCGCCCACTCAGGGCCGTGTGGTGAATCACGATCGTATCCACCGGGCGATCGGTCGGGCGATCTTCATAGTCCCGCCGCGACAGGGATCCCGTGGCTAAATAATTAGAAATTGCAAACCCGGGCAACCCAATTTGCTGAGTTGGATCAGCGGTCTTGGCGTATTTCAGGGCTGCTTCGGCCCGGCCATCGGGCGGCAAAACTCCATCGGAAGTAGATGCACCCACCGCAATCAAGAGTGCCGCCGCTAACACCAGCAAACAGTAACGCAGTACCTTGCGCGGATTCGACAGCATAATCACGGGATCTCTAGCGATCGCTGATGTGGAAACAAAATTGGGGTTGGTGGCGGAGCGATCGAGCAAGCTGCCCAAAATCAGCCAAAAGGGTCAAATTTCAAGCAGCAGCCTGGAAGTTTGGCGCAATCTTAGCATCTTGCTTTTGCGAGAGACTGTGGCCAGGCGATCGAAACTGATATTGAGAGCCACTACCGCAGTAAATACCAAAAACTCATACTGCAAAAATAAACCCAGGATCCAAACCCAAGATATTGAAGGAAATTTAAGGCCGGAGGGGGCAAGTCGCCCGTAGTCGCCCGTAGGGTGGGCACTGCCCACCAAACTGTTGCTTCATGGCATCTGCAATATGGCGTGCCAATGATTCTAGGTAAAGGCTGTATTGAAGGAAATTTAAGGCCGGAGGGGGGCAAGATCGGCAACTCAGGGCTGAAATGGCAAAAACCGCAGCGGCTTGTGGAAACCGTGCGGTTTTTGATTGCTGAATCAAACCCAATCAAAGGTTTGCGGATGCTTGCCGTTGACTGTCGATGATGATCGCCCGAGCGGCTAGATCATGACATCGATGATGCGTCAGCGGTCTTGAACCAAGAATCTTGCCGAGGGAACCAGGCTGAGACTCGATCGAGCCAATTACAGCAGGCCCAGTTGCGACAGGATGCCTTGGCCGGTGATGAATTCCGTAGCGATACCGATCACGAAGCCCAGCATTGCCAGACGACCGTTCCAGGTTTCGGCGAAGGCAGTGAAGCCGTATTTAGCCTTTTGCTCAGTCATGGTTGAAGACCTCCAAAAAGGGGTTTCGAGCGAATAGATAGAAGTCGAGTTGGGTGAGCGTCCTGGTGTCAAGTTGCTCTATAGAAAATTTAACGCAATTTTTTGTTTACTGCAACGTTTCGTTACGAATCCATGAGTAAAAACTCTTACTGCTGCCCCTGCTGCCCCGCTGGCCTGCCGTAATTTCCCCCCAAATCGCCCTGGACTCATGGAGCCTCAACGTTTGCCCAATCCTTTGTGGGACAATGGTTCGCGGGAATTCATTCCCAAAGAGTTGCCCGGAAAGTAGCCCCTTGGGGGCTGGATTTCGCTGCTGTTGAGTTGGGTGGGGATTGTGGCTGTGGATGGGGAAATTTCGGCAAAGTCGTTGACCTTGGAAGAGGCGATCGCCAATTTGCGTAGTGAAGATGCCAGCTTGCGCTACTACGCGGCTTGGTGGGTGGGGCGGTTTCGGGTTTCGCAGCCGGACGTGATTGAGGCGCTGATTGAAGCCTTGGATTACGAGGGCGATCGCACCGAGGCGGGAGGCTTGCCGCTTCAGCGCAACGCGGCGCGGGCTTTGGGGAAATTGGCCGATCGCTCGGCGGTTCCGGCCCTGATTCGATCGCTCACTTCGCCCGATTATTACGTGCGGGAGGCGGCGGCCCAATCCCTCGGGCAGTTAGCGGACGATCGCGCTGTTTCCGGTTTGTTGGCCCTGTTGGATGGCGGCGTGGCGGCGGCGGTGGTTGCGCCGGGCCAGCCCCACTTGGTGCAGCCCTACGATGCGGTGCTGGAAGCCTTGGGGAATTTGCAGGCTCAGGGGGCGATCGACGTGATTCGCCCCTTCACGGAACATTCCGTGCCCAAAGTGCAATACGCGGCTGTGCGGGCCCTGTATCAGCTCACGGGGGATGACCAATGGGGCGAGCGACTGGTGGCCGCCCTGCGGGGGCCCGATTTACAGTTGCGGCGGGCCCTGATGGGGGATGTGGGGGCGATCGGCTATTTGGCTGGGGCGGAGGCGATCGCCCAAACGGAGGCGGAAAATAGCTTGAAACTGATTGCGCTCAAAGGGTTGGCAGAACATCCCAACGCCACCCCCGACGGCCAAACCCTGACGGATGAGGGCCGCCGGATTTTGGTTTTGATGGATGGGTTGTTGTAGGGCCAGTCAACAGCACTGGACGGAGCGATCGCGTCCCAATGTCGATGAATGGGCGGTTTCATGACCGGAGGCGGGCCGATCGGGCGAACGTCTGTCGGCTGGCCGGTTGGGGGTGATGGGAACGATTCAGTTGCGACAGGGGGCGGGTTAGTGGTTGCTGGGTTTGGGGACTTGGCCCCAGTAAGGTTCGGTAATTTTGCAAGAACACCAGCGAGGCGATCGCCAGCAGAAAATAACCAAACCAGCGCTGTAAGCGATCGGCGGGTACCCATTTTGATAGATAGGCTCCGGGCAACGTTCCCAGGGCCGCCGCCCCCGTAAACGAAACGGTCAGGGGCCAATCGATCGCCACGTGGCCCGCGTAGCCTGCCCAACCCGCGATCGAGTTAGCCGCAATAATCACCAGGGACGTGCCGATCGCCTGTTTCATCGGCACATTGCCCAACAGCACCAACGCCGGCACGATCGCGAAACCGCCCCCCACACCCACCAGCCCGGTCAGCATTCCCACGCCGATGCCCTCCGTTAGCAGCCACAGCCAGCAATAGCGACAAACGGGCTGGGGATAGGTTGCCAGGGCCGACTCTGGTGATCGATCCGTCGGGGCTGGTGTGCTGCTGCGACGAATCGTGGCGATCGCTGCCAACAGCATCATGCCCACAAACAACATCATTTGAATGGGGGGCGTAACCCAAGGTTGGGTGGCCAACTTAGCGCCCCCAAAGGCCCCGATCGCCGTGGACAGCCCAAAAATTGCTGCCACCCGCCAGCGCACCCGCCCCGCCCGCCAATGGGGAATGACTCCCAACAGGCTCACGGTTCCCACAATGGCCAACGTCATGGCGATCGCGGGTTTCACCGGCACGCCCATCACCGAGGTCAAAATTGGCAAGGCCAACACCGAGCCGCCCCCGCCCAACAGCCCCAGGGCAATGCCAATCACCACCGCCAAGCCATGGCCGATCGCCCAGATCAAACTATCCATAAACCGTTGATTAACCCTTAAGAAGTGACCCTTAATTGGTTGATTGCGATCCCAATCAATCGCGATTAATCGATCGACTGAGAATTTTGGAAAGCCACTGCAAAGCCGGCCAATTGCATGGGCGATCGGAGTTGATCCATTTCGCCTGGCAATTGGCAGATTCTGAAGCTTGTTTCTGAAGCTTGTTTTTGAGGTCTGTTGTCGTGCAGTTTCGCTGCTTGTTGCCTAGGCAGAACGCTGGTTATAGGGCAACTTCGCCAGCAGCATGGCCAAAGCGCAGGTGTTGGTGATGCCCGCGAACATCAGCCCAGCCCCCACAAACCCGCTCAACAGCAAGAACCAGGGGGAAACCAACGCACCCAGCACCGTGCCCGTGAACACCAAGGAACCGGCCACGATTTGCACCTGTCGCATCAAGCTGATCGGGGCCCGGCGATCGACCAAAACTTCCAAACCCGCAGCCTTCCAAGCCTGAAGACCACCGATCAGGTCGATCGCTGGCGTGCGGCCCGCTTGCACCAATTGATGGGCCACTTCGGTCGATCGATTTCCCGTTTGGCAATAGAGCACCACCCAGCGATCGGGCTGAGAAACCGGCACTGCCTGCAAATCCAACTTGCTCATGGGCATCGACAGCGCCCCGGGAATGCGTTCCCCGGCAAATTCTCCCGGCTCGCGCACATCCACCACGATCGCCCGATTGGTGGCCAACCAAGCCTGAAGCTCAGTGACGGAAACCCGCTGGCGCACTGGCCCCACAGGCAGCGGCTCAGGTGTCCGGACAAAATCATCGACCGTCATCGGTTGAGGTTGGGTTGCGGGCGGTTGAGTAGACGGGGAATTCACTTCAGGTTGAACAGGGGTCATTGATCTAAATCCTGGGAAGATTTTGGAAACAGGGAGAAAAAGGAGGAAAACTCAGGGCCTCCAGGGCGAACAGCGCGTTCAGGCCGTCACCAGTTGCCCACATTGTTGATTGGCGGGCACGGCTTCCGCCATCTTTTGGGGATTCGGCAGCCCCAAATTTTGCATCAGGGTCACGAAGGTTGCGCGATCGTGCCCCACAAACCGAGGATTGCAGCGTTTTTCTTCCCCGATCGTGGAAACCGAACAGCCGCGATAGTCATGGCCCGGGTAAACCAAGGTTTCATCCGGTAGCGCGAACAGCACTTCGGTCACCACCTGATAGAGCTGTTCGGCATTGCCGCTTTGGAAGTCCGTGCGACCACAGCCGCGAATGAGCAGGGAATCGCCTGTGAGCAAATGGGTTTGATTCACCAAATAGGCTAGGTGGCTGTCCGTGTGGCCCAGGGTGGCGATCGCTTGAATGGGCACTGAGCCAACCCAAAACACTTCGCCATCGTCCAACTCGCGATCGGCGCAGGCGACCTTGGCCCCCATGGGGACAATTCCTTGGCAATTGGTCAAATCGCGTAACCGACCGGCCCCGGTCACATGATCCGCGTGGACATGGGTTTCTAGGCAAGCCACCAGGGTCAAGCCCAGTTCCTGAATCAGTTTGTAGTCTCGATCGACCTGTTCCAAAACCGAGTCCACCAAGACCGCTTGGCGACTGTCCTGATCGGCGATCAGGTAACTGTAGGTGCTCGTTTCCCGATCGAACAATTGCCGAAACAACATAGGGCAGTTCCTAAGTTAAGGGTGTTGGGCAAACTAGGAGGCAAATTGCAGGAGCAAGCGGCGGCAGATAATCCAAGATGACCCAAGATCAGTTCTGGGGTTTTCATGCTTGCTGGATTAATATAACTATATACTCATATTTTGAATTTGCCACCCGATCGCCCCCATTTTTTCCCCAGCTCCGTTAGTCTGGGGGGCCAGTCGTCACCCAGCTTCACTGGAATCGGGTTACCACCAGAATGCTCGATCGCCTTGATTTTGCCCAATACTTTCCTTCAGGGACAATTGAGCCATCCAATGGGGTAGAGTTGCCTTCGCAAGGGGATCAGAATTCTTAACATCCCGTGGAGATCTCTCCTGCCCTGTCCGCTGCTGCCCTTGGTCAAGCCCTGATTCTGCATCCATGGCACCCCTCCGCAACTCTCCTTTTCCCTTCGCTTGGACATCGAGTTCTATGGCTAATACCCTTGACCATGAGTTAGACGCACTGGCATTCGTCGCGGACTATCTCAAGGTTTTGTCGGAACGCAATCGATTGCGAGTGCTGTGCTGCTTGCGGGAGGGGCCCCGAAATGTGGCGGAAATTGTGGAAGCAACGGGCCTGACCCAGGCTAATACTTCCAAGCATCTAAAAGTTTTGTCTCAGGCGGGCATGGTTGCTCGACAATCCCAAGGCACCAGCGCCTATTACCGAATTGTGGATCCGCTGATTTTTGATCTTTGTGAATTAATTTGGCGGCGACTGAGCGATCGCTTGGAACAGCAACAACAGGTGATCGCCAGTTTTCGGGTGCAGTAATCGGCTGATCGAATTGCTATACCAACTCGCCATTAACTCGCCATTAGCTCGCCATTAGCTCACCATGGATTCTTCGTAAAAGTGGGTTGCAATCACCGGGGATTGTGCAATTTTTGCTACCGTTCAGACAGTCCCTCGAAATCGCGCCCCTCGAAATTTCGCCATGGTAGCTCGCCCTCGCATCACCCACGTTATCTACGATCTCGACGGTTTGTTGCTGGATACGGAATCAATTAATGAAGCGGTGAACCGGGCGATCGCCGATCGCTACGGTTGTGCTTACGATCCAGCGGTGCGAGGACGCATCGCCGGGCGCGATGCCCACACGTCATCGGCGATTTTGGTGGAATGGTTGGGGTTGCCCATCAGTCCCGAGGAAATGTTGCAACAGCGGCGATCTCTGGTGGCCCAGTGGCAACCGGTGGCTAAACCGATGCCGGGCGCGGTGGAGTTGACCCATCACCTGCACCGATCGGGCGTTCCCCAGGCGATCGCCACCAGCTCCAGCCGTGGCCCCTTTGGTTGGAAGGCCGCGCCTCATCGGGATTGGTTTCGCCTGTTTCATTGCACGGTGCTGAGTGATGATCCGGGAGTCCGTCAGGCCAAGCCCGCGCCGGATCTGTTTCGGGAAGCGGCTCGACGATTGGGGGCCGACCCGCGCCACTGTTTGGTGTTTGAGGATGCGCCAGCGGGCATTGAGGCGGCCCGGGCGGCGGGGATGTCGGTGATTGCGATTCCGGATCCGGCCTTGGAGCGATCGAGTGTGGCCCAGGCCGATGCCATCTTGCCCTCCTTGCAGGCCTTTGAGCCGGCCGATTGGGGATTGCCCGCTCGGGTTCCGGCGGCGGTTTGCTAGCGGTTTGCTAGCGGTTTGCTCAAGAAACGGGGCGAGCGATCGGGCGCGTTGCGGTTCAACTGTTTGCTTCGTTTGCTGGATCACTGGTTACTTGATCACTGAGCAGGTAGGTGGGGAGCCGATCGATGCTGGTTTGGTTCTTTGCTTGCCAATAGGCTTGCAGACCGTCGGGGCCTTTGCGCTCCGCCCATTCCACCAACTGGGTGCGATCGCCCTGATAGTCAAACAACGGAACCCCGAACCCACAGGAGGTTTGCACCGACTCCACCGACAGCAACATGATTTGGCGTGTGCCGGGCAGGGCCTCAAATCGATCGAGCCAGGATTGCCAATCGGGATCCCGTGGCCGAATCACGCGCCCCTGGCCATACAGCCGCAAAATCAACGGTGCGCCCACAAAGCTGCAAAACATGAGGGTTAACCGGCCGTTTTCCGTCACATGGGCTGCGGTTTCGTTGCCGCTGCCCGTCACGTCCAAATAACCCACCAAATTGGGTTCAAAACAGCGAAAAGTATCCATCCCCTTGGGCGACACATTCACTCGGCCCTCTTGGGGAGCGGATGCTGTGAAAAACAGCTTCTGTTGTTCAATAAAAGCGGCCAGTTCCGGTGTGATTTGCTCGTAAAATTTTGCCATTTTGTTATCTCTAAACTTCTCTAGGGTTTTCTGAATTTTTCTGAAGTTCTCTGAAATTCTCTAGAATTTAAGCATTTGAAATTTACAGGCTGGCGTGAATTCTCCAGCACCTTCCCCCATCCCTCGATTTTAGGTTATCCCTAGGTGATTCAATGGCTGCTGCTTCTCCATCTGCTAGCTGCGCGATCGTTTGGTTTCGTACTGATTTGCGTCTCCATGATCATGAACCGCTCTTGGCTGCTGCCGAAAATCATCAGGCATTGATTCCGGTCTATTGTTTTGATCCGCGACAGTTTGCGGAAACTGCCTTTGGTTTTCCCAAAACCGGCCCCTTCCGCGCTCAATTTTTGCTGGAATCCGTTGCGGATCTACGAGCTGCCTTGAGAGCCAAGGGCAGTGATCTAATCGTGCGATCGGGGCTGCCAGAAGTGGTGTTACCGGCCTTGGCAGCGGAATATGGAGCACAGGCTATTTATTATCACGAAGAGGTGGGAACTGAAGAACAAGCGGTTGAATTGGCCCTCGAAGCAGCCCTGAAAGCTCCAGAAGCGTCCAGGCCGGTTCAGGAAAACATTCAAAGCAAGGTTTATTGGGGCCACACGCTCTATCACCCGGATAATTTGCCCTTTGAAGTTGGTCAAATTCCAGAGCTGTTTACGGAATTTCGGAAAACCGTTGAAGCGCGATCGACCATTGATCCTCCCTTGCCCCCGCCCGATCGCCTGCCATCTGTGCCGCCGGGCCTGAACCCCGGTGAATTGCCCCGTTTGGCCGATTGGGGGTTGGTGGAACTGGAACCCAGCCCCTTGGCGCTGATTGCGTTTACGGGTGGTGAACAGGCCGGTTTCCAGCGGCTTCAGGAATACATTTGGGGTGGCGATCATTTGCGGGTTTATAAGCAAACGCGCAACGGCATGTTGCAGCCCAATGATGCATCGAAATTTTCGCCTTGGTTGGCGCTGGGCTGTCTTTCACCTCGGAAAATTTGGGCCGAAGTGCAAGCCTATGAACAGAAAGTGATTCGCAATGAATCCACCTATTGGCTCATTTTTGAATTGCTGTGGCGCGACTATTTCCGCTGGATTGTGGCCAAACATCGCCATCGAGTTTTTCGGGTAACGGGTTTGCAAGGAATTGCCATTCCTTGGCGACAGGATGCGGCGGCCTTTGCCGCTTGGTGTGATGGGCAAACGGGCTATCCCTTGGTGGATGCCAACATGCGAGAACTCCGCGCCACAGGGTTCATGTCGAATCGGGGTCGTCAAAATGTGGCGAGCTTTTTAACCAAGAATTTGGGAATTGATTGGCGAATGGGGGCCGAGTGGTTTGAATCTTGGTTGATTGATTATGATGTGTGCAGCAATTGGGGGAATTGGAACTACACGGCCGGGGTGGGAAATGATGCAAGAGGGTTTCGCTTTTTCAATATTTTGAAGCAAGCCAAGGATTACGATCCGCAAGGAGAATACGTGAAACATTGGCTGCCGGAATTGCGCCAATTGCCCGCCGGTAAAGTGCATCATCCCTGGACTTTGTTGCCCGTGGAACAGGAGCGATTTGGTGTAAAAATTGGTCGTGATTATCCAGGGGCGATCGTGGATTTGTTTGAGTCGGCGGCGGAGAATGAAGCCCTTTATAACCGAGCGATCGGGAAGGGTGCTGCGGGTCGATCGAAGCCGGCCCATCGGGGTTCCCGGCGCGATCGCCCCCGACGACCTTAGGAGGCTGTTTCAAAGACCCAAATTGCGAGCTTGCAGGTCTCATCGATCGAGGCAAACAAGATGCTCAAGCCCCTTGCCCCATGATGATTGATGCTTGGATTTGTTGATGCTTGGCCCTGCTCAAAAGACACGTTTCAGACATGCGCTGAGACAGCAAGGGGGTCATGGATGTTCTGGAGCAGTAATGTGGGGCCAGGGACTTGGGATAGATATGGCGGCGCAAGTAATTCTGGGCAAGTAATTCTGGGCGAGTAATTCTGGGCGAGTAATTCTGGGCAAGATTTGGAGGTGAGAGGGTGATGGAGCGATCGATGACAACGGTAGTAACCCAAGTAACCCAGCAAGATCGGGTCAGTCCTGCCGGTTACGGACTGCGACGGCGGTTGGGGCGATCGCTGGTGGCCTTGGGAGCTAGTTTGCTGGCCGGTGGTTTCACGCCCGCCTTGGCCCAGGCCGCCGAGCGGATTGAGCTGACCTTTGGGGCCTTGGGCCTGTCGATCGAAATGAAGTCCCTGGAAGACTTTGTGGCGACCGGCGAAATTTCCGATGAGCTGGAGTTCTACACCCGGTTTCTGACTCCCGATCAATTGGCTCAGGTGCGATCGGCCCTGACCGATCGCCTGGATATCAATTTGTTGGCCGTGTCGCAATTTTTCAATGCGCCTCAAGGGGAAACTATTCTGCGGCGCTTGGCCCAAGTGATCCGCACCGGGCGCAATTTACAAAGCGTGCCGGCCCTGCGTGCTGCGATCGTCCGTTCCGCCGCCGACCCGGAAGGGCTAACCCCCCTAAATTTGCTGCGCTACTATCCCACTCCCAGTATGCGAGTGGACTTGGCCCAAGCCCTGAGCCTGTGGCGACAAATTGAGGAAACCACCATTCACCAAGACCAAGCCACCACCGCCGTGGAAACGGCCTTTGCGGCCCAAGCTGGCTCTCCCATTACGCCGCCCCCCTTTGAGTTGCGACAACCGGGCCCCTATGCGACCGCCAAAACCAACCGCGTGATTCAGCCGCGCGATCGTCGTCCCTTTGCGGCCGATCTTTACTGGCCCTTGGCTGCGACGGGCGATCGCCCCGTGGTGGTCATTTCCCACGGTCTCGGATCCGATCGACGCACCTATGGTTACCTGGGCGAACACTTGGCCTCCCATGGTTTTATTGCCATCCTGCTGGAGCACCCCGGCAGCGACAGCCGCTACATCCAAGCCCTAATTAACGGCGAGGCCAGCGAAGCCGCCGACCCCAGGGAGTTTATTTCGCGGCCGGCCGATGTGCGCGACATTCTCAATGAACTGGAAACCAATCCCCAAGCTCCCGGAGGATTCACCGGGGCCATTGACCTCGATCGCACGGCCGTGGTGGGGCAGTCCTTTGGCGGATACACCGCCCTGGCCAGTGCCGGGGCCCCGCTGAATTTCAAACGGCTGAAAACCGACTGCGCCTCCGACGACTTGTTTTGGAATACGTCGCTGCTGTTGCAATGTCGGGCTTTGGTGGTGCGCCCCACGCCCGACACGGACTATCTATCCCTGCAAGATGCCAGGGTGAAGGCCGTGGTGGCCATCAGCCCAATTACTTCCAGTCTGTTTGGGCGTGAAGGGATTGCCCAACTGCAAGTGCCCACGGCGATTCTGTCGGCTAGTAATGACCCGATCGCCCTGCCCTTGTCGGAACAGTTGCGCCCCTTTGCCCAAATGTCGATCGCGGATAAGTATCTTTTGGTGCTGCGAGGCGGCACACATTTTTCAACGCTGGGGGCCACGGGCGATGAAACCGTGCAGCTCCCGGCTAGCTTGGTGGGGCCCCGGCCGGACTTGGCTCGCGACTACACGAAAGCCTTCATCACGGCTTTTTTGAAGCGATATTTGGGGAACGATCACACCATGGCGAACCATCTCACCCCCCAATGGGCCAATTCCGTTTCTCAGCCAGAGTTGCCGCTGTATTTGCTGAGTCAACTGTCGATCGAGCAGTTGCCGCGCCCTGTGGCCCACAAGCCAACCAAAAATTCCCGATGGATCGCTAATCGCCACCGGCCCGATCAACCCATCCAGTCCCGCTGAAGAAATGGGGGCCATGGCGAGTGATTTGGGGCGATCGTCAGGGAAATGGGACGAGCAAGCTCAATCCTCTAGCTCAATCCTCTGGCCTCTGGGCCTAATCTTCGTGATCTTCAAAGGGATCCGACAAATTCTCAGACGGCGGGCCAAAAGCCACATAAATCGAGTACCCCGTGATGGCAACCAAAATCGTGCCGAGGGCAATTCCCAATGTTAAAGCAGAGTTGTCTTCCAGCATGGTTTAAGGGTCTCGATGGCCGGGCCGCTAGCCCATTTCTCGCAAATTGTAACAATTAGTTAAGTAAAATCGCAAACTTCTCAGGGAGTCCACCCGATCGCCCACTGCCCGCTAGCCCTAGTTCCCGGGCCACCGCTAGCCCATCCCCACGGAACTCCCCAAACAGCAGGCACAGCCGTTTGATAGAATACCCAATCAAATAGCATTGGCGGCGTGCTGCATTCGTGCGGCAATTGCTGCACTATTTAATAAAAAGCAACATCAACGGCAACGCCCAGTTGCTTCAACGGCTGCAAGACTCCATTGTTGCGAAACACTACGGTAGGGATAAGATGGCTCAACGGACTCGCCTGGGCGACATTTTGCGCCCGTTAAATGCGGAATACGGTAAGGTGGCTCCCGGCTGGGGGACGACCCCGCTGATGGCTGTTTTCATGGGGTTGTTTTTTGTGTTCCTGCTGATCATCTTGCAGGTGTACAACACCTCGATCTTGATTGAAGGCGTTAATGTCGATTGGAAGTCGCTGGGTCAATAGATTTGGGTGAATTGATTGGGGTGATGAGTCTGCATCAACAGATTTCAGATTTCCACCCCAAGAATGGCCCGCCCGATCGACTGGTTTGAGGAACTAACGGCTAGAGAATTGCTGAGTTCTGAGCGTTGGATTCTACAAATCTTTGAGAGTTAAGTCATCAACTGGTCGATCGCCCAGTCCCACAGCCCCGGTGTATCCGGGCTTTTTTATGGGCAACATTCGCCAGCCCATGGGCCCCAATCTTGGCTTGTTCCTGAGTCAGGCCGACCCGATGCCTACGCGACGGGGCCTTGGGATGGAATAATCTGAACGTGCAAATTTGCAAATTACTGTTCGATGATTGGTGTTGACCAGTGGCTAGCCAGCTATTCGTTCTCGTTCGCTAGCTCCTGCTTGTGGATTGGGTCTGTTTGATTGGTTCTGTTTCAGTGTTGTTGCTTGATCGTTTGCTTGCGATCGCCCCGGTCATTTCCATTGCAAGGATCGCCCCATGAACATTTTTGGCATTGGCCCAGCAGAGTTGTTTTTGATTGGCGTTGTCGCTTTGTTGGTCTTTGGCCCGAAAAAGTTGCCGGAAATTGGCCGCAGCCTGGGCAAGACTCTGAAATCCTTCCAGGAAGCTTCGCGGGAATTTGAATCGGAACTGAAGCGAGAAATGGATCGGGCCGAATCTCCCGCTTCCACCAGCATGACCGCCACGATCGAGCCGCCTGTGCAACCCGCCCTGACCAGTTCGGAGCCGGCCACCCCTGTCACCCCCGCCGAAGCGGAACCGGCCCCAGCCGCCAAAACCAATGCGGTGGATTCGGTCGATCCGGTTTAAGTGCTTCCGGTTGGATCGCTTCCGGCCGGAGTGTTTCCGCCTGGATTGTTTCCGGTTGGGGTGTTTCTGGTTGCACTGCTTCCGGTTGGACTATTTCCGGTTGGCGTTCTGTTGATTAACCCTTGAAGTCGTCTGCGCTTAAGTCGATTCCAAAGCCATGCCCAAAGGCCAATCCGCATCGTCATCAGAACCCCTAATTCCGAAGCTGATTGTGGGGCTGGGCAACCCAGAACCCAAGTACGATCGCACCCGCCACAACATTGGCTTTGAAGTTCTTGATGAGCTGGCGAAGGTGTGGGGCATTCCCCTGAGCGAAAATCGCCGGTTCAATGCCCTTGCGGGAGAGGGGCGATCGCCCTTTGGCAAGATTTATTTGCTGAAACCCCTGACCTATATGAACCGATCGGGCCAGGCGATCCGCGCCGCGATCGATTGGTATAAGCTGCCACCGGAATCAGTCCTCACGATCTACGACGATATGGATCTGCCCTTGGGACGGTTGCGGCTGCGGGAAACCGGCTCGGCCGGCGGTCACAATGGCATGAAGTCCACGATCACCCATTTGGGAACTCAGGATTTTCCGCGTTTGCGGTTGGGCATTGGGCGGCCCCGGGTGGTCAGCGGCGAAACGGTGTCCCATGTGTTGGGCAAGTTTGCGCCCGATGAACAACCTACGGTGCAAGCCCTGTTGCGGTTGAGCGTGGAGACGATCGAGCGATCGCTCCGAGATGGCGTGGCCAAAGCCGCCAGCTTGTATAACAATCGCGATGTGGCTCCACCCAAGCCCAAACCGGCCCCCGCGCCCGCAACACCGGAAACGCCCGATCGGGCCCCGCAGGATCCGCAACCGGTTTCCTAGCCGAGTGTCCAGCGGTCTAGCCTCATCCTGTTGACCCTGCCCGCCTGTCCACGGTTCATCTACTAATTCCGCACTGTCGGCCTGTGCCGTGAGTCGTCGAGAAAATCCGTTGCCCCAAACGATCGCCCTTGTGCGCATTACCCGCCAGTCCTGGAATGAGGGCAAACTAGAAGGCGAAGTCAGCGCCGGGGAATTCACCTGGGAATTTGTTTGGCACTTTCGCCAAGGCGGGTTGCGGGTTCAGCCGTCCATGGGGCGGGCCCTGATTCGGGAACCACTGGCCCGATTTCTGGAAACCCACGACTACCAACTAGAAGCGGGCGGTGATTATTCCTTCCCCATCCGGGCCCGGCTCTAGGCACTGCCTCAGGATTTTCTGACTTTTCGGAAGTTTGCCCGCAGAATTCCTTCCCGCGATTGTTCAACAACGGAGCAACGAACCATGGTCAAAATTCTGCACCTGTCCGACATTCACATGGGCAGCGGGTTCAGCCATGGGCGCATTGATCCGCAAACGGGTTTAAACACTCGGCTGCTGGACTTTACGGCGGCCTTGGAGCGTTGCATCGATCGGGCAATTTCGGAACCGGTGGATCTGGTGTTGTTTGGGGGCGATGCCTTTCCCGATGCTACGCCGCTGCCCATGGTGCAAGAAGCCTTTGCACAACAGTTTCGGCGGCTGGCTGATGCGCAAATTCCGACGGTGCTGTTGGTGGGAAACCATGACCAACATGCCCAAGGCCGCGGAGGAGCTAGCCTTTGCATTTACCGCACGCTGGGGGTTCCGGGCTTTGTGGTGGGAGACACGTTGGCGCTGCATCGACTGGAAACCAGCCAGGGGCCAGTGCAGGTGCTGACCTTGCCTTGGTTAACCCGATCGACCCTGCTCACCAAGCGGCAAACGGAGGGCCTGTCGTTGGCGGAAGTGGGGGCGCTGCTGCTCGATCGGCTCCAAGCGGCCCTGGAAGGGGAAATTCGGAAGCTCGATCCCGACCAACCCACCATTTTGTTGGCCCACCTGATGAGCGATCGGGCGCAATTGGGAGCCGAGCGGATGTTGGGCGTGGGCAAAGGCTTCTCGATTCCCCTCAGCACCATCACGCGCCCCGAGTTTGACTATGTGGCCCTGGGCCATGTCCACAAACACCAAAACCTGAACCCCAATAATCAGCCCCCGGTGGTCTATCCCGGCAGCATTGAGCGGGTGGACTTCAGCGAGGAAAACGAAGAAAAGGGCTATGTATTAGTAACGATCGAGCCAGGAGAGCGGGGACAGCGCCAAACACAATGGGAATTTTGCCCCCTGCCGGCCCGACCGTTTCGGACATTGCGGGTGGATTTGGCTGACTGCGACAATCCGTTGGCGGAACTGCTCGGGGCGATCGACCCGGCGGCCATTGAAGGGGCCGTCGTTCGGTTGGTCTATCGTGTGCGGGCAGAACAGCTTCACCAAATCGAGCTGGCGGCCGTGCGCGATCGACTAGCCGCCGCTCACACCTACAGCCTGCAAGCGGAGTTGATGAGCCAACTGGCACGCCCTCGCCTGCCCAACTTGGATGCCACCACCCTTGATCCGCTGTTAGCCCTAGAGGCCTATTTGGGAGAGCGATCGGACTTAAAAAACCTGGCCGACGACATGATCGAGGCCGCCCGAGATCTCTTGGGCTATGCCAGTCCGGCCATCGTGGTGAATCTGCCGGAGCCAGCCACGGCCCAGACTGCCAATCCAGATTGCCCAGATCCAGAATCCAGCCCAGACCAGAACCCAGCAGTGACATCCACCGCCGAGCTGGCCACCGATGCTGACGATGGCGAGCCGACCTCACCCAGCGCCAATGGCCCCGATCGAGCCGTTCAGTCTCCAGCCATCGACCGATCGGGTCAACTCAGACTGCTTTAGAGACCAATCACGTACTTGCGCCATTCCTGGTGTACGCCGCTCTTCACATGCTTCGTCACTTCAAAGTAGAGACTGCTGTGGGGACGGCGGGGCGGCTGGCGCAAAGGCATGTTGGCTTCCTTGGGGGTGCGATTGCCCTTGCGGATGTTGCAGCGCACACAGGCCGTGACCATATTTTCCCAATGCTCACCGCCCCCGCGCGATCGGGGGACAACGTGATCCAGCGTCAAATCATCGCCCGTGTAGCCACAGTATTGACAGGAGTGGCTATCTCGGTGCAATATGTTTTTCCGCGTTAAGGGAATCTCTTTGTAGGGAACCTTGATGTAATGACGCAAACGGATCACGGTGGGCAACGGAATGTTGCGGTAAACCACTCGGCCATTATGCTCGACTTGCTCCGCCTTGCCTTTTAGCAATAAAACGACTGCCCGCCGCCAACTGGTAATATTGAGCGGCTCATAAGAAGCGTTGAGCACAAGTACTTTGCCCATCGGACAAAACCGCAATTAATTGCAAATTATTAAGAATTGCAAACAAAGCTTGCGAAGCGTCGGAGCCAATTGGGACTGATAGTAGCACAACTGACTCGGGGTGTGGTTTGCTGATCCCATGGATTACCCATCGTTCTGTGGCGGCGGATTCCGGACAAAAACCGCCGATCGCGTAACGGCGGCCCGCAAACCAAGATGGCCGATCGCCACCACTGAGCGATCGCCCTGGGGACGGGGCTTGCTCTCGGGATTTCTGAGTTTGAGTTTCAGTTTGGTCTTAAGTTTGGTCTTGAGTTTGCTTTTGGGCGGTTGCGGAATGCTGCCCTGGGACGGGCCACCAACGGCCGTGGTGCAACGGGCGGTGGCGTTGCAGTTGCTGCAAACCCAGACCGATCTATTGCAAGAGTTGGGCGATTCCCCGCTGGCCGCCGGTCGCCACCTTGATCCACAAATGTTGGCCGATCGCCCGGTGATTACCCTAGATGACTTGGCGGCGGAACCAGGATTACGAATCGATCGCCTGCGCATCCAAACCCAACAGGCCGTGACCATCAACGACAAACCCGGCTGGCAACTGAGCGGTACTTACGATTGGAGCCAAGCGGGGAGCCAAGATTCGAGCCATGCTCGGGAAAACCAGGGCGATCGATCCCCCGCCTCCCGACAACCGCAACCCAAGGCCCAAAAGCACCGATCGCAGCCCTTTTCGGTTTACTTGCAACGCCAAGCCCGCGGCCAAACCTGGCGACTGGCGCGGCCTGACCTGACCCAATCCACACCCGATCGGGTGGCTTGGCTCACCTACCGTCTTTAAGGGCCGTCTCTAGGGGCCATCTCTAGGGATGTTGGGCGAATTCAAGATCAGTTCAGGATCAATCCAAGATCAATCCAAAAGCAATCCAAAAGCAATTCAGCGTTACGACAACAGGCCATCGGGGATCGCGAAAGGGTTGCCCGTTGGCAAAGGCCCGGCCCGGCCTGAAAATAGACAAGCCGATCGCCATAGAACGCGCCTCCCGTGAACGAAATCCGCACCGTTTCAGAAACCAAACGCACCTTCTATTCGCTCCACCAACGGCCGATCAACGCGATCTACCGACGAGTGGTTGAGGAATTGATGGTGGAAATGCACCTGCTCTCCGTCAGCGTCGATTTCCGCTTCGAGTCCATCTATGCCCTCGGGGTGGTGACGGCGTTCGATCGCTTCATGGCAGGCTACCAGCCCGATCGGGACTTGGGTTCCATCTTCAACGCGCTCTGTCAGTCCGTGAGCGGCAACGTGGACGACTATCGCCACCGGGCCGATCGCCTGTTGGAAGCGGCCAAGGTTGCCAGTGCCGACGACCTGGCCGCCGCGCTCAACCGGGCCGAGGGCAGTGGCGGGGCCTTGCGCGAAGCCGCCGATGTGCTCGCCAATGGTCAACCCTTCAAATACAGCCGCCTGTTTGGGATTGGGCTATATACCCTGCTGGAGTCCACCACCTCTGACCTGGCTGGCAATGCCGAGCAGATCAAAGCGTGGATCGATCGCCTAGGGACAACCCTCAACCTCCCGATCGAGAAGCTGCAAAAGGATCTGGAACTCTATCGCGGCAACCTGGAGAAAATCGCCCAGGCTCGGATCACCTACGAAGACATGCTAGAGGCCGAACGCCGCAAGCGCGAACAACGGGCCCTGGAAAAAGCCGCCGCCGCCGAAGCCAAAGCGGCCAGCGAAGCCGCCAGTGAGTCGAATGCTGCCCCTTCGCCTGCCGACCCCAGCTAAGTTCCTCAGCATTGCCCAACTTCCCGCGCATCTAATGGAGGGGCCTAGACCACGCATGGTTTCTGGGCCCCTTCCGGGTTTTCAAGGGCCAGCCTGATGGCATCGGTTGCGAGTGACGGTTGGCAATCCAGGCGATCGGTTCAGATCGGTAAGATAAGCGATAGGTATTTTCGGCCCTAACTCCCCAATGACCCCGGACGATCGCGATCGCGTTGCGGCATTCCTGAAAAAATGGCAAGGCTCGGAAGGCAACGAACGGGCGAATTATCAATCGTTTTTTGGGGATTGGTGTCGCGCATTGGGGGTCGAAGAGCCGCCGCCGAAGGGAACGGTTCCCGGCGATCCCTACTGCTTCGATAAAGATATTAAGTTCTACAGCGATAGGGCCGAATCCACGCGGTTTGCGGATTTTTATAAGGCCGGTTGTTTCCTGATTGAAGCCAAACAGGGCAGCGATTCTTCAGCCAAGGGCCATGGCAAACGGGGCACGAAGATCTATCGCGATAACCTGCAAAAGGCCTTTAACCAAGCGAAGTCCTACGCCTACAACCGAATGCTGGGATCGTTGCCGCCATTTTTGATGGTGTGTGACATCGGCTCCCATTTCGAGATTTGGCAAGGGTTCAGCGGCGAATATGGCGGCTATGGGGCGAGGGAAACGGTCAACCTGGCGGACTTGGCCCAGCCGGAGGTGTTCGATCGCTTTGTCAAAATCTTCACCGATCCGCAGGCGCTAAACCCCGAAAAGCTGCGGGCGCGGGTGACGCGGGAAGTGGCGGCGGAGTTGGCGAAGCTGTCGCGCTGGCTGGAGGAGCAGGGCCACGATCCCCAGGTGACGGCGAGTTTCTTGATGCGCTGCATTTTCACGATGTTTGCGGAGGATGTGGCGCTGCTGAAGGGGGAGGTGTTCACCAAGGCCCTGCGCGATCGCTGGATTCCCAACCCGGCGACCTTCCAACCGGAAATCGAGTCTCTGTGGGAAACGATGAATCGGGGTGGCTCCTTCGGGTTCGAGAAGGTGCTGAAGTTTAACGGCAGTTTTTTTGAGAATGCGACGGCGATCGCCCTGCCCAAGGAACAGCTCGAAATTTTGTATGGGGCGGCGGCCAAGGATTGGAGCCAGGTGGAGCCAGCGATTTTTGGCACGTTGTTGGAACGGGCGCTGGACAAGGCGGAGCGCAGCCGGTTGGGGGCGCACTACACGCCGCGATCGTATGTGGAGCGGTTGGTGCGGCCGGTGGTGATGGAGCCGTTACGATCGCAGTGGGAGGCGATCGAGCTGGAGGTGAAGCGGCTGTTGGATGGCAGTGCGACGGCGGTGGCCAAGGCGGTGGCGGAAATTCAGGGTTTTTTGGAGCAGTTGCGATCGATTCGGATTCTCGATCCGGCCTGTGGAACGGGGAATTTTTTGTATGTGTCGTTGGATTTGCTGAAGGGTTTGGAGCAGGAGGTTTTGACGCGGCTGGTGGATGTGGCGGGAGAGGTGCAACTGAATGTCTTAGAACAGGTGAATCCGTCGCAATTTTTAGGGATTGAAATTAATCCTCGGGCAAAGGAAATTGCTGAATTGGTGATTTGGATTGGCTATTTGCAGTGGCATTTCAAGCGATTTGGTAATGCAGAGCCATCCATGCCTGTTTTACGAGCGTTTGACAATATTGAATGTCGCGACGCGGTGTTGACTTATGACGGGGTAGAGCCAGATATTGACCTGAAAACGGGGCAGGTGCGGACTCGTTGGGGTGGACAGATGATGACTCACCCAGTAACAGGACAGGAAGTTCCTGATTTAACGAATCAAGTCATAATCTATCGCTATCGAAATGCACGTCCCTCTGAATGGCCAGAAAGCGATTACATCGTTTCTAATCCGCCTTTCATTGGCAATGCCAGAATGCGCGAAAAGCTGGGCGATGGCTATACAGAAACTCTTCGGCAAGTCTATGCAGATGTGCCCGACACAGTTGATTTTGTCATGTATTGGTGGCACAAGGCAGCCGATCTTGCTATTAAAAATCAAACAGGCACGTTTGGCTTAATTACAACCAACAGTATTAATCAACCTAGATTACGATGTGTCCTTGAAAAGCAATTTCAAAAAGCGCCAGATCTGCAATTAAAATTTGTGATCCCTGATCATCCCTGGGTTGATGATGGTGCTGATGTCCGCATTGCGATGACTGCCTGTCAGCTAAATCCGACAACTCAGAGTTTGGGTTCAGTTGTCAGTGAAACGGAATCGCCAGACCGAGACTTTTCAGAAGTTGTCATTGAATATAAAGACACTCAGGCGATTTTTAGTAATCTGCGTGATGATTCTGACTTGGAACAGATTGCTTCTCTTAAATCGAATGAAGGACTTGCCAGCCGAGGCATTATGCTCGGTGGAAAGGGGTTCTTGCTGAGGGACTCGCAAAGAAGCTTGATTGAACCGGATTTAATTAAAAGGTATGTGAATGGCAGAGACCTTCTCAGGAAATCTCGAAACCTAGTTGTGATCGATGCATTTGGACTGTCCCAAGGAGAGCTGCAATCAAAATATCCACGTACCTATGAATGGCTCTTGAATAATGTCAAGCCAGCAAGAGAGGCAAATAACGATCCAAAACTCAAGAAGGAGTGGTGGCTATATCGTCGATCGAACATTACAATCAGACAGGCTTTGAGCAATCTGAGACGATATGTTGTAACGGTCGAAACTGCAAAGCATCGAATTTTTTCTTTTGTTGATCGAGATATTATTTGTGACAACAAGATTCTGATCGTTGCCCTAGAAGATTCCTACGCTTTAGGAATTCTTTCTAGTGCTATTCATGTTCGCTGGGCTTTGGCGGTTGGTGGGCGACTGGAAGATCGTCCGGTCTACGTTAAAACAACTTGCTTTGATCCGTTTCCGTTTCCTGATCCAGACGATCGCCTCAAACAAGAAATTCGGGAACTGGGCGATCGGCTCGATACCCATCGCAAAACCGTGCAGGCCAACCACCCCGACATCACCATCACCGGGATGTATAACCTGCTCGAAAAACTCCGCGCCGGTCAACCCTTCACCGACAAAGACCGCGAACTGAACGATCGCGCCCTCGTCTCCACCCTCAAACAAATTCACGACGACCTCGATCGCGCCGTCTTCCGCGCCTACGGTTGGGACGACCTGATCCCCCAATGGGAACGGGCGCAGGGCTGTGCGTCCCTACCGGAGGAACCCGCCAACAGCCTCGATGAACAAATCCTGGAACGGCTGGTGAAACTCAACGCCGAACGCGCCGCCGAAGAACGCAACGGCCACATTCGCTGGCTGCGGCCCGACTACCAAGCCCCCGCCACCCAAACCACCCAAACCGCGATCGCCAACCTCATCGACAGCCCCGCGCCGATCGCCCCCGCCGCCGAGCCACAGCCCTGGCCCACCCAACCGAAGGCCCAACTCGCCGCCATCCGCGACCTGCTGCGTAGCAACCCCGGCAACTGGTCGATCGAGCAAATCGCCGCCCAATTCAAAGGCAAAATCACCGATAAACGCAGACAAGTTATTCGCGAAAATCTCGATCGCCTCGAATGGTTCGGCCTCGCCATCCAACAGGAAAATACCTGGCACTACGCCGCCCCCAGCCCGATCGCCTAGAACGACCGTGATCGATCAATATGTTGAGATATAGCTTCTTGGTCAGCAGTGTTGAATCTAAACACAAAACTTCATACTCTAGGCAACAAGAGTTTCTGGCAGTAAATCATAGCTCCAATGACTGATTGAGCCATAGCGACCGAGTACAACTTGCAAATATCGCAATTTATCTAGTAGCGTCTGACTATAGAATTGCGGCAATTCTATTAACTGCAAGATGGCATAAGCAATTAAGACCATGTAGATCTGTATTGCTACGCCATTTTGATTTTTCGTAATGAGCTGATCTAATTTTAAATGCATCTTTAAGAACTTCCATAGCAACTCAACCTGCCAGCGCTTTCGATATAGTTCTCCAATCTCTTCATTTGAAAAGTCTACTAAATTCGTTGCTAAACGAAATTCACATCGACTTTCTAAATCGCAAAAGGTGACTACTCGATAGCGGTCATGATTCAGATTGACTTTCATATTGTTCTTGATTCGCACCACAAAATAAGTTCCTATTTCACTCAACTCATCAATGAAATGCCAATCAGCAAAACCCCGATCCATAATCCCAATCCCGTTTTCAGGAATCATACTCGGCAGGTAGCCAGAAAATTTGGCATCATGCCCTTGACCAAAATGGATCAGGCATTCGCTTGACCACCCTTGTTGCTGATTGAAGCCTGCTAAGAGTTTGACTCGATGATAACTCTGTTGCCAAAACAGTCGGCTAGTGAGAGTCACAACGGTGGAATCAATGGGCATTAGCATCATGGCATCGGGATGATGACGCTGTTTCAGTGTTCTGATTAGCTGAGTGTAGATGCGGCAGAATCGGTGATTATCTCGGTTTTTACAAGCCTTGGAAAACGTTGATATGTCTACTGAGATACCGGTGTGATTGAGCTTGAAAAATAGGTCTCTCATGCTCATCAAACCTTGATCAAGAATGAAAGTCAACCAGATCTCAAAAAATCTCCGACTGCTGAGCACTGGGTAATCATGCTCAGGTAAGCTTTTGAGAATAGGTTTGACGATTTGAGAGAATGAGCGTAACATTGGTGTATTACTTTTTGATTGTTTGGGGTAAGAATTACATCTTCTTACCCCTTTTTTATAACCTGAATCTGTCATTCAACACTTCTGCTTCTTGGTAACATCAGACATGGCTAGTCATTGAGCTTTTCATCATCCAAGCTCTTTGAAGTGAGTCAATCTTCAAGCGTTTTTTTCATGACTATCGATTCGGAAACACACCACTACTTTGTTGATGAAGCAGGCGATTTAACGTTCTTTAATAAAAAAGGGCGAGTGATCATTGGTCAGCCAGGGGCTTCTCGGTTTTTCATGGTAGGCATTGCCCAGATTGCTGACCCTGAAGTCGTTGCTAGGGAGTTGGAGAGCTTGCGGTTGGCATTAATAAATAATCCGCGCTACAAAGACATTCCCTCCATGCAACCGCAAGCCCAAAAAACAGTAGTCACCTTTCACGCAAAAGATGACTATGCAGAAATTCGAGAGCAAGTTTTTGAATTAATGCAGTCCTTCGATGTCAAAATCTATGTTGCAATTCGTAGCAAGATTGAAATTGCCCAACGAGCGCAAGATAATTTCAAGAACCTGAATAAAAAATTGCAACAAAATTCGATTTACGATGACTTGATTAAGCGCCTATTTAAAGATCGACTGCACAAAGCGAATTTCATTAACATCACCATTGCACGACGCGGCAAAGAAGCCCGCGAAGAAGCACTAGGACAAGCAATTAACCAAGCTCGCAAAAACTTTGAATCCAGGTGGAATATTAGCGCTAACGGGTTAATTTCAATCGAGTCAACATACCCGTCTCAGAGTCCAGGCTTGCAAATTATTGATTACTATTTGTGGGCGCTGCAACGCTTCTATGAGCGCGAAGAAGATCGATTTTTTAAACCGCTTGCCCCTAAATATCGGCTGATTATGGATCTAGACGATAAACGCCATAAAGATTATGGAGAGTGGTACAGCGATAGGAATCCGCTAACGGCTGAAAAAATGAGAGAGGCTAGGTCTAGGTAAAACCTAAACACACGGCATGGAGCCGACGTTCGCCTCTCGCTCTCTATTTTACCGCGCTGACCTGGGATGTGACGACGGAAAACCGTTGCAACTGCCCAAGTTGGCACATGCGCACCAAACCCCTAGCCGCGATGCCGATATTCTGAGGGCGATGTTGCTATGTCTTGTCCATGACCGTGAGTAGCCCCGACGCGATCGCCGCCCTTGAAGCCGCCAAAGCCCAAGTCATTGCGGAGTTTGGTGACTGGACGAACCACAACATGCGCCTTGCTGACGGGTGCTACACGATCGCCCCAACCCCGACCCCCTCGGAACCAAAGCTGCGCCGCATGACCCAAATTGTCATGGACTGGTGCGGCGGTTCTGTGGAAGGGTTGCGGATTCTGGATTTGGCTTGTTTGGAGGGGATGTATGGCCTGGAGTTGGCCATGCAGGGCGCACAGGTGGTGGGCATTGAAGGGCGCGAAGCCAATTTGGCCAAGGCGCGCTTTGTGAAAGAAAGCCTGGGCCTGAGCAACATCGACTTTTACTGCGACGACGTGCGCAACCTGTCCGTGGAGCGCTACGGCCAGTTTGATGTGGTTCTGTGCTTGGGGATTTATTACCACCTGGACGCGCCGGACGTGTTTCGGTTCATGGAGCAAATCGGCTCCGTTTGCACCAAGCTGGCGATCGTCGATACCCACGTCAGCCGCACCGCCGAAGAGCAGCACGACTACGCCGGGTTGACCCTGGCCGGTTGTCGCTATGTGGAACACGCGCCGGAAGCTTCCACGGACGATCGCCTGAAAATTCTTTGGGCTTCTTTGGACAACGACTACAGCTTTTGGTTAACGCGCCCGTCGCTGTTTAACCTGATGCAGCACTGTGGCTTTACATCGATTTACGAATGTCACTCGCCGCTGGTGGAAAAATTCGAGCAATTGCGGCGATCGGGGACGGGCGATCGGGCCACCTTTGTGGCCTTCAAGGGTCGCCCCGTGGCCCTCAAGGCTTCCGACCTCAGCAACGACAGCCGCCCCCTGCCCTGGCCGGAAATCCCCCGCTAAAGGCCAATGAGCGGTGGATCGTGGCCCGCTCAGTCGGCGGGCTAAGGGGCTAGGTATTCAGCGTCGGTAGTGCTGTTGGGCCCAGAGGGCCGCTTGGGTGCGATCGGTCACCTGTAGTTCACTCAAAATGCGACTGATGTGGTTTTTGACAGTGCCGTGGGCTAAATACAAAATCTGGGCGATTTCCTGATTGGTTTTGCCCTCGCCCAGCAGCCTGAGCACCGCCAATTCGCGATCGCTAAAACGCTGGGTCAGGTCAGCCGGGGTGGTTGGTGGATGGGTGGTTAAATGCGCGAAAACTTTCGGGGCGATCGTCGGGCCTAGTTGACTATAGCCATGGTGGACGCTGCGAATTGCATCGGCCACTTGTTTGGAAGGGGCGTTTTTGAGGATATAGCCCAAAGCTCCTGCCTGGAGTGATTGCCAAATATAATCCTCGCGATCGAACGTGGTCAGCACCAAAATGCGAATCCAAGGAAATCGCTGATGAATTTCCTGCGTTGCCCGAATTCCATTACAAATGGGCATTTCAATATCCATCAAAATAATGTCGGGTTGCTGTTGCTCGGCCAGGGCGATCGCCGTCTGGCCATTGTCCGCTTGACCCACAATTTCGAGATCCGTTTCTAGGGCTAGCAACGTGGCCAAGCCCTGCCGAAAGAGATCTTGATCATCAACCAATAGCAGCCGAATCATAGCGGCTCAATCCTCAGGGGTTAATCCCCATGATCGGGGAATTGTGATGCGGAGGGTGGTGCCTGTTCCCGGTGTGCTGGCGATCGCAAACTGCCCGCCGAGAAGCTGCACTCGTTCTCGTATGCCGCGCAATCCATAACCAGTTGTGGCCGCGCCCGGATCAAAGCCTTGGCCATTGTCCATAATTTCCAAATTGAGCGTGGATGCTGTGTAGTGACTCAGCAAATCTACCCTCGAAGCCCGCGCATGTTTTTGCACGTTGGTTAAGGCTTCTTGAATGATGCAATAAACCTGATGGCTGGTTTGGATATCGATCGCCGGTAGGTTCAGTCTTGAGGTAATCACCAGGGATTGGGTGTTGTGAATTTGATTGATTAACCGCTGCAAGGCCACATCGAGCTGAAAAGAGGGATCACGGGTGGTTTGAACCGCTTGGTGTACCGCCTCTAAGCATTGACTGGCTAAGGTTTGTGCATGGTTGAGGGCGGTAGCTGCCTGATCGCGATCGCGCCCTTGCATCACTTGCACTAACTCGAGTTGTAGGCGAAGGGTGGTCAGCGAATGGCCCAAGGAGTCGTGAATTTCACGGGCAATGCGCGATCGCTCCAAATCCGCCGCTAGGGTTTCCATTGCTTGGGCCAGGGCTTCCGATCGTTGGCGGCTGCGACGCTCAGCCATGATCAAAAAGCCAATCACCATCACCAACGCACTGATGCTGATATATTCCACCGAACTCGATAAAATAATCGCCTGTGGTTTATAAATCTCCTCCCACTGTTGCGATCGGGTGGTTTCAATAAACAATTTTTCAATAACAGGAATCGTCCACCAGATACAGAGTAAGTAACTAATTCCTGATCCTGCCACGAGATAGACAATGGTTTTTCGATTAAACAAAAAACAACTTTTGATTAAGATCAAATATAAAAGCAAATGCAAATCGACTAGTAACAGTTGCGCCACTAGAACCAGCGAGATTTCCAGTCCGATATAGGTGTAGCGTACCCAGTGAGGTTGCTTGATTGGAAAAAACCAACTTAGCAGCCAAAAGATGGTAACAAACACCAAAACCTTGCTGAATAAATCGGGCAAGGTCGGCAATTTATAAAAATACCAATCAATGCCATAGGCCAAGCCATACATTAAGAGCAAGACCCATTCCGCATAGCGCATCATGGGCCGTAACTTAAAGAAAGAGGAACCAAAGTAGCTGCGTAGAGCTTTCATCCTGAAATACAGTGAGTAATTCCCACTGGAGAATAATTCAAAGGGCTTCAAAGGGATTTAAAGCGATGTCAATTTGGGATAACGATGCATAAGCAAACTTGCCAATTTCCCCCCTTGGTAAGGGGGGCAGGGGGGATCGTGGCCTGTCGGGCCCACCCCAGAATGGTTGCTCCGATCTGCCGTTGATCGAGGATCCCCCCTCAATCCCTCCTTAGGAAGGGGGGAAGTCCGTAGGGTGGGCACTGCCCACCTAATAATTGCTTCATAGCATCTGCGATCTGGCGTACCCATTGTGTTAGGTAAAAGCTGTATTTTTCTAGGATGTTTTCAAGGCCGTAATCGGATCGAGCTGGGCCGCTTGACGAGCTGGAACCACGCCAAAAACCAGACCAATGCTTCCAGAAATGACCGTGACCACCACCATGGCCTGTACAGGGACGGTGGGCTTGAAAGGAGTCAAGGTGCCGATCAGGGCCATGCCGCCAGCGCCCAGGGAAATGCCCACAACGCCACCGGCCACGGCCAAGATCGTGGCTTCAATTAAAAACTGCTGCAAGATCGCCTGGGGGGGAGCGCCGATCGCCTTGCGGAGACCAATTTCTTGAGTGCGCTCGGCTACGGAAACCAGCATGATGTTCATGATCCCAATGCCGCCCACCAGCAAGGAAATCCCCGCAATTAAGGTGAGCATTGTCCCCAACGCGCTGGTAATTTGCCCTAACAAATCCTGAATGGATTTATTCGCCACCACTGAGAAATCCTGTTTGCCATGCAAGCGTGTCAACAGATTCGTGACTTGGAAGGCAGCCGATCGAATTTGGGCTTGGTCGCGGGCGGTGATCTCAATTTCATCGATCAGCAGTCCTTGGGGAACTCGTCGCCCTACGACTTGATGGGCCATGGTTGTGATTGGAATGAAGGCATTGGCATCGGGATTCACACCGAGAAATGCGCCTTTTCTTTGGATGATGCCAATGATCTGAAAGCTCTGATAGTTAATTCGGATTTCTTGGCCGATCGGGTTGTTGCGATCGAACAGTTTCCGGGCCAGCTCCCCACCCAACACCGCCACCTTGCGATCCTGGCGTTGGGCGGCCTCGTCCCAAAAAATCCCCTGGGCCATGCGAATATTCCGCACCTTGAGAAAGTCGGGCGTGACTCCCTGCACCGTTGCCGTCATGGTGCGACTGCGATGGCCGATCGCCAAGGAACTCGAAATCGTCGGTGACACCCATTGGACGGCCGGTGCTTGGGCGGCAATCAAGTCAGCTTCGGACAGCAGCAAGCGCGGCACTTCGCCGGTCAGTTCCTTGCTTTGTTGTTCACTCAAAAAAACGTACAGGGAGTTTGCACCCAAGGATTCCACCTGAGTTGCGGTGAAATGTTGGGCCCCTTCACCCAGCCCCACGGTGGCCACCACTGAAGCATTGCCAATCACGATGCCCAGCATGGTCAGCAGGCTCCGCATTCGATGGCTGACCAAGGTGCCGATCGCCATGTTGAGCGTATCTAGAGGGTTCATTAGAAGCCGCTTCCTTCGGGATTATCAACACCCGGAATCACTTGATTGATCGGGGGACTCAGCAAAATGCGATCGCCCGCTTGCAGGCCCGATCGCACCTGGGCTTGGCTGCCACTTTCTGCACCGATTTCCACGGTTTGAAAGCGTGCTTCCTGGTTCGGCACCACCCGCCATACGCCCTTGCGGCCGTCCTTTTGGGTGACAAGGGCCGCGAGCGGTATCACCAGCGCATTCCGAATCGGCTGGCCCAAAAACGCTAATTTGACGTTCATGCCGGCTTTTAAGATGTCCAGGCCCGTTTGCAGGGAAACTTTGATGCGAAAGGTGGTGACGTTGTTTTCTGGCACAGCTCGGGGGGCAATGCGCTTGACCCGCCCCTGAAACGTGCGATCGGGATAGCTGTCGCTGCGAATTTCGACGGCCTGGCCCTGGCGAATTTGGCCGATCGCGGTTTCGGGAATTTTGGCTTCGACTTCTAAACCACTGAAGAGTTCGGCAATGGCGGCAGAGGTGGCCCCATCACTGCTGGATGCGGTGGTGGTGGGCGCGACAAAATCCCCCACATCGGCAAATCGGCGGGTGATGACTCCTCCAAAGGGCGATCGAATCAGCGTGTTTTGTAACTGGATCCGCACGACTTGCAGTTGCGATCGCGCTTCTGCGACTTGGGCCCGGGCTTGGGCAACTTCCTCGGCGCGAAATCCCTGGCGCTGTTTATGGAATTCCTGTTCGGCGGTGGCCAAGCTGGCTCTGGCTTGCTCGACGGTGGCGCTGGCGTTGCGGGCTTCGGTTAAGGTCTCATCCAAAGCGTCTTGACTCAGTACGCCTTCGCTGGCCAAAAGCTGGCGGCGCTGCAGTTTTTGGGTGGCTAATTGCCACTTTCCTTCGGCCTCTTGCAACTGGGCTTGCTGCCGTTGCACCTCGGCTTGGGCTTTGGTGATGTCTTCAGGGCGATTCCCCGCGAGTTTCAGTTGCAATTCCGCCTGTGATCGCGCCAGGCCCGCTTGAGATTGTTTGACCTGCGCTTGCAGTTGTTCGCCGTCCATTTGGGCCACCACTTGCCCAGGCTGCACTCGATCGCCCTCGCGCACAAACAAGGCCGCCACCTTGCCGGCCTCCTTGGGGGCCAAGTTGACCTTACGCAGGGGCTGCACCACCCCATTGGCCTGGACTTGCACCACCAAATCTTGCCGCCGCACAACGGCCGTGTCCTGGGCGAGATCCACCTTGGGGGCAGGCGCTGGGTGAGGGATCACCAGGGCGATCGTACCCAACAGGCCCAGGGCCCCGAGGCCCCCGGCCCACAGCCGCCATTGCTGAAACTTGAACCGAATCGCAGGTTGCATCGACGTTGCCCAAACCGGGATCAAATGCCACGCCATCACTCTAAAAACATCGCCCCCATCGCGACGACTGCCGCCGGTCATCAGTGCCCATGACTAGAGTCACGATTTCCCAGCGGCCGCCATCAGGGGCGGATTGCCGGAAATTCCCCGCTAGCGCAACGGGCCGGCCGCTTGGTATAAGCACCTTGTCTATACCGATGCGAAGCACAACAAACACAATGGCAAAAACCCTCTGGATGTTCCCGGGCCAAGGCTCCCAAGCCGTTGGCATGACTGCCGACTTGCTCGACTCGCCGGCCGCCCAAGCGAAGTTGGCGATCGCGGATGAAATTTTGGGTTGGTCGGTGGCGGAGGTCTGCAACGGCGACGAAGCGCAACTCTCCCAAACCCAATACACCCAGCCTTGCCTATACGCGATCGAGGCGATCTTGGTTGATGCGCTGAAAGCCGCCGGTCAATCGCCTGATTTGGTGGCGGGTCACAGCCTGGGGGAATACGTGGCCCTCTACGCGGCCGGGGCCTTCAGCTTTGAAGCGGGTCTGAAGTTGGTGAAGCGGCGGGCGGAGTTGATGCAAGCGGCTTCCGGCGGCAAGATGGCGGCCATGATTGGCTTCAACCGCCCGGCCCTAACCGAGGCGATCGCCGCTACCGAGGGTGTGGTGCTGGCCAACGACAACAGCGATGCCCAAGTGGTAATTTCCGGAACGCCCGAGGCGGTGGATGCGATCCTGGGCAGCGTCAAAGCCAAGCGGGCTGTGCCTTTGGCCGTGTCCGGCGCGTTCCACTCGCCCTACATGGCGGAAGCATCGGCGGAATTTAACGAAATTTTGGCGGCTACGGATTTTACGGACACGGCGATCGGGGTGCTCTCCAACACTGACCCCACCCCGGAAACCAGCGGCGCAGCTTTGAAAGAACGGCTCTCGAAGCAGATGACCGGTTCGGTGCGCTGGCGGGAAACGATGGTGATGTTGAACCAGGTGGCCTGCACGGAGGCGATCGAAGTGGGGCCGGGCAAAGTCCTGACGGGTTTGCTGAAGCGTGCCTGCCCCAACACCGCCCTGGTCAACATTGCCGCCCTCGCCGACATCGCTTAAATCTGCTTGCTGGTGACGTGATGGAGTGATCGCTGGTTGTCTAGTGATGCTTGGCAATTGGCTCTCACTCCGATCGCTAGGGGCAGCCATCTACACGGTAAAACCCTTAAAATCGCTCAACTACTTAACCCAGAATTTCTCGATGAATAGGGATGGGTGATTTTCAGATTGCACTTTTAAATTCCTATGTACACTATAGAAATATCCCGAAGCGCTCTAGATGACTTACGTGTTTTTAAAAAACATGAACAGAAAGAGGTTCTTGATGAAATATTTCAGCAGTTGACTTATGAGCCGACCGTTGAAACACGTAATCGAAAGCCTTTAAGAACTAATGATTTATCTGATTGGGAACTCAGAATCGGTAATTTTCGGGTCTTTTATTCAGTTGAAGAAATTGTTCGAGTTGTAGCTATCGAAGCTGTGGGCAGGAAATTCAATAATCAACTCTTTATCCGTAATCAGCCTTACGACCTATGAAAGTAATTCATTTAACCCATGTTATTCAGTTTCTTCTGAATCTCTTTGCCCAAGCTCAAGATGATGTTCTGCTTTTGAAGCTGCCCGATGGTCGCGAATTTGTGTTGACCTCCGTTGAGCGATTGCAAAATTCGGCCGAGGATTTGACCACGGAGGTTCAGCAAATTACGCAAAATCCAGAACTGATGGCCCTGTTGCAAGAGCGCAAGACGGATCGATCGCGCTTGAGTTTGGCGGATGCTTACGATCGCCTGGGTCTAGAACAGCCCGAGTCATAAGCTGAGATTCATGAATGATTTTCTAAGGCGGCGCGATCGGTATATGCGTGATAGTTTGGCGGTGCGTTTAGGTGGCATTGCGGCAAATTTGGCGCGGGTCAAATCCTTTGGCAAAAATCCTGATCATGGGTAGCTCATTTCCAGTTTGCTGCGGGAAAGTGGTTGGTTTATTGAATGGGCAGCCCCCGAGACCGATTTACCGGTGGCGATCGAGCTGGTGGCGATTCAGCGGCAGATTGTTCAGTGGTTAGCCGATTGGCCGGTGCTGTGGCCAAATGCCGATCGCCGTCAGGTGGTGTTGGAGCGATCGAGCCTGTGGAGTCAATGGATTTTGGAGCGATCGGGCCTGTTGGACTAGGGGAATGGTCACCGAGCTAAATGATGGTTTTGAGCGATCGGCGGCCGAGCGTTCTGTGAGACTTCGTAAAGGTTCGTTGCAATTCGGGTGAGCAAAACCTAAAAACTTGTCAACAAATCTAACCAAAACAAGGGGATCAACCTAGCGTAAAAACAGAACGCCATTCCTGCGAGGTGCGTTATGACCGTTACCAACGATCGCGAACTCGAAGCCCTAATTGCGCGGGTCAAAGCCGCACAGCGCACCTATGCCACCTTCAGCCAAGAGCAGGTGGATTTGATCTTCAAAAAAGCAGCCTTGGCGGCCAACGCGGCCCGCATCCCCCTGGCCAAGCTGGCGGTAACCGAAACGAGAATGGGGACGATCGAGGACAAAGTAATCAAAAATCACTTCGCCTCGGAATTCATCTACAACAAATACAAAGCCGAGAAAACCTGCGGGGTGATCGAAGAGGACAAGGCCTTTGGCATTCAGCGCATTGCCGAACCCGTGGGGATTTTGGCGGGAATTGTGCCCACCACGAACCCCACTTCGACGGCGATTTTTAAGGCCTTGATTGCCCTGAAAACCCGCAACGCGATTATCTTTTCGCCCCACCCCCGGGCCAAGGACTGCACGATCGAGGCGGCGCGGGTGATTTTGCAAGCGGCCGTGGAAGCCGGGGCCCCGCCGGACATCATCGGCTGGATTGATCAGCCCACCGTGCCCCTGTCGCAGCAGTTGATGCAGCACCCGGATGTGAACCTGATTTTGGCCACGGGCGGGCCGGGCATGGTGCGTGCCGCCTACTCGTCCGGTCACCCGTCCCTGGGTGTGGGCGCGGGGAACACGCCGGCCCTGATTGACGAAACGGCGCACCTGAAAATGGCCGTGTCGTCGATTATTCTCAGCAAAACCTTTGACAACGGCATGATCTGCGCCAGCGAGCAATCGGTGGTGGTGGTGGATGCGGTCTATGAACAGGTGAAGCAGGAATTTCGCGATCGGGGGGCCTATTTCCTGAACCCCGAAGAGAAAGTCCGCATGGGCGCGCAAATCCTGATTGATGGGCGGCTGAACCCGAACATCGTCGGTCAATCGGTGGAACAGATCGCGGCGATGGCCGATATTCAACTGCCACCGGGTACGCGCCTGATTGTGGGCGAGGCGAGCGTGGTGGGGCCAGAGGAACCGTTCTCCTACGAAAAGCTGTCGCCGGTGCTGGCCATGTATCGGGCGGCGGATTTTGCCCAGGCGGTGGAACTGAGTGAGTCGCTGGTGATGTTTGCCGGACGGGGCCACACGGCGGTGCTCTACACGTCGCCGGACAACCGCGATCGGATCAAGCAGTTTGAGGATCAGGTGCAAACGGCGCGGGTGCTGATCAACACGCCCTCGTCCCAAGGGGCGATCGGGGATATCTATAACTTCCGTCTCGATCCGTCCCTCACCCTCGGTTGCGGCACTTGGGGCGGCAACTCGATCAGCGAGAACGTGGAACCGCGCCACCTGCTGAACATCAAAACCGTGGCGGAACGACGGGAAAATATGCTCTGGTTCCGGATTCCGCCGAAAATCTACTTCAAATATGGCTCGCTGCCGGTGGCGATTCGGGAGCTGGCCGGGCGCGATCGGGCGTTCATCATCACCGACAAACCCCTTTACAACCTGGGGATCACGGCGGGTCTGGAAAGCGTCCTGGATGACATTGGCCTGAAGTACGACACCTTTTACGATGTGGAGCCGGATCCTTGCCTGGGAACGGTGAACCGGATTTTGGAACAGATGCGATCGTTCAATCCGGACACGATCATCGCGATCGGGGGCGGTTCCCCGATGGACGCGGCCAAGATCGCCTGGTTGCTGTACGAGCATCCCGAAATTGAATTCGAGGGGCTGTCGATGCGGTTCATGGACATCCGCAAGCGGGTGTATGAGCTGCCGCCTTTGGGCCAAAAGGCAATCCTAGTGGCGATTCCCACCACCTCGGGCACAGGGTCGGAAGTCACGCCCTTCGCGGTGGTGACGGACGAGCGCACGGGGATCAAGTACCCCCTGGCGGACTACGCCCTCACGCCGACCATGGCCATTTGCGATCCGCAATTGGTGCTGGATATGCCCAGGGCCCTGACGGCTTTTGGGGGCGTTGATGCCTTGACCCACGCCCTGGAGTCCTATGTGTCGGTGTTGGCTTCGGAGTTCACGAACGGTGAGGCCCTGGAGGCGATTCGGCTGATTTTCAAATATCTGCCCTCGGCCTACGAGCATGGGGCGGCGGACCCGAAGGCGCGGGAAAAGATGCACTACGCGGCGACGATGGCGGGGATGGCCTTTGCCAATGGTTTCTTGGGGATTTGCCACTCGATCGCCCACCAAATTGGCGGCGCGTTCCACATTCCCCACGGCCTGGCGAATGCGCTGTTGATTTCCCACGTGATTCGCTACAACGCGACGGACGCGCCCTTTAAGCAAGCGGCGTTCCCGCAATACAAGTATCCGAATGCGAAGTGGCGCTACGCCCGGATTGCGGACTATTTGAACTTGGGGGGCACGACGGAGGACGAGAAGATCGATCGACTGATTGGGGCGATCGAGGCGCTGAAGCAGCAGGTGGGAATTCCCCGATCGATCCGGGAAGCCACGTCAATTAGCGAGGCGGAGTTTTTGGCGAAGTTGGACGATGTGGCCGATCGCGCCTTTGACGATCAATGCACGGTGTCGAATCCCCGTTACCCGATGATCAGCGAGCTGAAAACGCTGTTGTTGCGGGCCTATCACGGAGATTCGCCGCTGTTGTCGGCTCCGGAAGCGCCGGAACCGGTGACGACTCCCTAGGGCCTGGTTGAGCCGTCGCCCGCGAGTGGTTCGATCGGGGCTTGATCGTCTGCGGCTAAAGGGGCTGCTTGCGGTTGGGCTGGATCGGCGATCGCGAGTCGAACCGGTAACTTCAGCGTAAACGTCGTTCCCCAATCGCCCGATTCGCAATCGATCGTGCCGCCGTGCTTTTCCACAATCACCTGCTGGGCGATCGCCAGACCCATGCCCGAGCCTTTGCCCACGGGTTTGGTTGTGTAAAACAACTCAAAAATCCGCGATTGTTCACTGACGGGAATGCCCAAGCCGCTGTCGGTGACCGCCAAGCTGACCGAATCCGGGTCAAGGGTGCGGGTGGTGAGCTTCAGGGTCAAGAGCCGATCGGGCTGTTGGCGGAAGGCCTCATCCAGCGCATCGATCGCGTTCGTCAAAATGTGCATTAACACCTGATTGAGCTGACCCGCATAGCACTCGATCGGGGGCAAAGATCCGTAGTCCAACTGCACCACAATGGCCGGGCGGTGAGCTTGGGCACAGAGGCGCGACCCCAAAATGGTGAGCACGCTATCCAGGCTTTGGGGCAGGTCGATCGCCTTCACCTCCGCCTCATCCAAACGGGCAAACAACCGTAACGACAGAACGATCGCCCGGATGCGTTCCGCGCCCGATCGCATGGAAGCCATCAGTTGCGGCAAATCTTCCCGCACAAACTCCAAATCCAACTGTTCCACGAGCGATCGAATCTCTGGACTGTGGGGGCCATGACCCGCCTCATACAGCGTCAGCAACTCCAGCAGATGGCTCACCCCCTCCGTGACATGGATCAGGTTGCCGTAGATAAAACTGGTGGGGTTATTGATTTCGTGGGCCACCCCGGCCACCACCTGCCCCAGGAGCGACATTTTTTCCGTTTGGATCAGTTGCGCTTGGGTGCGGCGCAAATCCATCAGAGTTCTGTAGAGGGTGCGGGCTTGGGAGCTGGCAAAATCCGCCGCATCCGCCAACTCTTGATTGCGTTCGGCCACCCGCTCAATCAACGTATCAAGAGCCTGGGCCAAGGATCCCACTTCGTCTTGGCTGGTGATGCCCACCCGTTGGCTGAAGTCGCCGGTTTCCGCCACCCCTTGGGCCACCGTGGCCGCCCGCACCAGGGGATTGACGATCGCCCGCGTGACTCGCATCGCAATCACCCCTGCCACCGCCGCCGACAGCAACAGGCTCAGGATCACAACGCCTTTTTCCAGACCTTGGGCCTCTTCGAGCAAAACTTCCGCCTGTTCCGCTTGCCCATGGGCCATAATCACCAGCCGGGACAGGGCGCGATCGGCCCCGGCCAGCGCTTTCCATTCCAGGGCCTCCGCTGCCTCTTTGGCTGCCTTCTGGGCGGCCGATTGATTGGCCTCGTCCGCCTGCTGCATCAGCATTTGCTGATTGGCATATTCCTGAAGATCCGCCACGCTTTGATTGGCCAAGTGCAACAGGCGATCGGGGCGATCGGCCAGCCATTGGGGATTTTGCTTGAGATAGGCGGTGAGTTCGTTGGCTAAGTCGCGGGCTGTTTGGATGGCCGCGATCGCGTCCTGCTGGAATAGTTGTCGTTGTGCGACGGGAATTTCATCATCCCCCGCTTCATCAATGGCGAGGCGAGCCGCCTGCAAGTTGCTGCGTAAATCGCTGAGTAATTGAACTTGTGTGGTTGCGTCGTGCAGTTGGGCCACCCCGCGCCCTTGGAAATGATCCGCCAGGGCGATGCCGGCCAAGGAGCCAACGGCCCCCGTGGCGATCGCCAAGATATAGCCCAACGCAATCTTTTGGCTGAAGTGCCAATTGCTGATGCGTTGTTGCCAATGGCCGAGCCAGCGCGATCGCCCCTTGATCTGGATCTTCATCGTGGAGTGGGACATCGCTGCCGTCGAGTGAGGAGAGGGCAGTGGAAAATTCATTGATTACGAATTTTAGGGCAGCTCCAACCGCAACAGCCCTACGCCGTGGGCTGATTATGCTTGGTTGTAACCTCAATGGATTGATGCAAACCCTGAAAGATGGATAAATTTAACGATTCATGAGGGATGAAACGTGAATTCACTATCTTTTTTGTGTAGTTTTGGAAGGCTAAGGCAGCCGTCAAAGTCGATCCCAATCTATCAGGTGCTTTCTTGAAATGGCGTTAAGAAATGCAATCAAGAATCAACAATATAATCCATCAGTTGATTACCTAATTGGGTGCGATCGGCAACGTGATCAGTATCCAAATGTCCGTATTTGAAGGCCTTGAAAGTCGCAAAGTTTACCAAACCTTGACCCTAAAAACCGCAATTCTGGTAACGCTGAATGGGTCATGGCTACCGCAACTGAAATGTTTCGTCCCGATCGCCCAGTTCGCCAACCGATTCCCGGGGAGTATGGCGCTGGGTGGAGTCTGGGGCCTGAGCCAAAACCTGAGCCAAAATATATTCCCCAATGCTTCGGTTGGGGTTCGGTGGCCCCACCCCCCCGCGTCTCGGTCGGTAGGCAGTAGGATTAAAAGTGATTTTGTAATCGATGCAACACAACCTTGAAGCTTTCAGGCCGCCCAACCGTGCTAAACGCTCTCATTGCTGACTTTCGCATCATCTTCGATCGTGACCCCGCCGCCCGCAATTGGCTAGAGGTGCTTTTTTGCTATCCGGGGTTGCAAGCGTTGATCCTCCATCGGCTGGCCCATGGGCTGCAACAGCGCCAATTACCCTTTGTGCCTCGGCTGATTTCCCACATTGGACGACTGTTGACCGGGATTGAAATTCACCCGGGCGCAACGATCGGGCAAGGCGTGTTTATCGATCACGGCATGGGCGTTGTGATTGGTGAAACGGCGATTGTGGGCGACTATTGCTTGATTTACCAGGGCGTGACCCTGGGGGGCACGGGCAAGGAAAGCGGCAAGCGCCACCCCACCTTGGGTGACAACGTGGTGGTGGGAGCTGGGGCTAAGGTGCTCGGCAATCTGAATATTGGCGAAAATGTGCGCATTGGGGCTGGTTCCGTGGTTTTGCGGGATGTGCCTGCCGATTGCACGGTGGTGGGTGTGCCTGGTCGTGTGGTCTATCGATCGGGTGTGCGGGTAGATCCACTGGAGCATGGCAAGCTGCCGGACTCGGAAGCCCAGGCGATTCGGGCCCTGCTCGATCGCATCGAAACCCTGGAGCGGCGGATTGAGGAAATGGAAGCGGAACGGGCCCAAGTGCCGGTGGCCGTGGGTGCGCCGGAGCGCCCTTGCGAAGACTTGACCCTTTGCGATTGGGAACGGATTGCCAAGGTGGCCGCGGAGGTGACGGCGGCCCAACGCCAACTGAGCCAGCTCAATCTTGTGAGTGGTGATGACCCGGCGGGAAAGCGTTGCCGGTTGAGCGATCGAGCCTTGGAAGAGTTCTTTGATGGGGCTGGAATTTAGGGCGAATGATCGGTCTGAGCACTTGGGCTGGTCACTGGGTTGATGTCGATCTCGTCGGGGTCGGATGCCGTCCGGCTGGCGGTCTTGCGCCTTGCTGATTTGCGCCTTGCCTAGGGGATCTGGTGGGGCGGCGGGGGCAGCAGGGGAAGTTCGATCGTGAAGCAACTGCCCACTCCCACTTCGCTGACCACATCCACACAGCCCTGGTGCAGTTCCACAATTTGCTTCACCAGCGCCAAACCCAATCCCGTGCCGTCATATTGGCGATTCAAGGCCCCGTCCACTTGGATGAAGGGCTGAAAGAGCTTGGGTAAATTTTCGGCGGCAATGCCAATTCCGGTATCGGCTACTGCAATGCGCACGAAGGTTGTGGGTTGGTTGGCGGGCGCGGTGGGGGCTGGGGGCTGCTGCACCAGGCCCTGGAGATGCATTTTGGACAGAGAGCGCGATCGCACAAATTCCGAGGCGGCGGTTAACGATTCGCTGGTCACGGCGATCGAAAGGGTAATTTTGCCCCCTTCCGGCGTGAACTTCACCGCATTGCTCAGCAAATTAATCAACACCTGGCGCAGTCGTCGTTCATCGACCCACAGATTGGGCAAGTTTTCCGGGCTGTTGAGGTTCAGTTCAATCCGTTTTTTTGTGGCCTGCTGTTGAATAAAAACCAGGCTCGATCGACACATGGGCACCAAGTCCGTGATTGACCAATCCAACTCCATTTGGCCAGACTCAATCTTGGCCATATCCAAAATGTCGTTAATGAGTTCCAGCAGGTGTGTGCCGCTTTGGTCGATCGTCCTGAGCGCATAGTCTTGCTGGGGCGTAATTGGCCCAAAAATTTCCTCTTGCAGGCTTTCGGTCATCCCCAAAATGGCATTCAGCGGCGTGCGCAATTCGTGGCTCATATTGGCCATGAACTCATCTTTCAAGCGCGTTGCTCGCAACAGTTGTTGATTCGTTCGCTGCAACTGTAATTCCGCCGCTTGGCGATCGGTAATGTCTTGATAGATGCCCAAAACCCCAATCACCGTTCCTGACGAATCCCGGAGCGGAACCTTGTTGGTTTCAATCTGGATCAGGGAGCCATCCAGTTGTTTTTGGGACTCAATGAGATGTAGCTTGGCCATGCCAGACTCAATCACTTCCCGATCGTCCGCTCGGTATAGCTCGGCTTCGCTGACTCCCCAGGGCAAGTCGTAATCTGTCTTGCCCACGATCGCCTCCGGTGAAGGCAGCCCCGCCGCCGCCGCAAAGTTTTGGTTGCACCCCAGGTAAACCGAATTGCGATCTTTCCAAAACACAAAGAGCGGAAATGTATTCAAAACCGTTTGCAAGAATTGCTGCGATTCCTGAAGTGCTTTGCGGGTTTGTTTGCCCTCAGTCACATTCCGAAACATGCTGCGAATGGCGATCGGTTTTCCCTCTTGAAAATCGCAGTTGGCATTTCCTTCCAACAAAATTTCCTGGCCATCTTTGCTGAGAAAGCGAGTTTCAATATCTAAAGAAGCTTCCCCGGCGCAAAGGCGATCTAAATATTGGCGGTAGTCCTCTAAGTCCGCAGGATGGACAACTTGAAAGATCGACAAATCATTTAAATCTTCATCGCCATAGCCCAAGGTTTCTTTCCAAACCCGGTTGACCAATAAAATTTGCCCTTGGGGATCAATTCGTTGAATTAAATCCGTTGCATTGTCAAACAAATCCCTCAGTTGCGCTTCTTGAGCTTGCAGTTCCAAGGTGCGCTGCAACACCCTCGCTTCCAAGTCTTGGTTCAGTTGCTCCAAGGCATCGTTGGCCTGTTTGCGCTGAAGTTCGGCCCCTGCCCGGGAGGCCAACACCCGCAAAAGGGCCATGGCTTGTTGGTGTTTTTCTTCAGAAAAGGGTTGTTGATCTAGGATGCAAAGACTGCCGATCGCCTGTCCTTGATCATCCTGTAAAGCAACGCCCAACAGCCCATTCACTGCTCCAGGAAAGAGGGAACGGGAAATGGAAAAACAGGACTGTCCGTCGGTTTCACAATAGAGTTCGCCATGTTCCAAAATGTAGGAACAGGGTGTGTTTTCCAAGTCCAAATTGGAATTGTCGCCCAGTTGACCATCAACCCAAACACCAAGGGTTTGTAATCGATCGTCCCGTAATTCCGTGGCTACCACATAATCCACATTCAGGGCTTCCGCAATATGCCGCACCAAGTTGGGGAAAAACTGTGCTCCGGTCACCGTGGCCGTGCCTTCAATCACTTGATGCAAAGCTTTTTCGGCCTGCTCTCGGGCCATTTCTGCCAAATGTTGATCGGTAACATCCTGCACCGTGCCTTGGGAATAAAGGGGCGTGCCATCCTCGCCATAGGTTGTTTCGCATTGCTCATGGACATATTTAATTCGTCCATCTGCCAACAGCAAGCGATGGGTGACGGAATAGGGTTCATGATTGACTAAGTGGCGCTTATAGGCTCGATCGACCATTTCCCGATCGTCAGGATGAATGGCGGCCATCAAGGCTTCATAGGATGCACCAAATTGCTGTGCATCCACTTCAAAAATCTCAAAAACTTGATCAGACCAATAGAGTGCGTTGCTATTTAAGTTGAATTGCCAATTGCCGAGCTTGGCAATCCGCTGGGACTCTTGCAGGCGATCGCTCAGTTGGCGCAGGTTCTGTTCCGCAGCCTTGCGATCGCTGATATCCGTGACGAATCCCTCTAAAAACAGAAATTTTCCTTCATCGGAATAAACACCGCTACCCCGCTCCCAAACCCACTTTTCTTGAGCAAACTTGGTGAGAATGCGATATTCGCACTCATAGGGTTCTTGTTTTTGAATGGCGGCCTGGACAATTTCCCAAACGCGATCGGCATCTTCGGGGTGAATTTCTTGACCGCAACTGGTGGTGCGATCGACTAAATATTCACGAGTTTCATAGCCCGTGATGGCCGTTACCCCATCGCTAACAAAAAGCGCGGAGTATTCAGGATTATTAGCCACTCGATAAACATAGCCGGGCAAATTGGCCACCAGGGTCGAAAGACTTTTTTCCTGTTCCGCCAGGGCCAGTTCCACCTGTTTGCGAGCCGTAATATCAACCCCTACCCCCAAGACTCCATATTCACCCTTGGCGGGCAGAAAAATCGGTGACTTGTGCCATTGCAGCCATTGAATGTCTGGATTTGTTCCAAATGGATCATCAACTTGGCCGTTGCCGGAATCTGCCCCAGAGGAACCACCAGCCCCCGATAAATTGATTTCCAAGGCAGTTCCTAGGGTGTTGGTTCCTAAGTCAGATTCTGGGGAAGCATCGAGGAGGGCATCATCCTGCTCCCCTGAGGTGATCGAGTCTGGCTGAACATCTGACTGAGCAATTTTGCGGCGAATCACCATTTCCTCAGGCAAGAAGAGTTCCTGGCGATTTTCAATGACGAAGCGATTTTCGCTCAAAAACCGAGCATTGGCTTCCGAGGGCCCTAGTAGTTCTTCGTCAGTTTTGTTCAGCAGTTCATCAACGGTGGTTCCGTAATAATCCGCCATGGCTTGATTGGCGAGCACATACCGACCCTCCCAATCTTTGACGAAAATTAAATTGGGATTGTTGTCAATAACAGATCGTAAAAAGACCTGTTGACGATTAATAAAATCGCGACTGAGGCGCAGCGAAATTTTTGATTTAATACGTTCTTGGTTTTCGCGATGTAACTCCCCGATCGCCTCCTGAAGCTGATTGGTTCGAGATTGAATAATGCTATTTAAGCTGCTTTGAACATTGTGAATTGAAGACTGTACTTCCTTCAGAAAATGCACATTTTTCAGCACGCCCACCCGAATGGCTTGGCAACCATCATCAATAAAGGTTTCCGAGAGCAACATGCTGAGGGCTGGCCGATCGGGCTGCTGGATGGCTAATTCCACATCCCGGCGGTGATAGGGTTGCTGTAGATCGGAGGCGATCGGGGCCTGTTGTTGCACCCAACGGGTCAAAGCGGGCTGGCCCAGGGTAGTGATGGGTTGCCCTTGCAGGTTTTGCTGCTCGATCGCGCAAATTGCTTTTAGCGCGTCATTGGTAAACAGTAATTGCCCACCGGCATCGGCCACATACACACCATCGGGTAAACTTTGAACCGTATGATTCAGCCACTGTAATTGGCGCTGTTGCTGATAGGTTTGCCAGCTTTTTTGTAAGGTAATTGGCAATAGCTTGAGATAGGCTCCAGCGGCATCTTTCACCACATAATCGGCCGCGCCCTGTTGCACCAGTGCCAGGGCCACATCTGCGGCATCCGCTGGAACCATCACCAGCCAGAGAACCGCCTGGGCTTCCATGAGCTGCAAGAGTTCCCGAAAGCTGGGTGCGGCTTGGTCGAGGAGGTCGGGTTGATCCTGCGCGATCGGGGTTACGGGGCGATCGCTGGGCTGGGGGCTGCGATCGGCCAAGTCTTCAGGCTTTTTGGCGGGACAGCTTTCAGTCCCTGCCGACGGTTCCAAGACCGCCTCGATCGGGGGAATCGCACAGCCATTGAGCAACACCATCTCGACCGGTTGCCGACGCAAATGGGCGATCGCCGCCTGCATGGAAGCCACCACATGCCCTTCACCCAGCCAGGGCCAGTGCTGAAAACAGCGAGCAAATTTTAACTGATCCGTTTCATCAGGTTCCAAGACCAATAATTGGCCCAAAAAGGGTGATGCATTAGCCGCAGCAACGTTGGTCATTGGATGTAAAGAACGCGGGGATCCATTCCCTTAAACACTGAATCACCATCGGCCGAGCGTTGACCCAGAACCCGGAACGCCAATTTGCAAGATACCTAAAAGGGTTTGAACATCAGGTTTGGATAATGACTGAGAACCATGGCTTGACCATCACAAAATGATCAAAATTTGCTCCATGAGCGTTTGGCTGATCCCTCAGCATTGACTGATCTGGCTAGCGGGGCGGTCTGTTGATCGAGGATGCTGAATTTTTCAGTCAACAGAATTTTCTCACGTCTTGAACAAATTAGATCTATGTTTTAGATCTGACTTGAGTTTGGTTGAAATCCGTTTAGGTTCAACCCAAATTCCTGTTCAAATCTTGATCTCAGCCCTAGCCTTAATGCTTGAAGCCTTTTAGAAACCTTCCTTTGTGAACCGCAATTGTTCCGGGAATCCTGCTCTGTTTTTAAAAATTAACCGTGATGATTGAGCAATCGTTGAAAATTCTTGAGCTGGTGGGGTTGATAATTCTATTTAAGCATTCCCTGCGATTCTCCTAAAGTATTCCAAGGGGCAAAAGCGATCAAATTCAATCAAGAAGGATTTGGGTATAAACTATCACCAGAGTATGAATTAAATCATTGACTACTGATCATTATTAATACCTAATTCCATCATTGATTGCTGACAATGTTGCTGGCCGTTGAAGCCGGCCGCCGAAGTTGACCCTATCGCCCTTATAGGGAAAAAGAGGTGAAAGTTGGCTGTTGTGGGGAGCTTTGTAAAACAGCTTCGTAATGTTGGGCGGCTTGGTCCCAGCTAAAGTCGCGCTCCACGTAGGCGCGGGCCGCTTGGGAGAGTTGGGCCCGCAACTCCGTAGATTCCCACAACCGACCGATGGCGGCAATGTATTCAGCGGGTTGGTTGGCCCGTAAGGCTAAGGGCGGTTGGTCGATCGTCAAGCCCTCGAGTCCCCGATCGCTCCCCACCACGGGTACGCCGGCCGCCATGGCCTCGAGGGTTTTGTTTTTGATGCCCAGCCCGGTGCGCAGGGGCACGACGCAAACGGAGGCCCGATGTAGCTCGGCGGCCATGGAATCCACAGGGCCAGTGACCACTACGCCAGGTCGATCGCCCAGGGCCAACACCTCAGCGCTGGGCCGAGCCCCCACAATCCGAAAGGTGGCGGCGGGATAGGTCGATCGCAGCGGTGGCAGAACGGCATTCACAAAAAACTTCACCGCATCGATGTTGTGGGTGGCATCCATTGCGCCCACAAACACCAATTCATAACCCCCGGGATCCCGATCGCGCAGCGGAAACAGGGCCAAGTCCACCCCGTTGGGAATGACGAAACCGGGCACTTGGGGCGCAAATTGGGCCATGTAGTCCCGATCGTCGGGGGTGGTGGTGACGATCGCGCTGAATTTGTTGGCGTAGCGGCGCTCGTAGCGGGCGAGCAAGGGCAAATACAGCCAATCGCGTGTGGGGTGGGGAGATGCACCCAAATCCAGATGCCCCTTGGCCCAACCGTAAACGGAGCTGTGAACATCCACAATCGATCGCAGCTTAGGATAGCGCCGCTGCCAATCGGGCCGCACATAGATTTCATTCACACTGTGCTCGCAGGTGACCACATCAAAGCGATCGGCCGCAATTTGTTGATCAATCCAAGCCTGCATCGGCCGCGAAAAGCGATGCAACACATTGGGCGGCGTGCCCCTCAGCCAAGATTGCCCAAACCGCTTCACCTTGCGGGCCAAGTGGCGCGGACTGCGGCTGGCGGCCGGATCCGGTGGCAGCGGAAACACCATCACCTCCTGAACAGTTGCCCGAAGCGCGGCCAGATGGTCATCGGTGACACTAGGATGGCGCTGGGTGGCAATGGTGACCGCATGGCGCTGGGCCAAACGGGCCAGCAGGTTGTAAGTCCGAATTTCCGTGCCGCCTTTGCTGGGCGGATAAGGAAAGGTAGAAGAAATGGCTAAAATTCTCATGGCGATCGCCCCGTAATTCCCGTCGCTGCCCCCCATGACCGACGCTTGCTCAAAACCCACCATTCTCGTGACCGGCGGCGCTGGCTACATCGGCTCCCATACCGTTCTAGCGCTTCAACAGGCCGGCTATCCGGTGGTTGTGCTGGATAATTTGGGCTACGGCCACCGCGAGATTGTGGAATCGGTGCTGAAGGCTGAGTTGATTGTGGGTGATATTGGCGATCGGGCCTTGCTCGATCGACTCTTTGCCCAGCGCCAGATTGGAGCCGTGCTACACTTCGCCGCCTACATTGCCGTGGGCGAGTCCGTTGCCAATCCCGCCAAATACTATCGCAACAACGTGGTGGGAACCCTGACCCTGTTGGAAGCCATGGTGGCGGCCCAAGTGCCCCATTTCGTGTTTTCCTCCACGGCGGCCACCTATGGCGTACCCCAAACCCCCAAAATTGCCGAAGATCATCCCCAACAGCCGATTAATCCCTATGGGGAGTCTAAATTAACCGTCGAGCGGATGCTGCGGGATTTTGACCTGGCCTATGGATTGCGATCGGTCATCTTCCGTTACTTCAACGCTGCCGGAGCCGACCCCTCCGGCAACCTGGGCGAAGATCACCAGCCGGAAACCCATCTGATTCCACTGATTTTGCTGGCGGCCCTGGGCCAGCGGGACAACATCGCCATTTTCGGCACGGACTACCCCACCCCCGACGGCACTTGCATTCGGGATTATGTCCATGTGAACGACTTGGCCCACGCCCATGTGTTGGGGTTGGAATATTTGCTGAACGGCGGCGAATCCACGGCATTTAATTTGGGTAATGGCAACGGATTTTCCGTGAAGGAAACGATCGCTGCTGCTCGCCAGGTGACCCAACGCCCGATCGTTGTGGTGGAGCGCGATCGCCGGGCTGGTGATCCGCCCGTGTTGGTCAGCAGCAGCGATCGGGCCCAGGCGGTTTTGGGCTGGCAACCGGAGTACCCAGATTTAGAGGCGATCGTGTCCCATGCTTGGCACTGGCATCAACGCCGCCACGGCACTGAATAATGCCAGCCAGCTTCTATCCAGCAGTTTTTAGTCAGTTACCCAATGAAAGCCGCCCAATTTTTCTCCGTTGAAATCAGATGAAATCAGAGGATAAAAATAGGTCAATGCGGATGAGGCTTGATTTTTTGAAAGAGGCTTATTGGGGTAGAAAATTTTCGTTTAATACCTCAAAAAGTTGGTAGGGACAAGCTTCTGGAAACTGTTCGATCGGTAATTCTGTTTCATCACTGGCTTGCCGACGTGCTCTGGGATAGGCCCAATCTAGGGCCTCAGTTAGGAAATTTTTGAGGCTAGGGGAATCGTCTAATAGGGACTGAATTCGGGTTCGGTGTTCCGTGATGCTTCCTGCCCAGCTTCCCGATCGCATCTCAGGCTGAAATTGCCACTTTAAAAGATGCACAAGAATCACCACCAAATTATGTTTAATGGCACGTTTATCGCTGCGGGCCATTGACTCTAATTCATCTAATAAATTATCCCAATCCACATTGCCGTAGTCACGGCGGCGCAGTTGTTCGATTGTTGCGTCTAACCAAAGGGCGTAATCGCACTCATACAACGTTGCCAAATTGTCCCGGGCCACTGTCATCGCTGTACCTCACGGAAACAAGCAAACTGAGAGGGCAAAAACGTTCACCCTCTCAATTTAGCAGTTCGCCTAAGAAAATGCCTTGACTTCCTTGGGGATCCAATCAAGTCTCGATGGATGATTGATAGTTTTGACTGTCAACTAGACTATCAATCACATGAGCTTGATTGACGTTTGAAGAAAGGAGAACAAGAATCTACGAGCTGGTAGCTTGACACAACAGCAGTCCAAACCATTGCTGTGGATCGCTCCAGGTTTTGACGGTGGTGAGGCCGCGCTCTGCGAGCTGTTGGGGCAAGCGATCGAGCCGGAATTTGCGGGAAAGTTCCGTCAAAATCGACTCCCCGGCTTGGAAGTTGGCGACAAAATTCAGGCGATCGAACTGCACTTGGCAATCGCGGTGACAATGGAGATACATCTCGATTTGCGAGTCTGCGGTGTTATAAACCGCTTCGTGACTGAAAGCATCGAGATCGAAATTGCCCCCAAAACGCCGGTTCAAATGAGCCAGCATGTTCAAGTTGAAGGCGGCCGTCACTCCCTGAGAATCGTTATAGGCTGCCTTGAGGATTTCCAGGTCTTTTTCGAGGTCAACTCCTAACAGGAAATAGTCACCGGGCTTGAGCGATTGGGCCACGCGATCGACAAAGCTGTTGAAGTCTGTGGGGGAGAAATTTCCCATCGAACTGCCCAGGAAAAACAGCAGGCGCGATCGCTCATTGCTGTGGGCTAAATAGTCCAAGGCTTGGTCATAGGTTCCTAACAACCCTTGGATCCAAAATTCAGGATATTGCGATTGCAGTTGCACCACGCTGCTGTGTAAAATGCCGCCACTAATATCCACCGGGAGATAGTGGCAAGTGTCGGGGCGATCGGCCCAGAGCGATCGATAGGCATCCAACAGTAAGCGAGTTTTGGTGGAACTGCCGCTGCCCAATTCAATCAGCTCGTGGCTGTCGGTGATTGCAGCAATTTCGGTGGCATAGGTTTGCAAAATCCAAGCTTCTGTACGGGTTGGATAATATTCCGGAAGCTGGCAAATGTCCTCAAAGAGTTGCGATCCCCGATCGTCATAAAAATACTTGGGAGACAACTGCTTAGGGGTTTTGCTCAAGCCTTGGATCACCTCTGCCCCTTCTGGGGTGGCGGGTGCGTGGCTGTGATTCAAAACAATGATCGCCCCCGATCGAATATCCGCATCAACCATTTCAGCGGCGTTCATCGGGCGCGATTGAACAGACGAAGACCGGCTTTCTAGTTGCATAAATCACTTGTTCCTTGGGCAATCCGAAAGCCCACATGTTGATAAAAATGAGGTCGAAACCAATTGCGATAGGATGGTAGGGCCATGGAGCCATTGGTGGCCCAAGAACCACCCAGCATCATCCGGTGATCTTCATCAAAAAAAGGCGCTGACTGATCCTCATAAAGGGGATGAGGTTCAAAGCCGGGTAATGGATTAAAAGCATCAGCAATCCATTCCCAAACATTGCCGCGCAAATCCGCAAGTCCTTGGGCGATCGCCCCGTTTGAATTGACCGCTCGGGGTGAGATCCATTGCCAGTGCAAATTGGGAGGCAACTCAGCAATGGGGCCTGAATTTTTCCCGAAAGCTTGCCCAAAGTCTTGCCCGAAATCTTGATCTAGATCTTGGATGAAAGGGCGATTGAAGTGGGGATCTGTTTGCTGATTCCAAGGCTGGAAATCATGACCTTGCGCAGGGTTTTGTGCCTCTGTTGTTGACCATTGCAATGCACGATTCCATTCCGCCTCGCTGAGCAATCGCACGCCTTCACCCTTCCAGCGACAGAAGGCGATCGCCTCGTGATAATTCACTTCTGCGGGCCAGGCGAGGGGCAAATCACATTCAAAAAAGGTCGATTGATACCGGTAGTGATCGCCTTGCGGAATCCAAAATTTGGGGTGGGAAACCTGATGCATTTCGCGCCATTGCCAACCCTCGGCCGACCAGTAGGCTGCATTTTGGTAGCCACCGGCTGCCACAAATTCTTGATACTCTTGGTTGGTGATGAGGAATTGGCTCGCCCAAAAGCTGGGCACTTCCACTGGGCGGCGACCATATTCACTATCCCAACCATAGGTTTGATCGGTTGGGGATTTCCCGAGGGTGACTGTGCCGCCGGGAATCAGGCGCATGAAATTTTGCGGCGCGGGCAAATCCGTTGGGGCGATCGACCAATCGGCCGGACATCGCAGGCGATCGAGGGGTAATTGGCGCAACAACATCGAAGAGGTTTCAATGTGAATCCGCTGATGCTCGATCGCCATCAACAGGGCCCAAAGGGGATGTTGGGGGTGAATGGGCAATTCAAAATCAACAGTTTGAATCACTTGCTCGATCGTGGCCTTGACCCGATCGCGATAGTCCCAAACAGCCGCCACTTCTGGCCATTGAATCTCGCCAATGACGGCATCCAATTCCGCAGCAGTGTTAGGATCAACCCCGATTTCAAACAACTGCTCATAGTCTGGGTTCAGCCGTTGTGACCACAGACCAACTCGCACTAATTTATTGACATAAAAAACCGCTGAATGTCCTAAGTAGAAAATCAGCGGGTTGCGTAGGGGATCTGGTCGTAAATAAAAGGTTGCTGGCTCTGCCAAACTGCTTAGCAGCTTATCTTCTAAAGCCCAGGCATCCTGAAAATAATGCAGCAGTTCCTGCGAGCAACAACGGTCTAACCGTGGCACAGTTGGGGCTGAATTCATCCGAATGTCAGCCGGATTGGTTGCAACAGTCATATGGCTAGATCACCATGACGATTTCAAATGATCTGATCTCCAATGGTTTTAGCATTGGGCAATGACCCGAGCCATCCCTTGAAAATCAAGACTGAATTTTCCCCATTGCGGTCAAAACCGATCCAGAAGGATCGGTTGAGGTCGCTTGCTTTGCAGCGGGTCTTGCCCAATTAGGATTTCAATGAGGCAAGGGCAAAGATTTGGGGAATTGTGTTTCCATCCTCAGTCTGATTTTGGATCCTGAAGGGGAACTTCAGCAATTCTTCAGCGTTATGGGATCTATTTCTTCACAAAGTGTGATTGAACATTTCTTCACAGAGTGTGATTGAAATTCCCTTGAAGAATCGCTGTCAACAATTCGTTTTACAGGTCATGTCTGAGCATCCCTTCCCAAGGTCGATCGGGGCGGCCAGCAGCATCACAGAAAACGATCAGTCGGATCACTCAACTGTAAAAGCCAAACCTAAAATAGTCCACGGTAGCGTATAAAAACTAACAGCGCCGCCCAAGATCCCAAGGCCACTTTCACCGCCACCAAGAAGTTTAAAACCGGTAATAAACCGCCGCTGGCAAGGGTTCCTAACTCACCGTGGGGCAATTCATATCCAACTAAGGTGACGACAGCCAAGGCGATGAAAACGAGCACGGAAATTTTTTCCCAGGTGGCGGCTCGCCAGCGTTGATAAAGATTTTGCATCCAGTCTGGCGAAGCGGTAATGGTCACTAGGCCGATCGCAGTGCCCCCCGCCACGCCCGCTGCAAAACCACCGCCGGGGCTGAGGTGACCGCGAATTCCTAGCTCGATCGCGACCAGGGCGGCGATCGTGGCTCCTAACCGCGCCAGTACGATCGAGGGTTGATCCACCAAGCGTTGAATTGAGCAGGATGGATTTTCATTGGCCAATAGAAATTGCGATCCCATGATTGCAATTGTAAAAACCACCACCTCAAAAATGGTGTCGTATAACCGATTGCGAAAAATGATCCCCGAAACAGCATTCGGAACCCCGCTATCGGTCACCACTGCCTGCACAATTTCAGCTCCAATCACATCTGGCGCATAGTTGGGAAACAACACCATTTTGCAATAGAGCGCTAAGCCTGCCAGTACATAAATCCACTTAATCATGAGGGTTTGCGCTCCTGGGTAAGGGTGACGTTGGCTGACGAATCAGTTGATAAATTGGCTAATAAATTGGCTGACTGATGTGCTGACTGATAAGTAATGGTGGCCAAGTCTGACAGAGGCTTTTCCCGCATAATTTCGTAGAGCCGTTGAACGCGGGTGATGAGTTGTGGCTTTCCGGAATGGGGCTGAGGTGCTGTTGAGTCTTCAGGGGCACTTAAAAGACTGAATGTGGGCGCATAGATGGCATGAACTTCCCGATCGCCCAAGGCTCGCTGGAGTGCCGTCAGGCTAGGATAGGGAACCAATTCAATGCGAAGGTAAAAGGGCTTGAATGTATTTGCTAAACATTCCACCACCGTGGGATCTAATTCCCCATTGGCAGACTCTTGGGTTAAGTCAGGTGCGTGGGTTTCCGGGTCTAAATGCAGTAGATGAGGCGGGGTAACGATGGTTGGATCTTCTAGATATCCTAACTGCAAAACCAAGGACGATCGCACAGCAATTGCATATAGGGTAATTGCCAGTAATGTGCCCATCAGTGCTTCCGTTAAAGACACATCAGCAGCACCCAAAACCGCATAAACAGCCGCCGCCAAAGCGCCCAAAATGCCACGAATCACCAGTGCATGGTAAGGATTCGATTGAAAAATTACCATCGCTGCCGAGAGCGGCAACAACGCAGTGATCACATAAATTGGCAGGTCATTAACCCAGTTCAACTCATTCATGGTTGATCTCCGCTGGTGGAGCAGTAGGCCAAAACATAGCCCAACATGGTGTTCCAAACGGCCAAACAAATCATGGCCAAAATGAGCAATGGCCACTCATTGGGAATCTTTAATAACAATCCAAACACGATCGCCAAAGATCCCAAGGTGTCCGACACCGATAAGCCGTGTAATTTAAAAAGCACCGATCGACGGGTGAGTAATTGGGTTGTGCCCCAAAACCAAAACACCATCCCGCCCACTAAACAAAGATTGCTGATGCCATCAACCAAAGACAGTTCTGTCCAGGTCATGTTTAGGCTTCTCCCATTCGTTTCAAAACGTTAGCCAGCAGCATTAATCCAGCATTGCCCACGCTCAACACAATCACGGCTACGACCCCGATCGACCAATCATCTCGCTGCACTGAAACCAGCAAAATGGCGATTGAAACCTTGCTGGAAACACTCGACAGGGCCAACATCTTTTGCCAAACGTCTTCTTCTGTGCAGGCTTTATAAATTGGAATTAACAAAGCCAAAATGGCGGCAATCAAAATGGCATTGGTCATGGTGAATTGAGCAACCTGAGTCAGGAAGTTGAGCAGTCACGGCGAAGCAATCAAACTCTAGGGATCAATTTTGTGAACGGCATAGCCGGTTTCTTTGTCGTATCGGCAAACGATGGTTTTGGGGGTGAAGGTAATGAGAAAGATGTCCAAAAAAATTAGTTGGGTCGATCGCCGCTGAGGAACCTGTTCCCAAACAATGCTTTCCCGACGATGGGGACGGAACATAATTTCAATGGATTCGATATAGGCCATGGGAATGGCGGTCACGATCTTCCAGAAAACGGTGAGCCAATCTTTGAGGCGATCGGGCGCAAAGGATTGACGCGGCAAAAGCACAGCAACCACAATCCCGATCGCGAGGTTGACCCCACTGCCATCGGCTGTTAGCAACAACCAAATCAGAAGGCGAAATAAAATAATTGCGAGCCGGCCGATCTTTACCATGACAATGCCATCCAAAACAGCACAACAGACGTTAAACTCATGGCCCCCACCAGGTGATCAAATTCTTCGGCCACCTGAGGTAATTTCACAGTGCTTTGACGAATCACAACCCAATAGATCAGCCAGCCTGCGGCAATGGTTAAACCGGCCTTGCTGGCACTATCCACCGTGTAAGCCGCTCCATAAAAACCATTGGCCAGCACCAGGCTTCCGAGTAGCAAACTCACAGCAATCCAAAGCCCAAATTTGGGAGTGGTGGCGGCTGCTTTGGGTTCCAAATAGGCAGCACTCGTACCAGAAAAATCTAGGTTTTGGGTAGCCAAACTTGATGGAGCTAATGCTGCGCTAGCCATGACGGCCACTTCGGGTTGTGGCAGAGCATGGGCTGTGATTTGACCCGCCCCTTGGTCACTGTTGATCGCCTTGCCAAAGGATGGGAATCCATCGGGTTTGAGGAAGATGAATTTCGCAAAGGAAATGGCTGTCCCGATCGCGGCTGCATTCATCAGCATGGTTTGCCAAGGTTGCAGTTCTTTCAGGGTTAAGGCCTTGGCCGCAAAGCCAGCCAAAAGGGGCAACCCAGAAATCGATAAACTAGCCAGCAGCAACCCAACCCAAAGGGTGCGATCGATCGTTTGACTTTTTAAAACCTTGAAGTTGCGGCTGGGTAAAGAACCCGCCAATAAAAACAAGCAGGACTTCACCAAACCATGGGTAAGGGCGTAAAATCCACCGACCAAGGGCGCGGCCAAAACAAACCCCAACTGCGAAATGGTGTGAAAAGCCAACATTCGTTTGGTGTCTTTTTCAAACATGGCGTAGCTAACCCCTAAAAGGGCTGTTGCGACCCCAAAGATCCGGACAATTAAATCCAAATCATCAGACACCAAGGCACAGCGTAACAAAGGCAAAATGCTGGCTTTAATGGCAATTCCCGAAAGCAGGGCTGAAACGGAGGTTTCTGATTCTGAGTGGGTGAGCGGTAGCCACAAACCGGAGATAAAAACCCCACCTTTCACCAGTAGTCCTAAAAAGATAAGGGCGATCGCCTCCGGTGGAGCCTTGGCAAGACCTGCTAGGGCAAAGGAATGTTGATGTTGATAAACAGAAACTGCCCCCACCAGGTAAAACAGCATGGCAGCATTGCTAATGAAGAGATAGCGCAGGGCGACCCAAATGGAGCGATCGCTGCGGGGATAGGCAATGAGCAAAAAAGCCGCAATGCCGCTAACCTCTAGAGCAATATAAATACTGACTAAATCAGCACAAATAAATGCCGCATTGAGGCTGCCATGGAGCATTAATAATTGGCTGTAGAAAAAAGCTTTTTTGGGGCTTTGCCAGGAATAGCACAAGACTGCGAGGGTGACGATTGCATTGGTCAAAATGAAAAAAGCCGCCAAGGAATCGGCAACCAAAGTCACCCCAAACCGATCCAAGAGGGTTAGCGGTAAGGGAGCATTGGCGGTTAACAGTAGCCCGGCATAAACCGCTGAGGTGACGGCGACCAGCAGGGACAAGACTCGATCGAGCTTGGGCAGCAGGGCAATTACAAACCCCACCATCAGGGAAAAAACAACCCAGCCAACGGTTAAAGGTTCCAAGATAGAAGATGCAAGCATGGTGGCTTCTGGGGGTGGTGAATGAGCCATCAAGGGGCTATTAGCGACTCAATCTAGGGGAGGATTAGCTCAGTGCGCGATCGCGCCATCTGAACCATCGTTGAGCCATTGAAGATGCTGAGAATTGACGGAGTTTGGGCGAGCAACGCCGCTCAACTCAGCAAGCATTTGTGGGGTGATGAATGGCCAACGGGACAGTTGACCAAGGGGTGAATTCAGACTTAACCCAAAGTTAATTGGAACTTAAACCTGAACCCATAGGCGACCCAATTAAGAGCCATGAAACCAGGATCAATTCAGATGAGTTACTTGAAACTAATTTCAACGCAATTAACTGAAAATTAGTTGCTAGTTGATCTGGATAAATCCCTGATTGAGGATCGATTTAAAAACCAGTAAGCGGCCTATCGCTGATTGTTTTTTTCAATTTCAGCTGTTTCCAAGGTTGGGTTATCCCGCGCTAGCTTCATCACGCCCACCAGCATCAGTGCTTGGATGGAAAAGCCAATCACGATCGCCGTCAAAATCACCGCTTGGGGCACTGGATCTGCATAGGTCACATCACGGGGAGGTGATTGCAAAATGGGTGTAAATAGACCTGATCGCGCCGCTATAAGCACATAGTAGGCAATGACACCTGTGCTCATGACATCCATTGAGACAATTTTCATGACTAGATTTTTCTTTAAAACCATCCCGAAAAATCCTAATAAAATAGTGGCAAAAATAAATCCTTCTAACATGGCTCATTACTCTATGGTGAAGGTCATTTGAATCAGCAATTCTGAAAGCAAACCAATGCAATGAAAGATGACTTAGGACAGATTGAACAGATTGATTAGAGCAAGTTGCACAGATTGCTGAGACAAAACAATCCGATCATATTCTGACGGAATGCCTGGGCAAAGAAGTTGGAAATGTCCAGGGCGATGAAAAACGGCTTGGGCCTACTTAGCCCATTCAAATTAAATAGGGTGTTGCTGTAACCAGATGATCTGATTACTCTTTTTTAGTACTGACTTAACGACTATACTATGGAGCGCTTGAGGATTGATCGCCTTGGTCAATTAGAGACTGACATAAAAACTTAATTGTTTGATTGAATTTTCCTATTTGAATCTGGATCAATGGGTGCTGTTTGGAAAGGGGCAGGGACAGGAAGCACGCCACCGCAATCAATAGGGCGATCGAGTGGCCCATTGCAGCCTGCTCGATCGCCCCAGTGGCACTCAGTGCCCAGTGATATGAAGTTTGTTGAAGCTTGATTGGGTTTGACGAGATTCGATCGCCCCCTATTGCAGCTTCACCTTGCCCTTAATCGAAATCTTGCCGTCACTCTCCACATTCCAAACGTCGTAGTTCCCCACCACGTCGCCGTTCTCGTCAATGTCCACGTTGCCGCTTGTGCCCTGGTAGTTAATCTTCTTGCCCGCTTTCAGCAACTCCAGCCCCTTGCAGACATCGGTAACCGCTTCCCCGTCGCCGCTAGACACTTCCCGAATCTTGCTTTGGATCCCTGTGCCCGTGTTTTCGCCGGCCGCCTGGGCTGCCAGGGCCATCAACATCACCGCATCCCAGGTTTGGGGCACAAAAGCGGCGGGGGCCTTGTTTAGCTTCCGTTGCACCAACTCCGTCAGGGCCGTGAGGCTTTCACCGTCGGCTCCGGGCACTGTCCCGATCGCCCCGGCCACAATCGGTTTCCCATCGGATCCCATTCCCACCTGTTTCGCCAGGTCGTCCGTTTTCATGCCGTCCGTCAGCATGATTTGCACCCCCTTGCTCAGGCCCTGCTCATAGGCCGCCTTCAACAACAGGGCCCCGCTTTCCACATAAAGAATTGCCGCCACCGCGTCGGGTTTTTGGCTGAAGGCCGCGTTCACTTCCGATTCAAAGGTGGCCGCCTTGGGGTCATAGCGGGTGGGCTTGGCTTCGTTCACCACCGTGCCGCCTAGTTTTTTGAACGCAGCGATGAATTTTTGCTCAAAGCCCACGCCGTAATCGTTATTAATCACGATCGTGGCAACTCGCTTGTGGCCCCGCTCAAAGGCCAGCTTGGCCAGCGCCTCGGCCTGGTAGGTGTCCGGCGGGGCCGTTCGGGCCCAAAATCCTTGAAATTCGCCTTTTTTCGCCCGTTCCGTGAATACGGGGCTGGTGCTGCCGGGCGAAATCATCATCACCTTGTTGCGCACGGCCACATCCACCGCCGCGCCGGAAACACTGCTGGCAAAGGAGCCAACCACCCCGGCCACCTTGTCCACTTCCACCAGCTTGGTCATCCCTTCCACGCCCACGGTCGGATCCGTTTGGTCATCGGCCAGCACCAGGCTCACGGGTTTGCCGTTCACACCCCCGCAGGCGTTAATGGTTTCGACGGCCAGGGGCAAAACCTCTGACATGGGTTGCCCGATCGACTGTAAATCGCCTGTGGTGGGCAACAGGGCCCCCAACTTCAGCCCATCGGCCGGCGCAGCGGCTTCCGGGCTGCCTCCGGCGGGGGATGTGTTGGGCTGTCCGGCACAGGCTCCGAGCAAACTGGTCAAGGCCGCCACGGCCATCAGGGCGGGCCAGGTGCGACGCGGCTGTCTGGCTCGCGAGGTCAATTGTGGTTTCATGGGGTCGTGATGCTCGGGCATCGCAGTCATGGTCATTCACTCCTCAAGAATTGGAAAACCCAATGCGGCCTAGTCTTAGCCCGTTCTGGCTCGATCGAGCAAATCGATCGCCCAGGAGTCTCGGCCCTGAGTTTGCTCCTGGGTTGATCAAATTAATTGATCAGATTAGTTGATCGAATGAGTTGATCAAATCAGGGGCCGGTTTGAAGCCCAGGCGGATTTAATCTCTCAATCTAATATTCCGGCTCGATCTCTGAAACTGATCCCTAGAATTCATCTCTAGAACTCATCTCTGCAATCCATGAGTGTTCCATGCGCTCATGCATCTCAATGATTGCCCCTGAGGGATGTCTGAAAAGTATCTTTGGAGACTGGCAAAGCACCCATAATCGTGGATGCCAGGCATTGCAGCCCTCTAGCTCCGTCGATCGACCACGGATTAATTTTGGCTGTTTAGATTTGGCTGTTCAGATTTGGCCGATCGAAGATCCGCTCAGGCTGATGGATTTTTAGGAATATTTTTAAAAATATTTTTAAAATATCTGCGAGTGATGACTATCCTGATCGCGCTTGAACAGTCATTGGCAGCTATTTGCCATTCTATTGATAATGGCTCGGCCTTGATGGTTCGGCCTTGAACCCAGACCCTAGCTCAAAGCCTGTTCAGAACGGAGAGAGAGGGATTCGAACCCTCGGAGAGTCTAAACGACCCTCAACAGATTAGCAATCTGCCGCTTTCGACCACTCAGCCATCTCTCCAGAAGGCGCTGTGTTGACAACGCGAGCTACATAGTAGCAGAGTTTTTTTGATTCTGTGAAGGGTTTTGGGAACAGTTTCAATTTTTTTGTTTTCAGGGAGCCATGACCAGCCGCGATCGTGGTGAGTCAGTTTCGGGGCGCGGTGTTCTCAGCGGTGGCCCCAAAGGATTGCTTGTGGGGGCGATCGGGCGATTCGGCCCCTCGGCGGTTTGTGTAAAAGTTAAGGAATATGTAAAAGTTAAGGAATATTATGAAGTGCTAGGCTCAAATTAGGCAGCTCACGGCGCGATCGCTCCCGCTGTATCGGGGTCTCAAGCATCAGCCAACCCTAACCCTCAGCCAGCCCCTTCGTTAGACCAAGCTGCCATACGCTAGCGTCTAAATCCCTAAACACTTCTCAAAACATCTGAATCAACCAGCTAGGCTTCCTTCTCTATGACAATTAATACCGCCCGTCTATCCATTTTTGTGGATGGCAACAATATGTTTTATGCCCAGCAAAAGAATGGCTGGTTTTTCGATCCTCGGCGGGTTCTTGAATATTTCACCGAACCAGCTAATGTGCAATTGATTAATGCCTTTTGGTATACGGGGCTGAAGGATCCTCAGGATCAACGGGGATTTCGGGATGCATTGATTAATCTGGGCTATACGGTTCGCACCAAATTGCTGAAGGAATATTACGACGACAAGTCTGAGCGCTATTCCCAAAAGGCGAACCTGGACATTGAAATCGTGATTGATATGTTCAACACCGTGGATCAATATGATGCAGTGGTGTTGTTTAGTGGGGATGGGGACTTTGAGCGGGCGATCGAGCTGTTGCGCTCCAAAAACACCCATATCACCGTGGTTTCCACCGAAGGAATGATCGCCCGGGAACTGCGCAATGCAACCGATCGCTACATTGACCTGAACGACATCCGCCGCAAAATCGAAAAGTCGGATTATTAACCGATGACTATTCATCGGAACTTCAGCGATCACTAACTGTGGGCGCACGGCGGTGCGCCCCTACCCGGTTGAATTGTCCAGAGCTTTGAGGGGTGGACTCGGTACGCCCATCCCATTGACTGATTACAATCTCGATCGCCCCTTGCGCGATCGGCAACCAAAATCGTTAGAATAAACCCCATGGGCGCAACCTAAATTTAGCGTTGCGCTTTTGCATTTTTGGTTGTCCCTTATGAACAGTTGTCCGCATTGGTCGCGGCCGATTCCTCGGAGGTAATTTCATGACCGCTCAGTCTGCTGGCCCGGTAATTAATCCCGATCGCGTTTTGATTTTTGACACCACCCTGCGTGATGGCGAACAGTCGCCCGGCGCATCGCTGAACGTCGAAGAAAAGCTAACGATCGCCCGCCAGCTAGCTCGACTGCAAGTGGACATCATCGAAGCCGGTTTTCCCTTCTCCAGCCCCGGGGACTTCGATGCCGTGCAGCGGATTGCCGCCGAAGTGGGAACCCCCAACGGCCCGACCATTTGCGGCTTGGCCCGCGCCCGCAAGGAAGACATCCAAACGGCGGCCGCAGCTCTGAAAGAAGCGTCGAAGTGGCGGATCCACACCTTCATCGCCACGTCCGACATCCACATGAAGTACAAGCTCAAAAAAGAGCGGCCGGAAGTGGTGGCGATCGCTGAAGAAATGGTGGCCTACGCCAAGAGCTTCACCAATGATGTGGAATTTTCGCCGGAGGATGCGGGTCGCAGCGATCCGGAATTTCTTTATGAAGTGCTGGAACGGGCGATCGCCGCTGGGGCGACCACGGTGAACATTCCCGATACTGTGGGCTACACCACCCCTGATGAATTTGGCGCGCTGATTCGCGGCATCAAGGAAAACGTGCCGAACATTGATCAGGCGGTGATTTCCGTCCATGGTCACAACGACTTGGGCTTGGCGGTGGCCAACTTCCTGGCGGCAGTCCAAAACGGCGCACGCCAGTTGGAATGCACCCTGAACGGCATCGGTGAACGGGCGGGCAATGCCTCCCTGGAAGAGTTGGTGATGGCGCTGCATGTGCGGCGATCATTCTATAACCCATTCTTTGGTCGCACTCCGGAATCGGAAGAACCCTTGACCGGCGTGAACCTGAAGGAGATCTACCGCACTTCGCGGATGGTGTCGCAACTGACGGGGATGATCGTCCAACCGAACAAGGCGATCGTCGGGGCCAACGCCTTCTCGCACCAGTCGGGCATTCACCAAGACGGGATGCTGAAGAACAAGCTGACCTACGAAATCATCGATGCCCAAACGATCGGGCGGACGGAAAATCAAATTGTCCTCGGCAAGCTGTCGGGTCGCAATGCCTTCGCCACGCGCCTGAAGGAGTTGGGCTTTGAGCTGACCGAAACGGAATTGAACAAGGCCTTTGTGCGGTTCAAGGACGTGGCGGACAAGAAAAAGGAAGTGAGCGATCGGGATTTGGAGGCGATCGTCAACGACGAAATCCGCCAAGTGCCGGAACTCTACCGCCTGGAGCATGTGCAAGTGTCCTGCGGCGATAAGTCCTGCCCCACGGCCACGGTCACGGTGCGGATGCCCGACGGGAGCGATCGCACCGATGCGGCTACCGGCACGGGCCCCGTGGATGCGGTTTACCGCGCCATCAGCCGGATCGCCCAAATCGACAACGACTTGATCGAATTCTCGGTGCAGTCGGTGACGGAAGGGATCGATGCGATGGGCGAAGTCACGATCCGGATTCGCCACGCGGACACGGTGTTTTCGGGCCATTCGGCCAACACCGATATCGTGGTGGCTTCCGCCCAAGCCTACGTCAGCGCCCTCAACCGGTTGGCGGCGGCCCTGCAAACGGAAGGGAAGCGCAATCCCCAAACGGAAACGGTCTCGATCGGGTAAGTCTTGCCCCATGAGTCCCTAATTTCCTAAATGGGGGCGATATTGGGGCGATCGATTGGGGGGCAGGTTCAGCGCCTGACCCCCAGCCAAACCAAAAGAAAAAACGAGGATACCGCTAGGGTTCCCTCGTGTTGCCGCAAATTTAGTGAAGTCTATCGGATCCCGATCGCCCCAATTGATGCGCTAGGGCGATCGCCCGACTTTCTCCAAAGACTGAAAAAACTGAAAAGCTAGGAAGCTGCCAACGGGAATTCCGAGGAATCAACCGCAGCCTTGGTTCAACCGCCCGCGACGGCCGGCACGATGCTCACCTCATCGCCGTCGGCCAGGCTGGTGGCTTGGCCATCCAGGAAGCGGATGTCTTCGCTGTTCACGTAGACATTCAGGAAGCGGCGGAGTTTGCCTTGCTCATCGCAAATGCGCTCCTTAATTCCTGGACAGCTTTCTTCCAGGGAATTGATCAGCGCGTCGATCGTGTCGCCGCTGCATTCGATTTCGGCCCGATCCTCGGTGAATTTTTGCAGCGGGGTAGGAATCAAAACTTTAATGGCCATGGTCGTGCAGATTCAGAAACTCAGAACAACGCAAAAAAAAGGGCAGGCGATCGAATCAATCATCGAATCGTGATTGCGAATCGTGACGGCGAATCGTGATTGCGAACAATCAACAACAGTCAAAAGCAAGCCCGCCAACAGTAGGCACGAATCGCCCGAGATTGGCCCTAGCCTCCTAACCTCACCCCAGTGGGATTCGGTGGTGGGGTTCGGTCGGCCGCCGCTTGGGCTGGCCCGGTCAGTGGACAGGCTCCCCATGGGCAAGAGCCATGAGCGCGTGACCAACTCCCGCGCGGTGGGGGTGATTCACAACCCAAGCCGCGAATCACCCGGTTTTTGGGAAAATCCCTAGACCAAAACCTGTTGCCACTCCAGGCGATCGAGCGTGCGGGCCCGATCCCAAGCACGCTCAAAGCTATCCAGCTTCGGATCAATTTCCAACGGTTGACCCGCATGGCTTTGAACCGCCTCTTGGGTTTTCAGACCGTTGCCGGTGATGTAGACCACCGTGGTTTCGTCGGGGTTAATCTTGCCCGCTTCCACCAATTTCTTCAAGACGGCGATCGTCGTACCGCCAGCGGTTTCCGTGAAGATGCCTTCGGTTTCCGCCAGCAGCTTGATGCCTTCCACGATTTCCTCGTCGGTGGCGGTTTCAATGTGGCCGCCGGTTTTGCGGGCTTGCTCCACCGCATAGATCCCATCAGCGGGGTTCCCGATCGCGATCGACTTGGCGATCGTGTTGGGTTTCACGGGGGCAATAAAGTCCCGCTCTTCCTTGAAGGCCGTGGCGATCGGGTTGCAACCCTCCGCCTGGGCCCCGCTACACTTCACGGGCTTCGATTCCACCAAGCCCGTGGCGATCAGCTCTTGGAAGCCCTTATGGATTTTCGTGAACAGGGAGCCAGAAGCCAACGGAGCCACAATGTGATCCGGCAGTTGCCAACCCAACTGTTCCGCCACCTCAAAGCCCAAGGTCTTGGAGCCTTCGGAGTAGTAAGGACGCAAGTTGATGTTCACGAAGCCCCAGCCGTAGCTGTTGGCCACTTCCGAGCAAAGACGGTTCACTTGGTCATAGTTACCACGCACCGCCATCACGGTGGGGTTATAGATCAACGTGCCCAACACCTTGCCCGATTCCAGGTCAGCGGGAATGAACACGCAGCATTCCAAACCCGCGTGGGCTGCGATCGCCGCTGTGGAGTTAGCCAAGTTGCCGGTGCTGGCGCAGGAAACCGTAGTGAAGCCCAGCTCGCGAGCGCGGGTCAGGGCCACGGACACCACCCGATCCTTGAAACTCAAGGTGGGCATGTTCACCGCGTCGTTCTTGATATAGAGGTTCTTGAGACCCAAACGACGAGCCAGGCGGTTAGCCTTCACAAGGGGAGTCATGCCCGTGCCCACGTCGATCGGGTCGCTGCCTACGGGCAGAAAATCTTTGTAGCGCCAGATGGAGTTCGGGCCGGCCGCGATCTTTTCGCGCGATACGTTGCGGGCGATCGCCTCGTAGTCATACTTCACTTCCAGCGGGCCAAAGCACAACTCGCACACATGCATGGCGGTGGCTTCGTATTCAGCACCACATTCTTTGCACTTCAGGTGCGTAAAGTGGCCGCTGTGGCTATGGTGGCCATCGGCTGGGTGGCTGTGCTGATGATCGGGCGATTCGGTGGCGGTGCGGCGGGTATCGAGAACTCCAGTCATGGGGCGGTTTCGCTCCTGTTTTGCGGCAACGGGATTAGGGAGTATCCCATCGAATGCAGAAAGCGTATCACGGGTTACAAGGGGCCTGCAAACAATCCCGATTAAAAAAGTCGGGATTTGTTTTACACCCGTTTCAACGCCCAAAACCCGGATCTGTAAAGGGATATGTCGATCGCCCACCATCGGTTAAGCTATCGATCGCACCTTGCTACAAAATTTTTATTTTTCTTAAGAAACTGTGATGGTCATCGGGCGGAGGGGGCGTTGGTGGCAACGGTGGGTGATGGTGACAGGCTGTGCCATGGCGGTAACCCTTTTGGGGGATGGTTTTTCCACGGGGTTGCCCCTGGGCGTTGTGGCCGGAAACCGCCCCCCTTCCCCATCGGTTGCCCTTGCCCTTACGTCACCCCCCTTGCCCATCGGTCAATTTGAAGCGGCCCCTTGCCCATCGCTGCTGCGCACCGAGGCCTTGGCTCGGTTGGGCGATCGGTTGCGCTGTGGCTTTGTGACCGTGCCGGAGCGCCACGCCAACCCCACGGGGCCCACGATTCGCCTGGCCGTGGCCCAAATTCGCAGCGATCGCCCCCAGGCCCAACCGGATCCGCTGGTGATGGCCCAAGGGGGGCCCGGTGGTTCCACCCTGATGCTGCTGGAACCTTGGTGGGAAGCCATCGCCGCCACGCCGGGCCTGAGCGATCGGGACTTGGTGCTGATTGAGCAACGGGGCACGCAATTTTCCCAGCCCTATTTGTTTTGCCAAGAAATCTACGAGGTCGATCGACAGATTGCGCCCCAACTGCCCCAGCTCAGTGAGGAAACCATCAACCAAAAAACCTTGGCGGCCTATGGAGCCTGTCGCGATCGACTCTTGGGCCAGGGGATAGACCTGGGAGCCTATAACAGTTGGGAAAATGCTGACGATATTCCGCTGGTGATGTCTGCCCTGGGCTATGGCCGCTTCAATTTCTATGGGGTGTCCTACGGGACAATGCTGGGTCAACACCTGATGAAGCGCCATCCCGATCGACTGCGAAGCGTGATCTTAGATGCGGTGGTTCCCCTAAACACCAACTACATCACTGAATCCTTGCGCAGTCACGATCGGGCCCTGCGGCAACTGTTTGAACAATGCCGACGATCGCCCGTTTGCCAGCGGGAATATCCCCGCCTGCAAGAAACCTTCCAAGCCGTGGTGGCCCAACTGGAGCGCCAGCCCATCACCACCGAAGGCTTTGACGCGATCGCCTATGTGGATGCGCAATTGCAAGCGGGGCGATCGGGCCGAGGCCTGGCCGCCAATGGTGAGCAATTTTGGCGCACCGTGGCGATCGACGGCGATGGGCTGGTTAACCTGGTCATTTCAGCGCTCTACGACAGCAGCCTAATTCCGCAACTCCCGGAATGGCTGCGCGAAATGCGATCGGGCGACTGGTCTTCCCTCACGGAGCTAGCGTCCGATTGGTTCAGCCCCCTAGCCGACGGAATGCAACAATCGGTGCTTTGTGCTGAAGAAGCCGGATTCACCACCCCCGGAACCACCGACTTGGGCAGCATTCTGCCGGAATTGCGCTCCCTCAGCACCGATCCACAAGAATTTCTAGACAGTTGCCGCCTCTGGCCAGTCCCCACCTTGGGCCCCGAAGCCAACCGCCCCGTGCGCACCAACATTCCCACCCTGTTGCTGTCGGGCAACTTAGATCCGGTCACGCCACCACCCTTTGGCAATCAGGTGGCAGCCAGCCTGTCCCACGCCTATCACTACACCTTTCCCGGGTTGGGCCATGGGGCCTTTGCCAGCAGTGATTGCGCCAACCGCCTGGTTCGCGATTTTTTGCGCGATCCAAACCAAGCTCCCGATGGGCGTTGTGCGGCTCAGGTGCAATTTATGCCCCAAGTGCCGATGATTCCTGCCCTGCACGCGATCGCGGTGTGGGGCACTCGAGTTCGATCGCTCGTCCCCTTGGGCTGGCAGCGAGATTCGATCTTGACCAACCTGTGGCGATCGCCCGAAACAGAACCGAATGAAGGCCGAATCAGCTTCATGTGGGTGGTGGGCGAAACCGGCCCCCAAGCCTTGCGACGGTTGGGGCTGACCGTGCCCTTGACCGCCCAAGGATCTCGGCAGGTGGGCGGGCGCACTTGGCAGCTTTATGCCAGTCCCCAAAGCCCGGTGCAGGTGGCAGCCACCACCGAAGGCCAGGATACGTATCTCATTGCAGTGGAAAGCTTGCGCCAGCGATCGCGCCAAGCCATTTTGCAAGGGGCGATCGCCGGGTTTCAACTGGCCCCCGCCATTGCATTGCCGCCCAAGCCATAACCCTGGACTGATTAACTGATTAGTACCGATTAATTAGGCTTGAGCCTTTGAGTTAGTACCCATGGGTGCTAACTCATGGGTGCAACTCATCAGCTCATGGGTGTAGGCGTAGGGACAACGATCGCCGGAGCCGGTCGGCCCCGCCGCGCCACCTCCACAAACTGGCTAACCCGGTTCGGGTCGATCGGCAAATCCCGCCGGCCTCGCCGCTTCAGGGAGCTGGCCACAATCACCCCATCCGCCACTTCCAGCAGTTGCGCCACATTGTCATAATTAGCCCCGCTGCCCACAAAGATCGGCGTATCTCCCGCCGCAGCCTTGGCTAATTCCAAATCTTCGATGTTTGGCGGGCTACCAGTGGCCCAGCCCGACAAAATGGCCCCATCGGCCAAGCCACGTTCGATCGTGTCCTGCACCGCCACCGTTAAGTTGGGCGACCCGATCGGGCGAGCATGTTTCACCAACACATCCGCCAAAATCTTGACATCACTGCCCAGTTCTCGCCGGTAACGCAGGAGCTGGTGGGCCTGGCCTTCAATCAATCCCTGATCGGTGGCCATCACCCCCGACAGCACATTGACCCGAATGAAGTGCGCCCCGGCGCAAGATGCGATCGCAATGGCCGAATGGGCATCATTGCGCAACACATTTACCCCGATCGGTAAAGTCACCAAATTTTGTAAATGGTGAACCACCAGCGTCATGGCACTCACCACCGCCGGATCAACCGCATCTTTCGGAAAAGGGGCATCAAAAAAATTTTCCACCAAAATCGCATTCACCCCACCGGCAGCCAGCGCCACTGCTTCCTGTTCAGCGCGCTCAATAACTGCCTTCAGGCTCAGTCCCCACCGCGCAGAACTCGGCAGCGGCAACAAATGGACGACTCCAATGATTGGCTTAGGATGTTTAAAGACTCGATCTAGATCCACGCAAAGACCTGAAAACTCGGCGAAACACAGCGGCGTTGCTAGCACCCCCCATTCTATCGAGCTTAGGGATCCCAGTCGGGTCAAATTTTCGGGCAAATTTTGAGGCAAGTTCTCGGGCGCGTTCCCGGGCAAGTTTTCGGGCAAGTTTTCGGGCGCGTTCTCGGGCAAGTTTTCGGGCAAGTTCTTGGGCGAGTTCCCGGGCAAGTTTTTGGGCGCAGGGTGCGCCGTCGATCTTCGTTCATTTCTGAGTCGGGTTTGGGGTGGTGTTTGGGGTGCCTCCCTGCCTGCTATTTGCAGAGTGATTGCGACCCCATCCACCCTTGTAGTGAATGCCCATAAACTCATGTTCAGAAAACCCTGAATTCCAAGACTCCTTGGCCAGAGCAGGGTAAAACCTGCCTGGGAGGCACAAGTATCTTGAAAACGCAATATTCCACCGTGCGAGATGCGAGAGCTTATCCCACTCTCCCCTGATAGCTACGAACTCATGTCTAGAAAATATTCATATAAGAAATACATTTTCGAGGCTAAGATGAAGGCCGAAGATTGTTTAGTACAGAGAGATTGGTGAATTGATTCCTCAAGACTTTTTGAGACAAATTGCGAAGGAGCATAGTGTCTCGAATACCGAGCTGGATGTGCTGGCCGCAGCCATCAATGGTGAGCCGATGAATGCCATTGCCCAACGCCTAGGAATCCGCCCAGAAGCGGCCCGTAAGCGCTTGGGTGAAGTGTATAAAAAGTTTCATATTGCTGGTGCTGGGCCAGGAAAATTGGCCAAGCTTCAGCAGATTTTGGTGTCTCAGTATCAAACCCGCCAAACGCAAGGGCCGATCGTGGCAATTCCGGTCACCCCCGAAGTGGAAGTGGGCGAGTTGCCGCCGCAGTATGACTGGGGAGAAGCGCCGGATATTTCGGCTTTCTATGGTCGTGCGCAGGAGCTGACTGCCCTGCAAACCTGGATTTCTCAAGATCACTGCCGTGTGGTGGCCTTGCTGGGGATCGCGGGGATCGGTAAGACGGCGTTGGCGGTACGTTTGGCTCGATCGCTCGAAGAGCAAGACGAGTTTGAGTTCATCATTTGGCGATCGCTCCGCCATGGGGTTTCGCCCCGCGAGGTGATTGGCCGGTTGGTGCAAACCCTGTCTCGCAAGCGCCAAACCTATTTGCCCGACAGTGCCCACAACCGCATTACGTTGTTGATTGACTATCTGCGTCAACACCGCTGCTTGTTGGTGCTGGATGGGGTGGAGTCGGTACTGCGCCAAGGGGATATCTCCGGACAGTACCGCGACGGGTTTGAGGACTATGGTGAATTGCTGCGCCGGGTGGGCGAAGAGTCGCACCAAAGCTGCTTGCTGCTCACCAGTTCCGAAAAGCCCCGTGAGGTGGCTCGCCTAGAGGGCAATACGCTGCCGGTGCGGGTGTCGCAGTTGGGCGCGTTGGGCCCCGATGAAGCGGGTGAAATTTTCCGCGACAAGGGCTTGCAAGAGGAAAAACTCTGGAAGGAGTTGATTGATTTGTATCGGGGAAACCCGCTCACCTTGAAGATTGCTTCGACCACGATTCAAGAACTGTTTGGCGGTCGGGTGTCGGAATTTTTGAAGCAATCGACCCTGGTGTTTGGGGATATTCGCGATTTGTTGCAACGCCAGTTTGATCGCCTGTCGGATATTGAACGGGCGATTGTTTATTGGTTGGCGATCGAACAGCAACCTCTGTCTTTGAGCCAACTGCGCGACAAAATTTCGATTCCGTTCTCGCAACCGGAATTAATCGAAGCGTTGGAATCCCTGGGCCGGCGATCGCTGATTGAGCGTGGCGCGGCCGGTGGGGCCATGTTTGGCTTGCAACCGGTGGTCTTGGAATATGTGACCCAAGAGTTTACCGATCGGGCTTGCTATGAATTGCAAGACCTGTTGCGGACGCAAAAGATCGATCGCCTGGATCTGTTCCGTACCCATGCCCTCGAAGCCTCTGAGGGTAAAGACACGGGGCCGATTCTGCCGGCCGTTAAGGATCGGCTGCGGAAGCTGATTCGCAACGATCGCCAGCTTGAAGGTCAGCTCGATCGGGTGCTTGCCGTTTTGCAAGCCAAGTTCCCCCTCGAAGTGGGCTATGCCACCAGCAATGTCCAAAGCGTTTTGGATTCGTTGCGGTTGGATCTGCCTCCGGCTGAAGCCTAGGGGTCGTCGCCATCGGCTGGCGCGAGGCTGAAACGATTGAGTTTTGGTGCGCCAGTCGCTGTAATTGCTGTAATTAAGGACTTGAAGTCCCTTCAGACCGTTGATTAACCTTCACCTCCCTTCTCCCCTGTTTGCTTGGAGAGTTGGGGGGTGAATTTTTTGATCGTGATTTGGAATGGGCCCTTTGACCAACGCTCAGGAGGCGGCCTCGGTTTGACCGTAGCTTGCTTGGCCGTAATAGGCGCTGTAATCCATATGTAAGCGAGGATTCAGCAAATCTGAGACCGGGTGATTTTGCCGCAGATGTTCCTCCACAATCCTGGACACATCCGCTGGCTCGACCCGGGCATACCAAGTTTCATCGGGCACAATTCGCACACTGGGGCCCAAGTGGCACTGGCCATGGCAATCGCTGGCGGTGACGGTGACCCCTGCTGGCAAGGCGGCGCTCTGGAAAGCGGCCAGCACGGCTCCCGATCGATTGCGGTAGCAGTGAACGTTTTGGCAAATCAGGATCGATCGCCCATTTTCCCCTGTACCCAACTCGGCCGCAGGCTGGTTTTGGGACTGGAGTTCAGAATCAGCGGCGTTGGTCATAGCGGTAGCTGGGGTGTGCTTGGGCGTGTTTGGTGTGGAGTTGGGTGTGGATTGGGGCGCAGAGTGGGTCACGGGCAACTTTCGAGGGTGTGAAATGAATGGGGCCAGAAGTCTGGCCAGGAGTCGAGACCGCCATTTCTCTGATTATGATGGTTCAGAGGCGAGTCGGAGGCGAAGGCAACCCCCATGGGCGATCGGACGGCCATCCCTTGGCTGTATCTGTGGCAAGAAACCCGGCAAGGCCTGCGACGGGGCGGCTGGATGAACTGGGCCGCCGTGGGTACGGTGGCGGTGTCCTTGTTTTTGTTTGGCATTAGCTTGCAGGGCACTTGGTATCTCGATCGGGCCCTGGCCAAACTGGGGAGCCAGCTCGAAATTTGCGTGTATTTGCAACCCGGGGCCCAAACCGCCGCCGTTGCCCGATCGATCGCCCAGCTCGAAGGCGTGGTGGCCGTGCAAGTGATTCCGAAAGATCAGGCCTGGCAAGACCTGGTTCGGGATTTGGGCATTTCGGATATTGCCCGCGCCACCCAACAGTTGGAAGGCAACCCCCTCACCGACGAGCTAAAAGCCCAAGCAGCCCAGGCCGAGCTGACTCCCCAACTGGCGGCCACCATTGCCCAATTGCCCGGCGTAGATGCGGCCCGGTATGCGGCGGAAGTGGTGGTGCGGCTGCGGGAACTGGACTGGGGGCTGAAGGTGGTGGCCACGGGTACGATCGTCCTGTTGGTTTCCGCTGCGATCGCCACGATCATCACCGCCATTCGGTTGGTGGTGGCCGCCCGTCGTCAGGAAATTGAAATTGCTCAACTGGTGGGGGCAACCCCTGTGTGGATCTATCTACCCTTTATTCTCCAAGGGGCCGTTTTTGGAGTCCAGGGAGCCTCGATCGCCAGTTTGGCCGTCATGGCCTTGCAACAGGCCCTCGGTTCCTTGCTGAACAGCCGCTTGGGATTGGTGCAACTGCTGGCCCGAGACTTGCCCCTCACGGGTTCTGACTTGCTATTGTTGCTTTCGATTTTGGTAGGGTTTGGCTGTTCCGTGGGCCTCTTGGGCAGCTACGTGGCCGTGCGTCGCACCACCAGCGACTTGGCCATCAGGGGCGCGGAGTTTGAGGTTTAGTCCAAAACTGCGATCGACCCCAAGCATCAAAACCATTGATTAACCCCAATTCCGAAACTCAGGTCTGAGGAGGCTTGTTTGATGTTGCTTTCACACCGTTTGGCTCCCTCGGGGTCTTTGGCTCGGGTGCGCCATTGGCTCGATCGCGCGTTGGTGGGTTGCTTGGCTGGGGCGATCGCCCTGGTGCTGTGGTTTGTTGGCCCCAATGCCGCCTGGGCCTTGGGTGGCCCTCAGCCGGCCTTGAATGCCCCGGCTCCCGATTTCACCCTGCCCAGCAACAGCGGCGATGGCATGATTTCGCTGCAAGATTACCGAGGTCAGTGGGTGGTGTTGTATTTCTACCCCAAGGATTTCACCTCCGGCTGCACGATCGAGGCCCAGCGGTTCCAGCGCGACTTGCCCCAATATCAAGCCCGTAACACCCAAATTTTGGGAGTCAGCGCCGATGATGTGGACAGCCACGCGGAATTCTGTGATGCGGAGGGGTTGCGTTTTCCCCTGTTGGCAGACACCGACGGGGCCGTCAGCCGGGCCTATGGTTCCTGGATGAATCCCATGTCCATGCGCCATACCTATCTGATCGACCCGGAAGGGATGCTGCGCGATCGATTCTTGAAGGTGCGGCCGGTGGTTCACAGCGCGGAAGTGTTGGAACGGCTGGATCAGTTGCAGAAAGTCGGCTGATTGACGGCCGGGGCGATCGAAGTAGGGTGGAATTGGCCGAATTCATAGATTGAATTCATCAATTGAATTCATAACCTTGAGCTGAGGAGTTGCGATCGCGGTGGCTGTTCCCTCTTGTTCCCTGTCGATCATGGTGGCCCGCACGGACTTGCCATTCATGATGCACACCATTCCGCACCTGGTTCGGAGTTGCAACTTTCCCTTTGTGGAGCGGGTGCTGTTTGTGGATACGGCTCCCCTGTCTGGCGATAAGGTGCAGCGGCCGGGCCTGGGGACGATCGAGCAATTGCGGGCCGCCTGCCAAGAACTGCTCGATCGCGGCATTGTCGATCGGCTCGCAGACATGGACTATGGCCAACGGCCCCAGGTTTACCGCAAGCACTTCGGTTGGCCCCTGCCCCACACCCACAATTGGAAGGGCTACCCCATTTTTGGCAGCCTCTACGCCCTCGAAGCGATCGCGGGTGACTACCTGCTGCACTTCGACAGCGACATGATGCTTTATCAAAAGCCCGGCCATGATTGGATTTCCGAAGGGGTGGAACTGCTCAAGGCTCGGCCCGATGTGATGTCTGTGCGGCCACTGACGGGGCCGCCGGCCGATGCCATGCATCAGGTCAAACCCTTCACCCAAGACCCCGATGGGTTTTATCGCTTCAAATTCTTCAGCAGCCGCGCCTTTTTGATCGATCGCCGCCGGTTTGACCAACTCTTGCCCTGGCCCATTTTGTGGCATCGATCGCCCCGGCCCTGGTTCGATCAGCTCCCCACCGCCCTGCGCACTGCCTTGTATGGAACCACCGGGCGCGGTCGCCTGGATTCCTGGGAATTAATGGTTTCCAAACGGCTGGAACTGGGCCCCTGGTGGCGGGCGGTGCTGCCGTCCACCGATGCTTGGACGGTGCATCCCAACCTCCGATCGCCCGAATTTTTAGCCGCCCTGCCGCAAATTCTGGCCAAAATCGAACAGGGTTGGTATCCCCCGGAACAGGCAGGCCAATATGACTTGCAGATTCAGCCCTGGTTGGCGGCCCTGGCTGCCGAGAATTAGCCGCCGGAATTGGCTCGATCGCCCCGGTAGTCAGTTCTTGAAGCGTATTGTCCGGGCCGGACTTTCGGAACCAAGCCTTATCATTAGGCTCAGGTGTGGTGTGAACAAACTTGAAGGAGTGTCATGCTGGCTAAGAGTCCTTCCGTTGCCAGCCGGGCCGGGCGATCGACCTCCCGTCGAAGCCTCGGGCCTGCCGTTATCAGCAACCTGAATGCGGACTTTGTTAAACGACTGTTTGACATCGTTTTTTCCCTGTTTGTACTGATTGTTTTTTCGCCGCTGTATCTGCTGCTGATTGCCCTTGTGGCCTTCAGTTCGCCCGGCCCCGTTTTTTATACCCAAAGTCGCGTCGGCAAAAACTTTCGCCGTTTTCGGTGCATCAAATTTCGCACCATGGTGGTGAACGCCGATGAAATGCTAGCCGCCATGATTGCCAAAGATCCCGCCCTGCAGGCCGAATATGCCGCCACCTGCAAGCTCAAGCGCGACCCCCGCATCACCTGGATTGGTCGCTTTTTGCGGGTGACCAGCTTGGACGAGTTCCCCCAGTTTTTAAATGTATTGCTGGGGGATATGAGTGTGGTGGGGCCGCGGCCGTTGGTTCCCGAAGAATTGCCCATGTATGGTCGTCACATCCATAAGGTGCTGACCGTGAAGCCGGGAATTACTGGACTATGGCAAGTGTCGGGACGCAACGATATTCCCTACGATCGCCGCATTTCGATCGATGTGTACTATGCCAGCGCTCGGAACCTTTGGCTTGATACTTGGATCGTGTTAAAGACCCTCTGGGTGGTGGTGGCCACCAAGGAGAACGGCGCTTACTAGGCCCTAGCGTCCTCGATCCATGAGCAATGACCCGCAACGATCGCCCGCAACGATCGCCCGCAACGATGCCCTGCGGTTGGTGGCGGCCTTGCTCGATCGTCATGGATAATGGCGACGGTTCGATCGCGCTTGGGTTGCGGTGCTGTTCTCCCTTCAGGTTCGATCGCCCAGCCCAGACGATCCCAACCTCCCTTCAGTCGTAAACCCTGTCCCTAATGACGCAACCCAAGCGCGCCCTAATCACCGGCATTACCGGCCAAGACGGCTCCTATCTGTCGGAACTGCTGCTCCAAAAGGGCTATGAAGTTCACGGCATCATCCGCCGCACCTCCACCTTCAACACCGATCGGATCGATCACCTCTACGAAGATCCCCACAACGAAGGTGTGCGGCTGTTTCTGCACTACGGCGATCTGTGCGATGGCTCCACCCTCCGCCGGATCCTCGACAAAATTCAGCCCCACGAAGTCTATAACCTGGGGGCCCAGTCCCATGTGCGGGTGAGCTTTGACGAGCCGGAATATACCGTGGATGCCGTAGGGCTGGGAACCTTGCGAATTTTGGAGGCCTTGCGCGAAACCCAACAACGCACCGGCCAAGAAATTCGCTATTACCAAGCTGGCTCTTCCGAAATGTTCGGCAAGGTGCTGGAGGTTCCCCAAAAGGAAACAACCCCGTTTTATCCCCGCAGTCCCTACGCCTGCGCCAAGGTCTATGCCCATTGGCAAACGGTGAACTACCGCGAGTCCTACGGGCTGTTTGCCTGCAATGGCATTTTGTTTAACCACGAGTCGCCTCGTCGGGGTGAAACCTTCGTGACCCGCAAGATTACGCGGGCCCTATCGCGAATTTTGGCCGGAACCCAAAAGAAAATCTTTATGGGTAATCTCGATTCCAAGCGCGATTGGGGCTATGCCAAGGACTACGTGCGGGCCATGTGGCTGATGTTGCAGCAGGAACAACCCGATGACTATGTGGTGGCCACCAATGAAACCCACTCGATCCGGGAGTTTTTGGATGTGGCCTTTGGCTATGTGAATTTGGACTGGCAGCAGTTTGTGGAGTTTGACCCGCGCTACTTGCGGCCGGCTGAAGTGGATCTGTTGATTGGGGATGCGGGCCGGGCGAAGGAAAAGCTGGGCTGGGAACCGTCAGTGACCTTTGAGGAATTGGTCAAGATCATGGTGGATGCGGATCTGCGGGCGATCGGGCTGGAGCCGCCCGGAGAAGGGGAGGCCCTGATGCATCGAGAAGCAGCCACCGTGCGCCAGGATTCACCGATTACGGTGGACTTGGGTGGCTGATGCGTGAAAACCAGGGGGCTTTGGCCCAAGCACCCCAATCATCAGTCCAATCATCAGTCGTGGGGGCAAGGGGCTTTAGCTCCTTGTCTGTGTTTGTCTGCGTTTGTCTGCGTTGATCGCTGGGGCACACAGGGTGGCTAGTTGCGGCTGCTCAGAGACCTGCTCAAGCTTCCCGATCGAGCTGCAACTCGTGAATATTCCAGAATGCGCCGCCGAGGGCATTCACCTTTAGCCCTTGGAGCGTGTTTCGCACGGCCACCAGAGAATAGGGCGTGATCAGGTGGATGAAGGGAAGATATTGCTGGGTTAACTGCTGGGTGCGGGCGTAAAGGGCGCGGCGCTTGGTTTCATCTAGCTCCTGGGAGGCTTGGGCATAGAGGCGATCGATCTCCAATTCCCAGGGGGCAAATTCCTGACCCACCAGTTGCTTACCGGGATCCGGCGTTTGGTTAAAGGCATGGAGCCGGCCCGTGACCCGCCACACATTGGAACCGCCGTGGGGTTCAACACCGCCGGTAAATCCCAGCAAATGGCATTCCCAATCCAAACTATCGGAGAGTTTGGAAACCAAGCTGCCAAAGGCGATCGGCTGAAGATCAACCTTCATTCCCAGTTTGGCTAGGTCTTGGGCGATTTGTGCGCCCATGGCTTCGCGAATTTTGTTGCCTGCGTTGGTGATCAGGGTGAAGCGCACTCGGTTGCCGGCCGAGTCGAATAATTCACCGTTGCGATTTTGGAAGCCGGCCTCGGTCAGCAGTTGGCGCGATCGCTCCGGGTTGAAACCATAGGTCAGCAGCCCCTGTTCCGGCGAGAGGTAATAGGGGCTTTGGCTGGCGATCGGGGAATGTTGCAGTTGCCCCAGCCCCCGAAAGATGCTGTCGATCATGGTTTGGCGATCGATCCCGTGGGCCACCGCCTGCCGAAATTGCAAATCATTAAACCAAGCAGACTTGACCGGATCAACGAGAGGTTTGCCGTCCCGTTGGCCTTTGTTCAAGTTGAAGCAGATAAACGAAGTGGTTAAGGTGGGGCCAGCGTTGTAAATCGTGAAGTTGCCGCGTTTTTCCTCCCGCTTCAGCAGGGAAAAATAGTCGGCGGTGACGCTGATCGAGTCCAAACCGCCCGATCGAAACTGCAAGAGGGAGGTGTCTTGGGATTCCACAATTTGCCAAACCCACTCTTCGATGTAGGGCTGGGGCGCATTGTTTGGCCCCTTGCGCCAATAGTGGGGATTGCGCTCAAACACCAGCCGTTGACTGGTGACATATTCCTTGAGTCGGTAGGGGCCATTGCCAACAATTTGGCTGGGCGGAGTGTCCACGCCCCAAGTGGTCAAAAATTGCGGACGGCCGTCGGTTCCCTTGGTTTTGAGAGTGGGGCGCAGGCGATGGGCGGGCAAAATGCCCACGCCCAAACTCCGCAAAAAGGGAGCAAAGGGTTCCGGAACGCTGAATTCCACCTGGAGCGGGCCCAGCATTTTCACTTGGGGCAGCGCATTGCTTTGGCCCACCCGCAACACGTCTCGAATACCCGTGGGAATTGCTTCATTGAAGAAGACTTCATTGAAGGTGAAGGACACATCATCGGCAGTGAGGGGTGCACCGTCCGACCAACGCAACCCCGATCGCAGGGTGACAACGATCCGCTGACCGTTGTTGCTCATTTCCCAGCCTGCGGCCAGGGCCGGTTCCACCTTGCCGGTTTCTGGATCTTCTTCTACCAGGCCTTCGTAGGTGATGCCGAAAATGTTGGGCGATTCTTCGTTAATGGCGTAGTTGAAGGTTTTGGGTTCGCTGAGGATGCTGGTGACCAGTTGCGATCGCCCGCCACCGCCCGTGCTGCCCGATCGCCCACAACCCCCGATCGCCGCGATCGACAGTCCCCCCAAGGCCCACAGCAACCGCCGCCGAGTTAGCCCCACCGTCCAATCCGTTAACGTTGCCATGTTCCTTGTTGCTTTGTTCTGGATCCGAACCGCTGCCTAACCTTGATGCAATGGCCTAGATGCAATGGCCTATGAAATGCCTATGAAACGGCGGCTTCGGGTTTGGCAAAAATCATCCGCCCGGCGGAAGTTTGCAGGGCGCTGGTGACCACCACCCGCAATTCACCGCCCAAATAGGAGTTGCCATCTTCAACCACCACCATCGTCCCATCGCTGAGATAGCCCACCCCTTGGGCCGGTTCCTTGCCTTCCCGAACAATTTTTAGCTCAATGCTGTCGCCGGGCAGGTAGGCGGGGCGCAGGGCATCAGCCAGGTCATTGACATTCAAGACCGGGACGTTTTGCACCGTGGCCACCTTATTCAGGTTGTAGTCCGTGGTCAGCAGTGCGCCGTTGATTTCTTGGGCCAGCCGCACCAGTTTGGCATCAACGGTGGTGATGTCTTCGTAGTCGGCGGAATGGATCGTGAGCCGATCGGGATAGGCCTCACGCATTTGCTGCAAAATATCCAGACCCCGCCGCCCGCGCGATCGCTTTTGGTCGCTGGCGGAATCGGCAATGCGCTGCAATTCCTGCAACACAAACTGGGGCACAATCAAGCGCCCTTCAATGAATTTGGTTTCCAGCAGGGCCGTCAGCCGGCCGTCAATGATGCAACTGGTGTCCACCACCTTGGCGGCCGCCGGAGCCAGGGTTCCTTCACTGACCAGGATGGATTCAACGCTGTTGGGGTTAATTAACCGCAGGAACGATCGCCCGTGGGTGTCGGCCAGCGATACGCCCGTGACCGCAAACAGCACACTGCCCAACACCGCCACGAGGGGTTTGATGAAGGCCAGCTCCCAAGGAAACGGCAGCAGATATAAAGGAGCCAACATCAAGTTGGCCATCAACAGCCCCAACACCACCCCACCCGATCGGGTCAGCAGCCGATCGGGTGGCATTTGGCGCACCTGGTTTTCAATGCGTCGGTAGGTGGTTTGGCAAGCCAGTCCCAGCACCAAGCCAATTAGGGCCCCAAAACCACCCGTGGCAAAGCTGAGACCTTCGCGGTTGGTGACTTGGGCCAGGGTTTGGGCGGGCAAAAAGTCAATGCCGAAAAAGCCAATGCCCGCACCGGCGATCAGAAATGAAAGGATAATTACGGTGTCAATCATGGTCATCGATCGAGTGGACGATCGCCCGAGTCATCGCGACCATTGCTCAGAGCATTGCTTGCAGGCGGTGGATGCAGGAACGATCGCGGTGGCTAATTGCAGGCTCTTCGGTGGGTGGGGGCTGAGTCGAATTGGGATTGGTCGCGGTGGTTGCTAGTCCTTGATCGGCCGCCCATGGGCGGCGATTTAGAACGATTGCGCCCAATTCTTGACAGAATTTGATGAGTATTATAGCCCCGTGACTTGGTGGCTTTGGCTGAAACCCAGGGCGGTTAACCGATCGAGCCAGCAAATCAAGCCAGCAAATCGGGCCAGCGAATCGAACGAGCTAAGGCACGCGATCGCGCCAGCCGATTTCCATAAGCCGATCGAGCTAACCGGCAACAGCGACCCAAAACACCGACCCGAAACGCCGACAGAATCCCATGAGTCATCCCGTCGCCCTGGCCCTGTCCCCGCCCCGGGCCGCCTATTTGCACATTCCCTTTTGTCGGCGGCGTTGCTTTTATTGCGATTTCCCCATTTCCGTGGTGGGGGAGTTCAAAACCTTCCGCGATCGCCCCGACCAACCACCGGAACCCGCCACAGGTCGCAACAGCGCCCAAATCATTGAATACTTGGCAGCCTTGGAGCGGGAAATCACCCTTGGGGCCGATCGCGCCGCCGCAGACCAACCGCCCTTGGAAACCGTCTTTTTTGGGGGCGGCACGCCGTCCCTGCTGGCCCCCGAACAGGTCGATCGGCTCTTGCAACTGCTCGATCGCCGCTTTGGGTTGGCTCCCCAAGTGGAAATTTCCATGGAACTCGATCCGGGCACGTTCGATCGCGCCTGGTTGGCGGGCTTTTTGGCGGCCGGGGTCAACCGCATTAGCCTGGGGGTGCAAGCCTTTCAGTCGGAATTGTTAGCCGCCTGCGGCCGATCGCATGGAGTCCAAGATATTGAACAGGCCGTGGCCCTTTTGCAGTCGGCGGGGGTCAAAAATTGGAGCCTAGATCTGATCTCGGGATTACCCAATCAGTCGATCGATCAGTGGCAAGCGTCCCTCGATCGGGCTGTGGCCTGTGGCCCGGCGCACCTGTCGGTTTATGACCTGATCATTGAGCCGCAAACCGTGTTCGATCGGCGCTACCAACCGGGCGATCGGCCCCTACCCTCCGATGAACAAACGGCTCAAATGTATCGGATGGCTTCCCAAACCCTCCAGGCAGCGGGTTTTCAGCACTACGAAGTTTCCAACTATGCCCAGTCGGGCTTTCAGTGTCGCCACAACCGCACCTACTGGGAAAATCGCCCCTACTACGGTTTTGGGATGGGAGCCACCAGCTACGTGGCCGGGCAGCGCTTTGGCCGGCCCCGCACCCGAGCTGCTTACTACGATTGGCTGAACAACGGCGCAATTGAACCACCCGCTTCACCTCAATCTGCGCCCGATCGATTGGCAGAAACGCTGATGTTGGGGTTGCGGTTGGCGGAGGGTTTGGCCTTGGAACCCCTGCGCCGAGAATTTGGCACGGTTTGGGTCGATCGGGTGTTGCAATGCCTCGATCGATTTGTGGCGGAGGGTTGGGTGGTGCGATCGGGCGATCGGCTTGCTCTTGCAGAACCGGATGGTCTGCTATTTTCTAACAGCATTTTGGCGGAAATTTTCAGCACCTTGGAACAAGAACCATAGAGCTATCTAATGATCTTGATACTGCTTACTATGATCGGTGCGATCATTCTTTTAATGCTACTGAGGCGAGTTATTTCACCAAGATCTCCAGCCAAAAATCTGTTATCTGAAAAATCACAACTAATTCAGCAAGTACAAACTAGGGGTGAAGCAAGTGATAATTTAAAACGAAAGCTAATCTCGATGTTGGAAGGTGATGAACAAGCCGCAGAAAAATTGGTTGCAAAGAAGCGTTTTGGAAAAGAAGGAAGATATTCTGAGAATTATTACTGGTGGTTGGCTATCCAAGAGTTAGAGCATCAAAAAAGTTCCCGACCTCCACAATAGGGCTGTCCAACTCAGCGAAGTGAACTGATCCAATGCCAATTTTCTTCAGCCCCGAGGAATATCTCAACCTAGAAGCCAATAGCCCCATGCGCCATGAATATCGATCGGGCTTGGTATATGCCATGGCCGGTGGAAGTGATGTTCATGACTTGATCAGCCTAGCGCTGGTGAGCCTGCTGCGATCGCGCCTGAAGGGGCAAGGCTGCTTCGTCCACTCAGGCAACGTGAAAGTGGGGCGAAATCATGATTTTTTCTACTACCCTGATGTGTTCGTTACTTGCGATCCACGCGATCGGGACAATCGATATATGAAGTGCTATCCCTCATTGATTGCTGAAGTGCTATCCCCTTCCACGGAGCGGTTCGATCGGGGAGCTAAATTTGAAGACTATCAGCAACTAGAAACCCTAAAAACTTATCTTTTAATTGCCCAAGATCCAATGCAAGTGGAAGTGCGCCAGAAAAATTCATTCGGCATCTGGGAAACGGAGCAATTTGGCCCAGCCGATCGATTCCAAATAGTGGGCTGGAATTTGGAAATTGCGGTGCTGGACTTATACGAAGATGTGCAATTTCTTGGCATCTGAGGCCATTTTCGCCGTGATCGTCATTTCCGAACGCTTCCTGGCTCGTCGGACAGCGGCGAACCAGGAAAAGTCCGGTTGAAGGTGACCCGGCTAGGCGATTAGGTTTTTGAGGGATTGGTGAATTTCCTGGGTGACGGATTGCAGGGTGGCGCGGCGATTGGCTTTGTAGTCCGCTGCGCGATCGCTCACCCAAATCGGGTCAGCAACCCGTAACCAAACCGCTTGTTTGCCCAGTTGCGGGGGCTTGCTGGTGTCGTCTCCCTGAATCCAGGTGGTGACGCGCCACAAAATCAGTAGGGTTTCCGCAAACCGTTCGGCGGTGGGTTTTTCGCGCACATAGCGGCCCGTGACGGCGGTGAACCGTTCCACTAGGCGCATGTGTTGCATTCGGATGGTGGCTTCGGCGGCCACCCAGTTGGCCAAACCGCGCTCCACTGGGCAGCGCGATCGCCCATCATCGCAGTAGATCCGATCCCAGCCGGCCTGTTCCAACCGCCGGCAACGCTCTTCAACCGTGCCAGTGTTGGTTACGCCAAAATAGGCTTCTCCCACCCGTAATGCCGTATCCAAGAGATTTTTCAGCCGTTGGCCCATGCGTTCGTTGGGGTCGGGCAAGTCCACGATCGGGAGGGTTTGTTGATAGAAGGTTTGATAAAACTGTTCCACCAAGTCCAAAAGCCGATCGCCCAACAGGTATAACCGCAAGTAGCGACCTTCTTCGGGGCTGGTGGGGGCGGTGGTTTTCAGGGGATTCGTGAGGCCAAGGCTGGTTTCGATCGTGTCGATGAGCCGATCGATCTCGGCCCAAGGGGGCGAAAGGTAGGTGTATTGAATCCCGATCGGGACAATGGCCACCCGTTCCGATCGCCCGGCCGATCGCAAATCCTCCACCGTCCAAAAGGCCATTTGGGCCACGCCCGGCTCCAGGGGGCTAACCACTTCGCTGTGGCTGTTGGTTGCGCCTTCCGGGGCCGCCGCCAGCGGAAACCGCCCGTTCAGCAACAGATCGCGAGCCGTTTTTAGCCCGGGGCGATCGAGCTTGCCCCGCTGCATTGATGTGCCGCCCAAGTGGGAAAACATCCAGGCCACCGCATCCCCCGCCCAAAGGGGAATGCCCCGATCGTAGATAAAGTGCGTGTGCGGCCAATCCGGCAGCCGAATGCCCCGATCGCGCGCTGCCTGGGGCACTGCCTCCCACAGCAAGTGGGACATCACGAACGGGTCATTGGTGCTGGGATGCCGAAAAGCCAAAATAAAGCGGAGTTTGCCCGCCTGGAAGTCGCGAAACAGTTCCGCCAACGTTTCAGCATTTTCCGTATGGAGTTTTGCGATGCCCTGTTGGCGAATCAACCAAGGAAAGATCCAACGCGCCAACCGATGCACCCAAGGGGTGTAGTTGGGTGGAATGAATTCCAGAGTGGGCTGAATGCCGGAAGCGGATGCGGCGGGCATAGGGTTAATCAACAGTTGGTAGAGTGGTTACGAGCAATCAACGGCCACCAAAGCCGCCTTGGCCTTGCCCAGTGGGGTTCAAGGCTTGGGAATCAACAGCATAGGCCCGATCGCCCCAGCACAATCGCCATTGGGTGTCTGTATTTTGGCCGGTTGTGCCCAAGGAAAACACGATTGGTGACCGCCTGGCCAGTTGTCTATTCAGGAGCGTGGGGATGAGCGAAGCAGCGGTGCGACCGGCCAAAATTACGCGAGTGTTGCCTGGATCAATTGCCCAGGAGGTGGGGTTTGAAGTGGGCGATCGGTTGGTGGCCATCAATGGCCAAAAACCCCGAGATTTGATTGATTACAACTTCCTCTGTGCCGATGAGGTGTTGGAGTTGGAAGTGTTGGATCAGCACGATCGCACCCACCTGGTTGAAATTGAAAAGGACTATGACGACGAGTTGGGCTTGGAATTTGAGGCGGCCCTGTTTGATGGACTGATTCAGTGCAATAACCGCTGTCCCTTTTGTTTTATTGATCAGCAGCCACCCGGTAAACGCGCATCGCTTTATTACAAAGATGATGATTATCGGTTGAGTTTTCTCTATGGCTCCTATCTCACCCTCACCAATTTGACGCAGCGGGAATGGGATCGCATCGAGCGGCTGCGGTTGTCGCCTTTGTTTGTTTCGGTGCATTCCACGGAGCCAGAGGTGCGATCGCGCCTGCTGAAAAATCCTCGGGCGGGCGAGATCATGAACCAGTTAGCTTGGTTTCGCGATCGGCGCTTGCAAATCCATGCTCAAGTGGTGCTCTGTCCTGGCATTAATGATGGGGTGCATTTGGAGCGAACCATTCATGATTTGGCCGGCTTTTATGGATCGCCTGCGGGCCAAGCCGGGCCCAGTCGGCGGGCTATGCCGGCCCTGGCTGACCAAGCCGCGATCGGGGGTGGCTGGGCCATTTCCGAAAATGTGACGTTGTTGGCGGGGCGATCGCCTGGGGCCGATTTGGGGGCGATCGAATCTGAGCGCGATCGGGTGGCGGTGATCGATCGCCTCGACGGTTCAGAAGCGGCAGAGTCGGATCTGTCTGACCCAAATGTTGTTAATCCGAATGTTGTCGATCCAGATGTTTTCGATCCAAATGTGTTCGATCCGCGATCGCAGCCCATGGGCTTGACGGATTGGGATTCAGAGGAAGATCAGGCCGATGGGGATGATCAGTGGGATGGGGCCGATGGGTTCGATCGGGCCGCTTGGGATGATCAAGACCCCAACGAGCTAGACGATGATCTAGATGGCGACCAAGACGAAGTGGAACCCCATCGCCCAACGGTCACCTCCGTGGCGATCGTGCCAGCGGGGCTAACGCAATTCCGCCCGGCCGATGATGAGCTACAGCCCGTTACCCCCGCCAAAGCCTGCGAAGTTATTGCCCAGGTGCGATCGCTCCAACAAACCTTTCGCCAAACCCTCGGTTCCACCTTTGTTTGGTTAGCCGATGAGTGGTTTCTGATTGCGGGTCAGGATTTGCCGGAAATGGTCGAGTACGAAGATTTTCCGCAAATCGACAACGGCGTGGGTTCCATTCGGCTGTTTGTGGATCAGTTTGAGCGGGCCCTGGCGGCGAACCCGGTGCGTGAAACCCCCTTTCCCCGTTGCCTCACCTGGGTGGTGGGGAACACGGTGGAGCGGCCCTTCAGTGGTTTGGTGCGCCAGCTCAATCAAATTTCGGGGCTAACGGTGCAATTGGCGGCCCTAAATTCAGATTATTGGGGCCAAACCATGACCGTTACCGGCTTGCTGACGGGCCAGGATTTGGTGCAAAAGTTGGCGGGCCAAGATTTGGGGGATGCGTTGCTGCTGCCGTCGCTGATGTTGCGCCATGGTGAACAGCGCTTTTTGGACGATATGACGGTGCAGGAGGTGAGCGATCGGCTGCAAGTCCCGATCGTGATTGTCACCAGTGCTGAAGCGGTGATTGAACAAGCGGTGGCCGCCGCTTGGCCCCAAGCGATCGCCCCCCAAGCGCCCAGTGATTTGCTGGCGTAGGAGTTTGGGGACTCGGGGGAGCGAGCCGGCCGATTCTGTAGGCCAGCCGCTAGACTAACCAGTATGCTTTTTGAGGCACAACCTCGATTCGATCCTGGGTCGATTCTCAGTTTGATCTCAGTTCGATCGAGTATCCACTGCGCAAGGCCATCCAACCGACGCTGGCAACCCCCACAGGGAGTAATCAATCCCTGAACTTTCGGGCCCCGAACTTTCGGGAGTTGGCAGCGTCTGCTGGTGACGATGCGAGCAATAGGCGAGTAATTGAGTAATTTACGAACTTTGCACCAGTGGCAGCCGTCAAAACAGCCGGTTTTAGGCGTGAGGAGCGAAGCAAGTTTTGGTTATGAAGATTGCCCATCGAGCGATCGCCACGGGTTTAGGGGTTACCGTCGCGTTGTGTTGTCTGTGGGCGGATGCCGCCCGCGCCGAGTCGGTGGAAGTGGATGCGGCCGCCACCTTGGCTGAAGCTGATCATGTCATAGCCGACAAGTCCCCTACTTCGCCACCGGATTCAGCCGCCGCGACTGGTTCGGAATCTGCTGAATCCGCTGAATCGCCTCATTCGCCTGTTAATTCGCTGAATTTGCCGAAGCCAGCTAAACCGGCCAAGCCGGCTGTGGGTGTGGTGGCCACCGCAGTTCCGATCGCTGCCGAGCGTCATCAGGAGTCGATCGCCCAAGAATCAGCCAGCCAAGAGCAAGCCGGTCAAGAGCAAGCCGGTCAAGAGCAAGCGCTTGCAGCAGCCTCCCCCAGGGCCGACGCTTCCGAGTCGATCGGGGGAGACTCAGCTCCCGTGGCCCAGGCGAATGATAGTTCCAGTAATCCCGATCCGTTCGGAAATGTGCCCTCAGCGCCTGGTTCCTTGGGCGATCGGCCTGAAGGCAACACAGAAGCGGATGAGCTGGTGATCCAACGGCTGGAATCTGATCCAAACCCGCTGCAATTTCCCACCCTGCCGGAAGAAGTGCGGATCCTGCTGACCCAGCCGATTACCCTTGAGCAGGCCCTAGAAATTGGCCGTCGCAATAACCGAGACCTGCGCCAGGCCTACCTCAGCATCGAAAGCAGCCGGGCCCAACTGCGCCAGGCGATCGCCGCTAACTATCCCCAATTGCGGTTCTCCTCCTCCCTCACGGATTCGCTCACGGCCGGCAGTCGTTTGAATCTGTTGTTGCAAAACCGAACCGCTCGCCGTGTTGGCAACTTTGGGGGCCAGGTAGATATTGACACCCAAGATCAGTTCACCTGGAGCAGCGCTCTGGAACTGAGCTACAACATCTACACTTCGGGACTGCGGCCCGCGAACATTGCCGCCGCCCAAGCTCAGTTGCGAGCCACTGAGTTGTCCCTCGAAGCCACCTTTGAGGATTTGCGGCGCGACATCACCGATAGCTACTACCGGCTACAGCAGGAAAACGAGCAGCTCAAAATTGACCAATCGGCGGTCAAGTTTCGGGAGCAAAGCGTGAAGGATGCCCAAGCTTTGGAAAAGGCTGGGTTGGGAACGCGGTTTGAGGTGCTGCAAGCGGAAGTGGAATTGGCCAACGATCGCCAGTTGGTGGTGCAAACGCGCGATCGACAAACCCAGCGCCGCCGGGAACTGGCCCGGCTGTTGAGTTTGCCGGAGGCGATCGACATCCAAACCGCTGACCCGATCGCCAAGGCGGGTGAATGGACGCTGCCCCTCGAAGACAGCATCGTGCTGGCCTATCGCAACCGGGCAGAAATTGAACAGCAACTGGCCCAGCGAGAACTGAACAGCGCCCAACGGCGGGCCCGGTTGTCTCAGTTGGGGCCCCAGCTCAGTGCCTTTGCTCGCTATGAGTTGCTGGATGTGATTCAGCCCGATGACGACTTCAGCTTGGTCAGCGGCTATTCCACGGGCTTGCAGTTGCAATGGACGCTGTTTGATGGCGGCGCGGCGCGGGCCCAGGCGCGTCAGGAGTCGGTGGCGATCGAGCAGGCCGAAAACGGTGTGGGTCGGGCGCGCGATCGAATTCGGTTTGAAGTGGAAGTGGCCTACTCCAACCTGCAAGCCAACGCCGAAAACATTCAAACTTCCCTCAAGGCGATCGAGTCAGCCCAAGAGGAAGTGCGCTTGGCGCGGCTCCGGTTCCAGGCCGGCGTGGGCACACAGACCGATCGACTCAACGCAGAAACCCGCCTCACCCGGGCGCGGGGTAACGTGCTGATTGCGATTATTGGCTACAACCGCGCGTTGGCCGCCCTCAACCGTGCCGTCAGCAACCTGCCGCCGGGTACGATTCAACCGGTTCCGGAACCGATTCAACTGCCTGAACTGGTCGATGCACCGACGGGCCCTGCTACTCCGTAGGGGGCTTGGTCGGCCGGGATTGATCGAACTAGAATGGCCTGCTTTGAGCGGTCTTGCGTTTTGGGGGGCGATCGGGCCGAGGTCGGTTTTTTCGACTCTCTGCCACGATTGCTCCTGAGGCACTCGCATTAAACTGGGGTAGCTCAACAAACTGCAACATCTTGCAATGATCTTGCAATCTTTCACCGATTGCCTTTGCTTTCATTGCGCTTGTTGCATCTGTTGCTGCATCTGTTGTGTCCCTTGCTTGCAGCACTGCACCTGTGTTTGGGCAAAGCAGTGGCATCGGTCGTGGTTTTTATCCCTTCTCGATCGCCCTGCCCACCACACGAGTTCCCAGTTTTCAGCAAAGACCCACAATTCCCCCTGAGCTACGCCCTGTCAGCGAGTCCCTTTCCCAACACCCTATGGGCACTATTCACTTCGTTAACGAAAACAAGGACGTAATCGCCGCCACCGGTTCCAACCTGCGAATCAAGGCGATCGAGAACGGCATTGATATCTATAAGCTGTACGGCAAAATGATGAACTGCGGTGGCTATGGCCAATGTGCCACCTGCGTTGTCGAAATTGTGGAAGGGATAGAAAATTTGTCCGATCGGACGGATTTTGAAAATCGCACCCTTCGCAAGAAGCCCGACAATTACCGTTTGGCTTGCCAGGTGTTGGTGAATGGCCCCGTGAGCGTGCGTACTAAGCCCTAGTATTAATGCCAGTGCTTTTGTAATTTCTAGGCTGAACAGAACTCTAGAACTCGACAATTACCGAAGGTGACAGCGCTTTGTTGTGTTGTTCCTTCGGTTTTTGCGTTGGGAATGGTTGATTGTTCCAACGCAACGGCCCATCTGCCCTGAAACAGTGGCACTCGCAACGGATTCTGTTGTGCAATTGCAATTGAGTAGATTAATCAGGCATGTAGATTGTTTCGGGGGCTAATGATAGGGGGGGAATTGTCATCCTTCTCGCCGTAAGCGGACAAGCATTCCCGAGTCTCCCGATTTGGGTTTTCTGCTTCATAGCACGCGCCTTCCGAGACTTGCTTTTCGGGTCTTACGGTCACTCCACAGACTGACACCGCTAGCCCAGCGGCCAACTACATTCTAACAAGTCCTAAAGGGCGGGGTTTCAGACTCCGTTTTCAAACGATGAAGCGGCGGAATTTTCTGGGGTTGTTGGGCCTGGGTGCTGGTTCTGCGGTGGCCCTGGACTGGCAAAAAGTTTGGGCAAATCCGGGAACTGCAAGTGCATTGCGCCAGGCGATCGCTGCGAAGTTTCAGCCCATTCCCTTTGCAATTCCTTTGGATTTTGAAGGAGCCTCGATCGCGGAGCAAATTGCCAGCCACCGCACGTTTACGGTGCAGGATAATTTGGTGCTGCCTGAGGGATTTACCTATGACCTGTTGGCGGTTTGGGGCGATCGCCTTGGAAACGGCCATGTGGGCTACAACAACGACTACCTGGGATTCGTGGCCACCGATCCCGATCGGGGAGATTTGGTGGTCAATTTTGAATATGTTTGCGCCAAGCCTTGGTTAGAGGCCTACGAAACGGTGATGGGGCGATCGCTCCCGATCGAGCCGGTGACCCGTGCCCTAGCCCATGCCGGTGGTCAAGGCCTGGATTGGGGGCGACTGGCCCCCGCAGATCCCCTCCGCGAGGCCCTGCGGCAAATTGCCACCGCCGCCCTGGAAGACTTAGGGATCGGGGTCATCAGTATTCAGCGCGATCGCACCGGGCGCTGGCGGCGGCAACCGTCCCGCCGAGAACGGCGAGTGACAGGCCTTTCGGGACTAACTGACGGGCACTACCTGCAAGCCACGGGCCCCGCCACGGCCATTTTCCGAAAGGCCACCATGCGGGGCTACAACGACCAACTGGGCGATCGAATCATTGGCACTTTTGCCAACTGTGCGGGTGGCACTTCTCCTTGGGGAACGGTTTTCAGCGCCGAAGAAAACTTTCAAGACGTGGTGGTGGAGCCAGTTCACGCGGATGGCAGTTCCTTTGCCCCTGAAACACTCCGATTCAAGATGGACACCGACGACTTCATGGGCTGTGGCAGCCTGTTGGGTCTGGCGGGCAATAAATATGGCTGGATGGTGGAAATTGACCCCAAAAAACCTCAGGACTACGGAACCAAACACACCTGGCTGGGACGGTTTCGCCACGAAGCGGTGGCCCTGCGAGTTGTCCCCGATCGCCCCTTAGCAATCTATTCCGGGTGCGATCGACGGGGTGGCCACATCTACAAATTCGTGAGCCAGGGCCGGGTGCGCAACCCCCAAGACAAACGCAACTCCCAACTGCTTCAGGAAGGAATGCTTTACGCGGCCCAGTTTGATCCCGACGGGACAGGGCGTTGGATCCCCTTAGCCCCGGATACGCCAGTGGATCCGGTTTTGCCCAGCCATTGCGTCGGGGGAATGGTCACCTTGCCCCAGCGGCCGGCGGGTGGCATTACCTGGGTGCGAGATGATGCGGTGGCCCTAGCCTTCAAGGCGAAATTTGCCACCCTCGGAGACCTATATGAAGGCACACCCGCAGAACGCCAAGGCGCAATTTTAATTGATGCCCACTTTGCAGCCAATGCAGCCGGAGCCACTTGCACGGCTCGGCCGGAGGATACGGAATTGGCGGCCGATGGCTCGGTGCTAATTGCCTTCACCTCCGGTTCCACCAACAGTCTGGACGGTGGCCCCGATCGCCGCGTCTTTGTGGGGCCCCAAGGGGAAGGAGCCTATGAGTATGGCTGGGTTGCTCGCCTGGTGGAAACTGATCAGGATCCGGCGGCCCTCACCTTCCGCTGGCAGTTGATCGCCACAGGTGGGGAACCGGCGGCCGGAGGTTTGGGGTTTGCCAATCCCGATAATTTGGCCTTTGACCCGGGGGGCGATCTCTGGATGGTGACGGACATGAGCGGCGATAAACAAAATCGTCCGGTTCCTGCCAATCGCCGCGACTCCCAAGGCCAGCCCCTGAGCCAATCGAATCTCAGGGCTATCTATGGCAACAATTCCCTTTGGTGGTTGCCAACGCGCGGGCCAGCGGCCGGTTTGGCAATTCCCTTTGCCTATGGGCCTATGGAAACGGAACTAACGGGGCCTTGCTTTTTGCCCGATCGCGCCACCCTACTGATTTCGGTGCAACACCCTGGCGAATTTGGCGGTACTCGTCGCCAGGATGCCACTCAAGTGGTGGAACTGGCGGTGATGGCCACCGATGGTACGCCTTTTATGCAGCGGCGCACTGTTCCGATCGGCTCCAATTGGCCGGAGGGTCATCGCAACCGACCGCCCAGACCGGGAATTGTGGCCATTCGCCGCGAAGATTTACAGCCCTTTTGCTAGTTGCACCCAATTTTGGGGGGTAGCTCTCCGGTTCGCTTGGATCCAAAAGATGCCAAAAACTTGAGATGCCATCAAATTTGACTGGATTTGATCGAACTTGATCGAATCCTCCTGATCTTCCCGATCGCTCGTGAAATCAGGGGTTTCAGACCCTCCTTAACCGTAATTTTCGAGAATCTTTTCCAAGACTCGGTTCCGCCTCTTGTCGGTTCGATCTATAATCGCCACAGGAAGTGTACTGACTCAGTAACACTTTCACTGGTATCGGTGTGAGGAAACGCGAATGAAACTGTTCTGGAATGCACTGCGCCTGAGCCCGGCTGCTGCTGGCCTCTCGCTGTTGCTCGCTCAAGGCGCTTTTGCCGGTGAAGCAACGACCCAAACCAATATTGACGCTAGCCCTTCGGCGATCGAGCTTGGCCTGCAAGACGATCTCGCCAGCATGGACCAAGTGACCTCCGTGTCGCAATTGTCCGACGTGCAACCCACTGACTGGGCTTTCCAAGCGCTGCAATCGCTGGTTGAGCGCTATGGTTGCATCGCCGGTTATCCGGACGGCACCTTCAAGGGCAACCGCCCCTTGAGCCGCTACGAGTTTGCCGCCGGTTTGAACGCTTGCCTCGATCGGATCAACGACCTGATCAAGGCTGCTACCGATCCCCTGGCCACCAAGGAAGATCTGCGCAAGCTGCAGAAGCTGCAAGAAGAATTCGCGGCTGAATTGGCTGCCCTGCGCGGTCGCGTGGATGCTCTCGAAGCCCGCACCTCCGAGCTGGAAGCTAACCAATTCTCCACCACCACCAAGCTGACCGGTGAAGTGGTGATGGCCGTGGCTGCTGGCCTGTCGGATATTGTTGGTGATGACGACAACGACGAAGCAGACAACGCCACCTTCTCGCACCGCGTGCGCTTGAACTTCAACACCAGCTTCACTGGTAAGGACTTGCTGCGCACCCGTCTGCAAGTGGGTAACGTGCCTCGTTACTACAGCAGCGAGACCAACATGGCTCGTTTGGCTTGGGAATCGAACACCAGCAACAACTTCATCCTGGATGAGTTGTACTACCGCTTCCCCCTGAACAGCGCCAACACCTGGCGCGCCTTCGTGGGTACGACCGGTCTGGACATCGACGATATCCACTACACCGCCAACCCCCTGTTGGAATCCTCGGCTGATGGCGCTCTGTCGCGCTTCGGTCGCTACAACCCCTTGTTCCGCCAGCCCCAAGGCGCTGGTATCGGTGTGAACTACAAGGGCGAACGTTTCCGCTTTGCCGCCAGCTACCTGGCCAGCGAAGCCAACGATCCCCAAACCGGTGCTGGTTTGTTCGACGGTAGCTACAGCGCTGCTGCGAGCTTGTACTACTCCCCCAGCAAGACTTGGGATATCGGTCTGCTGTATGCCTACGCTTACCACAGCACCGATGCTCGCACCCGTCCGAGCTTGACCGGTGGTACCGGTAGCTTCCTGGGCGACAACCCCTTCCGCGACCCCACCACCGCTCACAACGTGGGCGTGCAAACCACCGCGAAGCTGAGCAAGAACTTCGTGCTGAGCGGCTGGGCCGGCTGGACGTTTGCTAACGCTGAAGACAACGGCGATGGCAACGCTGACCTGTTCAACTGGGCTTTGACCTTCGCGTTCCCCGACCTGTTCAAGGAAGGCAGCGTGGGCGCTCTGATTGTGGGTCAACAGCCTAACCTGTACAACGCCGACAACACTGTCGGTGGCGAAGATGATGACAATTCCTGGCACATCGAAGCTCTGTACAAGTTTGCGGTTAACGACAACATCTCGATCACTCCTGGCGTGATTGTGGTGACCGATCCCAACAACGACAACGACAACGACACTGCTGTGTTGGGCGTGTTGCGGACTGTCTTCAAGTTCTAAGTTGCAACCCCACTGCCGCGTTGAAATGACGGTGTAGTGGCCAATCAAGCTGGGCAGCAATCTCCGATTGGCTAGCCCAGCTTGTTCGAGGGCAACTTTAGAAACAGTGCTTGGCTGAACCCGTTTGTGGGAGCCAGCACAATCCAAATGAAGCCATTTTCAAAAGAGTAAGTGTTACCCATGCACTTGCTCTTTTGTTTTGGTTGCTTTTCTGGGTGGGGGCGCTTGTGTGGTGCTTCCATTGACGATCGGGATTATGGGGGTGGGGGCGATCGGGATCCTGAAAACTTCAGGGCAGCGCGATCGTTCGGCGTGCCTTTGCCAGGTTTTCAACGGCTTGCGGAGTGCTTGAGGCATAATGGAAAAAGGTATCCTCTGGTTAGATGTTTGCTCTCGCATTGTGACCATTAGGGTGACCACGCGCCCAAAGCCAGCGCTTGGCCAGCGGAAATGTTCGTGCGATCGCCCCTGAGGCGGAACTCAGGTTCTGTCAAGGGTTCCACCGGTTTACGGGTGGAGCCAGGGACTTTGCAAATCTGCCATCAGCCAGATCTTGATTCACTACCAGCGCAGCACCCCTTTGCCATGAGCCAATGCCATGGGCAAATGCGGTAACGAGTGCGCGACTTCGAGGGGCAACCTGTATGTCGAAATTTGACTCCCATCTCAAGTGTTCGTTTTGTGGCAAGTCCCAAGAGCAAGTCCGCAAGCTTATTGCTGGGCCGGGAGTCTATATCTGCGATGAGTGCGTAGATCTGTGCAATGAGATTTTGGACGAAGAACTCTTCAACGGTGGCACGGCAACCCAAGCGCCGCCTCGTCCTGAACCGGCTGAGCGGACGCGCACCCGCACTCCCCGCACTACACCCCATCGGGTGCTGAAGCCCCGGGAAATCAAGAAATACCTCGATGACCATGTTATTGGCCAAGACGAAGCCAAAAAAGTCTTGTCAGTGGCGGTTTATAACCACTACAAACGGTTAGCCTGCTTGCAGGAAGCCGAAAATGGTCAGGGATCCGCAGCAAGCCCCAGTAATCCTAGTGCGCCCGCTTTGGATGATGGGGTGGAACTCCAAAAGTCCAATATTTTGCTGATGGGTCCCACGGGGTGTGGCAAGACGCTGCTGGCTCAGACCTTAGCCAAAATTTTGGATGTGCCCTTTGCAGTGGCCGATGCCACAACCCTGACGGAGGCGGGCTACGTTGGGGAAGATGTGGAAAATATTCTGCTGCGTCTGTTGCAGGTGGCGGATTTTGACGTGGAGGAAGCCCAGCGCGGCATTATCTACATTGACGAAATTGATAAGGTGGCCCGCAAGAGCGAAAACCCCTCCATTACGCGCGACGTATCTGGGGAGGGGGTGCAACAGGCCCTGCTGAAAATGTTGGAAGGGACGGTGGCGAATGTGCCGCCTCAGGGGGGCCGTAAGCATCCTTACCAGGACTGCATCCAAATCGACACCAGCAATATTTTGTTCATTTGCGGTGGGGCGTTTGTTGGTTTGGAGAAGGTGGTGGAGCAGCGCACGGGCAAGAAGTCGATGGGCTTTGTGCGAGCGGGCGAAACCCAATCCCGGGAGCAACGCACGGCGGATACCTTGCGCCACCTGGAACCGGAAGATCTGGTGAAGTTCGGGATGATTCCAGAGTTTATTGGGCGGGTGCCGGTGCTGGCGGTGGTGGAGCCGTTGGATGAGGAGGCGCTGATTGCGATCCTGACGCAGCCGCGTAATGCGCTGGTGAAGCAATATCAAAAGCTGCTGCGGATGGATAATGTGCAATTGACGTTTGAGCCGGATGCGGTGCGGGCGATCGCCCAGGAGGCCTATCGACGGCGAACGGGGGCGAGGGCCCTGCGCAGCATTGTGGAAGAGCTGATGCTGGATGTGATGTATGAAGTGCCGTCGCGGAAGGATTTGACCCGCTGTCTGATTACGCGGCATATGGTGGAGCATCGATCGACTGCGGAGTTGTTGTTGCACCCGTCGTCGCTGCCGAAGCCGGAGTCTGCCTAGCCTGCCTAGGACTGGAACTAGCTCAGCTCATTGGGCTAATGGCTCGATCGAGCCTGATGTTTGGGGCTTGGCACCCGATCTCGAAGTTTGATCTTGTGATCTACTAACCTTTTTGCATTAACCTTCTTTGCTGCTCTGCAACCATGGCCTATGTGGAGGTGCGCGGAACAGCGCATTATTACGAGTGGATCCGACAGGGGGGCGCAACGACCCCAACTGGTCGGCCCATTATGGTGTTTTTGCATGGCTGGGGCGGCTCCGGGCGCTATTGGCGATCGACTGCGGCGGCCCTGAGCGATCGCTTCGATGCGCTGATTTATGACCTGCGGGGATTTGGTCGATCGCGCTTACCCCAAGACCACCCCCCGGCCGATTCTCCTGACTACTGGTTGGAAGCCTATGGGGAAGATTTGATCGCGCTGCTCGATCGCCTGGGCATCACGGAGCCGGTGTATCTCAATGCCCACTCAATGGGGGCTTCGGTGGCCGTGTTGCTGATGCGGCAATCGCCCGATCGGATTCGGCAAGCCATCCTGACCTGTAGCGGCATTTTTGAATATGACGCGGCGGCCTTTGCGGCCTTTTACCGGTTTGGGGGCTATGTGGTGCAATTTCGCCCCCCTTGGCTGTCTCGCTTACCCCTAGCGCCACAACTGTTCATGGCGCGATTTTTGCACCGCTCCATTCCGATCTCGGAGCAGCGTGCTTTCCTGGAGGACTTTACTCAGGCCGATCGCGCGGCGGCCCTGGGCACGATCTTCACCTCCGTTAGCCTGCGAGCCGTGGAAGAGATGCCCGCTGCCTTTGCGGCCTTGCCTGTGCCGACCCTGTTGGTGGCGGGACAGTTTGATCAAATTATTCCGCCGCGTTTGGGACAGCAGGCCGCTGCACTCAACCCTCGCATTACCTACCGCGAGCTGACAGCCACGGGGCATTTTCCAATGCTGGAGGATCCGGAAACTTACCTAGCCACAGTGCGCCAATTCCTGCATGGATGAAGCTGAGGTGGACAAGGGTGTTGTGGGGTGATTCCCCTCAGCCTGCTGGAAGATCGGGCTTTAGAATGTGCCTGAGGGGAGCGGTGGACTCAGGTATCGATCAAAACCAGACCGTTCGTCGATTCAGGCTCAGTTTCCCGATCGCCCAATTTTGCCCCCTTGCCTCCGGTGCTCTATCCGGCTTCTGGCCCATGCTTGACCATGCCAACAGTTCGCCTACCGAGTTGCCACCCAAGTTGCCCGCACCCTCACCAGCAGAGGGATCGACGACCTTTTGGGGATCTTTGGTCAACGGGGCGATCGCGGCGGGCAGTGCCATTACCCTGTTGTGGTTGGGCTTGAACCTGTCGGAGTTGTCGCCATCGGGGGCAAATTATTTGGGCCCAGCCTTGAAGCTGAGCGAAGGCGTGGCCATTCCACCTCTGGCCATGCAAGGCGGAGACCCTTACCTGCGGGCCTTGATGCGGACAATTTCCGTGAGCGAGGCGAATGGCCGTGATCCTTACGCAATGCTTTACGGCGGCCGACGGGTTCGGAACCTGAGCCAGCATCCCCAGGAATGCGTGACGATTTTGCTGGGGCCCAATATGGGCAATTGCTCCACGGCGGCGGGTCGCTATCAAATGCTCGATCGCACCTGGTTTGAAAAGGCGAAGGCCTATCACCCCGATCGCCACAGTTGGGGCGTTTTGGGCCGCTACAGTTTCGAGCCGGTTTATCAGGATTGGGTAGTCTATCGCTGGCTGAACGATCGGGCTGCTTGGGGGATCGATTTGCGTCAGGCCTTGCGCCAGGGCCAGCTCGATCGAGTGTTGCGCCGTTTGTCCGGGACTTGGACTAGTTTGGGCTACGGCATTGAAACCAACCGCATGACCCGTTTGCTGCCCAGTGCCTATCGTCAAATTTTGCGAGAAGAGTTGAAACGAACTCAGGGGCCCGCCCAACGCCCAGCCCAGTCCAGCCCTGCACCAACGCCCTAGCCAGATATGGCGTTCGATCGCGCCTCGTCACTGGGCCAGGGTTGTTGGGGCAACTTAGGCGACGCGCTCTTCAGTCACCAGAGTTAGGCTAGCCCAGGCTCCTTGGGCATCGTAGCTGCGGATCAGTCGTTGGCGCAGATTGGGGTTGATTAGCCAACCGGCCTCCAAAAAGAGCGGCTGTCGATAATTGAGTTGCGTGGGAAAGGTGGCCGAAATCCCGTTGGGCAGCAGGAGCACTGTGCTGTTGCCTGCGCGGAACTCCAGCCGATTCCCCACGATCGCCGCGTCAGAGCCGATCGCCTGATTCCCGAACTTGAGTGTTTGCACCAGCCGATCGCCCGATCGCCGAACTTCCAAGTGCGACATGCCTGTTTGGGCCGGCTGAAAATCGGGATAGACCGTCACCCACTGTCCTTGCCAAACCCCTGGCAGCGCGGTTAACAGCGCTTCAGGCGTGAGCGGCTCCCCCGGCGGCAGGGTTGGCATAGGATCCAGGGTTTCCCGAATCAGGGAAAGGGGCATTAACTGCGCCGCCTTGTCGTAGCGAATCACGACCCGCACCCGCAAGGGCCGAGCCACCAATCCCAACTCGGCCCCAAATTCGGAAAAGGGCCCTAATTGCATGGAACCTTGGGAAAATGCGCCGGTTTCGAGGGCTAAGAAGCCTCGCCCCAGGTTGCTGTAGGTGAGTTCTAAATCTTGAACGGGGGCAGCGGTTTCGATTTCGGGAAACTGTCCATCGGCCGTGGGGGCAAATTGGCGCACCCGTTGATAGATAGTTTTGCCGCCTTCGAGGGGGGTAATGCTGGTGATGCTGGGGCGATCGCTGAGGAGTTGTCCTTGGTCATCCACCGTGGCAAAGGAGCCGTACCACTCACCCACGTTCTCTAGCAAGCAGTCCCAGGTCGATCGCATGGCCCATAGCAGAGAGAGGACTCCATCGATGGTATCGTAGTACCCGCAACGTTTCGAGACATTCATGGACTCGCCACAGCCCTTGCGCCGCACCAAAATCGTCGCCACCATTGGCCCCGCCACTAACACGCCCGATGTGTTGCGATCGCTCATTGAAGCCGGTGCCACGACGCTTCGCCTCAACTTCTCCCATGGCAGCCATGCCGACCACCAGTCCAACATTAAGCTGATTCGGCAAATCTCCTTTGAGCTGAATCAGCCGGTGGCGATTCTGCAAGACCTTCAGGGCCCGAAAATTCGGCTCGGCAAATTTGCTGAAGGGTCAATTGTGTTGCAAAAGGGCGATCCCTTCGTGCTCACCAGCCGGGAAGTGGTGGGCACTCAGGACGCAAGCTCCGTCACTTACGATTTGCTGGCGGAAGAAGTTCCTGAAAATGCCACGATTTTGCTCGATGATGGGCGCGTGGAAATGGTCGTGGAACGGGTCGATCGAGCCAAGGGCGATCTCCACTGCCGCACCATTGTTGGCGGCCGCCTCTCGAACAACAAGGGCGTGAACTTTCCCGGGGTTTACCTGTCGATCAAGGCTTTGACCGACAAGGATAAAGAAGATTTGATGTTCGGCCTCGATCAAGGGGTCGATTGGGTGGCGTTGAGCTTTGTGCGCAATCCCCAAGACGTGCTGGAAATCCGCGAAATGATTGCCAGCCGGGGCAAAAACGTGCCCGTGATCGCCAAAATCGAAAAGCACGAGGCGATCGAGCAGATGGAGGCCATCCTCTCCCTTTGTAACGGGGTGATGGTGGCGCGGGGCGATCTGGGGGTTGAACTGCCCGCCGAAGACGTGCCCGTTCTGCAAAAGCGCTTGATTCGCACGGCTAATCGTCTAGGCATCCCGATCATTACGGCCACCCAGATGCTCGACAGCATGGTCAGCAACCCGCGGCCCACCCGTGCGGAAATTTCCGACGTGGCGAATGCCATTTTGGACGGTACTGATGCGGTGATGCTGTCCAACGAAACCGCTGTGGGTCAATATCCCGTGGAAGCCGTGGCCACCATGGCTCGGATTGCCGTGCGGATTGAACAGGAGAAATTCCAGTTCGATTTGGAAAGTGCTGGGCGATCGATCCCGAATGCGATTTCCAAGGCTGTTGGGGACATTGCGGCCCAGTTGGATGCAGCGGCGATCGTAACCCTCACCAAGTCCGGAGCCACCGCCCGCAACGTTTCTAAATTCCGTCCTAGTACGCCAATTTTGGCCGTTACGCCCCATGTCAACATCGCCCGCCAATTGCAATTGGTGTGGGGAGTGCGGCCGCTGATGGTGTTGGATTTGCCATCTCCCACCCAAACCCTGCAAGCGGCGATCGGGCTGGCCCAAGAACAGTACGTTCTGCGCGAAGGGGATTTGGTGGTGATGACCGCCGGTACGTTGCAAGGCATTTCCGGTTCCACAGACTTGATCAAAGTAGAAGTGGTGACCTCCGTGTTGGGCCGTGGCCGTGGCATTGGCCAAAGCTCCGTTAGCGGTCGGGCCCGGGTGGTGAAAAACCTGATGGATGCCAACTCCCTGGAAGCGGGCGAAATCCTTGTGGCTCCTGCTACCAGTGTTGATTGCATTGAAGCGATTCGCCGTGCCGGTGGCGTGATTACCGAAGATGGCAGCCTGACGGGGCACGCCGCCACTATCGCCCAGCGGTTAGGCATTCCCGTGATTGTGGGTGTGGATGGGGCTACCGATGCCATTCGTGACGGGGCGATCGTGACCTTGGATGCACCGCGCGGAGCCATCTATTCGGGAGCGGTAGGAGCCATCAGCGAATAGTTCGCGAATCGTTTGCGAGCGACTCATTGAATTAATTAGTTAGTTCAACGAGAGGAGTGGGCTGGGGGTGATCCGGGCGATCGCCCTGTGGCGATCAAAAAACTGACCCCCGCCCTTTCCAAATCAGAGTTCAACCGGCAAAATACTGGCATCCCCCCGCCTGGTCAGCCCCGATCGCCAAAAGTTGGATCACCTCCACGGGCGAACCAAGTGGCGGGAAACGATCAACTCTGCTTTGGCGTGTAAAGCTGGCCGAAAATAAGCCAGTCACGAAAAAAGCAGACCGCGAATAGCAGATAGCCAGACGGTTAGATAGTCAGACAGTCAGACACGGATAAAAAACAGATGGGGTAAACGCTGGGCGAGAAGTCGTTTAACCAGTTGCAATGCTGGGTCAACCTCTCAGCCCCATTCAACTCAACCCAACTCAATTCAGCCCTTGTCCTTGGAGCCTAGTAATTCTTTACCAAAGGTTCATACGGAATGGGCGAAAGTTCATCCTAGCTTTACAGACAGCTAGGGGTTTTCGCATACCCTTAAAGTTATGAAAGTGCTGAAAACGCAATAAGGGCTAAAAACTCCATTGCATTCACGCGCTTGCGGACGAAACAAAAAAGTCACCCCTTTGGGGTCTCCGCAGCGTGCCATCTCTGTCTGACATCTCTGACAATCTCCACAGACCCTGCTCTAACTCTCTTTTCCTGCTCTAACTCTCTTTTTACGACAACGGTTCATTGGGTGAGTGTGATTGACACACCACCCCTTTTTTTGTCTCTGGATTTTTTTGTCTCTGGGTTTTTGGCGTAGCGTTGCTGATCTTGTGCTCTGGCTGGCTGAAAAATCGCCGGGGAATGGTGGATCAGCCTATTGAGCGTCGATCGACCTTGCTCAGAATCGAGAGCGTGAAATGGGCGACTAGCCTGTTCAGCCTAGGCTCCATCGCGATCGAGCAGACCTGAGGGCGGAGACCCGTATCGAGACCCCTAGAAGGTATTTGGCGCAACTCGCTAGAATCAAGGTTGTTTCAGGTCATTCACAAGCCATAGGACGCGCATGATCCCGACTGTTATCGAACAATCTGGCCGCGGCGAACGCGCTTTTGATATTTATTCCCGGTTGCTGCGGGAGCGCATTGTGTTTTTGGGAACGGCGATCGATGCGGATGTGGCCAACTCGATCGTGGCGCAGCTCCTGTTCCTTGACGCGGAAGATCCCGAACAGGATATCTACCTGTACATCAACTCCCCTGGGGGTTCGGTGACGGCTGGCATGGGCATCTATGACACGATGAATCACATCCGCCCGAGCGTTTGCACCATCTGCGTTGGTCTGGCGGCCAGCATGGGAGCGTTTTTGCTCAGTGCCGGTGAAAAGGGCAAACGGATGAGCTTGCCGAACTCCCGAATTATGATTCACCAACCCTTGGGCGGCGCACAGGGCCAAGCAACGGATATCGAAATCCAAGCTAAGGAAATTCTGTATCACAAGGCCAATCTCAACCGTTGCCTGGCGGATCACACGGGTCAACCCCTGAGCCGCATTGAAGAGGACACGGAACGTGATTTCTTCATGTCGGCTGGAGAAGCCCAGGACTATGGCCTGATTGACCAGGTGATTAATCGTCGGCCGTCGGCTTCGGAGCCGTTGGTGGCTGCGGTTTAGGATGCGGCGGCGCTGCGGCGTGGCTGAGACTGTGTAACCGGCGCTGCATGATTTGCACTGTGGGGCGATTGGCTTGCAGTGATGAAAAAGCTGAGGGCGCGGAATTTGGCATTGAATAGCCAACGATCGCGCGGGGGCAAGGGGCTTAAGCCCCTTGTCTGTTTTTGTGGGCCCCTGGTCTGCTTTTGGGGGATGAGGACAGGGCGAGCCGTTGCCTTGAAGATGGCTGGCTGGGTTTGATGTTTCTAGAGGCGCAGGGCGATGTGGTTGTCGATGCGTGCGATCGAGCCGTCGGGGCCGATCGCCCCAAATTGTTGGCAATAGTCCCGTACGATCGGGGGCAATTGCTGAAACTCAAAGAGTGTGTCCCCATTGGCCACATCGGCCCAGAAATTCCGTAACTGGGGAGCCAGCAAGAGCGCTTCGTCTTGCGACAGCCCCAAACCGCCATACATCAACATTTTCAACATAAACGGCGGACTCCGATCGCCCATCCACTGCCGAGAAAGGGCGGGCAAATCTTCCCAACCGGGAACAGACTTCACGCGGCCCGATTCCACCTCCAACCAAGGATGACCCGCGCGATCGCGCCGCAAGGTGACCAAGCGGAATGGATGGGGGTAACTGACTAAGGAGCCGGTGGTGATGTCATAGAGGCCGTCAGCTTCGGCAATGTCCTGCACATGGAGATGGCCCGTAAAAACTAACTGGATCCCGGCCGATCGCAGCTTTTGGCGCAGTTCGATCGCATTTTGGAGCATGTAGCGACTGCCCAGGGGGTGAGTTGCCTGTTCCGGCAAATGCTCCACCACATTGTGATGCACCATCACCAGGGTCAGATCCTGCGGGTTGAGCTGGGCGAGGGTGCGATCGAGCCAGTCCATTTGCTCCGCATCGATCGCCCCAACAATTTCCTTGCCATCTTCTGCAAGTTGATTGGAATTCAGACCAATCAGCTTCAGGCCGGGCAACAACTCTTGAATGTAATAGGGCTGCGGAGAATCCCCATAGCCAAAGTCCCGATACAGCGTCACAAACTCCGGCAGGGTCGTGATGCGTGGGTAACTCGATTGGGCAGGAAAATCATGGTTGCCCGGAACCACATAAACCGGATAGGGCAACTGTTTCAGCCGTTGCACCAACCACTGATGATTTTCTGGCTCGCCATGTTGAGTCAGGTCACCAGGCAACAACAGGAAATCTAAATTTAGTAGCTCCAGTCGCTCCAGGATTTGCTCCAGGGCCGGAATCGCCACCTCCACCAAGTGAAATCGACTCGGATGATCCCAAACCGTGTGGGGCAAAGCGACATGTAAATCGCTGATGACGGCAAAGCGGCAAGGGCGATCGGGCCACGGGGCGATCGGGGAGGACATAGGAAGCGATGAACGGGGGCTGAAGAACTGGACAAGGACGATCCCCGCTCAAAAACGAGTATAGCCTTGCGTTTCCGCCCCCGGGCGCGATCGGGCCTAAAGCAAGCAATCTGTAGTGATTTTTAAATCGTTATTAACGCATGTGCCGATTAAACGATGAAATGTGGATTGATCCGAGGGCTGGACTGATGACCACCAAGGCTTTTAGCTCCGAATGAGGAAAATAAAATAATTTTCGTCAAGTATGTTGCAAGAAAAGTTTACATAGTGTTACACTGTGAAACACAGGGCAACAAACAGCCCCCACATCCTTCGGAGCAGTGCCATGTACACCACCGTTAACGAAACCGGCCAACTGAACAACTACGCCAAAGAGCCGAAGATGTACTACGCGCATTACCCCACCTTCTGGGAACAGCGCCGCTACGCACAACTGGGTGGGGCCGCTGTCTTATTCCTGGGGCTAACTTTGGCAGTTGCCTTTGCTGCATCCTCAGTGGTCTAAGGTGTTGTAATCTTCAGGCTTGGTGTTAGTAAAGTCAGCAGTTTTCTGCGCCCTTCGTAGTCATGATTGACTTCTGAGCCTGTTGATAACCCACAACAATAATTCATGGTGATTTCTTAAAGTGACAGTCTGCGATCGTCGTTCGCAGTAATGACTTGCCACTACAACTGTTAGTCATTGCGAGTCACAGTCGCTGGCAATGAGTCAATCGCCACAAATAATACGAAAGTCACCTCAATGGTTAACACTGAGGTGACTCTTGTTGTTTTTAAGACTCGAATGGAAATTGCCAGCCTGCTTGTGCCGTAACTCCTGCTCTTTCCTGAAGTGGAGGAGAGACAGAAATAATGTTGATCACTCAATTACTTCGTCAAGACTCATCCTCCTTCTGTTTTGAGGATGCCTGTGAAAGGGGCAACAAGGGGCTAGATGAGTGCAAAAGATCGCATGATTGACTAGAGACTGATCGGGTGATCGTTGGGGATTGATTGGACTGAATCCCAATCAATGGTCATCAATTACTACTGTGAACTGATGAGTCTGGATCGTAGAACTGGCTCAACGCTTTCTATGTAAATTCTATGCAAAATCTGAAGGGATCGTTGTGGCGCTATTGGGCAGCGGATTGGGAATCATGTCGCCTTCTTGCCACTGTTGAACTTGGGAAAAGAGGTTGCGAACGGTTTCCTGAAAGGCTTCTCGGGTCACTTCAATGCCCTGCATCACATCACCGGGGATGTCGAAAAACACGAGGCTATCGATCGTTTCCATTGCCATCAGTTGAAACAGGATATGCGTGACGGGAAACGGGGCGGCCATCAAGTTGGGATCTTTGGTGGGCATGGGGCCGCGGGCTGCGTCTTGCAAGGTGGGAAAGGCGTAGACCACATTTTTCTCGATTCCCTGTTCGCGGCGGTTCCCGAGGGTGACGCGCACCCAATCGCCATTCAGGGTTTGTAGGATGTAGTAGTCTTCGCGACTCAGTTGGTTGGCGAAGTAGATCAATGCTGGGGCGATCGCGGCAACGATTTCGGGAGTTTGACCGTCTTGGGGAGCATTGTCGATCAGAATTTGAATTTGGCTTTCAATATCCATAGGTTCAATGAAAAAGACGAAAAATGACGGTCAAGCTAGGCAGGGCGGGCGGCGGCTTTGGCAATCGCCCTAGTAACAGTCCTAGCAACGATCGCTCGTGCCACAACCATCGTTGCGCTCGGCCGCAAGCATTGTACCTGCGGATTTTGTGGCAAGTTGTTGGGGGCTAATTGGGGTTACCGATCGCACAGGCAGCGTAATCGCTCGTGGTGGTCATCGCTGAGTCGATTATGCTTGTCATGGTAAACCGTTCCGTAGGACATCTCCGGAGTCTTGGGGTGGCATCAGTCGCAATGGTCGGTTGTAATGTTGGCATCAGACGAGAGTTGTAGGGGCGTGGAATCGACGATCGATTTATTGCAGCGGGAGTTGCGGTCAGGAACGACGGCTCCAGAGGCGGTTTGTACAGCGGTGGCCGATCGAATTGCGGCGGAAGTCGATCGCATCTGTACTGAAAGTCGTCGGATCCAGTCTTCCGGGGATGTGTTGGGTTGGGCCCACAGCCTGGCTCGTCACCGATTGCAACAGAATTTGCGCTATTACCAATTGGGATCCCAACGCGGCCGAGCCGAGTTGCACAGTACCCTCAGCGCCATCATTTACCGATACATTTCCCCAGCCCGATCGCGCACGAGCTATCAAGCGCGGCTGTTGGCGATCGAGGATTTCCTCCAGGGATTTTACGTGGAGGCGCTGGGGGCCTTTCGGCGCGAAAACCAGTTGCCCCCGGACTACACCCCTCGGGTACGGCTGGAGTTGGCGGAATATATGGCGTTTGTGGAGCGCTACGCCAAGCGCCGGATTCCGTTGCCCGGTGGACGATCGCAGCAGTTAATTGTGTTGCGGGCCCAAACCTTTGCCCGTCAACAGCCCCCGGAAACTTCGATCGACATGGATCAGGCCGCCGAAAGCGCCAGTGATAGCGGTGAGGGCTACTCCTGGGATGATGCATCGGTGCAGCAGGTGCGCGATCGAATCAGCGCCAAGGAATCCACCGATGTGATGGATGGGGCCCTGCGCCAGGCGGTTGTGGATGAATTAATTGCTTATCTGCGCGATCGCAACCAAGAGGAATGCGTTAACTATTTGGTGCTGCGATTAAAAGACTTATCCGCCAGCGAAATTGAAAAGGTGTTGGGGCTGGATGCTCGTCAGCGCGATTACTTACAACAACGTTTCAAATATCACCTCATTCGCTTTGCCTTGCTCCACCGTTGGGAATTGGTTCACCAGTGGCTTGATGTGGATTTGGAGCGCGATTTAGGCTTAACCCCTCGTCAATGGGAAAGTTTGCTCAATCAACTGGGCCCGGAAATTACCAAATTGGTGGAGCTAAAACGCGCGGGATCAGACGATCGAACCGTAGCCCAAGCGATGGGAATCAGCGCTTCTCAAGTGCAAAAGCTATGGTTCAAGTTGCTGGAAACCGCTTGGGAAATTCGTAATCGCACAGAGTCCGGAACGAGGAGGGGGACAGATGAATAGCAACTTAGATAGCGTTCCCGGTGCGTTGCAAGCGCAGCTCTTGGGCCAGTTATTGGATGTGGCCAAGGAACTCGACCCCACAACCACCCCTGATCAGTCCCGATCGCCTGAGCCGATTGAACTTGGGGCAACCCAGCTTGAGCCGATCGAGATTGATCAGGCGATCGAACAGGCCCTCGCTGCCCATGCCTTCGATCCCGCTGACCTCCTAGAGGGTGACTTTTCTGCCCTTGCGGATCCGGCGATCAACCCCGCACCAGCGCGATCGCTATCTCCCAGCGATTTATCGGTTGCGAATCCTATGCTCGAACTTGATGCAATGCCCGTCGTTGACCAGCGCTATCACGCCCTGCTGAAACAGCGGTTGATTCTAGAAGCCTCCCAGCGCCCTCCCCTGTTTCCTTGGGAGTCGTCTGAAGCGGCGCTAGATTATCGCGACACTTACGAGGACGCGCCCTCGATCGCCCAAGTTCCCCAAAATCCCTGGCTACGGCAGTTCCAGCAGCTCAACCTGCCCACGAACCTGCCAGCGGACTTGGCCGAACGACTCTTAGCCGCTTGTCAAACCGTTGCCGCCCAGGCTCTCAAAGAAGGCGTAGCCCTCATGCAAGCCGTGGATGAGCTATTTCCCGACCAAGATCGCCTGCTGAATGCCCAAGCCTCCGTCGTGTTGCGCTGGGCAACGGCCGTGCGTACCGGTGCTGCCAATCGTTTTCCCATGGAATATGTGGAATATGATCGCGCCAACCCCCAGCAGCAAATGACCATTGCCCTGTTGGCCGCGCGGGAACTGCTGAACCGCCTGACCCTCGAACTCAGCGCCAAAACCCCCCAGGTCACCCAAGAATGGCTAGCTGACGGTGGTGCTTTGCGAATTGAGGCCCACTACATCCCCCAAGCCGATCGCCCTGCCTTGAACCTCACCCTCCGGCTTCCCGGCACGGGCACTGCCACCCTCCACGGCCCGCAGGCCTCCGTGCAAGCGGCTGGGGAAGGCCTCCTGCGCCTGTCCATGCGGAACGTCAAACCGGGCGATCGCTACCGGTTGTCCGTGGCCCAAGTGGGCGAAACGGAGCTTCCTCCCTTGACCTTCACGATTTTGGTGCGCTAACAGCCACGAGCAAACAGCCACGAACGAACAGCCACGAACGAGCGGCCCGGGCAACTGGCCGTGAGCGATTCTCCATGAACTGAAATCCTGTCAAATTGCGGGCATGACTCAAGAGCACGACTCGGGAGCATGAACCAGATTTAGCAACTTGCCTGTTGTAAAAGTAAGCAAGTCAGGCGATACACTAAAGGACGGGCGATCGCACGATCCAGCGACCTATCCATCGCCCGCCCTGAGGTCATCCCTCCAAGGAAAATCCTCATCCGTTTTGCTAAATCCAGAACGCTCGCCATGACCCTACCCCTCACTGTTGAAAACGTCGAAACCACCCTTGATGAACTGCGCCCCTACCTGATGGCTGACGGCGGCAACGTTCAGCTTGTTGAAATTGACGGGCCCGTTGTCAAGCTGCGTCTCCAAGGTGCTTGTGGTTCTTGTCCCAGCTCGGCCATGACCCTGCGGATGGGCATTGAGCGTCGTCTGAAGGAAGTGATCCCCGAAATTGCCGAAATTGAACAAGTGGTTTAAGGCGTTTGCCTGAGCCTTCGGTTTGAGTCTCAAAACTGAAACCTTCGACTCTCAAAAGCAAGTCAACACAGCAACTAAATACACAACCAAATACAACTGATCGATCGCTGATAAAACAAGGGGCTTTTGCTCCTTGTTTTCTTATTTGATTTTCCTGTTATGGATTATTTTCTGTAAATTATTTTCTGCAAATTTTCTTGCTTAAGCTCTCTTCAAAATCTAAAAACTTAGCCATCTAAAAACTAAAATTAGATACAGCCTTTACCTAAAATAATTGGCACGTCATATCGCAAATGCCATGAATCAACGGTTCGGTGGGCACTGCCCACCCTACAGACAACTGTGCTTAGTAATCGAGATAAGGGCTGTAGTAGAAGTTTTTCTGAAAATATTTTAGTAAAACAGTTTAAACATAAACAGGCAAGGAACGTCAGCTCCTTGCCTGGTCAACAGTTGTGCCGTTTGGCAGTCTAAATTACTTCAGCGTGGTTTCAGATATCCATGGAGATTCATCGATCGATGTTCCGTTCAATCCATTGATTGATAAATTAAGTCAAATTAATCAATGCAATAAATTCAACCGGAGTTAACTAGACCTGATTAGGACTGCTTAGATCTTTGGGTGAGTCTCAATGAAGCTGAATCCGAATAGGTCTGGATGAATCGCAGTGGGAGAATTTATGTGCCTCAGCCGATCGGCAGTTGATTGTTTGATCTGGCGAGCGAAAGTTGAAAATTTGATGGGTAACAGCGCCCACGTCATCTCACGCGATCGCTTAGGGTTTGGCAAGCCAATTAATGTGCGCTTGATGGGGCTGCTGGTCTTAATCGTTAGTCCATTCTTCGTGACTGAGCAGGTCTCCCACGCAGTCCCGGAGTAGATAGTCACACCGCTCTAGCTCAAACTCCACACAAGTCCATTCCCGAGGCGGAATAAATTGGCAGAGGACATAGAGGGGCTGATGACGATCCACGTTTCCCGTTTCCACGAGATGGCGGGCTTCGTCTCGGATCTCGTCGATCGAGTAACGCAGTTTCGTTTGCAGCATATAGAAGGCCCTCTTGGCGATCGATTCGGATGGTTCGGTATGGCTCGATTCAAATGCACCCTACTGTAACGCACCAAATTTATCTATGGCTGTTGCTTAGTAGCGGGCAATACTGAACTTTTACCTATTCTCATCCTTGCCCGAGGGCTTAGCACAGGTCTGGCCGTTAAAAATTCTTAAAGACTGCGACTGTCCTGCAATATTTGATCATCCCCCTTATCATGGCTCTTGGATCGTGACTGGGCGGGTCGATCGAATCCGTCACGTCACTGGGCAGCCTCAGTCAAGCTCTGGAACCGTGGGCAATGGCAATGGTTGTGAATAGTTGCCAGATAGTTGCCAGATAGTGGCGCGAAGAGTGGCGCGAGCAGTGGCCGGAGGCAAAAAGTACCCAATTCGGCCCATAAACCGCAAGCACCGGAAGATCCATAGGACTCATCTTCCAGTGCTTGTGGTGGGTGATGCTATGCGCTAGCTGAAAGGTTGGCTGTTCCCGATCGGGCAGCCCGGGGCTTGCGCTGCCTAGGAGGCGATCGCCCCTTTTGTTTGATAACAACCTAATTGCAACGGGCAGATGGCGCGCTAGGGTGAAGGCCTAGCTAGCGATCGTGCGAGGAGTGCCCTCAAGGGCTTGGTCTTCACTATCAAAAATTTCAAATACGGAATCCATCATGGTGACCTCGAAAACCAGCTTGGCTTCGGGGTGTACCTGACAGAGGCGAAAACTGCCTTTTTCCTTATCGGCATCCCGCATCCCGGCAACGAGCGAGGTGAGGCCAGAACTGTCAATGAAGTTGACCTTGCTGAGATTCACGACGATATGAGGACTCAGCTTAGAAATACATTCTTGCAGTTTGAGGCGAAATTGCCAGGCTGTCGTAATGTCCAGCCGTCCTTCAGGGGTGAGAACAATTACCGTCGTGCCATCTTTGGTCGTGTGGGTCTTCTGCTCCATGATGGATTGTTCGCTCTTGGGGGACTAGGAAGGGGGCTGGCCGACAGATCGTGTTGAGGACAGCGGCGGATCGGCAAGCACTTCATGACCATACCCAAACTCGGGGGCCAGTGGACGTGCAAAGAACGATCCCGGTCAGGACACGGAGATCGAAACAAAGCTGGGGGCTTGATGCTTCGATTTGATCGCACCGGCTACGAGCACCACGCAATCGGAAGCAGCGCTCGACAGGTAAGTCTCCTTCGGATTGTATCACGGCACCCCAGGAGACTTAAGTGGTCTCGGAGTGCCGTTTTCCCCAAGCTGCTAGGCAAGTCCAGGCACTTGAGGGGGTGCATTGAGCCAATCCTGCGGCTTCAGGAAGATCTCATAGAGACTCGCTTCCCGCGTGTTGGGGTCGGGCTGGTAGCCATATTCCCAACGCACGAGTGGCGGCAAAGACATCAAAATTGACTCTGTGCGACCGTTGGTTTGCAGCCCGAAGATCGTGCCGCGATCGTACACCAAGTTAAACTCAACGTACCGTCCCCGACGATAAAGCTGGAAATTTCGCTCCCGATCGCCATATTCCTGGGACTGACGACGCTCAACGATCGGCACGTAGGCCGGTAGGAACGCTCGGCCGCAATCTTGCACGAAGCCGAACAACTCTTCCCAATTGCGCTGAGCCGGCACGCCCACTTGCTTGCTGTGTTGGGCGGCGGGGCCCTGGGCATCGGGGCCGCGATAGAGTTCGTTGGTGCCGTCTTGGTAATCGAAGAAGATGCCGCCAACCCCACGGGTTTCATTGCGGTGCTTCAGGAAGAAATATTCATCGCACCAGAGCTTGAAGGTGTCGTAGTAGTGCGGATTGTGGCGATCGCACGCATCCTTCAGGGTTTGGTGAAAATGCACCACATCTTCCACAAAGGGGTAGTAGGGGGTGAGGTCAATGCCGCCTCCAAACCACCACACGGGGCCCGCTTCAAAGTAGCGGTAGTTGAGGTGAACCGTGGGGATGTAGGGACTTTTGGGGTGCAGCACCATGGAAGTACCGGTGGCGTAGAAGCCATGGCCGGCCGCTTCCGGGCGCTGGGTCAAAATCGAAGGGGGCAATTGGGTTCCCCACACTTCCGAGAAGTTGACTCCGCCTTGCTCAAATACGCCGCCGTTGGTGATGACGCGCGATCGCCCGCCGCCCCCTTCGGGCCGCTCCCAGGCATCTTCACGGAACTGACCCGCCCCATCGGCGGCCGTCAGTCCCTGGCAAATTTCATCTTGAATTTGGCGCATCCATTGGCCAACCCGTTCACGGGAGTCGGCTGGCGGTGCGCCCGCAACCATGGGTTGGGCCTGGCCGTTGGCCTCGGGATGGGTGATCGATGACTTGGCGGGGGTTGCGAATGCGGTCATAGCTAATGTCTAACGCAGTTTGTTAGGAAGCTTTAGGAAAAGGAAACGCCCGCGATCGACCTAAATTTAGGAACTCCCTCAGCCTGGGACGGGGGACGGCGATCGATCTTGGTAGAAAACAGGTTCTGGCGGTTGGGTCAGTTTCCTCACCCAAACGACAACCAGTGCCACGGTTGCTATTGACCCTCTAGCGTACCGGAGGCCCCTAAAAGTCCGGCCAAGCAGTCGTAGAACTTAACAATTTTGTTGTAATCCTGCTGCTGAGTCGGAATTAATCGTTGGTATGAGCGCTCGATCGCCCCCGATCGCCTAAGCCGCTGCCTGCCAACTTCCCTTAACAAGACTGGGATCAAGGTGGGGATCAGCTTGAAATTGATGAGCGCCCAGAGCCATGAGAGCGACTCAAACAGATACTCAAATCAATACCCATCAATACCCAAACAGAACTCAAACAATACCCAAACAGAACTCAAACAGATGGAGAAGCAACTTCTAGAATCCAACCCAGACCCCTGAGCACCGAGCCTCCCCTGATTTCCCCAACTCTCGATCTTGCAAGCCCTGAGAACAATCAGGACATTCAGAACATAAGGAGCCTTCTGCTCGATCGGTAGCAGCCCACCGGCAAACGGTAAGATTTCAAAACATACAAACTCTGAGTACAAATCCTTAGAATCACCCAAAAGTTCCTGAATCCCCCCGACTCGCTGCCATGGCCGAACCATCGGCCCCCGTAGTCCGAGCTTTGGAAACTTCAGTGAATTCGGGATCTCTGAGGGATCTGTTCGGGATCTCTTTTAGCCTCAGCTTCCGATTAAGACTCAGCTTTCGACTCAGCTACGCCAACGAATTCCCACTCACCCATGACTGCTACCGCCCTCAGTCCCGAAGCCGTGCTTGAGATTTTGCGCCCCGTGGAAGATCCGGAACTGCGCAAAAGCCTCGTTGAGTTGAACATGATCCGCAACGTCAGCATCGATGGCGGCGCTGTGCGGTTCACCCTGGTGCTGACAACCCCCGCTTGCCCCTTGCGGGAATTTATTGTGGATGACTGCAAGCGGGCGGTGAAAACCCTGCCCGGCGTGGAGTCGGTGGATGTGGAAGTGACGGCTGAAACGCCGCAACAAAAATCCTTGCCCGATCGCGCGGGGATTTCCGGCGTGAAAAATATCCTGGCCGTGTCCAGCGGCAAGGGCGGCGTGGGCAAAAGCACCGTAGCCGTGAATATTGCCGTTTCCCTGGCCCAGTCGGGGGCCAAAGTTGGGCTAATTGATGCTGATATTTATGGGCCCAACGTGCCAACCATGCTGGGTTTAACCCAGGCGGAAGTGATGGTGCGGCCAGGGCAGGGGCAAGGACAAGACATCTTGGAACCGGCGGAAAACCACGGCGTGAAGATGGTGTCCATGGGCTTCTTGATTGACCCCGATCAACCGGTAATTTGGCGGGGGCCGATGCTGAACGGCATCATTCGCCAATTCCTGTACCAAGTGGACTGGGGCGAGTTGGACTACTTAATTGTGGATATGCCGCCTGGAACGGGGGATGCCCAGTTGACCATGGCCCAAGCCGTGCCCATGGCGGGGGCGGTGATTGTGACCACGCCCCAAACGGTGTCGCTGATTGATGCGCGGCGCGGGCTGAAGATGTTTCAGCAGCTCAGTGTGCCGGTGTTGGGGATCGTGGAAAATATGAGCTACTTCATTCCGCCGGATCTGCCCGATCGCCAATACGACCTATTTGGTTCGGGTGGAGGCAAAAAGACAGCGGAAGAATTAGCAGTGCCGCTGCTGGGCTGTGTGCCCTTGGAAATGCCTGTGCGGGAAGGGGGCGATCGGGGTGTACCTATTGTGGTGTCGGCTCCGGATTCGGCCTCAGCCCAGGCCCTGAAGGCGATCGCCCAGGCCGTGGCGGCACGGGTTTCGGTAATGGCCCTGAGCTAGTTTGCCTGAACTAGTTTGGGCGTTACCGGCGACTGGCGGTGAACCATCGGGCCATCGCTCCGCTACTGTTTGATCCAATCCTCGCCCTTTGCTTGCACTCAATGGCTTCTTCCATGTTGCGCTCCAGTCGCTGGAATCTCAAATCGCTGATTCAACCCTGGGCTGATATTGACTGGGTGTTGCTGCTGGCGGTCACGGTGATGACCGTCATTGGTGGCATCAGCATCCGCAGCGTCGAACTCAGCTCCGGGGGCACGAACTGGATTCAACACCTGGTGATGGGAGCCATTGGTTTAATCATTGCCCTCTGGCTGGCTCGATCGCGCTATGAGGAAGTGGAGCGTTGGCGCTGGTGGATCTATGGCGGCATTAACCTGCTGTTGATTGCGGTGATGCTGTTTGGGACAACGGCCTTGGGGGCAGAACGTTGGCTGACGATCGGGAACTTTAATATTCAGCCTTCGGAGTTTGCCAAGGTGGGGCTAATCATCACCCTGGCCAGCGCCATCAACCAAGAAAGCATTTCCACCCTGCCGCGCTTGTTTCAGGTGCTAGCGGTGACGGCCGTGCCCGCCGCCCTGGTGTTCTTGCAGCCCAGCTTGGGATCAACGTTGGTGCTGGGGTCGATTTGCATGAGCATGTTGTATTGGGGCAATGCCAATCCCGGTTGGCTGGCGCTGCTGGTGTCGCCGGTCATTTCCGCCGTGTTGTTTAACGTTTACTTGCCCGCTTGGTTGGCTTGGGTGGCCCTGATGGGTTTTGCGGCTTGGAAAAGTCTGCCCTGGCGCATCTATGGCAGCTTGGGAGCGATCGTGGTGAACCTGACTTCCGGGGGGTTGGGCAAAATCTTTTGGGACTTTTTGAAGCCATACCAAAAGGCCCGGATCACCATGTTTCTCAACCCAGATCAGGATCCGATGGGTGGGGGCTATCACTTGATCCAGTCGCGGATCGCGATCGGGGCGGGGGAGCTTTGGGGCCAGGGGTTGTTCAAAGGAACCCAAACCCAGTTGAACTTCATTCCCGAGCAGGACACAGACTTCATCTTTGCGGCGGTGGGCGAAGAGCTGGGTTTTATTGGCTCGATCGTGGTGCTGGCCCTGTTTTGGATTATTTGCTTGCGGTTGGTGTCGATCGCCCAATCCGCGAAAGATAACTTTGGTTCGGCGATCGCGATTGGCGTGCTGGGAATGTTGATTTTCCAAATTACGGTCAACATTGGGATGACGATCGGCCTGGCTCCCATTACGGGGATTCCCTTGCCCTGGTTGAGCTATGGGCGATCGGCAATGCTCACCAATTTTGTGGCGATCGGGCTGGTGCTGTCGGTGGCCAACCATCGCCAGCGGTTGCGATTTTAGCGGCTGCGATTCTGAACTCGGATTTCGCCACTAGCGTTTTGACAACCAGCCCTGGCGCTTCGCAGCTTTGGTCAGTGGTTCTGATCGGTAGTTTTGAACAGTGGCTTTTAACGGCATCAGGCATTAGGACTCAGCGGTGTTTACAGGATTGGTGCAAGGACTGGGAACCCTGGAACGACTGGGGAACGATCGGGTGGTGATTACCTGCGAACCCGAGGCGATCGGGGCGATTGTCCCCGGTTTGGAACTGGGTGATAGCGTGGCGGTGAATGGGGTGTGCTTGACGGTGGAAACCCTGTTGCCCGATGGGTTTGTGGCGGCTGTGTCCCCGGAAACCATCGATCGCACCACCCTGGGGCAAGTGCAGCGCGTGAACTTGGAACCTTCGTTGCGGGTGGGCAGCAAAATTGGCGGCCACTTCGTGACGGGGCATGTGGACGGGCCCGGCTGGTTTGAATCGGCGATCGCCACGGCCACCTCCTGGGAACTGAGTTTTCAGGCGAGCGATCGGGTCGCACGCTACATCGTTCAAAAGGGCAGCATCGCGATCGATGGCATCAGCCTGACGATTGCCGATTGTTCGGACGATGGCCGTTGGTTCAAGGTGGCCGCCATTCCCCACACCTACGCCCACACCACCTTGCAGGACTTGCAGCCCGGGGCCGCCGTTAACCTGGAAGGGGACGTGTTGGGGAAATATGTTGAAAAACTCCTGCGATCGGGAGCGGGCCCCCTGAACGGCGGCGCGGGGGAGAGCTATGCCATCACCCCCGACTTTTTAGCGGAGCATGGCTATCTTTAGAAGCCCGATCGCTTGTGGCCTGAACCAGCCCCATGCAGGGGCCCATAGAGGCGCTGCTGAGGAATACCGGGGCGATCGGGCAAGGGCCGCGAAACCCAGTACCATAGATCCCGAAGCTCCCGAAAGCTCCCGAAGCTTAAGCAGCAAGATCAAGCCAATCCCTGAGCAGCGCTCAACGATTGGTAATCATGATTTGCAATCTCGAAGCCTGGGCAAACCGATCAATCCGTTCGTGGTTTTGGGGTTTGCGCCGTAGTCCCTAATGCGCCATTTCCGGCCAATTTTCCTTTAACAACCATTTCTTGAAAACGCTGGTTCTTCCTAGGTTGGCATGAGCGATTCCCCTGCGTCCGCCGTCATTGATCCGTCTACCGCCCTCGACTCCCTGGCCACCGCGCTCAACAGCGGCAACCTGAAAAAGCAATTGGCCGCCCTTCCGGCGTTAGCGGCCCTGGATGATGGCGTGGCCTTGCTGATCGACTTTGCCAAAGATCGATCGCCCCAGCCCTTGGCCATTGACACGATCGATCCGCTGCTGGGTCGCATCTGCCAACTATTGAACCGGGCCGACTTGCCCCAGGCTCGCAACTTCCTTGAAGGCTACTATCCCGATGGGGTGGTGGAGTTGCCCGGGGAATGCACCGTGGACTACCAACCCATTCAAACGGCGTTGCTTGAGGAAGATTTTGATCAGGCTGATCGAATCACCATCCAAAAATTGTGCGAGCTGGCGGGCCCCGAAGCCGTCAAACGCAAATGGCTGTACTTTACCGAGGTCGATCGCTTCCCCGCCCTCGATCTGCAAGTGATTGATGGCCTGTGGCGCACCTATTCCGAAGGGAAATTTGGCTTTTCGATTCAGCGCGAAATTTGGTTGGGTGTGGGGCAAGATTGGGAAAAATTCTGGCCCAAAATTAACTGGAAACAGGGTAACCACTGGACACGCTGGCCCGGTGAATTTACCTGGAGTTTGGCAGCGCCCCGAGGCCATTTGCCCACCACCAATCAACTGCGGGGCGTGCGGGTGATGAATGCCCTGATGCGCCATCCGGCTTGGTCTTAGGGGTTAGCCAAGGGAGTGATGCTGGTAGTGGTGCTGGTGGTCACGCAAAGGGTTGCGCGAATCGTTGAGCCAATTCGGGAAAACCGCCAACGGCGCGATCGCTAGCCATTGGGCCCCGATCGACCTAGGCTAAATGTGCTGTTTTCCACACAGGCATCGCCGCCACCTCCTCGCATGACCCATTGGGACACGATCGGGCAAACCCTCACCCTCTCTGGAGTCGCCTTAACCCAGTGGCGACAAACAAGCTGGCTGGGTCGTTGGATTGGGGCTCTCAGCGCTTGGCGACAAAGTAGCTGGCTGCTGCATTGGGGCGAAACCCTGCTGGCCCTGTTGGCGGCCACGGTTTTTGGCTTGGCTCCCTTTGCCGAAACGGATTTGCTGGGGCTGTTGCTGTTGGCGGCCGGCGCTTTTTGGGTGTTGCTAACGGTGACCGATCGCCCCGTTGCCGCTGCGGAAGCTGGCGATCAGCCCGGCTTGTTCACCCCCATTCACCTGTTGGTGTTGCTTTATGGGGCGATCGCCACCGTGGCCGTGGCCTTTTCGCCCGTCCAGGCTGCCGCTTTCGTGGGCTGGACTAAGTTGATTTTGTACCTGGTCTTCTTCTGCGTTCTGGCACGGGTCACCCGGCTGGAACGGGGCCGCGCCATCATCACCACTGTCTACCTGCTGGCTGCCTTAGCCACCAGTGTCTATGGCCTGCGGCAATGGATCTTTGGAGCCGATGCCCTGGCCACCTGGGTTGATCCAGAATCACCCCTCAGCAAAACAACCCGGGTCTACAGCTATTTGGGCAATCCCAATCTGCTAGCCGGTTACCTAGAAGCCTCGGTTCCCCTGAGTGTGGCAGCGATCTTGGCCTGGAAAGGCTGGATCCAAAAAATCTTAGGCGTGGTGCTGTTGGGGCTGAATGGAACCTGTCTGGTGCTCACCTTCAGCCGAGGCGGTTGGATTGGGCTGGTGGTGGAGTTGGCGGTGCTGGGAATTTTGCTGCTCTATTGGTGGTCTGTGCGGTTCACTCCCTTTTGGCGACGGTGGGCGATGCCGGCCCTGCTGGGCGGTGGCACAACTCTGATGGTGTTGGCGGTGGCGGCTTTGGAACCCCTGCGCGATCGGGTCTTCAGCATCTTTGCGGGCCGGGGCGACAGCAGCAACAACTTCCGCATTAACGTTTGGCAAGCAGTTTTGCAGATGATCCAAGACCGCCCTTGGTTAGGTATTGGCCCCGGTAATGTGGCCTTCAACCGCGTCTATCCGCGTTACCAAAAGCCGAAGTTCAGTGCCCTCAGTGCCTATTCCGTGGTTTTGGAAGTGTTGGTGGAAACGGGTGTGATTGGTTTCACCTGCTTTGTTTGGCTGTTGGGCATGACGGCTTATCAAGGGGGAAGGGCCCTCAATCGACTGCGACAACTGCAAGCCAGTCAGGGCTACTGGTTGCTGGCGGCCTTGGCCACCATGGCCGGTATGTTGGCCCATGGTTTGGTGGATACGGTTTGGTATCGCCCCCAGGTCAGCACGCTTTTCTGGTTAATGTTGGCCCTGGTGGCGGGGTTCTATCAACCACCGACCATCGCTTCAGCGGCAACCCCCGATCGCCCAAACTTGGCCAGCGAAGAGAGTTAAGCCGCCCGTTGATGATTCAACAGCCCAATTCACTGCCTTAACCGAGTTCACCGAATCGAATCAACCCAGCGAAACCATCAGGCGATTAGTCAAGCGCTGGAGAATTTTGCAGCCAGCGGGGGCAGATTGCTGGTTTGGGAAACCCGATCGAGCCGATCGGAGTCGAATCCCGCAGTGGCCTGTTGATGAATTCGGTTAACGGATAGTTATGACCCTTGAATCGCTCGATCGCCGTTCGCGCATTGCCGTTGCTTCCAATGAGGCGAACGATGTGCGGTTTTTGTCCTCCACGGGTCAGGGATTTGATGGGGTCGTGGGCTATGGCACGGGTGGCCAAGTGGACTGCACCGGTTCGCTGCTGTTGTCGGGCCAGCATGTGGTGACGGCGGCTCACTGTGTGGCCGATCGCCTGGTGAGCGACAACAGCTATCAGGTGTATTTCGATGTGCCCGAGGGGCGACAGTCAGTGCGGGTGCAGCAAATTTTTGTCCACCCCAACTGGGACAGTTCCGATCCAGATTCCAACAATGATGTGGCGATTCTGTGGCTTGCTTCTTCGGCTCCCGATGGGGCCGATCGCTACGATATTTACCGCAACGGCGATGAAGTGGGGCAGGTGGCGACCCTGGTGGGCTATGGTCAGCCGGGCACGGGCAGTGTTGGGGAACTAGTGGGTGATTTTCCCGCCATTCGCCGGTTAGGAACCAACCGCATTGATGGGCTAGGGGATGTTTTAAACCGCCAGTCAAATGTGGCCGTGTTGCCTGGAACCCAATTGATCTATGACTTTGACAATGGAACCGATCGCAATGATGGCCTAGGGCGTGATTTTGGCCTGCGCGATCGGGGCACTGGCAGCACTGAAGTGGGATCCAGCAGTGGCGACTCCGGGGGGCCTTTGTTTCTTGGCAACCGCGTGGCCGGGGTGGTGTCCTATGGTGCTGTGCCCCGGGCCACAGGAGCCGACGTGACCGGCGCAAACGACACCAGCTACGGCGAAATTTTTGCGGCGACCCGGCTTTCGGCCTTTGCCAGTTGGATTGACAGCACGATCGCGCGGACTCTTTCCAGCAGCGATCTGTTGATCGGCACCAATCGCCCCGACACCCTGTCCGGAAACCAAGGCAACGACACCCTTTCCGGTCGTGGTGGGAATGATTTTCTCTCCGGTGGTCGCGATGACGATCGCCTTGAAGGCGGTGATGGGGATGATGATCTGTATGGCAACCTGGGCAATGACCTGTTGTTTGGGGAAGCGGGCAACGACAGCCTCTTCGGTGGTCAAGGCGATGACACGCTGATTGGCGGCGATGGGAATGATTGGCTGAGTGGCGATCGGGGAGTGGATTTGCTGACGGGTGGAGCTGGGGTCGATCGATTCATTCTCAATCCCACCACCGCCGACAGTAACCCCGCCCTGGCCGACATCATCACCGACTTCAGCGCGGAAGATGTGATTGGCCTCGCGGGAGGCTTAACGGCCAGTGCGATCGCCTTGGAAGTGGGCAATTTGCGCAACACGCCAGGGACATTTATTCGTGGTGCAGGCGTTGTGTTGGGATTTGTCAACAACACCGATCCCAGTCAGTTAGCTGGCCGTTTTGAGGCGATCGGGTAACGTCGCTTGCTAGAACGGAGGGCAGTGTCCGCTTGCTTGGCCGTTCTTGAGGAATTACCCCATGTCGTTTCCATCCCAGGACTACCAAATTGCTGTCATGGCTCGCGAGGAACTATCAATCGCGATCGATTGGGCGAGGGCAGAGGGTTGGAATCCTGGGCTACAGGACGCGGACTGTTTCTATGCAGCAGATCCCCAGGGATTTTTGGTGGGCAAGCTGGATCGCCAACCAATTGCCACCATTTCCGCTGTCAAATACGGCCATTCCTTTGGCTTCATCGGGTTTTACATCGTCCACCCAGACGCTCGGCATCAAGGCTATGGCATCCAAATTTGGCAGCGTGCCATCGAGATCCTTGAAGGCCGAACAATCGGCTTAGATGGCGTGGTTGCCCAACAAGAGAATTATCAAAAATCAGGATTTACCTTTGCCCATCGCAATATTCGCTTTGCGGGCATCAGCGATCGCGCTGACCAACTCCACCCCGACCTTGTGCCGCTATCCGCCATCCCCTTTGAGCAACTGAAACAGTGCGATCGTCGCTTTTTTCCTGAGCAACGCGAGCAATTTTTACGGGCTTGGATTGATCAGCCTGACGCTCAGTCTATGGGAATTTTGCAGGGCGATCGGCTCTGTGCCTATGGCGTAATTCGTGCGTGCCACACCGGCTACAAAATCGGCCCACTCAATGCTGAAACCCCTGATCTGGCTGATGCACTTATCCAAGCCTTGATGGCCACCCTTCCATTAGGATCAACCTTCTATTTAGATGTACCTGAACCTAATCCGCAGGCGATCGAACTGGCCCAGAAATACAAAATGAAACCAGCTTTTGAAACTGCCCGAATGTACCGAGGGTGCTCGCCGGAGCTGCCTTTGGGTCAGATATTTGGCATTACCAGTTTTGAGCTGGGATAACCCTGGGTATCATCATGGAGCATCAAAGCATAGCTGCCTGACTGACCAGATCTAGGACGGTCACCAATTTTGACGGAGATCGCCGCACCAAAACTATTGCGTCCCTTAAGATTATAAAATAGTAAAATACGCGAAAAACTATTTTGCTATAGAAGTCTCTGTATCTTATTAGACCAAAATGTATGACTAATATACTGAAATTTTAAAAATAGTTGAAAAAATCTCAAAGTGCTTCCTTGTCTATTTCTGCGTCTTTTTCTGGGTCTACTCTAATGCTGGTAAATTGTCAACTATCGGGTTATCAATTCATTGAAGAAATTTACCAAGGTTCTCGAACTGCTGTTTATCGCGGAATGCAGTTACCGTCACAACAGCCTGTTGTGATTAAAATTCTGCGATCAACTTATCCCAGTTTTGAGGAATTATTGCAGTTCCGAAATCAATACACGATTTCCCAAGCCTTGGACATGCCAGGACTCGTCCGCTCCTATGCTCTGGCCGCCTATGAAAATAGTTATGCATTAATCATGGAAGACTTCGGAGGAATTTCTCTTCGTGAATATGCTCAAAATCAGCCATTATCTTTGCATGAAGTTCTGTCTATCGCTCTGCAATTGTCCGTGATTTTGGATTACTTGCATCAACAAAAAGTCATTCACAAAGATATTAAGCCGGCCAATATTTTGATTCATCCCGCCTCGGGAAAAATTAAATTAACTGACTTTAGTATTGCTTCCCTGTTGCCCCGGGAAGCCCAATACCTTCAGAGTCCCACTAGCTTGGAAGGCACGTTGGCTTATTTGGCTCCTGAACAAACGGGGCGGATGAATCGCGGGATTGACTACCGCAGCGATTTTTATGCTTTGGGTGTGAGTTTGTATGAGCTGCTGACCGGCCAACTTCCATTCCCCACTACTGATCCCATGGAGTTGGTGCATTGCCACTTGGCAAGACAGCCGATCGCCCCTTCAGCTCTGAATTCAGAAATTCCGCCCGTGGTTTCTGCGATTGTGCTGAAACTGATGGCTAAAAATGCTGAAGATCGCTACCAAAGTGCTCGCGGACTGGGCCACGATTTGCAAATTTGCCTAGATCAATTACAAGCGCAAGAGGCGATTTCAGATTTTGAGTTGGGTACTAGGGATCTCAGTGATCACTTCTTAATTCCTGAAAAGCTCTATGGTCGCGAATCAGAAGTGAAAACTCTGCTCGATGCGTTTGAGCGAGTTCAATCAGGAAAAACTGAGTTGATGCTGGTTGCAGGGTTTTCTGGAATTGGCAAAACAGCCGTCATCAATGAAATTCACAAACCCATTACGCGCCAAAAGGGATACTTTATTAAAGGGAAATTTGATCAATTCAATCGCAATATTCCCCTGTCAGCCTTTGTCCAAGCGTTTCAAAGTCTGATCGGGCAGTTGCTCTCGGAATCTGACCAAAAATTGCAAGCTTGGAAATCAAGAATTCTGGAAGCATTGGGTAACCAAGCGCAGGTTTTGCTGGAAGTGATTCCAGGACTAGAACGCATCATTGGCTCACAGCCACCTGCACCAGAGTTGTCGGGAACGGCTGCTCAAAATCGCTTCAAGTTGCTATTTCAAAAATTTATCCAGGTTTTTACGACCACTGAACATCCACTCGTGATTTTTCTCGATGACTTGCAATGGGCAGATCCAGCCTCCTTGCAAGTGCTAAAAGTCTTGATGGAAGATCAAGGATATTTATTGATACTGGGAGCCTATCGAGACAATGAAGTTTCAGTGGCTCATCCATTAATCTTGACTCTGCAAGAGTTACAAAAATCTCAAGCAACAGTTAATACAATTACGCTCCAACCGCTGACTATTCAAAATTTAAACCATTTAATTGCTGACACCTTTCATTGTTTGCCTGATTTGGCACTGCCACTGACAAAACTGATCCATCAAAAAACACAGGGAAATCCCTTTTTTACAACACAATTCTTGAAGACACTGCATGAAGAGGGTTACATCACCTTTAATGCCAACCACTGTTATTGGGAATGTGACCTAGCACAAATTAATGTCCTCGCTTTGGCTGATGATGTGGTGGAGTTTATGGCGGCGCAACTGCAAAAACTACCCCCTGCAACTCAGCAAGGCTTGCAGTTGGCGGCTTGTATTGGTAATCAGTTTGATCTAGAAACATTGGCAGTGATTGCAGAGCAGTCTTTGATGGAAGCGGCCGCCGCACTGTGGCGATCGCTTCAGGAAGGGATGATTGTGCCCGTGAATCAGGCTTATAAGCTCTTTCAAGCGGCAGCGACTGCCCAGAGCGATCGCCCCTATGACTTGAACCCAACCTATCGATTTCTACACGATCGCATTCAGCAAGCGGCCTATTCATTAATTGCGGAGACGGAGCGACCTGCCCTCCATTACCGAATTGGTCGGCTGTTGGTTCAGCACTTTACCCACAGTGATCAAGAGGATCGAATTTTTGAAATCGTTAATCACCTCAATTTGGGTCGTCATTTAATTACTGATGATTTTGAGCGGCGTGAGTTGGTCGGTTTGAATTTACAAGCAGGTCGCAAAGCAATTGCTTCGGCAGCCTATGGGGCCGCCTTGGATTATTTGAATCAGGGCATTGATTTGTTACCGAATGATGCTTGGCAGCAAGAGTATGATCTGACTCTTGAGCTACACCAACAACGCCTAGAAGCGGCCTACTTCAACACGGAGTTTGAACAGCTAAAAACTTGGGGCGAAGTGATTTTGCAGCACAGCACTTCGGTGTTGGATCAAATTAAAGTCTATGAAACCCGAATGCTGGTTTTGCAGGCACAGAGTGAATTTGCGCAAGTGATTGATTTAGGGTTACAGGTTTTGCAACAACTGGGAATTGAATTCCCCTTGCAGCCAACACCCGCAGAAATTAATGCAGCTTATGAGCGATCGCGCCAGGCCTGGGAAGCGCAAGATCCGTTGAGTTTGCTGGATTTGCCACCAATGGAAGATCCAAAACTCTTAGCCGCTATGCAGATTTTGACAAACTTGTCGCACTCTGCATGTATGGCAGCTCCGGTTCTATTGCCACTCCTGATTTTTAAACAAATCAGCCTTTCAATTCATCACGGAAACTGTGCGGTTTCTGTGGTTTCCTATGCAGATTACGGAATGGTTCTTTGCGGAATCATGAATGATATTCCGGCAGGATATCAATTTGCGCAGCTTTCGCTGGCACTTCTGGAAAAATTGCAAGCTAATGCGTTTAAAAGCCGAGTTTATCTGGTTGTGAATACCTTTGCTCGTCACTGGTGCGAGCCGCTACAAGAGGTAACTCCAGCTTTGTTGGAAGGCTGCCGCAGTGGCTTGGAAAGTGGCGATTGGGAATGTGTAGCGCTGAATTTATTTACCTATGCTAATCATCAATACTGGAGTGGGCGAGAGCTGCTGGGCTTAGCGGAAGAACTGCTGAGCCATGAAGTTGTGATTGAGCAAGTGAAGCAGCAAGCAGCCTTGCGTGCCCATCAGTCTTATCTACAAGCGGTGCTGAATCTCCTGGGTAGATCGACTGTTCCCTATCGTTTGCAGGGCGATGTTTTTGATCTGGAGCAATTGGCTCCCTCCCTCAAGGTGGGGAATGATCGAGCCTCTCTGTTCAGTGGCTATTTGCATCAAATCTTTCTTTACTACCTATTTGAAGAACATGAAGCAGCTATAGCGTTAATTCCAATGGTTCAAGAGTATCAGGATGCAGGAATTGGCTTCTTTTTGATGTCTACTTGGGTGTTTTACCAAGCGTTAATCGAACTTCAGCAGTACTCCTTGGCAACATCATCAGAACAGACCAAAATTTGGGAATCAGTGCAAGGGGCCCAAGATCGCCTTCATCAATGGGCAGTTTATGCGCCAGAAAATCAAGCCCATCGTTGGCAATTGGTGGCGGCTGAGGTTAATCGAGTGTTGGGTCAAAAAACTGAGGCGATCGAGACCTATGACTGTGCGATCGCTGATGCTAAAAAAAGTGGGTTTTCCCATGAGGAAGCTCTGGCCAATGAGCTGGCAGCCAAGTTCTACCTCCAATGGGGTAAAGAAAAGGTGGCCGCCGGTTATATGCAAGAGGCTTACTATGGCTATGCGCGTTGGGGTGCGAAGGCCAAAACTGCGGATTTGGAGCGACGCTATCCACAGTTGTTGAGTCCAATTTTGCGAGCGCCTGCGCCAGTTTTTAATCCCTTAGAAACGCTGGCAGCGGCTACAATTCCGCCGGCACTCCGCACATCTGCAATTCACAATTCTTCAGGCCAGGTTAGTGGTACGCCCAGTTCTTCTGCTTCCGACGTGAATGAAATGTTGGATTTGGCGGCGGTCATTCGTGCTTCTCAGACCTTGGCCGGTACGATTCAGTTAGATGATTTGTTGCGGCAACTAACACAAATTGTTTTGCAATGTTCGGGTGGCGATCGCTGTGCGCTGGTGGTTGCCGGTGGCGAAGGTGATTGGCAGGTGCGGGCGATCGCCCAGCCAGAATCAGTGAAAGTCTGCACAGAATCTTTGGAAACTTGCCCTGTTTTGCCAGTGCAGTTGGTGCAGTACGTGAAAAACACTGAGACAACAGTGGTGATTGACCAGGGCCAAACCAGCCTGCCCATCACAGATCAATATTTGATTCAGGCTGCCCCTAAAAGCGTGTTGTGCTTGCCAATTTTGAACCAATCGCAGTTGGTGGCGATTTTATATTTAGAAAATAGCGCGGTGGCCAATGTTTTTACGAACGATCGCCTACTGGTCTTGAACTTTCTCTGTGCCCAGGCTGCGATTTCTCTGGAAAATTCACGCCTATATCAGCAAGCCCAAACCTATGCCCACCAGCTTGAGCAGTCCCAATTACAGGTGGTGCAAAGCGAAAAAATGGCCTCGTTGGGCAATTTGGTAGCTGGTGTGGCCCATGAAATTAATAACCCGATCGGCTTTTTAAATGGCAGTATCCAAAATCTTCAGGATTCCATTGGAGATTTGCTAAGCCATCTATCGCTTTATCGGCGATATTACCCTGATCCTGAATCGGCCATTGAAAGCCATGCGGAAGCGATCGAACTGGACTTCTTAAGTGAAGATTTGCCGACGCTCTTGAAGTCTATGCAGTTAGCAACCGATCGCATCAAGGGAATTAGTAATAGCTTGCGGACTTTCTCGAGGGCGGACACCCAATATAAGATTCAGGCTCATCTTCACGAAGGGATTGATAGTACGCTGCTAATTTTGAAATATCGACTGAAGGCGAATGAGTATCGCCCAGCAATTCAGGTGATTCAAGACTATGGCAATGTGCCCCCGATCGATTGCTTTCCGGGGCAACTGAACCAGGTGTTTATGAATTTGCTGGCCAACGCGATCGATATGTTTGATGAGTTGGCCCAGGGGTCACCCTTTGAGTATTGGGTTGCCCATCCGCAACAAATTACAATCTGTACCCAAGTTGTGGATCAACAGGTGCAAATTGCTATTCGGGATAATGGGAAAGGGATGAGCGAAGCGGTGCGATCGAATATTTTTGACCATGCCTTCACGACAAAAGCCGTGGGCAAGGGAACGGGGTTGGGATTAGCGATCGCCCGCCAAATTGTTGTGGATAAACACGGGGGGAGCTTGGAGGTGCGATCCGAGATTGGTCAAGGTGCAGAATTTCTGATCAGCTTGCCAATTCGTGGAGATTAAGGCTGTGAGATTAAGGCTGTGAGTCGGTTGGGCTGTGGCGGTCAGCGGCCCCAACGGACAATGACCGCGCCCCAGGACAGACCAGCCCCAAACCCAGCCAGGGCCAAGGTTTGGCCGGGCTGAATCCGTCCGTCACGAACCGCTTCATCAAGGGCGATCGGGATGGAGGCGGCGGATGTGTTGCCGTAGCGCTCTAAGTTGCTGATGGTTTTTTCGTGGGGCAACCCAAGGCGATCGGCCACTGCATCGATGATTCGTTGATTCGCTTGGTGCAACAGCAGCCAATCTACTTGCTCGATCGACCGTTCCGCCCGATGCAAGGCCTTCTCGATCGCCTCGGGAACCCGCTTAACGGCAAAACGATAGACTTCCTGACCGTTCATGGTGATCGGCTGAAAATTGCCTTGACCCACCACGGTTCCGTTTTTGAGGGGCTGCTCGATCGTCTCCCCCGCCAGGTTCAAGACATGGTTCATGGAGCCATCGCTGCGTAGCTCAAACCCCAGCAGAGCATCGCTAGCGGCGGGTTGCTCCTGCAAATCGATCGCCTGTAACACCACAGCCCCTGCCCCGTCGCCAAACAGGATGCAAGTGCCCCGATCGTTCCAGTTCACCCAGCGCGAGAGCACATCGGCCCCAATCAGCAGCACATTGCGATAAACACCCGATCGCAAAAACTGAGCCGCCGTCACCAAGCCAAACGCAAACCCCGAGCAAGCCGCCGTCAAATCCATCGCCACCGCGTGGCTCGCCCCGATCTCCCCTTGGATCGCCCCAGCACTCCCGAACAAATCATCGGGCGTGGAGGTGGCCAGCAGAATCAAATCCAAATCAGCCGCCTGGAGATCCGCCATCGCCAACGCCCGCTGAGCAGCCTTTGCAGCCAACGGCGTGAGGGACTCCTGCGGTTGCGCCAAACGCCGTTGACGGATTCCCGTCCGCGTGGCAATCCACTCGTCGGAGGTTTCAACCAACTGCTCTAGGGCGAGGTTGTCTAAAATTCCATCCGGCAAAGCTGAACCGCTGCCAATGAGGGCGATTCCAAAGGGCGATCGCGTTTGCATTAATTCTCCGAAGCAACAGCCTGCTGCACGCTTTGTTGATACTGGGCTTGGATTCGCTCAATCACACGAGATTCCACAGCCGCCTTGGCGAGGCGGATGGCCCCAAAGGCTGAGGGGGCCCGCGAGCTGCCATGGCCAATAATGCAAACCCCGTTCACGCCCAGCAACAAACCGCCCCCATGCTCCGCATGATCGACCCGTTGCTTAATGCGCTTCAGGTTGTGCTTCAACACCGTGACCCCAATTTTGCCGCGTGTGCCCTTGGGTAGTTCTTCCTTCACCACCTGAAGCATCGCGCTGCCCACCGCTTCCGCGAACTTCAGCAGCACATTGCCCACAAAGCCATCACAAACAGCCACATCGAACTGCCCTGAGAGGATATCGCGCCCCTCGGCATTGCCCGCAAAGTGAATGACGGGATTTTCCGACAGCAACTGATGGGCCCGCAGGGCCAGTTCATTGCCCTTACATTCCTCTTCGCCAATGTTGACCAGGCCCACGTTGGGCCGTTCCACCCCCAAAACATGTTGGCTGTAGATGGAACCCATCACGGCAAATTGCTCTAGGAATTTGGGGCGACAGTCCACATTGGCCCCCACATCCAAGATCAAAACTTGCTTGCCGTTGACCTGGGTTGGCAACACGGCCCCGATCGCGGGGCGTTCAATGCCCGGAATTCGTCCCAACCGTAGCAGTGCCGCCGCCATGGACGCGCCCGAGTGCCCCGCCGAAACCACAGCATCGGCTCGGCCTTCCTTGACCAGATTCGTGGCCACATTGATGGAAGAATTGGGTTTGCGGCGCAGGGCGGTTAATGGCTCTTCGTCCATCTCCACCACACCATCGGCGGGCACAATTTCGAGATTTGAACCAGCATTGTGCTCTTTCAGGCAAGCCTCGATTTTGTGGGGATCACCGACTAGCAGAACCTTAACCCCCAGTTCTTCGCTGGCGCGCACGGCTCCGGCGACGATTTCTTCGGGGGCATAGTCGCCGCCCATTGCGTCAATTGCGATTCGATCCCCAGTTGACCCCATAGAAGCCGAACACGGTAGAAGTCTCCCAAATTTTACCAGACAGGGTGCAAATGGCTGTCGTTTGGCAATTGGGTTTGGCAATTAGGCCGAATCGCTGGGCTTGGCAATTGGGTTTGGCGGCTTTTGGGGAGAGCGGCCGGTGGCTGCTGGGGAATGGTGAACCCCGTGAGCCGATGCAACCGAGACTCCGGCCCTAAGTTAGAGTTAAGTTCGGGGCCGATCATCGATTGAGCTTGGGTTGGTTTGGGTTGACTTGGGGTTGTTGGCCGCCAAACATTGAGCACAGCACTGAACACAGCAAGGTTAGATGAGCACAGCCCTGTGGCTGGTTGCTTGTGGTTCGGGATCGGCTGCCGGCGCTTGCGGCCTAGATTTGCGGTCTACGATTTGCGGTTCTAAGATCGATTGTCTTCATCCATCCGTTTAATCAATGCCGATCGAGCCACAGCCGAGGGGTAATGGGGCGATCTCCCTTGATGAAACTGGTTGCACCTCCGGTGATCCCCTGTGATCGATCAAGGGAAGATGGCTCGCCATCAACTGCATGAGTGATTTCATGACCGATCATGCGTGATGCACTGGGGGAATCGATCGGGACTCAGATCAACGACTGATTGACCCATCATCGATCACAATCAACTTGAGATTCACAGTCCTCTTGATCAGTACCCATTGATGAGACTGATCAGACCGATCACGTTAACTGATCGCTACTGCGCCAATCCATTAAATCCAGTGATTGGGTGAGGGCGATCGGGAAAATTGGGGCGATCGAGGGTGGTCAAGGTGATCGAAGGGTGATCAAATCGACGGCGATCAAGGCGATCAAATTAATGAAATCGATTGACCTAGAGCCATCTGCATGGAGATCAGGCGATCGATGACATTAATGGAGATCCGCAATGAAATCCGCAACCCCAATGCTCAAATATCTTGCGCAATCTACTGTCTGAGCCTGTCGGTGGCCAGGATGCATGGAAATTGAAGCGGCTGTTCAACGAACCTTTGCCACAGGCTCAGCGTCTGGATCGGTGGCGGAAGCGGCACGGCGCTGGATGGCTCTGCCCGATAGTGCTGCCCGATCGAGTTGTTTGCTGGTTCTCGAAAGCAATCAGCTTAAGGGCGTGGTCTTGCCTCGGGATCTCTTGCGGGCCCTGGCCACTCAGCCCACGCGGTTGCTGGGAACCATTGCCCAGGCCGTCCAACCAATCTTGCTCAAGGACTTGGGGCAATGGATTGGCACCATTGAGGGCCTCCGAACCCTGTTGGATCTGTTCACCCGCCAAGGCCTCGATATTTTGCCCGTGGTGGATGGAGGACTGCGGCCCCTCGGGGTATTGCCGCTGATGGTCGTTTCCCAAGAATTGATTTTGCGCCTGCAACAACAGGCCGATCACCGTGACCTGGCCGAGCAGCAGTTAATGACTGCCTATGCCGAAATGCGGGGCATGTTGGAAGCCCTGCCGGATCTGGTGCTGGAACTGTCAACGGAGCAGGCCCATGTGCGGGTGATGCCCACCCAGTTGGCCCAGGTGTCGAATCATGGGGGTGAGCTAATTAATCAGATGGTGGAAATTCTGACGGATTCCACCCGATCGGGCCCTTGGTTGGCCGCTGCGCGGGAAGCCATTCGGCAACAACGTTCCCTGTCTTTGGAATATTCCCTGCGGCTGGGAGAACAGGAGGCTTGGTTTATTGCCAACATTGCCCCCACCTCCCACAGCAGCGTGATTTGGGTGGCGCGTGATATCAGCGATCGCAAACGGGCCGAGCGGGCCCTGGCCGAAGCCAATGTTCAGCTCAAGGCTTGGATTGATACCCTAGAGCGCCGTAACCAGGAGTTGAAACTGCTGGGCGATCTCAGCGGTCTGCTGCAAACTTGCCTGAGCATCGCTGAGGCGGGCCGCGCCTTGCCCAGTGTGTTGATGGCTTTGTTTCCCCGCTGTAGTGGAGGGGTGTTTTTATACGACGACAGCAAGGGCGTATTTTCCCTGATCAGCCAGTGGGGCGATAGTTTCTCCAGCCAATCGACCTTTGCCTTTCGCCATTGCTGGGCCCTGCGGCGTGGGCGATCGCACCGAGTGGAATCGGGGCCGCAAAACCTGCGCTGTCAGCACGCCTTTGAGGGGTTCATTGGCGAATCTCTCTGTATGCCTTTGGTGGGGCGGGGGCAAACCTTGGGCCTGTTACACCTTTGCACCCAGCCCAATCAGCGTCTGATTTCCGAATACCAACCCATGGCCACGGCCGTGGCGGAGCACTTGGGCTTGGCCTTGTCTGATATGCAATCGCGCCAAAAACATAACCTGGTGACGCTTCAAGATGAGGATGCGCAACTGTTTAATCGGCAATATTTGGAGCAGCGGCTGCAGCGCGACTTGTTAAGTATGGCTCGTGCCCAGCAACCCTTGAGTTTGTTGGCGATCGCCCTGGATGGGTTGGCTGTGGCGGAGCGCCTTTCGGGCCAAGATACCAGCCGATATCTGTTGCAACGGGTGGTGATGCGGTTGCGCAACCATATTTCTGAGTTGGAAGCCCTGGGGCGCTACGGCAAATATGACTTGGTGCTGTTGTTGCCCAACACGGAAATTGAGGAAGCCTGTCGCCGAGCGGAGCGGTTGCGTCAACTGTTGTCGTCGCTGGATGCGTCCCTGCTGGAGTTTGCGCCCCAAGGAATTGGCGTGGCGATCGGGATTGCCAGTTTCCCAGACCATGGCCGCACGGCGGCTGAGTTATTGCACCGGGCAGACGTGGCCCTTTATCGGGCCCGATCGGGCAAGGGTAACGGGATTGTGCCCTATAGCTTGCCCGACAGCGATCGTGCCTAAACTGCCCATTTCTGCCTATTTTCGTCCATTCGCTCTGATTGTGCCCCTGAGCGTCCTGTCCCGAAACGCTACCCGATCGCGGGCCTCGCTAAGATAGAAGGCCCCAAGCGGCGGTTCGCGAACCAAAAGTCGGGCCATGTCGTCAATTAGCGTTAGAGTAGCCACGATGCGCGATCGACCGCCGCTTTCTACTGTTGTTGAGTTTCGTTGGTATGGTTCAGCAATTGCCCGATCGTCCCCTGCCCGCCGCCGACCAGGTTGATAAAATCACCCTGCCGAAAACTAGCGAATCGGAAACGCTGAAAAAAATTCGCCACACCACTTCCCACGTGATGGCCATGGCGGTGCAGCGCTTGTTTCCCAAGGCTCAAGTGACGATCGGCCCCTGGATCGAAAACGGCTTTTACTACGATTTTGATAGCCCCGAACCCTTCAGTGAAGAGGCGTTGAAGGCGATCAAAAAAGAGATGATCAAAATCATCAACAAAAAGCTGCCGGTGATTCGCGAAGAGGTATCCCGCGAGGAAGCCAAGCGCCGGATTGAGGCGATCGGGGAACCCTACAAGCTGGAAATTCTCGACGACATCAAAACCGAACCGATCACCCTCTATCACCTGGGCGATCAGTGGTGGGATCTCTGCGCCGGGCCCCACCTGGAAAACACCTCAGAAATTAACCCCAAGGCGATCGAACTGGAAACCGTGGCCGGAGCCTATTGGCGCGGCGATGCCACCAAGGCCCAGCTCCAGCGGATCTATGGCACGGCCTGGGAAACCCCCGAGCAACTAACCGAATATAAACGCCGCAAGGAAGAAGCCCTGAAGCGCGATCACCGCAAACTGGGTAAAGACTTGGGCTTGTTTATCTTTGCGGATCCCGTGGGCCCCGGCTTGCCCCTCTGGACTCCCAAGGGCACGATGCTGCGATCGATCCTCGAGGACTTCCTCAAAGGCGAACAGGTGAAGCGCGGCTATTTGCCCGTGGTCACGCCCCACATTGCCCGGGTGGATTTGTTCAAAACCTCCGGCCACTGGCAAAAGTACAAGGAAGACATGTTCCCGATGATGGCCGAGTCGCCGGAAGAGGCGGCCGCCGAGTTGGGCTTTGTGCTGAAGCCGATGAACTGCCCCTTCCACATCCAAATCTTTAAGAGCCAGTTGCGATCGTATCGGGAGCTGCCGATGCGCCTGGCGGAATTCGGCACGGTCTATCGCTACGAGCAGTCCGGCGAGTTGGGCGGTCTAACACGGGTGCGCGGCTTCACGGTGGATGACTCCCACCTGTTTGTTGCGCCCGAGCAGTTGGATGCGGAATTCCTGAAGGTGGTGGATCTGATCCTGACGGTGTTCAGGGCGCTGCAACTGAAGAATTTCAAAGCGCGTCTCAGCTTCCGCGATCCCGACTCCGACAAGTACATCGGCTCCGATGAGGCCTGGAATAAGGCCGAAAACGCGATTCGATCGGCCGTGCAAACCCTGGGCATGGATTCCTTTGAGGCCCCCGGTGAAGCGGCCTTCTATGGGCCCAAGCTGGACTTCATTTTCCAGGATGCCCTAGAGCGGGAATGGCAATTGGGCACGGTGCAGGTGGATTACAACCTGCCGGAGCGGTTTGATCTGGAATACGTCGCCGCCGATGGCAGCCGTCAGCGGCCGGTGATGATCCACCGGGCCCCGTTCGGTTCGATCGAGCGGCTAGTGGGCATCCTGATTGAGGAATATGCCGGGGACTTCCCCTTCTGGCTGGCTCCCGAGCAAATTCGGCTGTTGCCCGTGGGCGACAACTTCCGCGACTACGCCGATCAAGTGGTGACGCAACTGCAACTGGCGGGCATTCGGGCCACGGTGGATGGTTCGGGCGATCGGCTGGGCAAAATCGTCCGCAACGCCGAAAAGGAAAAAATTCCCGTGATGGCCGTGGTCGGCGAAAAAGAGCTGGAAACCAACAGCCTCAGCCTCCGCACCCGGGCCGACGGTGATTTGGGATCGGTGACGGTGGCCACCACGATCGAACGGGCCACGGCCGCCAACCGCGATCGCACCAATTTTTAGAGTTCAGGGCAGCGCCAGCCCAGAAAAGCTCTAGCCTAGGGAGGTGGAAACGGCCGACCGTGCCCCTGTTCCCGATCGAGGATGGGCCTCGTTTGCCCATCGCCCCGTCCTCGATCGTCCAACGGCTCAACAGTTCCTCATCTAGTTCCCATCAAGTCCCCATCACAAGTACCGCTTGAACTTTGCGATGAAACTTCAATCCACAATCGCAGCGATCGCCCTGGGTTTGCCGCTGCTGCTGACCCCCACCGCTGCCCAAGCTAACGAATACGATCGCTGTGTGCGCGACCTGCGCGACTCCAACATCAGCCCCGACCTGATTGCTAGCTCCTGTGCCTATGTGCTCCACCCCGAGGACTTGGGCGACTGCGTGGAGCGAATTGACGAAAAAACCACCATCTCAGCGGAGGCGGCCCTCAGAACCTGTCGGCAAGCTCGCCGCCCGATCGACACCGCCAACTGTGTGGTCAGCATCTCGCGGGCCGGAGCCGTTGACGGCAGCGCCGTTTTGGATCATTGTCGCCGCAGTTTGCTGCCCGAACGGTTTGCCCGTTGCGTCACCACCCTGAATCGCCAGGTGACCAGTGACCTCACCACCGCCATGGGCCAATGCATTGACGGGCGCGATCGCCCCCGTGACATGTATCCCGAATATCCCGGGCGATCGGGCAACTGAGATCGGTGACTGAGATCGTGAAACTGAGGCCGTAAATCAGCGTTTTGGTTGATTTGGGTCCCAGTTGATTTGGGTTCGATCGGGTTTGGCCCACCTGTCTGTTGCCCTGCCAAGCCCACACCCCCCTCAAGAGAACTGGATCTATCTCCTAGGGTTAAGCCGCAGTCGTTGAGGCTGAACCGCTAACCCCAGGAGATAGACCCAATCTCGATGATCTCAATGGTCAGTAGGATTTGTAGTCCCGACGGCGATTGGGGCCCGGTCGTTGGTCGGTTGTTTTTGAATGGTTGATGGATTGTTCACGGCATGGTGCCCCCTCTCACCTTGCCTAGTGTCCTAGGAAATCCCTGGAAATCCCTACTCGCTGCGGCCCACCAATTTGGGAATCGGCGGAGCGACGGGCAACAGGTTGGCATCCTTGGTGACAATGTGGCCCACGTAGAAAGCCCCCGCTTCAATATTCAAGGCGCTAACCACCACATCCCCCTCCAAGCGCGAGGTGCGCGTTAGGGTCAGACTCCCTTCGGCCACAATACTGGCCTTCACTGTGCCGTGAATGATGATGTTGCCGGCTTTGACCTCGGGCCCTTCGATCGAGCCAGTCGCCGAAATCTCCAAATCCCCATTCACTTCCACCGTGCCCCGCACCGCACCATCAACCCGTAAACCGCCCTGGACTCTTAAGTTTCCTTGAAAATCACTTCCCTCAGCCAAATAGGTCACTGACGGCATTAGTTTTTTGCTACGTCCAAACATCGGTTAACTCCAGAGTCACTATTGCATTGATCCATCCCCGCTTTCCTCCCAGCACGCGGCCTCGATCGCGAGGCCTGCTTCATTTTTCAACTCCTTGAAACTGCCTGAACTACTTTGCAAGTTTGCTGGGTCAGTGACCCAGTTGGTGTTGCCATCAACAACAATTTATACTTCCGATCCTTGTTGTTTTTCTGACTTCTTAGTTTTTCTGGCCCCTGCGTTTAAGGCTTGTTACTGATGGTGGCTTGTCCTGAGGGATAGAGTTGTCTTGAGATTAATATCCGCAGCCTGATCTCAGGGTTTTTACGGAATAAGATGCACTGATTTGAGTAGTGGATGAAACTGTGAATCAACTATCGCCAAACGGTTTTGCGCTTGTGGTTGATGGAAGAGGCGCAAATAGGGGCTAAGTTCTAAAATTCCCAAAAATTGCCCAAAATAAGCTCAAAATCCTGAAAAATTTGACTTTTCTCGACAATGATCGCCAAGAATTTTCTGAACGACGGTTTCCTAAACTTCAGAACAATCCATGCGACTCAGACCCTATAAACCCAAACGAACACAAATCAATCACAGTCAGTCTTTGAGCGTAATTTTGCCCGAATCATGAGGCTTGCGACTAATAGGGAGTTGATCTATTGGCGAGGGCTACGGAATTTGGATGCAGCTTTACCCGTGACGGGTCATGCCCCCTGGAGGATTGTGGGACATTTTGGAGAAGCAATGATTGCAAGATACTCTGAAGGATCTATTTTGAAGGATCTAGAAGGATCTATAGGGTATAGCAATAGGGTATGGCGATCGACTGGCAATTTCGGCTCGGCTGTGCCGTGTGGTCTTATCCCGGTTGGGTGGGTTCGGTGTATCCGCCGGGAACTTCGGGGCAAAAAGCCCTGCGTTGTTATGGCGAGCGGTTTTGGGCCGTTGAGGGCAACACGACGTTTTATGGTGTGCCCACGGCAGCCACGGTGCAGCGCTGGGGATCGTTGGTTCCCGATGGATTTCGCTTTTGCCTGAAGTTGCCTCGGGATGTGACCCATCTGGGGCCCTTGCTCGATCGCGGGCCGGCAGCGTTGGCCTTTGCGGAGCGAGCGTCGGCCTTGGGCGATCGGTGCGGGCCTTTGTTTGCCCAGCTTCCTCCTAGCTACGGCCCCAGCCAGAGCGCAGATCTGCGACAGTTTTTGAGCCAATGGCGACAGTCAACCGATGTTCCTTTGGCTTTGGAGGTGCGCCACCGGGATTGGTTTTTGCCCCATTGGCGTGATCGCCTCAATGGTTGGTTACGAGAGCTGGGGATTGGTCGGGTGGTGTTGGACACGCGGCCCATTTATCGGGGCTTGGATTTGGCCCGGGACGATCCCCAACGGCAATCCCAGCGCCGCAAACCGGATTTGCCGCTGCAAGCCTGTGTAACGGCGGAGTTCGCGATCGTCCGGTTCATTTCCCACCCGGAAGCCTGGCGCAATGAGGCTTATTTGTTGGAATGGCGCGATCGAGTGTTGCGCTGGCTGGAGCGAGGAGTGCAACTGTATTTTTTTGTCCATTGCCCGATCGAGGAGCATTCGCCCCACACGGCCCGCCAGTTTCAGGCTTTACTAGAGGCGGCGACGGTTCCGGCCGTGGCCGCGATCGCCCCGTTGCCTTGGAATCAGTTATCAATCACCGAAGGTGCGGCAGCAATGGCCAGGGATCGGACTGGGGGCGATCGCCTCGGATCCCAAAACGATTCCCAAAACGATCAGCTTTCCCTGTTTTAGGGAGCCGTATTTTAGGAAAAGAGACCGCAGCGAGGCGACTACATCAAACCGGTGCGATCAACCAACAGGGCCACACCTGCCGAAAAAGCCGTAATGCCCATCGCGATCCAGGGGCTTTGGCCGAACGCCACCGCGAAGGACACCGCCACACCGGCTCCAACGGCAGCGGAAATAACACCAGTGACCAAATCTTTTTGCTCGGGTTGCATGGTTTTTCCCTTGATGATTTCTTAAACAAAAGGCACTAATAAGAACCGCTAATGAGCGGCTGTGCTGTCCCAAATTACCATCCCGATTTAGCTGGGTGTTTGGGAAAGTCCCGGCTTTGCAATTAACCTTTAATAAGCTTGAGAATTCTTGAAATTTCGCGATAAAAATTCACAAATCAGCCAAATTTTCGTCGATCAGAACGCAATAAACGGCAATGACTAAACAAATAGCAGTTCCAATGCAGTCGCCTAAAAACGGGAGTGCCAAGGGCCGATCAGTGAAATGGCCGTGAACTAGTTGGCGAGTTGGTCAACAGGCATCTGGGAGCTAGAAAAATCGTAAAAATCTGTGAAAAAGATAAGAAAATGAACAATATCAATCAATAAACGAATTAAAAAATGAATTTAAGGGCAGATCTAGACATGAAAACTAGAAAAATCAGCAACATAGCCAGAACAATCGTCAAAAGCACAACAATCAACAAACAGGGATCAACAACCAATAATCAACTAATCATCCACAAATTAGGGATCAACCAGCAGCTATTAGAACGCAGGTATTTGAACAAAGAGCGCACAGCGAAAGGAGAACTGTGCGCCCTTTGAGAAATGGTTGAACGTAATTCAAAACAATTCAACGCGATCCAAAATCCAAAAATAGATCCCCGATCGGGTGGGTGGGGGCTGAGTGTCTAGACCCGACTGCCTAGACTCGACTGCCGAGGAACTGCTCGATCGCGTCGGCCTGTTCCCAACCATGGCGCACGCAATCACCCAGCGCTACGCCGCCTTCATAGTTGCTGCAAGCAAAGAGGCCAGGCCAATGCTGAAGCTCCTGGTGCAAGGTGGCCAGGCGAGACCCATGCCCGATTGTGTATTGCGGGATTGCCCGTCGCCAGAGTTTGACCGACAGCACCTTGGGCGGCACGTCCTGTTTCAGCAAAATCCGCCGCACGTCCGCATGAACCATTTGGGCGATTTCGTCTTCGGTTTTGTGGATCAGGGTGGGGTTTTGTGCGCCGCCAATGAAGTTGATTAGGTGGGCCCAACCTTGGGGAGCGCGTCCTGCAAACAGGCTGGATGCCCAAATGGTTCCTAGGGTTTGCAGGCCCAGGCTGCGGGGAATCAGGTTGCCAAAGCCGCGCAGGGACTGGGCAAAGGCGGTTTCGGGATAGGCCAAAATTACGCAGGCAACGGCGGGGTAGGGAATGGCGTTGAGGGCGGTGCTGGCTCGGGGGGCGAGGGGTTCTAGCAGTTGAGCCGTGACCGGAGCTGGGGTAGCCAGAATGATCGATCGAGCCGTGATCTGTTGGGGGCCATCGGGGCTGGCGATCGCAACCTGGTAAGTGCCTTGGGGATCACGGGCGATCGCTTCCACTTGCCAACCCAGCTTGACCCGATTGCCCAAACCGCGTGCCACCGCTTCCGGCAAAGCTTGCAGTCCCTCGCGGAAGGATCCCAACTCCCCAGACTTGGGCTTGGGTAAGCGGGGATCGGCTGGGGGCGCTTGTTTGGCCGCTTGGCGTTTGGCCCAGAGAATCCGCGCTGCCCCGGCTCCCAAGCCACCACCGGCCGCTTGCATGGCGGCCATTTTGCGGAAGGCTGCCGAAGCACTGAGGGCATTGGGATCTCCGGCATAAACCCCCGAGATAAAGGGATCCACGAGGCGCTCCATGGCTTCTTGACCCAGGTGGCGAGTGAAGAATTCACGGACGGTTTCTTCGCCGCCCCTTGCCGAAATGGCTGCACCCACGATCGGGGGCACAAAACCCGCCGCACCTAACAGCAGTCTGGCTTTGCCCCGATCGCTCAGCAAGGTGGAATTCCAAAATGCGCCGGGACTCATGGGAATGGCTTGTAACCGACCGTCCCAGTAGACAAATCGAGGCAGCTTGCCATCCGCAAACACCAGCTCATCCTTCAACCCCACTTCCACGGCGAGTTTCAGCAGCTCTGGCGTGGGGGCGAAGCTGTTGGGCCCCTCTTCCCACAGGAACCCATCGGCCGATCGGGTGGTGATGTTGCCGCCCACACGGTTTTGCGCTTCCACCACCAGGGTCGATCGCCCTCGGTTGCCCGAGTGATTCACCAAGCGGTGGGCAGCGCTCAAGCCCGTTAAACCCGCGCCGACAATCAACACATCGATCGTCGTCGATCGATCCGTTGTCCCTTCAACCCCAATCGGTGCAGCAACCACCACGGCTTGATCTCCTTTTTTCAAGTTTTCTCAAAACAATTTCAAATTCAAACGCCAGCCCACGAATGGGGCTAGTTGCGCTAGTTGCGTTAATTGCACTAGTTGCCCTGGCTTCCCTGAGTTCAATCAATCGCTTGAAGGACGGGTGATTCCAGGTGCTTGCAGTTATTCGCAGGCGCTCGCGGTTGATTTCAGTCGATGCGATCTCGATGCGATTTCAAGCGATGTGGGATCGATCGAGTGAATTGATTTAATTGTGCGGTTTTTGGGGCTGGGGCGATCGGGTCTCGGGAGGAGGGGCGATCGGCCAGCCAACCGCTTCTTAATTTAACCGTTGATGGTCTTTTATCTTTTTATCGTTATTGGGTTATAAAAAATCAATAATGACCCTCAAGGAATGCTGAGTGAGCCAATGCTGGGCGAGCTAATGCGGGGCTGCCGGGTAACTGAGGATCGCGCTCTGAACGTAGAAGGCGATCGCCCGATCGAGCAATCGCCTTCCCCTCAAGTAAGCCTCAAGCAACCCTGAGCACCAGTCCCAAGGGATCCAAATTTTCCCGATGATTGCCTAACGCAGAGCTGCGATCGGGACGGCCGCCTTGGAATCGGTCATTGGCTGGGGCGATCGCGCCACCAACACCTCCCGAATCAACCGGGCGATCGCGCGTTGGGCTAACTCTCCGGCGATTTGTTGACCCAACTGCTGGGTTTCCGGCCGCACCAGGATCCGCGCCGCCAACTGCAACAGCTTCATGGAATCAAACCCAGGCGTTTCCTGAAGCAACTGCCAAATGCGTTGCAACCGCTCCAGGGTTTCGCGCGGGTTGCTGGGGTTGGTTCCCGGGTTGGAACTTGCCGGACTGCCCGGGTTGCGGTTCAGGAACTTGCCCCAATTGTCCAAGAGCGATCGCCAAGCACTTTGGCCCGCCGCGTCGATCGCTTCCACTAACCGATTGGCGACCTGCTGGCGAATAAATTCCCCACGCTCCGAAAACAGAAACTCTGCTGCCCGATCAATCCCTTCATTGAGATCATAATCAGTACTGTCCTTGGCATTTCGCAACAGATTTTCTAACCGATTCCAACGAAAATCTCCTTCCCGAAACAGCAAATCTTGCAACGAAGCCCGTAGTTCTGGAGCCGGATCCGTGAGCAATCGTTTGGCAATGTAAGGATAGGCTTTGCTGAGCACTTTGAATTCCGGATCCACATTGATCGCAATCCCTTCGAGGGTCACCAGCGATCGAATAATCAGGGCATAGTAAGCCGGAACTCGAAACGGATATTCATACATCACCCCTGACAATTGATCGGTGATATTTTTGAAATTCAGCTCCGAAACACTCGATCCCAACGCATTGCTAAACACGCCGGATAGGGCTTGGGAAATTGGCTCCAAATTGGTGTCAGGGGTCAAAAACTCCAGCTTCACATAGTCTTCCGCCAATCGAGCAAAATCGCGATTCACCATGTGAACCACCGCTTCGATCAGTCCGTAGCGCTGATATTTTTTAACCCGGCTCATCATCCCAAAATCGAGATAAGCCAATTGACCATTGGGCATAGCCAACAGGTTGCCCGGGTGGGGATCCGCATGGAAAAAACCATGTTCCAGCAATTGCCGCAGAGAACACTGCACCCCCACATTTACCAAGTGGGTGGCATCAATGCCTTGTGCGGCCACTTCTTTCAAATTGGTGAGCTTGGTTCCCGAAATCCACTCCATGGTTAACACCCGTTTGCCGGTGTATTGCCAATAGATTTTGGGCACGTAAATTTCTGCCATGGAGCCATAGAGCTTGGCAAATTGTTCTGCGTTTCGCCCTTCTTGGGAATAGTCCATTTCCTCAAAAATGCGGGCCGCAAATTCATCGGTAATGGCAACTAGGTTGCTCCGCAGTCGCTTGACATTTTTCATGGCCCATTTGGCAAGGCCACGCATGATGTAAACGTCAAGTGTGATTTGCTCCGTGAGTCCGGGGCGTTGCACTTTCACGGCAACGGCTTCCCCAGTTTTCAATTTGCCGCGATAGACTTGCCCCAGGCTGGCGGCGGCAACGGGTTTTTCGCTGAGTTCGGCAAAGCAATTTTCGGGGCGATCGCCCAATTCTTCCTCGATGAATCGGTAGGCAATTTCATTTGGAAAAGCTGGCAATTGATCTTGCAGTTGGGTCAACTCTTCCAAATAAACCGGCGGCACGAGGTCGGGTCGGGTGGAAAGGGCTTGGCCCACTTTGATGAAGGCGGGCCCCAACTGGGTCAGCAATTCTCGTAACTGGCGAGCGCGGCGGGCTTCGTTGCGCTTGACTTGGGTGCTCTGGCGATCGCGCCAAATCGCAAAGGCAAACATGAAGCAGGGCCACAAAACGGCGATCGCCCGTTGCAGCACTGCCCACCAGCGTCCTCGATAGGCCGCGTCGATCGCGTCTGGGTCGTAGTGGGGCGATCGATAGGTTTCGATGTCTTCGTCGTCGGTGGGCCCCTGATTTGGCGAGACCGGCGCGGAAACATCCTCTGCCACTGCCCGTGCCTCGATCGTGGCCCGTTTGGGATCCGTCGCATCAAACACAGGAGTCATCGCTGAAGTCATGGCGAACGTTGCCTGAACCAGTTACTTAGTAACCAATTGTAAATACTGTCGCCATCAATCGTTGGATTTCGATGGCGATTGATAGGAATCGATTGACAACGGGACAGCCTTAGAGGGCAAACGGGGAGCTGAGTTCAGTGGATCGCCACGGCCCGTAAGGCTCTCCGCGATGGTTCACGGTTAACCGAAATAATCAGAACCATTCCCGAGCTTTCCGATCTTTTTGACGAATCGTCTCGAATCCTTAAGGAACTGGGCCTTGGCCCATCGAAAAGCCCCGGTTTCCTCCATGATGGTTAATTGTTCTCGGCTTTTCGCGCCCTGCAACCCTAACGGAAACGTCGCTTGAAACGTTGGTGAATCAGGCTTTGAACGATCCTGATTGGCTGAACTGAGGGGAGAAAAAGCCAAGGGCGAAAAGCCCAGAGTGCAAAATCAAAATCCAAGGGGGGCGTGATGATGTCGATCGGGCTGGAGGACGATCGCGATCGCAGTGTTTCTCCGCAACTTCAGGGATGCTGAAACTAATCAATTTCTCCAGCGATCGGATCTTTTTCCGATCAGTCCCTAATCTCTCCCTGGAATCTAGTCTCTCCCTGGAATATTGATGTCTTGATCGGGTGCAAAACCTTAACCCAGTCCAGTTCAGGTCAGGTGCTTGACAAATTTTCCAAATTCAGGCCCAAAATTCCAAAACTAGGTTAAACTTAGGTTAAGAAGCCCTTAAGGGAGCTTCGTTCGCGCCCAACTCACGCCGTTACCGCGATCGCCCAGCGTTATCCTCCAACCAGGTGCAATCAGACCTTAACCCTCTGCTCTAACATCTTCCGGAAGCTCGCGATCGCCTCTTCGTCCATTCACAAATCGTGTATGACCTGGAGGTTATCCCATGAAAGACCATGCGACCTTTATCGCTCCTTGCTCCACCTATCGCGGCGTAGTTCGCCCCGAGAATTTGGTCTTTAACGCGAACCTCCAAGAGTTTGCCCAACGAGTTGGCTTCATTTGCAACTTGGAGACCAATGGCAAGCTCTCACCCGAGGAAGCTTTTCATGAACTGCAATCCCTGTGGGCTTCCCTGGAAGGGAGTTATGAAAACCTTGGCGTTGGCCAAGAACCTTTTGGATCCAATCCGCAATAGTGGCCATGCTCGCGACCAACCACTTTAGCGAAGGCTTTGGATGGTTACGAGTGGCGCGGCGACCCAAGTTTGGGTTTTTGGCGGATCCACTGTTTGGACTCGCAGACTCACCATCGATGTATTCCCGGTTCGCCATTGCGGCCTAGCCCCACGGCTGCGCGTAGTTGCTGAATGCTCCATGGTTCGATCGCCCTCCCCCGGCCAGAGACCCTTCTTAGCTAGGTTTGGCCCTGGGGAGAGCGTTAGACTTTGGAGCGTTCAAGCCGTGACTTCAGGGCGAGGGGCCTTCCGATGGTGTTTACAGAAGCTTGGCAATCGGGCAGTGGCGGACAGCAGCCATTTCCCCATCATTTGGCCCGTGCAATTCGGTTGATTGTGTTGGACATTGACGGCACAATCGCGGGTCGAAATAACCAAATTAATCCCCCGGTTCTGGCCGCGATCCAAGCGGCTCAGGCCCGGGGTTTGGCTGTCACCATTGCCACAGGGCGCATGTATTGCTCGGCGTTGCGGTTTCATCGGGAGATTCAAACCCCCCTACCGCTGATTGCCTATCAGGGGGCTTGGATGGATCAACCCGACCACAGTCAACCGGCCGATCGCCCTAAGCCCAAGCCACTGTTTCACCGTCCGCTGGATCGGACTGTGGCGCGGGAGGTGGTTGACTTTTTGGAGGAGCCGGCCTGGGGCGATCGCCTGTCGGTGCATTTGTATGTGAATGATCGCTTGCTGATTCGTCAACTAACACCGGCCAGCCAAGATTATGCCGATCGCACGGGCGTGACCCCGATCGAAGTGGGAGATTTGCGGCAAGTGCTGGCTCAGGGCCCCGAACCCACGAAGGTGTTGGCCCTTAGTCCCGATCGCCACTTAACCCGCGATCTTTTGGAAAAACTGCGCCAGCGCTACTGTGCCCAGGAAGCTTACCTCACCACGTCCGTGTCCACCTTTTTGGAAGTGGCGCACCCGGATGTGAACAAGGGCAATGCACTGCGGCACTTGGCGGAGCAACAGTTGGGTTTACGGCCGGAGCAGGTGATGTTTGTGGGCGATAACTTCAATGATTTGGAAGCGATCGCCTATGCCGGTTTGGGGGTGGCCATGGGGGATGCGCCGGAACCGGTCAAGGCGATCGCCCAATGGGTTGCGCCGTCTGTGGAGGAGGATGGGGCCGCTCGGGCGATCGAGCAAGTTTTGGCCGCCAGTGGCTCAGTTCTTTAGTTGTTGATCAAGTTGTTGATCAATAGCTGTCGATCAAGTCCTTGAGTTCAAGTCCTTGAGTTCAAGTCCTTGAGTTCAAGAATTCTTAATTCCAGAATTCGCCAATTCATTTGGCTCATAGAGAATCAAACGGTTCCCCGCCGGGTCGATCGCGTCAATTTCCCGGCCGTGGCTCGCAATGCGCACCGGCCCCGCCAAGGTGGCCCCCCGATCGCTCACCAGGGCGATCGCTTGATCCAAATTCACCACTTCCAAGCAGAGACAAAAGCCCCCCGTTGTGCCCTGAAAGCGTTCCATCTGTTCGGGTTGGGGCCGAAAAATTCCTAAGCGCAGACCGCCCGTTAGCCCAAATTCCCAATAGCCCGAACCGATTGATCGCACCGGATCTCCCAGGAGCGATCGATAAAACGCGCCCAACTGTCCCCCCATCCCATCCGCCAAAACCACCAGCGCTCCACGATAGTCCAACCGATCCACAGTGCAACTCCACAAGCCCGGCGCATCCGGTTAACTGCCCATTCCACCCTACCCCAAGCATCCCTTCAGAACATCAGGTTGGGCAAAGAGAGGGATCAGCAAATTAGGGTCAACAGTCACGGGGCCATTAGCCGGTTTTCAACCTGGCATAAGCGTCCGATTTCGCAGTCAATCATCCTGTAGAAGTTGGGAGTTATTGCCAGGCTTGAATCGCTCTCTTGCAGCAGAGTCTTGCGGTTGTGATCCTAAAAAATTCCGCTAAAAATAATCTTGCAAATTTTCTTAGATTACCCAACTTTCTGCGGGAACTATCATGCATTTCACAGTAATTCAAAAAAATTATGGTCACAGACCCATGCAAAAAAATATCCAGAATTTTAGAAATTGAACGGGAACCAATTTGGGAACCCTTCGTCTGACAAGGCAGAGATGCCAAAAGCTCGTAACAGCAAACCGATCGACTCAGTAACTGACCTGAATCGATCGGCTATAGGAAATTTCAATCCTAAGCATTTGGGTGTATCGCAATTATTTCGATGCAGGCTGTGGGCTGTGAAATAACGCACCATCAGCAAATCATTGTTTCCCGATCGCTCGAAATACGATTGCCCAGCCCATGGACTGCGATCGAAATGGCAGGTGAACAAGCCCGTTCATCTGTCTCATCCAGTCGAGATCTAGGGACTTAATCAGCAATATCTGAGGACATCAACAACCATGGCTACAACACCCACCACGGACACTGTAGTTATTCCAACTTCCACCACCCCAACCACCACATCCGGAACCACGGGCACGACGGGAACCACCGGAACCACGAGCACCACGGGCACGACCGGTACGACGGGAACCACCGGGACGACCACGGGCACAACTGGAACCACAGGCACGACCGGAACCACGGGCACGACCGGAACCACCGGGACAACTACGGGCACAACGGGAACCACCGGGACAACTACGGGCACAACGGGAACCACCGGGACAACTACGGGAACCACCGGGACAACAACCGGAACCACCGGGACAACTACGGGCGCAACGGGAACCACCGGGACAACGACCGGAACCACAGACACGACCGGCACGACCGGAACCACGAGTACCACGGGCACGACTGGAACCACGGGTACAACCCCCGACCCCACCGGAACCACAACGGGAGCCGCGATCGACCCGTCCCTTTGCTTCGACGAAAAGTTCTATCTGGAGCAAAATCCTGATGTGGTCGCCGCTGTGCAGAGTGGCTCCATCAAGAGCGCCTATCAGCACTTCCTAACGGTTGGGCAGTTTGAAGATCGGGCCCCTTCGTTGGTCTTCGATCCGAAGGCATATCTGGAGCTAAACGTTGACCTGAAGATTTCGCTGAAAGCTAGCGGCTTCCGCAGCGCCTTTGAACACTTCATCAAAGCCGGTGTTCAAGAACGGCGGGTGGGCAGCTACTTCTTCAACCCCAATGAATACCTGAAGACCAACGGTGATGTTGACGGGTTCATTCTGTTCAACAATCTGTCGTTTTCCTACAGCTACAAGCACTTCCTGACTGTTGGGGTCAAGGAAGGACGCAACAGCGGCACATTCTTTGATGGCAAGTATTATCTGGAAGCCAATCCGGATGCCGCAGCGGCGGTTGCCAGCGGCCAATTCAGCAGCGCTTTTGCCCACTTCCAAGCGGTTGGTTTTGCCAAGGGTCTCAGCCCTTCACCCAAGTTCAACCAAGATCTCTACCTGGACTTCAACGAAGACCTTTCCAAGGCCTTCAAGGGCGGACAGGTCAAGAACCTGTTCAAGCACTTCCTAGAATTTGGCATCAAGGAAAAACGGGATGCAGATTTCACGAATTCGCCTTTGTCTGACCGGCCCAGCGAGGGAGATGATTTCTTCCGGGGTGGTTCCAACAAAGATGTCTTCAATGGCCTGGGTGGCGATGACAAGATCTTTGGCTTCGGTGGCGATGACATCCTGACGGGCAATGCTGGGGATGACCTGATCTTTGGCGGCGATGGCAATGACTTTATTGTCGGTGGCGCTGGCAAAGATATCCTGGTGGGCGATCAGGGCGATGATTCGATCCTGGGTGGCGAAGGTGACGACTCGATCGAGGGTGGCTACGGTAAGGATGCCCTGTGGGGTGGCGCTGGTAAGGATGTGTTCCTGTTTGGCAAGTTGGATGTGACGGCCACTACGGGTTCCGATTCGTTGACGGGCGGCACGAGCGGATCGACCACGGGCGGCACGACGGGTTCGACTTCCACCACGGGGACTACGCTCGGAACCACCACCGGGACGACGAGCACGGGTACAACTGGCACGGGCACGACGGGCACGACGGGCACGGGCACAGGTACAACTGGTACGGGTACGACGGGCACGGGCACAACCGGTTCCACGACGGGCAGCAGCTCGATCGACCCCTTGACCGGCGAAGCGACGATTTATGACTTCTCTACGAAGGACGATCGAATTGCCCTGGCGGCGAATTTGGGCTTCAAGTCCGGTGGCGATGTGCTGAAAGCCGTGACCCAAAAGGGCCGCGACGAAGATGGCAACTTCTTCTCGATCGTCAAGGTTTCCTCGGGCTTCTCGCTGAAGATCTACTCCGAAGCAGAATTGGTTGCCAGCAACTTCCGCATCTTTGGCCTGCCGGACACCAACACGGGTGGTAGCACGGGCGGCGGTAGCAGCACAGGCGGCACCACGGGCGGCGGCACTACGGGTGGTAGTCTCAGCGGTTCCACCACCAACGTGACGAACATCACCAATATTACGAACATCACCAATATTACGAACATCACCAACATCAGCTTGGGCGGTGGTTTGTTGGGTCTGCCGCCCGGATTGGCGAAACAAATCGTTGGTGGCAAGCGGACGTTTGACACCCTGCCCCCCGGTATTGGTAAGCGCTTCGGCAAGGGTGATGACGATTAAAACCTGAGCCATTGGGGATCGGGGCCAAATCGCAGAACGGTTCCCGATCGCCAAGATGCAGAGGAGCTAATCGGTTGCGCTGATTCGGCTGTGCTCATATGGTGCGCTTGCATCGGTGGAAGCAAAACCGATAGAGTCTGAGGGGTGGACAGTGAGCCACCCCTTTTTTTGGGTATTCCCAACTTTTGGGCATTCCCAACTTTTCAAAGATCCCATCAGAGGATGTCTGGAAAGCCAAAACTACTGCTTTGTGGGTTTCATCAACCGGCCCAGACAAGGGGCTGAAGCTCCTTGCCCCCGCAACTGTTGGCGCTTGGTTCGCCCCTCAGGCTACTTTTCGGGCACTCTCGTAATAGCCAAAAGAATGTTGAAAGATCAATATCTGCAAGACAGCTAAATCTGAAAGATAGCCAATCTAAAAAACAACGAAGACAAAAAATAGCGAAGACAAGGGGAATGCAAGCGATGGATTTCAGTCAACTTTTGAATGGCAAAGGGCTGACGGAACTGGCGATCGAGGGGGCCAAGTGGACTTTGGCGGCCGATGGTCTGTTTTTGCTCTTGACCATTTTGGCGTTTGTGTTGGGCTGGGCCTGGCGCTTTCGACTGGTGGGAGTCACCGCGTTCACGATCGTGGTGGCGGCGGGGTTGTTTGGTTTTGGCCTCAGCCTCCGGGAACGGCCGCGCATTGAGGGAGCCGCCCCCTACCAACTGGTTTATGACACGGGAGCAACCCTCGCCACGATCGCCGTTTCGCCAGACTTGCCATCGGAGGCGTTGGTGGCCACCCTCAAGCAAGCCGCGATCGACCTCTACTCCCCTGGACGAGTGGGGGGTAAGCCTTCGTTGACCATCCGTGCGCGATCGGTCACTCATCCTGAGGATGGGATCTCGAAACTCCAATACCTAGGGCAAATCGAGCGATCGCTCACCGTTCGCATCGATGAAAATCCCAAGATCACTCTGTTCTAGGAATTTAGCCTCTAGGAACTCAGCCCGCTCCCCGCTTGATCGACCGTGGCTTCCTGGATATTGGTTAAGCCATTGAGGAAGCCTGGCCGACTGGCCCAGTTCAGTACTCAGTTCTACGTCAATCAGCGCCCAGCTCTACATCAACATGCTGTCCATGTTGGGCTGCACCTTTGCTCGAATCAGCAGAGCCGTGATGTTGTCATGGCCATTGTGCTGATTTGCCAGCTCCACCAGTTGCGAAACCCCTTGGTCAAGGTTGGCGCGAGAGCTAATCAGTGGGGCTAAGTGGGTTTGCCAGTGGGTTTCAATCAAGTCGTTGTCGCTCAATCCATCGGAACAGAGCAACAACAGAGCATCTTCATCCAGATCCAAAAACTGGATTTCTGGATCCACTCCGGTGTTATCGCGGGGCCCCAGAGCTTGGGTGAGTTGATAGGCATCGGGGCGGCTGTAGGCGGCATCGGGGTCAATGCCGCGCTGAATTTCCCGCTGTCCGACTTCGTGGTCGGTGGTGATTTGCTCAAGACCCCGACGGCGGGTGAGCCGATAAAGCCGGCTGTCTCCCACGTGGGCCACGGCCACCTTGGAGTTGTGGACAAGCACTAAAACCAGGGTGGTTCCCATTCGTCCACTGCCCGATCGCTGCTCGCTTTGGTTTTCGTCGTAAATGGCCTGATTGGCCATGAAGATGCCCTCTCGAATGGCCTCGATCGGGGGCATTTCAGTTTGCCAATTGGTTTGGAAATAGTCCTGAAGGGTCTTGACCGCCAAGTGGCTGGCCACTTCCCCGCTGGCATGGCCCCCCATCCCGTCACAGAGAATATAGAGATTGTGGGCCCGAACCGTCCTGCCGTTGGGGGTTTCCAGGCGCTGGAAGTTGGTGTAAATGCCGAAGTAGTCCTCATTGTGATCGCGCTGGCGACCAATATCGGTGCGCCCCGCCTCATCCAGACTCGACAATTTCATGGGCAGGACGATCGTGGGTGTATCGTCCTCATCGTCATCCCGCAGGCTGCTGAGGGGAAGATTAGCGAGCGGATTGCCACCGTTAGGAACAACCGAGCTAGAAGGCATGGCCACGCTTTCGCTCAGGCTGGTGGCGGCGATCGCCGCTACGGGGGATTTTTGCTCCAAGTTGTCGGCAATGAGCCGCAGGTGCTGGCGCACCACGTCGGGGCTGGTGAACTGACCCCGAGCAATCAGTTGAGCCAGGTTAATCAGGGAGTCAGCTCCTGGGTGTTCCGCTTGGGTCAGCAACTGTAGCCAGGCTTCGCCCAAGTGCGTGAGGCTGCTGGCGGCGGTGGGCTGCTCCGGATGCGCGGTGGGGTCATGCAGACGCTTGAGGCTCAGAACGCTGTCTTCGTCAACACACAGGTTGTCGAGCACCAGCAGACTGGCGGTACATTGCACGGGAATTAGCTCTTCCCAAAGGTCGAGCATTTCGTAGAGATCGTGCAGGACTTGCAGGGTGGGTGTGTCGGGATCTCGCCACAGATCGCTCAGGGATTTCCAGTCCGATCGATCCTCAATCAACAGAACTTGCCAGCCTTCTCCTTGCCAGGTGTCGTAGACCTGGGGCAAGCGTTGGCCCAGTTGTGAATCGAGCAGCAGATAGGGTTGGGCAATGGAGGGAATCTGGGACTCGATCGAGAGTTCGTAAGTGGCGGGTTGAGAGCTGGGGGGCAAGGTGGGTTCCGCGTCGCCCTCGATCGGCTGGTGCAACCAGCGATCGAAAAATCGCAGTCGATAGGGCTGTTGATCCAGCACTTGGGTTTGATATTGGGCGCTGGCATCAATTGCCCGAATCGGAGTCAAGGGCTTGTAGCGCAGAAAAGGCTGGTCGGGATCATTGGTCTCGGGGGGATTTGGCCAAGCGGCATCCGGCTCCGGCGGCACCAAAAGAGCTTGCAGAACTGTCCCGATCGCCTCGCCACAGTCACTACAGGTGAGCTGACCGACGGGATTCTCAGTGCCGCATTCCGGACAGAGCAGTCGATCGAGCGAGGCACCACACTGCTGACAGTACTTGTTGTCATCAGGGTTTTCACATTGGCACTGGGGACAAATCTGCATAGCAGCCACTGTCAGAGGTCTCAAGAGTGATCAGGGTTGGTTGATCGATGGGTGATCAAGCTTGGGTGATTAAATCGAGTAATCAAATCACGAGGACTATTAAACGGAGCATCTAAACGAAACGCCTAAACAGAACGCCTAAACAGAATGCCTAAACAGAACATCGCGAATAGCCGTTGGCACGCCACCCTGATCGGAAATACTGGATCGAGTCAAGCCAAATGGGCCAGGTCAAAAGTGGCCGCCCCCGGCAAGATGTTTGACGATCTTTTCTGGATTCTAGCTGACTGCTCCTGGTCTCAATCGTAACGCTTCAGAGATTAAGGATCGTGTGTAGATACCTCACTCTCTTGAATTGGCTTCGTTACGGCGTAATTAACGGTTTTGGGGGGCGAGCCTTGAATATGGAAATCCCAGCCAATTTAGGGCAGCTCCGGTCTCATACGCGCGATTGCGATCGAATGGCATCTGCACCCAGCACCTGAACCCAGTTTTGGAGTTCACCGCGTTCCGTATCCGGCCCCGCTGAGCTAGTGTCCATCTCCGTGGTGCTCAGGGGGGCTTAATCAGCCGCTGCTGACGCAAATTCCGTCTGTTTTAGCTTTTCTAGCGAAAAGTTGCCTGATCCGGCGAAGCATTTGCAAATTTTTCAAGATTTTCGGCCCAACTCCCCATCATGGCCCCAAAATCGACAACGCCCAACCTCCTGAACTCAGGTGTTGGGCTGAAAGGCATTGGGGTTTAAGGACTAGGGGCGGGTTCTGGGATCGGGGTGGCGCGGTTTGGCAGTTCCTGAAGGCTTCCTTGGCGGAAGGTGCGATCGCCCTGATAACCCGACAAATCCGCCAGGCGATCGAGCGGAGTCACCCCTTCATAGAGCTTGCCGCCAATTTTCCAGGAGGGGAAACTGCGAATTCCCGCCGCCCGACACAGATCCGGTTTGGCGTTCTTGCCGTTGGGATCACACTCCACATAGGGCAGCTTTGCGGCCGCCTCCTTGCCAAACAGTTCTTTCTGCTCGTGGCAGTGGGGACACCAATAGGCTCCAAATTCCTGCGCCCCTGCTTTGGTCAGGTGCTCGGCTAAAGCAATTTCCGCTGGGCCAGAAGTGGTCTTGATGGTGAACATTTCCGAGCCGTTGGAACTGGATCCGCTGGGAGTGGCATAGACCCCCAAGGTTCCCACCAGTGTGATGATGGCCAGCCCGATCGCCGTAAAAATGGGTTTCCCTAAATCATCCCAACGGCGACTGCTGAGGGCCAGGCCAAACAGCGACAGGGAAAAGAACGCCGACCCCAAGCAATAGAGACAAGTCTCGCGAATTTCCGAGACCATCACATACATCAAATAGCCGCTGAACGTGGCCATCGCTGCGCCGCCCGCCACCAACAGCAAGCCGCTCCATTCTTCAATCTGCACTTGCAGATCCTTACGGGCCTGTTGGGTTACCAGGGGAGCCAGCGCCAACAACAACATCGCGCCATAGCCCAACATTCCAATCAGCGGCAGCGGTATCCCCAACACCTCGGCATAGGGACTGTTCAGGACGCGATCGCACCCTTCTGTGGGGCAAGCCGCCTTTGCGCCCGTTAACTTCACCACGGTTAGATAGCTGGTGAGCACCAAACCGGTTCCGGCGATGCCCGCAATTACGGTGCGACCGTGGCGATGGAGCCAAGGCAGTTGGCGGCGGCGTTTTGTGCTAGAAGCAGTCATGGCAAGGCACAGAGAACCATCTCGATCGGGATACGGCAGAGCCGTCACTACAGACTTCAGGGTAGCGAACGGCCTTACCGCTGTCTAGGAAGGTCAACGAATCATTGCTTGATAGTGCGCAAATGACCGGCCGAATGGGCCAGAAAAAGCGATCAAAACGCAGAAAAGAGACAAAAGAAGAAGAGACAAAAAAGATGGCCAATGCTCAGCACTGGCCACCCAATCAGCTCGAAATGACAGTCAAATCAGGGCTAATTCCCGAGTTCTAGCGAGCCACCGACCAATTTTGGTCAACCCGGATGGGCGGCATCAGGAACAGGGCAATGAGCTGCCAAGCCGTGTTCAAAATCAACGGCAACTTTTGCAGGGTCTTCACGAAGCTCGGTTCGTTCGAGGCAGCGATTTCACCCAACTTGATGTTGTTGGCGGCACAGCGATCAAGCCGCTCATAGAACTCAGGGTTCTCCACATCCAGGACGATCGGGAACACCCGACCCGCCGTTTCGTTGGTCTTCTTAATCACTTCGATGTCATAGTCGCGAGCGTTCAGCCCGATCGCCGCGTAGAACCCGCTCCGTTGCAGATCGTTCAAGAACATCGTCGCAAACACCGACAGCAGGAAGAACCGGCACCAGAGACGGGCTTTCCAATCGTTCAGGAATTGGGGATTGGCCCGCAGCACCGCATCGAAAAAGTCGCCGTGGCGGTTCTCGTCTTGGCACCAGTTTTCAAAGAAGCGGAAGATCGGATAAATCCGGTCTTCGGGGTTCTTTTCCAGGTGGCGATAGATCGTGATGTAGCGCCAGTAGCCGATCTTTTCCGACAGGTAGGTCGCGTAGAAGATGAACTTCGGTGCGAAGTAGGTGTAGCTCTTGCTTTGGGTCAGGAAGCCCAAATCTAGCGACAGGTTGAAGTCCGTCATCGCCTTGTTTAGGAAGCCCGCATGGCGTGCTTCATCCCGCGACATCAGCTCAAACCCTTCGGCCAGCACCGGGTTTTTGCCCTTCAGTTTCCGCGACAGTTCCTTGTAAAGCAAGAAGCCCGAAAACTCAGCGGTGCAGGAGCGCTCCAGAAACTCAATGAACAGCTCGCGGGTTTTGCCGTCAATGTGATCCCAGCTTTGGTTGAACTCCTCATCGCGCACGAAGTGGTGGCGGTTATAGTCCACCCGAAATTCTTCAATGATCGCTTGGAGTTCCTCTTCGTTGGCGGAGATGTCCATCGCCGCCATTTCTTCGAAGTTGGTGGTGTAAAAGCGCGGCGTGAGGATCGTGTCCTTGGCGGGAACTTTGACTCCCGGCTGGACGGCTTGCGGTTTTTGGGGAGTGCTAACCATGAATTGCTTAGTGCGATCGAGGTACGGGTTGGGCGGATGACTGAGCCAGACAGGATCTGGATCGATCTGACTGGCGCAATCTGAAAGGATCTATCAGCGTGCTAGGGAAGGGTCGTCAACGGGATGATCAGCAGCGATTTTTTCCTGACAACTGCACAGCGGTTGTGTGGGATCAAAGGCTGCGTTGGGATTTTAAAAACGGCTTGCCAAAGATCACTAAAGATCAAAAGCCTTAAAAAAACTGTTGTTTAGTCTATCAATCTCCTTTGGGGGGATGGGGGATGGGATATGAAGAGTTACAACAACAGGTAACAATCTGCAACAAATCTTAACTTCTAATGCCCTGCTGATCCCCCCTATCGTTCGGGACTGGGGCGATCGGTGCGCACCTTCACGGAATAGCCATGGGACGGCAGACCCTCCGCTTCCGCCAATGCCTGCACCGCCGAAGACACGGACGACAGGGCCCCGGCGGAATAGGAAATGATGCTGGAGTGCTTCATGAAGGTTTCCGTGCTCAGGGGCGAGGCATAGCGGGCTGCGCCGGAGGTGGGCAGGGTGTGGTTGGGGCCTGCGAGGTAGTCGCCCACTGCTTCCGGCGTGGAGTGGCCCAGGAAGATGGCTCCGGCATGTTTAATCCGCTCCAGCAGATCCCAGGGTTCCGCCACTTCCAATTCCAAGTGTTCCGGTGCAAATTCGTTGGACAATTCCGCCGCCAGCTCCAGCGTTTCCACCACGACGACCAGGCCGAAATGGGCGATCGCCTTTTCCGTGTCAATCCGCCGAGGGTGATCCGCCAGTTGATCCTTGACCTCGTTCACCACCTTTCCGGCCAGGTCGCCATCGGTGGTGATCAGGATTGCGGCGGCCATGGGGTCATGCTCAGCCTGGGCTAGCAGGTCGGCGGCCAGGTGGGTGGGGTCAGCGGTGCGATCGGCAATCACGAGCACTTCTGAGGGCCCAGCGAGGGAGTCAATGCCCACCGTGCCGTAGACTTGCCCCTTGGCCAACATCACGTAAACATTGCCCGGGCCGGTGATCACGTCCACTTTCGGAATCGTTTCCGTACCGTAGGCGAGGGCGGCGATCGCCTGGGCCCCGCCCACCCGGTAAATTTCCGTCACGCCCGCCTCTTGGGCTGCCACTAGCACGGCCGGGTTCAAAGCACCCCCGGGCCCCGGCGGGGTCACCATCACAATTCGCTCCACCCCGGCCACCTTGGCCGGAATCGCATTCATCAGCACGGTACTGGGATAGGCAGCCCGCCCACCGGGAACGTAGAGACCGGCGCGATCGACCGGCGTGTAGCGCTTGCCCAAGACCACATCTCGATCGCCAAATTGCACCCAGCTTTTGGGAACGCGCAGCCGGTGAAACTCCTCAATTTGTCGGCTCGCCAGTTGGATCGCCGACAGGAGTTCCTTAGAAACCTGTTGGTAGGCCGCATCCAGTTCCGACCCCGTGACGCGAAGTTGCTCGGCAGTTAAAATCTGCTTGTCAAACTCTTCCGTGTAGGCTAGCAAGGCCCGATCGCCTTGGCGCTTCACGGTTTGGAGGATCTGACGCACGGTGGCTTCCTTATGCGTCACCTGCTCATCGTGGGTGCGATCGCAAATCCGCCGTAGCTCCGACCGGGCCTCGGCCAATTCGGTAATAATTCGCAACATGGAGTCTTCGCGTCCTGGTCGTCCAATTCGGCGACCTCGCAGCGCCCCGTGGCTACCGACGAGATCGGCGTAGTCATCATTATAGAAACACTCGGCAGCCTGAAAACCTTGGCTCCTGAGAGCAAGGCTTAAAAAGCGATCGGGATTCTGGCGCGATCGCCGGGCTAATGCGGTGAGTATTAAAACATTTTTTAACAAAATTCCGGAGTTCTTTGCACGAGTTCCGGCAGTGGGTGTTATTATGGATCGCCGGGCAGTTCCAAAACCGTCCAATCTCTCCTTGTCCAGCCTTGCCAAAGGGTGACCGCCAGAGCCGAAATTCTTTCTTGCTCACCAGCGTCACGACTCACCAGGCCCAAGGAACAGTGCCGATGCTTCTTGACCGCTCATTGTAGCGGTGTCAGCCTGCGGAGCGACCCTGAGACTTTTCCTGGTCTCATCCTAGAACGAAGGCGCGGAAGACTCGACCACGAGAAACAAGCAAGAACCCAAATCCTCTGGTTTGGGTGTCCCCCTTGCCCCGGCATGGGAATCTAGTGTCAACGTTGCAATCGAAATCCTAAGAGATCGACCGTGGCTAATATTAAGTCTGCAATCAAGCGCGTTCAGATCGCAGAGCGTAATCGACTGCGTAATAAAGCTTATAAGTCGGCGGTGCGAACCCTGACCAAGAAATATCTGTCGTCGGTGGATGCTTACGCGGCTAACCCTTCGCCGGAAGCCCTGGAAGCTGTCCAAGCCAATCTGTCTAACGCCGCCAGCAAAATTGACAAGGCCGTGAAGCGGGGTGTTTATCACCGCAACAACGCCGCGCGCAAAAAGTCGCAGTTGGCCAGCTACCTGAAGAAGGCTGTCGCTGCTTAAGGGTTGGTTGGGCGATGGGGCCTCGCCACCCTTGGTGCGTTGTCCATCGCTGACTGAGACTGCTGGGCTGAGATCCCAAGCATTAACCCTTAGCCGTAGTCGAGGTGGGTAAACGCGCCGTGAAAGCGATCGACACGCACGTTCACGTTAATTTTCCCAACTTTAGTGATGATTTCAGCGCCGTTCGCCAGCGTTGGTTGGCGGCCGGCGTTGACGCGTTGGTTCACGCTTGTGTGCATCCGGGCGAGTTTGGGGCGATTCAGGCGATCGCTCAGGCTTGCCCTGAAGTGTTTTTCGCCGTTGGGCTACACCCACTGGAGGCGGAACATCAGTGGCAAGAGGCGTTGGGCGAGCAAATTCGCACCTTGGCTCAATCGGATCCGAAGGTGGTGGCCATTGGTGAAACCGGTCTCGACTTCTATAAATCAACGGCCCATCAAGTGCAGTTGGCGGCCTTTGGGGCCCAGCTTGATTTGGCCAGCGATTTGGGTCTGCCGGTGATCATCCATTGCCGCGACGCTGCTGAGGAAATGCTTGCGTTTCTGCGCGATCGCCCGGGTTGTCCGGCGGGAGTTTTGCACTGCTGGGGAGGTACCCCTCAGCAGGCATTGCAGTTTGTGGAGCTTGGGTTTCACATCAGCTTCAGCGGCACGGTCACCTTCAAGAATGCCCCAGACATTCAGGAATCCGCCAAGGTGGTGCCGCTCGATCGCCTGTTGGTGGAAACGGATTGCCCATTTTTGGCTCCCGTGCCCCATCGCGGTCGTCGCAATGAACCGGCCTACGTGGTTTCGGTGCTCAACCAGGTAGCCGCCCTGCGGAATCTTGACCCGATCGCCCTGGGTGAGCAGGCCAGCGCCAATGCTCGCCAGTTGTTCCGACTGCCCCAGTCGATCGAACCCACCGTTCCCGCCCTGGCCCTCGCCTAGGGCCCCGCAGCCGGGCCGGGCGATCGCCCCTGCGATTTGCCCCTTGCCAAGCCCGGTCACCGTTGTTTTGCTGCTGTTTTGCTGCCCGCGTTCCATCTGCCAACGGGTTTGCACTTGGCATCACCGCCCCCAGGAGACGCATGACCGACAAACTCGCGACCACGACCCCTTCGTTTCTGCTGCCCGACCTGATTGAAATTCAACGGGCCAGCTTCCGTTGGTTTCTCGAAGAAGGCCTGATCGAAGAACTTGATAGCTTCTCCCCGATCACGGACTATACCGGCAAGTTGGAGCTGCACTTCATCGGCAAAAACTACAAGCTGAAGCGGCCCAAATACGACGTTGATGAAGCCAAGCGGCGGGATGCCACCTATTCGGTGCAAATGTATGTGCCGACCCGGTTGATCAACAAAGAAACCGGCGAAATCAAGGAGCAAGAAGTCTTCATTGGCGATCTGCCCCTGATGACGGAACGGGGAACCTTCATCATCAACGGCGCGGAACGGGTGATCGTGAATCAGATCGTCCGTAGCCCCGGTGTTTACTATAAGTTTGAAATTGACAAGAGCGGTCGCCGCACCTACTCCGCCAGCTTGATTCCCAATCGGGGCGCTTGGCTGAAGTTTGAGACCGACAAAAACGACATGGTTTGGGTGCGGATCGACAAGACCCGCAAACTGTCGGCCCAAGTGCTGCTGAAGGCCTTGGGCTGGACGACGGCAGAAATTCTCGATGGGCTGCGCCACCCGGAATATTTCCAACGGACGATCGAAAAAGAAGGCGACTTCTCCGAAGAAGAAGCGCTGATGGAGCTGTACCGCAAGCTGCGACCGGGCGAACCGCCGACGGTTTCGGGTGGTCAGCAACTGTTGGATTCGCGCTTCTTTGATCCCAAGCGCTACGACCTGGGCAAGGTGGGCCGCTACAAGATCAACCGCAAGCTGCACCTGAATATTCCTGACACGGTGCGCGTGCTGACCCCGCAGGATATTCTGTCGGCGATCGATTACCTAATCAATCTGGAATTTGACCTGGGCAGCACCGACGATATCGACCACCTGGGCAACCGCCGGGTGCGTTCCGTGGGTGAACTGCTGCAAAACCAAGTGCGCGTGGGCTTGAACCGGCTGGAGCGGATCATTCGCGAGCGGATGACCGTATCTGATGCGGATTCCCTAACGCCCGCTTCTTTGGTCAACCCGAAACCCCTGGTGGCGGCGATTAAGGAGTTCTTCGGCTCCAGCCAACTGTCCCAGTTCATGGATCAGACCAACCCCTTGGCAGAGCTGACCCACAAGCGCCGTCTGAGTGCCCTCGGCCCCGGCGGTCTGACCCGGGAGCGGGCGGGCTTCGCGGTGCGCGACATTCACCCCAGCCACCATGGCCGGATTTGCCCGATCGAAACGCCGGAAGGCCCCAACGCTGGTCTGATCGGCTCCCTGGCCACCCATGCCCGCGTCAATCCCTACGGCTTCATCACCACCCCGGTCTTCCCGGTGGAAAATGGCCGCGTCCGGCTCGATCGCTCACCGATCTATATGACCGCCGACGAAGAGGACGATGTGCGCGTAGCTCCTGGGGATGTGCCCATGGACGAAAACGGCTACATCCTCGGGGAATCGGTGCCCGTGCGCTACCGCCAGGAATTCACCACCACCAGTCCCGACCAGGTGGACTACATCGCCGTTTCCCCGGTGCAGATTATCTCGGTGGCAACCTCCCTGATTCCGTTCCTGGAGCATGACGACGCAAACCGGGCCCTGATGGGATCGAACATGCAACGGCAGGCCGTGCCCCTGTTGCGGCCCGAGCGCCCCTTGGTGGGTACTGGCTTGGAAGCCCAGGCCGCCCGTGACTCAGGGATGGTGATCGTTTCCCGCACCGCCGGGGAAGTGGTCTACGTGTCCGCCAAGGAAATCCGCGTCAAGGATCCAGACGGCAACATCCTGGAATACGAGCTGCAAAAATACCAGCGATCGAACCAGGACACCTGCCTTAACCAACGCCCCCTCGTCTACAGCGGCGAGCGCGTGGTGGCTGGGCAAGTGCTGGCTGATGGATCCTCCACCGAAGGCGGCGAACTGGCCCTGGGCCAAAACGTCACCGTCGTCTACATGCCCTGGGAAGGCTACAACTACGAAGACGCAATCCTAATCAGTGAGCGCCTGGTGGCCGAGGATGTCTATACCTCGATCCACGTCGAAAAATTCGAGATTGAAGCCCGCCAAACCAAGCTCGGCCCCGAAGAAATCACCCGCGAAATTCCCAACGTGGGCGAAGATGCCCTGCGCCAACTGGATGAGCACGGGATCATCCGGATCGGCGCTTGGGTCGAATCGGGCGACATCCTGGTCGGGAAAGTCACGCCCAAGGGTGAATCGGATCAACCGCCGGAAGAGAAGCTGCTGCGGGCGATCTTCGGTGAAAAGGCCCGGGACGTGCGCGACAACTCCCTGCGCGTGCCCAACGGCGAAAAGGGTCGTGTCGTCGATGTGCGCGTGTTTACCCGGGAACAGGGCGATGAGCTGCCCCCCGGCGCGAACATGGTCGTGCGCGTCTACGTGGCCCAAAAGCGCAAAATCCAAGTGGGCGACAAGATGGCCGGTCGCCACGGCAACAAGGGGATTATCTCCAAGATCCTGCCCGTGGAAGATATGCCCTTCTTGCCCGACGGTAGCCCGGTGGATGTGGTGCTGAACCCGCTGGGGGTGCCCTCCCGGATGAACGTGGGTCAGGTGTTCGAGTGCTTGCTGGGTTGGGCCGGTGAGCAGTTGGGGATGCGCTTCAAGGTCACGCCCTTTGACGAAATGTACGGGGCAGAAGCCTCCCGTCTGGCGGTGCATGGCAAGTTGCAGGAAGCCCGTGACGAAACCGGCAAGGACTGGCTGTTTGAGCCGACGAATCCCGGCAAAATCACGGTCTATGACGGCCGAACAGGGGAACCGTTCGATCGCCCCGTCACAGTCGGCAAGGGCTACATGCTGAAGCTCGTCCACTTGGTCGATGACAAGATCCACGCCCGCAGCACCGGCCCCTACTCGCTGGTGACCCAACAGCCCCTCGGCGGTAAGGCTCAACAGGGCGGTCAGCGGTTCGGGGAAATGGAAGTGTGGGCCTTGGAAGCCTTTGGGGCCGCCTACATCCTGCAAGAGCTGCTGACGGTCAAGTCCGACGACATGCAGGGCCGTAACGAAGCCCTCAACGCGATCGTCAAGGGCAAAGCGATCCCGCGCCCTGGCACGCCGGAATCCTTCAAGGTGCTGATGCGCGAATTGCAATCCCTCTGCTTGGATATTGCCGTCCACAAGAGCGAAATCCAAGACGACGGCACCAGCCGCGATGTGGAGGTAGACCTGATGATCGATATCCCCGGCGTTCGCCGTGCGCCCACCCGTCCCACTTACGAAGTGTTTGCCCGTGAAGGGTTTGACGACGAGTAAGGTGTGAGTTCTGCGGATCGATCGCCCCCTGAATCCTCTGTCTGGGGCGATCGACCCAATCCCGTTTGCCTGCTGATTGCCCACCGTCACCGAACAACCATGTCGAAACTCAAGCAGCGCTTTGACTACGTAAAGATCGGCATCGCCTCGCCCGAGCGGATTCGCCAATGGGGCGAGCGTACCTTGCCCAACGGTCAAATCGTCGGTGAAGTGACCAAGCCCGAAACGATCAACTACCGCACCCTGAAGCCCGAAATGGACGGGCTATTCTGCGAGCGGATTTTTGGCCCCGCCAAGGATTGGGAATGCCACTGTGGCAAATACAAGCGGGTGCGCCACCGCGGTATTGTCTGCGAACGTTGCGGCGTGGAAGTGACCGAATCGCGGGTGCGTCGTCACCGGATGGGCTTCATCAAACTGGCGGCCCCCGTCACCCACGTTTGGTATCTGAAGGGGATCCCCAGTTACATGGCGATCCTGTTGGATATGCCCCTGCGCGATGTGGAGCAGGTGGTGTACTTCAACTCCTACGTGGTGCTCGATCCGGGCAATGCGGCGGATCTCAGCTACAAGCAACTGCTGAGCGAAGAGCAGTGGATTGAAATTGAAGATCGCCTCTACGCCGATGACTCGGATCTCGAAGGCGTGGAAGTGGGCATCGGGGCCGAAGCGATTCAGCGCCTGTTGCAGGATATTCCCCTGGAGCAGGAAGCCGAGCGCCTGCGGGAAGAAATTGCCACGGCCAAGGGGCAAAAGCGGGCCAAGTTGATCAAGCGCCTGCGGGTGATTGACAACTTTGTGGCCACCGGGGCCAAGGCCGAGTGGATGGTGCTGGATGTGATTCCGGTGATCCCGCCCGACCTGCGACCGATGGTGCAGTTGGATGGGGGGCGGTTTGCCACCTCGGACTTGAACGATCTCTATCGTCGGGTGATTAACCGCAACAACCGGTTGGCTCGCTTGCAAGAGATCCTGGCTCCGGAAATCATTGTCCGCAACGAAAAGCGGATGTTGCAAGAAGCCGTTGATGCGCTGATTGATAACGGTCGGCGCGGTCGGACGGTGGTGGGAGCCAACAACCGCCCCCTGAAGTCCCTGTCGGACATCATTGAAGGGAAACAGGGCCGCTTCCGCCAAAACCTGCTGGGTAAACGGGTGGACTACTCCGGCCGTTCCGTAATCGTGGTCGGGCCGAATCTGAAGATTCACCAATGCGGTCTGCCCCGGGAAATGGCGATCGAGCTGTTTCAGCCCTTTGTGATTCACCGGCTGATCAAGCAAGGCCTGGTCAACAACATCAAGGCCGCCAAGAAGATGATCCAGCGCAACGACCCCGCCGTTTGGGATGTGCTGGAAGAGGTGATTGACGGCCACCCGGTGATGCTGAACCGCGCTCCGACCCTGCACCGGTTGGGGATTCAGGCCTTTGAACCGATCTTGGTGGATGGGCGTGCCATTCAGTTGCACCCGTTGGTTTGTCCGGCCTTTAACGCGGACTTTGACGGTGACCAAATGGCAGTACACGTGCCCCTGTCCTTGGAGGCGCAAGCGGAAGCGCGCCTGCTGATGCTGGCTTCTAATAATGTGCTGTCCCCGGCTACGGGTCGCCCGATTATTACCCCTAGCCAAGACATGGTGTTGGGCTGTTACTACCTAACGGCCGAAAACCCGAACCAGAAGGCCGATGTGCTGCGCTACTTTGCCAGCCTGGATGATGCGACGATCGCCTACGATCGGGGCAAGGTGGGCCTCCATACCTATGTTTGGGTGCAGTACAACGGCCCCGTGGAGCATGACGAGGGCGTTGGGGAGCAGTGGGTGATGGTGGGTGAAGACACCATCGATGTGTCCCTGAATGGTGAAACCCCCGTGATTAACAACGGCCATGTGGTGGTAGAAGGCACGGCTTTGGCGGCCGGTGTGAGTGCGCCCGCCACGGGGCAAGTGATTCGGATTACGCCGGAGCAGGTGACGATTCGCGTGGCCCAGCCGGCCGAGTCGGTGACGATTCCCGCAGGCAGCACCGCCACCACCATCACCCTGGGCAAAAAGACCCGCCGCCCCCTCAGCCTCCGGCGCGAGTGCGATGGTGAACTGCTGGCCCAATATATCCGCACCACGCCGGGGCGCATTTTGCTGAACCAAACGATTCAACAGGCTGTCCTCAGCATCGGCTAATCCAGCCTGCGCGATCGCCCCGTTGGCCCTGGCCCCGATCGGGGCGATCGCTTTTCCCTGCTTGGCCCCATCACCGCAACAAGATCGAACCGATCATGGCTGACCAACCGACCCAACCCATCTTTTACAACCGCGTGATCCGTAAGGGTCAACTGCGGAACCTGATCGCCTGGGCCTTTACCCACTACGGAACGGCCCGCACCTCCCAGCTTGCCGATGCCCTGAAGGATCTGGGCTTTAAATTCGCCACCCGTGCCGGGGTCTCGATTAGCGTCGATGACCTGCAAATTCCGCCGATTAAGCGCCAACTGCTGGAAGCCGCTGAAGAGGAAATCCGCCGCACGGAAACCAAATATGTGCGCGGGGAAATTACGGAAGTGGAGCGCTTCCAAAAGGTAATCGACACCTGGAACGGCACCAGCGAAAACCTGAAAGATGAGGTGGTGCGCAACTTTGAATCCAACGATCCCCTGAACTCCGTCTACATGATGGCCTTCTCGGGAGCGCGGGGGAACCTGTCCCAGGTGCGCCAGTTGGTGGGGATGCGCGGCTTGATGGCGAACCCCCAAGGGGAAATCATCGACTTGCCGATTAAAACCAACTTCCGCGAAGGGCTGACCGTCACCGAATACATCATTTCCTCCTACGGGGCGCGTAAGGGGTTGGTGGATACGGCGTTGCGCACGGCGGACTCCGGTTACCTAACGCGCCGGTTGGTGGACGTGTCCCAGGACACGATCATTCGGGAAACCGATTGCGGCACGGAACGGGGGATTCCGGTTCGGGCCATGACCGACGATGAAAAAATCCTGATTCCGATTAGCTCCCGACTGTTGGGTCGGGTGGTGGCGGTGGATGTGGTTCATCCGCAAACCGGTGAGGTGCTGGCGGCCCGCAACCAAGATATTTCCGATGAGTTGGCCAAGGAAATCGAAGCGGCGGGTGTGGAAGAGGTGATCGTGCGATCGCCCCTGACCTGTGAAGCGGCCCGATCGGTCTGCCAAAAGTGCTATGGCTGGAGCTTGGCCCACGGCAGCATGGTGGACATGGGTGAAGCGGTGGGGATTATCGCGGCCCAGTCGATCGGGGAACCCGGGACACAGCTCACCATGCGGACATTCCACACGGGGGGTGTCTTCACCGGGGAAGTGGCCGGTCAGATTCGTGCGCCCTTTGATGGGGTGGTCAAATATCCCAAGAACCTGCGGGCCCGCTCCTTCCGCACTCGCCACGGGGAAGATGCCCTGTTGCTGGAAGCGCCCACCAAACTCACCGTGGAAGCCGGTGGCAAAAAGGAAACCTTCGAAGCTAGCCAAGGTTCGATCCTGATTGCCCGCAGCGGTGAAGAAGTGAAGCTGGGTCAAATGCTGGTGGAGGTGCAGGCCCAAGGGCGCACCACCCGGAAATCCACCGAAAAAGCCACCAAGGACGTGCCTTCGGACATGGCCGGTGAGGTGCTGTTCGATGGAGTCTATCCCGAAGAGAAAAAAGACCGCCAAGGCAACACCACCCGAATTGCTCAGCGGAGTGGGCTGATTTGGGTGCTGTCTGGGGAAGTCTACAACCTACCGCCGGGGGCTGAACCCACGGTCAAAAATGGCAGCGTGGTAGAGGCCAACAGCATCCTGGCGGAAACCCGATTGGTGACGGAGCATGGCGGGGTGGTGCGCCTCCCGATCGAGGTGGCCGAAGCCGACGGTAAGGCCGGCAGCCGGGAAATTGAAATTATCACCGCCTCGGTGTTGCTGAACGAAGCTCGGATCCGCACCGAAAGCGCCCAAGGTCGCGATCACTACCTGATTGAGACCGATCGGGGACAACTGTTCTCCCTGATTGCCACCCCCGGCACCAAGGTGTTGCACAACCAAGTGGTGGCCGAGCTGATTGACGACCACTACCGCACCAGCACCGGCGGGATTCTGCGCTACTCCGGTGTGGAAGTGGCCAAAAAAGCCAAGGGCAAACAGGGCTATGAAGTGCTCCAAGGGGGCACGCTGCTTTGGATTCCCGAAGAAACCCACGAAATCAACAAGGACATCTCCCTGTTGATGGTGGAAGACGGCCAGTATGTGGAAGCGGGCACCGAGATCGTCAAAGACATCTTCTGCCAGAGCGCCGGGATCGTGGAAGTGATCCAAAAGAACGACATTCTGCGGGAAATTTCGATCAAGCCCGGTGATCTGCGGATGGTCGATGATCCGGACTTGGTGGCCACCGTCGATGGGCAAATCATCACCCCCGGTCAAGACATTATTCCGGGGCTGCCGGCCGAAGAGCTGGTTTGCGTGGAATATGTGGAAACGCCGGAAGGGTCGGGCTTGTTGCTGCGGCCGGTGATTGAGTTCACTGTGCCCGATGAGCCGGCCGTGCCGAGCCAAGATTCCGCCGAAGAAGCCGGGCGATCGATCAAACTGCGGGCCGTTCAGCGGATTCCGTTCAAGGACGGTGAGCGGGTTAAGTCCGTGGAAGGGATTGACCTGCTGCGCACCCAACTGATCCTGGAAATGGATAAGGGCACGCCGCAGTTGGCCGCCGATATTGAACTGGTGGATGATCCAACGGACGAAGACATCAAGCGCCTGCAACTGGTGATTTTGGAATCCCTGGTGGTGCGGCGGGATGTGTCTGCGGATCCGACCCAGGGCAGCACCCACACGCGCCTGCTGGTGAAGGATGGCGATCGGGTGGATCCGGGAGCCGTGGTGGCCCGCACCGAAATCCAAGCCAAAGACGGTGGGGAAGTGCGCGGCATTCGCGGCGACGGGGAAAGCCTGCGGCGTTTGCTGATCATGCGCCCCACCGATCAGGTGACCGTGGCGACCCAGGCAACTCCGACCGTCAAAGTGGATGACTTGGTGGTGGCGGGCAAGAGCGAAATTGCGCCCGGCCAGGTCAGCGCCGAATCGGGCCAAGTGCTGTCGATCGGGGAAGATCACCTGGTGTTGCGGGTGGCACGCCCCTACCGCGTGTCCTCCCAAGCCGTGTTGCACATTGACGATGGCGACTTGGTGCAGCGGGGTGACAATCTGGTGTTGTTGGTGTTTGAGCGCACCAAAACCGGAGACATCATCCAAGGTTTGCCCCGGATTGAGGAACTGCTGGAAGCCCGGAAGCCCAAGGAAGCTTGCGTGTTGGCCCGTCGTCCCGGTACGGCCCAAGTGGTCTATGGGGAAGATGACACGGTGGAAGTCAAGATCATCGAGAACGATGGCACCTTGGCGGAATACCCAATTCGAGCCGGTCAAAACGTGCAGGTGGTCGATGGCCAAACGGCGAACGTGGCGGAACCGCTGACCGACGGCCCGGCTAACCCCCACGAAACCCTGGAAATCTTCTACAACTACTATGCGGAGTTGATGTCGCCCTACGAAGCGGCCCTCGACAGCTTGCAACGGGTGCAAAAATTCCTGGTGGATGAAGTGCAGTCCGTGTACCAGTCCCAGGGGATTGAAATCTCCGACAAGCACATTGAAGTGATTGTGCGGCAGATGACCTCCAAGGTGCGGATCGATGACGGTGGCGATACGACGATGCTGCCGGGTGAGTTGGTGGAACTGCAACAGGTGGAGCGGGTAAATGAAGCCATGTCGATTACCGGCGCGGCTCCGGCCCTCTACACGCCCGTGCTGTTGGGGATCACCAAGGCTTCGTTGAACACGGACAGTTTCATTTCGGCGGCCAGTTTCCAAGAAACCACGCGGGTACTGACGGAAGCGGCGATCGAGGGCAAATCCGACTGGCTGCGCGGCCTGAAGGAAAACGTGATCATCGGTCGTCTGATTCCGGCGGGTACGGGCTTCAATGCCTACGAAGAAGGCCTGGTGGATGAAATTAGCCCCTACGAAACCACGGGCTACACCCTGACCGATCCGCTCTACGGCGACGATGGAGAGCTGGCCGATGTGGTGCTGGACGATCGCACGGCGCGGGCCTATGAGCTGGAAGGGACGATCGACCTGGGTGCTGAGGCGGCCTATGGACTGAGTCGCAATCCGGCGATCATCGATGATGAGGACATCGGCGGCAGCTACGGCAGCCGCTACACCAGCAGCGGCGATGAGGAAGAGGAAGAGAGCTACACCGACGGCGGCGAAGATTTCGACGATGAAGACTAAGTGCTCAACCCTGTGACCCGATCGCCCGGCTCGATCGGGTGGCGGGTGATGGGGGCAGGGCCCAACCTCAGCAACTTGATGCAGCCACTGGATGCATCCTGATTAAGCGTTATTCCGAGGAGCGATCCAGATCATTGAGATCATGGGATCGCTCCTTTTTGATGGCGGCGTGACCAACCCGGCATAATGAGAAAGGCCCCAATTTCTACCCTTGAGGACAATCCCTTGAGCGCGATCGAGCTACGCCGTACCCCCTTGTTTGCCGCCTGTGTTGAGCTGGGCGCAAAAATGACCGGCTTTGGCGGTTGGGAAATGCCAGTGCAGTTTGCTGGCCTGATGGAAGAGCACCGAACCGTGCGATCGGGCGTGGGCTGTTTTGACATTTCTCACATGGGCAAGCTGGAACTGCAAGGCCCCTGGCAAACGGCCTTGGGGCAGTTAGTGCCCAGCGATCTCAGCCCGCTCCAGCCGGGGCAAGGGAAATATACGGTGCTGCTGAACGAGCAGGGCGGCATTGTGGACGACTTGATTGTCTATAGCGAAGGGGCCGATCGCGCCACGGTGATTATTAATGCCGCCACCACCGCTAAGGATCTGGTTTGGCTGGCGGCTCACTTGGATCCGGCGGTGACGGTCATGGATCGATCGCCCGAGCAAATCTTGATTGCGGTGCAGGGGCCAACCGCCGCCGCCACCTTGCAACCCTGGATCACGGCGGATTTGGGACAACTCAAGTTCTATCGATCGATTCGCACGCACCTGGGAACGGATGCCGTTTTCATGGCCCGCACCGGCTACACGGGCGAAGATGGCTTTGAAATCATGCTGGATCTGGAGGCGGGGCAACGGCTTTGGCAGCGGTTAATTGCAGCGGGCGTGGCTCCTTGTGGGCTGGGATCCCGCGATACCCTGCGCTTGGAGGCGGCCATGGCCCTCTATGGTCAGGACATCACCGAGGAAACCACGCCCTTTGAAGGCAGCTTAGATTGGCTGGTGCATCTCGATCGCAAGGGAGACTTCCTGGGGCGGGCGGCCTTGGAGGCTCAACAGGCGGCCGGCATTCCCCGCCGGCTGGTGGGGTTGAGCTTGCCCGATCGCCACATCGCCCGCCATGATTACCCGGTGTTGCACCAGGGAGAGCCGGTGGGCATTGTCACCAGCGGGACATTTTCACCCACCCTCAACCGCCCGATCGCCTTGGCCTACGTGCCCACGGCCCTGGCGGAAGTGGGGCAAGCCTTGGAGGTGCAAATTCGGAATAAATTCATCACCGCTGAGGTGGTCAATCGTCCCTTCTACCGCCGTCCCAAACCCTAGTGGTTTGCAGATTGGCCCGATCACCCCGATCGCCCCGATCGCCCTGACCCGCCGCCTGATCCGTTGCCCGCCCGAGAGTGTCCCATGCAACCCGTTGATTACACCACCCTGATAGCGAGTTTGTGGGAACTGCGGCGCGACTGGTTACCGGCCCGCTTGGAACAGGTTTTTCAGCGCGATCGCTTCACGGTCTACCTTTGCCTGCGAACGATCGATCGGCGCGGTTGGTTGGGCATTTCCTGGCATCCTCAGGCGGCGCGGCTCTGCGTTGGGGCCGCGCCGCCCAAGGAACCGGACACCTTTACCTTTAGCCAACAGTTGTTGCATCAACTGAAAGGCTTGGCCCTGGTGTCTTTTGCGGAGGTGGCCCCTTGGGAGCGGGTGGTGGATTTGCAATTTGCCCGACGGCCGGGCGATCCGCCCCTGTGGCATCTGTACGTGGAAATTATGGGCAAGTACAGCAATGCCATTTTGACCACGGCGGACGGCACGATCGTCACCGCAGCCCACCAAGTGAGCGCCCAGCAGTCGCGGGTGCGGCCGATCCAAACGGGCGATCGCTACAGTGCGCCGCCCAAACTGACGGAGGCCACACCGCAACCAACCGAATCCTTTGACCGCTGGTGGGAACGGGTTTCCCTGATTCCTGGCCCCATCAGTCGCCAACTGCTGAAAACCTATCGTGGCCTCAGCTCGCCCTTGGTCAAAAGCCTGCTGACCGCGGCCGAAATTGACCCCCAGCAGCCGGTGGAAACCCTGGAACCGGCAGGTCAGCGGCGGCTGTTTGAGGTTTGGCAAGGCTGGCTGAAACGGCTGGAAATGGGAGACTTTGCGCCCGGTTGGACGGAAGCGGGCTACGACGTGCTCGGGTGGCAGGAACAGCGATCGGCCCCATCGGTGCAAGACCTGCTCGATCGCTACTATGGCGATCGGCTCGATCGGGAAGCCTTCCAACGGCTTTGGCAACAATTGCGGCAAAAGGTGAGCAACCTCGCCAGCAAGCTGCGCAAAAAAGTTGAAGAATTTACCGATCGCCTGGCCCAATCCGCCGAAGCCGACCAGTTTCGATCGCGGGCTGACCTGTTGATGGCCCATTTGCACCATTGGGAACCGGGGCTGGATCGAATCAGCCTCCCAGATTTCGAGACTGGCGCACCCGTGACCATCGCCCTGGATCCGGCGAAAACCGGTGTCCAGAACGCCCAACAGCTCTACAAAAAATATCAAAAGCTCGATCGCTCCCGCAGCGCGATCGAACCGCTACTGCTCGCCGCCCGCAGCGAATTGGCCTACCTGGAAGAGGTGGAAGAAAGCCTCAGTGAATTTGAGGACTACGGCGGCCCTGAAGATCTGAGCGCCCTCGAAGAAATTCGTGATGAACTGGTGCAGGAAGGTTATTTGGAGGATCCGGGCTATCGCCGGGCCTTGCCTGACCCCGGTGAAGGGTTCCGCAAATTCACCACCCCCAGCGGCTATGAAGTCTGGATTGGCCGCAACAATGCCCAGAACGATCGACTCTCCTTTCGGTTGGCCACGGCCTATGACTTGTGGTTCCATGCCCAGGAAATTCCCGGCAGCCATGTGCTGTTGCGGATGCCAGCGGGATCCCAGCCCGATCGCGCCGATTTGCAATTCACCGCCGACCTGGCCGCTCGCTACAGCCGGGCCCGGCAAGCAGAACAGGTTCCCGTGATTTACACGGAATCTCGGCATCTGTACAAACCCAAAGGCGCTAAACCGGGGCTAGTGATTTACAAGCATGAGCGGGTGATTTGGGGACAACCACAGCGATCGCTGGCGGGCTAAGGATCTGGGCGGACTGAAGGGCGATCGCTCGAAATGCTTGGTCGTTTTGCGGAAGACCCTGCCCAACCAAGGGTGGGGGATGCGTGGTGCTGGATCAGTTTCAACTGCCCTGTTCTGAATTGCCCCGGAACTGGCATCCCTCGGAGGGCGGCGTTTCCAGGCCACCGCCCAACCGCAAGTGCTTACAATGTTAAGTCTGGTGGGGGCTGGAGCCAGATTCCAGAATGGGCGGTGTATGCTGCCTTTATCCGCAAAATCGTTAGCTAACTTGGTGCAGTGTTGAAATCAGTTTTGGTGGCCCTGGATCGATCGGCATTATCCGAGTCAGAAATTGCCATGCTGCGATCGCTCAATTTGAACGATCAGTGCAAAGTAATTTTGGTGCATGTGATTCCGCCCACCAGCACCGATCTAGATCAGCCGCTCGATCGCCCCCAAGGCACTGCACCGGATTTGTATCGCGAGATTGAAACCCAACTGGCGGCCTACCAAAAGCGCCTACCCTGCCCCAGCACCATTGAAATCATCAGTGGCGAACCCGCTGCGGAAATTGTTCGCTTGGCCAATATCCATCGCACCGATTTAATCATCATTGGCAGCCGGGGCCTCAGCGGCATTGATCGCATTCTGCAAGGTTCCGTCAGCAGCGACGTGCTGGAACAAGCGCCCTGCTCGGTGTTGGTGGTGAAGGCCAAAACTGCCGCTTGATTTGTGCCCGATCGCCCTGAAACTGTCCAGCCCGATTGCCCCTTTTGCGTTGTGCCTGTGTTGGGGGTTGCCGGTTTTGAGTGTTGCCCGTTTTTAGTTTTCCATCGCCTATCCTCGTTTTTGCCCGCATGTCTGCGTTTCTTGCCCAACTGAACCCCGCCCAGCGCCGCGCCGTTGAACATTACCAGGGGCCCCTATTGGTGGTGGCAGGGGCTGGGTCGGGCAAAACCCGCGCCCTCACCTTCCGCATTGCCCACCTGATTCAACACCACCGCGTGGATCCGGATCAGATTTTGGCCGTGACCTTCACCAACAAGGCCGCGCGGGAAATGAAAGAGCGGATTGAAACCCTCTTTGCCCAACAGGAGGCACGATCGCGCTTTGGCAAACCCTTTGACCTGCTGCGGCCCGAGGAACAAACGCGCCTGAAATCCCAGGTCTATAAAGACACCATCAAGCACCTGTGGATCGGGACTTTTCACGCCCTCTGTGCTCGAATTCTGCGGTTTGATCTGGAAAAATTTCAGCATCCCAAAGGCTATCGTTGGACAAAAAATTTCACGATTTTTGATGAATCCGATGTCCAAAGCCTGATTAAGCAAATTGTGACGAAAGACCTGAATCTCGACGATAAAAAATTCCAGCCGAGACAGGTGCGTTTTGCCATTAGCAATGCCAAAAATCAGGGCCTGTCGCCGGAAGAGGTGGAGCGCAATGATCCCACTTTTCGCGGGCGCACAATCGCCACGGTTTATGATCGCTACCAAGCGGCTTTGGCGGCGAACAATGCCTTAGATTTTGATGATTTAATTGGGTTGCCGGTGCAGCTTTTTCAGCAAAATGAATCGGTTTTGGGTTACTGGCACAGCCGATTCCGCCACATTCTTGTGGATGAATATCAGGATACCAACCGCACCCAATACGACTTGATTCGGCTGTTGGTGACCAATGGGGAATCTTCCGAAAGCTTTGACCAGTGGAACCATCGATCGATCTTTGTGGTGGGCGATGCGGATCAGTCCATTTATTCGTTTCGGGCGGCGGACTTCACGATTCTGCTAGATTTTCAGGATGATTTTGGCGATCGACTGCCCGATGACGACACGCGGACGATGGTGAAGCTGGAGGAAAACTATCGATCGCGCGAAAACATCTTGCAGGTGGCCAACGAACTCATTGAACGCAACACAGAACGCATTGATAAAGTATTGCGGCCCACGCGCGGGGCCGGCGACCCGATCGCGGTCTATGAATCCGACCACGAAATGGATGAAGCGGAGTATGTGGTTCAGAAAATCCGCAAGCTGGAGCAACAAAATCCCGAATTAAATTGGGGCAGCTTTGCCATTTTGTATCGCACCAATGCCCAATCTCGTCCCTTTGAAGATGTGCTGCTGCGGTTGGGAATTCCTTACACCATGGTGGGAGGATTACGGTTCTATGACCGCAAGGAAATTAAGGACACGTTGGCCTATTTGCGCCTGCTCACCAATCCCAACGATAGTATTAGCCTGAAGCGGGTGATTAATGTGCCCAAGCGTGGGGTGGGCAAGACAACGCTCGATCGCCTAGAGAATGCGGCCGATCAGTTGGGCGTGCCGCTCTGGGAAATTTTGAGCGATGAAACTTCGGTGAAAACCCTGGCCGGACGCACGGCGAAGCCCTTGTTGGAGTTTGTGCAAATGATTCAGACCTGGCAAGCCCAGGTGGATCAACAACCCGCCGCCACAATTTTGGATGGCATTCTTCAGGGATCGGGCTATGTGCGGGAATTGCAAGCGGAGGGCACGGACGAAGCGAGCGATCGCCTGGCGAATTTGGCGGAATTGGCCAACGCCATGACCCAATATGCGGAAGACACCAGCGACGGCTCCTTGACGAACTTTCTGGAAAATGCGGCGCTAGCTTCGGATTTGGATGACTTGAAGGAGGGCAAAAACGCTGTTTCTCTGATGACGCTCCATGCGGCCAAGGGGCTGGAATTTCCGGTGGTGTTTTTGGTGGGGCTGGAACAGGGGCTGTTTCCCAACTTCCGTTCCATGGACGATCCCCGATCGCTCGAAGAAGAACGCCGCCTTTGTTATGTGGGCATTACCCGCGCCCAGGAGCAATTGTTCTTAACCCATGCCCAGGAGCGACGGCTGTGGGGAGGAATGCGCGAGCCTTCAGTTCCGTCGGTGTTTTTGGGCGAGCTGCCGCCGGAGCACCTGATTACTGAGGGGCGGAGCAACCGCCGATCGGGGCCGGCGGCCTTGGGATCAGCAACGGGATCGGCCAATCGGCGATCGGCCGCGGCCCGCCCCACCCCCAAACCCAATCCGCGCCCGACCAAAACCACGCCGCCCCAAGCTTGGGAAGTGGGCGATCGGGTGATTCACGACACCTTTGGCGAAGGGAAGGTGATGCATGTGTTTGAAACCGGGCGCAAAGTCACCATTTCGGTGCGGTTTCCCGGCTTGGGTCAAAAAATCTTTGATCCCAACCTGGCTCCCCTCCAGCGCTTGGATTAGGCCACTGCCCGATCGCGAGGGTCGAAGTTTTTCTGATGCGATCGACCCAGGGAGGGATCCCCGAAAAATGGCGAAAACCGGTTGATTAACCCTTCAGAAAACTCGCTGGCAACCCCGCAAGCGCCCGATCGCCCATTGGGCCGTGCGCGATCGCCCAAATCGGCTAAGATGGCATCAACTAAACGTAACGTCGCTCTAACTTAAGGACAATACTGGGTGATTGACTTCGGACGAGTCATGACCGCGATGATCGTGCCGTTTGCCCAAGATGGCAGCGTTAACTACACGATCGTCGAGCAACTGACGCGCAATCTCGTGGCGCACGGAACCGACACGCTGGTGGTGTGCGGCACGACCGGTGAATCGCCAACCTTAACCTGGGACGAAGAATACGAACTGTTTCGCGTCGTTAAGCAAGCGGCGGGCCGTGCCAAGGTGGTGGCCGGCACGGGATCCAACTCAACCCGCGAGGCGATCGCCGCCACCGAAAAGGCCGCTAAGCTCGGTCTGGATGGTTCGTTGCAAGTGGTTCCCTACTACAACAAACCGCCCCAAGAGGGACTCGCCGCCCATTTCCGGGCGATCGCCGCCGCCGTGCCCGAGTTCCCCCTCATGCTGTACAACATTCCGGGACGCACGGGCCAAAACCTGCTGCCGGAAACGGTGGCCCAACTGGCGGAATTGCCAAATATTGTGGCGATCAAAGAAGCCAGCGGTAACCTTGACCAAGTGAGCGCCGTCCGCCGTCTGACTCCGCCCACCTTCAAGATCTATTCTGGAGACGATTCCCTGACCTTGCCGATGTTGGCGGTGGGGGCCTCGGGGGTGGTCAGCGTGGCCAGCCATCTCGTGGGCGATCGAATTCAAAGCATGATTCGCGCCTTTGAAGCGGGTCAGGTCAACGACGCATTGACAGAACATTTGGCTTTGTTACCCTTGTTTAAAGCCTTGTTCTTGACCACGAATCCAATTCCCGTCAAAGCAGCGCTAGAACTGTTAGGCTGGGAAGTGGGGGAACCGCGACTGCCGTTGATCCCTTGCCCGGATCCCGTTCGCCAAGCCTTGAAACAGGCAATGGCGGAGTTAGACCTGCTGCCACAGTGAACTAGCAACAGTCGCTGACAACCAACGGGCGATCGATCGGTGATTATTGGGTCACTGATGGACAATTAGCGGGCGATGAACCCAATGCGCGATCGACCCTTTCCCGATCGCCCCAAGCCAACAGGCGAAGGACAACCCTAGGGCGATGACGGCACAAGCTATTGGGTCAAAGATTGAGCAAAATACCAGGTAGAAAGTACTGAGTAGAGTGTTGATCAACGACTTTCAACTTGGCTCAAAATCAGCAACACCAATCCGAAAAATTGCAAATTGGTTGCTTTGATGAATTTTGGATGAATTTTTGAGTTAGTTTCAGATTGCTGATAGTTGAGTCACGGACTCTTGGACAAAATAAACTGCCCGATCGCTCCAGTCATTCACTCACCATCATCCCGATCGAGTGGCATAGGATTAAATCATCCAAATTAAGTCATCCAAATTCCAGAACTTGGATTAGACTGAGAGCAAATTGGCACTGCCCAGCCCTGCAACACTTGAAGGCAGCTTACAATTAAAGAACTAGATTCCGGATTAACTAAAAGTTCTGACTAAAAATTTTGAATCAGCCGTTTGCTTAAGCAAGTCAGTTCAGCCGGTTCATGAAACAGTCCCATTAAAAAAATCCCCTAAGCGGCTCCACTAAAATCTCGCTCAAAACCAATTGAAAAACCCAATTAACCCATTAAACAAGCCCATTGCCGTTAACCATGTTAAAAAACGCCCGATCGCTCAGCATGACTCAATCATCGCTTTTTCGACAACCTGTGAAATCCGCAAAATTTTCAACGGCTCATCGCGAGCAGGGAGCTGCAAGCTAATCATGAATCCGGAATATCCAACAGTGGCTTGTTTAATAAAAATGGGAGTCCTCGCATTTGATTGCTCTTAGGCCGGTTGAGGGGTTCGATTTTTTGAACAATCTTTTGAACGCTCTAAATCATCCTCATTTGGAATCCCCATTTGGAATCCTAATTTTGAGAGCAACCATTGTGTTGAATTTAGATTGATTGGCGGTGGTGAATTGGATCGATCGAACGGATCCACCGACTGATCTTGAAGCAAGTTTTTTCCCAGATGGTTACTCCTTGATGCAATCCATGAGTTTGGTGAATGTGTTGAGCCTAGAAAATTCGGCACAGCATTCCACAGAATTTTGCCCAGCAGATTTGCCCCGCAGAATTTTGTACGGCAGGATTTTGCGCCGCTTTTCAGAAAGCGTCTTCTTGAAGAATTTTTGAAAAACCTTCAAGAAGGTTCTGCCAGCTTCGGGCCCCAATCCCGACCCAAGTTTCCCGCAGCAGCAACCCACCGCCGATCGCGTGATTCGGCTGGGGACGACGGGTTGATTGAGACAACCAGCTCAATCGTTTAACAGGCTGAGTACCGCCCATCACTAACCATCACGAATCAGGTTTGCTCCTTTCCCGACGAGAGGACATGACGGTACTCCCCAATTCGTTGCTAACAGTCTGGTGACCGATTCCAACGCTAAGTAGTGCAATTTTTGAGTGAAATTTCTGGAGGCAAATGACTCAAGTCAGAAAGCGAATTCGTCAGCAAGCAGATTCCGAATCTTCCGTGGCTAACGGTGGCGAGCTGGCCAGCGAGTTGGCCCGTGGAGTGAATCCCGAAGTTTCCGTAACCCCGATCGCCCCTGGAAGTAAAAACGTGGCAGCAAAAGACGTGAAAGATAGCTCCCGTGACGATGTTCGGCGCTCTGCCCCTAGCGTAATTCGCAAGCGTAATTCCAACTCCCAAGCCACTCCCAAGAAATTGTTGCAAGCAGATCATGCTGCGACCTTGGATCAATCGTTTGCTCAATCAACCGATCGCACCTTTTCCCCCTCTATCCCTATGAGTCAAAACCTCGTGACTGCTTCCCCCAGAACTAACTTTTCGGCCGCTCAACCTTCAACCCAATTCATCAGTAACGGCAAGCCCGGAACGCTGAAAATTATTCCCCTGGGTGGCTTGCACGAAATTGGTAAGAACACCTGCATCTTCGAGTATGAAGATGAAATCATGATGCTGGATGCTGGGCTGGCGTTCCCCACCGATGGAATGCACGGCATTCAAATTGTGCTGCCGGATATGACTTATCTGCGGGACAATCGCGAAAAAATTAAGGGCATGATTGTCACCCACGGTCACGAAGACCACATTGGCGGCATTGCCTTCCACCTGAAGCAAGTGGATATTCCGGTGATCTATGGGCCGCGGCTGGCGATGGCGCTGCTGTCGGACAAGTTGGAAGAGGCCGGCGTGAGCGATCGCACGGAAATTCGCACCGTGGGCCCGCGTGAATTTGTGCGGGTGGGAACCAAGTTTCTGGTGGAATTTATCCGCAACACCCACTCGATGGCCGATAGCTTTTCGGTGGCGATTCACACGCCGTTGGGTGTGGTGATTCATACGGGTGATTTCAAGTTTGATCACACGCCCGTTGATGGTGAATATTTCGATCTTCAGCGGTTGGCGGAATACGGTGAAAAGGGCGTTTTGTGCCTGATTAGTGATTCAACCAACGCCGAAATTCCTGGCTTCACCCCTTCGGAAAAATCGGTTTATCCGAACTTGGAACGGGCCTTTGCGAAAGCACCGGGTCGCCTGTTGGTGACCACCTTTGCATCGTCGGTGCATCGGGTGAACATGATTTTGGACATTGCCCACAAGCAGGGTCGGGTGGTGTCGGTGTTGGGTCGATCGATGCTGAACACGATCGCCCATGCACGCAATTTGGGCTATGTGAAATGCCCGGATGATCTGTTCGTGCCGATTCATGAGCTGCAAAATTACCCCGATCACAAGGTGGTGATTTTGACTACTGGTTCCCAGGGCGAGCCGCTGTCGGCCCTGACGCGAATTTCCAAGGGCGAACATCGCCAAATCAAAATCCGTAATGGGGATACGGTGGTGCTGTCGGCGAATCCGATTCCTGGCAACACGATCGCGGTGGTAAACACGATCGACCGGCTGATGATGCTGGGGGCGAATGTGGTCTATGGGCGCGACAAGGGCATTCACGTTTCCGGTCACGGCTCCCAGGAAGATCACAAGCTGATGATTAGCCTGACGCGGCCCAAGTTCTTCATGCCGGTGCATGGTGAGCACCGGATGTTGGTGAAGCACGCGGAAATTGCCCAGAGCTTGGGCATTCCGGCGGACAACATGGTGATCATCGAAAATGGCGACGTGGTGGAACTGACCCAGGATTCGATCAAGATTGGCGATCGGGTTCCTTCGGGGATTGAACTGGTGGATGCGTCTCGATCGGGCGTGGTGAGCGATCGGGCCCTGCGCGAACGGCAACAGTTGGCCAACGAAGGCCTGGTGACCGTTGCTGCCAGCATCTACAGCACGGGTCAGTTGGCCTGCGATCCTCAGGTGCATATGAGCGGTGTGGTCAGCAGCATTGACCCATCCAAGCTGACTGGGGCGATCGGGGCGACCTTGAAAAACTTCCTCAGCAACCGGTTTGAGCGTTTTGTCACCAACCCGGCTCGCCGCAGCGATGACGATATCGATTGGGGCGGTCTGAAGGTGGAACTGGAGCGCGAGTTCCAGCGGCTGTTGCGTCGTGACTTTGTGGGTACGCCTCAAGTGGTGGTGTTGGTACAGCCGATCGCGGCTCCGATTTCTGTGCGGCGCGATCGCCCGGCTCCGGCCGCCCCGACGGGCAACACTGCCGTTGCCGCTGCCACCGACTCGATCGCCCCTGAGTCTCCCGCCGCGCCTTCGGGTCGCCGCCGCCGCCGCACCGCTGCCAGTGTCGCCTCCTAAGGCCAACACCTGAAATCCGCTGATCGATTGCAATTGGCTGAAAGTTACTTGTTGAAAGTTGCTGATCGATCGCGGCAATTTCTAATTTCCTAATCTCCAGTAGCACAGCAAGCTTCAGTGGCTGAGTTCAAAAATCCTCCAATTCTTGATCAATGTTGGTTGAGAAATGGGATGAGCCAGCCCCCAAAGACTGCTGTGCTACTGCATTGATGAATCGGTTATGAATTTTTTATGAGCTTGTGTCAGTACCCCAAAGCACTTCTCAAATATCCAAATATCCTTTCAGGGGCTTCCATTTAGGGGGCTTTGCCAGTCACGCAGAACGTCAAAATTCCAAGAATTCGATCGAGCTGATTGAGGTAATACTCATCTAAATCAATTTCTAAAATTAGTCTGCTGTCGCGATCATGTAGCCCTAAAAACTTCCAAGTGGTTCCAGTGGTCACCACTCCATAAACCGAGGAAATGGGATCATTGGCCTGCTGATTGAATCGCCAAGCTGCGACCATTTCAGCCACACATTGCCCCAAACTACTATTGATGTTTTCGCACTTGGCTTCTACCAGTATCGTCACAGGTGATTTCAGGAGCAATAGTTCGGGCGATCGTGCCACTAAAAAATCGCAACGGCCGTTCAATCCACAGCTCGGATCAATATCAAAATCAATCCCAGAAAACAGGCTAATTTGCCCTGCCAGTTGTCGCCGCAGCTCCACCAAGATAGGCGCAATAATCCATTCTGATCGAGCCTTTTCCGTATTACTGGCTAGGGCCAAAGGAACATTTTCTTGCAGCAGTTCCCGCAGGCGATCGCTCGGATGAATCGGCGGCACGGGCGCAAAATGATGGGGGCGATCATACAAGCTCAAGGAAAATTGGGCGATCGCCTGAGCCAAGCTAAAGTCACTGTATGCCATAACCAGTTCCCGATCAATGAGGCGTTGCAATCCATCGTTACTTACTCGGTGCTCATTTCTTTAACCCAAAGATCATAGTCATAATCGTTTCTCAGCTAGCGCTATCACCATGCCGCTATATAAGCTCTTTTTGAAAAGATCAATAGAGCATAGAGACAACAGAAGATCTAGAAGCAAATAAGCGGCTAAGCAGTTAGACAGATGATATTTATATGAATTTCATACTCTCAACTATCTACTTCTATTTTTCATGAAAAGTGTCCATATCGAACAACGGAATTTGCATATTTACATCACTTTGCTGTAATCGTTTTTTCGGCTTGGCTTTCTCTTTCCGTCGTGGACTTCTTGACTTATTTTGTTCATAGAAGCTATCTAATTCAAGAACAGCTCGTCTAATTGCTCGATAGTCAGTTTCAGGCACATCTAGTCGCTCAAGATCATCTATATATCCTGCCAATGCATCGCCCAAAAGATGTTGCGGATCATTTTTAGTTCTCTTGAGATCTACATAACAACCATAGTCAATTTTGTAAACGTCGTATCTAACTCCTGCATCCCATCCAGAGATGTTTTTCTTGAGTATGTGCAATACTCTTGCTCCGAACAAGAAATCTATGTACTTATCACTAGTTCCTTTCTTTAACAAGAAGCAGCGAGCTTTTCTTCCCCTAATAACTTCTTCAATTATCCATTCAAGAAGTGATTCGGCCTTTTTTGCAAAGGCTGAATCATTAAGCTCAATCTGATTTTTCTTGTCATTCTCATACCAGTTTCTTGCTGCTTTTGTAATGTCATCATTACTGAATCTCGCATCAAATTTTTTAGATCGCAAGTACGGAGTTGCAGCAAAGCAGATAATGTTAATTGCATCTCTAGGTACGCCTTCTGAAGCCCTCACAAACTCTTCAAAAGCTTTTTGACTTAAAAAAAACTTACTTATAAGTTCATCGGCAGATTTAATGGATTTTTCGGCACTTTCTGTGGGATCTAGATTCACCATATAATGCTTATATAGTAGATCCTTAAAAAAGGACTGAGTTGAGAGCATATCTCTAGGTTCTGTGGGAAGGATATCGTCAAGATTAACATCAGCAGATATGTCTGCTCCAACTTCCATACCAATAAGAGAATCATCTTTAGATATTGCAAACCTAGAGCGATGTTCCATAGCAGCAATTTTAAGAACAATACCGGGAATCGGAATAAAAATCTTCTTAATCAGATCAGCAAAATAAGGTTGCAGGTCAGGCGACAAGCTACTCCATTCATCAATTAGTATCCAGATTTTCTTGTTATTAGAATTAAGTTTTTTGGCAATTTTTCTGATTTCCGTAGCGATTCCAGAGACACTACCTCTGTTAGAGTCAATAGCCATTTTTGAATTCACAACTTCTTGGCGTAACTCATCCACCAAATCATCATACAAGCACTCATACAGTTGATCTATAAAATCCCGAATTATATGCTTCGCTCTGATAATGGGATCAATTTTAGTCTTTTCATAGTCATTGGTAGACGAGAGCAGTCTCATATCAATCATGGCAGAAACTTCTGATCTGTCCTTTATTTTAGATTCAAAAAAGTATAAGATATGGGTTTTTCCAGTACCTCTTCTACCATAAATGATTTGATGGTTTTCAGATTCCAAAAAAAGACTCATTGCCCCTAGTTCAACAAAGCTTTCTTGTATTTTGACCTTGTCCGGCTCTCGCTCTGCTCGACGCTGAATGTTAAGAAAAACTTGCATTGACATATGATGATTCCTAGATTCTTTTAGGAGAAGTAATAGCAACGACTCTTTCATCCATTGAATTTGCGTCTTCAAGTAACCCCACTGGATTTTTAATCAATGAATCGGGGTCATAAATAAAAAAAACTAGACGTTTTACTTGCTGACATTTAAGATATCGCGCAACATCAATGGCAATTTGTTGCCCTAGCTCACAATCAGTAAGATTTCTTCTCGTCTTTTTAACTTCAATTGCGATTCCACAGCTAGGTATAAAAAAATCAATTCTAGAAGATGCACCCAATTGCTCCGGTATCGAGTACTCTTCTCTAATATCACGGAAAAACATAACTAAGATAGCCCTTAATATATGCTGAACGTCGTACTCATCTCTTATATTCACAGAACATTGCCTATCTTGCCTATAAGGCGAATTGATTTTATCAACAAAATAGCTGAATTTGCAACATATTTCTTGAACTATCTGCTCAGGATTCAAGTACTCCAAGTCACTTTCTTCCATTTTCCGGAATCGAAGTGACGAAGATTCTACGATTGCAATTAAACCGTCAATTGTTTTTTGATATAAGCCGAATTTGGTCAGATCACTGACTCTCGGCGCTTCAAAACACAATTCTGATTGGAATTTCTTGGCTTTCTCGTATTCGATTGATTGTTGTCCAAAATTGTTTTCTAGCCATAAAAGGGTTCTTAGAAAAAAGTTGTCAAACTCCTTTAAACAAGTGTCTCTATCCGATTTTAGACGTATAGATTCTTGAATGATTTTAGATATCTCAGATTGTTTCAAGGCAATGACTCTCTGATGTAGATCAAAGTTTAGCTACAGATAGCTTAGAACAAAATTTTATATTTTGGCTCTAAAGTTTTGCTCATACTAAAAGAACATTAGTCATTGACGATCTCGCCCATATCGTAGGGACAACTTTCGGGAAAGGAATCGATTGATAATCTTGTTTCGTCGCTAGCTTGCTGTCGTGCCCTGGAATAAGCTCAAGCTAACGCCTCACTCAGCCAATTTCTGAGGCTAGGAGAATCTTCTATCAGTGCCTGGAAACGGGTGCGATGCTTGGTGCCGCTAACAGCACAACTGCCCGATTACAAGGACGGAAGGAATTCCCACTTCGACAAATGCAGCAGAATCACGACGAGATTACTCTCTAAGCTTACTCGCTCGCGCCGCCCCATGTCTGTTGATTCCTCAATTAGGTGGCCGCAGTCAATTCCTGCCCAATCGCCCTATAGGGCAGCATAGTCATGATCGTACAGCGTTGCTAGATTATTGCGAGCCAGCGTCATCACCACACTTCACGGAAACCAGCGCTTTAAAGGGTCAGGACAACCTACCTGCCCAGTGTGCAGCCTGATTATTTGGCAAGAATTGCAAAAACACTGACCGCTTAGTGGCACGACAAACTTAAAAAGTTGCGGCTTCGATCGAGTTGGCGAGCTTGTCCGCAATGCCCGCAATCCAGCGCTCGTCTTGGTTGGTGTAACTGCGGGGGGCGTTGGCTCCCAAAATCAACACGCCCCGATCACCCAAAGGCTGCACAATCACGCCCTGGGTATTTTCGGGTAAATAGTCAAACTCAATGCGGCCGGGATAAACCTTCAAATCCACGAGATAGATCGGTTGTTGTTTATCGATCGCCCGCTGGACAATCGGCCCCGGTTTGACGATCGCTTGTGGGCCCAAAACACCGCGCCGAAGCAACGTTTGCCCAGCCGTGCGATCACCCCGGTAAACCACCACCGATCGAGTCACCGTGTTGGTTAGCAACAGGTGGGAAGCCCAGGCCAGTTCCACCTGCAACGGGCGATCAAGATCGGGCGCTAGCTCAAACCCTTCCGGCCCCGTTAGCTCCACCGCATCCGGCAACTTGGGTTGCACCCGCTGCCAGAGCAACCCCGTCAAAATTAAGAAAGCACAGGCGATCGTCCCGGCCACGTCCGATCTCGCCTGCCACTCACTGATTTGAGGAGTCCAGAGCCGATTCACAAACAGCCCCACCCCGATCGCCATGCCCACCGCGATCGGCAAATTTTGCAGCCAACGATTGGTTTGCGATCGCGCCATAGCTGCCGAGGGCTGCCGGGCCCCTAAACCTCGTTTGCGTCCAGAATGCGTTGGAACAGGTAACCCGTGCCCCGCGCCGTCAGGATTAGTTCTGGATTGCTGGGGTCTTCCTCCAGCTTGGCCCGCAGTCGAGAAATATGCACATCCACCACGCGGGTGTCCACATGGCGCTCGGGTGTGTAGCCCCAAACTTCCTGCAAAATTTCTGCCCGCGAGAACGGTTCGCCCGATCGCGACACCAACAGCTCCAACAGGCTAAACTCCATTCCCGTCAGCCGAATTCGTTCATCGCCCTTGTAAACCTGGCGCTTGTTGGTGTCAATGCGGATGTTGGCCACCTGAATCACGCCAGAGCTGGGAATTCCAGAGGCGTGGTTTTTGTCCACTCGCCGCAACACCGAGCGAATCCGAGCTTCCAACTCCTTGGGCGAAAAGGGCTTCACCACATAATCATCGGCCCCCAATTCCAGACCCGTGATTCGATCGGCCACGTCGCCCAGCGCCGTGAGCATAATGATCGGAATATCCGATTCCTTGCGGAGTTCCTGGCACACGCCATAGCCATCCAGCTTCGGCATCATCACATCCAACACCACCAGATCCGGCCCCGCCTTCCGAAACACGTCCAAGGCTTCTTCGCCATCGGCAGCCGTGACCACCTCATAGCCAATCATGGACAGGCGGGTTTCTAGAATGCGGCGAATGCTGGCTTCGTCGTCAACAACCAGGATTTTTTCTTTGTGACTATCCAAGGAGAGGCCTCCTCCAATGGCTTTAACTTCTGCGTGAACTTTTGCGTGTTTTTGAATCGCTATCTTTCGGCTTTTATCGCTTTATTGTACCGAGGACATTTAAAGAGGCAATTCTAACCGCCGTTTCTCTTCCGTTTTGGAGATTATCAGTCGATCGCGGCGCAGGTTGAGGGCTGATTTCGTCAAAATGGATTGACAAATTACCCGCTCTGATGTGCGATGGGAGCGCATTTGACCCCAGTTCTTTGGAGTCGGGAATTGTAACTGATTGGGAACGCACCCTTTATTAAAAACAAGCGGGGTGTTTGTCGCAATGTTGCAACGAAATTGAAACAATTGCAGAAATTTCTTAATTTGTTGCGCTTTTGTGGATTCTCCTTTCGGGGGTTGCCATTCTAGGGGTTGCCATCCTAGGGCAGAGGCTAATTAACGGCAATCGAGGGCTGGGAGCACTGAATTGAACCAGTACCAATTGGGGTGGAAAACGGCGGTCAAGGGCTGGATCAACCAGGGCCGGATCAAGAAGGGCCGGATCAAAGGGGAGACGATCGAATGGCGAAGGTAAAAACCCGCTACGTTTGCAGCGCCTGCGGAGGCGTGGAGGCCCAAATGTTCGGGCGCTGTCCCAGTTGTGGCCAGTGGGGCACTTTGGTGGAAGAGGTGTTGGCTGCGGAACCCAGCACCACGGGCCGGGCCGCCGTGGCCGCCACGACCCGATCGCGCAAGGGATCGCGCTCCCAAGAGCCGGCCAGCCCGATCGCGGCTCGCACCTTGGCCGAAATTCGCGATCGCCCCCGATCTCGCTGGGCTTCGGGGTTTCGAGAACTCGATCGAGTCTTGGGCGGGGGAATTGTGCCCGGCTCCTTGGTGCTGATTGGCGGCGATCCGGGCATTGGTAAATCAACCCTGCTGTTGCAAACGGCTAACCAACTGGCTCGATCGCGCCGGGTACTCTACGTTTGTGCCGAAGAATCGGGACAGCAGGTGAAACTGCGGGCCCAGCGATTGGGGGTACAGGCTCCGGCGGCGGAACCGATCTCGGGCCAACTCCCGGAGGAATCACCGGACGATCGCGCCGATCTGTACCTGCTGCCGGAAACGGATTTAGAGCCAATTTTGGCGGAAATTGAAAGCTTGCGACCGGCCATCGCCATCATTGACAGTGTGCAGGCGATTTATCTGCCCGCGCTGGCTTCTGCGCCGGGATCCGTGGCCCAGGTGCGGGAATGTACTTCGGCCCTGATGCGCCTGGCCAAGCGGCAGGATGTGGCCATGTTGCTGGTGGGCCATGTGACCAAGGAGGGGGCGATTGCCGGGCCCAAGGTGCTGGAGCATTTGGTGGATACGGTGCTCTATTTTGAGGGCGATCGATTTGCCAGTTTTCGCCTGTTGCGATCGGTTAAAAATCGTTTCGGCGCTACTCAGGAATTGGGGGTGTTTGAAATGGTCGATCGGGGGCTGTTGGAAGTCGCAAACCCCTCCGCTCTCTTTTTGGGTAACCGAGATGAGCGCGTGCCGGGCACGGCGACCATTGTGGCCTGCGAAGGAACCCGCCCGATCGTGGCGGAACTGCAAGCCCTCGTCAGCCCCACGAGCTATTCCTCGCCGCGCCGCGTCACCACGGGCATGGAATATAACCGGCTGCTGCAAATTTTGGCGGTGCTCGAAAAACGGGTGGGCGTGCCCCTTTCTCGGCTCGATGCCTACGTGTCCACCTCCGGCGGCCTGAGCGTGGAGGAACCGGCGGCGGACTTGGGTGTGGCCGTGGCCTTGGTGGCCAGTTTCCGCGATCGCATCGTTGATCCGGGCACGGTGCTGATCGGCGAGGTGGGTTTGGGCGGCCAAGTGCGTCCCGTTTCCCAACTGGAATTACGGCTCAAGGAAGCCGCGAAATTGGGATTTAAACGGGCGATCGTGCCCAAGGGTTCCGATGTACGAATTCGGGGAATGGAACTGATTCCCGTGGGGCGGTTGGTGGATGCGATCGGGGCGGCCATGGCGCGATCGACCGCGGCCGATGCCGCCCCTGATCCGGAAACCAGCGATTCGCACTCAAGCACACCCCAACCCCAAATTGAAAATTGAGTGAGCCTGTAGAGCTAACGACCAGACAGCGTGAAATTGAAAAGATTTCCTAAAGCGATACCCAAGCCTGTGCTAGCGGAACCAGTGATTCCACCCCAAAATAACGCCCTGAGTTTTCCAACCATTAATCGCAAATTATCAATGGCAAAAAACTGTAGAGCAGATGCAATTAACGGCACTGTAATGGGCAAGGCCCAGGGAATGACCGCTAGCCCTGCGCCAGATGTGAACACCAAAGCAACAACAATGACTACGCCACCCGCCAGTCCGCCAATTGCTAAAATTCGTAATCCCGCCACAATTCCAATGACTGGCAATACTAGGGGAATCGCCATAGAATAAGCCACACCTAGCAGCGACATAGAAAAGTCGGGACTGGTGAAAGCGGCTCTCAGAAACAAACCCGTGAGCAGATGGAAAAGACCACTTCCTGCAAGTTGTAAGTAAGCTTTTCTAGCGGCTGTTTGATCATCAAGAGAGCTAACAAGTCGGCTAATTCGGGTTTCTTTTTTCATTGGCATAACAATCAATTGACCATGAATTGGAGGCAATGCCTTGTGATGACAGACTTTGGGGCTGATCCGAAGTATGCCGAAAACGAAAAAAAAAGCTACGACAACCTCAAAAATAAGATTGTCTTGAAATCAGCTTCTATAGCAACACAAGTTATTGCATTAAAATGGGCTGTTCGATTGTTTCTTGCACGGTTATACAAAAAATCCTCCCGGAATGAGGAGGATCTCAAAGATCTGAAACATGATCATGATCGAGATTATGATCGATGCCCCCGCCGTTTCAACGATGTTGCAGTCTGCACCGGCTGGGCACTTCACCCGATCCGACAACTAGAAAATTTGTCTAAACCGGCAGTGGTTCACCGATCGCCCGATCGCGCGGAATTTTGCGATCGAACAAACTGCCCAAAACGGCCGCCGGGCGAGCACTGTGGGGCCAAGCAAACGCATGGCGAAATGCTGCTTCTTGGCAGGCTTCCAGTTGCTCAAAATCAATCACATCCAAGGTCAGCAGGGTTTCGTATTCAAAGGGCAATCGCACATTATGCAAACCCGCATTGTCGGTGCAAATAGCAATCTCAACCCCCGCCTCAAAGCAGCGATCGAACACGGTTTTCAGTTCCCGTAAATCGCTCATGGTTCCCGTTTTGAGATAGGTGGTGGGACATACTTCCAAGCATTGTCCCCGGCGAGCCAACTCGGGCAGCAGCTCGGGATATTGCAAGGGAATTTGAATCCCATGGCCAATGCGCATCAACAGCGGTAAAAGGTCGGGACATTGCCCCATGGGAGTTTCGTAAACATGGCCCGTAGTTTTGAGACCCAGCGATCGCGCTAATTCGTATAGCTCAATCCACTCATGCAATCGATCGCCATACAAATCGTCACCGCCCGCCAGGTCGATCGCGCAAACATAGTCCCGCGACTGAGCTGCTAACTCCACGATCGCCCGATTCACCTCATAGGGCAACTTGACATGCATACATAAAATTTGGCTGGTGACGATCGGGCAATCCACCACCTGGCTGGCCTGGCCCACCGTTTGCACAATGTCAGCCATTCGATCGATCCGCTCTCCCATTGGCAAATGCTCAGGGGTGCGCAGATAGGGCGTGTAGCGCAACTCCAAATAGGCCAAATTTTCGAAAATGTAGGCCCCCCGAATCAGGCGATAGATGAAATAGGGCAACATTTCCTGGGTCTGCACACTTTCCACCAATGAGTGCAGTTCCAAATACTCCGCCAGGGTTTTGCGAGGACGGGTGTAGAAATTCTCAAATGCCCCATAGTCTGGAAATTGGGTCGTTAAGTCCGATCGATGCCGTTCAAAATAGCGCCACAGCACCCGAGGCACGACCGAACCACCCAAATGCCGATGCAGTTCTGCATGTAATGCCATAGAAGCGTCCCCGAGAGTACTGAGTCTTGCGAGCGATCGCGATCGAGGCTGGAAATCGTCCCGATCGGGCCCAAGCACCGACGATCATTTCGATATTTTTATTGTTGCTTAAGAAAATTAAATCGGGCGCGATCGCCCGAGCCTATATCCCCCCGAGCGATTTCACCCAGTCACCGCCTCGATCGCCCGGTTGACACCTTTACACCTCGATCCTGATAATCGTCGTTTGTGTAAACTCAAACACCGCTAAACCGTTGGCTAACGTCGTTGTAATTGGGGCCCAGTGGGGCGACGAGGGCAAAGGCAAAATTACAGATCTCCTCAGTCGGTCGGCCGACGTGGTAGTTCGCTACCAAGGGGGGGTCAATGCCGGACACACGGTCGTTGTTCAAGACCAAGTGTTCAAGCTGCACCTCATTCCGTCTGGCATTTTGTATCCCGAAACCGAGTGCATCATTGGCTCGGGCACGGTCATTGATCCGCAAGTGCTGATTGAAGAACTCGATCAGCTCGTAGCGTTGGGCATTTCAACGGACAACCTGTTGATTGCGGAAACGGCCCACGTGACCATGCCCTATCACCGGCTGATCGATCGCGCGGCGGAGGAAAAACGCGGTAACTACAAGATTGGGACGACGGGGCGCGGCATTGGCCCGACCTACGCCGACAAATCCGAGCGTACCGGCATCCGGGTCATGGATTTGATCGATCGCGAGGCGCTGCCAGACTTGCTGCGTTGGACGATCGCCCAAAAGAACGTCATTCTCGAAAAGCTCTACGACCTGCCGCCGCTGGACGCGGAAGCGGTGATTGAAGAGTATTTGGCCTATGGCGATCGACTGCGGCCCCATGTGATCGACGCATCGCTCAAAATTGCCGACGCGGTGAAGCAAAAACGGAACGTTCTGTTTGAAGGGGCCCAGGGAACCCTGTTGGACCTGGATCACGGGACTTATCCCTATGTCACCTCTTCCAATCCGGTGGCTGGGGGAGCCTGCATTGGGGCAGGCGTGGGCCCTACAATCATCGATCGGGTGATTGGCGTGGCCAAGGCTTACACCACCCGCGTTGGCGAAGGCCCCTTCCCCACGGAAGCCCTGGACGAAACCGGAGAACATTTGGGCGAACGGGGGGCCGAGTTTGGCACCACCACGGGCCGCAAGCGCCGTTGCGGTTGGTTTGATGCGGTCATTGGCCGCTATGCCGCCCGGATCAACGGACTGGATTGCTTGGCCATCACCAAGTTGGACGTGTTGGATGAGCTGGCGGAAATCAAAGTTTGCGTGGCCTACGAAATTGACGGCCAACGCTGCGAAAATTTCCCCGCCGGGTCGCACCAATTCGCCAAGTGCCAGCCGATTTACGAAACCCTGCCCGGTTGGCAAACTTCCACCAGCGGTTGCCGCAACCTGGAAGATTTGCCCAAGCAGGCGCTGGACTACCTGAAGTTTTTGGCGGAGTTGATGGACGTGCCGATCGCGATTGTTTCCTTGGGAGCCAGCCGCGACCAAACGATCATCATCGAAGACCCCATTCACGGCCCCAAACGCGCCTTGCTGTACGAAAACGGCCAGAGTTAGCCCTAAGAACCAGTGGCCACAATCATCCCCATCAGGGTTAGTCGCAATCCGTTAACCCTGGGGGGCATCTGGCTACGGGCCCTTGCCTGAAAATGCCCTGATTGTTCAGGCTCCCTTTCAACGGCTCAAGCCTGGGGAATGGGGTTGAATTTCTGTTAATATTCTTTGGCTTTCTACGCCGACGATAGCTCGATCGCCCGCCGATTCTTGCTTGACTAAGTGCGATCGATCCCACAATAGGAGAACCATCCATGAGCCTTACTTTTGAAGCCCAAGTCCGTCCCGAAGGCAGCAAGCCCGGTGCTCTGCGTCGCGAAGGCTTGATTCCGGCGAACCTCTACGGTCACGACGGCGCAAACTCGGTGTTGCTGACGATCAACGCCCGGGATTTGGGTTATATGCTGCGATCGGTTAAGGTGGGCGAAACTCCGGTTGAACTCACGATCGCTGATTTGAACTGGAAGGGTTCCGTGGTGCTGCAAGAAGTGCAAAAGCACCCCTGGAAGTCAACCATGGTCTATCACGTCAGCTTCCTGGCCGCGAAGGGCTAAATCGCCTGGCAATCTAACTGGATGCTTGATGAAGCGAGAGTAGGGCAATTGAGTTTCGATTGCCCTACTTTGTGTTTTGAACATATTTGGAGCGCATTTGGAACGTATCTGAAACGTATCTGGAACGTATTTGGAACCCATCTTGAATTGGGAGTCCTGGGCGTTCAATTCGGCTGATTGAGGATTTGTTGAAAGCTTGTTAAGAGCTTGTTGAGCGCTTGTATTGAAAATTTGTTGCATTGCATTCTCTGCACTGAACCTGTTGAATGCAAGCAGCGAGATTGAGCCAGTCCCCCTCAGGAGTTTTGTGCATGGATTCGACGCTGCCGCCCTTGGTGCAACAGATGCTTCAGCCGGAGTTCTATCCCCATCCGGTGCAGGAGCCGATCGCCCTGATCCAAACCCACGTTTCCTTTGTGTTTATTACGGGAGACTGGGTTTATAAACTCAAAAAGCCGGTGAACTTTGGCTTTTTGGACTATTCCACCCTGGAGCGGCGTAAGGAATTTTGCGCTCAAGAAATTGCGCTCAACCAACGTAGTGCAGCGGAACTCTATGTGGGCGTAGTTCCCATTATTCAAACGGGCGATCGCTACCAATTGGCGGAAGTGGGCGAAGCTGAAGCCAGCAATGGGGCGGTGGAATATGCCGTCAAAATGCATCAATTTCCTCAGGAAAATTTGATGAGCGCTCGGTTCGATCGCGGCGAAATCACCGAAGCGGACATCATTGAGTTGGCCCGGGTGGTGGCGGAATTTCACCGCACCGCTCCCACCAGCGATTACATCAATACCTTTGGGGAAATCCCGCAAATTAAAGTTTCCTTTGATGAGAACTTTCAACAAACCACGGGTTACATTGGCGGGCCCCAAACCCAAGCACAATTTGACCTGACCCAAAGTTGGACGGAAGCTTTTTTTGCGGAAAATGGGGAGCTATTCCAAAGTCGTGTGACCGGCGGGTTCATTCGCAATGGCCATGGCGATTTGCACTTGGGCAATATCTGTTGGCTGAACGATCGCCCGCTGTTGTTCGACTGCATTGAGTTCAACGAACCTTTCCGGTTTGTGGACACAATTTACGACGTGGCTTTTTTGGCCATGGACTTGGAAGCTCGGGGCCGCATTGATTTAGCCAATGCCTTTGTCAATGAATATGCGGAGCGATCGGGCGATTGGGCTGGTTTGGCCCTGCTGCCGCTGTATCTGAGCCGCCAATCCTACGTGCGGGCCAAGGTCACCTCCTTTTTGCTGAATGACCCGGCGATTCCGGAGGCCGATCGAGCCGCCGCCCACGATCGAGCTACCGCCTACTATCGCCAAGCGGCCAGCTATGCCCAACCCCGATCGGGTCAGGTAATTTTGATGTGTGGCCTGTCGGGATCGGGCAAATCAACCGTGGCTCGGCAATTGGCTCGCCAAACCAACGGGATTCAGATTCGATCGGATGCGGTGCGCAAACACTTGGGCGCTGTGCCCCTCGACCAAAAGGGGCCGCAATCCCTTTACAGTGCCGAAATGACCGCCAAAACCTACGATCACCTGCTGCAATTGGGGCTGGATCTGGCCAGTCGGGGCGAAACGGTGATTCTCGATGCCAAATACGATCGCCGAGCCTTGCGCCAAACGGTGATTGCCGCCACCCAAGAACGGGAATTGGATTTGGAAATTGTCCATTGCCAAGCCCCGATCGAGGTGCTGCGCGATCGACTCAATCAGCGAACCGGTGACATTGCCGATGCCACGGCTGATCTGTTGGCGGCTCAAGTGGCGGCCTTCGAGGCCTTCAGCAATGAGGAACGCCTTTGGGTGCGCGAGGTAGACACAGCCCGGGGGGGCGATTTAAAGTTGCAGTAGCTGATTTTCCCGGTGGCGGCTGTTGGCCCTGCGCAAGTTGCCTGCGGTTATTGGTGCTGAGTAATTTGGCGCTGAGTAATCTGGCGCTGAGTAATCTGGTTCCCAATTCGCACTCAGTGCTTGGCAAACTTGGCAAATTTGGGCAACGGCCGCCCCGATCGCGACAATCCCCAGACCCGTGAGCTATCTGTATCAAGGCTTAGTTTGGTTCTTGCTGTTTTGGCTTGCCCTGGTGGGGGTGGGCTACAGCACACTGTCAGCTTTGGTGCTGGCGATTTTTGGTGGCGCTGCTGGATCAATTATTTCCGTGTGGTGGCAGCAGCCGGCCGCCGATCCGGTGGTGACGCGGCGAACGTTCGATCGGGTGGAGCGTGCGCCGCGTCCCTATCCTTACGAAACCCTGGAATCTTCGCGCCTCAAGCGCCAGGGCCGTCGCCGTCGCCAAATTGGCTGGCTAGATCAGTGGTTGCGGGTGCGGCCTCGCTAGGGTCGAATCACGGCTGATCGGTATTACCCTAGCGGCAGGAAATTTTTTTCAGGGTAAGTGCCTTGTTTTCAGGGTAAGTGCATTGTCTTAACCCAAGTGCTCTGACTGAGAGCTGACCGTTGTTACGGAGTTCAACAGTCGGCAGCACCCACCGAAGAGGAAACAAGCACCGTGTGGCAATGGGGTCAATGGCGCGATCAACGCCTGCCCTGGCAAACGCGCCAGGTCGCTGATGTTTTGTTGGTGGCGGCGGTGGCCGGTGGCTTGCTGTTGGCTCGCTCTTGGGGCTGGCTCCAGCAGGCGGAATTGGTGGCCTATGACTGGCTGATTCGGGCCCGATCGACCCCGCCCCTGCGCGATCGGGTGGTGATTGTGGGGGTGGATGAACCGGATATTCAATTTTTGAAGGTTTGGCCCGCCCGCGATCGAGACTTGGCCAAACTGTTGGAAACACTCGTGGCGGCTCGTCCCGTGGCGATCGGGCTGGATATTTACCGAGATTTGCCCCTACCCCCTGGTCAGGAACGCCTAGAGGAAATTTTTCAGAACAGTCCTGTCCCGATCGTCGGTATTCGGCTGATGCCCGACTCGGAAAAAAAAGGAATCCTGCCCGCAGCGTCCCTGGCTCGCTATCAGCAAATTGGGTTTAACAACATCATCATCGATCCCGATCGGCTGGTGCGCCGCCACATCCTCTATTGGTGGCATACGGATCCAAAAACGCGCCAACGCCAAATGCATCAGAGCTTTGCCTTTGTGTTGGCCCAACTGTATTTGCAACAGCGCCAAGTGACCCTGACCAAAACCGAAGATCCCAAACAACTGCAACTGGGGCGGCTGCGGTTGTCCCCGATCGACCCCAACAGTGGCGGCTACCAGGGCATTGATGCCGGTGGTTACCAAATCCTGGCCGATTGGCGGGGCCCCTCCAGAACCGTGCCGGTGGTTTGGTGGCGGGACGTGGTGCAGGGGAAGGTGTCGCCCGCGCAACTCAGTGGGCGAATTGTGGTCATTGGGGCCATGACCGAAAGCCTGAAGGACTATGCCTACACGCCCTACAGCAACCAAGGACGGGATTCGGCCCAACCCATCTTTGGGGTGGAATTGCAGGCCCAGGCGATCGAGCAACTGTTGGAATCCGCGATCGAGGGGCGGCCGCCCATTCGCACTTGGCCCGACTGGGTGGAACAGGTTTGGATTTTGCTGTGGACCGCGGCCGGGGCGATCGCCGTGAAGCGATCTCGCTCCATGGGCCAGGCGGCTTTTCACCTGGCCTTGGCCCTGTTGGGCATTGGCAGTTTCACCAGCCTGAGCCTGGGGTGGGGGTGGTGGATTCCAATCGTGCCGGTGGCCATGGGCACGCTGGCCAGCGCCGGGGGGCTGTGGCTGCTGGCCTTTCAGCGGCAACAGGAACAGACCCGATCGACCCTCTTTTTTCAGCAAGTTTTGGCCGCCATTCCCGAGCCACTGTTTGTGAAAGACCAAAATCGGCGCTGGATTGCCGTGAATCCTGCCTTTTGCAACTTCACGGGGCTAACCACCACCGATCTGTTGGGTAAAAGAGCAGAGGATGTGTTTTCTGCTGAGTTGGCCGCTGCCCTCACGGCGGAAGATCAACGGGCGATCGACCAGTTGGGGCCCGCCGAAACCCAATTTGCCTGGCCCGATCCCTTTGGTCGAGAACGAATGGTGAGCACCAAGCGCACCCTCCACCGCGATCGAGCCGGGAATCAATTCCTGGTGGGGGTGATGCGCGATATTACCGAGCAGTGCCGAGCCGAAGCGGAATTACGCCGCACCGCCGCCGAACTGCGGGACTATACCCAGCAACTGGAGCTAGCCCACGATGTGTTGCAATACCAAGCTCGCCACGATGGCCTCACGGGATTGGTGAACCGTAAATATTTCTATGAGCGCTTGGATGTGGCGCTGCAACAAGCCCGCCAGGATCGGTTCATGAGCGCGGTTTTATATCTGGACTTAGATGGGTTTAAGGCCGTGAACGATACCTTGGGCCATCGGGCCGGCGATCTGTTGTTGATTGAATGTGCCCAACGCCTGACCCAAAACCTGCGAGGCAGCGACACGATCGCCCGATTTGGCGGTGATGAATTTGTGGCGTTGTTGCCGGCCATTCCTCAAGGGGACGTGGCGGCCAGGGTGGCCGAAAAACTCCTGGCCGCCGTCAGCAAGCCCTATCGCGTTGAGGGCTGTGATTGCCAAATTACGGTCAGCATTGGTGTGGCCCTGTTTCCCGATGATGCGGAAACGGCCGATCAACTCATTGAATATGCCGATTCCGCCATGTTTGCGGCCAAGGGGATGGGAAAAAATGCGTTTTGTCTCTATGGCGAGCTGCCAGCCGAGCCTGATCGGGTTTTGAGAGGGTAGTAGCGCGACATCCTTAAAATATTGGGTCAAAGTTGCGGAGCCAGTCGTGGTAACAAGGGGCTTAAGCCCCTTGCTGCTTAACGATCAAGTGACGGTAACAGCCATGTCATTTAACCCAGTGAATTAAGGCAGCCATGCTAGTAGGCACAGCCTGAACCGATCGGCCAGGCTGCACCAGCTTTCAGGAGAGGCCTAGCTCGAGAACTTCGGGCCCAAGCCGATCGCTCCGGCATAAACCGCCCGATCGCCCAGTTGATCCTCAATTCGCAGCAGGCGGTTATATTTCGCTACCCGTTCGCTCCGACAGAGAGAACCGGTTTTGATTTGACCGGCGCGCGTGGCCACGGCCAAATCGGCGATCGTCGTGTCTTCCGTTTCGCCGGAACGGTGGCTAATCACCGAGCGCAGGCCGCTGCGGGTGGCCAGGTCGATCGCCTCCAGGGTTTCCGTCAGCGTCCCGATTTGGTTCAGCTTAATCAAAATGGCATTGGCCGCCTTCAGCTCAATCCCCTTTTGCAAGCGCGTTGGATTGGTCACAAACAGATCGTCGCCCACCAGTTGGGTGCGGCTGCCCAGGCTGGCATTCATCGCCGCCCAGTTGTCCCAATCGTCTTCGCTCAGGCCGTCCTCGATCGACACGATCGGGTACTGGCTCGCCAACTTGTCCAAATAGGCGATCGTTTCCGCCGGGCTGTGGGTTGCCCCATCAAAGGCATAATTCCCACCCTTGTACAACTCCGTCGAAGCCACATCCAGGGCCAGCGCCACTTGCTCGCCCGGTTTGTAGCCGGCCTTCTCGATCGCCGCAATCAGCAAATCGAGCGCCTCTTGGTTGGAACCCAAGTTCGGCGCAAAGCCGCCCTCATCGCCCACGCCCGTCAGCAGGTTTTTATCCTTCAGCACCTTGCTCAGGGCTGCAAACACTTCCGCCCCCCAGCGCAGGGCCTCCGCAAAGCTGCTGGCTCCGTGGGGCACAATCATGAATTCTTGGATGTCCACATTGTTGTCCGCGTGGGCCCCGCCGTTAATCACGTTCATGAGGGGCACGGGCAACACGTTCGACAAGGGGCCGCCCAGGTAGCGATAGAGGGGCAACCCGGCGGTGGCGGCGGCGGCCTTCGCCGTGGCCAGCGACACGGCCAAAATGGCATTCGCACCGATTTTGGACTTGTTGGGCGTGCCATCCAGCTCAATCATGGCCAGGTCAATGCTGGCTTGATCAAGCGCATCCATGCCGTAGAGTTCCGGCGAAATTTGCTCTTCAATATTTTCAACGGCTTTCAGCACGCCCTTGCCACCATAGCGGCCGGGGTCGTCATCCCGCAGTTCGTGTGCTTCAAAAGTGCCGGTGGATGCGCCGCTGGGAACCTGAGCCAGGCCGGTTACCCCCGATTCGAGGGTGACTTCGGCTTCGACGGTGGGACGACCCCGCGAATCCAAAATTTCTCGCGCGTGAATTTCGACGATCCCCGTGTCGGTCATTTCCATGCGTTTTCTCCAAATCCAAAAGCGAACTCGATGCGGGCCGTTGGGATGGGCATTGTGCCCCGCGATCGGGTGGCCAAGTGCGATCGCCCCATCCAGCGGTCAATTGCCAGAATCAGAATAAGTCTTCATGGGTCGTTTGCGCGGGTTTTGCGCGTGAGATCCCGTGAACCTGCTGTGATGCTTCTAGGCGGCTCTGGTGCTTTGATGGCAGCGAGCTTTGGGGTTTGGACTTGGACAGATCAAGGCTGGAGCACTTGAATCCCAAACTTAAACCTCAAAAGTCGGAACTCTCAAAACCTCAGCTCCGAGGTCTGAACACTGAAGCTGGCCATTGTTGACCTTGGGTGATCTGTTCTGCTGCATCAACCATTACGGCTTGGGCAGCCAATTGGGGTCTGAAATGGGCCTCGGTGGCACTTCCGTCAGTTAATTGAGTTAATTGAGCGGTATCGGACTGATTCTGGCTCTGTCGTAACCGTAAGATCGCCCGATCGCCCCAAAACTTTAGGGATCGATCGGGAGCTGATGCCCCGATCATCCTGATCGCCCCGATCGATCCAATTCCTCCAGCCGTGACCTGCGTTAGTGCATGAACTGAGATTAGGGCTTGGATTAGGGCTTGCTGAAATTAATTGGCTGGAATTAATTGGCTGGAATTAGTTGGCTGGAATTAGTTGGCTGGAATTAGTTGGCTGAGACTGGCTTCGCCAAAATCCCCTACACTGAGACTGCTACTTTGCTCGATCGCTCGAATGCTGGTTAAAGCCAAGCCCCAGCCCCTAGCCCCCCGTTGGCAAAAACCCCGATATTCCAGTTGGGAACGGCAGAAGGACGTGACGATCGCAATCGGGCGATTTGTCTCGGCCCTGTGGTGGGATCGTGTTCGCAAACAAAACAGCAGTGAGCAACGCAGTCGCCGGGCCCAGTGGCTAGCCCAAACCCTGGTGAACTTGGGGCCCGCGTTTATCAAAGTGGGACAGGCCCTGTCCACCCGCCCCGATCTGTTGCCGGGGGAATATATCACCGCCCTCAGCCGATTGCAGGACGCTGTGCCGCCCTTCAGCACGGATCTGGCGATCGCCACGATCGAAGCGGAGCTGGGCCAATCTGTTCAAGAACTCTTTCTGGAATTTGAACCGGAGCCGATCGCGGCGGCCAGTTTGGGGCAAGTTCACCGGGCCGTGCTGCCTGGGGGCGATCGGGTCGTGGTCAAAGTTCAGCGCCCGGGTCTAGAGCCGCTGTTTGATCTGGATTTCAAAGTTCTGCGGCGTTTAATTCACTGGAGCGAGCTGCTCTTTCCCTGGACTCAGCAATACGATTTGGAGTCCATTTATCAAGAATTTTTTCGGATTCTCTATCAAGAAATTGACTACGTTCACGAGGCCCACAACGCCGATCATTTTCGCCAAAACTTTCAGGAATTTCAAAACGTCCGAGTTCCCAAAATCCATTGGCCCTACACCACTTCCCGCGTGTTGGTGATGGAATATCTGCCGGGAATTAAGGTGGATGACTGCGAAGCGCTGGTGTCCTGCGGCATTGACACCAAAAAGCTGAATCAGTTGGGCGTTTGTTGCTACTTAAAACAGCTTTTGCAAGATGGTTTCTTTCAGGCAGATCCCCACCCGGGAAACCTGGCAGTGACCCAAGATGGATCGCTGATTTTCTATGACTTTGGCATGTTTGTGGAAGTGAAATCCCTGGCCAAAGAACAGATGCTGCAAACCCTGTTTGCGGTTCTGAAAAAAGATAGTGAATCGGTGTTGGAATCCCTAATTTCCATGGGATTAATTGAGCCGGTTTCGGATATGCGACCGGTGCGGAAACTGCTGCAATTTACCCTGGAACGGTTTGCGGAGCGGCCGGTGGATGTGAATGCATTCACGGAAATGCGCCGGGAAATTGCCACTTTATTTGAGCAGCAACCGTTCCGACTGCCGGCCCAAATGACTTACATTTTGAAGTCGATTACAACGCTGGATGGCATTGCGCGGCGACTGGATCCGGAATATAACCTGATTGCGCTGGCCAAACCCTTTGTGAAGCAGTTTGCGGGCATTGATCCCAATCGATCGCTCGCGGAAGGGCCAGGAGCCAACAAAACCCAAAAATGGCTGGGCTTGGCTAAGTTGGCCCTGGATACGGTGCAAGCGCAACTGAGCAAGCCGAATCCAACGGTGTTGGCAATTCAGCGGCTGGAGCAACGAATTGAACGGGGTGAGCTGGAGCTGCGGGTGCGATCGACGGAAACCGATCGGGCCCTGAAACGCCTGAACCTGTCGATCGAATGTTTGATGTACACCTGCTTGGCGGGCTGTTTGTTAATTAGCGGGGCGGTTTTGGTGACGGGGCCCCTGGCCCACTGGGCGGCCTTTGTGTTTGCGGGGTCGGGAGTGGCGGTGGTGTTGCTGGTGCGGGCGTTGGTGCGGCTGTCGGTGCGCAAGCGGCTTGATCGGTTCATGGAGTAGCTATGGCCGATCGGGAACGGATTCTGGGCCTTGATCCGGGGCTAGCCATTTTAGGATTCGGGGCAATTAGCGTTCCTGTCGTTGGGGATCCGGTTTTTGGGGGTGATGGTTCGTTGGGTTGGCGATCGAGCGATCCGGTGGCGATCGACCCGGTGGCGATCGAATTGATCGACTTTGGCATCATTGCCACCCCTGCCGGCCAGCCCATTGGCGATCGGTTGGTGACCCTTCACGACGATTTGCACGCGGTCATTGACCAAATTGAGCCGGATCGGGTGGCGATCGAAAAACTCTTTTTTTATCGGATGGGCAACACGATCGCCGTAGCCCAAGCCCGTGGGGTGGTGTTGCTGGTTTTGGCTCAACGGCAACTTCCTTGGGTAGAATTCACACCGGCCCAAATTAAGCAAGCCCTCACCGGCTACGGCAACGCCAAGAAGCCCGAAGTGCAAGCCGCCGTGGCCCGGGAACTGAATTTGGCCACCTTGCCCAAGCCGGACGATGCGGCCGATGCGTTGGCCGTGGCGATCGCCGCTTGGGGGGCGGAAGCTGCCAATCGCGGCTAGGGGCCAAGCGGCTCACAGGTAGCGTTAATTGGCTAGAAACCAGTTGGTAGCAGGTTGTTGGAGTTGCAAAGTTGCGGGGCGAGAGCGATGTTGCGAATCAGTCAGGGGCTGGAAACACCACAACTGATCACCTCGGGAAACGCCGCTCGCAAAAGCTGCCAAATCGATCGCACGCTCCTGGAGCCGGAACACCCCCAACATCAACATTGGATGGGTCACGCCTTGCAATTGGCCGCCGCCGCCGGGGCCGCCGGGGATGTGCCCGTGGGGGCGATCGTGGTGGATAGACAAGGCCAGGCGATCGCGCAGGCCGAAAACCGCAAGCAACGGGATGGCGATCCCACGGGTCATGCGGAAATTTTGGCGCTTCAACGGGCCGGGCGATCGCGCCAAAATTGGCATCTAAACGATTGCGTTCTTTACGTCACCCTGGAGCCTTGCCCCATGTGTGCGGGGGCAATCATTAACGCTAGACTTGGGTTGCTTGTTTTTGGGGCGATCGATCCCAAAGCGGGAGCCATTTGTTCTGTGCTTAATTTGCCCGCCAGTGCCGCTTCCAATCACCGATTGCCGGTTATTGGCGGTGTCTTGGGCCAAGACTGTCAGCAACAATTACAAGCCTGGTTTCAACAGAAGCGTCCTGATCGATTCTGTACCCAGCCTTCGGAAAGTACCTGAATAGTATCTTGGAGTACTTGCCAAACGCCAGTTGTTGTGAAATTAAAAACCGCAGCCTCTTATTTTTACTACTAGATTCGTTGATTTATAAACTTTTGATATGTCGATTTTGATTTTTCAAATATCCCTATTGGCACTATTGTCTCATTCATTTTAAAAATCTCCAAATTCATCATTTGATGAATAATTCAATTAATTAATTATCAATTTAGTAATTAATTTCTCGAATCAATCTTTTAAATGAATGTTTAGGATTTATGTTTAAATCCAGAACTAGAAATTACATCTAAACCGATTATCGCATTACATGACAAATGCCATCAAGCAGGTAGTTGGTATGCAATGATCACCCTCCTAATTATTGGATCTGAAACTCATTCAAGTCAAAATCAAAGAAATCTAATTTTCACTCATCCAGGCTATATCTTCCTTCACTAATTAACTCTGAGAAACCTGAAGGGCTGATCAGGGAAGAACAAAATTGAAAGAGATAGAAAGCTGCTGTTGGATGATCGTAACTACTTGTGAAGAGATTAAGTGCTTTTAAGAAAACCTTATTCTGAAAATAATAAAATTATTGTTCACTGCTGAAATGGCGAAAGTTTGATGATGGCTGCCGCAAATCCCCCAACCTGTGATCAACGATGCAGAGATGATCGACGCATAGTTGATCGATCGCCAGCCATCTCCCCAACCTCTGAGGCATCGGAACTTCAACCGTTTGCAGGCCCCCACCCGATCGTCAACAGTGCCAGACAAAACCTGAGCGCCGACCCCGACAAGCCAAAAACTATAGGCTAAAAACTAAAAGATGCCTGGAATCCTTCCTGGAATCCTTCAAGGTATAATTTGACTTCGCTGAGACTTGTGTTGGGGGCAGAATGGCAACTATTTCTAAGAAAATTTGTCTGGTTGGCGATTTTAGTGTTGGCAAAACCAGTCTAATTCGTAGGTTTGTTGATCGTCAATTTAGTGATCAATATTTGTCAACCGTTGGCGTTAAGATCTCCAAAAAACTAATTGATGCCACTAGCCTTAAGCTGCCAGAAGGCGACAAGTTTCAATTAATGGTCTGGGATATTGAAGGACGCACAGATTACAAGCCGATCGATGTGTCCTATCTCCGTGGTGCGAGTGGAATCATTATTGTTTCTGACAGTAGCCGCATGGAAACGGTAGAAAACCTCGACCGCCACCTACAAATGTTTCAGCAAGTTAATCCTAAGGGATCCGTCGTGATTGCCTTTAATAAGGCAGATCTCATTGAACCAACAATGCTGACTAAGGTTATGGGGTTGCATAGCTTTGCCCATGAGTCTCAGGTGGTGGCGACCTATGCCACTTCCGCCAAAACGGGCGATAATGTTGACAAGATGTTCCTAGAGCTATCGCAATCGATGCTCAATGGGTAACCGAAGGAGAGCTATAGTCTTCATGGATGCAATAGTTGGCATCCACAGTGGGTAATTTAAAGTCAACTTTGCTGTTGCTGCGGCCTCTTGAGCAGAATGAAATTATCCTTGCCTCAGCATATCCAATTGATTGTTGTGAACGAAGCCTTCCAGGTGGTTTCGGTTCAGGGCAATGTGGCTCCTTTGATCGACTCAGGATTGCTGGAGATGTTGGTGGAGTCTGCGGAGGCGGGAGCGATCGCCCCGATCGAGGCCCCAACGGATGGGGCTGTGGATCACTCCACCGGCCAGTTCGCACCCACTGCCCCGGGTCTCAGTCCTGATCAACTGGCTGCGCAATTGCTGGGGCTGGAGATTTATGAACTGTTCCCAGAACTCTTTGGGATTGATGAAATTTTGGTGGAGGTGGCAGCGGGCGATCGCCCAGAATTCAACATCAAGGGCATTGGCCGTGTCACCGCCCATGGCTCCCCAATCTATTTTGATATTCATATTACGGCGCACCCCAGCCCCACTGCTGAACACTATTTAATTTTTTTCCTAGAAGATGTAACCGATCGCATGAGCTTGGAGCAAGTGTTGGTTCAAGCGACTAATGAAAAACATCTGTTGATTCGGAATTTAGAGGAAACCAAGCAACAGATTGATCAAATTATTTCAGCTATGAGTGAAATGCTGCTTTTGGTTTCAGAAGCAGGGTTAATTCGGATGGTGAATCCGGCCACTCGTCATCTGTTGGGTTACGAAGCTGAGGAGTTAATTGGTCAGCCCATGTCGGCAATTTTGGCGCGCCGAGATGCCCCATCAGCTCCAGAGCCAGGACACCTGTTGGCGGCGGAGGAAGGGGAAGCGGTTTGCCAAACTAAGACCGGCGCAATTTTGGTGATTGCCTTTTCCCGATCGCGCCTCACCAACACCCTAACGGGACAGTTGGGGCGTGCAGAAACGGTTCAAGATTTTCTGTATGTGGGGCGCGATGTTACGGAAGAAAAACGCCGCCAACGATATCAATCGGTTCAACATTTAATTACGCGAATTATTTCTGAGTCGAATATTGCCACCCAAGCTCTGTCGGCAGTGGTTCGAGCTTTGTGCCAAGAATTTGATTGGCAATTGGGAGAATTTTGGTTAATTGATCGCACAGATGTTGGTAGTGGAAATCCATCTGCCCATTGCATTGATCACTGGCTGTCTCCCATGCTGGAAATTAGCCACGATTGGAAGCCAGTGCGTTGCCTGCGCTTGAATGAAGATCACAGTTTCCTCTCGCAGGTTTGGCAAGAAACGAAGGCTAAATGGCAACAAGATCTCCCGGATCAAGCGGTTCCGGCGGGAACTTTGGAAATTCAGAATCTAAACTTCAAAACGGGGTTTGGATTTCCGATTAAAACCGGCGATCAAGTGTTGGGAATTTTGCTGTTTTTCAAGCAAGCCTCTCAACTCGTGAGTCCTGATTTGTTGAATTTGGGCGAAAGTTTGGGCAGCCAGTTGGGGCAATATGTGGAACGTCGCAAGGCCGAAGAAGCCCTGTTGCTAGAGCAAGAAAAATCTGAGCGCTTGCTGTTAAATATTCTGCCGGAAACGATCGCCCATTGTCTGAAGCGCAATGCCAGAACGATCGCAGAACAGTTTGCCGCCGTCACCGTCTTGTTTGCGGATATTGTCGGTTTTACGGAAATCGCTTCAAATTTGAGTGCGATCGAGCTGGTGGAATTATTGAATGAAATTTTCTCGGAATTTGATCAGCTCACAGAAATCCATGGCCTAGAGAAAATTAAAACGATTGGCGATTCCTATATGGTGGTGGCGGGTTTGCCCACCCCGCGCGCCGACCACGCCCAGGCGATCGCGAATATGGCCCTGGATATGCAGTTAGTCATGGGTCGGTTTAACGACAGGCAAAAACGTGATTTTCAAATTCGCATCGGGATTCACAGTGGTTCCGTTGTGGCAGGCGTGATTGGCCTGAAGAAATTTATTTATGACCTTTGGGGGGATACGGTCAACACCGCCTCGCGGATGGAATCGCATGGCATTCCAGGGAGAATTCAAACCTCAGCCGCCACCTATGCCCTGCTCAAAAATTCTTACCAATTTGAGCATCGTGGCTTAGTTCACATCAAAGGGAAAGGCGATATGGATACCTATTTTCTGTTGGGTCATATGCCCTAAATCATGATTCGTGATAGTGATTGGTTATGTTGATCAAGTCGATCGGCAACTTGATCAACATAACCCTAAAAACGATGGGTGTTGATAATGCAAGCCGGTATTGTTGGCTAGCCGCTTCCACCGAATTCCTTTACAATGCAGGGCGGCCCTCAATTGTGATTGAATCTCCCAAAATCAGAATATTCAATCACTGCTACCGATTATTGCGATTAACAATCGCTTGATTTTCAGTCCCCGATCTCTGCTGTTGTTATGACCCTGCCCTCAGAAGACTCGCCCCTTTATAACCATCCTTTGCCACAAATTGAGACGTGGCTGCTATCCCAAGGTTGCACCCAAGATCGCGAAGCATTGCATTGTTGGCATATCCAAAAGGATGCTTGGCAGGCAACGTTATATCTAGAAGAAGATCGCCTGACGGTTTACTACTTGGATGCGGATGGATCTGGAGAGTCTACCCAGCGATCGTTTAAATATTCCTTGAGTCGGCGGGATATTGAAGATGCAATTTTCTCGGGGCCTTGAAGCAGAGTCCTGCGCTGGAATCTTGATCCGGAGTTTTGCGCGAAAGCCTTGCACGAAATCCTTGAAAATTGCTAGTGAACTTGAGGTTCAACCCGTCATTATTGGGGTGCAAACTTTATTCGCAAATCTTATTCGCGAGCTTTATTCGCGAACTTTGAGCGTGAACTTTATTTGGTGCGCACTTTGCCGTAGCGTCGATCGCGCTTTTGATAGCTCATGAGGGCTTGATGGAAAGCGGCGCGATCGAACTCTGGCCACAGGGTTTCGGTGACGTAAAGCTCTGCGTAGGCAATTTGCCACAACAAAAAATTGCTGACTCGCATTTCGCCGCTGGTGCGAATGATCAAGTCGGGATCGGTGAGTTCGCGCGTGTACAGGTGTTGCTCAAAGAGCTGTTCATCAATGGACTCGATCGCCAGGTCACCGCTTTTGACCTGAGCGGCGATCGCCCGACAGGCCTGCAAAATTTCTTGTCGGCCGCCGTAGTTGGTGGCTACGGTGAAATTCAGAGCATTGTTGTGGCGCGTAAGGTCTGAAGCATGGGCAATTTCTGCTTGCAAAGAATCGGGGAGCGCATGGATATTGCCCACAAATCGAATGCGCACCAACTCTTCAATTAATTCTTGAAGTTCTCGCCGCAGAACTTTCTCAAAAAGCATCATCAAAAAGTCTACTTCTTCGGCGGGGCGACCCCAATTTTCTGTCGAAAAAGCGTAGACCGTGAGGGCTTGAATGCCCCAATCTTTGCAGCAGCGAATTAAGTCTTTAAGGGTATCAACTCCCCGGCGATGGCCCATGATGCGTGGGAGGCCGCGCTGCTTTGCCCAGCGGCCGTTGCCATCCATAATCACAGCAACATGGCGAGGCAACAGCGCTCGATCGAGATCGGCGGGCAATTCACGCGATAGGAGTTGTTTTGCGGTCATATGAATCGACGCAAGATAAAGTCTTCACCACCTTTGCGAATGGAGAACGCAATGGGAGGTGAATTTGAGAGCAGTTGTGCAGGAAGTCTCGTTCAGATTAGCGCGTGTCAACAAAAATTGCTGGCTTGCTTCCCATGAGCATACCCGAACGATCGCAACTCGACGCTCTCCCCGGGCGGCCCCACGGGGTAGGGGCGTTGGCCGGCGAATCTAGGGGTTGGTTGGGCTGCTTGAATTGAGGGCCGAAATGATTGGGCGAGGGGCAGAACTTCCACCGGGCACGGGTATCTATCGCCGCTTGCGCCACAGGCCCGTGAAGAATAGCAACTGTCGCCGCAACTGTCGCAGGGACGTGACTCGCTGTTCCCGATCGCTGGGCGAGGCGAGCTTGGTTTTCAGAATTTCCCGCAGGCGACTGCTGGCGATCGGGCGTTCCAGTTGGCCGCGCTCCGCCACGGAAATCGACCCGGTTTCTTCGGAAACGACAATGCAAAGACAGTTGGCCATCCGTTCCGTCACGCCCATGGCGGCCCGGTGGCGAGTTCCAAGCTGGCGAGAGGCTTGGCGATCGGACAGGGGCAAAATAGCTCCCGCTGAAGTGACCCGATCGCCCTGAATAAAAACCGCTCCGTCGTGCAACAGGGTGGAGGTTTGGAAAATGGTTTGCAGCAACTCTTTCGAGACTTCCGCATCCAAACGCACCCCAGGCACGGAAAAATCGCGCTCATCGATCGTGCCGCTGGTTTCCAAGACCAACAGGGCCCCTGTGCGGTTTTGGGACAGTTCCCGCACCGCGTCTACCAGTTCATCGATCGTGTTGTCGGTGCCTGGGGCCGTGTCGGGCGATCGGGACAACAACTCCCCCACTTGGCCCCGGCCCAACTTTTCCAACAAGCGCCGAAACTCCGACTGCAACATAACGGCCATGGCCACGGCCGCCCCAACCGTCAAGTTGCCCAGGAAAAAACTCAAGAGCGACAGCCCCCAACGCTGGGCCACCGCCGCCGCCAACATCAGTACGACGAACCCGCGCACCATCCACAGGGTTCGCCGTTCGCCGACGACGGCCAACAGGGCATACGTCAGGAGCAAAACTAGGCCGATATCGATCGCTTGCAGCAGCAACAGCGGGTCTCGGACAACTCAAGAATCGGTCTACGAAATGGCGCAGGCCCCCAATGCGCAGGCCCCCAGTGGACAACCGTTGATGAACCCTGGGGGCAAAACGGGGGGCGGAAGGTCTAGCTCAGCCCTTGCAGCCGATCGGGCAGGCGATCGAACCGCAGCAAGTCTTCATCCGTTTCCCGTTCCAGAATCAGATCGGCCTGACCATTGCGTACCAAAACCGCCGCCGGTCGAGGCACGCGGTTATAGTTCGAGGCCATGCTGGCGTTATAGGCCCCCGTGGCCAACACCACCAACACATCCCCCGTTTCCAGGGCCGGCAGTTGGGCATCCCGAATCAGCACATCGCCCGATTCACAGTGCTTACCGGCTACGGTAACCGTTTCTGTGCAAGGGGCGCTCATTCGGTTCGCCACCACCGATCGATACAAGGATTGGTACGTGATCGGTCGGGGATTATCGGACATGCCGCCATCCACGGAAACGTAGGTGCGGATGCTGGGAACCGTTTTTTGGCTGCCAACCCGATAGGCCGTGAGGCAAGAAGACCCCACCAGCGATCGACCCGGTTCGCACAGCAACTTGGGCAGGGGCAATCCCGTCCGATCGCAGGCTGCCGTGATCCCTTGGGCGATCGTTTGCACCCACTGCTCAATGCTCGGCGGGTCATCGGATTCCGTGTAGCGAATGCCCAAACCACCGCCCACATTCAACTCCGCCACCGGCAGCCCCAACTGCTGGGCCTTAACGAACCACTGCACCAGGGTATCGGTCAAATCGCTGTGGGGTTGCAGCTCAAAAATTTGAGAGCCGATGTGGGCATGTAGCCCAATGCAGTGTAAGTGGGGTTGCTGGGCTAAAAACTCCAGCACTTCATCTACTTGGGTTGGATCAAAGCCAAACTTGCTGTCAATGTGGCCCGTGCGGATGTATTCGTGGGTGTGGCATTCAATGCCGGGCGTGATCCGCACCATCACCCGAATTGGCTCCGAGGCGGAGAAGCTGGCCAAGGTGTGCAGGTCAAGCCAGTTGTCGGTGATGATGTTGCAGCCCGATCGCACGGCCAATTCCAGTTCAGCCCGGGATTTGTTGTTGCCGTGCAAATAAATCTTGGCGGCCGGCGTGCCCGCTCGTAGGGCCGTGAGGATTTCGCCCGCCGACACCACATCCACGCCCAAGCCTTCCGACTGGGCGATCGCGCAAATCGCCAAACAGCTCCAGGCCTTGGAGGCGTAGAGTACCTGGGATTCTCCCGCATAAAACTGCTTGAATGAGTCTCGGTATTGGCGACAGGCCGCCCGCAGTCCTTCCTCATCCAGGATGTATAGAGGCGAGCCAAACTGTTCCAGCAGCTCCACCACATCGCAACCGCCCACTTCCAAATGGTCGTGATCGTTCACGCGAGCCGTGAGGGGCATCAACAGTTGGTTGGGTGATGGCTCAGGGCCACCTTCGGATTGGGGGTGAAGATATTGCAGGCTGGAGGTTTGGGAATCCGTCTGATCAGCGTGATTGGTTTGGGGGCGAGCAGCGGGCGTAGCAACCATCGGTTTGTAGCAGTGCGGGTTGGGTGGTTATGGGGAATTGGCAAACGTTGGCAACCATTGGCAACCACAGAACCGGCGATCTCCATTAGATGCGCTTCCGATGATCCTCTGATGCTCCGATGGGCGATCGATCCAGTGTGATCGATCTAGGGCGATCGGGACACAACCCGATCGATCACCAACCTACCGACACCGAATCTACCGAGCTGACGAATATGAACATCAATCCAGAGCCGATGATCATGGTTGCCAACGTTGCAAAACTCGCGATCGAGACCAGAGGCAAACCAGCGGCCAACCACAGCATCTGAAGGAGCGATCGCCGTGGATCTAACCATTTCGGCCCCCTGGCCTATCCGGTTAGTTTACTATTGCGCGGCCTGGCCTGCGTGGCTCCCCAGGGTCTCAATTGATCGAGTATTGTTGAAATCAACGAGCCGATCGAACCCCCAACACAAGATCCCCACCTCTGATCATGATTTCTTTGGAAACCTATCCTGGCCTCTATCTGTTTCAGTTGCTGTTTGTGCTGTCCTTCACGGGCGTGATGATTTGGCAGGCGATCGAGTCCATCAAAACGATTGATCAATAATCAGAGCCGATCACCAGAGTCGATCACTAAAATCAATCAGTCGATCGTTAATCATCATTGATCAACATCATTGATCAATGGGATCAATGGTTTAGGGAATTGATCAAGCAATCCTAAACAGACCAAAGACAAGGGGTTTAAACCCCTTGCCCCGATGATTTGCCTGGAGATGGTGGTGGATCCGGTTCGATCGACTTTGATCAATATCGATTTCGAAATCGATTTCGATCGAACCCGCAGACTGCCATCGCCAACGGCGGCCCAAGTTCTGACTTGGGTTCCGGCGTTTTTGAAATTGCTGAATCGGGATGACAGGATTTGAACCTGCGGCATCCTGCTCCCAAAGCAGGCGCGCTACCAAGCTGCGCTACATCCCGGTGTTGACGGCCAACGTTGATGGCCAGCGCTGGTGGCTTGCACGGGAGAGAGTTCGCCCGCAGCCACAGACAAGGCCATCATATCACAGACGCTGTGAATCCTGAGGCGGAACAGGCGCAGGGACTCCAACCACCGCCCGCTCAGCCCTAATCTGGATACCAAAACATGCCTTTAATCCCTTCCGGATCGGGCATGAACCCCAAACCCTTGTAGAAATCCACCACGTGGGGATCGGCAAAGAGCGTAATGTTGCTGATGTCTTCGCGGCGTAACTGCTCGATCGTTTGGCGCATCAACGCCTTGCCAAAACCTCGGCCTTGAAAATCTGGATGCACCACCACATCCCACACGGTGGCGTTGAAAGCATGATCCGACGTGGCCCGCGAAAAGCCAATCAGCCGCCGCTTTGCGCCCCGCTGCTCCCACATGGACAGCACCAAGAAGCTGTGTTGAATCGCTTTTTTCACCTTGCGCAGGGGCCGACGGGCCCAGCCCACCGCATCGCAAAGCTCTTCAAGGTCGTACAGATCAATATCGCGATCGGTACTAAAGAAAACCCGAATCTCACCCGTTTGCGGATCTCGCTCCAGGGGTTGATAGCCGGGAACCGCCTCGACCGTTGCGGCCGGGCGATCGCCCTGTGTTCCAAATAAGCTCTTCCAAAACCCCATGTGAGCCTACACGATCTGTCTTAACACTTGCCAGCGACAGCCAGTACCCGAGACCAATTCGCCACAACGACGATGCAGCCATGGGGCTAATCACTCAACCGGCAAGGGGCGCGATCGCTCTGCACCGTGCGGTGATTACCACGCCATGGTTGGTTGAGGTTGGTTTAGAAAACGCTGTGATTGCGCTCTATTGTGCCATGGGTTGCGCGAAACTTGGATCATTCCCGGCAACTGGCAACCCAAGACTGAAAAGAAGCCGCCGCAACCCCGAATTCCGACCCAAATTCAGGAGCCGTTGATGAACCTCAGCGATCGATTCAGCGGTTTCGCCACTGCCCGGCCAGCCCAGCCATGTGCCGGTTTGGCGCTTCTGTGGTTCAAGGGGCGGGGTTGCCCACCGAGCCGCCAATTTCTATGCCAATATAGGTTTTAATGGGAACCATAAGCCAAGTCCCTTGGCCTGCCATCGATTGAGATCATCAGGCCATCTAAAAAAGTCCCGCTAAAGAAAGTCCCGTTAAAGTCGCGTTGCGGAACCGGCGATCGCGCCGTCACCCTTGCTTGTTCTGAGGCTGGCTGGCAAAACTGGCTGGCTCTGAAGGGTGCTCCCCGTCGCGATCGCCCACTGTGGTTATGACGCGAAAGGCGGCCGGTTGGGTTGTGTCAGCCTGTAGAGCGGATGAAGCCAACTTCACCGCCACCCAACAGGATGTTTCCCGATTGCGGCATTTGTTAGCAAATTGCGGCAATTGTTAGTGAAATAGTGACGGAATGTCAAGATGGATTCAAAGCGCTATCAGCGGTAAAACACGGTGGCAGGTGCGGTTTCATCCGGTATGAGTTCGGGTCTCAAGCCCTCAACGCTCGACTTGCTCAAGCGCTTCAACCGGGCCTTTCCGCAATTTTATGAGCAGTTTGTCAGCAGTGAAATTCAACTGCAAAATCTGCGCTTGGCCTATCAACTCTACAAAACTCGCCAAGCGGTCATTGAACTGAAGCCGGAAGGGGGCAAAAGCGCACTGCATTTTGCCTATCGCAACCAATCCTTTCTGCTCAGTGACATTTTTGGGGTGCTGGCGGCCTATGGCCTGACGATCCACAGCTTGAGCCTTTACGGGCAAATTCACCCGCCGATGCTGGTGTTCATCAAGTTGGTGGTGTCTCGGGGCAGCAAGGCTCTGACGGAGAAGACTTCGGAAAATGTTTGCCGCGCCATTCGTGAAGCTCTGGCTGGCCACTTTGAGGTGGAAGAGATGCTGGCGGTGGAGTTCAACCTGGATGCGGGGTTGGAGCAGGTGGAAACGGAGTTCTATGTGGATCCGGTGTTCCATTTGCCCGCTCTGTTGATTGAGGCGGATAACCAGCCGGGGTTGTTCTACAAGGTGATGTATGCCATCTGGCAAGAGGATTTGCTGGTGGTGAATGCCAATTTGCTGGTGTGGCGGGGACGAACAAGGCTGATTTTGTATCTACTGGGCCCCAATGAGAGCTTGATTCCAGAATATCTGGGTCAACGAATTGCGGAAGGGGTTCGTCAACGTCTGATGGGGTGCTAAGTTGGAAGCCCAAGGGGAATCACCCATCCGGGTATTTCCCCCCCAATCTCTGACGATCGCCCTTGGCCGTCTCAGAGTACCAATGGCACAATGGGGCGATTATTAGAAATTTCCTTCCTGAAGGGGAAATGGGGGCGTTCAGGCGGCGCTGGCGGTTGACTGTCCCGGTTTTTTGGGCCGGTGGGTCTGCGCAGGTTGCTTTGAAGGTCAGTTGCTCGATCGGGTGGCGTTTTTGGCGCGATCGCGATCGGTGATTGTTCCGCATTTGCCCATGAAAGCGCTCCCGTGAAAGTTCTATTGAAGCTGGTCTGATATTGAGGGTTAGCTGTTTTGGGTTCAGGATCTCACCGCGTGCTGGAAGAGTCGCAACTGAGCGATCGCGATCTCATTGAGCGCATTAGCGCCGGAGCGATGGATCGCATCCTGTTGTTTTTGGCCTTTAGTGCCATGCGAACCGGTGGCCACCGCCACGGGGCATTTTTGGATGCGGCGGCTACGGCGGCAAAATGCGCCATTTACCTGACTTATTTGGAACAGGGGCAAAACCTACGCCATACGGGCTATTTGCACCACATTGAGCCAAAGCGGGTGAAGGCGATTGTGGAGGAGGTGCGCGAGGCCTTGACGGAAGGCAAGCTGCTGCGGATGTTGGGATCCCAGGAGCCGCGCTACCTGATTCAGTTGCCGGCGGTTTGGATGGAGCGGTTTCCCTGGAAGCCGGGTCAGCCCCGCATTCCGGGGACGAGTCTAACCGGTGAAGAAAAGCATTATTTGGAACGGAAGCTGCCGGATCAGTTGCCCGATGCTCAGGTTTTGAACTCGTTCCAGTTCATGGAGCTAATTGAGTTTTTGCATCGCCGATCGCAGGAGCCATTCCCGATCGAACAGCAAATGCCCCTGAGCGAAGCCCTGACGGAACATATCAAGCGGCGATTGTTGCACTCGGGAACGGTGTCGCGGCTGGACTCGCCTTGGGGAATGCCGTTCTATGCCTTGGTGCGAGCTTCCTACTGGACTCCGAAGGATTCCGAGGCCCGCAGCTACACGGCGGTGGAGGATACGGCGACCTATTTCCGATTGCTGCGGGAATGGGCGGCGAATCCGGAGAAACAACAGGCCATGCGGGCGATCGAGGAGTTGGATATTGCGCCCGATCGCCTGGGAGAAGCGATGGCGGATTTGGATCGGGTGCTGCGGGAATGGGCCGATCGACACCATACGGAAGGTGGCCAGCCGATCGTGGTGCAACTGGCAGCGGGCGATCGGATTGACCACCTAGATCCCTAGATCTCTAAGACACAGATGAGCCTTTCAGGGGCTTAATTCGGCCATTGGCATCGGGCTTGACCGGCTCAAATAGTTGGTGGGCGGTGGCGAAGGAACCGTAGCGATCGGGGTTGGCCGCAATTGCCGCTTGCAAACAACTGGCGGCGCGATCGAGGGCCGTTTGGCGTTCCCAGTCACTGCAATCCGATCGCTGGGTTTGCAGCAGGTAGCAACAGGCCTGGCAAAATTGCAACTCCGGTAACGATAGGCCGCGTTCGGCTGCCTTCAAGTAGCTCATCAGGGCCGCTTCCGGTTGCCGCAGCCGGAGTTGTGCCAGGCCGCGGTTATACCAAGGGGTGGGCTTGGTGGGATCGCGCTTGATCGTTTCGTCGTAGCTTTTAATCGCCGCTTGTAATTGCCCGATCGAGAAGAGGGCATTGCCCCGATCGTACCAAGCATTAGGTTGTTCAGGGTTCAGGGTCAAGGAGAGGTCATAGCTGGCGATCGCCTCCCGAATGCGCCCCAACTGCCGCATCAGGCGGCCGCGATAGTACCAGGTATCCGCATCGGCCGCGTCAAAGGTAATGGCTTTTTGGTAGCTTTCGAGGGCCCCTGCCAAATCACCTGCCCAACGCAGGGAAATCGCGCGATTATGCCAAATATTGTGGTCGCCATCCCGCAAACCGAGGGCCTTGTCATAGCTGGCAATGGCTTCATCGTGGCGCTTGAGATTGTCTAGGACGATCCCGCGCTGATACCAAGTGGCGGCGCTGGCGGGTTCCAGTTCCAGGGATCGCTCATAGCAGGTGAGCGCCTCGCTGTCTCGATTGAGCTTGCGTAAAACCACGCCGCGATTGTGCCAGGCGCGGGGACAGGTGGGATTCAGTTCGATCGACCGACTATAGTTATGGGCGGCCGCTTCCCAATGGCCCAGCCGGAAGTGGGTTACGCCCAAATTATTCCAAAGACGATGATCGAGTGGTGCAAAGTTCAGCGCCTTTTGATAACTGGCTAAGGCTCCCTCCAATTGCCCAGCACCATCAAGGGCCGTGCCCCGGTTATACCAATAGTGGGGATTTTGCGGCTCCAGCACCAACGCCCGATCGTAATAGGTGATGGCATCCTGAAGGCAGCCGGTGCGAGCCAGGGCATTGCCGCAGTCATTCCACAGGGCACTGCAATTGGGAGCGAGGCTAATCGCCTGGCCAAACAGCTCGATCGCCTCTGTCCATTGCCCCGATCGACAAAGCCCTAGGGCCAAGGTGTAGGATTCCAGGGCAGCAGGCTGGAGAGCAGTGGTGGCATCGGGGGAATTCACAGGATTGTTTCCATCCCAAAAGCGCGTTGAGGGCAGCTTGGAGCAGGGGGGAGCGTGGCCAACCCCCGTAGGCTGGCTAAGGTATTCTGTGGCCCTTGGGGGCAACTCAAACAGAAAATTAGCTTCATTCTACGTGGGCATTTTACGTGGGATCTCGGAGGGGCGCTTGTTCGTGCAACGGAATTTCACAGCCATCACCCCTAGCTTGGGTTAGGTTGCCCTGGGGCTGGTGCGCCCAGCAACCGAAGATTTCGGCTCGAGACGGCCGGCCGGTTCAGTCGGCTAGTTCGTCTATTGTTTCAACTGTTTCAACGATTGATAATGTTCATGTTAGGGGTTGAGCCGGTGATAACACAATTGCGTGGTGGTTTGGTCGTGTCTTGCCAGGCCCCGATCGATTCCCCCCTGCGGGATCCTCAGATCATTGCCACCATGGCCCAAGCGGCTGTGTTGCGGGGGGCGGTGGGTATCCGTTTAGACAGTCCCGAGCATGTGATGGCAACCCGATCTCGCTTGGGGGCCGATGTACCAATTATTGGTCTTTGGAAGCAGGTGCTACCTGGCTCCTCGGTTTACATCACGCCACGCTTTGCCGATGCCGCCGCGATCGCCGCCGCCGGAGCCGACATCATCGCCATTGATGCCACCCTGCGATCGCGCCCCGAAGGGGACACCGCCGCCCAACTGATCGATCGCATCCATCAGGAATTGGGGAAACCGGTAATGGCCGACATTGACACCTGGGAAGCGGCCGAAGCCGCCGCCCAAGCGGGAGCTGACTTGGTGGGTACAACGCTGTATGGCTACACGGAAGCGACCCAAGATCAGACCCCGCCGGGATGGGATCTGTTAACGCAAATGGTCACGCGCCTGACAGTACCTTGCATTTGTGAAGGGGGCATTGCTTCGCCGGCCATGGCCCGGGCTGCGATCGATCGGGGAGCCTTTGCCGTGGTTGTGGGAACTGCCATCACGGGGATCGATCTGCAAGTGCAAGCCTATCAACGGGCGATCGCCCTGGAATAGTCTGAACAGTTTGTTGGGGCTGAGCTGGATTGTTTCGATCGCCTCGATCGCCTCCGAAATTCACGGCGGGATCTCGGTTCCAGCCGCTTGCGGATCCCCAAGATGGCATCCCTAAGAGTAATGGGGCGATCTGTTCGATCGCCCCATTACTTCACAACTGAGTTTCAGGCAAAGAGTTCATCACACCCGATTCAACGGGATTGAACCCGATCGGGCTGGGCTGGACTCGGTTGAACCCAAATCACCGCCCGGCCCGACTCATCACATGGCAACGGTTAGCTACACCAACGCAGGCACAGCCGCCGGAGTCGGCCACCGCTTCAGGGCCCGGCCAAATTCCGCCAACTCCACCATCAACGCATCGAACTGATCCGGAGTCAGGGATTGGGGCCCATCCGACAGGGCCTTCTTCGGATTCGGGTGGACTTCAATCATCAGCGAATCACAGCCCACAGCCATCGATCCCTTGGCCATCGTGGGTACGAAGTGGGCCCAGCCCGTGCCGTGGCTAGGATCCACCATAATCGGCAAGTGGGTGAGGCGGCGCAGCACCGGCACAGCGGCCAGATCCAGATGGTTGCGGGTGTATTGGCGATCGAACGTGCGAATGCCGCGCTCGCAGAGGATCACGTTCGGGTTGCCCGCCGCCATGATGTATTCCGCGGCCATCAACCATTCCTCGATCGTGGCAGACATCCCCCGCTTCAGCAGCACCGGCTTATCTTGGGCCCCAATCTGCTTCAGCAGCGAGAAGTTCTGCATATTGCGGGCCCCCACTTGCAGCACATCTGCCACTTCGTAGATCTTTTCGATGTCGGCCGTGTCCATCACCTCCGTGATGATCCCCAATCCGGACGCATCCCGAGCCGCTGCCAACAGTTCCAAGGCACTTTCACCATGGCCCTGGAACGCATAGGGCGAAGTCCGAGGCTTGAAGGCCCCACCCCGCAGGAACTGGGCCCCGGCCGCCTTGACTCGCAGGGCCGTTTCCACAATCATTTCCTCGTTTTCCACGGAGCAAGGGCCCGCCACCACCGCGATCGGGTGGTTTTCGCCAATCGTTACCGGGCCGTTGGGGGTAGGAATCGTAACCTCGCTGGCTTCCCCGTGGCGATATTCCCGGCTGGCCCGCTTGAACGGCTGTTCCACCCGCAGCACCTGTTCAATCCAGGGGCTAATTTCTTCCATCCGTTCGGGATCCATGCTGGCCGTGTCGCCCACCAGACCCAGCACCACCTTATGTTTCCCGACGATTTTTTCGGGATCCAAGCCCCAGCTCTTGAACTCGTCCGCAACGCGATCGATCTCTTCAGCGGGTGCGCCCGCACGCATCACAATGATCATGATTGAAGCCTCTGTTGATGGGATTTTGAGCGTTTTAGGAGTGTAGCCAGGCTAGCTGGCAGACCAAAGCCGCGATCGAAACGCCGCCAGGCCCCCCACGCGCTTGCCCAAGCCCCGCCGTCGAACTGATAACACCACCTGCGTTCCTGACACCCTTGCCCCCGCTAACCCGTTACGGATTGGATCCCACATCCCTAAAGCGCGCGGAGCCGCCAGGTATCCTGGCAGCCCCGTTCGTCCTCTCTAGTGTAATTAAGATTTTTCTTTGTTTCGGGCTGACTGGGCTGCTCGCCAACCTTCAACCATTCGGCCAAAGTTCACCCGAAACTCCCCGATTCCCCACAAGCTGCCTGGCGCTGTTTCATCCCATGACGAAGACAACACCCCATAGCTCAGACCCAACACCCCCAGCACCAGGAATCCCAAACTGGACGAGAAAACCAGCACGGTGGGTAAATGGACTTCCGTTCGCGTGTTGACAAAGTAGGCCCCGATGAAGCTGGCGAAGCTCAAGACCGTCGGGACACCACAAAACACCACCATCCGTTTGGCCATGCGCTTACTCACCGAATCGGGAATTGCCATTTCCGATCGCGTGTAGACCCGTTTGGGAGCGGAGTCCGGCTGGGTGGTTTGGGCGGGCTTGGCTTTGGTGGAGGGAGGCAGCGGGTTCAGCTTGCGCGGAGCCGGTGTCGTCGCAGGGGTTGGCTCGGATTCAGCCTTGGCCTTGCGGCGTTTTCCCGGTTCAAAGGGCAAGCGATCGCGCGGCGATGGAGAGGGAGGCTCGCCTGACACGATGGATAGCGCTCCCTAACCGCGAATGCCGAGTTTCTTGATCAGCGCTTGGTAACGCTCACGATCCTGCTTCAGGATGTAAGCCAGCAGGCGCTTACGGCGACCGATGATTTGCAGCAGACCACGACGAGAGGCGTGATCTTTCTTGTTCTTTTTCAGGTGTTCGCTGAGTTGCTCGACGCGCGCCGTCAACAACGCCACTTGCACATCCGCCGAGCCGGTATCGGTGCCGTGGGTTTGGAAGTCATTGATGACGGTTTGTTTGCGCTCTTGTTGCAGGGGCATGACGAATTTGCTTGGGTGTTGCTAAGTACAGACAGCAGCTCTCTAGAATATCACGCCCAGACCGGAGTGCAAGGGGACGATCGCTCGATTGCGATCGCCCCCGGGTTCACAGCGGCCGGGAAGCCCAAAGCCGCCCAGAAGTTGCCTCAAAAACCCCTACAAAACCCCCTAGACCGTGACTTGGGAGACTCCCTAAAAGTCACCTTCGGCGCTGGCTGCGGCCGTGGCCGCATGATCCAACTTGAGCACCAACACGCCCAACGGAGGCAAGCAGAGGTCGATCGAGTAGGGGCGATCGTGGAACCACCATTCCTCCGCCCATTTGCCCCCTAAATTGCCCATGTTGCTGCCGCCATATTTGCGCGAATCGCTGTTGAGCACTTCGCGATAGAAGCCCAACTTGGGAACCCCCACGCGGTAATGGGAATGGGGTTGCGGCGTGAAATTACAAACCACCACCACAAAATCCTTGTAATCCTTATCCCAGCGCACAAATGAAACCACACTGTGGTTGTTGTCGCTGCAATCAATCCACTCAAACCCTTCCTGACGGCAATCTTGGGTATAAAGGCAAGGCTCGTTGCGATAAAGCTGATTCAAATCAGTCACAAACTGCTTCAGCTTCTGATGGGGTTCGTATTGCAGCAAATGCCACTCCAAATCACCCCAAACATTCCACTCACTCCATTGGCCAAACTCCATGCTCATGAAGAGCGTTTTCTTGCCCGGGTGCGTGAACATGTAGGCATAAAGACAGCGCAAGTTGGCGAATTTTTGCCACTCATCACCGGGCACTTTTCCGAGCATATTGCTCTTGCCATGGACAATTTCATCGTGGGACAGAGCCAGCATGAAATTCTCGCTAAAGGCGTACCAAATGCTGAAGGTGACGTTGTTTTGGTGAAATTGGCGGAACCAGGGATCCATCGAAAAATAGTCGAGGATGTCGTGCATCCAGCCCATGTTCCACTTCAAATTGAAGCCCAAGCCCCCCACATAGGTTGGCCAAGAAACCATCGGCCAAGCAGTGGACTCTTCCGCGATCGAGAGTACGCCAGGATAGTAGCTGAACAACAGATGGTTGGTTTGCCGTAGAAAATCAGCCGCTTCAATGTTTTCTCGACCACCGTATTGGTTGGGCAACCATTCCCCATTTTCGCGGCAGTAATCCAGATACAACATTGAGGCCACCGCATCCACGCGGATTCCATCAATGTGATATTTGTCGAACCAGAAAAGGGCATTAGCAACTAGGAAATTCCGCACTTCATTGCGGCCATAGTTGAAGATTAAAGTGCCCCATTCCTTGTGTTCGCCCTTGCGGGGATCGGCATGTTCATAAAGGCAAGTGCCGTCAAACCCTGCCAAACCATGGCCATCTTTCGGGAAGTGACCGGGCACCCAATCCACAATCACACCAATGCCGTTTTGGTGGCATTGATCGACAAAATACATGAAGTCTTGAGGCGTGCCATAACGCGAGGTGACGGCGTAATAACCAATGACTTGGTAACCCCAAGATCCATCAAAGGGGTGCTCTGCTACGGGCAACAATTCCACATGGGTGAAGCCCATCTCTTTGACGTAGGGAATCAGGCGATCGGCCAGTTCTTTATAGGTCAAAAATCGAGTGCCGGGCTTCAGTTCCGCCACCGAAACCGATTCGGCTGGCGTGCCGTCGTAATGGGTTCCGGGAAATGCAAAGTTTTCATGCAACCAGGAGCCGAGATGGACTTCATAAACCGAAACCGGCTGTTCTAGGGGCGCGGTGTGGCGGCGCTTGTCCATCCAATCGTTGTCGCTCCACTGGTAGTGATCCAGGTTGGCCACGATCGAGGCGGTTTTGGGGCGCACTTCCTGCTGGAATCCGTAGGGATCGCTCTTTTCGTAAATGTGCCCTTCCCAGTTTTTGATCTCGAATTTGTAGGGATCTCCTGCTTTCACGCCGGGGATGAACAAATCCCAAACGCCGCCGTCCATTTTCCGCATTTGGTGTTTGCGGCCGTCCCAGTAGTTGAAATCGCCCAAGACGGAAACATTACGCGCGTTGGGGGCCCAAACGGCGAAGTAAACACCGCTGACTCCTTCAATTTCCGTGAGGTGGGCCCCCAGTTTTTCGTAAATGCGGTGGTGATTGCCTTCGCAAAAGAGGTGAACATCAAAATCGGTGACCAGGGGCGATCGAAAAGCGTAGGGGTCATAGAGTACCCGCTCATGCTCTCCTTCTTGGATCCGCAGTTGGTAGTTGGCGATTTCGTGACGGGTGATGGTGCACTCAAAAAAGTGCGGGTGATGCACAGAGACCATCGGCACTTCAAGACGTTCTTCGGGAAAGATCGCCCAAGCGGCGCTGGCGCTGGGCAAATAGGCCCGAATTGCCCAGGTTGTTTCACCATCTTGCTGAAGCACCAGGTGGGGGCCAAGGACTTCAAAGGGATTGTGATGATGGTTGTGAACAATCCGATCGACTTGATCTTGGGCAATGGTAGGAATCATAGGGCGATCTTTTAAAACAACAGTCGAAAACAGTGGTCGAAAACAACGGTCGAAAAACAGCGGTGACGAACAAAAGGGCGCAGACAAAAACAGCAAACGGCCATTTAGCCTGGGGGGCCACCGAGAGCCGTTTGGGGGCTGAAACTTGGGCGATCGCGCGCCCAGTGCCAGCGGCCACCATTCACCTTCAGGAGCATCTGCGGAATGGCTGAGACCTGCACAGTAACTGGGTTAGGGTTACCAAAAGCGTTTAACAAGGGGCTATTAGCAGGGGGCTTTCAATGGTTGGTTTCCGAGGGAAATTCTCAGCTTTTCGAGGTTAATTCTCGGGGTTAATTCTTGGGATTAATTCCTGGGGTTAGTTTTCAGGGCTAATTCTCGGGGTTAATTTTCAGGAGGAAGTTTCAAGGGAGCAGGTCAAAAACGCTTGATCAAAAGGGGTATTCATTGCGATCGATGAGTGTTTGTCAACCATTAGCAACAGAAATTTGCATAGGGTTGCACAGACCATAGCAAATGGCTGCTGTTGTCTCAAGGGCGATCGGGGGCCTGGTAGTCGCCAGATTTGCCGCCGGTTTTGGTAATCAGCCGCACGGCCTCAATTTGCATTGACTTTTCTAGCGCCTTTGCCATGTCGTAAAGGGTTAAGGCGGCTACCGATGCGGCCGTGAGCGCTTCCATCTCTACGCCCGTTTCGGCTTTGGTTTTCACGTTGGCTTGGATGATGTAGCCCGGAAGGGCGCGATCGGGCGTGAGGGTGACCTGCACCTTGCTCAGGGGCAAGGGATGACAAAGGGGAATGAGGTTAGCCGTTTGTTTTGCGGCCATGATTCCGGCAATGCGGGCCGTCCCCAGCACGTCTCCTTTGGGGGCATTGCCAGACTCGATCGCCGCGAGGGTGGCGGGCAGCATTCGGACACGCGCTTCGGCCAGGGCTTCCCGCGTGGTGGCCGTCTTGGCGGAAATGTCCACCATTCTGGCTTCACCGCTGCCGTCCAGGTGGGTGAGCGAAGGGGCGGCCACGGCTCGATCGCCCCCCCCAGCGGCCAAATCAACGGCAGTGGCTGGGTTTGGCCCTCGCTCCAAAAAATTTTGGTCGAGACTTGTCATGCTCCGGATAACCTGTGCTATGATTGTTCGGCGCTAAACGGTTAACCGCCGTCGAGCTAGGGCGTGTAGCTCAGTGGATAGAGCACGTGACTACGGATCACGGTGTCGGGGGTTCGAATCCCTCCTCGCCCGTTTCAAGAAAACAATACGCTAAAAAGCTCTGGTTCTAAGAACTTTTGCAGTTTTGAGTTTCGGGATTCTCGCGATCCCGCTGAAATCGGTTGGGTCAGTCAGACTGAGTTTCTGACGAGATAGACCGGGCCTCAGCAAGCCGAGCCTCAGCAAGTCGAGCACCTGAGTTTTGGTTGGGCTGTTCCTTGGCTCGATCCAGGAACCGAACCAGCGCACAGCGGCATCCCCAGCCCAATGGATCAGAGATGATTTAAAATCCCTGATCGCAAAGGACTGGATTGGATTCCATTCCCGAGCCAAGGTTGGGCGATCGGGATGTTGGAGCCATGCAAAGCGCCGAAGTTAGCCTAGTTGCGTTCGATCCACTTTTGGGCCCGCAACCGGAGGGCTACGGCATTTACCAACAGGTCTAAGCTCGCCTTCCGCTCATCAATCAAGAAGGGTTCGAGGGTGCTGTGGGGGCCGCCTTTTTCCGTGTAGGAAAATCCCTTGGTGGCGTTGATGTCGTCTTTGGGGAAATAAACCCGAAATTCCCGATCGCCCCAACTACCAATCACCTGAGAGCACTGGTTGTCTTCCAGCCCTTTGATGGGAACGGTGGCATTCACAAACTGCAACGCCAAGCCGGCCACACCGCGATCGACCAGGGCCTTTTGCAGGGCGGGCAAATATTCGGTTTCAATAAATTCGCCAAAGGGCTTGTCTTCCGGTTTGGGGGCTTTTTCTTTGGCTGGGGCAGCTTTTGGGGCCGCAGCGGGGGCCTTCGCTTGTACTTCCGCTTTCACTTCCGGATTGTCAGCCATGATGGTTCAGCAAATATGGTGCAGAAAATAGCGGGGCGATCGGGTTGCCTAGGTTCAACCACCACTGCCGGGACATGACCCACAACGGGCGATCGGCAATGTGGGGGTTCTTGCGGGTCTCGAAACCTAAGCAACTGAAATCTAAACAAGTATTGTACGGAGCGGCGGGAAGTTCCGGCTAGCTTTGGACTTTTGGGCTGATTATCAAACCGATTGGCTAACGCCTAGCGGCCCAGTCGATCCAGTCGATCGGGTGCGGTCGATCGGCTGTGGAACGAGCGATCGACCAATGAATCAAGGCCCAGCGATCGGCTGCCATTAGCCCAAACCAGTTCTTGATCTGTTTTCGTCGTCCCTGATCTGTTTTCGTCGCCCTTGAATAGGTTTGCTATCGTTGGATCACCCTTTGCTCATTCCTGAATCATGGCCTCGCCCCTGGTTAAGCGGTTTTCCCTAGCCCTCAAGCGCTATTTGTGGATCCTGCCCGTGGGCCCAATTTTGGGGGCCGGCGTTGGTGCGGGACTGTCGTTGTTACCCGTGCCGCCCCCGCGCTATAGCATTTTGGGAGTTCTGTCATACCAACGGGCGGGGGTGTCGTTTTCGGAAACGGGAGCGGCGATTGTGGAGCAAGGGCAAACCCTCTCGCCAGACATTTTGACCGCGCCGGACATCATCGCGCCCGTGGCCAAGGAATTTCGGATGGATCCGGAGTTGTTGCTCAAAAGCCTGCGGGTGCGCGATCCCAACTCCGGTGACGAAAAAGAAAAGAAAAAAGAAAGCGGCCCGCCAACCTTGGAAGTGCGCTTCACGGATGAGAAAGGGGAGCGGGGCGAAAAGATTACAAACACCCTCATGAAGTTGATGGTGGAGAAAAGCCGGCAACTGAATGCTGCGCGGGTGAAGGGAATTATTGACGCGATTCGGGCCCGGCTGCCGCAGGTGATTGGAGAACTGCGGGCGGCGGAGCGCAATTTGGAACGATACGATCGGGTGGAAGGGGCGGCGATTTTGGCGGCCCAAAATGGGGCCCTGATTGAGTCGATCGCCACGATCGGGAATCAGCAGCGCCAACTGCAACTGCAACTGGAAGGCGTGACCGCCCAGGTGCGCTCCCTGGAACAGCGGCTGGGCCTGTCGGTGGACGATGCCTATGTGTCTTCGGCCCTCAGTTCCGATCCGATGCTGGCTCAGTTGCGGGTGCAGCTTCAGCAGGTGGAGGCGGAACGGCTGCTCCAAAGCCAACGCCTGCGGCCGGAGCATCCCCAAATGCAATTGTTGATGCAGCGGCAACAGTCCCTAGAGACCCTGTTGAATCGTCGGGCCCAAGAGGTGGTTGGCGGCAGCATGGCGGGGGCAAAACCGCTGGCGGCCACCAGTCGGATTCGATCGAGCAGCAGCCTGGATCCGGCGCGGCAACAGTTAGCCAACAGTTTGGTTTCCCTGAAAACCCAGCAAGAAACCCTGCAACGCCAACTCACCCTGTCCTTGAAGGCGGAACGGGAACTGCGTCAGGAATATGCAGGCGTGCCCAACAAACAGCTAGAGCGCGATCGCCTGGCTCAGCAGGTGGCCTTGAAAAAAGCGCTCTACGATCGAATGCAGGCCAAATTAGTCGATTCGGAAGCAGCCGAGGCGGAAACCGTCAGCAGCCTCACGATCGCCCAACCGGCCGCCATCCGCTCCGAGGAAATTGCGCAAAAGCTCTCCATGCGCTTGACCCTGCCGGCCGGGTTTGCGGGCGGTTTGGTCTTGAGCGGGGCGTTGTTGTTGGTGTTGGGAATGCTCGATCGCCGCTACCAGGCCGACAGCGAAATTCGCAGCGCCTTGGCCGAGCGGGATATCAAACTGCTGGGCATTTTGCCGGAATTGGCTGCCCGTGCGCCGGGCCTGTTGCCGGTGTTGGTGGAACCCTCGCCCCCAGGGGAAGCCTATGAACAATTCCGCAGCAACTTGCGCCGCCTGGATAGCAGCCTGAAAGTGCTGTTGATGAGCAGTGTGGACGTGGGCGAAGGGAAATCGGTGGTGGCCTATAACTTGGCGATCGCAGCGGCGCGATCGGGTAAACGCACCCTGTTGATTGAACTGGACTTGCGCGCTCCCTCCGCTGCCAAGGCCCTGCGCGTGGCTCCGGATCCGGATGCGGTTCGTGAACCGTTCCACTACTACAGCAGTTTGAACAACTGTGCGCGGATGGTTCCCGAGGTGGAAAATCTCTACATTGCCCCCAGTCCCGGCCCCCAGAATGATTGCGCGGCGATTTTGGAATCTAGCGAAATTCGGCAACTCCTGTTGGATGCCCGCAGTCGCTTTGATTACGTGATTGTGGAAGCAACGACCCTCAACAATGCCAACGATGCCTTGCTGTTGGAGTCCCAAACGGACGGGTTGATCTTAGTGGCTCGCCCTGGCCACACTGACAAAACCGCCTTCACTCAGCGGCTGGATGAGTTGACCGATGAGGAAACCAGCACCATTCGCTTAATTGGTGTTGCCATTGACAGTGCCGATTCGCCCTTTGAGCTGCTGGAAGAAGAACCCCTGCTGGAAGAGGATGCCGAGGCGATCGATCCGATGGCGGCGGTGGATGAATGGTCGATCGTGCGGCCGTCCTCCAATTCCGTGGCCGCGCGATCGAAACAACGCTAGGCACAGCCGGGTGATCGCCCTGATGCCCCGTCCTAACGAGCTACCCAAACCAAAGCACCCAAGAGATCCCCCTGTTGGGTTGGTCTCTCGGGTGCTTATTTGAGCCTATTTGAATCAACTACGCTGGAAGCGATCGTTTAATTCTGGAAACGTTCAATTCTGGAAACGTTGAATCCTGGGAAAGAAACCTGGAAAAAACCTGAGCTAGACCTAGTAAGCAAGGGTTTCCAAGGTCTCACGCAGATAGCGACGCACCAGCAAATCCGTGACCGTGGGTTGATTGGGCGTGCTGGGTTGTTGTTCCAGCCAGCGTTCAAAACCGGAGCTAGAGGCGATCGCTTGCACCAAGCTTTCCCAAACGGCGGCGCGATCGGGTAAGGAAGCAGTCGAAGACGCGAGTGAAGGGGCCATGAAAACCTCCTAACGAGTGAAGCAATGCAGCAAATCCACTGCCATTGAGCAATTTTGAGAGAGCTAAACCCACCCGAAGGGCGGCGCTAAGGCTCAATTGAGGGGGCAATTGCAATCACGCCAGGTTGAAGGTGGGCGATCGCGATATCAGAGACTAGCGAAGTTGACATCTTCCCCTGCCTGAGGTCATTGTGACCGTGATGGGTCACGAAATCTGTCAACCATGAACCTTGCCACCGACCCATGATTTACCAGTGATTTACCAGTGATCCACCAGGTCATTGCCCCCTGACTCTCTTACTTGTAACGCAAGATTGCAAGGAAGACAGTGCTGGCCATCACTCCCCATCTTTAAATCCGGAAGCTGACGATGGCCCCATGAGCCGGCCATCCGTCGCTTCAGCCCATTTCCCAGCATTTTTGAACCGATTGATTGAAAAAGTGGATGATTGCGGTTGATCAACCCCTGTCGATTGGCGGTTGGGGTTTTCAATCCTGAAATGGAGCCTTGCGAAAGAGACGGTTTAACGCGGGGAATTTGCGACGATTTACCCCTACCCCACACTGAGGCGCTGGAGCATGACCGATCGCGCCCGATCGGCCAGAGAATCGTCCAGGCGGTTCAATGCGCAGGATTCCCCCGTGCGTCGGGCGATCGCCGTTTGGATCATCCAATCAGCCAAAAAGGGATTTTTCGGCAACAGGGGCCCATGGGAATAGGTGGCGATCGCATTGCAGTGAAATGCGCCTTCGGTTTGGTCTTCGCCGTTATTGCCCAAGCCGCGCACCACCCGGGCCAGCGGCTCCACTGATCCCAGCTTGGTGCGGCCCCCGTGGTTTTCAAAACCGATCAGGTAAGGCACATCTCCCAACATCAGCCGCAACTCCCGCGCCAGCCGTTCGGCGGTCACCTCCAGCACCAGATTGCCGATGCAGCGGGGCGCGTCGGGGCCCGGATGCACAGTCACCAAATCCAACACGCCCAGCCCCTGAATACGTTGGCCTAAACCCGGTTCGTAGTAATGGCCGAGCAACTGCGGTGCGCCACAGGTGAACACGCCGGGCACGCCGGCCTCGATCGCCCCTTTCAGGGCTGCGGCCTTGGCCCCTTGCAGATCTCGCATCACGATTTCCTGCTGGCGATCCTGTGCGCCGCCGCCCACGATCAAGTCCACCTGGGTGAACTGGCTGGGGTCTGTGTCTCGATCGAGCGCTTGAATTCGCACCGGGATGCCGCGCCATTCACAGCGCCGCTGCAAACAGGTCACATTCCCCCGATCGCCATAGGTGCTCATTAGCTTGGGATAGAGCCAGCCAATCACCAGGGGTTCAGAGAGGGTGGGCAAGGCGGAAAGACTCACGGGCAGAAAACCTGGGCAAGGTTGCGGAAGAATCGGAGCCAGTCTATCGCGATTGGCGAGATGCTGGGTTCGATCGAGAGGGTTCAGCGCCCGATCGCACCCAACCCTCCAGCGCCGATCGCACCCGATTGAGGGGTTCCGCCCAACTGCCGGGCCGCGACTGCCGAAACAGACGCATGGTGGGATACCAGGGCGTATCGGGGCGATCGCGTAACCAGCGCCAATCGGCCGCATAGGGCAGCAGCGTCCAAACCGGTTTACCCATGGCTCCGGCCAGGTGGCAAATGGCCGTATCAACCGTGACGAGCAAATCGATTTGCGCCAGATCGGCCGCCGTGTCGGCAAAATCCTTGATTTGGGGCGCGAGGTCAACAATTCCCTGGGCCGCCAGGCGCTCGGCTTCGGCCTCGGAGCGATCGACCTGGAAGCTGTAGAGCTGGACACCGGGACATTGCAGGGCGATCGCCAAAGGATCCAGTGCCATACACTTGCGGGCCGCGTCTTTCATGTGCGGGCCGCTTTGCCACACAATCCCCACCGCCAAGGCTTGGGAGGTTTGGCGCGGTAGCGGGCGCTGATTCGCCAGCGGGGCGATCGGCCGCAGGTAAGGAATCGGGGCGGGAATTTGCTCAACGGTGGTTCTCGCCAACCGAGGCAAGCTCAACAGCGACACCTGGGCACGGTAAGGAATGTGGCAATCGTCACCCGCGAAGACCTGATCAACCCCGGCCACCGTTTCCATGAGCCGCACCAGCGATTGGGGACACCAAAGCACCACCCGATCGCACCGTTGCCGGGCCCAAGCCAGATAGCGGCTAAATTGCAGCGTATCCCCCAGGCCCTGTTCCGTCAGCACCAGCAACGTGCCCTTTAAGGGCTGCCCATCCCACTCGGGGCCCGCCGCTTGCACCCAAGGATTTTGATCCGAGTACCGCCGCCATTCGTAGGCCTGCCAACCCTCATGCCATCGCCCTAGGGAGAGTAAGCAAAGGGCATGGTTGAGTCGCAGGTGCGGATCTTCCGGTTGGTATTTCAAGGATTGTTCTGTGATGTGAAGGGCTTCTTCAAATCGATTTTGGTTCGCTAGGAGTTTTCCTAACCGGGCAGCCGCATTACCCAGTTCGGGATCACAGGTAATGGCATAGCGTAGGGACTGCTCTGCTTTGGTTGGTTCTGAAATCCCTGAATCGTTGTCATCCCAAGCCATGCCCTGCCAAAAAGCGATGATTGCCCGCTGTTTAGGGGCCAGCCGTTGAATAGCCGTAGGAGGCGGGTTTTGGCGTAACCAAGTTAGCCAAGAGCTTAAGCCTGCTTGATTGATCCAAACTTGTCCAAAGGTGAGATAGGTTTCAGGGAGTTCCGGATCCTGGGCAAGGGCCGTTTGCAATGATCGCAGGGCCGTTTCCCGATCGCCCCGATCGAGCGCCAGCAGTCCGGCGTAGTAATGGGCGATTCCCAGTTGTGGATCCAGGCGCAAAGCCAAGTCCAGGGCTCGTTCTGCTGGTTGAGTAGCTTGGGTGGCTCGATAGGTGGCGCAAAGGTTCACGTACAGACCCGCCCAATGGGGATCCTGCTGAATGCCTTGCCGGTAGTGATGACGGGCGGTTGACCATTGCTCAGTCCCTTGGGCCGCCAAGCCGGCCTGAAGCTGGGCGATCGCTTCGGGAGAATGGGCCAAAAGATGGCTGTGCGAGGATTGCATGGTTGCCAAGAGTGAGAGCTTCCCAGATTCGGAGTCTCCGAAATTCAGAGTCTCCAAGCGTTAGAACTGTCCGGCCAGCAGAGCCGATCGCACCTGCTGTAAGGGTTCCGACCAGTCACCAGGCTCGGTCTGCCGAAAGAGCCGCATGGTGGGATACCAAGGTGTATCGGGGCGATCGAGCAGCCAGCGCCAATCGGCCGCAAAACAGAGCAACGTCCAAACCGGTTTGCCCATCGCTCCGGCCAAATGACAGATGGCCGTGTCCACCGTGATCAGCAGGTCGAGCTGGGCCAAATAGGCGGCCGTGTCGGCAAAGTCCTTGATCTGCGGAGCCAGGTCAATGATTCCAAATTGAGCCAGGTGGGCCACATCCGCATCGGAGCGATCGATCTGCAAGCTGTAGAGCTGCACACCGGGCAAATTGAGGGCCGCCGCTAACTCCGGGAGACTGCTGGATTTTTGGCGGTGGACGGCTTCTAGGCGATCGCCCGATCGAAACCCACTGGCCCAAACAATCCCGACCCGGCGTTGATCCGGTTTCGACACCGGTTTCGGCAGTGGGAGCGGCGCGATCGCCTCGGTGGCAGTGGGAAACAGGTAAGGAATCGGAGCCGGAACGCGATCGACCGTGGTTTGGGTCAAGCGGGGCAGACTGGACAGGGGTAAATGGGTGTTGAAATGGAGGGTTTCGCAAACACCATCGGTGACATATCCCGCCCCTGGAGCCGATCGCATCACCCGCACCAGCGCTTTCGGGCACAGCAGAATCACCGTTTGGCAGCGATCGGCAACCCACTGAAGGTAGCGGGCCCATTGCAGTGAGTCCCCAAAACCTTGGTCAGCCCAAATCAGAATCGTGCGATCGGGAATTGGGGTTCCGTCCCATTCCTGACCGGGCAAGTCCTGCTTGGTCATTTGTCCCGATCGCCACTGCCACTCATTTTCCAAAAACCCCTCCGCCCAGCGCCCCAGGGTGAGCAAACAGAGGGCCCGGTTGTGGCGCAACGTGCCATGATCCGGCCAGCGAGCACAGGCGGCATCCAAAACGGCTAAGGCTTCCGTCAGGCGGCGCTGTTCCGCCAGGATCAGGCTGAGTTGAATGTGGGGCGGTTGGTAGGTTACCTCATCAGCGATCGCCTGTTGCAACCAAATTTCTGCCGTGGCCAAATCCCCATCAAAGTAATGTTTGAGTCCTTGCCAATAGCCGATCGCCGCGCGATCGAAGGAGGGTAAATTGCGCCAAGTATCAGGCAGGGGGCGCGATCGCACCCAATCCATCAACTCGGGAAACTGATCTTGATTGTTTAACCGATGGGCAGCGGCTACGTAGAGGGCTGCGGACTCAGGAATTTGATCCAAAAGATGGTGGCAGGCTTGAATCGCCTGGGTTCGATCGGCCCAATCCAACAAGGCTAACCAATTGTGCACCCCGATGGCGCTGTGCGGATCCAGACGCAGTGCTTGGGCGCAGGCCTGGCGAGCGGCGGCCATCTTGCCCAATCCCTTCAGGGCTGCCGCCAGGTTGATATAAACACCGGGAATTGCTGGATCCAACCGCAGGGCCGCCCGATAGCCTGCCAGGGCGATCGACCAGTCTGCTGCCGCCAGGGCTTGGTTCGCTTGTTGGGCCAGGGCGATCGCCTGATCTTGGACGCTGCCTTTCACCGCTGTGGTCTCCTGATCTGTGGTCTCCCAATCTGTGGCGCAATATCTGTGACCCAATATGGATGGCGCAGTCTGTGGCGCGATTTGTCTTAAAGCGAAAATTCCTAAGCCATGAAGTAGTCCCTAAAGACTTTCTCAAGACCTAAAGAATGCCGCGACCCGTGAGAATTTCCCGAACTTCCAGCATGGCGGAATAGGTGGGCAGAACGTAGAGGGTTTCGCCGTCGGGCAGTCGATCGAGGGCGTTTTGAATCGCTGCCTTGAGGTTGGTTTCCACCGACAGGGTGGCGGGCCCGGCGGGGCGATCGGGATCGCTGTAGGCCAACCGCAGGGCCATGTCATAGGCTCGATCGCCACTGACCACCAGCGTGGCCCCCGTCGCCACCAGCCCTTCCGTGTCCGCGTCCCAAATCCAAGACACATCGGTTCCGTCCGGTGTGCGATCGTTCAGCACCAGCAACACCGTGGGCGAAAAGGGGCGATCGCGCGTCAGTTCCACCACCGTTCGCAGGGTTTCGTTGGTTCCCACCGGGTTTTTGGAGAGCAAAATTTGCACCGATTTTCCCTGCACCGTCAGGGATTCTGCCCGGCCAAAAGCCGCTTGGAAATTGCGAATGGCCGCTTGAATGGGTGCTTCCCCAATGCCCAGGGCTTGGGCGGTAGTGGCGGCGGCCATGGCGTTGTATTGGTTATAGATGCCCACCAATAATTGCGGCCAGTCACGGCTATTCAGCAACGGGCGCGATCGCTCAAAACCGCAACTGGGGCAGTGATAATCGCCCAGATGGGATAGATAAACGCCCTCATAGGTCAAAGAGTGACCACAGTTGGGGCAATAGATGGAATCAACGGCGTGGGGAATTTCCGGTAAAAAGCGCTCCGGTTCACTGAGGCCAAAGTAGCGAACTCGGGCTAGATCTTCCCACTGGGCTTCCAGTTGTTGTCCAAAGTGGCAGAGGGTGGGGTCATCGGCGCTCAACACGGCGATCGTGTGGGAGAGCGGGGCGATCGCCCGTTCCCAGCGGCGAGCAATCGTGTCCACCTCGCCGTAGCGATCGAGCTGGTCACGAAACAAATTCATCGCCAACAAGATCCGCGGCCGAATTTGCGGTAGCACCTTGGGCAGGACATTTTCATCCACTTCCAAGATCGCAAAGTCCCGATCGAGCCGCCCCAGCCAATTCGCATCCGCCAGCAAAGCCGCCGTCAGACCATTTTCCAGGTTGGCCCCTGTGGCGTTGTGGGTCACCCGATAGCCCTGGTTTTCTAAAATGCTTCGCAGCAGCAGGGCCGTGGTGGTTTTGCCGTTGGTTCCGGCCACTAAAATCGCGCCCTGTTTCACTTGAGCTGCCAACAGAGCCAAGGCATTGGGCTGAATCTTGCGGGCAATGCTGCCGGGCAACACACTCCCGGCCCCGCGCCGCAGCAACCGCACGGCTAGGGCGATCGCCCGGGCGGCCATTACTGCCGCTGCTAGTCGCAAATTGTCGATTGCGCCCGCCATGAACCCCTGTCCGCAAAACCCCCGCTATCCTACCACCCGGCGGCTGGGCCCCCGCGCGGGAGACTGTGAACCTGAGACGATGTTTGAAAAGCCACAATTGAGACACCACTTGCCCCAACGATCAATGCAAACAAACGATCAATGCAAACAAAGGTCTTAAGCCTCTTGCCCCCCAAGACTATTGGGGTCTGACCAGGGCTGCAAGATACTTTTCAAACAGTCTTTTAGGAAATCGTGACCAAAGAACGAGTCTTGGCTCCAGGTGTAGTAGTAGCGACCAACCCCATAAAACCCCATTGTTGATTCGGTGTCGGGGCGATCGTACTCGGATTGAGACTCACCCCCACCGAGGGCAAAGGTACTGGGCAAGTGACCGATCGGGGCGCTGAGATCGTAGGGAATCTTAGTTCGCCGCTTAAAGTCGTAGTCCGGCACATGCCACCCATCATAGGTTTCAACTTGCCAGCCCACAGCATCCCCAAAGCAGCGACATAAATCCTGGCGGGAATAATTGAAAGGCTTACAGGTTTCTGCTGTGCAAGCATTCCATAATTGGGCTTGGATTGAAAACCCAAATCGATCGCGCGGCCTGACCGCTGATGGTGTGGTGGGCCCCAAAACGCGATCGGCCCTCTTTGGCAGCAACAGCATCCCCAGCCGTTCCTACCGCGTCAACTCCGGTCGCTACGGTATCCTCAGCGGCTCGATCGGCATGGGCGAAACCAGCGCCCGCGTGGCGACGCTCCAGGCCAAACTGCGCACGCTGGGCTATTTCAACTCACGTACCAACACGGGTTACTACGGCCCCCTGACGCGCAATGCCGTTTTGCGCTACCAAGCAGCGAACGGTCTGCCCCACACGGGCACGGTTTCCCAGGAAATGACTCGCATGTTACGGGGCGTGGGCCTATCCGGTACGCGCGGCAAACCCTAACAATGCTGCGTTAGTCGCAATTTGCAAATGACATGAGGCTGGGTTTGGCGATCTCTGAACCCAGCCTTCTTTGTATTCAGGCGCACTTCTACAGTCAAGGCAATAGTCACTAAAAGCAACACAGAAAAGGTTTATGATAGAAAGTTATAAAGATGAAAACAATTTCATCCTATTAACTCTCAAGGAAAAGTATCTCCCATGAAAAACAAGAATAGCCAAAATCAAGATCAAGGATCCAAATGGATGGCCCTCAGTGGAATTGGTGCTGCAATTATTGCTGCTTTTGCCACAATTCTCGTCGGACATTGGCAATCCAGCAACAAAACAGAAAAATCAACTGACTGCGGTATCAAAGTTGTCGATGAAGTCACCCGTAATTCAGTGCCAAATGCCACAGTGATCTTAGAGGAATTAGGGAAGGTGAATACACCCAAAATTACTGATTCAGAAGGATATGTATATTTTGACTGTCCAGAAAAGTTGAGATCTATATTGATTATCAAACCTATTGGATATCAAGAGTATCGAAAGAGAGTTGACCTTAAGCCAGAGTCTGAAACCCTAACAATCCCAATTCCTCTCGATAAGCAAACATCTCTACAAACTACGCCAGCTCCAGATTCAAGCACAAATCCAGCAACATATGCCACTGCACAATATATGACTAGAGACGTTGGAGATGGCTTTGTATCTGTTCGAGCTAAACCAGAAAAAGAAAGTGCTGAGATCAAAAGAGTTTCTGCAAAAACTCTAGTTACCTGCAGAGTTGAAGAAGTACAAGGACAGCAGCTCTGGAGTGGCAATATGTGGAGGTTATGCGACGAACTGGAAGGCTATATATACAGCCCACTTTTGTCTCCTGTTTGATAAATCAAGTATAAATTTTGTTTGCATAGCCCTTGCAGGCACATGCAGACCTCTTAATCTGCAAAGTGGCGAGCAATTGAGCCTAAGGAATGAAACATCTGTAGATACAGATGTTTCATTGATTCAATGAACACTCTTTGTATTCTCATTCCTATTGCCAGCCATGTCACCTACTGCCATTCGGGAATTGATTGCTAGCCTGGAGGATATCGAAACCCATTTGGGCTTAATTCCAAATGGAGATGACGAATTCTTTGCGGAGTCATTCCCAAACCTAGATACGATCGCTGACTCTGATCGCACCAGCCTTGACCAACTGCGCGATCGCTTTCTGTACCATTGGCGATCGGGCAAAGTGGATGAAGGGGTTGTGAATCTCCTGGTGATTTCTCCACTGCTCGAGCTGGCAGGATTCTACGATCCCCCCTTTCGGATGCGGTCTGAAGTACCGGTTACAGTTGAGTCCCAAGTGGAAGGCGTAACGTTGCGCGGACGCATTGACTTTTTAGTGATTCACCAACGATTTTGGCGCGCCATTATCGAGTCCAAAGACACCACCTATGATGTCAGCGTGGCAATTCCGCAAACCTTGGCTTATATGGCTGGAGCCGTCCAAAATAACTTGCCGCTGTATGGATTTGTCACCAATGGTAGCCATTTTCTGTTTTTGAAAGTCCAGCAACAAAATGAGCAGATTTTCTATGGACTATCCGATGAATTTGCCCTGCGATCGCGTCCCAATTCTCTCTATTTTGTCCTCAGCATTTTGCGACAATTAGCAAATACTATTACCGAGTCCTCAGCCGCGACGCCTCCAACACTTGCCTAACCTGAACTGACGGGCGATCAAGTCGTGTTGCCATGGCGCTGAGGGGGCAAAATCAGGCGATCGGGGTCTGATCCAGACAGGTTTGGTGTTTGATAGACGGAACCCAACTTGCTGTATGAGGACGTGATGGCAAAACGCATTCCAGAACAAACGGTGAAAGCCGGTGACTACACCTGGGTCTATCGCGAGGTTGTGCCCGAGTCGCCCAACGATCGCCCGCCTGTGTTGTTGCTCCATGGGTTGGTGGCCTTTGGCTATAGCTGGCGGAAGGTGTTGCCCGCCCTGGCGGAACAGGGCTTCCGGGCGATCGCCCCGGACTTTCCCGGCTTTGGTGCGTCCGATCGCCCCGAGCGGCTGGATTTTGCCTACACGCCCGATGCGCTGATTGGGTTGCTGGAGCAGTTTTTGGATGCGATGAATCTCGATCGCGTCTCGATCGTGGCCCAGGGATTTTTTGGCTCCCTGGGGATTCAGTACGCCTTGCGGAATCCCGATCGCATCGAGCGGCTGGCGATTATCAACGGGCCGATTTTTCCTGAGGCCAAGCTGCCCTGGAAAATTTCCCAAATGGCGATTCCGCTGGTGGGCGACATGATGACCCAAGATCCGCTGCTGGTCGATCGCCTGTTAGAAGGTGGCGGCCCCTACCAAGTGGATGATGCGGATTTGGATGTGTATCGCCGGCCGTTCCTGACCAGTTCCGGGGCGGGGCGGGCGCTGCTGGCGGTGTTGCAAAACCTGCGGCTGAAACAGACCGCGCAGGAAATTACTGAAGGCCTGACCCGCTGGGAAAAACCGACCTTGGTGGCCTGGGGCACGAGCGATCCTTGGTTGCCGGTGGAAGCCGCCAAGGCTGCCGCTAAAACCATTGCCGACTGCGAGTTTGTGGAGATGAGCGAAACGGGTCACTACGCCCAAGAGGACTGGCCGGAAAAGGTGTCAGAGGCGTTGATTCCCTTTCTCCGGCGAATGGCGACTTGACAGGCGGGTGGGATGTCGATACATATCGTTACAATTCAATGATCCAACGAACGGGCCACAAGCCTGTTCATCATTCGATTTTTCCCGCACTTTTTTTAACGAGAACCCCATGATTCGACTCCGTTCAGCCCTGTTGGCCCTGGTGATGGCGGCGGCGATCGCCCTTACCAGCTTGGGTTTTGCCCCCGTTGCCCAAGCAGAAACCTACTCCAGCACCCAAAAATCGCAAATTGAAATTTTCGTGCCCGGCGTGCAAGACATGCGCGATCGGCTGCCGGAACTGGAAAGCTACATCGCAGGCAAGCGCTGGCGTGAAATCCAAACCTTTATCCATGGCCCTCTGGGCGAGTTGCGCGAACGGTTGAGCCGGGTCAGCCGCCGCCTGAAGGGCAGCGATCGCGCCACCGCCGAAGCCGCCGCCAAGGATCTGTTTAAACACCTGGTGGCAATGGATGAATTTGCGGGTCAGTTTGACTACAAACGCGCTGGCAATGAATATTTGGCGGCTGTCAAAGCTTTCGATCAATTCCTGACCGTTGTACCGCAATAGTTCGTTTTCGTAAACGATTCCTCAGTCAGCCCTTCGATCGCACCGATTAGATCGAAGGGCGATTTTTATGTTCTCTAAATCTCAAAATCTTGCAAATCAAGCGATCGCATAACCCGTGTGTACGCGAACATGCTCAGGATAAAATGCTAAAACAATTTGATTTTTCGGAATTCCGGCTGCTTCTAAGTTTTCAGTGATGCTGTCTTCAGTACCATCATATTGAATCCAGATTTTGTCATCTATTACTTGAATATGAACTAGACAATCATGGATTCGTCGGTGTCCTTCCCAACCCAACATAATGAGCACAAAATTCTTGCGATCTGCATCAATGATAATTTGAGAATTCCCGTTCTCATGGCCAGAAAGAGTATCAGCAGCTTGCTGCAAAACTGATTCAATAGCTTGATCCAACTTAATCAATGTATCCATTTGACGATTTCCTCCGTTACTGGGTCAAAGACAATTAGGCTAAGCTGACGATTTTCAAGAAAGATTTGACCAATAGGCTCAGAAAATAAACTCCAGTAAATATCGTCGCGAACTGCTAAATATAGTGATCGTTGAATAGACTTAAATTTCATAATTCCTTGATATAAAACATATTGACCTAAGGCGGCTTCTAGATCTTTCACTGGTGATCGACTTAAAAAGCTCTTGATTTCAACTGCGATTTGTTTTCCTGCCTTGTCAGCAGTTAACAGCTTTTCAGCACCTAGGTCAATGTAAGTTGATCGTTTACCAATTTGCAAAACCAGTGGATCATCTGTAATCACCCAACCATCTTTTTCGAGAGCGACTCGCACGGTGTTATGATAAATATCCTTAGCCATTTATGAATCTTTATTCTTTAAAATGTAGATAGCGATCAATTTTGCCAAGAAGTGATTTCTGAAAAGTAGTTGTTGTTGATACAATACGATTTTGAGAATGAGCTTTTAGCGATGCTCACGAGTCTCTTTCCAAGGAGAACTTAATCGATATTGTGATGATAACCAGTTTTTGGGGCAGTTGAGGATGTCGCGGATGAGGATTGCGATCGCGGGTGGGGGTGTGGTGGGGGCGATGATTGCTTACGAACTGAGCGGGCAGCCGGACTGGCAAATCACGCTGATTGATCCCCAGGCGATCGCGTCGCCGTTGCCTCCCGATCGCCCCACATCCACGGGAGCCGCCCTCGGCGTTTTGATGGGGATTATTAGTAAAAAAACCAAAGGGCGAGCCTGGAATTTACGTCGCGACAGTATTCAACGCTATCCGAAACTGATTCAAGAGCTGGAAACCCTGCTCGATCGCCCCATTCCCCACAATTCAAACGGCATTCTGAAGCTGGTGTTTACGGAAGCCGATCGCCCCGGATGGGAAGCCTTGGCAGCGTTGCGAAAATCCCAGGGATTTGAGCTGGAATTGCTGTCAGCTTCAGCGGTGCTCGATCGCTTTCCGGCGGTGAATTTAGCCGCCATGGATGGGGTCGCCTTTGGGATCTTTTCGCCCCAGGATTGGCAGGTGCAGCCGCTGGCCTTGACGGTGGCTTTGCGGGAGGCGGCGGCGAAACGGGGGGCAACGATCGCCCCGGCCCAGATCACGGGTGTGCAGACGGCGGGCGATCGGGTCATTAGCCTGACCACCACGGCGGGAGAGCTGGCCTGCGATCGGCTGGTGGTGGCGGCTGGGCTGGGGTCGGCGGCCTTGGCCCGGGCGATCGCCCCCAATGCGGCCAAGCCCCTGAAGTTGCAGCCGGTGTTGGGTCAAGCCCAGCGGTTGCGATTGCCGCGCCCCCTGAGCGATCGCCCGGAGCCGGTGCTGACCGGTAACGACATCCATATCGTGCCCCTCGGTGGCGGGGACTATTGGGTGGGGGCGACGGTGGAGTTTCCCGCCGGGGCCGAGCCGCCGATCGCCGATGGGGCCGAGTGGGGGGCGGTGTGGCAAGGGGCGATCGACCTAGTTCCCGCCCTCGCCCAGGCGGAAATAGTCGAAACCTGGTCGGGGTTGCGGCCGCGCCCGGTGGAGCGATCGGCTCCGGTGATTGAGCCGCTGAACGCCAACAGTTGGCTGGCGACCGGCCACTATCGCAACGGCGTGTTGCTGGCTCCGGCGACGGCCCAATTGATCCGCGAGGCGATCGCCCAAACCAGCCCCTAAACCGGACGGGTAGGGAAATCCGAAATTTCAGATCACGGGGCGATCGCGCTAGCCTAGGGCCGTCCCAATTCCCTACACCAACCAGCCGTTTCCTATGAGCAGCGTGCTAAAGAAAGGCAATATCACGGTTCACACCGAAAATATTTTTCCGATTATCAAAAAGTGGCTCTACTCGGAGCATGAAATCTTCCTGCGGGAGTTGATTTCCAACGCCGTGGATGCGATTTCTAAGCTGCGGGCGATCGCCATGATGGGCGAAACCAGCGCCGATGTGGGCGAACCGAAAATCACGATCGCCCTTGATAAAGACAACAAAAAGCTCTCGATTACCGACACCGGCATCGGCATGACCGCCGAGGAAATCGAGAAATATATCAACCAAGTCGCGTTCTCCAGCGCCGAAGAATTCGTCGAGAAATTCAAGAATTCCGATCAGAACATCATCGGCCACTTTGGCTTGGGGTTCTATTCGGCGTTCATGGTTTCCAGCACCGTGGAAATCGATACCCTCTCCTACCAAGAGGGTGCGCAGGCGGTGCATTGGACTTGCGATGGTTCCACGGAATTTGAAATCGACACGAGCGATCGCACCGAGCGCGGTACGACGATCACCCTCACCCTGCTGGATGAAGAAGCTGAGTATCTGGAAGAGGCGCGGATTCGCGGTTTGGTGAAGAAGTTCTGCGACTTCATGCCCTACCCGATCGAGCTGAACGGCGAACAAATCAACCGCCAAAAAGCCCCTTGGAAAGAGTCACCCAGCAACCTAACCAAGGAAGACTACCTGGAGTTTTATCGCTATCTCTATCCCTTCCAAGATGAGCCGCTGCTGTGGATTCATCTGAACACTGATTATCCCTTTGTGATCAACGGGATTCTCTATTTTCCGAAACTAAAACCGGACGTTGACCCCACCAAGGGTGATATCAAACTGTTCTGCAATCAGGTGTTTGTCAGCGATAACTGCGAAGAAGTTATCCCCAAATTCCTGTTGCCCCTGCGCGGCGTAATCGACAGCACCGACATTCCCTTGAATGTGTCGCGGAGCTACTTGCAAGCCGATCGCACCGTTCGCCAAATTGCCAACTACATTGCCAAGAAAGTCGGCGATCAACTGAAGGATCTCTACCGCAGCGACCTGCCCGAATACATTCGTTGCTGGCAAGATTTGGGCACGTTTGTTAAGTTTGGCTCCTTGAACGATGACAAGTTCAAGAAGCAAGTAGAAGACATTTTGATCTATCGCACCACGGCGGAATTGGGCAGCGGTAGTGATGCAGTACAGGTGGAAGTGCAAACGGAAGAGGGCGATGCTTGGTCGAACCCCACCGAAACCCAAGAAGCCAAGGATGCCAACGGGTTCTACTACACCACCCTGAAGGAATATCTGGAGCGGAACAAAGAAAAACACGAAAATCGCGTGTTCTATTGCACCGATCCGGCCTCCCAAGCTACCTATGTGGAATTGCACAAGAGCCAGGGTCTAGAAGTGCTGTTCCTGGATTCGTTCATTGACACGCATTTCGTCAGTTTCTTGGAGCGGGAATATTCCGAGGTGAAGTTCTCGCGGGTGGATTCGGAACTCGATGAAGCGCTGCTGGATTCCTCTAAGAAAGAGGCGGAAATTGTTGACCCCAACACCAACGAAACCCGCAGCGATCGCATCAAGAAGCTGTTTGAAGAAGCCCTGGGCAAACCGAGCGTCACCGTGCGCGTGGAAGCCCTGAAAGCGGAGGAATCTGCACCGCCGGCCATGGTGTTGTTGCCGGAAGCCATGCGCCGAATTCAAGACATGACGGCGATGTTTGAGGGCAAGGCTGCTAGCTTCCCCGATACCCATGTGTTGCTGGTGAATTCGTCGCACCCGCTGGTGGAAAACCTGTTGAGCTTGAGTGGCGGTTCGATCGCCCTGGCCGATGGCAGCCAATCACCGGCCGCCGAGCTGGGCAAAATGCTTTGCAACCACATTTATGATTTGGCATTGATGGCGCAAAAGGGCTTTGATGCGGATGGCATGAAGTCGTTTGTGTCGCGATCGAACCAAGTGCTGACTCAATTGACCAAGCAATAGATTCGGTTTCTCAGTTGTTGTTAGTTGGATCACCCCCCGCGATCGCCTGGTTCGATCGCGGGGGTTTTTGATGGAGCGATCGCCTAGGAGTCGATCGCATCAGGATCGATGCCCAATTCTCGCAACCGGGCCGCGAGGCGATCGATCTGCTGTTCGGCCTGTTCGGCTCGTTTCTCTGCTTCCATGGCTCGTTGTTCGGCTTGTTCAGCCCGTTGCAACTCTGCGAGCAATGTTGAAAAGGGCAACCCATCGGGCCGAAACAGCATCAAGGTTTCTTCAGTCAATTGAAACCGCACACCCAAGCGCGGACTAATCCAATGAGGGGTGGTCTCAAAAACTGGTTGGAGGCTCCCTGGGTTAGATCGCAACCAAATGCTCAAGTCGTTGCGATCGGGGTCATAAACGTAATATTCCTCTACGCCATAGGTGTCATAAAAGGCTTGCTTTTTCACCATTTCTCCAAAGCGATTACCCGGTGACAAAATCTCGAACACCACTTGCGGAGCAATGTTATCTTCGCGCCATTGCTGATAGGAACCGCGATCGCCCTTGGGCACACCAAACACCACCATCACATCAGGGGCTTGCCGAAGCGTGTTGTTGCCTTCCATGGGATACCAGAGCAAATCGCCCGCCACAAACACTTGCGGATCATGGGCAAAGATCGCGGCCAGATTACTTTGCAGGATCTGAATCCATTGGAATTGTTTGGTGTTGTCTGCCATCGGCTGGCCGTCGCTGTCGGGATAGTCGATCGGCTGGGGTGGTGAAACGGGTTCGATCGGGGCGCTGGGGACAATCATCGGTAAGTCCTCGCGATCGCAATGGGTTTGATGATGATAACGAACAATCAGATCGGTCAGGTGAGTAACTGCATCGGATCAATCGATTTTGGGAGGAGTTTACGGTTCTAGGTTCCTAATTACTGCGGGGAAACTGATCGATTCAGGTCAGCATTAATCGCTGGAACTCCAGCCAGAATCGCTACTGGAATCGCTGCTGGAGTAATCAGTGGAACTGCTGGAATAATCACTCGAACTATCGCTCGAATAGTCGCTGGAACTCCAACTAGAATCACTGCCGGAATCGCTGCTGGAATAGTCACTGGGGCTGTTAGACTCGATCGCCCCGCCATGATCAGCCGCTGATTCTGCTGCTTCAAAAATATCTGCAAAATTACCCGACTCCGCCGTGATCGGCTCTGGTTCGGCGGTCTGCTCCTCAATCCAATCCTGAATTTGTTGGCTCGCAATTTCAGCTAACTCTTCGATCGCCTCATTCACCACAATCTCAGCCGCTTCGCCCACCGCATCAATCACCTGATCCTGATTAATGGGCAGGGAATCGATCGGGTTGTGAAGGGTCGATCGACTCGATCCAGAAGAACTCGAACGGTAATTCAAAGGATACGACCCGTAGCTAGCCGATCGCCGCTGTCGCAGCCACCACCACAGCAACACCAACAGCGCGATCGCCCCGCCGAAACCCGCCGCCACAATTGCCGCCGCCTGGCTGCCTGCCGAGGTGGCCACCCACCACCAAACCGGGGCGATCGCCGCCGCTAATCCCATGGCTCCGTAGGTTAACCAGCTTTCCAGATCCATTGCGCCCCCCAACCTCAACGCGATCGCTTCCATCATGGGCGATCAAGCTCAAAATTGCCCAAACCAAAATCGAGACCATTGCCTACCGGCTCCGGTCTCGATCGATTAGGTTCAACATTTCCAAACGGGAAATTTAGATGCCCAAACGTTGATAAATCACATCCAAGTTGCGCAAGTGCTGTTGCGGATCAAAGCACTCATCAATTTCCTCTTGGGACAGGAGGGATTTCACCGTGGCATCTTGGCAAATGAGCTTATAGAAATCGCCACTTTCATTGTTCCAAGCTTGGTGCGCACAGCCTTGCACGGCCGCGTAGGCATCCTCGCGAGTCAAGCCTTTTTTCACCAGGGCCAGCAGCACCTTTTGGCTGAACACCACACCGCCATAGCAGTTCATGTTGCGCTTCATGTTTTCGGGATAAACCAACAGGTTCTTCACCAAGTTGGTCATTTCCACCACCATAAAGTGCAGCAAAATTGACGAGTCGGGCAGAATTGTCCGCTCCACGGAACTGTGGGAAATGTCCCGCTCATGCCAGAGGGCCACGTTTTCCAGGGCCGCCACGGCGTGGCCGCGAATCACCCGTGCCATCCCGGTAATCCGTTCCGATCGCACCGGGTTGCGCTTGTGGGGCATGGCCGAGGAGCCTTTTTGACCCTTGGCGAAAAATTCCTCCACTTCCAGCACGTCGGTACGTTGCAGGTTGCGGATTTCCACGGCGAACCGCTCCAAGGAAGCCGCCACCAGCGCGAAGGTCTGCACATATTCCGCATGGCGATCGCGCGAGATTACCTGAGTGGAAGCCGTGTCCGGTTCCAGGTTCAGCAGCTTACAGGCCAAAGATTCCACACGCGGATCGATGTTGGCATAGGTTCCCACTGCGCCGGAAATTTTGCCCACAGCTACCCGATCGCGCAGTTGCACGAGCCGATCGCGGTTGCGCAACATTTCCGCCAGCCAGCCCGCCAGCTTGAAACCAAAGGTCATCGGCTCCGCGTGGATGCCGTGGCTGCGGCCAATACAAATCGTGTTGCGGTGTTCCTGGGCTTGGTAGCGCAGGGCTTGGATCAGCGATTCCACCCGCTTGAGCAGCGTATCGATGCTGGCCACCAATTGCAGGGCCAATGCCGTGTCCAACACATCGGAACTGGTTAAGCCCAGGTGAATGTAGCGACCCGCGTCGCCCACGTACTCATTCACATTGGTCAGGAAGGCGATCATGTCATGATGCACTTCCGCTTCAATTTCCAGAACGCGCTGGGGGTCAAAGTTAGCTTTCGCTTTGATCTCTTCGACGGCTTCGGCAGGGATATATCCCAGTTCTGCTTGGGCTTCGCAAACCGCAATTTCCACTTGCAGCCAGGTTTGCAGCTTATATGCGTCCGTCCAGAGATTGCCCATCTCAGGCAGCGTGTAGCGGTCGATCATGCCTGTCTTGTCGATGTTTCCAGAACACCGTGAAGAGATTAACCGAGCCATTGTACCGGGTTTTGGCGATCGCGCCCGAATGGGATTCCCGGAGCGATCGCCCCGATTAGCTCCCGATTAGCTCCCGATTAGCTCCCGATCGCGATACTCGGAACCAGCAGCAGGGAACAGGCAATCCCGAGGCCACAACCCACAATCACCTGAAACGGTGTGTGGCCCAGCAGTTCCTTCAGGCGTTCTTCACTGAGTTGGTGGTCGCCTTCAAAAAACTCATCAATGATTTGGTTCAAGACGGCGGCCTGTTTGCCCGCGGCCCGGCGCACCCCGGCGGCATCGTACATAACGATGATCGCGAAGATGGTGGCCATGGCAAATTCAATGCTGCTCCAGCCGACGGTTTGGCCAATGCCCGTGGCCAGGGCGGCCACGAGGGCGGAGTGGGCGCTGGGCATTCCACCCGTGGTCACCAGGGTGCGCACGTCAAACTTACGCTGGCGAGCAAGTTCTACCACCAGCTTGATGGCCTGGGCCAGGATACAAGACCCCAAAGAGACCAGGAGAATGCGGTTATCGAGAATGTGGCTAAAGTCGTCCATGGGTCGAGCGGGGGGCGATCGAGTTGGGGACGGTGGGTGAGGAAGCGATCGCGAGGGCCAGATCCAAAGGAGCGAATCCGGTGGCCGGAGCAAGGGGCTTAAGCCCCTTGTCTAGCGGGGGTTGGACGGGAAACCGGAGGCGATCGCCCTCGTGGTTGCTAGTTTTTGCGGCTGACGATGTAGTCGGCCAGGGCTTGCAAAGGGGCCGCGGCCGCGCCGAATTCGTTCAGGCTGGCCTTGGCACGATCGATCAATTCCTTGGCCATTTCGCGCGATCGATCCAAGCCATAGAGTTTCGGGAAAGTGGCTTTTTCCACGGCGGAATCCTTACCGGCGGTTTTGCCCAGCTCCTCCGTGGTGGCAGTTACATCGAGGATGTCATCCACAATTTGGAAAGCTAAACCAATGTCCTGGGCATATTGCGCCAGTTTGCCCACGGTGGCTTCATCGGCTCCGGCAATCGTGGCCCCGGTGGTCACGCAGGCTTCCAACAGGGCTGCGGTTTTGTGGCGATGGATAAAGTGTAGGGTGTCGAGGGAAATGTTCGGGTTACCTTCGCTGGCCAGGTCTACCACTTGACCACCCACCAGGCCGGCGGCCCCAACGGATTTTCCTAACAGGGCGATCGCCCGCACCACTCGATCGGCCGGCACGCCTTGGGTTTGGGTTGCCACAAATTCAAAGGCATAGGCCAACAGCCCATCCCCGGCCAAAATCGCCACCGGTTCCCCATAAACCTTGTGATTCGTGGGTTTGCCGCGCCGAAAATCGTCGTTATCCATGGACGGCAAATCGTCATGAATCAGCGACATGGTGTGAACCATTTCCAGGGCACAGGCCGTGGGCATGGCCGATTCGATCGCCCCACCCACCAGCTCACAGGCCGCCAGACACAGAATCGGTCGCAACCGCTTGCCCCCCGCCATCAGGGAATAGCGCATCGACTCATAAACGGTTTCGGGATAGACCACCGAGATCGATCGATCGAGGGCGGCCTCAACCAAAGCTTGGCGTTCGCGAAGATAGCCTTTGAGATCAAAGCCCGTCGAGGGAGCAGTAGGCGCGCTAGCGGTCATGGGACAAGCACAACAGAACAGCAAGAAATCTTCCTTACCGAACCCGATCGCCGCCACAGGCGGAATCCGGCCTGGTTACGGTGCGCTTTTGGCCTAGCAAAACAACCGCTGAACCACAACCACCACCGTCAGAAGTTGGTTTGAGGGGCATTGTACCGCCTGAGGGGATCGCCCCGAGGGGACAGACCAGATTCTGATCAGATTTCGTCAGATTTTGCGTGAATTTAGGGCTGATTTCGAGCGAATTTCCAGGCCATTCCAGTAATTTTGTGAACCTTTGCAAACCGTTGATTAACGCTCATAGAACTGATACTCATCAACCTATTCCGGCTGGATCCACCGCAGCGATCGAGAGGATCTCTGACCTATTCCCCAAAATCCTCAGTTGGTTCAATCCAGCCGGCTGGACAAAGAAAATCTCAATCCAGCCGGTTGGATGAAGAAAGCCCCGATCCAGAGCATTCAGATGCAGAAGATTCCCTGAGTGCGATCGGGACAATTAGTCGGGATAACTTAGTCGGGATGATTAGTCAGGATAACTAGGCCAGGCGGCGACGATAGCTCTCCACGGTGTTGGCCAGCAGCATGGTCACCGTCATTGGCCCCACGCCACCCGGAACCGGCGTGATTGCGCCGGCCACATCCAACAGGCGATCGAAATCCACATCCCCCACCAGCTTGCTCTTACCGGTCTGATCGGTAATGCGATTAATTCCCACATCAATCACCGTCGCGCCCGGCTTGATGTAGTCCGGGCCAATCATCAGGGGCCGTCCCACCGCCGCCACTAAAATATCGGCTTCTCGGCAAACGGCCGCCAAGTCCGGGGTGCGCGAATGGGCGATCGTAACCGTGGCATTGGCTTCCAAAAGCATCAGGGCGATCGGCTTGCCCACCAAAATGCTGCGCCCCACCACCACGGCCTTTTTGCCAGCCGGATCAATGCCCCCATCTCGCAAAATTTCCATCACGCCGGCCGGGGTGCAACTGCGCAGACAAGGCTCACCCCGCACCAACCGCCCCAAATTGGCCGGGTGCAACCCATCGGCATCCTTGTCGGGGTCAATTTCCAACAGCAGGGCGTTGCCATCCAGCCCTTCCGGCAAAGGCAGTTGCACCAAAATGCCATCCACGTTCGGATCGGCATTGAGCTGATGAATGATGGCGGTTAGTTCCGCTTGGGTGGCCGTGGCGGGCAGGTGCTGACCAAAGGAGACCATGCCCAAACGCTCGCAGGCCCGTTCTTTGTTGCGGACATAGGCGGCGCTGGCGGGATTGTCCCCGACCATCAACACGGCTAGGCCAGGCGCACGGCCCCGATCGGGCTGGAGTTCCGCAATTTCCACCTTCAGGCGATCTTGAATTTTCTCGGCAAGGGCTTTTCCGTCCAGCAGGCGCGCAGTCATGAGGGGAGAAATTCTAGAAAGAACGCTTCAAACTGTAAAGAATTGATCATGCGTTTTGAGCATTTCAGCGTCAAAATCTAAAGGATTTTCCGCACCTCAACGATTTCGTCAACCCATGTGAAAACCCATGAAGCAGCCAATGCAAAAGTTAAAGTTAAGAATCGTGGTCACTGAGGGCCCGATTGCGCAACCATAACGAGCAACAGGATCTGATTGAAAATCACCATACCGGCAATGTCTCAGCAGCTCATGTCTCAGATGTTGCGGCGTTTGGCTCCACCCGTCCCACCACGGCTAAAAGGACAAAAAAACAAGGGGTGGCATGGGTTCGTTCTGGGGTTCACCTGGTTAATGGTGGGCTGCACGCCAACCGTTGCGATCGGGGAGTTAAAACAACAACCGGCTGCATCGCTCAATGGGCGATCGGTCTATATCCAAGGCAAAGCCGTCGAACGAGTGCCCCTGCTCGACGGCCGCATTTACCGAATTGAAGATTCAACGGGCTGGATTTGGGTGCTGTCTCAGGGCGATCGAACCGAGCTTGAGCTAGGGCAAGTGGTGAAACTCAAGACCTCCCTTCGCTATCAACCGATCCAAGTGGGACAGCAGGAGATGGGCGAAATTTACGCGATCGAGGAGCCTTGAATTAGTCATGCGTCCATCAGACCCCAGCCCAAGCCCCAGATCCCAATCAGGATCTGAATCAAACAGGGACAGCTCATCCCCAGAGTCCGAAACAGGAACGAGATCAGGAATAGAAGCCGTGGCCCTTGCTTTGCTCTATCCTCCCTCGCGCGATCGATTCCTGTTGCAACTGCGGGATGATTTTCCCCACATTCTCTATCCCGGTCACTGGGGCCTATTTGGCGGACACCTGGAGGCCGGCGAAGTTCCCGCAGCGGGTCTGCGGCGGGAACTGCAAGAGGAAATTGGCTTTGTGCCGCCCCGGTTAAGTCCGTTTCGATCGACCCTGCAAGACAGCGGCCGCCAGCATTTTTTCTTTCACGGATTGCTCACCGTGCCGCTCACGGAGCTGGAATTAAACGAAGGGCAGGATTTGGCTTGGGGCACGATCGCCGACTTGGAAGCGGGAGAATGTTGGTCGCCCCGTTTGCAACAGATGCGCCCGATCGGCACACCCCATCGATCGATCCTGTTAGCCTTGCATCAAGACCCAGCCCTCTGGCTCAATGACTAAGAGAAATTGAGGCAACCGGTCATTACTGATCATTCCATTATTGGCCGTCCATCTTGACGGCGTTCACATCCACCGTAGAGTCAGCCACCGTGGCCGCCGGAGCGGACTTCACCGTGGGGCGATTTTTAAACCACTCGATCGCGATTTGCGACAGCTCTGCAATCAGCAAGGTCACGATCGCCAAATCATCCAGTTGGCCCGCGATCGGCAGAAAGTCCGGCGCAATATCGATCGGGCTGAGGAGATACACCAGCGTGCCCGCCACAATCCAGAGGCGATATTTCGGGTTCCGAATCGTGTCGCGATACCAACCGTAAAGGGCGCTGGGGGAGATATTCATGGCGCTATCCTGCCGCGTGATTGCCTCTCATCTTGACAGGGGCGATCGGGCAGCGTCGAGGGTGACGACCCCACCGCTCGATCGCGAAACCCGCACCCCTCAGCCAGTTCAGCAATTGCCCCCCGATCGCCCCCTAAACCGCATGGGCGCGATACCAGTCGATCGTTTGGCGCAGCCCATCCTCAAAACTCGTTTGCGCCTCAAATCCAAACAGTTCCTTCGCCCGCGTCGTGTCCAAACAGCGGCGCGGTTGGCCGTTGGGTTTGTCCGTTTCCCAAACCAACTCCCCGTCGTAGCCCATCAGGTTGCAAATCAGCTCAATCAAATCGCGAATCGAAATTTCCCGACCCGTTCCCAAATTTACTGGCTCCGAGCTGTTCAGCAACTGCGCCCCCAAAACAATGCCCGCCGCCGCATCGGTGGAATACAAAAACTCCCGCGTGGGACTGCCATCGCCCCAAACCGGAATCTGTCGATCGCCCCGTTGTTGTGCCTCATGTACCTTGCGAATCAGTGCTGGAATTACATGGGAGCTACCCGGATCGAAATTGTCTTCCGGCCCATACAAATTCACCGGCAATAGATAAATGCCATTGAAGCCATACTGATCTCGATAGGCCTGAAGTTGCACCAACAGCGCCTTTTTCGCCACCCCATAGGGCGCATTGGTTTCCTCGGGATAGCCCTCCCAAAGATCAGACTCCTTAAACGGCACGGGCGTGAATTTGGGATAGGCGCAAATCGTTCCCACACAAATAAACTTCTCCACCCCCGCTTGATAGGCCGCATGGATCAATTGCGTACCCATCATCAAATTGTCGTAAAACAGCTCGGCCGGTTTTTCGCGGTTCAGACCAATGCCGCCCACGTGGGCCGCCAGGTGAATCACCACCTGCTGACCTGCCACAGCCGTCTCACAGGCCGCCCATTGCCGCAAGTCGCATTCGCGCGATCGGGGAATCGTAATTTTTTCAGGATTCGCCCCCGCCGCCACCAACTGTTGCACCACCTGCTTGCCCAGGAAGCCCGCGCCGCCGGTCACCAAAATGGTCTTATTACTCAAGTCGATCGGGGTGTTGCTCATGCTGTTCACCTGCTGTTCACCTTAAAAACGTGGGGAAAATCGGGGTCGAAACTGGCCGCAAATGCCGCAAATTGGGATCGCCAAGGTGCGATCGCCCTCGGTTTCTGATTTTTCCGGCCCCGCAACCAATGCGGAACACCCAGAAAACCCCATTTTGGAACAGCCCCACCCGATCCGACACCTGCTCCCCCTGGTCGTCATCGGGAAATTCAGCTTCCGCCGATCGCCAGCAAAGTTATCAATTACTATTAATGGCGGTTTCAAAGCCACGTTTTGAAGGGGGCGATTTAAAGCGGTTTAAGTCCATTATTTGTTATTGGCCCTTCACTTGCCCTTCACTAAAAACTCCTCCAATCACCATGTGGCCCAGCGCAATTACTGCCTATTTCCATTACCTCAGCTTCATGTTGGCCTTTGGGGCTGTGGCTGTGGAACTGCTGACTCTCAAAAAAGAACTCTTGATCGCGGAAGCCTGGCGAATTCTGATTGCTGACGTGATCTACGGCATCTCCGCTTCTCTGGTTTTATTCACCGGAGCGTTGCGGGTTCTTTACTTTGGCAAGGGTGCTGACTATTACCTTGGCAACCCCATTTTCTATACCAAAGTTGGCCTATTTCTCTTGGTCGGGGCTTTGTCGATTTATCCAACCATTTCCTTTGTGTCTTGGATTGGCAGTTTGCGAGAAGGCAAGGTTCCCCAACTGGGTCAAACACAATTTCAGTGGCTCTCTTGGCTAATTCGGATTGAGCTGGTGGGCTGGATCAGTCTTCCGTTGTTGGCGGCACTCCTGGCCCGCAGTGCGTAACCCTCAGTGCCTAGACCGCTATGCTTCAGGCAGTGTTTCATTGGGTATGGCGATCGAATGCCTCAAGGATTGCGATCGGGTTGTGATTGCCCATGAAAGTCTGATTGGGGGCCATTTAACGGCTACTGGGTGGCTATCTTGTTGATGGCAATCTCAATTTTTGGTTAAACCCCTTTGAAGAAATTTGGCCGCTGGCTGGTCTTGGGACTAGTCCTCGCTTTTTTGCTGAAAACACTGCTCGATCGGGCGGCGGAAGTTGCCACCTTGCGGTTAACCATCCAAGGGTGGGGCTGGTTGGCCCTGTCGTTGGGACTGACGGCGGCGGCGCACTTGTGGTCAGCGGTGGTGTGGGGCTGGCTGTTGCAGGCCTTTGGGCGATCGGCCCCGTGTGGCTGGGTACTGCGCACCTATCTGGTGACCAATGTGGCCAAGTATTTGCCGGGGAATGTGTGGCATTTCTACGGTCGCATTCGGGCGGCGGGCCGGGTGGGCGTGGCTTGGCCAGTGGCGGCGGCCAGTGTGTTGCTGGAGCCGTTACTGATGGCGGTGGCGGCTTTACTGCTGGGGGTTTTGGCGAGCGATCGGGCTTGGTGGGGAGTGCAATTAGCCCTGGCGATCGGGGTGCTGGCGGCGGTGCATCCCCGCATTTTGAATCCCCTGCTGCAACGGTTGGGTCGTCGCAAACTGCAAACCACCGACAGCAACCCCCATCACCAACCGGCCCAACTGAGCCAATACCCGATCGGTCCGTTGTTCGGGGAAACGGGCTTTTTGTTGTGGCGGGGCGCGGGCTTTTTGGCAGCTCTGGCGGCCTTTAGTGCCATTAATCCTCTGGATTTGCCTCGGTTGGCCAGTGGGTTTGGGTTGGCCTGGTTGTTGGGATTGGTCGTGCCTGGTGCGCCCGGCGGGGTTGGGGTTTTTGAAGCGGCGGCGATCGCCCTGTTGGGGTCGATCGTCAATCCAGCGGCTCTGTTGGCCAGCGTGGCCAGCTATCGATTGGTGAGTGTGCTGGCGGAAACCGGCTTGGGCGGCTTGGCCTGGTGGTTAACGCCTCCTGCCGAACAAATTTGGACTGGGGAATCTGAATCTCGGGAATCGGAAGCCTCTGAATCGAATTAACACTTAACCGAAGGCTGAACTTGGTCTCCCTTTGGAGGCGGTTTGCAAACCGGCGAAGCAAGTCAAAGAGCATCAGCCCTTACATTCAGAGACGATGATTCATTTAGCCAACATTCGCCTGATGCTGAGGCAATTGGCGGAATTGAATACTCTCTCCTACTTTTTCAAACAGCCTCTGATGTAAGGTCTTGGGTCATGGCCTGTTCCCATGTGAAGGGCAACTCAGCGGGAAACAGGGCGATCGGCAAACCAGTTTCGGCTTGTGCTTTGGTGCGAGCGTCGGCATAAGCTGCCATGGTTCCTTCTGGTAACCAAGCCTTAAAGCTGGGGTTGTCGGCTAACAGGCGCTGAATCTCAACCCTTGCGTCAACAATGCTAATCAACCAGGAGCGCGATCTCTTGTCCTGTTGATAATGCCATTTCAGTAAATGTAAATATAAACGAGTGATTTGACTCAGCAAAGCACGACGTTCTGAGCGTCCCAAGCTTTCTAATTCCTCGGCAATATTTTCAAGATCAAGGCTGTCGAATTGGCGCGATCGCAGTAGGTTAGTCTGCTGCTGAATCCAGCCATAAAAGTCGGTGTTATAGGAAATAGGAGGATCGGTAGCCATAGCATTAACAGCATCAAAGGGTTACATTTCGCCCTGGGTTGCGATCGCGCACGTCAGCCCAGGGATCATCGTCACTCCAAGCGTCCCAATCAATGGTGCTGCGCCACTGTTGAAGGCGTTCCCAGAAGTCAGGGAGAGGCTGAACTGATCGCCCCAGGAGCGATCGCACTAGCTGCCAAATCAGGGCGAGGCGTTGGCGATAGCCTTGCGGAGCAATCTCGCGCCAAGAGAGTTTCTCTGCTTGTTTGCTCAGGGTTTGCCATGTCACCATGCTCGATCGCTCCCTGTTTATTTCAGTTGATTAAGATCAGCTAGTTGGTTTATGGCAGCAGTAGCTCGTCTCAAGCTAGGTGAAGATTCCACTGCATAGCTAGTGCGCCAACTATTCCTAATAAAATCGCCTAAGACCAAGTTGTAACCTCTTCCTTGCGTTGCTGTTGATCCTGGTAATGGTAGCAAAGCTTCTTTTAGACTACGCTTGCGACATTTTTTACTGACAACATTTAATAAAAAGCGTTTAGGATCTCCTATATCGTCAGGATTTTGCAAGAAGTTATCATCACTAATCTGCAAAAATTTGGATAAAGCACTTCGATCAGCCATAACCCAAGACTCTATTTCATGTACAGCAATACGTAGTAAAAAATTTCGATGTCTCTTGGTTTCACCAAGCCATTCTTTGATCAGAAGCACAGGACATTGTTTCTGATCTAAATCAGTGAGCACAATAAAGGGTATAGACTGAGCAGCAGCAGTATTAAACTTAACAGCATTCTTTCGCAGAAAACCAGCTCCGTTCTGCTTGAGGCAGTTCATGATACTGAATTGAGATCCAGACTGCTCCAAGATTTTTCTTAAAACAATCTCACTCAGATCATCCTCCACTGCGATATTGACGAAGATCATATTCACTTGAGAAAGTCTAGTTGATCAATGTTTGTAGGTTTAGTTTTCGGCAAGACAGTATCTGCAATGCTTAGTCCTACACTTAGTAATGGCTTGATGTCTTCCAGTGAAGATGCAACCTCCACCTGAGTGCCTTCTGGCCGCGGGGTTAGTAAGAGAACCTCTTCTCCACCGATTCCTGGATCAGCTAGTAGGTCACTGCTGTGGGTACTAATAAAAATTTGGCGACGTTTACCTTTCTGAAGCTGTTCAATCAACGCAGGTAATTTGGCATTGATTGCTGAATGGAGTGATAGTTCAGGTTCCTCTAGAAGAAGGAGTGAATTTCCCTCCAGTAAAGACCACAGTAAACCTATAAGTCTTAGCGTTCCATCTGAAAATTGATCTTCCTGCTGCTTACCAGCATTGGGCCTCCAGTGCTCGTAGAGCGCTTCCAGGTGGGGCACACCCATCCTGTCTTTCACATCTTGCAGTTGTTTCAACTGGGGTAAAGCAATTTTTAGTGCACCTTCAATTTTCTTGAGACGAGACCGCCGGGTTTTCTCAGGTGTCTTAATAATCCTATCCAGAAAGCTTCTTCCAAAGGGGTCGTCTTGTAATGCATTGCTTTGAAATGCATCAGGATGCCGTAGAAGCTGAGGAATGAGATGTAAATACAAAATCGAATTCAAGAATGCTTGTATTTCACGAAATTCAAAATTAGAGTTAACTTGTTCCAAGTAAGTTTCACGTAGTCTGACAATGTCTCTCTTATCATCTTGATTAGGGCGATCTAAAATTTGTTGTCCGTCTTTCCAGACACGTTCATAGGAAATTTGAGGTGAATTATCACCACCTTTTTTCTGCTGGATTCCCAGCGCGTATTTAAACGTTGGCGAATCTCCTAGAGCTTCTGACAGATGTATTTCTAGTTCAACATCTGGGTGGCGGCGAGCTGCAAGGCAACGAATTTTTGAAAGCCCCTTACGATCTCGAATCGCTTTCTGTAATCCGCCGCCATCTTTTGCAATATCTCTTAAAAATCTTAATGCATCTAATAAGTTTGATTTTCCACAGGCATTGGGACCAACTACAAATACACGATCTCGTAGATCTACATCAACTGACTTGAAGTTGCGCCAATTTTTTAGCTTGAGGTGTGTAATTAACATTTTACTTTTATATCAAGACGATCAATCACAATCTAGCATAGCTTTCATAGGAGCAAATGATTGAACAGAGTCGAGTTGGGCAATCAATGTTGGCAACATGGTATTGGTTTAGATATGGGGCATGTTGTTAGCCTAGGCTAGTAGAGTGCATAGATCTAATGTTATGAGCCAGTAATGAACCCAGATTGGTGATTGGCGCAACCGCTACAGCGCCAGGAAATGTCCCTCGCGATCCTAGACTGTTAAGCACGATCGCCGATGCTCGGCATCCACGCTACAGCGCTCGCAGGAGACAGAACACACCATGCTCGAAGCTTATCGCCAACAGGTTGCAGAACGCGGTCAACTGGGCATCCCCCCCTTGCCCCTCGATGCCGCCCAAACCAGCGACCTGTGTAAGCTGCTGGAAACCCCACCCGCTGGGGAAGCAGAATTTTTGATGCACTTGCTGTGCGATCGCGTGCCCCCCGGTGTGGATGAGGCGGCCTATGTGAAAGCGTCGTTCCTGACCGCGATCGCCCAAGGAGAAACCACCAGCCCCCTAATCACCCCCCAAGGCGCAGTCGCCATCCTGGGGCAAATGGTCGGTGGCTACAACGTGCAATCCCTGGTCAGCCTGCTGAAAGCGAAGGACGCGGGCATCGCCCAAGCCGCCGCCACCGCCCTCAGCAAAATTACGTTGGCCTTTGATGCGTTCAACGACGTGCTGGAACTGTCGGAGCGCAACCCCTACGCCAAACAGACGATCGACGCTTGGGCCAACGCCGCTTGGTTCATCAGCAAGCCCAAGCTGGCCGAAGCGATCACCGTCACGGTGCTGAAAGTGCCCGGTGAAACCAACACCGACGACCTTTCGCCCGCCACCCACGCCACCACCCGCCCCGATATTCCGCTGCACGCCTTGGCGATGTTGGAAACCAAGATGCCGGAAGCCCTGGGCCTGTTGCCGGAACTGAAGGCCAAGGGCCACCCGATCGCCTATGTGGGTGATGTGGTCGGTACGGGGTCTTCGCGCAAATCGGCGATCAACTCCGTGCTGTGGCACATCGGCGACGACATTCCCCACATTCCCAACAAGCGGGCCGGCGGCGTGATTTTGGGCGGCAAGATTGCGCCGATTTTCTTCAACACGGCGGAAGATTCCGGGGCCCTGCCGATCGAGTGTGACGTGGCCCAAATGAACACGGGCGACGTGATCACCATCTATCCCTACAAGGGCGAAATCGCCAACGAAGCGGGCGAGGTGATCAGCACCTTCAGCCTGAAGCCCGACACGATCGTCGATGAAGTGCGGGCCGGCGGTCGGATTCCGCTGCTGATCGGCCGCAGCCTGACGGACAAAACCCGCGAAGCCCTCGGGATGGAACCCAGCACCCTGTTCGTGCGCCCCACCGCCCCCGCCGACACCGGCAAAGGCTTCACCCTGGCCCAAAAGATGGTCGGTAAGGCCTGCGGTCTGCCCGGTGTGCGCCCCGGCACGTCCTGCGAACCGCGCATGACCACCGTGGGTTCCCAGGACACCACCGGCCCCATGACCCGCGACGAGCTGAAGGAGCTAGCCTGCCTCGGTTTCAGCGCTGATCTGGTGATGCAGAGCTTCTGCCACACGGCGGCCTATCCCAAGCCGGTGGATCTGAAGACCCATGCGGAATTGCCGGACTTCATCGCCCAGCGCGGCGGCGTGGCCCTGCGCCCCGGCGACGGGATCATTCACTCCTGGCTGAACCGGATGCTGATGCCGGACACGGTGGGCACGGGCGGCGACTCCCACACCCGTTTCCCCCTGGGCATTTCCTTCCCGGCCGGTTCCGGGTTGGTGGCCTTTGCGGCGGCCTTGGGCGTGATGCCGTTGGATATGCCGGAGTCGATCCTGGTGCGGTTCAAGGGCAGCCTGCAACCGGGCGTGACTTTGCGGGATGTGGTGAACGCGATTCCCTACGTGGCGATTCAGCAGGGCAAGCTGACCGTGGCGAAGGAGAACAAGCAGAACATCTATTCCGGCAAGATCATTGAAATGGAAGGGCTGCCGGATCTGAAGCTGGAGCAGGCCTTTGAGCTGACCGATGCGACGGCGGAGCGATCAGCGGCTGGTTGCACGATCGCCCTGAGCGTGGAAACCGTGTCGGAATACCTGCGATCGAACGTCACCCTGCTAAAGAACATGATCGCCCGTGGCTACGAAGATGCCCGGACGATCGCCCGTCGGATTGCCCAGATGGAAGCCTGGTTGGCGAACCCCTCCCTGATGACCGCCGATGCGGACGCGGAATACGCCGACATCATCGAAGTGGATCTCGACCAACTGGTGGAACCCCTGGTGGCTGCGCCCAACGACCCGGACAACATCAAAACCCTGTCCGATTGCGTGGGCGACCCGGTACAAGAGGTGTTCATCGGTTCCTGCATGACCAACATCGGTCACTTCCGCGCCGCCGCCAAGGTGCTGGAAGGGGCCGGCAAAGCCAAGGCGCGTCTCTGGATCTGCCCGCCGACGCGGATGGACGAAGAAATGCTGCGTCAGGAAGGCTACTACGAAATCTTCGAGGCGGCCGGTTGTCGGTTGGAAATGCCCGGTTGTTCGCTCTGCATGGGCAACCAAGCCCGCGTGGAAGACAACACCACCGTGTTTTCGACCTCAACGCGCAACTTCAACAACCGGATGGGCAAGGGCGCGCAGGTCTACCTCGGCTCGGCGGAGTTGGCGGCGGTCTGTGCCTTGCTCGGCCGGATTCCCAGCCGTGAGGAATACCTGGAAGTGGTGAAGGGCAAGATCGATCCGCTGGCGGGTGATTTGTACCGCTACCTCAACTTCGATCAGATCGATGGCTTTGAGGATCAAGGGCGATCGGTCTCGAAGGAAGACCAAGAAAAAGTCCTAGTCAGCGCCGGCCGTTAATTAATCTTCGGTAGGGGCGTACCGCCGTACGCCCTCCGCCAGGGCCGATCGATTGAAACGGCGAGCGTTGGGGTTTGGGATCTTGCGTATCGGAGGGCGCATGGCGATGCGCCCCTACGAAAATTGTGGTTTTTGGATTGGAAATTGTGTTGATCGGGCGTTGAAAGATGGCGTACAACCCGGCGATTCATCATCGGCGATCGATTCGATTAAAGGGATTTGATTATTCGCAGTCAGCCGTTTATTTCGTGACCCTTTGTTGTTATCAACGGGAATGTTTATTTGGAACAATCTCGCAGGGCGAAACCGTTCTGAACGAATTGGGAATGATCGTCAGAAATGAATGGTTGCGAAGTTTTGAAATTCGGGATGAATTAAAGTCGGATGCTTGGGTGATCATGCCCAATCATTTTCATGGGTTGTTGTGGTTCGATCGCCCGATCGTGCAGACACAATCACCGAGTAATGAGAGCGAACCGGTTGATGACAGTATGCTGGACAAACGTCTGTTGAGGCGGCGGGCGCGATCGCTCGGATCTGTAATTGCCGGTTTCAAAGCAGCGACTACCAAACGCATCAACCAATACCGGAATGCACCAGGAACACCGGTTTGGCAACGCAATTATTATGAGTCGATCGTGCGGGACGATCGAATGCTCAACCATATTCGAGATTATATTGAAAACAATCCGCGATCGTGGTCAACCGATTCCCTACATCCCAACAACATCCCCAAAAATTATCCCCCGTAGGGGCGTACCGCCGTACGCCCTCCGCCAGAGGTGATCGATTCAAACGATAATTCTTGGATTTCGGGATCTTGCGTATCGGAGGGCGCATGGCGATGCGCCCCTACGAAAATTGTGGTTTTTGGATCGTTATCATGAAGTCAGTAACTTGACCATAGCTGATCTCTAGGAAATGCCAAAAATCTTGTTTGTTTGTGCGCAAAATAAGCTGAGAAGCCCAACTGCCGAAGCGATTTTTTCGAGATTTGATCAGTTAGATTGTTTGTCAGCGGGAATTCATTCATCGGCTAACAACCCACTCGATCGGGAGCTGATTGCATGGGCAGATGTGATTTTTGTGATGGAGAAGAAACATAAAGCCAAAATTCAACAGCGATTTCGTTCGTCTCTCAATGGCAAAAGAATCATATCGCTAGACATCCCAGATCAATTTCAATATATGGATCCAGCACTGATTGCACTGCTTGAGAAGCGTGTTGGTCTACATATTCAGAAATTTCTCTAAGATTGTGAACGATCGAATGCTGCGAATTAGGATTGATTGCATTCGATCGATGTGATGGTGGAATTTGTTGAACTATTCTGAAAAATCCACTTTGTCGTATAAATCTGCTAAGGCAATTTCTAGGGCGATCGACTCCAATTTCAGGGTTGCTTCTAACCCGATCACATCCTTCAACAACCAGCCTCGATCGCGCTTGACGTAATGGGTGACAAGCGGCCAGGTTTGCGAAATGGCTAAATACTCCCCAAAGCCAGGAATCGTTCGATAGGCTCTGAACTTATCGCCAATATCATAATCTTCGGTTGATTTTGACAGCACCTCCGCCAACAAAATCGGATTCATCACGGTGTCCTTGCGCCCCGGTTTTAATTCCAAGGGATCGCGTGTCACCATCACATCGGGGTAGGTGTAGCGATCGGCTTCGGGAATCCATAACCGCTGATCGCTCGAAAACACATCGTAGGGCTGACGTTTTAGGCCCATCTTCAACAGGGTAGCAAGGTTGACAATAATCCGGTTGTGGTTAGGTGTGCCGCCCGTCATGGGAGTGATGATTCCTCGATCATAGTCGTGGCGATGCTCAGAGCGAGTGTCTAGAGCAAAATAGTCGTCCTCTGTTTGTTTTGGAGGGCTGGCAACGGGCTGGACAGATGTAGCAACCATACTGGATCACTCCAAGAAAACGATAAGCAGGTAGTCAGGTAGGTTGGGTTGAGGAACGAAACCCAACAGTGTATTGAATTTGGTATGGACTATTTTGAATTTGGTTAGTATTTAATTTGGCATTAATCGTGTTGGGTTGAGCTAGCGAAACCCAACCTACCAGCTACTAACCACTTCATGATGCGATCGCGTAGGTTTGCTTGACTTGGCTGAGACGAACGGCGAAGGTTAATGCTGCCAATAAATCTTCCGGTTCTAAATCATCATAATCGGCTAACACTTCAGCATGAGTCATTCCAGATGCGAGTAACTCTAGAAGAAACTCAACTGGATATCGTAGACCGCGAATACAGGGTTTCCCATGGCATAGTTGCGGATCGATCGTGATCCGTTGCAGGAGTAAATCAGCGTTGGGAATAGACATGACGATCGCCCCACAGGTATAAAACGACTATTACTATTGTTGCGACTTTGCTGGGAGCTGGGCAAGTTGATCGCCCCCGGCACTCCTACAGAAAATTCAGGGGATCAACGTCGATCGTGAGGCTGACACCGGGCAAACAAGCCGATCGCACCTCTAGCAAATTGGCTGGGCGATCGCCCTCGGGGGGAATGCGGATCAGCACTTGCCAGCGGAATCGATTGGCAATTCGCCCCACCTGCGCCCGCTCTGGCCCCAACAGATCGAAAGCGCGATCGCCCCGGGCCGTTTCCAGTAGCGCCGCCACCTGCTCGGCACTGCGCCCCACCGCCGCCTCGTCGGGGCCACTCAGTCGCAGCAAGATCATTTGCCCCACGGGTGGATAGTTAAACGCTGATCGTGTCTCCCGTTCCTGTGCCAAAAAGTTGGGATAGTCGTAATTGGCCACCGCCCCGATCGCCGGGTGTTCTGGGCTGTAGGTTTGCAAAATCACCCGCCCCGGTTCCTCGCCGCGCCCGGCCCGGCCCGCCACCTGCAACAGGGTTTGCACCGCCCGCTCGCCGGCCCGCACATCCGAGAGATTCAGCAACCCATCGGCGGCGATCGCCCCCACCAGCGTCACCTGCGGCAAGTCGATTCCCTTGGTTAGCATTTGCGTGCCCACCAACAAATCCGCCTCGCCTCGGGCAAAGCGATCGAGCAAAATCCGGTGGGCATCCTTGGTGCGGGTTGTGTCGCTGTCGTAGCGCAAAATTCGCAGGTCGGGCCATTGCCGCTCCAGTTCCCGCACCACCCGCTGCGTGCCGCTGCCGAAATGTTTCAGGTAGGGCGACCCACAGGCGGGACAGGCGGGCGGGTGCAGTTGCCCAAAGCCGCAAAAGTGGCAGCGCAACAGGGGTTGAGCCGTTTCCCGTTGGTGGTGAAACGACAGGGACACATCGCAGTGGGGGCACATCATCACATGGCCGCAACTGCGACAGGATACGAAGGTGCTGTGGCCCCGCCGCTGCACAAATAGGATCGCTTGGCGACCGGCGGCGATTGCCTCGGTGATGGCCTCTTGGAGCGAGCGGCTAAAGATCGATCGATTGCCGTCGCGCAACTCTTGGCGCATATCCACCACCTCAACCGGCGGCAGGGGGCGACCATGCACCCGATCGGGCAGGGACACGTAGATCGGTTGGCTCGTCCAGGTTTCCAGGGAGGGCGTGGCTGACCCCAACACCAACGGGCAACCGACCAGGCGCGATCGCCACTGGGCTACCTGTCGCGCGTGGTAGCAAGGAGCCGGGGAATCTTGCTTGAAGCTGGGATCATGCTCCTCATCCAGCAAAATCATCCCCAAATGCGGCAGGGGCGCAAAAATCGCCGATCGCGTGCCAATCACCACCTGGGGCGTGCCATCTAGCATCTGTCGCCAAGTGTCGTAGCGTTCCCCGTCTGAGAGGCCGCTGTGGTAGACGCAAACCTGAGTGCCGAACCGGGCCCGAAAGCGATCGGTCAGTTGCGGCGTGAGACCAATCTCCGGCACGAGCACCAACGCCGACTGGCCCCGCGCCAACACCGGGGCGATCGCCTGGAGATAAACCTCCGTTTTGCCGGAACCCGTCACCCCATGCAGCAGAGCCGTTTGGCCCGGTTCCAGTCCGTGGATCGTTTCCAGGGCGGCGGCTTGGGCCGGGGTCAGGGTTTTGGGGCGATCGCGCTGGCCCGAGTCGTGGCGATCTCCGCGCAAAATTTCCCGCGCCTCCAGCAGCAACCAGCCCTTTTCTTCAAGCGATCGCAACGTGCCACTGCTGGTGCGCCCCAGGGTAATCAACTCCTGAGCCAGCAGTTCGCCGCCGCGCCGCTGCAAAATGCCGACGATTTCCCGTTGGCGCGGGGTCAGCGGTTCTCCTTCGCCAATCAGGATCGCCATCTGCTGGCGCTTAGGTTTGGGGGCGCTGGGCGATTCCAAGTAACTGATCAGCCAGCCGCGCCGCACCAAGTCCCGCAACCCCCGATCGCCCCCGGGAAATTTCTGTTGCAAAAAGCGCCAACTGTAGTCGCGCCCCGATTGCGATCGCAGCCATTGCCACAACCGCAGGGCGATCGGACTCAGCAGGGTTTCCGCCACGCCTGCCGCCGCCGCAGCCGGTAACGGGTCTGCCAGTCGTACCCGCCGCGATGCCCGTCCCAACACTCCCGGCGGCAGGGCCACCCGCGCCACTTGGATCAGCGACGCGCAATAGTAGTCCGCCACCTGCGCCAACAGTTGCCAATAGTCCGGGGCAAACAGCCCGCTCGCTACGACTCCTTCGACTTCCCGCAGCCGATCGGGATCGATCGCCTCGGGCAACTGCTGCCAACAACGCAGGGCGATCGCCCCCACCGATCGCCCGCCAAAGGGCACGGTCAGCACGTCCCCCGGCCCGATCGCCTGGTCTGCCCCGATCGTGTAGGTGTAGGCCTCGGTCACGCCCGGACAGTCCACCAACACTTCCACATAGCCCGCGGCCACCGACAACTCGGGCAAGGCCGGCGCGATCGGCGTTTCTCGTAATTCGGTTTCGAGCATCTGCCTCACCGCTCGATCGAACCCCTACCCTACTCGATCAGGGCGATCGACCAAAAGTTATGCAAGGGGCGATCGGGCTAGGCAGAGACAAGGGGCGAACAACAACAAACAGTGAAAGTCATCCCGGTATGACTCGTCATAGTTATCAAAGATATCGACACTGTTCAAGTAGCCGACCCATGAAGGCATCTCCGTAGGGCTTCTCGCAAAAACCTAATCGCTTTGCTTCCTTAAGCATTGCTCGTGGATCAGCACTCTGGAGAGACTCTCTCAGGGAATCCTTCCAGTCTTTTGCAATATTTGCCTGCGGCTGGAAAAAGATAACTGCAAGAGCCTCGGCAAGTCCTGGACAGTCAGATTCAGCCCAACGGATAGTGTAAAGGACATCTACATCGAGTCCCTTTGTACCCTTGCCACGAAAGTGTGATGTCAGCCGAGAACGAATGCCGCTAGTCTTTTTGGCTTCGCTTTTACCGCAGTAGATATTCTCAAGGCGATATTTTCCGAACTCGTCTTGAATTAAATAAATACCAGGTGAATTAGGAACGTCTCCTATCTTGAGCTGCTTACCAACTTTCCATCGCCTATCAACAATTCCCCGCGCATCAAATACTTCCATTTGATCCTTGAGAAAGTGATAGCGTGGCTTAGACCAGGCTCGGTTAAACCTAAATTCATCTGAAGGAGTAAAAATGTGGTACATTTTGAAAAAAAGCGAAAGATCTAGGTTCTTAGACTGAAAATAGCTGAATCAGCATAATCTTCATTCCTGCTCTTGACTGATTTGTGCCTTAAGCTCTTGATCAATTTGTGCTTTAAGTTGATCAATTTTCTCATCACACAAAAAAATCAAGTCTGTAATTCGCTTACCGCTATTTTCAAGTTCACTCTGATAGTCATCAACTACTTTTTGCTTATACTTTTCTAGGTGAAAACCTTCTGAGCCTTGACCACTAGCCTCGAAATTTGTCTGGTCTGCATCTCCAAGATTGCTATTCTTTCGAGAAGTCAAGCGGTAGGATGTTTCAGATAAGGCATCGTAATACCTTCTTTTTAATTCTTCATAATACTTAATTCTTCCCTCGAGTTGAAGAATAGAGTTACGTTTATTGGTCTCCGTTGAATGTTTTTCCAAGAGGTAGTCAATTACAACCTCTCGACATTCTCGTTCTGCACTATCACCAAACAACTGATTCCGCAAATTTTCAAGCTTTTCACTATTGTCAGTCACAGCTCAGATCCCAATGAACTTCTAGTAGATTAACCATTCTAAAACTGATGATTGATTTCTGCCATTGCGTAGGCATATTTTCGTCTCAGTTCTTGGCAAGCTTTTGGAACCAGGAATTTCGATGATGTCACCCATCCAAGAATCCATAAAAGGATCAAAGGAAGCAAAGAAACGATTAAAACAATTATAAAATCAGGTGTTTCACCATCTCGGTACATGAGATGCCAAATTCCACCGACCTCGAAAATTGATACCATTACTACAGCAATCTTCAGGAACAGAGAAGGATAATATTTTGAACTCTCCTCTTGCTTGTTCAAGAATTTCTTTTGCTCCTCAATAAATAATTTCTGTAGACATTTATCACCTGCCTTCCCATACTCTAAATCTAGTCCTTCCAGAGTAGATGAATATTTTTGGTTAAGATCAAATTCTTTCAAAAAGTGAGAAACAGTCGTATGAACTAGAAATGCCAAAAATACTCCGATAATTACCACCAAGACAGTAAACCAGTCATCTGTATCTGCGGCATTCGTCTTCTCCAGAACAATACTTGGCAAAACCGTAAAAGATAATCCTCCCAAGATTGCCAGCACTACCCGTAAAGCCCACTCCATCCATTGTGGAGCTTCGGGAAATTCAAAATCTTGATCCCTACGTTCTGCCAAGCAAATTTTTGCATAATCTTCAATTGCAGCCTCGATATAGGCACGCTCGGTATCAGGAAGCCTATCGTAGGTCTTCTCTGAGTATTTCAACCAACTCTTTCTTCGTGCAATGTGGTGAGCCTGCATAGACCTTGCCTTGTGAAGGATGGTAACTAATTATTCCGTTGAACTGAGGCAGATCTCGTGGCAGAGTAAGCAGAATTTATAATTGGCTCAAAGCTCTTACCATCTTTACCGTAAGGATGAATTTCAATGCCATTTAGAGGCAAATTCTTTGCAAGTGAGTCGAGATCAGGTGCACTGTTAATAAAGAAGACGACCTTATTGCCGCGCTTAATGAAGCGAGTAATAGATTCTTTGAAATCATGAAATTCTTGGCTCCCTTTACCTTCATTTGCTTTTTCTAGAGCATCAGCAACGATGAAAACAAGCTCAGTATAGTTCAGTTGAGAACTTGTACTTTGGCTTTTGACTCTCGCCATGTGACGTTCCTCGTAGGCCTGATAGAAGGCTGACCAGGCTGTGTAAACATCTGTACCATCGGGATGATTGAGATCTGTACTCTTTTTCAGCAGCTCGGGACACTGCTTATTGGCAAGATCTTTCCTTGTGCGTATATTAAACTTCTTTACCTGTCGTAATGATTGAGGATTGGGAAACACGGAGTCAAATTTACCAAAAGTGAAATAGTCTTTACTATTTAAAGCTAGTACAATTTTCTTGCAAATCTTTTGAGGGATTTTATTCCTTTCATTCACTGCAATGTTGGAACCTGAGTAATCTAGGAGAAGCGTAACAAAAATGCCTCTACTAGAAGAGCAGCCTGCCAAAAGAAGTTGCGATAAGAAAAGAACTGCTAAAAACTTAGAGGCTCTGACGAGCATTGTGTCTGATTTTTTGGAGACTGCTAAATTAATACAAACGCTAGTATCGTATCCCTTTCGCTTGGATGATGCCAAGTGACAGAAGGTAGGAATTGGTATACTTTGGTATGTTGAAGTATGATGCTCTCTGTAAGGCGCTGATATTTTCCCAAAGTAGGTTTTGGTAGGATGTAGTATGCTTGAGCGCAAAGCACATCAGTATCGCAAGGGTTGCCAAGTCCATGATTGATGGCAAGAGCGAAATCATTGTCCGATTTGTCGACTATATTTTCTTTTCGGAAACTGGCAAGCACCTGGATACGCTGCAAGAAGAAATTGTCAGAGGCGTATTGAGTCAGAAAAAGTATCTGAAAATTGCTAATGACTATGGCTATAGCCTGAGCCATATTAAAGAGACGGCTGCTGAAATTTGGAAAACGCTGAGTGATGCTTTAGGGGAAACAGTGAATAAGCGCAACCTAGAAGCTGCTGTTAGCCGATATAGTTACTCGTCATCCGGCAAAAATGCGATCCATATTAATCAAGTTAGTAACTTTATTGCCAATGGTATTACTTTCCCAGAGCAGATGAATGAAAGATCATCAGCCCATCAAAGTACACAAGATTTGAATCTGGATAATTTGATCGCTCGAATGAAAAATGAAGGGCTGAGTGATGAGCAAATCAGTCGAATTTTGGGACATTCAAATTCTTAACCCAAGTTGGATAGATGTATCCTTTACCTAGAACGATTGGTACGCCATATCACAGATGCCATGAAGCAATTATTAGGTGGGCATTGCCCACCCTATGGGATACTGGTAAAGGTTTTTATTTTGCTTATGCCAAACTCAAACAATCGGGAAAATAATCAATTCCAATGGCTTACAGCGAATTTACCCTGGAGCGGATTATTGGGGATTTTGGCATCGACGTGATCGAAAGTCGGGACTACTTCGCCGATCGCCCCACTGTCATGCCTCCCGACTGGCTGGCACAATTTTTGCAAATCAACACCCCGATCGCAGTCGCCATCAACACCGAAAAAGCCCGCTCCGAAATGATCATTGCACCGATTCTGTTAGCGCTAAAGCATTGGTTTAATGATCAGATCAGTTTGTTTTCGGGCAATGAATTCAATGTAGATTCAGAATTGGGTCTCACAGGTCGGGTTGATTTCCTAATTAGTCAATCCTCAGAGCAACTGTGGATTAAAGCGCCCGTGCTGACCATTGTGGAAGCCAAAAACGAAAACCTGAATGCAGGCTTGGGGCAATGCATTGCCGAGTTGATTGCCGCCGATCGCTTCAATCGGCAACGCGGGAACGAGCGATCGCCCCTCTATGGTTTGGTTACAACTGGTTCCTTGTGGAAGTTTCTGGAATTTCGGGGTGATCAAGTGACGATCGACTTGCGGGAATATGCGATCGAACCGCTCGATCGGCTCTTTGGCATTCTGGTCAGTTGTGTAGAAGCAAAATCGCAGAACTCGAATTAACCAATCAGCGAGGTCACTAACGGTTGGCCAATTCAGTTCCAAACTGAGTTTTCGGGTCAAATTCCTGGAAAACCGGTAACTGATCAACGCCACTACAGATTCATCGAGTCGTTGGGGATTAACGGCCCGATCGAGCTTCAAGGGCAGCGCTGGCTGAGCGGCTTGATCGAATCGCTATCGGACTCATGATCAAAAGCAATCGATTTCCCGCCCGATCGACCGCCTGTGGTTGAAACGAGCGTAGTAAGATTGCCTAGGGTCATCGACCAGCCCGTAATGGTTTGGGGTCGATCGCTCTAGTCCAGCATTCCGCGCGATCGCGCAAACGCTTATGGTAGCCCTGCAAGATAGTGTCTTCTCGCTTTTCGCAGACGGTAAGCGCCTGGTGCGCGATCTCGAAACCCACGGCGCTTTAGCCTTCTATGCGCCCTTGGAAGGGGGCTACGAAGGTCGCTATATTCGCCGCATCCGAGCCAATGGTTACACCGCCGTGAAGTTGACGGCGCGTGGCTTAGGCGACCCGAATACTTACCTGACCGGGGTGCATGGAGTTCGTCCCGCCCACTTGGGCAAGAGAGACATTCAGACGTACTTTATTCCGCCCATCATTGAAACGCAGCTTACGGGCCTGTCGCCCCGTTCCAAGGGCTTGTTGATTTGGATTCTGGAAGGGTTTGTGCTCTCGCGCCAGGAAATTGAGTTTCTTTGCGCTCTGCCGAAGCTGGATCCCCGCGTGAAGGTGGTGGTGGAAATGGGGGGCGATCGGGCCCTGCGTTGGATGCCCCTGAAAAACACGCCTGTGTAGCACTCGGGTGGGCTAGGCGATCGCCTCTGACTCGCTTTGCTTGATGCTTAACCAGAATTGAGACGCATCCAGCAGGCATTCAAAAGCCATCCAAAATAACCAAAAACCAGCGGCCGCTTCTGGCTGCTGGTTTTGTGTTGTCTAAGCGACGGGAATCTAGGGCGCTAGGGTGCTAGTTCAGGCTGTAGGCAGATTGCAGCGCCCAAACAATCAGGGCTACGATGCCGCCCAGGATGAAGGTGGCAGAGAGGGCGATCGCCACGGGGCTATCGGCTCCCTTGAATTTCATAATGCCGCGATCGAGGTCTGACATGATCTTGTGGGGGTTGCGAAAGAGTTGCGAAAGATTGAAGTAGCTCGCCCGGGGAGATCGGCCGGTGACAAAATCGAGGAGTTGCGGGCCCCGGCGAGGGGACGGGCGCTCGATCGCTCGGTCGATCGCTGCTGAATGGGGGCTAGGAGCCAAACGAAATCGTAAAAATTTCCGGTACTGATTTTAGCGAGTCCGGACAGAAAACGGCCGCCTAATTCAGCAGTGGGGTGGGACTATTCTGCTTTGATGACATGCTTGCAGTCCTCGATCGTCCCCGGTTTGAGGTGAATGGGGTGGGCGATGGATGCTCGGAGGATGCGAGGAAACCGGGGAATCGGGGGTGATCCATGAATTGGGGATCGTGGTTATCGGCTGAGGAGTTGAGAATGGTTGTGGCGCAGTGGCTCCTGTGGGGATGCTTCGGGGCGATCGCCCTATTCGCAATTGGGGAAGGGGTTTTGCGGTGGGGGTTTGGGTTTGGCCACCCACCGCTTTATGTGGCTGATCCCCACACGGGGTATCGCCTGAAGCCCGATCGGCAAATTCGGCGTTTTGGCAACCGGATTACGGTGAATGCTTATTCCATGCGTAGCCCGGCCCTGCGGGAGGGAACCACGCGGGTGTTGCTGTTGGGGGATTCCATCGCCAACGGGGGCTGGTGGACGGATGATCAGGCCACGATGGGGGCTTTGCTGGAGCGGGGCTTGATGCAACGGTTGCCGGCCCAAGTGCGCGATCGCCCGATCGAGGTTTTAAATGCTTCAGCCAATTCCTGGGGCCCGCGCAATGAGCTGGGCTATCTCCAGCGCTTTGGCACGTTTTCGGCACAAGTGGTGGTGTTGCTGCTGAATACCGATGATTTGTTTGCGATGGCTCCGTCCTCATTGCCGGTGGGCTTGGATCCTAACTATCCCGATCGGGAACCTCCCTTGGCTTGGCTGGAACTGTGGCAACGGGTGCGGCCGCCCCAGATGCCCCCTCAATTGCAAAATCGCCCCCCAGAACCGGGCGATCGGGTGGGGCTGAACCTAGCCGCGATCGCCCAAATTCGTGATTTGGCCCAAGGGAACCAGGCGGATTTTCTGGTGGCGATTACGCCTCTGGTGCGGGAGGTGGCGGGCCAAGGGCGTGACTATGAGGCCAAGGCCCGCGATCGGCTGGTGGCGTTTGCCCGCCAGGAGGGCATTGAACTGCTGGATTTTCTACCGGATTGGCGGCTGGCTAATCGATCGGGCCTCTTCCGCGACTCAATTCACCTCTCGGAGTTGGGCAATGGATTGGTGAGCCAGGCGATCGTGGATCGGGTGGCCAGTTTGCTCACCCTCTCCCGATCGCGCTAGGCCGCGGGTTGGTTGTCCTGATCCTTAGCTGCGGAGGGTCGCCCCAAACTTCTCGGTAATGGCATCGCGCACTTTTTGGTGCAGCGGTTCCACATCCTCATCGGTCAAGGTGCGATCGGGACTGCGATAGAGCAAGCGGAAAGCCAAACTGCGTTGCCCCTCCGGCACTCGATCGCCCCGATATTCATCAAACAGCTCCACCTGTTCCAGTAAAGGCCGACCAGCCTTGGCCATGGTGCGCTCCAACTCGGCCACGGTCACCTTAGTTGGCGCAAAGAAAGCCAAATCGCGGCTACTGGCGGGCAGGGTGGCATAGGGCGCAAACTTCGGTTGCGGCGGTGCATCGTCGATCGCCACCTTGTAGATCGTTTCCAGATCTAGCTCAAACACGTAAATCTCAGCGGGCAGATCCCGCGCTTGGCACAGTTCCGGGTGCAGTTGACCAAAGGTTCCTAGGCGGTTGCCCCGCAACCACAGGGAAGCGGTACGCCCTGGATGGAGCCGAGCATCGGCGCGATCGGCCTGGTATTCCACCGACAGATTCAGGCGATCGAACACTGCCTCTAAAATGCCCTTCGCCTCATACCAAGTCAGGGGTGATTCCTTGCCGCCCGCCGTCCAACGGCCACGCCGCGCATCGCCCCCCAGGATGCCGCCGAGCTTGTCTGCCTCAAACAGTCCATCCTCCTCAGACCAGAACACACGGCCAATTTCAAAGCCGTTCAGCCCGCCGTTGCCCTGTTCCAGGTTGTATTGATAGGCATCCACGAGGCCAGAAATTAGCTCCGTGCGCAGGGCTGAATATTCCGCATAAAGGGGATTGGCCAAGGTCACTTGGCGGCCGCCCGCTGGCTTGCAAAGGGAATAGTGCATCAGTTCCGTCAGGCCTTCTGCCCGGAACAGTTCCCGAATCTGACGCAGCAGGGCAATGTCTGGCGGCAAGCAGCCAAATTCGCTCTTGGGCGGCAGGGTGCTCGAAAAGCGGTTGTAGCCAAACAGGCGAGCCACTTCTTCAATTAGGTCAATTTCCCGCTCCAGGTCTCGATAGCGATAGGGCGGCACGATCACTTCCCACTCGCGGCCGCCACCTTCGGGGGTTCCGGCGGTGGTCACGCGCAGTTGGCAACCCAAGCTGCTCAGGATTTGTTCCACGGCCTCGGCGGGCACAAAGTCGCGCAGGTCGCTCGCTTCATCAACCTTTTCACCCTCGGGCGGTTGCAGGGGCCCCAGGATTTGGTGCAAGCGATCGAGCCGGAGATTCAGGGTGCGGCTGAAGGTTTCCAGGGGCGGACGAGCATCGGCCTGGTCGCGGGCCACCACTTGCCCACCCGCCAATTGCAGAATCAGATCGATCGCCCGTTGCAGGGCCAAACCGAATTCCACCTGATTGGTGCCCCGTTCATAGCGGGTGGAAGCCTCCGTGCGGATCCCGATCGAGCGAGCGGATCGCCGCACCGCCGCCGGTTCAAACAGGGCCGCTTCCAACAGCAAATTGGTCGTGCTGCTATCAACCTCCGTTTCCTCACCACCCATCACGCCGGCCAGAGCGATCGGGCGATCGTTCCCCGTAATCAACAGCGCCTGGGGCGAGAGCGATCGCTCCTGACCATCCAAAGTTTTCAGCGTTTCGCCCGCCCGGCCATAACGCACCCCGATCGCCAGCTCCGAACCACCGCAGATCCCTTGCAGTCGATCGCGATCAAAGGCATGGAGCGGCTGACCCCACTCCAACATCACCCAGTTGGTCACATCCACCACATTGCTAATCGGCCGCACGCCCGCCGACTGCAAGCGGCGCTGCAACCAATCCGGCGACGGGCCGATCGTCACGCCCTCAATCACCGTTCCCACATAGGTCGGACAAGCCTTGGATTCGCTAACCCGCACCGTCACCCCCGATCCCAGGCGATCGGGCAAAGTCGCCGTCGTTGGCGGCAGTGTCACCGCACCCCCCACCAGCGCCGCCACTTCCCGGGCAATTCCCACCATGCTCAACGCATCGGCCCGGTTTGCCGTTGAAGTCACGTCCAAAATCACATCGTCCAGCCCCAACAGCGGCCGCACATCCATCCCCGCCGCCAGAGACTCGCCCTCCGCAAACACGTGGATCCCTTCCGACTCCTTCGCCAGGCCCAGTTCACTCAGGGAACAAATCATGCCCGCCGAAGGAACCCCCCGCAGCTTCGTGGGTTTCAGCTTCAAATCCACCGCTGGCAGATAGGTGCCCACCGTTGCGACGGCCACCGTTTGCCCCGTCGCCACATTCTTCGCGCCGCAAACAATTGTTAAGGGTTCCGCCTGACCCACATCCACCGTACAAACACTCAGGCGATCGGCGTTGGGATGTTGCTGGCGATCGAGCACTTTGCCCACCACCACCCCATCAGCCAACGCCCGCAAATCCTCGATGGATTCCACCTCAAACCCCGATAAGGTCAGAGTTTCGGCTAACTGCTCCGCCGTCGCGTTGAAGGGGACCAGTTCACGCAGCCAGTTCAAAGAGATACGCATGAATTCAGTCTATCGATCAAGAATTGAATACTTCAGGTGGCGTGGTACTAGCCGAAGAACGGTAGTGGTTCTGTTCCATCCCAGCCCCAGACGCATAACCAACCCACTGCTGCTAAACCTGGCTAACCCAACCCGACGGGACACCATCCGCTGGCCATCTCCCGTTGGGTATCCCCCCTTAGGCATCATCGAGCGTGCTTGAGCGACCCACCCGGAGCCACAAAAGTCACCCACAAAGCTACAAAGTGTTCGGAAAGGTCAGCCAATTGGCGCAGCAGCACAGTAGGCTAGGAACGTCAGAGGCGCATCACTGCTCCCGGATGAGCATACTGCTGGGGGAACATCCCGGAAACTAGGCGTGATTGCTGCTAAATCTAAGCAACTCGAACAATCGAACACACCATTCCCTGAGGGGTGATCACCCTTCGGAAATTGATATTCCGGGAACCAACCAACCCCATCACCCAAGACGGAGGGCAGTTTGCCAAGGGACTATCTTAGCGCTCTTGGTTGGGCCAAGGGCTGATTTTCCGGGTGTCTGTGGGATCCCGCCCGATCAAAATCAGCATCACAACCCCTGCTTCGCTGGCCATAAGTCATCACCACCCGGTGAACGGGGGCGGAATTTAGGTCAGCGAAGTGGACTGAATCCTTGGCAAATCACGCCTTTGTCAATGGCATGGTGAATGGCAAGGTTGTGTGAAATTTGGATGAAGCTAACCCGTCATCCCAGATCTCAATCCCAAATCTATCTGTGTCATTGATAACTCGTATGCTCCGAAAGAATACGTAAACAGCCCTAGCCACTGAATCCCAAAAACGCTGCCAATTAACGCTTTATCCGAGTCTGTGAATAGTTGGTGCTGATCCGCAAGAGCAATCCTTAAGCAATCAAAGTCACCACTACCCAACTCCTTCAAACCCGTGCAACGATGAGCGCCTTTGGTATCGTAGAGATGAAAGATGCTGCTCGGGCTTGCAACGCATCGACCCCGCAACCGGATCGACTCTGCAATCCTTGGTGATGCCGGATGAGCTATTGCCTAAACCCTGCCTGTCCCCACCCCGAAAATCCCGACGAGGCCGAACGTTGTCAAACTTGCGGCTCATCGTTGCTACTGGGCGATCGCTATCGCATCCTCCGTGCCCTTGGCCAGGGGGGGTTTGGCGCGACGTTTTTGGCAGAAGATATCTCCCTGCCCGGTAGCCCCAAGTGCGTCATTAAGCAATTACGACCCGCCACCACCGCGCCCCATGTATTTGAAATGGCGCGTAATCTTTTCCAGCGGGAAGCCAAAACCCTGGGCAAAATTGGCAATCATCCCCAAATTCCCCAACTCTTGAACTTTTTTGAACGGGATAAGGAGTTTTATCTTGTTCAGGAATTTGTGGATGGCATGACCCTGAAGGGTGAAGTGAAAAAGAACGGCCCCTACAGTGAAGCGGCTGTTCGGCAATTTCTCAGCGAAGCCCTGCCCATTCTGCAATACGTCCATTCCAATAAGGTCATTCACCGAGATATAAAGCCGGATAACCTCATTCGACGGGAACAGGATAAACGGCTGGTTCTCATTGACTTTGGCGCGGTAAAAGATCAGGTGCAAACGGGCCCTGTCTCTGACCAAACGGCCTTGACGGCGGTGTCGGTGGGAACCCCTGGCTATGCTCCACCGGAACAGTTATCCCTGCGCCCTGTTTATGCCAGTGATATCTATGCCTTGGGTGCAACCTGCATTTATTTGCTAACGGGGCGATCGCCCAAGGATTTGGACTATCACCCCACCACCGGTGAAATGATGTGGCAGAAATACGTCCACATCAGCGCTCACTTGGCCAATGTGCTGAAGAAAATGCTGGAAATTGCCGTCAAAAACCGGTACCAGCGTTCTGAAGACATCCTGCGGGCCCTCGACCTGGAGCCTTACATGGACGACTTGGCACAAAGTATGGCGCTACCGGTCAGCACCGAGCCAACCCGTCCTTCTATGGGAGGGAATTTTGGTGGGCCGCCCGTTGCCAACAACACTTCCCGTTTAGCCCAGTCCATCCGTGCCCGTCGATCGCGCCCTGAATTAACTGGTGGTCTCAGCACGGGTAGCTCTTTATCGGGGGCAGCCGGCAACAGCGGTCGGGTAAGCGGCGGCAACAAACCCAAAGCCGGTGGTCCCATGCCATGGCTCAAGGGCAATGAAGTTCAAACCTATTACGCCAAAGGCCGCCGGGATTTTGCCGCCCACAACATCAGTCGTGGGGAACTACCAAACGTCAACCTATCCGGCTGTATTTTTCGAGAGTCAAAGCTCGATAAGACAAACTTGCAGGGATCGAATTTAACGGAAGCAAACTTCGCCAAAGCCAGCTTGCTAGAGGCTAATTTACGCGGGGCCCAGCTCATTCGCGCCTATTTCCACACGGCGAATTTAGCCAAGGCCGACTTCCGCAAAGCCGACCTCAGCTACGCCAATTTTACGAATGCCAACCTTTCCGGGGCTAACTTCTGTGGCGCGAACCTGACCGGGGCCAAAATTGACGAAGAGCAGTTGGCGGTTGCTAAAACCAACTGGATGACCATCATGCCCAGTGGTAAGCGCGGCTTTATGTAGAGTGCGCTGGATCGGGTTTTTGGGATCAGATTTTTGGAATCGGGGCTGATCGATCGCGCCTCCCGCTTTGCCCAGTCGCTCATTTGCTCCCTCGAATCAACCCCTGATCTCAGTGGTCATGGCAGCGTGGTGATCTCGGCAGCCTACTGGGTGTCAGTGTTTTGGATGCGCATACTGATGTCCAGCCAACGAGATTGGGTCATCGGCGCACTGGTGGAAACGTAATCTACGCCGGTTTGCGCGATCGATCGCACCGTAGCCAGCGAAACATTGCCCGAAGCCTCAATTTTGATATGAGGAGCCTTGGCGCGAATCATGGCCACCGCCTCCCGCATCATCGCCAGCGGCATGTTGTCCAACATGATGATGTCTACCCCCGCTGCGATCGCCTCTGCCACTTGCTCCAGGGATTCCGTTTCCACCTCGATCGTCAAGGGATAGGGACAGAGCGATCGAACATGTTCCACCGCCACCGCCACCCCACCAGCCGCCGCCAAGTGGTTATCCTTCAACATCACCGCATCATCCAGCCCCATACGATGATTGACCGCACCCCCAACCTGAGCTGCATATTTCTCCAAAATCCTGAGTCCTGGAATCGTCTTCCTCGTATCCGCTAGCTGTGTGGGAAGTCCAGTCAGTTGCTCCACATACTGACTAGCCAGCGTTGCCACCCCGCTCAAGCGCATCACCAAATTCAACGCCACCCGCTCGCCACTGAGAAGCGCCTCCAATGGCCCTGACACCTGGGCCAGCAGTTGTCCAGGTACACAGGCAACACCTTCCTCTACCTCAGCACTCCACACCACCCGATCGTCCAGCAATTGGAAAACACGCCCCGCGATCGGCAGCCCAGCAATCACGCCCTCAGCCTTCGCAATCCAAGTTGCCCGTCCCCATGGCTCCTTCGCTGCACCTCGAACCACCGCCAACGTTGCTCGATCGCCCCGCCCCAAATCCTCCAGCAACCACCCTCGCAGTAGCCCATCAATCTGTAGCCAACCCGGCAACATGCCCTTAGCCATATCCACACGCCCTTCAAAAACAACGCGCCCAAGCCTAACTCGACTTGAGCGCCCCACCGCAACCGGTCAATCAAAAATTTTTTCAGC